>OY968775.1:0-3142693 GCA_963695355.1 uncultured beta proteobacterium
TAACCCAGATAATCCATTAGCCGATTTTAGGCTGAAATGGCAGCACGGGCGGATCGCCGGCATTCGCCCATAGCCCGTCAAACCAAGCCCTTCGTCGTCGCGAAACTGCGAGCAGCAACTGGTTTTGTTTTGAATCGCGATTCCAGAATGCGCCACCGCCAGCACCTGCTGGTGCAGCGTGGCCAGCGTGGGCTGAATTTTTGCGCGCATCACCGCTTGGCGGAATGTGCTCATCAGGTTGTAAGCCAGCATGGCAAAACCCAGGATGTCACTACCGTGGCGTAGAAGCTGTTCAGGTTGAAACTGTCCAGCCCGAAGTCGTTCTTCAACTCCTTGATGCGGTTCTCGCAGTCCGCCCGCCCCGGTAGCCGCGCCATATTTCCACTGCGGGCAGGCTCAGGCTGGTGACCATCGCACCATAGCGCCGGCCTTGAATGTCCGGGTCATCGGCGAACAAAGAGAGCGTTTTGCCCGGTGCGTTTTTGCGTTTGATCGACTGGCGCACCACCACGATGCGCCTTGCCGTATCCCAGCTGTTGGCCGATAGGCGATCTCCGCCAGCTCCAATCCCGTCTCCAGCGCAAACCAGCGGGCTTCGCGGATGATGGCTTGCTGCAAGCTTTGGGTCAGGCGCGCGCTGATGATGTAGTTGATGTTCTTTCCTTCGAGCAGCTTGAAGACCGCCTGATCGTAAAAGCCGCTATCCGCTCGCAGCAGACCGACCGTTTTGTCGCCCAGGTGATGCAAGGTGGATTCGATGAATTGCAGCACGTTGTTGGCGCTGTTGGCATCGCCCGGACGCAGCCAGAAGTTGGCGACCATGCGCGCTTCCGCCACGAAGGCCAGCAGCGGGTGGTGCGATGGCCGCCCGCGCTTGTTCGGGTTGTAGCCGCGCGCCGCGCCTTGTTGTTCGCCGTGGCGGGTGATGACGGTGGAGTCCATGTCCACGGTGAGGCTGGGCAAGGTGCAGACCGCGTCGAAGAACCAGCGATAGACGCTGGCCTGCACCCGCTCGTGACGCATCATGTCGAAGCGCCCGAACAGGCGCACGATGGCTTTGTGTCCGGCGACGCGAGTCCAGCCAAACAGGCGCGTCAAGGTGCTGTCCAGCCGGGTGATGTCGAGGTGGGTGAAGCGGCATGCGCCGCACCAGATCGAGACCAGTAGCTGCTCGATGAGTTGGACGGGCGGATAGCCGCGATTGGAGCCCGGCTCGGGCAAATCCCACCGCGATGCCGCCGCGCGAAAACCCATGCTGTCCAGCATGCGCTTCATCAGCGCCATACCGCCCCACGCGCTGACTTCGCGCGAGGTGAATTTGATCTCGAAAGGGGCTGCCGTCTCCGATGATTGCGCCATATATTCGCCTATCTATCTGCCTAGAAATGATTTTCTCTAATGGATTCCATTGGGAATCGGGTAAACCTCGACCCGCTCAGAATACTTCAATTCGGCTAATGGATTATCTGGGTTTAATGCAGGTTTCCAATCACGGAGCGGCATCGTCCATTTCTTGCTGATATTCATCAGTGCTAAATAGAACAATTTCATCACAGACTCATCATTTGGAAATGAGCCACGACTCTTCGTTACTTTACGTAAACCCATGTTCACCGACTCAATAGCGTTCGTGGTGTAAATGATTTTACGTATTTCTGGTGGGTAGTCGAAGAACGGCGTAATCCGTACCCAGTTGTTGCGCCAGGATTGCGCAATCGGTGGGTAGGCATCATTCCATCTAACTTCAAATTCAGTCAGATATTGTTCGGCCTCAGCCTCCGTTGCCGCGGTATAGATCCGTTTCAAGTCAGTAGCAACTAGGTCACGCTTATTCCAGCCTACGTAATTCAGACTATTACGCACCAAGTGTACGATACAGAGCTGCACGGCAGCTTTTGGATAGACCGCTTCAATGGCTTCAGGGAAGCCTTTTAAGCCATCCACGCAAGCAATGAAGATGTCTTGTACGCCACGGTTCTTGAGCTCCGTCACTACGCTTAACCAGAATTTCGCACCTTCGGTTTGGGCAATCCATAGTCCCAGCACTTCTTTCTCACCGTCCATGTTGATGCCAATAGCGAGGTAAACAGCTTTGGCGCGAACCGCCCCCGCATCTCGCACTTTGACGTGGATGCAATCAAGATACACCACAGGATAAATAGCATCGAGTGGCCGTGACTGCCATTGCTTGACCTCTTCAACCACGGCATCGGTGACTGTGGAGATTAGCGTAGGTGATATTTCAGTGCCGTACATCTCGCTGAGATGGCTCTGAATCTCGCGTACCGTCATGCCGCGCGAGTATAGCGAAATGATCTTGTCATCAAATCCCGTCCAGCGGGTTTGGTGCTTGGGGATGAGTTGTGGCTCGAAACCGCAAGGGTCTTCTCCGCAGAATATACCCGCTAAAGCGGGTTATTCATGCGCGAAAGCTGCCTTCGCGGTCGCGGGGGATTTCAATGGGGAGTTCGCCAAATTCGCCCTTGAGCGTTTTGCGGCTTTTACCGTTGCGGGCATTGCCAGTGTTGTTGACCACTGGCTGATGTTTGTCATGCCCAAGGTGCTCAGCCATTTCAGCTTGCAGCGCACGTTCAACGAGTGCTTTGGTGAGTTGTTTGAGAAGACCATTCTCTCCAATCAGGTCTTCTGGCTTTTTATAATTGGATAGCAGGCTATCAATTAAATCGTGAGGTAATGCGTTTGGTAAGGTCATTTTTTATCCATTTCTGAAAATAGCAGTTTCCTGCAAAATGACGTTTACACAAAATTATTTACACCCCCCTGTCGATTTCGACAGGGGCTTTTTTAATACTTCAAATCAAATATAGAGGAGTTAAACGCTTAACAATCCTATAATTTCCTGCAACTCTTTACGCAGCGAAGGTGAGGAAGGCTCACTCAACGCGCTTACTTGTACCGCTAATCTCGTTAATGTCGCTTCACCCACCTCCACTCCGTTCGCATTCTCCAATCGGTTGCGCGCGCCGCTAATCGTAAATCCTTGACTGTATAGCAACTCACGAATTTTGCGTATCAACAATACTTCGTGATGTTGGTAATAGCGGCGATTACCACTGCGCTTAATCGGTTTAAGCTGGGTAAATTCCTGCTCCCAATAGCGCAGCACGTGCGACTTGACCCCGCACAATTCGCTAACTTCACCGATGGTGAAGTAGCGTTTTGCGGGGATAGGGGGAAGCTCGGAATTAGAGTGTTGGTGTTCCATGATAGGACTTTTCCACCATGGTTTTCAGCTTTTGGCTTGGGTGAAATGTGACGACGCGGCGTGCAGTAATTGGAATTTCCTCACCTGTCTTTGGATTACGTCCCGGACGCTGGGGTTTATCTCGTAGTTGAAAATTACCGAAGCCGGATAATTTAACGCTTTCACCACTTTCTAATTGCATGCGAATTTGTTCGAAGAACGCTTCCACCATGTCTTTAGCTTCACGTTTATTCAGACCTACTTTAGTAAAGATCAAATCAGCCAATTCAGCTTTAGTTAATGTTAGTGCCATATATCCTTCTTACGTGCGCAATTGCGCACCGTTTTTTTGCAAAATTTCAATCAACAATTGCATGCTCGCGTCTATCGCAGATTCTGTGAGTGTTTTCTCAGTATCTTGCAATAACACACGGAATGCAAGGCTTTTTTTACTTTCCTCTACGCCTTTGCCTCGGTAAACATCGAACAAAACAATCTCACTAACATAAGGCGCACTAAGCTTCTGCATCGCATCCAACAAAGTTTGCACCGTCACAGCATCATCGACCAATACAGCTAAATCTCGACGGACTGGCAAAAACTTAGCCACTTCCTGCATGTGCGGCGTGCTTCTCTGTAACAGTGCATCAAGTTCAACTTCAAACCAAATCGGGGCTAACGGAAGATCATATTGCTGTTGCCATTTCGGGTGAAGTTCGCCTAACCAACCAACACATTTATCACCTAAATAAAGTTGAGCGCAGCGACCAGGATGCAAAGCAGGATGAGTTGCTGTCACACAACGCAATGCGAGTGGCGCAAACAACGCTTCGACATCGGCTTTAACATCGTAAAAATCTACTGACTTGGCAGCGACACCCCATTGCTCAGGAGAGTTAACACCATACGCCAAGCCTGATAAACGCTGAGTTTGCACATAACTTTCGTTAACTTTGGCGAAACATGCCCCGACCTCAAATAAGCGGACACGTGCTTGTTTGCGATTTAAATTAAAACGTAAAGCCTCAATCAATCCCCCGATCAAACTACTACGCATCACAGCTAAATTACTAGCAATAGGATTTTGTAACTTAAGCGGATTTTGATTGCCGCACAAATCCCTTTCGATTTGCTCATCCAAAAAAGCAAGGCTCACAATCTCCTGATAATCACGCGATACCAGCGTTTGCTGGATACCGCTCATAGGACGTTGTGATTCGCTGTAAGGCAACATCGTCAGCGAAGTCTTGGGTGCAATGGGTGGAATATTGTCATAGCCATACAAGCGCGCCAATTCTTCTATCAGATCGGCTTCGATAGACATATCGAAACGGAAGCTCGGTGGAGTGACTCGGTAGTCATCGTTTAACAAAGGTCTCGAAGAGGCGACGATTGTTTCCTCTCCCTCCGGGGGAGGATTGAGGTGGGGGAGCGCTACAAAGTCAAATTGCAAACGTGTTAACAGCGTGGCGATTTGCTCATTGCTAAGTTCTATACCTAGCACTCTTGCAACACGGGAACGCCGCAACCCAATCGGTGCGCGTACTGGCAACGTACCTCGTACCTCACTTACCGCGCCAACATTCCCACCGCAAATTTCAACCAACAATTGTGTTGCACGCTCCATTGCTTGTTGCGTGGCAGCGTAATCCACACCACGCTCAAATCGGAACGATGAGTCAGTCGCCAAACCAAAACGGCGCGCTTTACCTGCAATCGCATCAGGATGAAAGAACGCGCTTTCTAAAAACACATCTGTCGTGCTGGTTTCCACGCCACTGCCCTGCCCCCCCATGATGCCAGCTATGGCTAGGACACGAGTGTTGTCTGCAATGACTAATACTTCTGCATCAAGTTGTGCGGTTTGTTCATTAAGCAAGATCAATGATTCGCCCTGGTTTGCACGCCTCACCGTAATTCCGCCAGAGAGCTTATCCGCATCAAAAGCGTGCATGGGCTGACCCATTTCCAGCATCACATAATTGGTTATATCGACTACCGAATTGATGCTGCGGAGCCCGCTGCGCTCCAAGCGACGCTGCATCCAAATCGGTGTAACAACTTCTGCATTTACGCCACGGATTAACCTACCGCAATACAAAGGACAAGCGGTTATATCATCCACTTGCACCTTCATCTGCTCGCTTAATGTTGCCTTGTGAGGTGCTATAGCTAAGGGTTTGCACGGACTAGCAGTGAGTGCGGATACTTCGCGGGCGATACCGAACAGACTTGAACAGTCGCTGCGATTTGGCGTGAGTTTGAGCGTGAACACGTGGTCATCTAACTCTAGGTATTCGCGGATGGTCGTGCCGACTGGCGCGTCATCCGACAGCAACCAGAGTCCGTCGCTAGTCTCGGCCAAGCCTAATTCTTTAGCCGAGCACAACATGCCAAACGATTCAATGCTGCGCACTTTAGCTTGCTTGATATTAAAATCGCCAGGCAACACCGCACCGATGCGCGCACACGGCACTTTTACACCGACCGCAACATTGTTCGCACCACACACGATGGTCAACGGTTGTGCTTCGCCGACATTCACCTGACACACGTTCAGCCGATCCGCATTGGGATGTTTAACCACCTCCAGCACTTGCGCGACCACCACGTTGTTAAAAGCTGGCGCAACTACATCCATGCCCTCAACCTCCAAGCCCGCCATCGTGAGCAGATGCGAAAGCTCCGCACTTGATAGTGCGGGATTGACGAAGGTTCTTAACCAATTTTCAGAAAATTTCATTGCAGTCGTCTTAATTAAATTGCTTGAGGAAACGCAAGTCACTCTCAAAGAATAGTCTTAAATCATTCACACCGTAACGCAACATCGCCAAGCGTTCCACGCCTAAGCCGAAGGCGAAGCCGAGATATTTTTCGCTATCGATGTTGACGTGTTTGAGCACGTTAGGATGCACCATGCCGCAGCCGCCGATCTCCAGCCAACCGCCTTTCCAGCTCATATCCATTTCAGCCGAGGGCTCGGTGAACGGAAAAAATGAGGGGCGAAAGCGCACTTGCAAATCATCCTGTTCAAAGAAGCGTTGTAAAAAATCTTGAACCACCCCTTTAAGGTTGGCAAAGCTGATGTCTTCATCCACCCATAGACCTTCGACCTGATGAAACATGGGCGAATGCGTGGCATCGGAATCGACACGATAGACTCGTCCCGGTGAAATGATCTTAAGCGGCGGTGCATTTTTTTCCATGTAACGAACCTGAACCGGAGAGGTGTGAGTGCGCAAAACATGTTGTGGATCGATATAAAAGGTATCGTGCATGGCACGTGCGGGATGATTCTCAGGGATATTCAGCGCAGTGAAATTATAAAAATCGCTCTCGATTTCTGGGCCAGATGAAATCGCAAAACCCAGCGAGTGGAATAGCTGCTCGATGCGTTGCAAGGTCAAGGTGATTGGGTGCAGACCGCCCGTGCTGGCACCCCGCCCTGGTAAAGTGACATCCAAAGATTCAGCGGCTAACTTTCCAGCCAATTTACTTTGTTGTAAAGCATCACGACGCTGCTGCAAAGCTGCTTCTATAGCCTGTTTAACCACATTGATTTGCGCGCCTGCGGCCGGACGTTCTTCGGCAGATAACTTACCCAAGCCTTTGAGCAAGGCTGTGAGACTGCCTTCTTTGCCAAGATACTTTGCTTTGACTTGCTCTAATTCAGCTTCATCGCTAATCACCGCGAACTGCTTTAGCGCTTGGTCGAGAATGTGTTGGAGTTGTTCCATTTTTTAATTCGCCTACTCGAAAGGGAGAGGTTTACAAACAAAAAAGGAGGCCAGAGCCTCCTTCTTAATTCGCAGCTTATTGCTAAGCCGCGAAACTGACTTACTTGCCGAGGCTGGCTTTGGCTTGCACAACGAATTGTGCAAAAGCAACCTTGTCGAAAATCGCGATATCAGACAGAACTTTACGATCCACTTGAATATCTGCTTTCTTCAAGCCATTCATAAACACGCTGTATGTCAGACCTTGCTCACGGGCTGCTGCGTTAATACGAGCAATCCACAAAGTACGGAACTGGCGTTTCTTTTGGCGACGATCGCGGTAGGCATATTGCCCCGCTTTCATTACCGCCTGTTTGGCGATACGGTAAACGTTCTTGCGGCGGCCACGGTATCCCTTGGCTTTAGCAAGCATTTTCTTATGTGTTGCACGGGCGACGACCCCACGTTTTACTCTAGGCATGTTCTACTCCTTTATGCGTAAGGCATCATGGCGCGAACCGATGCTGTATTGGTTGCGTGGACTTCAGTCGTGCCGCGTAATTGACGTTTGGTTTTGGTCGTTTTCTTGGTCAAGATATGACGTTTGAACGCACTAGCACGCTTGATAGTGCCTCCAGCACGAACGACGAAGCGCTTTTTTGCGCCGCTTTTGGTTTTCATCTTAGGCATAACAACTCCTTAAGTTATGGTGCGAGGTGTTTTCCGACTGGAAAAACTTGGTAACCCATACACCACTTTTTATTGGGACTCTACCTGCTACTCATTTCGACCAGTCCCTGCTGCCGAATGAACACTACTTAATCTGTTACTTTTTGCCTAACTTGGGAGACAACACCATCACCATCTGGCGACCTTCCATTTTAGGAAATTGCTCAACCACGCCGTGCTCAATCAAGTCTGCTCTGACGCGCTCAATCAAGCGCATTCCGATTTCTTGGTGAGCCATTTCCCGGCCACGAAAGCGTAAGGTAATTTTAGTTTTATCACCATCCGCCAAAAACTTAATCAGGTTGCGCAACTTGATGTTGTAGTCACCATCATCCGTTCCCGGACGAAACTTAATCTCTTTAATCTGCACCTGCTTTTGCTTAAGCTTGGCTTCATGCTGCTTTTTGGCTTCGGCATATTTGAATTTGCCTATGTCCATAATGCGACAAACCGGTGGATCAGCCAGCGGCGAAATCTCTACCAAATCCAACTCTGCTTCATCTGCCAAACGCAACGCTTCTGCGATGGTAACAATCCCTAGTGGTTCTTTTTCTACACCGATGAGACGCACTTGTGGTGCGGTAATCATTTCATTGGTGCGTTGCGATTTATCTTGTGCTATTGCCGTATCCTCTAAAAATATTTAAGCCGTGCTACCCGTTTTTGATTTCGGTTTGCAGACGTTGAAGCAAGGCTTCTAACGTCATTTGTCCAATATCTTCACCACTACGGGAACGCACGGCCACCAAGTTTCCTGCTACTTCTTTATCGCCCAAAATTATCTGGTAAGGTAATTTTTGTAAGCTATGTTCGCGTATTTTATAGGTAATCTTCTCATTACGCAAATCCAATTCTACACGCAAGCCAGCTGCACGCAGGTTTTGCGTTACTTGAGTCGCATATTCAGCCTGCGCTTGAGAGATGTTCATCACCACCAATTGCACGGGCGCAAGCCATATTGGAAACGCACCCGTGTAGTTTTCAATCAGCATACCGATGAAACGCTCCAGCGAGCCGAGTATCGCGCGATGCAACATAACAGGCGTTTTGCGCGTGTTATCCTCATCGACGAACTCCGCACCCAACCTACCTGGCATAGAAAAATCAACCTGTACCGTTCCGCATTGCCAAGAGCGGCCAATCGCATCTTTAATATGGAATTCGATTTTCGGACCATAGAACGCGCCTTCACCGGGCAGCTCTTCCCACGCCAGACCGGATGCGCGCAAAGCCGCTCGCAAGGCCGCTTCCGATTTATCCCAAATCTCATCCGAACCCACACGGCTTTCAGGACGCAACGCCAGCTTCACTGCTACTTCGTTAAAGCCGAAATCACGATAAACCTTCAACACCAGCGCGTTGAAAGCCGTGACTTCGGATTCAATCTGGCTTTCAGTGCAGAAAATATGGCCGTCATCTTGCACGAAGCCGCGCACGCGCATTAAACCGTGCAAACCGCCCGATGGTTCATTGCGATGGCATGAGCCAAATTCACCATAGCGCAACGGCAGTTCACGATACGAACGTAAATCGGAATTGAAAACTTGAATGTGACCGGGGCAATTCATCGGCTTGATCGCATACTCATGCTTCTCGGATTCGGTCGTGAACATGCCCGCTTTGAAATGCTCCCAATGCCCTGATTTTTCCCATAGTACGCGGTCGATGATTTGCGGGCAACGCACTTCCTGATAACCGTTATCACGATACACACCGCGCATGTATTGCTCAATCGCTTGCCACAATGCCCAACCTTTGGGATGCCAGAACACCATACCCGGCGCTTCATCCTGCATGTGAAATAAATCAAGCTGCTTACCAAGCTTGCGATGATCGCGCTTTTCCGCCTCTTCGAGCTGATGCAAGTAAGCATCTAACTCTTCTTTTTTTGCCCATGCCGTGCCGTAAATGCGTTGCAGCATCTCGTTCTTCGAGTCGCCACGCCAATACGCACCTGCCAACTTCATCAGCTTGAACACCTTCAGTTTGCCGGTAGAAGGCACGTGCGGACCGCGACACAAATCGGTGAAATCGCCTTCGGTGTAAAGCGACACATCTTGATCCGCCGGAATGGATTCGATGATTTCAGCTTTGTAACGCTCACCTATGCTCTTGAAATAACTTACCGCATCATCACGCGGCAACACCTTGCGTGTCACGGGAAAATCT
Organism: uncultured beta proteobacterium; assembly: GCA_963695355.1. Lineage (GTDB taxonomy): Bacteria > Pseudomonadota > Gammaproteobacteria > Burkholderiales > Gallionellaceae > Gallionella. Next base: position 9,820 of record OY968775.1, read on the forward strand.
TTTTTCGCCAACTCACCCATGCGCTTTTCAATCGCCAGCAAATCTTCCGGTGTAAATGGGCGAGAATAGGAAAAATCGTAGAAAAAGCCATGCTCAATCACCGGACCAATCGTCACTTGCGCATCAGGAAAGAGCTCCTTCACCGCATACGCCAACAAATGCGCAGTGGAATGACGAATCACCTCTAAACCATCCGCATCTTTATCAGTGACAATAGACAGCGCAACATCTTGGCTAATCAGATATGAGGTATCGACTAACTGCCCGTCCACTTTGCCTGCCAAGGCAGCACGCGCCAAACCTGCACCGATACTCAGCGCGACTTCAGCAATTGTCACGGGTTGTTCAAAGCTACGCTGTGAGCCATCGGGTAAGGTAATAACTGGCATAATTTTTCTTTTCTAAAATACAAAATGCGGCGATGCCGCACTTGATCTATTGTGAAAGTTAGAAGGCAATCCAGCCGTAATTTCTGGCTAGCATTCAAGCGTGAGCATTATTTCAAGCGTGAGCATTATAGAGAGCGGCGCAAAATTTACAATGCACGAGTTATTCTCGTGCCGCTGTAGTTGTAGCGTTACTCTGTGGCAGAATGATAGCGACAATAACCCATTATAGAAAAAACAATGTGCAAGCAATCCTTTCATTGGAATGAATACGAAAACGTGGTCTGCGCCATAACTTTTCAGTGGATTGAAAAATTATTCGAGCCCGGTCCCTTTAGTCCTCAACAACACACGCAGGGTAATCTGCTCACAGGCGGCGACCAGTCAACCGTGCATTTCCGCACGTATCGTTTCGCGCACCACATCCGCCAGCGACAACCCCAAGGCATATTGCTTCAACGCTTCGTTCATCATGGTCTGATAACTGCCGCCACTGGTTTCGGCACGCGCCTTAAATGCCGCCAGCACCGTGTTGTCCACGCGCATGGTGATGCGCGTTTTGCCGACCATTTCAGCTTGCAACTTCGCCAGATGCGGCACATCCGCCGCACGTTTGGCACGGCTAAAATCATATTCTTTACGCATAACTCTTCTCCTCTTTCTTGGTGGCCTTACGCGCTGAAATCAAGCGAATCACCTCTTCATCACGCAAGGTATAACACACCGTTAATAACCGTCCCGCATGACTCATACCCAGCAACACAAAACGCATCTCATTTTGTGAGTCGGAGTCTTCACGAACTAAAGCCTGTGGGTCAAGCAAGCTCGTTGCCGCCTCGTCGAACGACACCCCGTGCTTCTTCAAATTACTCGCGACTTTCTTCGGATCGAAATCGATTTTCATGTCGTCATCGTATGCACGAAGATATGCACTGTCAAGTAGCCAATCATGATGAACCCAGATAATCCATTAGCCGATTTTAGGCTGAAATGGCAGCACGGGCGGATCGCCGGCATTCGCCCATAGCCCGTCAAACCAAGCCCTTCGTCGTCGCGAAACTGCGAGCAGCAACTGGTTTTGTTTTGAATCGCGATTCCAGAATGCGCCCACCGCCAGCACCTGCTGGTGCAGCGTGGCCAGCGTGGGCTGAATTTTTGCGCGCATCACCGCTTGGCGGAATGTGCTCATCAGGTTGTAAGCCAGCATGGCAAAACCCAGTGCCGCTTCCGTGGCGTAGAAGCTGTTCAGGTTGAAACTGTCCAGCCCGAAGTCGTTCTTCAACTCCTTGATGCGGTTCTCGCAGTCCGCCCGCCCCCGGTAGCCGCGCCATATTTCCACTGCGGGCAGGCTCAGGCTGGTGACCATCGCACCATAGCGCCAGCCTTGAATGTCCGGGTCATCGGCAAACAAAGAGAGCGTTTTGCCCGGTGCGTTTTTGCGTTTGATCGACTGGCGCACCACCACGATGCGCCTTGCCGTATCCCAGCTGTTGGTCCGATAGGTGATCTCCGCCAGCTCCAATCCCGTCTCCAGCGCAAACCAGCGGGCTTCGCGGATGATGGCTTGCTGCAAGCTTTGGGTCAGGCGCGCGCTGATGATGTAGTTGATGTTCTTTCCTTCGAGCAGCTTGAAGACCGCCTGATCGTAAAAGCCGCTATCCGCTCGCAGCAGACCGACCGTTTTGTCGCCCAGGTGATGCAAGGTGGATTCGATGAATTGCAGCACGTTGTTGGCGCTGTTGGCATCGCCCGGACGCAGCCAGAAGTTGGCGACCATGCGCGCTTCCGCCACGAAGGCCAGCAGCGGGTGGTGCGATGGCCGCCCGCGCTTGTTCGGGTTGTAGCCGCGCGCCGCGCCTTGTTGTTCGCCGTGGCGGGTGATGACGGTGGAGTCCATGTCCACGGTGAGGCTGGGCAAGGTGCAGACCGCGTCGAAGAACCAGCGATAGACGCTGGCCTGCACCCGCTCGTGACGCATCATGTCGAAGCGCCCGAACAGGCGCACGATGGCTTTGTGTCCGGCGACGCGAGTCCAGCCAAACAGGCGCGTCAAGGTGCTGTCCAGCCGGGTGATGTCGAGGTGGGTGAAGCGGCATGCGCCGCACCAGATCGAGACCAGTAGCTGCTCGATGAGTTGGACGGGCGGATAGCCGCGATTGGAGCCCGGCTCGGGCAAATCCCACCGCGATGCCGCCGCGCGAAAACCCATGCTGTCCAGCATGCGCTTCATCAGCGCCATACCGCCCCACGCGCTGACTTCGCGCGAGGTGAATTTGATCTCGAAAGGGGCTGCCGTCTCCGATGATTGCGCCATATATTCGCCTATCTATCTGCCTAGAAATGATTTTCTCTAATGGATTCCATTGGGAATCGGGTAAACCTCGACCCGCTCAGAATACTTCAATTCGGCTAATGGATTATCTGGGTTAAATGGTCTTTTCCTTTGCGTGCAGTGGAATTGGCTGAACGATTTTCCTCCAAAGCTAAATCAATCTCGTCTTGGTTCGCCAACATCAAGGGATACGATTTATTGCTCTTGGAATTTTCCACCGCCTGTTTAGCCGCTTGCTCGTCCTTGAGCTTTTGCTCGCCACCGGCGTTTTGCAGCTTGTCGACGATGCTATTGGCCAGCGCATTACCAAAGGCATCCGCGGCGATTTGCTCATAATCGATCTTGCCTTGGTTGTACACCTTCATGCGGATTTCTTGGCCGATCACGCCGTTGACCATGCCGCTGGTGAACTGGGCAGCCAGGCTGGTGGGCATGAGGCGAGTGGACACACAACTTACCTAGACGGAAGCTTCAACATCAGAGTGTACGGGTTGATAGGCGACTGCTGAAATCCGCGCCGCATATAAAACTGTTTTGCGGCATCGTTAATTGCGTGTACCAGTAATGCGCGTACACCGACGTTCGCTGCAACATTCATCGTGCGCAGCAGCGCATCTTTTAGTAAGGCACTGCCAAGTTGCCGCCCTTGGCAAGATCGGTCAATTGCCAAACGTCCCAGTACCATCACAGGAATCGGATCGGGCATATTGCGACGCACCGCACTCGCCGCTTCGACATGAGCAACTGCCCCCGCCGCAAGTGCGTAGTAGCCCAGCACTTGATTGTGTTCGTTAGCGACAACAAAGGTGCGACTCGCACCACTTACTTGATTAGCAAAGGCGCGGCGTTTAAGCCAATCGTTCAGCACCGGTTCACCACAATCAAACCCGCTCAACTCATGAATTTGAGCGAGAGGCTGCGGAGCTTGGATGGAGTCGCTCAATTATCAAGCCTTAGATGCGGCATCCCACGGAGCCTTGGTGGCAAGCAACCGTTTAAGTCCCACATTATTCGCAGGAGGCGCGTCCAGTGCCGCTTGGAAACGCTGGAAATTTTTTGCATCCAACGTAAAAAACACTTGATCCAGCATCACGTCTTGCGCTCTCTCGCAGGCGGCTTCAATCATAAAGTCTGAACGATTTTTACCCAATAGACGAGCCGCCTGATCAATCAGATCACGCTGGTCGGTATGAGCGCGTAAATTTATAGCCGCATCACGCATGGCAATCTCCTTAAAGTTATGAAATAACTAAGCTACACAAACGATACACATTGTAGCGAGGGTAAGTTGATTGTCAATCATCATGCGGGATGGTCAACATCACGCAGCTTTAAGGGGTGGCCAGCGAAGTTGGATTTCTATCATATAGTCGAATTTGCAACTAAGGAAAACCCCTTAACCCCGAAGCAACCGCATCCACGTTCAGCGTTGCCACGCTCCGAGCAATTTCAATCGCCACGGCATGTCCCGCGCGTTTGGGGAAGACGGTGGGTAGGGGCAACACTTGGTGATACGACGTGCCCTCACAACAAACAACGAGCGTAGCGACTATGTTTGTTGGGGAAGCCCCCTGCGGGTTCGTTTATTGTGCCAGCTCACTTCCAGGCTGCCCGGTAGGGGTAAGGGGAGTTGTATGCTTGTCCAAGTATTTTCTGAGTTTGGTGAGGTGGCGGGTGCGCCGATGGCGTGTGTTGTTTGGGCTTTTCCCCGAACCAGCTAGCTCGTTCGAGGACAAGAGCCCATTACAACCACGGACAAGCCCCTTCACTCAGAAACAGGAGCTTTAGCTCCGTTGTTTCGTGGGAATGCCCTTGCGGCATTGCGGGCTTGGTGATCCGGCACTTGTAAAGTAGCACGTCATACCCGCGAAGGCGGGTATCCAGTGGCGCGCAAAGCGCGCCGATAGTTGTTTTGCTGGATTCCGGGTCAAGCCCGGAATGACGGCAGTAATACTATTTATGTGCCGAATTTATAGCGATGCAGTTCGCCCGCCCACAGCGCACATTCACATCGCGTATTTCCTCGTTGCCCAGATTACGCACTTCGAGGGGGAAGCGGTGCAGCGGGGTGGTGACGCAGGCGGTGAGTAAGCACAGCGATAACAGCAGCGCGAGGAGTGAGAGGATGGGGTTGAGCTTGGGCATGGTTGTGCGGGGGTTGGTTTTGGTGGGCAGGTTGCCCACCGTGTTGTTGCAATGTTAGCCTTCAGGCACTTTGTGTGGAATAAAAGCTGGAAACTTTGCCCCACGCGCCTTGAGCATCTCAATCACTTTATCTTTCCAGTGCTGCTGCTCCGACCCAGCTTGCACTGCAATAATATCTACATCTTTAGCGAGGTCTTGAAAATCCTGCTTCAAACCCAGATCAAGAAAGCGGACAACCAAATCAAACCTTCCCCACCTAACAGCTTTATTGGCTACTGTTTCATGATGGCGATCAATTAGGCTAATGTCAGCACCATACTTCAACAGCAACTCAATATTTTTATCACGAAATTGCGATGCCGCCACCACCAACATAGTTTCGTCACGCGGCCCAAGCAAATTCGGGTTGCCTTTATGTTTGAGCAGCAATTCGAGAATGTCGATTCGGTCGCCGCCCGATGCCAAATACATGGGCGAAAGTTGCCTTTCCGCCACGCGGTAATTCGGGTTTGCGCCAGCTTTGAGCATGTACTCGATCTTGCGTACATTCAGCGTTGTCCCCATCACCCACAGCAGGGGTGATATGCCCTCCGCCCCCACGGTGTTGATGTCAGCACCTGATTTGATGGCCTGGTCGGCTTCGGTAAAGTCACCATTGCCCGCCGCTTTTACCAGCTTTGCAACACGCTCGTCGGCAAAAAAATCTTGCGCGCGCTTGCCCTCCACTTTAGTTTCGGCACAGCCGCTCGTTGTCATAAGCAATCCAACCAGTGCTGTAATCCAGAGTTTTCGTGTACGCATTTTTTATCCATGTTAACGAATGTTATTCAAATAATTTGCAGGTAATGCACCGTTTGGTTGCAACTGAGTATGCAGCGATTGCAACACAAAGTCCATGTAATGCAGTGATACCGTATTGCCGATTCGACCAAACACGCCCATTGATTGACCGCTCAAACTGACCGCAGGCATTTCAACTCGCGTACCTTGAGCGGAAGGTACGATTGGTAAACCAAAGCCCGACGTATCTAGTATTCTAAAGAGTATTCTAAAGGGGTCAGGCTCGAATTGTTTTTCGGCATCGCCGCCGCGTCGGTCACGATACCCATTGCGCTTATCAGTACTGCAAGATAGTTTGTGCATTTCCTCACGCCGCCTCTCCCTGACATTTTCTTGACGAATCATAACGCCAACTCGCCTTGGTTGACTACGATGTTTTCTTCGTCTGCTGCCACACGCGGCCTGCCTCTTGGCTTGCTTTCACGCCGCTGTCCTGTCATTTGCTCGATGTGTTGATAGAAGCGTTCGTTGCCTAACGGTTGGCTTTGATTGAGTGCGAGGCGGATGTCGTTGATTGCTTCGTTATCCAGCTGGGCGCGAAACAAGGCGCGGTATGCGTTTTGCCGTTCGTCAGCGGTTGTACCGAGTGCTTGGTATAGCGGATGAGGGGTGATGATTGCGTTGGGTTGCCCCAGCGCGTGGTTGCGGTAGCTAGTCCAGCGGTAGTTTACGGGGTCGTCTACCATGTTGGCGCGCACGGGGTTGAGTTCGATGTAGCGTTGGCAGGATAGTAAATAAGTTTCGGCTTGGATGAGTGAGGATTTGTAGCGACTGTCCCAAAGTGTTCCCGTGCGGCGATAGCTGGTGTTGATGTATTGCACATAGCGTCTGCCGAGGGCGATGATGAGGTTGGGCACGGCTTTGGCATCGCTGGGGGTGAGCAGCAGGTGGACGTGGTTGGTCATGAGGGCATAGGCATGCAAGGCGCAATTCTCTTTGCGTAAGGCTTCACTTAGCCAGTGCAGATAGGTGTGGTAGTCCTCTTCGGCGAAGAAGCAGGGTTGACGGTTGTGTCCGCGCTGCACGATGTGCAGCGGGACTCCGTCTAGGTGAATGCGCGGGCGGCGGGGCATGTGTGAACTTTACTTCAGATAGTGAAGTAAATCGAGTCTGTATCGCCATTCATTCTGCGCTGCATTTTTTATCAGAATGATTTACAGGCAGCCACGCTAAAATTTCCGTAAAATCGACATCATTAAAGTTAGCTACAAGGAATAGGAAACCAAGATGAGTTCGAGCAAAAGCAAATTACAACGCGTTAAGCAAAGCGGTTTCACCTTGATCGAAATCATGGTGGTCGTGGTCATCATGGGGATTTTGGCGGCGTTAATTGTGCCGAAGTTGATGGGTCGCACGGATGATGCGCGCATCATTGCAGCCAAGCAGGACATCGCGACGGTAATGCAAGGACTCAAGTTATACAAGTTAGACAATCAGCGTTATCCCACTACCGAGCAAGGCTTGCAAGCCTTGATGAGCAAGCCCACCACAGGACCTGCGGCGAATGGTTGGAAGACTGGCGGTTATCTCGACAAGTTGCCGAAAGACCCGTGGGGCAATCCTTACCAATTTTTATCGCCCGGACTTAAGGGTGAGATTGACGTGTTTTCACTGGGCGCAGATGGTCAGCCTGGTGGCACGGAAAACGATACCGATATTGGTTCGTGGGATTTGTAGCCTACCCTGTTTTGACTAGCCGCACTGCATCGCACGGTTTCACCTTACTTGAGCTACTGATCGTATTGGTCATTGCGGGCATCACGCTTGGCATGGTTTCGTTCAATGCGATGCCCAATGACCAAAAGGTTTTGCAAAACGATGTGCAACGCATTGCCTTGTTGCTGCAAACTGCGCGAGACGAGGCGATTGTGCGCAATCATCCGATTGCCTTTGAAGCAGAATCAGACCGCTACCGCTTCCTCATTCATGACGAAAATGCTTGGCAAGTGCTCAAGCAAGACGATTTGTTACGTGAACGTGAATTCAAAAAATCACCCGTTACATTTTCCACCCGCCCGTCATCGCTCGAACAGACGTTACCGATTCGCATCACCTTCGGGCGCGAGCCAGTCGACAAACCTTTTGATTTGACCCTGTCGCTAGGCGAGGCATCGGTGGTGATTCATGCCGATGGCATTGGGCATTTCACGGTCGAATAACATGAGCCTATCCCATCCTAAAATCAGTAAAGGCTTCACGCTACTTGAAGTATTAGTCGCACTCGTCATTGTAGGCACTGCCTTGGGAGCCAGTCTACGCGCGGTTGGTAGCTTGACGCAAAACAGCAATGACTTGCGTGCTTCGATGATGGCAACCTGGTCAGCAGAAAACCGACTGTCGCAAATTCGGCTAGCGCATCAATGGCCTGAGTTGGGGCTACGCAAATTCAATTGTCCTCAGGGCGAATTACTTTTGCTGTGCGAAGAGAATGTACTGGCGACTCCCAACCCGTTTTTTAGGCGAGTGGAAGTCAGTGTGTTTGATGCGCAGCAAACTGAACGGCGCATCGTCAAATTGATTCAGGTCGTACCAAATGTTTAATCAGCAACGCGGACTAACTTTGGTGGAATTACTGGTTGCCATCAGCGTCTTGGCCATTGTCGCTGTGTTGGGCTGGCGAGGTTTGGATGGCATCGTTAGAGCACGCATTACGCTGACTAGCGACCTTGAACAAACGCGAGGCATGCAGCTTACCTTTGCCCAATTACAAAGCGATTGTCTGCATCTAGCCAGCCCGACTATTCTGCTTAACCGTCCCTCAATTCTAGCCAAACCAGCGCAACTTAACCTGGTGCGCTCTGTGTTCGCCGATAGCCAGCCATCGCGACTGCAAGTAGTCAGTTATCAAGTCAAAGAAGGTGTGCTGACACGTCGAGAATCATCCGCCACGCGTGACCTGAATGAGTTAGATAGCATCTGGCAAACTGCCATAAAAAATACCGACGCTTCCCGGAACGTCACCTTGCAATCAGGCGTAAGCGCAATGACCATGCGGCTGTGGTTCGCGGGCGGCAATGGCTGGAGCGTTCCTTATGTTGCCTCAACAGCTACGCCAGTTAGCCCCGCGATTACTCCTGTTGCGCCAACCGGATTAGAAATTTCGCTGCAACTACAGGGGCAGCAAACCAGCTTGCTTAAAGTTTTTTTGCTGGGGGCGTTATGAAATCCAGCCCCCCTTTACTCCATAAACAACAAGGAGTTGCGGTGATCACCGCATTGCTGTTAACCACACTCGCCATCACTATCGTCGCCAGCCTATTTTGGCAACAACAAGTGCAAGTTCGCTCCATCGAAAACCAACGGCTACAGCTGCAAAAGCAATGGATTTTGCGCGGCGCACTAGATTGGGCGAGCTTGATTTTGCGTGAAGATGCCAAGCATTCCAGCATCGACACCCTGGACGAACCTTGGGCAGTGCCGCTTGCTGAAACACGTCTGGATCAGTATGTGGAAAATGGTCGCAGCGAATCCGATGCCAGCGACGCTACTTTATCGGGCAGCATCAGCGACGCACAAGCGCGTTTTAACCTGTCCAATCTATGTGTGAATGGCATCATCAACAAAGACGAAGTGGCAGCCTTTGAGCGATTACTGAACAACCAAAAAATAGATGCGAAACTCGCGCAAGCCACGGCTGGCCTTATGGCTGAAGCGCAAAAAATCCCCGCCGTCATTTCTGTAAATCAACTACCCCCACAGTCCATGAATCTCACGCAAGTAGAAGATTTACTTGCCGTGCAGGGCTTCACGCCAGCAATTCTTGAGTCACTAAAATCATTCGTCATTTTTCTGCCCGTAGTCACACCCATAAACGTCAACACCGCGCCAGTTGAAGTCATAGCGGCCAAATTCAATCTCACCTTAAGCGATGCAACCATATTGATAAAAAGCCGCGACACCGCCACCTTCAAGGATGTTGCGGATTTCACCACGCGCTTGCCTAACAAAAATTTAAGCGCATTTGCCAACCAAGCATCCGTCGGCAGCAACTATTTTTTGGTAAACGGCAAAGTACATATGAGCCGCGCAGGATTGAATATGCAAGCGTTGATTGAACGCAATGCGGGACAAACCAAATTGGTTGGGATAAGGGAGTTTTGAGATGAACAAATATTTTTTTATTTTGCTCATGCTATTTTCATTCTCAGTCAATGCTGAAATATTCACGCCTGATACAACGTCTGATGCAAACTCTATACATGAGCTATGGTTAACTTCAGGATTTGCCACTTATCATTTTCAAACCGATCAACATCTCAGAAATGACAATGCGGGTGCAGGGTTGGAGTATCGTTATTCACCAAATCATGCAGTCTCGGTAGGTCGTTTCAACAACAGCGATTGGCAAACCACTCGCTATGCTGCGGTGCTTTATCAGCCTATAAAGTGGGGCAAGGTAAATTTTGGCGCGGTGGTTGGTTTGTTTGATGGCTATCCAAAAGTCAACAACAGCGGTTGGTTTATCGCGGCGATTCCCGCTGCAAGCCTTGAGTACAAACGCATCGGTGCTAACTTAGCAATCGTGCCAACCTACCACGACAAACTGCATGGCTCGGTATCATTGCAACTTAAATTCAAATTGTTGTAATTTTTCACATGCTTGAAATGATAATATCCGCCTGACATTTAAGCACTGAACACACATTCCCTTGAGTACGCTTTACATTCATTTACCTTGCAAAGCCACGGCTGACCTCGCACCGCACTGGTTAGATGTTGCTTGCCCCTACGCATTGGTTAATACCCAAGGGGCGATAGAGCGCGAAGCGATTGGCTCGCTGACCGACATATCGGCGACTATTGCCAAAGCGCACAACGTGGTGATATTACTTGCTGCCAGTGATGTCACGCTGCTGCAAGTTTCCCTGCCGCCGCTATCGTCCGCTAAGCTGAAAGCGGCGTTACCCAATTTAGTCGAAGAACAACTACTGGGCAATCCCGCCGATTGTGTGGTGATTGCGGGTGAAGTATCGAATGGTTTGCGCAGCGTGGCTGTAATGCAACGCGCTTGGCTGGAAAAAATAAACCAAATGTTGATTTCGTTTGGTGCGCAACATATCAGCGTGTTACCCGCACAATTATGTTTACCTCACCAAGCAGGTCGCGTGATCGCTGCTATCACCCAGTTTGGGAACGATGTTGATTTGACGCTGCGCCTATCCGAGCAAACTGGAATGGGTTTGGCAATTTCCGCGCATCAGCCTGAAGAGGCAATTCTAAATTTAAGTGCGGTCGTCCCTGATGCCCCGATTGCCTTGTATGTGCATCAGGCGAGCATGTTGAATTATCAGGCTGCGATCAATGATGCTAGCCTGCAAGGGCGTATTAGCTTGGCTGTCGACACTTGGTCACAGTGGATTACCGGCGCACGTAACACAACGTTGAATTTGATGGCGGGACTCAATGCCGAGTCCGGCCCCAATATCAACTGGCAGCCATGGCGTTGGGCGCTGATACTTGCCACCGCGATTTTGTTCGTCAATATTTTCGCCTTGAATTTCGACTGGTGGCAGATGAAAAATGAAGCCGCCACGCTACGCGCCACCATGACGCAAATCTACCAAGCGCGCTATCCCAGGGAATCCGTCATCATCGACCCGATTGCGCAAATGCAGCAAAAAATCGCGCTTGCCAAACGTGATTCAGGCCTGGCTTCACCAGATGATTTCACGATGCTTGCTGCCAATTTTGGCGAAGCTTGGAGCAGCGTAACCACTTCAGATAAGCCCGCCATTGCCAAACTGGAATACCGCGAACACAGCTTGTTTGTTGGCTTAAAAGCTAACCAGAACAACGACAACGAAGCCTTGGTACAGCAAATGCAAGCTGCACTCACTAAACGCAATTTATCGCTGACTGTTGCGCCTGCCGAGCAGAGCTCGACAAGTTGGAAAATTCGGAGCGCGAAATGAGCCAGCCTAATTTCATAACCCAACTCAAACTATCCCTCGCCGAATTTTGGTCAGTGCGTGATGCGCGTGAACGCAAGATGCTCACCATCGCTGCCGTGGTAGTCGCACTCAGCTTGATATACGCATTACTGATTTCTCCGGCGTTAACCGGTCGCGAGCTACTGCGTAAAAAATTACCCGCGCTACGAGAACAAGCGGTGCAAATGCAAGCCTTGTCCAAAGAAGTGGCAAGCTACGGCGAGCCAACACTGCCGACAGTCACGACTATGTCTCAGGCGAGCATTACCGCTGCGCTTTCTCGACTAAACTTAAAGCCGCAAAATGTGACAGTGACGGGTGATTTTGCGCAAGTGCAGCTTGTCGAAGTGTCTTTTGCCAACACCTTGGATTGGCTGAAGGGCTTGCAAAAAACCGCGTTGATTTCTGTTAGTGAAGCCAACATTACCGCGCTAGCACAGCCCGACAAGGTCGATGTAAAAATTACGTTGCAACAACATAGAAACTGATAATGCCCCGTTTCATACTTTGGTTATTGGCGGGCAGCATCACGATTGCACTCACTACGCTGGCATTTTTTCCCGCAATTTGGTTGGGTGTAATCGTTGAAAAACAAAGCGCGGGGCGCTTAACGCTGGGGGATGCGCAAGGCTCAATGTGGCATGGTTCGGCCTTTATAGGCGGTGCGGCAAGCGGTAACGAACCAGTAGCCGCATTGTTGCCCGGACGCTTTTCATGGCGAATTTCGCCGATGATAATTTTTGGTCAAGTTGATATTAAGTTACAAAATCCATCGGCCTTGTCGCAAGCAATTCATGTAACAGGCAGTTGGTCGCAGTGGCAAATCAGCCCGTCGGAAATTGCACTCGGTGCGGAACGATTAAGCAGCTTGGGTGCGCCACTGAATACCATACAGCCAACTGGTCAGATGCGTCTATCATGGCAGCCACTGCAACTCACGAGGCAAAACGGAACAATTGAAATGAACGGGACAGTCAATTTGGAAATGAATGACATCGCTTCCCGGCTCTCCCCCGTCAAGCCGCTAGGCAGCTATAATCTGGCTATGGATTGGAATGGTCAACAGGCGCAACTGTTACTTAGGACGATTAAGGGCGCGATGCTACTCAACGGCTCAGGAACATTGAACAACGGGCGGTTGCAATTTTCCGGGTCAGCACAAGCCGCAACCGGACAAGAAGAGAGGCTGGCGAATTTCTTGAATTTGCTGGGACAACGCCGCCAACAAGACGGGCATGAAGTGATTGCGCTAGAGTTTAGATGATGGAAAATAAATTGATGACAATAAAACAATCTGCCAAGCTCATGCTGTTGTGGGCTTTACTCAGCCTGCAACCCGCTCAGGCGGCTGACATCAACCAGGGCTCGTTGAATTTTGTCGAAGCCGACATCGAATCGGTCATTGCTGCCATCGGTGATTACACCCATACCACTTTCATCATCGATCCGCGCGTAAAAGGCACAATCAGCCTGACCTCCGAAAAACCGTTAAGCAAAGCGCAGGCATTTCAATTATTGACCTCAACATTACGCTTGCGCGGCTACTCGGTCGTCAATGCAAACGGCTACAGTAAAGTTGTGCCAGAGGCAGATGCCAAACTTCAAGGCGGTGCGGTGCAGTCCAAAAATGGCGCAAGTGGTGACCAAATCGTCACGCAGGTATTCCACCTGAATTATGAATCCTCCACCAACATGGTTAATGTGTTGCGCCCGTTAATTTCCCCCAACAACACCATCAATGCCAACCCCGGCAATAACACACTGGTCATCACGGATTACGCCGACAACCTGCTGCGCCTGAGCAAAATCATCAACGCGTTGGATAGCCCCGCCAGCAGCGATCTGGAAGTCGTGCCGGTGCGCAATGCCATCGCCAACGATGTCGCGTCCATGGTCAACAAACTGCTTGACCCCAGTGGTACGCCTGCTGATGCGGGACGGGTGAATTTGCTGGTGGATACGCGCAGCAATTCCATCATTGTGCGTGCGCCTTCTGAAGCGCGTGCCAACCTGACCAAATCGCTGATCGCCAAACTCGATCAACCCACCGCCCTGCCCGGCAATGTGCATGTGGTGTATTTGAAAAATGCCGAGGCCACCAAGCTTGCGCAAACCTTGCGTGCCGTCGTGGCAAGCGATAATTCTGCCGCCAATTTCACACCCGCCACCGCCACACCGCAGGCACAACAGCTATCGCTGCCGAGCGGCGGATCCGCAGGGTACATACAAGCCGATGCGGCCACCAATACGCTCATCATCACGGCGAATGACACGTTGTACCGCAACCTGCGGAGCATCATCGACCAGCTCGATGCGCGCCGTGCGCAAGTGTATATCGAGGCTTTGATCGTCGAAGTCGATAACAGCAAGCTCGCCGAGTTGGGTGTGCAATGGGCTGCTTTGGGCGGTAACAACACCCTAGCGGGTGCATCTACGGGCTTTTCCACTGGCGGGAATAATCTAAATAACCAAATCGCCGCAAAGGCAGCTAAATCAGCTGCCCTGCCACTCGGTAACGGCTTAAATTTAGGAATATTCTCCAGTCAATTAGGCTTGGGTGCATTAGTGCATGCGCTGGAATCCGATACCAAAACAAACATCCTCTCGATGCCTAACATCATCACGCTGGATAATGAAGAAGCAAAAATCATCGTCGGACAAAACGTGCCTTTCATCACCGGGCAATACACCACGACCGCTTCGGCTGGTAGCGCGGGCGTGAATCCCTTTCAAACTGTCGAACGCAAAGACATTGGTTTGACCTTGCGGGTAAAGCCACAAATTTCCGAAGGTGGTACGGTCAAAATGGCGATCTATCAAGAGAATTCATCCATCTCGCCCACCACGAATGCTGCTGGACTGATTACCAATAAACGTTCCATCGACACCAATATCTTGGTTAGTGATGGGCAGATCATCGTATTGGGCGGTTTGATTGATGACAAAGCTAGCGACACCGACGACAAAGTGCCAGGGTTGGGTGATTTGCCTTTGATTGGTGGACTGTTCAAATACCGTTCCCGTACCCGTGAAAAAACCAATCTCATGGTATTTCTGCGCCCGACTGTTATCCGCAACAACGAGCAAAGCGTCAGCCTCGCAACAGACCGCTATGACTACATCCGCAACGCGGAACTCAACGCGCAGCCCACGCCAAACGACCTGATGCCGGACGCGGGTTCGCCCATGCTGCCCCCACTGCAAAACGGAAAAATAACAAGCGGCACTCTGTCAAACAAGGTCGTTCCGAATTCACCGGAAAATGCACAACCTGTGCAATAAAGAACAAGCGGTTTGACGCGATAGGACTTTTTGAGCGACTATTCGCCCCTATGTTGAAAGGCACTCATGGTAAGCGTCACCTCCGTAAAATGAACCACGCAAGTCTGTATGACTGGCTTGGTGGCGTTTTGCCTGCCTGCGTATGGCAGTGATCGTGAGCCTGCCCAAACTGCAAATCCTGCCTCAGACAAAGAAAGCCACGCAAAAATACAATCTCGTCATTCCGGCGTAGGCCGGAATCCAGTGGTTTCTGTAAACGAGACACCTTTTGCCGAGTTTTCCCAATCAGAGGCTCTTGCAAAACTCCAAACATGAGTTGAATTTAGGCACAAGAAAGCGGTAAAAGTGGGCTGCCATTGCTGGCAAGATTAAGGTTCTGGCGACCCAATCCAAGTCCGGGATGAATAGTACGCAACGTAACGGAATCATGCAACGCTGGCGAGTGGTGCTGTAGGAATTGTTGCCGGAATTGAAGAGTGAGTTTGGCGCACTATTGATCCGGCCACTTTTATCCGTGAATCAAGCGGCATATTTTACGCGTGAGTCTTGGAAGTATTTCTTCACACGCTCGGGTGATTTTTCTAGCGTCTGCATGTGTTCAGTTGCAGCAGCTTTCAGCTTAGCTTTTGTGCGTGCTGGAACCTTGGTGGAGATGGCATGTTTCAAATCCGCATTCAACCGTTCTTCCGGGTTTAACTCCGGGCTGTAGCTGGGCAAGTAAAACAACTCAATCCTATCCTTCCGTTCTGCCACCCACGCCTTGACCACCTTGCTATGATGAACACGCAGGTTGTCCAGTATCAGGAATACTTTCCGGCCTGCGTCCTTAATTAACGCTTCCAGAAATTCGGTGAATCTATCTGCATTGAACGACTCATCGATAATCATCCAGCGTGCCTTACCCTGATTGGTGACCGTCGCAATCATCGACAGTTTGTGACGTGTACCGCCCGGTGCTAAAGTAACCGGTGTTTTCCCCGCCGGTGCATAACTGCGTCCACGCACATCGGTATTCACAATCGCCGTTTCATCACCCCAGTGAATTTCGGCATCTTCGGCTTTTGCGCGTTGCTCAATGACCGGATATTCTTCATCCAGCCACGCTTTCACTTCCTCAGGACGTTGTTCATAGGCTTTCTTGATCGGCTTTTGTGGCGTAAATCCCCAACGTTGCAAATAGTTGCCAACCCCGCGAACTGAGAGCTTGATACCGCACTCACGCTCGATCAATTGCATCACAGCAGCACGACTCCACAGCGCAAATTCCATCTTCAACTGCTCTGGTCGCTTCTCGCAAATAATCTGCTGAATCGTGCGTTCTTGTGCCTCACTCAACATGCGCCCGCTGCCTTCCTTCTTGCCTCGTGCTTCAGGCTTGAGCGCGGATGCTCCCGCCTCCTTGTACAAGTTGATCGCAGCATTAACTGCGCACCAACTGAGTCCACTGTGTTCAACGATTTGCATCACCGGCATTCCCTTGCGGTACGAGCGTATTACTTGCTTGCGCCTTTCGTGAAGTACCTCCCTTGTTTGTTTTCTTGCGTCTTCTTTTTCCATGCGCGATGGGACACATCAATCCCAGTAAAGTTCACGAATAATTCATGCCGAGTCTATAACACCAAAGTTAGAGAAGGTGATTCACACCTTGGAGTGGCTCAGAATAGATGAAATTGTTGTCAAGAGCTGGTGTGGAACGGTGGCACCCACCGCATGATCGCGCCTTGAAACGCATTTGTGGGTTTTCGATGTGGAAGAAATTGCCTGGTGAGGCGACTTTCTCGCGTGCCTTTGCAGAATTTGCAGCCGACGGACTGGCAGCACTGGCACATGAAGCATTGGTGAAGGAAGCACTAGACCCGGTTCTGGTGGGACATATCAGCCGAGACGGCACAGCAATCGAGGGTCGCGAGAAACCAGCACGCAAGATTAGCGTAGCAGAAGCACCGCTCCCGAAGAAACGCGGTCGGCCAAAACCGATAGTTGTTTTGCTGGATTCCGGGTCAAGCCCGAAATGACGGCAGTAATACTGTTTATGTGCCGGATCAACATTAGATAAATAAAAAAGCTCGCATCGCTGCAAGCCTTATATTTTGGGGTGGCTGATGGGGCTCGAACCCACGACAACAGGAATCACAATCCCTATCAATATAAAGAAAATTGCTTAAATTCAAATGGTTGTATTTTTTACTGTGCCGAAAAGACGTACCAAAACGCGTCGTTTTAGCCTCATCCGCGCACAAAAAGTGGCACAGTTTATTTGCTTAAATTTTGAGCGATTAAAACGCGCTAGAATCGATTTACCAGCGATAGCCTAGCCCAACACCAGCGAATATTGCTCCATCACTATCCAGCGATGCCAGTAATCCAAAATGAACGGCTTTTAGTTGAATTACATCCTCTCGAAAGCTTAATCGTGCCACGCGCTGGAAATCGCGCTTATATCCATAATCCAGGCGAATTTCACCCTGCTTTTCAATAGCAATCCACGGATAGGGATCGCGCCGGGTAATCGTTTCTGATTTTCCCGTTTCTGAATTGATTACTGTCACCACTGTTTGCGGATGCTGATCAGCTTTAATTTGAGTGGCTGCAATAACATGCTCATCTGGATTAGTGATGATTGATTCCGGAAGCTTCAACTTTTTCTTTGCCGGCGCAGAAAATACCGTCACTTTTGGTATCTTAACCTGTACGGTTGGCACGTTAGCTACCATGGGCGAAACCTTGGCAGGTGTCCACTGGCTCACAGGTGCGGGTGCGGGCGTGAAGCTACTCCACAGCGTTACGCAGGCGACGATGAGCGCCAGGTACACGATGATGCGTTCGGCTTTTATCATTTTACGATGACGTTCACGCAGTTCGCGGTGTCTGATATTGGCACAGCAAGCGCGTTAATTTTTCGCTCATAGCGATCCACGCAATGCGCACCGGCGCACGTTTTAATATCGGTCGGCATCCAGCTTAAATTTGATACAGCATCACGCCCACCACATGCAAGCGATCTATCGTGATTGATTGCCCAGCCTGGACATGCGCCAACGAAAAGCATCGTACTTGGGCATGGATGAATTTTGCGAAACGCGATAATCACATCTGCACGGCGAATAATCGTACCTTTAGCATCACGTTTAATGACTTCGCCAGCAGCGGGATTAATGTAGCGATACTCAATTAGTGGATCAAGCGTCGCGCCTTCTGAAGGAAATGCCCAAAGCGCAGTCAGCACAAAAAGCGATGTCACTAATCCAGCGATAAAATACTTCATATCTGCACCCCGTAACTTGCAAGCATCGCAATAGCAAATGCGTAGCTCAATTTAACACCAGCTACCGCAAGCGCACCCCCTACAAATGTCGCGCCCCAATCCGCACTGTCAACTGTTCCGCCGAAGTACCTATCAATGATGTGTTCTTTTAGTCCGCCAATAATTAGCGCAGCGATAATCCCGAATGCGGGAGCATAGAAGCCAATCGGCAAGCCGTTTATCATTGCGCTAAAATTTGCGCTGTAAAACAATAGCCACACTGAAAGTGCGATAACCGCTCCGCCTATCATGTGCAACAACTTGTCTTTTGCTATCTTAAAATCTAAATTCATTTTCTATCTCCAGATAAATATGCCAGCCAAAATAAAAGTACAATCAATAGTAGCCAGTGGTGGGGCTGTTTTAGCCAATATAAAATCATGATCACCCATCCTTTTCAGTCTGCGAATTAAGCGTATCTGCGCCATAGCCCAGACCCCATGCAGCTAGGATTGACGTACCGTCTATTGGTGCAACCAATGCGCCGGTGAGTATCGCCACCAGCACACCTCCAACGCAGGCAAGCACGGCACTGACGCTGGCTTTAGGATGCACGACATACCAGTCAATTAAATTACCTTCGATCTCGCCGCTCACCCATTTTTTAATGCCATGCGTTAGCATCGATGCCAGGGCAATCAATAAAAAAATCAAACTTGTCATCGTCAAATACTTTTCCATCATGCCTCCGTATAAGTAGGTTCGCCGTTTACAAAGGTTGCGTTCAAACACTGCATCCTGCACTGTGGATCAAAGCTGATATGTACCCACGATCCTTCGCAAATTAGCTGGTCGTATTTAATTTTTGATTCGCGCAACTTCGCTACGATCTGCGCGGGCGTGCCAAAGGCCTTACAGGTAAAATCAACCGCATAGCCTTTGGGGTGCGCCTTATGTGCAAAATACAAATTCCACGATGAGAAATTGATGCCCATGCTGCGACGTTTGCACCATGCGGTGTAATCCTTTTGGGTGAGTACCTTTTCCAGTTTCTCGCCGCGAATCCAAGAATTGATACTGACTGCATGCATCAATTCAAATCGCACCAGCTCCATGCCTTGCGCGGCAATCACCGCATTTTTAATCTGCATGGCATTGGCCGTGTTATCAATACCGAGGCGGGTGGCTGTATCAGAATTCGTTGCCTCTTCTAAGGTGAAATGTGGACTGAGATTCATTTTCTATCCGCCTTGGTATCCAACTTACTTTCAATCCTCAATAGTGCAGCCTGCATCTGTCTAAAATTGTCCTTAATGACCTCCCCGCCCTTTTCGGCATCCTTGGTCAAATGCCCTTGTTCGATCTCAATAATTGACACGCGGTTATCCATCTTCGACCCCCACGAAAACAAACCAACTACGATTGCAACCGTAGATAAAATATGACTAATCGAAAAGGTCTTATCCAAGTGCCATTGATTAGGCTTTCTGTGATCTATGTAACGAGCTGGTTGCTCACTATCATCACTATCTTCAAAGGCTGGGTGCCGTCCAGTCTGTTCACTCATTTACGCATCTCCACAGTGTTTTAAATCAATTCGCGAAAGCTGCTTACATAGCCATCTTGCGCAAGCTTTCTGCCAGTCGTTGCCGCTATCCTTGAGTCTCTTTACGCGGTCAGTAGTGAGCCACTCAAGCGGCGGCTCTAGGAAGATGACTGAGAGCAATACATTCAGCGCGACATCGAGCAGCAAGCCGCTGAAAAGCGTGCTGTAGGCATATAGCTTGACGATGAGTGGCGCATCATCCAGCGCACCCGCATCACGTGCATCGCGTAGCTTGAGGATGGCGCAGAGGAAAACAAACGTGAGGTACATCAATGCCAATACCGACAGAGAATAAATTGCGATGAGCTTCACCATGTGATTGCCTCTAATTCAGTGAGGGTCGTAGCCGCTGCAATCGAAATCATCTTGGCTTGGCGTTTGCCAATCACGCCACCGGCATAAACGGCATACGCATCTGCATTGGTAATCACCCGTGCCGCAATATCGGCAAGGGTTGAGCCACGTGCGGTAGCGATGGCGGAAAGTAGCGGTGTGGCAGCGGTATTGTTCGCCGTCCATGCTCGCGCCTCAGCTTCTTGCTTCGCCCAGCTATTGCGCTCAGTTTCTGGATAGCTGGCAGATATAACTGCAATCGCGGCGTTATAGGCTGCATCGATTTCGGCAATCTTGGCGGGGATAGCCTCGGAAAATAAGCGTGCGGAAATGAATGTGGTATCTAGCTCAAGCGCTCCATTAACAAGCCGATAATCACCAAAACAACGCGCTTGCCGAATCATAAATCCATCATCATATGAAATTTCAATTGCATTTATTGGTATATTTGGAGAAACCCACTCACCAAATACATTAGTGATATTACCGCTTGAGCTTACTGTAACAAAAGTTTTCATAATGTTTGTGCCATTATTGGAGGAAATAACTCTCCTACTAATCCGTAGCAATAGGTAGTGAACCCACCGCTGCTTGAATATGTATAAATTTGTATTAAATCACCTGTTGAAAAATTTAATTCTTCATCAAAAACAACAGCAGTTAATGATGTAGTTGTACGCAATGTCCCATAAGCGACACCATTTTTATAAATCTGAGCATTTGCTGAAACCGTACCTGAAATGTAAAGCGACACTCTGACCGTGTATCGACCATCCCTACCTACTCTCCACTCTATTTTTTTTGTAGAAACTGCCGTTGCGTTCGTTGTATAAGCTGGAGTTGCAACAATTGGAGCATGAAAAAAATTCAATCCAATTCCAACAGCATTATTCCCAGCACTTGAAATAACCCCGTCGAAATAAACCGTCCCCGTTGTCACCGGCCCAACGCTGCCAACGATATGTCCCGTCACGCGTATGCGCTTAAAACGGGCTGTTGATGGTGCGATAGCTGAGCCGCCAACCTGTGATAAAGCAATAGGTAGATTATTTGAGGTATAGACAACAGATGTCGAAATCAATGCCTGGGTATTGTCATACCAATGGATTTCGATTTTTCCAGAAAGATTGGCCGCCCCCGCCTTGGCTACCGCATTTATAGAGTGAGATGATCCGCCTGTAACTGGAACGAATTCATTACTAAGCGCATCCCCTCCGCCATTCAGTAGCACCGTTGAGGTAAATGCCAGCGCAGTTGCGCCGTTTAGATTATTGGCAGTATTAACAGCAACGCTTCCGCCTGTGTATTGCGTGACTGTCCATCCCGTCGTATCCGCCTCAAATGAGCCATTGCGCAGCTCGTTTGCTCCAACTGGTATCAATGCACTATCCAACCCGTTGTGAGAGTGATTTTGTACCGCGCCACCGACGTAGCTTTGACCCAGCCATTGTTTTACAAACTCAGTGTTGTCGTAAAGCTGATTAAGCTTGGTGGTGGTGAGCGGTTTTTGTGGATCCCAATCCGTCGCTACCTTGGGCGAAAATGAAACGCTGATTGCGGTCATGTCGCAGCTCCCATTTCAACATTGATGATCTTCGCGCACTTGCGGCACACCGCATTTGACTCGGTATTTTTTAGCGAAGGGTGCATCCTGTTCCATCACGTCGAACAAGCCTTGAAAGTGCGGACAGGTCTGACATACACCGGCAATACCTACCAATGCATAGCTCTTGTCCGGGCAAGTCGTAATCGCGCTTGCTGGCACAGTAATATCTTGTATTTCTTCACTCATATAATCGTATATCCCTGTGTACCATCATTCATCAATCCCGCCGCACTACTGGCATGCGCATACAGCGTATCGGTCGGGTAATCGGGTGTGCCATCAGGGGCGATAAAACCCGCGCGGCCGGTAAAGGTGGTGCTCACCGCCTCGATGTCAAAATTGCCGTTCTGTAATAGCTTGGTCACACGCATGCGCTGGGTGAGCGGCGCACCGCTAGCATCAGTTTTCTTACGGCTGGTGATGTCCACCAAATCACTCAGCGCCACTTCATCACGCGGATCGAGCTTGAGTTTTACTTTGCTTGGTGCATTGCGAAAACGCCCGATCTTGCGTGCGGTGATCGCCCGGGCATGCAGCGCATTGGCTTTGCCCAGCCAGCGCGAATACACCTGACTTTGAATGGTATTGTTGTACTCGTTTGCACCTTCCGCACCCGCATCCTCATAGCCTTCGGTAATCTGGTAATTATTACGATCAGCTTGGATCTGCGTCACCGAATACGGTGCATAGTTGATAAAAGCTTGCGTGATACGCAGACTATCTAGTGGCTCAATTTGCAGCGAGCCTTGCACGGTTTCATCGGGTGTGATGGCTTTGACAGTAGTATTGAGCTGCGGCAGGTCAACTTTGAAGCGTTGTAGCGATGCTGCCGCATCCCACCACGACCCCATGTTGAGGTCTTTAAGCAACTCATCGCAGAGCTGATTAGCTTTGGTTGCGATGGGGATGCAAGCGGTGATACGCGCTGCGCTGCCCAGCCAGTTGGCATCCTCAATTGCCAGCCCTGCGAGGTCGAGATTTGCATCAGCGATGCCCGCGCCGTTGAATAATTTTTTAACGACCACATTGGCCGCTTGATCGATGACAGCAAAACAATATTGCACGCCATCATTGGCTTTGTGATCTTCGCGCGCTGTACCGAATTGCGCACGGTCCACCGAGCTGCTCCAGCTCAACACATCACCTACTACGGTATCGTATTGGATGACTTCTTTGCCGATGCAGATAAATTGTGGTAAACCAGTCGCAACAGGGTCGGCATACTGCGTACCATTGCCCGAACCGACGTTGATGCTCAACGCGCTTAATTCCGTGATGCTGGTGGTATCGGGTATCACTGACCAATCCGTTGCTCCGGATGAAATCGTCGCGGTACGCGTCGCACCCACATAGCTCAAAATCGTTCTGCGCTGCCCTGCTCCGGTATTCGCGGTGAGGTAACACTCCATGCCGTTGTAGTAGCTATCCAGCGGTGAGGCATCGCTGCCGAAGGTGATGTGCTGCGCATCTGCTGATACCACATAAGCGCGATATTCGGTCGCCTTGAAATCAGCCTGTAATTTTCCGCTAGTCGGAGCGGGTAGCAGGTTTTTATCCAGCGGCTTAACCACATCGGACAAAATGACCTGTATGTTGCCGCTGGCATCCGGCCCCTTGATTGATTCGATTACATATAGCTCGGTTTGAAATGTCGTCCAATCAAACGGTGTCGTGACATAGCCTTTTTTAAGCCGCGCCAGCCGCCCGGCAATGTTGTAATTCCGCGCCAAGAATCGCGTCCAGAACGTACCACCCGCAGGGGTCGCACGCGCCAGTGCGTATTTATCTAACTCGTAATCGGTGCAGGTTTCATCCGCCAGCGTCAGGGTGTGATTGCTGCGTACCGCCAGCCCCCCACTGAGCGGAATCTCAGTAGGCGTGAAGGAATAGCCATCTTGAATGTAAGGGCGCAGCGTTTCACCGGGTGGAATCGCCATGCCACGGGTACAAAATTTAACGGTCTTGATGCCTTTTGAAAAATTTGGCTTATCTTTGCATGTCCCGTAGGTGTTGTAGCACTGCGTGCCCGTTGCGGTGCAAGGCGCAGTGCCGAAGGTGTTATTGCAATAGTCCGCATCAATCTCCAATACCAGCCCGGCAATGCGCTCATGCTTGGCTTGCGCGACGCTGCGGGCGGTCATGTTGCTACCCCGCTTACTTCGAACTGTAATGAGGCTCGCGAGCCACTACTGTGGGGAGTCGAATAATTCATGCCCGCATGCACTAATTGCAATTCATTTGGATAATTGGCGCTGTCCCAGGCAAAAATAAAAGGCAGCCCGCGCAGATTGCTGCGCCATGCGGGTTGCCAAGTGGCGCGCAGCCAACTCCACGCGAGAAAATCAAATTTTAACGTTTGCTTCCACGACTCAAAATTGACAATAGTGCCGAGCGGATGGCCGTTGTCATTTGTGATGATTTGCTGATTCACATTACGAACCAGCGGATCAAATCCCTGCGGCAATCCCGTCGGCATTACCAATGCCGCGCCGATCATCGCAATGGCAATCGCGGGCTGATTACCAGCTGCACCCGTGATATTTAATCGCCAATAGCGATAATTCGCAGTCGTAAATTCGAGTAGAAAGGGCGCATCCGACGCGGGTGTGAGCATGCCCAGCAAAACATTCGAGGCAACAAAATTATCGGTACTGCCGCGCACCTCGACAGTCGCGGCATTTGTGAATAAATTATGCCCGTAAACCAGCGCGTAATTCGCTGGCTGAATACTCCCAGAATCTACGCTCAGCGAGGCGGGCAGCGCATTCGCCTTCCACCAGGTGTAAGGCCTCATATCGGCGATATTCGCCGCAGAAAAATTGCCTGCAAACGTGTTCGATGCCACGGGTGTGGCATCCGCGAACATGTTATCAAAAAGTAATTTCGGATAGCCCATTACGCGGCAATCAAATTAGCATTAAAACGGTGACCATTGTCACCAGCGGTATTGATTTGCGTCATCAATTCCAACACGGAGTTGTAGCTTAAAATCGCTTTATCGGGATTGTCTTTTGCACCGACAATGGTCAGATTCATTTGTTGTGGCGCGGCTTGCGCAGTGGGTTGCGCGCTCACCACATTGGGATTGGCGAGTTGTCCCGGCATGGCGGAAACGGACACGCCGCCTGCACTGGGCGCAGCACCCGCGCTTGCACCGCCGCCGAATGAGGCTGACTGAATCGCGTTGATCTGCACCATCTGCGTGGCGAAAGCCAGCGCGGCGTAAGCTGCGCCAACAGCGGGGCCGAAGGCCCGCCTGCCTCCATGCCCGATTTATAAGCGTGCATGATGGTCGATGGCAAAGCAATCGCCGCTTCAGCGAGGCGCACCACCTTCATTGCTTCAAATGCCGCGCGCGAGTGTTGCGCGCTGGCATTGAGCATGTTGCCCAACATGGCGATATGCGTTTGCAATTGCTGCTTGCCGCTCATCGCCTCAAAATCATTGCGCGACACCGCGCCGCGCTGGATCAGTGCGTTGAGTTTGCTTTCGTAATCCGCCTGCGCATCCAGCTCCATTTGTCGGGCGCGACCGTCGGCATCGCCTTTATTTTTGCGATAGGTATCCGCCAAATCGAGGCGCGCTTGATAGGCTTTTTTCTCCAACTCAAACGGGGAAATACTAGCCTTGTTGGCTTTCATAT
Organism: uncultured beta proteobacterium; assembly: GCA_963695355.1. Taxonomy (GTDB): domain Bacteria; phylum Pseudomonadota; class Gammaproteobacteria; order Burkholderiales; family Gallionellaceae; genus Gallionella. Next base: position 35,167 of record OY968775.1, read on the forward strand.
CGTATTCGTTTGCCCCGCCCGCTTCGTCTTGGGCGATTTTATTGCGTGCGATTTTGCCTTCGATTTCGATAGCTTTTTTACTGTCCTCGGCTTTCTTGGCGAGCATTAATTCTCTTTCCAACACACCTGCCTGATACTGCAAATCATCCAGCGCGAGCTGTTTTTTGCTGGTGTAAAAATCCTTTTCAGAAATCAGCATATTACCGAGTTGGGCTTGCAGATTTTTTTCCTGATACTGCAAATACGCAGCGTGAGTTTTGAGTTCCTCGTCCAGCGAGGTGATCATATCCAGCGATTCTTGGTCTTTGATTTTTTTTACAGCCTGCTGCTTTTCTTTGCCTGCCCACTCAATTGATTTTTTTGCCATGTCCGCTGCCGCCTTGGGGATGGCAGTATTCTCCGCCCAAAGCTTTGCCACATCTTCCATATCATCAGTCATGGTCTTGACCATATCATGCGACATCTCTTTTAGCGCGTTGCCCGCGCCCGCGAAATCGCCTTGCATAGCCAATACGATGGCAGCGACCGTACCGCCCAATGCCTTGCCGATTTGCTCGAATACATCCTTCACAGTGATGCCAACAGTCACCAGCGATTTGATGCCCGCATCGAGCATCGCGAATTTATTTTTTAAGTTGTCTGCATCGGTGGCGTTGTCGATAAATAATGCGGAAATTTTTTGAATAGTCGGTAGCAACTCCACCATCGCGTGATTGACCAAGCCTTTGCTAGCCTGCCCCATCAACGCAAATCGGTCATTCACCTCTTCGGCGGCGGCAGCCGTTTGGGTACTGAGTGCCAGTCCCAATTTTTCCGCCATCTCGGCATTTTGTTTTAATTCGCCGCTGCCCTTATTGAGCATGGGAATCATCTCTTGCCCTGCCTTGCCGAAAATCGCCATCGACAAAGTCGTTTTGCCCGCCCCGTCTTGCAGCCCGGCAAATTTGTCGGCAACCTCTTTCATCACCTCGTCGGAATTTTTTAAGTGACCGTGCGCGTCCCTGACGTGTATGCCCAGATAATCAAACGCGCTCGCCGCCATACCCGTGCCTTGCGAGGCTTCGACGATGTTTTTGTCGAGCTTACCCATGCTCTTGGCAAGCGAATCCATATCGACATCGGAGAGCTTTGCTGACAGTGACAATCGCGAAAGCGATTCGACCGAGACACCAACCGATTGCGCCATCTTGCCCATGTGATCGGCAGCGGAGAGCGATTCTTTGAGCATCGCAGCGAACATGCCCACGCCCAATGCCGCAGCTAGCTTGCCCGCGTGTTCGCGCAGCGATTCCATGGCCGTGCGCGCAGAATTAAACCCCTCTTGAGTTTTATCGGTCGCACTCAGAATAATTTCTGCCACGTTAAAAGTCATGCTTCACTTTCGTTGATTTTTTGCAAAATTGCCATTTCCATGGCGCGCACATCATCAAAAATTTCGGCTTTATTTTTGATGCGGTGCAATCTCAAAACCGTTTCAACCGCCGCATAATCCAGCCCGGTGATGATGCTGCCCTGCCCGACAGGGCGGTGGCGAAACTGGGTGGTGCAACGTAAAAAAATACCCAGCGACACATCATTTTCAGGCCAGATTTCAAATTCGTCCGGCACGATGTCAGTGGCATCTTGCAGCAGCTCCAGCGGGATTCCGTAGCGTGCTGCATCGTCCGCGAACTGCGCTTCCTGCTCCGCCATCGACACCTTGCCGCCGCTCAACCAATGGAGGGCGGCGGCGGTTAGTTTTTTAGTCGCGCCCCCGCGATGCTGGCGAAAAACGCGCTCAACACCGATTGTTCGACGGGATGAATATCCAAAATTGCATCGAGGTTGGTTTGCGAAAATGGCAGCTCGCCATCCTCGCCTTGTACACCCTTCCAGCCGAGTACCAGCTCGCGGCAAATGTCACGCGAGGTGGAGCTGTCCAAGGTTATGCGCTCCTTCAATTCGAGAATTTCACCGCGCGTGAGCCGCTTGAATTCCACATCAAAAGTTTGCTTGCTAGCTGCACCCGGAATCAGCACTTCGACGGGTGAAAAATAACTGGGGGTTTGGGCGATTTTGAACATGGCTACAGCACCGTAATAACAAGTTCATCGTTGCCTACATTTGGAATTAAATCACCCGGTAAGGTAAGTGTTTCCAACCCGTTGGCACTACCCATGGTGACGTTGGTGAGCTGCACCAGTGGTGCGCTGATCTGCACCTTGTTGCCCGCGACCGTGCCATGCGTGAGGGCAAATGCGCCCGTCGTGCCATTCAGCACGGTAGTGAAAAAATCTTTTTGCGCAAGGGTGGGTCGCTCCAAATCAAACGAAGCAGTCGGGTTGCGGTCGGTGAACGTGATTTCTTCCAGGTTAATCAAATTGCGATACGCCACCGCATTGGCGATGTCGATATTCACACTGGTGAAATTCCCTGCATACGTATGCAGCGTAACAGGCGTGGTATTCGCCTGCGTGACGGCAACAGGCTTGGTTGCCGTAAAGGTGGGCGCGGGCAGCGCGGTATCGGTGGGCACTGAGTACAAGCCGACGAACTTGAAGGTGGCGACGGGTATACCGCCCTGCGCAAATTTGAACGAGAAGCTACCGCGCGCACCGAGCAATTTATGCTGTGCGCCATCGACGCAGAAATACAGTGTGGCGGACTGTTCGCCGCTGGAAATCGGTGTGTATACCGCCGATACGCCCGCATTGATCGTTTCCGCCATCGCGCAAGCTTTTAGCAATGCGCCATATTGCGGCGCGCTGCCAGCCCCACCTGCCGCCGCGATTTCAACATCGAAGGTGAGCTGCACGTGTTTGCCCGCGATGATTTTTTCGTCATTGGAAAAATACGGGCGAATCACATTGCGCGCATTCGCTTGCAAAGTAAGCGGGGTGAGCTTGGGATTGATCACCAAAATTGCATTCGCCGCGCCCGTAGGTAGCGGGTCTGTTCCGTAGGTGGCTTCAATTTTTGCCAGCAACACCACTTTTTTCGATTTTAATGCCATGTCACACCTCGGACTTTACGGTTGGGTTGGATTTTTTTGTTTCAATTTCGGCAGGGAGTTCAGCCGCCACAACGGGTGCGTCCGGCACAGCGGGCGCGGTTTCTTCCACGCGAACGCGCTTGCCTTTTTTATCGACAATGTAACTGCCGCCCTGCCCTGAAAATTCGTCGTCGTACATCATCAGCCTCTCACGTCGGGTGTGGTATCCAACACCCAGTATTCAATTTGATACGTCATGGTGGCTTCGCCCGTAGGCTTTTCACCATCGCCCTTGAATTCGATACGGGTATCTGTCAGCGTCACGTTGACGCTCAACCCGCCCAGAAAGCGGTCGCTTGCTAAAGCTTTTTCTACCTCAAGGCAAATTTGATCCAGCGCATCATCGATGCTCGTACCGCGCACCAGTACCTGCACGGTGAGGTGCAGCGTGCGGTTGACGTTGCGCGGCGTATTAGCTACCACGCTGCCCTCGCTGTAGCTGTTGACCGTATCACCATCGGTCAGCACCAGCAGGCACGGTAATTCTGCGTCATTCACTGGCCAGATTCGTGTCTGAAAAACGTTGACCCCTGTGGTAGCCAGCCCGGTGAGTTTAATCACCACCGCATCGCGAATTTGTTTGCGAATATGGCTCATAGCGCACTCAATTGCAGTACCGTCATGCCATTGCCATCGGGCTGGAATTCGCGCACTTTGAAGGTGCGCGCATCCACCACCAGCAGCGAGCCATGCACCGCACCGCTGGCGACGACATCGCTGGATTTTGCGCGAGCGGACGGATTTAAATCTTGCACTACGTTAAATTGCTGCATATACATCGTCAAAAATAATCAGAATCGTCGCGCCATTCAACGTCGCCGACTTGGCAAAATCCGCCGAGTTAAAGAACACGTCTAATGGCTCGACGAACATCGATTTATTTTTCTGCTTTGGCTACAGCAGCCGAAACTGACTTGGTTGCTGCCGCCACTTTAGCGGCATCTAATGTGCCGCGACCTGAACTCAGAATCGCCGCAACCTCATCCTGATCCGCATCGATTGAGCTGCCGATTTCAACGGGGTTACCGTTGTGCATAAATGGTTCAAGTGCGTAAATTTTTTGCAAAGCCATGAGATCTTCTTAATTTTTTAGCAAAGAGGGGCTTGCGCCCCTCACTCATTACGCAGTCAATGCGTCCGTCATCACGGCGAAGCAAGCCGGGTTACGTACTGCAAAATCGATAAACTGATTCGCGGTAATGCGGTACTGCCCGCTCGATGCCAAGGTGTACGGATCAACCACGATGTCCAATCCGCCGAACAGTGCCAGCAACAAATTCGACCAATCGGAGCTGAATGCAAGCGTGCTGGTAATGCCCGCAGCCGTGCCCTTTGTGCCGTTGCTGACAACGTTGTTGGTTACACCTGCGCGGTAGCTGTTGAGCGGTGCTACGCCATCGCCCCACAGCGGCATAAAGTTGCCTGTGGCGATTTTGGAAGTTTGCTTGCACCAGCCGCGCGTTTTGGTGTTAACGATGTAGCCTGCCATTTCGTCAGGTTCTGCGTTGACGTTGGCGCAAGCAGATTCGAGACCAACCAAATGCGCCCAAGTAATTTGTGCGCCGTTTACGCCGCCCACTACCGCGCCGATACCCGCCTGATTCACCAAGCCGCGTGGCTGCGGCGCAGTGCCTGTGCCGTTGATGCCGAGGTTGTCGATCATCACCGCCAAGCCTGCGGTGAGATCACCGTACAGCATCGAATCTACATCCAGGCTAGACTGAATCAGGGCTTGCTTTGAGTACGGAATCGTGCCGCCGACGCGCTTGGGTGACAGAGCGATTTGCGTAGTTGTCGGATTGGTATCGGTAAACGTTTGCAGTTCGGTGGCGTTTTGCAAAACCGATGCGGCGGTTTTGCGCGGAATTGCAATGTTGGAAGTTAGACCACCCAAAATGCGAATGCCCATCTTGTTCAGCACCAGCGCGTTACGCAGCACGTCAACAAATTCGCCGCCGAGTACCGAGGTTTGAATCAGGTTGCCCCCAGTATTTGCGGTAACCGTCGCGTCAAACGCGCGCTGCGCGCTCATACGCTGCGCCACTTCGGCGGGTACGAAGAACCCTTCGGGCGACATACCAGTACGCTTGGCGATTGCTTCCGAGGCAGCCAATTCCATGCCCGCCGATTTCCAATCTTTGTTGGCCGTAGCATTGATAGCGCGCGCTAACGAGTAGCTGCGCGTTTCTTTGTCAGTCATGCCGATATTCAGATCGGATGTGTCGCTGTGGCGCGCAACGATTTTATCCATTACCGCATTTTGGAATTCCGCGACGGATTTACCGGACTTGATGTATTCGCCGACCAATTTGTCCGCGCCGTATTGGGCATAGGTTTCGGAGAGCGTCAATAAATCTGCGACGCGTTTTTGTTCGGTTTGCAAGTCTTGATTTGGATCAGGCATGATAGTTTTCCTTTCGATTAAAACAATGGGTTCGGGAGATGTTTCTGGGGTTGCCGATTCCGCCTGGCTGGGTGCTGCCGCGACTCCCGCCGCTGCGGCTCTGCCGATGCCGACCGAGGCATCCGCTGGGATAGATACGATGGAGATTTCAAGCGGAGTCCACTTAGTCACGCGGAACACGGGATCGCTGTCACCCGCGTCGCGCTGCGCGTTACTCCGTGTCAAATAATTTTCACCGTGCAATTCTTTTTGCCGCGTTTCAAATTCTGCCCAGGTGAATTTACGCAATTGGCGATCTTCGCCTTCACCGTCATCCGCTTCGAGTTCGTCGATCATGTAACCGACTGAGACCAGTGAGCGAATGCCGTCCTGCACGTCCTGAAAAATTTCATTGGCGAGTTGGCCGCGCCCGAAACGCACAATGGCGCGACCGACTTTATCGGAATCAATCGTGGCGGAATCCACCACACCGATTTGATCTTCCGCATCGTGATTGAGTAGCAAGGGATGACGACTGTCCGCAAGGCGCGACAAGTCGCATGAGCCGGGAGAATGATCGAGAATTTCAATGCCGAACCAACGTTCGTAAGGAGCTTCCGAACTGAATGCCAGTGGCACAGTACGCGCAGTCACGTCGATGCTGCTGTCGCGGGTGATGCTAAAGGTGCGTTGAAATTTCATGCGCTTATAATCCTTTTTCGGTTGAAACATTTCCGCTCGCGGATGTTGCAAGTTGCGCGGCGGAGGGGTTGGCAGCGGGCGGCCCCGCCAGATTTAATTTCAGCGATTGCATTTCTTCTTCTTCGCGCGCGAGTTCCGCCCAAACTTGCTCGCGTTCCAGTCCCATCTCCGCACAAATGCGCGAGCGACTTTTCAGCCCGTTGTTGATCGCCAGCACCGAGGCTTGCAAATCGCCCAGCGGATCAACCCATCCCCAGCGTCTGCCCTGCCATTCGTGCGCTGCGAATTTTCCGAACTTGGTAGCGGGCAAGGGGAATCCCGCTTGCGAGGTAATCGCGCCCATGCCGAGCGCGAGGGCGAGCCAATCTTCGTAAAGCGGAATCAGAAATGCGGAGGTAAACCAGTCTTGCAATTCCATCCAGAATTCGCGCTCCTCCAACACGCCCGAACGAATGGAGCTGTAATTGACACCCTCCAAATCATTCGCCAGCCCGTTGTACGCCACGCCTATCGCCGAAGCGACGGCGCGTAATGCGGATTTGATAAATTCTGGATACACATCGTTGGGATATTTCGAATCGAAATTCTTGATGTCGTAACCCTCAGGCAAGGTATCGAATGTGCCAGGCACGCTCACCTCAATTGCAGTCGCTTCTGTACCGTCGCTGTCAGGTGGCAGACCATTCGGACTGACAAAAAAACCCAGCGTGTCCGCGCCTTTTCGAGCGGCGATTAAAGCCGACTGATCCAACTCACCGATGTGGTACAGCCGCTCGATTGCGGCGTGCATCCACGGCACACCGCGCCGCTGTTCTGGGCGCATCGGAATAAAAAAATGAAAAATTTCATCCGCTGGAACACGCTCGATCACGGGCGCGGCGGAATTCTGCATGAAGGGATCGGCGGGATGCGCGCTGCGCAACCAGTACGCGACAGGCTTACCCATCGTGTCGATTTCAACCCCCATGCGCATCACATTGCCGTTGTCGAATTTGCGTTGCTGCTCGGTGAGTAGTCGGTCAATGTCTAAGATTTGCAAGGCGAAGCCGAATTTATTCACACCGCGACCGCGCACTTTGCGAATCAACACTTCACCATCGCAGGCGACGGTGCGCATGATTAAGCGGCACAATTCGGCAAATGAAAGTTGCCCTGTTACGTCGCACGTACCGCGACGCGCCCATGATGCGAACGCATTCTCGATTGCCTTGGCATCGCTGGTGTCGGGCTTGTTGCCATCCATGGCGCGATTCTGCAAATTGAAACCCTGACCGATGACGTTGCTTGCCACCATGCGTAGAAATTTCTGACCGTACGGATTGTTTTGCGTGAGCTGGCGCGAGCGCGCGCGCAGCACGTTAAGCGAGGTGTACAGATCAGTATCAATGCTGGTATTGTAAGCGTTGAATCCGCTGGTCAAGCGCGAGGCAGAGCCGCCCTGAAAGCTGCGCTGTTGCGCGGCTTTATAACTGCTGACGCGCTTGGCGAGATCGCGCTGCGCTTGGCGATGCTGCGTCCAATCGGTGAGGATTTTACTGCCGGGCTGTGCGATTTTTTTTTGATCGTACCAAGTCATTTTTAGAACCTCGTGTAAACCTTACGACCACTGCCCAGCCCCGCCGCCATGCGTTCGGCGCGCTTTTCGCGCGCGACTTCGCGCCGCCAATAATCCATTTCGGTAATCCATTCGCCACGGGTGGCAAAGCGCATTTTTCGCTCGCCGATTTGGTAGTCGAATACGAAAGCGCGGGTGGCCGAGGCGATGACCCAGGCGGATTCCAGTGCATCAAGAATTTTTTTTGCGTTGCTGCGCGTATCCAGCCCGCCCTGTTGCGCGGCCCAATTGGCTTGAATGGTGAGGTTGCCCGTGGCAATGGTGTAGCGTTCGCCCGCCGCGTTAGTGACGTACGATTGCCACTGGTAATCGCCGGGAAAATAAGCGGCGGTGACCGGAGCCGAAACGTTGATTAAATGATCTGCGCCGCTTGCGCTGGCGGTGATGTCAAAATTTCCAAGCGTATTGATCGCGCGGTAATGCAGCGTCCAGCCCATGCTAGCTGGGTAATTGAGCAAGGTTTTAATCCAGACGAAGGTGTCGCCCGCGATAAGTGATGTAGGTTCGGTGGTAGGGTAACTGGCCATACCCGCAATTTAAGCGGGCGCGACCAACATTTTCAGTGGGGAATGTTGCGAGTTTTAGTCAGTAAATGGCTGATGATAATTCATTAAGGATTCTGCCCGATTTTAAGCACTCTAAAACTGTCCGGTGCACTGGAAAAAGGCGCAGCGGCGGAGAAGGCGACTTGCGCAACTGCCACATAGTCACTAAAAATAATCGGAGTAGCCGGATCAAAATCTCCCGCTGCGATGGTGTAATTCATCACCATCGGGTTGACCGGATCAATCGTTGCCGCGCGGGTAAAACTCACCCCATCCTTGCGCTCAATATAAATATTCAGGCTGGTGCTCCCCGTTAAAATAATACCCGTGTTCAGACTAAGAACCACGCCGATTGCGGGTGCATAAATATATTTCATAGTGCCTCCAAGGGGAAAGGGGTTGCCAATTCAACCCGTTTTAAAAGCGGATTAGTAAGGGGAATGCGTTGACTAACCGGGCAATCCAAACTTAATTTTTTTACAAGGCCACAGTCCAATAAAATAAACTGGCCAATCGGTGTCAGCAGGAATAGCGTTTTAATCATATCGATGTATCCAGTAGCAAAACTCGTAAAACAGGTGTTGCCAGCCGTAAAATAAATTTACTGATAGTGACCTGCGCAAGCCAGCCGTGACAAATCGTTTGATACTGAACCCCGACATAATTGGCACCTTGATATTGCTTAAAGGATTGCATTGGTTCGTCCTCCGGCTCCGTCAGACTGTGCGGTGAATTGAGGGATACCATCCGGGGTGAGGAATGTCTGCACCCCTAATACCTGATGCGCGGTTCCTGCGCTTTCGGCAAGTAAAATGCTCTTCCATTTCTCCAGGGTGACTCCGTTAATATTACCTGTCACACGCTGAATCTCAGCTAATATCGTAGCGATCCCCGCATTGTTCGGGGCAACAACAGGCGGTGGAATCAACGTCAAATTCGTCTGCAACAACCCTACCAAATTATTGAGCATGATGTAATCTGCAAATGTCATACCGCCCGTCACAGCAACCCCACTCACAAAATTACGTGTAACTGGCGCGGGTTGCTCGGTCAAATTCGATGATGAAATGTAGGTGTATTCCCCACTCCAGTTGTTCGTCGTAATGGTTGCGGAATAGTACATATTCAGCGCACCCGCACCTGCCACTTGGGCTATGCTTGGCGTTACCCAGCCGGAAGCCTTAAATACGTTATCCGAAAAATCTAAGAACAGCCCGTTATGATAAACACGCAACGTCACCACCGCGCCAGCGGTGGAGCTAAACCACGTCACAGTGTCCGTGAGAGCCAATAAGCTGACTAGCAACGAACCTTTTCTGCGTTTTCTTGCGGCGAGATTAGCTACCGTAATCGGGTAAACCAGTACCGCCGACAAATTGGCTGCGCGACGTTTTCTCGCCGCGAGATTGGCTACCGTAATCGGGTAAACCAGTACCGCTGACAAATTGGCTGCGCGGCGTTTACGTGCTGATATGCCCGATACGGTTAGAGCTGGAATATTTGCTGACACTCCGCCTAATGTAAATGAAGTCGTTCCTGAATTAGTTGCCAAATTCCGCGACTGAATCGGCATAAAATACTGAAATGCAGGTGCGGATGCTGGGATTAGTGTTACCGAGCAATTCAAACTCAATAGAGTGGGGTCATTAAAAACGTTGAGAGTTAAAACCCCGCCAACCCGATTAAAATCTAACCAGTATGGTTGTGTTGTTGAGAGGGTCGGAGTCGTTGCACTGATGAATGTGCCAGCGATGTAGCTTTCAATTTTTAGATTAAAAGTTGACGCGGTGAGCCACGTTAAAACTACTGCCTGCCTAGTGCTAGCGGTAGCACCATGTTCAATAATATTAACAAATGAGAGAATATTAACTGCAAGCGTTGTAAGCGGTGCGATGGATGCAGCATTTGATAGGGCAGCTTTAGCGTAAAAATCACCACTAAAAAAATTAGTGGGGAAAATTGTATTGCTGTGCAAATAGGTTGATTCGTTTGTTCCTAGGCTAGACACCGTAACGCAATTAGTTACGGATGCGAGTGGCGCGCCAACTAATGTATATACTAAAAGATCGGCTGCGTTGGCTGGCTTGAATATTGTAATGTCTGCATTAGTTGCAGAAACATTTCCAGTTGCACCACCATTCAAAGATTGAAGAGCTAAAAAATATCTATAAGCAGGCGCAATGGTTCTTTTTATTGTAACCGCGCCAACATACGCGGTTCTTGCTGCATCACTAAAAAATTGTACAAATGTTCCACCAAACTGCCCAAGCGAGGAGAGATAGCCAATCCTAGTGTAGTAGGTTGTACCGATTGTAAGAGTAACACCAGACACACTTGCTGATATGACGTTGCTTACAATATTCTGCGCGAGCGCAGTAATTGCTGTTCCACTAGTATTAATCTGCAATCCTGAGCTATTAACAGTATTTGGATATGTATTAGCAGTATCAGAAAATGAAGCACCTAAAAAAGATGCCCCAGAATTTGCAGTACAAACAAAGGTACTTTCAAAATATGCCGAACCATTGGCAGCAAAATAGCCTACCCCAAAATCAAAAGAATCATAGGAAATTTCATTCCCTAATAACCCAGTTGCGGTTGCAGTCGTCGCAGTATTGCTTAAATGCAACCCTGTTATGGTAAAGCCAGTTAGAACTACGGTAGCCATTATCCGTTTACCCTAAGCTGTGTTGGAAATATCAAATCTGAAAGCGCAGAATTTATCCACACTGCCTCTACATCCGACGGGTGAATATGCCTCGCATCAGCGAGTGGTGAATCCATCCAGTCGGATGCAGCGTAAGCATCTCGCCAAAGCCCATAAGTATTAAAGAATACCGCACCATAATCACGAGCCGCTTGCTTAAATCCTCTAATCAACATTTCGTATACACGCTCATCACGGTTATTTATGTTGTCACTAACAGAATTTGGCATCATCAAGATAATGCTCATTTGTGCAAGTGTTTTGCTTGCACGGCAAGATGCAAGACCAGTTCTGATATTAGTTATAGTTTGGTCGGCTGAAAGATTTGTTGTTGGGATATAGGGGTCATTGATACCCCATCGTACAATGTACAAATTGGGGTTTAGTGCTAAATCGGCGGCTAGATATGTTGCTATCCAATCAGAGCTACTCAGGCCACCGTGACCAGCATTCACTCCCGTAATACCTGTAAATCCATACTTTGTCGCCATCGCAGGAAGAGCGGTTGATGGTAAAAAAGCAGCGGTTAAACCTGTCCCGGCGGTCGTCGAATCGCCAGTACAGACAATCGACGAGGCAGTGTTTGTCATCAGTCGCTTATGGAAATGCGATAAATATTCCCTTCCTGTAATATCCCTGAATCTATCACCGTCCGAGTTTAACTGTCTATAACCGCCATTGGTTGGAATAAGTATTTTTCCTGAACCAACAAATTCAACTCCCCATATATTGCTGAAAGATGCTACATACCATAAGTCGGTAGCCGCTCCAGTATTTACTAAATACGAACCGTTTGCCTTTGCAGCACTAATAGCGGATGCAACGCCAAGTGTTGAGTCAGGGCTACCTGAAATAGCATATTTAGATATGTTTACTCCAACGGAGGAGGGTATCGAAACCTCACTAAATTGCGTAGTCACAACTCAACCAATCAAACGTTAGGGTCTGAATCTGACCATGCTGTAATTTGAATAGGCACACCAACCGTTGCGGTTAATGAACTTAAAATCATATCCCCACCCCCACCCGCCAGCGTGCAAGAACCCACCTCAAGACGCGCGCCTGCTGATGTCTCATGAACGTAATAGCCTATCGTGCCAGCCGCAACCGCATTGACGTTAGCAGGCAGCGTAGGCGCAATTTGATTAGCAGTCGAAGTCGCCGCAAATGGCGTACCGAACGTGTGCGTAGCTACCAGCACATCCGCTGCATTGCTGGCGGTATCGCCTGTTAGCGGTAACGTACCCGTGTAAAATTTTAGGCGAGAAGCCCCAGCAATAAAGGCAATATCTTGATTGCAGATATTGTTGAGTCGAGCCATTGAAAATCTTCGTGCCATGTTTTTTCCTTTTAAGTAAAAAATTGAGTTGTTTTTAGAGAATATATTGATTGCAAGACAACATTTTCAGCCGCTAATGTTGCGCTTTTTCAAAATTCGATAAATTTGCTGCGAGGTTAGTCCAAATTTTTCGCTCAAAAATTTGACGTTATCGCCCGTGAAACAATCTCGGATCAGCGCGTCGCGCTCGGCGCGCTCTTTCATGCAGGTGGTTTTACTAATATAAATATTTTCGCCACCCGCCTCCGCGCGCAGTTGACGTTCCATTTCCACCGCGACCAACTGTTCCAACACCTGCAAAAAACTTTCCGAGCGCACCACGCGCGCGGCGGCGAGATGAATGACTTTGCTCATGCGAACCTCGGCTTGCTGATTACGCGCGGGCGATTGCGCGGAATCGGCTCGACGGTTTGCGGTGGAGCGGGCGCATCCACCACCTCGCTGCGCGGCACAACAGGCGCGGCAATAGGTTCGATCAATTTCTCCAACCTTGTCCAGTACGCGGGGTCGGGTCGCCCGCTGCGTCCCCGCCCGATATTCACCTCACGGTGCTGGCCAACTGCCCAGGCATATACCACCGTATCCAACGGTTCGTTTCGTTTATATTTCGCACCCAAGCGCGGGATATAGCGTTTTTTTTCGGGGTCGTAAGTTTCCGAAAGCAGCCCGTTGAAATACTCCTCTTCCAGCCCCTCCGGAAAATGAAACACGCGCTCTGCCTCGCTGCGACCGCTATCCGAGGCGAGGTGCGCGTAGATAAAATCCTTGCAATGCTCCGTGCCGACGTTCCACACGCAGTAGCCGCGCTTGACTACTTGGCCGCGATAGGTCTTGGTCGGGTAGCTGCCCGATTGAGCGATGGCGCGACCCATGCGCGAGGTGCTGCCTTGCAATGAATAAACGGGAATCGCCAACGTGGTGCGCATCACGAAATTTTTAACCTGCTCGGTGCGGTGGCCGCGTGAGTCGATGCCCGCTGCGCGGTATTTCATCGCCACGCCGAAGCTATTGGTGACGGGTGCGTTGAGAAAGGCTTGCAGCTCTTCCCACACCGCCGCGCTGGTGGTGTCGCCCTGAATTTCAAACCAGTTGACTACCCAATGTTTACCCTCCGCGCCCCAGCCCAGCACCTGCACCGCCAACCACGAATCTTGTGTATCGATGCCGACGGTGAGGGCGAGGCAGCCGGGCGGTATCGTGCCGAGGGTGTAGGGTTCGGCACGCTTGGCCAGTTCGTTGGCTTTGAGCTTGTCGGTTTGATCTTCCCAGCTTTCGCCAAGATGTCCGTTGATAAACGGCTTGAGCGTAGTCGGGTCTTTGCATACCGTGCGAAATTCGCGCACCAAATCCAGCCAAGACGGGCCAATCCAATTGGCGCATACAGCGCGCTAATGTGATAACCGCGCCGCTCGATTTCAGGGTGTTCGGCTATCCACACCCCCGCTGCCAGTAGCTTGGGTTTGTCGTGTTCGTGGATGGTCGCGGAACATTCGGTGCAGACGTACCACGCCTCGGTGAGCGCGGCATTGGCTTGCACATGCTTCCAATTCAACACCAGCAATTCTCCGCAATGCGGGCAAGGCACGTGAAAATGTCGCTGATCACTCGCCTCGAATTCGCGCTCAATCAACGATGCGCCTTTTATCGTAGGCGTGCTGGCCAACAACAATTTATAGCGCGGAAACGCTTTGACGCGGGCGCGCGCCAAGCCCACCGGGTCGCCCTCTTCACCGACGCGATGCGGGAAGCGGTCGAGATCGTCCAGCATTAAAAATCGCACCGATTTTTGTGCGTAACTATTGGGCGAATTACCGCCCGCCAGAAACAAAATTCCACCGGGAAAATCGATCATATCCTTGGAGTTCGCGGCATCGCGCGAACGTATGCCGCCAAGGATGTCGCTGACGGCGGGCGTATCCATCAGCAGCGGGTTGAGCTTCTGCGCCTTCCAGGTGTCCCGTGCCTCGATGGTAGGCATCAACACCATCGCCGAGGCGGGCGCGTGGTTGATGATGTAGCCCAGCCAGTTCACCGACATTTCGGTCACGCCCACTTGCGAGGATTTCATCACCACGATTTCGCGCACGGTGCTGTGCACCGAGAGCGCGTCCATGATTTCGCGCAGCATCGGGTTGCGCGAGGTGCGCCACTTACCCGCTTCGCCCGATTGCTTGCTGGTTAAAATGCGATGGCGATCTGCCCATTGCGACACCAGCAGGCGTTCACGCGGACGCACCGCAGCAGCAGCGGCTTGCGCCATCACGGCGCGGGCAGAGGGATTGAGTGGCGCGTTCATCTTTAATCTAGATTAGAATTATCACTAATTAACCGCCTGCCCATTTTTACTACATTCCCAAACTGATGCGCCTTCGCTTCGGTTTGCAGAGATAATTTAGCTGCATTGATTTCTGTATTAATATTATCGTTGAGAACTTTTAGATTGGCAGCAATTACCATTCCGGTGCTGACATCCATTTTTCCATCGCGCAATGACAAAACAGTTTGTAGTATTAACATTCTCACATCGCCAAATGTTTCTACTTTTTGAATAGATTGGTTTTCCATGATTAGCTTCTCCTTAGTTTAAATTTCAAAATCAACAACTCAACACTCGCGTCATTACGGTTTTTTTTACCACGAAGTGCCGTAACAACAGCCCTATAATCTTCATGCCATGAGTAAACTGGTGGCTCACCTTGATACATTCCGACAACTTTGCACTCCCCTGCCATTGCCGCTTTTATTACCGAAGCTATGCGCCTTCCATCGCAAGCAATTATTGAAAATCTTTCACAAATTTTTTTAATATCATCGCCACATATCCATTTGTATTTAGTAATTCTTTCCAGTGCGTTCGCCACCCTATTTGACGGCGAAAGCGTTTTGTATTTACAGATACTAGGTGGGTAAAAAATCATTTTTTTCCTTTCCATTCCACCCTTTTAGCGGGTTCTTGGTTGGGTTTAATCACCATCTTGTCTAGCGTGATGGCATTTTTCGGCTCATTGAAGCGCGTGCCGATTTCCTGCCCACCTTCGACTGCGTGGAAGGTCTGCGCGCCCTGCATACCGAGGCGAATCTGTGCATCGATATGCTCCTTGCCAAACGCCTCGCGCAGCGCATCTATAAACGCTGCGCATTGCGGCATGGTGGCGCGCAAGCTTTTACTCATGCGCGAACTTCCCAATCTTGAGCGATAAATCACCGAGCAATTGCTCGAATGTGTCCACCAACACCGCGCGAATTGCATCCGCATCATGCAGCGGCACAAGCTCATGCGCGAGACGGTCGGGCAACGATTCCAACGCGGCGCGAAAGGTTGCTCCGAGGTCGGCGGCAAACAGGCGCACCTCCGCCGCGTCCAGCAGCTCTCTTCGGGCAACCCCTAGCTTGATCTCCGCCATTTCTGCCTCAGCGGTCTCGCGACGCGTTTTAGCCTCGTTAAAGCCGTTTGTTTTATTTTTTGAGGCTTGGGTATCACCCCGACCCATTGCGTGGCGTTCTGCCACATCCTGACGCGCTGGGTCAGCAGTTTCTGCAATGCGTTGCTTAGACAACAGCACGTCAACCATGCCGTTATCCAGCAGTACCAGCCTACCGGCCTGCTTCATGCGGGTGACGTGCGATTTGTGCACGCCGATAAGATTGGCGAATTGCGATTGAGAGGCGGTGAGCATTTTATTATCCCTCTCTTTATTTTTTAGAAATGTGTGTAGATAGAGGATGCGCGCGCGAGCGCACGGGGGCGCACACCATCACGCACGGAGAATGCGCCTGTAACCCGCGTGGCGCACGGGGCGCACGCACTGCACGGGGGTACACGCGCACGTGAGACACTACCGCGCCCGCGAGCGCGCGTTTAGGTGCGTGATGCACTCGCGCACGTGAGCGCGTAAGTGTGTGCGGTGTGTGCGCCCCGTTCACTACGCGGCTTTTGGGGGTGGTTTGCTGTGCGCTTTGGCGTGCAGTGTGTGCGCTTTTAATCATCGCTACCCCCCAATGCGCGGCGAAAAGCAAAAAAACAGCGCGTCGCCCAGGCTAAGGCGGTCTCGTTCGATTGCTGACGATGGTCGGTGTTAGTGTTTTTGAGGTGTTTTTCCACATCCGATGCAGGTGGCTCGATCATGCGCTGGCGTTTCTTTTTAACGGGCATCGCGTCGTTATCGAAGCGGTCGCGGTGTTGCGCGCTCCACCCCGTTCGTCGGGTGAGTGAGCCGATAAAAATGTTTAAGGCGCGCGGGCGGAACTCGCCCTGTTGCCGACACCACTTGAGATATGCCGAGTACAAATCCGTCGTACCGCAGGCGCAGAATGGCAGCGCACCGCGCTCTTCGCTAAAGCAAATATCGCCCGCGATCCAATCGATCAAAAAACGCTCTTCGCTTGGCCGCGATAGGTCAATTAAATTACGCTTGGCCTGCGTTTCAGGCGGGCGTTTCTTAGCATGAAAATTGGAACAATCGACGCGCATTAAAAAATCGTAAAACGCCGCCACGCCACCGTTATCTATTTCGGCACGCACGCTGTCATAAAATTCTTGATCGAGTTCGGGTGGTGTCCAGATGACGCAATGCCGACGGTCATCATTTTCCAGCGGTAGAGGTTGCCCCTCATTTGAGAGGAACGCGAAGTTGATGTGATTGCGCTGGCAATATGCGCCCGCGAATTTTCCATTCACGCGCACCCAATCGCCCGTGACCAATTCTTTTAGTTCGTTTTTGATATGCCACATTTCGACGCGGGTGACGACCTCTTCCGCCAAAATAAATAATTTTGCATCGACCCAATCGGCATTGAATTTGTCTTCCAACCCGCGCAGATTGAGCACGGTGGCATAGTCACCGTAGATACGCGCCAGCGTTTGAAACACGGTTGATTTACCCGTGCCCTGCGGCCCGTGCATAATGACTGCGCTGGACATTTTCGCACCTGGATTTTGCAGGGGGTATGCCATCCAACACAGTAGCCACTGGTAGAGTTCTTCACTGTTCTCTTCGAGGTTGCACAGGTATTGCAGCAGCTCCAATAGCAAATCACATCGCCCATGCTTGGGCTTGAGTGGCCAACCGCGCCAGGTGTTGAGCTTGACCGATTCGTCATTTCCCGCAGGGTCGAACCCAACTTGATCGAGGTAATACGCGCCGCGCTCCACCCACTGAAAATGTCGCTTTACATCGTCCCAGCGCACACCCGCTTGCAGCAGGCTGATCATTTGCTTGGTCTTAACCATCTTGCATGTCCAGGTATCAAACAACACTTCACCTGAGCCATCATCAATCGGGATGAATCGCGCTACGGCATCATCCAACGTCATCACTGAAACAGCGGCTTTGCGCGGCGCATCGCTTCCCCCGCCCCCCTGTTGTGGCAGCCCCGCGACTGGCACAGCGTCGCGCCACTGCAATTCGTCGAGCTTGGCATTGACTTGATTCGCCAGAACGAGGGGTGTACCTGTTATCACCAGCAGATCATTAAAGTCGGTGAGCTTCTTGCCGTTTTGGGCATCCGTGCCGTCGGAATTTTTCGGGAATTCAGGCTTGATCCACGAAGAATTTTCCAGCGCGGCACATGCCTTGGCCGCCTCTTGACAGCCGGGATTGCCATCGGTCAAATAATCATCGTCCGCGCAAAATAATAATTTGAGCTGCGGGTATTTCGCCGCGAGTTCTTTTCCCGCCTTGATTAAATTGTTCGCGCTGAAGGCGTAAGCAACATTTTGTCCCGTCGCCTCGCGCAGGCTGGCGGCAGTGGCATAGCCCTCGGCGATGAGCAGTGTGCCATTGCGGCGACATCCGCCCCTATCAAGCCGAACGTGCCACCCATCGCCATACCGGATCGCCAGGTACCCGCTTTTTATTTTGGCGCGGCGCGGGTGGTCTTTTTCGTACACAAATTGCAGCCCTTGCACATCACCGTTGGCGTTATGCAGCGGCACAATCAGCGCGCCCGCCGCTGATTTAAGCCGATAAAAATTCGATTCATCGATGTCCGCCAAAACGATTTCAGCAACATCGGCGGGGACGCTACGCACGCTGTGCGGCTGGATTTGCTTGGCAGTCAAGTAGGGGTGAACGGTACATCTCGGCGATTTATTCCAAACAGATTCCGCCCACGCCGCCGCGCGTTTGGCTTCGGCTTTGCGCACTTGCGCAAGCTTGCGCTCCTGTTCTTTTTGCGCCTCACGCTGCGCGGCTTTTTCTTCCGCTGACAAGGGCAGCGCATTTTCTTTGCGCAATTCCAACTTGGTATAACCGTCTTCATTGCCGCGCCAGATTCCGTAACAGCCAACGATGTAGGTCTGCCCATCGGCGGGCGACTGCCACTCGCGCAGCTTAGTCCAACCGCGCTTCTCGGCATCCTCGCCTTCCACCTGCCACCGCTGGATGCGCGCATCAGTGCGTAGCAAATCGCTTAAAATAAGACCCGCGCCAATGAGCTGCGCTTTGATGTCGTCGTAATTTGCCCAGCTCATCGTGCCTGTCCAATTTCATTGCGTTCTCGAACTCTGCCGATAGCATGGCATCAGCAACCCTTCGCGCTGTGCCTTCAAAATCAAAGCGTTTGGAATAATTTGTTTGTTTCACGTAAATTAAAATTGGCTTGATTGATTTGCCATGACCGAAAAAAAACGCTGGTAAATTCCAGGCTGCTTTAGATTTTTTTGTCGTCCAGGCATAACGCAAAAATACTCGTAGCCAACATTCTTTTTAGTCCCCTTGCGCCGTTTGGCGCGACCATCCGCAGTCATGTTTTGCGTTGAGCCCGCCGACCGCTCGGCTGCACCGAACCATGAAAGAATTTGACGTATTTGACCTGACGATATGTTTCCATAACGATCAATTTGCGCGCCCGCACCAGGCACGCTGTACCAGCCTTGCGGCATCAATCCGTAATGCTGCAAGGCTTTTTCGGAGGCTTTTGCCCGCCGCAGCCGCCTAAAATTTGCGTCCCTAAATAATTCGCCGCGCGCTTGTAATAACCATCAGGGTCAACAACACCGACATGTATTTCAAATTTATTCGTGACTTTTATTTTCATCGCCCCAAGCGTCCACTTCGTCGGACGATCAAACACGCGTTCCATTTCAACTTTTTCTGCATCGCGAATGGATTGGGCCGTTTTTAACAGCGCGCGTTGCGCGGCAATCTCTACCGCCTTTTGATTTTTCAGCAGGTCCACTGAATCTTTTCAAAACCTTCAATTTTTATACTGATCATAAAATTCTAAGCGGTTGACTATATTAAAAATTCCACACTCTAAAAAAACAACCTGGTTCGAATTACCCGCAGGGGGAAAAGTGTGGGAAGTACCTTGAATGTCGGGGGGGGGGTGTTCGTTGCATTGCTTGCAACGCGCTTGCAACTATTATTTTATTGCGCGCGGCTTCGCCCATTAGGGGCGCGGGGATAGCTGTAGCCATTAGCGCGAACCTCTGCGTGGCGAGGTGGATGCTTCCATCTTCGCGGTGATACTTTCAAGCTTGCCTGCGGTGGCGATGAGCTTGGCGAGTTCGGTGCGAATGCGGCGCAGCTCCAGCTTGGTGATGCGACCATCGGCAAGCGCGGCAGTCACGGTATGCAGGAACTCACCGAACTCTTGGCAGGTATCAGCTATTGCTTCGGTAGTTGTCTCGTCCGTGATACTAGGCAAGGGCATCGCCACATAACCGAGGTCTAGGCATATCGCGTGCATGGCGCGATGATCGCCACTCATCACCATCATCGCCATCAAGTCACGCACGGTGAGGTGATGGTCGCTATTGTTCGGATTGAGCCGATTGCTCAACACAGTGGCGTTCACACCCAAGCGCGTCGCCAACGCACGCGCACCACCTGGGTAATCGTGAGCGGTCATATAGGCTGCATCAAGCACAGTATTAAGCATGTGAAACCCTCATGTCGATTAACGTGGACGCGGCCTCAGCGTGCGCGCACGCTGGGAGCATGAAAAATAAAATGCGAATCACGTTAAGAGACCTCCGACGGTGTGGTCGATTGCGCAACAAAAAAATCAGGGCGCAAGCGTTCGCGCGGTATGCCCGTAATGCGCTCGACATCCTTCACTCGAGTGAGCGGCACAACCTCCCATTGAGAGACCGCGCCACGAGACAGTCCGAGCGCGGTAGACAGCGCGACCACCCCACCAACTTTCTCAGCAATTTCTTTAATTGAAATATCCATGAGCGGAGTTTAATCTTGCTAAACATAATATGTCAAGTATTACTAAACCAAAATAATTTGATTGCTGCCTATACTCAAAACATGAGTATAGGAATCAGATTTAGACAGCTTCGCCAGCAAATTGGGGTGTCACAAGAAAAAATAGGCGAGCTAGTTGGCGTGACGAAAGGAATGGTGTCCCAGTGGGAGAGTGACTTAGTTACTCCGCCGATGGATCGCTTGATCGAGTTGCGAAAACATCATCAATTTTCCTTTGACTGGCTATTAACCGGGCAACTCAGCACGGGCGCACAAATCGAACAGCATTTAAGCGTACAGCAGCGGCAGGTGTGGTATCGCGTCGGGAATTCGCTTGCTGAACCAGACGAAGGCACCAACGGTAAAAAATAATATAATCTACTTACAAATCCAACTTAAATTTAATTTTGAAAGGCCTTAATTTATGGCAATGACCAACTGTAAAGAATGCAAATCTGAAATCAGTGACAAAGCGGAAAGCTGCCCCAAGTGTGGCGCGAAAATTAAACGAACCAGCTTGTTCACTAAGTTGGTGTTGATATTTATTATTATTGGTGTTGTTGGATCGATTTGGGGTAATTCTCAATCATCAAAACGACAGCAAGAAACCGCCCAAATCGAACAGCAACGGCGCGCAAATTTAACGACGGAGCAGCGCGCCAAAGAAGATGCGGCGAGCCAATTAAAAGCGCAAAAAGAAGCTGACAGCAAAAAGCTGGAAAACCTCCGATTTGCCAGAACGGTGCTGGTTATTAAGACATTAAAATCCGCGCTGCGCGAACCCGAATCCGTGAAATGGGAAAACATCCTCGCCAACGACGACGGCACGCTGGTGTGCGTTGAGCTTTCAGCCAAAAACGGATTCGGCGGATATAACAAAGAAACTTACGCGTGGTACAAAAACAAAATTACCCAAGCTGCAAGCGTGTGGAACGCGCAGTGTACCAAACCGCTATTCGACTTAATTTCCGCGCGACAAGCCTTGTAACTAAATTTTCCCCATAAAAAATAAACCGCTTCGGCGGTTTTTTTTCGCCCATTGAAAATTTGTTTAGTTTTGCTTGACTTTATAAGTTTAGTGGTTCTATACTTCAATCCAGCCGCACATCGTATTTTTAATCGGGTTGAAAAATGTTGGAACGATGCGCGGCGACCTAAATGGGGGGAACATGCATAACGCACATGTAATTGACTTTATTGCTGACAACATGAAATTTTGGCGAGGTGAATTTAATCGCGAATCAACCTATGGCCGTCAACGTATGGCAAATGCCTGCAAAGGTTTTTTACAAGCCTGTGAACGACACTTTATCTACGAGGTGAATCATGCCAAACACTACAAACCAGCAACGCATAAAAAGGAGGCTTTATGAAAAACCAAACTATCCCCACCCCTAACGAAGGCGAAATCTACGTCGGCGGCATCATCGAACCCAATGGCACTGTCCGTCATATATTTTTACTTGAAGGCGATATCGAGGGAAGTTGGCAAAAATCGATGGACTGGGCAAAGTCAATCGGCGGCGATCTGCCAGATCGTATTGAACAATCATTGCTATTCGCATTTTTGCGTGATCGCTTTCAAGAGCGCGCTTACTGGTCAAATACGCAGCACGCCTCTAACGATGATTATGCCTGGTATCAGAACTTCTTCTACGGTACCCAGAACTACGACACCAAGAATAGCCAGCTTAGGGCTCGGGCAGTCCGCAGATCAATTATCAATTCAGTAATTTAACTATTTAGTTTTTAGTCGCCATGAGTCAAGGCCAAACCCTCCAATTAAGTCAGTCATGCCAAATAACGGCAGATGACTTACACGATGCTTACGTATTCGCGAAGCTTCGCAGATTAGGGATTGGTTACTTAAAGGCAATTGAAACCCCTGCGATTTTTGCCGCCCTGCGCGGTACAGCACTCGCCTTAAAACGGAAACACGACACGCCTGCGTCGCCACAGCAGGCATTACTCTAGGAGAACGACATGGCAAGACCCATTATTGATTCACTCCGCCGAATTCGCGGCGGCGCATTTTTAGACGAGGCAAGCGAGCAACTTGCGCAACTGGTTAGCGCGGTAGATGCGACGGGCAAGGCGGGCAAAATTACGCTGGAAATCAGCGTGAAAAAAATGAGCAAAGGCGCGATGGGCGTGATTGGCCTGGTTAAATTAAGCGCGCCCAAAGAGCTACCCGATACCACGCTGATGTTCCCCACACCGGAGGGCGATTTGCTGACCGAAGACCCGCGCCAACAAAAACTGGAACTCAAAACAGTTGCCGTACAAACACCCGCCGAACTCAAACAAGTAGGAGCAAATTAACATGGCCGAAATCATCGAAAAAGAAAACATCGCCGCTACCGTAGCGCGGGAAGCACGCAAGCCATTTGAGCTTAACCCTGAGCAAAATGCCGTCCCTGATGGCTGGACAATTCAGGACACGGAAGCCATTCAACTTTATCCGCGCCGCAAAAAAGCCACCATCGCCTGCGGCGATCAGGCGAGCTTTGTTGATTACGTTAAGCGCCAAGGTTCACTGGCAAATTGCACCATCTGGTGCAACGCAAATTACCCGCAAGGCAAGGTGGATTACCTGGCTATCATCAACGATCACGGCGAAGAGGCTGACGCGCAGCAATGGCGCGATCATCAGGCTAAATTTTGCCCTGAAAAATCCATCGAATGGCAACGCTGGATCAGCACACATGGACAAAAAATGGAGCAATTCCAATTTGCCGAATTTATCGAAAATAACCTAGCCGATATTGCCAGCGCGGAAGGATACCCGACCGGCACCGCCATGTTGCAAATGGCAACCGCCTTGGAAATTACCCAGGATTGCCGTATCAAATCGGCGATTCGCTTGCAATCGGGCGGCGTGCGCATGGAATACGTGCAAGACGACAATGCTGCGACGGCTGAGAGTATGCAGGTGTTTAGCAAATTCGCGCTGGGATTGCCCGTGTTTCGCAGCGGCGATGCCTACCAATTAGAGGCGCGCTTAAAGTACAAATTGGCTAGCGGAAAATTAACCTTTTGGTACGAAATCAATCGCGCCGACAAAGTGTTGGAAGCAGCGGCAAAAACACTCACTCAATCGATCCAAGAGGCAAGCGGATTCCCGCTATTTCACGGCAACCCCTTCGCCTAAAAAAGGAGACATCATGCGCCACTACCTAATTACCTTAATTTGCAACACGCAGAGAATCGAACGCAACGTCATTGCCGCGAACGCGAATCAGGCTTACAAAATCGCGGCAAATACCCTTGGCGAGATCAGCGAGCCGTGCTGCATCATCTGTAAATTAGCGGGCGGGGTGAGCGCATGAACTCAAAAATCCTAATCCCGCGCCGCCGCTACGCGCAAGCCGGCTGGCTCACCAGAATGCTTGAGCATATCTGTTATTTTAACCACTTCCGCAAGCGGCACAGCTTGCGCGAGGCGTGGAATCTCGCGGGGAGGGTGGTCAGATGAACATGCGAAGCGAGCCCACCAATGTTGTCCAATTGACGCCAAGAAAACCGATCACCTGCCCGACCAAATCGATCTGGTGCGAGACGCGCGAACAGCAAATTGCCACACTCGTCAAAGCCGCAATCGATGCCGCTGTTGCGCTGGATGAACTCAAACGATACGGCAGTGACCCTGATGGCGACCGCGCGATTGTAGAACGTGTTTTTTCTGCATGTGAGGCAGTGCAATCATGAAAGACTATTTCTTAATTTCGATTTTAATTATCGCGCACATCATTTTATACATTGGTGTGTGGTGGATTGGTACGCCGGTGAAAAAATCATGAGCGGCTCACCAAAAAAACGCAATAAATCCTATTACCCCAAGCCGATCAGCATCCCCGTAACTGGCTTGCAGAATGATTTTGCGATGGTATTGCACAGCGCGCTAACAGCGGCTCGCTTAGGGCATTTCAGCAAGCAGCAATACGATCGAATTGGACAAGCCATCAACTGCATCTGGGGCGCGCTCGAATTAGTACCTCCCAAAGACCCAGCGGTGAAACTGATCATCGAAGGCGCGATACGCGCGATGAATGAGGCAGGCAAACGCGGTGATGCGACGGGCATCTGGGTGCTGCGCGAATTGGAACAAGCCGCGCTCTTGGCTGGCATACACAAAGCTGAAGAGCAACTGCCAAAGATGAATGTGATGACGCTGTATCTTTCGATGCAGAAATTGAAGGCGATGGCGCGCGAAGAACAACGGGAGGCAGCGTGATCATGCTACCTCACTCAACGCTTGACGATCGTCATCAACAAGTCATCATAAAAATGACTGAAAAAAACTTTTCAGAAATAAAAATCGCACTCAAAAAAGGCGATGGCGCGGCGAAAATCAAGCTGCATGAAATTATCGAAACCGCGCTGAGTCACGGCATTAACTTCGCCTTGAATTCAGAAGATTCCGCATGGCAGCGCGTGACTGAAATGGAGGACGTGCTGATTTCAATTTGCGCGCACGCGCCAGAGAGCGACCTGTTGCGGGCGAGGAAATTTGCTCAAGGGGTGAAATCGTGACTGAACTCACCCTCTTCGCCAGCACCTTCGTCCTGGTATTCGCACTTGGCGCGCAATCATTAAATGTAAACGGCAACCATTACATCGCCGCCGCGATCACCAGCTTCGCGATTGGTTCGATGCAGATGGTGTTGTTCAAACTCGCACCCGATGCCACACCAAGTGAAATCGCGGCATTTTTACTCGGTGGCCCGTTTGGTATCACTGCATCGATGGCAGTGCATCCGTATCTAGTGAGGTTTTTTAGCCGTAGAAAGGCACGATGATACATTTTTGCCAGTTACAAAAGTTTTCCGCTGATGGGCAGGTGTATCGAGCCTTTAGGCATTTGATTGCAGCGCAGCCAGGGATGATTTTGCTTGCGCCGCTAATGGCGGTAGTGATAGAAAATGAAAGCATCCTCGGAGCCAAGGCAGCTAACGCACCAGATCAGGAGCCGGGCGGGCTTTATCCGCCCGGTCGCCTGGAGCGCAGAGTTAGGCTGAACAACTGGAGATGAACATGGATTGGCAACCAATTGAAACCGCACCCAGAGACGGAACACGCATCCTGCTGTACCGCCCGCTGGCCGTAAGAACGAACGACGACCCGATAGACATCAAGCGGGGAGTGCCGCGAGACTCGCACTGCTGGGAAGAAACAATCCCGCCAGGAATGGACTCCACGAACTACACGGACGGCGCGTGTAAGGCTACCCACTGGATGCCATTACCTGTACCGCCTAACGCATAGTGGAGGGGCGTCGCTTCAGCGGCGTCCCTCTCGCACGACGGGTTATGCCCCGCTGTAAATATATTTGAAAAAGGTGTTGACTTTTATCTGATTGTGGTAGATACTGTATTCATGGTTAGCGAGAGGCGCAAACCACCACCAAGGAGAAAACCATGAAAGTCAAACAGTACAGCGTGAACGAAAAAGGGTTGGCAGAGATTCAGGCTTTTTTTGCCGAGAAGCACAAGCTTGGCGGCGATCACTTCGACCGCTCTATGCTCCAAGCCTGGGCGCAGGACGCTGAATTTCAGCTTGGCGAAGGCAACCCAGCAAGCATAGAGATTCGATCTTTAGACGCGGTTTCTGGCCACACCGAAGAATATACGATCAGCGCTGAGGGTTTGGATTGCGAAGAAATCGAGATCGAGGAATGAGAGGCGGAAGCCGGGAAGGCGCGGGGGCGCCGAAAAAGCCCCCGCTGCTGAAGAAAGAACCGATCAACGTGAAGCTGCCGCGCTGGCTGATTGAGTGGCTGGACGATCAGCCGGAGAGCCGGGCTGTGTTGATCGAGGATGCTTTGAAACGGCGGCACAAACTGAAACCGCCCGAAGGGGCATAACGTAATTTAGACACCCTAAAAACAGACAAATATACCCGAAAACCAGAAATATCACCATAAATGCAAACCTTCGACCTCAACACGGCCGCTCAATTTGTCGGCCTGCACCCTCACACGCTGGAAGCAAAAGCGCGTGCAGGTGAAGTACCTGCCGCCAAGCCTGGCAAGTGTTGGGTTTTTATCGACGTTGACCTTGCTGAATGGTTGCGCTCACAATATCGGTCTAATAATCAACGGGGAAATGAACCATGTCACTCTATCAGCGCGGTAACGTCTATTGGTGCCGATGGAAGATCCAGCAAAAAGAGATTAGAGAAACTACTGGAACGTCAGACTTCCAAGCCGCACAGGAATACCACGACCGCCGCCGTGCTGAAATTTGGCGCTCCAAACAACTTGGCGATGTTCCCCAAGTAACATGGGAGCAAGCCGCACTTGCGTGGATCGATGAGCATGCGCAACATAAAAAAAGTTATGAGACCGATATTCAGCGACTGCGTTGGCTAAACGACAAGCTATCTGGATCACTTATCACCCAGCTGACTACTGACTTACTGTTGCAGCTTCGCAAACTGCTGTTGGAAAATAAAGCCGCATCGACAGCAAACCGTCATCTGGCCGTAGTCAGTGCAATCCTGCATCACGCGCATGCCAAAGGTACGTTGGCATCTGTGCCAAAAATCCCCTATTTACCAGAATCAAAAGAGCGCTTCCG
The DNA here is from genome assembly GCA_963695355.1 of uncultured beta proteobacterium. Classification (GTDB taxonomy): domain Bacteria; phylum Pseudomonadota; class Gammaproteobacteria; order Burkholderiales; family Gallionellaceae; genus Gallionella. Next base: position 62,265 of record OY968775.1, read on the forward strand.
CTGGCTGACACGTGAGCAAGCAATCCGGTTAATTGATGAACTCCCCGAGCATTTATCTGCGATGACTCGCTTCGCCTTGGCTACGGGGCTACGCCGCTCAAATATCACGGGTATGACATGGGATGCGCTCGATGCACACCGAAAAATTGCATGGGTGTGGCCCGATGAAGCTAAAGCAGGAAAACCGATTGCGGTACCACTCAACAGCGATGCACTTGCCGTGCTATTTGAGCGTAACGGTATCAATTCACGCTATGTTTTCACCTATCGAAATCAACCGATATACCACGCCACGACAAAGGCTTGGGTAAAAGCTTTGGAGAGAGCGGGGATTGAGGCGGGATTTACATTCCATGATCTGCGCCACACATGGGCAAGTTGGCACGTCATGGGAGGCACGCCATTGGAGGTATTGAGACAGCTTGGCGGATGGGCAGATATGACGATGGTGCTGAGATATGCGCACCTCAGTAGTGGCTATGTGGCAGGCTATGCGGACAACGTATGCCTGGCACAAAAAACGGCACAGTTTAAAAATGTTAGTGAAGACTACCGCGAAGAACCTAGTAATTTGGGGTGGCTGATGGGGCTCGAACCCACGACAACAGGAATCACAATCCTGGACTCTACCAACTGAGCTACAGCCACCATTGAAATGACACTGCTGACAGACACTGGTGTGCCCGACAGGAATCGAACCTGCAACCCCCAGCTTAGAAGGCTGGTGCTCTATCCGGTTGAGCTACGGGCACAAATTCTTGAATCTAACAACCGAAAACCTGGTCGGGGTGGAGAGATTCGAACTCCCGACATCCTGCTCCCAAAGCAGGCGCGCTACCAGGCTACGCTACACCCCGAAGGCTGCGCATTATACAGACGCAGCTTTGAAAATCAATTTAGTTTAGATGTTTTTTTAATTTATGCGAGGCTAACATCAAGTAATAGCCCATCGACCATAAAGTGAGTAACGCCGCGATACCCAATAGCCACAAGCCTATCAAGTGGCAATTGATGCCCAACAAATCTTCATGGTAAAGCAGCAGCAGAATCGCGATCATTTGAAACGTGGTTTTGATTTTACCCAGCATCGAAACCGCAACGCTTTTACTTTCGCCTAATTTCGCCATCCATTCACGCAGTGCAGAGATAGTGATTTCACGACCAATAATGATGAAAGCGAGGATGGCATCGGCGCGTCCCAGCTTCACCAAGATGATCAGTGCGGCTGCCACCATGAGTTTGTCGGCAACGGGATCAAGGAACGCGCCAAATGCAGAACTTTGATTAAGCTTGCGCGCGAGGTAGCCATCCAGCCAATCGGTAATGGAGGCGATGGCAAAAACGGCAGTACTAATTACATTTTTTAGGTGTGAGCTGAGTGTATCGTCGGATAGATAAAATGCCGCAACAAACACTGGGATGAGCAGAATTCTTAACCAAGTGAGTATGTTTGGGATGTTGAGCGGCATATCACTAGTGTAGCCGTTGATAAATCCTTTCAGCAACAAAATTTTAATGGAGTTGCTGATAAATAATTTCTGCAAGTGCTTTGCTGATTCCCTCAACTTGGCTGAGCTGCTCAACACTGGCTTGTTGTACTTCGCGCAGCCCACCAAAATGTGCCAGGAGATTGCGTCTGCGCTTGTCCCCTACTCCGCTAATGTCCGACAAACTCGAAGTCACGCGGGCTTTGCCCCGCTTGGCGCGATGCCCTGTGATGGCGAATCGATGCGCTTCATCACGCACTTGTTGAATTAAATGTAGAGCGGGATTATCGCTGGATAGACGTATCGCTGCCCCGTCGGGGAAGATCAATTGCTCCATGCCCACTTTGCGTTCGGCTCCTTTTGCTACGCCGATCAAAGTTAAATCGTTCAAGCCCAACTCGTTCATCACTTCCATCGCGATGTGCAACTGCCCCAGCCCGCCATCAATCAAAATTAAATCAGGCCTACTCCCCTCACCTGCTGCCAATTTCTCATAGCGACGTGTGAGGGCTTGGCGCATTGCTGCGTAGTCGTCGCCAGCGGTAATGCCATTGATGTTGTAGCGACGATACTGCACGGAACGCATTTCGAGATTCTCATACACCACGCACGAGGCTTGTGTCGCTTCACCCATGGTGTGGCTGATGTCGAAACATTCAATGCGTTGCAAATCGGGAATACCAACCAATTCTCGCAGTGTGTCCAAACGCAACTGCTGCCCACCTTGCTGCATCGCCCGCTGTTGCAACGCCAGCAAGGCATTGCGCGATGCCATGTCCAGCCATTGCTTGCGTTCGTTAGTCGTGGCTTGAACCAGCCGCACAGCTTGCCCCGTTTGTTCACTGAGCAATTGCGCCAGCGTCTCGTCGCCGCATTCGGTATTCAATATCAATAATGGCGGCACGCTGTTATTCAAATAATGTTGCGCAATAAACGCCTCTAACACTTCGCTTATCGTCAGCTCTTCAGCATGTTCCGGGAAAAAACTTTTATCGCCGAGATGCCTGCCACCACGCACCATCGCTAGGTTCACACACACTTTGCCGTCGAGCTGCACCACCGCCACAATATCCGCATCGGTTGCGCTGCCTGTGGATTCAACGAACTGCTTTTGCTGCACCAGATGCAAATCGCGTAACTGGTCGCGCAACACCGCCGCTTGCTCGTAATGCTGGCTCTCAGCGGCTTGTTCCATCGCATTACGCAAAGCTTGTTCAACCTCTTGATGACGACCTTTTAACAACGATACTGTGTTGCGAATATCGGCTTGATAACCCTCAGCCGAAATTAAATTCACGCATGGCGCAGTGCAGCGGTGAATCTGATGCAACAAACAAGGTCGCGTGCGATTGGTAAACACGCTGTCCTCACAAGTGCGAATGCGGAAAATTTTTTGCAGCAACTGACTACTTTCCTTTGCCGCCTGCGAGTTGGGATACGGCCCGAAGTATTGATGCTGCTTATTCGGCGTGCCACGAAAGTAAGTCAGGCGCGGAAATTGATGTCCGGTTAAAACAATATACGGATACGACTTATCATCACGGAACAGAATGTTGTAGCGCGGCTTAAGCGACTTGATGAGATTGTTTTCCAGCAGCAACGCCTCAGCTTCCGAACGCGTCACCGTCGTTTCAATCCGCGCAATGTGCGACACCATCAGCCGAATACGCGGCGAGATATTGGTCTTTTGAAAGTACGAAGAAACGCGTTTCTTTAACTGCTTCGCTTTGCCCACATACAACACATTGCCCTTGCTATCGTAATAGCGATACACGCCAGGCAGCAAAGGCAGGCTAGCGAGGATGGGTTTGGGGTCGAATTTTTCGGGGTTCAAGGTGGGGCGAAAGCGTAAAAATGGATTTTCGCAAGAGATTCATTTTGAGTATTGATTTCATCACACTTCTGTTGAGTCAGTGCTTTGATTTTATCTTATATGCATGCCTCCCGGTATGGCAAGAGATTTATCGTGCTCAGGTGTAAGAAACCCTGGCGTTGTTTACAGTTCAGGTTCGAAATAATTTTCCATCCACGGCTTCATAAATTTCTCACCACTCGGTGGGTTGTCGTCCTTCTACAAGCTGGAGCATGCTCAACGCAGAGATGCTGTAAAATCATTGCACGTCTTGGATGAAGCTTGAAAGGAGATTGGATTATGTTAGCTCTTGAAACAACTGCACTGATAGACAACCGTCGGCTGGTTATTCGGGATGATGCACTGCCCGCTCATGCGGAGCGCGCTCGCGTGATTGTGATGTGGGAATCAAAGCCTGCTGGACGGCACGCTCCGCCACCGTTAGCAGAAATGGCCGAAGAAAAGGGTGACATCATTAACAGTGTCCCGCCAAGCGATTGGGACGTGTTGTCCTGATGCTTATTTTCGATACTCATGCGCTGTATTGGTGGGTTAATCGCACCAAACCAACGTTGTGTGCAGATTATCGCTGTCATGCACAAGTCACCGTGAGCTAGACTAGCGACACAAACTATGAACAGCAATTTACTTGCCCATGACTGATACCCGCCTCCCCTACGCCTTTGCGCGTGACTTCAAGCTACTGGCACAGCGCAACGCCGCGAACGAGCCTGTCGAGGTACTGGTATCCGATGCGACCACGCCCAGTGCGATTGCTGAAGTGTCACGCCACTACGGGCGCATCAAATTAAAGTCCCTGTCACGCGAAGAGCTGGAAGCCGCGATTGCGGCGACCTACGCCAATTCCGGCGGTGATGCCGCACAGGTGGTGGATGAATACGAGTCCGATCTCGACATCAACAAGCTGTTGCTGGACATTCCCGCCGTGGAAGATTTGCTCGCCTCCACCGACGATGCGCCTGTGATTCGCATGATTAACGCCCTGCTCACGCAAGCGTTGCGCGAAGGCGCATCGGATATTCACATCGAACCGTTCGAGCAAGTTTCCGTGGTGCGCTTCCGCATTGATGGCAGTTTGCGCGATGTGGTGCGTCCGAAGAAAGCGATTCATGCTTCACTGATTTCGCGTATTAAAATCATGGCGCAGCTCGACATCGCTGAAAAGCGTTTGCCCCAAGACGGTCGCATCACGTTACGCGTGGGCGGCAAGCCAATAGATGTGCGGGTTTCCACCCTACCCACTGGGCACGGCGAACGTGCCGTGTTGCGTTTGCTCGACAAACAAGCAGGTCAGCTAGACCTGAAACATCTGGGCATGAGTCCCGAAGTGTTGAAACAGTTCGATAAGCTCATCGCGCAACCGCACGGCATCGTGTTGGTCACCGGCCCGACAGGTTCGGGTAAAACCACCACACTCTATGCTGCCCTATCGCAACTCAATCACACCCACACTAACATTCTCACCGTCGAAGACCCCGTGGAATACGAGCTGAGTGGCATCGGCCAAACCCAAGTGAATCCGCGCATCGACATGACCTTTGCCAAAGCCTTGCGTGCCATTTTGCGCCAAGACCCCGACATAATCATGATCGGTGAGATACGCGATCTGGAAACTGCGCAAATTGCCGTGCAAGCCTCGTTGACTGGACACTTGGTGCTGGCAACTTTGCACACCAATGATTCCGCCGCCGCCGTCACGCGCTTGCTGGATATGGGCATCGAGCCGTTCCTGTTGTCATCGTCACTGCTCGGCATCGTTGCACAACGCTTGGTGCGCAAACTCTGCACGCATTGCAAACGCTACGACGGGCAAACATGGCACGCGGCAGGTTGTGAAAAGTGCGGCAACACTGGTTATCAAGGCCGTGTCGGCGTTTATGAATTGCTGCTGACCACCGATGAAATCCGCGCGCAAATTCACAACAACGCCTCCGAAGCCGACATCCGCGCCACCGCGCAACACAACGGCATGCGCACCATGCGCGAAGACGGTGAACGCTGGCTGGTGGATGGCACGACGACGCAGGCGGAATTGCTGCGAGTTACCAAGGAGTAGTAATGGGTACAGCTAAGAAATCGACTGCGGCGCATTTGGCAACGCCTGCCCCGGCGGCATTCATCGAAGCGAGAATATTTTTTATTCGTGGTCAGAAAGTCATGCTCAGCCCGCACTTGGCCGAGCTCTATGAAGTCGAGCCGCGCGCCCTGATTCAGGCGGTCAAGCGCAATCTGGAACGTTTCCCGGAAGACTTCATGTTCCAATTGAGCTCCGAAGAATTTGCCAACTTGAAATCACAAATTGTGACTTCAAGTTGGGGCGGCATCCGCCGCGCCACGCCTTACGCCTTTACCGAACAAGGTGTCGCCATGCTCTCCAGCGTCTTGCGCAGCGAGCGCGCCATCCACGTCAACATCGAAATCATGCGCGCCTTCGTACGGCTGCGGCAGATGCTTTCATCCAACGCCGAACTCGCACGCAAGCTGGAATTGCTCGAAAAGAAATACGACCTCCGCTTCAAAGCAGTATTCGAGGCTATCCGCGAATTGATGGAACCAGCCGACCCAAAAAAGAAACGGCCTATCGGGTTTGCCCCGTGGGAGAAGAAGTAACTCATGCTGACCCTGTTTTATTCCTCAATCCAATTCAATCACCCTAATAAACAACCTCAAGGTAAATCATGAAAAAACCAACCACTGAAATCGCACTTGCCATCCTGCTCACCCCCACTATTGCCTCGGCAGAGCTGAGTTATGACCACGTTCAACTTGGCTATGAACAGTTGAGCAAAAGCGGTTCTAATGATTTGAACATGACCAACTTCAACCTCTCAAAAGGCATCACCGACAACATTGTTCTGGATGGTAAATACGGAATGGAAAAACATGCGACCTCTTATGGGGATTTATCTACCAAAGATATGGCGGTAGGTGTGGGATATCACTCACCTATTCAAACCAATACCGATTTCATTGTCACCGGTCGTTTGCGTCAAGTCACTGCCAGTTTGGCGGGTGCATCGTCAACCGGGGATAGCCGTATTCTGGAACTGGGCATCCGCAGCGAATTTACACCGCAATTTGAAGGTCGCCTGGATGTCAATTTTGCCAGCTACACCGTGGGTTCATCGACCAACACCTCCACCGAAGCGCGCGGTGAACTGGGGCTCAAGATAACCCCGCAGCTCCAACTGATTGCGGGGCTAGGGGCAATTTCTGCGGGTTCCAATCCAACGCATATTTTTAATGTGGGTGTGCGGTATTTTTATTAGCGCGAACAAAAAAGGAACAGACTGAGACACGAATTATTTTCCACCATCACGCCCCGCTAAATACCCACCATGCCCGCTTTCAGCTACGAAGCCGTTAATGCAACCGGAGTCACCCGCAAAGGCTTGGTCAACGCCGACAGCGCGCGCGCCGCGCGCGCGGAGTTGTGCGCGCAAGGCTTGGTATCGATCAGCGTTGATACGATTGCGAATCAGATCGACGTGGCGGGCATGAGCGCGTTGTTGCGGGAGCGCATCGCCAGCTTTGTATTCGCCGATGGCGGCATTGTTCAACCCTGCTCAATTACCCCATTGCTCCCAGCACATTCTGGGCGAGATAATTGGCAGATTGTTCACCATTTTCAGAGCCAGCAATTCCGCGTCACCCGTAACAAAACTATCCACACCCGCTTGCAAGGCACAGGCAATAATCCACGGATCATCAACATCACGAATGGGCAAACTGGGGGCAACGGCTTGCGCGGGAATCACGCGCAACAAACGCAACTCGGCCTCGACTTTAATCAGCAATTCACCCGTAGCGCGAAACTTTCGTTGCAAAATATCCAACACTTCTGCAACCACAGGTTCGCCGATCACCACCTCATGCTCGGTCAACAATCGCTCGTACAAATCTGCACACAAGCCACGTGTTGCCAGCGCGCTAACCAAGACATTGGTGTCCAAAAACACCTTCACGAAATGGCCTTAAACACATCCTCGTCGGTTAAAAAGCCGCTTTTTTCCGCGAGCGGCAGCACCTCGTTACGCACCGAGCGGAATCGCGCCAAGGCTAATTGGCGGCGTAGTGCTTCGCGTACAATATCGCCTTTGGGTCGATGTGCCGCTAGTGCAGCCTGCGTGAGTTCACGTTCCAGCTCATCATCAATGCGAATACTTAAAGTAGCACTCATGGCAACCTCCGAATTAAGTGTGCTTCATTGTAACACGGTGAGCTGTCGCAGACGAAGTAGCTCCGCCGTTGTATTCGAGCAAACTATAGATTCGGCATGGGCGCGCCTTGCCTTAAGAAAATCGAATTTTTCCACTACTATTCATTCTGTGACACCCCACTAGCCAATTCACCATGCCCGCTTTCAGCTACGAAGCCGTTAATGCAACCGGAGCCACCCGCAAGGGCGTGGTCAACGCCGACAGCGCGCGCGCTGCGCGTGCGGAGTTGCGCGCGCAAGGTTTGGTACCGATCAGCGTTGATACCATCGTAAACCAGATCGATGCAGCGGGCGCGGCCAAAAGCAGTGCGTTCGGCAACCGCCTGTCCACAGTGGAATTGGCTTTGTTCACGCGCCAACTGGCGAGCCTGCTGGAAGCCAGCCTGCCGCTGGAGCAGGCGTTTTCCGCATTGTTGGAACAGGCCGAGCGCACTTACGTGCGCGACTTGGTCGCGTCGATCCGCTCCGAGGTGATGGGCGGCGCATCTTTATCCGACTCGCTGGCGAAACATCCGCGCGACTTCGCCGACATCTATCGCGCACTGGTGGCATCGGGTGAACAAATCGGACAGTTGCCCCGCGTGTTATCGCGGCTGGCGGATTACATCGAACGGCGCAATGCGCTGGTGCAAAAAATCCGTTTGGCGTTCACCTACCCCGCCATCGTCACGGTGGTCGCGTTTGCCATTGTGATTTTTTTGCTCACTTACGTCGTGCCGCAAATCGTTTCCGTATTCGCCAACACCAAACAAAAACTGCCACTGCTCACCGTGATGATGTTAGGCATTTCCGATTTCGTCAGACATTACGGCTGGATGGTTTTACTGGCAGTTATCGCGCTGGCTTTCGCCTGGCGGCGCGCATTGCAAGACCCAGCCATCAAATTGCGTTGGCACACTTGGTTACTCACTGCCCCGCTGTACGGGAAATTCGAGCGCAGCCTCAACACCGCGCGCTTCGCCAGCACCCTCGCTATCACCACCGGCTCCGGTGTGCCGATATTGCGCGCGCTGCAAACCAGTTGCGACACGTTGTCCAACATAGCGATGCGCGCACAAGTTGCCGAGGCCACCGCCAAAGTCCGTGAAGGTGTCGGACTAGCCAATGCACTCTCGGCCCACAAACATTTTCCGGCGATGCTCATCCACATGATACGAGCGGGTGAAACCACGGGTGAATTACCCGCCATGCTGGAGCGCGCCGCCAATGCGCAAGAGCAGGATTTAGAACGGCGTGCCATGACCATCGCCAGCCTGCTGGAACCCGCATTGATATTGGCGATGGGCGTGGTGGTTCTTCTGATTGTGCTGGCGGTGCTGATGCCGATTATTGAGATTAACCAGTTGGTACGCTAATGAAAATGGCTTATAAAATCCCGTTCGTGGTGAGCTTGTCGAACCACCTACAACCGAAAAGCCTGAATTAGTTAAAAGGAACACCATGAAACGCACTCCTCTCATCACCAGCTTCATCCTATTCATCGCCCTATGCGCAACCACTGCCTATTGGGCAATACAATTTCTCAAGCCAGTACAACGCACCGTGGTTGCGCCGCCGCAAGCTATTCAAAATGAACCATCACTGGATGCAGCAGCGAGTTTGTTTGGCAGCCACACAACCTCAGCCGCCGCCAGCAACATTCAATTAAAAGGCGTGGTGGTTGGCAGTAACCCAAATGAAAGTGTTGCGATATTGTTAGTCAATGGCAAACCTGCACAAGCGAACAGAATCAACGCTGAAATTTCGCCGGGCATCATCGTCAAAGAAATTTATAACAACTACGTCTTGCTGTCGGAAAACGGCGTGCTAAAGCGCATTGATTTACCTATCGTGACCAAACGTAAATAACATTTAAATTTACCCTCGCATCAGCAATTCAATCAATTTGGTTATTTTCTCCACATCATGAGCTTGAAAAATTTTCAGTGGAATTCGCTTAAAACAAGGGTGACGTTACTCACCCTGATGATCTTTGTGGTCAGTATCTGGTCGCTGGCATTCATTGCCAGCGAGATGCTACGCAAAGAAATGGAACGTATGCAGGGTGAGCAACAGTTCACGACTGCCATCACCATGGCCTCAGAAGTGAGTCACGAAATCAAAGATCGCTTCATTTCGCTTAATAAAATTGCCGACGAAATCAAATTACCGCTTTTAAATGACCCGACAGCGTTGCAAACATTTTTAGCCAGCCGGGCAGAGCTTCTGGGATTGTTCAATGCCGGTGTAATGAGCTACAACGCGGATGGCACAGTAATTGCCGAATCGCAAGCTTCTGCCGGGCAGCTTGGAGCAAACCAACTCAAACTTGAGCATATCGCCGCCGCTCTCCAGCACGGTTTATCAACAGTCAGCAAGCCTCATGTTTTCACATCGCAAATTAGCCCTGAATTTTGCATGGTAGTTCCTATTCGAGATGTGGAAGGAAAAATAATTGGTGCTTTGGCTGGCGTAACGGATCTGAATAAGCCCAATTTTTTAGAAGATGTCACTCAAAATCGCTATGGCAGGACGGGCGGCTATTTACTGGTCGACAAGCAGACTCGGACTATCATCACTGCTACTGACAAAAGTCGCATTATGGAAACATTGCCTGCGCAAGGCACGATACCCGGCATCGATAAATTTATTCAGGGCTATGAAAGTTATGCCACTTTGACCAACCCGCTCGGAGTTAAAGTTCTTTCTTCCGCTAAAGGTATATCCAGTACAAACTGGTACGTTGCGGTGACACTTCCAATTGAAGAAGCCTTCGCGCCTATTGCTGCCGTCCAAAGAAATATTTTATTAGCCGCACTCATTTTTACCTTAATCGCGGGTGGTTTGACTTGGTGGATACTAAGCGAGCAGCTTGCACCGATACTTTCAGCCATAAAAATCCTGACGAACCTAAACAACACCCCTGACTCCACTCTTCATCCACTCATCATCGACAAACAGGATGAAATTGGAGCGTTACTGACTGCCTTCAATCGACTACTGACAACTTTAAATAAACGGGAAAAAAATCTGCGCGAAAGTGAAGATCGCTATCACGTTTTAGTCGATAAAACGCCGAGTGGTTTCATCGTGCATCATGGTGGGAAGGTGCTGTACGTCAACCCCGCCGCTATCCAAATGTTTGGTGCCAAAACTGCACAAGACCTGATAGGGATGCCTGTACTCAACTTGATACATCCCAGCTTTCATCAGATCGTGTTGGATCAAATCAAAAAAAATACCGCTGACGGCATCGATACGCCGCTAATGGAAGAAAAATTTGTCCGCTTGGATGGATCGACATTTGCGGGTGAAATCACCGGTACTGCGATTGTCTTCAATGGTGAACCTGCCATTCAGGCTAGCATTACCGACATTACTGAGCGCAAAGCCATCGCTGAAAAATTGCATAAAATTGAGCAACAATCCCACCTTTTAATCCAAACCGCCAACGAAGCTATCTTCGTTCTCCAAGGCGGCCATTTGAAAACGGTGAATCCTGCATCAAGCAAATTAACCGGCTATTCAGAAACGGAGTTGCTAGCACTGCCTTTTTTAGAATTAGTGCACAACGACGATAGAGAATTAGTGATCGGAAATTTTCAACGGCGCATGAAAGGTGAAGCCGTTGATGATCATTATCAAATCAGAATTATCACTAAACAAAATCAAACCAAATGGGTTGAGTTGAGTGGCTCTAAAATTGAATTCGATGGACAACCCGCTTCGCTTGGCTTTGCGACTGATATCACTGAACGCAAAAATATCGAATCCTGGTTATTGTTAAGTGAAGCAAACGCAACTAACTTGGCGAACATGTTACGTATGATGTGTGACAACGTACCAGACATGATTTGGGCAAAAGATTTGGATAAGAATTATATTTTTGCCAATAAAGCTATTTGCGAACAGTTATTGTGTGCAAAGGATACCAATGAACCCATCGGCAAAAATGATCTGTTCTTTGCGCAACGCGAAAGAAATCTTTTCCCCGACAACCCTGATTGGCATACCTTTGGAACTATCTGCCAAGAAAGCGATTACGCAACTTTAAGGCAAGGAAAAACGGCACGATTTAAAGAATGCGGCAATGTGAAAGGCCAACATTTATGTTTGGAAGTTTTTAAAGCCCCCTTCGTTAATGATAGGGGTGAAGTAATCGGCGTGGTGGGAACCGCACGTGATGTCACCTTGCAAAAGGTCGCCGATGAAAAGCTGCGGCTTGCGGCCATGGTATTTGAAAATAGCAGCGAAGGCATGATAGTAACCAATGCAGACGATCATATTATCGAGATCAATCCCGCCTTTACCAAGTTGACGGGCTATGACTTGCAAGAGGTTATAGGTAAAACACCCGCCGTTCTAAATTCAGGAGAACAATCGCCAAGCTTCTATCGTGAGATGTGGCAAAAAATCAATGAAACGGGTCAATGGCAAGGCGAAATTTGGAACCGTCGCAAAGATGGCGAACGCTATGCCGGGTGGCTGACGATCAATTCTGTTTATGACGAATCGGGCTCAGTACAACGCCGTGTTGCCTTGTTTTCTGATATCACCATACAAAAGCAAGCTGAAGCTGCGATTCAATATACCAACCGCGCCCTTGCCGCACGCAACACAGTGAATCGCAGCTTGATGCGCACCACACACGAACGTGAACTTTTCCAGGAAATTTGTCAGGCTATCGTTGAAAAATGCGGTTATGTACTGGCGTGGGTGGGGTATGTCGTCAAAAGCAAGAACAAGGAAATACGCCCCGTTGCACAATTTGGTTTTGAAGAAGGTTATCTAAATGTTGCCAAAATCGTATGGGCAGATACACCGCAAGGCCAGGGTACAACTGGCAGAGCCGCACGTTTGGGTAGCATCCAGATTGCGCAAAATCTGTTGACAGACGAGTCTATGGCACCCTGGCGAAATGAGGCGTTAAAACGAGGCTATGCGTCTTGCATCTCGCTACCGCTCGCTGCGGATGGAGTAGTGTTTGGCGTGATGTCTATCTACGCCAAGCAAGCCGAAGCTTTCAATACAGCTGAGGCCGAGTTGCTGGAAGAAATGGCCAATGATCTCACCTTTGGTGTCACCGCTTTGCATGCACGCCAAGAGCGGGATATTGCCTTGCAACAACTGAGCAGTACGGCCAGCGAATTGGCAGAGGCAAATAGCCAAATCGAGTTAGAGCGTGCGCAACTTGCTGAACGGGTGACGCAACGTACCGCGCAATTGCTGTTGGCGAACAAGGCCAAAGATTCATTCCTGGCCACGATGAGTCACGAAATTCGCACCCCGCTAGGCGGTCTATTGGGCATGATGGAGTTGCTGGGTTTGTCACACCTTAGCCAAATGCAACGTGAAATACTAGTAACAGCACAAGAGTCAGGTGCAAGCTTGTTGCGCATCGTGGACGATGTGCTCGATTGGTCCAAGATCGAAGCGGGAAAATTGGAATTGTCTCCCAAAGTCACCACGATTGTAGAAATGATGATGGGAGTGAAGAACACTTACCTGCAACTTGCCAGTGAAAAAGGGCTGCAATTAAATTTGCAGGTAGATGGAAAACTCGCTTCGGCACATCGCTTCGACCCGCTCAGGCTTTCACAGATACTCAATAACTTCGCCAGTAACGCAATCAAATTCACCAAACAAGGTCGGATAGACATCGATGCGAAATGGCTATCGCGAACCAATGGCCAAGATGAAGTGGAATTTAGCGTAAAAGACACCGGCATCGGAATTGATGCCGCGCATCAATTACGGCTTTTCGAACTTTATGAACAAGCCAATGCGGATACCGCACGGATGTACGGTGGAACGGGATTGGGATTATCCATCTGCCGCAGCTTGGCCGACATGATGCACGGCCAGATAGGTGTTCAGAGCGTACCCGGAGAGGGATCAACCTTTAGTTTTAATGTGAATTTGGAAGTCGCAAGCTCGGTTGATGTAGATGATCTTCAATCAAACCATAATCCTTCATATAACACTGAAATTGAATCGGTGGTTAGGCCACTGGTGGGACAGGGAACCAGCCTTTCAGTTTTGGTGGTTGATGATCATCCGATCAACCGGGCGTTACTGAAAAAACAATTGCGGCTACTCGGTCTGCAAGTAACCACGACTGAAGATGGCACTTCAGCTTTGTCGCTTTGGGAAAATGAACACTTTGACTTGATTATCTCCGATTGCCATATGCCTGATATGGATGGTTATGAGCTGGCACGGCGTATCCGCACAACTGAGCAACACTCCGACAAACAAGCTATTCCTATCATCGCCTGGACGGCCAATGTACTAACCGAAGAGCTGGAACGCAGCCGTGCAGCAGGCATGAACGACTTGTTGACCAAGCCAACCAAAATGACCGACTTGAGAGAGATGCTCGTAAAGTGGCTGACTAAAACGAACTTATTACCCACTCTCGACACAATTGATTCCACCAAATTAACACCCCAGCATTCCCGCAAAAATCAGGTTGTACTGAATCTGGATGTCCTTAAATTGATTTCCACACGCCCCGAAAATCAATTGGAGCTGTTGAAAGAATTCAGTTTGCAGAACCGTATCGACGTTGCCAATTTAGATACGGTATTACAAACGGGAAACGCCCCGGAAATAATGCGCTGTGCCCACCGAATTAAAGGAGCGAGCCGCATGGTGGGCGCAGCCGAATTGGAGGATGTCTGCACACAAATCGAACACTCGGCAAAACAGAATGATTTAGACACTGCGCGCCTGATTTTCAGCACAGTTATCGAATCAGTGATGGCAGCACTTGAGGCCGCCATCAGCGCGTTCAAAGAAGGCAATTAAAGCAACATTGATTTTCTTTGGCTAACTTACCCGCACCCCAGGCGAACCATTTTTCATCTCACCTATCACGCCGGCCTGAGAAAATCCGGCTTGCTTAAAGCACGCTAACACCTCGTTAACCGCATCTGCTGAAACTGACACCAACAACCCTCCGCTGGTTTGCGGATCAGCCAATAAACGTTGTTGCCAGCCTTCGATATTTGCGGCGAAATCTATTGCATTACCGTAGCTTTCAACGTTACGCTCTATCGCCCCAGGGCCGTAGCCTTGCTGCGCTAACGGTAGTGCACTAGATAAAACCGGTACTTGATTGAAATTTATTTCCGCAGCCAAATCTGAGCCGCGACATAGTTCCAACAAATGTCCGAGTAGTCCGAAACCTGTTACATCAGTCAACGCATGCACGGCTGGCAATTCTGACAATGCAGTACCCACCGTGTTGAGCTTGGTGGTGTTGGCTATCAATTGTGCATAGCCGTTGGCGGACAACGCGCCTTTTTTTAAGGCTTGCGCCAACACGCCCACGCCCAAACCTTTACCGAGTATCAGCACGTCACCTGCTTGCGCTTCGCTGTTCTTTTTTAACTTGTCGGGATGCACGATACCGATTGCGACCAAGCCGTAAATTGGTTCGGGTGAATCGATTGAATGACCACCCGCAAGCGGGATGCCCGCTGCTTTGCACACGGACTCACCGCCTTGCAGAATGGCGCGTATTGCTTCCACGGGCAGTTTGTTGATAGGCATGCCGACGATGGCCAACGCCATGATAGGTGTGCCACCCATGGCATACACATCGGAGAGTGCGTTGGTTGCAGCGATGCGCCCGAAGTCATAAGGATCATCGACGATGGGCATAAAAAAATCGGTAGTGGCGATGATGGCTTGTTGATCGTTCAGGCGATACACGGCTGCATCGTCGCTCGTTTCTCTACCCACTAACAAATTGGCATACGGCAACTTTTCTTGCACATCGCCCAAAATTTTTTGCAACATGGCTGGCGCAATTTTGCAGCCGCAACCGCCACCATGCGACAATGAAGTTAATTTAATTTCCGACACAAACGATTCCTTATATTTCAATGTTATTTAGAACAGCAAACTTAACACAGCTTAACGAATTTGACGAAATCATCGATGTGCGCACGCCGGCAGAATTCGCTGAAGACCACATCCCCGGCGCGATCAATTGCCCTGTGCTTTCCGATGAAGAACGCATCACGGTAGGCACACTATACAAGCAACAGTCACCGTTTGAAGCGCGTAAGGTTGGCGCGGCATTAGTTGCGATGAATATTGCTGAGCATTTGCAAACGCGCTTTAACCATCATCCGAAATCATGGCGACCGCTCATCTATTGCTGGCGCGGCGGACAGCGCAGCGGCGCGATGAGCATCATTCTCGCTCAAGTGGGATGGTCAGCACACAAATTGGAAGGTGGCTATAAAAGCTATCGCCGCGAAGTATTGAACCAACTCGAAGCATTGCCTGCCCATTTTCAGTTTCGCGTTGTATGTGGCTCAACGGGGTCTGGGAAAAGCCGCTTGTTACAGGCATTAGCAAACAATGGTCAACAAGTGTTGGACTTGGAAGATATTGCACAGCATCGCGGCTCGGTATTGGGGAGGCTACCTGAACAAGGTCAACCCTCACAGAAATATTTTGACAGCCAATTGTTGTTGGCAATGCAAAAGTTTGATGTCACTCGTCCCATTTATGTGGAAGCGGAAAGCAATAAAATCGGACTCATCACCCTACCCCCTGCCCTCATCACTGCCATGCACACCAGCGAGTGCCTGCTGGTGGAAACGCCTCTCGCTACACGCGTGGCAGGGCTAATCGAGGACTATCAACATTACCTTGTGAATCCGTCTTTGCTCATCTCGCATTTGCAATCACTGCATCGCTTTCACGGTACTCAACAATTAGAGCATTGGACTGAATTGATACACGCGGGTGATTTTAAAACCATGGTAGGAGAGCTTTTGACGTTGCATTATGACCCCAGTTATTTGCGTGCGACCTCTAAGCACTACAAGCTACTGGACGGTGCTCGCAGAGTTCCGTTGGATGATTTATCGGTGGATGCGTTGCAGAAAATTGCAGTAACGCTCTAAGACTTTCGTCATTCCCGCGAAAGCGGGAATCCGGCGCTTTTATTGATAATGCCTTTGGTTTTTTGATAATGCCTTTGGTTTTTCTGCCGCTCTGCGGCGAACTTATTGTTTAACTGGATTCCCGCTTTCGCGGGAATGACGGCTCAAGTTTTTATTCAAACTGCCATGCATCCATTGCCAAAATTCCGTAGGTCATCACATGATTGAGACGCTGCGCAGTTTCAAGTTTAATTGCCGCGCCTAATGCCACGAACAACGGCAATAAATGTTCATCCGTCGGATGGTTTTGCACGGCGTGCGGTGCGAGGCGACGATAATTACCAAGTGCGTCAATGTCGCCTGATTGAATTTTTTCTGCCATCCAGTCGCAAAATTCCGTTACCCACACAGGCACAGCCTCTCCTTGCCGATGCTGAAAAATAGCGCGCAAATTATGCGTGATTGAACCACTACCGATAATCAGCACACCCTGCCCACGCAAAGGCTGTAGCGCACGACCTAAGGCAATGTGCCACGCGGGGGTTTTTCTTGGTTGCAACGAAAGTTGCGTGACAGGAATGTTCGCATCGGGGTACATCAAACTCAGTGGAACCCACGCGCCATGATCCAAGCCGCGCATGTTGCTGTGTTGAACAGGAATACCTGCTTTTTGGAGCAACTCAACAACGCTCTTAGCCAACTCTGGTGAGCCTGGCGCGGGATATTGCAATTCATAAAGTGCTTGGGGGAAGCCGCTAAAATCATGAATGGTTTCCGGTTGAACGACGCTACTCACCGTTGGAATATCTGTTTCCCAATGCGCTGAGATGACCAAAATTGCGGATGGGATTGGCAAAGATGCAGCGATTCTTCGCCACGCACCGCCCGTTTCACCCGGCTCTAAAGGCAAGGTGGGCGCACCATGTGAAACAAATAAAGCGGGCATCTTCATTTTGCTATCCTAACATGCTGATGTTGCAGACTGGTATGTGAGGCATCTGGATTAGAATATCAATGGCAATCCACAAAGAGGTAATCATGGAACTCAGGAAATTAGGTGGCAGCGATTTACATATCTCGGTATTGAGTTTGGGCACGATGACGTTTGGCGAGCAGAATACTGAGGCAGATGCTCATGACCAGCTTGATTTAGCCGTCGCGCATGGTGTGAATTTTATCGACACAGCGGAGATGTACCCAGTCGCACCGCGCGCTGAGACATATAGTCGCACCGAGAGTTATATCGGCTCATGGCTTAAAAATCAGCAGCGCGATAAGTTGATTGTCGCGACAAAAATCGCGGGACCTTCACGCGGTTTTGCGTGGATACGCAATGGACCGAAGGTGAATCGCACGCATATTGAAGCTGCCATAGATGGCAGCCTGCGTCGTTTACAGACCGACTATGTTGATCTGTACCAGATTCATTGGCCTGATCGTTATGTTCCGATGTTTGGCGCGACCAGCTATGACGTGGCGCAACAACACGACACTACGCCTATTCAGGAGCAACTCGAAGCGTTAGCGTCGTTGGTGCAAGCAGGCAAAGTTCGCCACATTGGTTTGAGCAATGAAACCGCATGGGGCGTGAGCGAATTTTTGCGTTGTGCTGAAAAATTTAACCTACCCAAAATCGTCTCGATACAAAACGCCTATCACTTGATGAACCGCAGCTTCGAATCGGGCTTGGCGGAGATGTGTCATCACAATAATGTGGGATTGTTAGGCTACAGTCCGCTCGCGTTTGGGCATTTGACAGGCAAGTATCAAGCCGATGCGCAAGCCAAAGGACGCATCACACAATTCCCTAATTTCGGACAACGCTATGCAAAAATAAACGTTCCTGCTGCGGTGACAGAGTACGTGCGCATCGCTCAGGAAGCAGGCATCCGCCCTGCGCAAATGGCACTGGCATTTGCCCGTACCCGATGGTTTACCCGCAGCGTGATATTGGGCGCAACCACCTTGCAACAACTCCAGGAGAATTTATTAAGTACAGAGGTCACACTATCCGCTGACACATTAGAAAAAATCGAGGCGGTGCATAGACGTTACCCCAATCCTGCACCTTAAACGGTGACTCAACCCGCCAACCGCTCACCCGAAAATACCAACCGTTCATCGCCGATTACCGCCTTTCATCTTAAAAGCCAACCTTTCATCTTGTGGGTTTTGACTCTAATCAGACAACACACTAACCTGCGTCCGCTTGGCAAACTTACCGAAATGTAAGGACGCAAAGTCACCGACCTAAGGGAAGCTATGGTAGCGGGACTGCAACACGATGCATCATCCGTGTTCTCCCCCCTTGCCTTTTAAGGAATTTAATCAGCGCAAGTAAGGAACGAGATGACGCAACCAAAGACCGCAACAACTGTTATGATTCGGCTATGTCTAGGCCTCTTGCTCTCCACCCTTTCGCTAACAACGCATGCGGCTCAACCTGAAATCACTCAATTTGATTTGCTTTCGCTTCAACTCTCACACATCAAACAAATAGATTCATACCAAATAAGCACCACTGTAGCAAACACCCCCGCCAGCAATTTTGTATTTGGCAAAATGCCTCATCTACCGTCAATATCCGAAATCAAAACAGGCACATTCTGGACAACCAGTATCCGCTGGCACTACACCGATAACGGCATAAAATCTTCTCTATCACCTAAACTCCGTATCGAATCTAAAGAAAGTCGCATCGAGCTCAACCCACTCAGGCATTCGCTTTCATTGTCGTGGCGCAGAGCACTTTAAAAACTCAACTTTTCACGTCGCATTCCCTTTTTAAAAATCTGTTCCATTTCCGTATTACGCGAGGCTAGTTTATCTAATCTTGCGCATCAACCCGCATTACCCCACTCGCGCTATAAATTAGCTTATGCCCACAGAACACAATCTGCGGCATAATTGGAGTACACCAATCATCGCCAAATCGTTATTCACCTGAATAGAACATGAAGTATGCCTGTTATTAAAAGCAAAGCGGCTGACGAACATCGGCAAGCCAAGCGAATTGCTTGGGCTTATTCCCTTGTCTTGGGGATATGGGTGTTAATTCAAAGTGGGCTTCCCTACACCCTAATCGCCAACGTTAAGCTGGCTGACAACGCATGGAGTGAGCTGGCGGTGGGGTGGTTTCTCATTGCTGCGTCTGCCTGGCTGTTGTACTTAATGCTTATCAAATACCAGTCACTGGTCAATCGTGATCCCCTGACAGGCCTGCCGAATCGGCAACTACTAAACGACCGCATCATTCAAGCTATCGCTCATGCCGACCGTTCAAATCATCTCGTTGCGATTGTATTTATCGACCTCGACAATTTCAAACTCATCAATGACAGCCTCGGTCACACTGCGGGTGATCAACTGTTGATAATCATCGCTGAAAAACTTCAAGCTGCAATCCGCCCCGTGGATACCATTGCCAGATTAGGCGGAGACGAGTTCGTTCTTATTCTGTATGACTTGCCTAACGAAAAGTACGTTTCTCAAGAAATTGATCGGATCAACCGGGTTTTTGCTGCCCCCTTTTTCGTCAGCAAACGCGAGATATTCGTCAGTTACAGTGCAGGCTTTAGCCTTTATCCGCAGGACGGAAAGAATGCGGAGACGCTACTGATGAACGCCGATGTTGCAATGTACCGTGCCAAAGAACAGAGCGGCAATAGTTTTCAGTTTTACGCCCCTGAAATGCACGCCAAGATTAATGATCGCTTGTTACTAGAAAGCACCATGCGCCACGCTTTAGAAGCTGATGAATTTTATTTGTTGTACCAGCCACAAGTCGATTTAAAGACCCGGAAAGTTTTCGGCATGGAGGCACTGATACGCTGGAGTCATCCCAGCATGGGCATGATTTCACCCGATAAATTCATCTCGCTCGCTGAAGACACAGGGCTCATTGTTCCGATCGGTGAATGGGTCATTAAAACCGCATGCCGGCAATTAAAAGCCTATCAAGATGTCGGGTTAAAAAATCTTACTGTTGCCGTTAATTTGTCAGGTCGCCAATTCAAAGATAAAAACCTCATTTCATCTATAAAAAAGATATTGTACGACACGGGATTAGCACCTGAATTACTCGAATTAGAACTAACAGAAAGTGTGCTAATGGATGATTCGGAACAGCTCATTGCAATTCTCGATCAACTCAAAAGCATGGGGCTAAAGTTGGCTATTGATGATTTCGGTACGGGATATTCCAGCTTGAGCTATCTAAAACGCTTTCCCATGGATAAGCTCAAAATTGACCAGTCATTTATCAAAGACATTGCTATGGGAGGTGATGACTCCGCCATAGTTAAAGCAATTATTTATCTAGGACACAGCTTAAATCTACAGGTAATTGCTGAAGGCATTGAGTCAAAAGCGCAGATGGATTTTTTAGCCTTGAATCACTGCGATGAAGGACAGGGATTTTATTACGGTACGCCATTAAGCGCGGGTGACTTTAAGAATTTCGTTGAACAACACAATCAAACAAAATCACCAACCGCAATAAACTCCAAGGCGTTGTGATCCGGGTCGCGGCAGAACAAAGCACTACGGCCGGTTGAACTGAGTGTATAAACCACTCCCGCTTCATTTAACTGCCCCATCAATTTATTCAAATTTAGAACTGCAAACGCAACATGGCGGTCTCGCCCCCCATGCGAAGGACGCTGCAATCCGTCCTCTGGATTCGGTAATGCCATCAAATGAATTTGTTGATTATCCGCCACGTCGTACCACACACCATCAAAGCTCATCGTCGGGCGGGTAGGATTAACCCGCAAGCCGAGTACACCTTCGTAAAAAATGCGGGACTTGGCTAAGTCAGCGGTTAAAAAAGTAGCGTGGAGTATTCCCGTAATCATCACACTGGCACCGGAACAATTTTACTAGCCGCCAACTTTGCGCGACTTCTTGCTTCATCGGTATCTTTGCCCGTCGCAAGTGCCACACCCATGCGACGTTTTTTGAATGACTCAGGCTTACCAAATAATCGCACATCGCTACATGGCACGCGCAGTGCTTCATCCACCCCCATAAATGCGATGCCTTGCGCTTCATGCTGCCCGTAAATCACCGCACTCGCGCCGGCTGCACGCAGGCTCACATCCACAGGCAAGCCGAGTATTGCGCGTGCATGTAACTCAAACTCATTTTGTATTTGTGTACACATCGTCACCATCCCCGTGTCGTGTGGACGAGGACTCACCTCGGAAAACCACACCTCATCACCCTTTACAAATAACTCCACACCGAAAATGCCCAAGCCCCCAAGATCATCCGTGACTTTTTTGGCTATCTCGCGGGAGCGTTGCAAAGCCAAGGGCGACATGGCTTGCGGCTGCCAGCTCTCAACATAGTCGCCCTGCACCTGGACATGTCCAATGGATTCACAGAAATATGTTTCCGTTTTCCCATCCGAGCCGATAGCACGCACTGTGAGTTGCGTAATTTCGTAACATGCCTATGAATCATTCTCAGTTTCAGCTGCCTAACGTTTCGTACTCAACGAAACGAGGAAATGAATCATGAAGACGATGCCAACGAATGTATTGGACTGGCAGAAACGGTACGGAACTGAAGAAGCCTGCGCCCAAGCACTGGCGCAGCAACGCTGGCCGGACGGGTTTCGTTGCCCGCGATGCGGGCATGATCATGGCTATGCCATCACCACGCGCCACCGTTACGAATGCGCCCATTGCCACTACCAAGCCTCGCTCACGGCGGGGACATTGTTCCACTCCACCAACCTCTCTCTTACCCAGTGGTTCTGGGCGGTCTACCTGGTCGCCTCGGACAAGGGCGGTATTTCCGCCATGCGACTGGCCAAACAAATCGGCGTGTCCTGGATCACCGCCAGCCGGATGCTGCGCAAGATACGCATTGCCATGGGACACCGGGACAGTATTTATCGGCTGCACGACCTGATCGAGATTGACGATGCCTTTGTGGGTGGCCGACGCAGCGGCAAGCGGGGGCGCGGTGCCGAAGGCAAAACCCCGGTGCTGGTGGCGGTTGAGAACCGGGATCAGCGTGCCGGTTTTATCGCCATGCAACAAGTTCCCGCCGTGACGAAGGGGGCGGTGGCGAAGTTTGTGCGACACCACCTTCCGCCCGGTCAAGCGGTGCGCAGTGATGCGCTGATCTCGTTGTTGGAGATCGGCAAGACACAGCACCATGCCGCACGGGTGACACCGCCCGACAAGGCGGGAGAATGGCTGCCTTGGGTGCATATTGCCATCGGCAACCTCAAGGCGTTTTTGCTGGGTACCTATCACGGTGTATCGTCCAAGTATTTGCAAGAATATCTCAATGAGTTCTGTTATCGGTTCAACCGGCGTGAGTGGGAAGCTGAATTGCCATTACGCCTGCTCAACGCTTGCCTGACGCATACTCAGGTCAAACTGAAAATGGTTTAGAGGCATATTTCGTAATCGAAATGAATCACGCCCTCCACGATCACCCTGCCCTGATTCACGCGACTGCCGCTGGCAGCATAGCTCCAAGCTGCATCCACTTCAGCGGCATTATCAACTTTAGATTGTCCCTTACCCGATGAAGACATCACGGGTTTAATGATGCATGGGTAGCCGATGTGCGCTATTGCGGCACGCATTTCTTCGAGACTGTCGGCAAAACGATACGGCGAAGTCGGCAAGCCCAATGTCTCGGCAGCCAAGCGGCGTATGCCTTCGCGGTTCATGGTCAAGCGCGCGGCACGTGCGGTAGGAATGACACGCGCTAAACCTTCACTCTCGATCTGCTCCAACATCTCAGTCGCAATCGCCTCGATTTCCGGCACGATGATGTGTGGTTTTTCTTGCTCAATCAGGGCTCGTAATGCCGGGCCATCTGCCATGTTGATGACGTGTGAACGATGAGCCACTTGGTGTCCCGGCGCGTTGGCATATCGATCAACTGCAATGGTTTCCACACCAAAACGTTGCAGTGCGATGATGACCTCTTTGCCCAATTCACCGCTGCCCAACAACATTACACGCGTGGCGGAAAGGCT
Source organism: uncultured beta proteobacterium (assembly GCA_963695355.1). Classification (GTDB taxonomy): domain Bacteria; phylum Pseudomonadota; class Gammaproteobacteria; order Burkholderiales; family Gallionellaceae; genus Gallionella. Next base: position 85,735 of record OY968775.1, read on the forward strand.
GAGCGGCGTGCCAATGATTATCTTGTTTGTGTGAGTGGTCATATTGTTTTTATAAATGGACTTGAACTGCGTGAAATTATACACACGCAGGCTATTTTTCTTGAACCGTAATAAGAGTAGGATGAATCACTCGTTGAATCACCCGTTGCAACCACTTTTCTTTTAAGGAGCGAGATCATGGCAAATATTGTGCAATTATTGGGTGACGAAGCTGAACAACTATTGGGCCATCGCTGCATAGGCATCCCAAAAGAATCGCTGCACTTGCCGGGCGCGGATTATGTGGATCGCGTGGTGGCGATGAAAGACCGCAAAGTCGGCGTACTGCGCAGCCTGCAAGCCTTGTATGGGCAGGGGCGATTGGCTAACACGGGCTATCTTTCGTTGCTACCTGTCGATCAAGGCGTGGAGCATTCCGGTGGCGCATCGTTCGCGCCCAACCCAATGTATTTCGACCCGGAGAACATCGTTAAACTCGCCATCGAAGGTGGCTGCAACGGCGTAGCATCTACGCTAGGCGTGCTGGGTTCAGTGGCGCGCCGTTATGCCCACAAAATTCCGTTCGTCGTAAAAATCAACCATAACGAAATGCTCACCTATCCCAACATTTACGACCAGACGATATTTGCCAGCGTCGATCAAGCGTTCGACATGGGCGCAGTGGCAGTGGGCGCAACCGTGTTCTATGGTTCGGAACATTCACGCAGACAAATTCAAGAAGTCTCCGAAGCGTTTGAACATGCGCACGAACTCGGCATGGCAACCGTATTATGGGCTTATCTGCGCAACCCCGCCTTCAAGACGAACGATAAGGATTATCACGCCGCCGCCGATCTTACCGGGCAAGCTAATCACCTCGCCGTCACCATCAATGCCGACATCGTCAAACAAAAAATGGCCGAAAATAATGGTGGATACAACGCCATCAAGTTCGGCAAAACTAGCCCCAAAGTCTATAGCGAACTCACCACCGATCACCCCATCGACCTCGTGCGCTATCAAGTTGCAAATTGCTACATGGGGCGCGTCGGCATGATTAACTCAGGCGGTGAATCGGGTAAAGATGATTTGCATCAAGCCGTGCGCACCGCCGTCATCAACAAGCGCGCTGGCGGCATGGGGCTGATTTCAGGTCGCAAAGCATTTCAAAAACCGATGCAAGATGGAGTGGCATTGTTAAATGCGATTCAGGATGTGTATTTGGATAAGGCGGTGACGGTGGCATAAACCCTGCGAAGGCTGTTTGTGCCAGTTGTAGAAATTCGATCCGTAGAGTCCCTTTTTAAAGTCGCAATTGCCATTTGGCGTTTCATACACGGATCCAAGGAGAACACTTTCCTACCTTTTGTTAACATCCGATGACGGAAATCCAATGATGCCTTTCAAATATTTTTCGCCCAAAATCTTGCTCTCTTCATGCATGAATTTTAGGAACGCCAATGCGACCACAGACAGATGCTTATCTTTAGGATAGGCCAGGTACCAGTGACGTCGAATAGGAAATCCTTCAACGTCAAGCATAGCAAACTCTTCATTGTGACCATCAATGGCCAGTGTATGTGCCGACAGCACAGCAATGCCTAACTTTCCGGCTACCGAATGTTTTATCGCTTCATTGCTGCCAAGCTCCATTCGAACTTTAATTTTCAATCCGCGCTCTCTAAAAAATTGTTCTGTTGCGAGGCGTAAACCTGATCCTTGCTCACGCATCAAAAAGTATTCTTCGGTCAAAAGACGAGGTGCAATATTTTTTTTCCCCGCCAATGGATGTGTGCTGTGAGCTAGCACAATTAGTGGATTTTCCAAAAATGGCTCAAATGCAACATCCCCATTATCTGGAGGCTGACCAAGCACATACAGGTCATCAAGATTGTCATCTATACGTTGCTGCACTCGTTCACGATTTGTCACTTTGAGCGAAACATCAATGCCCGGATAGCGTTCACAAAAAAGCCCAAGCATTCGCGGTACAAAATATTTTGCAGTCGTAATGATTGCAATGCGCAGCCTGCCTGCTTTTATTCCATTCATATCGGATACCAACATTTCAAAGCGCGACAGGCTATCGAAAATATCATGGCATACCTTAAGTAATTCGCGCCCCGTTTCAGTTAGAAATATTCGTTTTCCAACCTGTTCAAATAAAGGTTGACCGATAATTTCAGACAATTGCTTGAGTTGAATCGATACGGTCGGTTGTGTCAGGTACAGCTCTTCAGATGCTCTGGTAAAACTTAAATTTCGAGCCACCGCTTCAAACACTTTTAACTGGCGCAGCGTTGCATTTTTTAACATCGTTTTTTTACCCAAATAACCATTGATAAAAGTCTATCGTTACCATCTAAAAATACAATTATTATTTATGGTTAATCTTTTTTATAGTGGCGGCACGCTCAGTTGAGCTACAGGTCTTCCTAGCCGGGAGGATACATTTTAACTATAAATAAGGAGTTTGTGATGGCAGTCAAGACCTACAACGCTGGCGTTAAAGAGTATCGCCAGACTTACTGGGAACCAGAATACAAGATTCAAGATACGGATATTCTGGCTTGTTTCAAAATTACGCCTCAAGCGGGTGTGCCTCGTGAAGAAGTGGCGGCTGCGGTTGCGGCTGAGTCATCAACAGGTACATGGACAACCGTGTGGACTGATCTGTTGACGGACATGGATCACTACAAAGGTCGTGCTTATCGTATCGAAGACGTACCTGGCGACGACACTTGCTTCTACGCCTTTGTTGCTTACCCTATCGATTTGTTTGAAGAAGGTTCAGTGGTTAACGTATTTACCTCATTGGTAGGTAACGTGTTCGGCTTTAAAGCATTGCGCGCATTGCGTTTGGAAGACGTTCGTTTCCCAATCGCTTACGTTAAAACTTGCGGTGGTCCACCACAAGGTATTCAAGTTGAGCGTGACATCCTGAATAAATATGGTCGTCCATTGCTGGGTTGCACCATCAAGCCTAAATTGGGTTTGTCTGCTAAGAACTACGGTCGCGCTGTTTACGAGTGCTTGCGTGGTGGTTTGGATCTGACTAAGGATGACGAGAACATCAATAGCCAACCATTTATGCGTTGGAGAACACGTTTTGACTTCGTTCAAGAAGCGATTGAAAAAGCGGAACGTGAAACAGGCGAGCGTAAAGGTCACTACATGAACGTGACAGCACCAACGCCGGAAGAAATGTACAAGCGCGCTGAATACGCAAAAGAAATTGGCACGCCGATTATTATGCATGACTACATCACAGGCGGTTTTTGCGCTAACACAGGCTTGGCTAACTGGTGTCGTGACAACGGCATGTTGTTGCACATCCACCGTGCGATGCACGCTGTGATCGATCGTAACCCGCACCACGGTATTCATTTCCGCGTGTTGGCGAAGATTCTTCGTTTGTCCGGTGGTGACCATCTGCACTCAGGTACTGTGGTTGGCAAGCTGGAAGGTGATCGCGCGCCAACGCTCGGTTTCGTTGACTTGATGCGAGACAGCTTCATTAAAGAAGACCGCGCACGCGGTATTTTCTTCGATCAAGATTGGGGTTCAATGCCTGGTGTGTTCCCAGTTGCTTCTGGTGGTATTCACGTTTGGCACATGCCAGCGTTGGTTAACATCTTCGGCGACGATTCTTGCTTACAGTTTGGTGGCGGTACTTTGGGTCATCCATGGGGTAACGCAGCGGGTGCAGCAGCAAACCGCGTGGCGTTGGAAGCTTGTGTAGAAGCACGTAACGCAGGCCGAGAAATTGAAAAAGAAGGTAAAGACATCTTAACCAAGGCAGCGAACCATAGCCCAGAACTGAAAATTGCGATGGAAACTTGGAAAGAAATTCGTTTCGAGTTCGATACTGTTGACAAGTTGGACGTAGCCCATAAGTAAGCATTGAGACAATGTCGCGTCGAACGATGCGCCGTATCTTGGTCCCTAGACTATTAAAAAAGGAAATTAAAATGAGTGAAATGCAAGATTACAAATCACGTGTTAGCGATCCAGCCAGCCGCAAGTTTGAAACTTTTTCATACTTGCCAGCAATGACTACTGAGCAGATCAGGCAGCAAATTGAATATATCGTTAAGAAAGGTTGGAACCCAGGACTTGAGCACACTGAGCCTGAGCACCTGATGGACAACTACTGGTATATGTGGAAGCTGCCGATGTTTGGTGAAACCAATGTGGATGTTGTGTTGAAAGAAGCGGAAGCTTGCCGTAAAGCTAACCCAAACAATCACATTCGTTTGTTGGCTTACGATAACTACGCTCAATCGCAAGGCACCAACATGGTGATTTTCCGCGGTAAGACTGTATAGTTTTTTAAAGCATTGATCCCTTTTCCCCCGTGCTTGATCCAGTGCGGGGGACTTTTTAACCGAGAGTAGCATCAGGACGTAAATACTTTGCGATAGATTATTTACACCCTTATGTTGACTGAATAGTGAGAGGTAGCAATGAGAGACATCATCCAGCAGTATCGAATAAACACAGAGCCATACTATCGTCCCGTTTCCGACGAGGTGGAGATTTATGAAGCCACCTATAGCGTACGTATGCCGATGATGCTGAAAGGCCCGACAGGTTGCGGTAAATCCCGTTTCGTAGAACATATGGCGTGGCGATTAGGCAAGCCATTGATTACCGTGGCTTGCAATGAAGATATGACCGCTTCCGACCTGGTGGGTCGATTTCTGCTCAATGCTGACGGTACGCACTGGCAGGATGGTCCGCTTGCACTTGCGGCCCGTTACGGTACAATTTGTTACCTGGACGAAGTGGTTGAGGCGCGTCAAGATACCACTGTGGTCATCCACCCTTTAACCGACAATCGCCGCGTTTTGCCGCTTGAAAAAAAAGGCGAACTTATCAAAGCGCATCCCGATTTCCAGTTGGTGATTTCATACAATCCGGGCTATCAAAGCTTAATGAAGGATCTCAAACAATCCACCAAACAGCGTTTCGGTGCATTGGATTTTAGTTATCCCGAACACGACATTGAGACCGAAATTGTTGCCCACGAAACCGGCGTTAACTTGGAAGTGGCTGGCAAACTAGTTTCCATCGCCGAGCGTGCCCGCAACCTCAAGGGACATGGTTTGGATGAAGGCATCTCGACGCGCATGCTGATTTATGCAGGCAGCCTGATTGCCACTGGCGTTGATTCAATCAAGGCTTGTCGTGTGGCACTGGTTCGACCAATCACCGACGATCCCGACATGCGCGATGCGTTGGATGCGGCGGTGACCACATTCTTCTAATTTTTAGAAGCTCCGCTTTTTGCTTAACTCGCTCAGATACCCAACGACATGTCAATTACATTAGAGGATCACACCGATCTACTTGAAGAACTGGGGAGTCACGCCGCAGAGGTTCTGCAAGCCTCGTGGTATGAGGCGGCGCGGGCGTTTAGCCCGGCAGGGTTGGAAAATTATGTGCAGGGCGCACGTGCGCTTAAAAACTTAGGACGCGGCGGCGATTTAGTCATTACCTTTATTCACAATGCACCTATCATTGCCAAAGAAATTGGCGAAGATTCAGTGGTGGATATGCTGGATAGCTTGATGGCACTTGCCTCTAAAACCAGCGGCTCAATGTTGGAAGCGGTTATAGCCAGCGCGCCAACGGCAGCTAAACGCTTGGGTGACCCCGCACTATTTCGCAGCTATTTGCAGTTGGTGAATACGCTGCTTAATCAAGTACCGCGCGGCTTGCGACCCATGTTGGAAAATCTGGAAGCATTGCTTGCTCAACTCACATTGGGTGGATTGCGACGCTGGGCAACATGGGGCGCGCATGCGCACAAAATCAACTTTGAAGAACAGGTGGCGTACTTCGGACTGAAGTCCAAAGAGTCGCTGGCGATGTTGCAGAAGGAGCGTAAAGGTACGTTGTTTGTGGACGTGCAGCGGCGCATCAATATGTATCTGCGCGCACTGTGGGCTCGCGATTTTTTCATGCGTCCTACTTCCGGCGACTTTGAATCACGCGAGGGTTACAAGCCTTTTATCGAAGATTATTTTCTCCATTTACCCGATGCGTTTGATGATGTGAATGGCGTGTCTGGCTTGGAGGTTTATCGCGCTACAGCAGCGCATTGCGCGGCACATCTGGTTTACACACGCGAGCCAATTTCTGCCGAGGCACTCAATCCTTTGCAGATGGCGGTGATTAGTGTGATTGAAGACGCACGCGTTGAAACGCTGTCGATACGTGCTTTCCCAGGTCTGGAGCAGTTGTGGTCTAAGCTGCATTTTGCGCAAACCGATCAAGCAAACACCGTGGGCGATTACTTGAATCGACTGGCGCGTGCGTTGTTGGATAGCGATTATCAAGACGACGATGCGTGGATAGTTGAAGGTCGCACATTGTTTACGAGTGCTGCGCAGAGCGAAGAAAGTTTGAAGAGCAATCATTTTTCTTGGGAGGTGGGTGTGGCGTTGGCGCACGGTTTGATGCAAAAGCATATTGCCTACAACCCGCGTACTGACTTGTTGAGCGCGCCATATCGCGATGACAACCGTTATTTCTGGGAGTTTGAAGAATTCGATTTTAATAAATCGCAATCGGCAGGATTTGAAACCGTTAAGCAAGTTCGTAAACACGTTTCGGTGATGGAATTTGCCAATGAACTTGAGGTGGAAACCGCAGGTGATGATGCCCAGGAAATCTGGGTCATGTCTGAAGAGTTTTTTCCATATGATGCAGCGCAAGAGAATGGCGTGAGTTTTAACGAACGGGAAGGTAAAGAGCCCGTCGCCGAACCTTACCATTACGCCGAGTGGGATTACCAAATTCAGTTGGAGCGCCCAGCTTGGGCGACAGTGATGGAAAAGCGCGCAAAAGCAGGCGACTTGCAGGTGATTGATAAAATCACGGCGGACAATAAGCGCATCGCCTCACGCTTGAAATTTTTGCTTGATGCGATGCAACCGCAAGGTGTGCAGCGCATTCGCAAGTTAGAAGATGGCGACGAAGTCGACATCAATGCAGCGATTAGCAGCATGGTAGATTTTCGTATGGGGATGCAGCCCGACCCTAGAACTATGATGCGCAGTGTACGAAAAGTGCGTGATATTTCAGTATTGGTACTGCTCGATTTGTCCGAGTCCACCAATGAGAAAGTTATCGGACAAGATCAAACGGTGCTGGATTTAACCCGTCAGGCTTGCGTGCTGCTGTCTGATGCGATACACAAAATTGGCGATCCATTTGCGATACATGGTTTTTGTTCCGATGGTCGTCACGATGTTGAATACTATCGATTCAAAGATTTTTCGCAGCCTTACAATGATGAGCCTAAGGCACGTTTGGCGGGCATGACAGGGCAACTATCAACCAGAATGGGCACGGCAATTCGGCATTCCGCACATTATTTACGCAACCAAAAAACATCGAAAAAATTGCTTATGGTGATTACCGATGGTGAGCCTGCAGATATTGATGTGCGTGACCCGCAGTATTTACGTTACGATGCAAAAAAAGCCGTAGAGGAAGCCGCGCGCAACGGCATCAATACCTTTTGCATGACACTCGATCCGCGCGCAGATCAATATGTATCACGAATTTTTGGCAGTAAAAATTACATGGTGGTCGATCATATTGAGCGGCTGCCAGAGAAACTTCCGATGCTTTATGCAGGTTTAACTAGGTAAAAATAAAAATGGAGCCATTACGCTATGCAGGATTACGCAACGATGAAAACGGCGGCATGACACACTTGGGGCAGATGGTCAAAGACGGCTGGATGTTTGGTTTTATACCCGAAGACCAAGACTGCGCGGGCTGGACATATGGCGAGATGCAGACGCTGTACGAGAAATTATGGGCTGAATGGGAGAAATACGCTCATCTGCCCAGTCGCTTGCCGTCGGAATTACTAGATCGCTATATGCGCATTTATCAGGAAGCTATCGCACGCGCCAAAACTGAAGGCTGGAATCCTGAATTGGGTGAAGATGACTAACCGTGATGATCGGATGCGCGCCTGCCAAATTTAAGGATACGTGCGTCACCATGCAGTGTTTCTTTCTTGGCTAGCTCGCCCAAAGCGCGCGGCAGTTCGGCTTGTAAACGTGACATGAGCTGCGCAGAATCGGCACGATAGTAAACCGCTTGAAAAGCGACCGGTTCCTCCAACTTGGTACGCAATTGGGGGCGGAAATTTTGCCAAGCGATGTCGATCCAGCACTTGCGCTCGCCGTCGAGGAATACAAACTCCTCCGCATCCAAAACCGCCAGATACTGCATGGAACGTATCGGCACGAACAGGCAACCGGACGCGCTGCGAGAAAACAGGGTCTGCGCCAAATTATAGGTGGTGGCGGATAGATGACGGGACTCACGCATCAATTCCGCATCGCGGTAACAAGTTATTTCCATTTGTATTCCTGACCAAGAATGAATTGCGACATTATCCATTCTTTCGTATCCGGAAGACACGGTATTGAACAAGCAGGGTCGCATTATAAAAACTGACTGTACACAGGAAATCTAACATGCCACTTGTTAATTTGTCTGACATGATCACTCACGCACACCGCCACAAATATGCGGTTGGCGCATTTGGTGTCGCCAATCTAAATTTTCTGGAAGCCATCATGCAGGCTGCCGAAAATTGTCGCGCGCCCGTAGTACTCAATTTAATTGAGTCACACTTCAGTCACTACGATTTTGAACTTCTGATGCCCGCTGTGACTACGGCAGCCAAACGTGCCAACGTACCGGTCGCTATCAATTTCGATCACGGTACCAGCCTTGCCTCCGCCGAGCGTGCTATCCGTGCCGGATGCAACGGGGTAATGGTGGACACCTCGGCTATGCCTTTCTCCGATAATCTTTGGCAAACCCGTGACATAGTCGAGATGGCACATGCTTGCGGCATTACGGTAGAGGGCGAATTAGGTTATGTGCCGGGTGTCGAGGGAGAAAGCGCAAAAATACATCCGGGCGAGCTTGCTTACACTTCCGCAACCGAGGCCAAGGGGTTCGTTGAACGCACAGGAGTGGATTGCCTTGCGGTCTCGGTAGGCACAGTGCACGGTAGAATGAAAGGCGTTCCAAAACTTGATTTTGTGCGGCTGGCAAAAATTAAAGACGCAACCCCTGTACCTTTGGTGATACACGGCGGTACAGGATTATCGGACGATCAGTATCGAAAGTTAATTGCAAGTGGCATTGCCAAAATTAATTACTACACAGCACTTTCCGACGCTGCCAGTCGGCGCATAAGGGAAAACGTTGTTTCCGACCGTAGGGGGGACCACAGCTTTCTGCTGTCTGGTGTTCGTGATGTGGTGCGTGAAGAAGTGGAACGATGCCTCCGCCTTTGGGGCTGTGGCGGAAGGGCGGCAGAAGTGTTGACGCAATGCCGTCCATGGCAGGAAGTAGAGCACATTGTGTTATACAAAACCTCAACTGCTTTGTCAGAAAGCGAAGTGACTTCAATATGGAGAGAAGCAAGTAAATTAGTGGAAGCCATTCCAGGCGTGATTAGTATTCATAACAGCCAATCTCTGGAGATCGGCGGAGAATTTCGTTTCTGCATAAGGTTTAGACTTGCAAATAAAACCGCTCTGGATTTGTTCAAAAAACATCCAGCTCACACGCGGTTTACCAACAAAGTTTTACTGCCAGTAGCAATTGAACATACTACTTCAGATATTGAAAATTTAAATCTTCTCTGACCAACAAACATGCATATAACATGCACGTCCCAAGTATCGCACAGCTATTTATCCACCCAGCTTTCAACACGCACTCGGCCACATGCTCAAATTCCACCACGTTGTTGGTAACAAGAATGAGTTTGTTCGCAAGTGCGTGAGAGACAATGACTACGCCACTGATATCCATATTTCTTAACGCGCTCATTATGCCGTTTTCTTCAGCCGTGTCGCGAACCAGTTTTTCTCAAACCTCATCTGACTGAGGTCACTTGTCCACACACAATCAGGTGTATCAGCTTGGGAATTGCGATTAAGTAAGCTCGCTGCAATCGGCAGGTTATGCTCACTGTCGGTGATGACAAAATTTACGTTTTACACGGACTTTGATGCCCTGCCGTTCCAAGAGTAAACTGTTTGCAGCTTTAACACGCTTCTTCCGCATGCAGCTTCCCCGACATCAAACTCGCCGAAACAATGAGCACCGCACCTATCCAGTCTCTCAACTCCATCGCTTCTCCCGCCAAAAAGTAAGATGAAATGGCAGCTACAACCAACTCAAACAAAAACAACAGCATGGCGCGATTTGAGTGCAAATGCGTCACGCCGTATTGCACGGCGTAGCTGGTGGCACTCAGTGCTATGCCGATCAGCGCGAGTATCAGCCAAGCTTGTACATTCAACATTTGCCATTGGTTTGATAACCCTCCTTGCCACAGCAAGAAGGGGACGGTGAGCAACGCTGTGCCGAGCAACACACTGAAGGATTTTGCCTCGATATTCAAATTTGCGGCGCGGCGTGATAGCACGTTAGACAATGCGAAGCTCATCCCTGCTGACAATCCTATCCATTCAGAAAAATTTTGCGGATATGGCAGGCCGTGTTGTGGCTGCCATAGCATGATGGCTGCGCCACACAAGGATAACGCCATCACCGCGTAGCCATAACGATTGAGCCGTTCGCCGAGTAGCCAATAGGAAAATAAAATCGTCCACAGTGGCGCGAGATAAAACAACAGCAGCACGCGCATCACTTCGCCGTGCAACATGGCGAGGACATAGCCCAAGTTTGACCATCCTGCGCTGAACACCAAGCCTACCGTCCACCATCCGGCATGTTTTAGTGATTGCATCGCACGTGGCAACATAAACGTGCCGCACACTAATGCCAGCAAATAACTGATCATCGCAGCGAATACGCCCGCCAAGCCCGCATCCTGCAACATACGATAAGGATACCAGATCAGTCCCCACACCAGTGCGCCGCTCAAAATTCCGACTATCGGCATTACATTTTGTTTTGATGACACTGACTACACCCTTATAATCCTACCCGCTCAGAATTTTCTATAACCGTTCGCACTGAGCGTAGGCATTTTTGCCGAAGTCGAAGTGAGGTAGCTATCCATGTTTCGACTTCGCTGCGCTACGCTGATATAACTTCTAGCCATTCGACTAAACTGTCAAAAAACGACAGTCAAGTCGCTGGTTATCAACACGAACAGGACACCAACCAATACTATTGCAATGAATCCAGACCTCAATCGTTTACAGCCCTACCCGTTCCAAAAACTTGCCGCGCTGTTTCGCGATGTTCAGCCTAACCCTGCGTTGCGTCCAATTAGCTTATCTATCGGCGAGCCCAAACATGCCACACCGCAATTCATCAAAGACGCGCTAACTGCCAACCTCGACGGACTGGCGAATTATCCCACAACCGCTGGTAGTGACGCATTGCGCAACACTATTGCCAACTGGATCGCCACGCGTTTTGATGTGCCCGTACCCGATGCCAAGACGCAGGTGCTGCCCGTTAACGGTAGCCGCGAGGCGTTGTTTGCCTTTGCCCAAGCGGTGATTGATCGCAGCAAGCCTAACCCTGCGGTAGTTTGCCCCAACCCGTTTTACCAAATTTACGAAGGCGCGGCTTTCTTGGCTGGTGCAACGCCCTACTTTCTCAACACCTTACCGGAAAACCATTTCGCGTTAAATTTCACGCAGCTACCCGAAGCAGTTTGGCAACGCACGCAATTGATATACGTGTGCTCACCGGGCAATCCGAGTGGCAGCGTGATGCCATTGAGCGAGTGGAAAACCTTGTTCGAGATGTCTGACCGCTATGGTTTTATCATCGCGTCTGATGAGTGTTATTCGGAAATATATTTCGATCAAAAACCGCTCGGTGCGTTGCAAGCCGCACAACAGTTGGGTCGTAGTGACTACAAAAATTTGGTGGTATTTTCCAGCTTATCTAAACGCTCCAACGTGCCGGGGATGCGCTCCGGCTTTGTCGCGGGCGATGCCGAGGTCATTGCAAAATTCGCGCTGTATCGCACTTATCACGGCTCGGCAATGAACCCAGCCATTCAAGCCGCCAGCATTGCAGCTTGGAACGATGAAGCGCATGTCGAAGAAAATCGCCGCCTGTATGCGGAAAAATTTGCCAAGGTAATAGCGATACTCAAACCTGTGCTGCCTGTGGCTTTACCCGACGCAGGTTTTTATCTGTGGATACGCACACCGATAGCAGACACCACTTTCGCGCAAGCTTTGTATCGCGACTATAATGTCACCCTCTTACCAGGCAGCTATTTGGCGCGCAACGTAAATGACGTAAACCCTGGCGAAAATTTTGTACGCTTGGCATTGGTTGCCAGCACCGAAGAAACGCTGGAAGCCGCACGACGTATCGCTCAATTTGTCTCAACACTTAATCAAAACTAACTGGAACTCAACATGGATCAATTACAAAAAATCATCGACGCAGCTTTTGAACGCCGCGCGGAAATTACCCCACGTAACGCGGATGCTCAACTCAAGGAGACAGTTGATAACATTCTCATGCAGCTTGATCAGGGCAAGTTGCGCGTTGCTGAAAAAATCAACGGCGAGTGGGTCACACATCAGTGGCTCAAAAAGGCTGTATTGCTGTCGTTCCGTCTGGAGGACAACAATTTTATCAAGGGTGGTTTCACAAATTACTATGACAAAGTACCGTCCAAATTTGCCGATTACAACAGCCGTGATTTCCGTGAAGGTGGCTTCCGTGTCGTGCCTCCTGCTGCTGCACGCCGTGGCTCGTTCATCGGCAAAAATGTGGTGTTGATGCCGTCTTATGTGAACATCGGCGCATATGTGGACGAAGGTACGATGGTCGACACATGGGCAACCGTTGGCTCATGCGCTCAGATCGGCAAGAACGTGCATCTGAGCGGCGGCGTAGGTATCGGCGGCGTGCTTGAGCCTGTCCAAGCCAACCCGACTATCATCGGCGATAACTGCTTTGTCGGTGCGCGCTCCGAAATTGTTGAAGGCGTGATTCTCGAAGACAACGTGGTAATTTCGATGGGCGTATTCATCGGACAAAGTACTAAAATTTACGACCGCGAAACAGGCGAAGTGACTTACGGACGCGTGCCAGCAGGCTCTGTGGTAGTGAGCGGCAGCCTACCTTCCAAAGATGGAAGCTATAGTTTGTATTGTGCGGTGATTGTGAAAAAAGTTGATGCGAAGACATTGAGCAAAGTTGGCATCAACGAATTGTTGCGAGGCATCTAAGTCATTAGACGCTAGTTATTAGTCGTTAGTCGGGAACTTGGTTTTTGCTTTAACTAACGACTAAAGTCTATCTACTGGCAACTGTTTTAAGGAGAACCAGATGATCGTCACACCACTATTGCAAATGGCCGTCGAAAGAGAAGCCTCTGATATATTTTTCTCGGTCGGCGCACCCGTGAATATAAAAATTCAAGGTGTGGTGATGCCGATCAATGCCCAAAAACTCGATCCTGAGCTAGTCAAACGTATCGCTTATGAACTGATGGGCCCCAAGCGTATAGCCGAATTCGAATCCGACATGGAAATGAATTTTTCTATGCGTGCAGAAGATATTGGCAATTTCCGGGTAAACGTATTTAAACAACGCGGCAGTATCAGCATCGTGATTCGATGTGTCAAAACACATGTGTTAAGTTCGGCTGAACTCAATCTGCCCGATATCGTCAATCAATTGGTGACAGAAAAGCGCGGATTGGTGATGGTGGTTGGTTCAACTGGCTCGGGTAAATCAACCACGCTCGCGTCGATGATTCAGTATCGTAATACTGAGCATAGTGGCCACATTCTCACCATCGAAGACCCACTAGAGTATTTGTTCCGCCATGACAAATGCGTGATTAACCAACGTGAAGTCGGCACAGATACGCGCTCGTATGAGGAAGCTCTAATTAACGGCATGCGGGAAGCACCTGACGTGTTGATGATAGGTGAGATACGCGACAAAGAAACCCTGCGACACGCACTGATTTTTGCCCAAACCGGTCATCTATGTTTGACCACTTTGCACGCGAACAACAGCTATCACGCGCTGAACCGCATAGTGAATTTTTTTCCTTACGATGCGCGTGTCGGTGTGCTGGCCGATTTATCAATGTGTTTGCGTGCCGTTATTTCGCAACGTTTGGTGCGCACTGTCGAAGGCAGGCAAATGCCCGTGGTGGAAATTTTGCTGAATACTTCGCTCATCGCAGACATGATTAAAAACGATGAAGTGGATAAAATTAAAAATGCCATCGAACAAAGCGTTTCTGCCGGTTCGCAAACTTTTGAACAAGCTCTTTACAAGCTCTTTAAAACAGGCAAAATTACCAAAGACGAAGCCATGCGCAATGCCGACTCGGCAAGCAACTTGGCTAATTTGATTGATTTTTCCGAACGCACCAGCTCAGTGCCTGTGTTTGACCCTGCAAAAGTTGAACCTGAAATCGCGTCATCACGCTCTAATATCGGCGACATCAAATTGAATTTCGAAGATTCCAAATGAAGCTGTACGGCATCCCCAATTGCAACACGGTTAAAAAAGCGCGTAATTGGTTAGCGCAACACCTTATTACAGTTGAATTTCATGATTTCAAAAAGCATGGCTTGGATGAAGCGACCGCAAAAAATTGGTTACAACAAACCGAGTGGAATAAACTGATTAACCGTAGCGGATTAACGTGGCGCGGGCTATCTGAAGAACGTAAGTTTGCCGTTCAAAACGATGCCAGCGCGTTGGCGTTAATGCTAGAAAAAACCAGTGTGATTAAACGTCCACTACTGGAAAAAAATGGCAAGCTGCTGCACATCGGATTTGATGCTGTAGCTTATGCAAAAATTTTGAATTTGCAGTAAATAGAAAACGGCATCTGATTTTGCAATCAGATGCCGTAAATTTCCAACCGTCTAAAATTAAGGAATGACTGAGCTAATCACCACGTTCAAGCCTTTTGAGCCAGGCTTAACAACATCTGTCAGCCCTTCTAAATCACCTGATTGAGACATAGGTGAGCCAGATTTCGACACTCTCGCTACAACAATAACTTTATCAAAGCCAGACAATTTTAGTTGTGGTTGCATCGCCATACTGTCATCGAGCGCGAATTGCAACGGCAGATCTTTCACTTGTTTTTTCAACACAGCAAGCGGCATTTTAGGACCTTGTGCAGCACGAGCCAAAATAAATACAACATCGTCAGACTTAACCTGTGCCGCAAGTCCTGGACTCAATGTCACCGTTCCGGTAATCGCAGCAGCATTATCCGCCGCAGGTTTTGGTGCAGCTTCAACCGCAGGCAGTTGGGCTAATTTCTGCTTACCGCCCGGTTCGGCAGCAAGTAAATCGCGAGCTTCTTTAATACTATTAGTAAACTGTTTCGCTTCTGGCGAACCGGGTTCTAATTGACTTAACATTTGCTGCCAGTTCGTAATAGCAGCCACATAATCTTTGCCTTGCATCGCAGCAGAACCGCTCAAAGCTAACGCTGTCATGTTATTAGGATCAATGTCGAGTGCAGTAGCAAGGAATTTTTTAACTTCAGCACTTTGCAATGATTTGTCATGTGCCATCGCATAAACATCGGCATAGTTAGACCATAATTGGGCTTCATCAGGAACTTGCTTAACCAGTTGCTCATAGGCTTTAACAGCTTCGGTATAGCGTTGCATTTGGATGTATGAGCTCGCCAGCTTATACCAGCCATGCGGGTTGTCAGGATTGCTATCCAACTCGCTTTGCAAGTCCTTTATGCCTTCTTCTGAGGTGATGGGTGAGTCATCAACTTGAGTGCTTGCTGTTGTTGCGCCTGGCCGCAATGCTTTGGGTGTACCAACTTGAAAATATAGCAGCACGGTAAACAACGGCAACAACACCATCATTATGATTGCTAAAATTTTTGCAGGATTGCGAAGTGGTGCGATAGCAGATAGCTCGGAAGTTTTAACCTCATCAATCAAACGGCCTTGCAATTCGCGCTTGCCTTGTTCGTAAGCCTCTTGTGTGAACAAACCATTTTTCAGATCAACTTCTAGTTCAGTTGACTGGTCACGCAAAATTCCCAAGTTAGCTGCATCACGAAGTACTTCATTGCTGTTGCCAGACTTCTTCCACAGCGGCCAAACCACAAACAGCATCGCAAGCAGCAGCAAGGCTGCACAAAATATCCAAAATAATGTCATGTTTGTTAGTCTTTCGTTGAATTGAGTAAATCTGCGGCGCGATGAGCATCTTCTGCAGAGAGCTGCACTTCGACAATATCTTTTTTGCGTTTGCGTAGCTGCACTACTAAACCAATCAAACCGATTATCAGCAATGCAAATGGACCGTACCAAAGTATCAAGGTGTAGCGTTTTACCGGTGGGTCGAACAGCACGAAATCTCCATAACGAGATACCAAGTAATCAATGATTTCCTGGTCGGTTAAACCTTTTGTCATTTGTTCACGAACTTCGCGACGCAAGTCTTCTGCAAGCCCTGAGTGCGAGCTAGCTAAAGATTCATTTTGGCAAACTAAGCAACGTAAGTTTTGTGCCAAACCTATCATGCGTTTTTCCAGGACTGGATCATCTGCCATATCCCGCGCTTCATTTGCATAGGCAAGCACGGGCAGCAAACACAATAAAAATATTAGTAGTCGTTTCATTTAGCTTGCAGCTCCGCAACCAAGGGAAGGATTGTTTCACGTAAATTTTGATTGGTTACAGGTCCGATTTGTTTGTAACGAATCATTCCCTGCTTATCAATCACGTAGGTTTCTGGTACACCATAAACACCATAATCTATCCCTAGGCGGCCACTAGGATCAGTCACAATGAGTGTGTAAGGATCTCCGCCGTTTCTAGCTAACCAACCCTCGCCATCCATAGGGTTATCTTTGTAATCTACGCCATAAATGGGAACGATGTTTTTGCGTGATAAGGCCAACAATACTGGGTGTTCGCCTTGACATGCCGCGCACCATGAAGCCCAGAAATTAAGTAGCCAAACCTTGCCCTTCATTTCCTCGTTGGTAAATTGCTTGCTTGGATCATGCAGCTGAGTCAGATTAAATGCTGGTGCAGCTTTGTTGATGAGCGGTGAAGGCACCTCATGGGGGTTAAGACCCAATCCCACATAAAGAAACCCTGCTAAGCCCACAAATACGATAAACGGCCAAATGAAACGCATCATGACGTTTTACCCTCTACTGCCACATTCGCAGCGATACTTTCATCAACGAGTGTCTTCGCTTTTTTGCTATGAATTCGATAACGACGATCACTAATCGCAAGTGCCCCACCTAAAGCCATAAATAAACAGCCTACCCAAATCCAATCAACAAATGGTTTGTAATAAACACGAACTGCCCACGCATTCGCGGTATTCGGGATAGGCTCACCCAAAGAAACGTACAAATCTTTGAAAAAGCCTGTGTCAATGGCAGCCTCTGTCATTGGCATACCTGATGCGTTATAGCGACGCTTCTGCGGGGACAATGTAGTAAACGGCTTGCCATCTTTAGTAATCGTGATGGTTCCTTCAGCAGCGGTAAAGTTAGGGCCTTTGAAGTCATGCACGCCATCAAAGCGGAAGGTGTAGCCACCCGCATCAACGGTGTCGCCAATATCCATACGCACATCACGTTCTGTTGCATAACCTTTCACCACGGTTACCCCAATGATGAAAATCGCTACGCCTAAATGCGCCATCTGCATGCCGTAATAACTTGCACTTTGGCTGCGTATTTTTTGCATCAAAGTACCGCGACCTGCCCAACGTTGTTGCAAGCTAACAATCAAGGTAGTGATTACCCAAAAGGATAGCATCAGACCTATAGAGATCATTGGGGTCCAATGATTAAAAATCAACGGCACTAAAACACCTAGCAACACCGTTGCAGCAAATGCCCAACGCACGCGCTTAACCAGTTCTGAAATACTCGCTTGCTTCCATCTTGCCAATGCACCGAAGCCCATCAAAATGACTGCAAGTGCCATCAGCGGCACGAACACTGCTTCAAAGTATGGCGGGCCTACGGATAATTTGCCCATGCCCAACGCATCCATAAACAACGGATACAACGTGCCAATAAATACTGAAGCCGACGCAACGGACAACAGAACATTATTTGCCAACAGCATCGATTCACGCGACACCACTTCAAACTTGCCACCCAAACCCACTTTAGGAGCACGCCAAGCGAATAGCAACAATGATCCACCAATGACAACGGTCAGAAATCCCAAGATGAAAATACCGCGCTTAGGATCAGTGGCAAAAGCATGCACTGAAGTCAACACACCTGAACGAACCAGGAATGTCCCTAGCAAACTGAGTGAGAATGCAGCAATCGCTAACAATACCGTCCAGCTTTTGAACGCACCACGTTTTTCTGTTACGGCAAGCGAGTGAATTAGAGCAGTTCCTGCCAACCAGGGCATAAAGGAAGCATTTTCAACTGGATCCCAGAACCACCAACCTCCCCAACCCAGTTCATAATATGCCCACCAGCTACCTAACATCACACCTGTTGTCAAAAATGTCCAAGCAATCGTTGTCCAAGGACGCGACCAGCGTGCCCAAGTCGCATCGAGCTTACCGCCCAACAGTGCAGCGATAGCGAAAGCAAATGCAACCGAGAAACCAACATAACCCGTGTACAACATAGGTGGATGAATGACCAAACCGGGATCCTGCAATAAGGGATTCAACTCATTACCGTCAGCTGCAGCGGGCAACAAGCGGGTAAATGGATCAGATGTAAATAACATGAACAACAAGAAGCCAACCGCAATCAGCCCCATCACACCCAATACGCGTGCCACCATTTCTTCTGGAAGATGTTTGCTAAAAGTTGCAACCGCTGCGGCCCAAATCGACAATATAGTTACCCACAAAAGCAATGAACCTTCGTGTCCGCCCCAAATCGCAGCGAAGCGATATTGCATCGGCAAGCCCGAATTTGAATGTGATGCAACGTATAGAACCGAGAAATCATTATTCAAAAAACTATTAGCCAAAATCCCAAACGCCATGGCAACAAAGACGAACTGACCATAAGCCAAAGGCCTAGCAATTCCCATTAACACAGAGCTATTTCGTGCCGCGCCCAAGATTGGCAAAATACCTAAAGTTAATGCTATAAACAGCGCGATAATTAAACAAAAATGACCAAGTTCTGGAATCATGTCAGGCCTCTAATATAATTATTTAACAACAGGAACAACAATTGGAGCACTTGCTGATACAGACTTCGCTGCTTGTGCTTTATTCATAGCATCCAAGGCTTCTGGTGGCATGTAATTCTCATCATGCTTTGCCAAAACCTCCTCAGCACGCATCAAACCGCCTTCTTCCATTGTACCTCTAGCAACAACACCCTTACCTTCTTTAAACAAGTCAGGCAGGATGCCGGTATAGACTACGGGTAAGCTCTTTACGGTATCAGTGATAACAAAATTAACCGTTAGACCACCCTTATCACGCTTGATACTACCCTCCTCTACCAAGCCACCAATACGAAAACTCTTGCCAACCGGTGCCTCTTTATTGAACACCTGGGTCGGGGTGAAGTATAAATTTACATTACCCCTCAGTGAATACAGCACCAACCCAACCGCTAGCCCAACTCCAGTCAATGCCACCGCAATGAACATAAATCTTTTCTGACGAGGCTTCATTTATTCGTTTTCTCCACTGTTACGCATCATGCGAATTTTTTGCAAAGTCGCTTTTCTTGCGTTTTTCAGCATCCCTAGCTCAATAGCAAACACCAGCATAGCAACACCATACGAACCTATCCATATATAGGTAAACGGGTTTGCTCTCATCCAAATATCGAGTGCCATTATTGTTTCACCTCTGGTAATTCACCTATCCAAGTGGTGTTGCGCTCACGCTCTAAAATAATAGTCCGCACTCGTGCAAATACCACCGCCATTGCATACAACCAACACGCCGCCATCATGGTAAACATCGCCTGCTGCATCGCAATATGCATGGATGAACCCGTGAATTTTATCGTCGAGCCTTGATGCAAGGTATTCCACCATTTTACCGAAAAATAAATAATCGGCACGTTGACCGAACCCACAATCGCTAACAAGGCGGAGGCGCGGTCGGCACGGCGTGGATCATCAATTGAAGCGTGCAAGGCAATGAAACCCAAGTACAAAAATAACAAAATCAATTCTGATGTCATACGCGCATCCCACAACCACCACACGCCCCACATCGGCTTACCCCACAACGCACCAGTCCATAACGAAATGAAGGCAAACAAGGCACCCGTTGGCGCAATTGCACTCGCCATCATTGCCGATAAACGCGTATTGAATATCAGTCCCAGTGCCGCGTAACCCGCCATGATCATATAGAGAAACATGGACAAAATTGAAGCCGGAACATGAATAAAGATGATGCGGTAGAACTCGCCTTGCTGTGCATCAACTGGCGCAACCGCAAAGCCAATGTACAAACCAATTGCAAACAATATCGCCGAAGCAACTGCTAGCCAAGGAATAAGCTTGCCAGCCAAGCCATAAAAAGTAGCAGGTGCTGCATATTTGAACCAGTTAATTGCCAAGTTTATTACTCCATAGAAATGCGTAATGCTTGCGCGGTCACCCAAGGGGTGAATACTAAAGCCATAACGAAAAATGCACCCAACAAAGATAAATGCGCCGTGATATTCAACCCGCTCGTCACCGCATCAACTGCACCTGTAGCAAAAATCAAAACTGGGATACATAAAGGCAATACTAACAACGACAACAGAACGCCTCCACCGCGCAAACCCAGCGTTAAAGCCGCTCCAATCGCTCCCACCATACTCAATATCGGCGTACCTAACAGCAGTCCAATAATCAATACAACGAGTGCCTCACCCGTCATGTCAAATTGCAATCCCAATACTGGCGCCATTAAAACCAAGGGCAATCCTGAAACCACCCAATGCGCAGCCATTTTCCCCAGCACCAACATCGACAACGATTGCGGTGCTAGCATCATCTGCTCCAACGTGCCGTCCAAGTAATCCGCTGAGAATAATCGCCCCAATGACAACATCGATGACAACAGTGCTGCAACCCACAATACGCCGGGAGCCATTTTCCTGAGCATCGCCATTTCAGGCCCGACACCTAAGGGAAACAAGCTAACCACCATCACGAAAAAAATCAACGTGGTCAACACATCAGCCCTGCGGCGCATCGCCAAAATCAAATCTCGGCGCACCACCAGCATCAACAAGCCAAGCATCGTGGATTTTTTCATGATAGATTCAAATTCAGCACGTCTATCCCATCAACAATCAACGGTTGATGCGTCGTAAAAATCACCATACCTTGTCGCGCCAAATGCTCTGCAATTAACTGCTGAATCAGAGCCACTGCTCCGACATCCAGCGCAGCCAAAGGTTCATCCAGTATCCACAACTTCGCATCATTCACTAACATGCGTGCCAACGCCACACGACGACGCTGACCTTGCGATAAAACTTTGGTCGGCAACTTCTCACGACCTTTCAATCCCATGCGACGCAACGCATCCATAGCCTCTTTTTCATCCAGTGATACGCCAGACAGTCCCGCTGAAATCTGCAAATTTTCCAGACCACTCAACTCATCCTTGATAGCATTGAGATGTCCGAGATACATCATCTCGGCATAGTATTCTTCGTCCAATTCACGAATGTTTTCACCACGCCAAACAATCTCACCCTCGTCTGGCATCAAAAAGCCGCACAACGAACGTAATAAACTGGTTTTACCGCTACCGTTCGCGCCTTGCACTTGCATAATTTGCCCGGAATCCAGCATGAAGCTTAATTCGGAAAACAAGCGGTGATCGCCGCGACTACAGGCAAGTTTACGGACTTCCAGCATGGGGGGACTAATCTGCGTTTTAAATATTTCTTAATTGTATCTGATTTTGTCGGGTACTGACAACGCAACTAAATTACCACTGGCTTATCGGACAGCTCGTTCACTTTTTCACCCGAATTCGGATAATGCACCGTGAAGTGTTGGCTCACGCGTTGCACCCCTTCAACAATGCCTCGTTCAAACTCGCCTTGTCGAAATGACTTCTCCATATCATGGCAAATCGCCTCCCATGCTTGCTTACCCAACTTATTGTCCACGCCTCGATCAGCCACGATTTCCACATCACGATCAGCTAATAGCAGGTAAATCAGTACGCCATTATTCAGTTCCGTATCCCATATCCGTAGTTGTGAAAAGACTTCGACTGCGCGCTGCCTGGCGGTTTTATTTGTCCATAAGTCACGACTATCCAGCGAAGCTTCTACCACAAAGCAAATCTGCCCTGCATGATGTTGCTCGCCCTGCTTGATGGCTTGCTCAATGTTATCGAGTGCGCTGTTAGGCAAGCAGCGTTTAACTTCCAAACTGCCCAGCCAAAAATGTTTGAGGATGCGTTTAATTTTCATCTTTACCATCCACCCGATGCGCCGCCGCCGCCAAACCCGCCACCTCCACCGCCGCCCCAACTACTTCCGCCACCGCTGCCACTTCCAGTGAAAATATCACCACCAAAGCCGCCTCGACCAGAACGGAAGCTACCCGCGTTGCGTGCTGTTCCGCTGAACAAGGATAAAATGAAAGCGATCACGCCAACGGCAACAGCACCGAGTACAGGCATTAGAATCCACCAAGCCACACCGCCTGCTATTCCGCCAACCAAACTGGCAGCAGGCAAACGCCCGAGCATTGTGCGTAACACACCACCAACAACTACAACCAATACAAAGACAAGTACGATCATTGTTTCAAAATTAGGGGCTGCCTTATCCCCCCGCTGCGCAACAGACGGCGGCAATGGCTCGCCACCGACCACTTGCATTATGGACTGCAAGCCGGCTTCAATTCCCATCGCAAAGTTGCCTTGCTTAAATGGTGGCGTAATTACTTCAGCGATGATGCGCTTTGCCGTCGCATCATTGAGCGCGCCCTCCAGCCCATAGCCCACTTCAATGCGCATCTTGCGATCATCTTTGGCAATGATGAGCAACGCGCCATCATCAACTTTTTTGCGCCCCAGTTTCCATTTTTCTACTACACGCAAGCTATATTGTTCAATGGTTTCAGGCTGGGTAGTGGGCAGCATCAACACGACTAGCTGCGAACCTTTAGTTTTTTCAAACTCAGCTAACTGGGTATCGAGAGATTGAACTTGGCTACTCTCTAACGTGTTGGTTAAATCTGTTACATGCGCGGTCAACGGCGGAACAACCACCTCCGCAAACGCAGATTGAAGAAAAAGTAGCGCGAAAAATAATCCTCGCGCTAAGTGGTAGAGCCTTGCAAAACAAATGCTGCATGTAACTGTATAGCGTTCTCCCCCACCCTCAGTCCCTCCCCCGATGGGAGAGGGAAGGCAAGCCCTTCTCCCATCGGGGGAAGGGTGGGGATGGGGGAACAAAACTTTCACCGAGTTATAAAAAATTCAAATAAACACTACGCTTATTTTGCAGTGCTTGGCGCAGCAGGCTTCGCGCCAAAATCAACCGTAGGGGCATGGGAAATTTCTTTTTCATTTTCCACAGTTAATGAAGGCTTAACTTTGTAGCCGAATATCATTGCGGTGATGTTGGCAGGGAATGAACGCACCGCCACGTTGTATTCTTTCACCGAGGCGATGTAACGATTACGCGCCACAGTTACGCGATTTTCCGTGCCTTCCAATTGCGCCTGTAAATCACGGAAGCTGGCATCCGCTTTGAGCTGCGGATAATTTTCCGCCACCACCATTAAGCGGCTCAACGCAGAAGTAAGCTGACCTTGCGCCGCTTGGAACTTGGCAAACGCCGCCTCGTCGTTGAGCAACTCCGGTGTCACTTGCATACTGCCCACCTTGGCGCGCGCCTCGGTTACACCCAGCAGCACATCTTTTTCATGCTCGGCATAACCCTTCACCACATTAACCAAATTCGGAATCAAATCCGCGCGACGTTGGTATTGATTCAACACCTCCGCCCAACTCGCTTTAATCTCCTCGTCGGCAGACTGAAAAGTGTTATAGCCACAGCCCGGCAAACTCACGACTAGCATCAACATCACGAAAATATTACGCATTATTTTCTCCTCAAAATATTCAACACAAACTACTAGCTGACACAGCTTACGACCAAAGACTGCTCTTCATTGAAATCTACACCGCACTCCTAGCTAAATCAGTACTGAAATAGACCATTTAGTTTGCAAGATTTTTTAGGATTCGCCAAGGAACAGACTTGCTGGGGTTAATCTCCTCATGCTCTTCAGAAGTAACATAAGTATCTTGAAATATTTTCCAGCCGTCATTTGTGGGAACAAAAATCCAGAAACCCTTCTCCGCATCAATGGCGACAGGAGTTCCATAGGTAGGCATTTCAGAGGTATCAAGTACGAGATTGGCTTTACGTCGCTTTGCATCAATTAAGATGGAGTTAGATTTGAAACACCAATGTTCATTATTGTTACTAACATAACAATTGTCTCCAAATACTCTTTCAAAATAAACAGCACTGTCAGATTTAGCTGCACCTACATGAATGAAGGAACCTACCCATTCTGATGACGAATCGTATGGTTTTTTTGCCCATAACTCTCTATTCCGAAAGTGAACGCAAGCGTTCTCCGCCGCTTCGTGCCAACCATCAATCAGTAAGACTTCTCCATTTACTGAAATTTCAATTGCGCTAGTTGCATACTCGTTAAACTTTGTCATAGCTTCTGACCAATTTTTCACTTTTGGTAAGTTTTCCCAAAATGCTTTTCTTGCATAATGTCCCGCATGTAATTTAAGGCTGTCACGCGATTCACACTCTGCCCTAACTTGGCTCGAAATGTTTTCTGGTGTGGCAAGCACATCAGACAAGGTTGCAAATACTGCCATTAGAGCAACAATAAAAATCCCCATCCTCATATCGCCTCCTAACTAAACTGCCTGACCCGCCGCAAACCCTGAAGCCCAGGCCCACTGGAAGTTATAGCCGCCTAACCAGCCTGTAACATCCACCACTTCGCCAATAAAATACAGCCCAGGCACGTCGTTGCATTCCATGGTTTTGGACGACAGCGCACGAGTGTCGATGCCACCGCAAGTGACTTCGGCTTTGGCGTAACCCATTGTGCCGGACGGGGTGACTTGCCAATCATGCAACGCCGCAGCGATTTGTTTGCGCTGCTTGTCGTTGTATTGATTGAGCGGTTTGTTCTCAATCTTGGCGATTTCGGTCAGTTGTGCGCACCACACATCGGCAAAGCTTTTGGCGAACCACGTGGCGAGAAAATTACTCAGCAGTTTTTTACTGGTTTTATTTTCGGTCAACACAGCTTCCATATCTGCATCCGGCAGCATGTTGATGTGCAGTGGTGTACCGTGTTGCCAATAGGACGAGGCTTGCAGGATGGCCGGGCCGCTCAAGCCGCGATGGGTAACCAGCACGTTTTCGCGGAATGCTTGTTTGCCCGCAGTGACGATGGCATCGAAGGACACTCCCGTTAACTCTGAGTATGGCTTCCAATCATCTGGAGCAAACGTCAATGGAACTAAACCCGCTTTGAGCTTGGTGATGGGAATACCGAACTGTTCTGCAACATGGTAACCATAAGGGGTCGCGCCTGTTTTTGGGATGGACAAACCGCCCGTGGCGATAACCAAAGACACAGCCTCAAATTCGCCGCGCGAGGTGGTGACGTAAAACTTGGCCTTCTTGCCCAAGCCTTGCTCTTCGGCATAAGGCGTGTGTTTGATTTCCTCGACTTCGCAGCTCATAAAACGCTTCACCCCTGCCGCCTCGCATTCGCTGCGCAGCATGGTAATCACCGCTTCCGATTCTTCATCACAGAACAATTGCCCCAAGGTTTTTTCGTGAAAGCCAATGTTGTGTTTTCGTAGTAGCGCGATGAAGTCATTCGGCGTGTAGCGTGCCAATGCCGAGCGACAAAAATTCGGATTCTCGGAAATAAAATTTTCCGACTTGGTATTAATGTTGGTGAAGTTGCACCGCCCCCCACCCGAGATACGAATTTTCTCCGCGAGCTTTCTTGAGTGATCGAGCAGTACCACTGAACGGCCGCGCTGTCCGGCTTGCAAGGCACACATCATGCCTGCTGCGCCCGAGCCGATTATGATTACATCTGTTTTCATCTTAATAATTCCATCGTAACTTGATTTTGACATTCGCCTGTTTTTTCAAACAAACTGATATTTTGTAACGTGGTTTGCGCAATGCTGGACAACGCTTCATGGGTAAAAAATCCCTGGTGTCCCGTAATCAACACATTGGGGAATGTCAGCAGACGCTCGAACATATCGTCTTGAATCACCTGATTGGATAAATCCTGAAAGAACAGATCGCCTTCCTGCTCATACACATCCAAACCCAGATAGCCAATCTTGCACGACTTCAAGCCCGCAATCACCGCTGGTGTGTCTATCACGCCGCCACGACTGGTGTTGATGAGCATCACACCACGCTTCATTTGCGCCACTGCCGCCGCGTTGATCAGATGTAACGATTGTTTGTTAAGCGGGCTATGCAGGGTAATGATGTCGCTGGCTGCGTAGAGCTGCTGCAATGATACATACTCCACTCCTAAGCTAACGCATTCGGCATTAGGTTGCGGATCATATGCGATTAGCTTACAACCGAAGCCATGCAGAATTCCGGCCACGGCAGTGCCTATCCTTCCCGTACCGATGATGCCTACGGTCTTGCCGCGCAATTCGAAGCCCAGCAGCCCTTCCAGCGCGAAATTACCATCACGCACTCGATTGTAAGCACGGGGAATCTTGCGATTCAGTGCCATCATCAAAGCCACGCTATGTTCTGCAACTGAATGCGGCGAGTAGGCGGGTACACGCACAATTCTCAAACCCAAGTCACTCGCGGCTTGCACATCCACATTATTGAAACCCGCACAGCGCAGAGCGATCAATCGCGTGCCTTGTTCGGCGAGGTTAGTCAACACCGCTGCGTTCAAAGTATCATTGACGAATACGCATACAGTAGGGAAACCCGCCACCATTCGCCACGTTTCTTCGTTCAAATGCGCATCGAAAAAGATCAATTCGTAGGCAAATTCTCGATTGGCTTCCGAGAGGAAATTTCGGTCGTAAGATTGCGTGCTGCAAACGGCGATCTTCATTGGCTAGTCCCCGAATACTTAGTTACAAAAGCTGACAAAGCATCACGATACTCCAACCAAGCAATGGTGCCGCTATTGTTATGTTCACCACCTTCAATGAGTAACAGTGATTTGGGTTGCGGCGCAGCAGCGTAAAGTTGTTTTGCCATCCCGACGGGCACTTTTTTATCCCAAGTTCCATGAATCATTAACAATGGAACATTAAGTTTTTTGATTTTTTCTATAGTATTGAAACGCTGGTTAAGCAGTAAACCAACAGGTAAAAATCCGTATTCAACTTCCCCCATTGCTTGCATCGACGTGAACGTGCTTTCGGTAACCACACCCGCCGCTTCAGGATGATGAATGGCCAAGTCAACCGCAATCGAACCTCCCAAAGAGTGCCCGTAAATAAAGGCTTGAGTAGGTTTTATATTGCGCACTTTAAGTAGGTATTGCCAAGCTGCTTCAGCATCTTGATAGGCATTTTCTTCACTCGGTTTACCCGTGCTTTTGCCAAAACCGCGATAATCCACCAGCAATACGTTGTAGCCTAAATTATGCAGGCGCAATGTGTGCTCAAGATTGTTGGCAATGTTGCGATAGTTGCCGTGCAAATACAGCAAAGTCACTGCATTCATCCTATCGGAAGGTATCCACCAACCATGTATCTCCGCCTTCTCTGCACCCTCACCTACCGCGAAGTGCAAGTTTTCAAACTTCATCCCCAAACGGTCCGGGGTGGTTTGAAAAATAGGCGATGGCAAAAAGACAATCTGCTTTTGCATTGCCCACATATAGGCGCAAGCCGCCACATAAAGTATCGCTACAACGCCCAACCCACGGGTTATTCGGCGCGTCCAACTATTGCGTTTCATGCGGTATTTTCTAGCTTATTCCACAAGCACGCATTTTTACTGGTCTTGTCGAGGTCGATCATTTGTTGCGCATGCGCCGCTAATTCTGCCTCACTAGGCTGTAAAACGCGCAACTGGGGACGCGACCCATCAGTATTAAATACGGCTGCTTTACGCTGAACAGGCGTGTCAACGTCGCCAAGAAAGCTATGCTGACCGCGCGTCATTGCAAAATAGGCTTCGGCGAGTAACTCTGTATCCAGCAACGCGCCGTGCAGGGTGCGATGCGTGTTGTCAATTTCATAGCGGCTGCACAATGCGTCCAAACTATTTTTTTTACCTGGGTGCATTTCACGCGCCAACTTCAGTGTATCTAACACCTCATTTTGTAAAGCAGGCAGTCCCAATAAACTCAGCTCATGGTTTAAGAAACCCATATCAAACGGCGCGTTGTGAATAATCAATTCAGCACCGGCGATAAATTCCAAAAAGCTCGCGGCAATGTCGGCAAACTTGGCTTCATTTTGCAAACGCTCATAAGTCAAACCGTGCACCGCTGCCGCACCCGCATCAATCTCGCGCTCAGGGTTGAGATAGCGATGAAATCGACGCAGTGAAATTTTTCTGCCATCCAATTCAATCGCGGCCAGTTCAATCACGCGATGTCCTTGCTGCGGGCTGAGGCCGGTGGTTTCCGTATCCAATACGATTCTACGCATGACTTTTCTCCGCGCTCTGCAACACCGTTTCCACACCCAAATTTGCCAACGCATCGGCGCGTTCGTTGCCTTGGTGTCCGTTATGCCCCTTAACCCAAACCCATTCGATGTCGTGCTGTGAGGCCAGCGCATCTAACCTGCGCCATAAGTCTTCGTTTTTCACCGGTTTTTTATCGGCAGTTTTCCAGCCGCGCTTCTTCCAATTTTCCATCCACTCGGTAATGCCTTGCAGCACATACTTGGAGTCAGTATGCAGCCTGACATGACAGTGCCGCTTCAGTGCTTCCAATGCGGAGATAGCACCCATCAATTCCATTCGATTATTAGTGGTGTGCAGATCCCCGCCAAACAACTCACGCTCCACACCTTTGTTGCGCAGCAACGCCCCCCAACCGCCCACGCCGGGATTGCCCTTGCATGCGCCATCGGTAAAAATTTCAGTGACTGCTTTGTTCATCTTGCCGTACATCCTCGTTATTCAATTTAGGCGTGGCAGGCAATAACTTGCCCACCAGCCCATTATTCCATTTGGGTTTTATTAACCGCATTCCGGGCACACGCTTAATCGCGTGTAAAAAATATACCCCACCACTGACTGCCCACCAGCGATCTCCTGCTGATTCTATAAACGCACATCTCTCCAGCCATTTTCTTTGCTGAAAAGGTGGTGCATAAGCGGAAAAACGTCCTCCCACCACTTCGAACCCCAGCAACGCCAGCCAATCTTTAAGCCTCGTTAAACCAATGAATTCACCACACCAAGGATAACCCTGTTTATGTTCACGCGTGCGATTCAGCCCCCACAAACTCAGCGGGTTAAACCCACTGATAATCAGATTCCCTTCGGGCATTAACACACGCTCCACCTCGCGCAAAATTTGATGGGGCATGTCGGAAAATTCCAACACGTGCGGCAACAACAATAAGTCCATGCTATCGCATTCAAACGGCAATTCCGTTTGAATAAACGTTACATCGCAATCTTTGACACGCAAGGGTATGCGGCTGGTACGCAGAAAATCATGTTGAGGCAAACCCAACTGCAAAGCATTGAAGCCAAAAATATCACTCACAGTACGATCAAAATATGCCTGCTCACGACTCAGCACATAATCGCCCTGGGGCGTAGCGAACCACTCGCCCAAACTTTGTGCAGTTACCTTACAATTCGGCATTGCTTAATGTCCCTGCGAATATGTTCAACATTACGGCCATCCCTGCTTTTCAAGATAATTACATTTGGGCAATCCACAATGGGAAACACGCTGTTGTTGTTGATCCTGGTGACGCTACGCCCGTGTTGAAATTCTTGACTACGCATCATTTGCAACTAACCACTATTCTATGCACGCATCGACATAATGACCACATCGGCGGCATCGCAAAACTGCGCGCAGAATACCACGTGCCAGTGTACGGACGAAGTCATCCCAACAATCCTCACATTACACATGATTTGCGGGAAGGTGAGCAGCTTACCCTTGCCGAATTCAATCTCACTTTCAACATCATGGAAATACCCGGCCACCTCGACGATCACATTGCGTTTTTCAACTCAGATATTTTATTTTGCGGTGACGTATTATTTGGTGCGGGTTGCGGTAGAAACAAAGAAGGCACGCTTGTACAACTGCATCACTCCTTGCAACGCCTGAGCCAATTGCCTGATGAAACTCGCGTGTATTGTGCTCACGAATATACCGCAGCGAACATTCAATTTGCGTTGGCTTGCGAACCCAGTAATTTAGTCTTACACGAACGTTTACTAGCCACTCAAAAGCTACACACCACCAATCTTCCCAGCTTGCCCAGCACCATTGCATTAGAAAAGACCACAAACCCTTTTCTGCGCTGCAACTCACCTGAAATCATCGACACCCTACAGCATCGCGGCTTACAAGATACTACTGAGCTTGCCGTGTTTATTGCCTTGCGCGAATGGCGCAATGCCTTCGCCAGTGTTTTTGATGAGCCGACAGCGATGTAGCATCGTTTTCGGATTGCAGCGAAAGACGTTCTAGGCTATCCTGCGCGCCCTTTCGGAGAGGTGGATGAGCGGTTTAAGTCGCACGCCTGGAAAGCGTGTTTGGGATAATATCCCAACGGGGGTTCGAATCCCCCCTTCTCCGCCATAGACGTTCGGAATTTTGTGATATAAAAGCTCGATTTCGAAAACATTCCGCCCAAGCCAATCCGCGCCCATCTTGTTGTTAATATAGGGATTATCAGAATATCTTCGCTGGATGCCGTAAATAATTAGATTCTAAAATACCTAAAATTTGGATCTGAAGCAGGCCTAACTTTCATACCCCAATTTCCTGCTGTATTGAATAGCAACTTTTTGGCAGCAATATTTTGCGATTAGCATTCTGTTAGGTGCCATAAGCAGAGCTCACATTTCTTTCCAAAAGGAGACATTCGTTCCTGCCCGTACTATCATGTGCGAAGGTGTGTTCGATGATTTTAGTATTCAGTTTGTAGGTGTGCTAAAAATACTTAACCGATTTAAATGAAAATATAGATTCGGCATGAAGAAGTTTGAAGTTAGTAACCGCTATTTTATCAAGTATTAATTGAAAAATAACATACACCGAGTTCAAACTTCATAGTGCCGAAGCAATAGCTCCCTACACAGCTAATTTATTATCCACCTGTCTTGATAAAAGATTAGGTCTTTTATTGGGGCCTATATTCGTTAGGCAGGGCTTCATCGAGAGAGGTATTAAATTTTGAGCATGGAAAGTGTTTTATCAATAATTGGTTCAATTGCTTCTATTGGTGGAGCAATTTGGGCATTTATTGAAGCTAAAAAATCTACGAATGCAGCAACTAAATCAGAACGACTTCGTGATGAACTTATCCATCGAAGAAAAATGGTAGAGGTATCACAAGTGCATTCAGAGACAACTAGAGTTTTATCTGTTGTATCCAAAGTTGGGCCTTCTTGTAATGCAAAGCTTCTCAAAGGTGTTAACTGTGCTGATATCGCAAAAGAGGTAGAGGTATATGCAAGGTTTATCTTAGAACAAAGCGGGCATTTCACTGATTTTTTCGAAAATAAAGCCAAAGAACTTTGTGCTGATTTAAAAAACGATATTGAAGCTTTGTCCGAAGCTATCAGTTTTGAAGACAAAAAAAATTACGGCAAAAGCATCTACTATAAAATTCAGAATTTTGTGCCCGCAGTTAAACAGCTCTCAGATGAAAAGAAAGAGCGAGCATTAGAGCTATAAATTAAGGAGTTATCATGAAATTGACAGATGGTGAAAAGTTAATTGTTCTTATGCTAAGCGAGCTTTATGAAAAGCTTGGTGTAAATGGCGAAATAGAACCTGATTTCATTAAATCAGCTATTTTTAGCGATCAACTTTGGGGTATAAAATGGAAATATAGTGGTATTCCATTCGAAGAGTCAGAAGACCCAGAAATTGTAAAAGAAGTGGTTGATATTCTCGATATGTGGAGTTTCATTGAACGCGCCTATAGCCAATTAAATGAAGAACAAAAGACTAAATTAGAAGCTGATGTTCCCTATTTTGGTCAAGATCCGAAATTTGTCGGTTTCGATGGCAATAATGAATCTGAATATATGGGAACAGCTATGTTTTTAGTAAATGAACTGGAAAGGTTTCAAGAATTTAGTGGCCGCAGCTTCAATTGCCACTCTCAATCAATAGATGGGTATCTCAGAATGTTGAGCGCATTCG
Organism: uncultured beta proteobacterium; assembly: GCA_963695355.1. Taxonomy (GTDB): domain Bacteria; phylum Pseudomonadota; class Gammaproteobacteria; order Burkholderiales; family Gallionellaceae; genus Gallionella. The sequence goes on from OY968775.1 coordinate 118,101, forward strand.
AACCAATTCGTAAAACATTATCAAACAAGCCGTTAAACCTTGAGCAGTTAACTACAATTTTAAAAGAAATAACCCATCCCAGTAGAAGACAAGCCTAACAAAGCGTTCGTTCGGATGCTAACTACGCTGCGGTCTGCACTTTGGAAACGCTACTGACCGCAATGTGCTGCCATATTTTATCAACGTCGCAGGAAAACTGAATGTTTCAGGCTGGGATGCGAAAGAGCGACAATTGAGTTTTTCCAAGAAGTGCCAGGCCATCTGTATGGAACTAAAGTTGGACTTCAATCCTTCGGTTGAGCCAAACGCTACCGCCATTCGGCTATTCGATTTGCGCAATGAGCTTGCCCATCCAAAGATGGTCACCGAGTCACTGAACGAATTAATATCCCAGCAAGAATATGAGCGCCGACAAACTGAATTGGGGGGGGATAAGCCATCCATTGAGGGAACAGCTCACTCCTCTTGCAGTAGATCAGCTTATTCAGTCCACCGAGGCTTACCGCTTGATGAAACAGTCGCGATGCTTAACACACACAAACCCAACGAAGAACAATTAAAGATGTTGACGTTAGGAATGGAAATGTTTGTGGGTGTGCTGGGTAATGTTGTTTCAGGCGTTGGCGAAAATAGGCATTGATACCACCATTATTAAAGGTATTCGATCCAAGTTTTATTAAGTTTTCAGCAGATTCCGTTTTGCTAATTAATAGCCCAACGTTGTCAAAATTGTCAGCTACAATGCAAAAAATATTGTTCTCAGTAAACTTTTTTTGTATTTCTTAAGACCTAATACGGCGCAGTTTTAATTATGATCCTTGCCAAAATCCCACCTGTGAAGAGTCCGAGCCTGCCTGGATTCTCTATTGATGCGAACGTCTGTCTAAACCCTGCCTGCGAAAATTTCGGTGTCTCAGGAGAAGACATCCATCTGCCGGAAATCGGTTATGAATATAAGGACAACGATGAGGTCTTAAGATACAAATGTAAGCGCTGCGGCCAATCCCACTCAGCCTTTAGCAATACCAGCGTGTTAGAAACTTTTCATCGCTGTCTTCAGAACTCGATACCCTACGCAAGCTGCCCAAATCCAGAGTGTAAAAATCATTTTGTAAACCTGTTTGAGCACTACCATGACGACCCGAGAGATAAGCGCGAAAAGCTTTATCGCATAAATGTCTCTGATGATGCCAAGGAGTATTATCAGGCTCGATGTCGTAGTTGCAATAAAACCTTCACCTTGTCAAAACCACTCCGTCTGCATATCAGTGAACGCAGATTCTGGCAGAAGGACATGGGTTTCTTCATTAAAGCTATCGTTAACAGCTCCGGGCCATCCATTGTCATGAACCTGGCAGAGGTTCATGGCGATCTCTACTATTCCCAGCTAACGGCTGCTTCGAATGCGTTACTCAATTACAACAACTTTCATCTCATCAATCTCTTGAAGCCCTCCGTTGCTCCTAAACTAATGCGGATTTACACAGACTGTATCGTTTGCAGCATCAAGATGCACCGCAATGACCAAAGAGTTCAACTGATGAAAATCATTGTGTCAACTACTGAACTAGATGGCCGCTCACTGATCCTCGCGTTCCACCCTTTGTTCGATCAGCAAGACATTGACGACAACATTATTGCGAACGATCACAAACAGCCATTGGAGCTACGGCGATATGAATATCTGAAACATCCATTCAATACTAAAAGGGATGAGAAGAATCCATTGCCTCCAATCGGGGTCGGTGGATCCTTCATGGAGGATTCATATGCCTACATGGGACATTTTTTGGTATTAAGGAAACTTCTTGCCAAGGTAGAGTCATTACAGTTCTATATGGACGGTGAAGCTTCCCTATACAATGCTGCATTGACGGCCTTTTCCGATCGCATCAAACCCAATCACAACAAATCCAAAAGAAGTAGCTGTGATATCGTCGTGAAGGTATTGGAGAAAGATAAAAAAGCAACCCAAAATTACTCTCAGGTGAGGGACCAGGCTAGAAAATCCTTTCGAAAAGTCCATGCCGATTCGAAGCCGCCCGATGCCTCTCAATTACGCCGATTTTTATTGAGCGAAGAGATGCAACGGGTGAATGAGTCCATCAAAAATAGCAACACCAATAAGAGCAGAAAATTATTTACAGAACCACTCTCCAGAATTTACACAGTAGCAACCAGCAGGGCCAACACGACCGGTAAAGATTTTTGGGTAACCGACCTACTTAATGGTAAATCAAACCCGCCAGCCAGAATTTTGTGGTTAACCCGAACGACCGAACATGCAAATACAGACCATGAGCTCGACTTGTATCACAACTGTTCGCTCTTTTACATTGATAGTATATTTGGAGCCTTCCGACAGCGCTCCTCGTTGGTAGCTCGGCCTCAATTAACGGCATCAGGCCAAAGGAGCTATAACAGCAATCCCGAGTTACCTATCAATCTGATCCAGGATTTCACCATCAACGTAGCGTACTGGAATTTCTTCCTGAAATATCGAAGTGTGCCGAAAGAAACCATTGCCTATGTGCATGGCCTAGTCAAAAAGAAAGAATCTCCGGAGTTCAAAGTGGCTTTCCAGACCAGATATACCTTTGATAATGCGAAAAGGATAACCAAATGGCTTGGTATTTGAGCGAGGTCGTCACCGATCTCTCCCCTGTCGTGGAGATCCTCAAGCTATACGATCAGACCACCGGATCATTCCCCGATGAAGAAAATAACGATGATTACAAAAAACGCCTAGTCCCGTTATTACGCCAGGCCACGTTTAATACCGACCACATTGAAGCCGATAGCATCCCGGCAGCCTATGAGAATGATGAGTACAAATGGCTGGCATCCGGCTACCACGACCTTATCCGCAAACTGGGGCTTGTTAAGCTTAGCGTCGATAAGCTTGAGCGTGAGCATGGGTACTCTTTAGAACTGACAGAAGCAGGAAGACAGGTTCTCAACCAGCAGCTCACCTTATCCGAACTCATGAAGGCCGGGTTGCCTGAATGGAGAAACGATGCCGGAATCCACCCCTATCCGATCATCCTAAAGCTCTTGTCGAATTTAAAACAGAGCAATCTTTACCCTTGTGGTGGCCTGTTGCTGCTGGAGGTAATGATCGTTTTATTGAAGCTCAACCAACCGCATGGACACATTATCAATCTCTATGACCATATCCAGGAATATAGAAAAGGGTTTTATCCTTACATGACTGGTGAGGTTCAAGTCGATCTGATCAACTATTCAGGTTTACTCTGGGAGAAGCTGAGCCAGGACTTATCCAACTACCATGCTGCCAATTACCCGGCTCGGGCAACATTGCAACTGATGATGTACGCGGGCGATTTAGCCTATGGCCCGGTACCCGATGAGATCTTTGGTCAGGTTCAGTACGTCACCATCGCCTAATACGAGTCATTCATCATGGTTGAAAACAACAAAACCATCGCCATCGGTACAGATAAAGATCCCTATAAGGTACCGCTGAACCTAAAACAGTTGTCGATATATATGCAATACATTATTCCGAATTCAAAGCGTGAAATGAAAGATATATTCGGTAAATTTGATCTCGATTCAGCTTCACGCAGAAAACAGCTGAACACCATCGACTTTAAAACCGATGCGGGTGAACGCATGACATTGCAGAAAATCAACAAAGGGCTCACGATGGAATTGTTCGCTAGCGGAATGTTCAGCTACTTCGATCATCCCTCAGAAGTGCATTCAAACTGTGTCGCAAATCGATATCACCCTCAAGGTGCAGTTGATAAGAACCAATACCAAGTAGTGCCAAAAAATTATGCACCAGGGGGTATGCCGGATGTGCAGATTGACTATACGAATTTCATGGTGATGTTAGAGGTCAGTGCCAAGGAGAAGCCAACCTTAGGAGATTTGAGTAAACAATTTAACGGTGCATTAAAGCACGCACGCACAATCCGCGAAGATGGATATGATAAGCCTATCTATTGCCTAGTGATCCACGAGCGCTCTTTGATGGAAACGAAAAATAAAACCGCGCTGAAAGAAGTCCTGGAAGTGATCAATCCATCAGAGCAGATCTATATCACCGCGATATCGATATTGGAATTTGCGGGTTTGGGGCAAGTGATGGCAGATACATACGAGAATGCCATTTCCATAATACAGAACGACAATTTACTTAGTGTCCTCAAGGCAACCGTTGAAAAGGGTGTTGAGGGTAAGTTTCATGACGAATTCGTTAAATGCCTGAAAGACCTTAAACCCAAAGCTGCTCATGAATGGTGACTTTGGAAGTTTGTGTGTGGATGTGACTGGAAGCATATTCCACTCGTTTTGAGATTTTCGACAGATTTTCGGCCTTAGCTGACGTGACTGGCTGGCTCATGTAGGTGTAAAGACAGCCTACATCACACCTGGCAGTCCATGGGAGAACGGTGACTGTGAAAGCTTCAACGGCACATTGCGTAATGAGTTGCTTGATGGAGATATCTTCTATGGTGTCAAAGAAGCGCAGGTGTTGGTTGATCAGTGGGTCAGGCATTACAACACCACCAGGCCGCACAGTTCGTTGGGTTACAAGCCTCCTGCGCCAGAGGCTATCATCAACATGAACATACAAAATTTACACTCGGTGATGCACTGAAGTATGATACAAATACTCTCACTTCAAGTGGTACTAAATTTGACGCAGTTCATGACTTCAGCAACGAGCACCACCATGTCCGCAAAGCATAACGTAACTCTGTCAGGGGTTGGCAACCGTACCTTCGGGCGAAAGGTGTGAATGCAGGACTTAACGCCTACGTCGATAAATACAATCGCCACTGTTGAATTACTGATGCGGTCACTGCATCGCTCAACCATACTGCTTGTTGAAGAATTTTAGTATTCTCATCATTGGGTAACTTTGGATTACATAATTGCTTGCACATATCCAGCAAGTTTTTATAGGGTATCGGACTTTTGCTGAATAGCGTGTTATGTCGATACAACCCTAACTCTTTTAACTGAGTGTTGAGAAGGGCTGCATAGATGTATTTTGAATAGCTTAAATTCAGCTCCATATTGACGTATTCACGAAACACGTCTGCCTCAACGATGACATTTTCTACATTTAAAATCTCACGAATAACCTGCATGACGGCATCTGTGTCGATATTGCTAAAGGCTTTTTCAGTTGTGGTGTAAACCATTTTATCAACGCGAACCACTTTGCCTTCTTGCATCAAATTGCTGATATAAAATCCGGCATGACCTAAACTTTTGCTTTTCAATCGCTCAGCTATTTCCTGCTTAGTCATGGCTACTGTGGATTCATTAAGCACTTTTATGATGACATCGGCTTGGGTGATACGTTTTGAATCTGGATCAAGGCTTATGCTATCCGAACCTGATTTGCCATCAAAGTAAAGTCCGTAATCTTCGCCATACTCTCTGACAAGATGGCGCAAAGTGAAGTACTCTATTTCGCTGCGTTGCCCTTTGGTTTGATAGTAATAGTCGTGCAAATGCGAAGCTGTTATTTGTTTTCGCTTAAAGTAATCAATCAGATGTTGCATGATTTCAGGGATGTCAAACTGCTCAAGGTCAAGAAATATCAGATTTCGATAAGTTCCTTTGCCGCATAAATAAATATATTCGGAATCATTGAACCCATGAGTTGATCTAGTCTCATCTATTTGTGTTGATGCGCACCCTTTTACATTTACTATTTTGGCAATATCTTTCCATGGCAATCCTTCGGGATGAGAAGTTAAGATATGAGCCACGGCCTTGCCTCTAGCAAGTTTCATTGGATAAATGCCTTGTTCAGTTACTTTAATGTTATGGGATTTCTCTAATTGGTTTATGCCGTGTATTGCTGATGCCTTGTCGTACCCATAATTCGACATCAATTCATTGATGATAATTTCTTCGGCGACAGGGGAAGGCATAGAGCAGAACAGCGAGTCTATAATTTCAGTATGAATCTTGGTGAAAATTATCTTGCTAATGCTGCCTGTTTCAACTTGGCAACATAATTCAATAAGAGCGTAGAACAGCTTCTCTGTGGCAAAACATTTGGCTAATTTAGGCAATAACACCGTTAAATCTTCAATCATTCTTGCACGGATATTTGCCCATAATATTTTGGGTGGTATCGTCAAACGAAAAGGAAGATTGGCATTGATAGGCTGCTCAATTTGGCGTATCCGCTCTCTGGTTAGTGGCTTACCCTCGGTATTTTTATATCGACCTGCAACTTCCTCAAGCGTTTCATGTTGGTGATTGAATCCCCAGCGCGAAAGCGCAATATCCGTTTTCATTTCATCCAATGTCCATAAATAGCTTTCAATGTCTTCAATGAGTACGTTATCTATCTCTTTAAATTCAATTAAGTTTAATGAGGTAAATTTTTCCGACTGCTCAAATAAAAGGTTGGGCAATTGTTTTTGCAATTTAATTAAACTTAAAGCATACAACTTGCCCACAGAAGGTAATTCAGCAAAGTGAGACGAATCGAGATTAATGAGGTCTTGAACCGTGACTAAGTCGCCCACTGAAGCAGAAATTTTTCTTATGAGTTCTTGATATTGTGTTGGGAATACCACTTGCGCCAGATGAGTTTCTAGTTGTGCTAGTGAAAGTGTAATTTGAGGGGGTAATTCAAACGCGGCAGGCATCGTGCTTAAAGCATTTTCCTTGATATCAGAACCTGGTTTGACTGTTGAGGCATTCATGTCAAGTGACAAGCCAATCTTGCCAAGACAGAGCTCGATTTCCCGCAGCGACTTAAGGCCTAAATTCTGGGCTTGCAGCAAACTATTTCTAGTGCATTGAACCAGATCTCGGATGTAATGAATATTTTGTTTCTTGAGGCAATTGTATGGGCGCGGTGGGAGATTCAGATTCTCAATGGGGCGCTGAAAAATTGCGTCATTCTTACTAGATAAAAGCACTTGTCCATATTCCGAAGTATCCATTTCATTCATTTTCATTGTCCTGAATTATTTCTGTTCTTTTGCAGACAACTGAGAAAACGAAATTCTGAACTAAATACACGTTTAATTTCTGCTCTACCTTCGGCGGGTAGTTTTAATAAATCCTGCCTCGTCTTAATAATATTCAGATACTTTTCAATGAGCAAGGACTCTTCATTAATTTCGGCAATTTTTGAGATATTTGTCGGCGATACCTCAAGGGGTGCTGTGATGGCTTGTTGATTTAATTGAACGGAATTTATGGATAAAAAATTTCCTAATTCACTTTCATTACCCAACAAAAACTCGACCTCGGCTTCCGAGCAAGCAAGCAAACCGTTATGTTGCTTAGCAAGGCTAATCGCTCTAAAACTTGGGCAGATGCGATTTTTTTGATAAAAGTTCTGCGCGTAATCCAAGCATATTTTACGAAACATACCTTGATCGTATTGCCCAATTAATGCGGCTTCCAGATAGCCAAAATACGAGTCAAAATGCGTAGCGATTTGGTCGGCAGTAACATCAGTCGAAATACTTTCGATTTCATTCAGTTTGGGGATATGGTTGTTGTCCTCATAGTATCTTCGCAGCACCTCAATCACCTGCATTCGTGACTTCAAGCGATATTGCAGCTCTTCAATAAGTTGCAAAACTTGCGCGGCAGATTGGCTATAGCTCACTTCCAACGAAGAGTTATGCACGGTTTCCTTTTTATCGCGTGGCTCCCAATTTTCTTTTTCAATGGGTACGCGATTTACTCTTTTGCTGAGTTGGTGTACTTCGTTTAGCCGTTCCAATGAACCCACAAAATCTAATACATGAACGTAATCTTTGTTGGGTGTTTTGCGCAGTCCTCTGCCTAGTTGTTGCAGCCAGATCGTATGCGACCCCGTGTAACGCATAAAAACTAGCAGATTAGTTTCTGGAATATCAATGCCTTCGTTGAATAAATCTCGTACCAAAATGTAACGATAATTCCCCTCACGGAAATCACGGATATTTTGCCAGCGTTGTGAATCACTCATTTGAGAATGTACAAAGGTCGCGCTGCCTGGCGGGAAAAACTGAATCAGGTAAGTAATGTGTTGAATATTGCGGCAAAAGACAATCCCCTTGAGATTGCAGATTTGTTTTTCTTGTACGGTTTTTTCTATGATGCGGACAACTTCTTCGTCCTTTTTATGCAAGAACAGACGTTGGTCTAAATCGCTAATCGACATGCCATGATTCAGTTGGTCTATACGCGATTGATCCAAGTCATCAAGCAAAACCAAATACTTTGGAAATGCCAGTTTGTTATGACGCAATGCCCAAGCTAAATCATACTTGCCCACATGACCTGCCGCACCACCAAAAAATGCTAGTACGTCTTTGTTATCCTCACGAAACGGTGTTGCGGTCAGGCCTATCAATAATTTTGGATGAAAATGCTCGACGACTGTGGCATAAGTTCTGGCTGGGGTGTGATGAGCTTCATCAACCACTATCACGTCAAAAGTTTCCTTTTCCAGCGTGGCGATTTTGCTAAATAGCGTATCGAAACTGCCAAACACAAAATCAGTTTGCTCTGGGTTTGCACCATCAAAACAGGCCGAAAATGAGTAAGTGCCAATACCCAAAACGTTTTTGAAGGCAGTAACCGATTGCAACAGTATTTCGACCTGATGCGCCAAGAACAGCACACGCTTAACTTTGCCCTGTTGCAATATCTGTTTTAGCAAATGGGCAACGGTATAGGTTTTACCTAACCCTGTTGCCATTTCTATTAACAAACGATTATGCCCTGCATTAAAGCGCGTCAAGCTGTCCTGAATAACGGTTTCTTGGTATGTTCTGGGCTTGATATCCCGTCCGATTTCTGATTGCTTCTCAATCCACAAATTCTGCAAACTGTCACGATCAAGTAGCTCAACTCCAAGTCTTAACGCTCTTACTTTCACCTCGGAAGTAAAATAAGAATTTGTCACTAAAATCATGTTGACGACATTAGCGAGCTTTGCGCCCGTGACCAATTGATTTAATGCGCTTACGTCAACTGTATCTCCGGCTTGCCTTTGCTTGACTTCAATCGCAAATTTTCGTTTGCTTTTATAGGCGAAAATATCAACACCACCATCACCATGCTTAAACTCCTTCCCTACTTTGGTAATAATTGCATCGCTCCAGCCAGCAGCCACAAAAACATCCCGGACGTAAATTTCAAAATCGGATGGAGATAGTTTATCTATCAGTTTGAATTCTGATAAAGCGGCTTTGTTCAGTGGCGGGCAAACACGATTTGTGTTGACATGATGTTTTCCACCGCCGACTTGTTTTTTGCCTGTTTTCATTATTTCAGTGAAGAAGATGAAGTTGTAAAATTGAAAGCAAGTCTATAGCACTAGTGATATAGGTGTCGATAATTAGTGGCTTCACATATTGCAATCGATTCCTTCCATCTGCACAGGTTGCGGAGCGTTTAGTTGTTCGACATCGCAGCTAACACGTGAAAGTCATCCCACTCTCCTATCGAATGCATCTTATTCGCACTAATGGCATCTTTCAGGATGACTTGCTACAAGGGTCGACAATCCGCCAGTAGGTCGGGTGGCGAGCCTCTCCATTATCAGTTATTCCTCAAGCTGATTAAACTGCTTCAAAAATAATTCAATGACTACTTTGTAGAAGGGAGTATGAGCAAGCCTACAGCACTACAGCAATATATAAATGTCATTTACGGAACTTCAACTTGTTATTTCATTTATTTTACGGCACGATTCTGTGATGAGAACGATTTTTCTATATTGTCATCAGTGAAAGAAATACGTAATGGTAAATTTCACCCCACCTACGGAAATTGACGCTTCACAGCATAACTGCCTGCGCCCCTCACTTCAAAGTTAAATCCCAGATGGCGATCCACCAACTCGATCTATTAGAGAATGCACTCGACAGCCTAGCTGAAGCACTGGCGAAGTTCGAAGAGGGCGATGCGGGAGAATCAAAGGCATACAAGTTCGCCATTTTACATATGGCGCACTTTATTGAACTTATTTTCAAACATCACATAGCACAAAAGCATCCGCTATTGATTTACAAGGATCCATTCGCGCAAAAGGTCGATAAGAACAAAACCATTACCCTTTGGGATGCGGTGAATTTTATCAACAACGAGGCGACAGACACAGTTTCTGCTGAGTTTCGTACCAACTTGGAATGGCTGAAGCGACTAAGAAACGAAATCGAACACCACAAATTCACAATGGATGTGCCACAGGTGCGCATCACGTTGGGAAGACTGTTCCGATCAGTGCTTGAATTTCTTGAAAACTATAGCGGTGTTGAGATCGAATCTCATATTCCCGACAACACAATGGATTCTTTCAAGGTGCTTTCTGACGAGTATGAGTTCCGACGACGCGATGCCATCCGTAAAGCAGAAGAAGTCGAAAAAGCAAACACATCAGACCACACTTCGGGCGAAGACGAGTCACCTGTGAGGCTTGATTGTCCCAATTGTGAGAACCCAACTCTGGTTATCAATGATGACTCTGATACGGGCTATCGTTGCACATTCTGCGAGAACGAAGATAGTGACGAGTTGCCCGCATGGTGCGACATTTGTAGCGTCCAAACCATCCATGGTGAACTCGTATTTTGGGAAAGCGAGGCTGGTCAAACTGAAGGCCGCTGCTATTACTGCTCAGGTAGATACCGTGCTGAAAAAGATGACTAAACTTTGGTCTAGCATGGTATGTGCGAAAAGTCGCGCAGGCATGGTTGATTCTAAAGCCAGATTTCATAACATGAGCTGAGCTAATGATTACAGAAAAATTGTATATTATTGGAAACGGTTTCGACATTTATCACGGGATACCATCGCGGTATACGGACTTTCGAACATATCTTGAACAGAGCGACCGGTCACTTTGTCAGAAGCTTGAGAACTACTTCAGTTACGAAGGATTATGGGCGGACTTTGAACAATCGCTGGCTGATTTCGATGCTGACAGATTGATTGAGGATGCGTCAAATTTTCTTGTTTCCTATGGGTCAGACGATTGGAGCGATTCATATCACCATGATTTTCAGTATGAGATTAATGAAGTGGTTGTCGCTTTATCACAGACATTGAAATTAAAGTTTGCGGAGTGGATTGCACAACTACCAATCCCATCCGAGTTGGATATTAAAAATAAAAAGCTCGGTTGCATTGACAAAAATTCGACATTTTTGTCGTTCAACTATACAAACACCCTTCAGGCAGCCTACTTAGTTTCAGACAGCCATGTGCTTCATATTCACATGAAATATCTAGTAAATGGCCCAGATTTAGTGCTGGGGCACGCTTGGAAGCCGGTCAAAAGAAATGCGTTAATGCATCAAGATGATCTTGAGCGGCAAGATGTCCGCATTGCCGAAGGCGACAAGATAATTGATAGATACTTCAAGACAACCTACAAGCCAACGGAAGAAATTATAAAATTAAATGGCGAATACTTTGCGAGCTTGCGCCGAACAAAAGAAATTTATGTACTTGGGCACTCGATGTCGTGCGTTGACATTCCATACTTTCAAGAGATTGTGAGATCAATTGATGCGCGAAACACGAAGTGGTACATAAGCTACTTTGATGAGAAAGAGTTAGCAAGTCATCAAGGAGCAATGAATGCCCTTGGCATTAGAGCAGAGTTGATAAATTTTTCTGACTTAAAGAGTATTTGAGTGAGTGTCTAAAGCGGGGAAAAGGTGTGTGATTGGTTTTTATAAAGAAAATAGCCAGCCCGCAATTATACTGCCAGCTTTCCAGCTAAATAATTTTAGAGCAGTGAAGTGGGCAACTGCACTAATGAAGGCGATTGAGGACGCAAACGCAAAATGATAGATAGCGACTTCTGGGTTGCGCACATTGTCCAGCATTGAACAAAGAGGCCTTTGATAAAAACTCTGAATATAGGAGAATGAGGAATTGGCGAATAGCAACAAACATTAATTAATGATAGCTTGGGAAGCATTTAAATATCGGGGAGTCGAGTACGATTTAACTCATCTTCACCCATGCCGTCTCCAGTATATTCAATCGGAAAAATCTGGTCAGCCAGAAAGAAGATATATCGTTGAAGTCTGCTACAGCTTGCACTGCTTTACAAAAACATTTTCAACCGCAGCAGACCCACATCTTAACTATAGTGATGCAAGAGAGACTCGAACTTTTGATCTTGAAAGATACGAATTATCTAAACAACTACCGCAAATCATCCAAGACCTGAGTTCTAAAAGATGTATGCATACGGGAAAGGGAAATTTCTTTGTGGTTGAAGTTGTTACTTCAAGCGGTGCTAAAGAAGATTACGAGGTGTATTTTGATGTCCAGAATTCAAGTGCCAAGGGAATGATTGCACGCCTCTTTGTACAAAGTGCTTATGTCAGAGATGAAAAGCATATCAACAGATTAGCCGCCACCAAAAAAATATCGCTGTTTGTGATTCTGAATAATAAGCAAACAGGAAAGCCGATTAAAATGCCGCAGTAGAAACGGTTAAGGCTCCTTACGGAGCCTTAACTTTGATACTAACCGAACCTCTTAGAATATCTGCACTTGGGCGGAAACCATTTCTGGCGGGATCACTGCACGGCTTTCACCGCATTCGGTTTATACAATGACATGGGCAATATATTCCTAAATGACGAACCCGTCAATATCTATTCCGCCATCACAATCTGACCGTACCGTCGTGTGAATTGACTGTTGTTGGCGACGATTGGAGGGTAATCTCAAGCGTGTTGGCACCCTTAGTACGCTTGACCGCAGTTATAAGCGCATTCCTTTCCTACGTTTTCTGGGTGCTCTCGGTATCTTCTGTCCGGGCCACAACACATCATCGTAATGCAAAGGTTTATTAGTTAGCCCAAGCCGCATAGCTGGCGTCATTTTGTCATCATCACTGATCTTGATGAAATTATGATAAACCCGAAGCAGACTCAGATATTGCTCCACCATCTTTGGATTGTAGGGTGCGTAACCGTGCCAGACCGTGTTGTAGCCGCTTGAAGTGCCAATCGGGCGCTCAAATGCATTTATCAATCGCCTCGAAATTTGAAAAATATTATCCACGGCATTGATGCCTGCATCGAGGTACATCTGTGCCCTGGTCAAATCGTCATAGTCATTGTCGCTTCGCTCAGTTAACCAGCATATAGCTTTATCCGGTTCGTTCATTGACGGAAGAGGATGGGTCACCCATTTATCCTTCCATTTACCAATGTTCGCTGCCCCTACTATGTTGTCGTGCATCAACCATAATTTAGCCTGATCCCGTTTGTTTGCGGGTAAATTGGACGAGTAGTCTGACAGGATCTGTTGTGCCTTTTCACACCGACCCTCTTTATCTGGAGTGGTCAGGAATTTCGAATAGCGAACATAGAAACCGTGGGCTTGACCAGATTTGATTTCTTTTTCAAATGCCGAGATAAATCCGGCCCTGAGCATGGAATCGCAATCCATGTAATAGAATAATTTCTCTACCCCTGCCCCCTTGACCAGCATATGCATCATTTGAAAATGGGCATAGCTGGTATACGGCACATGAACTTGCATGCCTTTGGTCAAGATGGGATTGCAGTAATCCAAATCCATATTTTGTTGCTCACGATTCTCAACATCCTTGCGAGATTGTGCTGCAACATAAACATCATTGATCTGTTGCAAGATATCCTGAGCCTTTGTTAAACCGAGTCGCTGACCAAGCTTGCGGCCAGCCAGAAACTCATCACAAGTCATCCAATATTGTGCGTGCTGTCTAAATGCTTCCGGTCTCAACGCGTCACCGTTCATCGAGGCTTCTTTGTTGATCGTGTAGGAATCGGCATCCTTATCGTAGTTTGCACACATGCCAAGGATAAAGCGGCTATCCTGATCAACCGTACACACAGTTGAAAATTCAGCGTTACGCCGATCATGCTTATTAGTCCAGTTGAGTTGATACTCCTGGACATCGACTGATAGCCTGAGGGTTTTGGGAAGCAATATCTCACCATTGATCATACGTCGGTCAAACAATCCTGATAATTGGTTGCAGCGACGATGGACAAAATCGAGTAAAGAGTAATAGTTTTCATTGCTTTGGATAGACATCCCCCTGATAGCGCATCGAACTGGGGATTTGTTGGCGACACGGCTGAATAAATCCGATGCCATATGCCTGTTCTTTGGATGAATACGAACTGGTTGTGAAGCCAACATCCGTTTCTTGCAAGCCTTGCATACATATAGCTGCTCTCCGGTGACCGAGTGAACCCCTGCCCTACTGTAAAGCTCAGGATACTCACCAACAGTACATCCGCAATTCGGACATCCAACCGTCTTGCACGCGAGTAATTCGGTCGTCGTAAGCACTGAATGGGTGATGCGCTCAAATTCAGCGGATATACCGGTATTGGATTTGATTGGAATCTTCTCGTTGCATGACTTACACAGGATGGCCGGAATACGACCTTCTGATGTGTTTGTTACTTTGTAATGAGTATCGCGATCGGGGCTCGGGCCAGGTTTACCAGGCTGTTCTCTGGCAGGGATACCAAAGTTATCACATTGAGGGTTTTTGCAAAAATTGACCTGCAGTGGCATGGCCGGACTGGCCCCCAATTTCAGTTGGGAGGTCGGCGGAATACGAAAATTTGTTGGCTGAACCATAATTATCTCGACTTTTCACATTTAAGTGGAAATATTAAAAGCATGTAACATACTGCTTGCTTTACATATTTTAGTCATTATATCACAAAATTCCGAACGGGTAGTTCTCCGCCAAATCAATCACTTATGATTATTATAAGTAATCATAAGTAACTGCAAAACACCAAAAATAACAGCTTTAGTCTGACCGTTTCCTGACCGTTTTACAAACTCGGTCAGGAAAAATTTTTCTTTTCAGTCAATAGACAGGCTGCCAACGTTAACCAAGATTCAGATTCCGCTTGAATTGGTGCAAGTGTAAGTAGTGCCATTGTAATTAAATTCACACATGCCACCTCCAAGCTCGCAGTCACGAGCGAAAGCCTTATAGTCGATGCAGCTGTGTAGGTTCTCAGGTATTTCGTGTGCATAACATTCATCAAAAATCTTCTGCTGCATCTTCATGATGTCCATCGTACAAGATTGCGATGCCGTTGTTTGACTGTCCAACTATATCCGATGGCGGATCGTCGTTCTCGAATATTATGACTTGAGCAGCTTGGAATTCCTCCGCTATAGACCGATAGAATGTATCTTTTACATCATGCGAGAAGCCGCCTTTGTCCATATCAGGTTCGCGATAGACCACGAGCGAAGAATCAATCAACACAACTAGCCATTCGACTATTGATCCGGCACGAATTGAACTTGATAACCGTTCGTGCTGAGCCTGTCGAAGCACAAGAATCCACTTACATTTCGACAGGCTCAATGCGAACGGATTCGCGGATAAACGGCACCGAAGCAATAAGTCCGCAAGCGGGCAAGTCGCTGGTTATGGGGAACGTTAAAAAACGAATTCGTTCATTAACGTAAATTCAAAACCAGACAGGAAGCAATTCAGGAGATTACCGAGTACATTGAGGTCCTCTATAACGGACAACACAAGAAGGCAAGACTGGGCTATCTGTCACCTGCTGCGTTTACACAGTGATATGCAACATTACTCACTGCTTAACCCATCGGACTAGCAGAGGTCATCCTTATTTGTTTGATTGTCGGGTTGATTTTTGACAAGTGCTAACAGCTATGCAACGTACGATGCGACAAAGCTGGCAAGCTGCTGCGCAAGCTAACCTGATAAGAAGGATTGATCTCGCCCATCACCACGCCAGAGCCGCGTGGCAGTCTATCCAACACGCGACCCCACGGGTCAACGATCATGCTGTTGCCATGGGTTTCGCGCCCATTCACGTGATAACCACCTTGGGCGGGAGCGATTATGTAAGCCAAATTTTCAACGGCACGGGCGCGAACCAACACTTCCCAATGCATCTTGCCTGTGGTTTCTGTGAACGCGGACGGCAGGACAATGATGTCGATGTTTTTCATGGCGCGGAATAATTCCGGGAAGCGTAAGTCATAACAAATCGCCAAGCCGATGCGCCCGAACGGACTATCGACGACAACGACTTGATTGCCCGCTTCGATAGTTTTTGCTTCGTTATAATTTTCATTGCCCAGCTCTAAATTAAACAAATGGATTTTGTCGTAACGCGCCACTTGCACACCATGTTCATCAAATACGAGACAACTATTCATCACCTTGTCTGGAGTACTGGCGAGTAATGGTATGGAGCCGCCAACCAACCAGATTTTGTGCTGCCTGGCGGTGTCACTGAGGAATTGTTGTATCGGCCCACTGCCTAGTGGTTCGGCAACCTTTAACTTATCTAATTCGGTCATACCCATGATGGCAAAGAATTCCGGCAGGACGACTAGGCGCGCGCCCTTCTCCACCGCATTGGCAATTAACCTGCGTGCTTCACTGATATTACCCGCCACGTTCGGCCCCGAAGCCATTTGTATCGCCGCCACTTTGAATGCGTTGACTTGTGCGGCGATGCGTTGTTGTGTTGAATTACCGATACTCATATCATTTCCTATCACTTAGCTTTCTTAACTTTTTCGCCGCCCAGTTTAACCACATTCGGATCATTCCAAGTCCCGCTGATATTGTATTCAAATGATGCCAACTTATCGAGTGGATTTCCCAAGACTTTATTCGCAACCAACGCACCGAGGCCCACCAAAGGACTAATTGCAACCGCGCCAATCAGCGACACTGTGCTGCCCACGGTGGGTAGAACTTTCACACGGATGTTTTGTGTCGCGTCATTCAAATTCACATTGCCCTTCATGGTCACTTTTGCCGATGAGCCATCAATACTAAAATCTTGTGTGTCCATCATGCCGTTTTTAATCGCCACGTTACCCCTGATGCTGTCAAACTGAAAACCTTGCCGAAATACATCGTTAAAATCCAGTGTGAGATGCTTGGGCAACGCTTGCAAACTCAACACGCTGAGCAGTTTTCCGATACCGGGATCCATCTGAATAAACCGTCCTTTGTCAGTTTCAAGATTCAGCCCGCCATTCAGCGTGGCGAAATTAAATTGGCTGGGCGCACCCTGCCAGGATAAATTGGCATCCAGCTTGCCACTGCCATCTTTAACTGTGTCCGGGTAACCGGAGCGTGCCAGAATTTTCCCCGCATCGCTAATCGCCAAAGTTAATTTGACCTGGCTCTGCTGATGGCTTGGTTCACCCTCATGCCACAGACCTTCGCCGGTCAATTCGCCATCCGGGTTGTTCACATACACCCGGCGCAGTCGCCAATCCTTGCCTTCAGGGTGACCGACTATGCCGAATCGACCGATTTGCTTACCCGTGAATTGCAAATTTTCTATATCAACTTCCAACGCTGGCAAGGTGCCAGGGTGCAGGTTATCTGCATTTTTAGCAGCGTCTGGCAATGCCGATTTTGCCGCGCTTTGCCACAATAAATTTTTCAAATGCGCTGTCAGCTTTCCGTTCGCGGCATAATTGTGTTCCGCATCCACCACCACAGGGTGGGGCTGCCAAATAATTTCACCGTTAATTTCATTACCCGACAGTTGCGCGGACAAACCATCCGCGCGTTTGAGCGCGTCAACTTGCAAGTCTTGAAAATTCAACCCGTAGCCCGTGAGTTTTGCAATGCGCAAAGTCGCGCCTTCTATCGGCAGCGTAGCATTGGAATTTTCCGAGCCGTTGTCCAACACGTCCCAGCCTTGCAGCGACAAAGCGGGCAAGCTGCCCGTCAGCCACACGCCCGCTTTGGCACTCACGGTTTCATTGCTCAAAATCTTATCTGTGCCACCAAAATTCACGATGCCATGTTTGACCTGCATCACACCGTTTTCATGGCGGCGCAAAATTTTTGCGGTGAGCAAATCACCCAATTGCGCGGTGATGACATCCTGCTCTTCGCTGACAATTTCTGGCGGCGAAGCTTTGGGTTTTTTAGAATTTTTCAGCAAACGAACTGGCGGCTTATTGACCAATGGCGCAAGCTCAACGCGCAACGGCATGGTCTCGGAAGCGAGTTTATTAAAGGGTTGTGGCAAGGCAGAACTAATGCCCTGCAAATCCGAAGTGACAACAATCTGCGGCAATTTGTTCACCACATTGATATCGGCATTCCACGTGGTACTGCCATGCAAAACATTAAGCAAGGCGTTGGGGTAGGTGGCACGCACCGCATCCATATCCGTCCGTCCTTGCGCGGTGGCATGTACCGCACCATTTTCAGTCGTATCAACATTCAGGCTGGCTTTCCCGCCAAAAATTTCCGTCCCCACCTCTTTGGCGTGCATCCCCGTTTCGCTAAATGACAACGCTCCCTGTGTGTGGCGCAGCCACGGCACGCCCGCACCCAAATCAATATCGCTATCCTGCACCACAAATACGCCTTCTACTTTGGCAGGCTTAGTACCCGAGAGCGGAATGCCCAACAACAGGTTAAGTTGCCCGTTGCCACTCGCGGTGAGATGGTCGGTAAAGCCATCGATATAGCCGCGCACGGGACTTTTTTGGATGTATTGCAAAAAGGTATTGTTGTCTGCCGTTGCGTCACCACTCACTTTTAATAGTAGGTTTTCACTCAGCAAATCCGGGATTGTCGTGGTGATATTTTGCAATTGTGCGGTAAGGGTTTGAGCCGACGGTGACTTCACTTGCAGCTTGTTTTTATCAATCAAAAAATCGGCTGAAATTTTTTCGATGCGCGGCCACGCCTTGTCAAAATCAAACACGCCATCCCGCACGTGTCCGCCAATTTTGAAAATCGCATCGGTATTATTTTGCAACGGAAAATCGCTCAGGTTCGCCTTGATGCGCACACCAAAATCTTCGCTGTGTCCCGCCAATAGCGCGCTGCTCAACCAATCACCACTTGGCTTATCCAGCGCGACAAGCGGCGTGTAGCGGGTTGCGCTGCGCACATCGGCTCGCGTCAAGTTGGCATCCAAATCCAGTAGCCCCAATGTGCCTGCTTTGGTCTGATATGACGCTACCACCTTGCCTGCCAAATCTTTATTTTCCACAACGCCCTCTGTTAAAGTCACCAGAAGTTCATTGTTGTCGCGCTGCCACTTCACTTGCCCAGTCAAAGTGTCCGCTGTCAGCGGCTCGCGCATAATTCCCGTTGCATCCACCACTAAATCTTTGCTGTTGATTTGCGCCGCTCCGCTTTGGTCGCTGCCATCCACATCTAGCGTTAAACCTGAAAACCCAGGTAACTCGCCGACTTGGCGCAACGCCAGATTTTCAAACTTACCTTTGATTTTATAACTGCTCGGTTTATCCACAGCACCCTGCCATTGCGCATCCAAATTGGTCACGCTGCCCCTGGCCCGTAGCTATTTAACTGACTGCGCAAACCCGCATCCAAGGGCAGGAAATTGGCCACACTAAGCAAGCTTTCCAACTGCAATTGATTGGCGCGTAATTCACTGACTACAGGCTTTCCGAGCTTTTGAGCTTGTGTAGTCTGGGTGGTACGAAAATAAAAATCGGTGGGCTGGAGTTGCGTACCATCCACCATGCGCATCGCTAAGTTCTTCGTGGAAATTTCCAAATTGCCATCCAACAACTGCCATGCTGCGCGCCCCTTTAATTCATGCAAGCCCATTTCCGGCACATCATCACCCAAAGTCATTGTCACATCATGCAAATCCATATCAGCGGTGATGTGCGCCAATTTTCCGCCCTGTATGCCCCACCAACCGCGCAATGCGCCGCGTCCACGGCTAAATTCTCTGGGTAGATTCAGCCACGGCTTCCATGCCGACACGTCGGTATAGTCAATCTGGGTGAAAATTTGCCCCTGCCACTCAGCCAGCTTCGCCACATCGGTACCGCGAAATTCACCGCGTATATCCAGCGGCGTTGCCAGCTCTTCTGACGGCAAAGCACGCACTGCAATGCGATGCTGCGCCAAAGAATTTTCAATACGCACATTCACCTGCTGCATCACCAACGGCGGCGCATCGCGCATCTCGTCTACCCAAACCAACAGCGCGTTGCTGGCAACGATATGCGGTTGACGCAGCAACCAATTGGATAATTGGCTATCGTTGCCCTGCGTGGAAACTGCTATTCCGCCGACAAAAATCTTGCCCTGCGCATCCCGGTTTATCATCAATTCCGGGCGATCAAGCTGAATACTGGCAAGCATCAACTCTCCTGCCAAAAAGCTCTTCCACGAAAGCCGTGTGCTGATTGCAGGCAAGGCAATGGCGGGCTGCTTTTGCGCATCTAAAATGCGCACTTCGCTCAGTTTGATGCCCGGCTGCAATCCGTGCCAATCCCCTTCTATCTTGCCGATAGTCACGGGGCTACCTATCGCACTCGCAATAGATTCGGTGATTTTGTCGTGATAACGCTCGATGTCGGGCAACAGCCAGTAGCGCATCACAATCACAATCAACGCGATGAGCATAGCCACGGCGGAGCACACCATAAAGATGGCGCGCATCAACCAATTGCAACTGTGTTTGAAAATACGGAGAGGCATTACACTTAATTTTATTTGATTAAAAACACTCGCTATACTGCTGCTGTAATAACTACACCACGCAACGCAACGACAGCGCGCATTCTAACTTGAAGCCACATCCCATGAATACCGCAAACTCGCTATCTATAACCTTTAACAACTTATTGCCCGAAATGTTACAGGGCAGTCGTTATGCCAAACGATTGCTAGACGCAGACCCCGCGTTGCTAAATTGGTTGCAAGAAAATTACGCCACACCATGCACAAGTAAAGAAATACAGGAGTGGCTACAGCAATCCTTACCCCCGCCCCAACCCTCCCCCGCAAGTGGGAGCACCAAAGGTAGGCAATCCACTGTCCAGCAAGCTGAACGTGGAATTGACACAGGGGGAGAACGTATCGCTCACGCGACAATTGAGTATGACGAAGCCCAACTATCCAGCGCGGTACGCAAAGTTCGCAAGCAAGTCATGTTGAAGTTGATTCTGCGCGATTTGAGTGGATTGGCCGACTTAAACGAGGTGATGCACGCCATGACGGCACTGGCGGAAGTGTGCTTGCAACAGGCGCAAGCTTGCCTGATGCAATCGCTACAAACCCAATTTGGCACACCCATCGGTGAATCTAGCGGCAAGCCTCAAGCGTTGCTGGTGATAGGCATGGGAAAACTCGGTGGGGGCGAGTTAAATGTTTCATCCGACATCGATTTGATTTTCGTTTATCCCGAAGACGGTGAAACCAATGGCGGGCGCAAACTCAGCAACCACGAATTCTTTACCCGTTTGGGTCGCCGCCTGATTAACCTCATCAATGAACTCACTGCGGATGGCTATGTATTTCGCGTCGATATGCGGCTGCGCCCTTACGGTGACAGCGGTCCGTTGGTGGTGAGCTTTGCCGCTCTGGAAGAGTATCTCATCAGCCAGGGACGTGCATGGGAACGTTACGCATGGGTCAAAGCACGGGTGATCACTGTCATAGACAAATCAATTCTTGGCGAACTCACCAAGCTGGTGCAACCGTTTGTTTACCGAAAATATTTGGACTTTGGCGCGATTGATTCGATGCGACAATTGCACACGCAAATCCGCCAGGAAATTCAACGGCGTGATCGGCTCAACAACATCAAGCTAGGACCGGGTGGCATACGAGAAATCGAATTTATCGCCCAGGTATTTCAATTGATACGCGGCGGCGGCAACGCAAATTTGCGTATCCGCGCAACACAGAGCGTGTTGCAACAACTGGCAACCGACAACCTTTTACCTGAAAAAATTATTGCCGATTTAAATGCGGCCTACCTATTTTTACGCAATCTCGAGCATCGGCTGCAATATTTGGATGACCAGCAAACTCAAGAATTACCCGATAAAGTTGAGGATCAAAACATCATCGCGGCTACAATGGGCTATACCGATTACTCGGCATTTTTAATTCAATTGGAGCAGCATCGCGCAATTGTCAGCGAACAATTCGAGAAGGTTTTCGGTGCACAAGCAGACACACAAAAGGATTCGCCAATTTGGAACGAAGGCACAACTGCCGAATCACTAACACCACAACTTGACCTGCTGGGTTATCGGGCCACCCCCGATAGCGTAAATCTGTTACTACAGCTGCGTGACAGCAACCGCTATCGCCAATTACCCGAACAAAGTAAACAACGTCTGGATAAACTCATTCCGAGTTTCATTCAACTCAGCGCGCAACACAACGACCCTGACACCACTCTCGCTCGATTGCTCACATTACTGGAAGGCATCAGTCGCCGCGCTGCTTATCTGGCATTTTTAACCGAATACCCGCAGTCCTTAACACTATTAACTGGGCTGGTTTCCGCCAGCAGTTGGGCAGCTGACTACATGACCCAACATCCAGTGCTACTTGACGAACTGCTGGATGCACGCGAAATATATCAGCCGCCACAGTGGCAGCTGTTCGACCAACATTTACAAATGCGTCTGGATGACTGCGCTGAAGATTTAGAGCGGCAACTCGATGTGCTACGTAATGCGCAACAAGAGCAAACCTTTCATCTACTAGCTATGGATTTACAAGGCTTGTTACCCCTTGAAATTCTGAGTGATCACATCAGCGAATTAGCCGATTTGATTTTGCGTCATGTATTGAAACTTTGTTGGTATAACACAAGAAAAAAACATAGGGCGGATGCCAAGTTTTCCATCATCGCCTATGGCAAACTGGGCGGAAAAGAATTGGGTTACGCCTCCGATCTGGACATTATTTTCCTGTATGACGACGAGCATCCCGACGCACAAGAAAATTACTCGCATTTGGCGCAGCGCATCAACTCGATGCTGAGCAGCTATACCTCGTCGGGACGGCTATACGAAACCGATTTACGCCTGCGCCCGAATGGGGAAAGCGGTCTGCTGGTCAGCTCGATTGCCGCATTCGAGGAGTATCAAAACGAACACGCGTGGGTATGGGAACATCAAGCTTTGACGCGTGCGCGCTTTAGCGCAGGCGACTTGAAAGTTGGCAAAGCTTTCGAAAAAATTCGCCAACAAGTGCTATGTAAACAGCGTGATTTGCCAACGTTACGTACTGAAATTTTAGTGATGCGCCAGAAAATACATGACGGACATCGCAATGACAGCGAGCTATTCGACATCAAACATGACTCGGGTGGCATGGTCGATATTGAATTTGTCGTGCAATACGTCATTCTGGCGTATGCGCACCAACACCCGCAGCTAACAGGCAACATTGGCAATATTGCCTTGTTGAAACTAGCCAGTGAATTAGGCATTATTCCGGCTGAAATTGCCGAACAGATTCGTTCTTTATATCGCCAGCTACGACAAATACAACACCGCATGCGGCTCAACAATCAAACGGATTGTCGTGTTGAGCGTGATGAAATCAATACCACTGCGTGCAAAAAATTATGGGAATTGTTGCTGATTAAATAAGTTGCGTGTCCAACTGCACACTTAACCCAGCTTAGTTAGCAGATGATAAGCCGACACATCGCCTTTCCGCTTCCCGGGAGCAGACACATGTTGATCGAAAACATAGAATAAGCGAACCCGATTATACGTGGTTTTATCCACGCGTATGACCGAATCCGTTGCATCTACTTGTGTAAAACGATGTGCTTGGCTTACAGCTTCGCCCCACATATCGTAGATGAAACGCTTGCTCCCCACCACACCCGCAACGGCAGAACCCGTTGCAATGCCGATGTGTATCGCCAATTTAAATTTCGTTAAATCGGGATGGCTTGCCATAAAATCACGCATTTCGTAAGCCAAGCTTGCAATATCCGACGTGTAATCTACTTTATTCTGACTGACTCCGCCTGCAACCATATAGGTATGACCCACAGTCTTAATTTTTTCCAGACTATATTTTTCGGCCAAATCATCAAATCCAGTGAAAATCGTATTGAGCAACGTGACCATCTGCTCAGGCGAGAGTGCTTCGATAAGTTGTGTGAAATTAACCAAATCGGCAAACATTACCGTTACATCGTCATGTTTATCCGCAATCAACCCTTGGTTAGTTTGCATACGTTTAGCAATACCGTTAGGCAAAATATTTAGCAGGAGTTGTTCCGATTTTACCTGCTCTTCTTCCAACAATCTTCTCTGGTCGACCAGCTGGTTTTTCAGCTTCTCCAGCTCAATAATAAAGTGGCGTATCAGCAAAAATATAAGCGAAGACATCACCGCAAAGTTCATGGCGAAGAACACGCCGATAGTCTTCATCGGCACACCGGAATCATTGCCCGTACCGAGGAAATAATCAAATACACCCGACACCAGAGTCAACACGATGTAAGCAAAAAACCAAGGAATTGACGCACGCCAAGAAGACACCACCAGCGCGCCTATCGGTGCCAACAACGCCCATAACGTTACACCACTGGAGGTAACTGAACTACCCAAACTCCATTGCATAACAAACGGGGCAAATAGAAACAGGCTGAGCTGAACAAATTGAAAGATTTCAAAATTTTTAGTTCTGAAATAGTAAGCTAAGGAAACTACTGAAATGAGCTGGTACGCGAGTGGCACATTAGCTGAAAAATTCAGCCCCATAATCCAATAAATCGCCAACCACAATACCACTGCGAAATTCATAAAAGCAGCAGTGAAAATGAATAAATTTTTATGCGTTACTTCTGCTTGAATCACCATATTTTCTGTGGCCATATTGGGGAGCTTCACCATTTGCACTATCCTCGTTTTATAACTGTTGCAACACCTAAGCGGTAATAGCGTCAATCATACCCGAATTCATTACCTTCATCTAATTAGGCCAGCCAATTATTTCTATGGGCAATTGTATCAACGCACTTCATAACTTGACAGGAAACCGTTAGAATTCCAACCCTGCACTGACCAATTATAAGGAATTTATTTATGTCGATGTCCGACCGCGACGGTTTTATTTGGTATGACGGCAAGTTAGTACCGTGGCGCGATGCTACCACTCATGTATTAACCCACACCTTGCATTACGGCATGGGTGTATTCGAAGGTGTGCGGGCTTATAAAGCTGAAAAAGGCACAGCGATCTTCCGTTTGCAGGAACATACGGATCGCTTATTTAATTCCGCGCATATTTTCCAAATGCGTATGCCTTACGACAAAGCTACCCTCATGGAAGCGCATCGCGAAGTGGTACGCGCCAACAAGCTGGAATCCTGCTATATCCGTCCGATTGCCTTTTATGGATCAGAAGCCATGGGTATCGCCGCCAAAACACTTTCCACGCACGTCGCCATTGCCGCTTGGCCGTGGGGTGCCTATCTGGGCGATGAAGGCATGCAAAAGGGCATACGCATCAAAACTTCCAGCTTTACGCGCCATCACGTCAACGTCAACATGTGCCGCGCCAAATCGGTCACCACTTATGCCAATTCGATTTTAGCGCATCAAGAAGTGGCGAACGACGGCTACGATGAGGCTCTGTTGCTCGATGTTGATGGATATGTAGCCGAGGGCGCGGGCGAAAATGTTTTCATCGTTAAACAAGGCAAACTCTACACACCCGACCTGACTTCGTGCCTGGAAGGCATCACTCGTGACTCCGTCATCACACTGGCAAAAGAAATGGGTATTGAAGTCATTGAAAAACGCATCACCCGAGACGAAATCTATTGCGCAGAAGAAGCCTTCTTTACGGGTACTGCTGCCGAGGTTACGCCGATTCGTGAGCTTGACCATCGCATGATAGGCGCGGGTTCACGCGGGCCTATCACGACCAAATTGCAGCGCGCATTCTTTGACTGCGTAGCGGGAAAACACCCGCAGCACACCGACTGGCTCGATTACGTTTAAGGAGAGGATTTGTGAATAAAGAAAATATCACACAACGCTATATGGAAGTGACCGCAGCCGACCTGCCACTCACCTGCCCGATGCCCAATATGAGCGTGTGGAATGCGCATCCCAAAGTATCCATACCACTAAAAAATGGTGGTGAAGCACGCTGTCCATATTGTGGAACGTTGTACAAATTCAAAGGTGAATTGCCTAAGGGGCATCATTAAAAGTCTGCTGCACGCTCCGCTCTTAAATTATTTACGCAGGAGCGGTGGAAATTTGGAGTGCGCAGACATGTCTGCGCACTCCATATCAAAAGCGAAACTACCATGCAAAAAATCCTAATCATCGCCCCTAGCTGGGTCGGCGATTGCATGTTGATGCAGCCGATGCTGATGCGGCTCAAGCAACGCCATCCTGACTGTCAAATTGATGTGATCGCGCCGCCTTGGACGGCAGGCTTATTACACGCCATGCCCGAAGTATCGCAAGTCATTACCAATCCTTTTCCGCATGGCGCGTTGCAACTCAGCGCGCGTTATCGTCTCGGTAAACAGCTACGCGCCGCGCAATACAATCAAGCAGTCGTACTGCCCAATTCACTAAAATCCGCACTCGTGCCTTTTTTTGCACGCATTGCTATACGCACTGGATTTGTTGGCGAATCACGTTACGGCTTACTCAACGACGCACGGAAATTGGATAAAACCAAATTGCCCCTCATGGTGGAACGCTTTGCCCAGCTTGCTGAAACGGCAGATGGCAAAATCCCGCGTCCTTTGCTCAATCCCAAACTTACCGTGTCAAACATTCAACGTAACGAGACACTCAATAAATTAAATTTAACGCTGGATAAACCTGTCGCCGTATTTTGCCCTGGTGCGGAGTATGGATCAGCCAAGCGTTGGCCTGCACAACATTTCGCTGCACTAGCGCAACGCTTGCATGATGAGGGTTACGTGGTGTGGTTGCTCGGCTCGCCCAAGGATAAAGAACATGCGGACAACATCGTTGCGCTTGGCAATACAGAAAGCCGCAACTTATGCGGGCAAACCAATCTCAGTGATGCCATTGCCCTGCTCTCCTGTGCACAAATCGTGGTCAGCAATGATTCGGGATTGATGCACATCGCCGCTGCGCTGGATCGCCCGTTGATTGCGCTGTTCGGCTCCAGCAGCCCGCAATTCACTCCGCCGCTTTCCAGTAATGCGCATGTCATGCAACTCAACCTAGAATGCAGCCCTTGCTTCAAGCGCGAATGCCCGCTTGGGCATTTCAACTGCATGATGCAGCTCACATCCGATATGGTGTGGAATAAATTTCAACAACTTCAGCATTAACAACGAGGCTAAACATGATGCAAAATTTACCCAAAGAAATTTTCAAAGCTTACGACATACGCGGCATCGTCGGCAAAACACTCACGCCTGCAATCGTCGAAGCCATCGGTCACGCCATCGGCTCAGAAGCTGCCGTGCGCAAACAACACACCATCGCCATTGGCCGGGATGGTCGTTTGTCCGGCCCTGAACTGATTGCAGCTCTGGCACGCGGCATACAAAAGAGCGGCATCAACGTGATTGATGTCGGCTGCGTGCCAACACCGATGGTGTATTTCGCCGCCTACCAATTACAAACCAACTGCGCCGTGATGCTTACCGGCAGCCACAATCCACCTGACTACAACGGCCTGAAAATGGTGCTGGATGGCGAAACCCTGTCAGGCGAAACCATCCAATCGTTGCGTACACGCATCGAACAAAACAATCTCACACACGGCAACGGCAGCTATACGCAACAGGACATCAGCGCGGCTTACATCGCGCGCATCGTGTCCGACATCAAGCTTGCCCGACCCATGCGTGTCACCGTGGATTGCGGCAATGGTGTGGCGGGAGCTTATGTGGCAAATCTATATCGCCAACTTGGCTGCGAAGTGCAAGAAATGTTTTGCGAAGTCGATGGGCATTTCCCCAACCACCATCCCGATCCTTCCGACCCGAGAAATCTCATTGATTTGATTAACGCACTGCGTGGCAATGACAGCGAATTGGGTTTGGCCTTTGACGGTGATGGCGACCGACTCGGTGTGGTCACCAAGGACGGCAAAATTATTTTCCCTGATCGCCAATTGATGCTGTTCGCGGCAGATGTATTGAGCCGCAATCCGGGCGCAGAAATCATCTTCGACATCAAATCGACACGCAATTTGTTCGACTGGATACGCAGACATGGTGGAAAACCGACGTTATGGAAAACCGGACATTCTTTAGTCAAAGCCAAAATGCGCGAAACAGGCGCGTTACTCGCGGGTGAAATGAGCGGCCACGTATTCTTCAAAGAGCGTTGGTATGGCTTTGATGACGGGCTTTATACGGGTGCGCGTTTACTGGAAATCCTGAGCAAAGTCGTCAATCCGAATGACACACTGAACGCCTTGCCCGATGCGGTCTGCACACCCGAACTGCACATTCACACGGCTGAAGGCGAGAATCACACGTTGCTCAAACAACTACAACAAACCGCAAAATTTGCGGATGCAAAAGAAATCATCACGCTGGATGGCTTGCGCGTGGAGTACGAAGATGGTTTTGGTCTGGCGCGACCCAGCAACACCACACCCGTGATCGTGTTGCGCTTTGAGGCGGATACTGAACAGGGCTTACAACGAATTCAGAGTGACTTCCGCGCGATATTCAAAGAAACCTCGCCGCATTTGCAGTTGCCGTTTTAGCAACTTGTAGGAGCGAGCCCTGCTCGCGATTATTCTTTTCATTCGCGAGCAGGGCTCGCTCCTACAGAAGAATTCCAGCTAAGGTGAAATCTGGGTTTACGGCAGTACCCTCACCACCCGAAAGCCATTTGAGTTGAAATGATTCGAGGGTTTATCTCCAAAACGAATCGCGGCACGATTAAGTAGTGGCGGATAATTCCACGAGCCGCCTCGCAGCACGCGTTGTTTATCGTCGTCTTGCCACGCGCTGCCATCAACAGGCGCACCCGTGTAGTCTTTGTGGTAACTATCTGCGACCCATTCGCTCACATTACCGTTCATATCAAACAAACCATAAGCATTGGCTTGTTTGCCTGCCACGGGATGAGTCGGGTTGTTTTTATTGCCGCTATGCCAACCCACAGCGTCCATGTTATCGCCGCCACAAAATTGATGATTGCCTCCCGCACGGCAGGCATATTCCCATTCTGCTTCGCTCGGCAGGCGATATTGCTTACCCGTTTTTTCACTCAGTTTTTTAACAAACTCCTGCACTTCATCCCAGCTCACCATGTCTACAGGACAGCCGTCGCCGCAGGCAGCGAAGTAACTTGGGTTGCTTCCCATCACAGCTTTCCATTGCGCTTGTGTGATTTCAGTTTTGCCCATGGCAAAGGTTGCAATCGTCACTTGATGCGCGGGCTTTTCATTGGGAGAAACACCGTTCAAACCCATCTCGAAGCTACCCGCTGGTATCGTGACCATTTCGGGGCAATCCTCACAGTCGCGCAAAATCTCGGCGTGAGCCACGTTCACAAGTTGCAAGCCAAAAAAGAGAAACAGAAAATTGATTGTAGATTTCATAAACAACACCCCCCTATAAAATGACGCTCTGTATATTATCTGCTCAGGCTTTTCGAGCTTAAAGTTTACCCTGCACCCAAGCCGCAACGGAAGCCAATGCCGCAGCTAAATACTCAGGTTGCGTGCCGCCCGCCATCGCCATATCCGGTTTGCCACCACCCTTTCCACCCACTTGCAGCGCGACCATATTCACCAATTCACCCGCTTTGATTTTCGCGGTTAGATTAGCGGACACCCCTGCCACCAAACTCACTTTTCCATCCCGTACAGATGCCAAAACGATAGCGGATGACGGGAACTTGTCTTTCATGTTGTTCAATGTTTCGCGCAATGCCAACGCATCCACGCCTTGCATCTGCGTTGCCAACACTTTCACGCCATTCATGTCGATGGCTTGCTTGAGCAGGTCATCACCTTGCGCAGCAGCAAGTTTAGATTTCAACCCCGCCAGTTCTTTTTCCAACGCTTTCACGTTATCCAATACTTGCAATACACGCGCTGCAACATTTTGTGGCTGCGCTTTCACTGCGCCAGCGATTAACTGTAATTGGCTTTGCTGTTCATTGATGAGAGCTAATGCGCCCTCACCCGTCACTGCTTCTACGCGCCGCACACCTGCTGCCACACCGCCCTCAGAAACAATCTTGAACAAGCCAATATCGCCCGTGCGCTTCACGTGCGTACCACCACACAGCTCGCGTGATGAGCCAATATCCAGCACACGCACTTCGTCGCCATACTTTTCGCCGAACAGCATCATCGCACCGGTTTTCTGTGCGTCTTCTATTGACATCACGCGCGCATCGGTGGCGGCGTTGGCTAAGATTTCTGCATTCACCAACGCTTCCACTTTGGCGATTTCCGCATCACTGATGGGTGCGTTATGCACGAAGTCGAAACGGGTTTTGTCAGGGTCAACCAGCGAGCCTTTTTGCTGCACGTGATCGCCCAGCACTTCGTGTAATGCCTTGTGCATCAAGTGCGTCACAGAATGATTGCGTTCGGTTGCCGCACGCGCGCTGACATCCACACGCGCATTGACGTTATTACCCACACTGAGCTTGCCGGTCTTCACCACACCGTGATGACCAAACACGGTTGCTTGAATTTTTTGCGTGTCTTCTACAGCAAAGATGCCATGCACGCTGCGCAACTCGCCGCTATCTCCCACCTGCCCGCCAGACTCGGCGTAGAACGGCGTGTTATCCAGCACCACCACGCCCTGCTCACCTTCGGACAACTCATTAACCGACACGCCGTCCCTGTACAAAGCCAACACATTGCCTTTGTTTTCCAGCAACTCATAACCGTGAAAGCGAGTAGCTGGGCCATCGTATTCCAGATTTGCCGCAACCTTGAATTTCCCTGCTGCACGCGCCATTTGCTTTTGGTTAGCCATCGCAGCATCGAACGCCGCACCGTCCACCGTAACGTCATGTTCACGGCAGATGTCTTGAGTTAAGTCTAGCGGGAAGCCGAAGGTGTCGTGAAGCTTGAATGCCAGCTCACCATTCAGAACAGCGCGCGCTCCCTCACCCTGCCCTCTCCCGGCGGGAGAGGGTTTCGCTTCCCTCTCCCTCTGGGAGAGGGCAGGGTGAGGGACTGCACTCAATGCCACCAACTCACTTTCCAATATCGACATGCCATGTTCAATGGTTGTAAAGAACCTTTCTTCTTCTTGCTTCAACGTTTCCATCACGCGCTTTTGTGCAGCAGCCAATTCAGGAAAAGCCACACCCATTTCGGCAACCAAATCCGGCACCATCTTGTGGAAGAACGCACCCCTCGCACCCAGCTTGTAACCATGACGAATCGCGCGGCGAATGATGCGACGCAACACATAGCCGCGCCCTTCATTACCCGGAATCACGCCATCGGCAATCAAGAAAGAGCATGCCCGAATATGATCCGCCAGCACTTTTAGCGAAGGCGAATTCAAATCGGCGCAATGCGTCTCGCGCGCTGCAGCTTTAATCAAAGTTTGGAACAGATCGATTTCGTAGTTGGCATGCACGTGCTGCAACACCGCCGAGATGCGCTCCAGCCCCATGCCGGTATCCACCGATGGCTTGGGCAGAGGATGCATCACCCCCGCTTCATCGCGGTTGAATTGCATAAACACATTGTTCCAAATCTCGATGTAGCGGTCACCGTCTTCTTCAGGTGTGCCGGGCAGACCGCCGGGAATATGTGCACCGTGATCGTAGAAAATTTCTGTGCAAGGTCCGCAAGGACCCGTGTCGCCCATCATCCAAAAGTTATCCGAAGCGTAGCGCGCGCCTTTGTTGTCGCCAATGCGGATCACACGCTCGGCAGGCACACCCACTTCCTTCGTCCAGATGTCATACGCCTCGTCATCCTCGGCATACACGGTGACGTAGAGATTGTCTTTAGGCAGCTTGAACACCACCGTGAGCAGCTCCCACGCGTAGTTAATTGCATCGCGTTTGAAATAATCCCCAAAACTAAAGTTGCCCAGCATCTCGAAAAAAGTGTGATGCCGCGCGGTGTAACCGACGTTCTCCAGATCGTTGTGCTTGCCACCGGCTCGCACGCATTTTTGCGACGATGCCGCACGGGTGTAAGGACGTTTATCAAAACCGAGGAACACATCCTTGAACTGATTCATCCCCGCATTGGTAAACAACAGCGTCGGATCTTCATGCGGAACCAGTGAACTGGAAGCCACCACCGTGTGGCCTTTGGAGGCGAAAAAATCTAGGAATTTTTGACGGATTTCACTGCTTTTCATTGCACACCTTGAGTATAAATACAGCCTTGAACAAGGCGCGCATCATACCATGTAAGGGTTGGGCGGCTATACTACGAAGCTGAAAGTGGGGCGGATGAGTGCTAGGTTATGCATCTTTTTTTCGCCCAGAACGCGGAGCTTGCTCAACAACTCCAGGACCAGGAGTAACAATAACTCTGGTATGAGCATTCGGTAACTTGTGCATAAGACTTGCAATCGTAACGTTCTTCGCTTTGGCTTCCTTAATGATTTCGTAGAGGTCATCACCACTGATTGTTTTTCCTTCTTCAGCCATCGCAATGGTATCGATTTTAAAAGGTGCCTCGCCTGCTGCATTCCCTGGCACAGTAGCATTGACGATGTGTTCAACGGTGTTGTCATTCAGAACGTCGTTCATTCCTTCACCAAATGAGAATCGCTGTTTTATCTTGTCTGGTTGCGCGCGCATGGCTTCAATGTTGATAACATCCATCTCACTGAATGGAATATGAAAATCGCTATAGTTGATGAACGGCCTACGGTCTAGGCGCATTTGAAAGTGATAATGTTGATGTTTGGCGTGCTGCGATGTAGCGTGGCCCTGATAGTCAGACTCGGCACATGAAAATGCCCATTCAAGATTTTTGTACTTGATGGTCACCTCAAAAATTTTGGTCCCAGTGCCTTCGTCGGGAAGGTCATTGATGTTTCGAGCAAAGCCTTTTTGGTTTGCAACCCAACGCAAAAAACTCTGAATCTGAAAGTAGCCGTAGTTTTGTGCAATCAAAGGAAGATCGTTTTTCTTGAAGCCTTTTGGCTTGAGGAGCCAGTGGGGACAAGGAGTTTTTTTGCTAAATGACGTAAGTGGCTTCTTGCAGAGATAGCAATTATCTTTGCGAAAGTGTTCGATAAAATCCAAGTGCTCTGCTTCGGCAGCACGAAAATTCACCTCGTTGCCGTATGTACGTGTTTCTTCCGGCAATGACTCCAAAAACTTCGCAAAATCCTTTCCTTTTGCACGTGGATCCTTATTCACAGAATTCCTTAAGCGAACGGTACAGGGTCAGCGTCGCAATAAACTCAAGCCGCCATCAAATGGTTTCGAGTTCTATCGCCAATACCGAGTAAAAGATAATCAACGCTGATGTCTTCGTCAATCTCTTCCCAGTGCAATCCGCTACCACCGCCGCTGATTTCGTAATGTTCACGTTGCGTGGGCGTGGCATTCAAGAGGCGTGGGAAATACGCCAACGGTACGCCGAGCTTACGACCATCAACAAAATCCACCCACATTGCATCCGCATCAAAACTTACTGCTTTAGCCAAAGAACTCATGCCATGTCCTTTCTATCAATTGGCGGTTATCGGCAACCACCGCCGCGCCGCATAAATTCCGTCATTCCCGCGCAGGCGGGAATCCAGCAGTTTTATTCAATATGCAGTTAGATTTTGCGTCCGCGTTGCGACATTCTATTTGATTAGCTGGATTCCCGCCTGCGCGGGATAACCAGCGACTTGCCCGTAAGCGGGCTTAGTCGAATGGCTAGTTGTTTAATCAATGACGGCACAAAATTTTCCATTATCTATCACCAACCTCACTACGCATCACCTTAAAAATCACATCCATCGAAAACCCCCGCGATTGCAAAAAACGCATCTGCTTGGCTTTTTCTTTGGCATCTTGCGGCAAGCTGCCAAACTTTCTTTGCCACACGTCGCGCGCCGTTTCCAGTTCGCTTTCTTTCAAGGCGGGTAATGCCGCCTCTATCAACTCTTCACCAATACCGCGTTGGCGTAACTCATGGGTGATGCGTTGTGTGCCGAAGCGACTGCGCTTTACATGTAGCAATTGTGTGGCCGCGCGTGCATCTGACAGCCAACCCCGCGCTGTTAAATCATCGAGCAACGCGTCCAAATCAACGGGTTGTACTTGTTCAAAATCATTCTCAACTTGCATATACGGCAACAATTTGGCGCGTAGCTCGGCGCGGCTGTATTCACGGCGCGCCAAGCATTGTAAGGCTCGCGCGCGCAGACTGGTCGTGCTTGCTCTCGACGACTTTTTCCCCGTTCGGGCTGAGCCTGTCGAAGCCTGAACGGAACGCATCGAAGTATCCCGGCTATACCTTTCGACCAGCTCAGGGCGAACGGCATGGGTCATTGGTTCAGGCTTTTTCCTCACTGGCTTTATCGCTCGCTTTTGCTTTTGTCTTGCCCTTGGCTTTTTCACCGCCATCAAGCAGTGCTACACCCAAAGCTTCGCGTACTTTGTTTTCAATTTCAAAGGCAACTTCTGGATGTTCACGCAAATATTCGCGAGCGTTGTCTTTGCCTTGACCAATTTTTTCGCCTTTGTAGGCGTACCATGCACCCGCTTTTTCCACCAGTTTGTGTTGCACGCCTAGGTCGATGATTTCGCCTTCGCGCGAGATGCCTTCGCCATACAGAATATCGAACAAGGCTTCACGGAATGGTGGTGCGACTTTGTTCTTCACCACTTTGACGCGGGTCTCGTTGCCGATCACTTCGTCACCTTTTTTGATCGCGCCGATACGGCGAATATCCATGCGCACTGAGGCATAGAACTTGAGCGCATTTCCGCCTGTGGTGGTTTCCGGGTTACCAAACATCACACCAATCTTCATCCGAATCTGGTTAATGAAAATCACCATCGTGTTAGAACGGTTGATGTTGCCCGTCAATTTGCGCAAGGCTTGTGACATCAAGCGGGCGTGCAAGCCCATCTGCGCATCACCCATTTCGCCTTCGATTTCCGCTTTGGGCGTGAGCGCGGCAACCGAGTCCACCACCACCACATCGACTGACCCAGAGCGCACCAGCATGTCCACAATTTCCAAAGCCTGTTCGCCGTTGTCCGGTTGCGAGATGAGCAGGTCTTCAACTTTCACTCCCAGCTTTTGCGCATAGTTGGGGTCAAGCGCGTGTTCCGCGTCAATAAACGCCGCCGTGCCACCGAGCTTTTGCATTTCGGCAATCACTTGCAAAGTCAGCGTGGTTTTACCGGACGATTCCGGACCGTAGATTTCAATCACGCGACCGCGCGGCAAACCGCCAACGCCCAACGCAATATCAAGACCGAGTGAACCAGTCGAAACCACTTGTATGTCTTTCGTCACATCGTGTTCGCCCAAACGCATGATCGAACCTTTACCGAATTGCTTTTCGATTTGCGCGAGTGCTGCGGAAAGTGCTTTGCTTTTATTCTCATCCATTTTGTTTTCCTTTCAAAAAATAGTGTGCAGATTGTTGCACACCATTTTGATTTTGTACAGAACGTTCGTTCTCTATGTAAAATTAAGCTATTTCCGTCTTTTGATTCAGTAAATCCAAAACACCTTGTAGGGCGATATTCACCGCTTGAGCGCGGACTTCAGCACGATTGCCTTTGAGTAAATGCCGTTGTGCAATCGTCACGCCATGCTTGATTCCCCATGCGAACCACACTGTACCGACGGGTTTTTCTGCTGTGCCGCCATCTGGCCCGGCGATACCACTCACAGACAACGCAATGTTTGACGTGCTGTTGGCGAGCGCACCCGCCACCATTTCACGCACCACCGCTTCGCTCACTGCGCCATATTGTTTAAGTGTGGATTCAGACACACCTAACATCTGTTGCTTGGATAAATTTGAGTAGGTAACAAAACCGCGCTCGAACCACACCGAGCTGCCTGCCACCTCGGTGACCGCCTGAGCAACGCCACCGCCAGTGCAGGACTCAGCGGTGGTGAGCATCATGCCGTGTGATTTGAGTGTTGCGCCAACTTGTGCAGCGAGTATATTCATCCTTGTTCAGTCTTAAAAATATGTCCCGAAGTCTATCCACGAAATTCACGAAAGGCACGAAACAAACCGACGGATTTTTTATTTTTGTTCGTAATTGTTCGTGCTTTTCGTGGACAAATTATTTTGCTTTTACTTCAGTCCGCGCGCCAGATCATTTTGAATATCCACCACCGCTTCCAGCCCAACCGCAATGCGTAACAATCCATCGCTAATGCCCGCCGCTGCGCGTGCCTCCGGTGTGATGCGCGCATGCGTAGTGCTGGCCGGATGTGTAATGGTCGTGCGGGTATCGCCCAGATTGGCCGTGATAGACAACATCTTGGTTTGATCAATCACGCGCCATGCCGCCGCTTTGCCACCCTTCACTTCAAACGACACAATTCCGCCGCCAGTTTTTTGTTGGCGCATCGCCAACTCATGTTGCGGATGTGATGGCAAACCAGGGTAAAACACGCGGCTCACATTTGGCTGCGCCTGCAACCAGCGCGCCAATTCCAAGGCGTTGTTACAGTGTGCATCCATACGAATTTTTAGCGTCTCTAACCCCTTCAAGAATATCCACGCATTGAACGCGCTCATGGTCGGGCCAGCGGTGCGCAAAAATCCATACACACCTTCCAGATTCTTCTTGCTACCCAGCACCGCACCACCGAGAACGCGTCCTTGGCCGTCAATATATTTGGTGGCGGAATGAATCACGATGTCCGCACCCAACTCTAACGGACGCTGCAATATCGGCGTACAGAAACAATTGTCCACCACCAGCAATGCGCTACAACCTTTTGCCACAGCGGCAATCGCCGCGATGTCAGAAATCTCGGTAAGCGGGTTGGATGGTGTTTCCAAAAAGAATAATTTGGTATTGGGGCGTATCGCTGCCTGCCATTCAGCAACATTCGTCGCTGAAACATAAGTCGTTTCAACACCGAATTTTTTAATGATGTTGTTGAACAGATTCACTGTTGCACCGAACAAACTTTGCGACGCAACAATGTGATCACCCGCCTTCAGCAGGCCCATCACACACGCCAAAATCGCTGACATGCCGGAAGCGGTAGAGATGCATTGCTCCGCACCTTCCATCGCCGCGAGACGTTCTTCAAACATCGTGGTAGTTGGGTTAGTAAAGCGCGCGTAGATATTGCCGGGCTCTTCACCAATGAAGCGTGCGGCGGCCTGCGCGGCACTTTCAAACACGAAGCTCGATGTTAAAAACATCGCTTCGCTATGTTCACCAAATTGGCTGCGGGCTGTACCGGCACGGATGGCCAGTGTTTCTGGCTGATAATTATTTTCTGACATGATGACCCTCCAAAAAAGCAAAAACCCGAAAAGCTTAGCGCTAAACGGGTTTCCCTCGCTTTAGCTGTATTTATTATGCGCCCGCAAGCTGTTCCTCAAATCGGCGCGGGCAAAAGATAACGCTGCTGTTGCTGGATGTCAAATCTCGCAAAGCAAGCTTTGCTGAAAGTTATTCGTCTGATTCATCTATATCCAGCGCCAACTGATTCTCATTTTTCTTATTTGCCTTACCGTTGCTGCGCCGCGCTTCAATCGCATCCAGGTAGGCAGCGTTAATATCCCCAGTAATGTATTTGCCATCAAAGCAAGATGAATCGAAACTGGTGATGCTTGGATTGGCTTTTGATACCGAGGCTTTCAAGTCAGCCAAGTCTTGATAGATGATTTTATCCGCACCGATTTCGCGACAAATTTCATCATCACTACGGCCTGTGGCAATCAGTTCTCGCGGGCTGGGCATATCGATGCCATACACGTTCGGGTAGCGTACGGGTGGCGCAGCTGAGGCAAAGTAAACTTTACGTGCGCCCGCATCGCGTGCCATCTGCACAATCTCACGACTGGTCGTACCGCGCACGATCGAATCATCCACCAGCAGCACATTTTTACCTTTGAATTCCATGCCGATTGCATTGAGTTTCTGCCGCACCGATTTTTTGCGCATCGCCTGTCCGGGCATGATGAAGGTGCGACCGATGTAGCGATTTTTCACAAAACCTTCGCGAAACGGAATATTGAGGTGATTCGCCAGTTGCAAAGCGCTGGGGCGGCTGGAATCAGGTATCGGGATGACCACATCGATGTCGATTTCGCTCCAGGTGCGCTTGAGTTTTTCGGCAAGGAATTCGCCCATGTACAAGCGTGTTTCATACACCGAAATACCATCAATCACCGAGTCGGGTCGTGCCAAATAAACATACTCGAAAATGCACGGATTCAACGTGGCTTTATCGCTGCATTGTTGGCTATGCAACTTGCCGCTTAAGTCCACAAACACGGCTTCACCGGGTGCAACATCACGCACAAACTTGAAGCCCAAGGTGTCAAGTGCAACGCTCTCGGAAGCAATTAAATATTCCTTACCTTGCAGCGTTTCGCTCACGCCTATCACCAGCGGACGAATACCGTAAATATCGCGGAACGCCAATAGACCATAGCCCGCAATCATTGCCACCACCGCATATGCGCCACGGCAGCGTTTGTGAACACCCGACACCGCCGCGAAAATAGTGGACGCATCAAGACGATATTGCTTGGCGTTAATCTGCAACTCATGTGCCAACACATTGAGCAACACTTCCGAATCAGAATTGGTATTAACGTGACGTAAATCTTCAGCGAACAACTGTTGCTTTAACTCGTCGGTATTAGTCAAATTGCCGTTGTGTCCGAGCACAATTCCAAAGGGTGAATTCACATAGAAGGGCTGCGCTTCGTTGTGATCCACCGCCGAACCCGCCGTTGGATAACGCACATGCGCGATACCCGCATTGCCCAATAATGCACGCATGTTACGGGTACGGAACACGTCGCGCACCAGTCCATTGTCTTTGTGCAAATGGAACGTATGTCCATCCAACGTTGCGATACCGGCAGCGTCCTGCCCTCTATGCTGCAACACCTGCAAGCCGTCGTACAACAGCTGATTGACGGGTGAATGAGAAATGACCCCAAGAATGCCACACATGTTTTTGTCCTAACTATAACAACTGAAATTAACGGCGAGGTGGAAATTGAATACGTTGCGCAACACTGTCCGGCAAATACGTTTTCGCCAACTTGGCAAAGCCTTCCGTCGATTGGCTCGTGCGCGCCTGCTGCCAAAACGGCTGCTTGGGAATATCCGTCAAGCCCGCCAAACAGGCCAGCGCAACCACGATCATCGCGCCGCGCAACACACCAAACAACGACCCTAAAAATGTGTCGATGCCGCCCAAGCCGATTGCTTTGATAATCTTAGTCAGCAAAAAGACCAGCAAGCTCCACGCGACTAAACCCGCAATAAATATCACCACATAAGCCACGGCAATGCGCATGGATTCTTGCGTAATCGGCATCATCGGCGCAACGCTGCTGGCGAAAGCTTTACTCAGGAAATACGTAACTGGCCAACCCAAAAATGACAACACTTCATATACAAAACCACGAAACAAACCCAGCAGCAGAGAAGCCAAGATGATGGCAATCACGCCAAAATCGAATACGGTCATGGCAACACTACTACCGCTGGATGTAGCCCATGTTTTTCTAATAACACCTTCACTTTATCCACTTTGTCACGCTCAGAATACGGCCCCACACGCACCCGAATTTTATCGCCCACTTTTTCGCTATAGGCTTTGAACGACCAGCCTTTCAAATCGCTCAAAACCTTTTTTGCGCTCTCGGCATTGCTGTATGCACCCACTTGCGCAACAAAACTTTCAGTGGTCGAACTAGGCGTTGGTGTCGTCTCTTTTGCTGCTGGCTTAGGATCAGCTTTTGCTGAAACAGCTTTAGGCTGAACAACAATCGCTTCAGCAACTGTAGGCTTCTCAGTTTTTTCAGCGGGCTTGGTATCGACTGCAACTGGTGTAACCGCCAACTCAACTGGCGTAACCACCACCGGGCTGCTGGCTGGCAACACCTCAGCCGCTTTGGGCGGCATCACCTTAGGCACGAATTCGCCCGCAGCATCGGGCGCGGGGATACGCAAATCAATATCTTGCCCGGTGGGTTTCGGCTCGCTATCCAGCACCATCGGCAAAATAACCACGACGGCCAATGCCAGCGCAACTGCACCGACAAGGCGGCGACGCGATTTACGCTTGAGATTTTGTTCGTCGTCTGTGGGCTGCTTTGCCATTCTTTAATCTCGCTTGATGAGTGTTTAGCAATTACTTAAAAAACCAAAAAACCGTTCGCCCTGAGCGTAGGTGGCTGTATCGCCGAAGTCGAAGGGAGGTAACACTCATCACCCTTCGACTTCGCTGCGCTACGCTCAGCACTAAAAGTACGCAATTCGCTATCAAATAAATTTGATGCGAAGTTGTCAGGGCGAACGGATGTTTATTTATTACGTTTCTTTAACTAACAGCAATGCCTCGCACCCGCATCACTTCCGCCACCGTGTAAAACGATCCGAAGGCGACGATTCTATCATTTTCGCCTGCCGCTTTATAGGCAAAACTCACCGCCTCGGCAATGTTAGCGAAGCTTTTTATCTCACCATTCACCCTGCCCTGTTGCACCACCTGCTCAAGCTCAGTGCTGCTCGCACCGCGCGGCGCGTCTATGCCTGCAACCAGCCATGTGTCGATATGCGGATTGAGTGCCGCCACCACGCCAACCCTATCTTTATCTTTAAGCATGGCGAATATCGCATAAGTATTGGGGCAAGCTGGCAAGTTAGCGAGATTCTCTGCCAGCGAACGCGCCGCATGCGGGTTATGCGCCACATCCAAAATCAATTGGGGCTTACCCGGCACAAACTGAAAGCGCCCCGCCAATTGCACCTCGGTTAAACCACGCCGCACCGCCGCCATACTCACGGGCAATTTTCCCTTCAATACATCTAAGGCCGCCAATACTGCACTGGCGTTATTTAATTGAAATGCACCTCGCAGAGCGGCGATGGGCAAGGAATTTCGAGAGGCTATCTTGCTGTGGAAATTCCACTGAATCTGCCCCCTCCCTAACCCTCCCCCGTTGGGAGAGGGAATCAAAAGTCCCTCTCTCAACGGGGGAGGGGTTGGGGTGGGGGAACCCTTGTCAAAACCAAACTCACTCCCAATACACCATAGCTCCG
Organism: uncultured beta proteobacterium; assembly: GCA_963695355.1. Lineage (GTDB taxonomy): Bacteria > Pseudomonadota > Gammaproteobacteria > Burkholderiales > Gallionellaceae > Gallionella. Next base: position 159,081 of record OY968775.1, read on the forward strand.
CACCAACATCTTTTGCATGGTCACGTATCGCTTGCGGCACATCGTCATCCGCACAAATTGCAACTCGATCTTTGCGAAAAATACCCGCCTTCTCAAACGCAATTTTCTCACGCGTGTCACCCAGATAATCGATATGGTCGATGTCCACGCTAGTGACGATTGCGCAATCATTATCAAACACATTCACCGCATCCAACCTGCCACCCAGCCCAACTTCAAGAATAGTGACATCGACTTTATGTTCGATAAAACACTGCATCGCAGCGAGTGTGCCAAACTCAAAATACGTGAGCGGAATATCGCCACGAACGTGTTCAATCTTTTCAAACGATGCACACAACTCCGCGTCACTCACCTGCTGCTTGGCGATGCGCACCCGTTCGTTGTAGTGCAACAAATGAGGCGAAGTGTAGCAACCCACCCGATAACCCGCCGCGTACAAAATGCTTTCCAGCATCGCACACACCGAGCCTTTGCCATTGGTGCCACCGACCACAATGACGGGAAAATCAGGATTGAGATTGAGCTGTTGCTTAACTTGCGCCACGCGCTCCAAACCGAGCGCGATGGTTTTGGGGTGGAGTGACTCGAAATAGGTTAGCCAGTCGGCTAGAGTGGTTGGCATAGAAATTTATTCAAGGTATTTCAACAGCGCGTCATTCCCGCGAAAGCGGGAATCCAGTTGATTAAATTAAGCCGCGTAGCGGACAGTATATTTTTTGTCAGCTTCGCTGAGTTTTAATTTTTTGCTGGATTCCCGCTTTCGCGGGAATGACGGTGTTGGAAATTAAGATCAACACTCAGCAAAGTGATGCGCCCTACGGCTTCTTCGCAATCACCAGCAACCCCAAAATCATCAATCCCGCACCTATCATAATACGTAGCGTGATAACTTCTTTGAGAATCAACCACGCGAGGAAAATCGCCACCAGCACGCTGCCTTTGTCGATCAACGCCACCGTAGCCACATCGCCCACCTTGAGTGCCTTGTAGTAAAACACCCACGACAACGCGGTAGTCACGCCCGACATCCCCAGCCACAGGTAATTAGCTTTGCGCAGCCCGCCAAATTCGGATGGCGTAATCGCAAACAAGGCGAACAATACGATGAAGAAAAACACAAACAGCGTGCGCACCGTCAAACCCAGCTCGCCTGAAATACCCACCAGACCTTGCTTGGCGATGACCGAGGTAAAGCCCGCGAAGAACATTGAGATAAAAGCGTAAATCACCCAGCGTTCCATGTTTAGCCCTCGTCGTTGGTGTGGTAAAAATATTTTCTACGACGGTAGGGTGCAATAACCGAAGGGCATTGCACCACCAAAACCACATTCGGCGCAATAACGATTGCGTCCTTGCTTATTGACGAAACGTAGCATGACACTCCACACAAAAGCCCATAGTTTTATTCAGCGCATCCAGAGATTGAGTAACGTCCTTCTTTGCCAAAACATCTCCCAAATCATCACCACTTTTATGAAATGCCAGCCCTAACTTTTCAAAATCAGCATTGCCAAACATACCGCACATCATTTTCATCTCTTCAGTCAAACCAAGTTTGGTGTGCGCTATTTCCGATGCCTGTTCAAAATCATTTTTCGCAAGAAGACCAACAATCGAACGAACAGCTTCTACATGCGACCTCATGTTAGACAACTGGTGCTGCTTCATTTTTGGGGACAGCTTAAGAGAGGTTCTTGTATCGCCCATCGCATCATCGTGGTGCATGTGTTTCTCAGCCGCAAAACATGAACCTACAATAAAGAACATTCCGAGTAGTGCCGCAATTTTTTTCATTTTTCAAATCTCCTAAAGTTAAAACTGTGTCGCTTATCAAGCCGCCTCAATCTCCGCCACAGCCGCTTGCTTAGTCAATAAAGTAATCAGCGTCGCCAATTGATTTTTCATTTCACGTCTATCAATAATCATATCCACTGCGCCGTGGTCGAGTAAAAATTCTGCGCGCTGAAATCCTTCCGGCAGAGTTTCGCGCACCGTTTGCTGAATTACCCGTGCGCCCGCAAAGCCAATCAATGCGCCAGGTTCGGCGATGACTACGTCGCCCATAAAGGCGAAGCTGGCGGATACGCCGCCCATAGTCGGGTCGGTCAACACGGAGATGAAAGGTAATTTTTCTTCAGACAATTGCGTGAGTGCCGCGCAGGTTTTTGCCATTTGCATCAACGACAACAAACCTTCCTGCATACGCGCACCGCCACTGGCAGCGAAGCAGATGAACGGACATTTTTGCTCGATAGCATCGCGCACGCCGCGTACAAAACGTTCGCCCACAACTGAACCCATCGAACCGCCCATGAAGGTAAACTCAAACACGGCAACCACTACCGGAACTTTATGAATAGTGCCTTGCATCACCACTAAGGCATCGTCTTCATTGGTGCTTTTTTTAGAGGCAGTAAGGCGCTCTGAGTATTTTTTCTGGTCTTTGAATTTGAGCGTATCTACAGGCAAGACTTCCGCGCCGATTTCAAATTGACCTTCGTTATCGAGCAAGCCTTCCAAGCGAGTGCGTGCTCTGATGCGATGGTGGTGACTGCATTTCGGGCAGACATTCAGGTTTTTTTCCAAATCCGAGTGATACAACACCGACTGGCAGGAAGGGCATTTATGCCATAAACCTTCTGGCACATTTTTTTTGACATCGCCATCACGGCGTTTGATTTTGGGTGGTAATAATGTTTGAAACCAGCTCATTTTGACTCCTCTACAAAGTTGTTATCACCTCCCTCTCCCGACCTTCGGCCACCCTCTCCCGCTTGCGGGAGAGGGGTTGGGGGAGAGGGTTTACGCTTTATCTATTGCAACTCTTAATTCTTTAACAAACTTGCTTACATTCGCGACGATATTTTGTTCTGTCGATGCTTCGATCTCTTGCACGATACGGCTACCTACCACCACGCCATCACACAACTTGGCGACGGCTAGCGCGGTTTCCGCATCTCGAATGCCAAATCCCACACCTATCGGCAACTGAATATGCTTACGCAGTTGCGGCATCTTCTCTTCTATGGCGGACAAGTCGATACTGCCTGCACCGGTCACACCTTTAAGCGACACGTAATAGACATAGCCTCGCGCTAGCTTGGCAACGTGTTTGATACGGGCTTCATTCGTCGTCGGTGCGAGTAAAAATATAGGCGCGATGTTGTGACGTTGCAGATATTCAAATGCGTCGTGGCTTTCTTCCGGCGGGAAGTCCACGGTCAACACGCCATCTACGCCCACTTCAGCACAGCGTTGCGCAAACAGCTCCCAACCCATCGCTTCGATAGGATTACCGTAACCCATCAGCACCACAGGCGTGGTCTTATCTTGTATGCGGAATTCCGCCACCATGTTCAATACAGAGCGCAACGACACGCCAAGCTTTAGCGCACGCTCGGAAGCTCTTTGTATAACGGGGCCATCGGCCATCGGATCGGAAAACGGCACGCCCAACTCCAATACGTCCGCACCTGATTCCACCAACGCATGTAGCAACGGTACAGTGAGTTGTGGCGATGGATCACCTGCGGTGATAAATGGAATGAGTGCTTTGCGCTGCTGCTGTTTGAGCTTATCGAATGTAACTTGAATGCGGCTCATAGCGTGATTCCTTTGATGCGCGCGACAGTATTCATATCCTTATCGCCGCGACCAGAAAGATTCACCAACAGGACTTTATCTTTGCCCATCGTCGGTGCGATTTTCATCGCGTGTGCCAATGCATGGCTTGATTCCAGCGCAGGGATGATGCCTTCAAAACGGCACAGCGCATCGAAAGCGGCAATCGCTTCGTCGTCATTGCTTGCAACATATTGCGCGCGACCTGTTTCATTCAGCAGACAATGCTCTGGCCCGACACCAGGATAATCCAAGCCTGCTGAGATGGAATGCGTTTCAATAATCTGACCATTTTCATCTTGCATCAGATTGACGCGATTGCCATGCAACACGCCGATCTTGCTGTTGGATGTGAGTGGCGCAGCGTGTTTGCCACTAGCGATGCCGTAGCCTCCCGCCTCTACACCGATAATTTTCACACTGGGGATTTCGATGTAGGGGTGAAATAAGCCAATCGCATTCGAGCCGCCCCCCACGCAGGCAATCACCGCATCGGGCTGACGACCAATCATTTCAGGCATTTGCACTTTTGCTTCGTTACCGATCACACACTGAAAATCGCGCACCATCATCGGATAAGGATGCGCCGCTGCCGTACCGAAAATGTAAAACGTGCTTTCGACGTTGGTCACCCAATCACGTATCGCTTCGTTACACGCATCCTTGAGCGTCTTAGAACCGCTCTCTACTGGCACGACTGTCGCGCCCAATAATTTCATGCGGAACACATTCGGCGCTTGGCGCTGAATATCTTCAGCACCCATGTACACGATGCATTCCATGCCAAAACGCGCTGCCACTGTCGCGGTTGCCACGCCATGCATGCCTGCGCCCGTCTCGGCAATGACACGCTTCTTACCCATGCGTTTAGCCAGCAATGCCTGACCCATTGCGCTGTTGATTTTGTGTGCGCCCGTGTGATTCAAATCTTCGCGCTTCAAATAAATTTGCGCACCACCCAAGTGTTCAGACAAACGCTTGGCGTGATAAATCGGGCTGGGGCGACCGACGTAATGCTTCAACTCATACGCCAACTCGGCTTTGAATTCACGATCGTTTTGATAGCGCAAATACTCCGCAGCCAATTCTTCCACAGCAGGAATCAAGGTCTCCGCCATGTAAGTGCCGCCGAATTGACCAAAGTGGCCGGTGCTATCTGGAAAGTTGTAAGTCACAATGTTTAACCTCGTTGATAAACGCTGCAATTTTTGCAACGTCCTTAATACCTTTGCTCACCTCTACACCACTGGACACATCCACGGCATGGGGTTTTACAAGTTTGATTGCTTCAGCAACATTTTCCGCATCCAGCCCGCCCGACAAAATAATCGGCATCGGCATGTGCTTAGGGATGAGCGTCCAGTCGAATGTCGCGCCTGTGCCACCCTGAATACCTTCAACATGCGCATCCAGCAACAAACCTTGCGCGCTCGAAAAATCGGACGCGCATTGTAACAAATCTACCCCCGCTTTAACGCGGATTGCTTTGAGATACGGCTTATTGAATTGCGCACAAAATTCTGGCGTTTCCTCACCGTGAAATTGCAGCGTATCCAATGGCACATGACGCAACACAGTTTGCACTTCTGCAACGCTGGGATTAACGAACAAGCCCACCAGATTAACGAAAGGCGGCGTGGATTGTGCCAAATGCGCGGCATGCGGAATCGTCACATTGCGCGGACTGGCCTCGTAAAAGACCAAGCCCAAGGCATCCGCGCCATATTCAACAGCAGTGCGCAAATCCTCAACGCGAGTGATGCCGCAAATTTTTATTCGTGTCACAACTCATCTCCTTCTTTCTTTGGTTTTTCTTCTCCGGTGATAAACCCGATGGGTCGCTTTTTCTTTGGTTCGGGTGGTGTCATCAGCTCTCGGATCGCATCAAACACCTGCTTTAGTTGCGCGCGCGTATTGCGCGCAAAAGAATCATGTTGCATCGCCATTGCTTCGGTTGTTTGTTCAAGAACATCCAGCCGCTTTGCCAGCTCCTTGTTTGATGCCAATACCTCGCGTAACCGCACAAAATCGCGCACCACATAGACTGACACTTCAGTTGCCTTGGGACTATTCAAGATCGTTGCCGCCATGATTGCCCCATGCTCGGTAAAGCATAAGGCATATACTTGCGGTGCTTGCCACGCCCAGTCTTTAAGGTCGCAAATTGCGACCTTAAAGCATCCCATTCCTCTTCAGTTAACTGGGACATAAAATCAGCCGGGAAGCGTTCCAGATTACGCTTGACCTGCTCATTAAAACGCTTGGTCGGTATGTCATAGAGTGCTGCCAAATCGGTGTCCAGCAAAACCTTTTGCCCGCGCAGCAACACAATGCTGTGCGTAATCGTTTCCAGCGGCAATAAAGAAGACACACTCATTGGTTCGACTGCATATATCGTTTGATATTGTACAAATGTGGTGCAGCACAAACGGCAACAGGATAGGTGTGCTGGGGGAGATTCGGGTTGCGGATCGTTGCGTGTGTCATGGTTTGTTTAGCTTGTCGTTTATTCAGATCATCATTCGTTGAAATCTAATTCGAGCCTGACCATATTCCTCTTCTACGTGAGCAACAATTTCTGATTTTCGAGTTGTCGAATGCGCTCTTCAACGGTGTTATTCTTAAATTCAAGATACTCAATAAATCCTCGACCTCTAACATTCACTGTATCGACAAATTCCAGCTCTTGGGCAAGTGGTGAGAAGATGATGCGTAAAAATTCTTTTGCCATTTTTACAATATGATCATCAAGGTGTTTAAATTCCAAGCCATTTCTTACCCTGCCAATAAAATCTCTTTCTTGCTCGTTAACATAGTCTACGTATTCATTCGATCCAGGTACACCATGTCTACTGACGATAGAATATCTTGCATTAAATAATCCGCGTTGAGGTATGTCTTCACGGACTTCAGCGAATTCCCATTGTTGCCCAGATTCTGGAATCATCCCCTGAAACTCTGACTGAAGTCCGCTAATTTGAAGAACCCCAAGTTCTATTTCAGTGAACCTAAGCTTCATTAGATCAACTCCAAACAAAGATTTAAATTTGTGTCGGATTACACCTACGTACTCCTTACTTGGTTGCCCTCTCGGATCCCATTTACTTTGTCGATCCGTTAGGATTGGCTGCCTCTTGTAATCGACAGCATCAATATCTAACTCAGCCATGCCAAGTTTAAGAACTGGTCTGTAGAAATTAACATCCACTCGCATTCGCTTATGTCTTTCAATCTCTGCTTGAAGCTGCTCAATTTCTGCTCGATGTTTCTTTTGCTCAATTTCTTTTTCTTTTAGACGTTCTTCTTTTTGAATAAGCTCTATCTTTAATCTTTCAAATTCTGCAATTCTCTTTCGCTCTTCTTCTGCAATTATCGTTCGCTCTTCTTCAACGCGAAGGTCTGAAATTTTCGGCAAGGTTAGTGCAATGATTCCTGTTCCAATGCTGCATCCAAGAGAAGCAACAAGGACAGCAAGTACCTTTGTCGGCGTATTCAAAGCCAAATACACAGTAGCTACAATTACCGTGACTCCGAGTAGAACTAGAGCCATCAATGAAATTTTTCTTGTGAGCTTCACAAGCTTGTCAGAAAATGCAGATAGAATTTTATTTAGCATACGAATACTCCATTTAACAGGCTAAAAAATTTAACAATCATTGAATAAACAGGGCAATCACGATTGATTACTGGTCACAGCAATTCTTCTAGCACCAGATCATTTTCCATTTGCGGCAAACCCCATTTCGAATCGTATTGTATGTGCCGTAAGTATAAGCCATCCGGCGCAAAGGTCGGCGCGGCGTGCTTACGATTACCGCTAGCCAGCACTTCTGTTATCCACTCTGGCGGGTATTTTCCTTTGCCCACATACACCAAACATCCGACAATATTGCGCACCATATGATGCAAAAATGCATCCGCACTCACGTCAAAAATCAATCTGTCTCCCTCACGGCGAATATCGAGTTGGCGCAATGTTTTGATGGGTGATTTTGCCTGACATTCAGAGGCGCGGAATGCACTGAAATCATGTGTGCCTAACAAGTACTGTGCAGCATATTGCATCGCTAACAAATCTAACGGGAGATGATGCCAACCCACTTTTCCCGCGTGTATCGCGGGGCGCGTATCGCGATTGATAAGCAGGTAACGATAGCTCCGACCCTGTGCAGAAAAGCGCGCGTGAAACTCATTTGGCACAGCATGTGCCCAAAGCACGGTGATGCTTCTAGGTAGATTTGCATTCGTGCCACGCACCCAAGCTTGCAAGGGACGCTCTACATTGGTATCGAAATGCACCACTTGCTCGATGCCATGCACGCCCGTATCGGTGCGGCCTGCGGCATGGACACTAATCATCTCGCCTGCAATTTCGCTCAACGCAGCTTGCAAGGTGTCTTGCACGGTGATACCTTCGGCTTGGCTTTGCCAACCGCAATAAGGGCTGCCGTCGTATTCAATTCCTAAGGCAATTCTCATCGCAAGGCCATCCACAACATGAGCAATGCGCCTGTCATCAATAACACATCGCGCAACGAAAATCGGCTGATAGATAATTCGATGTGCTTGGTAGATTCACCATGCGGCTCAAACAAACTGCGCAAGCTATCTTGCCAAGTGTCGGTGCGACGCAACATCGCCACCTCGGCGTAATGCAGCGTCAAGGCAAGGCGCACCGCCAGTCGCTCACGCGACAACCCCAGCCATTGCATCGGCGCGAACAAGGTATAAAGCCCGGCGATCAATTGCGGTCTATCCAATCGATCCAACAATATCGCTAACGCCGCTAACGCACTTAACAATCGAGTGAGTTGCAACACGCCATCTATCAGGCCTTCACGGCTGGGACTAAAGTTTCCCAAGGCTTCTAGCAAAGGCTGGCCAAGCGTGGTGTAGGAATAGATTATCAGCAAAGAAAACATCACCCAGCGTGTGCGCCGTATCAGCTGGAAAAATTTGTGTTTTGATAGTATGAAAGCAGCAAAAAAAACCAAACTTGTCGTCATCAACAACGGCGTGAAAGTCATTTTTTGTAGCATCACCACGAGGATGCACCAGCTAATAATCAGCGCAGCGGGATGAAACTTCATGTCACGCTCCAAAATAAAACGGCGGCTCTTAACCATGAGCCGCCGTAACAAAACCAATGCGCTGCTAAGCGATTTGTCTGATGAGTTCCTGCGCCATTTGTTGCTGATCATCATCGCCTTCGCGCAATACTTCATCCAAGATTTCACGCGCACCGACACCATCACCCATTTCTTGATAGGCTTTAGCCAAATCAAGCTTAGTGGCTACCTCTTGCCAAAGCTCCCCTTTATCCTGAGATGCTGTTTCACGACCAGTTTTTTTGTCATCCATTTCCAAGCTTATGCCTGACAAATCCATCTCAGGAACGGCTAATACTGGTGCAGCTTTAGCCACCGTATCAGGGGTTGGAAAATCAAGTGTGAACTCCATGCCAAGGTCTTCAATCTTGGCTGCCGGTTCCGCTGGCAATTTACCCATCTGCAGTGTTGGATGCGAACCTGTTACATCAAAAATCATTTCGTCCAAATTAGGCGATGCCGCCTCAACAGCAGCGACTGGTACACTCATGGTTTTTTGAGTGTCATCCAAGAAATGCTGCTCTGGCGATGGTTCAAATTTACCTGTTGGCTCTGCACCCAAATCGAAATCCACTTCTGCAGGCTTACTGACCACTTCAACCGCTTTGGGTGCACCAAAAGCCGGTGCTTGCATAGTTGCACTACCAGCATCTTCAACTGCGTCAGACCCACCATAAAGCGTGTTGCGCGGATCAATTTCTCTACCCATTTCTGACGCTTGAGTAAAGGCTGCTGTATCACCCGACTCTTGCAATTGGCGAGCAATATTTTCAAACGAAGTTAAATCTTTGCGTTTAGCATAAATACCTAATAACTTGAGATGGATTTGATGATTATTAGGCGTGTTATTCAAAGCTTCTTTCAATATTTCTTCAGCCTGACCATCACGACCAAAATTCAAAAATAAATCGGCCTCGCTAATTGGGTCAACCTCCTCAAAAGATTGTTCTTCTTGCTGAGTTGGAGGAGAAGCTTCCTGGGTGAAATCACCCGTATCTGGTGAAGGCGGTACGGCAGCGACCATTCGTGTTGATGTTGAACCAAGATCAGGAAATGAACCCGTTGCATCTACAAACGCTTGCGTTTTTTTGCGTCGTTTAGCAAACCAACCCAATCCAAGCAAGCCCAACAATCCCGCCGCGCCACCCGCCAAATAAGTAGGCTCTGACATCACGGTATCAAGCAAAGAGGGCTCTGGCTTAGGTTCTGTTTTTACCACCGGCTTGACTACTTTTGGCTTAGGCATTGCATCAGCCGCTGGTTTCGTTGCATTTGATGCAACCACTGAACTTGCTGCCGCAACTTTAGACTCATTCACAACAGGTGCTTGCTTCTGTGCTAATGCAGCCGCTTCAAGCTTGAGCTTGGCAAGCTTTTCGGCATCTTTAAGATTTTTATCAAGCAATGCGGCACGAGCCTGACCTTCCTTCAACGCCTTGGCATTGGCAATTGCCTCTTCCTTTGCCGCATTTTTCTTTTCTTGCGCTGTGGCCACTTTACCGCCGGCACCCGCTGCTGCTTTATCTCCTGGTGCTTCGCCCTTAGACAATTTGAGCACTTCTGTAGCAGTCTGTTTGACAACGGGAGCTTTGTCAGCAACGGAGCTGTTGATTTTGCCCGTTGCTACTTGTTGCGTCGCTTGAGATTGCGTGCTTGACGTTGCCGCACCAGCGAGCTTTTGGCGATAAGCATTCCAATCTTCAGCTTGCGCACGAATCTCAGTAATCGCATCTGCTTGAGTCACACTGGCAATTTCTTTTTCGCTAGGCAAATGCAACGTTTTACCCACGCCAACGCGATTCATATTTTGGTTATCAAACTGGTTCGCGTTTGCACGATACAAAGCCACGAGAGTTCGCTCAAGGCTCATGCTGCTCGGCACTTCATCCGCAGCAATTTTTGCCAAGGAATCGCCGCGCTGTACCACGTAAGTGTCCGCCGCAGCAGCTTTCGCGGCGGCCTTAACTGGCGCTGCTTGCTTCGTTCCCGCTATATCAAATTTCCCAGCAGTTGGGGGAGGAGTGGGCTTAGGTTTAGCTTGAACAGGTGCGGGTGCGGCAGGTTCAACAACCGCAGCGACTGGTGCAACTGGCTCGACGACCGCCGCTGATTCCACGGGTGCGGCTTCGACGGGCGCAACAGCCTCGACTGGCGCAGCTTCTGCAACGGGTGCAACTGCTTGAACAGGGGTCGTTGCAGGTTGATCTGCAACAAAATTTGGCGGGTCTAACAAGAATGTATATTCGCGCACCAATCGACCTGAAGCCCAATTGAGTTCAACCATCATCACGACAAATGGGTCGTTGACTGGTTGATCACTGGTGACTTTTAAGTAAGGCTCTCCATCTGCGTGATTGGCGATTTCAAATCTAAATTTATTGTTGAAAGGATATTCAACGCCTGCATTTTTGTATGAATCGGGTGAAGCTAGACGCGCGACTAAGCTCGCTTTTTCTGCCTTCGCAACTGCCACTAAGTCTATGTCTGCTTTAAGTCTTTCGCCCAAACCAGATGACACATTTATGCCGCCCATTCCCACAGCAACGGTAGCTGTAGAAAACATCAAAGCCGCTAACCCTAATAATTTTATTTGTGATGTTCGCACGCTCAAACCCTCACCTTAATTTTATACAACCAAAATAACATCATATAGTTATCAGCACAAGCTGATATATTTTCTCAGAGTGTAACGTAACTTGAAAAAGTTGTGTAGCGTATCCGTTGAGACTTCTTCAACAATTTATCGCTCCAACAGAATGCGCAACATGCGACGCAATGGTTCTGCTGCGCCCCATAGCAATTGGTCGCCGCACACAAAGGCACTCATATATTCCGCGCCCATATTGAGCTTGCGTACCCGCCCCACAGCAATGTCCAATTTGCCAGTAACGGCAGTAGGAGTGAGTTCGCGCACTGAAAGAGCACGATCATTCTCCACGAACTTGACCCACGGATTGCTGCCTTTGATGAGCGATTCAATTTCAGCCAGCGGCACATCTCGCTTCAATTTGATAGTCAGTGCAAGACTATGGCATCGCATCGCGCCGATGCGCACGCACAAACCATCTACCGGGATAGTGTGCTGAGTACCCAAAATCTTATTCACCTCGGCACAACCCTTCCACTCTTCCTTGGATTGACCACTCTCAAGTTGCTTATCTATCCAAGGAATCAAGCTACCCGCCAACGGTGCGCCAAAATGCTCAGTCGGAAAATCTGCTCCGCGCATAGTCTCAACCAAACGACGATCTATTTCCAAAATCGCCGATTTATCATCCTGCAATAAATCCGCTACTGAGGCGTGCGCTGCGCCCATCTGCTTGAGCAATTCACGCATATTTTGCGCGCCCGCACCCGAGGCAGCCTGATAAGTCATGGACGATACCCATTCCACCAAATCCGCATGGAACAATCCACCCAAGCCCATCAACAAAATACTGTTGGTGCAATTTCCGCCAATATAATTTTTGATACCTTTGGCACGTGCTGCATCAATCACATTGCGATTCACAGGATCAAGAATGATAACTGCCTCATCTTCCATGCGCAGAGTAGAAGCCGCGTCGATCCAATAACCTCTCCAACCTGTCGCACGCAACTTGGGAAACATATCAGTTGTGTAGTCGCCGCCCTGACAAGAGATGATGGTGTCCATCGCCTGCAATTCAGCGAGACTATACGCATCCTTGAGCGGCACGCCGCGTCCTTCAGCAGGAGCTGCTCCGCCCGCATTCGAGGTGGTGAAAAATACCGCGTCGATTAGGTCAAAATCTTTTTCCTCACGCATACGTTGCATGAGTACCGAACCCACCATTCCGCGCCAACCAATTAGTCCGACTTTCATTTTTCTTTACCCTTTACTAAAGTGCTTTGACTACCGCATCGCCCATTGCGGTTGTGCCGATTTTTTGCATACCCGCTTCCGCGATGTCACCTGTACGCAGCCCTTGCTGCAAGGTCTTACGCACGGCAGCCTCGATACGCTGAGCAACATCTTCTCGCGCAAACGAATAGCGCATCATCATTGCCACTGACAAAATCGTCGCCAACGGATTAGCGATGTTCTTGCCGGCAATGTCTGGAGCAGAGCCGTGACACGGCTCATATAAACCTTTGTTGTTTGCATCCAGCGAAGCCGAAGGCAGCATGCCGATTGAACCCGTCAACATTGATGCTTCATCAGACAAAATATCGCCGAAGATGTTGCCTGTGAGAATCACATCAAACTGCTTGGGCGCCCGCACCAACTGCATCGCGGCATTATCAACATACATGTGTGACAACTCAACTTGAGGATATTCTTTCGCCACATCCGTTACGATTTCGCGCCAGAACATGCTGGTATCCAGCACGTTGGCTTTATCCACTGAACACAGTTTTGCCTGACCTTTCAAACCAGCGCGCTTCATCGCGCTCTTAAAACCCACATGTGCCACGCGACGAATCTCAGATTCGCTGTAATGCATCGTATCGAAGCCTTGCCGTTCACCATTTTCAAGTGTGCGAATACCGCGCGGCTGACCAAAATAAATATCGCCCGTCAGTTCGCGCAAAATCATAATGTCCAGACCCGACACCAATTCAGGCTTCAAGCTTGACGCGTTCACTAACTCTGGATAGACCATTGCAGGACGCAAGTTGGCAAACAAACCCAAGCCCTTGCGTATGCGCAACAGACCTTGCTCAGGGCGTTGCGGGCGAGGCAAATTATCGTATTGATAACCCCCTACCGCACCCAACAAAATCGCATCCGATTCCTTAGCCAACTTTTCAGTGGTAGGCGGGAATGGATCGCCTGCTGCGTCATACCCTGCACCACCAATGTGTGCGTATTCCATCTCGATAGCCAAGCCATCGCTGCGTAAAGCGTCCATCACCTTCACGGCTTGTGCAACAATTTCTGGACCGATGCCATCACCCGGCAATACTGCAATTTTCATTTTCTAAAGTTCCTGTTATTTTTTGGGATATGCTACAACGATAAAACGCTCCAACTTATCCACAGTGTCATAAAGGTAGTCGGTATTTTGTATCAAACGGTGAAAGTGTACCGCCTTAACATCTTCCGAATCCGAATAATCATCTGTTGCGGCATTTCTCAAATCCCGCACACTACGCCACTCTTCAACAGTATCAAGTACATGCACTTGCTCCATGAAATTCAATACCTAGGTAAAAACATCTGTTCTTTCACCTTCTATGTTGGCAATCAATTTCATTGCTGATGCCAACTGATCTTGGAGTTCAGCGAAACGTCCCTTGAAGGCAGCAAGCGACTCAAGCTGTTCCTCACTCCAATCGTCAAAACTCCAATCTACACGCCACCAGCACGCAATTTTTTCGCGTGAATACTCCAAGTGTTTACGCATTTTATGAAGTTGATTGAGCTTCTCGCGCAAGACTTCGATAAGATCGTTGCTCATAAAACCACTCCCGTTTTCAACGCGATGCGATCTATCGGACGACTTGCCGTCGGCTCTGCCACCACCAAATCCACTGGATATAACAACGCCCGTTCCAACTGACCCAGGCAAGTAACGCGCTTCATATACAGATCATCGCGTTGCGCTGGCACAACATACAAATCCACATCACCGCCGCGCTTACTGTCATCAGCGCGCGAGCCAAATAAAAAAATCTGCGCATCTGAACCAAACGCCTTGGCGATGATACGTTTAATTGACTCTTGCTCCTCGTTATTCAACCGCATAATGTTTACAACCAAGGCTGCGTCGCACGGCGTTTCGTTTCATACACTTTAATCTCATCCACATGCTGCAAGGTCAAGCCTATATCATCCAAACCATGCAACAAGCAATGCTTGCGGAACGCTTCTACTTCAAATGGGTAGCTCGTCCCATTGGGTGCGCGAATGGTTTGCTGCTCTAAATCAATCGCCAATTTATAGCCTACATTGGTCTCAACCGCTTTAAATAAAGCATCAACTTGCTCGGCTGGCAAACGGATTGGCAACAAGCCATTCTTGAAACAGTTGTTGAAAAAAATATCCGCAAAACTCGTCGCAATGATGGCACGGAAGCCATAGTCTTCAAGTGCCCAAGGCGCGTGTTCACGCGATGAACCACAGCCGAAATTTTCGCGCGTTAGCAAAATCTGCGCACCCTGATAACGTGATTGATTCAACACAAACTCAGGATTCACTTTGCGCTTGCTGTTGTCCATGCCCGGCTCGCCATGGTCGAGGTAACGCCATTCATCAAACGCATTCGGACCAAAACCCGAACGCTTGATCGATTTCAAAAACTGCTTGGGAATAATCGCATCGGTATCGACATTGGCTCTATCCAATGGCGCAACCAAACCATTCAATATGGTAAATTTTTGCATTACTTGGTCGCTGCCTTTTGAATCGCTTCACCGCCCTGTTTGAGGTCTTTTCCTACTCCTTCCAACGTATTGCAGCCTGCTAAAAACCACACCACCATTAACAATGCTATCGCTTTCATTTTCGCTCCTTTAGATAACACTCACATCAACAAAATGCCCTGCAATCGCCGCAGCAGCAGCCATCTCAGGGCTTACCAAATGGGTTCGCCCACCCTGCCCTTGGCGACCTTCAAAATTGCGATTGGAAGTTGAAGCACAGCGTTCACCTGACGAAAGCTTATCGTCATTCATCGCCAGACACATCGAACAACCCGGGTCACGCCATTCAAATCCAGCGGCAATAAAAATTTTATCCAAGCCTTCTTGCTCGGCTTGTTGCTTTACCAAGCCCGAACCTGGTACAACCATCGCTAACTTCACGTTCGCCGCAATATGCTTATCCTTAGCAATTGCCGCTGCCGCACGCATATCTTCGATACGCGCATTAGTGCAAGAGCCGATAAACACTTTGTCGATTTTGATTTCATTCATTGGCGTGTTCGCCACCAAGCCCATGTATTGCAAAGCACGCTGCGCACCTTCACGCTTCACCGCATCGCTAAAGCTTGCCGGGTCTGGCACACAGCCATCCACCGCCACCACCATTTCTGGAGAGGTTCCCCAAGTTACCTGCGGTTTAATCGTTGCTGCATCCAACTTCACCACCGCATCAAACGCCGCACCCTCATCGCTATGCAAAGTGCGCCAATAAGCAACAGCTTGCTCCCACATATCTGCCTGTGGTGCAAACGGTCTGCCCTTGAGGTAATTGATGGTCGTGTCGTCGGCAGCAATCATGCCGGCGCGTGCACCCGCTTCGATTGCCATATTGCACAAAGTCATGCGACCTTCCATGCTCAATGCACGTATCGCACTGCCCGTAAACTCAATCGCATAGCCCGTTCCACCCGCCGTGCCTATCTTGCCGATTACCGCGAGGGCGATGTCCTTAGCGGTCACACCGCGCCCCAGTACACCTTCCACCACCACTTGCATCGCCTTGGCTTTTTTCATCAACAAACATTGCGTCGCCATCACATGCTCAACTTCAGATGTGCCAATCCCAAACGCCAACGCTGCGAACGCCCCGTGGGTACTGGTATGCGAATCACCGCACACCACCGTCATACCCGGCAATGTCGCACCCTGCTCGGGACCGATCACATGCACGATGCCCTGACGCACATCGGACATCTTGAATTCGTTCACGCCAAATTCAGCGCAATTGCTATCCAACGTTTCCACCTGCAAACGCGAGATCGGATCGGCGATGCCTTGCGCACGCCCGGTAGTCGGCACGTTATGATCGGCGACAGCCAAGATCGAAGCAGTCCGCCACAACTTACGCCCAGCCAACTTCAATCCTTCAAAGGCTTGCGGGCTGGTCACTTCATGTACCAAATGACGGTCGATATAAATCAACGCTGTGCCATCGGCTTCTTGTCGCACCACGTGAGCAGTCCAAAGTTTGTCGTAAAGAGTTTGCGCGTTCATATTATTTCACTAGCGAAATGCAGGGTTTTTAGAGCGCGTGATTATGCCATAACGCACCTACATTCGCATGGTTGCAATTCATGTTTTGCTGCGCAATCCAATCAACAACAATCCCAACAACGCCATACCCGCGCTGCATGAATACAACACCGTTGCGCCATAGTGTTGCCAGAT
Organism: uncultured beta proteobacterium; assembly: GCA_963695355.1. Lineage (GTDB taxonomy): Bacteria > Pseudomonadota > Gammaproteobacteria > Burkholderiales > Gallionellaceae > Gallionella. Next base: position 175,868 of record OY968775.1, read on the forward strand.
TGGACCGCTCGCCAGCCCACCCAACAAGTAGCCGGCACCGTAGGTGAGGCTGCCAAATAAGGCTTGTCCCTTGGATTGATGTCGGCCTTGAAAAAATTCATGCACTAATCCCACCGAGGCAGCGTGATACGCACCAAAAGTGGCGGCATGTAGCACTTGTGCGAAAAGTAACAGCACGATGTAGTCCACATACCAACCAATCAAAGTGAAACGCAACACAGCGCAGGCAAAACTCACTAACAAAATGCGTATGAGTCCAAAATGGCGTACCAACCATGGCATCAAGAAAAACACGCCTATCTCGCAAATCACACCCAGTGCCCATAGACCACCTACTGCACTTTTGGTATAGCCGTGTTCGACCAGATAGATGGAATAGAAAGTGTAGTAAGGACCGTGTGCGACGGACATAAAAAAACATGCGCTGAATAACGCAATGACGCGCGGCTGCAACACAATTTGTTTAATCGATTGACTATCGGTGTGATGCGCCAGCAATTCGGTCTTGGGAATCTGCCGCGAAAAAATCAAAATGCCAATCTCGCATACCAGTCCAGCCCACAGCAACCACGCAATGGCGATGTAATCGAAAGCGTAACCCAACCCCACCACCGAGACGATAAAGCCGATTGAACCCCATGATCGGATACGGCCGTAATGTGCGGTGTGCTTGCCCAGATAGGAAAGTGTGGTTGCCTCAACTAGCGGCATGGAGGCGCTCCAGAAGAATGCCATAAGGGCAAGCACTAGCAACATGCTCCAAAAGCCAGTGAAGAAAAATACGCCGAGATAGCACACCGCACTAGCTGTTGCGGCAATCTGTACCACTAGCAATCGTTTGCCCGTGTGGTCTGCCAGCCAACCCCACAGATTGGGCGCAATCATGCGCATCACTGGCTGCATCGACATCAGAATGGAAATTTCTATGGCACTAAAATGAATGGACTGGAGATATAAGCTCCAGTAAGGCGCGAACATCCCAACAAAGGCATAATAGGAAAAGTAGAATCCGGCAATGCGCCAGTAGTAGTTTTTGTTTGAGGTCACTTGCTGAGTATGATGTGCTTGCTTAAATGTTCAGTGGGTCTTAAATCCGGCATCGGATTATACTGTCGCACCCACCCAAACTCAGTGTTACGACATTAAATACTTTTCAGAATTTTGAAAATGGAAAACCCACATAAAGGCAAGATGGGATTGACGCGTATCAAGCACGCATTTAGCTACTCAATGTGGTTGCAGTTTGGTTGCTCATCTTATTCGGCTAGCGAGTATGGAAACTGAAGCAACGTCCCCTCTAAAAGCATTTTTTCTCGCAACAGCTTGGTTAATACCCGCGATGTTGCTAGTGCGAATATTCGAATCTCTGGAATACGTCACACAGAATAGCTGGCCAAAAAATTCTATTGATTGGTTATTGCTTGCTGTCAGTAACGATATGTTATTGACCGGAGCAATACTGGCAACGTTGGCCGCGCTATTTTTTCTTACATTTTGGCTGGTCGGCATTCGATTTTCCGCAGCTGTTATTGAGATACTAGCAGCACTTATCATCTTAGCCAGCGGCCTGCTCAGCCTATATTTCATTCAAGCCCGAACCCCTTTGGGTGCTGATTTATTTGGCTATAGTTGGCATGACATTAGCGAAACGGTACGCACATCTTCTGGCATAGGTTTATGGGAAGCTATTCAATTAGCCGTTCTCGCATGTGCCGTGCTGACCGCTTGGTGGGTACTCAAGAAACTTCATCCCTCACGCAACATCATCTTGGCTTATTTGGGCAGTATCACACTTGCTTGCTTACTGTATTGGCTGTTGCCAATTTCAACTGCAGGTGCAAGCAATCAGGTGCTGAGTATCAACAAACTTAATGCCTTCTTGAATAGCAGCTTGAAATACGTACAAGAAACACAAGCAAAGATTGAAATCGCCAAGAGTGCCGCACCTGACCAAGAATATCCGTTGATGAAACCCGCTAACCAGCCGGATGTACTCGGGTCATTTTTCAACCAAGCCAGCTCACCCCCGAACATTGTGGTAGTCACAGTCGAGGGGTTGGGTGAATCGTTTATGCCAGAAGGACGCTATGGTGGATTTACCCCATTTTTGGAATCGCTAACGGGCACAAGCCTGTATTTCCCAAATTTTCTTGCCACAACGGGACGGACGTTTGGATTTTTGCCTAGTTTCTTCGGATCATTGCCATTCGGCGAAGGTGGCTTCATGAGTGAGGGAATTCGAATGCCCGCGCACGACACGCTCATCAGCTTAATCAAAAATAATGGCTATCGCAGCAATTATTTTGTGGGTTTTGAAGCCAGCTTTGACGGTAGCGACGTGTTCCTCGAACGGCAAGGCATCGATCATATTTTGTACCGGGGTAATTTTGGCTCCGGGTACCAAACGATGGAAGCCAACGAAGGAGGATTTTCATGGGGCTATGCTGATGCCGACTTGTTCAAACGTGCGCAAGAATATCTTGCCAATGCTGACACCTCACCTCGGCTGGATATTTATCACACCGTTAATCTTCACGAACCTTTCAAAGTTCCGGACACTGAACTTTGGCAAAAAAAGGTCAATGAAATTGTCAGACAAAGCAATTTCGATAGTGCTAAAAAAGTTGAAATAGAGCGTAATCCCAACATATTTCGCGCACTGCTTTACACAGACGATGCGCTTGAGAAAATGTTTAAGCGGTATACCAAGCGGGCAGATTATGAACGAACGATTTTCATTATCACTGGCGATCACCGGCTGATTCCCATTCCCGAAGTATCGGATATTGATCGCTTCAATGTCCCGCTAATCATTTGGTCGCCGCTGCTAAAACATGCCGAGAGAATCGAGGCCGTTTCTACTCATGCGGATGTCACACCCAGCCTGATTGCTTTCTTGCGCAAAAATTATCAGCTCGAATTCCCCAATCAAGCCCATTGGTTGGGGACAGGGCTAGACATGTCAACAACATTCCGCAACACCCATACCTTGGGATTGATGCGCATCAAAAACAATCTGAATGACTTTTTGTCTGGCGAGCATTTTCTGTCAGGCGGCACCCTCTATCATGTCTTGCCGGGGCTCAAATTAGAAAAGCTCATTGATAGCCGAATCAAGGCTCAGATGGAAAATGATTTTTCCGCATTCAAATCTGTAAATCGATATGTGATGCAAAATAACAAAATTAAGCCTGACATCACCACTGCCGATCCTCAACTAGCTCTGGAACAGACCTTGATCGATCAACTCAATCTGCAAACTGCCACACCTAGCCAAGCATATATAGCTGCCCGACATTTATTGATTGATGAAAAGCGTTACGACGATGCTCGCCTAATTGCGCGTCATGTTCTGCGTGGCTCACCCAACTTCCATGATATGCGTATGTTAATAGGTCGCAGTTACGCTTGGGAGGGTAACCATGAAAAAGCCAGCCTTAATTTTGAAGAGGTTATTAAGCGCAATCCTAGTTACACTGATGCCTACTCAGCTTTGTCAGATTTAGCACTGTGGACCGATAGACCCGCTGACGCACTTGCAATTATCGATAGGGGACTCATACAGGACGCAAACGATACCGACTTGCTTTTACACAAAGCCCGAACTCAAGAACGACTGAAACAATGGGCTGCGGCAGAAACAACACTCAATCATCTGTTACACTTAAAGCCTGAAATGATTGAAGCACAAACATTAAAGAAACGTCTGATAGCCAAACACTGAGTGGGGTAAGATAAATTTCCATCATGATTAAAAAATCATATTGCTCAATCTTTGCAGTAATTCTTTTGCCACTCGCCGGGGTGGCAAATGCCGAAGTTGATGGTCAATCACTTGCAACAACCACCTCACTTGCCACGCCTAATAGTCTGCAAGTTGGCTACGCCCTAGATAGCTACTCAGACTACTTTGAAGACAACCCAATTTTATCGCTACAGTATGGTCGTATAACGTCATGGGGATCGCTGTCGTTACGAGTTAATGCGGCTGATCGCTATCAAAGCCAAGATACACAATATGAAATCGATGCCTATCCAAAACTGTGGGACGGTGGCTACGCAGAATTAAATATGGGTGTATCAAGTGGGCACTTATTTCCGCATGACCGTCAAGGAGCTGAAATATTTTCTTCACTCGGCAACGGCTACGAAGGATCACTAGGCGTTCGACACCTTGCCTTTACAAACTCATCTGTCACGATTTACACAGGTAGCTTCAGTAAATATACAGGTGACTATCTATTGACCTTCCGTCCCTATATCACCCCCTCAAATATCGGAACATCTGTGTCTGCAGGTATCAAACTCACCCGATATTTTGCCGATGCCGACAGGTATGTGCGTTTGAGTGCGAGTACCGGGAAGTCACCCGAAGAGCGAACATACCCTCCCAATATAGTTACCATAAGAAGCCAATCATTTGGAATCTCAGCTCAGTGGTCTCCCAAGGCGGCAACATTTGTATCGCCATCGTTCAGTCACGAACGTCAAGAAGTGTCATTCAAACCGGGTACATATGTGGGTATAGACAAAGTTTCATTCACGATGAGCCACCGATTCTGATTCGCCACGCTTTGATTAAAATGGTAAGGAAAAAACTTACAACTTACATTTTAATGTGTGACTTATTGAATATCGCCAGCTAATACCTTATTGCGCTTCATCGCACCCCAATGACCTTTGCTGAAAAATAACCAGCTCAGCAACCCTGTCAAGCGCCAAACCGAAGTCAACTGACGATAACCAAAATTCTCAACAAACGCAGCCATCATCAACCAAAGTAGCTGGCTGGCACGCGGATATACATGAAAAGACATTTCTTCCAGCAGCAAAGCACTCATTGACAGCAGCAAGCCAAAACCAATTGCAACCAGTAAAAAAACCCAAAATGCTGTGGCCGAAATCATGCCAAAGTAAAACAGCAAAAACATAAACAAATATCCCGACACTTCCAGCAACGGCCCCAGCCACTCAAACACAACGGTGAAGGGGAAAGCCAGCCATCCTGCCGTGCCGCCTTTGGGGTGAAATAACAAACCAATGTTCATACTCAAGCTCTCGGCCAAACCGCGCTGCCAACGGGTGCGCTGCAGCCTGAGCGTCTTCAAGTTTTCGGGTGCTTCTGTCCAACAAATGGGGTCTGGCACAAAGACAATTTTGTAAGGCTTTTTTGCCAATCGATAAAGACGGTGCAGACGCACCACCAATTCCATATCCTCACCTATTGTGTCTATACGGTAGCCTCCCGCATCCACTACCGCATCTTTTTTGAATAAGCCAAACGCGCCAGAAATAATCAACATCGCGTTAATGGGAGACCAACCCATACGACCAAATAAAAAAGCTCGCAGATATTCGACTATTTGGACACGCGCAAGGAAACTACGCGGCAGCCCAATTTTTTCCAGAAAGCCGCCACTGATTTGGCAACCATTCGCAATGCGAATGCTGCCGCCACAAGCAATCACCGATGAATCTTCCAAAAAAGGCTTGGCTACTCGCTGCAGACTATCGCGCTGCAACACTGAGTCGGCATCTACTGCACAAAACAAAGGATAACGCGACACGTTAATCCCCGCATTTAAAGAATCGGCTTTACCGCCATTTTCCTTATCAATCACGCGCAAATTAGGGAAAACAGTCGAGTGGTATATGCCGCGCACTGGCTGGGTTGCTATACGCGCACGGTATGTTTCAGGAAATGGCACTAAAGAAAACTCGCGTTGCAACACCGCCAAAGAATCATCGATCGACCCGTCATTGATAATCAAAATTTCATACTGTGGATAGCTCAGTTGCAGCAATGAACGTATCGAAGCTGAAATAGTCGCTTGTTCGTTATAGGCCGGCACCAATAGCGTAATCGGTGTCTCAAACCCGGAATATATCTGCGACAACTCATCGCTCACATTTTCACGCATCATGCGCGAAATATTAACCATGGAAAGCATGTTCAACGTCAGGTAACCTATGTTCAACAAAATGAAATACAGTAAAAATATCCATTGCCCAACTTCGATTACAGATTGATAACTCATGCGACTCTTTCTGCCAACACTTGATTTAGCATATCGATAGCAAAGCGATCGGTTTGCTGAGTTAGGATGCGTGCCAACTCTTCCATACTCACGAAAGGTAACTGGCTCAGTGAGGTTGCGGCACGATATCGTACCCACCACTGCGGATCTACCAATAATTTAACTAACCGCGCTTTATCTTCCTCTACACCGATACGACCCAATGCAGCAGCGGCCTGAACACGCACAATCCAAATTGGATTGATAGTTTGGCTTCGCACCATATCCAAATCCCGCGGATCTTTCATAATTCTTAGACACGTTGCGATGGCCTGCTGATCCCTGCTCACCGCCAAAATTTCACGCATCACTTGCGAGCTTTCAGCCACATTGGCCAGCTCCAGAAAATTAATCATCCTTCTCAATTGGCTAGGCTTTGCTCCACGTATGGCTTTCACTAATGGCTCGGTAATAACCGCTGAACTAGCCTCTTTGAATATCATCGCCACTTTCACGGAAGGCCAGTCATCCCTTAAGGTCACCAAGGGCATAAATAAATTGATCCCGGCATCCGCATCAATTTTCATCAGTGCACTGCTGGCGGCAAGTGAAATCAGCGGGCTTTCGTCATGCATCAAATCAGCCAAGATTGACCAGGCGGTTTTCTCGCGCAAATTTCCCAGCGTCATCATCGCCAAAATACGTTCCGCAAATGTCCCCCTGAATAGCAATTTTTTGGCCGTTAAATTCATCCCCACGCTATGCGCCAACTGATTTAAATTTTCCTTGGATACCCCGCGAATTAATTCCTGCAAATGATTCCACATAATCAAAAATTCTTTGGTGTCGGCTTCAAGCACTTTCGGATAGCTTGCACTTTCACCTGTCGCGCTTTGCGCCATCAAAGGTCGCCACAGGACACGAAAGTTAGCTTTGCGCCGTTCGCGACGAATTAACAAAAATCGCAGCACAATAATTTGTATCACCAGCATAGTTGCCACGCCTACCGCAGTTAAGCCTGCGATAAAAGCGAAGCGTATGATCTGATCAGAATTGTTGGCGAAGTCCAAACTGAATCCCATTGCGCGTATAGAAGCTGCCTTGACGGAAATTACCCAATGAATAAGTTAGGCCGAGTCTGGGTTTCAACCAGTGTAGCCCACTAAAGACGAGCGTACGGACATGACTGCTTTGCACTCGCGCAGTAGACAGTGCCTCCAATTCATTGCCATTTGAAATAGTCACGCCATACCAATTACGGTCGCCATAATATTTTGATATTTGCATCTGATTACTGTTAGCCGCTCCAACACCTGGCAAAAAACTTTGAAATCGCGTGTAAGCAACCCGATAGTTTCCCCATGAGCGCTCTGCTGTCAACGTCAGCAAATTCACGGTGGTAATGTTATATTCTGTGCGTCCAAATCCGACCTCACCAGACCAACCATTGGTGCCGAAATATTCTATTTCGCCAAGGAGGGAACGCATTGCCAGGAAATTATGCTCAGGACTTATGCTCGCCTCAATGACGGCCGTAAAGCGATCATCAATAGGCTCGTAAAAACCGCCCATACACTCTGTGTCACTCTTAGAATAACGATTCTCTTTCCTTGCCATTAGATAAATATTATTCCGTTTGGCCAATTTCATTTCAGCATTCACATACAAGCTACTCCAATTAGCATAACCATTGCTCAGTTGACTATAACTTGACCCCACTTCCATTTGGTAAGGCAGTATGTCTGCGGGTGGTTTACCAGGTTCACTTGGATTTGTGTCAGGAACTGGGAGTGGGTTAGGCTGCGCTGCAGTAAAAGCGGCAGGTAATTCCACATCTACAATCACTGGTGGAATATCGGAAGCTTTGTTTGGCACGGGTGCAGTTGCGACAACTGGTGTAGCGACTGTCACAGCATTGGGTGCAGCCACTTCGTCAACCGCCCAAGCATTAACAGTCATTGTCATCACAACGCACAGCCAATAATACTTAACGCTCATTACCTATCCTTCACCAAACGACGTACTCGTGCCAACAGTTCGTTAGGTTGAAATGGTTTGACCACATAGTCATTCGCACCAGAATCCAGTGCCCGAACAATGTCATCTTCATGAGAATTTGAGGTCAGCATGATGATGGGCACATCACCCCAACCACGCTTGGTACGAATTATTCTGATTAATTGAAAACCATCCTGGTAAGGAAGCATCACATCGAGCAGTATCAGCAATGGCAGGGGTTCACTGTCAAACAATATCTCCGCCGCACGGCCATCAGGTGCCGACGCTGTCGCGAAACCTTCCCGGTTTAATATAAATTCAAGTAAATAGGAGACTGATTTATCATCTTCAACGATAAGAATTTTGGATTGCGTTGATTGTTCGCTCATTACTAAAAACTTCCGAATTAGCTCATTGAAGTTAATCATACCGTGTTATTGGCAACACTCAAAGTTAATAATTCCGCCTCGCAAACCAGTCGTTTCGTGGCAATGCAGATAATTTCAAAACTTCCCCTTGAAATTTAAAATCCCCGACCCCATTGAGCAAAAGTCAAAAAAAATGGAAATGAATATGGAACAAAACGATACCAACCCCAGCATCGCGCCACAAGACATCCCAACTAATGCCGAACTCGGCAACGAAAGTACCGCCGATATTATTCCTAACCTTGCCGATCAGCTACAAACAGCTGAACTTAAAGCGCAAGAACATTATGACGCTTGGATGTACGCCAAGGCTGAAGGCGAAAACATCCGTCGTCGTGCTATTGAGGATGTCAGCAAAGCACAAAAATTTGCTGTGGAGCGTTTCTCCAATGAAATGCTGGCGGTGATGGATAGCCTGCAAGCAGCACTTGCGGTAGAAAATACGACTGTGGAAAGTTTTAAGAGCGGCATGGAACTAACCCTCAAGCAACTCACTAGCGTGTTTGAAAAATTCCACATCACTGAAATCAATCCAGTCGGCGAAAAACTCGACCCGCACAAACACCAAGCAATTAGCATGATAGACAGCGACCAACCCGCCAACACGGTGGTCAGTGTGATGCAAAAAGGCTACGCGCTGAACGAGCGCATTCTTAGACCTGCATTAGTTTTGGTGGCAAAGGCTAAGTAACGCTCTTGAAATTAGCTCTACGCACCCCCAGCTTGAACACATCGCATTTAACGACTTTACTTGAAAGGAAACATCATGGGAAAAATTATCGGTATTGACTTGGGTACGACCAACTCTTGCGTCGCCATTATGGAAAACGGCAAGACCAAGGTGATTGAAAACGCGGAAGGCAATCGCACCACGCCGTCCATCATCGCTTATATGGAGGACGGTGAAGTGTTGGTCGGTGCGCCCGCCAAACGCCAAGCCGTGACAAATCCAACCAACACGTTGTATGGAGTGAAGCGTTTGATTGGTCGAAATTTCGATGAAAAAATGGTGCAAAAAGACATTGGTATGGTGCCTTTCAAAATCGTCAAAGCCAAAAATGGTGACGCATGGATCAAAGTGCGCGACAAAGAATTTTCCGCACCGGAAATCTCAGCACAGGTGCTGATGAAAATGAAAAAGACCGCCGAAGATTATTTGGGCGAGCCTGTCAGCGAAGCCGTTATAACTGTTCCCGCTTACTTTAATGATGCACAACGCCAAGCCACTAAAGACGCAGGCCGTATCGCTGGCCTGGATGTCAAACGCATCATCAACGAACCCACTGCCGCTGCGCTTGCGTTCGGTTTGGATAAACAAGAAGGTGATCGCAAGATTGCGGTTTATGACTTGGGCGGTGGTACATTCGACATTTCAATTATCGACATTGCCGAACTCGACGGCGAACATCAGTTTGAAGTGATGTCCACCAACGGTGACACATTCTTGGGTGGTGAAGATTTCGATATGCGCGTGATTGATTTTCTGGTGGAAGAATTCCAAAAAGAAAGTGGCATCGATTTGCGCAAAGACGTGTTAGCGTTGCAACGCCTGAAAGACGCTGCTGAAAAAGCCAAGATTGAATTATCAAGCGCGCAACAAACCGAAGTGAATCTACCGTATGTCACTGCTGATGCTACCGGCCCTAAACACTTGGCGGTAAAAATCACCCGTGCCAAATTGGAAAGTTTGGTGGAAGACCTGGTTGCCCGCACTATCGAGCCTTGCAAAATTGCGATGAAAGACGCGGGTGTCAGCGCATCCGATATCGGCGACGTGATCCTGGTCGGCGGTCAAACGCGTATGCCTATGGTGCAAGAACGCGTCAAAGCCTTCTTTGGCAAAGAGCCACGCAAGGACGTGAACCCTGATGAGGCGGTAGCCGTTGGTGCCGCGATTCAAGGTGGCGTATTGCAAGGAGAAGTGAAGGACGTATTGCTGCTCGACGTTACTCCATTGTCCCTAGGTATTGAAACCATGGGCAGCGTGATGACTAAACTCATCAAGAAAAACACCACGATTCCTACCAAGGCATCTCAAGTATTTTCGACTGCCGATGACAACCAATCTGCCGTGACGATTCATGTTCTGCAAGGTGAGCGTGAAGTGGCTTCGGGCAACAAGAGCTTGGGTCAATTCAATCTGTCCGACATCCCGCCTGCACCGCGCGGTATGCCGCAAATCGAGGTGACTTTCGACATCGATGCTAACGGTATTTTGCACGTTTCTGCCAAAGACAAAGCGACAGGCAAAGAGAACAAGATCAAAATCCAAGCCAGCTCTGGTCTGAGCGAAGAAGAAATTCAACGCATGGTGAATGATGCTGAAGCCAATGCCGAAGAAGATCGCAAAGCTATCGAGTTGGTCACCGCGCGCAATCAGTTGGATTCGTTGATTCACTCGACGAATAAATCGCTCAAAGAATACGGCGATCAACTGAGTGCGGATGAAAAATCTGCAATCGAAGGCGCGGTGAAAGAAGCGGAAGAAGTGGTCAAGTCCGACGACAAGGCTGCTATCGAAGCCAAAGCAGAATCGTTGGCGACTGCCGCGCAAAAGCTCGGTGAGAAAATGTACGCCGCTGAACAAGCTAAAGCACAGGCCAATGAAACAGGGGCAGCTTCGGGTGCAGAGTCTAAGAAAGATGAAGGCGATGTCGTGGATGCGGAGTTCACGGAAGTTAAAGATAAAAAATAAGTTAAAGGCAGTCGTTAGCCGTTAGTCATTAGTTGAGGGCCGCCTTCCAACTAACAACTGGCGGCTAAATTATTTTCCAACTAACGACTAGCGACTAACTGCTAATTACTATGTCCAAAAAAGATTATTACGAAACCCTAGGCGTAAATCGCGATGCATCCGATGACGACCTGAAAAAAGCTTATCGCAAAATGGCGATGAAGTACCACCCTGATCGCAATCCCGATAATCCCAAGGCCGAAGCGCATTTCAAAGAAGCAAAGGAAGCCTATGAGACATTAAGTGACGGGCAAAAGCGCGCCGCCTATGACCAACATGGCCATGCGGCATTTGAAGCGGGGGGTATGGGCGGCGGCAGTCCATTTGGTGCGGGTGCGGGCGCACAGGGATTTGATTTCTCCGACATCTTTGGCGATATATTCGGTGGCGGTCAACGGGGTGGTCGCAGCAGTGTGCAGCGCGGTTCTGATTTGCGTTACAACTTAGAAATCACCCTCGAGCAGGCAGCACGCGGTACCGAAACACAAATCCGCATCCCTACCCAAGCCGAATGTGAAGCTTGCAACGGCTCAGGAGCAAAACCAGGCACTACGGCGAGCACCTGCACCACTTGCTCGGGACACGGTCAAGTACGCGTGCAACAAGGCTTCTTCTCGGTGCAGCAAACCTGCCCGCGTTGTCATGGCTCAGGCAAGATGATCGCTTCACCGTGCAAGTCGTGTAACGGGCAAGGGCGCATCAAAAAGCACAAAACATTGTCCGTTAAAATACCGGCTGGCGTGGATACCGATGATCGCATTCGCCTCAGTGGCGAAGGTGAACTTGGTGTAAATGGCGGGCCACCGGGTGACTTGTATGTGGTGGTACAACTCAAGTCGCACGCTGTTTTCCAACGCGACCATAACGATTTGCATTGCGAAATGCCCATCAGCTTTAGCGTCGCAGCACTGGGTGGGGAAATTGAAATCCCAACGCTGGATGGCAAAGCCAGCATCAAAATTCCGGCGGAAACCCAAAGCGGAAAACAATTCCGTTTGCGCGGCAAAGGTATCAAAGGAATACGTAGCGCGACGCATGGTGATTTGCATTGCCATGTGATCGTGGAAACACCCGTAAACCTCACCGAAAAGCAAAAAGAATTGCTACGCGAGTTCGAAGCCATCAACGACAAGGATAACGAACGACATAACCCGCGTGCCAAATCCTGGATGAATAAAGTGAAAGACTTTTTTGCCGAGTAACCTGGGGGTTTGTTACATCTAGGGTGGCGGAACTAGCACCTTGATAATCGTTGGTGCAATCAATTCCGCCACCTTTGTCGCACCACACTTATTCAAGTGAGCGAAGTCGGCAAAGTCAGAATCCGGGAAATCTGCCAGCAACCCTGCCTGAACAAATAAGCCTCCCGATGCTTGCACTGACTTAGCCACATCACTCCAAAGTGCAGTGGCCCAAGTGTTGGCAATTTTCTCTTCGGCGGCCTTTCTTAACGGAGTCGAAATAACTACAAGGCGACTTCGGTTGGCTCTGGCGATGTTCTCAATTTCCAACAACCCATCCAGCTCAATCTGAACTTCTTTCTTATCCATTAGTGATGAATAGCGGTCGTACCCATCCCATCTGCTTCGACTTTTTTGGAAGTGATCGCAATCTAAAATCACCGACCCCGTTTCATCAAAATTGAGCGACTCGTAAATACTATTTCCTTTGTTAGCCCGTATTCTTAGGCTTACAAAGGTTGATGTGTAATAAGCCAAGTCAGCACTTTTTAGGTATGCCAACCCTGTATTAAGGCTTCCCAAATACTGCTGAAAAAATTCCCAATCGATAGGCTGATTTTCCTTGACATTAAAATCACCAAAAAATGCTACTAACACAATTAAATCTGGCTTACAGATTGGCGCAATGTACTTCAACATTGTGCCCGACTTTGAAATGGGCATATTCCATGAGGCGGTATTAACTACTGATTTGTTTTTCAACACGGGATTGATGGACACCCAATCAATGTTATTCAATGCCATTGATGACCCGATTACCAACACATCACATTTTTTATTGCCCAAGTTGTGCAGCCAACGCGCCTTTTCATTAAAGGATTCACTGGGGGAAATTCGTGGAGCGGGCAAGCTTCTTTCAAAAACTTCCACGAATACAAAAAAAGCTAACACCAAGACTACCTGTGACAACACAAAGTACCCAAAAAATTGATACTTTCCCAGTTTTGCAACCCAATTTAAAGAGGAGTTTTTTGTATCCATACCAACTAGAATTGAAAGTATAAAAACTCAGATACTTTGCCTGATGCAATCGTGAGCATCGAGACGAAGAAAAGCATCCCAAATAAAAATGCGCAAAGAGCAGTTGGTTTGGCAAGGAGTGCCTTAGGGGGAAGCATATCCCCAGAGTGGGTTGTCATTCCGACTATTCGTTGAGAATTGGGTGCTAGCCAAACGATAGCCAACCCCAATAAAATCCATGTCATGGCCGTCTTCGAGGGCAGCGACAACTCACTCATGACTATATTAACGTAAGGGAAAGACAGGCCAAATTGCATTTTTCCAAACTCAACCCCTCCCAGTCCTATCATGCCTTTTAACATGCATAGTGCAGCATCCAAACTACTTGCCCGAAAGAATACCCAGGCAACCACAACTGCCAAAAATGTAACCCCTCCAGCAAGCAGACCTGCTCCTCCCACACTTGGAAAATTCAATCGTCGATGCAGTGCGTGCCAACCGTGATTGATAACTAAATATATGCCATGCAATCCCCCCCAGAAAACAAATGTCCAATTCGCACCATGCCACAAACCTCCCAGCAACATTGTGGCCATGAGGTTCACATACCGGCGGGTTGTTCCGTAACGGTTTCCGCCAAACGGGATATACAGGTAATCACGCAAAAATGTGGAAAGCGTGATGTGCCAACGCCGCCAAAATTCGATGATATTTTTGCTTTTATAGGGTGAATCAAAATTGATAGGCAAATTAACGTTAAACATCCTTGAGATGCCTACTGCCATATCGGAATAGCCGGAAAAATCAAAGTAAAGTTGCAGTGTATAAGCAAGTGCGGCTACCCATGCCTCCATAAAATTGGGTACTCGCCCATTTGAAAGCGAACTAAAAACAGGGTTTGCATACAGCGAAAATTGATCCGCCAACACAACCTTCTTAAACAAACCTATTGTAAAAATCATAATGCCCGTATTGATGTTGTCGGTATTGAGTCTATAGGTAGCTTGATTCCCCAATTGCGGCATCATTTGCTTGTGATGCAACACAGGGCCAGCAATCAGGTGAGGAAAATAAGTGACAAAAAGTAGGTAATGGATAAAGTTGTATTCACGTGCAATACCCCGGTACACATCAACCAAAAAAGCAATTTGGGTAAATGTAAAAAATGAAATGCCAAGCGGCAAAACTATATCCATCAACCCCCAATACTCACCAACAATCTGGTTCGCCGTACTAATGAAAAAATTGGCGTACTTAAAGTACCCAAGCAATGCTAAATTGCAAACAACGGAAGTTACTAAAAGTCGAATAGAATTTTTCGCAGCCTGCGCATTTGATCGAGCATGACCAATGGCGTAACCCATCCCATAATTGAAGCCAACGGAAAGCAAAAGCAATAGTACAAATTGCGGATTCCACACCCCATAGAAAAATAACGATACCAAAGCCAACCAAAGTGCAGCCAAATGATAATTGCTTCGTGCAATAACGAAAAAGCCAATGAATGTAATTGGCAAAAAAAGAAATATAAATGGGTACGAATTGAATAACATGGCTCGTGACTCTGCATCTCCGCTATCTTGCCGAATGTAACATAACAACTTGTATGCAACACGAAGGTGTCAAGATTTTCATTGCCATCTTGAATCAAAATACCAATCGGCTTGATCCAAGAGGACGGGGTATCGGAAATAATTAACTTTGCTTGTAAACGCTGTCGCCAACTTCAGCGTTACTGGAGTGCGCCAAGGTTAGGCACTAAACTTTGAGGGACATCTCCATGAAAGCCATTTTTACGATATTGCTTGCCGCTTCAATGATTAGCCCCGCTTACGCGGATGGCGGGCGTGGCCGCTCGCATGATTATTGGGACGATGACCATCACGGTGGTTGGGGTTATGAAGAACACCATGATAGTTGGGGTTGGGATGGAGGTTGGTTTTTGCCTGCACTTATAGGCAGCGCAATTTTCTTGGACATTGCACGCTCAAATAACACATATACCCAGCCTGAGCCTGTCTATGTGCTACCTGAACCTATCTATGCGGCATCTGTAAATCCACCCAGCGTAGCTGCCGTTCCACCGCCTCCGCAGGTTTGGTATTTTTGCCCAGAGGCGAATGCTTATTATCCCTATGTGAAATCTTGCGCGAACGGCTGGCAAGCTGTACCTGCCATGCCACCCCAATAAAAGGAGCAGGTTCAATAAAAAACGTCCGAACGGCTAGTCCGAAAGGACGCTTTTTATTTTCTATTATTTTTTACTAAAAACTTCCTTCAAAAACACCGTCGCTTGCTGCCATGAATCCTTATCCGCTGCTTCGTTGTAAGCCAATGGTAGCTTGAATTCTTTGCCTAACGCGTCGGCTTCCTCATTAGTAAAAGCATGTTGAGCATTGGGGTAAGTCACAACGCGATAGTCCGCTTTCACTGCGTCCATTTCCACTTTGAACGCAGCAACTTTGTCCGCGCCTATCATAGGATCCGCTTCTCCCGTAAATGAAATAATGCGTGCCTTGATTTTCCCCGGCTGTGCGGGGGTATCTGTACCCAGCGATCCGTGGAAACTGGCTACGCCTTTTAAATCCTCACCCATGCGCGCCATGTTCAACACCACACCGCCGCCGAAACAATAGCCTATCGCGGCGATTTCATTGGCATCCACGGTATCTTGATCGCGCAATACTTGCATACCCGCTTCAAAACGCGCTTTCGCCATCGGCATATTTTTGCTCACTTCGGTGGCGAATTTTCCCGCATCATCTGGATGGTGCGCTTGCTTGCCATCGCCATACATATCTACTGCCAACGCGGTATAGCCCAACTCTGCCAACATGCGTGCGCGCTTACGGGCATATTCGTTATGCCCCCACCACTCGTGCACCACCAACACCGCCGGACGCTTGCCCTTGAAAGTATCGTCATACGCGACATAACCTTTGAGCATGGTGTCGCCTGCCTGATAGCTTACCTCTTTGCCGATTACTGCTGCCAGTGCTGCATGAGCCAAGCACCATAACGACATCATCAATAAGAATTTTTTCATATTCCCTCCTAGTATTAATTTAGCAAAGTGTCATCTCACACTAACATACAACGATTGCGTGTCAATACCACGCTGAATAACACGTTTTAATTTATCAAGTGCGACTTCCGATTCATCCGCAATGATACAACTTGCAACGTACAAATCACCTTGATTGGCTACCATTTCGATGCTTGAGCAGATGCTTTCAAATTGCAGATCGCGGGGCTAGCTACGGTGCACGAAGTACAGATTGCTATCACTATTTAAAGCGTTCTATCCACGTCGATAACTTCTTCTTGAGTTCTGTGATGTGTGTAGGCTTGGTCAAAATATCGTCCATACCAGCGCCACGACAATGCTCCTCTTCCTCAGCCATTACATTAGCTGTCCAAGCGATGACTGGCACACGTCTCCCCGATATTTTTTCATTTTCACGAATGTTCCTAGCCAGCTCATATCCATCCATATCCTGCATGTGACAATCAGTGATGACCATGTCGAAATGGTCTTCGCACCATAGTGACAAGGCTTTAATGCCATCCTCGGCAGCGACCACCCTTAAGCCTAGAAACTCAAGTTGCTGTTTGAGTAACAGACGGTTTACTGGATGATCGTCCACGATCAGCACAGTAATTTTCTCTCCCTGTTCCAATATTTTCACGAAATTTGATGGCGCAATTGCAGTCGTATCACTATGTGCTGCACTACTAATGGCTAGCTTCTCTACAGCTATGGGAAGATCAATCGTCATGCTAAAAGTAGAGCCTTCGCCGAGGGCACTCTCAACACTGATCTTGCCACCCATCAGATCGGCAATGCTACGACAGATCGACAATCCCAGACCAGTCCCGCCGTACATACGCGCTGTATCAGCATTGGCTTGTTCATATTGGCGAAACAAGCGCGCCTGAAGCTTTTCATCGATGCCCTCACCACTGTCTTGCACGCTAAAACACACCGTCTCGAATCCTTCATGGCGCGACACCAAATTCGCCATAATTATTACGGAGCCTTGTAAAGTGAATTTGATTGCGTTGCTAGTAAAGTTATTGAGTATTTGGGACAGACGCAACGAATCATAAATATGCCGCGACGCAAGATGCGTATCGACATAATGTTGTAGCTTAATGTTCTTGACATGGGCAAGCTGCAAATAAGTATTCATCACTGTTTGCATCATCTCCGCAATAGATGTTGGCTTAGGCGCAAGCTGCAACTTTCCCGCTTCAATTTTCGACCAGTCAAGTATGTCATCAACGATACGCAACAAACTCTCACCTGATTGTCCCGCCACTTGTAGTGTCTCGCGCTGATCCTTATCCAACCGTGTAAAGCTGAGCAGCTCCAGCATACCTAGCAAGCCACCCAAAGGCGTGCGAATTTCATGACTCATGGTGGCAAGGAAAGAATCCTTGGCCCGGTTGGCGTATATCAATTGGGCCGTGCGTTCGTGTACCCGCTGCTCAAGTTCAATGTTGAGTTTTTTGAAGGCTTCTTCTGCCAGCTTGCGCTCTGTGATGTCCTGTGCTGTGCCTGTCACCTTCAATGGTGCACCATCTTTGTCATACTGCACGTCACCGCGATCTTCTGCCCAAAATAACCGATCATTTACCAATAAACGATATACAGCCATATACGGTTTCTGTTCCTTGATGGCACTACGCATTGCCTCCTGAAACACATTCACATCTTCTGGGTGTATCACCCTGAGCAGACACTCCTTAATTGTTTCATTTTCTTTCAGTTGAACATTCAGATGCAGGTAGATTTCAGGAGACCAATATAGTTTGTGTGTCGTGAAATCATATTCCCATACCCCCATGTGTGCTGCATCCAGTGCCAAGTGCAAACGCTTCTCACTGTCACGCAAAGACTCCTCTGATATTTTCCGGTCGGTGATATCCGTGGAAATACCACACAAGGCATAAATGCCGCCGTCTTCACCGATCAATGGAATCTTAGTAGATAAGAAAGTATTTGTTTTGCCTGTCACTGGCACGGTATTCGTTTCTTCTGCACGGACAACTTCCCCACGTTCCAACACACGGGCATCATTACGCCTGATGTTCGCTACCGTCTCAGCATTGAAAAACTTTTCGTCGCCATACCCAACTACTTCGGGCATCTCCGCTTGCCAAAGTTTGAGTACAGAGCGATTGGCAAACAAATAATTGCCTTCAATATCCTTCAGGTAGATATACGCATCAACGTTATCAAGTATCGTGATAAGTTTACGTTCGCTGGCGCGCAATCTTTCCTCATATTGCTTGCTTTCAGTAATATCCGTTACCAGAGAAACCAGATAATCTTTACCACGCAAGCTGATTGGTTTGCTGCTGACCCGCACAATACGTTTACTGCCATCGTGATGCCTGTGAACTGTTTCGAAAACAAGAGAGCCAGACTTCAATATCTTGCGATCAATCTCTGCTATCTTCGCTTCATCGTGTTCTGCCTGTATGTCTTTAATGCTCAACTTGGAAAATTCTTCGCGGCTATAACCCAACTCTTCACAGGCAGCATCGTTAAATTCGACGATGCGCGTGGTTGCGGGATCAACCAGCAGGATGCCGTCACTGGCTTGCGTAAAGATACTGCGAAACATCTCCTCGCGCTCTGCCAGCGCATCTTGTGTAAATGTTTGTTCGGTGATGTCCTTGAAACACCAGATACGTCCACGTTGATCGCCAACAATCAGCGCACGGGTAAATCGTGCAAACACCCTGCCGTTCTTAAAATGCAAGACATCACGCGCCTCTTCATCACTGTCGTATAAGCGACGCACCTGACTCATAAACGTCTGCGGATCAACGAGTTGGTCAAGCACATGAGCCAACAACAAATCATCGCGTCCTATCGCCGCAAGTTCCGCTGGAACAAGCCACAACTCCATAAAACGCTTGTTGGTGGAAAGTACACGTCCATCTTGGGCAATCATTAAAATGCCCTCATCGGTGGATTCCAGCGTACTGCGCAATAATGCCTCACTGCCAAGCAACTGTTCCTCAATACGCTGTTGCTGAGTGATGTCACGCACCGTACAAACGATGTGCGCAATGCCATCTAGCATAGTCACCACTGCCGAAGTCGAACCTATGAAAGTGTGCCCATCTTTGGCAGTGAATTCCGCAACCAGATTTTTGCAACAGCCCTTACTGTTGAGGTCATCCACCATCCTTTGCCGGTCTATAGCATATCGCCAGATACCCAACCCGGTTGTGGAGTTGCCGATCAGTTCTTCTCGTGTATAACCACTAATCTGAACCAGGGTCTCGTTGACATGGACGATACATCCGTCGCTCAAAAGACTAATCACCATCAAGTCTGGCGAGTTATTGAAAATCA
Source organism: uncultured beta proteobacterium (assembly GCA_963695355.1). GTDB lineage: Bacteria > Pseudomonadota > Gammaproteobacteria > Burkholderiales > Gallionellaceae > Gallionella. The sequence goes on from OY968775.1 coordinate 195,619, forward strand.
ACTCAAAGCGCAGCTCTTCTTCCTGCAAATGAAGTTCAGCCTGTTTGCGGGGCGTGATATTCATCGTCGAACCCACCGCCTGTAAGGGTGTACCCGCAGCATCTCGTTGAATCACCTTGCCGCGCGTATGCACCCAAGCCAGTTGCCCACCGGAATGCGCCAAGCGATATTCGCAATCGAACACTCCATCCTGTGATCCCATCGTGATATGGAATTGCTCCATGAATCTCGTGCGGTCATCGACATGAACAAGTGCCAGCCAAGATTCAAGGTCATGCGGCATGGTGCCTTCCGGCATACCGAACAACCTGAGCATGGTATCGTCATAATGCAGCGAACCCGCTGCGATATCCATCTCCCACATAATCATCTGGGTATTCTCGATGGCGATACTCAGGCGGCTGTTGGCAAATAGCGCATTGCTCACCAAATCAAGCTGCTTCGATTTGGAAAACTCACCCAGCAAGAAAACAATGAACAGTATATGGGTTGGTGCAACGATCAAACCGGCAATCAAACCGATAAACAGATCAACACCCAGTATCTGCCCCTTCAATATCAGATCCAATACCACGATGATGATTTCCACCACTGCCAGCGCGACCAAAGTGATGGATGTCCACAGCCTCCAACCATTTGCACTTTGTAATAGTGCAATGAACCTTACTCTATTCATACACTCATCCGTTTATAGTGCCGTAAAAATGACTCCAGTCGGAGGAACTCAATCAAATCTGTGCAACTTCGATGTCCTGCCTGGTGTAGAGCATTTTCAAATCTGCTGCATGCAATGTATCCAACAGTTTTTCAGCTTGCGCTTCATCAATAATGAATTCAACTTTTACTGCCAACTCCCCTGCCAACTCAAAGAATGTATCTTCGTGCATCCTGCCATGCCGTCCAAAACCCGCGATGGAACGGAACGCCGAACCACCACTGATTCCCTGTGATTTCGCTTGCTCCAACAACCATGCATACAACGGCATACCCGCATGATGTTGTTTTTCACTCACATAAAAAGATAATAGATTCATGTTGCCCTCCTTACGAACATGACGGCAACAACACAAATGTGAAAGAAGCCGCCGCCAGTTTGTTCCCTCTCTCCACCACTCCCCCCAGGGGGAGAGTGATGAGGTGTCGCCACGCGACTCTATGTTATCCCTGCAACCACTTAAAAGTCTGAATACCCAACACCGTCATTAACAATGATCCACCGAGATGTGCGGCGATGATACTCATGCCCCACGCATATTGTCCGCGCAATAACAGCGTCACCGTTTCTGCGGAAAAAGTGGAGAACGTGGTCAGACCACCAAGAAAGCCCGTGATAATGAACAGCCGCCACTCTGATGAAAGTCCGGGTTGTTGAATGAAAAATGCGACCGCGAGACCAATCAGATAGCCGCCTATCAAATTAGCTGCCAACGTACCCAGTGGCAGCTCTGGCAATGCCGGATTAAGCAGCAAGCCCAGCCCCCAGCGCAACCACGCGCCTAGGGCTGCGCCGATACCGATTGCGAGAAATGAATAGATCAACATAAAGTGAAATTCCTAAATTCGTCATTTCCGCGTAGGCGGGAATCCAGCGTTTTTATTCAAAGTGCCTTGTGGTTTTGTTCCCGCTTTGCGGGAGCTTGTTTGATAGCTGGATTCCCGTTTTCACGGGATAACCAGCGACTCGCCAGCTTGCTGGCTTAGTCGAATGGCTAGTTGTTATATCAATGACGATACTGCTACATTTTTCTTTGCCTTTATTCTACAACACGCACGCTCGCAAAGCCCCCACCTGGCGTGCGAAAGTTGGTAGTTTGTCCTTGGTAAAGTCGTGCCGCAATTAACTGGATTTGTCCGTCATAAACGTAACACCGCACGTCATATTTAAGCTGTACGACAACATCATCCATCAACACGCTGCGCTCTCCCGGTACAGCCATTTTTTGTGCAACATACTCACCGTTTACAATTTCTTCAAACACACGCTTGGTGAGCTTGTCGCCGCGATAAGCCCCTTTGCTGCCATAGCCATTCACGGGTTTGAAAAACCACTGCTTGCGCTCTGCCCACCACTGTTCGGCATTATCTGCGTCCACTAATTTCGTTTGGGGGATGCCTTGTAGAAGCGCATCAATACTGGCTTGCGACACCCCTGCGGAGCGCATCAATACGTCATCTGTGAGCCATGCCAGTTTGCGCTTATCGGCATAGCGTTGGTAATGAGAGGGATTGGGAGTCAGCACCACTTGCTGTTTTTCGTGAGCATGACGGATATGAGGAAATTGCAGCAAAGAAAAATCCGTGAGGCGGTTGTAGATCAAATCAATTTTCTGATTGCCCACATACAAGCCCTCTTCACGTGCTTGCAAAGCCGATGGATCAACAATGTACGCAGTGATGCCAGCGCGCTCGAACATCGCTTTCGCCAACAGGAATTCCGGGTAGAGATATTGCGATTCAGGTTGTTCATCGACGATGGCAACCGCTTTAAGTAGCGCATCTCTGCGTGCCAATCTCCACTCGTTACGGAACATTTCCAAGAATGTCTCTCTCAGTATCTCAGATGTCCCATCCTGACTTTTAACCAGCAGCGCATTCAGAAATGCCCCTCCGGCGTTGGTATTGATTTCGATGAGATGCGCGCCGTGCGCGTTGAGATGAAAGTCATAGCCGTAGAAAACGCCAAGAGCTAGCCCTTCGACAGGCTCAGGGCGAGCGGATGGTATAAACTGCACACCCTCCTCCACCGCCGAAATCACTGCCTGCATTTGCTCTACTTGTTCGCGTGTCACAAACACCGCAACCTCAGCAAACAAATGCGCATGTGCAGCCGTTATCGCATTCTGAAATCCCACACCTTGCGCTCCTATTGCAGCATCAAGTGCAGCGCGGTTTATCAATGCGGATTGTGTGTCCGCATTCAGGCTACTGGCATCAACCACCCAGCAAACTCTTCTTCAAATCATTCTGAACGGGATTGTTACCCAGCCAGATTTTCAGTAAGGCACGATGGAATGCCTCACCTGCAATCGTACCGCGCGGTGTGCCATTTATGCTGATTTGCGTACCGCTCGCTGCCACATAATCCAGCGTAATCACATCGCCTTCCCGAACTTCTTTCACCTGATGAAAAATATCCGACATCTGCTTGAGTGGTGATGAAAGTGCGCTCAATTCTGCTGGTGTGTGGTTCGCTTCGATGGCTTCGTTAAACGCGTTCAGCAACTTCTCATCGCTTAATTCACGCAGCATGTGCAACGCCACGCGCTGTGAATTGGTGTCAGATAAAATCGCACCCGCTGTCGTTTGTTTTTGCGAAACATACAATGCGGCGACATAAACTTTGAAGATTATCTTAGTACGAACACCTGCTCCGTTCAGCACCAAATGACTGCCCAAAAGCTGAACACTATCCGCCAACTTTACGCCGGACACCTCCATTGCACTGACATTCATACTCAACAAAAAACCAGAGATTAGCAGTAGCATTTTTTTCATTTTTATCCTCCTTAGTTCAAAACATTTGTCCACGAAAAACACGAAAGGCACGAAATAAAACCATAAGCAAAGCTGACTCCGTGCAGCATACTTACCTTAAAGGTTTTAAAGGGAGCAAGGTTTTTGATTTTAATTTTCGTGCCTTTCGTGTTTTTCGTGGTCAGCTTTTACCCCTTACAACGCCTCAAAAATTCCCGCTGCCCCCATGCCCGTCCCAATACACATCGTTACCATGCCGTATTTTTGTTTGCGACGACGCAATCCATGCAGTAATGTCGCGGTGCGAATCGCGCCCGTTGCGCCGAGCGGATGACCCAACGCAATCGCGCCGCCAAGCGGGTTCACGATGTCAGGGTTCAAGCCAAGGTCACCGATCACCGCCAGCGACTGTGCGGCAAAAGCTTCGTTGAGTTCAATCCAGCCCATATCATTCAAGTTCAAGCCCACTTGCTTCAACACCTTTGGAATTGCTTCTTTCGGCCCGATGCCCATAATCTCTGGCGGCACACCCGCCACGCTGAAGCCGAGAAATTTTCCAATCGGCGTGAGGTTGTAACGCTTCAATGCGGCTTCGCTACACAGCAACACTGCACCCGCACCGTCTGACATCTGCGAGCTATTGCCCGCTGTCACCGAACCTTTTTGCGCGAACACGGTTTTGAGTTTACCCAACGCTTCAAGCGAGGTATCCGCACGCGGCCCTTCATCTTGCGCCACATCGCGCGCTTTCAATTTCACTTCGCGTGTTTGCATATTGGGCAAATGTTCGGCGATGTGATACGGCGAAATCTCATCTGCAAATTCGCCCTTCGCAATCGCCGCAATCGCGCGCTGATGGCTCTGCAACGCAAACGCATCCTGAGCTTCACGGGTCACCTTCCAACGCTCCGCCACCTTCTCCGCTGTCAGCCCCATGCCGTAAGCGATACCGTAATGTTCATTGTGTTCAAACACGGCAGGATTAAACGCAATCTTATTGCCCATCATCGGCACCATGCTCATGCTCTCCACCCCCGCCGCCAGCATTACATCCGCCTCGCCAAGACGAATACGATCCGCCGCCAACGCCACGGCTTGCACACCAGAAGAACAAAAGCGATTGATGGTCAACCCCGGCACAGTGATTGGCAACCCCGCCAACAACAGCGAGATACGCGCCACATTCGTCCCCTGCTCCGCCTCTGGCATCGCACAGCCGACAATCACATCGCCGATGCTTGCAGGGTCAAGCGATGGGGCTTGCGCGATCACACTCTTGATAACGAATGCCAACAGATCGTCGGGACGCGTATTGCGGAACATCCCGCGCGGTGCTTTGCCAACCGGCGTGCGCGTTGCGGCAACGATGTAGGCTTCTTGGATTTGTTTGCTCATATTTCCCCCGCGACTATTAAGTGTTGAAAAATTTCTTCATCTTGTGCAATTCGGAAAGCAAAACCGGCACATCGGTTTGAACAATGCTCCACAGCGTGTCGTTATCTATCCCCAAATAACCGTGTATCAATTTGTTTCGTGTAGCAACCACCATACGCCAAGGAATAGTCGAGTATTGCTGGCGCACCGCTTCAGGTATATTGGTCGCAGCCTCACCGATTAACTCCAGATTGCGCACCGTCGCATCGTAATTCAGCCCACTGTCAACGAAGCCAGCTTGATCGAAACCCTCGGCATAAGCCAATACCTTTTCTGCAAAACCTATCATATCCTCCAAATAAAAATGCCACTCTCGCACTAATGCGTCAGACATATGCCGCCTCCTTTTTGATGAACGGACGCAACTCTGAACGCAAGGCTTTTTCGGTCACCAAATCAACAGGCATACCCAATAAATCCTCTAGGTAAAACTGCACACCAAAGTAGCGTGCTGAGGTGGCCGGGCCATCGAACTCAACCAGCACATCTACATCACTGCCTGCCCTCGCGGCATCGCGAACAACAGAGCCGAATAAGGCCAAGCGCACTACACCGAAGCGGTATGCCAAAATTTGTTTGTGCTGCGTCAACAACTGCAATGTTTGTGTACGGTTCACTTCAGACCTCTCAAAAAAGTGGTACATTCCCTATTATTATTAAGTCCAAATTATGGTTCGATACATTTTCCGTTCGTCCTGAGTGCCACGCCCAGCAAGGTGTATCGAAGGTGCGAACGGAAAATACTCACCACGAACGGACTTAATCGGCGTTTCCCTATCTTTGAACACACTCAACGCATCGGGGTGAATTTGCGACAGCAGTGGTGACACTTTCAGAGGATTGAGTACCGTGCGCTCGAACAAAGCAGCTTTGAACTGACGCTCTAATTCGCGGCTGCTCCATTTCTCACGAATGGCTGTGCGCAGGTAAAACTCACGCTCTTCGGGTCTTTTGCTCTGATTAAGAATGATGAGGTTATGTGTCCACGGCAATTGTCTCAGCAGTGATGAGACAATTGCCTCCTCCCGATAAGCCTCGTAGAACTGCCGCATCCGAAACAGGTTTGAGCGGGTAAAACCGCGCAACCCCGGCTGGGTACGCGCCAGATGCTCCGCTAGTTGCGCTACCACGCCATCGCCCCATTCTGCCTGCGCTATCTTGTGGCTGATGGTTTGTCCCACCTGCCAATACAAATCGATTAACGAGACATTCACCGCCTGCACCGCACGTTGCTTCGCGGCAGCGATCAGTCGTGTGATCTCGTCGAAATCGGAGTGTGGGTTAAGTGGTGTCGTCATGTTTTTATACAGGTATCAAATCAATCCGTGTTACATCTCCAATATTACTCAACGGAACATCGTAAGATGGGTTGAGCGTAGCGATACCCATCATTAATTTCACGCCAGCTATGGGTATCGCTACGCTCAAACCATCCTACCTTGTTGGCTCTACCGTGTTATGTCCCCTAATATTTTTCGGATGCAAAATTTGCAGCGTATCAAAAAAGTTGTACTCGCAAGTATTAAGCTTCATCGCGCAGTAAGCCTCGAAGATATACATCTCCAAAGGATTTTCAATATCAACCCAACTTACCCCGCAGTTCAGCAGATTATTTTTTGCAGATTCAAATGTCGGGACGAATTGCGGATGTTTTTTAATTGCCAACAATTTAACTCCAACTTCCTTTGCTGCCATTCGAACAGCTAAATTTGCCCTACTAGGATCACCCGACAGATGATCTTGAATACGCCGCCGCATATTTTTGGCGATACCAACATAAATCGGCGTTTCCTGTTGAGAAATAACATAACACCCTGGGAGGGTTGGAATCAACACAGAATTGTCGAGAAAAATTCGTAGCGAAAGGGGTCGCCGCAAAGAATTTATCAGGCTTGCGAAATGGACAGGAAATACATCCAGCGCAAGTTCTTCAAATGAATGTTCACAACCATGAAGCGACATGCTTTTTACCTTTAATTTTTATTCGCAACTTTAGTTCCTCAACGGCTTGCCATTCTTCAACATATATTCCACCCGCTCGCGGGTTTTATCTTGCGCGATGAGTTCCATGAAGTGTTTACGCTCCAGACCGAGTATCCATTGTTCATCCACCAGGCTGCCGGCTTCGACATCGCCACCGCACATAACTTCTGCAACACGGCAACCGATGTTGTAGTCGTGTTCGGAGATGAAGCCGCCTTCGCGCATGTTGAGCATCGAGGCTTTGAAAGTTGCGATGCCCGTGCGTCCGGCAACGGGTATCTGTCTGTTTTGCAGCGGTGGACGATAGGCGGTTGCGTTGAGTGCGCGCGCTTCTTCCTTGGCTACATGCAACAGCTCAAAGCGATTCATCACGATGCGGTCGGACGGTTTGAGGTAACCCATGTCGCGCGCCATCTCGGCACTCTTGGCAACTTCGCCCATCGCAATCATTTGAAAGTAGCGTTTGAGGAAAGGAAAGATGTCGCCGCCTCTGGCTTCTGCTGCGGCACGTTGCGCCATTTCTTTACAGCCACCGCCTGCGGGCAATAAACCCACGCCGACTTCTACAAGGCCGATGTAGCTTTCCAAGGTGGCGACGAGGCGGGTGCAGTGAATTGCAAATTCGCATCCGCCACCGAGCGCCAAGCCATCGACGGCTGCTATGGTTGGCACTTGTGAATATTTCAAACGCTGTGAAATGATCTGGAATTTTTCTACCACGTCTGCGACGCGAGCCACATTACCTGTTGCAGCATTCAGTACATCGCCCAACCCACCACCGCCCGCCACGGTATATTTGACGCGGCTTGCAGCTTGCTTGAGCTTGCCAAACATACCCGCTTCTGGCGCAGGTTCTTGCACACCCTGCATGGCTTGCAGCAAATTCGCCCCTGCCGAAAACGGTGGCTCAGTCTGCCAGATGACCAGTGCACTGAAATGCGCTTCGGCTTCGTCCAATGCACGCAGGATTCCATCCAGCACTTCGTTGCCTAGCGTATGCAGCTTGCTGTTGAAACTGAGGATGCCGATGCCGTCACCCGTGTGCCATAACCGTACATGCTCGTTTTCAAATACCGTCTCACCATATTCGCGCACTTCGCCCAGCAGCGCGTCGGGGTAAAGCTGGCGACGATAAACGGGGAGAGTTGAGCGAGGTTGGTAGCCCTGCAAACTTTCCGCGTTCTCGCCCAAAAGTATGCCGATTGGTTTTTCGTTAGTGCGCAGCGAACCTTGCGCATCTGACAAATGAGGGTTGTACAGTGCTGGGTGCGGGGAATATGAACCCTGCGCAGTATGCACGCCAACTCGACCCGCCTCTGTAGCCCAAGCAGGGAGCGGCTCGCCAGCCATTGTTTTACCTACTGCGATGTCAGCGTTAATCCATCCTGCTACTTTTTGCCAACCTGCGGCTTGCCATATTTCAAACGGACCCGTGTCCCAGCCGAAACCCCAACGCACGGCGAGATCAAGGTCGCGCGCATTGTTGGCGATGCTGGCGAGTTGCGTTGCGCAGTAATGAAATGTGTCGCGGAAAATGCTCCACACAAATTGCGCTTGCGGATTGTCACTGTCACGCAGCTTGCCCAACTTGGCCGACCAATCGCGTTCACGCAGCATGTCTTTCACAGCATCATCAGCTTTGCCATCGGACACGCGATACGCACCATTCGCCAAATCCAATACTTGAATTTCCTTGCCCACTTTTTGATACACACCGCGCTTGGCTTTTTGTCCCAACGCGCCTTGCTCGATCAGCTTGTTCATCCAGTCTGGTGATTTGAAATAGCTGTGCCACGCATCATCCGCAAGATTGTCCCGCATGGTGTTCACGACGTGCGAAAATACATCGATACCCACCACATCCAGCGTGCGAAACGTCGCACTCTTGGGGCGACCGAGATAACGCCCTGTGAGCGCATCCACCACATCGAAGCCCAAACCCAAACGCTGTGCATGATGCATCGTAGCGAGCATGGAAAACACTCCGATACGGTTGGCGATGAAATTGGGTGTATCCTTGGCACGTACCACGCCTTTACCCAGCGTGGAGACAAGAAAAGTTTCCAGTTGATCGAGTAACGGCGCATCCGTACCCGTGCAGGGAATCAACTCAACCAAGTGCATATAACGCGGCGGATTAAAAAAATGAATGCCGCAAAAACGATGGCGCAAATTTTCCGGGAAAGCTTCAGCGAGTTTGTTAATCGACAAGCCAGAAGTATTGGTTGCAAAGATAGTATGTTCGCCTAAGAACGGCGCGACCTTATGATACAGATCAGATTTCCAATCGATGCGTTCAGCGATGGCTTCAATTACCAAATCGCATTCACGTAATTCATCCAGATGCTGATCGTAATTCGCCGCTTCGATAAAACTGATTTTTGCGGGACTGGAAACAGGCGCAGGGTCAAGCTTCTTCAAGCCCTCTAACGCCTTGTTGACGATACCGTTCGGCTCGCCCTCCTTGGCAGGCAAATCAAACAGCAGCGTCTCGACATTGGCATTCACCAGATGCGCGGCAATCTGCGCCCCCATAACCCCTGCGCCGAGTACGGCAACTTTACGGATCACAAAATTTTCGCTCATTGCAATTCTCCAGAAACAAAAAAAGGGGAAGACTTGATTAGCAACAACTCAAGCCCTCCCCTTACATACTTGATTACTTAAAAACTGTATGTGTATTGCGCACTCAAAATATCCACCTTGTTTTTGTAAGTTCCCGCCAAAGTTGGCGCAGGATTGGCAGAGTTGATAGTAGAGTCACTCACAAACAAATGTGCATACCCAAAGTCAATCGCGCTTACCGGGGATAACTTGCGCTGTCCACCCAATGCTATCCAAGTACGATTATTATCTGGAATACGCGCAGTACGGAAGGCATCAGGAACAGGTGCTTGATCGTAAGCCAAGCCCGCACGTACTAACCATTGTTCATTGTAATGATGCGTTGCGCCCACTGAAACACGCACCGTGTCTTTCCAATTTTCTGGCGTATTTGAAATCGCCGCACCAGACCCATCCACTACTTTAACTTGCTTGAATGAGCTCCACCCCGTGAAAGTGACATCGGCCATCACTTCATAGTTGTCATTCATTTTGTGCACACCGCTGATAGACAAACTATCAGGCAACTTTACATCTAACGTGACGGGCCCATTTGCAAAAGGTAATGAAGTTGTCACTGTTCCACTCAATGTATAGTTCATCACTGAACGGTATGCCACGCCAACACGAGTAGATGAATTTAAGTTGTACAGCGCACCCAAGTTATAACCCCAAGCATTGTCAGTGCCTTTAATCACCGCCGTGCCAAGCGCGCCACCCTTAAACTCAGATAACTCGCCACTGATGTGTTGGTAATTTAAACCTCCCCCAATACTCAGCGCATCATTCACTTGGTAAGCAACGGAAGGGTTGACGTTCATCGTCTCAAGTTTTGATTTAATCGCTTGATGCTTACCCACCCAATTTGCATCGTATTCAGTCTGCAAACCAAATGGAGCGTTTAAGCCCAGCCCTACTTTCAAACCTGGCTGCATTTCCATTGCAAAATATGCGTTGGGTACAAATGCTGTGCCTCCCGCATCCCCGCCTTGATTACCCGCCCCACCCGTTCCAGAAAATTTCGCCGAAGGGGTAATAAAGTGACCAGCAACCACAACTTGTTTACCGCTTAAACGGGTCATGCCCGCCGGATTAAAAAACACCGTTGAGGCATCTTCCGCACTTGCTGCACCGCCAGCATAAGCATTGCCCAAGCCACTGGCGTTTTGCTCAACCAATGCAAACCCTGATGCCGCAACACTGCCAGACATCGCCAACAACGCACCCGCTACCGACCAACTCACCATCGTTTGTTTAAATATCATGATTTCATCTCCCAAGTTTGTAAGAATACCGAATCAAATTAGTACCAACCCTTGTTGGTCATCGCTTGCAAAACGTATGTGGCAAAAAGCAAGTGTCCGTAGGGGGTTGGGTGAACAGCATCAGCAAACAGATATTTCGATGTTACGCCCGAATTGAGGTTTGTCGCATTACAAGTCAACGACGACGCAGGACATGCTTTGGAAGTAACATCATCCAAAAGATATTTTGCCTTATTTACAACTTCATCTTTACTCGCGGTATATGCATCCACATTCAACACAACGGCACTATCGGGCAAATCTGTTTTCAATTGTGTATTAAACGCAGACACCAGAGCTGTAAACAATTGAGTATTCCCAGTTTTCGCAGGTTCAGTAAGCGAAGTAACTTGTGGTGTACTGGCAATATCAGGTACGTTAACTACTACTACATACTTCGCTCCATTGGCAATAATTTGCGTTTTTACTGCAATTGCCAACTCACCCGCTGCTGCTTGCACCGCTGTTGTTGCAGCTGTCAAACTAATTGCTCCCGCACCATACAGACCCGCCTGAGTAAATACATCATTTGCCCCTGCCATGACAAAAACAACTTCATTTCCTGAAAATTGGTTAGCTATCGCAGTCAAGTGATTCGCAATTTGCGTAGTTACAGGTTCAGTCATTGGCCCACCTGCCCCTACATTTCCAACACCTGCGGCATTACTGACTCGCGCACCACCCTGCGAATATCCATAGCAACCGACAGTAGAAATTCCTGCGGCTGGATTTCTCGCAATACCAAAGCCACCCACAGCCGCAGCACATGGTTGAGGTAAACCCAATTTCGCTGCCGTCATCTGCGTCCAGTTTGTTGGCGTTCCTGGGGCTGCATTGATAGTGAATTGCCCAACATAATTCGTAGCCGTTGAACCAATGGTGGCTACCCTATATGAACCCACATCACTCAAACTATCTCCAAACGAAACTTGAGCAGAGAATTTAGGCTTGGCAGGAACATCGCTGGCACTCCCTCCGCAACCCACCAAAATCAATGTCATCAGCAATGCTGATGCGAACTTGTATTGACGCATTTGAACTCTCCCTAGGATTGTGTAAATTGTGTAAATTGTGTAAATGAAAATTCCCAAACAACTTTGTTACAGGCAACTCGGTGATGCACAACACTAAACCAACTCTAAAATTTCAATTTCGTCATGTGTGGATTATTGATTCATTCGCTACAAAAACTAACCCGAATAATGCGCTTATTTTTCCTGCGGTACAACTCTAGGTTTGCGATTTTCATCCACCGCCACGTAGGTCAACGTTGCTTCAGTTACTTTGAAGCATTCTGGTTTAGCGGGGTTGCGCTGCACATACACCTCAACCTCCACGGTGATAGAGGTATTGCCGATTTTGATGATGTCGGCATAAAAACTGACGATGTCACCGACGAACAACGGTTGTTTGAACACAAAGGAATTCACCGCCACTGTCGCCACTCTGCCTCTGGCGCGCTGCACAGCGGGGATGCTGCCCGCAATATCTACTTGTCCCATTAACCAACCGCCAAAAATATCGCCGGTGAAGTTGGCATCGGACGGCATCGCAGCAACACGGATGGTGGGCTCACGATTGGGTAAAGTTACGATGAGTTGTTCGGTCACGGCTTAGTTACCTTTCTAAAAATTTTTGGTTATGTCCGTCATATCGACCAACTCAAATTTGGAGTGCGGCGATATGTCGCCGCGATTTTAAAGCGCAGACGTGTCTGCGCACTCCATATAAAAGCCTTTGCATAACAAGTGAAAACCTTTAATGCCCCTCATAAAGCTGTTTGATCCGCTCAGAAAATCTGCCAACCACATCCGGGCGTTTCAGCTTCAAAGTTGGAGTGAGCAAGCCGTTGTCTATCGTCCAAGGTTCTTGCAGCAGCAGCACGCGATTGATTTTTGCGTAGCCGGGAAACTCCTTAACGCACCGCGCAATCCGTTCCAGAGCCTTGGCTTGTATGCCTTTATCCATAAGGATTTCCGGCTTACTCGCATCCGCATTCGCTTCTTTGCAAAATTGTAGCCACGCTTCGGAATTAACTACCGCAAGTGCCACCAAATAAGGCTTTGCTTCGCCAAACACCATCACTTGATCGAACAATTTGTCCTGCAAGATCGCCAGTTCTATATCATTCGGCGGAATTTTTTCGCCGTTCGACATGACGATAATTTCTTTGATGCGCCCGGTGATGTAAACGTGTCCCGTTTCGCTGATGCGCGCAATATCCCCTGTGTTTAACCAGCCATCTGCATCTATCATCGCGTGAGTGGCTTCAGGATTATTCCAATACCCCATCATCACGTTCGCACCCTTTACTTGCAATTCGTTGCGCTCGCCAAGACGAACTTGTACGCCCGTTATCGGCTTGCCCGCACTATCGGGGAAATTATTTTGTGGTGGATTCCCGGTAATCACCGGGCTGGTTTCGGTCAAACCATAGCCCTGAATAATCGGCAACCCCAGACCAATAAACACCCGTGAAATTTCAGGTGCGAGTGCCGCGCCACCGCTGAATGCCGCGCGCAGATTGCCACCCAGTTTATCCAGAATTTTTTGTGCAACCAGTTTTTGCAAAACAGGCCACAGCAAAAAGGCAAGCCGCCAAGCACCGCGTCCTTGCTGGTGTTCAAAACGCGCCCAACCCACATCTACAGCCAGTTTGAACAGCTTGCGTTTTAACGGCGAACCTTCGTCGAGTTTGGCGCGAATCGCGCCATAAACTCTTTCGTAAATGCGTGGCACAGAAATCAGCAAGGTGGGGCGGATAGTTTGCAAATCTTCGGATAGTTGCGGAATGGAACGTGCGAAGGCAACCGTCGCACCTGTCATCACAGCAAGGTAATAACCCAGCGTGCGCTCAAAGGTATGCGATAGCGGCAGGAAAGACATAAACACATCCTCACCACGTACCACAAATGTATCCAATGTTGCATACGCGTTACTCAGCATGTTGGCGTGGCTTAACATCACGCCTTTTGGTTTTCCTGTCGTACCGGAGGTGTAGATAATGCTGGCAAGCTCGCCCGTTTCACAAGGCGGTGCGACTCGCAACTGGGCGGTGTCAGGCAAAAAATCAGCCATTGAATGTAAGCGCGCATCACCGTTGTTCGGCACATTGTCTATGCTGATGAAACACTGCACGCTCTTGAGTTGGTCGCTCACTGTGCAGAGCGATTGCCATTGCTCGGCAGTTTCAAACAATATGACTTTGATGTCGGCATTATTGACGATAAATGCGATGTTGTCGGGACGATCCACGATGTACAACGGCACAACAATCAACCCCAGCGACATCGCGGCTTGATCGAACATCATCCATTGCGGACAGTTGCGCAGCATGATGGCAACGCGGTCACCGCGCTGTAATCCTTGTTTCGACAAGGCAGCTTGCCAGCGCGCCACTTGGCTGTGCATCTCGCGCCATGTCAGTTCACGCCAGGCATCTTGCTGAAAATAGCGGTAGGCGATTTTGTCCGGTGAACGAGCAACGCGCTCTAAAAAAAGACCATGCAGTGTGCCGGATTGTTGCGGGGTAATCACGTTGTTGGTTTGCATGGTTTACTCCCTGTGTGAATTATTCCAAAAACAAGTCCTTGTATAGCTTTGTGCCGGGTGAGACGGCGTAATGTTCGAAATCTGACACACCTTCCGCGCGCAACACGGCTTCATCAATAAAAAAATTACCCGTGCAGTATCGACTATCACGCTGCAAAATTGCATAAGCAGCGTCCGCCATGATGGCTGGCTTTCGCGACGCATTTAAAATCGCTTCAGGGAAATTAAATTCAACTGCTGCGGTAGCGATGGTAGTGCTAGGCCACAGGCTATTGACGGCGATGCCATCCTTGGCGAACTCTCGTGCCAAACCTAATGTACACATACTCATGCCAAATTTAGACATGGTGTAAGCAAGGTGCGGCGCGAACCATTTCTCATTCATATTGAGCGGCGGAGACATAGTTAGAATGTGGGGATTTTTTGCCTGTTTAAGGAAAGGGATGCACGCTTGCGACATCAAAAAAGTCGCGCGCATATTCACATCCCACATCAAATCGAGTTTCTTTGCCGATGTGACCATTGTTCCTGTCAGGCTGATTGCACTGGCGTTATTGACCAACACATCGATGCCGCCAAATTGCTGTGCAGCTCGAACAGCCGCAGCCGCGATGGCTTGCTCATCACGCACATCCAATTGAATTGCCAAGGCTTGACCGCCTGCTTGCAGCACTTCGTCGGCGACTGAATGGATAGTTCCTGATAATTTAGCGTGTGGCTCGGCTGTCTTACCGGTGATGACAACGTTTGCACCTTCGCGTGCGCAACGCAGTGCTATTTCACGTCCTATGCCACGAGTTGAGCCTGTGATGAAAACTGTTTTACCACTGAACCCGTTCATTTTATCAATCAATATTTTTGCGTGATCACTCGTCAAAAAAAGATGTCTAGCCTACCAAGCTAACGTTCCCAAAGAAATTTCAACGGCCCCAAACAGTCCATTAGTATGATTCATACTATTCTGTTGCAATGCAGCACCGGCGACATTTCTATCCGCAGCATAGCCCAAGGTGAAAGCAAAGTTGCTTCTTAACGGATTACTGTTATTCAACTTCAAATAGACACTGTTAGATTTACCATTCATAAAAATATTACTATTCACGTCATCCTTCATATTCCATGACTGACTCTCATAACTTACGCTCAAGAGCCATTTCTCAGCTAACGCATAACTCGCACCTATCCTCGCTGTATTATTGCCTGTATTACTGTAGCTATAAAGTTCTCCATCCGCATGTAAAACAACCAAATCATTTAGTCGGTAAGCGTACAAGAAACCAGGAGGCAACCATGCTTTGGATTTACTCTGCATTCTTCGGCTTGCAACACCCACAACATTGTTATATTCAATCAGCATTTCACGGTAAAAAGTGACATATGGTACAAATGTTTGCTTTGTACCATACGCCGTAACGACATAATAAACTCTGCCCAAACCTCTTACAGATGCCCTTTCCTCCTGGATGTTTACCAAAAGTTTAGTATCAAAGTAAGCAAGGGAACCAATTGGCCCCAAACCCGTATCGTCCGCCTTTTTGGTAAGTGGCACAGGCACTTGAAATACCAACTCGCCCTGCACATTATTACCTTTGTGGGGTCGAAGTGAAAAATAAATCGAATTTAAATTAACATCTAAATTTTCTTTTTCAATGCTGTAAGCACTAGTAGCAAATAACAGTGATAAGCAAAAAAAAGCCAGCTTGGCTAAAAAACTAGAAAGGTTATTTGTACTCAACGCCATCTCCTGAAAGCCATACTTGAAATCATCTGACCAGATTTGCACTCAATTGCTCAGGTGCAAAATCGTCCACCATAATCACTTTACGGCGTAGCGCGTAGTCGCGCTCCAGCTGTAAAGCTTGTTCCACATTGATAATGCTTTGCTCACGCGCTTCAACAATCCGCGATAATTCGTCGCGTTCTTTTAACTTGCCTGCTTTGCGTGCCGCTTCTAATTCAGCTTGCAGCGACTCCAACGCTAATGTGCTTGCAAGTGCGGATTCTAACGCAGCTACCGAATTTTGTTCATTTGCTGGCAGGAACATTCCCGCAGTTAAGCGATCACGGGCTGCACCGGGCTGCATCAGTAATGCGGCAACCTCATGTCCCAATTGGTCGGAAGGCGGTGACAAGCAACGACCTGACGGAAAAACAATCACTCTCAGTACGCCACGTATTAACAGGTTCGGAAAGTTTTGTATCACACCTGCAAAGGCTTGCTGAATATTGTACAACGCATCTTGTATCGACCAATTGAGCAATGGTAAATCTTCTGCCGGGCGACCCTCATCTTCAAAGCGCTTAAGTGTGGCTGAACACAAATACATCAAGCTCAGCACGTCGCCCAAACGGGCAGAAATTTTCTCGCGTCGCTTCAACGAACCGCCCATTACTGCCATCGCCACGTCGGTACAAAACGCAAATGCCGTTGAATAGCGTGTTAATTGCTGATAATAGCGGCGGGT
The DNA here is from genome assembly GCA_963695355.1 of uncultured beta proteobacterium. Classification (GTDB taxonomy): domain Bacteria; phylum Pseudomonadota; class Gammaproteobacteria; order Burkholderiales; family Gallionellaceae; genus Gallionella. The sequence continues at coordinate 212,435 of OY968775.1, forward strand.
CTCGTGCCCTGCGGGTACTGGAATACCGTGCCCACCGGTTAAACCAAATACAAAGCTGCGAGCAGCATTGCTCAACGCAAAGCTGATGTGCCCAAACACCGCTTCATCAAACTGGTGGATAGCTTGCTGATGATTGCTATTGTTAACCGCCGCAATTTCTTTTAACACATAAGGATGGGAACGAATCGCACCTTGTCCAAAAATCATCAGGGTGCGAGTCAATATGTTTGCTCCCTCCACGGTTATGCCAATCGGAATTTGCTCGTAAAATCTGCCCAGATAATTGTCCGGGCCTAGGCAAATTCCCTTGCCGCCATGCACATCCATCGCATCGTTGACGACAATGCGCCCGCGTTCGGTGGCATGATACTTAACCACCGCAGAAATCACCGAAGGCTTCTCACCCAAGTCAACCGCCAAAGCAGTCATCTTGCGTGCCGCATCCACCATATAAGTGTGCCCACCAATGCGTGCGAGCGGCTCTTCTACGCCCTCAAATTTCCCGATAGGCATTTTGAATTGCTTGCGTACCCTCGCATAAGCACCCGTAGTGCGAGCAGCAAGCTTCATCGCACCCACGCTGCTGGACGGGAGTGAAATCGAGCGACCTGCCGCCAAACATTCCATCAACATTCGCCAACCTTGCCCGATGCGGAACGTGCCGCCAATCAAGTAATTCATAGGGATGAACACATCTTTGCCCTGCGTGGGTCCATTCATGAATGCCGAGTTGAGCGGGAAATGTCTGCGGCCAATTTGCACACCGGGCGTATTGGTCGGCACCAAAGCCAGCGTGATGCCGCGATTCACTTCTTTGCTCAATATCTGATCGGGGTCATACAGCTTGAACGCCAAGCCCAGCAACGTGGCGACAGGTGCCAGGGTGATATAGCGCTTCTCCCATGACAGGCGTATGCCCAGCACATCTTTTTTTCCGTCAAACTCTCCGTAACACACGATGCCTGTATCAGGGATTGCGCCCGCATCCGAACCTGCAGTCGGCCCTGTCAAGGCAAAACAAGGCACTTCCAAACCCTGTGCCAAACGATGCAAATACTGATCTTTTTGTTCTTTTGTACCATAATGCAACAGCAACTCAGCAGGTCCCAATGAATTTGGCACCATCACTGTTACAGCCGCCGTGCCACTACGCGAAGCGATTTTGGCAACCACTGCTGAATGCGCCTGCGCAGAAAATTCCAAGCCTCCATACAACTTAGGGATAATCATGCCAAAAAACCCTTTGCTCTTGATGAACTGCCACACTTCAGGCGGCAAATCAGCACGATTATGAGTGATGTCCCAATCGTCAATCATGGTGCAAAGTTGATCTACTTCGTTATCAAGAAAAGCTTGCTCTTCAACGCTTAAAGAAGTTTGGGGGAAACTGAGGAGCTTATTCCAATTAGGGTTACCGCTGAATAACTCGCCATCCCACCACACTGTGCCTGCGTCAATCGCCTCTTGTTCAGTAGCGGAAATTTGCGGCAATACATTGCGGAAGATTTTTAGTACAGTCGCACTCACCACCGCACGGCGCAAGAAAGGAACGCCTAACAACACGACAAAGAATAGCAATACTGCGCAAGCCGTGATGAAAATTGTTTCAGAAAAACTACCTGCAATGGCAATGGCCGGGACAATCACCACCATGGACAGAAGCCAACTGATAATTGAGGCGCGGAAGAAGGCGAGCAATATAAAAATTGCCAAAGCTGCCAAAACGGTTAAAGCCATAATCATGCACTCCTGATTTTCTATCGTTATGACCGCACTCTAACCCGATGTCAACAACCGCACAAGAACGTGCATAAAAATACGGGGCTTAGCGCAAGCGATTTACCGCTTCTTCCACACGCTCAACAGCAAATATTTCCATACCCACAATGGGCTGCTTGGGTTTATTTGCTTTAGGGATAATGGCATGGGTGAAACCCAATTTAGCCGCCTCACGCAGCCGCTCTTGACCACGTTGAACAGGGCGCACCTCCCCCGCCAAGCCGACTTCACCAAATACCACCAACTTTTCTGGAAGCGGCTTGTTGCGCAAAGATGAGACCATCGCCAGTATCACCGCAAGGTCCGCACCCGGCTCGGTAATTTTCACGCCGCCCACTGCGTTGATGAACACGTCTTGGTCATAGCACGCGATGCCCGCATGACGATGCAGAACGGCGAGCAACATTGCCAGACGATTCTGCTCCAACCCCAACGACAAGCGTTTCACATTGGGCGAGTGTGCTTCATCGAGCAGGGCTTGTATCTCCACCAATAAAGGACGTGTGCCTTCTTGAGTCACCATTACGCATGAGCCTGCCACTTGCTGCCCGTGTTGCGACAAGAACATCGCGGACGGGTTGCTCACTTCACGCAACCCTTTTTCCGTCATGGCGAATACACCCAGCTCATTCACCGCACCGAAGCGATTTTTGAACGCGCGTATCAAACGAAAACTGGAGTGTGTATCGCCCTCGAAATACAGCACGGTATCAACGATGTGTTCCAGCACGCGCGGCCCGGCCAGCGCACCTTCTTTGGTGACGTGACCCACCAATATCATGGTGATATTCTGGCTCTTGGCGATGCGGGTGAGTTGCGCCGCACATTCACGCACCTGCGCTACCGAGCCGGGTGCGGATGTCAGTTGATCGGAATACACGGTTTGTATGGAATCAATTACCACCACATCCGGCTTGTCCGCAGCTATTGTGGATTGGATTTTTTCCAGTTGAATTTCGGGTAGTAATCTCAAGCTGCGTGCGTCTAACGATAACCGCTTTGCACGCAAAGCAATCTGTTGCGCAGATTCTTCGCCACTCACGTACAGGGTATTTTTCTGCTGCGACAAATGCGCCAACACTTGCAACAACAAGGTGGATTTGCCGATACCCGGATCTCCACCTATTAACACCACCGCACCAGACACCAAACCGCCGCCTAACACGCGGTCAAACTCTGCGATACCTGTTGGTGTACGCGGCACCTCCGCCGCCTCTACCTCAGAGAGCAACTGCACCTTGCCACTTGCGGCTAACGCGCTGAAGCGATTTCCCCCTTTGACGTTAGGTTCAGCCACCGACTCAATCAAGGTGTTCCACTCCAGGCAATGCGGACACTGCCCCTGCCACTTGGGGGTTTGCCCGCCGCACTCGGTGCACGAGTAGATTGTTTTGGTTTTTGCCATGATTATTTTTGCTTGGTTGGGCGTGAAATCGCCGTCATAAAAAATGCTTGGCAGGAACTTCTGCCAAGCATCATTTTAACCGCTCCGGTATCGAGCGTTAGGGAAACGCTGATTAAGGGCACCTCTAAAAATTGCTGACGAATTCACCTTTTTGTCAGATTGAGGATGTTAGTGGAATTTGCAGTAGTAGTGAATGCGGCATCTGTCTTACGTAAAAAGCTTGGCGCAACGTTCCATTGCTGCCCGCTGTCCGTAATAACAGTGACTGTTTTTTTGTTATAACGTGTCAACATCCCATTCAGTTCCGAATGGCCTTCTGGCTGGAATGAAACACGGTCTCCAATGCTGAACTCGAGCATTTTAGAATGAGCACGGTACTGTTGCATGAATTTGAGGCGCGCAACGATTCGATTGTTCAAATTGATCAATTCATCTTCCGTCAGTTTATCGATGTCTATTTCATGGTGACACATTTAATTTGCCTGATATCGTTGGCGACAGTACACGAACTAGCTGGGTATCGCGTTATACGTAGAAGTCATTTTAAGGTATGAGCGTGCAGTGTGAAACATAAAAGGCAACCTGGATTTTTTGATATTACGGAACGGACTTACAAACTGACCAAGATGGGTGACCCACTGGTTGGTTTGAATGAGCAGATCGACTGGGAAGCCTTCCGTACTGACTTGAACCGAATTCATGACAAAGCGCGCAAGAGCAACGCGGGAGCGAAGCCGACAGACGTTGTACTGATGTTCAAGATACTGGTGCTGCAACAACTTCACAACCTATCCGACGACCGTATCGAATATCAGATCCGGGATCGCCTCTCCTTCATGCGCTTTCTGGGACTGCAACTGGAAGATAAAGTGCCCGATGCTAAAACTGTCTGGCTGTTTCGTGAGCTACTGAAAGAACAGAAACTGATAGAGGGGCTATTCAACCGATTCCATGAGCAACTGTCACAACGCGGCTATGTTGCGCGTGCGGGACAAATGATCGATGCCACCTTTGTCGAAGTACCCAGACAACGCAACACACGAGAAGAGAACGCACTCATCAAGGAAGGTGCGATACCCATTGAATGGTGCAAAGAGGAAAACGAAAACAAGTTGTCGCAGAAAGATACAGAGGCCCGCTGGACAAAGAAGAACAACGAAACCTACTACGGCTACAAGAACCATATCAACGCTGATCAAGCGCATAAACTGATCCAGAGCTACACCGTCACAAATGCGGCGGTGCATGACAGTCAAGCTATTGACGACTTGCTGGACAAAGAAGCGGATGCCAATGGCGACAAACGCACTGTCTATGCTGACAGCGCATACCGCTCAGAAGAGCGTGAAGCCAATTTGGCGCAACAAAACATCACCAGTCGAATTTGCGAGAAAGGCAGTCGCGGTCATCCGCTTAGCGAAGAACAAAAGGCCGACAACCACGAAAAGTCCAAGGTCAGATCACGTGTGGAACACGTCTTTGGTGCACAGGCGCAAATGGGTGGACACTGGGTGCGCACGATTGGGCTGCTGCGTGCAAAAGTCAAAATCGGAATGATGAATTTAGTATACAACATGATGCGTCTGGTGCAGTTAACCAGACGTGAGAGGATAGTTGTGCCCGTAATCGAGTAAAGCGGGTGAATTGCGTTTGAAACCAAACGATAATGATCAGAATTGCCTCAAAAAATTGCAAATATTTGCAAGTTGCAAAATATATTACTCATGCATCGTTTCTCGCATGTGGAAAATCAATTATTAGAGGTCCCCTTAAGTCGGTTCGCCCTGAGCCTGTCGAAAGGTCGATAATTTAACTCGTTGAATTATAAGTCCCGCCACTCATGGTTCGACAAGCTCTGATGGGGCAACTAAGTTTGACTAGGCACGATAATACCCGCGCCACGTCGCCACTTAACCACGAACGGCGGGACTCAATCAGTATTTCCTTAGTTACTTGTTCAACAAGCCATAACCAACCATATTGTTCACCATCGTACCCACATATTCTTTGATTAGACTGAGGTCTGCGCCGCTCATTTCGGTTTCGGAAGTAGCCGCCCAAATTAAACTATCATTCGCAGTGCCATACAAATTGGTTTCCATGATGGCGAACTGTTCTTCGGACATGTACCCGGGCGTGTACATCTCCCGATAGCCATATCCGTAATAATCAGGCCACCTGCTATAGTAAGGTGGCGGAAAATAGGGCATTCCAGGCATATACACCTTCACCGTTTTCTTGCTGACCAAGCGGGTAATCAATACAGAATCCGCGCCCAGCTCCTTCACTTTGGCGGCGATTGCTTCTTGGTCATCCTGCTTTTTGTCAGGCAACACCGTATAACTCGACACCGCATCCACGCCGTGCGCTTTCAACTGAGCGGAAAATTCGTCTTCAAAAATGCGCCGATTCACAGCTTTTTTGGACACGCCTACCACCATCACTTTGGTCGGGTGAATACGATACGCAGGATCTTTCCAATTCGCATTCATCTGTGTAGAAGCACAGCCACCCAACAATAGCGCGACCACCACGCCCAATCCCAATGCACTGCTCAAAAATCGTTTCATTTTCACACTCCTTTAGTCACTTGCATCATAATGGATCCACTTCATCGACTCTTTAGCACAACGCGGCAAACACCTAAACGGTGACAGCCGTACCCAGTTTTATTGCGTCAAGCAATACCGACCTCGTATGGGACAATCACCTCATGTTCCAGTTCACTCGCTTTCACCCATTCCTGCATAAACGGGTCGCGCATCACCGTTTTCATATACTCATCGACCACACCTTCCTCAAAGACTCTATAGGTCAAAAAGCGAAATACTACGGGCGCAAACATCGCGTCTGCGATGCTGTAATCACCGAACAACCAAGGTCCCGTTCCCGAATAGAGCGTGCGCAAATCACGCCAAATATTCCTGATGCGGGTAATGTCGGTATCTAGCTCTGGTGTAATCACCACATGCCGACCTCGACTACGTATATTCATCGGCATCGCACTACGCATCGCGGTAAACCCCGAGTGCATCTCCGCACTAATCGAACGTGCAATCGCCCGTGCCGCCTTATCGGCAGGCCATAAATTCGGACAGCTTTCATATAAATACTCAGCTATCGATAGGGTGTCCCACACCGTTAACTCACCATCACGATACGCAGGCACTTTGCCCGATGGCGAAAAATAAGACAGCTTGAGTTGGTAGCCCGGAACTTGTAGCGCAACGCGCATCTCCTCAAAATCCACCTCGGCATGCTTCAACATCAACCACGCGCGCAACGACCAGGAAGAATAATTTTTGTTGCCAATAATCAACAGCGGTTTATTCATGTAAGCCTCCGAACCTATTGCGAGTCAGCGTCCATAGTATCCCCATGGACTAGCCAATACAATCACCCAAAATAACGACGATGTGCTTATCGTTGCTTCGCCAGAAATTTGTCCAACTGATTGGCAAACGCCTGACAGTCACGCTGACTAAACGTCGGCGGGCCACCCGTCTCCACCCCGCTGCCGCGCAGGCTCTCCATAAAATTACGCATGGTCAGCCGCTCTTGTATCGAATCTTGGGTATAAAACTCGCCACGGGGATTCAACACATGACCACCGCGCGCTATCACCTCCGCAGCCAGCGGAATATCGGCAGTAATAACCAGATCACCGAGGGCGACCATCTCCACAATCTTGCTGTCTGCCACATCAAACCCAACGGGCACTTGCATCGCGCGTATTACCTTGGATGGCGGGCAATACAGCAGTTTATTGGCGACCAACGTCAGCGGAATCTGCAAGCGTTCCGCTGCACGAAACAACACCTCCTTGATGACCTTGGGACACGCATCGGCATCGACATAAATCTGCATACCTTTGATGTTATCCGCAAATTGCTTGTTGAAGTTTTTGAGTAATCAGCGATTCTTGATGGCTAGACATTATCAATCTTGATGTGGCGCGAGTCATTGCAACATATAACAAGCGTACCTCTTCTTCTGTCGTGGTCTGCCCCTCTTGCATCAAACCAATTCCAGGAATAACAATGATAGGAAACTCAAGCCCTTTCGACGAGTGCATAGTAATCAGCTTGACCGTATCTCGCTCTTCAGTTGTTTTAGCGTCTTTCTTAGTCGAAACAGGAATTCCCGCAGCTTTGAGTGTTCGTTCTAATGTCTGACCGATTGGATAGTAGCTACGATACAAAATCGCCATATCGTTCCAAGGTGTACCCATGCGATTTGCATCTTTCAGTTGATTGACAATCCATATTGACTCTTCACCTAGCGAGGGTAGATTCACAAAAATGGGCGACGCGCCATGCCGCCCAGCACTCATCGGATGCACAATCGGTACACCGTCTTCATCTGCATCTGCTGACGAAAGCAATTCTTTTGCAAACGAAGCTGCGACACTCAAAATTTCCTGCGTATTCCGATAATTTATCTTGAGTATCGTTGTTCGTCCTTGCGCCTGAATACCGAGACTCTTAAAACTAAATTTCTGTTTTTTGGTGTGTTCATAGATTGATTGTGCATCATCGTACAAGACCATCAACGAGTTACTTTTTGGATCTATCATTTGCACTACTAATTTAAGCCACTCAGAGCGGAAGTCATGCCCTTCATCAATCAACACAGCGTCGTACTGTCCCGATGGAATATGTTTTTGATCAACTGCACGAATAAGTGTATCAACCATTCCACTATAGAACGCGTCGTTGTCTCCCTGATTTTCTGGGATGGTTACGTTATATGCGCGAAGTTGCGCGCTGCACCATGAATGGAATGTCTGAACTAACACCTTAGCTTCAAGCCCCCGGCTTACCATCTGTTCATGTAATTTTGATGCAAGTAACTTGTTGTAACAGAGTATTAAGATTGGCTTGACGCAAACCTGAGCCAAGTGAACAGCACGATACCCAAGAATCAAAGTTTTGCCAGACCCTGCCACACCATGAATCACACGATGGCCTTCACCCAGGCTTCGCGCCAGTTGCTCTTGCTGCAAATCCATCACGCGCAGGATGTCTGGCACTTCAACTTCATTTCTCAATTCATCTGGAAAAAGGCTACCACTGGTGGGGACTGCAATACGTACCTCAGGAAACATGTGCCAACGAATGCGATCCAACTGTGGCAAAGAAAGCTTCCCATGAAATTTGAGCGTGAACATATTCCAAAGCCGCGATTGAAACTCTTCTGGCTCAACACTTTCAAACATTTCGTCTTGGCAAATCACACGACTAGGTTCAATTACTTCAGATAGCCCAGAAGAATCAAATATGCTACGCATGATATTCGGAAGCACCACCCCATAGCTCCAAGGGAAGACCAAATGCCCAGATTTCACGCCGCTGTTAATCGTTAATTGGGCATCCTTTTGCAATACATCACTCACTGCATGTGCGTATTGCCGAGCTTGCTCAAGCGGATTGATAACGTGCTTGATCCCAGTATTTACGAGTAACTCAAACGATTGTCTGTTTGCAGATCGAATGGTGTCAGATTTCCAATCTTTAACTTCGAGAATAAGAATGCCTCGCTGTGGATGCAGAATGATGAAGTCTGGATGCGTGTTGGCTGTGCCAATGGGAACGTCATACCAAAGCAGGTAATCGTCTTCCAATTTTATTTCAAGGCGCTGGGCAAGTCTTTTCTCTCCACCCGTCATTCTGGAAGTACATGTACTAAGACTAGGTATTAGTATTGCCACTTACAACTCCCTATATTTTTATGCCATATAAACTACAGTGCCAAACTCTCGCGTAAAATCCACGCCGCACTATAACGCCGACCTTGGCAAATAACCACACCTCACCCAGGTTCCATCATTCCCATCGTGTCCATAGAAGTCGAACGTTTTTTCTCCGCACAAAGTCCGCTCGCTGCTGAAATTGATACCTTCCGTCCGCGCGAACAGCAGCGCGATATGGCACTGGCTGTGGCGGCGGCAATACGCGATAACGCGATACTGGTGGCGGAAGCGGGAACGGGGACGGGGAAGACGTTCGCCTATCTCGTCCCTGCCCTGCTCAACGGTGGCAAGGTCATCATCTCGACTGGCACGAAGAATCTACAAGACCAATTATTTCAAAAAGATTTGCCCAAAGTGCGCGATGCGCTTAAAGCCCCTGTGGCAATTGCGCTGCTCAAAGGGCGCGCCAATTATGTGTGCCACTACCATTTGGAACGCGCGCTGAGTGACGGTCGCTTTGCCACACGTGAAGACCTCAAGCATCTCGCCAAAATAAAACAGTACGCAAAAATCAGTGATTCAGGCGACAAGAGCGGCTTGGCGGACGTATCCGAAACCGCGCCTATCTGGATGCATGTCACCTCCACACGCGATAACTGTCTCGGGCAGGAATGCCCCAACCACAAGGAATGTTTCGTACTGAAAGCCCGCACCGAGGCGATGAAAGCCGACATCGTGGTGGTGAACCATCATCTGTTTTTTGCCGATGTGATGCTGCGTGATGAAGGCGTGGCTGAACTGCTACCTGCGTGCAACACGGTGATTTTTGACGAGGCGCATCAACTGCCCGAGACCGCCAGTTTGTTTTTTGGCGAAAACTTATCCACCTCGCAGTTGCTGGACTTAGCACGTGATGCGCGTATCGAAGCGATGACATCGGCAAAAGATTTTGCGCCGTTGCCCAAAGCTTGTGATGAGTTAGACAAAGCTGCACGCGACCTGCGGCTGGTGTTCAAAAAGGAAGGTCGGCTTCCTGCCATTGCCACGAATGATTTCAAAGAGTTTGCACCTGCAATCAAAACACTCAGTGAAAAATTGGCTCATATCAGCAGTTTGCTGGAGCTACAGGCAGAACGTAGCGAAGGCTTGGAAAACTGCAACCAGCGCGCGCGCGCTTTAACTCAACAACTCAAATTATGGATAGGAGACGCTCCCTCACCCCTAGCCCCTCTCCCGAAGGGGGAGGAGAATACAAGCTCCCTCGCCCATCGGGAGAGGGTTGGGGTGAGGGAGGACGTTGTCCGTTGGTTAGAAATCTTCCACCATTCACTACAACTCAACACCACACCGTTATCGATTGCGGAAATTTTCGAGAAGCAAATTGGCGGCACGCAACGCGCTTGGATATTCACCTCTGCGACACTGGCAGTAAAGCAAGATTTCTCACATTACCAAGCCGAAATGGGATTACTCAAGGCGCAAACTGCGTGCTGGGATAGCCCGTTCAATTATGCCGAACAGGCCATGCTGTATGTGCCGCAAAACCTGCCCGAACCGAACAGTTTTGAATACACAGAGGCAGTGATAAAAGCGGCGTTGCCAATGCTGGAAGCCAGTCAGGGACGGGCATTTTTGTTGTTCACCAGCTTGCGTGCGATGCAACGCGCTCACGAAATTTTGACAATCGAATTTGAAGCACGTGGTTGGAACTATCCGCTCTTGCTGCAAGGCGAAGGCTCGCGCAACGAACTACTGACGCGCTTCCGTAACTTAGGTAACGCGGTATTGCTAGGCAGCCAATCATTTTGGGAGGGTGTGGACGTGCGCGGCGACGCGCTATCACTAGTCATCATCGATAAACTACCTTTTGCCCCGCCCGATGACCCCGTCCTCGCTGCACGCATCGCGCAACTCACCAAGCAAGGGCGCAATGCGTTCATGGAATATCAATTGCCACGCACTATCATCACGCTCAAGCAAGGCGCGGGACGTTTGATACGTGATGAGACCGATCGAGGCGTGTTGATGATTTGCGACCCACGCCTCATCACCAAACCTTATGGGAGGCGCATCTGGCAAAGCTTGCCGCCGATGAAGCGCACCAGAATTGAAGCGGAGGCGGTGGCGTTTTTTAGTGCATCGAATGAAGCATCGAGCTAATCACACACAAGGCAGCACTAACTTAGCAATCAGCCCACCCCCTATGTTTTCAGACAGGATAAATTTTCCGCCATGCAATTGCGCGGCGCGTTCAACAATCGCCAAGCCCAAACCCGAACCCGTCGCATCACTGCGAGCCATGTCCAGTCTAGTGAAGGGACGTTTGACGTTTTCACGTTCACTTTCTGGTATACCTACACCCTGATCTTCCACACTCAGCTCGATACTGCTTTCGACTTTCACCAACCGTAAGATAATCTCGCCTCCGCCGTATTTAATGGCGTTATCCAATAAGTTAACCAATGCGCGCTCTAATAACAAAGGGCGCGCTACGATTAAACATACTGCTTGTAAATCCAGCGTCAATGAATGCGCAAGGGCAGCGTAACGTTTGGCAATTTCATTTACCAATTGAGTCACGTCAGTGTCCACAGATTCTTCATGACCATCGTGGCGGGCGTAATCAAGGAATTGTTGTATCACGCTATCCATTTGCTCGACATCGGCATTCAACCCTTCGCGCAACGATGCATCTGCACTCAATTCAGCGGCCAGCCGTACACGTGTCAACGGTGTACGTAAATCATGAGAGATACCTGCCAATACCAAGGCACGCTCGCGTTCGTTGACGACCAGATCTGTGGACATCTGATTAAACGCACGCGATACTGCAACCACCTCATGCGCCCCCTCTTCTGGCAACGGCTCTGGTGTCACACCATGCCCGACTTGTTGGGCAGCAGTAGCCAAGCGTTTCAACGGGAAAGCCACTTGCCGCGCGATGAAATACGCGCCAAGTAAAGACAACATCAGCACAATACCTCCACCTGCCAACAAAACTTGTGACACCGGATGCTCAACGCGCGCTTTGGGCAATGCGACCCAAAATTCTTCATCTTCAATAAAAAAACTCACCCACAGCGCAGGTATACCATTGCGTTCTTCGGCAAAACGTGTTTCTTCACCCAAACTTTCGCGCACCTTGCCCATCATCACTACCAGACCACTACTATTGGTCGGTACAGATTTGATAACATCGCTATCTTCCGCCATTTGTACCCGCAAGCCTTCTGCGGCATCCAATTCGGCAAGCAATGCCCCGCGCCATTCCGGGGCAGCAGACAAAACGGCAGCGCGAGTCAGATTCACTACCGACACCACCAGTTGCGCTAGCTGTTGTGTGCGAGGCTCTTCTTCAGCATGGCGAAAAATCGCTACCGAAGCGGTCAGCGATAACACAATCAATACAACAATGAGCAGGAAAGAACGGGCAAGTATCGATGTGGGTAAACGGATCAAGCTTTGACTCCATCCGGCACAAACACATAACCATGTCCCCACACGGTTTGAATAAAGCGCGGCTTGGTAACATCGGGTTCAATCAACTTGCGCAGACGTGACACCTGCACATCTATCGCCCGATCAAACGGATCATGGTCACGACCACGCGCCAATTCCATCAACTTATCGCGCGACATCGGTTGGCGAGGATGCGTCACCAATGCTTTTAGCAAAGCGAATTCGCCAGTGGTCAGCGGAATTGCATCACCCGTTTTGGTCAAGACACGCGTTGCCAAATTCAATTGGCAATCGGCAAAACTGATGATTTTCTCTTCACCCTCAGGCGCACCCACCGGAATCAATCCCTTACGCCGCATGACAGCGTTAATGCGCGCCACTAATTCGCGGGGATTAAACGGTTTGGGCAGATAATCATCCGCGCCCATTTCCAAACCCACGATACGATCAATTTCCTCACCTTTGGCAGTAAGCAAAATCACCGGTACGTTCTCACCCGCGCCACGCAAGCGACGCAAAATCGACAAACCGTCTTCATTGGGCAGCATCAAATCCAATACTAGCAGGTGATACCGATTAAACGTTAAAGCCTTATCCATCGACGCACCGTCACCCACCGCCTTGGCAACAAAACCCTGTTCGGTTAAATAGCGCAGCAGTAATTCTCGCAACCTCACATCGTCATCAATGATTAAAATTCGTTGTTCGTTATTCATGCCAAGTATCATAAAGCCTATCGTTAGGTTAACTGTAATGAATTTTCACCAGACTGCGCTTATGTAACATTTGCTTACATCTTACCGCGCTATCCAAACACTTTTTTTACAACTCTCCCCTATTATTCTCTCATCGCAACCGACACACCCACGTATCACTGCAATGAACATCACGATGAACACCTTTCTTAAATTACTACTAGCCGCAAGCGTAGCTGCCTCATTTAATTTTGGCGCACAGGCTGAGGAAATGGCTACCAATAAACTTTCCTGGCACGATCAAATGGAACGCATGAAGGGTATGACCCCTGAACAACGCGCCCAAGAATATAGAACAGTTCTGAAAGAAATGCAGCAATTGCCAGCTGAACAGCGTGCAGAAAAACGTAAAGAAATGCTTGTAGAGCTAAAAAAAATGTCTCCCAAAGAACGCCGTATCTTCCACAGGCAGCGTGAAGCAGCATTCAACAGCATGTCTCCGGCAGATCGCGCTAAATTTCACGAAGAAAAGCGCAAAGAATGGGACAGCATGACTCCCGCACAACGCGCCGAGCTTCGCAAAGAAATGCGGGCTCACTGGAAAGCTATGTCACCGCAAGAACGTGCGGATCGCCGCAAAGAAATGCGCGAACACTGGGATGCCATGCCACCACAAGAGCGTAAAGATCGCCGCAAAGAAATGCGTGACCACTGGAAGACCATGTCACCCGAAGAGCGTCAACAAATCAAAAAAGAGATGCGCAGTCATCCTGACATGCCACCTCCACCCGTTGCACCTATGGTTGGCGAATCCGCGCCAGCCACAAAGTAGCACCCACTCTCTCCTCCCCTGAGAGTTTCCCTCGCCCTGATTTTTTATCCCTTTTTAGAATCAGGAGCGGGGGAACCTATTCCAACTTGGCGGTCGATAATCTCGGTCGTCAGGTTCATCTTTACCATTTAATTTTTTTCTTACAAGGTAAGTATTGAACTTACCTATCCCACGCTTACCTAACCAGACGTAAACCAATCACTCATTTCGGGGAGTGTCGCTGTGAATTCCATACTTAACACATTGCTTACTGCTGGCATTGTCACTACTTTCAATTTTAACGCGATGGCTGAAGATGCCGCATCGGCCGTGCCAACCCTTCAAGGTGAAGTGGAGCGATTAAAGGAGTTGAATCCCAAACAGCTCGCAAAAGAGCAAAAAGCATTATACGAAGCAAAGAAAAAGTTAACTCCTCAACAGTTTGATGACCAACGCGGAGAAATGCTTAAGGAGTTAAACAGAATGTCGGACGAAGAATACAAAGCTTTAAACGACAAAACACAAACCGAAGAAGAAAAACTGCTGGCAAGAGAACAGGCGGAACACAGCACAGACCCTCAGCAGGAAGCGGCAGCAAGCAAACCCATAAAATCCGAAAAACAACGGAAATTTGCGCCCCCCAAAGCCCGTCCAGCAAACACACAACCACTCACCACTCCCATACACATAAGTTGCAGTAGTTCAGACTTAGAACTTATCCGCAAATAAGTTATTGTGCCTCCCCATGCGCAAGGTGCGCGTGGGGGGATTGGGGATGGCGAAAGCGAAGTCTTGGGAAGTAACAGATGAATTCTGGAAACAAGTTGAGCCACTTGTGCCGGTTCGGGAACGTCCGCCATGCAATGACTATGTTCGCAAGGCGGGGGGCGGGCGCAAGCCCAAAGATGCGCGGCTGGTATTCGAAGGCATCGTGTATGTGCTGAGGACAGGTTGCCAGTGGAGGGCGTTGCCCAAGCACTTTGGCAGTGCCAGTGCCATCCACACGCGCTTTTACAATGGGCGGCGGGGTTCTTCGAGAATGTGTGGAAGGCGGGGCTTGCCGAGTACGATGACCTCCACGGGATTGCCTGGCGATGGCAAAGTATTGATGGTGCGATGATGAAGGCACCGCTGGCGCAAGGAGCGGTTGGCTCCAACCCGACGGATCGGGAAAAAAAGGAAGCAAACGCCACCTGCTGGTGGACGAACATGGTGTCCCGTTATCGCTCGTCGTGACCGGAGCCAATCGGCATGATGTGTCGCAATTGGATGTTGTGTTGACCGCGATCATGGTCAAGAAACCGTTGCCGCCGCTGCGTCGGAGCAAGCACTTGTGCGCTGATGCGGGTTATTTCGGTTCGCCCGCATTGCGCATGATGGAGCAACATGGTTATATCCCGCATCTGGTGGGACGAAAGCAGGAGGCGGTGGAACTTGAAAACAATCCGTGCAAGAAGGCGAGGCGATGGGTGGTTGAGGTCGCGCACAGTTGGTTTAACCGCTTCCGCAAGCTGCTGGTGCGTTACGAAAAGCTGGAGCGCAGCTTTGTTGCCCTCAACCAGTTGGCCGCTGCCATTATCGTGTTCAGGAAAGTGCCTCTGGCGGTAAATATTATTTACGGATAAGTTCTTAATCTGACAGTAAGGTTTTGCCAAAGGGTGGGGTTACCCGGTTTGATAGGCCGTCACGGTCTTTGCCTTGGAACAACCCGCTTTCCGGCAGGTACGCGTCTCCAACGAGTTGCGCAAACGCGGCATATTTGTTTCACCGTCTGATGTTCGCTCGGTCTGGCTGCGACACAATCTGGCATCGTTCAAGAAGCACTTGTTAGCACTGGAAAGCCATGTTGCCCAAACAAGTGACGTGCTGACCGATGCACAGGTGCAAGCATTGGAGCGTTTCCACAAGACTATCCTGCAAGAGTTCTATCAGGTTGCATTCCGGCGCAAGGTTTGTAGCTCCGTCGAAGAGCTACAGGTTGATTTGGATAGTTGGCTAGCGTACTAGAACAATGACCGCACCCATCAAGGCAAGATGTGTTGCGGGCGGATGCCAATGCAACCTTTAATTGGCGGAAAGGAGGCGTGGCACGATAAAATCACCACATTGAATAGCTGAGTCTGAACTGACAGTCACTTCGATCAAATCGAGTAACTGTCAGATGAAGTCGCGACTACTACAGATTATCGTCCAAGCTAATCCACTTCAGCCACAAATTTTTTATTGATATTAATTTCAGAATATTTTTATATTCGGGGAAATCTTATGCGTTATTTTTTATTTGCATTGGTATTAGCTGGCTGCGCTACTAGTGAAAATACCAATACTGAAATGACTCCTGAGCAGATATATAGATACCTTGTTGCACAAAAACGTTGCGATTACATGATTGGCGGTCCGCGAGATTCAGAAGAATATTTAAGGTGCATGGAAATCGAATAGTACAAATTGCCACGAACTCACTTATCCTCAATAATTTTATTGCGCATTTTTATTTTCTTTGAATTGCGGCTCTGTTATTCCTCACCTCAAACCGTGATGAGTGATACACAAGCTCTTTAAAGCCAGATTGGGGAAATGACGTTGGGGAAAAATCACTTAGAATTCCTCAGCTTTGGAGGTACAATTTTAAACGGAAGCCAAGCTGTTAATCAGCAGGTTGCTGATTCGGATTCAGGTCGGGAAACCTGAGATTGATTAGAGTTAGCGTTTGATTGCTGCCATTTTTTCCACTCCCAAACGAAATATCTTTGGCTTACACCTATAACGAAACAAAGCACCCGAACAATTTAGCTGGCAATTTTAACTTCCGAGTGTCCAATCGACACCTGAAAAAAACCAAGAATCGAACTAACACTTCACCTAATCACTAATCACCACCCTGACTTAAACTTATAACCAATTTTAATCACTCATGTCCGACACTATAGAACTCGCCAAAGCCCTGATTGCCCGCCGCTCACTCACACCTGATGATGCCGGGTGTCAGGACATTCTCATCGAGAGATTATCCAAACTCGGTTTTACGATTGAGCGTATGCGCTTCGGTAGCGTGGATAATTTGTGGGCTCGACGCGGCACAACTAGCCCTGTCGTAGTGTTTGCGGGTCATACCGATGTTGTGCCAAGCGGTCCGCCTGAATCGTGGTTTTCACCACCGTTCGAGCCAACCATCCGCGATGGTATGTTATATGGACGCGGCGCGGCGGATATGAAGACTTCGATAGCGGCATTCATTACTGCGCTTGAATCCTTTCTCTCCGAACACCCGCAACACAACGGCTCGATTGCGCTGCTGATTACCTCGGATGAAGAAGGCGTGGCGGTAGATGGCACGGTACGCGTGATTGAAGTGTTAAAGGCACGCGGCGAAGCTATCGATTTTTGTATCGTAGGTGAACCCACTTCTAATAAATTAGTGGGTGACATGATTAAAAATGGCCGTCGCGGTTCACTCAACGGCACGCTCACGGTAAAAGGTATCCAGGGACACATTGCCTATCCGCATCTGGTGAAGAACCCTATCCATGCCATCGCACCAGCGATTGCAGAATTAGCGACCACCACTTGGGATAACGGCAACGAATACTTTCCGCCAACTTCTTGGCAAATTTCCAATATGACCAGCGGCACGGGCGCAACCAATGTTGTGCCGGGCACGGCGGAAATTTTATTCAACTTCCGTTTCTCCACTGCCAGTACGCAACAAGGTTTGCAAGATAAGGTTCACGCGATTTTGGACAAGCATGGCGTGGAATATGATTTGAAGTGGGAACTATCCGGCAAACCTTACCTCACGCCGAAAGGTAGTCTGGTTGTGGCTATCAGCAAGGCTATTACGCAAGCTTATGGTGTCACACCGGAGCTTTCCACCAGCGGTGGCACGTCTGATGGACGCTTCATCGCAGACATCTGCCCACAGGTGATTGAATTCGGCCCGCTCAACGCAACCATCCACAAGCTCAATGAATGCGTAGGCGTGGCAGACATCGAGCCGCTCAAGCAAACCTATCAACTCACTTTGGAAAATTTATTGGTGAAGTAAATGATGACTTTTATTCTAATTGCGTCTTTCTTTCTCATCGCTTTTGTAGGTTTGTTGCGCTACGACGTTCACAAACACAAATATGCGCAGCCGAAAAAAGACGATGCCCAATCACTACCCGATTCATCTGTTGATGCCGAACAAAAGACTCACAGTGATCAAAGTGAAGACAAATAGCATCCACCCATGAACCAAAATTTTGACCAAGCCACACAAGACTTGCACACCGTCCGTGATTGGCTGCGCTTCGCCGTTAGTCGCTTTTATCAGGCCGAATTGTTTTTCGGTCACGGTAGCAGCGATGCATATGACGAAGCGGCGTATCTGATTTTGCATACGTTACATTTGCCTTTAGATAGACTAGAACCGTTTCTCGATGCGCGCCTCACCGATGGTGAACGGACTGAAGTGCTGAACATCATTCAACGTCGCGTGCAAGAACGCGTCCCCGCTGCTTACCTGACGAACGAAGCCTTCCTCGGTGAATTTAGTTTTTACGTGGATGAGCGTGTCATCGTACCGCGTTCCTTCATCGCCGAATTATTGCGTACCCAACTTGCACCGTGGATCGCCGAACCAGAAGCCATCGGCAGCGTATTGGATATGTGTACCGGTAGCGGTTGCCTCGCCATTCTCACCGCAGATGCGTTTCCCTACTCGCAAGTGGATGCTGTCGATTTATCGGCAGATGCATTGGTAGTAGCACAGCACAATGTTGCCGACTACGAACTACAAGATCGCGTATCGCTCATTCAGTCGGATTTATTCACCCAACTCGGCGACAAAAAATACGATCTCATCATCAGCAATCCGCCCTATGTGGATGCACCCTCAGTCGCCGCATTACCGCAAGAATATCTGCATGAACCTGAGCTAGCGTTAGGCAGTGGCGATGATGGATTGGATGCAACGCGGCGCATCTTGCAGCACGCCGCACAACACCTCACCGACAATGGCATCCTTATCGTCGAAATCGGCCACAACCGCGATGCCCTTGAAGCCGCCTACCCTAAGCTACCGTTCACTTGGCTGGATGTCACAGCGGGCGATCAGTTTGTGTTTATGCTACATCGTAACGATTTAATTTAGCCCATGGACTTAGCACTTGACCAAGTTAGACGAAAAGCCAGTAGCTTGCTGGATAAACAGCGTCGTTCCGAACTTGGTCAATACATGACACCCTCCTCAATCGCTGAATTTATGGCGGAGCTTTTTTCGTATAAAACCCATGCGGAATTATTAGATGCAGGGGCGGGAATTGGATCACTGACTGCGGCTTTTTTTGAACAAGCCTTGCATGAGAAAATTTCTGTAGCGGCAGATGTTTGGGAAATCGATTCAGTATTAGGTCGGCATTTACAAGATACTCTGGACGAGTATGTCAGGCACGGAAGCGGAAAAATCAAAACACAACTTCACCACGCAGACTTTATTGAAGAAGCAATTTTTACTATTCAATCTGGCGTAACACCTTATACCCATGCGATTCTTAACCCACCCTATAAAAAAATAAACGCGCAATCACGGCATCGTAAATTATTGCGTATGGTGGGCATTGAGACAGTCAACCTATACACAGCCTTCGTGGCACTGGCAGTGCTGCTCTTGGAAAATGACGGAGAAATTGTGGCAATTATTCCACGATCATTTTGCAACGGCTCTTATTACAAAGCATTTCGGAATTTGATTCTAAGGCACTGCGCAATCCGCCAGTTACACCTGTTTGATTCCCGCACCAAAACCTTTCAAGACGATGGCGTTCTGCAAGAAAATATCATCATTCACTTAGTCAAAGGTGGAACACAAAATCCAGTCATCGTATCTACTTCGCAGGATGGCACATTTTCCAATTACCAGCAGACAGCTTTTCCCGCAGATGACATTATCAAGGCATCTGATACCGAACAATTCATACACATACCCCTCACGCTTCAAGACACTAACCTACCAAAATTGTGTACTCACACATTGAATGAAATTGCTTTAGAAGTTGCCACTGGTGCGATTGTAGATTTTCGGCTGAAAGAATATTGGTGTAGTCCAACCGACCTTAACGCAGCCCCCTTAATTTACCCTCATCATTTTTCAGATGGGAAGCTATGTTGGCCAAAGTCGCATAAAAAAACTAATGCCTTACGACTAACCCCTGTAGTCAGTAAAAATTTAATGCCCAGTGGTCATTATGTCCTTGTAAAACGCTTCTCAAGCAAGGAGGAACGTCGTCGCCTAGTTGCCTATCATTTGTCACCTAAAGATTTAGATGCTAGCCACATCGGCTTTGAAAATCATTGGAATGTTTTCCATATCAAGAAGCAAGGCATGGAAGAAAGCATTGCGATTGGACTCGCTATTTTTCTAAATTCAACGGCTCTTGATAATCATTTCCGTGTTTTTTCTGGTCACACACAAGTTAATGCCACCGACTTACGCAATATGCGCTACCCAAGCCTCAGCCAATTAAGCGCGTTAGGCTTACGCGCAAAAAATCAGCCCCAAACTCAAGCGTCAATCGATCAGTTAATTGAAGAGTTGGAAACGTCATGAAGAAAACTCAGAAGCGTATCAATGAAGCACTAGAAATTTTACAGCAGCTTGGATTGCCGAAAGAGCAGTTAAACGAACGCACTGCTATTTGCTTGCTGGCATTGCTGACACTACCAACAGATAAAACGTGGGATCAAGCCAGTAATCCACTAATGGGTATTCGAGCCATTCTCGATTTCGCGCGAGAAAAACTAGAGCATCACTACGCCGAAAATACCCGCGAAAGCATACGAAAGTATAGTGTCAAACAACTCGTTGCAGCAGGGATACTACTGCACAATCCAGACCAACCTGACCGCGCGGTAAACAGCTCGCTTAACTGCTATCAGGTTGAACAAGCTGCGCTGGTTTTGTTAAGGCAATTCGGCTCACCAAGCTGGGGGAAATCTTTATCTGTATACCTGAAACACCGCCCCACACTGGCTGAACAATTCTCGCAGCATAGAGATATGCAGCGTATTTCTGTCGCTATCAGGCAAGGGCATTCCATTTCCTTAAGCGCAGGCAAGCACTCTCATCTTATTCAATCAATTATTGAAGAATTCGCAGCTTATTTTGTGTCCGGTGGACAACTGATTTACGTCGGTGACACAGGGAAAAAATGGGGTTACTTCGATGAGGATTTATTAAGGTCGCTAGGAGTACAAGTTGATAGTCACGGCAAGATGCCAGACGTTATGCTTTATGATCGAGCCAGAAATTGGCTCATTCTGATTGAGGCTGTAGCGAGCAGCGGTCCCGTGGATGGGATACGTCATAACGAACTTGCTAGTCTTTTCAAGGCAAGTACCGCAGGGCTAATTTATGTGACTGCGTTTCCTGACCGAGGTGAAGTGATGCGCAAGTTTCTATCCGTTGTCGCGTGGGAAACCGAAGTATGGTGCGCCAGTGACCCCACTCATTTAATTCATTTCAATGGCACTCGTTTCCTCGGTCCTTATAAGGAATAATACAATCATGCCCGTCCATCATTATGAAAACTTCCCCGTCGCATCGATATTGATGCCACGCCGATTGCACAAACCGGTCAATGTAATCTACCAATTTGCACGTACAGCAGATGACATTGCCGATGAAGGCGACTTGGACGAATATGGTCGCCTGTGCCAATTGGAGGAATTTCACAATGAACTCGAAAGCATCGCCGAACAGAAAGCACCTCGCACGCCGTTATTTCAAAATTTAGCGGTAGAAATTGCACTGCACAAGCTTCCCATGCAGCCGTTTTATGATTTGTTGGATGCATTTACGCAAGACGCAACAAAACACGAATACGAAAATTTTGAACACTTGCAGGATTACTGCCGTCGCTCCGCGAACCCGATTGGTACGCTGTTGCTGCATCTCTATGGCGAAGTCACACCTGCCAATATCGCGTATTCCGATGCCATTTGCACCTCCTTACAACTCATCAATTTTTGGCAAGATGTGGCAAAAGATTTTGCCATTGGGCGCATCTATTTGCCGCAAGATGAAATGGCAAAATTTGGCGTGACTGAGGAACATATCGCACAACAAAACAGCGATGACGCTTGGCGCACACTGATGAAATTTCAAGTGGATCGCGCCCGTAGCTTGATGATGCAAGGCACGCCGCTAGGAAGCATATTGACTGGGCGCATCGGACTGGAAATGCGCATGGTTATAGCAGGCGGTTTGCGTATATTAACCAAGCTGGAGGCCAATAAATACGATATGTTCCGCCATCGCCCTGTATTAAAGCCACTCGACTGGGTGGTGATGTTTGCGCAAAGCGCACCGCTCCGTTTCTAATATGACTCCAGACGAATACTGCCAAGACAAAGCGGCTTCCAGCGGATCTAGTTTTTATAGTAGCTTTCGTTTTTTACCCAAAGATAAACGTCGTGCCATCACTGCGCTATATGCGTTTTGTCGCGAAGTGGACGACGTGGTGGATGAATGCACCGATGCGAATGTGGCGCGCACCACCCTGAATTGGTGGCGTGCGCAAGTCGCAGCAATTTATGAAGGCAAACCGCAACACCCTGTGTGCATTGCACTCGTCCCTATCGTTAGGCAATTCAATTTGGCACAAGAGCATCTGTTGGAAATCATCGATGGTATGGAGATGGATTTAGAGCAGGCGCGCTATCAAGATTTCAAATCGCTGCAGCTGTATTGCTATCGGGTTGCTTCAGTAGTTGGACTGCTTTCGGTGGAAATTTTCGGCTACAGCAATCGCCAGACGTTGAAGTATGCGCATGATCTGGGCATCGCCTTTCAACTCACCAACATCATTCGCGATGTCGGTGAAGATGCGAGGCGTAATCGAATTTATTTGCCGATGGACGAAATGCAGCAGTTCAATGTTACCGCAGCAGATATTCTCAATGCGCGCGAAACTGAAAATTTCCAGAAGCTAATGGCGTTTCAAATCGAACGTGCGCAACGATTTTACGATCAAGCGCTGGCGCAACTACCCGGTGAAGATCGAAAATCCCAACGGACTAGCTTAATCATGGCGGCAATCTATCGCGCGACACTCATCGAAGTCACTGCTAGCGGATGCCATGTGTTGAAGGAACGTGTCTCGCTGACACCTACATACAAATTGTGGTTAGCAATCAAGACGTGGCTGAAGCATTGACCTGCACTCCCTCACCCCAACCCTCTCCCATAGGGAGAGGGGGCAATCGTAAAAAACAACTCTTAAACCCTGCCATCATTGGCGGTGGCTACGCGGGTATGGCGGCGGCAGTAACACTCGCTAAACGTGGCGTTCCTGTCACAGTGTTTGAGAGTGCCAAGCAACTGGGTGGTCGTGCGCGTGGCGTGACGTATAACAACACTCAACTCGATAATGGACAGCATCTCCTGCTGGGTTGTTATCACAACACGTTGCGTCTCATTGAAATTGTTGGCGGCAACGTTGAAAAAGACTTTTTGCGCTTGCCATTACAGCTCGAATTACATCGCCAATTTTCACTCAAAGCACCGCGTTTACCTGCGCCGCTGCATCTTCTAACCGCATTGCTTTCCGCGCGAGGATTATCGTTTGCACAAAGGCTCAGTGCTGCTCGCTTCATGCTGAAAATGCGCCTTGCCAACTTCACACTCCCCTCTCACGTTTACGGGAGAGGGGCTGGGGGAGAGGGGAGCGACATCACAGTTGCCCAACTACTTGCTGCTTACCAACAAGATGCCAACCTCATTCTCAAGCTCTGGGAGCCGCTCTGCATCGCGGCTCTGAACACGCCTATCCACAAGGCTTCCGGGCAGGTGCTACTCAACGTATTGCGTGATTCTTTAACTCGATCTCGCGCCGATAGCGATATGTTATTACCTCGTATCGATTTCACCGCGCTGTTTCCACAACGCGCAGCCAGCTATATTGAACAGCGTGGCGGTCAAGTTTTGACTTCAAATGGCGTAGAAAAAATGACTGTATATGATGGTTTTATCGAGCTAACCACGGCACAAGGAGCTAGCAAATACAGCCATGTGATATGCGCTACACCACCGACTGTCGCCGCGAATCTATTGCGTCCTATCGCTGCACTCGCCAACTCCGTGGCAGCAATCGACAGCTTGGAACATCAACCGATATACACTGTGTATCTGCAATATCCCGCAAGCGTTAAACTGCCCTCACCTATGCTGGGCTTACATCAACGCATTAGCCAATGGTTGTTCGATAAAGGACAAGTCGCCGGGCAGCACGGACTGATTGCTGCCGTCATTAGCGCAGAAGGCATCCATCAAAATCTATCGCAAGATGAACTGGCGCAAAAGGTCATTACAGAGCTTCGTGAAGAATTTGGTATGGCTGACACACCGCATTGGGTCAAAGTCATCGCTGAAAAGCGTGCGACTTTTTGTTGCTCGCCTAACCTCACTCGCCCAACACAGCAAACTGCACAACCGCACTTGCTACTGGCTGGCGATTACACCGATGGCGACTATCCGGCCACCTTGGAAGGCGCGGTAGTCAGTGGCATTAAATGCGCCGAGTTAATCACTAACCTAAACACGAAACAATAAAAAAGCGGCCTGTTTCCAGGCCGCTTTCTGCGAAACTACTGATTTGCTTAGTTTACGCGTACTTTTGTTTCTTGCTTAACTGTAGTGTGAATTTCTACACGACGGTTTGCTTCTTGACCTGCTTTAGTCTTGTTGTCGCCAACTGGATTAGCAGAGCCCATACCTTTTGAAGTCAGTCGGCTAGCTGCAACGCCTTTCTTGACCAAATAAGCTTTAACTGCTGCTGCACGTGCTGCTGACAATTTAACGTTTTTAGCTTCAGAACCACGGCTATCTGTAAAACCAGAAATCACCAAATCTGAATCTTTGTTTTCGTTAGCAAACGTAACTGCTTCTGCCAATTTAGCAGTTGCTGCTTTTTTAAGTACAGCTGAACCCGTATCAAAACTTGTACCTGAAAGAGTCAGTGCTTTTTCAGTCACAACAGTTTTGAATACTGGAGCTGGTGGTGGAGGTGGTGGAGTAACGACAACCGGCTCAACGACAACCGGTGCTGGTGCCTCAACAACTGGAGCTGGAGCAGGTGCTGGTGCAACAACTGGAGCTGGAGCAGGTGCTGGCTTTTTAACCAAGCTTGCATCACAGGTCGCGTTTGCCATTGCAGGAGTCCAATAGCCAGTCTTAACGCAATCACCGAAACCGTCTCTTACGAGGTTACCTTGCGTGTCAATAACATAGCCTTCGTTTACCACGGTATGAGCCGTTGCAACGCCTGTAGCCAACACAGACAAAGCCGCGCCGAGTACAACGCTAGCCGTCATTTTTTTCGCCAACATTTTATTCATCATTATTTCTCCTGTGTAAATAAATTTGCAATCTGGAACGTCCATTCTAGCTACGACAACCTTGGCTGTCCATCCACTAGTGGGATTTTTGCAACATTTCTAATAAAGTTAATTCAGTAGGTAAGGATAACTTTCGCACTAAACAAACGGGGCGGATTAGAACCGAAATATTGATAATTAGCAAGCAGATACAGAGATTTAGTCGAGTGTATCCCTTATAAATCGCGTATAAATTTTTTGTACCCTTCAAACCACACCACACTTGCCAGCCCAACTATGACACACAGTCCGAATTGTCGAGGTAGGATGGAAGAGAAATGGAAGACTTCCCGCAAAAATGGCACCACCAGCGTGAGTATGAGAAAAACAAACGCCCCGCCGGATACCCACCAAAATGAGGGGTTTCTGTTGTCGAATGCTTTAAAGATGGTGTGTAGCCAAGAACGATTGACCAATATCAAACCGAGGCTACCGATGACGAGCGTGGTGAAGGTTAGTGCGCGTGCGGTTTCTTCCGTTGCACCGTTATGCAGGGCATAACCCAATACCAAAAGAGTTGCCAGCAACACGAATATCCCTTGCAATAAGCTGATCAGCAAGATGCGCGTTCCGAACAACGGTTCTTTAGGAGGACGGGGCGGTCTGCGCATCACATCGTGTTCTGCGGGTTCTGCTTCAAAGGCAATGGAACATGCGGGATTGATAATCATTTCCAAGAACACGATATGCACGGGTGCAAATACGGGCGGCCAGCCTAGCAACAGCGGAATCAGCGATAGTCCGACAATCGGAATATGCACCGCGAAAATGTAGGCCATCGCTTTACGTAAATTATCGAAGATGCCGCGCCCCAAACGCACCGCATGCACGATAGAAGCGAAATCGTCATCCAGCAACACAAGAGAGGCCGCCTCGCGCGCCACGTCCGTACCACGACCTCCCATGGCAATCCCGATGTGCGCGGCTTTTAATGCAGGCGCATCATTCACACCGTCGCCCGTCATTGCCACCACCTCGCCGTTCGCTTTGAGTGCGTTCACCAAACGCAGCTTTTGCTCAGGCACCATACGCGCAAAAATATTACTGTAGCGAACATGCTCGCACAAAGTCTCGTCATCCATCTTGCCGAGTTCTGCCCCATTGATGACGCCACCGCTACCGACAGGCAGCCCAATCTGGGACGCAATGGCAGCAGCAGTTGCGGGATAATCTCCCGTAATCATCACTACGCGAATACCTGCCGCATGACATTCTTTTAATGCGGGTGCAACGGTAGGACGCACGGGATCCGCCAACCCGATCAGGCCAATAAATTCAAAATTAAAATCATGTTGTATGTCAGGCCAATCCCTCCCACGATGATGCGCCTTGGCAACACCCAGTACGCGCATACCTTGTGCGGCAAGGCTGCCCACCTGCCCTGCCAATTCGTCTAGTTGCGCTTGATTAAAATGACATAGATCGGCGATGGCTTCTGGCGCGCCTTTCGCTGCGACGATGTATTCATCGCGATTCTGCGCCTTCCACACATGCGACAGAGCGAGCAATTCGGGTGACAAAGAATATGCATGCGCCAATTCCCAATCGCTGTGCAGGTGGTCGGAATTGCTCAGACAATTTTTGCCGAGTTCATGGATGGCTTTTTCCATCGCATCAAAGGGTGAGGTTTCACTGGCAAGGATGCCAAACTCTGCCAACTCGTGGAACGTTTCCGGCAACGTCGCGTGAGTATTGTCAGTCACGAACGAAGCACCCTTCACCATGAGCTGTTGTACTGTCATGCGATTCAGAGTGAGTGTGCCGGTTTTATCCACGCATAACACGGTCGCTGAACCGAGTGCTTCCACAGCATGTACCCGACGGGCAAGTACACGGTGTTTGGCAATCCGCCACGCGCCCATTGCCATGAATACAGTGAGTACAACAGGATATTCTTCAGGCAGGATGGACATTGCCAAGGTAATGCCAGACAACAAGCCATGCAGCCAATCACCACGGGTGATGCCATAGATCACCAGTAGCATCAAGCTAAGCAACACACCGAGAATAGCGAGGTTGCGCACCAGTCGCCTGATCTCCTGTTGCAAAGGTGTGGTCTCGACATCCAAGTCTTGCAAGGCTTTACCGATTTTGCCGATTTCACTGCGAGGCCCCGTCGCCATAACGCGCGCCACACCTCGACCTTGCACCACCAACGTTCCCGAATAGATGAAAGGTAAATCATCCCCGCCTGGTGGCATCATCAAATCGGCATTCGCTTGTGCAAGCTTACGCACCGCAACCGATTCACCAGTGAGCAACGATTCATCCGCAGAAAAATGATTACAAGAGAGTAACACCGCGTCTGCTGGAATGCGGTCTCCTTCGCATAAGATCAGCACATCGCCGCGCACCACCTCCCGCCCTGCAATGCGCTGTTCAAGACCATCGCGGATCACCCGTGCGCGTGGACTGGTAAGCTCGCGCAACGCTTCCAGCACGCGTTCAGTTTTATATTCCTGATAAATAGTGATGGACATCACCACACACACAAAACCCAGCAGCATCAACGCATCGCTGACATCACCCAACAACAGATAGATTGCACCCGCCACAACCAACAACAAGAACATCGGCTCGCGCACCACTTCCAGCGCAATGCCAAACAGATTGCGTTTGCCTGTAATGGGCAATTCATTTGCGCCTTCAAGCTTGAGCCTTGCTAGTGCTTCTGCATGCGATAGTCCGGCATGAGGCATAGTTTCAGTTTGAAGTTTGTTGTTCATGAAGCGTAGCTTACTCCGTATGCAGTGCTTCCACCGGATCAAGCCGCGCCGCACGTCGTGCCGGGGCAACGCCTGCTATCAAACCGATTATGATGGCACTAAGTTCGGCAACCACAGCAAACAGCCAAGGCGTACGCACCGGTAAGGCGGGAACTAACAGATGCAATCCCTGTGCGATGCCGACACCAAGTATCAACCCACCCAACCCACCCAACGCAGAAAGTAAAATTGCCTCGCCCAAAAATAACGTCAACACTTGCGATTCGCGTGCCCCCAAGGCACGCAGCAAGCCAATTTCAGCGGTGCGTTCAGTGACAGCCATAGTCATGATGGTGAGGATGCCAACACCACCCACCAGCAAAGAAATTCCACCCAACGCGCCGACCGCGAAGGTGATCACATCAAGTACCGAGCCCAATACTTCTAAAGCTTTTTCTTGCGGGATCAAGGTGAAGTCTTCACGACCGTGCCGTTCTTTGAGTAGTGCCGTGATGGAGCGCATCACACTGGCTAAATCAGCGTTGGCCTGGTAGCTCAATTGAATTTCCATCAGCCCCGGACGGTTGAATAATTCCAACGCGCGCGCAGCGGGGATAAACACTGTGTCATCAAGATCAAAACCCAGCATCTGACCTTTCGGTTCCATTACGCCGATCACCCGATAGCGTTGTCCGCCGATGCGCAAATAATTGCCAAGCGGATTTTGTCCGGGAAATAATTCTTGTCGAATTTTTGCACCCAGCACCACCAACGCACGCGCCTGAGTCGGATCATCGTCCGGCAGAAAACTGCCCATCGACACATTGCTGGATAAAACTTTGGTGAAGTCGTGCCCCGCGCCATACACCGTGGTGCGGCGTGTCTTGCCATTGAAGCGCACCTCGGCATTGCCCTGCACACTGGGGTTAACATATTCGACATTCGGCAGATGGAGCAACGCCTGCGCGTCTTCGATAGAGATAGTGCGCACCGAACCGAAGATGCCCACACTGCCGCCCTGTGTCTGCGCCTTGCCGGGCTGGATGGCGATGAGATTGGTGCCGAATTGCGAGAATTCGGACAACACGAATTGATGCAACCCCTCACCGATGGAGGTGAGCAGAATCACGGCGGTGATCCCGATGGCAATGCCCAAGCCAGTCAAAAAACTGCGCATCCGGTAAGCGAGGAAGCTTGAAGTGGTGAGTTTGAAGAGGTCAGCAAAAAGCATCTTTACCGCCCCGCCAAAGACGCGACAGCATCAAGCCGCGCCGCGCGTCGTGCCGGCCACACGCTGAACGAAATCCCCGTGCCTAGCGACGTGCCTATCGCCGCCAGCACTGCCCACCACGGCGCGGCTACAGGTAAGGACGGATAGATTTTTGCTATCACCAGCACGCCCATTTCACCGAGCAACAAGCCCACCACGCTGCCAATGCCGGACAGCAAAATCGCTTCGGCAAAAAATAAATGTCTAATCTGTTTGGCGGGCGCACCCAGAGCCTTGAGCAAGCCGATTTCTTTCACCCGTTGTGACACGGCGATGAGCATCACATTCATGATCAAAATACCCGCCACCGACAAGCTAATGGCAGCAATGCCACCGACAGCCAATGTCAGCGCGCGCAGAATGCGATCAAACGTTGCCAGCACCGCATCTTGCGTGATGACAGTCACATCTTTTTCACCATGATGCCGTCGCACAATAATTTCTTCTGCCTCGTGCTTGGCGGCTTCAATCGTGTCGCGATTCTTTGCTTCCACCAAAATGCGAAACAGCCCTGAGGTGTTGAACAGCATGTGTGCGGAAGCAACGGGTACGATGACGATCTCATCGGTATTAAAACCCATCGACTCGCCTTGACTGGCCATCACGCCCACCACGCGAAACCGCCGATCACCGAGGCGCACCCAGTTACCGATGGCATTTTGTTGACCAAACAATTCGCGCCTGATTTTATTGCCCAGCACACACACCGATTCGCTGGCGTGCATATCCCCGGCGGGCAGAAACTGCCCTTGCCCCAAACTCATGTGGCGTACTTCCAGCAGGTCAGCCGTTGAACCCAGCACCACCACTTCACGATTGAGCGAGCCTTGCGAGATTTGTGAAGACCCAACAGTTAGCGGCGCAATGCGTAAGATGGCACGACTGCGTAACAAAGCCTGCGCATCATCTAAACTCAACTCACGCGGAATTTGTCCGAGTAACATTCCCGGCCCTACCCCTGCGGTTTCCGTGCGTCCCGGAAACACAATGACGAGATTCGTACCCAAGGAAGAAAATTGGTTAATCACATAACGGCGCGCCCCTTCACCCAAACCCGTGAGCACCACCACCGAAGCCACACCGATAGACATGGCGAGGATCATCAGCAAGGTGCGCGAACGACTGCCGCGCAGGCTGCCAGAGGCGAAGTGCAAGACATCAATAAATCTCATTTGCCGTCATTCCCGCGAAGGCGGGAATCCAGTTGATTAAAAATCTCCGCGTAGCGGAACAACACTTCTGTTTTGTCCACGCGCTGCGTGGGAATTGTTTTATTGGCTGGATTCCCGCTTTCGAGGGAATGACGAAGATCAAAAGTTTTAGCGTTGCTCATTGGTAATCCGCCCATCCACCATGTGCAACTGCCGCTGCGCGCGTCCACCGATCACGGGATCATGCGTCACCATAATCAACGCCACTTGTTGTTCGAGCAATTTTTCCAGCAGGTTAATCACCTCTTTACCCGTGGCCTGATCGAGATTGCCGGTCGGCTCATCCGCCAACAACACCGCAGGATGCATACTGGTGGCACGGGCAATCGCCACTCGCTGACGCTGCCCGCCGGAAAGCTGGTCGGGGCGATGATCGGCGCGTTCTTTCAAACCATAGTTATCCAACAAAGCCACGACACGCGTCTTACGTTCAGCAGGCGGAATGCCCGCCAACATCAGCGGCAACTCAATGTTCATCGCCGCCGTGAGGCGCGGCACGAGATGAAACGACTGGAACACAAAGCCGATTTTTTCACTGCGCACCTTGGCTTGTTGCGCGTCATTCAGCGCGGTGACATCGCCGCCATCCAGTTTGTAAGTACCAGAACTCGGCCTATCCAGCAGCCCGATCAAATTAAGCAGCGTCGATTTACCTGAACCGGACGGCCCCATGATGGACACATAATCACCCGCCGCGATATTCAGATCGATGTCGCGCAACGCGGCGATCTGCTGATCGCCGACGGTGAAACTGCGGCTGACTTTCGCAAGCTGAATCATTTTGTAGATTTAACTGCTTCCTGCGGCTTCACCCGCACCCCAGCCTTCACCCCCGCTTGATCAAGCGACAGCACGATCTGGTCGCCTTCATTCAAGCCTGAAATGATCTCGGTGTGTTCCCAATTCGCCAAGCCTGTGGTCACGGTGCGTTCTTCCAGCACGCCATCTGCTGGCCTGTAGGCCAATATCCGCTTGGCGTTTTGAGTGGCTTCTGGGGGCAGCATGGCCTGTGTGGGAATGCGCAGCACGTTGGCATGGGTGGTGTGGACGATTTCGACATCCGCGCTGTAGCCCACGAGTAAGTTCTCCGCTGTCGGCGGTTCGACAAAACTCACTTCCACTTCCACGGTGCGCGCTTGTTTTTCCAGTTCCAACACGTAGGGCGCAACGCGTTTGACCTTGCCCGCGAACGATTTGCCTTTGATGGCATCCAGTGTGATGCGGCTGGCCTGTCCCGCCTTAATGTTGGCGGCATCCACCTCATCAATCGGTGCGCTGACAAACAGGCAGCTGTCATCAATCAAGTCGATAGCGGGCGGCGTGGGAATGCCCGGCGGTGAAGGGGTGGCGTATTCGCCCAACTCACCGCTGATGTCCGCCACGATGCCGTCGAACGGTGCTCGCAACACCATGCGCCGCAAGCTGGCGTGTGCTGCGTCTATGCGCGAACGGCTTTGCTCGATTTGGCTTTTTGCCGCGTCACATCCCGCACGGCTCACTTTAGCCGCTGAAGTTTTTTGATCGACCCCTTCAGCAGAAATAAAGCCTTTCTCTTTCAACTGGTGCGCTCGCTCGGCTTCTTTCTCCGCCAGATCAGCCTGCATACAAACCTGCTTGGCCTGTGTCTGCGAGGTATTCAGTTGCTCGGTGGCGAGTTGCGCTTGTGCCTGCAAATCGTCGTTCCACAACTCCAGCAAAATCTGATTGGCTTTCACGCGCTGCCCTTTTTTCACCAGCAGATGCGCAATCTGCCCGCCTGCCGGTGGTGCGAGCTTGGCGCGGTGACACGCCTTGACGGTGCCTGCCCGCGTGTTGCTCACCGTCGCTTCCACCGTTCCGCGTTCCACTTTGGTGAGCTGTACGCTAGGCGGGGCGGGACGCGTGAAGTACCACGCCACAGTCGCCAACAACGCCGCGACGATTAGATAGACGAGAAACTTGAACCAAGTAGGGAGACTGCGATGCTGTAAAAACATGCCACGTATCCTCCAGAAAACGACGCAATTTACTCCGCAAGTACAACAACTGCATACGTCAAAATCCTATCATACTGCGCCGTCATGCACATTATCCACCCGTCGCTGTACCAAACCCTCACTGTTTAATTTAGTCCTCAATATACATCAACATATTTACACGAGTATTTTTTACTCCTATTGATTTTAGTCAATAAACATAAAGCTTTACAAGCAACAGCATTCTTTTATCTCAGAATAATGTTGACATCATTTATTTACGCGTGTAAATTTATGACCGTGACAGCAATTGGCTGTCATGCAAAACGAGGATAATTACTCAAAGGCTTGTTCCCGTTGTCCGACCAAACGGTCACTCATCACTATCATCTTAGGAGGAGTATCAAAATGAAGAGCATTCAACACAAAGGTAAATTAGCCCTTGCTATTGGGTTAGCACTGGCATCATTTGCAGCACAAGCTGCCGAGGTAGAGGTGCTGCATTGGTGGACATCAGGCGGGGAAGCAAAGTCAGTCGCGGAGCTGAAAAAAATGATGGAAGCCAAAGGTGACACGTGGAAAGATTTCGCGGTGTCTGGTGGTGGCGGTGAAAATGCCATGACCGTTTTGAAGTCGCGCGTGGTGGCGGGTAATCCACCCACCGCCGCGCAAATCAAACTGCCCTCTATTCAAGAATGGGGCAACGAGGGGGTAGTTGCAAATCTTTCTGGCGTTGCCAAGGCAGGCAAGTGGGATGCGTTGTTGCCACCCGTGGTAAGCAATGTAATGAAGTACAAAGGCAACTATGCCGCCGTGCCTGTGAACGTACATCGCGTGAACTGGATGTGGGTGAATCCAGAAGTGTTCAAAAAAGCAGGGGCGAAAGTGCCCAAGACTTGGGCGGAGTTTCCAGCCGCTGCCGAGAAATTACAAAAGGCAGGCTTCATTGCTGTCGCGCATGGTGGTCAACCTTGGCAGGACTTCACCATTTTTGAATCCGTCGTGCTTGGCGTAGGCGGCGCGGATTTTTATAACAAGGCAATGGTCAAACTCGACCCTGGTGCATTGAAGAGTGCCACGATGATTAAAGCATTCGATACATTCCGCAGCGTGCGCAAAGCCGTGGACAAAGATTTTTCAGGTCGCGATTGGAATCTCGCCACGCAAATGATTATTCAAGGCAAGGCGGGTATGCAATTTATGGGCGACTGGGCAAAGGGCGAATTTACTGCTGCGGGTAAAAAAGCGGGTACAGATTATTTGTGTGTGGATGCGCCCGGTACGGAGCAAATGTTCACCTTCAACATCGATAGTTTTGTGATGTTTACGCAATCATCCGGCGATGCCAAGAAGGGTCAGGAAGATTTAGCCAACGCGATTATGAGTCCGGAATTTCAGGAAGTATTTAACCTGAATAAAGGTTCGATTCCTGCCCGCTTGGATGTGAAGATGGATAAGTTTGACGACTGCGCGAAAAAATCCAATGCTGATTTTGTTGCCACCTCCAAGAAGGGTACACTCGTGCCTAGTATCGCGCATCAAATGGCTGTGCCTGCTGCCACCACAGGCGCGATTCAGGATGTTGTGACGCAATTTTTTAACTCGGATATGTCATCTAAAGCGGCTGTGGAGAAATTGGCATCTGCTGCAAAAACCAAGTAATCAAGCAGTAACCGTGCGCAGCGAATCGCGCACGGCATTCATCTAAAAATGCACTGGGTTACACGGCATCGTGTGACCCGGATGCCAAAATAAAAGTGGAGAGATGATGAACGCGTCGCCCTCACCTACTGCCAATTCGTTTGCAACTAAATCATCAAGCGCAAGCTTCCTTGATCGCGTCGAACACTTTTTACCCAAACTGGTACTCGCCCCGACATTTGTTGGAGCGCTGATTTTCATTTACGGCTTTATTCTTTGGACAGGTTATCTGTCCTTCACACCGTCGCGCATGTTACCCAACTATGAGTTCGCGGGATGGGTGCAATACCAGGCACTCTTCGACAACGAACGCTGGTGGGTCGCGCTGAAAAATTTAGCGTTGTTTGGCGGATTATTTATTTTTGGTTGTCTGGCGATTGGTCTCTCATTGGCCATCTTGCTCGACCAAAAAATACGCGGCGAAGGCTTCATCCGCTCGGTGTACCTTTACCCAATGGCATTGTCATTTGTCGTCACTGGCACGGCATGGAAATGGATACTCAATCCCGGTCTGGGTGTCGAGAAGTTAGTGCGAGATATGGGCTTCCCCGACTTCACCTTTGACTGGCTAACCAACTCAGAAATGTCGATCTACACCGTGGTGATTGCCGGTGTGTGGCAATCATCAGGCTTCATCATGGCGATGTTCCTCGCGGGATTGCGCGGGGTGGATGATTCGATTATCAAAGCGGCGCAAGTGGATGGCGCATCGCTACCCACCATTTATTGGCGCATCATCATCCCCAGCTTGCGGCCCGTATTTTTTTCCTCGGTGATGATTTTGTCGCACATTGCGATCAAGAGTTTCGATTTGGTAATGGCTCTCACAGGCGGTGAACCGGGCTTTTCCAGTGACACACCCGCCACGTTTATGTACACCTTCTCTTTCACGCGCAATCAGATCGGCATGGGCGCAGCCAGTGCGATGATGATGTTGATGATCGTCGCTGCTGTGGTTGTGCCATTCATGTATTCCGAACTCAGGAGCTCACGCCGTGGCTGATTTGTCTAATTCGCAAACACAAGGGGCATCGCGCTTTGGGCGCGTCGTTATTTACACGCTGCTAGGCTTGGTGTGCTTGTATTACTTGATGCCGTTGTTTGTGATGGTGTCCACCTCGCTCAAAACGCTGGACGACATCCGCACGGGAAATTTGATCGCCTTGCCCAGCCAAGTGACTTTCGCACCGTGGCAAGAGGCGTGGTCTAGCGCGTGCATTGGTGTGCGCTGCGAAGGCATGAGCGTGTACTTTTGGAACTCGTTTCGCTTCGTCATTCCCGCCGTGTTAATCACCACCATCGTCGGTGCATTCAACGGCTATGTGCTGACCATGTGGCGTTTCAAAGGCAGTGACATTTTCTTCACTGCACTGATGATCGGTTGCTTCATTCCATTTCAAGTGGTGTTACTGCCGATGGCGCGCACACTGGGCGCACTGGGGATTTCAAACTCCATTGTCGGATTGATTTTCGTACA
Organism: uncultured beta proteobacterium; assembly: GCA_963695355.1. Classification (GTDB taxonomy): domain Bacteria; phylum Pseudomonadota; class Gammaproteobacteria; order Burkholderiales; family Gallionellaceae; genus Gallionella. Next base: position 248,010 of record OY968775.1, read on the forward strand.
TGTCATTTATGGTTTGGCGTTTACCACGCTGTTTTTTCGCAACTACTACATCTCGATACCGGACGAATTGGTTAAAGCTGCCAAAATAGATGGCGCGGGATTTTTACGCATTTTCTGGCGCATTATTTTGCCGCTATCCACGCCGATTATCGTGGTGTCTATCATCTGGCAATTCACGCAAATCTGGAATGACTTTTTGTTTGGCGTGGTGTTTTCATCGGGCGACAGACAACCTGTCACTGTCGCATTGAATAATTTGGTTAACACCTCCACTGGTGTGATTGGCTATAACGTGGACATGGCGGCCGCCATCATCGCCGCGCTGCCCACGCTCTTTGTTTACATCGTGGCGGGGAAATATTTTGTGCGAGGGTTAACCGCTGGTGCAGTCAAAGGTTAATTCCAGTTCGCAATAGAAACGATAGCTATGTTGGATGCGCCACAATCTACTCGCTGTACTGAAGTGTACTATCTGCGCGATTGTGTCTTGCCGCCTTGCTCTCCTTTCTATTGCTTGCTGGAAAGTAGTTATTCATTGCTTGATAACAATTGAAATAAGAGGTCACTATCATGGGCGCATTATCCATACGCAATGTACGCAAAGCTTACGGCACAACTGAAATTCTAAAAGGCATCAACATCGAAATCGAAGAAGGTGAATTTTTGATTTTGGTCGGGCCGTCTGGCTGTGGAAAATCAACGCTGCTGTCGATGATCGCCGGGCTGGACAGTATTACATCAGGCGAAGTACACATCGGCGGCAGAATGGTGAACAACCTCAGCCCGAAAGATCGGGACATCGCCATGGTGTTTCAGTCTTATGCGCTTTATCCGAACATGACAGTCAGACAAAACATTTCTTTCGGTTTGGAAATCCGCAAAATTGCCAAGGCCGAGCAAGAAAAAATCGTCGCGCAAGTCGCACAAATTTTGCAGATGGAGCAACTGCTGGATCGCAAGCCTTCGCAACTTTCGGGTGGTCAACGCCAGCGTGTGGCAATGGGTCGCGCCATTGCACGCGATCCAACCCTGTTTCTGTTTGATGAGCCGTTGTCCAACCTCGATGCCAAGTTACGCGTGGAAATGCGCACCGAAATTAAATTGCTGCATAAGCGCGTCGGCAAAACCATTGTTTACGTGACTCACGACCAAATCGAAGCCATGACTTTGGGTGACAAAATTGCCGTAATGAAAGCGGGAGAAGTCATGCAGTTCGGCACACCGCAACAAATTTACGACAACCCTGCCAACCTTTTTGTGGCGGGCTTTATGGGGTCGCCCTCGATGAACTTCATCCCCTGTCAGGTTGTGCCGCTGGGCAGTGCTATCGGCCTACAAATTGAAACGGGTGGCAAGCAGCATATCTTCCCCGCCAATAGCGCAGAAACAGCATTGAAAAATTATTTGGGCAAGGAAGTAATCGTCGGCATTCGCCCTGAAAAAATCACGCACAAAGTCGATTTCCTCGCGGGCGCGCCCAACTTCTACGTTGCCGAATCACAGATTGAAATCGCCGAACCTACTGGTGCAGACACTTTACTCATGGTCAAAATCAACGGCAAAGATGTGGTGTGCCGTGTCCATCCTGACCACGCGGGCAAACACGGAGAACAGATGGCGTTGATGTTTGATATGTCCAAGACCGTGTATTTCGACCCTGTTACCGAGTTGCGTATTGCCTAATACGCTCAACGTCGCATTAGTCGGTTATGGCTATGCAGGCAAAACCCTGCACGCACCGCTCATCAACAGTGTGTCAAATTTGAATCTCGTCGCAGTCTGCTCTAGCCATCCAGAAAAAGTTTTAGCTGACTACCCATCGGTAAAAGTCAGAATCTCGCTTGATGAATTGTTGACCCAATCGCAAATTGATGTGGTCGTCATTGCCACACCCAACCATACGCATTTTGATTTAGCCAAACAATCGCTACTCGCTGGCAAGCACGTCGTCGTGGATAAACCGTTTACCGTCACCGCTGCACAGGCACGCGAACTCAAAGCATTAGCCGAACAAAAAAGATTAGTCTTGTCGGTATTTCACAACCGCCGCTGGGATGCAGATTTTCTGACTTTGCGTAGCGTGATCGCATCCGGGAAGATTGGTGAACTGGTGAGCTTTGAATCACACTTCGACCGCTTTCGCCCCGAAGTCAGAACCCGTTGGCGTGAGCAAGCAGGTGAAGGAAATGGTTTGTGGTACGACCTTGGTCCGCATCTGCTGGATCAAGCCTTGCAGCTATTTGGCTGCCCGATAGCGATACAAGCGGACTTTGCGATGCAACGCAAAGATGCACAAGCAGTCGATTATTTTCATGTGTTACTGCGCTATGAACGTTTGCGCGTCACCCTACACGCCAGCATGTTGGTTGCCGATGAAACCCCGCGTTATGCACTAAGAGGTGATGCGGGCAGCTATACAAAATATGGTTTGGACACTCAGGAAGAAAGTCTAAAACGTGGCGAGTTACCCAGCGGCGAACACTACGGATACGACCCGCGTGATGGTGTGTTACAGCTGCCCACTGCGGAGAAAAACATCACCCACATCGTACCGAATTTACGCGGCGACTATCGGCAATTCTATGCGGCATTTCGTGACGCAGTTTTATTGAACACCGCTAATCCTGTGTCGTTGGCGGATGCGGTATTGACGATGGAGCTGATTGAGTTGGCTTGCAAAAGTGCCGATTTCGGCTGCGAAAAAATCATACCTTCCAAATGCAAAACAATAGGTCTTGAAATAATGACTGTAACAACCGCCTAAAATGATCCAACGCCAAATATACCAAATTCGAAGTTTTCCCTTAAAATTTTAGTTAGTTGCTTGTAAGATTGATCACAACAATCCCCCTGCCCAAAAGGCATGTTCTGAAAATCATAGGTTGATGTCGTGTATAAAAAAACCATTAACTGTTATAACCACCAATTAAATGCTCGCTAGATTTTCTGCACTACCGGCTGCGGCAGTTAAACGAGCCACATTATCTCGCGTGAAAAATCCCTGAAAATCGCCAAAGCGTTGCACGTATTCAATGATCAAAGCAGAGAATGGCGAAGCAGTTGAAAAAATTTGTTTCAAGCCATCGTCCCGTGATCCGACCACTTCCAACAAAAAACCTTTACCCTGACTGGTGATCGCCTCAACCAGAAATTCGATATTCTCTTTTCCGCCTCGCTCACCGTCTTTTACTGACAGAGCGATGTGATGCAGACGTGCGCCATAGTTCCTAACGAAGGTTTCTGTCGGCGAGGGCAATCCATCCAAATGATTCACACAGTAAGGCTGATTGTTGGCGGTGAATACTTTTGCCGGGCTAACCGACTCCGCCACCGCTCTAACGCTTTTGCACACGTTGGTCGAAGAGTTCTGGTCGGCTATGTCATAACTGCCCCAATAGTAATAGCTGGACAAGGACAGATATTCGAGCAATGCCGCTTCCCGATTTTGGCTGTACACACGTGTCGCAAGGTGATCAATGGGCTGAATGAGATCGGCTATATCCATTTTTTTCTGCAATGCCTTGGCCTGCTCATATGCTTCCTGAGCCTGTGGCACGATGCTGCAATTTCCCAGCGGGTGATAAACGCGAACTTCATTGGGTGCGCGTTCCATATAACCCACCACATTTTGCGTATAGGGCGAAGGTTTGCTGATGCTTACGTTGGATGGAAGGTCAAGTTCAGCCAGTGCATCGGGAGAAAAAAATCTGAATTCCCGCGCCTGTTGCAGTTCCAGCACTTTTTCGCGGTCACTCACCCATAGAATTTCCCCCAGATAACGACTATGCGGGCGTTGCGAACCGGCAGGATGAAGATCATTGAGACTGCGAAAAATATCGTAATGATCCGGGTTCTTCACTTCGCGCAGCAGGATGTCCGGCGAGTTCATATCGATGCGCAGGATATGCGTCAAATGTCCCGAACTGTCCAGCGTCACCAGATAATGATAAGGGGTCATCAGGGCGAGTTCGGCGATGTACTCGATGGAGTTGCCCGGTTCGACCGTGATCATGAGTGCTTCAATTCCGCCTATCATGTCGGTGAGTCCGCAACGATCCCGTTCCTCAAGCACTCGTTGCAAATAGCTCTCAAAAAAATCTGAATTGAGCTTGTCGCCGTTACGTGTCCTGCCTGTCGATTTCAATTTCTGATCGGTCATATTCTGCATAGTTGATTACTCATAAAATTCAACAATTTCTTCCACTTCCACACGCAGCTACTGTTGCCCCTGTTGCGCCTGCTTCATAATCTCGCTGGGCTGTCCCGAAAAACCTTCCATCAACGGTTCGGGTGCGCGACGCAAATCAAGTGTGAACGGGTAATCGGGATTGCGTCCTTCGCGGCGGATATGCATCTCACCGGGCGTATGACCGTGATTCCAGAAACGCGCCACGCGGCGTGCTTCGGCCTCATTGGCATTAACCGGAAAGGTATCGTAGTTGCGCCCGCCGGGATGGGCGACGTGATAGGTGCAACCGCCTATCGAACGCCCGCTCCAGCTATCCACCAGATCAAACACCAACGGGGCTTGCACACCAATGGTCGGATGCAATCCGGATGGCGGTGCCCAAGCACGGTAGCGCACCCCGGCCACGTATTCACCACGCGTACCCGTGGCGGTTAGCGGCAACGGACGACCGTTGCAAGTAAGAATGTGGCGATTGTCATTCATCTGACGCACCCTGACTTGCATACGTTCGAGCGAAGAATCGACATAACGTGCCGTGCCGCCGGCAGCAACTTCCTCGCCCAGCACATGCCATGGCTCGATGGCCTGGCGTAGCTCGATTTCGATGCCGTGATACACCACAGTGCCGAAGCGCGGAAAACGAAATTCCAAGAAAGGCGCGAACCACTCGAACTCAAAGGCGTAACCCGCACGCTGCAAGTCCAGCACCACGTCGCGCATGTCCTGAGCTACAAAGTGCGGAAGCATATAGCGGTCATGCAGTTCAGTCCCCCAACGGTTGAGGTTGCCGCGATACGGGGTCTGCCAGAAACGCGCAACCAGCGCACGCAGCAGTAACATTTGCAGCAATGACATTTGCGCGTGCGGTGGCATCTCAAAGCCACGAAATTCAACCAATCCTAAACGTCCCATCGCGCTGTCGGGTGAATAGAGTTTGTCGATGCAGAATTCGGCACGGTGCGTATTCCCGGACAAGTCCACCAACAGATTACGCAGCAGACGGTCTACCAGCCAAGGTTGCAGACTTTCCTCGCCGGGCTTTAGATGTTCCACCATTTGTTGAAATGCAATTTCCAACTCATACAGACTTTCATGTCGCGCCTCATCCACGCGCGGTGCCTGGCTGGTGGGGCCGATGAATTGGCCGGAAAACAAATAGGACAACGCGGGATGATGTTGCCAATAAGTGATTAAGCTCATCAGCACATCCGGTCGCCGTAAGCACGATGAATCAGCCGGTGTGGCCGCACCTAGCGTGACGTGATTGCCACCACCAGTGCCGGTATGTCGGCCATCGATCATGAATTTTTCTGTACCCAGTCGTGACTGGCGAGCTTCCTCGTAAAGCGTCTGGGTGTTCTCCACCAACTGCGACCACGAGCCGGAAGGATGGATGTTCACTTCGATCACGCCGGGATCAGGCGTGATGCGGAACTCCTTCAGGCGCGGATCGGAAGGGGGCGTGTACCCCTCCAACCGTAGCGGCAGCTTCAACTCGGCGGCACTCGTTTCTACTGCGGTAATCAGCACCACGAAGTCTTCAAGTAGAGGCACGGGTGGCAGAAACACACACAGTACACCCGCACGCACCTCGGCACACAAGGCGGTGTGTATGATTTCGCGCGGATCGTAACTGGCCTTGAGCGAGTTGACCGGGGTTTTCGAGTTCTTGATCGACAGCTCTGCGTCCGGTGGCTCGATGGTCGCATCAAACGGATCGCGAGCAAATTCTTCTTCCTTGTCAGCAGGTGCTACCCAAGGCAACCCAGCCAAAGGCAGACGCAGCCCTAGCGGCGAATCACCGGCGATCAAATACAAATTCTCTCGGCGTAGCGGCCAAGGGCTGGAACGAAAACCCGCTGAAATAATAGCCTTGGCAGCTTGCTGGCTTTTCCCGGGTGGCAACGCCTTTAGCGGCAACACGTAACCCACTGGCTCACCGAGTCCGCGCTCAATTAGTTTTGCCAGCCGCCGCCGTTCATCTTTTTTATTAAGATCAGATTTGAGGGGGTCGAGATTTTCAGGCCAGCGTTGTTCCTGATCGACAATTTGAGTCACGTCTTCAAAAGCCGGAATAACAAAACGTTCACTCAGCCCAAGTTCGTCCGTAAGTCGTTGCATAAAACGCAACGCATCTGCGGTTGTGTTAGCACCGCTGCTGTTTGCAGTCACCAACAACTTCCTGTCATTCCACAGCGGCTTGCCGTCAGTACGCCAATAGCAGCCCAGTGCCCAGCGCGGCAACGGCTCGCCCGGATACCACTTGCCCTGACCAAAATGCAGCATCGCGCCCGGTGCAAAATGACTTTGCAGACGGGTGAGCAAATCGCCAGCGAGTTCAAGCTTCTTATCTGACAAGGCGGTGATATTCCACTCTGCTCCTTCCATATCATCGATGGAAACAAAAGTTGGTTCACCACCCATGGTGAGGCGCACATCATGCTGCTTCAGCTCAACATCGACCTGATGTCCGAGGTCGAGCATTGCCTGCCATTGCACTTCGGTGTAGGGCTGAGTAACGCGAGGGTCTTCATGGATGCGTGTCACTTGCATGGCAAAATCAAAGTGCGTTTCACACACTTCCGTGGCACCTATCACCGGTGCTGCCGAGGATGGCATCGCGGTACATGCCAGCGGAATATGGCCTTCACCGGCCAGAAGCCCCGAAGTTGGATCAAGCCCTATCCAACCGGCACCCGGAATATACACTTCTGTCCAAGCATGCAAATCAGTGAAATCGTGGTCGGTGCCGGAAGGTTCCATCGAGTGCTTTGACATCGGCCTTTAATTGGATCAAATAACCCGATGCAAAACGCGCCGCCAAGCCCAAGTTGCGCAGCACCTGCACCAACAGCCAAGCCGAATCCCGACACGAGCCACGCTTGAGCTCCAAGGTTTGTTCCGCTGTCTGCACGCCAGCTTCAAGGCGCACGATATAGCCCACATCGCCTTGCACGCGTTGATTGATGCCAACCAGCATGTCGATGGTACGCAATGGTTTACTGAGCAATTCTTTTTTAGTGCGGGTTATCCAATCGGCCAGCAAAGGAGTTGCGGAATCGATCTCAAGATACGGCCCCAGCTCGCGCTTCAATTCATCCGGATAGTCGAAGGGAAAATTCTCGGCGAATTCATCCATGAAAAAATCGAACGGATTGATCACCGTCATGTCCGCCACCAAATCGACCGTAATTTTTAACGACTCGGTTTTTTCCGGGAACACCAATCGAGCCACCCAATTGCCGAAAGGATCTTGTTGCCAGTTAAGAAAATGGTCGGCGGGTTCTATGTTCAGCGAGTAGCTCAGTATGGGCGTGCGGCTATGTGCGGCGGGACGCAAACGTATCTCGTGCGGCCAGAGATTGACCACACGATCAAATGTGTAACTGGTCTGGTGATTGAGTGCAACACGGATGGTCATCTGTAACCTTTCTGGTGGAATGCTACCGGGCAACGCAACGACAGCTGCTCACGGCCATTGAAAATTCGGCAATTGTGCAAAGGCGCGGCGCACCCCTTCGCCCCAGCTTAATCTTAATCGTTGCATATAGGGGTCTTGATCGTCAAAACGATGTATGTGACCGAGTTGCAAACTGTTGCGGTGATAACAAGCAAGATCAATGGGCATGCCTACCGATAAATTCGAACGCATGGTCGAATCGAAAGACACCAGCACGCATTTAATTGCATCGTCCATACAGGTGTCGTCTTTAATCACTCGGTCAATAATAGGCTTTCCATACTTGACTTCGCCGATTTGAAAATACGGGGTTTCCGGCGTAGCCTCAATAAAATTCCCCTCCGAATACACCATGAACAGACGCTGATTTTCCCCCGCGATTTGCCCGCCAACAATAAAATTTGCGCTGCAATCCACATTATTTTCCTGCAAAAATGGCCCGTCACGGTGGCGCACTTCACGAAGTGCAACACCGACCAATTCGGCCACGTCATACATGGAAAAAACGTTCATCAAATTGGGTTCGATGTTATGGCGAATGGCCTGTTCAAGGTGGTTGATGGTGGCCTGGGTAATGGCCAGATTTCCAGAGTTGACCATCACCAGCACCCGCTCACCGGCACGCTCAAATGTCTTCATCTTGCGAAATATGGAGATGTTATCGATGCCGGCATTCGTCCGCGAATCTGACGCGAAAACAATGCCCGCATCAATCATGGTGGCAACACAATATGTCATGCTTCATCCTTAGTCCAGAAATAGGTGGTGTTAATTAAATCTCCAAGCAAGTAGATGCGTTCCAGAAATTCGGTTAAGTATTCATGCAAACCATAAGAAAAAATTTCATCAATGTTGCCGAAACGCAACTCGCTATGCAGCAAACCACAACGCCGCAACAACTCACCTGAGCGCGACCCGCTGAGTTCTTGCAGCAGACGATCCACCTCGTTCATACAGGCAGTCAACGAACGCGGCATGTCGGAACGCAATACCAGCAATTCGGCAACACGTTTGGGCGTGAGTTGGTCTCGATACACTTTACGATAGGATTCAAACGCAGAAACTGAACGTAGTAATGCGCCCCATTGGTAGTAATCGGCAGCTCCTCCGACTTCACTTGGGCTGGGAAGGAGAATGTGGTATTTCACATCCAAAATACGTGCGGTGTTGTCGGCGCGCTCCAAAAAAGTACCCAAGCGGATAAAACGGAATGAGTCATCGCGTAACATCGTGCCATGCGCAATCCCTCTGGATAAATGCGAACGTTCTTTTACCCACTCGAAAAACCGGGCAACGCCATCCTCGGCGATGCCTTGTGTTTGTATTTTGTGCATTTCCAACCACGTGTAATTGAGTACCTCCCACATTTCCGAGGTAATTGCACCCCGAACGGCTCGTGCATTTTCGCGTGCGGCAAAAATACTGTTATAGATGCTGCCGGGATTTTTTTCATCGAGTGCCATAAAGTGCATCACATTGTGGGCACTTGGCTCGTTGTAGCGCGCTTCAAAGTCTTCATGCAATCCGCTGATAGACAACATGGCGCGCCACTCTTGGTGCGGCGTGCCAGCAGCATGTTTGAGCAGTGACAATCGGTAGGTTACGTCCAGCATGCGAGCGGTGTTTTCGGCTCGCTCCAGACTACGACCCATCCAGTACAGGTGATCTGCGGTTGACGAAAGCATATTAGTTTTCCAGTACCCAAGTATCTTTGGTGCCGCCGCCCTGAGATGAATTGACGACTAGCGATCCTTCCTTCAAAGCTACACGGGTCAGTCCGCCCGGCACCATGGTAATCTCCTTGCCGGACAGCACGTAAGGCCGCAGATCAATATGCCGGGGTGCAACGCCGCTTTCAACATAGGTCGGACAAGTTGATAAAGCTAAAGTAGGCTGCGCTATATAACCTTCCGGTGCAGCGATAATCTTGTCGCGAAATAATCTAATCTCATCTTTCGTCGCAGTTGGCCCAACCAACATGCCATAACCACCAGAGCCGTGAACTTCCTTAACCACCAGTTCTGACAAATGCTCAAGCACATACTTGCAATCATCGGGCTTACTCAATTCCCAAGTCGGCACATTGGACAGGATGGGCTCTTCACCGCAGTAAAAACGGATCATTTCCGGCACATGCACATAGATTGCTTTGTCATCGGCAATGCCCGTCCCCACCGCATTTGCCAGCGTAACGTTGCCTGCACGATAGGCGGAAAATAAGCCCGGAACGCCCAGCATGGAGTCTTTGCGAAAAGCGCGCGGATCAAGAAAGTCGTCATCAATGCGGCGATAAATTACATCAACGCGCAACGGTCCTTGAGTTGTGCGCATGAATACCGTTTCATCACGCACAAACAAATCGTTGCCGTCTACCAACTCAACGCCCATTTGTTGTGCCAGAAAAGCGTGCTCAAAATAGGCACTATTAAATTGACCCGGGGTCAGCACCACCACATTGGGATTGGCGACACCTGCCGGAGCAACCGAGCGCAAGTTATTCAATAATAAATCAGGGTAATGATCTACGGCGGCAATCGCATGGCGCGCAAACAACTCCGGGAATAGTCGCATCATCATCTTGCGATCTTCGAGCATGTAGGACACACCGGACGGCGTGCGTAAATTGTCTTCAAGCACGTAGTACTCGCCCAGTTTATTGCCACTATCGGCACGCACCAGATCAACACCGGCAATATGAGCATAGACATGTTCGGGTACATCAACTCCCACCATTTCCTGGCGAAACTGCGAATTGCCCAGCACTTGTTTTGCGGGAATTAGCCCCGCTTTAAGAATTTCCTGATCGTGATAAATGTCGTGCAAAAAAGCATTCAAGGCCTTGACGCGCTGCCTCAGTCCGTTGGCCAAACACTTCCATTCGTGAGACGGAATAATGCGCGGCACGATGTCGAAAGGAATCAGTCGCTCCTGTCCTGTATCTTCTCCATACACTGCAAAGGTAATTCCGACTCTATGAAATGCGATGTCGGCTTCTTCACGCTTGCGCGCGATCACTTCATCAGGAGTCGATTGCAACCAGCCGGCATAGCTCCGATAGCTGTCTCGCACTGCTCCATCCGAGGTATACATTTCATCGTAGGCAGTTTTCATCACCTATCTCAAACCAATTTAGAATATTCTTGATATACAGGTAAGCACTAACCATACCAATCCTAATTTCCCATAGAATCATTTAGTTAATTAGTAGCTTGTTAGGCGTAGCACCAAAGCAGTGCGATGCAACAAAGTTGGATGCGTTAAACGAACTGCTTTGGTGCTTTAACCTATAGACTCGGCATGAATTATTCGTGAACTTTACTGGGATTGATGTGTCCCATCGCGCATGGAAAAAGAAGACGCAAGAAAACAAACAAGGGAGGTACTTCACGAAAGGCGCAAGCAAGTAATACGCTCGTACCGCAAGGGAATGCCGGTGATGCAAATCGTTGAACACAGTGGACTCAGTTGGTGCGCAGTTAATGCTGCGATCAACTTGTACAAGGAGGCGGGAGCATCCGCGCTCAAGCCTGAAGCACGAGGCAAGAAGGAAGGCAGCGGGCGCATGTTGAGTGAGGCACAAGAACGCACGATTCAGCAGATTATTTGCGAGAAGCGACCAGAGCAGTTGAAGATGGAATTTGCGCTGTGGAGTCGTGCTGCTGTGATGCAATTGATCGAGCGTGAGTGCGGTATCAAGCTCTCAGTTCGCGGGGTTGGCAACTATTTGCAACGTTGGGGATTTACGCCACAAAAGCCGATCAAGAAAGCCTATGAACAACGTCCTGAGGAAGTGAAAGCGTGGCTGGATGAAGAATATCCGGTCATTGAGCAACGCGCAAAAGCCGAAGATGCCGAAATTCACTGGGGTGATGAAACGGCGATTGTGAATACCGATGTGCGTGGACGCAGTTATGCACCGGCGGGGAAAACACCGGTTACTTTAGCACCGGGCGGTACACGTCACAAACTGTCGATGATTGCGACGGTCACCAATCAGGGTAAGGCACGCTGGATGATTATCGATGAGTCGTTCAATGCAGATAGATTCACCGAATTTCTGGAAGCGTTAATTAAGGACGCAGGCCGGAAAGTATTCCTGATACTGGACAACCTGCGTGTTCATCATAGCAAGGTGGTCAAGGCGTGGGTGGCAGAACGGAAGGATAGGATTGAGTTGTTTTACTTGCCCAGCTACAGCCCGGAGTTAAACCCGGAAGAACGGTTGAATGCGGATTTGAAACATGCCATCTCCACCAAGGTTCCAGCACGCACAAAAGCTAAGCTGAAAGCTGCTGCAACTGAACACATGCAGACGCTAGAAAAATCACCCGAGCGTGTGAAGAAATACTTCCAAGACTCACGCGTAAAATATGCCGCTTGATTCACGGATAAAAGTGGCCGGATCAATAGGCAGAGTGATGTTGATTTTGTATAGGTTCGGCACAGTAGGGTTTGCCGAGTTTCTCGGTGCATGCTACTGTTTCGTCATTACTATTATTTCTGGATTGATAATGACTTATTGTCTTGCTATAAATACCGACACCGGTTTCGTTCTCTGCTCGGATTCACGCACCAATGCGGGGTTCGATAGCATTTCGGTTTACTCAAAGATGCATACTTTCATCTGGCCAAACAACAGAGTATTTGCGCTGCTTTCAGCGGGCAATCTGGCCACCACGCAATTGGTTGTAAAGCGCATCAAGGCGGATTTAGAAAGTGACACGAATCCAAATTTACTTACCGTGAATAGCATGCAAGAGGCGGCTGACTATGTCGCTACGATAAGCACTAGCGTACAAAATTTACACGTTGTTCGAGATTCAGGCAGTACCAGCTTTGAAGCCACGTTCATTTTGGCTGGGCAGATTGGTGTGGCACACCACGAAACGCTAATGATCTATCCCCAAGGCAATTACATCCACGAGTCAGGCGAACACCCGTTCTTGCAAATTGGTGAAGTCAAATATGGCAAACCTATCCTGGACCGAGTGATTAAGCGCAGCACGCAATTGGAAGCGGCAGCACGCTGTGCGATGGTCTCGATGAATTCTACTGTACGTAGCAATCTGACTGTCGGTCCACCTATCGATTTACTGATCTATGAAAAAGGCAGCTTGAATTTCACCCACCAGCTGTGCATGACAGAAGATGATCCTTTTGCCAAACAGGTGTCGGAAGTTTGGAACAAGGGTCTGGTATCAGCACTGGAAAATCTGCCAAGGTTTTATTGGGAAGCATCGACACTCAACACAGAGCAATCTGAGTCGAGCGCTTTTCGAGTGTCGAACTGATCACGGCGCATTTTTCGAACATGTATCATGCACTAAGCAACTCGCAATATTGGGTCAAAATTGAATATCTACTTTGGCTTAAATTGCCTACCCGAAATGAATTCGAGTTCAGACTAATAATTCCCCATTTTCCACTTCATCCCAACCACAAAAGTTTCAAATAATCTGCTAAACAACGTCGATACACCAACCCGCCTGCATGGTCTGATGAATATTAGGCTGAGATATTGCCTGAAACTCCAGAATTTTTTTCTGTGCCTTTTCGATACTCACTGCATCAAGATGAAATTCCAAACGCACTTCAAATTCTCGTGATTCGCTTGGCTGCAATATTTCAACGCGCCCTTGTGATTGTTCATACGAGCGAGGATTGGGGAAGTTTGCACCCGGCTCTAAGCCAGTCACATAGCCATCACGCAGCGAGGCCGTATTTTTCCATAAGGTGAAACATGGCAATTGTTTTAGATTGAAATGAATGCTAACGCCCAATGTGCCTGCGGCATTACGTAACAGCACTTGCGATTGCCCCGCTGCATCACCGAGCAATTCCATGAAATAAACTTGTTCGAGGTAACCTGTTTCTGGGGCTGCAATTTTCGACCATGCGGCGACACCCTCTTCCGCGCGGTGTGTGCGCGGCACTAAAGTTTTAACAGGTGCAACCACTTCTGCACCCGCCTCAAGAATTGGCGTGCCAAAGTTAATGTGATACAGCAATTGAAATTCGGCAACCGTATCGGAAGCGTTGGTGACGGTGTCGTGTATGCAAATCTCGGTTGATTCCAATTTCGTACTCACTGCTGAATGCAGCTCCAACTTCTGAAATTTGAAGCAGGCTTCCTCTACACATCCTTCAACACGAATTCCGTCGTTATTGGCTTCTAGGCTTGCCGCCACTTTGTAGGCAGGCAAGTTGGCGATTTTTCCGTGCAGCGGATATTTCAATTTGCCATGGCTATCAAATTCAGGTGCGCCATTACTTTCTAATCCACAACGACACAACAGTTCATCGAAACCGCCCAGCCAACCCAATCCGCTTTCATCGTGAATAGATACAAACTTCGGATGCACCGGGCCGCGCACGGGGGATTGCCAACCAATTTCAATATCATCCAGCCACACTTTCCAAATACCCATGCCGCGCTCGGGTAACAACCAAAATTTCATGCGCCCATTGTGCACCTCGATAATGTCCATGTCGCCGCGCAAGCCACCATGCAAGTTGCGTTTCGTCACCGAAAATTTTGCATGACCACTCTTCACATCGGCATGACTGAGTACCAGCTCTTCGGCGTTTTTGCTTTCATCGCCTATCAGTACTTTCACCGTGCTAACCATGATGCGTATCCTCGTTGTGTGAGCAGCGCATCGACTTCTTCAGCCGATGGGGGATAAGGCCCCGCGCGGGTTGCGGCAAGGGCGGCGGTGGCTGCCGACACTTGCAAATGCACGGTGTTATCGGCAGTTGGGTGGAGCAACACACTGGACATCCAGCCCCCCATCGCCGCATCACCACACCCGACGGTATCCTCTACAAACACTGTGAATGCTGTTTGTTCAACCACTTCACCACCATTGAAAAGTGTCATTCCCATCGCGCCACGTGTTAGCAAAATTTGCGCGGTGGGTGCGATTGTGCACAGTGTTGCCAAGCCTTGTGCTGGGTTCAGTTCTGGAAATATGCCAATCAAATCATCGTCAGAAATTTTGATGTAAGTCGCAATGGACGCGATGAAGCGAAATGTTTCAGCATAATCGGCTGCGGCTGCCATGCCGCGAAAATTGGGGTCGAACGAGATGCGTTTACCCGCTGCTTTTACAGCGATAGCTTCTGCCACCAATTTTGTAGAAAGTGGTTTTCGCATCAGGCTGATGCCACCGAAATGCACTATTTCCACCGCTTCGCGCCAGCCTTGCGGAAGTTGCGTCGAATCAAAATGCAAATCCGCACTATCGTTACCAATAAAAAAATACTGTGGCGGATGTTGTGATGCCACCATGGCCAAGAGTGGCGCGGCATCGATGCGCTGCAAAAAGCGTCTGTCCAAACCTGCTGCCGTACCTTCGTTGTCGAGTTGCTCACCGAATAAATCGTTACTCACCGCACCCGCAAAAGCAGTTGATACACCGAGCCGCGCGCCCACCCTCGCCACATTCCAACACGCCCCGCCAGGCACAGATAGCCAGCGACCATCTTCCTGCCTGAGCATGTCAGTCAGGGCTTCACCAAAAACCACATAACGGGGAAAGTTACCAGACATTACCGATTCCAGCTTGTGCGATTATTCTAGTTCACGAAAAACTGAAATCGCGGTGAGCAAATCGGTTGCGCCAGGCACATTATCTGGATTCACTGCACCCGTTATCAGCCCGACAATTTGTTCCGGGTTGGAATCTTTTTTCAATACTGAGGCAACGATTCGACCTTGTCGAAACACCCAGATGCGATCCGCCAAATCGAATACTTGGCGCAGGTTATGGCTAATGATGATGAGCGGCACACCGCGTGTTTTTAAGCCTTTGATGATCTCTTCAACACGCGCCGTTTCTTGTATGCCCAACGCGGCAGTGGGCTCATCCAGAATAATCATCTTTTTTGCAAAGCCTGCGGCACGTGCAATTGCCACACACTGACGTTGCCCACCGGACATGCCACGTAACGTCTCACTCATGTCCTGAATTTTCACGCCCGTAGTGGACAACATACTCACCGATTCTTCACGCATGGCTTTATGATTGAGTATCGACAACGGTCCCAAATTCATCAGCACTTTTTCCCTGCCCAAAAATATATTCGCGGGCACATCCAAATCTTCCGCCAACGCCAGTGTCTGATACACCGTCTCAATACCCTGATCACGCGCATCTAGCGGTGAGTCAAAATTCACCAGCTTGCCATCAATACAAATCGTTCCGCTATTGGGTTGCTCCACGCCCGTAATCAGGCGCACAAAGGTACTTTTCCCCGCGCCGTTATCACCGACTATCGCCGCGTGTTCACCCGGTGCGAGTGCAAAATTCGCTTCAGTCAACGCCTTCACACCTCCGTAGTGCTTGGTGAGTCCGCGAATTCTTAATACAGGAGTTTGGTTACTCATTTTCATCCCCTATCTATTTGCGCAGTAAACGTTTGCGACGAATCACGTCGATCCAAACTGCGATAATGACTACCGCACCGATTGCCATCATTTGCTTAAATTGCGAGATTTCCAGCAGGTTCATGCCGTTGCGGATCATGGTGATTAAAATCGCACCGAGCAAACTACCGATGATGCTGCCGCGTCCGCCGAACAACGATGTGCCGCCCAATATCACCGCCGCAATAGCATCCAACTCAAACATTTGCGCCATCTTGCCGCTGGAGGAATCCATGCGCCCAACCAGCACAATCGCGGCTAACGCACAGCACAATCCCGACACCACATACACGCCGAGTTTGTACCAGCGAATGTTGATGCCGACCTGACGCGCACCCATTTCGTTCGAGCCGATGGCGTAAACATAGCGACCCAATTTGGTGCTGGATAAAACGAATGACATACTTACGTAAAACAACACCATCACCACAATCGGCATGGGTATCAAACCAAATAGTTCACCGTAACCAATGAACGGAAACGGCTCTGGCATGCCCGACATATCAAAGCCACCTGTCGCGTCAAAAGCCAGCCCGCGCCACAGCGTTAAGCCACCCAAGGTGACAATAAAGGAAGGGATACCAACAAAGGCAACCAAGTAGCCATTGAACAAACCCACGCCTGCGCCAATCGCAAACGCGGCGAGGATAGCGAGGTAGGGATCGATGCCCAATTTCACCATCATGTAACCCGACACTGCACCCGCCAATGCGGTTAATGAGCCAACAGCCAAATCCACACCGCCCGTCAAAATTACAAACGTTTGCCCGCCTGCCAACAAGGCGATCACCGACGCTTGCACGAGGATGTTGCTGAGGTTACGGCTGTTCAAAAAGTAGGGCGATGCGATAGACAGCAATACACCGAGTACCAATACGGCAACGAGTGCGCCGTACCATTCTTGTCGTGTGAGGGTTTTCATTGTGACTCCTAGAAAGACCAAGGTGACTGGGAGAGAGCAGCCACCTTGATTTTTAACGACTCAGAAAATCATTTCACTTTCATGAACTGCGCCACACCAGAATCTTTGGCGAACTTGTCCACGTTGGAAGGTAAAACCAAAAATGCGCCCGTGTCGATACGCGCTTCCACCTTGTGTTTCTTGGCTGCGGCAATCGCAGTTTCCACGCCGACTTGACCAATTTTCGCCAACATCTGCGCAGCGTTTGCTTGCTGCCAACCTTGTTTCATCATATCCAAGCCACCAGGTGAGCCATCAAAGCCAGCCAATTTAATTTCGCCCGGTTTAATGCCTGCACCTTTCATCGCCGCCACTGCACCCAACGCACCGCCATCCCATGCACAGGCAATCAGCTTAACGTCGCTATTGGCACGCAAGGCAGATTCCACGCCATTTTGCGCTTGGGTCTGATCCCACGTGGTAGAAACTTCGATGATTTTTGCATTGGGACGTTTTGCTTTCAGTGCATCCACAAAACCTTTTTTACGCTCTTGACCTGTTGATTGACCCAGATCGCCCGTGATGTAAATCACTTTATCGCCATCTTTGACCTGCCCCGCAGCCCAATCACCTTGCACGTTTGCAGCCTTGATATTGTCGGTTGCCACATAGCTGGTAATTTTAGAGCCTGTCACATTGGTATCCACTGCAACGACAGGAATGCCCGCCGCCAACGCACGATTTACTGCGGGAGAAATGCCCGCACTATCCACCGGTGCAATGGCAATCGCATCGACCTTACGGGTAATCATGTCTTCAACAATAGCCAGCTGCTTGGACAGCTCGCCTTTCTCTGCCGCCAACTCGATAAACTTCACGCCCGCTTTTTTGCCCGCCTCTTTTGCACCGCCGTTAATCAGCGTCCAGCCTTCATTGGTATTGCCATTGGTGATGTAAGCGATAGTCAGTTCAGCGTGTGCAACCGACATCACGCTTACCGAAATCATGGCAACCGCCAAGCGGCTCACTACCTGTTTGATATTCATTTTCTTGCCCTCGTGTATTTAAGTGGTTTTCATACACACGCCAAATAATTGGCGTGCGCAGAAAAACGTTTTGACTGACTAACAACCATGTTTAGTTGCTAGCCGAAGTGTTGCTTACCACCAAACTTCGATTTGCGCGCCCGTGGTGGTTGAAGAAGTACGACCTGCTACACCGAAGCCACCTTTCGCAGTTGCAGCCGCATCATTCCAGTTCGCTTGGGTTACGTAAAAACGCAACTCAGGACGCGACCAGAAATCCGAACCCAATGACAATGTCGGGGCAATCGTAAACTTGTTCAAGGTTTGGTTAGCGGAATTGTCAGGTTTACGGCTCGTCATGCCCGCTTCAACTAGCATTTTGAAATTGTTAGTCAGCGCATAAGAAATACGCCCACCCAAGGTAGTGTCTTTGGTATTGATGCCATCATTCGCACCACCTTCAACTTTACCATTCTGAATCACCGCTAACGCCTGACCACCAAACTTACCAGACTGCCAGTTAATTGAGTCTCCAATTCGGTTGCTCTTTAAGCCAGGCTGCTGGTCATTCAAAGTAACTCCATTCGTTAACTTACCATTGCTGTTCGGGCCACTCGCAGCGGCGGCGGCATCACCTAAACCTTGAAACTGACCCTGTAAATTCGCATGTCCACTCGCAGTTTGGAGAAATAAAGTGTTGGTCAAACCTTTGACGATAAAATCGGACTGGTTATGCGAAACACTCAACATCGAGCCAGGTGAGCCATATTTGAAATTACCGCTGACCACCGTACCCAATACACGCAACACACCGCCTGTATTACTTTGGATTTCAGACAAATCCACATTGACGCGACGCGCATTATTTTGTGCGGAATTTTGATTATCCAAAGAGCCCCCGTTAAATACGCCTACGCCCAATTTAGCAAAGCCCAAATTGTAATCGGTCATCCCAGTGCCAAAATTCAGACCATAGTCGAGAAAAAAATGATCGACGATATGCACATCCTGAATACGCAAACGACGCTGACCCGCCCAAAATTTTGCTGATGGCGCAAAATCCAAGCCTGTCATTTCTGCATAAGCTTGGTTGGTATAGTGAGTGCCATTCCAAATCGTAGGCATGTAGTCCATGCTCCACTTCATACCGTTGCCTGCATCAAACGTTTTGCGCAGCTCCAATTCAAAACCATTGTCGCCTTCGTTGCCGAGACGAAATTTTTGCATGTCGCCACCGAGTGAATAACCACCACGAGGCGTGCCGCTAAATACACCGCCACGCGTATAGCCCATTACTTCTAAACCACCCACATCCGCAGCGATTGCCGAAACGCTGGTCGCAGCCAGCAACGCACTCACTAACGGCGACAAACGGAACATGTTTTTCAATTTTAGATTTTTAATCATTACAAACTCTCCTCAAAAGTTTACTGCCGTTAAAGTTAACCACCTTACTGCCCACTGCAATTAGCACCCCTACTACCAATTACAACGGATTGGGAATACGCCGCCGTGCAGCCCATTCCAAATTCTTGCGATACTCACAACACGTGATAACTTTAATTCTTAATCACGCTTCAGACTACATTTCATCATCGTGTTGATTAACGCGTCATATTTGGATATTTGGCTATCTAAAAAATGATGAGAGCGTACTTTACACGTGTATAAAAATAATTGTCAAGTGGTTAGTGCAAAAAAAACATCACTCGTATAAACTACTCTCCAATTAACATTTTATTAACACGTGTATAGCCAAGGAAGTCATGTCATCAAAAAGTAAGCCCATTACCATGCAGGACATCGCCACGATGGTAGGAGTATCACGCATCACCGTCTCAAAATACTTCAACGGTAATCAGGGCATCAAAGCGGAAACGCGCAAGCGCATCGAAAAAGCTTGTAGTGATTTACATTACGTTCCCGACCCTCATGCAGTCAGCTTGGTAAAAGGCAAGTCACATTTGGTTGGTGTGGTACTTCCTGTTATCAGCGAACCGTTTTTTGCTGAAGTGTTAAACGTAATTGAAGAGGAAGCTGCCGCATTGGGTTTGCGTGTGGTGATTCAATGCTCGTATAACGATCCTGCTCGCGAAGCCGCCGCTTTATTGGCTTTGCGCGCCATGAAAGTACACGGCGTGGTGCTCACCCCTGTGGCATCGCAAGATAATGCCAAGCTGCTACATCGTTTGGAACACGACATGCGCGTGGTGTATTTGGATAGTTACTTTAGTCCCAAGTGCCATTACGTGATGAACGACAATCTGCAAAGCATAGGTTTGGTGACGCGTTACTTGCTGAGCGGCGGACATCGCCCCGCGTTTCTTGGCGCGCCCCCAGTCGCCTATCCATCGGGTCCTGAACGGATAACGGGATATTTGCAAGCGATGCACGAAGCAGATTGCCCGCCGTTTCTAGTGCCGCTGGTGAATGCCGAATCGACATGGGACTTCGCCGCGTTTGCCATGCACCACACGCTGAACATGTTGGGTACGGGCGAATGGACAAAGCAAAACCGAACCGCGCTAATCTGTGCAACCGATCGCCTCGCCATCGGCGCGATGGCAGCCTTCCGAAAATTTGGCTTGGAGCCAGGCAAAGATGTAGCCTTTGTTGGTCACGATGATTTACCCGCCTGCGAGTTTTTGTATCCTGCGCTCACCAGCGTTAAACAAGACGTAATCTCGATTGGACGTGCCGTGATTGAATGTTTGAAACTGGATGAAAGCACCTTCACCAGCAAAAACCCTTATTTCCAACGAAAATTTCCAGCGCGGTTAATCGTTAGAGATTCGGCATAATCTGCGCGCCAACACCCAGTACGTCATCAACACATTGCTGAAATAAATACGCCACCTTGCGGTGGCGTGATTACAACACGGCTAATCCAGAACGTTTATTCCCTGTGTTGCTTAGGTTCAGGTGTGTTCATGATATTGCCACCCGCCAGCCCAACAATGACGATGCCGATCATAACCAAAATTATCCCAAGCACATTATTCACCACGAGACCGCCTAACAGCCATAGAACAATTGCCACGACAACTGCCAACATAAGCGTGCGAACTTTAGGATCCATCATCATCACCTTTCAATTATAAAGTTTGTTAATTCGAGTCATTTGCCGAAGCTGGACAAATGATAGCGCAATGTCTCGTTCTGCGATAGCTCACCTCTATGCTATCTCCTACCGAGACGAAAATATTGGGTGTTTTTATAATACGCCTCACACTCGTTATCTGCTGCCCAGCCTGGCACGCCGAGTAATGGCACGGGGGAAAGCTCACGCGTGCTACTGCCATATTCCGGCAAAGCCAAACGGTCTGCTAACAAGTTATCCAAATGGGCAAGTTGTTGCGGTAATGGCCAAGTAAAGAAAGCTTGCTCTACAGGCAACACAACGCCCTGCCCTGTCATGCCGATATAAGGGTGTAACGCCTTTTCATAAAGCCCGTGACCGAAAATATAAAACCCCATACTCGCTTTGACTTTTTCGCGTTGCTGCCAAAATAATTCCTGCCACTGAAAATCACGCAGCATTGACGCCAATTCCGCATCCGAGCTAACCACAATCACACCGGACTCATCCAACAAGGTATTGGTATCACGCACCGCGCCGCGCTGGCTGCTTGTGACCTGCTTAGTCGCGCTGGTTAATGCATGGTAATGGCGCGCATTGATCGCCGCTTTGCTCTTGGGAAAGGTCAGCCACACCAGCGCATTGAGCAAATCATGCCAATTATTCTCACGCATCTGCACTTCGCCTTTGAGATAACAGCGTGGCTCGTATTGCGACTCAAAACCCTGCTTGCCGAGGACTTGCGGAACGAAGCTTAGTTGCAAGCCTTGTTGCACGGTGATGCCAGGCTGATACTCAGCTAGCAAGTCATTGCAAGTTTGTAGCGATGGGAATTGATCATCCTTAAGTCGAGAAAGAATAGGATGCAGAGGGGCGAACATGGGAGAACCCAGCAACGAAGGCTTGTCCCAATCTAAGGTTTTGTGCATGACTATAAAGTGAGCAAATTTTGCTTGCAAAGGCAGGTAATTGAATTACCTTTGAGAGTTCATTAACTTATAAAGATCGTGCCGTTTTCCCAGCGACTTCGAAATTGTTATGTGGCCATTGCTATTAAAACCGCATTTAACAATTTTAGGTGATGCCTTATGTACAGTACCGCTAGCATCTACCCATTCAACGATTACCATCATATCTTTGTGGTACAGCCCAGCTCTTCCATCTGTGTCAAGAATTCCACTCTTTATAAATTCTTCATCAAAATTATCTGCAAAGTCTATTTTGCAATGTTTGGTTTTTCCCGCAGGAATGGAAAATGAATTTTCTCCATCCGCAAGACTTTGATCGTCTGGTGAAGTCCAACCCTTTCCGTTACCATCTTCAAAGGCGCACAACACTGAGGTCACCAAAATGTCTTTATTTCCAGCGTTAACCAAAGCAAACTCTGGGCGCACCCTAATAGCCAAGTAGTTGTCAATTCGCACTAAATAAAATGCTTTTTTATTTCTTAATGAAGTCCAATAAAAAGTAAATGCGCTTACGAACAATGCTAAAAGTGCAATCACATCAGACGAACTCATTTGTTATTTCTATCGCCTCAAGAAATCGCGAAAAAGTTTGTTTTAATAGAATAGTTCTGCGCTGCTTAGTGCCTGACCCGTTGCATTACTTCCACCCACCACCAGCACCTTGCCATTTGCTAATAAGGAGGCGGTGTGCGATGTACGTGCATTTGCTAGAGAGGAAGTTTGAGTCCATAAAGCAGTGGATGGATCGTACAGTTCTGCTGAGACTAGAACGGCGGAATTATTAAAACCGCCCGCAACTAGCACTTTTCCATTCGGTAGCCTGGTGGCGGTGTGACTATAACGCCCGTTAGTCAGAGAAGTCGTCTTAGTCCATAAACCCGTCGATGGATCGTAAAGTTCGGCTGTATTTAGAACTACGGAATTTGTATATCCTCCCGCAACCAGCACTTTGCCATTCGGTAGCAGGGTGGCAGTATGACTGTAACGTCCATCAACAAGCGATCCCGTCAAAGTCCACAGATTGGTAGCTGGGTCATACAGCTCAGATGTGTTAATTCCAACACAACTAAGTGAGCAAATGTACCCTCCTGCAACTAGAACCTTGCCATTGGCTAGCAATGTAGCTGTTAGGTTGTCGGCATAGCTTGCAAGTGAGCCAGTCGGAGTCCACGTATCCGCAGCGGGGTCATAATATAGGGCACCTTTGTAGGCGTTTCCATTAAACGGAATCCAACTCCCTGTTATCAGAACATTACCGCTCAAAAGCAAAGTCGCTGTTTGACTGATAACGCCGGGATTTGCAGCCAATGTCCATAATCCGGTAGCTGGGTCATACAGTTCGGCACTCGGAAACTTCAGGTATGTTGGATCATACTTTTCACCCGTCACCAAAACCTTGCCATTGTTTAATAAGGTGGCAGTCCTCGCACTATTCACATTGTTAAGTGAGCCTGTTGGTGTCCACACACCAGTAGCTGGGTCGTATAGCTCGGCACTTGAAGTTATATATTGATTTGCTGGATTTCCTCCCACTACCAGTACCTTTCCATTTGCCAGCAAAGTTGACACATGTCCAGAACGCGGGGTGTTTAGAGAGCCAGTTGCTGGCCAAGAGCATTCTATGACGATGTTTGTGACATTCGCTGCCGAGACTGTTCCTGTGCCATTGCTAACTGCGCAACTTTGTCCCAGTTGAGTAAATACGCTGACGTTATAGTTTCCACTATTGGCTACTCCGATAGGGAAACTAAAAGTCGTATTACCCGCCGAAATAGTAGTGGTATCAGTCCCATTGTTTTGCAATACAAGCTGAGTACCTGAAGGGATATTTTTGATAATCCCGGATATTTGATAGGCGATATTGATAGGCTGTGTTACTTGGCTTGCTGAATTGTAGGTTGCATCACCCGATTGATTCGCGGCAACAATACATACCCCAGCACTAAGGCCAGTGACGGTGCTGCCATTGACACTGCAAACGCCTGATGTAGTCGATGTAAAGTTGACTGCGAGACCCGATGTGGCAGTTGCCGTGACAGTGCCTGCTCCTCCAACCGTTACAGATGGCGCAGTTCCAAAACTTACGGACTGGCTAGCTTTTGTGCTGCTACTGCTGCCTCCACCTCCACATGCCACCAATAAAAATGCGCTCAAAATAAATGCAAATACAAAACCAGTGTGTGTCGTTTTCATTGCAATGTCCTTGGAATAATTCAAAAAGTTTCTACATTAAAATTCATGAACAACACAGAATTTTTCAGCACTGCATTACCCGCACAACTTCCGTCCGCGTATCCGTGTCCGATGTGCTTTGCGCTGTTCTGCCTCGGTCAACGGACGTTGCTTTTGCCCTTTGAACGGATTTTTTATTAAGCGAATTTAGCCATAAAACTGATGGAACGAATCTACTTCATTCCCTTAGCCAACGATAAAGGTATATTGGGGCTTATTGGATTCACGCTGACGCGCAATCTGGCTGGCTCAATAATCAAATCCATATCTTCCATTGGGATTGCGCCGAGCAATACTTGGTTACCGAGTACCAATGCACCCGTGACGCATTCACGACCTAACATCGAAATTCTGACGGGCGAAACATAATCCACCATGTGCGATTTTCCATCGGCTGTTTGTACTTCGCGTTGCGACCTGGTTTTGAGTTGCAATTGCATTGCGACATGTTCTGGAATGCACAAGTGCAACGCACCCGTATCGACGACCGCGTTAGCATCGATTTCTTCCAAGTCTTCGCGTGCGTCGTTTGCCAATCTCAAGTCTGCGTAAACAATACCCATCATCATCTCCTTGTTTGTTTGCTCAGTTTAAGCCGCGCATTGCTTGGCTGTAAAGGCATGGCAACACGATGGCAAATCAGCCGTATAACTTACGCCCACGTATCCTTGCACGATGTGCTTTGCGTTGTTCTGCTTCGGTCAACGGACGCGGCTTTTTACCCTCGAACGGATTTTTGGCAGAGTTGAACTGTATCTTCATCGGTGTGCCTTGCAGCTTGAAGATTTCGCAGAAGGTACGCTCCAAGTATCGCGCATAGCTGGCCGGCACGTCGTCCAAGCCGCTGCCATGGATGACGATGAGCGGCGGGTTGCTGCCGCCTTGGTGGGCATAGCGCATCTTGGGGGTAAAGCGTCCGCTTTTCGGCGGCATTTGTTTTTCCAGCGCGCTAATCAAAGCACGCGTCAACTTGGGTGTCGATAGTTTGGACATCGCGGCTGCGTAAGCATCATCGGCCGATTTCAATACATTGGCGATGCCGTTGCCGTTTAATGCCGAGATGTAATGGCGTTTGGCAAAGCCCAAAAAATGCAGCTTGCGCTCAATGTCATTTTTGACTTGATCGCGCTGGTAATCATCCAAGCCGTCCCACTTATTCACTGCCAAAACCAAGGCGCGTCCCGCTTGTAATACGAAGTCGGCGACGTGCGCATCTTGCTCGGTGATTTGATCGCGTGCATCGACAACCAACACCACCACGTTGGCATCTTCAATCGCTTGCATAGTTTTGATGACGGAGAATTTCTCGATGGCTTCTTCAACCTTGCCGCGACGACGAACCCCAGCGGTGTCAATGATGGTGTACTGCTTGCCATCGCGCTCAAAGTCAATGTATATACTATCTCGCGTGGTGCCGGGCTGGTCGAACGCGATAACGCGCTGCTCACCCAGGATGGCATTGACCAAAGTAGATTTGCCCACATTGGGACGACCAACAATCGCCAACTTGGGCGGCTTTTCTTCGGTGGATTCTTCTTCACTTTCGGGCGGAAAATGTTCCAGTGCAATTTCTACTACCTCGTTGACATTGTCACCATGCGCAGAAGATATCGGCAGCGGCTCGCCCAAGCCCAATTCAAAAAACTCAGCGGTGACTTTGGCGCGTGACATGCCTTCGGCTTTATTCACCAGCAACAAAATTGGCTTACCTGTTTTGCGCAACTGGCCTGCAATCAAGGAGTCTTGTGGCGTGCAGCCTGCCCGACCATCCACCAAAAACATCACCACATCGGCTTCATCCACCGCTTGGCGACTTTGCTTGGCCATCTCGAACATGATGCCTTCTTTGGCGACTGGCTCTAGCCCGCCTGTGTCCACGACAAGATAAGGACGCTCCCCTACTCTGCCGCGTCCGTAATGGCGATCACGGGTGAGGCCCGGTAAGTCAGCCACCAGCGCATCGCGGCTGCGCGTAAGGCGATTGAACAGCGTGGATTTGCCCACATTCGGACGACCAACTAAAACTAATGTAGGCAACATGATTGAAACTTTCTAATGTGATATTGCAACTGGCTCTGTTATTCCCGCGAAAGCGGGAATCCAGATGATTAAATAATTCCCCGCAAAGCGGGACAACATTTTTTGTCCGCTTTGCGGAATAATTACGTATCTATCTAGAAGGCTAATGCAGCGACAAAGAATACAACCCACCAGCACGGGTCTGCACCAACAGCCCATCATCCAGCATTATCGGCTGCGCCTGTATCGCGCTTGCGTCTAATTTAATGCGTGCCGCGAGTTTTCCATCTTCGCGTTTCAGCACATGCAAGTAGCCTTCGAAATCGCCAAACACTAGCCATTTTTCTAAAGCATATGGTGTCGCAGATTCCCGCAACGAGAATTTATCGTTTTTCCATATCGTACTGCCCGTGGTTTTATCCAGTGCGTATATCAGCCCTTTGTCGTCACTCACATAAAGCGTGCTGCGCAACAGCATCAAGCCCTTGTCGCTGGAAATTTCACGGTTCCACAACGGATTGCCTTGCATAATATCCACGCAAGCCACACTGCCCTGGAAAGCAATTGCACAGGCTTGATCTTCATCAACGACCGGGCTGCTGGTAATGTCGCTGATGCGATCCAGTTCGGTATTACCGCGCGGTTGCGAGATCGTTGCTTCCCACACTAACGAGCCATCCGCCACCTTTATCGCAGCCAATTTACCACCTGCAAATCCCGCATATACAACGCCGTGTTGTATCGTCACGCCAGCTTGACTGCGCACCACTAAAGCGGGTGTGCTGCGTTCATACAGCCAAGCTTGCTTACCATCTTCGCTATGCAATCCTGTAATGCGACCATCACCGCTGCGCACGATAACGATGCCGTCCGACACTTGCGGCACACTGGACACTTCACTGGACACTTTACTTTTCCAACTCAATTTTCCATCTTCATCGTAGGCGAACACTTCACCTTTATCGCTACCCATGACCACTAAACCCGCACCACTGCCCACCCCGCCGCTGACGGTTACGCCAGTTTCAATATGCCACACGGGTTTGCCGGTGGCTCGATCCAAGCGTGTCAATCCACCTTTGCCAGACGTGCCATATACCGCATCTTTAGTGAAAGTAGGCAGCAGTAAATTCGCACCCGAATCACCAAGATTGTATTGCCAACGTGTTTCAAATTTCGCCGTCTCAACAACATCAACCAACTTTGCCGGACCAATGGCATTCTTCACCCCCGCCCATTCCGGCGCGGTTTCATCTTCCGATGCGCAGCCATTCAAAACAAGGGCGAGCAATAGTGGGTAGTACCTTGACTTCATTTAGTTGTGCCTAGTGCATCCATCTTCATTTGTATTAAATTGCGATACGCACTTTTTGTATCCATTTTTTCGTAAGCTAATTTGTAAGACGTTTTTGCTTCTTCCACTTTGCCCTGCGCACTCAACACGTCACCCTTCAGGTCAGCGTACAAGCCGTCAAATGACTTTTGATGTTTCGCATCCAACATCTTGCTTGCCTCATCATATTTTTTTTCGTCCAACAATAGGGCAACCAAACGCAAGCTCGCTACATCCTTCAATCCCGCTTCGCTGCTGTGATCGATTACCCATTGCAATTGGGTTTTAGCCTTCTCGACATTTTTATCCTGCTCATTGAACTGCGCTACCAGCAACGCAGCACGCGAAGCGTATGCGCTAGATGGAAATTTATCCATCACGGCTGTAGCTGCGTCATTCATACGTTTAGTATCACCATTGGTCTCAACCTGTTTAATAAACTCGGCATACAAAATCGCAGAATCATTCGCCTGTTTGCTTTGGTAATAATGCCAACCGCGCCATCCACCCACTACCACGGCACACACCAATAACGTGCCCACCAGCCAAGTACGGTTATCTTGCCACCAGGCCTTAAACGCCGCGAGTTGTTCCTGTTCTTCCAAATCCAAAACTGCCATGTCGTTACTCCTTAATAAATTTCTGAATGGTCGCGCTAAGTTGCCCGACGCTGACCTTAACTTGTTCGCCACCTTGCATCGGTTTGACGCTGGCTTGATTGGCTTGCGCTTCATCATCGCCAATCACCACCGCCACCACCGCGCCGCTGGCATCAGCTTTTTTCATTTGCGATTTGAAACTGCCGCCACCGCAGTGCATCACTACACGTAAATTTGCATCGCGTAACTGTTCCGACACTAGTCTCGCCAACTGGCTCGCTAGCTCACCTTGATGCACCAGATACACATCCACAGTTGGCTTGGGTAAGGCCATACCATCGTCCTGCAACAAAGCTAACAACCGTTCCACTCCCATGGCAAAACCCATTGCTGGGGAAGACTTGCCGCCGATCTGCTCGATCAGCCCATCATAGCGTCCACCCGCGCAAATCGTGCCTTGCGCACCGAGTCGCGTGGTCACCCACTCAAACACGGTGCGATTGTAATAGTCCAGTCCGCGCACTAAACGCGGATTGATTTCATATTCCACGCCGTGTTGCCTGAGAATGTTTTGCACCGCTGAAAAATGCTGAATCGCTTCCTCATCCAACTCATCCATCAACTTGGGCGCACCTGCAATCATCTCCTGCATCGCGGGATTTTTGCTATCCAAAATGCGCAGCGGATTGGTATGCAAACGACGCGTTGCTTCGGCATCCAACATTGATACGTGCTGCTCAAAATAGGCAATCAACTTTGCGCGATGACGTAAGCGCGAAGCCGCATCGCCCAAAGTGTTCAACTGCAAAGTCACATCCCGTATGCCCAGCTTTTTCCACAGCCGTGCGCACATCAAAATCTGTTCCGCATCCATATCCGGCCCGGCAAAACCCAACGCTTCTACGCCCACTTGATGGAACTGGCGGTAACGCCCTTTTTGCGGACGCTCGTGGCGAAACATCTGACCGCTGTAGTACAAACGCTGAGGCGCGTTATACAGCAAATTGTGTTGCAGCACGGCACGCACGCAAGAAGCCGTTCCTTCAGGGCGCAGTGTGAGTTGATCGCCGTTAAGGCTATCTTCAAAGCTGTACATCTCTTTTTCAACGATGTCAGTCACTTCACCAATGGCGCGTTTGAACAGAGAGGTATGCTCAAGCAACGGCATACGGATATTGCGATAACCATAACTGTTCAGCCAATCACGCACTACCTCTTCAAACCATAGCCACAACTCCGCCTCATCAGGCAGGATGTCATTCATGCCGCGCACGGCTTGTAGGGATTCGTTACTCATAAATTGATGATTGATGCGGCGAAGCGCGGATTATAGCGCAAGGCGGGTATTTTTCGACACGACTCCTACTGCCTGCTGCGAAGAAGGACGGCTGTTGACTTATGTTTTATTAACGAAATTACTAAAATCTATCACTAAGACGGTGAATATATGCGCTAACTCCCTTGTGTTCGCCTCATCATTTAGCACAGCCAAGTCTTTGGGGTGAGCCTTGCTATGAAATTAGATATGAAGTTTAATCCAAGATTGGATAACCCATTAAAGGCGCTTACAGTAGCACCTTGTAGAGTGTCTTTGAATTTACGTTAGATATTTAAAATATTTTCATAGGGGAAAGTTATTTCCATGATGAACGATGCAGAAGATAAAGTTTCAAAATTCTACAATACAGTGGGTTGGGAAACAGAAGGGGAAGTTACAGAAGATGCGAGACGGTGGGAGGATTTAAGAGAATATGCCAGAGGGTATGTTGGGAAATGCAGGCTGAGGGTATTAAAACACATACCAGAAAGTGGTGAAAATTTACTCGACGTGGCATCTGGCCCCATACAATATAAGGTTCTTCGATAATTGCACTGTGATTTTTTCCTCGATGCTGGAGAATTCAGCTTCTCAACCACACCGACACCATCATGAAAGACACAACCCTTTACGAACATCTTCTTGGACTGAAAACGCCTTGGTCGGTGAAGTCTGTTGACCTCTCCTTGACGGATCAGCGCGTCGTGGTTGAAGTTGTTCTCAAGCAAGGTCAAGTATGGGCGGACCCTAGGGACAGTACCAAGCGAGCTCACATCAACGGCTGGACTGAGCGCCAGTGGCGGCATTTGGATACCTGCCAGTTTGAAACCCTCATCAAAGCGCGCGTCCCCCAACTCAAATACAGCGACGGCACCGTCGAAGAATTGGCCGTGCCATGGGCGGAACGCTACAGCCGGGTCACGCTTCTGATGGAAGCCTTTGTGGTTAAGTTGCTGCACGCTTGCCCCACCACCCAAGGCGTTTGCGAACTCACGCGGCTTGCCTGGAGCACCGTCAACGGCATCATGGTGAGTGCTGTAGAGCGAGGCATGCTGCGCCGCTTTGATGACGATGTGCCTCATCTGGGGCTGGATGAGAAGAGCTCCGAGAAGGGACACACCTACGTCAGCATACTGACCGACATCGACCGCTCCCGAGTGCTTGATCTGGTACCTGAGCGAAAATTGGCAGCAGCCAAAAGTCTGCTGGAAACACTCAGCCCGACTCAACGCGCTCAGGTTAGAGCGGTGGCTATGGATATGTGGCCTGCTTTTATGAGCGCAGTACAAACGTGCCTCCCCCAAGCCGACATCGTGCATGACCGGTTTCATGTTTCCAAGTACCTCGGTGAAGCGGTTGATGCGGTGCGCAAACAAGAACACCGCAGCCTGGCTCAAGCCGGTAGCTCGCCGCTGACAGGCAGCAAATGGGCGTGGCTCAAGCGCTATGCCGATGGACGCTCGTCTGAAGCGGTTTCGTTTCGTGCCCTGAATCAGCTTAACCTCAAGACCAGCCGGGCATGGCGTATCAAAGAAACGTTCACTCAATTCTGGTGCTATCACTACACGGGGGCTGCCAAACGTTTCTTTGACGCATGGTCCAATAACGCCATGCGTAGCCGACTGGAGCCGATCAAAAAAGTAGTCAAGATGCTCAGGCGACATCTGACGGGCTTGCTCAACTACGGCGAACACAGAATCAACAACGCCTGCGCTGAAGGATTCAATAGCGCTATCCAACTCATCAAAGCTAACGCCAGAGGATTTCGCAACTTCACCAACTATCGGGCGAGAATTCTGTTTCATTGTGGCAAGTTGGATATGAGTTTAGGTTGATAATAATCACAGTGGATATGACGGTGAACCCAATATAAAGAGTATTTGGCGTATTCCAAAAACTTCAATAAGAGGTATTGTGTTGATTTGTCTTCAAACGCACTAGAAAGCGCAAAGAAGAAAATTGGAGAGCACGGTGTATTTTTACATGGTAGTTTTTTCGATATACTTTTAGAAGAAGACTTTTTCGATTGCGCGGTTAGTCTTCACACCATTTATCATATCGATAAAGATAAGCAAGAAGAAGCCGTACGCAAATTAATCCGAGTTACCAAGCCGGGAAAGCCCGTAATTATTGTATATAGCAATCCAAATACTTTTATTTCTTCCTTAATTTCATCATTACCGCTTTGCACCCTAATAAGAGCAGGAAATTCTTTGAAAAAAACAGAAGAAAATGCGACGAAAGAGCAAAGCGGGAGCCTGTATTTTTACTCACACCCGATTAAATGGTGGAGTAGATTTGGTGACATTGCACAGGTGCAGGTCTTGCCGTGGCGCTCATTTAGCTCGGATATTCAAAAAAGACTCATACCAAACAACAAAATTGGTGAGCATGCGGGGGGTGTAAATAATTTTGTGTAAACGTCATTTTGCAGGAAACTGCTATTTTCAGAAATGGATAAAAAATGACCTTACCAAACGCATTACCTCACGATTTAATTGATAGCCTGCTATCCAATTATAAAAAGCCAGAAGACCTGATTGGAGAGAATGGTCTTCTCAAACAACTCACCAAAGCACTCGTTGAACGTGCGCTGCAAGCTGAAATGGCTGAGCACCTTGGGCATGACAAACATCAGCCAGTGGTCAACAACACTGGCAATGCCCGCAACGGTAAAAGCCGCAAAACGCTCAAGGGCGAATTTGGCGAACTCCCCATTGAAATCCCCCGCGACCGCGAAGGCAGCTTTCGCGCATGAATAACCCGCTTTAGCGGGTATATTCTGCGGAGAAGACCCTTGCGGTTTCGAGCCACAACTCATCCCCAAGCACCAAACCCGCTGGACGGGATTTGATGACAAGATCATTTCGCTATACTCGCGCGGCATGACGGTACGCGAGATTCAGAGCCATCTCAGCGAGATGTACGGCACTGAAATATCACCTACGCTAATCTCCACAGTCACCGATGCCGTGGTTGAAGAGGTCAAGCAATGGCAGTCACGGCCACTCGATGCTATTTATCCTGTGGTGTATCTTGATTGCATCCACGTCAAAGTGCGAGATGCGGGGGCGGTTCGCGCCAAAGCTGTTTACCTCGCTATTGGCATCAACATGGACGGTGAGAAAGAAGTGCTGGGACTATGGATTGCCCAAACCGAAGGTGCGAAATTCTGGTTAAGCGTAGTGACGGAGCTCAAGAACCGTGGCGTACAAGACATCTTCATTGCTTGCGTGGATGGCTTAAAAGGCTTCCCTGAAGCCATTGAAGCGGTCTATCCAAAAGCTGCCGTGCAGCTCTGTATCGTACACTTGGTGCGTAATAGTCTGAATTACGTAGGCTGGAATAAGCGTGACCTAGTTGCTACTGACTTGAAACGGATCTATACCGCGGCAACGGAGGCTGAGGCCGAACAATATCTGACTGAATTTGAAGTTAGATGGAATGATGCCTACCCACCGATTGCGCAATCCTGGCGCAACAACTGGGTACGGATTACGCCGTTCTTCGACTACCCACCAGAAATACGTAAAATCATTTACACCACGAACGCTATTGAGTCGGTGAACATGGGTTTACGTAAAGTAACGAAGAGTCGTGGCTCATTTCCAAATGATGAGTTTGTGATGAAATTGTTCTATTTAGCACTGATGAATATCAGCAAGAAATGGACGATGCCGCTCCGTGATTGGAAACCTGCATTAAATAGGTTTACCATCCAATTCGAGGAGAGGATGCCTCAGCAGTAATTAACCGATGTTTACACAAAATTCAGAACACCCTCAGCATGCGTTTAATTTATTGTTCAAACTCGAAGAACGTTTCCCTAGTTTTTTCGTTAAACATTTTCAATACCCCATGATAATACTCACCAAAAGAAAAAACTGAGTAAATATGTAAAGTTGGACAATCTACGCTGCCCCTAACAACTAACATATTTCTGTGGTGCAAAATCACGCGTAACCTGTGCAATTTTTAACTTGCGTGAGCACAGCGAAACCCCTGCTACGCGGGCTTATAGTGGCAAACATGAAACTGTTTTCTTGTCATCCAAGCTAGTCTTTATCAGCCTCTTTTACAATATCACTAATATCAATAACCATTCCCGCTCTGGGATGTTCTAAATTGCCGCTATCATCCACCGCTCGGCTTTTAATAGTTGCCGAGCCGATGTTTTGAGGAGTCCATAGATAGCTCCAAGATTCACGACCAGTAGCCATATGCCAAGTGTTACCATCGTCCATGGACACCTCTACACCTCCAACCACGCCACCAATATCTGAAGCAACTCCAGAAATAGTAATCGGGCTATTTACTGTTAGCATGGCGTTTTTAGTGGGTGGGATAATCGCTGAAGATGGCGGTATAACATCAGCAGATTTTGATGATTGGACTAATCCTGATTTCAGCGTGGTGGGCTGCACGCCCATATCTGCAAACAAATTAATTGTTGCTTGCATCATACGCACATCCGTAGGTACAAGTGTTGGACCTGCTGTATCGTGTGTGCTATCCAGTCCAAATGACCAATTAATTGTTCCTGCTGAAAATACCAGCGATCCACTGGCATGTTTGTACAAAGTTAAATTATGTTCAGCATAGCCATTTCCATACGTTGATCCGTAATCAATAAGCAATGAAGGAGATACATCAATTGTCGTTGAGGAAAATTTTACCAGCCCCGCTGGGCTACACCCGTTATCCTCCACTGAATCCCATTCATATCCAAGGATGCCAACGGGTAGCGTAATTTCAGCAGATGGAGGTAGCGTTGCTATGTCTGTATTTCTCCAAAATCGCATTTGGCGAAATGCTACAGGCACAGAAATTGGATCGTTGCGGGTACCATTAGAATCGAACATGGTTCCTGACAACGAATTTTCCGGCTTGCCTCCGTCCTGGCTAAATCTGGGATCTCGCCATGTTCCAGTCCAGACATCTTGAACAGGATCAATTTTGGCATTGGCCTGTGTTTCCTTGTAGGTAACTAACGTTCTATTTTGTGTGCCTGTTGAATCAATGCTATTTTCCCACCTGGCTTTCCAAAACATTTCATTTCCGCTAAAAA
Organism: uncultured beta proteobacterium; assembly: GCA_963695355.1. Classification (GTDB taxonomy): domain Bacteria; phylum Pseudomonadota; class Gammaproteobacteria; order Burkholderiales; family Gallionellaceae; genus Gallionella. The sequence continues at coordinate 282,629 of OY968775.1, forward strand.
AGCCTAGATTTACACCTGTATTCCTAGCATTTTCTACATTAGCTCGCTGATTGGCAGACCAATATTCATCGTGACCTACAGACAAAAATACTTTATGAGACAGCAGCAGGGTGCCATAACGGTGAGTATCCACCCCGGAAAAATAACTCACATCGTAACCATTGGCTTCTAAAAATCTAACCATCGCGTATTCCGCACTAAAAAACCATGTGCTAGTAGCAGCAGCACGGGTGTAAAAAGGTCTGTTGTAGCTAACTTTGGTTGCACCATTGTATAAGCTAAATCCTCCATAGTTATTGTAGGCTTGCCACGTGGTATCCGATGTTTGGAACAAAAGGTCAGAATGTCCCTTGTCATTTCTCACAATAAAAATGATATGGCTAGATCCGCCGGTATACAGCTTAGTTAGCTTGGCAAGATATACCCCAGACACAGCCTCATCGGGTACTTGCCAAGAAGCAGATACTGTCCAATTCCCACAATCAACAAGATGGGTAGTAATGTCGCTTAAACATGGTGCTTGAGAGTTGTAAGCGGAAGGAGTAACTGTGGCAATTTTTCTGGCTCCCAGCCCCCCGTAAAAACCAAGTCTATAAATATTAATTTTATAGTTCTGGTCATTTGAACGGATCTTAAAATCCACTCTTTCTCCCTTATTGAAGCTAATATCGGAGGCGAACCCTTGAATGCTTTTATCTCCAATTCCTTGTATATCCCATTCTGAAGCAGGATTACCAGTTTTACAGTTTTCCGCGACTATTTCATTCGTGGGATGATCGCAAGCTTCAGCTGCAAATACGTGGGCACTTGAAAGGAACACAACTACTGTAGCGAGAGCCCACAATCTAAACAATATCATTTTCATGATACGAATATACACAGCCATACTTACACAATACTTACGCATTCGCACCTGACCAACCTAGACAGCTGTGGTGTTCAACTGCAAATAAATTTGCTTCGCTCGCCCTGTGCCTATACCCGCAGCAAGACTGCGGGGAATACAAGTTAAGAACCGACGATTGTGTTAGTTTTGCACTATGTGCTGGAGAATTTGGCTAGGTTGGCTCCACGAACGGCAAGCACTATTGAGCAGGCGCGGTGAAGTATTAACCCGGTTCGGCCTGAGCCTGTCGAAGGCTGCCAATCCATTCACATTTCGACAAGCTCAATGCGAACGGACTTCAAATATCATCTGGGCGGATCAATGATGGCGAGTGAAATGTTTAAGTAGCACTGTACTGATGAAGTATCGCCGTTTTTGAGTTTATCCTAAACTACGGCAGGCTCAACGCTTGAGATATTTTCGTGCAACATACTCATCGACGATACCCGTGAATTCTTGCGCAATGTTATCGCCGCGCAAGGTCATGGCTTTTTCACCATCGATATAAATCGGCGCGGCGGGCGTTTCACCTGTACCCGGCAAGCTAATGCCGATGTTGGCGAGTTTGCTTTCACCGGGGCCATTCACCACACAGCCCATTACCGCCACGGTCATGTTTTCTACCCCCTCATATTGATCGCGCCAAACGGGCATTTGCACACGCAAATGCGTTTGTATGCTTTGCGCCAATTCTTGAAAAAAGCTGCTGGTAGTGCGTCCGCAACCGGGGCAGGCTGTCACCATGGGCGCGAAAGCGCGCATTCCCATAGTCTGTAAAATTTCTTGTCCGACCAACACTTCTTGGGTGCGATCACCACCCGGTTCTGGGGTTAAGGAAATACGAATCGTGTCGCCGATACCTTCTTGCAACAACACTGACAATGCAGCAGTTGAGGCAACGATGCCTTTTGAACCCATGCCGGCTTCGGTCAGCCCCAGATGCAATGCGTAGTCGCATTGGCTACTCAACGAGCGATACACGGCAATCAAATCCTGCACGTCACTAACTTTGCACGACAGTACGATACGGTTGTGTGCCATGCCAATTTTCTCGGCGCGTTGCGCACTTTCTAAAGCCGAAGCGATCAGCGCGTTGCGGGTCACATGCGTGGCATCCAATGGCTCAGGCAAGCGCGCATTTTCATCCATCATGCGCACTACTAAGTTCTGATCCAAACTGCCCCAGTTCACGCCGATACGCACGGGCTTATCAAACTTGAGCGCAGTTTCTATCATCATCGTGAACGGATCATCAGCTTCGCGGCTGCGCCCGACGTTGCCAGGATTGATGCGGTATTTCGCCAAGGCTTGCGCGCAATCGGGATAGTCTTTGAGCAAACGATGACCGTTGTAATGGAAATCGCCCACCAACGGCACATGGCAATCAAGCGCATCAAGTCGTGCGCGAATGTTAGCCACTTGTGCGGCAGCTTCAGGTGTATTCACAGTGATGCGCACCAACTCCGAACCTGCTTTCGCCAACTCGAATACCTGCTTGACGGTGGAATGTACATCAGCAGTATCGGTGTTGGTCATGGACTGCACCACGATAGGTGCACCACCGCCCATCATCACTTTGCCAATGATAACTCTTTGCGATGGACGACGCATGATTAGGCTCATACTCAATTACTCCAACGTCAAATTAGCGACTTCACTCGTGCTAAATTTATTGATATATCGCGTTAAATCGACTTGCTTGCCTTTGTAATACAGGCGCGCTGATTTGGCATGACTAATCGAAATTGTATAAGGCGCATGTCCATTCAAGTTCAACTCACTGCCACTCGCATTGATTTTTGAGGAGAGACTTTTGCCATTTTTTTCTTTGATTTCTGCCCAAGATTCTTCACCGAAGACAATGCGCAAACTTGAGCTTCCCGCCACATCTGTTATTTCAGCAGGCTTGGTGGATTCCGTGCCCAACAAGGTATCTATCGGTATCATGGTCTTTTCAGGGGCAACTTCTACTGCTGTGGGCTTGGAAGGCATCGGCGTTAGGGGAGTTTTAATTGCTTTCACCTCAGGCTTCACAATTTTGATTGGCGGTGGTGTGAGCGGCTTAACTTCGGCTTGTTTCACAGGAGCTGGCACGCCAACTTTCGGTGCGACCACTTGAGCGACTGGGACAGTCGCAACAGGAACAATTACGACTGGCGCAATCACCTCGACTGCTGATGCCGCTACCGCTGGCTCAACAGGCAGCTCTTTAACCTCCTCCATCGCAGGCAACACGACTGCCGTTTCAACTGCGATATCTTTGCCGGGTTTGGCGGGAAACTTTAAATTTGCAATCGCAAACCCCAACGCAATGATAACGAATATCAATGCCGCACCCAACCAAATATAATTTTGCCGGCGCACAGTTTGCGCATTGGGAAAACTTAATTCATTCGGTGCGGGTGTAGCACTCAACATAGCGACTTTTGTTGCGGGTAACGCGGCGAATAATGTATCCAAATCTATTTGCAGCAGCTTACCGTAGCTACGCACAAAACCTTTCAGAAAAGCCGCTTCTGGCATGGTCTTAAAATCATCTGCTTCAAGTGCTTCGATTTGACGCGGTGCAAATTTAATTTGGTTTGCCACATCGCCAATACTCATGCCGAGCCGCTCGCGTGCTTCACGCAACAAGTTGCCTAATGAAGTCTTTGGTGCGGGTATCTCTGCGGTAATGTCGCCCTGTTCAGCGTTATCGATAATCGGCTCTTCCATTATTCACCCCGTGTTAACAATTGAGCTTCACGAGAATCGGGAAAGCGTTTCTGTAATTGCAGGGTATAGCTTGCCTCGGAATTACGGTCGCCCACTTTGCGCTCGATGTTAATCGCCAGCATCAACTGCTCCGCCGTTATGTTGTCTGATTTTTCAGTTAACTCTCTAAAGTATTTTTTGGCGGTGAAGTAATCGCCGCTCACATAATTCAAATCTGCCATGCCATATAAAGCCTGCGGCATCCCCGGCTGCACCAATAAAGCTTTGCGCATAAACTCTTCCGCATCGCGATTATTGCCTCCTCGCTTGGAACACAAGCCCGCATTCACATACGCCATACCCGGTGTGGTGTACAAAGGGTTCTTTACTGCGGCCATAAACTGCGGAATTGATTCTTTTTCTCGGTCGCGCTGACACAAAAACCAGCCGTAATTATTGTGCATGTTCGAGTCATTTTTATCCAAACTCAAGCTGTGGCGAAAATCTTCTTCGGCTTCTTTATCTTCGCGCAATTCCATATGTACCAAAGCACGCACGCCGTAGGCAGGCGCATGATTTTTATCCGCTTGCAACGCTTGCTCGATCTCCGCCAAGGCAATGCCCAACTGCGCGCGTTCGTAATACAAACCTGCTAATTCAGTATGCACCTTGGCACTTTGATTCACTTCTTTTTCGGGTCCGTTATTTGAGCCACTCGACGTTGTGCCGCAGCTCGACAAAATAAAAATAGAACACAGCAATGCAATCACACGCAACATTCGGCTCTCCTTATGCAATACCAGCAACGCGCTGTAAGTTACGCTTAGTTTTATCCTGCACCTGACCCGCCAATTGTCCACACGCCGCCGCGATGTCGTCGCCGCGCGTTCTGCGCACTGTCGTGACAATATCAGCCTGCATCAGCACATCCCGAAAGCGTTGAATCGCATCCGGCTTGGAGCGTTGATAACCCGATTGCGGAAACGGATTGAACGGAATCAAATTGAATTTGCACGGCACGTCATGTACCAAGTTTATCAACTCACGCGCTTGTTTCTCGCTATCGTTCACGCCGTCCAACATCACGTATTCAAACGTAATGAAATCACGCGGCGCCTTTTCCAGATAACGCTGGCACGCTGCCATTAACATTTTCAGCGGATACTTCTGGTTGATAGGCACAATCTCATCACGCAGCTTGTCATTCGGCGCATGCAACGACACCGCCAACGCCACAGGGCATTCTTCACGCAGCCTATCCATCGCGGGCACAACACCTGATGTTGAAACCGTCACGCGGCGGCGTGACAAACCATAACCGTGATCGTCCAACATCAAGCGCAACGCGCTCACCGTGTTGTCAAAATTCAACAGCGGCTCGCCCATGCCCATCATCACCACATTGCTGATCGGCCACAACCCTAGCGCATTCTTGCCCAACTGGTGATTCGCCCACCACAACTGACCGATGATTTCCGCCACGCTCAAGTTGCGATTAAAACCTTGCTTGCCTGTCGAACAGAACGTGCAATTCAGCGCGCAACCTGCTTGCGACGAAATGCACAACGTGCCGCGCGTTTCTTCGGGAATGTACACCGCCTCAACCGCATTGCCTGTTCCCACATCCAGCAACCATTTGCGCGTGCCATCATCGGATAGCTCTTCACGCATGATAGTCGGTACACTGACACACGCCTGCTCGGTGAGCTTGGCACGCAAGCTTGCCGCGATGTCTGTCATCGCAGCGAAATCGGACTCCCCTTCTCTGTAAATCCAGCGCATCAACTGCCGCGCACGGAAAGGCTTCTCGCCCATTTCCGTGAAATAGCTAGTTAGACCATGCGCATCAAAGTCGAGGAGGTTTTGCTTCATTAACAACCCTTGTGATTCAATCCCACTAAACCGTCATTCCCGCGAAGGCGGGAATCCAGTTGATTAAAAAATTCCCACGGAAGTGGGTCAACACCTTAGTTGCGTCTGCTTCGCAGGCTTTATTTTTTGCTGGATTCCCGCTTTCGCGGGAATGACGTGCTTTTCTTACGATGCCTAGACGGTTAGCGTGAATAAACGTTCAACGCTGGAAAGAAATAAGCGATTTCCTGTGCCGCAGTTTCAGCCGCATCCGAACCGTGCACTGCGTTCGCGTCAATGCTGTCCGCGAAGTCAGCGCGGATTGTGCCTTTATCAGCCTTCTTAGGATCTGTCGCGCCCATCAAATCACGGTTCTTCAAAATCGCGCCTTCTCCTTCCAATGCCTGAATCATCACAGGGCCGGAGATCATAAAGCTCACCAAATCATTGAAGAATGGACGTGCTTTATGCACCGCATAAAAACCTTCCGCTTCAGCGCGGGACAACTGCGTCATACGAGCAGCCACAACCTTCAAGCCAGCCGCTTCAAAGCGTGCGTAAATTTGACCAATCACATTTTTAGCAACCGCATCAGGTTTGATAATCGACAGAGTACGTTCAACAGCCATGCTTCTTTCTCCAAACAAATTAAAAAGTTAATCAGAAATTCTGAGGGCGGCATTCTAACAGGCTTTGATTACGCTGTCGCAGATGGAAAGGGGTTGGATACTCGGAATTGACAGCTTGCCATTGACCCTTGAGTGGCGCATGGATTAGAGTGTCAGCCAAGCAGTCAGTATCAATCACTGGAGTTAGCCATGATGCCGCATTTATCCGAGAAGTTGGGGTGTGCTAAATTTTCACACCAAATAAAAACAGAGCGTCGCAACACAAGTGCAATTTTATACACCTCGAAAGTGCTTTCTCAGGCATCTTTAAGGGTATCCACTTTACTACAAGGGCTTCCCCAGATTCGCAAGTGCTGTTGATGTTTTTTTAGTTCATGGCTGCTTCCTGTTTCGTTTCATATCGCGCTGCTTGCATCGTGCGAGAAGGTGAAGGACTGCTAAACTACAACCGGTCATGTTGGGCATTCGCCCGGACCCTGATGAAAGACGCGCGCCGGGACCTCAATCGTTAGCCGGGTTCAACTTCTCCCCCGTAAATTAGTCAGGCTCTCCCGGCGCGGGTCCAACCCGCTTCACATCAACGCTGGCAGTGCATCGGTGATTCTTTAGTCGCCGCCCGGCGGCGCGTATCTTCCTTTCAAGTTTCTTTTTTGGCAGACAGTTTTGGTTTTTAATCTTTGATTAACTCCAGTTTGAAATCTTCGCCAAACTTCAACACCGCCCACGCCAGCCGCGCATTCTTCGCGGCGATGGCGATCACCGCGCGCCAGTAGCCGCGCCGCTCCTGCAACGATCTGGCCCAGCGGCTGAAGCGATCCTGCTTGTCGCCGATGCTGTTGAGCACCGCACGCGCGCCCATGACGAGCAGGCTGCGCAGATAGCTGTCACCCGCCTTGGTGATGCGTCCGAGCCGCGCCTTGCCGCCGCTGCTGTATTGCCCAGGCACCAGACCGATCCACGCCGCCACTTGACACCCGTTATCGAAATCGTGGCCGCCGCCGATGCTGGCCAGCATGGCACTCGCGGTGACAGGCCCGATGCCGGGGAGTTTCATCAATCGTTTGCTGCGCGCGTCGTCGCGTGCAGCTTGTGCTATGGCGCGGTCGTATTCGACGATCTTCTTGTCGAGTTCATCGGCGTGCGCCAACAGGTCGCCGACGCACAGGTTGGCATACCCCGGCAGGTCTTCCAGATGTGCGCCGATCTCGCGGCGCAGGCAGGTCACTTTCTGCGGTAACACGATGCCGAACTCGGCGATCAGGCCGCGCAGGCGGTTGTAGGCTGCGGTGCGCTCTTCGACGAAACCCTGCCGGGTGCGGTGCAGGCACAAGATGATCTGCTGGTGTTCTTCCTTGACCGGAACGAAGAGCATATTGGGGCGAGTGACGGCCTCGCAGATCGCGGCGGCATCCGCCGCATCGTTCTTGCCGCGCTTTCCGGTCATGCGGTAGGGCGCGACGAACTTCGGCGCCATCAGTTTAACCGTGTGGCCGTGCTGCCGGAACTGCCGCGCCCAGTGGTGTGCCCCGGAGCAGGCTTCCATGCCGATCAGACACGGCGGCAATTGCGCGATCAGTGGCAGCAAATCCGCGCGTGAAACTTTCGGCTTGACCAGCGCGGGCCGGCCAGTATCATCTACGCCGTGCACGGCAAACACGTTCTTGGCGAGATCGATTCCTACGGTGATAATGTTCATGGACTTCCCCTTTCGTGGTGTTGATGAAATGTCAGAAATTCCATCATGGCACTTGTTGCCGTTTGCGGAAACTTCTCCGCAGCCTCGGAACGGGGAAGTCCCTTTCATTCGTTAGGTTTTTATGTGTATGTCAAATTCAGACTGGATAAGCCTAGTAAGCGCAATAGCCACTCTTTTCGGTGTTGGAGTGGCTCTCTATGCTAACTTGCAGCAAATGAAAAAAATGAATAATCAATTGGTTATTCAGCAATTTTCAGACTACACGAAACGTTACCAAGAAATCATCTTAAATTTCCCTGAAAACATAAACGAACAATCTTTTGACTTTTCCAAATATGCCTCTAAACCATTTTCAGTTTGACCTGAGTATGCGTCAGGCAAGCGTTGAGCAGGCGTAATGGCAATTCAGCTTCCCACTCACGCCGGTTGAACCGATAACAGAACTCATTGAGATATTCTTGCAAATACTTGGACGATACACCGTGATAGGTACCCAGCAAAAACGCCTTGAGGTTGCCGATGGCAATATGCACCCAAGGCAGCCATTCTCCCGCCTTGTCGGGCGGTGTCACCCGTGCGGCATGGTGCTGTGTCTTGCCGATCTCCAACAACGAGATCAGCGCATCACTGCGCACCGCTTGACCGGGCGGAAGGTGGTGTCGCACAAACTTCGCCACCGCCCCCTTCGTCACGGCGGGAACTTGTTGCATGGCGATAAAACCGGCACGCTGATCCCGGTTCTCAACCGCCACCAGCACCGGGGTTTTGCCTTCGGCACCGCGCCCCCGCTTGCCGCTGCGTCGGCCACCCACAAAGGCATCGTCAATCTCGATCAGGTCGTGCAGCCGATAAATACTGTCCCGGTGTCCCATGGCAATGCGTATCTTGCGCAGCATCCGGCTGGCGGTGATCCAGGACACGCCGATTTGTTTGGCCAGTCGCATGGCGGAAATACCGCCCTTGTCCGAGGCGACCAGGTAGACCGCCCAGAACCACTGGGTAAGAGAGAGGTTGGTGGAGTGGAACAATGTCCCCGCCGTGAGCGAGGCTTGGTAGTGGCAATGGGCGCATTCGTAACGGTGGCGCGTGGTGATGGCATAGCCATGATCATGCCCGCATCGCGGGCAACGAAACCCGTCCGGCCAGCGTTGCTGCGCCAGTGCTTGGGCGCAGGCTTCTTCAGTTCCGTACCGTTTCTGCCAGTCCAATACATTCGTTGGCATCGTCTTCATGATTCATTTCCTCGTTTCGTTGAGTACGAAACGTTAGGCAGCTGAAACTGAGAATGATTCATAGGCATGTTTCCAAATGCGAAGATAAAAACAAAACCATGCGCTATATGAGGGCGTACTTCGATTTGTCTTTTGAAGAATGGCATTTAAACCAGCGCAAGTTAATTGATGCCGAAACTTGGAAGGTATGGGAAAGTGGTATTAAAACAGCCTTATCCAAAACAGCTTTCAGCAAGGCTTGGCTAGAAATAAAAAAAGATACTAACTTTGGTCAAGAGTTTGAAAAACTCATAAACAACTCTTTATCCAATGACCAAAACCTAACCCATTCAAGCGGGATGCCTAACGGCATCCCTTAATTCAAACGTTAGCCGACTCAGGGAGCTCATAAGTACCATGAGGATCAATACTTTTTTCAGCATAGTGGCTGCCTCCTTTGTGCTCATTGGTTGTGCGAGCACAGGGGTCATCTCAGTAGACCAAGACTCGTACATGATTGGCAAGAAGGACGGAGCTCCGGGGCTCGGTGTTTCGTTGAGCAACAAGGCTGAGGTCTATCGAGAAGCCAACGACTTCTGTCGGGCAAAGGGGCTCGAAGTAAAAACCCTCCAAGTGACGACTACGCCAGCTCGACTGGCTCAACTCGGCTCCACCGAGATTCATTTCAGATGTGTTGCGCCGGGCGGTGAGGCCAAACCTCTTGCCCGCGAACCAGATCAAGTCATTGAGAAGCGTATCCGCTGAGCGGGAATCGCCGGCTAACATGGCAGTCGAGCGGGACTGGCCGAATTGCGGTCTTTTGTCAGCATGTGACCCACTGCTCATGCAGGACTCCCGCCACGCTTCGTGGTCGGACAGCCCTCACTTTTACGTTAACAAGTTGACTTCAAAATGAAACCTCGCATCACTGTCATCACCCTCGCTGTGGACGATTTGGAGAAATCCCTGTGCTTCTACCGTGATGGGCTGAGCTTCAAAACCGAAGGCATTTTCGGCACAGAGTTTGAGCATGGCGCAGTCGCCTTCTTTGACTTGCAAGCGGGATTGAAACTGGCGATTTGGCCGCGCCAGAGCTTGGCTCACGACACTGGTCTGCCACTCGGCAAGGCAAGCCCCACGGAGCTTTCCATCGGACATAATGTCTCGTCCAAAGTGGAAGTGGATACCGTGATGGCACAAGCGAAAGCAGCGGGTGCGGCAATCGTTAAACCCGCACAAAACACATTTTGGGGCGGTTACGCGGGCTACTTTCAAGACCCCGATCAACACCTGTGGGAAGTGGTGTGGAATCCACAGTGGGCAATGCCTGATTAAAAACTGACCGAGATTCCCGCCTCATCTCCAGCCGCCTGATAGGCGGCCGCAATCGCCACACCCACCACACACACTAGCTCTTCGCCGCAATATAACAACGGTAAACGGTCACGTTGCCAAAGCGGAATATGATGTTCTTGTAGCAAGTTTTTCAAGGTGCGTGTCGCAGCTTTGGGATGCGGACGCAGTGTTTCGCCACCCTGCCTTAAGCGTAAGATCACTGGTGCGCGCTGTAATTTTTCCAGGCTGATGCCGATTTCTTGAGCGTGTTTGAACTGAAGCTGTTTATTCAACGCAGGCCAATCTAGCTGGGCTTCGCCGTGCCATGACATCACAACGCTTTTATCAAACTCACCCAAAGCACGCAGCACATGCACCCTGCCCTGATAGCGACGCACTTGCCAGTCACCAAAGCTAGTACACACCACCGCATCATCGCGTGCGTTGCATAGTTGTTGCAGCATCTCATCGATCTGCACCGCTTGCGGCATAGGCGCACCCAAGCGGTGAAGAAAATAACGCAGCAGGTTTTTTGCGCGAGGAGGTGTAAGGGATTGCAAGGCTGTAACTGCCATTGTTTCGCCCGCTATTGCCTGAACAGCATCTTGTTGCGCCAACTCATCCAGTAAGCTGTTCGCTTCGGCAAAATGCTGTGCGCTGCGCGCCAAGGTGTCTCGATAGGCGGGAAATTTTTCGCCCAGCAAAGGCAGCACTCGATGACGAATGAAGTTGCGCGGGTAGCTGTCGTCAGCGTTGCTTTCGTCTTCTATCCATTGCAACTGATGTGCAGCTGCGTAGCTGAGGATTTCTTGGCGGGAGCAATGCAATAAAGGGCGCAATAGATTTGGCGAGTCATCTCGTATGTTAATCAGCGGCATGGCACTTGCCCCTCTCACCCCCGCCCCGCGCAACAGTTGCAGCAACAATGTTTCACTTTGATCATCAGCATGATGTGCGAGTGCGACTACATCACAAGGCTGTTTGGCAAATGCAGCATGACGCAATTTTCGCGCTGCGGCTTCGATGCCATGTTCACGCAACGGGGCAATATCGACATGCTCAATGGTCAAAGGGATGTCGCTATTCGCACATAGCTCCGTACAAAATTTCGCCCATGCATCAGCATTCGGGCTGATGCCGTGATGTACATGCAATGCGGAAAGTTGCCAGGTAAATTTCGGAGCAAATTGATTTAACAGATGCAACAATACAACTGAATCCACTCCGCCGCTCAAGCCAATCAGAATGCGGCTATGCGCAGGGAGTAGCGGCGCGATTTGCGCTGCTACTCGTTCGGAAAGTTGATTGGGGGAGGACACTGCATGTCTAGGAAAATGTCATTCCGCTTTGTAACGGAATGACCGATGAAACCAGATAGCTCATTTGCCTAAGAATCGTTTGTAGGAGCGAGCTTGCTCGCGATAAGAAGTTCGCGAGCAAGCTCGCTCCTACAATATGTAGCTGGCTAATGAACAATTGGAAATATAAAGAATTACTGCAACTCGATTTCTTTGTACTTGCCATAACTCATCAAGCGATTGAAACGCTCTTGCATCATTTCATCAGGCGATTTTTTCTGCAAAGCTTTGAGTGTGTCAGTCAATGCCTTTTTCACGCTTTGCATAGTTGCGGAATAATCACGATGCGCACCGCCAAGTGGTTCACTGATAATCTTGTCCACCAAACCCAATGCCTTCAAACGCGTTGCCGTGATACCGAGTGTTTCCGCCGCTTCCGACGCTTTTTCCGCACTCTTCCACAAAATTGACGCGCAACCTTCCGGTGAAATGACCGAGTAGGTGCTGTATTGCAACATCATCAGCGCATCACCAACCGCAATCGCCAACGCGCCGCCTGAGCCACCCTCACCAATCACGGTGCAAATAATCGGCACGCGCAATTCGCTCATTTCATAAAGGTTACGACCAATCGCTTCGGACTGACCGCGCTCTTCGGCATTCACACCGGGGTAGGCTCCTGGTGTATCAATAAAAGTCATGATCGGGATACCAAATTTTTCTGCCAAATGCATCAATCGCATGGCTTTGCGATAGCCTTCGGGGCGCGGCATACCAAAATTACGCATGATTTTTTCTTTGGTATCGCGGCCTTTTTGATGACCGATGACCATCACACTTTGACCGTTAAATCTTGCCAAGCCACCCACGATAGCCTTGTCATCGGCAAATGAACGATCACCGTGCAACTCTTCAAAATCGGTGAATAACGCTTCGATGTAATCCAGCGTATAAGGACGCTGTGCATGGCGCGATACTTGAGAAATCTGCCAAGAGGTTAACTTTGAATATACGTCTTTGGTCAACGCTTCACTCTTCTTTGACAGCTGCGCGATCTCGTCGGCGAGATCAACAGCTGAATCGTCATTCACTGTTCGCAACTGCTCAATCTTGTCTTCCAAATCGGCGATGGAGCTTTCAAAATCTAAAAATACGGTTTTCATATTACCTCCACTAAAAAGCGGCGCGATGATACAACAGAACTCGTTTACGGGCTAAACCTAAAAGCAACAATTCATCCACGAAAAGCACGAAAGACACTAAAAATAAAGGGCTTCAGCCTTTCAACTATTCACAAACCAGGGTTTATTTCTCTGCATAACGCTCTTTGAATTTGTTCGTGTTGTTCGTGATTTTCGTGGACAGCTGTTTTTTTGGCTATTGCACCCCAAAAAATCGCTTAACCGTTGCCAATACATCATTTTGTTGATGCTGCATTTCTTGATGATTAGGTTCGTCATCAAGGTTTTGCAATGCGGTATCTAATTGTGCGCGACGTGCGACGAGAATTTGTGCAACCTCATCCGCTATGCTGGGGCGGGCTAATATGATCTCCTCAAATGCGGATTTATCGAGGCGATAGCATTCGACATCATTTTTGGCAATGACAGATGCCCGGCGCGGTGAGCCAGTCATCAAGCTCATCTCTCCAAAAAAATCACCCTTGGATAACACATTCAACATGCGCTTCTCCCCGTTTGCTTTTTCCAGATAAACCTCGGCTTCACCATTGATGATGATGAATAGCCTGTGTTGTTCCGCGACACCTTGCTTGACGATGACATTGCCCTTGGCAAACGGTGCATACTTCAAACGTTCGGCCAGCTTGTGCAATTCATCCTCGCTCATCTGTGCAAACAACTCTACGCGTTTGAGCGTTTTCATGCGGCGCGCTAATTCACGCTGATGCACCGCCGCTTCGTATTTCTCATTCTCGCGCACATAGTGGACATTCTGCTCTTCAACTTCCAGCTTGATGCCCGCACGCTCCAATGCCGTGTAAACATGCCAGCGCACTGCGGCATCGGTGGCATCATCCGCCGCCAAATCAGTCAACCAGTAGCGCAACGCATAACGTGCATAGCCTTTATCGATTTCCATCAATACGCAACTGGATGAGGGCTGCTTGGCAACATTGCTAATTTCTGCATGTGAAATCGCACCTTCCACGGCCTTGACCACTTTGCTGGGCGTTACGTCCAAGGCCGTTCCAAACCATATCCAACGTCGCCATTGCACAGGCTGATCGGCGCGCCGTCCCAGTACCAGAAATTTATTTTTCATCAATTGGCTATTCGGAAATACCACGGTCTCCCAATTGCGCGTTTCGACCAAGGTGGAACGCCAGCGTATATCGACCACCTTGCCGGAAATATCATCGACTTTTATCCAGTCACCAATCTCAATCGAGTTGTCCAGCTGCAATGCCAAGCCGCCAAGAATGTTACCCAGCGTGTCCTGCATGGCGAACGCAACCACGGCGGTAATCATCGCCGACGTGGCGACAATGCTGCCCAAATCCAAACCCGCATAACGCAGCCTGACTAAACCCCAAGCGAGGTAGGCAACAATCACAAATAAGTCCTCGGCAATGCGCGGAAAAATCATGCCCGAATTCGGCAGCACAATCCGAAAAACCAGCAACCCCCACAGCCGTATCAGCGCGATGCCACTACCAATAATGAATGCTTCGTGAAACGCTGCCGCCGCCATTTGTAGCTGCATGGCATGTAACAAGCCGCTGATGAATTGCCCCACCATGCAGGCAAAGAAAAACGCCAGAGTGTTGATGACGCTCTTGCGTCCCTCGGCATGATAATGAAACAACGCAAACGCCAAAGCCAGCGCCATCACTGACACCAGCAATGACTCATCGCGCCAGAAAAATTGCACCGCCGTATCCCAAAAACCCATTGCTACTCCTGGAGTATTGTTAGTTGGGTTGATTTTACACCAACGAAAATTGAGCTAACGGCTTGCTGCACCGCCAAAAAAACCACGTTGTGCTGCGTGTTAAATTGAAACAATGCGAATCATTTCCCGCCAAAACATCAATCTTAATCTGCGAAATCTTACCGCTCTGCAAAGCTTGCCATAAGGGCTGCACATAGCCGATTTCAAAGGCTTGCAGCGCATCGCGCCACGCTGCCAAATCGCCTTGCTGTATCGCCGCACGCAAGCCTGTCCAAACCAATAACTGCTTGCCTTCAAAATATCCCCTCTCCCTCTGGGGGAGGGTTAGGGTGGGGGAGTCATTCCACTGCTTATCCCATGCCGAGAATGGAATATCTGCGGCGGATGAAAACATTTTCACCAACTCATCATCCGAACTCACAGCCTGATAATCTTTGCGCAGCGGCTCAACCAATTCCCCTTCACCCCACAGCCACACACTATTGATGGTGGGCTCGCCGCGCGCTTCACGCGCTTCATTCACGGGGTGAGCAAACAGCATGATTTGAATTTCGTTAAGCAGCTTATGCCAATGCGCGGCATCTTCACCCGTCGGCATATCACCTCGTATATTGCACCCAAACAATTCAGGTAACGGCGTGGTACGAATGTTAGGCGACTCATCTAAACGCACATACCAACGCTGCGGATGCGGCGCAAAAAACTCCATTCCCTGCCCCGCAAAATACTCATTCAAGCTATTGCAAAACTGCTGCGCTTCTTCCGCACTCGGCAACACACTAGAGAGCAGCAACTGGTCGCGCTGCAAACAGAAATTGACCGGATCAACACGCAACCAATTGCCCTTCGGCAAGCCGTCATAAGCTGCACTAATAGAAGCTATCGGCGCATCACCTGCACCAGACTGGCCAAACAATTCGCATAACAAATTTTCCAACGTATTAGGCTTTTTTACTTGAGTAGATGAACCACGAGTCAGCATTTTACTCAGTACTGGCAAATGCAAATCTGCAGATACTTCGGTAGCAAAATCTTTAGGGAGAAATAAATCCGGGATGATGAGGTGAACACTTTTCATAGCCACGAGTTTAACACTGCGCATCCCTCTTCCTCACGCAAATCACAATAGGATTTATGTTATGGTTCGTCATCGGCTATCGGGGCTTATAAATGAAAATACCTTGCGGATTACTCTGTGCATTACTCGGCTCTTTAATCTTAATCGCATGTGGCGGTGGAAGTGGCGGGAGTAGTAACCGTTGCATACCACCCACTACGCTTACTCCTCATCAAGTGACTCTTACTTGGGATGTAAACCGAGAAGCGGCAGTCAATAGCACTGGAGGGGGCTACCTAATCACAATCAGTGGTCAACCGCAGACTACTATCGATGTGCCATTTGTAGCGACCACGTCAACACCCACCACCACAATATCTTTAATGAGTGGCTGCTATACAGCAACTATTACTGCCTACTCAGCGTTAGATCCAAACTCAGGCCTATCAGCTACGAAAGCTAGTATGAGTGCGCCCTCCACTACAATTTCTATCTCTGTACCTTAAAATTGCAAGGGGAATTGCTATGATGAAAATCATCAACCTCGTGTACTTGATATCCGCTCTTGGATTATCCATAACACACAGTTATGCTCAAGCGACCGTATTTCAATCCGATGCAAACGAAAACCAATATTCCCCCGACGAAATCATCGTTAAGTTCAAACCCAATGTATCGCTATCAGCACGTTCACAAGCCGCATTATCCTACCGCGCACAATCCATGCAGTCACTTCCTAATGCTTCTGATTGGAGTGTTGCCAAATTACCTGATGGTCAAACAGTAGCCCAAGCATTAAGTGCTTACGCAAATGATCCGAACGTGGAATACGCGCAGCCTAACTATATTTATCACACCATGCAGACTCCCAATGATCCAGATTTCGGACAACTCTGGGCAGCAAAAAATACTGGGCAAACCATTACCACAGGGACTTATTCCGGGGGCGTGACAGGTACTTCTGGCGATGATATGAATCTAGAAGCGGCTTGGAATGTCCAAACCGATTGCAGCTCTGTGATTGTTGCGGTAGTTGATTCAGGGGTAAATTACAACTCTACCGATTTGACTGCCAATATGTGGAATGGCGGCATCTCAGCACCTTTTCATGGTTGGAATTTCGTTGGCACCGGTAGCAGTGATCCTATGGATTACGAGGGTCACGGCACACACGTCGCCGGCATCATTGGCGCGAAGGGCAACAACAACACTGGCACAACAGGCGTGTGTTGGAAAGCCAACATCATGGCAGTGCGTGTATTAGATACAACAGGGTCAGGTTTTACCACCAACATTATTCAAGGGATAGATTACGCTATAAACAATGGTGCAAAA
The DNA here is from genome assembly GCA_963695355.1 of uncultured beta proteobacterium. Classification (GTDB taxonomy): domain Bacteria; phylum Pseudomonadota; class Gammaproteobacteria; order Burkholderiales; family Gallionellaceae; genus Gallionella. The sequence continues at coordinate 299,534 of OY968775.1, forward strand.
ATCATCAATATGAGCTTGGGTGGTGGAGCAAATGACCCAGCAATGAGTGCAGCTGTCACCCGCGCACAAAATGCGAATGTACTAGTGGTCGTGGCAGCAGGTAATAGAGCCACTAATAACGACGCTACGCCAAGCTATCCATGCAGCTTCGCTCAAGCTAATTTACTTTGCGTCGCAGCTCTCGATCAAAACTACGCGTTAGCCACTTTCTCCAATTGGGGCGCAAGCAGCGTTGATGTGGGCGCGCCTGGTGTCAATATCCGCAGCACTTGGGCTGGCACCCGTACCACGCTTAGAGATTCGCTTACTTCAACAGCGGGTTGGACTACCTCATCTACCACAACTGGCGGCTGGGGTTATCTGATCAACAGCAATACTGGCAGTGGTGTACTCGCCAATCCTATCGCAGCAACGTCCCCGCCTTGGGGTGTAAAACATTACTCCGCCAACACCGATGATCGCATCTACAAATCCTTCGCACTTTCTGGAGCGAATATAGCGACTATTTCAGTTGCAGCCGCTGTAAACGTTAAAAATGGTGATTTCTTTAATTCCAATTTCAAAATAGGCGGGGGTGATCCATTTATATCTGGCTCAACGCTTTACTCTGTTAGTGGCAAAGCAGACAGTAACCTTGCCAAAACTAATATAGATTCCGATATTTCTAACTGTCTCAACACAACCTGTAGCATAGGCTTCCAATTAAAGTCTGCTCTTGGCTCTGTAGGCGACATTGGTATGGTAATACCGTTTGTCAGCCTCCAAACGCTCGCAATGAACAACACCAGCTACGAAACGGAAAATGGCACCTCAATGGCAACTCCTGAAGTCGTCGGTATTGCCGCTTTGGTATGGGCGCACAATCCACAATTTACTTACACCGATGTAGCAAATGCCATTAAACAGGGTGGACGCACTATTCCTGCCTTGGCGGGGAAAACCACCACTGGTAAAGCGGTGGATGCCATGGGCGCACTTTCATACATCGCCCCACCCACAGGTGTTACTGTGAATGTGCAATAACATGAACACAAAACTCATTACACTATTCGCACTCATACTGCCGCTATCCGGCATAGCCTGTACACGTCCTCATACCGAGACTATTGCCTTACACGACAACCCCGCCAACACGTTCAACCAATCTCAATCAAGTGGCTATATCGTCACCTCATTGAACGAGGGCGAGCCTGCGATTCGACGTGCTTATGCAAAATTTGGCATCGTCGCGATTAAGTTAATCGGCAATGGGCAATATGAATTGCAATTGCAAAATGATCCGGGTTTGTCAGAGCTGGAGAAACTTGCCACGCATTCAAGTGGTGAGATTAAAGCGATACAGCCGAATTTTATTTACAAGGCATTTTGAGCTAGCGTTCTCCCCGCCTACGAATGCTTCGACTTCGCGGCAATCCCCCGCCGCCACGCAGTTGCAGTTACTATTGATCCGGCCACTTTTATCCGTGAATCATGCGGCATGTTTTACGCATGAACCCTGGAAGTATTTCTTCACGCGCTCTTGTGCTTTTTCCAGTGCCTGCATGTGTTCGGTTACAGCAGTCACTCCTCCCTATGGACGGCACAGATTTTCGTAGCCGAATTTCAGCTTCCGCTGTTTGACAGAGCAAGATCAATGCTGGCAATTAAAGTGCAAAGTTCTTGTTCAACCCGCACAAGCTGCGATACTGCTACTTCGGGCATATTGTGCTTCAGATTATTTTCTACTATTCCAAGCTGGGCTTCTAATGATTCTGCACCGATTGATCCCAAAATGCCACGCAATGTATGCGCGAGCCTCTCGGCTGCTTCATAGTCACTTGCCGAAATTGCCTCTCTTATTCTAGCCACCGCGTCCCGTTCTTTTGAACGGAACATGTTGAGCAATAGATAATAAACATTTATGTCTCCACCTATTCTTTGCAAGCTTTCTTCAACATTTACGCCACCCAAATTAGGCACGGTTCTCTCTGCAAGCAATTGATCAATTTTAGTGGCAGTCTGAAGTGTGGACGCTACGCCAGGATGAATCCATTTGGCAAGGGTTGCCACCAATTGATTGAGATAGATTGGCTTGCCAATATGATCGTTCATACCAGCCGCTAAAATTTCATTCTGCTCGCTGAGCATCACGTTGGCAGTCAGGGCGATGACAGGCAAATTGGTAAAGCTTGGTTTCATCCTTATTTCACGGGTGGCAGTGATGCCGTCCATCACGGGCATTTGCATATCCATCAACACTGCATTGAATTTATTTTCATTTAGACAGGCAATTGCCTGCTCACCATTTTCAGCCGTTGTCACTGTTACACCGAAACCTTCAAGCAACTCTTTCGCTACTTGTCGATTTATTTCATTATCTTCAACGAGCAGTATTCTCGCCCCCCTTAGTTTGGCCAGATCATTGGGGTCATAATTTTCACCGGCTCTGAATTTTTCAGTAGGTTCATTATTTACATCCAATAATTTGGCAACTAAGTTAAGCAATTGGCCACGTTGCAACGGTTCTGCCAATATACCGTTCACCAAATATTTATCCGGATTTATTAACACGTCGCTATCGGATTTTTCAGCGACTAATATTATTTTGGGTTTATATTTTTTGTAAGCAATACTTTCAAACCACCGCGAAAGATATGATCCATCAATTTGGTGCGGTTGTTGTGTTAGAACGATTAGCTTAAAGGGACTGTTTTCTTCAATAGCCTTGGAGCAGAGAACTTGTGCTTGATGAGTATTACTGGCATAAGTTAAATTAAATTCGCATAACCCAAGATACTCTTTTAATAAATTTAAGTGACCTTCATCAGTAACCACAAGAACACGAAGTCCACGCAAACTTACCAAAATGCGTTTTATGCAATTAACTCTATTGCTATCTTTCTGAAAGCTGGCAGTAAAAATAAATTGCGAGCCTGCCCCATAAGTGCTTTTAACTTCTATTTTGCCATTCATCAATTCAGCAAGATGCCGACTAATAGACAGACCCAATCCTGTGCCACCGAATTTTCGTGTGATACTGTTGTCAGCTTGAGTAAATGGCCTGAACAAGATTTCAAGTTCCGATTGCCTCATACCGATACCCGTGTCAGTCACAATAAAACGGATAACAACATTTTCCTCAGATTCGCTCTCCAGTTCGGCGCGCACTGTTACTTCACCTTTGTCGGTAAACTTCACGGCGTTGCCTGCCAAGTTAACTAATATCTGACCCAAACGCAGCGGATCACCAATTAGTAGTGTAGGCAAATTATTCGCAATTTCTATTTTGAACAACAGAAGTTTTTCCTGTGCTTTGCTACTCACAATCGTTGTGAGATCACTCACGATGTCTTCCAAATCAAAAGGGATTGAGTCGATGACCATTTTTCCAGCTTCGATTTTAGAAATATCCAGAATGTCGTTAAGAATCTCCAGAAGAGTGTGAGATGCCGCATGAATTTTTTGCAAATAATCTTGCTGTTTGGGTGTCATTTGCGTTTGCAAACAAAGATGGCTAAACCCAATGACGGCGTGCATGGGAGTGCGCAGCTCATGACTCATATTGGCAAGAAACTCATCTTTAATTTTATTGGCGGATTCAGCTTTTAACTTGGCCTCCTCGGCTTCTTTAAATTTTTTGAGTTCCTGTTCAAGCTCGTTGTTTACTTTAACCAGCTTCTTGTTTTTGTCAGACACTTTCTTTTCCAGGGTCAAAATTCCACGCGTAACTATCCAAGTCAGCAGAGCAATGACGGCCAGCATGAAGCTACCTATTGCAATACCCCATTGTTGCGCTTGCTTTGATTTTGCAATTTCCCTATCTATATCCTGATGAAAATCTTTTTCAGCAATCAGTCGGTAGGTGACTGCGTCAGATAAATATTGATCCCGAAAAGCTCTCATCGTACTGATTTGTTGTGCGCTGGGTACACCATCTTTATTTGCCATTCTTTGCGCGATATCGACCGCCAAATCAAAAAAATCTTGGAGCTCCACTTTAAGTTTACGAATCTCATGCTGATGGGTCGTATCTAATTTTTCCAACAGATCATAACGACCTGACATCTCAACAGCACTCGCTCTTGCAATTTCCATGAAATCGATTTCACCTGTCGCAGCTGCGGTGTGTAAGGCTTCTAAGACTTTTTCATAGCTGCTGCGATTCTTTTCTGCGGCATCTAAAATGGGATAATCAATATCGCGGAATTCGCTCAGCACTGTATTGGCATCCGATAATACAATTGACGAATAAATTAGGTATACAGAAAAGCTCAATGCAGCCACCATGGGCACCAGCAATAGTTTGATTGCCAATGGGGAATTATTAAACACCTTCTTCTGCATTTTTAATTACGGCCCGTATAGTACTCTGACACTACCGTCCACCTTGCGTCTGTCGATATACCCTATCGCGTTGGGATTTTCGGAAACAGCCTTCTTGACTGACAAGTCACCCTCTAATTGCATAGGTGGACGACCATCACCAGTAAAAATAATTTTTGCCCAGTATGCGGCTAGTTGCGATGGACTTTTGAGAATAACTTTTGAATAAAACTCATTCCTGATTTCGTTCCCTTCAGGCTGATCGATAGGGACTGCGAAGTTATGATTAGGAAAAGTATCCGCCTTCCCCAAAAATATCCTGTTTATTTCTTCAACAGTCAGGGTTGTCACTTTGCTTTCTGCAGAAACAATAATGACCACGTCTGAATATGCGCTGGTTGCATCCATAGACGCAATCATAAACAGGGTTAATGTTAAATATTTACAGATCAATTTCTTCGGTTTCACGTCAGCCTTTCCGCCTAGAATAGAAAGTCGGTAGTAAAAGAAATGACGTGAAATGTTGATCCATATAAGATGACATTGTTCGGGACATTGGCAAGAAATCCGTTGGAACGATCACTCAACTTTACTTGGTCATATTGCAACTTTAAATCTGCATTTTTTTTAAAATCCCAACGCAAGCCAAGACTGGCAGCGTTCTGGGATCGGCTGGCTATCCGAATGCTATTTGCTGAAGGTGGTGCATTACCGGGCAGAAAGGATCCCGGACTATTTTGACTGTATGTTAGATAGGGCGTTAACTCTCTCCAGCGCACTCCTGCGCTCAGGTACATAGCGCTTATCTTGGTAGTCGATTTTCGTTGTATCCATTCCGTTGACATAAACCATGCCCCAGAATCATAACTTGCCCCAATGGACAAATCCGAATTGAGAACCCAATCACCCGTAATTCCGCTAAGGTTATTCTTGGAATGTGACTTGCGCTCTTGGTATCCGATGTGAATCGTTGTTTTGTCCAATTCAAATGTGTCGAATATTCCCCAAATGTTTTTTGAGGTCGAAATACTAGTCGGGCGATCTATGGTGTTGCTACCATACAACAATTTAACGGTATTTAGACCACGCCAATAATCAGATCGGTACATGACATCCACGCCGTCACTATTGGTGATGGCCAATTGTCGATATAACTCAAGTGGCGGATGTATCCATGGATAGCTAAAGCCGACTTTTCGGTTGTCTGAATTCAGAAAAGTCGGCAATGCGATACGACCTGCACGGATGTGCGTGTTGGGGCTGAATATATATTTAATATTTGCCCACTCCACTACAGGTTTGAAATTTCCCTCTGCACTATATTCAGAAATCACTTGAAATACAGTTGCGACCTTACTGGTTAAATTGCCCGTTACTTGAGCACCTATTCGGCTGTCATTTCCCATAGCCCAATCCTGACTAATGCCTGCTCCTTTTGGTAGGGTGCTATCTAACGTGTAATCACCAAATTTTTGGTCAGAATGAGATGCACCCAGAGTGCCAAAGCCCTCGAATTTATATATTGGTTCAGCTGAGGCCGTTTTTGTTTCGACAAGCATGATCAACATAAAAGGGAATACGATTGCATAAATTTTTGAACTCATTATTTGTCTTTCTGTTGTAGTGTTTCATTGCATCTAAATTCTTCATGTAAATTTGGCCACGCATAATTTAAAACACATCCCCAATTTTTTAATTGATCAGCGCACGACCGTAGGATTACCCCAAATAAATTCCTTTAATATTTTTATTTCTGCCGATGTATGTTCTGCATCTACTTGCAAAGTGGCTTTCTCTGACTTTAATAAATCCATCATGAATTTAATTTTTAAATGTGTCCTAATCCGCGCCTTCACGATAGGAGCACTAATAGGCTTGTGTATAAAGTCGGATGCTCCTATCGCAAATCCTTTTTCCTCATAATCAACATCTTTTTTTGATGTAATGAAGATTATCGGCACATCAGCGAGTTTAGAAACAGTTTTAAGTTGTCGGCAAACCTCAAAGCCATCTATCCCCGGCATCATAATATCCAAGAGTATCAGATCGGGAGGCATTTCATTTGCGTAAAAAAGTGCCTGAATGGGATCATTTGTAAATTTTAAGGAATAGTCATTCACCAATATCGAATTTAATATAATCAGACTTTCTGGTGCATCATCAACTACTAATATTTTGGGGGTTATCTTGGAAAGATTCATGTATCACTCCACTTTTAAAATAAAAAAGTATTCTGTGTGCTAAGCAGTGCCGCTATTCAGATAAATATCAATAGCGTTTACGGCACGGTATAACTCCTTGCGCAGCCTATCAATCAACGGCAAATATTTCCATGATTCCTGTGCCGTTAAGGCAAGCTCCAACTGCCTTGCGGATTCAAACAACAGGGGGGTTCCTACGGTTGCTGCAGCACCCTTTAGACTATGAGTGACTCGCCTTGCTTCTTCCAAGTTGTTGGAGGTGACAGCATTTAGTATTTTTTTTACCGATTGCTCATAATTGGGGATAAATTTATCCAGCATGTACAAAAATATTTCTTTACTTCCCACGCGCTCAATTGAAATTTCAGGGCGGAAACCTACATTCATTTCTGCTGGATTTTCAAAACTAAAGTTTTCTTGTGCGTTTGTTTGAAATTTGTGATGTGTGGTTCGAATCAAAATGTCGTATAGGCTCTGAAAATGGATGGGTTTGGGAATGCATTCGTTCATTCCTTCTGCAAGGTACTGCTGCTGTTGCTCTTCACTAGCATTAGCAGTCATTGCGATAATAGGCAATTCATCGTAAGAAAATTCTTTACGTATTAAACGAGTGGCTTCCAAGCCATTCATAACAGGCATTTGAATATCCATCAGCACGGCGGAGAGCCGCTCTGCCTTTATAGCTTGTAAAGCTTCAACTCCATTGTTTGAAATGCTGATTTGAACACCGGCATTGTTCAAAATATTCTTGACCAACACCTGATGAAACTGATCGTCCTCTACCAATAAGACACGTACTCCTACGAGTGCTGGAATCATAGTGCAGCCTTAGGAGATATTTTTGACTTGAGTGAGAACCAAATTTGGTTAAGGTACAAGTAGTTTGGTTTCATCATAATTTTTGCAGTATTAGATACTATAAGCACCTCTGTGTTTATACCAAGGGCTCCCAAGTCGTTGGAGGATTTTTGCCATGATATGCTGAACAACATGCAGATTAAAAGATGAATTAGAGTGGCGATATACTATTAGTTCAGAACGGCATGAGCAATTCACAATTGATATGACGGTGAATCAAGCAGTACATATAGTTTCATTTCAGGTGATTTTAAAAATTTATAAATTGGAATCATGACATTCGAGTATATAACCCAGGCCATACAGGGTGCGGATATTTATATTCCCCGGCTCGATTTTTTTTCGTAATCGATGAATGAAAACTTGTAGGGCGTTAGCACTAATTTCTTCGCCCATATCAGAGAGTTGTTCACTAAGCTGCTCCCTGCTAACGACTCTGTTGGCACGTAACATCAGTATCTCGAGTATATTAAATTCGCGTGCTGATAATCCCAGTGTTTCGCCATGAAGCGTTGCTAGGCTTCCAACGGTATCAAGACATAAATCGCCGAACTGAAGTAGGGCACTGGTGGCAGACTGCCCTCTACGCAATAAGGCTCTGATCCTAGCCTCCAGCTCGTGCCAATTGAACGGTTTAATTAAATAATCATCTGCTCCAAAATCTAATCCCCGAACCCGTTCCTCTATTTTGTTTCGAGCAGTTAACACCAGAACGGGTACTTTCTCGCCACGATAACGTAAGCGACGAAGTATTTCATTACCGTCCATGTCTGGCAGGCCCATATCCATAACCACCAAATCGAATTTCTCTACTAACAGCAGATGATCGGCATTCTTTCCGTTAGATTCATGCGTTACGTAATGATTTGAGTGCCTGAGCATCAATGTCAGCCCTGATGCTAGTACTGGATCGTCTTCAATAATTAGTATTCGCATTTAATCGGTTGTAAGGAATTTGTAAGGATGTGCGCATATATTGATTAAAGTCGCAACTTGATCTTACAACTTAATGATTAAAAAGTTCCCATGTGACACAAAAATGCAGGAAGAAAATATAGTACCCTAGTAAATTCACCTGAAACGAAACTATATGATGTACTGCTTAATTCACCGTCTTATCAATCGTGAATTGTTCATGCCGTTCTGAACTAATAGTATATCGCCACTCTAATTCATCTTTTAATCTGCATGTTGTTCAGCATATCATGGCAAAAATCCTCCAACGACTTGGGAGCCCAGGTTTAAAGTGATAAAAAAGGTTCACCGTCATATCCACTGTGATTATTATCAACCTAAACTCATATCCAACTTGCCACAATGAAACAGAATTCTCGCCCGATAGTTGGTGAAGTTGCGAAATCCTCTGGCGTTAGCTTTGATGAGTTGGATAGCGCTATTGAATCCTTCAGCGCAGGCGTTGTTGATTCTGTGTTCGCCGTAGTTGAGCAAGCCCGTCAGATGTCGCCTGAGCATCTTGACTACTTTTTTGATCGGCTCCAGTCGGCTACGCATGGCGTTATTGGACCATGCGTCAAAGAAACGTTTGGCAGCCCCCGTGTAGTGATAGCACCAGAATTGAGTGAACGTTTCTTTGATACGCCATGCCCGGCTGGTCTTGAGGTTAAGCTGATTCAGGGCACGAAACGAAACCGCTTCAGACGAGCGTCCATCGGCATAGCGCTTGAGCCACGCCCATTTGCTGCCTGTCAGCGGCGAGCTACCGGCTTGAGCCAGGCTGCGGTGTTCTTGTTTGCGCACCGCATCAACCGCTTCACCGAGGTACTTGGAAACATGAAACCGGTCATGCACGATGTCGGCTTGGGGGAGGCACGTTTGTACTGCGCTCATAAAAGCAGGCCACATATCCATAGCCACCGCTCTAACCTGAGCGCGTTGAGTCGGGCTGAGTGTTTCCAGCAGACTTTTGGCTGCTGCCAATTTTCGCTCAGGTACCAGATCAAGCACTCGGGAGCGGTCGATGTCGGTCAGTATGCTGACGTAGGTGTGTCCCTTCTCGGAGCTCTTCTCATCCAGCCCCAGATGAGGCACATCGTCATCAAAGCGGCGCAGCATGCCTCGCTCTACAGCACTCACCATGATGCCGTTGACGGTGCTCCAGGCAAGCCGCGTGAGTTCGCAAACGCCTTGGGTGGTGGGGCAAGCGTGCAGCAACTTAACCACAAAGGCTTCCATCAGAAGCGTGACCCGGCTGTAGCGTTCCGCCCATGGCACGGCCAATTCTTCGACGGTGCCGTCGCTGTATTTGAGTTGGGGGACGCGCGCTTTGATGAGGGTTTCAAACTGGCAGGTATCCAAATGCCGCCACTGGCGCTCAGTCCAGCCGTTGATGTGAGCTCGCTTGGTACTGTCCCTAGGGTCCGCCCATACTTGACCTTGCTTGAGAACAACTTCAACCACGACGCGCTGATCCGTCAAGGAGAGGTCAACAGACTTCACCGACCAAGGCGTTTTCAGTCCAAGAAGATGTTCGTAAAGGGTTGTGTCTTTCATGATGGTGTCGGTGTGGTTGAGAAGCTGAATTCTCCAGCATCGAGGAAAAAATCACAGTGCAATTATCGAAGAACCATAAAAAAAATCGTAAAAGTGTCGGCAATGGCGCAGCTCTGCCATCCTAATAAATATCGCAGACGGATGCGAATGCTGGCGCGCAGTCTGGTTTGGGCAAAGTACTCTTACGCTTGGTTCTCCCGAATAAAGCAATGTCCCTTATTGTTTGATCTGATTCACCACGATAAACGACTCATAGAAAAATTGCATCGTCCCTACTTAAATCGTAACAATAACGTCGCTGAACGTCATTTGCTGTTAATCAATCATTACGAGTTATTGCAAAAGCATTTTAACGCCTATCAAATTCGCCAGATTTACTTTGGTCAGGGCATTCGCCTTGCGACAAGTGAGACTAAAGTAGGCACATCTTACGAACTCTGGCTCAGGGATGTGGGTGGCAATGACAAAGAAGGTGAACTGGGCTTGTATTGGATAGATGCACAAACCCACGTTACCCTTGCGCAATTGAGTTTTAGTTTGGTGATGAAGGATGAATTGCCACATCTATACATTGGCGGACTACAAGGGACTTTTGATCCACAAGCACGTGATTGGATCAGAACAGCCACCCGACAATGTAATGGGCTTAGACCTAAGCGTGCCGTGATGGAGGGGCTATTCTCTTTAGCTAAACTCATCGATGCCAAGGGTATATTGGCAGTTTCTGATCGTCACCACGTTAATCAAAGCATTCGAGTTCAGCGCACTATCCACGCGAGCTACGATAAATTCTGGGAAGAGTTTGATGCCGTTAAAAATGACAGTGGAGATTTTCATCTGCCGCTTGTCGCTAAACAGCGCAGTCTAAGCCAGATTGAATCTAAAAAGCGGAGTGAATATCAACGGCGGCATGAACGGCTGGATGCTATTTATGCTGATACACACGCCAGCTTACAAATGCATGTTTGATGTAGCCGGAAATACAGGTTATATACTTGAAAATCGTGACTCCAACGATGCTCTTGCAAAACTCCAAGATTGAGTTGAATTAAAGCAGGCAAACGGGCGCGCTAAAAAGCGGCAGAAGCAGGCGAACATTGCAGGCAAGCTAAAGGTTATTGATGCCCGACATGAATGGTACGCAACGAAATCATGCAACGCTGACAAGTAGCGCATCACGAATTGCCACCGGAATTGAAAAGTGAATTTTGCGCATTGATGCCGAAGTTAGCGAAGGTAGCTCACACGCTGGAGTGGGTCAGGGTAGACAAGTTTATCGGCAGGAGTAGGTGTCCCACCACATGATCGCGCTGCAATGGCGAGCGCATATGTTGCGAAGGTCGAACTGTGGCTGGTGACCACCTTGGACTGGTCACACGACTGACGGTTGATCATTCCCTAAAACATGTTTGCTGATTTTCGATGTGTAAGAAATTGCCTGATGAAGCAGAGGCAGAGGCTACCTTTTCTCGAACATTTCGACTAGGCTGCCAAAAGACAACGGTCAAATCGCCGATTATCAGCACGAACGGTTTGCATAACCTTATAAATCGTACTCACCCGCAAAAATCCTCCCAAATCCCTAAGCTTGTGGCACACTTGCGCCCGTTCAATTTCAACGTTTAATCATCTTGCAACCCTACGAACTTTTCATCGGTCTGCGTTACACCCGTGCTAAACGTCGCAACCATTTCATCTCGTTCATCTCACTTATTTCTATGTTGGGTATGGCATTGGGTGTGCTGGCATTGATCGTGGTGCTGTCGGTGATGAACGGTTTTCAGAAGGATGTCCGTGCGCGCATGCTGGGTGCGTCGCCGCATCTGGAAGTGGTTGCGGATGGCGGGCGCATGAGCGACTGGCAGCCGATTTTGGATACAGTCTCAAAACATCCGCAAGTGTCTGCCGCCGCGCCATACATAGCAGGACAAGGCATGCTGTCGCTCGGTCAAAGTGTGCAAGGCGTGATGGTACGGGGTATTGATCCGGCGCGTGAAACTGCCATCACCGACTTGGCCAACAAAGTTAAATACGGCACATTGAGTAATTTGCGCAGTACAGAATTCGGCATCATTTTGGGCGCAGATTTAGCCCGTGCACTGGGTGTACAACTCGGCGAAAAAATCATGCTAATCACCCCGCAAGGTTCGATTACTCCAGCAGGCATGATGCCCCGTCTTAAACAATTTCACGTAGTGGGCATCTTTGAAATTGGCATGGCACCTTTCGACAGCAATCTCGCCCTCATCAACATCAATGACGCGCAAAAACTATTTCAACTCGGCGATGCGGTGACAGGCATCAGCACCAAACTGCGCAACATCGACCTCGCACCAAGCGTGGCGCATGAACTGCAAAGCAAGTTACCCAATAATCTGTATGCAAACGATTGGACGCACCAGAACAGCAACTACTTCAGCGCGGTGCAGATGGAGAAGCGCATGATGTTCATCATTCTGTCGCTGATTGTCGCAGTGGCAGCATTCAACATCGTTTCCACACTGGTGATGGCCGTCACCGACAAACAAGCAGACATCGCCATCCTGCGCACGCTGGGCGCATCACCGCGCAGCATTATGAAAATTTTTATGGTGCAAGGCGTGGTCATCGGCGTGGTCGGTACATTGCTCGGCACTATTGGCGGTGTGTTGCTGGCACTCAATCTCGATGTAGTCATTCCTTTCATCGAGCATTTATTCCACGTGCAATTCATAACCAAAGATGTCTATCTGATTAACGAGTTGCCATCTGATATTCATTACGACGAAGTGATTTTGGTCGCTGGAATTTCATTTCTAATTAGCCTGCTCGCGACGATTTATCCAAGTTACCGAGCATCGCAAACGCAACCAGCAGAGGCATTGCGCTATGAGTAGCAATGTAATTATCTCCTGCCGCGATTTAAGCAAAACCTTCACGTTGGGCAAGCTGGCTGTGCCTGTGCTTAAAGGTGTCAACCTTGAAGTGCAACGCGGCGAACGGCTCGCCATTGTCGGCGCATCAGGTTCGGGGAAAAGCACCCTGCTGCACTTACTAGGCGGACTAGATTCCGCAACCAGTGGCAGTGTGCAAATTCTCGGTCAGGAAGTACAACAGATGAACGAAACGCAGCGCGGTGAAATGCGCAATCGTTCTCTTGGTTTCGTTTATCAGTTTCATCATCTGCTTGCAGAATTCACCGCGTTGGAAAACGTCGCCATGCCACTATTGATACGCGGCATGAAACGCACTGAAGCCGAACCCCGCGCTGCCGCAATGTTGGAACAAGTCGGGCTAGCACAACGACTGCAACATCACCCTTCTGAACTCTCTGGCGGCGAACGTCAGCGCACCGCAGTGGCACGCGCCTTGGTTACCGAACCGGCCTGTGTATTGGCTGACGAACCCACCGGAAATCTGGATCGCAACAGCGCGCAAACCCTGTTCGACCTGATGCAGCAGCTCAACGAGAAATTAAACACCAGCTTTATCGTCGTCACACACGACCTCGAACTCGCCGCCCGTATGCCACGTTGTATGCGCTTGGAAGATGGACAACTGATTCCAACTCCATTTCATCGGTGAAACTGTGTTGACTTCCTCACTCACTCCTAGACGTACTTTTTCGTACTGTCAGCGTCGTTCGCTTGCCGTTGCCTTGTTCGACCATCGAAATATAGCTGGAATGGACAATGAAACGCGCTAAACAAAAGCGGCTAAAAGCACCGCGCAACCCTTTGGTCGCTGTAGTGCTGTTCAAAAAATCCGGCGCGCATATTAAGACTGAAAAAGCTTTGCGTCGCGAAGCCAAAATGGCGACCAAACTAAAACTGAATCAGAGCGAAGAATAATTTTTGTGATGATTTTTTCGGCAACAAAAAACCCCGCCGATTAAGGCGAGGCTCTGTAACTACCAAGACTTTTAGTTTTAGTGTGCTGTGGCAGCTTCAGCGTTGATGCCGGTGTTCTGGCGTACATAGAGTTCATCCCACATATCTTCTGCACGTTTATCGCGGGTAAACAACGATCCCAAGATGACCATCAGGAAGCCAAGTGGTATTGAAATTAAGCCGGGATTTTTAAGTAAGAACCAAGGTTTTTCCAAGCCCATAAGACTGGTGGTTTGGCCCTCGAACTTCTTCATATCATCTTCGGCTTTCGTTTTAGCTTTCTCCGTCGCAGCAATGTCCTTCTTCACTTTGGCTAAGTCGTCCTGAGCAGCTTTCAAGGCAATAGGATCAGCTGCTAATGTCTCAAGCGACGTTACCAGCGCTTGCTGCTTTTCATTGAGTTTCGCCAATTTGTCAGCCGCGCCCGGTTTAGCGGCTTTCTCTGGTGAGGCGGGTTTAGCAGGGGCAGAAGCCACGCAACCCTCCAGCGCAAATAATTCGCACGCAAAGCTTGATGCGGGTTTAGCAGGCTGTGCGTCCTTGGCAGCTTGCAAGGGTTCACCTTCCAAGACCTTCTTGGCAGCTGTGATAACAGCTTTCGGATAGGTCATGTTAGGTGAAAGCAATACCAGTCCGATAGCTGCCAAAGATCCAACAATCATGCCCGCGATAATGCCGGTAGTGTTGCACTTCTTCCAATACAAAGTGAGGAACACCGCTGGCAAATTGCTCGATGCTGCAACCGCAAAAGCCAGAGCCACCAAGTGCGCGACGTTCTGCCCTTTGGCTAAGATACCCACCGTAATGGCAATCACACCAACGATGACAGACGAAACACGTGCCGCAACAACCTGCTCCTTAGGTGTGGCATGGTCACCACGAATCACGCCAACATAGATGTCATGAGCCATCGCGGAAGCCGCAGCCAACACCAAACCTGCCACCACCGCAACAATCGTTGCGAAAGCTACCGCCGCCACAAAAGCCAGGAAAAAATTACCCAACATGGAGTTTTCACCACCACCCAAAAATTGGGCTAACAATGGACCCGCCATATTGCCACCAGCGTCAACTGAAGCGATTTTAGCTGAACCAACCAGCATTGCTGCACCCGTACCAAGGAACAAGGTCAGCACGTAGAAGCCACCGATAATGCCCATCGCCCAGATCACTGAAGTGCGCGCAGCTTGTGCTGTTGGAACAGTGAAAAAACGCATCAGGATATGCGGCATACCTGCTGTGCCTAACACTAAAGCCATGCCCAGTGATATTTGATCGATTGGGTTTTTTAGAAAAAGACCGGGCTCAAGGAAACGCTGACCTAGCTCTTCTTTGCTCATACCTAAGCCAGCATCACCCAATAACTTAGCAACTTGTGCCACCACTTTCTCGTCACCCACCACTGCCTGCAAGTAAGCCGGCAAGCTGAAACCGTAGGGAGACCAAACCAAAAATACCAGTATGAGAGATGCTGTTACCAACAACACCGCCTTGGTAATTTGCACCCAAGTTGTCGCCTTCATACCACCGAACACCACATAGGCCAGCATCAAAATGCCGACCCCGATAATAGATGTTTCGTAGTCAATACCAATGAGCGTTTTAATCAGCACACCACCACCAACCATCTGTGCTGTCAGGTAGAAAGTAGAAACCGTGATGGTAGAAAGTGCTGCAACCACTTTAGTTTTCTTAGGATCATTGCGGAAAGCCAAGATGTCACCCATCGTATATTTACCGATGTTACGACAGGGTTCGGCGATGACTAACAACACCGTGATATACGCCACCAACCAGCCTACCGAATACATGAAGCCATCGTAGCCGTAGAGTGAAATCAATCCTGCGATACCAAGGAAAGACGCGGCAGACAAATAATCACCCGCAATCGCCCAACCATTTTGAATACCGCTAACCGAACGGCCTGCTGCATAAAACTCGGAGGTGGTATGTGTGGTACGCGCTGCCCAAAAAGTGATCGCCATGGTGATAGCGATAATCACACCGAATACGGCGAAGGTCATCCATTTGAACTCATCGGCAACCGCGCCAGTACCCGCGTAAGCGATGCCACTACTACATAAAGTAGCCATTGATAGAATTACTTGATTCAGCTTTGAATTCATTTCATGCTCCCGCTGTTAAGTTCGTTAACGATTTCTTGCGTCATGGAATCAAACTCTTTATTCGCCTTACGTGAATAAACAAATGCGATAGTCCAAGCTACAACAAACTCGGACAGAGCGAACAAGAGCCCCACGTTGACCACACCCCATACTTTGATCTTGAACAGGTCTTGAAAATACGCCGCGCCAATAGGCAACATGAAGTAATAAATGATGGAAAAAACCATCAAGCCCCACAGAAAAAATAGCTTTTTACGATGCAGTGCCTGGAATTTTGGGTTGGTATCGATTGCCGCCCAATTGATATTTGGATTTGACATGTTCGCTCCTTGATTGACTATCAAAAAAGTCAGTTGTAGATATCCCGACTTGTTGGTGCTACTGCTTGCAAGGTTACGACATGCTGTGATGTAAAGCAATGCGACAGATTGTCATATTCAGCTAACGTATTGTATTTTCTAAATTCAACTTATGCTGCTCACCCAACGTTGCATCTTTTCCAAATCACGCAGCCCTGCAAAATCAGCTATTTTTTTCTTACTGGCTAGACTAAGCGCAATTTGGAACAATTGCGCCGTCACCATGGCATCGGACAATGCGTTGTGGCGCACATCATTATGAATGTTGAAATGCGTAATCCAATCGTCCAATGAACGATACCGAGATGCATGAGCTGGATAAATAGCGGGCATCAAATAAGCCATGTCTGCCCAAGGATGGTGAAAGTGCATTCCCAAGTATTGATGTATCGCGCGCTGAATCATGGTCTGGTCAAAAGTTACATGAAAAGCAATTAACGGATCTTTTCCCAAATATTCGAGAAACGCCAGCAGTGCATCGGCAGCAGGCACGCCGCCCGTTTGCGCACCGCCACCGATACCGTGCATCAGGATATTTTCCTTGTGACTAACCGTCTCTTGTTGCAGCACCACGTAAAAACTTTCACCTAAGGCGATTTGACCATTCACTACGGCCACTGCGCCTATGGAAATCAGATGATCTTGCATCAGATTTAGCCCGCTGGTCTCCACATCCACCACCACATAGCGTGTGGTATTAAACGGTTTATCCAATGCGATACGCGGCAAGCTTTTCCAAGTATCCAGACATTGTTGCTGCTCGGCAGTCAAGCTAGATTTATTGCCCAACCAATTTAGCCACCAAGTGCTCACTGGTGATATTCCAACGAGAGCCGCGCTTGCAGCTTGCGTGCTTGCCGAAATGCTTCTTTCAAAATACGCCTATCAAGCTCATTAAGTTGTTCTGGGTCAATCAAGTTATTCAGTGCGGCTTCACTAACTCCCTTTGTCTTCTCAACATCGTGATGGCGCATACGCAACACTTGGATGAACAGAAATGCATCCAGCCATGCTTCAATTTCGGATGGATGAATTTTCAGCTTTCCCGCACTCGCACGCAGCCGTAATAGCGTACTGGTATGCGTAACACCGGCTGCCAAACTGAAAATACGCGCCGCATCCACAAACGGCGTAATGCCATTCAATTTAAGATCGAGTTTATTTTCCTTGCCCACCACAAAGTCACGCACCAATCCTAACGGAGGGCGAATACGCATCGCGTTTTCTGCCATCTGGTGCAAGAAGCGTGTGTTATCACTGGCAACCTTAGCTAACCATTCTCTCAACTCTTCAGCCAGTTCTTGCTTGCCATATAGTGAACGAAAATCGAAGAATATCGACGCATGCAGCAATGCCTCTGGCGTACCGTGGTCTATCCAATTGGCAAATGCCTGCTTCCATTCATCAAGCGATAAGCACCATTTAGGATTACTCGCCATGATTTCGCCCTTGCATAAAGGAAAGCCGCAGAGTGCCAAGGTTTCATTGATACGTCTTGCAATCAACAACAATTGAGAGCGTACCTGATTGGCATCCATCCCATTCGGAACTGAAAAAATAATCGCATTATCCTGATCAGTACTCAGCGTTTGCTCAAAGCGCCCTTCCGACCCTAATGCCATCCAGCAAAAACATTCAGCTAAGGGTGTGGTGTTGCATTCGCTGCGCGCAAGTTCTAATTCAATCACCCGCACGGTCAACAAATCGTTGAAGGCGGAAATAAACTGCGTTAACTGTTCTGCTGCCACGCCTTGCGCCATCATGTTATGCGCCATGTTACGAATGTCGGCAGCGGCTTGTTGCAATGCTTCAACATGCTGCGCATGGCGTATGGTCATGCCAATTTGGCGCAGCCCCACTCGCTGCAAAGCAAACAAATCTTTCTCTGTTACCAACCCGATCAATCGCTCATTTTCAACTACCAACACATGGCGAAAGCCTTGCTTCGCCATCAACAACGCCGCCTCATATGCCAACGCCTGAGGCGATAACGTGGTGAGTTGCTTGCTCATGATTGTTATCACGGCTTGATTCAAATCCGCCTGAGGCAAGGCTACGCGTTCCAAGACATCGGGTAGTGTCAGAATACCCAACGGCCTACCTAACTCATCCACTGCCACCATAGAACCGATGCGTGACTCATGCATTTTTTGCAACACTTCACGAACAGTCGCTTGAGGTGAACAAGTAACCGGCTCACGACGTATCAATGCCGACAAAGGGCTGGCTAACGACTGCTGCTCGACGCTGGAATGGCTGTATTGCGCCTGTATGACTTGCTTGGAATGCTCCAACAAATTGGCAATACGACGGGTGCAAAAATCACTGAATGGCGCACTCATGCCCAACAAAGTTTGGAAATCTTCTACCGGCAACTCGTAGCAAAAAGTATCGGCTCCTGCACGGTAAATACTCGCCACAGGTCGGTGCGCTAACAATGCCCCCAGCGGAAAACACTCGCCTTCAGCCAACTCCAGCCACGTGTCAGACTCGGCAGCATGCGCGACATTCTGCTCGCCATGCACCATGCCCTGCTTGATCACCAAAAAGCGATTCGCCGTGTTCTGCTCTGGCGAAACAATCACATCGCCCTCGGCGTAATATGCTAGGTGCATACGCTCTACCATCCACACCAGATGCGTCGATTCCATTCGATCGAATGGCGCGTGCTCAGAAAAAAAAACTAACTGTGAAGCAGGGATAGCACTCATGGCAGATTCCGTAACACGAGGTAAATGTTTATTGAGTTACTTAAGGAAGCTCTGCAAAAGTCATAATTATGGTTCGATACATTTTCCGTTCGTCCTGAGTGCCGCGCCCAGCGCGGTGTATCGAAGGAGCGAACGGAAAACACTCACCACGAACGGACTTTTGCAAAGCTTCCTTAATTCTCAGACGCAATGATAAGTGAGTTTCTCGCTCGCATAGTGCGCTCAATTGCGGTCGATATAAATGTCGCAACTCTGCTATATAATTGCGTGTCGTTGAAACACTGGCGATGCCCCTTCTGAACAAAATCAGAGGGAAATAGGAAAATCTTATCAATCATCGGGAGTAATTCATGAAGAAAAAAATCATTGTTCTGGCAATTGCAGCGGCTTTCTCTGCACCTGCACTTGCAGATAACGGCAACATCGCTTGGTATGGCAAAGTGTACTTGAATGCTGAATCAGTTAAAAATGACAAGAACAACATTGCACCGGCTAAAGACAGCGCAATGCGCGTACTTTCCAACGCTTCACGTTTGGGCATAAAGGGCAGCGAAGATTTGGGCAATGGCATGAACGGGATTTTCCAATATGAAGTACAAGTAGATGCAAATGGTGCTGATGGAAAAGGTTTCGGTAGCAGCACCCGTAACAGTGGTGTAGGTCTTGAGGGTGGTTTTGGTAAAGTGATTGTCGGTATTTGGGACACGCCTTTTAAAGTTGCACACAACAAAGTTGAATTATTTGACAACACTTCTTCTTTCACTGCTTTGAGTTTGATTGGTCATGCCGGTAGTAGTGCAATTAGTTTTAACACTCGTCAGTCTGGTGTAATTGAATACTGGTCTCCAAAAATGGGCGCACTTCAGGGCGCAATTTCCTATAGTCCAGATCCAGCCCCACAAACATCTACAGGCTTAGGGGACAGGAGCAGGCTCTCACTTGCAGGTACTTTTGAACAGGATGCAATTTCTGCAACCGCAGCTTATGAAAACCGTTCAGATGCAAGCGTAGCTGGCCAAACGGACAGTGCTTTGCGTCTCGTTGGCAAGTACACAATGGGCGACATTTGGGTAGGTGCAACAGTTGAAAGCATCAAAGTAAATACCTTAGTTGCTACAGTTGTGAGCAACTATACTCAGAAGAACGTTGAGTTGGTTGGACAATACAAAATGGGGGCGAACAAGTTTGCAGCCAGTTATGCCAAAGCTGGAGCAACTAATGTAGCTTCAACGGGTGCTCATCAATTGTCATTGCGTTACGGGCATGACTACTCTGCACGCACAGAAGTCTTTGCAGCTTACACTTCACTCAGCAATGACACTGGTTCTGGATATGACTTATTCCAGAAATTTGGGGTAACTGCCAACAACTCCAAGCAAACCGTTATCGGTGCAGGTGTAATCCACACTTTCTAATCCTGACTTAACCGTTAGTATAGAAATTGCAATGGGCATCTTCGGATGCCCATTTCTTTTGGTGAAACCTTACAACCGCCTAACTTTTCTTGCTCGCCATTTCAACACCACTGCCACTCGCCAAGCGACGCGCACAGATAAATATCCCGTTACTGCCAGCAACATTGCAAGCAGTGGCAGGCCGATTAAAATCGGTTCACCCAGCAACGTTAACCAACGCCACAACTCGCTTAACCAGTTATGCCAATGAAACTCTGGCAAAGTCAACAAAGTTGCGTTGTGTGTTCCGGCAACCCAACTGCCCAGCTCATAAGCCAATGCATACAGAGGCAGGATGGTGAAAGGGTTGGTGTAGAGCGTGGTGAATAAAGCAATGGGAAGATTGACTCGCAGCAACACTGCCAAAGGCGCGGCAGACAGCATCTGTAACGGACCGGGTATCAATCCACAAAACAATCCTATCGCCACTCCGCCCGCCACCGAACGCCGATTCAAATGCCATAGATTGGGATGATGCAGCCAGCGCGCAAACGGCTTAAGCCAGCGATTGTTACTGACCATCTCTTGCGAGGGAATAAAGTTTCGAAAAAATTTGCGCATCTGGACATTCTATTCGGTTAACCTTTGCAGATGGTTATCTTCGCCATCTTTTTCACCCTCGGTGTGTGGTTGCTGCAACAGCAAGCTGCGCTGCCTGACTTTGCCTGGGCATGGCTGCTCATTGGTTTGCTGATCCAGATATTCATCGGCAAATATTCCAGCTTTTCCCTAAATGACCCATCGCCTGTAGGGGCGAGCTTGCTCGCGAAAAATGTTCGCGAGCAAGCTCGCCCCTACACTAGACAATTCTGGTTAAATTTATTAAGCACCCTTCTCTTCGCTACATTCAGCTTCGGACTCGGCTTCTACCATGCCGTATGGCAAGCCCAACAACGCCTATCCATAAGCCTTGCAGAGGAGTGGCAAGGGCGTGATATTGAGGTGGTGGGCGTGGTCGCCGAGTTGCCGCGCAACCACGAACGCGGTTTGCGTTTCGCTTTCGACATTGAGAAAACCATTACGCCACAGGCCTCCGTGCCACCGCATGTTTACCTCAGCACCTACTTCGATAAGAAATCGCCACCGTTAAATCTGCACGCGGGAGAACGTTGGCAACTCACCTTGCGCCTCAAACAACCGCATGGCAGCAGTAATCCACACGGCTTTGATTTTGAAGTATGGGCGTTGGAGAACAACATTCGTGCTGTCGGTTATGTGCACAATAAAGGCAACAATGTTCGGCTGGATGCACGCGCAGACGGAGTGCTTTATCGTATCGAAACTTGGCGTGAAATGGTGCGCAATAAATTCAACGTCACCCTCAGCAATGCGCCGTATTCCGCTGTATTAAGCGCGTTAGCCATTGGCGATCAAAGCAGCATTCCACAAAGCCAATGGCAGATTTTTACCCGCACGGGTGTGAACCATTTAATGTCGATTTCTGGCCTGCACATCACCATGCTCGCCAGTCTCGGCTTCGCCCTCACCTACTGGCTGTGGCGGCGCAGTGTGCGTCTGACGTTGTGGTTGCCAGCACGCAAAGCTGCCGCGTTTATTGCTTTGCTGGTGGCACTCGGCTACGCATTGCTGTCCGGTTTTGGTGTACCCGCGCAACGCACGGTTTACATGGTCGGTTCGGTCGCCGCTGCGCTGTGGTTGAACCGAAATTTTTCACTCACGCAAATTCTCGGCATCGCGCTACTCGGCGTATTGATTCCTGATCCGTGGGCGGTGTTGTCAGCGGGATTTTGGTTATCGTTCGGCGCAGTGGCACTCATCCTGTATGTCACTGCGCATCGCATCGGAAAACCACATTTCTTGCACGAATATCTAACCGTGCAATGGGCAATGACCATCGGTTTAATCCCCTTGCTACTTGCCCTATTTCAGCAAATAGCTATCGTCTCGCCCATCGCCAATGCCTTTGCGATACCGCTGGTGAGTTTGATTGTCGTGCCACTCACTTTGCTCGGCGCGGTGCTGCCGTGGGACGTGCCGCTATGGTTGGCGCATATCGCCATGGACTGCACGATGCAATTACTGACCTGGCTGAATGCCTTACCACAGGCGGTGTGGACGCAACATGCACCACCTGTTTGGGCTGTGGTTACTGGCATGGCTGGCGTATTGTGGATACTCGCGCCGCGTGGTTTTCCCGCGCGTTGGCTAGGCATAATTTGGCTGCTGCCGATGTTCCTCAACCAGCCAGAACCGCCCGCAACTAACTCGTTACGCCTAGTGATTTTTGATGTGGGGCAAGGGCTGGCAGTCGCGGCACAAACCCAACACCACGCGCTACTTTACGACACGGGCCAGATTTCAGCGGCGATGCCGATAGCGGCAATCGCATTTTGATTCCGACATTACGCGCGCTCGGCATTGCCAAACTAGACGGGCTGATACTCACCCACGATGACATCGACCACACGGGCGGTGCAGCGTCGGTGATGCAAGCCATGCCGATAGATTGGGTCTCGTCCTCATTACCCAATGCGCACCCACTGTTAGCGAATTTAAGTAACGCCAAGCATTGCCAAGCGGGTGATACTTGGCAGTGGGACGGCGTGGATTTTGCAATTCTCAACCCCGATGCAGCGAGTTATGCCGACGAAAAAATGCGCGACAATAATCGTGGCTGCGTGTTGCGTATCAGCGTTGGCGAGCAACACATTTTGTTGACTGCTGACATTGAAAAGGAAGTTGAAAAGCAACTGCTCGCAGAACACGCCGACAAATTATCTGCCACGTTGCTGGTTGCGCCGCATCACGGCAGCAAAACTTCATCGACCGAGGAATTCATCGCCGCCGCCCTGCCCGATTACGCGGTGTTCACCGTGGGTAATCGCAACCGCTTCGGACACCCTAAACCAGAAATCGTACAACGCTACTTGGACAGCGGCGCAACGCTACTGCGCTCGGATGAAGACGGCGCAATTTTGGTGGAAATGAATGCGCAAGGTGTACAACTGGAACGCTACCGAAAAACCCATCATCGTTACTGGACGCATATCGCACAAGCCTCGGTAGAATCACCTTAACCTAGTAGAATGAACGATTGAACCAATCATTCAATTGTTAGCCGAAGTAACGCAGTGCATACATAGTCCGTTCGCCCTGAGCTAGTCGAAGGGCATATTAATTAGGAGTATGGTTCGACAAGCTCTGATAAAACAACTAAGTATTGACTAAGCACAAACACCGCGTGCCAAGTCAATACTTAACCACGAACGGATTTTGAAAAAGCTAAATATAACTTGCCACATTGCATAAAAACATCCATGAATAATTTCTTTGCGATACGAATTTTCTGCTCAATCACGCTATTGATTGCCTCCGTCAACAGCAGCCTAGCCGAGCCTGCCGCTGCGGTAAAAGTAGGTGTAGTTGCCGAGCATATCGGCAGCAAAGTCATGTATTCCTATCGCGTCATCAACAACAGCTCGCAAACCATTTCTGCCATTGCCATCGGGCGTGGCGAGGGCGAGGTGAATGAACTCACTGAACGCCCATCGGGGTTGAGCACTAAAGGCATCCCGCAATCCAGTGCTAGCTCACCCACCGCTTGGCACGTAAACATGGTGATGCCGCCAGATAGTCCAACGCACAGCATCACGTGGGAAGCGACTAATACTGCCGCGAGACTCACTACCGAACAAACCCTAAACAATATGAGCATCACCGTAAACAAGGCGGATATTCATTATCTAAAAGGTCATGCGCTGATTACTTTTTCCGATGGCAGCCCTGCAAACATCATCGTGCCGATTGAACGCCTAGACACTAGCCCGCCAAAACTTGCAGTCACGCTCACCCCGAACTCACTCACCCCAGCGCGTGATAAATTCGTCGCCATCAATGCCTCGTTCAGCATAAAAGGCGACAACTACGATCACCTGCCAGAAATCAAACTGGAGTCCATCACTGCCAACGAGCCCTTAGGTACGGACGATATTCGTGATGCGAGCTTTGGACTGGATGATCGCTATTTCAAATTGCGTGCCGAACAACAAGGCCAAGCGGAACGCGTGTATCAAATCAGCTACTCAGCCACTGATGCATCGGGCAATAAAACCATCGCAGAAGCAGCGGTGACAGTAGGACACAAACCTTAAAGCCGATTAGAATGAAACTAAATTCGCAGGTATAGCGTTGTATGACAAAAGGAGTATCACCATGAAAAATATCAAGTTCGTTTTAGCCTTGCTGGTTAGCCTAGTTGTGACAGCGTGCGGGGGCGGGGGAGATGCTGGGTTAGGTAACTCTGCCCCCAGCACGCCTCTGGATATCACTGCAAAAAATGCTTTGACTGTTACTGCTGCAACTCTTAATACCATGTCAGGATCAACTGTAAGTGCATTTACTCCAGATGATTTCCTTAAGGCACTAAACAACGTACCGTGCCTAAATATTGGTGGGAGTGTAAATTATTTCCCTTCCACTGCGACATCAGGCACTTTAAGATTTTCTAATTGTGGCTTCGTGGCAAACAAAAGTTACAACGGCACGGTTGCGTTCAGCAACCTAAGCGCAAATCCAAACATATCCAGTCCAACTGACGCATCGGTCACAATGAGCTTCGATCTAACAGTCAACAGAAATGGGTTTTCACCTCTTTATCTCTTAGGCGACTTCCATTTGAGTGCAACTGGACTTTTTCCCGCACCAACCACTATTACTACCACTACAGGCACTAGCTTAAAATTGAGCAGCAACATTATCGAAGTAATATCAAATTTTGCATTTGTAAACGAATTAGATAGTATTTACTCAAAGGACACTAACATTTTCAGTCTTGCCAGCAGCCTCCTTGGCGGAAAAATTAGTTGTCAAACTACGACTCCATTTGTTACCAACATCGCTTCCAGCCGCCGCTTCCCATACACGGGTGTGGCTATTGTCACTGGCGCGTTTAATTCAAATAAATTGCGCATTACTATTTTGGGAGATGAAACTTCAACAAACCAAGTTCAAGTTGAACTTGATACAGGTTTAGGTTATGGTTCACCTGTAAACTATACTTGGGCGCAGCTATTTCCTTAAACCTTAAAGTTTGCTGATGTCTAAACAAAGCGCAGGTTTTTACCTGCGCTTTTAATTTCCTTCTCACCAATCATGCACCCCATCCTCTATTCCTTCCGCCGTTGTCCTTACGCAATGCGCGCACGACTTGCGTTGCATGTCAGCGTCATAGTGGTTGAAGTACGCGAAGTGTCGTTGCTCAACAAGCCTGAAAGCATGTTGCTCGCCTCACCGAAAGGCAGTGTGCCGGTGTTGGTGCTGCCGAATGGCAAGGTCATTGATGAAAGCTGGGACATCATGCAATGGGCGTTGCGCCAGCATGATCCTGATAACTGGTTGGGCGAAAAAGAGGTTTACCTTGATGCGGCAAAATCATTAGTGCATGAAAACGATTCAACTTTCAAAGCCGCACTGGATCGTTACAAATACTTTGAACGCTACCCTGAACATCCGCAAAATTTTTATCGCGCACAAGGTGTAGTTTTTTTGCAGCAATTGGAAACTCGCTTGGGTTCAAATAAATTTCTACTCGGTGACATGCTATCCATTGCCGATGCGGCGATTTTTCCATTCGTTCGTCAGTTCGCCGAAGTCGATCAAGAGTGGTTTGCGCAATCGCCCTACATCGCTTTGCAACGCTGGTTAGCAAATTTTTCACACTCGAAAGAATTTACCGCCGTTATGAAGAAATATCCTGTTTGGCAGTTAGGTGATGCTCCGATTTTAATGTGCCGCTAAGTTGTACCCGCCAACTTGTACCGTAAGCCGCTCGCTGCTTTGATATACTGCCCAACAACGCATCGTTAAACGCAAAAACCTCATCACACCGCAAGGAATTTCACTGTGAAAAAAAGTCTCACCCTATTCATTGCTGCACTCGCTTCAATCTTACTCAGCGGCTGTTTAGACAATGGCTCTTCTGCCGCTCCACCGACCAATATGCTTGCTACAGCGGGTGATGGTCGAGTAAAAGTGACATGGACAGGTAGCTCAGGCGTTGATTACTGGTTGTTCACAGCAACCGACATGACCCTCTCCGCTTTGAATTGGACAGGGCTGCCCAATGCGCACGTTTATATTAACGCATCTTCGCCTTATTACCTGTGCGGCTTGCTCAATGACAAAACGTACTATTTTGTCACCAATGGTCGTATCAATGGCGGGCCGGGCGGAGCGAGCAGTTTGCAAGTGAATGCAAAACCCTACAACGCCAGTGCCAACTGGGCGATTACGCCTGCTGTTAGTGGTGTGCCGGCAAACGTCAACCTTAATGGAGTCGGCTATACCAGCCTGACGACTTGCTCAAATAATGCAACGAGTAGCTCCGGGCAATTTGCTGCTGTGGGTGCAGGTGGAGCAATTTATACGAGTGCAGACAATGGACAAACTTGGATGGCACGCACACCATTCACCGCTGATCTCTATGCAATCACCGGGTATGCTGCAAACCAAAACAACGCAGCCACACCTGCGTTATTGTGGATAGCAGTCGGCGCGGGTGGTGTGTCTGTGTATAGCAAAGACCAAGGTGCGACGTGGCAGGCAGGCAGAGCTGCAACCACGCCAGCAAGCCCATCGCTGAATGGCATCACTCAAGTTGCAGGCACGTTCTTCGCTGTCGGCGATAACGCAAATATCTACTCGACAACGGATGGCACAAATTGGGTTTCACACACACCCGCAACAACCGTTACAAGCAACAATTTACGCGGCATTGCACATGGCACGAACTATGTGGCGGTAGGCGATAACGGTACAATTTTAACGAGTGGTGATGGCAATACTTGGGCTTCTCACACTTTGACCCCTGCACTGACTAGCAACTTGAAACAAGTCACTTCCGTCGGCAGCTTAATTGTCGCAGTGGGCGATGCTGGCACTATCGTCACCAGCAAAGATGCGGGTGCTACTTGGGTAGTACAAACGCCATTCGGAACAACCAATCTAGTCGGCGTGGCAGCAGAATTTCAATATAAAGAAAATGATGTTGTCGATAAATGGCTGGGGATTATTCCAACCGTTCAATTTGTCGCTATCGATAGCAGCGGCAATGCCTATACCACCAAGAGTAGCCTCACCAGTGTAGATGGAATGACGTGGTCAACCACAGCCGCCACTACTGGTGCAAATAACCTGAATGCCTTAGTCAGCAGCGGCTTCGGCTATATTGCAGTGGGAAATGCGGGCGCAACCACTGCAGCTTTCTAACCATGTTAAGCCTGATTATTTCCACCATCGCATTTTTCGTTGCGTCTTGGTATCTTAAGAATTACTTGGATGGTATGGAAATCCCCAAAGGTATGACACGCGGCATCTTAGTTTTCACGCTTGCCGCTGCTGTGTCATGGTGCGTGGGTGCGGCGGTGAATTGGGCGCAAGGCAAACCCGTCACGCCAAAAATCTCTGCTCAGATCACTCAACCGCTGAAAGGAACTGAGCCTTGATTTTTTACCTCAGAAAATTTATTACTTAGACAGTCCAGGAAATAATTCCAGCATTCCCTCTGCCATAAACTGCACCGCCATTGCAGCAAGTATCAAGCCCATCACGCGAGTGGCAATATTAAGCCCTCCTGTGCCTAGACGTTCACCTATCGGCTCCGCCAAACGCAACACCAACCAAACAATGATTGCCACACCGACGATGCCTAAACTGAACGCGAATTTGCCAGGCAAATTGGCCGCTTGATGCGCATCGACAATAGCCAAGCTAATCGCACCTGGCCCGGCTAACAACGGGATTGCCAATGGCACAACAGCGATGTCATTCTTCGCTTCCGCTTCGATTTGTTCTGCGGCAGTGTGCCGTGCGGGACTGGTGCGCGCATCAAACATGGCAATGGCGATGATAAGCACCAACAGCCCGCCCGCAATACGAAATGCAGGGATGCCAATACCAAAAAACGACAACATGCCATTTCCCACCCAAACCGAAAGAATCAAAATCACCGCGACAGCAATCGCCGCCTTAAGCGCGGTGCGGTGCATCACTTCAGGGCGACGATCCGACATCATGCTGAGGTAAATAGGAATCACACCCAGCGGATTTAGAATCGCAAAAATACCCACCAGATATTTAGTTTGCTCAGTCCAAAAAGGGAGGAGTGTCATGCTATTTAGCTTCTGCTATCATTTTTTTGGTCTTAGTCTCAACTTCCTGTGCCACTTTAACCAGCGATGCATCCTGCGACAATGCAGCAAGCATCGGCACCGGCTGTATCATGCCGATTTTAGTTTTACCCTGTTCGGTGTACACCGAAATACGACAGGGCAACGCCATATTTAAACGCATGTCAGTGGAGAGCACTTTGCTCGCCTGAACGGGGTTGCACACTTCAAAGACCCGACACTGTTCGGCAAAAGCAATCCCTTTGCTGCGCAACGTATTACCCAGATCATGGATGTGCAGCACGCCAAATTCATTGCGCTTCACTGCGGCTTCCAAATCAGTAGCCGCTTGCTCAAATGATTTATTACTTTCAACGATGTGATACATGGCAATTCTCCTTGGTTAATTTAAATGATGCGTTTAATCTGGCATTGTCCAGACAGACTGAAGCATTGTCTAGATTAACAACTCACTTGTCTGTGATAATCTGCACCTATATGAAAAATATACCTCATCACATTGCTACACTGCTCACCACCGCTTGGGTTGGCGGTCTATGGGCGACTGGCTATCTTGCCGCACCCGTACTGTTTTTTGCCCAACCAGATAAACAGCTTGCTGGCATGCTGGCGGGACACATGTTTACTTGGATGAGCTACGTTGGCATGGTGTGTGGGGCTTATTTACTGTTGCATCGCTTAAGCATGTTTGATCGCACACCCACACAAAAACAAATTATTTGGATTGTCGCCAGCATGTTACTTATCACACTGATATTGCAATGTGGCATTCAGCCGATGATGGCGGCACTTAAAGTCCAAGCCTTGCCTCTTGATGTGATGCAAAGCGCACTATCAGGTCGTTTCAAAGCGATGCACGGTATCTCACAAATTATTTATTTGATAGAAAGTTTGCTTGGCGTGTTTCTGCTTATCAAAACAAGTCGCGTATAGCGTATTTCTAATCACTTAAACCTTCGTCATTCCCGCGAAAGCGGGAATCCAGTCTAAAAAAACTCCCTCGCGTAGCAAAGACAAAAGCCCCTTTAATAAAATCGCTGGATTCCCGCTTTCGCGGGAATGACGAAGTATAGGAGACCTCCTATAGGTTAACTTCCAAACAAATAAAAAGAGCCGCTGTCGCGGCTCTTTTTATTTGTGTAACGGCAACATTCATCGTTACAAGAAACCTAGCGTTTCATCGCTAGATTGATACGTTATGCTTTCAACGCAGTTAAAACTTCTTCCAGCATTTTTTTCGCATCGCCAAACAACATGCGGTTGTTTTCTTTGTAGAACAACGGGTTCTCCACGCCCGCATAGCCGGTCGCCATACTGCGTTTCATCATAATCGAAGTCTTGGCCTTCCAAACTTCCAGCACCGGCATACCCGCGATTGGGCTGGTCGGATCATCCTGCGCGGCCGGATTCACAATGTCATTCGCACCGATCACAATCGAGACATCGGTATCCGGAAAATCCGCATTGAGTTCGTCCATCTCCATCACGATGTCATAAGGTACTTTGGCTTCAGCCAGCAACACGTTCATGTGGCCGGGCATACGACCCGCGACAGGGTGGATGCCGAAGCGTACGTTGACACCTTTCTCGCGCAGCAACTGCGTGATCTCATTGACCGTGTGTTGTGCCTGTGCCACCGCCATGCCGTAACCCGGCACGATGATCACGTTCTTGGCTTCGCGCAGCAATTCTGCCGTTTCTGCCGCAGTGACAGGTATTACTTCGCCTGCGGGTTGCACATCACCGTCAGCCTTCTTGGCAGGCTTGCCACCGCCGCTGCCGAATCCGCCCGCAATGACGCTGATGAAATTGCGGTTCATCGCACGGCACATGATGTAGGAAAGAATCGCACCACTGGAACCCACCAGCGCGCCCGTGACGATCAACAGGTCGTTGTTCAGCATGAAGCCTGTCGCCGCTGCCGCCCAGCCGGAGTAGCTGTTCAGCATGGACACCACTACGGGCATATCCGCACCACCGATAGCCATCACCATATGGATACCAAACAACAATGCAATCACCGTCATCACGGTCAGGCATATCATGCCCGCACTGATCGTTTCAGCATTGAGGAATTGCCAGCCGAACGCGATGACGACCAACAGACCCAGCAGATTCAGGAAGTGCCGCCCCGGCAACAACAATGGCTTGCCGCCAATCTTGCCCGCCAGTTTGCCAAAGGCGATGAGTGAACCGGAGAACGTAATTGCACCGATCAGGATGCCCAAGTAAATTTCAATTTCGTGAATACTCTTCTCGGCACTGGTCAAATTTTGTGCCGCTATCGGATCAATGTAGTTGGCGTAACCAACCAGACAAGCTGCCAGACCAACCATGCTGTGCATCAGCGCGACCAGTTCTGGCATCTGCGTCATTTGCACTTTGCGTGCGGCATACAGTCCGATGCTGCCGCCCACCAGTATTGCACCGATAATCCACGGGATGCCCGCCATCGAAACGCGGGGGCCGAACACCGTAGCCAGTACGGCAAGTGCCATACCTATCATGCCGTAGAAATTGCCGCGCCGCGAGGACTCAGGATTGGACAGACCACCCAAGCTGAGAATGAAGAGAATAATCGCGCCAATATAAGAAACCGTTGCCAAGCTTGCAGACATAATTATTTATCCTTATTTGCGGAACATCGACAACATGCGTCGGGTAACGGCGAAGCCGCCGAACATATTCACCGCAGTGAGCGCGATGCCCGCCACTGCCAACCAGAGTATCCATCCATCCGGGCGATCAAACCCTTCCGTCAACGGCGGTGCAATCTGCACCAACGCACCGATGGCGATGATGCTGCTGATCGCATTGGTGACACTCATCAAGGGTGTGTGCAGCGCAGGCGTGACGTTCCACACCACCATGTAGCCGACAAAACACGCTAGTACGAACACGGTGAAGTGCCCAAGAAATGCTGCGGGTGCGTAAGCACCAATGAGCAAAAACAGCAAGGCGGCGACACCGAATATCGCAGCTGTCTTGCCTGCCGATGCAGGTGCGCCACCGCCACCATGACCATGTGCGGCGGGTGCAGCAACTGGCTTGGCTGCCGCAGGTTTAGCCGCAGCGGGTGGCAGTTTGGGTGCGGGGGCTGGCCAAGTGATTTCGCCATTTTTAATCACAGTCAAGCCACGGATCGCATCGTCTTCCATATTGACGTTGATGATGCCGTCCTTGGTTTTGCACAACTCTTCGGTGAGACGGAACAGATTGGTGGCATACAACGTGGAAGATTGTTTCGCCAAACGACTATTCAAATCGGAGTAACCGACAATGGTCACGCCATGCTTCACCACCGCTTTACCTGGCTCAGTCAATTCGCAGTTACCGCCGCGCTCCGCCGCCATGTCAACGATGACACTACCGGGCTTCATGCTCTGCACCATCTCGGCGGTAATCAGCCTTGGCGCGGGTTTGCCCGGAATCAATGCAGTCGTGATGATGATGTCCACTTCCTTGGCTTGCTTGGCGTACATCTCGCGCTGTGCCTGCTGGAAGCCCTCGCTCATCACCTTGGCGTAACCGCCACCACCGCCACCTTCTTCCTCATACTCGACTTTTACAAACTCGCCGCCCAAAGACTTAACCTGATCGGCCACTTCGGCACGCGTATCGTTGGCACGCACGATCGCACCCAGACCAGCGGCAGTTCCGATTGCCGCTAAGCCAGCCACACCCGCACCGGCAATGAACACCTTGGCTGGTGGCACTTTGCCCGCAGCCGTAATTTGACCATTGAAGAAGCGACCGAAAGCATTAGCGGCTTCAATGACCGCGCGATAACCCGCAACACCCGCTTGCGAAGTCAGTGCGTCCATCTTCTGGGCGCGACTCAACATGCGCGGCAAGCAATCAATGGCCAGCACAGTGACCTTTTTCGCTGTCAGTTGTTGCATCAATTCCGGGTTTTGCGCAGGCCAGATAAAGCCAATCAACACACCGCCTTCACGCATCAAACCGACTTCTTCAGCCGTTGGTACGCTCACTTTGAACACGATGTCAGATTCAGCCCATAGCTTGGCAGCACCAACAATGATTTCTGCACCTGCGGCGCGATAACTGTCATCGCTGCAATTAGCACCCTCTCCAGCACCCGATTCAACAGCGACTTTAAAACCTAACTTAATGAGTTTTTCAACCACTTCCGGCACTGTTGCAACGCGCTTCTCGCCTGCGCTTATTTCGGCAGGAATGCCTATTTGCATACATTTCTCCTAATTGGTAAAGCCTTATGGCGCGTTTACTACAGACTGTAACGAACGCGAAATTTGAGCGGCGCATTATACCGATATTCATTGAACTGAAAACCCTAGCCTTATACCACTCCCGCCCAACGTGGTGATTTAGGAGATGGAAGGCTATCAAACCGATAGACGGTATAAACTCAATCTAATTTTTGGCCACCACACGCGGCAAATATGCCAGAACCTGACCTAAAAACAATGGTATTCAGCATTGCAAAAATGTACCATTCCATACAAAACCGCAGGGAGAACTAAAAAATGATATTTGAGTTACTTGAAGACACTTTTGAAGGCAGTGAGACCCCACTGGTTGTCGTCATCGACGACGAGTTCACCAGTCGTATCATTCTTGAACGGGTTGCTAACAGCATTCAAAAAGACATTATTATTAAAACATTTGGTGATCCAACTACCGCCATATCATGGATACGCGACAACCATCCAGACCTCGTTCTGGTTGATTACATGATGGCAGGAATGACTGGATTAGAGGCAGTCAAACAGATGCGCCAGATTGCCTCTTTGGAAGGTGTTCCTATTGTGATGGTCACTTCTATTGAAGACAAAGAAATTCGCTACCAGGCATTAGATGCGGGAGCGAGTGACTTCATCACCAAGCCGATCGATCCTTACGAATGCCGGATTCGCTGTCGCAATATGCTGTATCTGCGTTTGCAACAAAAAGTAATCCTTCGTCATTCACTGTCCTTGGAACAACAGATTGCCGAGGCGACCAAACAAATCCATTTCCGCGAAGAAGAAACCCTGCTCAGACTCGCTAAAGCCGGCGAATTTCGTGATACCGACACGGGCAACCACGTGTTGCGCATGGCAAAGTATTCTTATCTGATTGCGGAAAAACTGGGTTTGTCACAAGAGCACTGCAAGCTGATCGAACTCGCCGCACCGATGCACGACATTGGCAAGATTGGCATTCCCGATCACATCCTGCTCAAACCCGGCAAGCTTGAACCCGCCGAGATGGACATTATGAAAACGCACTCACAAATCGGCTATCAAATCCTACATGGCAGCCCTTCCAAATACCTGAACCTAGGCGCTGAGATTGCCTTGGGACATCACGAAAAATTTGATGGCAGCGGTTATCCAAATGGAACAAGTGGTGAAGCCATCTCAATTGAAGCACGCATTGTCGCGGTAGCCGACGTGTTTGACGCGCTCACTTCAGAACGGCCTTACAAAAAAAAGTGAACCAATGAGGAAGCCATACAATTTATGCATGCGAACAGCGGGACACATTTTGATCCGATGTGTGTCGATGCATTTATTGCTCAACTAGGTCAAGTTGCAGTCATTCAGCAGAAGCTTCAAGACGTGCTTTAAAATGCAACACGCCAAAAAACGCTCAATGATTTCCAAATTAAAAAATCTCTTAGCTCTAGTTAAAGAAAAAAAAGGAGAGCAAGAGCAAGCATTGATTAGGGTCGTTTTTTCGGCCTTGATAGTAGCTCATCAAACATATGTTGTTTTTATAAACCCCGCCCCAACCGCCAGCTTAGTAGTTTTTATTTTTGCTTGCGCATGGTTCATTTTTGGAATATTGCTTTTCATCGCAACCATAATCTATAGCAAGCCTTCAGTAAAAAGGCAATTCTTTGCAATTACCGCTGATACAACAGCAGTCACTATCGGAATGTTATGGAGTGACGAAATAGGTTCACTGTTCTACGGCATATATCTTTGGGTAATTGTCGGCAATGGACTGAGATACGGAATCAAACATTTGAAGGTTGCACATGCACTAAGTGTTTTTGGCTTAATCATCGTAATGCTCTTTAACGATTATTGGCATATACACTTCGTACTTTATTCTGGACTGTTACTTACTTTATCCCTCGTTCCACTTTACATATACAAACTTATTGATAGGATGGATTTGGCAATAGGAGAAGCACAAGAAGCCAACAAAGCGAAAAGCTTTTTCCTAGCGAACGTCAGTCACGAAATCCGCACACCACTGAATGGCATTATCGGTGCAAACGAACTCATTCTTGATACCCCGCTAAACGCCGAGCAACAAGAACTCGCCAACACCATGCGCAACTCTGGGCATGTTTTGCTCAAGTTAATCGAAAATGTTTTGGACTTTTCCAAGATTGAAAGCGGCAAACTCACCGCCGAGATTGTCGATTTTGATTTACACAAACTAATCAATAACAGTGCGGATATTTTCAATGTACAGGCCGAGAAAAAAGGCTTGCGTCTGCAAATCAATGCTTCGCCCGAAACCAGCTTTTTACTGCGTGGCGATATGCAGCATTTGCGCCAAGTCATTCTTAACTTGCTTGGCAATGCGATCAAATTTACCCAAACTGGCAAAGTAGAATTGCGCGTCAGCACGCTACAGCAAAACGATACTTCCACACGACTGCGCTTTGAAGTAATCGACTCAGGCATCGGTATTCCGGAAGCTGCGCAAGCAACTATTTTTGATAGTTTCAAACAGGCTCACGCGGGTAGCTACGGTGGCACAGGGCTGGGTACGACCATCTCCAAACAGTTAGTCGAATTCATGGGCGGAAAAATTGGCTTGCACAGTGTCGTCGACCAAGGCACAACGTTCTGGTTTGAGCTGCCTTTCGAGAAGCCATTAGAAAAACGTTCTCCTGAATCTCGCCAGACGTTGCATCAAATGTTAGTGTTTGGTATCGGCATGACTGCTGAAGAACAAGCGTCTGCTGAAGCCTATATGTCGAGTTGGGGTGGACGCTTTACTCATGCGGCATCTCTCAATCAACTGCTCGCGCTACTAGAGAAAATACCCGCCAATGGGCAACGCAGTCACATTGTTCTGTGCCGCCCACACAGCACTATTTGCGATAACCAAGAATTTTCCACACAAATTTTTGCAGCATATTCGCCCAGCAAAGTTGCCCTGATCACTTTGGAGGCGGATGGCTATAGCGAACCCCAACTGGTGCGAATGGGCTACAAAGGTCTGCTCACCACGCCCATCAATAAAACACTGTTATTCAACACCGTGCATAGCGTTCGTTCTGCCGATGCGGAATCGAAAGATGTGGTTTCATTTCTGCGCCACTACGAACGAGTCAATACCGAAAAACAAAAGCTCAACATCCTGATTGCTGATGACAACAGCACAAATCGCATCATCCTTTCCAAAATTTTGGAGCGTGCGGGACACAACGTCATCATGGTTGACAATGGCGAACAGGCACTCGACATTCTGGAAGAACACGTTTATGACTTAGCCATTATGGATATGAACATGCCCGTGATGGGCGGGCTGGAAGCATTCAAAATTTACCGTGCCACCGACTCTAAAAAACCACAGATGCCCATCATCATCTTGACTGCGAGTGCCACTATCGAAGCCAAGCAAACCTGCGAGGATGCAGGAGTGGATGCCTTCCTAACTAAACCGATAGAAACCCACAGCCTACTGGAAACAATCAAACGACTAACCTCAACTCACAAACATCAGCCACCCCTTGCGATTAAATCTATAGACGTTTCCCCGCCTCCCACACAAATGGATAGTACGGTACTTAATGAAACTGCCGTACATCAATTAAAATTGCTGGGGGGTGGAGAAGATGACTTCTTGGATGTCGTCATCAAAGGATTTATTTTGGAAGGTGAGCAATTGTTGGCTTCTATGCAGGAAGCTTTGCTCAAAAAAGACTACACCGCATTCAAAGAACTAGCTCATGCCCTAAAAGGCAGCTCAGGTAACCTAGGCGCGGAAGCGTTATTTCAAGTTTGCCGAAGCATCTCGCAACTCAGTCATAACGAGTTGCGAGATTCGGGTAATGCTCAACTAAGTGCAGCACAAAATGCTTTTCGTGCGACCCAGACAATGTTGCTAATTTACCTAAAGATACCTGGTGCTGAAAATAACTAATGTCATGCAGCTGATACCAACTTTGCGCTGGCAGCTTGTGCTTGGCTAATTTCACCAAATAACTTCTGTTGCGACCGTACAAAACGATCCATTACTCTTAAATCTTTATCGCCAAGCTGCAAGGCGGCATCCACCCAAACACTTGTAATGTCGATTAACTCCTCGTATGTCACAGGGTTAAATCGTTGGCGTGCCTTCTGTACTGCCATATAGCCATTGGAGCGGCGAGCTTGTTTGTCAACGTAGTCATACACCGCCTGTTCACCAAATGCTTTATCAACTAATACATCCACAACTCCCATTTCGTGCAATTCTTCAGAGTTGTACATATTGCCACTCAAAATCATTTTTTCAGCTTGAGCCATACCAACTTTTCTCGCTAAAAAAGTGTATGCACCCATGCCAGGAAATAGATTGAATAAAATTTCAGGGAAACCCATTTTGATTCCACGTTCAGCGATGATCAGATCGCTCGACAATGCCGCTTCGAAGCCACCTCCCATAGCATCACCTTGAATCAATGAAATTGTAACCACCCGCGAGTTGAAGTGTCTGATTCTCGGCATCAACGTATCAATACACATCGTTGCATAATGCATCAACCCTTGACGATCTCCATTGCCAATCAACTTTCTAAACAATTCAAGTTGCCCGCCCAAATTAAATATTTTTGGTACCTTAGAAGCGACTACCTGATAGCGAACCGCATGAAATTCACTATTCACAGCGACTCGACCATCCGCGTTTTCTATCGTGCGATGATAGTGCTGCATTTCACTTATAAAATTCAAATCAAAGCAAGGCACTCCTTTGGGCTGCATAAACACCCAAGAAATACCTTCTTCTGGATCAAACCGCGTGACCAGTTGTTCATATTTTTTTGCCAGACTGCTTGCGTTGCTCAGAAATTCCACTGTACCCATCTTGTCAGCTCCTTAAGATATTAGTCTTGCAAGTTTTGAATAAGTCGTAAAGCCAAAGACCCAAACTTTTTCTTTTTTCTGAATTCTGATCGCGTCGCTCATCGCGACAGCTTACGCAACCCGTTTGGGGAGTTGATGGTATCAGAAAGATTGTGGAATCAACAAACAACTTGGATAAGTTTGTGCTTTATGCAACAGCTATTTTAGCCATGTTCGCTATAATCCCTAGCCATTAGTTTTACTTTTTTCAGTATGCCTGCTATTCAACTTCTACCCGATTTACTCATCAACCAAATCGCTGCTGGTGAGGTGATTGAACGTCCCGCATCTGCACTCAAAGAGTTGCTGGAAAACAGTTTGGACGCGGGCGCGACGGACATCTCGGTACAATTGGAAAGTGGTGGCATCAAGCTGTTGCGCATACGCGACAACGGCAAAGGCATCGCTAAAGACGAGCTTAAACTGGCACTGATGCGTCACGCCACTAGCAAAATTGCCTCGCTGGATGATTTGCAAAGCGTCGCGAGTATGGGCTTTCGCGGCGAGGCATTAGCGAGTATGGCGGCCGTTGCCCAACTTACTCTGAGCAGCCGCACGCAAGATGACAATCACGGTTGGAAAGTAGAAGCAATTGACGGGCAACTCAATGAGCCAGAGCCTACCAATCAAGCACAAGGCACGACAGTAGAAATTCGCGAGTTATATTTCAACACCCCCGCACGCCGTAAATTTCTCAAAACCGAAGCCACTGAATTTGCTTATTGCGAAGAGGCTTTCAAACGCGTTGCTTTATCGCGCCCCGATGTGGCTTTCTCTTTGCAGCACAATGGCAAAATTATTTGGCAATTAGCTGCGGGGCAAGATGCAATCAAACGCGTTGCTGCTGTACTAGGCGATGCCTTCGGACAGGCGGCTGTAGAGGTATCGCGCAACGCCGCAAGCCTTTCATTACAGGGCTTGGCAGCCCTGCCCGCTTATTCACGCGCCAACCGTGATGCACAATACTTTTTCGTCAATGGTCGCTTTGTACGCGACAAAGTTGCCAGCCACGCGCTGCGTCAAGCGTACCAGGATATTTTGCACCATCAACGACATCCCGCTTTTGTATTATTTCTTGAAATTCCGCCTGAACAAGTTGATGTGAATGTGCATCCTGCCAAAAGCGAAGTGCGCTTCCGCGAGAGTCAGGGTATCCATCAGTTTATTTTTCACTCTGTGCAACAGGCGTTAAGTGAGCCAATAGCGGGAACTAAAACTAAAGAAGCTACAGAACTTGATTCGTCATTCCCGCGTACGCGGGAATCCAGTGAATTTATAAAGCCGCTGGATTCCCGCGTACGCGGGAATGACGGCACTCCTCTATTTCAGCAACAATCCATGCGACTGGGCGTAGCAGAACGGGAAGCTTCCTACCAACTGTGGGGTGCACAAACTGAAACGAAAAATATCGCACCCTCATCTTCATCCTTCCAGCCGCCATCACTCAACGAGGAAAATCCCCTCGGCTTCGCCCTCGCGCAACTATCAGGCATTTACATCCTTGCGCAAAATCAACACGGCTTAATCGTGGTCGATATGCACGCTGCACATGAGCGCATCGTTTATGAAAAATTGAAGGCCTCATTAGATGCTGAAAAAATCAGCACACAACCACTACTCATCCCCGTAAGTTTTTACGCGGACACATTAGATGTGGCTACGGCAGAATCTGAACATGCCACGCTACATCAACTCGGTTTTGACATCGCGCCGCTCTCTCCTACCACGCTTGCAGTACGCGCGATGCCGGCCTTGCTCAAACAATCCGAAGCCGAAAATGCGGCGCGAGAAGTGTTAAATGAATTGCGCGATTTTGGTGCCAGCCGTGTGTTGACAGAACGTCGCAACGAATTGCTCGGCACACTGGCCTGCCACGCCGCCGTTCGCGCCAATCGGATTTTGAGCGTCACCGAAATGAATGCGCTGTTGCGCGAAATGGAAAATACTGAGCGTTCAGGCCAATGCAATCATGGTCGCCCGACTTGGTTTCAAGTGACGCTCAAAGAGTTGGATAAAATGTTTATGCGCGGGCAATGAAACTCACACCACGTCATTCCCGCGTAGGCGGGAATCCAGTAATAACCAAATTTCGCGTAGCGACAAAAACAGTTGTCCCGCTTTGCGGGGATTTTATTTTGGCTGGATTCCCGCCTACGCGGGAATGACGGTGGGTGATTTAACATGAGATCGTTACCTCCCGCCATTTTCCTAATGGGACCCACTGCCAGTGGCAAAACCGGGGTCGCTGTCGAACTCGCGCAAAGCCTGCCTGTTGAGCTTATCAGCGTTGACTCCGCATTGGTGTATCGCGACATGAACATCGGCACAGCCAAGCCTGATACAGAAACCTTGCGCATCGCACCGCATCATCTCATCGACATTATTCAACCCACTGAGGTGTATTCCGCCGCTGCGTTTCGCCATGATGCATTGAACCTAATGGCGGACATCACCGCACGCGGCAAAATTCCATTATTGGTTGGCGGAACGATGTTGTATTTCCGCGCATTGCAAAATGGATTAAACGAATTGCCGGTCGCCGATTCAGCCATACGCGCCGAACTTGATGCAATTATCGCCGAACATGGCATTGCCTATTTGCACCAACAACTCGCTGATGTCGATGCCGAGACCGCCGCAAGGCTTTCGCCCAACGACACACAACGCATTCAACGTGCGATGGAGATTTACCGCGTCACAGGTACAACCATGTCGGAATTATTAAAAAAAGAAAATGACTACGTTCTGCCGTATCGCACCATTAGCATCGCGTTGATACCGAGTGACCGAAAGGTACTGCACCAACGCATCACCACACGTTTTGAACAAATGATAAAACAAGGTTTAGTGGAAGAGGTGCGCGCATTACGACGACAATATGAATTGCATCCCAACTTGCCTTCTATGCGTTGTGTGGGTTATCGCCAAGCGTGGCAATTCATCGACGGCGAAATAAATGAAACGCAATTATTTGAAACCGGACTCGCTGCCACACGACAACTCGCAAAGCGACAACTAACTTGGTTGCGCTCCACACCCGATGTAATCGAGATTGACTGTTTGTCGACTAACCTTGCGCAACAAGTACGCGCCGCGCTTGCTGAGTTGGCTTAGGGAAGCTCTGCAAAACCCGTTCGTGGTGAGTGTTTTTCGTTCGCTCCTTCGATACACCGCGCTAGGCGCGGCACTCAGGACGAACGAAAAATGTATCGAACCATATTAGCAACTTTTGTAAAACTTCCTTAGCTAAATACCCTGTACTGCCAAAGTCCCTACCCTACCCTCTACCTCACGCATCTGCATTTCATGGTAAGGCAGCGCGCTAACATCCAGCCCTTCGAGGTATTGCTGCATCGACACCAGTTCATAGCCCTGTGCTTGCCAGCCTTGCAGCAGTTGCTCGAAAATCGGCATCCATTTCTGACCTTCCAGTTCGGCATGCAAGGTATATACATGTCCTGTTGCAGAGGGTGCTTCCGTCAGCTTCAAAACATGTTCAGCGATGTTATCCAGCGTAATGCCGTCACGATTCATCAGCTCGTCCAATGTCGGCAGTGTGGTTGGTAATTGCGGACAGGCGATGATTTCCGCCTGCCAAGTTGGCATGAAAGGATGCGACCCGCGCGTATCCGAACTGTATGCAAAACCAAGTTGTTGCATCATGCGCAAGGCATGTCGATTCATCTGCCAACCTGCCGCAGCATGGGCGTGTGGCGCATCGCCAAAAATTTCGGTGTAGCGATCTACCGTGCGTTGCAGCTCACGTTGAGTCCATTGGTTATCTTTGCTTGCAACGTGGTCTTGCCAGCGAATGTGGTCATAGCAATGGATACCCACCTCAAAGCCCGCTTCACGCACACCTCGCATAATGTCCGCACATTTTTTTCCGATGTCCGGCGCGGGAAGTAGCGTGCCATACAGCAAAGTCTTAATGCCGTAATGCTCCACCACCGAAGTGCGCGACACCTTGCTTAAAAATCCCGGACGGAACACACGCTTGATGGCACGACCAGTATGGTCAGGGCCTAAGGAAAAAAAGAATGTCGCCTGCGCCTGATAGCGTTGCAACACATCAACCAAACGCGGCACGCCCTCACGAGTACCACGATAAGTGTCCACATCAATTTTTAGGGCAATTTTTTTCATAACGGAAGTTGTAGGTCGGATGAGGGTTAGCGTTATTCGACGTTAAAAGTGATGCGGGACTTATGTCGGATAACACTTACGCTCATCCGACCTACGCGAGCTATACGTGCTGATCTACCAAAATCGTGTTCCCATCTGGATCGACCATCATGAAGCTGGCTGGACCAGTAGTATTTTCTCCTACTTCTGTAAGCATTTTCACGCCGCGATTTTTAAGTTGCCGCTGCAACTCTCGAACATCCGTGAATTCTTTGAGCGGTTGTGCGTCGCTATTCCAACCAGGATTGAAAGTGAGAATATTCTTATCAAACATGCCTTGAAAAAGCCCAATAGCGAGATTGCCATTCTTCATGATCAGCCAATTCTGCGATTGATCACCAGCAAAAACTGCAAAGCCCAGTTTTTCGTAGAAGAGCTTCGATGCATCAATATTTTCTACAGTCAAACTAATAGAGAAAGCACCCAGTTCCATAAATTCCTCCTAACCTAGCATGCAAAAACAGCACCCTCCAACGCTTAATCCACCAACCCACGCGCTTCAGCTACTTGACCACGATACGCATCAAAGATATTGCGCAAAGTATCAGCCATGTTGATGGTCGGTTTCCAGTCCAACTCTTCACAGGTGTTGGTGATTTTCGGCACGCGGTTTTGCACGTCTTGATAACCTTTGCCGTAATACGCCGCAGAAGTGGTTTCAACAATTTTCACTTGTTTAGCTAAGGCTTGGTATTCAGGATACTCATTCGCCAGTTTCAACATCATGTTGGCCAGATCGCAAATCGCAAAATTATTGGTAGGGTTACCGATGTTGTAAATCTTGCCAGTTGCCACACCATTTTTGTTGTCGATGATTTTCATCAACGCGCTGATGCCGTCATCAATGTAAGTGAAAGCGCGTTTCTGATGCCCACCATCCACAAGGCTGATGTTCTCGCCGCGCACAATGTGGCCGAGGAATTGTGTCACCACACGTGAGCTGCCTTCCTTGGCTGTGTGGATGGAATCCAATCCTGCACCGATCCAATTGAACGGACGGAACAGTGTGAAGTTCAAGCCTTCCATGCCGTAGCCCCAGATCACGCGATCCATCAACTGCTTGGAGCATGAATAAATCCAACGCGGCTTATTGATCGGGCCGCAAATCAACTCTGAATTTTCCGGATCAAATTCTTCGTCATGGCACATGCCATACACCTCTGAAGTCGAAGGGAATACCAGATGTTTGCCGTATTTCACTGACGCACGCACGATAGGCAAGTTGGCTTCAAAGTCCAGTTCAAACACGCGCAGTGGCTGTTTCACATACGTTGATGGTGTGGCAATCGCCACCAATGGCAAAATCACATCGCATTTGCGTATGTGGTATTCCACCCATTCCTTGTTGATCGTAATGTCGCCCTCAAAGAAATGAAAACGTGGTTTGCCGATCAAATCGGAAATACGATCCGTGCTCATGTCCATGCCGTACACTTCCCAATCGGTGGTAGCAAGAATGCGGTTGGACAGATGGTGACCGATAAAACCGTTCACACCGAGGATCAATACTTTTTTCATTTCATTTCCTTAACAATTAAATTCCATCGTCATTCCCGCGAAAGCGGGAATCCAGTTAATTAACAACTCCCCCCAACGGGGACAACATTTCTTGTCCGCTTCGAGGAATTTTCTTATTGCTGGATTCCCGCTTTCGCGGGAATGACAAAACCTTAAAAACACTTACACCCCAAACTCAAACTTCCCCGCGCCATACTTTACGAAAAATTCACCAGCGCTCATTTCAACACCATCCAAATCAAAACGCACCACGCGTAACACCCCGCTGCCACAAATCGCATACGCCTTGCCCTCTTTCACATAGAAGGCTGGTGCTTCTTTTCCAGCTGCTGTGCAGTTACTCACCAGCGTTTGCAAAATGCGCATGGGTTTGCCCATCAGCTTTGTCGTCGCACCTGGATACGGCGGCGCAACCGCTCTTACTAAATTGTGTATTTCCAACGCTGACTGTGACCAAGCTATGATCCCGTCTTCCGCTTTGCGTCCGCCGAAATACGCGCCCTTACTCAAGTCCTGTTTAACCGCCTGCGCCTTGCCTGCCAGCAAATCCGGCAAACAACTATTCAATGCAATTTCCGCTGCGACGGTCACTTTTTGAAACACGTCATGTGCCGTGTCGTTCGGCAAAATCGGCACGGCTTGTTGCGCTACGATATCGCCGTTGTCCGGCTTTTCCGTCATGTAGTGCAAGGTCGCGCCCGTTTCTATCTCGCCGCGAATTATCGCCCAATTCACCGGAACTCGCCCGCGATATTTCGGCAACAACGAGCCGTGCATATTGAACGCGCCATTTTTTGGAATCGCCAACAACGCTGGCTTCAACATCAGGCGATAGTAAAACGAAAAAAAGAAATCCGGTTGTAATGCTTCAATCTGCGCATTCACTTCCGGCGTATTAGGGTCATCAGGTGTAATCACCTCAATACC
The DNA here is from genome assembly GCA_963695355.1 of uncultured beta proteobacterium. Classification (GTDB taxonomy): domain Bacteria; phylum Pseudomonadota; class Gammaproteobacteria; order Burkholderiales; family Gallionellaceae; genus Gallionella. Next base: position 343,800 of record OY968775.1, read on the forward strand.
GTGCAACGCAGCAAGTTCGGCAACACTTTCAAACCAGATGGTTTCGTTGGGATTATCTTGATGCGTGACCACTAGTGCCACATCGACACCATGTGCCAACAATGTGGAAAGGCAACGGTAGCCTACGTTGTGGTAGGCGAAGACAACGGCGCGACTCATAACAACTCCCCTCGCCCACTGGGAGAGGGGCTGGGGGTGAGGGAGGTAAACTTCAACGGACGCTCCCTCACCCTAACCCTCTCCCAATGGGCGAGGGGACGAGGTGTGTTTTTCCAATACTGCTTCAACCAGATAACGCGGACGATGACGCACTTGCTGATAGATGCGCCCGATGTATTCGCCAAGCAGGCCGATTCCAAATAGCGCGATTCCGATGAGGAAGAACATCAGCGCGAACAGCGTGAACAAGCCTTCTGCTTCCGGGCCGATAATCAAACGGCGTATCACAAGGAACACAAAGAAAAACGCCGAGAACACCGAGATCAGCATCCCCAGCATGGAGAACATCTGCAACGGCAATAGCGAGAAACTGGTCATCAGATCAAAATTCAGGCGGATCAGGCTGTACATCGAATACTTCGATTCACCCGCCGCGCGTTCTTCATGCCCCACCACCACCTCGGCTGGGTTACGCGCAAAGGTATAAGCCAAGGCGGGAATGAAGGTGCTGACTTCCTTGCAGCTATTTATCGCGTCAATGATGTTGCGGTCATATGCGCGAAACATACAGCCCTGATCGGTCATCTTGATGTGAGTAATTTTTTCACGCAGCCCGTTCATGGCGCGCGATGCCAGATGCCGCCACAAACTGTCGCTACGTTGACGGCGTATCGAACCGACGTAATCATGCCCCTCATCCATCTTCGCCAGCAGCAAGCCCGTATCCTCTGGCGGATTCTGCAAGTCCGCATCCAACGTCACCACGCGCTGTCCACGACTATGTTCAAACCCCGCCATAATCGCCATATGCTGCCCAAAGTTACCGTTAAACAAAATCACTCGCGTCACATCGGGACGCTTCTGAAATTGCTGACGCAAAATCGCAGGCGAACGATCACGGCTGCCATCGTTGATGAACAAAATCTCATACGGAATGTTGAGTTTATCGAGTGCCGGATACAAACGGTCAAACAAGGATTGCAAGCCTTGCTCTTCGTTATAGACGGGAATGATGACGGAAAGTTGGGTGGTAATCATAGGGGCGGCATTTTACAGTACAGCGCGGAGATAACGAAACGCGTTCTACCAGTTATGCAGAAACGTGTTGGGTATGTGATGCATATTTTGGCTAAATAAATACACATCGCTTGCTGACTTGCCCATCAAATAACGCACCATGACGGAAGGATTAGACATTCCATTGCCAATAAACGCCTTGGCTCGTATGGCCACATAAGCATCCACCATCACTTCCATGCCAAGCTGAACCCGATCCGTGACAGCTTGGTAATGTACGCCTTGCTCGTTATTGGTGCGGCGACAATCGGTCGCAATAATTTTGTCGCCATACAAATGCGTGAAATACTGAAATATCCGATCATCATCTGTCATCAGAAATATCTTGTGGCAGTTATAAGTAACGAGGTATTCATCTATTTTTGCTTTGTATTGCCTGTTTACATTATCAAGCTCATTGATGAATTCATTCATCTCGATCACTTTATCCGAGCCCCGTGCGTGCACGGCGATAAAATCAGTAGTGCCTATATGTTGCTGATAAAACACTTCCACCTTATCTAAAATTTCCTGTTTGGGATGTAAATAACGGCGCATCATGTAAACAAATAACTCATCCACTGACAGGCCGTATAAGTAATGCTCCTTGGGTATCCAGGATTTTAGATCAATCGCACCCGTATAAAAATCACTTACCACTACTCGCTCTGGGCGACTTAATAGATACAAGCTAGCCACGCGGGAAAACTTACCATCCCATTTGTTTATTTCGCCTTCAGTTAGGTTTTCGTGATTCCATTTTGGCGGCCAAAAATCGAAGTCTTCTTTCTGAAGATCATCCATGCTGCAATCGGCAAGCTTCTCAAAATAAAACTCAAACGTGTTCGCATCGGTTCCATCCCCAAACAAACTATTCAAACCCCAATGCACAACAGGTGTCCGCCCAGTTATTTCAGCCACCAAGCATTGTCCCAACACATGACTCACATCAGACCAAAAACCGTGACCCCAAGCTTTTATCAACAAAAACTTCTCTTTCGGAATTGCATTGTCAACAAGCCGCACTTGCACTTCCGACAAATGCTTGCTGATTAACTCCAAATTAGTCTTGGGCAATTGCCAATTCGGCGCGTACTTCACGGCCTCGCTAAAGTAGTGAACGGAAAATTGGGGCAGGTTGACTGCGGCGGCAACCCAGCCCAGAAAATTAAGTACCGTAGCGTTCGCCGGGTCTCTTGCCAAGTAATCTCGCAACAAAATATCCGCTTGTGGCAAATTGCCCTTGCGTAGTAAATCAAAAATATTTCTCTCAAAGGGAGCAGCATTGTTTTGCTCACCACAGTTCTCAATAGGCAATAAGCCCGTAAACGGAATGGGATGAGGAATAACCACGGGTTCGCCCGATAGATTCCCGCAACACTTTTTGTATTTAAGTCCACTGCCACAGGGGCACGGATCATTGCGTGATGGATTCATGGAGGAGAAACTCCCAATCGGCTAGGCCAACACTTCACGCACCGCCGCACAAGTGCGCTCAACATCGCTTTCGTTCATCGCATAAAACATCGGCAGCGAAACGATTTGCTTACCAACACGCTCGGCGACTGGGAACATGCCTTCCTTAAAGCCCAACGCACGATACAGTTTGAACAGATGTATCGGTGCGTAGTGGAAGCCGATGCCGATGTTGTGCGCTTTCATTTTTTCCATGAACTCAGATCGGGTGATGCGTTCTGGCAAAACGATTTGAAACAGGTGCCAGTTGGTATTTTGGAATTCGGCAGGCGGCAATTGCGCGCCCGTTTGCGCTTCAAAATCTTTGCCGAGCGTGGCGAAATAATGCTTCGCCAGTTTGCGTCGCTGCGCAGTGATAGCGGGAAGTTGTGCGAATTGCCCCAGCCCAATCGCGGCGGCGATGTCGGTCATGTTGTATTTGCCGCCCAGCACATCCACTTCGATGCCATCCCATCCGCTGCGCGTCACACCTTGCAGGCGATATTTTTCCGCAAGCAACGCTTCGGCTTCGTTGTTCAACACCAGGCAACCGCCTTCAGATGTGGTGATGTTTTTGTTGGCCTGAAAACTGAACGAAACGAAATCACCAAACGATCCTATCGGCTTAGCCTGCCATGTCGAACCTATGGCTTGAGCGGCATCCTCAATCACGCGCAGTTTGTGTTTGACGGCAATCGCATATAGCCTGTCCATATCCAGCGGCTTGCCCGCCAGATACACGGGAATAATGGCACGGGTTTTGGGCGTAATAGCGGCTTCGACTTTATCCAGATCAATGTTGCGTGTGATGGGATCGATGTCTGCAAACACGGGCGTTGCACCCACTTCAAGAATCACGTTTGCAGTCGCCACCCAAGAGATCGGCGTGGTGATAACTTCATCGCCCGCGCCGATGCCCGCAATGCGTAGCGCGATCTCCATGGTACAAGTGCCGGAGTTGAAGGTGCGCACTGGGCGACCGCCAAAATAGGCGGATAACTGCTTTTCGAATTCCGCCACCTTTGGGCCGCTGGTAATCCAGCCAGAGCGCAGCGTGTCTGCTACAGAGGCGATGGTGGCTTCATCGATGGTGGGTTTGGAGAAGGGGAGGAAAGTATTCATTAGTGAGTGTCCATAAGAATTCAATAATCGTTCGGCAATTGCAAATCGTTCGTACTAAGTATCTAAAATTTGCCCACATTGAAGTGAGCTTGCTCCAGTCACCCACCGATGAAAGTAACCGGGCGAATGTAAATTTTCAGAGGCGGTTCATGGGGACGGATGAGTCCCTCAAAAATCCCTGCAAAAGAAAAATGGGTTAGACCATTTCTGACCTAACCCACTGTATTCTTTGGTAGGCACGAATGGACTCGAACCATCGACCCCTTGGATGTCGACCAAGTGCTCTAACCAGCTGAGCTACGCGCCTAAAACGACGCGCATTGTATCCGAAAGCTTAACGACTTCAAACATAAATACACGTTTACTAATAGTTGCCTGATGCCAAATTATCAAAGCGGGTGTATTCACCTCGAAATGCAAGTGGCACCATTCCAATCGGACCGTTACGCTGTTTGCCGATGATGATTTCGGCTTTGCCTTTGTCGGGCGAGTCATTGTTGTAAACTTCATCGCGGTAGATAAACAAAATTAAATCGGCATCTTGTTCAATCGCGCCTGATTCACGTAGATCAGACATGACAGGACGTTTGTTGGGACGTTGCTCCAAGCTGCGGTTCAATTGTGATAGTGCAATGACAGGCACGTGTAATTCTTTCGCCAATGCTTTTAACGAGCGCGATATTTCAGAAATTTCGGTCGCACGATTTTCACTGGCTTTGCCCACGTTGGAACTCATCAATTGTATGTAGTCAATTACAATCAAGCCCAGACCACCGTGTGTCCGATGCAAGCGACGCGATCTCGCACGCAGCTCTAAGGCAGACAATGCGGCACTCTCGTCAATAAAGATCGGCGCGTCATTCAGCTTGCCCAGCGCATGAGTTAACCGTCCCCAATCATCATCTTGCAATTTTCCAGTGCGCAAATCATGTTGGTTGAGTTTGCCAACCGAACCCAACATACGCATCACCAACTGCGAGCCGCCCATTTCCATACTGAAAATTGCCACAGGTAATTTGCTATCCAGTGCTACGTTCTCGGCAATGTTGATGGAGAACGCAGTCTTACCCATACTCGGACGACCCGCAACAATAATCAGATCACCCGCCTGCAAGCCAGATGTCATACGGTCTAAATCGGTGAATCCTGTTGCCGTGCCGGTTACATCGCTGCTGTTATCTCGTCCGTATAACGTTTCAATACGTTCCACTACTTGGGTTAGCAACGGCGGCATAGACATAAATCCTTGCTTGCCACGCGAACCCGCTTCGGCGATCTCAAAAACTTTTTTCTCGGCTTCGTCGAGCAGTTGTGCGGCATCGCGCCCCGTTGGATTGTAAGCACTACTGGAAATATCGCTACCCACTTCCACCAGCTTGCGCATAATAGAACGCTCACGCACGATTTCACCATAACGCCGCACGTTGGCAGCAGACGGCACGTTCTGCGCTAATCCGCCCAAATAAGACAAACCGCCCACATCATTTAATTTTCCGGCGATCTCCAGTGCTTCAGCCACAGTGATGACATCAATCGGTTTTGCCAACTCACTCAGGCGCACAATTTGTTGATAGATTAAACGGTGTTCTTTGCGGTAAAAATCACTGTCGTTAATCAAGTCGGCAATTTTATCCAACGCACTCGATTCAAGTAGCAAGCCGCCCAATACCGATTGCTCGGCTTCTACCGAATGCGGAGGTAATTTGATCTCGTCGATCTGTGCGTCTGAATTGGAAAAATTTTGCATTTAATTAAACCGATTACTTACCATTGAACAAGGCACGTATTTTACCTGCTGAACACAGAAATGATGGAAACAAAAAAGGACTGTTACCAGTCCTTTTTTGATGTACCTATGAAGCAAGAATTAAATCAATGCTCACCGAGTACCGAAACAGTTACTTCAACCACCACATCAGAATGCAACGCAATGCTGATTGGATGATCCCCGATTTGCTTGAGATGACCGGTAGGCATACGCACTTGTGCTTTTTCCACAGCAAATCCTTGTGTGGTCATTGCTGCTGCAACGTCTGCATTAGTCACCGAGCCAAACAGCTTGCCATCCACACCGGCTTTTTGCACGATTTGAACGGTCAAGCCAGCGAACTTTTCACCGCGTGCTTGCGCTTCAGCCAATTTGGCTTTTTCGGACGCTTCGATTTCAGCGCGACGCACTTCAAACTCAGCCATATTGGCAGTCGTTGCGCGTTTAGCTTTGCCTTGTGGGATTAAAAAATTACGCGCGAAGCCGTTTTTAACTTTAACGACTTCACCCAATTGACCCAAATTGGTCACTTTTTCCATCAGAATTATTTGCATGATTAAACTCCTAGTGCAAATCAGTGTAAGGCATCAAAGCCAAGAAGCGCGCGCGTTTGACGGCGGTGCTCAACTGACGCTGATAACGTGTTTTAGTACCAGTGATACGCGCTGGAATCAACTTGCCATTTTCTGCGATAAATTCCTTCAGGATGTTGATGTCCTTGTAATCTACCTCAGCGATTTTATCGACGGTGAAACGGCAAAATTTACGACGTTTGAACAAACTGCTGCGTGAACCGCGTTTATTCTTGTCATCTTTCTTTTTGTCTGCTGGACGAGCCATGATATTTCCTTAATCAATAATACGTCGGTGAAATTAAACTGCTGCTTCTTCAACCTGAGCGACCACTTCTCTTGGCGCGCCATCAGTTGAAACTGAGCGGGATTTTTCTTCCTTCATCATTGCAGATGGCTCAGTTACAGCAGTTTTAGTTTTAACGGTCAAATGACGCAATACAGCGTCATTGAAGCGGAACGCATGTTCCATTTCGTCCAACGTTTCTTGATTGCATTCGATATTCATCAACACATAATGTGCTTTGTGAATTTTTTGGATGGCATAAGCCAATTGACGACGACCCCAATCTTCCAAACGATGGATTTGACCACCTTTAGAAGTGACCAGAGTGCGGTAACGCTCAATCATAGCGGGGACTTGCTCGCTTTGATCTGGGTGCACAATAAACACGATTTCATAATGTCGCATGACATCTCCTTTTGGTTAAAGCCCCCCGTTACGAAAAACGGTGGGGCAAGGCTGAGAACCGACCATCGGCTCTACAGGGGCGCGCATTATAGCGAAATAAGGTTATGGGTCAAGGACTTTAAAACGATTTCAGTATTCTCTGCCTGACCACTTCAAACAAGCAGATAGCCGTTGCCGCTGCAACATTCAACGACTCAACTTTGCCCAACATCGGAATGCTGATTTTTTGCGTAGCGAGATTGAGTAATTCATCAGACAAACCCGCGCCTTCGTTGCCTATCATCAGCACCACTTTACCTGTTAGATCGCAATCATATAGGCTGTACGTGGCTTGGAGGCTGGTTGCCAACAATGTGCCATTAAATTGTCGTGCGACATCAGGCAAATTTTGTTGATCATAAATCTTCAAAGCAAAGTGTCCGCCCATCGCGGCACGCAATACTTTCGGTGACCACACATCTGCGCAACCTTGCGACAAATACACGGCATCGCATCCGGCAGCGGCAGCCGAGCGCAGTATCGAACCGAGGTTGCCGGGGTCTTGAATATCTTCCAGCAACAAAGCAAATTGGCTGTCGCTGATTGCTTCGCTAGGCTGTGGTATGGCAATCAAGGTAAGGATGCCTGTATGCGTTTTTAATTCACTGAGATCGGCAAACAATTTGTCTTCCAAGTGTGTGATGGTGACATCACTTATCCGCTCAAGTAGCGAGGCAATCTCATCGTCTTGCAACGCGGCTGTGTTCAATAAAATGTGTAACGGTGTAACGCCCGCATCCAGACAAGCCGCAAGCAAATGCGCCCCATCCAGCAAAGTTTGATTCACCTTGCCGCGCTGTCGCGCAGAGCCAGTAAGCTTGAGCAGTTCTTTGAAGAAAGGATTATCGCGGGATTGAATCAGTTTCATGCGTTAGCAGCATCGACTTCCAGCAATGTGCCTATCTCTTGCAATGAAGGCAATTCTTGCAATGCGCGCAGGTTAAGGTCGTCTAACATTTGCTTGGTGGTGGCGAAAAGTTCTGGCTTGCCGGGTGTGTCGCGTGTGCCGATTGCTTCTACCCAACCGCGCGCCTCCAGTGTTTTGAGGATTTGTGCCGAGACTGCCACCCCGCGAATCTCTTCAATGTCGCCACGTGTGACAGGTTGATGGTAGGCAATGATGGCGAGTGTTTCTAAAACCGCGCGCGAGTAGCGTGGTGGTTTTTGCGGGTTGAGCCTGTCCAAGTAAGTCTGCATCTCTGGCTTACTGCGGAAACGCCAACCACTCGCCACGCGAACCAACTCTACCGCCCTGCCCTGCCATTCTTGGGCAAGTTCTTCGAGTAGCGTTTCCATCTGCTTCGTATCTAGCGAAACGTCGCTCAGTTTTTTTAACTCAGCTACAGAGAGCGGTTCTGATGATGTGAGCAATGCGGCTTCTAAAATCAGTTTGAATTGGTGTCGATTCATTTTGCCATCAAACAAATCGGTATGGATGACATTCGCTGGCGTGTCGGATACCGATGCCTCCTCAAAGGGTGAAGGAGTCGCCGTTCGTGCTGTCGAAGCATCGCCCGTAGGGGGTACTTCAGTGGATTCGCCGCCGCCCTTCAGCGACACTTCGACAGCACGAACGGGGGGCGTTACTTCACTCTGCGGTAATGGCTCGATTGGCTCGGACATAAATGCTCCCAAAAATTTCGCTTTGTTGAATTTCTATTAGGTATTCTTTGGCTAACTCAAGTACCGCAATGAAAGTGACTACCAATTTTGGCAAGCCGCTTTCCACGTCGAACAACATACCAAACGCAACATACTCGCCACCTTTCAAACAACGCAACACGTAGGTCATTTGTTCGCGTACCGACAATTGTTCACGGCGGACTTTATGATGTTTATTCTGTTTAGCGCGTGCCAAAATGATTAACCAAGCTTGACGCAAATCCTCCACGCTGACATCTGGCAACCGTTCGCGCACGGTATTTTCAATTAACACTTGAACAATTCCAAAATCACGTTCGGCTTGAGGCAAGGTATTTAGTTGTTGCGCAGCCAATTTCATTTGCTCGTATTCCAACAAACGACGCATCAGTTCGGCACGAGGATCTTCGCCACTTTCTTCATTTACTTTTGCTGGGCGCGGCAACAACATGCGCGATTTAATTTCGATCAACACCGCCGCCATCAGCAAATATTCCGCCGCCAGTTCCAAACGATTATTCTGCATGAGCTCGATGTAGCCCATATATTGGCGAGTCAGCTCCGCCATGGGAATATCCAGCACATCGAGGTTGTGCTTGCGGATTAAATACAACAATAAATCCAGCGGCCCCTGAAATGTTTCCAGCACCAATTCCAACGCATCCGGCGGAATATACAAATCCAACGGCAGCGACATCATCGGCTCGCCGTGAATGTGAGCAACTGGAATCAAAGGAAGTTGGGGGTCGTTCATTATCCTAAAATCTGCGTAAGCATCTGACGCAGTGAATGCTGGTCACCTGGAGAAAGATGTCCCATACGGCGAATGACGAGCATTTGTTCGAGCGTAGTTAAAACTGGCTTGGCAAATGACGGTTTAAGCAACCCTGCGGCTTGCCAATCAACAACAGAGAATGTGGCAAAGTCCAACGTTGTGTGCGCTTGGCTGGTAATTGCCATAATGAGCAAATCGGCACGGTTGTCATGATAAGCAGCACTGGAAACAATTACCGCAGGTCGTTTTTTGCTCGCGGTCTGATTACTGAACGGAAACGGTACGAGAACAACTTCACCAAACTGGTAGATAGATTCTGAAGCCATATAAAAATAAAAATCTGTTACAGCGTGTCGTAAACCGCATCGGCATCGTTGTCCCAAACGGCGGCGAAGCTCGTCACAGAAGTTTGAGATGCTGCTTGCACCAGTGCGTGGTCATTCTCACGGCTACGCAAAAAATCTACAAAATCGGCAACCTCCTCAATGCGAGGAGCGGGCAATCGCAGGATTTTTTCAATCAACAAATGTTCGGCAGTGTTCATAACAACCTCGCGGAGGAATCGTGTGCGAATGGATTATACGGAAAATGCTAGTATGTACAAAACCAGTGATGCAGTTAACTTTAAGACAGTGCCGCCAAAATATCTTCGCGTTCCAAATCTTCGTAATCGGCCAGAATCTCTTCCGTAGTCATGCCACTGGCGAGCCACTCCAACACATTCTCAACGGGATAGCGCAATCCACGAATGCAAGGCTTGCCCTGACACACCAACGGATCAACGGTAATGCGGACATTCATTTTTTAGCCTCCTGTCTTCCTGAAAAAATCCGCGACACCAACCCTATCGCTATGCGTCAGTATATTACACCAACCCTCGTTCGGCACGGTAAGCGAGGATAAGCTTCGCGCCGCAGCCTTGGATTGAATAACATTAGCGTTCGTTGCCAGCGTAGTGGCAGTGAATCCAAAAAATACCACCGAGTGGCGGAAAATCTAGTGGGTTGAGTGGTGGAAAACTATTCCGAACCTGGCCCTTTATCGCTGTGACCTTATCGCTCCGAAACAAGCTGCTTAAGCTTGTGCGGGCGCAGGGTAAAATGCGGGGAAACCTCAGGGTACGTCCCTGCGGTCTCATTGATTTATTGAGAAAGGAGATGCCTGTGATTCACGATTCGTTTTCAGCTTGGGTTGAGGCCGAGGTACTCCATATAGCAGACTCTCAGAAACGCCTCGACGGGTGGGAGAGCGGCAGCAACCTTGCCATTCATGGAAGATTCAAACGCCAAGGTCGCTCGTGGGAAGTTCACGGCGACACGCACATAGAAAAAGTCAGGCGCGCCTACAATGCCATTCAAAATGGCCGCCTGCACGATCCTCTTGTCGCAGAACCAGCCAAGAAGCGAGACTGAGGGTGTTCTGAATTTTGTGTAAACATCGGTTAATTACTGCTGAGGCATCCTCTCCTCGAATTGGATGGTAAACCTATTTAACCCAGATAATCCATTAGCCGATTTTAGGCTGAAATGGCAGCACGGGCGGATCGCCGGCATTCGCCCATAGCCCGTCAAACCAAGCCCTTCGTCGTCGCGAAACTGCGAGCAGCAACTGGTTTTGTTTTGAATCGCGATTCCAGAATGCGCCCACCGCCAGCACCTGCTGGTGCAGCGTGGCCAGCGTGGGCTGAATTTTTGCGCGCATCACCGCTTGGCGGAATGTGCTCATCAGGTTGTAAGCCAGCATGGCAAAACCCAGTGCCGCTTCCGTGGCGTAGAAGCTGTTCAGGTTGAAACTGTCCAGCCCGAAGTCGTTCTTCAACTCCTTGATGCGGTTCTCGCAGTCCGCCCGCCCTCGGTAGCCGCGCCATATTTCCACTGCGGGCAGGCTCAGGCTGGTGACCATCGCACCATAGTGCCAGCCTTGAATGTCCGGGTCATCGGCAAACAAAGAGAGCGTTTTGCCCGGTGCGTTTTTGCGTTTGATCGACTGGCGCACCACCACGATGCGCCTTGCCGTATCCCAGCTGTTGGTCCGATAGGTGATCTCCGCCAGCTCCAATCCCGTCTCCAGCGCAAACCAGCGGGCTTCGCGGATGATGGCTTGCTGCAAGCTTTGGGTCAGGCGCGCGCTGATGATGTAGTTGATGTTCTTTCCTTCGAGCAGCTTGAAGACCGCCTGATCGTAAAAGCCGCTATCCGCTCGCAGCAGACCGACCGTTTTGTCGCCCAGGTGATGCAAGGTGGATTCGATGAATTGCAGCACGTTGTTGGCGCTGTTGGCATCGCCCGGACGCAGCCAGAAGTTGGCGACCATGCGCGCTTCCGCCACGAAGGCCAGCAGCGGGTGGTGCGATGGCCGCCCGCGCTTGTTCGGGTTGTAGCCGCGCGCCGCGCCTTGTTGTTCGCCGTGGCGGGTGATGACGGTGGAGTCCATGTCCACGGTGAGGCTGGGCAAGGTGCAGACCGCGTCGAAGAACCAGCGATAGACGCTGGCCTGCACCCGCTCGTGACGCATCATGTCGAAGCGCCCGAACAGGCGCACGATGGCTTTGTGTCCGGCGACGCGAGTCCAGCCAAACAGGCGCGTCAAGGTGCTGTCCAGCCGGGTGATGTCGAGGTGGGTGAAGCGGCATGCGCCGCACCAGATCGAGACCAGTAGCTGCTCGATGAGTTGGACGGGCGGATAGCCGCGATTGGAGCCCGGCTCGGGCAAATCCCACCGCGATGCCGCCGCGCGAAAACCCATGCTGTCCAGCATGCGCTTCATCAGCGCCATACCGCCCCACGCGCTGACTTCGCGCGAGGTGAATTTGATCTCGAAAGGGGCTGCCGTCTCCGATGATTGCGCCATATATTCGCCTATCTATCTGCCTAGAAATGATTTTCTCTAATGGATTCCATTGGGAATCGGGTAAACCTCGACCCGCTCAGAATACTTCAATTCGGCTAATGGATTATCTGGGTTTAATGCAGGTTTCCAATCACGGAGCGGCATCGTCCATTTCTTGCTGATATTCATCAGTGCTAAATAGAACAATTTCATCACAAACTCATCATTTGGAAATGAGCCACGACTCTTCGTTACTTTACGTAAACCCATGTTCACCGACTCAATAGCGTTCGTGGTGTAAATGATTTTACGTATTTCTGGTGGGTAGTCGAAGAACGGCGTAATCCGTACCCAGTTGTTGCGCCAGGATTGCGCAATCGGTGGGTAGGCATCATTCCATCTAACTTCAAATTCAGTCAGATATTGTTCGGCCTCAGCCTCCGTTGCCGCGGTATAGATCCGTTTCAAGTCAGTAGCAACTAGGTCACGCTTATTCCAGCCTACGTAATTCAGACTATTACGCACCAAGTGTACGATACAGAGCTGCACGGCAGCTTTTGGATAGACCGCTTCAATGGCTTCAGGGAAGCCTTTTAAGCCATCCACGCAAGCAATGAAGATGTCTTGTACGCCACGGTTCTTGAGCTCCGTCACTACGCTTAACCAGAATTTCGCACCTTCGGTTTGGGCAATCCATAGTCCCAGCACTTCTTTCTCACCGTCCATGTTGATGCCAATAGCGAGGTAAACAGCTTTGGCGCGAACCGCCCCCGCATCTCGCACTTTGACGTGGATGCAATCAAGATACACCACAGGATAAATAGCATCGAGTGGCCGTGACTGCCATTGCTTGACCTCTTCAACCACGGCATCGGTGACTGTGGAGATTAGCGTAGGTGATATTTCAGTGCCGTACATCTCGCTGAGATGGCTCTGAATCTCGCGTACCGTCATGCCGCGCAGAGTATAGCGAAATGATCTTGTCATCAAATCCCGTCCAGCGGGTTTGGTGCTTGGGGATGAGTTGTGGCTCGAAACCGCAAGGGTCTTCTCCGCAGAATATACCCGCTAAAGCGGGTTATTCATGCGCGAAAGCTGCCTTCGCGGTCGCGGGGGATTTCAATGGGGAGTTCGCCAAATTCGCCCTTGAGCGTTTTGCGGCTTTTACCGTTGCGGGCATTGCCAGTGTTGTTGACCACTGGCTGATGTTTGTCATGCCCAAGGTGCTCAGCCATTTCAGCTTGCAGCGCACGTTCAACGAGTGCTTTGGTGAGTTGTTTGAGAAGACCATTCTCTCCAATCAGGTCTTCTGGCTTTTTATAATTGGATAGCAGGCTATCAATTAAATCGTGAGGTAATGCGTTTGGTAAGGTCATTTTTTATCCATTTCTGAAAATAGCAGTTTCCTGCAAAATGACGTTTACACAAAATTATTTACACCCCCGTGCGCAGGGTGCCGCTGGGGCGGTGTTCGTCGCTGATCCACTGCAAGGTGTTTTGTATGTCGGTGGTGAAATCTTCCGCGCGTTTAACGCGACTGTGGAAGCTGATGATGCGCTTGAGGTCGTAGTCTTTGATGGCTTTGAGCAGGCCGATCTGGGCGGCGAGCGATTCGCTGTCGGTTTCGCGGGTTTGGGTTGGTTGCTTTTCCTGTTGGTGAACCTTGTCCTGCGCTCCCTCATCCTCCTTCGACAAGCTCAGGACAGACCAAGCCTCTCCCGGAGGGCGAGGGGGTGAAAGGCTAACCAGTTCGCGCTTGGCGATCCACTGCGCGATGGTGGGGTCATCCACGCCGATGATGACGACGCGGTAATCGGTTAGCAGTTTGTTCTCGATGGCTTTGCCGAATGGGAGGGCATACAGCACTTCGCCAAACAGGGCGGCGTTGTCCATGCCGACGACTTCGACCCCGCGATCTGCGGCGGCTTTATGCACGGTGCTGGAGTAGGTGCGCGGGGTGGCAGTAGCGAACAGGCGCTTGGCGCTGCGTATCTGTGCGCCATCAAGGATGGCGGTGAAGTCGCTACCGACCTTGCCCGCGCAACGGTGTGCTTCGTCTGCCACGGCGAGATCGAAGGCGGGAACGGCTGGGTCGGCTTGAGCGGCAGCGATGACAGAGGATGATTGGTAAGTGGAGAACACCACGCGGTTGCCTGCGCCGCTGAGGAAACTTTTTACTTCGTCGGCATCGGAGGTGACGGGAAAGGCTAGGTCGGCCACGCTGTGAATGGCTTCGTCGCTGCCCTTGCTGCCGACGGTTTGATCCGAGCAGACGCACAGCACTTCAAACGGGATGGTGGCGGCGAAGGTGCCGATTCGCGTAGGGTTTGCGCTAACAGGCCAAGCGAGGGCAGCAACACCAAGGTGCGGGTTGCGCCGATAGATTTGCCGCTATTTATTCCCGAATCCGTTCGCATTGAGCTTGTCGAAATGTGAGTGGATTCTTGTGTTTCGACAGGCTCATAACCAGCGACTTGGTCAGCGTTTTTTGATGACCTAGTCGAATGGCTAGTTGTTCCATCAGCACGAACGGCCATTGAGTTCAATGATTGTCTGGACAACATCTTCTCTTTGATCCAAAGCGTGGTGTAGGTTTTGCCTGTACCGCAAGCCATGATGAGTTGGCCGCGATCGGAGGTTTGCAGACCTTGCAATACTGCTTCAATAGCTTCGAGTTGGTGCTCTTTTGGCGTGGGACGCGCTTTGCGCTTGGCTTGTGGCAGTGATGCGAAATCAGCGGGATAGTCCAGCGCGGCTTTTTCAAAATCAGACAGCAGAAACCTGATGACAGGTTTGTCTTGTGCGTCGCAAACTTGTTTGGCGTTCGCACCGATGCCATCGGTAGTGGCGATCAGCAGGCGGTGCTGGATCAGCGGCCGGTTCGATTCGCTGAGGAATTTATCGACATCGTGTTTGGTGATGTCGTAGTCGGGCGAATAGCACTTGGCCTGCACCGCCCAGTGTTCACCGTTCTTATGGCGAAACACCAGATCGATGCCGCAGTCCGCACCCCAACGTTGCGGCCATTCATCCCATAGCCACACTTGATCGACTTGAGTTGACCATTCTGGATCGGCTTTGAGAAACCACTTTACGAAGTGCTCGAATTGCTTGCCAAGCTTGGCGGGGTCGGCATCAAGGCTGGTGTAAAAATCGGAGAATGGGACGGACATTTTGTGCGCGCTATACGACTAACGACCGCAACTTAACTGTAACTCAACCCCATCGCTTCACGCACATCACGCATCGTTTCAGCAGCACGCTTGCGTGCCTTCTCACAACCATCGGCAATGATGTTGCGCACCAGCGTTGGGTCATCCAAATAGACTTGTGCCCGTTCGCGCATTGGACGTTGTTCTTCCAGTACCGCGTCGATCACCGGCTGTTTGCATTCGATGCAACCAATGCCCGCGCTCTTGCAACCTTGCATCGCCCATTGTTTGGTCTGCTCGTTGGAATACACTTGATGCAATTGCCACACGGGGCATTTGTCGGGATTACCTACATCGGTGCGGCGAATGCGCGCGGGGTCGGTCGGCATGGTGCGGATTTTTTTCGTCACACTGGCTTCGTCTTCGCGCAAGGTGATGGTGTTGTTATATGACTTAGACATTTTTTGCCCATCCAATCCCGGCATCTTGGAAGCCACTGTGAGCATGGCTTGCGGCTCGGATAAAATCATTTTTCCGCCGCCCTCTAGGTAGCCGAATAGACGTTCACGGTCACCGTGACTGAGGCTCTGTTGTTCATCCAACAATGATTTGGCCGATTCCAAAGCTTCATCATCACCCTGCTCTTGATAGCGGTCACGCAGCTCGTTATACAGTTTGGCTTTTTTGCTGCCAAGTTTTTTTACAGCAGCGGCGGCTTTTTCTTCAAAGCCAACTTCACGTCCATAGATGTGATTGAAGCGACGCGCGATTTCACGGGTGAATTCGATATGCGGCACTTGGTCTTCACCGACGGGTACTTGCGTGGCGCGATAAATCAGAATGTCCGCGCTCTGCAACAACGGATAGCCCAAAAAGCCATACGTACTTAAATCTTTTTCACTGAGTTTTTCTTGCTGGTCTTTATAGGTCGGCACGCGCTCCAACCAACCCAGCGGGGTAATCATGGATAACAGTAAATGTAACTCGGCATGTTCCGGTACTCTGGATTGGATAAACAACGTCGCATGGGCGGGATCAACGCCCGCTGCCAGCCAATCAATTACCATGTCCCATACGCTTTGCTCGATAACTTGCGGCGTGTCGTAATGCGTGGTCAACGCGTGCCAATCGGCAACAAAAAACAGGCACTCGTATTCATGCTGCATCTGCACCCAATTTTTCAACACCCCGTGGTAATGCCCCAAATGCAAGCTACCCGTAGGACGCATACCCGATAACACACGATCAGCAAACATATTTATATCCCAAACAAAAACGACAGCAATTGAAAAAACAAATTTAGCGGCGGCGACAGTATCCAACCCAACACAGGCGTAATTGCCAAGAAGATCAGGATGAACATGCCGTACGGCTCTATTTTGCTCAACTCGTAAGCTTGGCGATGGGGCAATAAACTCACTGCCACACGACCACCATCCAACGGCGGCAGTGGCAGCAAATTCAGCACCATCAACACTGCGTTGATTTTAATTCCATACATCGCCATGCCCATCAACGGTTCGGCAAAATAACTCTCTGGAGATGACCAGCCAAATTTATAAAGCAACGCCCAACCAAACGCCATCACCAAATTTGAAGCAGGACCCGCAAGCGCAACCCATAACATATCTTTCTTGGGATTGCGCAATGCACTAAAATTCACCGGTACTGGCTTTGCCCAGCCAAACAAAATGCCGCCAAGCCATAGGGTCATTAACGGCAACAAGATCGTGCCAACAGGATCAATATGGCGAATGGGGTTGAGACTAATACGCCCTTGCGAATACGCCGTCATATCGCCAAAATGGCGCGCCACATAGCCATGCGCGGCTTCATGCAGAGTGATAGCGAATAGAACGGGAATCGCGGCGAGTGAAATGGTTTGTATCAGTTGATCGATTTGCATGTGACTTTCTTTTTGCTTAATTTGCTCATTTAACGGCTTGCCGTCGTGTATGAAAATTTTATCGCTGCTTCGGCGGTCTGGGTATTTAACGCACCACGCAATGACTTGATACGACCTGCACTCAAATGTAGCGCAAACAAATCATTCAACTCCCAATCTAAAAAGACACTGGGGGAAATTATCGCACCACCGCTGCTATCCACTGCGCCGCCACCCGCAGCACCCAGCAACATTTCCGCACCTACTGATAGGCCACCATACAGCTTGGCTGACCGCAAACCCGCACCGAATAAGCCCGCCGAATAGCCGCCTTCTTTGCCACGAAACGCACTTTGAGCTTGTCCGCTCAGGTAGATTGTATCGCCAATATAGCGATGCACTTGCATCGACACCACATCCATCGCGCTCACGCTGCCATCTTTATGCGCTGTATTTACATAGCGATTTGTCCCTAGCAGCCACTCGTATTGATCGATCTTTGTTTGCTCGGATGGTGAATTAGGATGATCCAAATCCATCGTCAAATTCGCGGTCACATATCGCGCCCTAAGCTGACCTTTTGGTGCGGTAGAATATCCACCTTCCAATGAAAAATGCGTATCGCGGCTTAAATTCGCTGCGGCATAGCCGCCTATTTTGTACAACTGACCGCCGCCTACTGAGACTGCACCGCCGCCACCCATTCCCGCTGCAACACGCGCACCGATGCTCACCACGCCATTCAATACCGAAGCTTCGATGCCCGCTGTGCCAAGGAATTCGGCATACCCAGCCGCACCGCCACTGGCTGCACCTGCGGCTTCGATTCCCCAAAAATTATTCGCGGTGTACATTTGCTCCATACGAAAACCAACCAACCCGATTTTATTTTTTGTGTTTCGTTGACCGAATATCTGCCCTTGATAAACACCTGCAACCGCATGAACGCGATCAAATCCTACTCCGCCGCGTTGCTTGCCATTCAAGGCATCGCCAGAACGAGCTGAACTGAGTTGTGAAAATTTTGCATCGACCGAAAATACCAAACCCAACTGTCTGCTGGAAATTTGCCCGGAAGGAAAGCGTACTTGCGATACGGATAGTCCCGCGCGATAGCCGTCAAAATTCCACAGCACATCAGCATGCGGACGCAGCATCAATCCGCCACCCACTAAAGTCGTCGCGCCGCCCCCTCCTCCACCGCCCGCATACAGCCCCGCTTCCCATTCCCATTGCTTGAGCAGTTTTTGATGCCACGCGACTTCTGAGCCAACCGTAAAAAACCCACCGCGTTGCCCGGTAAGTGCGCCATAAGCCGCGCCACCAACGTATAAATTCGGTAACGTTTCTACCAAGTAATTCGCCCCCAACATGCCCATCGTTTCATTCGCGGGCAATTTGATCTGCTCGAAACCCGCACGAAACATGGCAGTGCGATGAATAACTCCATCCGATTCAGCAGCAAAAATCTGACTTGAAAACAGGCAAGCCAGTGCAACAAAGATAATTTTACGCATTGATGCCAAACTGACTCACGTCGCCTTTACCTTGTCGCAACAGCACGGGTGTGTCGGCGGTTAGATCAATTACCGTAGTGAAATCCACGCTCACTGCGCCGCCATCTATCACCAGTTCAACTTGCTTTTCCAACAACTCGCGTATCAACTCCGCATCGTTCAACGGCCATTCCACATCAGGCAAAATCAACGTCGAGCTCAACATCGGCTCGCCCAACTCTTCCAACAACGCCAATGCCACGGGATGATCGGGAATCCGGATGCCGATAGTGCTGCGCTTGGCGTGCTGCAAGCGCTTCGGCACTTCTTTAGTGGCTTCAAAAATAAAGGTATAGCTGCCCGGCGTATTGCTTTTCAGCAAACGGAATTGCGCGTTGTTCACTTTGGCAAAGCGTGAAATCTCGGACAAGTCACGACACATCAAAGTCAAATAATGATGTTCATCCAGCTGACGAATTTGACGGATGCGCGTGACCGCATTTTTGTCATCCAAATGACAACCCAATGCGTAGCCAGAATCAGTGGGGTACACCACAATGCCGCCGTCGCGCATCATCTCGGTCGCTTGTTTGATTAGGCGCGAATTGATGTTATCGGGATATATTTTGAAAAATTGCGACATAGTTAGTTTTCTCCCTTGGCAATAGTTTGCGTTTCCCAAGCTTCCCAAACGGGTCTGCAGTTGAGTGGAAAGTCAGGCAGTCTGCCCATGTCCCGATAGCTTTCGCCCGGCCCGTGAAAATCAGAACCACACGAAGCTAACAAGTTGAATTCCTCTGCGTAGCGCGCAAACTCGGCATATTGTTCTGGCGTGTGGCTGCCTGTTACCACTTCGATTGCTTGCCCACCCAGTTCAACAAATTCCGTCAACAATTCACGCATGGTTTTTTTACCCATACCGTTGCGCCCCGACATATAACGCCCCGGATGTGCCAACACTGCCACCCCACCGCTGCCGCGTATCCAGTTGATAGCTTCTTCCAAATTCGCCCATTGATGCGGCACGTAGCCAGGCTTGCCTTTCACCAGATAACGATTAAACACGCTCTTCATATCCTTGCAATGCCCGACCTCAACCAAGTAACGCGCAAAATGCGCACGACCCACCATATTGGGATTGTTGGCATATCGATAAGCTCCGGCCAACATGCCGCCTATGCCTGCCTTCGCCAATGCATCGGACATTTTTTGTGCGCGTTCGCCCCGACCACTGCGCACCCCGCGCAGCCCTTCAGCCAACGCGGGATAATCTGGATTGATGGCAAGCCCCACAATATGCAGTGTGTGACTGCGCCACGACACCGAGACTTCCACACCATTGATGAATGTCATACCGTGTTGCGTGGCGACGGCACGTGCTTCATCCAACCCCGCCACGTCGTCATGGTCGGTCAATGCCATCACTTTCACGCCGCGTTCCGCCGCGCGATTCACCAATTCAGTGGGGGTTAATGTGCCATCGGAAAAAACTGAGTGGCAATGCAAATCGTAATTCAACATTAAAGGTCGCCGCCGCCTTTTTTCATTACCTTGCCTTCTGCTGCCCGCTGACGACGCACTTCTTTCGGATCGGCGATCAGGGGGCGATAAATCTCCACGCGATCTTTATCGCGCAGCACGGTATCAGCTTTGGCGAGCTTGCCAAATACGCCGAGTTTATTCGTTGCCAAATCAATCTCAGGATATTTTGCCAACATACCACTGGCCTGTATCGCTTGCGTGACCGTACTTTCAGCGGGCAACTTAACTTTCAGCAAAGTCTGTTGCTGTGCCAAGGCGTAAACCACCTCTACCGTTATAGTGTTGTTCATGTATTTGTATAAACCTTTTCTGCGCGGTGAATGAAGGCATCCACGAAACTATTGGCAATGCTATGGAACACTGGTCCGACTAGCTTTTCCAAAAAAATATTTGAAAACTGATAGTGCAAGCGGAACTCTATTTTACAGGCAGTTTCGCTCAAAGGGATGAATCGCCAATGTCCCTCAAATTGCTTAAACGGGCCATCTTGCAAAGTCATATCGATTTGATGCGGCGGCGTGCGCACATTTTCCGTGGTGAAGTGCTGCTTGAGATGGTGATAATCAATATGCACCGTCGCGTGAACCGTTGTGCCTTCCAACTCCTTAACACTTGCCCCGCCACACCACGGCAAAAAATTTGGGTAGTCCTCCACCCGGTCAACCAGATTAAACATTTGCTCCGCACTATGCGCAACCAACACGATTTTTTCCACGACCGCCATTTGAACCCAAAGCCTTAAATACAAAGGCTGGTAGAATAGCCGAACACATCATAAAACTCACCTATTTCATCTGCGATGAGCATCATTCAAAATAAAAAAGCGTTTCACGAATACTTCATCGAAGACAAATATGAAGCTGGCTTGATGCTGGAAGGCTGGGAAGTTAAAGCTATCCGTGCAGGACGCGCGCAACTAAAAGAAGCATATGTCACCGTTAAAGGTGACGAGTTATTTTTATTCGGCTCACACATCAGCCCGCTGCTCAGTGCCTCTACACACATCCATCCCGACCCGATACGCACGCGAAAACTGTTATTAAACAGAAACGAAATCGACAAAATCCTCATCAAAGTGCAACGCGCTGGCTACACCATCATGCCACTGGATATGCATTTCAAAGCGGGACGGGTCAAACTCGAAGTGGGCTTGGCTAAAGGCAAAAAACAACATGACAAACGCGCAACGGAAAAAGAACGGGATTCCAAGCGCGAGGCGGCACAGGCAATGAAGAAAGAACGGCGTTAAAAACGCGAAATCCCGTTCGCCCTGAGCGTAACGCAGTGAAGTCGAAGGGAGCAACAATGAATACAATCAATCAACAAACTGCCTACCTAGCAGGCGGCTGCTTTTGGGGCATGGAAGAACTGGTGCGACAAATCCCCGGTGTGCTAGCTACCGAAGTCGGCTACACGGGCGGCAATACGCCCGATGCGAATTACGAGCAAGTAAGGACAGGCAAAACTGGGCACGCCGAATCGCTGAAGATAGTTTTTGATTCAGGAAAACTTAGTTACCGGCACCTGCTGTTTGAATTCTTCCGCATGCATAACCCCACCACGCGCAATCAGCAAGGCAATGACATCGGCACACAATATCGCTCTGCGATTTTTTACCTCAGTGACGAGCAAAAAAATACGGCCAACGAAGTAATTGCATCTGTAGATGCAAGCGGCGAATGGCAAGCCAAAGTGGTGACCGAGGTCGTGCCGTTCAAAGAATTTTTTCGTGCAGAAGGTTACCACCAGAAATACTTAGTCAAGAACCCCAGTGGTTATACTTGTCATTACGTGCGGCGGTTGGAGCTTGACGAAAAGTAATAACAATCTTTTTCTGCGCGGCGAGATTACAAGCCTATTTGAACGAATGTTACGTAAGTATTTGGATAGTACGCTTGATCTTTAGAGAACACTAATGCCACTAATCCATCGGGAGTTACAACGGATTGTGTTACTGTCCTTCCACTGTTAGTCGGTATAATTCTGTAGCTCCGAAACAACGTATTATTTGGGGAGAACACCCACAAATCATCCGCATAGGGCACATAGAAATTACTTCCACAAATAACTCGCCCATTGTTCATAACCGATGGGCTACTTGCAAAAGCAATTAAGCTACCACCAACCGCGCTCAGGCTAATTGGATCTAACTCCCCACAGCCATCCACGTACAACCTGTTACCACCTCCACTGATTGCAATATTTATCACTGAAATATTTTTCGTCGCTAACTTACGCACCATTAGCACGCCTCCCGACATTGCCGAGTAATCGACGCTGTAGACAGACAAACTCGAAAGAATGTCACTATAATAAAGTGTGTTCCCATCGTTCGTTGCCGCGAATCTACCCATTCCGAAAATTGCGTTGCTGGTCATGCCAGTCGCACCTTGGCTTCTCCCTTCCTCATAAGCTGTACCGTCACCAGCCAATACTACCTCAACACCATTAGGACGAATTGCAATCAAAGGAATCATGTTAAGGCTGTCAACAGCCTTAACCAATGGCCAATTAGCGATTTTAGTTAATGTCGTTAAATCAACAACAGCCATTGACTGACTAGCAGCATCCATAACATATAGACGGCTTCCATCAGGCGAAATCGTCATCTCTCCTAAAATTCCACCCACATTGGCTATCGTGTTTATTTTTTGCGCCGTATATACGTTGTAAATATCTATTGAAGTAGCATTTTTGGAATATACGTAAGGGCGAATTTTATCGATGACTCCGCTCATCGTTAATGGCACTTCAGTAAGTGATGCTAAAACGGTTGCTCCCTTCCACATTCCAATGCGGATGACTGCACTTCCAACACTCGGTGTGCCGGTACTCACAGTTACGTTTGCATAGCTCATCGCATCCATTGGTAGTGACGCAGGATTTGCAGTCAAGGTGATGCTTGATGCACTCCCTGTAGTGCCATTACTCGTGACAGAAAGCCATGCGCTATCGGATGTAGCATTCCAATTCAATGCACCACCAAAGTTGTCGCTTACCGTTATAGTGCGACTGAGTACATTGCCAATTGGTGTACTGGCGAATCCGATACCCCATTCTGAAACCAATAACCTGCGCTGATCTGCATTGAGATTCACTGTTATTGGCAGCGAGACACTATCGCCGTTAACGCTTGCAGTGATACTGGCAGTGGATGAAACCGAGCCAGGAGTTACATTTGTGACGACTGGCCTGAATGCAACATTGCTGCCAGCTTGATTTACCGTGCCTGTAGGGGTTGAACTAGACAGCCAAGATGGCAGGGCAGACATTGTCCATGGCCAGCTCGTCGCACCAGTGTTCAAACTCGCAAGTATTGTCTGTTCGCTAATCAAATCCCGCCCTTTCGCCCCGCCCAAGGTCACTGAAATGTTGGGTGCAGACAAGGTCGGTTTGATTAAATCTAAACTAGTCGTGATCGTCTTGTTGGCAATACCTGTGGAAGACAACACAAGATCAGAAGTGTGAGTGCCGCTCGCCAAGTTACCCTTGTTCGGCTCAGGTTGTAGCGTGACAACCGCAGGTGTTGTACCGCTAAGTGGACTGGCGTTCATCCATACTGTTGAGCTTGTGGCTAACCAAGGAGAAGTTGCCTTGCTATCAAGTTCAAAGCTCACAGTCTCTGCAGGTATGGCGGATCCATTGATTGCTGTGAAACTTGGAATGCCGGAAGTAATAGCAAATTGCGTCGGAATCACTTCAAGGGTAAACGGGACATCGGCGGTTTGACCATCGTCGGAATGCACGGTCACTTTATCTGTGTAGTTTCCCACTGCAAGTCCTTGCGGTGCATAACTCACACTAAACGAACCTGCATTTACGCCCGCACCATTTAACACATTCAACCAACTGGCATTGGAGCTAGCAGTCCAATTCGATATTGAACCTAGCACAGAAACAATGACATTGTTAGGTATAACACCGCCCCAATGTACGGTAGCAGCAGTTGTGGTATTCGCATAGGCTTGTAACGGCGCAGGTGTCACCGTCAAGTCATATGGCAATGAAACTGGTGATCCTGCATATTCAACGTTACATACGCTGTCATTGCACAAATGAACCTGAAAGCTTCCTTGGTATCGGCCAATTTTTAGCATAGCCGAGGTATGCATCGTCACAGCAAAGGTGGTTCTGTCAATTTGTGAAAGATTGACACCTCCAGAAAGGACTTGCTGACTATCAACCAAGTAAGCATAAATCGATGAGCTATATTGCGATAAATTTGTTACCGTGGCTCTAACGGTCAAGGTAGCAGAATCTCCCTCTACAAAGTTCTTGGTAACTATTGCAGGAGAAAAGCTAAGTGCCGGTGGAGTTGTGTTGCCACTCCCTCCTCCACCACACGATGCAACTAGCAACAACAGAGATAAAACACACGAATGAAGCGTAAACGAAACAATAGACTTCATTGAATGCTCTCCCTGATTTTTTGGTTTTTATTTACAACTGAGCTTTATAGCTTTTGAAACTTTAGTTAATTCCCGCACCCGTCTGTTGTAACAGTTCACGCGCTTTGCCTGCCATTTCATGTTGAGGATTGGTATCTAACAACTTCTGCCAAACTGCACGTGCACCGACCAAATCACCTTTGGCATTCTGAATCAAAAAACCAAGATTGATGTAGGCATGACCAAAGTTGGGGTCTTTTGCAATCGTGTCACGGAACGCTTGTTCGGCTTGACTAAGATTTTCATTACGCCAATACATCGCACCCAAATCGGTACGCACACCGGACAGCAGCGGATTGATATCCAATGCAATGCGGTAATGCACAATCGCCTGTGCGGCATCACCTTTGTCGTAATAAAAATTACCCAATGACAACGCTGCTTCAATATCGTCAGCATCCGCGTTAAGGCGTTCTTTGAGCAGCGTGATGGTGATTTGGTCGTCCATGAGATTCTTTCCTAATAGTTAGTTAAAGTTAAAAAATGTATGTAATTGTGCAACGGGAAATACATACCGTGATAAACATTGCGACTGGATTATAGCAAAGCTTTGTTAAATGCCGCATAGCCCTGTGGCAGCAGTTCTCGGACTGGTCTGAAGCTTTTTCGATGAACTGCGGAAACACCATGTTCACGCAGGGCAGCTAGGTGTGCCGCTGTAGGGTATCCCTTGTGATCGGCAAAACCGTAGTGCGGATATTGCTCATGCAAGTCCAACATCAGTGCATCACGCGCTGTTTTTGCCAAAATTGAAGCGGCAGAAATCGCCGCGACTTTGCTGTCGCCTTTGACTATCGCGAGGCTGGGAATGCCGGTTTTCGGGCAATACAGACCATCGACCAATACTTGTTGCGGTTGAATATTGAGTGCCAGCACAGCACGCTTCATCGCCAACAATGTGGCCTGAAGAATATTGAGTTGATCGATTTCATCGACTTCTGCATAGGCTACTGCCCATGCCAAGGCACGTTCACGAATGATGGGGGCGAGTTTGTCGCGCTGTTTTTCGGAGAGTTTTTTAGAGTCGGCTAAACCTTCAATTGGATTTGCGTCGTCAAGTATCACCGCCGCTGCGCTAACAGGACCCGCTAATGGGCCACGCCCTGCTTCATCTACGCCGCAGATGAACAACACCGCATTAGGCATTAGGAAGGTAGGGCAAAATAGCGGCGGCGGCCTTTTGTGCTGTGTTTTGACGCAAGGTTTGATGCAGTGCTAGGAAGGTCTCTTCAAGTTGAGCGACAGCAGCTTTGTCATTCATCAAATTCAACAATGCCTGTGAAATATTTTCAGGTGTCGCATCGTCTTGCATCAACTCTGGCACAACAAAACGCTCGCACAATATATTCGGCAAACCAAAATAGGGCTGATAACTTTTGCGCTTCATCAGTCGCCAAGTTAACTTGGGCATACGATAGGTAATTACCATAGGACGCTTGAGCAGCGCGGCTTCCAGCGTCGCCGTACCAGATGCAACCAACACCGCATCGGCTACAATCATGGCATCTTGCGCATGACCAAACAGCAAGGTAATCGGCAATTCTTGCGCATCACAATCATAAAGTGCTTGCTCAACAATCGCGCGCGTTTCTCGGCTAATCAACGGCATTAAAAAGCGCGCATCGGGGATTTTTTTCAGTATCAGTTTCGCGGTTTCGATATAGACATGGGCAAGTTGAGTCACTTCGCTTTGCCGACTACCGGGCAATAATGCAAATACTTTAGTTTGCAGCGGAATGCGCATTGTTTCACGCGTTTCGGCGCGCTTTGGAAAGTCTGGCAACATGTCTGCCAGTGGATGTCCAACATACTCCACTGGCACGCCTGCGTCTTCATACAGCTTGGGCTCGTGCGGAAACAGTGCCAAGACTTTGGTCACCGCACGTTTTATTTTATGGATGCGCTCACCACGCCACGCCCATATAGAGGGGCTGACGTAATGGATGGTTGGAACGTCCCGCTGCTTGAGTGCAAGCTCCAAGTCCAAATTGAAATCGGGTGCATCTATACCGATAAAAATATCGGGACGATTAGTCAGCAAATAATTCTTTAACTTGCGACGTATGCCGACAATTTCCAAATAATGGCGCAGCACTTCCACGTACCCGCGCACCGCCAACTTTTCCATCGGAAATAAGCTAGTCATACCAGCGGATTGCATCTTTGCGCCACCGATACCGACAAACTCAATGTCTGAACGCGCGGCTTTTAACGCCAGCATCAGATGGCTGCCCAGCAAATCACCCGATGCTTCTCCCGCGACGATACCAATCGTAATTTTTTTCTGCGCCATGATGTGTGTTTAGCGAACGATGCCGCGATTGGAATTGGCAAGAAAATCCGCTAGCGGTTGTAACTCAGCATGCTCAACCATTTCTGATTGGATGGCGAGCTTGGCATCTTCAAAACTTAACCCTGATTTATACAGCGTTTTGTACGCGCGTTTAATCGCCATTACCGATGCACCGGAAAATCCGCGACGCTTTAATCCTTCAGAATTGATGCCGTGTGGTGCGCTTGGGTTACCTGAAACCAACATATATGTTGGAACGTCCTGCAACAGAATTGTGCCCATGCCGGTAATAATATGTGCGCCGATTTTGACGAACTGGTGCACCACGGTAAACCCGCCAAGTATGGCGTAATCATGGACTTCCACGTGCCCTGCCAACTGCGCATTATTGGCAAAAATAGTGTGGTTACCCACCTGACAATCATGTGCCAAATGCACGTAAGCCATAATCCAGTTGTGATTTCCAACACGTGTCACGCCACCATCTTGTGCCGTACCCAAATTGAATGTGCAGAATTCACGTATGGTGTTGTGGTCGCCGATCTCCAAACGTGTCGGTTCGTTCGCGTATTTTTTATCTTGCGGAATTTCACCTAATGAGCAGAACTGGAAAATCCGATTGTGCTGACCGATGCGCGTATGTCCATTGATGACTACGTGCGGACCGATGACCGTACCCGTGCCAATTTCCACATGCTCGCCTATGATGGAATATGCGCCCACTTCGACATCGTCGGCAAGCTTGGCATTCGGATGAATGATTGCAGTGGGATGACGCATTACGCCACCGTTTTAAGCGTACACATCAACTCTGCTTCAGCAGCTAGTTGCCCATCCACTTCAGCGACTCCTTTAAACTTGTATAAACCGCGCATACTGCGAATAAGGGACACTTTGATAATCAATTGATCACCTGGCGTGACGGGACGCTTGAAGCGCGCGCCATCAATTCCCGCAAAATAATAGACCGACTTCTCATCTTTCTTAAACCCCATTGAGCTAAACGATAGCAACGCGGCGACTTGCGCCATCGCTTCAATAATAAGCACACCCGGCATCACTGGATGGTGCGGATAATGCCCAGGAAAAAAGGGTTCATTGATGGTGACATTCTTGAGTGCCACAATTTCCTTGTCAGGCTCTAATGACAGTACACGATCCACCAATAGAAACGGATAGCGGTGCGGCAAAAGCTTCAAAATTTCGTGGATGTTCATTTGGATGCTCATGCGTCTTCCCCTATGATTTTTTCTAATGTTTTAACGCGTTTAACCAACTCTTCCAGGTGGCGTAAATGCACGGCGTTGGCGCGCCACTCTTCGGTTTTTGAAAATGGAAAAATCGCAGTGTATGAACCCGCTTCGCGTATCGATTTACCAATCAACGAAAACGCAGAGATTTCAACGCGGTCGGCAATTTGCAAATGCCCCAGAATGCCCGCACTGCCGCCAATCAAACAATACCTGCCGATGGTGGTGCTGCCTGCAATCCCCACACAGCCCGCAATCGCGGTATGCGCGCCGATGCGCACGTTATGCGCAATCTGAATTTGGTTATCCAATTTAACGCCGTCTTCAATCACCGTGTCATCCAGCGCGCCACGATCAATGGTGGTGTTCGCACCAATCTCTACATCATTACCTATCACCACTCGACCGATTTGCGGAATTTTAATCCAGCGACCTGCATCCATCGCAATCCCAAAACCATCACCTCCGATGACCACGCCAGAGTGGGCAAGTAAGTTATCGCCAATCACACAGTCATGATAAATAACCACTCGCGGATACAAGCGCACATGATTGCCTATCATCACATTATCGCCGACATAACATCCCGCACCAACCACGCTGTGAGCACCTATTGATACGCCTGCACCGATGACCGCCGTGGCCTCTATACAAGCAGTTTTATCTATTTTCGCGGTATCACAGACAATTGCCGAAGGATGCACACCCGCAACCACTTGCGGCAGTGGATTGAGTAAAGCCGACACTTTTGCAAAGTACGCGTAAGGGTTATCCGAGATGATACGCGGTAACCCAGAGGCATCGGCATCTTCCTCGCCGAGAATCACTGCCCCCGCTTTTGTGCTGGCGAGCTGTGCGCGATATTTGCTGTTGGTGAGGAAGCTGATTTGATTTTCTCGCGCGCGTTCCAGCGTGGAAATCTGTGTGACACGCACATTTGCATTGCCCAATACCCGCCCGCCTAACTGCGCTGCGATTTCAGCCAATGAGTATAAAACCGTCATGCGCTAACTCGCTTATTTACCGGCGGCTTTATCATCCGCAAGATGCTGAATCACTTTGTCGGTGATGTCGATTTTCGGATTGCGATACACTGCTTCTTGCAGAATTAAATCAAATTTTTCTGCTTCGGCAATTACCTGTATGGTTTTGTTGGCGCGCTCCAGCACAATCGCCAGCTCTTCATTTTTACGCAGATTTAAATCTTCACGAAACTCGCGCTGCAAGCGTTGTATGTCAGCATTCATCGTGGTGAGTTCGCGTTCTTTGTTGCGCTGATCTGCATCGGACAGCGTCACGCCTTCTTTTTCCAGCAAGGCCTGCAAATCCTTTGCTTGTTTAACTAACGCTTTTATTTCCAAATCGCGTCCGGAAAATTCTTTAGTGATACGTTTTTCCGCATTCACGGCAGGGACAGATTCACGCAATACACGCTCAGTATCCACCACACCCACTTTGAAATCACCCGACATTGCCGCGTTTGAGATCAACAACACACAAACTGTCACCGCTTTAATTATCATTTTCATTTTTATACTCCCTACTTAAAACATTGAACCTATCGTAAATTCAAATCTTTTTATTTTATCCACTGGTTGCTTATTTAGCGGAATAGCGTAACTAAACTTTAACGGACCCACGGGCGCAAACCAAGTAATCGCTGCCCCTATAGAATAACGCAAACCAGAACTTCCCGGCAGGTCTCCTTGGCCATACACCGCACCCGCGTCAACAAAACCGCTCAACCGTACCGAATTATCTTTACCCATGCCTGGAAATGGTGCAAGCAATTCAGCCCCGCCAACCACTCTACGCGTACCACCCAGTACCGCGCCCGTTGTGTCACGCGGACCCAATGAACTGGGGTCAAATCCCCTCACTGAACCCGCACCACCCGCATAAAAATTCTTAAAGAACGGCAGCGGCTTACCCGCATATCCTCCTGCCACGCCTACTTCCGCGTTTAGCATCAAAGTCACGCCGCTGCTCACTGGATAATACAACTGCTGCTGATAATTGAGTTTGTAATAACGCGCATCCAGCGCCGGCAAGGCAATTTCTGCCGAGACACGCTGTACCTTTCCTTCTGTGGTAAAAATGGCACTGTCACGCGTATCTTTACCCCAACCCACTGTACCTATCAGGTTGTTGGTTGTTGCACCAAACACATTGACATATTGAGCCAAACGGTTGGGCGGATTGCCTTGCAAGCCCAGCTGCGTTCTCTCTACAGATATTCCGTAGTTGATTGATGAATCTTCGCCGATAGGTACACCATAACGCACACCTCCACCCAAAGTATGGGATGAATACTGGCTTATCGCGGTGCTTTGCGAATCGGTGTTGCGCTTGTAAACATCAAAACCTCGACTCACACCCTCGTCGGTGTAGTAAGGATTGGTATAGGAAACCGAATAAACTTGATTAATTTTACCCGTGTTAATTTGCGTGGAAAGATAATTGCCCGTGCCAAACAAATTGGCTTGCGTCACCCCACCCGTTATGACAAAACCTTCGCCACTGTTATAACCGGCACCCGCGTTAATACTGCCTGTGGATTTTTCTTTAACAGATAGGTTTACATCCATTTGGTCGGGTGCACCCTGCACGGCAGGCGTTTCAATATTCACTTCTGAAAAAAAGTCTAATCGGTCAACACGTTGTTTTGATTTTTTGATTTTCTCCACATCAAACCAGCCGCCTTCTATTTGACGAAACTCCCGGCGTATCACTTCATCGCGGGTTTTTTCATTGCCTGAAATATTGATACGGCGAATATAGACACGCTGACCGGGATCAATCATAAAGTCGAAAGCAACTTGGTGTTTTTCTTTATCCAGGGTTGGAATCGCATTCACATTGGCAAACGCATAGCCCTCCAAACCCAAACGTTCACCTATCTTGGCGCTGCTATCAGTTAACGCTTTACGCGAAAAAGTATCGCCAGCTTTCACTTGCAACAGCTTTTCGATTTCTGATTTGGCAATCAGCGTCTCACCCGATACACTCACTTTGGCAATGGAAAATTTCGCGCCTTCGGTCATGTTAATCGTTATATAAATATCTTTTTTATTGGGCGTAATCGATACTTGCGTGGAATCAATGGCAAATTCCAAATAGCCGTTATCCAAATAAAACGAACGCAAAATTTCCAAGTCAGCCGACAGTTTTTGTTTGGAATATTGATCGCTGCTGCTAAACCAACTCATCCAACCGGGCGTGCCGAGCTTCATCAAATCGAGCAACTCTTTTTCTTTATAGGCATGGTTGCCAATCAAATTGATTTGCTTGATTTTTGACACTTGACCTTCGACGACATTGAACACCACATTGACACGATTACGCTCCAACTCAGTCACCGTCGTCGTCACAGAAACTGCGTATTTACCGCGTGCTACATACTGCCGTTTCAATTCCTGCGTGGCTTTCTCCAGCGCACCCTTATCAAAAATGCGTGCCTCGGCCAAGCCTGCAAATTTCATGCTTTCTTTAAGTTGGTCTTTTGGGAAATCCGACGTGCCATTGAACTCAATGCTGGCAATCGAGGGACGTTCTTGCACTTGCACGATCAGTACATTTTGCTCAACTTTAAACAACACATCCTTGAAAAATCCGGTCGCATATAGCGCGTGAAGTGCTGCAGCAGCTTGCTGGTTATCCATTGTGTCACCCACCTTAACAGGCAAGTAACTAAATACCGTACCCGCTTCGGTACGTTGTATGCCTTCGACGCGAATATCCTTGACGGTAAAGGGCTCGATTGCCCATGCAGTGGAAAGGTTCAGCAATGCTAACCAGCTCGCCAGTAATATAAATTTCATTATTTTCAACTAGAAATAAGGCGATGTACGTCGTTAAAGATTGCAAAAGTCATGAGTGTGCCAAGAATCGCGATGCCGATTTTCTGACCAATTTCCCATGCCTGCTCCGACACGGGGCTACCCTTAAGCATCTCAGCGGCATAATACAACAAGTGCCCGCCGTCCAATAAGGGAATGGGCAGCAAATTCATCACGCCCAAGCTGATGCTAATCAAAGCCAAGAATCCAAGGTACGCGGCAATACCCATGCCGGCAGACTGCCCAGCATAATCAGCAATGGTAATTGGACCGCTGATATTTTTTACGGAGATTTCGCCCATTACCATCTTGCCCATCATCTTCAAGCTCACCACGGAAGTCTGCCAAGTCTTGCGCACCGCTTCGATAGTCGCCTCGACAGGCGAATAACGGACATCGGTAAACATGGCTTGCCACTCTGCTTCATTTACTTGTGGTGCGACACCTATTTTACCCACGGTCGTGCCAGCTTCTTGCTCAGCTTGTGGCACAACGGTAATGGCCAAAGTGGCCTCACCGCGCTGTATTTCTAACCGCACAGGCTGATTCGGGTGGCTGCGAATAATTGCCACCACTTCGCTCCACACTTTTACCAATATGCCGTTTGCGCGCACAATTTTATCGCCTGCTTTCAGTCCTGCCCGTTGCGCCACGCCTGCATCTACCAGCTTGCCAATCACAGGCAAAATAATCGGTTGGTAAGGCTGCAAGCCAAGCTTAGTCAGAAAATCCCCTTCCAAATCTTTTGTTGCGATGCCGCCCATATCAAGCAGGTAAACGCGTGTCTCATCTTGCATCGTGCGCACTTCGATTTTCACTTCATTTTGTTGCAGTGCCGCATCTAATAATTGCCAATGCAGTTGCTGCCAACTCGGAATTTTTTCACCGTTGATGCTTAAGATGGTGTCGCCTGCTTGCATCTGTGCAATGGCGGCAGGAGAACCTGCTGATACTTCACCCAGCACAGGCTTTAACCCCGGCACGCCATAGATAAACATCGCCCAGTACAGCACAATTGCCAGCAAAAAATTGGCTAACGGACCCGCCACCACAATCGCCATACGTTGCAACACGGGCTTACGATTAAACGCCATATGTAATTCATCAGGCGCAACTTCGCCTTCGCGCTCATCTAACATTTTCACGTAGCCGCCGAGCGGAATCGCGGAGATGACCCATTCGGTGTCACTGTTTGCAAAACGTTTGCTGTAAATGACTTTGCCAAAGCCTAATGAAAAGCGCAGCACTTTTACATTGCAGCGGCGTGCAATCCAGTAGTGACCAAACTCGTGGAAGGTCACTAATAGCGCGATTGCTGCCACAAAAGCTAATAAAGTCATCATAAAAAAGCTAGTCCACGAAATACACGAAAATACACGAAATAAAAACAACACCAGAAACCAGCGACATTTCGCACTTCGCCTTTATTTTCGTGCCTTTCGTGTTTTTTGTGGACAAATGTTTTTGCGTTCATTGCCGCGCCACCCATGCCTGTCCGGTCACCCGCGCTTCGGCATCTGCCGTCAGCACATCTTCTAAGCAGGTCACTTGATTGACTGGTAGCGCGTTCAACACCTCTTCAATCACTCGTGGAATGCTCAAAAAAGAAATCCGTTGATTTAGAAATGCTTCGACGGCGATTTCGTTCGCGGCATTCAATATCGCTGGTGCAGTGCCTGCCGCGCGCAAGGCTTGATATGCCAGTGCCAAACAAGGGAAGCGTTCAAAGTCTGGGGCGACAAAGCTCATTATTGCCACTTTGAATAAATCTAGTGACGCAACACCTGAATCAATGCGATCTGGATACGCCAAACCGTAAGCAATCGGCGTGCGCATATCGGGGTTGCCAAGTTGCGCGATGACCGAACCATCGACGTATTCTACCAACGAATGAATCACACTTTGCGGGTGAATCACCACTTGAATATCATCCGCGCTGGCATTGAATAACCAATGCGCTTCAATGACCTCTAAGCCTTTATTCATCATGCTTGCCGAGTCAACGGAAATCTTGCGCCCCATTACCCAATTGGGATGTGCGCAGGCTTGATCCGGCGTAGCATTTTGCAATTCTGACAAAGGTGTATCGCGGAAGGGACCACCTGATGCCGTGAGTAAAATCCGCCTCACGCCATTGCCGCGCATGTCGCCGTTATAGGTTTTTGGCAAAGCTTGAAAAATCGCGTTGTGCTCGCTATCGATAGGTAACAATGCCGAACCGCTGGCACGCACCGCATCCATAAACACGTTGCCCGCCAACACCAAGGTTTCTTTGTTTGCCAACAGGATTTTTTTACCCGCTTTTGCTGCGGCTAAAGTGGGTCGCAAACCTGCCGCACCCACAATTGCCGCCATCACAGCAGTGACTTCAGGCAACACGCAAACTTGTTCTAACGCATCTACGCCATGCAGCACTTGAGTTTTCAAACCCGCATCCTTCACCAACGAACGCAACTGCGTCACCGCAGCGTCATCCAACAACACGGCGTACAACGGTTTGAATTGCAGACATTGCTGGAACAGCAAATCGACTTGGCGATTCGCCGTCAACGCGATGATTTGAAATTTATCAGGATGACGCGACACCACATCCAAGGTGCTGGTGCCAATGCTACCGGTAGAACCTAATATCGTCAGACCTTGCATAAATACTCAGGCAAGATTTTGCATCGCTATCACCAGTGCGGCGAGTGGCAAAGTTGAAGTCAGCGCGTCGATACGATCCAGCAGACCGCCATGTCCGGGCAGCAATGCGCCGCTGTCTTTTACGCCCGCCTGACGCTTGATTGCCGACTCAAACAAGTCACCAATCACCGCCAGCCCTACCCACCACCAGGCTGCCAGCAGCAGGACAGGCAACATGGCATATTGTGCAAGTCCCTGGCTAAAACTCCACACTAAAACCACGTACGCTGACACACCCAGCATTGCGCCCGCCACGCCTTCCCAAGTCTTACCGGGACTAATACTGGGTGCAAGTTTATTTTTACCGAATCTTCGTCCCGCGAAATATGCCGCACTATCCGCGACCCAAACCAGGCACATTATGAAAAGCAGTAACCATGGGCTAATCTGACGCAAGTCCATCATCGCTAAGCCTGTGGGAATGATAACTGCCCAACCAACTAATGCCATCAGAACGGGTTGCTTAACCTTCCAGCCCACAATCAACCAAGTTGGCACGATGATGACCCACAACAGTGCTGCAATGAGGTATAGGGATAAATGCACCAAGTGTTGCTGATTTAATGTGTGTGAAGCGTCATACCAAACAACCGCCAGCATAGCCACCAGAGTTGTCGCCCAATAAATAGTGGCAGGTCTACCAGCCAATTTTGATAGCCTTGCCCACTCTAAACTCGCCTGCAAAACCATCAAAATAACTAACGTTACCCAGCCCGATTCAGGCAAGCCAAATAAAGCTGCGAGCAACAGCACCAACATAATCAATGCAGTGATGACGCGAGATCTAAGCATCCGCTTTTCCTTGTACTTGCTCACTGGTACGACCAAAACGTCGCTCGCGATGCTGGTAAGAATCAATCGCTTTCTTTAATTCCTTGCCATCAAAAGCAGGCCACAAGGTATCGGTAAAATAAAGTTCGGTATAAGCCAATTGCCATAGCATGAAATTGCTTACTCGCTGCTCGCCGCCCGTGCGTATGAACAAATCGGGCTCAGGTGCGTCACTCATCGATAGGTAAGGTTGCAAATCGACTTCGGTGAAATTTTTTGCCAGCTGTGGATGCGCGTGCAACATGCTGTGTACCGCGTTCATCATGTCCCAACGCCCGCCGTAATTCGCCGCGATGGTCAATGTCAGACCATCATTTTTGGCAGTCAAAGATTCAGCATCGCACATGGATTGCTTGAGTTGTTCATTGAAACGGCTGCGGTCACCGATAATTTTCAGTCGAATATTGTTCTTGTGCATCTTGGCAACTTCACGATCCAGTGCCTTCATAAACAACGACATGAGAAATGAAACCTCCTCTTCTGGTCGCCGCCAATTTTCGCTACTGAACGCAAACACGGTGAGATATTGCACACCCAAATCGCGGCACGTTTTCACCACTTTGCGCAACGCTTCCACGCCCTGTTTATGCCCCATCACCCGCGGCATAAAGCGTTGCTTTGCCCAACGCCCATTGCCATCCATGATGACGGCAATATGACGCGGGACTGCTGCTATGTCAGGGATAGTGCGGGTGGAACTAGGGATGAGATTGGACATTATTCCAAGGTTTGTCGGAATCAGACTGCCATCAAGTCAACTTCTTTTGCTGCGAGTGCCTTATCGATTTCAATCACAAAACGATCAGTCAATTTTTGAATGTCGTCTTGAGTACGACGCTCTTCATCTTCAGCGATCTCTTTATTCTTAAGCGCTTCTTTCAGGGTGTGATTCGCATCGCGGCGTATGTTGCGCACCGCCACCTTGGCATTCTCGCCTTCATTTTTGATGACCTTAATCAAATCGCGGCGACGCTCTTCCGTCAACATTGGCATTGGCACACGGATCATGTCGCCATTGGTCGCAGGGTTCAATCCCAAGTCACCATCCCGAATCGCGCGTTCCACGGGACCGACCATATTTTTTTCCCAAGGCTGAACGCCGATGGTTCGCGCATCAATCAAGGTCACGTTAGCGACTTGGGTAATCAAAGCTGGGCTACCGTAATAATCCACCATCACATGATCTAACAAGCCGGTATGCGCGCGGCCTGTGCGGACTTTACCTAAGTCTGCTTTTAGTGATTCCAGCGACTTATTCATTTTTTGTTCGGTTGTTTTTTTGATTTCTACAATCATGGTTTACTCCAACTTTCTAATCAACTGACACGGACTAAAGTACCTTCACCCTCGCCCATTACCACACGTTTCAGCGCACCCAACTTGAAAATACTAAACACAATAATTGGCAATTTTTGATCTCGACACAAAGTCAGTGCAGTCGCGTCCATCACTTGCAAATTCTTGCTGATTGCTTCATCAAAACTCAAACTTTGATAACGAATTGCATTCGGGTCTTTCTTGGGATCGGCGGTATAAATTCCATCCACCTTGGTGGCTTTAATCACCACCTCGGCACACATCTCAACGCCTCGCAACGCAGCAGCGGTGTCGGTCGTGAAGAATGGGCTGCCAATACCCGCCGCAAAAATCACCACTTTTCCGTCTTCTAGGTAACGTAAGGCTTTGCCGCGAATGAAGGGTTCAGCGACTTGCTCCAAATTCAGTGCGGACTGTACGCGGCAATCCAAACCTGCTCGAGTCATGGCATCCTGTAGTGCCATCGAATTCATCACCGTCGCCAACATGCCCATGTAATCGGCGGTCGCCCTATCCATCCCAGCCGCCGCCGGTGCAACACCACGGAAAATGTTACCGCCGCCAATCACAATCGCCACCTGCACACCCAGCCCAACCACTTCCGCAATCTCTGACACAATGCGCTCGACGACCACTCGGTTGATACCATAGCTGTCTTCACCCATCAGGGCTTCGCCGCTGAGTTTGAGCAGAATACGTTTATAGGCAGGTGTACTCATGGCAATTATCCTTGCAGTGCTGCTACGGTTTTTGCAACTTCTGCCGCGTAATCTTCCACTTTCTTTTCGATACCTTCGCCCACTACGAACATTTGGAAAGCGGTTACGGATGCGCCCTTGCTTTTCAGAAATTGCTCAATGGTTTGTTTGCCGTCTTCAGCCTTAACAAACACCTGACCCAGCAGCGTGACTTCTTTAAGGAATTTTTGCACGGTACCTTCGGCAATCTTTTCCAACATCTCGGCTGGCTTGCCTGCTTCACGCGCTTTTTCAATTGCGATACGGCGCTCCGTTTCAATGTCCTCGGCCAACACACCAGATGCATCAACAGACTTAGGCTTGCTTGCAGCAATATGCATCGCAATATCACGACCCATTGCTTCATCACCACCCGTAAAATCCAACATCACGCCAATTTTACTGCCGTGCAAGTAGCTGGTTAATTTACCAGTCGTGGTTGCATAACGCTCAAAACGTCGAATAGTTATGTTCTCACCCAGCTTCATCAACAATGCTTTGCGTGTTTCTTCCACGCTAGCTGCGCCATTCGCAAGACTCATCTCAGACAATGCAGCAATATCGACTGGATTATTTTTAGCTACGGTTTCCGCAACGTTCTTAGCGAATGCCACGAAGTCATCATTCTTGGCAACAAAGTCTGTCTCACAGTTCACTTCAACCACGGCACCAGTTTTGTTATCCATCGCGATAAACGCGCTGACCACACCTTCTGCTGTCACACGGCTCGATGCCTTGCTGGCTTTCGCGCCGCTCTTGATACGCATTTGCTCTTCAGCAACTTTCATATCGCCATTGGCTTCAACCAAGGCCTTTTTACATTCCATCATGCCCAAACCAGTTAGCTCGCGCAATTCTTTAACCATACCTGCTGTTACTTCTGCCATCTCAAACTCCTAAACTATCGCGTCTAAAAATACTTACAAAAAAAGGGGCTCGCGCCCCTTTCTGCGTATCACATAAAATTAAGCGGCTGCTTCAGTTGCTGGCTCAGCAATCTGTTCAACCAACTCATTCAAAGCTTGCGCACGACCTTCCAACACTGCGTCCGCAATGCCGCGAGCATACAAGCGAATCGCTTGTGTAGAGTCATCGTTGCCAGGAATGATGTAATCCACGCCCAATGGCGAGTTGTTGGTATCAACAATACCAATCACTGGGATACCGAGCTTTTGTGCTTCAACGATAGCGCCTTTTTGGTAGCCTACGTCGATCACAAACAACGCTGCTGGCAAACCTTGCATATCCTTGATGCCGCCCAAACTGCGTTCCAACTTTTCCAATTCACGCGCCATCATCAACGCTTCTTTTTTGGAAACTTTTTCATTCGCGCCGTCAGCCGTCATTTGCTCAAGATCACGCAAACGCTTGATAGACAATTGCACAGTTTTGTAGTTAGTCAGCATGCCGCCCAACCAGCGGTGATTCACGAACGGAGAATCTGCACGTACTGCTTCTTCTTGCAGAATGTCGCGAGCTTGACGCTTGGTAGCCACGAACAAAATCGTACCCTTTTTCGCAGACAGCTTGCGCACGAAGGCTTCCGCTTCTGCGAACAGAGCAACGGATTTTTCCAAGTTGATGATGTGAATTTTATTGCGATGACCGAAGATGAACGGGGCCATCTTAGGATTCCAGAAACGCGTTTGGTGACCAAAATGAACACCCGCTTCCAACATTTGACGCATAGTTACAGCCATGATTACTCCACTTGTTAAGGGTTAAAACTACCACTCGCTAGCTTGACTCTAGGCTATTTCTATAAATCCAATTTTTGTCGCTATGCTGCGTTGCTCTTAAAAAATCACTCCTGACATATTAAGATATGCTGCGTCGTAATTTTTTATTCGCGCCTTGCCTAGCTTAAAAACTTGAATTTCTAGAAGCACCCAAATGAGCACCCCAACTTGTGCGAGCGGGAAATTTGCCTCGGACTATTCCGAAGCGGCGCGCATTCTATCACCAAAGCCGCACTTAGCTCAACCCAAACTGACACTTAACTACTCTCGCAATATCACCAGCGGTGGCAACTCGGTCAATCGGCGCGTGGTCAGCCAAGCGGCGAGCATGACCACTGCCGTGCCGCCGAATACACCAATCAGCCAGACTAATGGGTTGAGTTGATAGGGTATCTCCAACACAAAGCGCGCCAGCACCCAACCCAGCAGAGCCGCGCCAAACGCTGCCAACAGTCCACTTAGCGCGCCCAATATGGCGAATTCGCTGAGGTGTAATTTGCGAATGTATGCGCCACTTGCTCCCAAAGTACGCAATATCGCCGCTTCATGGGTACGTTCGTCTTGGGTCGCTAGTAACGCGGCATATAACACGGCGATGCCGCTGAATAAGGTAAACAAGAACACCACGCTGATGGTTTGTGAAATTTGTTCGATGATGCCCTGAACCTGAGTAATCATCACGCCCGTATCAATCACCAACAAGTTTGGGAATTCGCGCGACAGTGCATCACCCACACGTAGCTTGTCCGGCGGCAAATAAAAGCTGGTGAGATAACTCACTGGCGCATCTTTGAATAACTCTGGCGTAGCGATGACAAAAAAATTCACCTTCATGCTATCCCACTGCACTTTGCGCAAGCTGGTCACCTTGGCGGTGAAACGTGTACCCGCCACATCGTAAGTTAGGCTATCACCCAGCTTGATGTTTAAGGTTTTAGCGATGCCTTCTTCAACGGAAAATTGATTGTGTTCAATAGAAACACCCTCCTCACCGTTCGTGGTGAGTGTTCCCCGTACGCCCCTTCGATACATCGCGCTAGGCGCGACACTCAGGGCGAACGGGGAATGTATCGAACCATCTTGCGGCTGCCACCAAGCCCCACTCACCAAGGTGTTCCAACTAGGCATCTGCTCCATATAGGACAAATTGAATTCACGCTCCACCAATGCACGTGCGCGCGGGTCGGGATAACTATCGCCGTTAATTGCGTGGTCGTTGATTGCGGTTAATCTGCCTCGCACCATCGGCAATAGCTGCGGTTGTGCCATATTGTTTTTTTCAAAGAAATCCAACATGGGCTGCTGCTGATCTGGCTGTATATTCACCACAAAACGATTCGGTGTATCTGGCGGCAACTTGCCCTGCCAACTTTGCAGCAAGTCGCCGCGCACCACCGTCAACAGCAGCAACGCCATGCCACCCAAACTGAGCGCCACAATCTGCATAGCATTGGTGCGTGCATGTCGTGCCAAATTTGCCAGCGCATGACTACTATGCGCGGACAAACGCGGCGCAAACTTCGCCAAGCTGCGTAACAATATCCAAGCTAATAATCCGAAACACAGTAACCCTACCAGCAGCCCAGCCAACATCACCAAACCCAATTTTACCGAGCCTGCCTGCCATAAAAACAATCCCGCCAGCACTAAGATAGCCAGCCCGTAAACCAATCGGGTACTGGTTTGCGGCGCACCAAGCTCACGGCGCAGCACACGCAACGGCGATGCTTTACGCAACTGTAACAATGGCAAAAAGGTAAATCCCAGCAACAAGGCAAAACCACTCAACGCCGCTTTCAACACAGGCATCAAGCTTGGTTGTGGCAAGGCTGCGTTACGCATGGACTCGATGGAAAGAACCAACCCCGCTTGCGTGGCGTAACCCAATAGGCACCCTATCGTCACCGCCACCACGCCCAACAACAAAAATTGGTAAAGGAACAATCGCAACACCTGCCCTTGCTGCGCACCGAGGCAACGCATCACCGCGCAACTATCCAGATGACGCAACACAAATCGCTGTGCAGCCAACGCCATCGCCGCACCCGCCAAAATTGCGGCGGTCAAAGCAGCGAGTCCAAGAAAACTTTCCGCTCGTTCCAATGCCGTGCGAATTTCCGGACGCGCATCGCGCACGTCCTCCAACTTTTCATTACCGGACAATTGCAGCTTCAACGCGTCACGCAGCGCATTCACCTGAGCCGCCTCCCCCGCAAACATTAAGCGATACGAAATGCGGCTACCTTCCTGCTGCAAACCTGTTGCAGCCAAATCCTCGGCATTCAACAACACACGCGGAGAAAAACTGGCGAAGCCCATAGACTGATCGACATCCTTCACAATGCGCGCCACCACAGTAAAACGCAGCTTGCCGATACTCACCGCATCGCCCAACTTGAGATTTAATCGGCGCAGCAAACGATCATCTGCCCAGATTGTGCCGCGTGCGGGAATAGTCACAACACTCCCCTCGCCCACGGTTTCACTCCCTCTCCCATCGGGAGAGGGCTGGGGTGAGGGAGCACTCGTTGATTCTCCAGCCGCCCTATCAACCTCAATCTTGCCCCGCAGCGGATAACCTACTTCCACCGCTTGAATCTCACTCAGCAAAGACTGCTCACCGTACAACACCATGCTCGGAAACGTCAGACTCAACACCGTTTGCAATCCACGCGCTTGTGCCAACTCACGATACTTCTCTGGTAACGGGCGGGTTGAAGTGATGCGCAGATCAGCCCCGATCAAACTCTGCGCCTGCTGTTGCAAGGCATGCCGCACGCGGTCGGCAAACAAGCCAACCGTAGCAAGACTGCCCACCGCCAGTACCAGTGCCAGTAATAACACGCGCCATTCCCCGGCACGCCAGTCGCGGCGCAGGAGATTAAGGGAGAGAGGGAGGAGATTCATTACCTTAGCTAAAGAAGTTTGTTGCTCGCAAATGTAGTCCGAACACGCTCTATAAATTTTTATAAACCCAGATAGTGCATTATTGATCCGGCATCAATAAAGTAGCACGTCATACCCGCGCAGGCGGGAATCCAGTTGATTAAGGAAGCTCTGCGCAGCAAGTCGATAACAAGGTTTTATCCGCTTCGCGGGCTATTTATTTCGCTGGATTCTCACCTGCGCGGGATGAACTATTTTGGATAAAGCTAAAGTGGTGCTAAAAATTCACCCAACACAAAATAGATTAAGCCTGAAAAATCTCCACTCCCGCCTTTTTTGCCGCCTTGCGCAGGTCGGCATCCAGCGTCGCAAGCGCAACGCCCTGCCGCAAAGCCAATTCAAGATAAGACGCATCGTATGATGACAATTTATATCTGCGTGCAAGATTGAGTGTACTCGACAAGGCATGATCGACACTCCCCCTATCAACCTCAATCGCAAGACCAACCAGCGTTTCGAGAAATACCTCACTACGCGCCTCCGTTACCAAGCCCTGCGCCTCGGCTCGACTAATAACGTTAGCGACCTCCAAACTCCACACCGACGGAACGATGGCATTGGCTAATTGCATCGCATCCAGCGCATCGCGGGCATAGCGCAAATCTTGCGGCTTGCCGTCACCGAAGAACCAGCGCATCACCACCGAGCTGTCGATCACAAAGTTCATTTGCGGCCTGCACTAATCAAAGCCTTCACATCCACCCCGCGCACCGGCTCTGCCTGCATAAAAATTTTCATCTTCTCAATACTCGATGCCTTGTCGCGAGGCAACTTGGCACTTGGAACAAGGTCGGCGACGGCATCACCACGATTGGTAATTGTAAAACTCTTGCCCAACTGCACCTGGCGCAACAGCTCAGGCAGATTGGTCTTGGCTTGGTAAGAACCGACTGTCGTTTTCATTGCACACCCCACATGAGAATAATCACGTAGACCAGTTTATAGACCAGATTGGATTCAGTCAAGAAACTGCACAAGCCAAAGGCGGTGAAAAGCAATAGTTTGGGTGGCTGAAGCACCTCATCTAAAAAATCAATTCGAGCCTGGCACCTTTACCCCCCGTTGTCGCGAGGCAACTTGGCACTCGGAACAAGGTCGGCGACGGCATCACCGCGATTGGTGATTGTAAAGCTCTTGCCCAACTTTACTTGGCGCAATAGCTCAGGCAGATTGGTCTTGGCTTGGTAAGAACCGACTGAAGTTTTCATTGCACACCTCACTTGAAATAATCATACAGACTAGTTTATAGACCAGATTATGGAAGGTCAAGAAACTGCACAAGCCAAAGGCGGTGAAAATCAATTCAGCCTGTCACCTTTACCCCCGCGATGGTGGTGTCCGTATTTATTGGTTTATGGGCGAGTTGCTCATTTCAGTCGAGACCGGCTGAGCTTTGTATCTAATTAACGTCCGACCCCGCCTGGAGCCACCGCATCGCACACTGCGAGGTGGATGCCAAGCGTCAACCAAATGGCCTACGTCCGATGAGGTAACATAATCCTGCTGCTCCAACCAAACAGCCACGAGAGTCCGATCCTTATCTTCGAGCGAGGATTCGCGCCCTGACACAAAAATTTTCCCCTCATCCCCAAAATAGAACGCCATCTTGTTTGGAAACAGCACGTCCGTTATAGAAACCAGGAAATCCATTTGAGTAACTTCGGGTCTTAGACTGAATGCAACCTCGAACCCTTTTTCAACAAATTCCCCAAAATGTAGCTTCTTTCTGAGACGGCGATTTCTGGTTTTAGCCATGACTCCTCCCTGCGGTTATTAGGTCTAACATTCGAACACATTGCTTTCGTGAAGCATCACATAGCGAAAGCAATCATGAATAATAATGGCAGCGTATTGGCAACGCAAGCTGCCAAGTAATCCCTAAAGTTTTCAACGGCTCACGAGCTCTGCATTCAACACCTTATCACTCCACTTCTTCCGTTGATCGCTAACCCATTTGCCAAGCTGAATTTTTTCAGGCAAAAAAGTGCAATGGGCAACCATGCTGTTTTCTCCCAAAATTGCCCGATGGGTTTCCAGCGAACGCTGGCATTCAAATCAAAAAGGTAAGCACCTTAAAGATGGTAGCTACGAACTCAATTCCCTACAGCAAAGATACCGAACTACTGATGGATATCCTGAAGTACGGCGCAGAGGTAAAAGTGATTGCGCCAGCAGAATTGGTTAAGCGGGTGTCCAAAGAAATTGATGCAATGAAGGTAGCGTATTCATAGCCGATAATTGCTAAACCTCCGAACGAGATGATTCTGAATAAACCCAGATAATCCATTAGCCGAATTGAAGTATTCTGAGCGGGTCGAGGTTTACCCGATTCCCAATGGAATCCATTAGAGAAAATCATTTCTAGGCAGATAGATAGG
Organism: uncultured beta proteobacterium; assembly: GCA_963695355.1. Lineage (GTDB taxonomy): Bacteria > Pseudomonadota > Gammaproteobacteria > Burkholderiales > Gallionellaceae > Gallionella. Next base: position 388,445 of record OY968775.1, read on the forward strand.
CGAATATATGGCGCAATCATCGGAGACGGCAGCCCCTTTCGAGATCAAATTCACCTCGCGCGAAGTCAGCGCGTGGGGCGGTATGGCGCTGATGAAGCGCATGCTGGACAGCATGGGTTTTCGCGCGGCGGCATCGCGGTGGGATTTGCCCGAGCCGGGCTCCAATCGCGGCTATCCGCCCGTCCAACTCATCGAGCAGCTACTGGTCTCGATCTGGTGCGGCGCATGCCGCTTCACCCACCTCGACATCACCCGGCTGGACAGCACCTTGACGCGCCTGTTTGGCTGGACTCGCGTCGCCGGACACAAAGCCATCGTGCGCCTGTTCGGGCGCTTCGACATGATGCGTCACGAGCGGGTGCAGGCCAGCGTCTATCGCTGGTTCTTCGACGCGGTCTGCACCTTGCCCAGCCTCACCGTGGACATGGACTCCACCGTCATCACCCGCCACGGCGAACAACAAGGCGCGGCGCGCGGCTACAACCCGAACAAGCGCGGGCGGCCATCGCACCACCCGCTGCTGGCCTTCGTGGCGGAAGCGCGCATGGTCGCCAACTTCTGGCTGCGTCCGGGCGATGCCAACAGCGCCAACAACGTGCTGCAATTCATCGAATCCACCTTGCATCACCTGGGCGACAAAACGGTCGGTCTGCTGCGAGCGGATAGCGGCTTTTACGATCAGGCGGTCTTCAAGCTGCTCGAAGGAAAGAACATCAACTACATCATCAGCGCGCGCCTGACCCAAAGCTTGCAGCAAGCCATCATCCGCGAAGCCCGCTGGTTTGCGCTGGAGACGGGATTGGAGCTGGCGGAGATCACCTATCGGACCAACAGCTGGGATACGGCAAGGCGCATCGTGGTGGTGCGCCAGTCGATCAAACGCAAAAACGCACCGGGCAAAACGCTCTCTTTGTTTGCCGATGACCCGGACATTCAAGGCTGGCGCTATGGTGCGATGGTCACCAGCCTGAGCCTGCCCGCAGTGGAAATATGGCGCGGCTACCGGGGGCGGGCGGACTGCGAGAACCGCATCAAGGAGTTGAAGAACGACTTCGGGCTGGACAGTTTCAACCTGAACAGCTTCTACGCCACGGAAGCGGCACTGGGTTTTGCCATGCTGGCTTACAACCTGATGAGCACATTCCGCCAAGCGGTGATGCGCGCAAAAATTCAGCCCACGCTGGCCACGCTGCACCAGCAGGTGCTGGCGGTGGGCGCATTCTGGAATCGCGATTCAAAACAAAACCAGTTGCTGCTCGCAGTTTCGCGACGACGAAGGGCTTGGTTTGACGGGCTATGGGCGAATGCCGGCGATCCGCCCGTGCTGCCATTTCAGCCTAAAATCGGCTAATGGATTATCTGGGATAAATGCAACCTCGGTTAGTCAATATCAACCTAGACTGCATACAATGATTGTAACAAAGTCATAGCCTAATCCATGAGAACCGCATGATCGTCGCGCATATGAAACTCAATATGATGCTCTTGATCATGTATCTGAAAGATTGGAAATGAGCCGTTATCATATTGATAAAAGTTGAATGCCATGGCGTGCATTTCTCGCAACTCAATCGATTCATTTCTTGGCTTGTCAATTGATCGGTGTGACGTGTGCTTATGGCGAAAAATTAACAACTCTTTAGCCCGTGGCAACATGGATTCCAACTGCACTGCCTCAGCAAAATAAACAAACTGGCCAAGCCTGTTGAGGTAAGCAACAGCTTCATGATGAAGGGCATCCAGATGACCTCTCTCTACATCTGTAGGGATTGGAGGAGAGACGACACTACCACTTGGTAGTTCTCGAATGTACTCCGCAAATGCACTACTTCTCGCGTAATAAGGTGCTAGCTGCTCAATATGAATCATGAACTGGCGATGATGATAATCAAGCCCAGAAAGCATATAGACTCCACCAGCTATTTGCGTAGATGGTTTGTCTAAAAAGTCATTTCGTTTCGATACTCTGGCAAGCCAACTTTTGGCTCGGACAGATAACGGATAAATATCTCCGAGGGGGTGTAAATAATTTTGTGTAAACGTCATTTTGCAGGAAACTGCTATTTTCAGAAATGGATAAAAAATGACCTTACCAAACGCATTACCTCACGATTTAATTGATAGCCTGCTATCCAATTATAAAAAGCCAGAAGACCTGATTGGAGAGAATGGTCTTCTCAAACAACTCACCAAAGCACTCGTTGAACGTGCGCTGCAAGCTGAAATGGCTGAGCACCTTGGGCATGACAAACATCAGCCAGTGGTCAACAACACTGGCAATGCCCGCAACGGTAAAAGCCGCAAAACGCTCAAGGGCGAATTTGGCGAACTCCCCATTGAAATCCCCCGCGACCGCGAAGGCAGCTTTCGCGCATGAATAACCCGCTTTAGCGGGTATATTCTGCGGAGAAGACCCTTGCGGTTTCGAGCCACAACTCATCCCCAAGCACCAAACCCGCTGGACGGGATTTGATGACAAGATCATTTCGCTATACTCGCGCGGCATGACGGTACGCGAGATTCAGAGCCATCTCAGCGAGATGTACGGCACTGAAATATCACCTACGCTAATCTCCACAGTCACCGATGCCGTGGTTGAAGAGGTCAAGCAATGGCAGTCACGGCCACTCGATGCTATTTATCCTGTGGTGTATCTTGATTGCATCCACGTCAAAGTGCGAGATGCGGGGGCGGTTCGCGCCAAAGCTGTTTACCTCGCTATTGGCATCAACATGGACGGTGAGAAAGAAGTGCTGGGACTATGGATTGCCCAAACCGAAGGTGCGAAATTCTGGTTAAGCGTAGTGACGGAGCTCAAGAACCGTGGCGTACAAGACATCTTCATTGCTTGCGTGGATGGCTTAAAAGGCTTCCCTGAAGCCATTGAAGCGGTCTATCCAAAAGCTGCCGTGCAGCTCTGTATCGTACACTTGGTGCGTAATAGTCTGAATTACGTAGGCTGGAATAAGCGTGACCTAGTTGCTACTGACTTGAAACGGATCTATACCGCGGCAACGGAGGCTGAGGCCGAACAATATCTGACTGAATTTGAAGTTAGATGGAATGATGCCTACCCACCGATTGCGCAATCCTGGCGCAACAACTGGGTACGGATTACGCCGTTCTTCGACTACCCACCAGAAATACGTAAAATCATTTACACCACGAACGCTATTGAGTCGGTGAACATGGGTTTACGTAAAGTAACGAAGAGTCGTGGCTCATTTCCAAATGATGAGTCTGTGATGAAATTGTTCTATTTAGCACTGATGAATATCAGCAAGAAATGGACGATGCCGCTCCGTGATTGGAAACCTGCATTAAATAGGTTTACCATCCAATTCGAGGAGAGGATGCCTCAGCAGTAATTAACCGATGTTTACACAAAATTCAGAACACCCTCTCTCCGAGTGGTAACGAAGGAAACTCATCCTGAAAATTGAACTCAATCATGGCAATTGCCTAACGTAAAGTTGCACCGAATGTTTTCATTCGACGGTTTCATTTTACCAAGTCCGCAAGATCTGAAAGAATTGCCCACATTTGGTACAACGATGATTGTCTCATTTAACCCGCCAAACCCATCCAGGCAGTGCTTCAAGCCGTGCTTTGCAATCCGATGATAGGCTGTCTTTTGCTTCTCGTTGTCTACTTACCCAGTTGCCGATTCGATACCCATCTACCGCCTTGTAATTGTAAGAAACCTTAGCATGTCCCTCCCGCTCCGTGAATTCCCTAAGATAGAGGAATCCTTCTTCCCACTTATCTGACAAAACTGCCCAACTCCAGCCAGATAATACTTCCAACCGTGATTTACGTTCTAGTGACAGACTGTCCTTTTTTGCTCGTTGAACACCAATCCACTGACCAAGGCGGTATCCATCTGCCGTTTTGTAATCTTTAGAAACCTTGGCGTGTCCCTCACGCTCTACGAACTCTTTAAGGTAGCGAAACCCTTTTTCCCACATATCTGACAGGGCATCCCAACTCCAGCCGGGCAATGCTTCCAGCCGTGCTTTGCGCTCTGAAGATAGACTATTTTTTATTGTTCGTTGAGCATTTACCCAACTACCGACCCGATATCCATCTTCCGCTTTATGTAGCGCAGGAACTAGGCAATGCCCTTCTTGGTATGCAAATTTCTTGAGGTAGCTAAACCCCTTTTCCCACTGATCTGCAATTACATCCCAAGTCCAGTCGGGCAGTGCTTCAAGCCGCGCTTTGCGATCCGACGACATGCTGTCCTTGTTTGCTCGTTGAACACCAACCCACTGACCAACTCAATACCCACCTGCCATTTTGCAATCATAAGGAACATTCGTGTGTCCCTCTTGATCTGCAAATTCTTTAAGATAACGAAATCCTTCTTCCCAATTATCTGCATGAATACCGCAACTCCAGCCAGGCAATCTTTCCAGCCGAGCCCTGCGCTCTAGGGGCAGGCTGTTTTTTGTTCTTCGTTGAACACCAATCCACTGACCAAGGCGGTATCCATCTGCCGTTTTGTATAGCACAGGTGGCAAACAATGCCCTTCTCGATCTGCGAATGCTTTGAGGTAGCGAAATCCTTCCTCCCAATTATCTGCACGAGCATCCCAGCTCCAACTGGGCAATGCTTCCAGCCGTGCTTTGCGCTCCAGCGATAGGTTGTTTTTTGCTTCTCGTTGTTTACTTACCCATCTACCAATTCTATATCCATCGATTGTTTTGCATTCGCTACGAACGTTTGCATGACCTTCCCGTTCAACAAATTTCTCCAGCAATCCAAACCAGAAATTCCAAGATGCCGTGACCTGCTCCACCAGATAGGTACACAGGGCACTACTGAAATTTGCATCCACGGTGGCTGGCAAATCGATGGTGATTTTGTTCAAGTCGCTTGGTTTGAAAACCGAATCCGCCTTCCTACCCATCTCAGTTCTGATCTGATCCAGTTCGTCCGCCAGCACATCGTCATGTGCCTTCAACGCATTCAGCACATCCCATATCGGTTTGAAGTTGCTCGCCTCTATGGTGCTTGCGGCATCTTCGCCTGCCTTGATGAACACGGGCAACACAATCGTGCCCATTTTTTTGTCCGCGCTTAATCGAATGGCGCGCCCCACGGCTTGAATGATGTCCACCTGGCTGCTGCGCGGGTCAATGAACGCCACACCATCAAGGGAGGGTACGTCCACGCCTTCAGACAAACAGCGCGCATTGCTCAACACACCGCGTTCGCCTGCGCTCAGCGCTTTGAGTTGGTCGAGCTTGATCTTGCGTTTGCCAGCGCTCATGTTGCCGGAGACGAAGTCGGTGCGCAGGGTGCCGCTGGGGCAGTGTTCGTCGCTGATCCACTGCAAGGTGTTTTGTATGTCGCTGGTAAATTCTTCCGCACGTTTAACGCGACTGTGGAAGCTGATGATGCGTTTGAGGTCGTAGTCCTTGATGGCTTTGAGCAGACCGATCTGGGCAGCGAGCGATTCGCTGTCGGTTTGGCGGGTGGTGCTGGGTTGCTTTTCCTGCTGATGATATTTGTACTGCGTTCCCTCACCCTCCTTCGACAAGCTCAGGACAGGCCAAGCCTCTCCCGGAGGGCGAGGGGGCGAAAGGCTGACCAGTTCGCGGTTGGCGATCCACTGCGCGATGGTGGGATCATCCACGCCGATGATGACGACGCGGTAATCGGTGAGCAGTTTGTTCTCGATGGCTTTACCGAACGGCAAGGCATACAGCACTTCGCCAAACAGCGCGGCGTTATCCATGCCGACGACTTCGACACCGCGATCTTCGGCGGCTTTATGCACGGTGCTGGAATAGGTGCGCGGGGTGGCGGTGGCGAACAGGCGCTTGGTGCTGCGTATCTTGTCTTTTCCTTGGGCGTTGTCGAGGATGGTACTGAAGTCGCTGCCAACCTTGCCCGCGCAACGGTGGGCTTCGTCCGCTACAGCCAGATCAAACGCGGGGATGGTTGCATCGGCTTGAGCGGCAGCGATGACAGAGGATGATTGGTAAGTGGAGAACACCACGCGGTTGCCTGCGCGGCTGAGGAAACGTTTTACTTCTTCCGCATCTGAGGTGACGGGAAAGGCCAGATCGGCAACGCTGTGGATGGCTTCATCGCTGCCCTTGCTGCCGACGGTTTGATCCGAGCAGACGCATAGCACTTCAAACGGGGTGACGGCGGCGAATGTCCATTCGCGTAGCAGTTGCGAGAGCAAACCTAATGACGGAACCAGTACCAAGGTGCGTTGTGCGTTTAGTGCTTCTTTTATCCACAGCGTGACGTATGTCTTGCCAGTGCCGCAAGCCATGATGAGCTGACCACGGTCGGCGGTTTGCAAGCCTTGCGAAACGGCAGCAATCGCTTCGAGTTGGTGGTCGTGATTTCCATCGTTCGGCGTAGGGCGCGGTTTGCGTTTGGCTTGCGGGAGTGCGGCGAAGTTGGCGGGATAATCCAGCGCAGATTTATCGAAATCGGACAGCAGAAACCCTATGACGGGTTTGTCTTGTGCATCGCAAACTTGTTTGGCGTTATTGCCGATGCGGTCGGTGGTGGCGATCAGCAGGCGGTGCTGGATGAGTGGCCGGTTGGATTCGCTGAGAAATTTATCGACATCGTGTTTGGTGATGTCGTAGTCGGGTGAATAGCACTTGGCTTGCACCGCCCAGTGGTCGCCGTTCTTGTGGCGGAACACGAGGTCTATGCCGCAGTCTGCACCCCATCTGTTCGGCCATTCATCCCACAGCCACACTTGATCGACCTGCGTCGCCCACTCTGGATCGGCTTTGAGGAACCACTTTACGAAGTGCTCGAATTGCTTGCCAAGCTTGGCGGGGTCGGCATCGAGGCTGGTGTAGAAATCGGAGAATGGGACGGACATTCCGTATTGCGTTATTCGGCTAGTTTCCGCTCAAGCCGCACGCGCATGCTGCACTTCAAGCGGATAAGCACCATTGGCACGCGCTTCCAGCAACACCACTTCTACCGCGCTACCATCTTCGGCGTAGCTGATGTGCGTATTCCAGTTTTGCGATACTTCGCGGGTAATCGGTTTATCAGACAATCGAATAACGAGAATGTCGTCTTCATCAAAATAAGTGGTGTGCATCGTAACCTCCTACAAAACTGAAAAATGGTGCATGACGGTTTTAACGACAACACAATCTTCCAACACCAGCACCGCACATAACAAATTGTCATGCCGCTCTGGAAACTCTTTGAATGCCCACAGGTGCGTTGCATCCTTGTAACGCGCATCCCCAAAATCAATCACCTCAAGCAACATTGCTTCGCTAATGTCACGCTCGACCATGCGAATTTTCGCATGGTTAGAAATCATTATGGGGCGTTGGAATCGGTTGCTAAACATGATTTGGACTGTAACGACACTTAATTAGCTTGTCCAGCAAGTTCATTCCAAACGTTGCCCACTCACACCACCCTCCCCGCAGCAAGCCTCAATTGCTTACCACAACGCTGCGCCAGTGCTTCATCATGTGTCACCAATATCAACGTTGTACCTTGCGCGCGATTGAGTTCTAGCATCAGTTCGATGACTTGCGCGCCCGTGGCGGCATCGAGGTTGCCGGTGGGTTCGTCGGCGAACAGGATTTTTGGTTGGCTGACAAAGGCTCTGGCCAGGGCGACACGTTGTTGCTCACCGCCTGACAAATGTTTGGGCAGATGATGGGCGCGTTCGCTCAAGCCGACTTGTTGCAACGCGACTTCGGCACGCTGACGCGCATCGCTTACACTGCGCAGCTCCAACGGCAGCATGACGTTCTCTAACGCATTCAGTGCTGGCAATAATTGAAACGATTGGAACACGAAGCCAGCCATTTCGCCACGTAACTTGGCGCGTCCGTCTTCATCCAGCGAGAACAAATCTGCACCATTGAGCAACACGCTGCCGCTGCTCGGGACATCCAGACCCGCCAATAAGCCGAGCAAGGTTGATTTTCCCGAACCCGATGCGCCGACGATGGCGAGGCTGTCGCCCGCCTCCACTGCGAAGGTGATTTCGTGCAAGATGGTGAGCGGCTTGTCACCACTTAACACTTGCTTACTTAGCTTTACTGCCTGCACAATCACTGCCATGAGACTCCTTATTCTTGCTTTCGTCCTTTTGTTACCCTTATCCGCTATTGCTGCGAAAAATATCCTCGTGCTCGGCGACAGTCTATCAGCCGGATATGGCATCCCCATAGAACAAAGTTGGCCGAATTTGTTACAAAAAGAATTAGATCGCACGAAAGCAAATTTCAACATCGTCAACGCCAGCATCAGCGGAGAAACCACCATTGGCGGCTTGCAGCGCATCGGCAAAGCATTGCAGCAATATCGCCCGTCTATCGTGATCGTGGAGCTCGGCGCAAACGATGGGCTGCGCGGCTACAATCTAGCGGATACCGAACGTAATTTGAATGACATCATTTTGCAATCGAAACGTAGCCAAGCTAAAGTGCTGTTGATAGGTATGCAGCTACCGCCGAATTACGGCGAAGCCTATACGACAAAGTTACGCGAACTCTATCCGCGTTTGGCGAACAAACATCACATCCTGCTACTGCCTTTCTTACTTGAAGGTGTAACGCCAAATCAATTTCAACCTGACAATCTTCATCCAACCGCAGACGCGCAGCAGCACATCATGCTGAACGTACTGCAAGAACTTAAACATCTGCTCCATTAAATCCATGCCCAATCTTTTAGCGCAAGAAACCAGTCCTTATCTACAACAACATGCCGACAATCCCGTGGATTGGCACGCTTGGAATCCTGCCTCGTTACAATTGGCACGTGATCAAAATAAACCTATCCTGCTTTCTATCGGTTATTCCGCCTGCCATTGGTGTCACGTGATGGCGCATGAATCATTTGAAGACATCAACGTTGCCGCCGTGATGAACGAGCTGTTCATCAACATCAAAGTGGATCGTGAAGAACGTCCCGACCTCGATCAGATTTATCAAACCGCGCATTACATGCTGACCAAGCGCAATGGCGGCTGGCCGCTGACGATGTTCCTCAACCCGGATGGCACACCGTTTTTCGGTGGAACTTACTTCCCAAAGGAAGCGCGTTACAACCTGCCTGCCTTTCCTGAATTGCTGGAACGCGTTGCCGAGGTTTACAGTGATCAACGCGACGAACTGATGGCACAAGGTGAGCAAATCATCGCCGCACTCGCCAGCATGGGACCCAAAGCTGGCAGCACGAATGTCGCTTTGAATGAGCAGCCATTGGGCTTGGCAGTGAAGCAACACTTGGAGAACTTTGATCCAGTCTTCGGTGGCTTGGGTGACGCACCTAAGTTTTTACATCCAGCCGAACTCGATTTGCTCCTGCGCCGCAGCCGAGCAACTGACAACAAACAAGCTGCACATGTGGTGAATTTCACGCTACAACAAATGGCGCATGGCGGACTATATGACCAACTCGGCGGTGGATTTTGTCGTTACAGCGTGGACGAACGTTGGGATATTCCGCACTTTGAAAAAATGCTTTACGACAACGGGCTACTCATGGGATTGTATTGTGATGCGTGGCAAAGCAGCCAGAACCCTTTATTTGCGCGCGTAGCTGATCAAACCGTCACATGGTCGATACGCGAGATGCAGTCGCCTGAAGGTGGCTATTACTCATCACTGGATGCCGATTCAGAACATGAAGAAGGAAAATTTTATGTGTGGCAGCGTGATGAAATTCGTGAATTGTTGAGTGATGACGAATACGCCTTAATCGCCCCCTATTACGGTTTGAATCACCCCGCCAATTTTGAAAACCATAGCTGGAATTTGCGCGTGAGCGTCACACCGAGCGATTTGGTAAACAAGCTTGAACTGTCTGCGGCACAAGCCACTGAACGATTGCTCAGTGCGCAGAAAAAATTATTCTCCGCACGCGAACAGCGCGTTCGCCCCGGCCGCGACGAAAAAATCCTCAGCGCGTGGAATGGCTTGATGATAGCGGGTATGGCGAAGGCGGCAAAATTGTTTAATCGCCCCGACTGGTTGCTGTCTGCACAACAAGCGATGGATTTTGTGCGCAGCACTTTATGGCGCGATGGCAAGTTATTAGCGACGTATAAAGATGGCAAAGCGCATTTGAATGCCTATCTGGATGACCACGCATTTTTGCTGAATGCTCTGCTTGAACTGATGCAAACCGAATTCCGCCATGCTGATTTAGTCTTCGCCACACAACTTGCTGATGCGATTTTGGAACGCTTTGAGGATACCGAAGCAGGGGGATTTTTCTTCACTAGCCACGACCATGAAGTGCTCATCCAACGTAACAAAATCGGACAAGACAACGCCACCCCATCGGGTAACGGCATTGCCGCTCAAGCCTTGTTGCGATTGACGCTCGTCACGGGTGAAACCAAATACGCAGCCGCAGCCGAACGTTGCTTGCAGTTATTTTTCCCGACATTACTGCAATCCGCCAGTTATCACAGCAGCCTAAGTACCGCCTTGACAGAAGCCCTGAAACCGCCTGTTTTATTGGTGTTGCGGGGCGATAAAAACGAAGCCGATACCTGGCAAGAAGCATTGCGTAAACACTACTTACCAAACGTGATGACAATTAGTCTATCGAATGTAGCAGCTGAATTACCTGAGTCACTCAACAAGCCAATATCTGAAAAAATCACCGCTTGGTTGTGCATGGGAACGAAGTGCCTGCCGCCGATTAATGATTTAGATGAGCTGTTGGAAAGCTTAAGTCTAACGGCGGAATAGTCTAGCTTTCTCGCTAAAGTCCAACGCTATTTAACTTTGCGAATACGCTGGATGATTTCGCTAACTATCGACCTTTTGTCGAGTAAGGTTAAGTGGCTGTTGTTCTCCGCTTTTACAAAAATCACATCTTTGCCGTCAAAATATCCAACTCCCCATTTAGGATCATTAAACAGACCAGCAACCAGCCTAGATGGCTTACCTGTACCGCGCTCATAAACCGGATAGAAAACCGCGCCTATCTGATATTTGTCGAACACCTTCGTATAGTCTCCGCGCCATGCCTTTGAGTATTCTTCATAAGCATCCCACGACAGATTTCTCTGATCGATGAATATCTTTCGAGGGTAAAGCCGCCAGCTCATATAGCCGCCATACTCAAAAAAATTGTAAATATTTCCCTCTATGTTAGATCGTTCAAGATAATCGACTGCAGCAGTTGGAATCGCTCCCTTTTCCAAAGGTGAATCGGCAAGCGCAGTTCGACTAAAGCCCGAATTTGCTAAAAATCCTATTGAAAGACACCAAACAAGTAGCAGAGGCAACCCCTTGCCATAAGAAAATACACGGTTAAGTGTTTCTGAAAAATAAAGACTAGCGATAGAAAGTACAACGGCCACCATCATCAAGCTGAAACGAAACGACTGTATTCCAGCAATCAAAAATAATGCAGTAATGAGTAAATGAGCCGTGCTCACTTTGCGCCATTTGAAGAACATTGCCACGAATGGAATTGCCGCAACGGCTACAACCAAGTAGCCGAGATATTTCATGCTATACAACTCAAAATATCCAATTGTTCCAAAGAATTCATCTATCACCTGTGCAAATGGCCCAGCCACCTCTGTGAAGCTGGCCCAGACAGCAGTCACCCCAACAGGATTGAAGAAGGCAACTATCATTGAAACGAGTGCCGCAATAAAAAAATGTCGGAAAGCAGTATCTGACCAAGTTGTGTTGCCCCGCTTGCGAGCAACCCATTCAACACCTAGATACACCATCACAACACCAATCCCAATGATGAAGCCACGGTGAAGATTCGCCCAAACCAACATAAGCAGTGGAAGTGCAACAAGCACGTACCATTTCAGCGACTTGCCCTGTCTCCCGCAAGCAAGAATATATTCGGTCAGTTGTATTACCAACAGCGTCCCGATAAATGAAAATATCTGCGGGCGCAATTCATCGAAGCGAAAAAATAATAATGGCAGCAATCCAGCAATCGAGAACGCTAGCAGTGGGTGCAATCCGTTACGTTTAAATTGATTCCCCAAGAGGAAATAGAAGAGTGTCATCAGCAAACCCTTCATCACCACAAGCGCATAAATACCACCCGCGTTGAAGATGCCAAGCATAAGCAACTGCGACAAAGGATAGCCGCGCAAAATCAGGCTAGCTCGCGCATCTAAGGGCGATGAGGAGCTATACAGAAAGGGGTCATCAATGGGCAGTCTGCCCTCAGTAAAAATCCATCGACCCGTGTTGAGATGCCACCAGAAATCGCTTAAACCTAGCGGGAAGGTGTGATAGATAAATACAAGGGAAAATGTAACAAAGCCCAGAGCCCATATCAAAATGGGATTAGATAGAAGCGTATGTTTATTCATAATAAGTCCATGAAAATACGCTCACTACCAAGCAACGACATTACAAACAAGTCATCACCGCAAACTCACGCCATTGCCCTTGGCAGAAAATCCCGGCAACGCGCTCATCACGCCTGCGCCAAAACGCTTCGCTATGCGATCGGCAAAACCTTCTTTGACGGTGAAATCGACTATATCCTCAGCTTTAATGACATCGCGCGCAACCGACTCTAGGCTGCCGTAACCATCCGCCAAGCCCATTTCAACGCCTTTTTGACCATTCCAAATCAAGCCACTAAAGGTATCAGGTGTTTCTTTGAGTCGATTACCTCGACCTTGTTTTACAACTGAGATAAATTGCTGGTGAATTTCTGCGAGCATTTGTTTGGCATACTCCTGCTGATCGGGACGCACAGCGGAGAAAGGATCCATAAACCCTTTGTTCGATCCTGCCGTGACTAAACGACGCTCTACACCCAACTTTTCCATCGTACCGGTAAAGCCAAAGCCATCCATGAGTACGCCTATCGAGCCTATCAAGCTGGCTTTATCGACAAAGATTTTATCCGCTGCCGCGGCTACGTAGTAACCGCCCGACGCGCAAATATCTTCAACGACCACATAGAGGGGAATCGTAGGATATTTCAGTCGTAACCGAACGATCTCGTCGTTGATTTGCCCTGCTTGTACAGGGCTGCCGCCCGGACTGTTGATGCGCAAAATCACGCCTTTCGTACCTTTATCTTTGAACGCTTCCTGCAAACTCGGAATCAAATTATCCGCACTCGCCTGACTATCGGCTGAAATAACACCTTGCAAATCTACCAACGCAGTGTGCTTACCGCCGCCCAGTGCAGATTCTTTTTTGTCCAACCAGCCCATCGAAATAAATAGCAAAATAAATAGGAACACAAAACTGAGCGTCTTGAAAAAGATACCCCAATGCCTAGCGCGTCGTTGCTCTTGAATAGCGGACATGGCTAATTTTTCTAACACGCCGCGTTCCCAATTGTTTTGCTGTTTGGGTGCTTCCTGCTCTTTAATCACGTCTTCAATTTCATTATGTTCAATTTGATTATGCATTTTCTTTAAACCATAGTCGCAAAGTTAAAAAATCTTCCACCAACGTCAACGGGTTCAACGCCAGCAATTGTTCCTCTGAATGCGCGCCGTGACCCACCGCCACCACGTCCACCTTGGCATTGTGCGCCATTTGCAAATCATGTGTGGTGTCACCAATCATCAAGGTGCGCTCAGGGGACACATCCAACTCTTCCATCAACTCAAGTAACATCGCCGGATTAGGTTTTGAAAAAGTTCGATCGGCAGTGCGTGTGGCCTGAAAGTAATGCGCCATATCGGAGGATGCCATCGCACGAGTTAAACCCGCATGGGTTTTTCCTGTCGCAACAGCAAGCTGATACCCGGCTTCATGCAATTCAGCAATGGTTTCACGCGCACCGTTGAACAATGGAATAGCGCCATCTTGCTGTAAAAAGTGATGGCGATAACGCGCCACCATTTCGGGACGCTGTGCCTCGGTCATAGTCGGCACAGCATGACGCAGTGCCTGATCCAAACCCAGTCCGATCACATAACGCGCGGCATCATCGTCAGGAATCGGCAAACCGATATCACGACACGCAGACTGAATCGAATTGACGATGATCGCTGTCGAATCCATCACCGTGCCATCCCAATCGAAATTTTATTATGTTTTAAAAACGGTTGACCAACGAACCGTAGATATACCAATGCGTAGATGGAATTTCTCGTCAACCGAATTTTAACAGACAAATTCATCATATCAGTTGACCAAAAAATTTCCAATAACAAGCCCCAACCAGAGGTTTTCTATAAAAAAACAGTTGCACTTTCTATCCACTATGACCCACCCCATCAAATCGCTTGACGCTGACTCGTTCTTAGCCAACCTATCAGTTCCTCGACGTTGTTTGCACAATAAACTGGGCATTCAGCTTCCAATAGTTCGCGAGAGTGAGCGCCATAGGTTACTGCAACTGCGTGCACGCCAGCATTTTTGGCCATCCGCAAATCATGTGTAGTGTCCCCAATCATCAATGTCGCTTCAGGAGCAACGCCAAACTCTTCCATCAGTTCTTGAAGCATTTGAGGATGGGGTTTGGATTGGCATTCATCAGCACAGCGTGATGAATGGAATCGACTCTCCAACCCAGTTGCGCCCAAGGATCTATCAAGTCCCATGCGTCTTTTACCTGTAGCTACCGTCAGCAAATAACCTGCAGAAGCCAACTCGTCAAGCATCGCCTCAACGCCTGAAAATAATCGAAGTTCGTGGTCGCGAGCGAAATAGTGATGACGGTAGCGTTCAGCAAGTTCTTGATAGCGTTCCTGCGGCAAGTCTGGAATGGCTTGTCGTAGTGCCTCGGTGAGTCCCAGACCAATAATATGGCTTGCTCGCTCCGTTGTAGGAACTGGAACGCCTACGTCAACAGCGGCACTTTGAATCGACTCGGCGATTGCTGACGTCGAGTCCATAAGGGTTCCATCGAAATCAAAAGCAATTAGCTCGATTACATTGCCGTTAATTACTTTACGATTCTCCACGAACTTTACCCCCAAACATTATTTTAATAGCCTCGATCATTAGTCACTTTCATCTCAAAATTGTGAATCTACCAGCAAAGACTGCTGAAACTCATACATTCAATAAACATATTAATAAAATACGATGATTTTACCAGCCACACTCTCAAGTATGGATTTGCGCTCCAATATTTTCGGCTTGAAACTTAGCGAATCTACAATCTCTTGATTTCTGGGCAGGCGGTTTGATAAAAGTGCGATGGCAACATATTAACGTATTACCAACTTCATTTTTTTCCAGTTAACAGTTCGGGTTATTTTCACGTTCCAGAGCTACATTGAGGGTTACCCGTGATACCCCAAAATGTTTTGCCACTTCAGTCTTAGTCATCATCGGATCAAGTAGCATGGCAGCAGCCTTGCGTACATCCGACTTTTCCATTTTCACTTTGCGACCACCTTTTCTTCCTCTGGCCCTTGCTGCTGTCAAACCAGCTATTGTCCTTTCACGTATTAAATTACGCTCGAACTCTGCCAAAGCAGCAAAAACATGAAATACCAGTTTCCCACCAGCATTTGTAGTATCTATACTTTCTGTAAGCGACTGGAATCCAATCCCTCGATCTTCCAGCCCATGAACAATTTCAACTAAATTTTTTAATGATCGTCCCAGCCTGTCCAACTTCCACACAACAAGCGTGTCTCCTTTACGTAGGACTTTAAGGCACGTTTCCAATTCAACACGCTCCATGTTTTTGCCGGATGCTTTTTCATGGAATAGCTGTTCGCAAGTTGCAGCATTTAGCGCATCCAGCTGGAGTTCTGGGTTTTGATCCTGAGTTGAAACTCTGGCGTATCCAATCCGCATACAAACGTACCTTTAGTTTACGTTGATAACTATACAGATATATTTACATTTTAAAAGGGGATTTTCATTGATATATTGGTAAAAGACAGACGTAAAGAATACGGTCGTTTGCAGAAGGTCTCCAAGTGCCATTTCCGTCTCTCGATAGCGCTAACGGGAAAGCTCACTCTTCGACCAAATCTGAAGTTGGCTACGAAATATTAGAGCTTCCGTTATGAGTGGAACAGCGGACACACAACATCAATGAGCGATGTCTGCACTGAAGATCTTATGCCACAGGTTGTAACAAGTGAGTCTCCGAACAGATCACCACCTGTCTTGCACCACGGGTCAAGGCAACGTACAGGTTCTGTGCGGTCATCAGCTCAGGATTTAGAATCACAGAAATGTCGGCTTCAAGCCCCTTAAGCAGAAGCGTACTGCCTACTGCTCGGCGTGTCAGCGGGCGGCCAAGATGCCGGTTTCGTTCACGAGCTTGAAGCACCGCTGCATGCAATGTGCAAGCGCCAGTGGCTGCCGCGCGCATCGCAGACAGGCAGCAGCGTAGAACCTCCGGTCGGAAGATGTGCGTACCCGACTGCTCAGACAACCCTTGGATGAGCTGAGCCGCGCCGACCAAGCTAGGAGCGTTAGCATATGCCACGGCCGCTTCCTCAATGGGCGTTGGAGAATTGCGAGCCCGTCCGTTGCGAATCGTCTCCACTCGCACCACTAGGCCCGTAGCACCGACGCCCGTCATAAAGCAGGCAGCAAAGGTTGCAAGTTGCACAAGCGAGTTTTCCCGACTGGGATCGAAGTCTCTCGCAAACCTGACAAGGTCGCCGAGGTCGACTGCTTCTACCGCTGTAGCGCCCGGCGTTTGACTCGTCAGTTGATGACGCCCCTGCACGTTTCTGGCGTCGCCAATGATGAGGACAGTCGATCTGCCGTCTGGAGCACGTGTTCTGGCTGCAGCTAGCCGCTGAGGAATCGCTGTGGCAGCATTCAACTTCACCCACTGAACTTCAGGCGGAGCGGTGTGGAGGTCAACCGGCTGCCCAGCTTTGAGCTGCGTTCGCGTTGCCAGCAACCAGTTGCCTAGGCTCTCAGTACCAGCGAGACGCCACCGCCACGGCGTCTGTAGGGTACCGATGACAGGGAATTGCGTCTGCACGTCTGCGGCCCAGTCGACCAGTCTGTTACCAGCAAAACCAAAAATAGCTTGCATAGGGTCGCCAAGGACACAGGTAGGGAGTACTTGGGCCGCCCAAGTAACGATGCTGTGTTGAGCAAGATTGCAGTCCTGATACTCATCGACGAGCAGTCGGGAATATGTTGCTCGAAGAGAGTCATTGACATGTCCAGCTTGCAGCAAGCGTCCGGCAGCAGCACGAATGGCAGGATAGTCGTTGGCCGGATCGTTGATCTCGAGAATGCGCGGGTTGTGCCCGCTGCGCATTGGAAACTTGCCGATAAGCCTCATGGCGAACCCATCTATCGTAGAAATTCGATGGGCCGAGCTTGGAACTCCAGCCCTCTGCAGCCGAGTGCGAAGTGCAGCGACTCCGGCATTGGTATGCGTCAGTATGAGAATTGGCTTGGATCCTGCATGCAGTCCCACCGTATCGGCAATGAGATGGGTCTTGCCGCATCCCGCAGGTGCGGTGACCGAGCCCCTCTCGAAGGCAAAGAGGTCGAGCTCAGGCGGCACGTGTCCAGTTCCAAAGTTGGTTAATTACATCACTGAAGCCCGCCTCGGAAGTTCCCAAGTGCGGGCCGACAATTTCCCTTGCGACCTCCTGGAAAGTCGTAACGGACTTGAACCAACCACTACCTCTGATTCGAGAGGCCGTGCCGAGTAATAGCCTGGTAGCTTTTGTGTAGCCAACCGTCAAACGTTCGAGTTCGATGGCATCCAAGGTGGTCTGACCATTCGACTTAGACTGGATATGCTCCGCAACCAAGTCCCGCCCCATAACTTCACACGCTTTCGCGAGCAGCGCATCGATAGCATCGTCGTTCAGGCTACAAAACAGCTCGTCCTCCAGGGCGCGTCCCGACCGCCATGTCAATGCTTGTCCACCGGCGGCTTGGAATGCCAAGACGACCTCGGCAGTCGGAGGCTTGTCGGCATCGACAAGCACTAGCACTCGATAGCCAAGGCGCAGGAGGGCTGTTCCGCGAGTAAAGCACCTGTCGGGATTGCTGCCGCCGACATCGACGTAGGCTCCGCCCAGCGCGGAGATAGATGTCTCCCCCAAATCGACCCAGCACTGATCCAGGCCTCGCACGAGGCCGACCTCGCTGGCGCCTTCACAAACAATGACGGACTTGGCGAGAAACGCCTCGGGGTCTGCCCGGAGAGTGCTTTGAACGTCCTCAGTTACGCCCGCGGCGTAAACGTCGTGCCGAATAGCCTGGGTGCGAACAACGAACAGCTGATTGCCGGAAAGCTCACGGAGGGCGACCGGCGAATGGGTGGTCAAAAAGACCTGCAACGGTTGAACAGGGTCCCTCGCCCCAAGAGAATCAAGAAGTCGAGTCAGACGATGAGGTTCTAGACCATACTCGACTTCGTCGACCAATGCGATGGTTGCCGCTTCGGCGGCTACGCGTTGAAGGCCTGCAATAAGCAGACGGGCGGAACCCGTGCCGAGGGAACGCAAGGGTATACCCGTCCCGCTGTGCAGCGCAATGGCTCCATCGCCAATTGACACCGAGTGCGCATCAAGAAGGGCTTGCGCCGCTCCTCCTACCGGCACGCCAAGCCGTGCGGCTGTTTGATTCACGACCTGAAGAGTTTGATCAAGCTGCGGGCCAGCCTGATTGCCAAAGTTCGCTCGAGCTTCCCGCGCAGCGCGAGCCAGCTCCGCACCGAGGTTGGCCCGCTCTTCGGTGAGGCGGTTGAGGATGGAGCCTCGGTTCCAGGAGAGGTTCGTGTTGGCAAAGCTCCCGATACGCGCGGGCGCGAGGGTAGATCTATCTTTCCAAGCTAGACCACGTTCCAAACCTAGTTGCTCAGCCCGCTCGGAGTATAGGGTCCAAGCGGGCTCCAAATCGCTCGTGACCTGCAGGCGCAGCGTCAGAACGGTTTCGATCCCGGCACGTGGCTCATCCTCAATTTGACCGGTTGCGGCATCGAACCCACGCAGAAACTCACCATAGGTGTCGAGGTTCTTTAGTTCGTCCGGAAGTGAACCCAGCGTTAAAGAAATAACGATTGGCTCGGCCACATTCAGTGCATAGAAGTCGGTGTCACTGAAGGAGGTGCTCCGTCGAGCTCCGAGACAGAGATCAATAGCGTCGAGGATGGTCGACTTCCCGCTGTCACCGGGTCCGACAAGGCAGTTGAAGCCGTGCGATGGCGCCCAGTTAAGCACCTGAATCGAACGGAAATTCCGAATCTCAATCCAACGAATGCGCGCCATAACTTCCCCAGAGGAAATAGGGCATTCTGACAGAGTGCTATGACAAAGTCAGCAATCTGCTCAAAACCAGCCGCTCATCTGATTGGATGCAACCGGCAGCTATGGCAAATTAGGAGCGATGCGGAAAATTGTCCGACAGCAGTGAGTTGTTAGGCAAGGCATTCCCTTGAACTACTTAGTTTAAACTTGCCCACCCACGCCTTTAAACTTCTCAACAAACGCCGCAATCTTTTGAAAAACAGTTTGTTTCTTTGTCAAATATTGTGGGTTTAACGGACTCATCTTAGGCAGAATGGCATTGAGCTCAGTGCCGTTGTCACTGGCAAATTCCCGTTTTAGCGAGTTGGTGATATAGCGCCTGGCCGCCTCTGCATTAAGGCTCTCGCTACTAATTAGCTCTTGCGCCTCACGTTGTTGTTCCGTTTGCGCAAAGGTGAAGAAGGTATCAATAACACTGGCCTTGTCGCCAATCTTGTCTAGGTCGGTTTGGTTAATAAAATCAACCAGCAAGCTTTCTTTGGCGCGGTTGCCCAGGCTTGCGCGAATCACGCGGCGCACATCTTCCACAAGCTCCGCTTTATCTTTGACCTTTTTATTGTTTTCAAAAATCAATTCCAAAATGTAGTCTAGGTTGATCTCTTGTGACTTAAGCAGGTCTATCTCAAAAACCACATCATCCCAGTCGATGGTGGATTTTTCTTTTTCATCAGAAGATTTTTCCCGACGCAGCCAATCGCGAATGTCGTTATAGCTTGAACGGTAATCCTGAATTTTCCGTTCTGGTGGCATCTGTATCGCTTGCAATGTTGCCAAGTCATCATCGTTTAAATAATGCTGAGCCTTAAATGCCTCAACCGCCTGCGGGTCGCTCATATCAACGCTTTGCAAGGCTTTCAGGCTAGCGAATTCATCATAGTTTTGCAGCACATTCTCAACACGCAAATATTCACCAAATAATTTCGCGAAGTCTTTTTTATCCGATTCTTTGACAATCTCAGCAGGGTTTGGGAAGCGCTGCTGCAATTCCGCAACCACATCCATATAACCGCGTCGTGCTTCACCCGTAGTCACATCGGTAAAGCCTTCCATGTATTCCTTGTAGCTCTTCTCCAGCACCACGTTTTTGGTGTTTGTATCACCAAACAGGGTAATGGCATCGATCGTGGCTTGCTCCAAATCGCGGAAGGTGACGATATTGCCAAAGGTTTTGGTGGCATCATAAATACGGTTGGTGCGCGAATAGGCTTGCATCAAACCGTGATAGCGCAGGTTTTTATCAACAAACAAGGTGTTCAACGTCGGTGCATCGAAGCCGGTCAGAAACATGCCCACCACAATCAGCAAGTCGATTTCCTTGGCTTTCACTTGCTTGGCAAGATCGCGGTAATAGTTTTGAAAACCATTGCTATCTACGCTGAAATTAGTTTTAAACAGCGCGTTATAGTCAACGATGGCAGCGCTTAAAAACTCTTTGGCGCTGCTATTCATGGCGGAAACATCAAAGCTTTCATCCTGAATATCGCCGATCGAATCCTGCTCTTCATTTGCCGCAAACGAGAAGATGGTGGCCACTTTAAGTGGCTTATCGCTGTTTTTTTGCAAATCCTTTAACGACTCGTAATACAGCTTGGCGGCATCCACACTGCTCACGGCAAACATGGCATTAAAGCCTTTGGAAGCAGCTTGAAGGCGATGGGTTTTTTGCCGGAAGTTTTTCAAGATGTACTGCGAAATCTCTCGAATACGGTCAGGGTGCAACAAGGCTTGCTTGTTTTCTGCTGCGCTGAGTTTTTTCTCGTCCAGCTCGCTTTCAATCGCCTTGAACTGTGGGCGCACATCGTTGTAATCGACCTTGAACTTCAATACCTTTTCATCACGGATAGCGTCGGTGATGACATACGAATGCAGCTCACGGCCAAACACGCTGGCGGTCGTCTCTGCACCGAGGGCGTTTTGCGGGAAGATCGGTGTGCCGGTAAAGCCAAACTGATAAAACTTTTTAAATTTCTTCTTTAGGTTTTTCTGTGCTTCGCCAAACTGGCTGCGGTGGCATTCATCAAAAATGAACACCACTTGCTTGCTGTAGATGGGCAAGTCGTCTTCACTTTTCATTAAGTTATTCAGTTTTTGAATAGTGGTAACAATGATTTTATTGTCATCTTTATCCAGGTTGCGTTTGAGGCCGGCAGTGCTGTCAGAGCCATTCACACTGTCCGGCGAAAAGCGCTGGTACTCCTTCATGGTCTGGTAATCCAGATCTTTACGATCCACCACAAAAAATACCTTGTCGATAAAATCCAGCTCAGTCGCCAAACGCGCTGCTTTAAAACTGGTCAGGGTCTTGCCCGAGCCTGTGGTGTGCCAAATAAAGCCGCCACTTTCACTATTACTCCAGCTTTTGGCCTGATAGGTGCTGTTTATTTTCCACAAAATGCGCTCGGTGGCGGCAATCTGGTAGGGGCGCATCACCAACAAGACATCACTCACATCAAACACCGAATAATGCAGCAGCACATTGAGTAAGGTGTTTTTCTGAAAGAAGGTGGCGGTAAAGTCTTTCAGGTCTTTGATCAGGCCGTTATCAGCCTTAGCCCAGTTCATGGTGAAGTCGAAGCTGTTCTTGTTGCGCTGGGTAGTGTTGGCAAAGTAACGGCTATCGGTGCCGTTGGTAATCACAAAGAGCTGCAAATACTTGTACAGCGAATGTTCGCCATTAAAGCTCTCTTTGCTGTAACGATGTACCTGATTAAAAGCTTCACGAATCGCCACGCCGCGTTTCTTCAGCTCCACCTGCACAAGCGGCAAGCCATTCACCAAAATTGTTACGTCGTAGCGATTGGCATGACTGCCGGTTTGCTCAAATTGTTTGATCACCTGTACCTTATTGCGTGCAATGTTCTTTTTGTCTAACAGGTAGATGTTCTTAATGCGGCCATCATCAAACACAAAGTCATGAATATAGTCATCATGAATTTTGCGGGTTTTATCGACGATGCTATCACTGGGTTTGTCCAGCCAGGCTTCCACAAAGCGCAACCACTCCCCGTTGGCAAACTGCATGTTATTCAGGGCTTGCAACAGCTCGCGAACATTAGCCAGCAGCTTCTCTGGCGTATTTAAATCGGGCACATATTCATAGCCCTGATTCTGCAAATCCTGAATGAATTCCCGCTCCAAATCGTATTCACTTTGGTAGCTTTCGTTGACTTCCCATTCTTTGCTGTATTTATCCAGAACGATAAAGTTTTTCGATTCTGCGATGGTTTTATATTCGGTCATTTTATTACCTTCAAGCAAGGTCACTTATTTAGCTAACATTTTCACCAAAGCGATGCGTTTCATTGATATGTTTAACCAACCCAGCTAGAACAAGCTTCTTCTAGCTTGTAAGTTCAGTCACTTCTTCACCGGATTGTTTTGAGTGGCCACTTCTTCTGGCTTCGGAAAGCTCAACAGCAAATCGCGGTAATGCTCGTATTGCTTTTGGCGCAATACAATTTCGCGTGGCAAACCTTCGCTGATGGAGTTGGTTAGGGTATCGAATTTATCTAGGATAGATGCTATGCGCTTCTGTTCAACTGGGTTTTTCGGAGCAAGGAATCGGTACTCCATTATTTTATCTTTGTTGCCACGTGGCATCTTTGCGCCTTTGGCGTGCTGCATATTGTAATCAAAGAATTTTTCATCGGCTAAAACCTGGTACAAATACCGAGAATTTAGCGCTTCATCGGTAGGATGAATAACAAGCACATCGCCATTTGTTCCACCAGTACGATCAGCGTGCCAGATCTTCTTTAAGTAAGGTCGAATGTTGCCGATTAAAATATCACCATCACGATATTTGGTTAAATTGCCTGCGGTTGGAACATAATTAGATTCCGTTTTTCCTGCTCTATTTTGCAAAAGATTATCAACGCCCACGTAATTCGTTTCGTCTAGTAGATCAAAGCTAATGCGCGTTTTTGAGTACTCCGCAACATCCCCAAGAGTCTTCCATCCCACTTCACCCTCTTCAAAACTCAACAACTGGTCGCGATAGTAGTTGTATTGTTTTTTGCGGGCGGTCAGCTCGGCGGTCAGCTCGGCGGTCAGCTCGGTGAAGGTGTCCAAAATGCGGACGATTTCGGCTTGGATCTCAAGCGATTTTTCAGAGTTTTTAGGAAATGGGATAGGGACTGGGATTTTTTCAACCTGGTGACTCATCAGTTTAGGATTTCCCATACCAGAGTAAACGTGTTTTTGTGCTTCTGTTGTGAGCCAATAAAACAAAAATTTGTAATTTAATTCTTTTTCTTTAGTTATTTTCAACAATCCACAAACATTGGTCATTGAGAATTTACCTGTTCGATAAAAAACTGTTCCTGCATTGGCTCCATCAGTTGTCCAGCTAATAAACTCCCCATCAAAGTCGAATGTTTTGATTTTCCCAATTTCACCATTGTTTACTGTTTGCGAGCTGTATACGGGATAGTCTCCAGCATTCTCCGCTAGATATTCTTTTGACATTACACGGCCTCGCCTTAAGGTCGCCACTTTCCCCAGCGGCCTCCATTCGACATCAACGCCTTCAAGCAGCTTTTCCATGAAGTTCATGCTGATCATTCCTCAAGCTCCTCGCCTTCGATCTCGGCAACAATCGCATCAATCTCCACCCGCAGCCGGACTATTTTCGCGACTGTGGTTTTTAGCTCGGCATTGAGTGCAGTGATATCGGTGACTTCGCGGTTGTCTTTGGCTTCGACATAGCTGCTCACCGAGAGGTTGTAATCGTTGGCGGCAATGCCTTCAAAAGGTACCGATTTGGTAAAGTGTTCAACATCGGTTTTGCTATCGAACGCCTGCATGATGTGTTCGATGTGCTTGTCGGTGAGCACGTTGGTATTGGTTTCTTTTTTGAACAAACCGCTGGCATCAATGAATTGGGTTTTGGTGTCGGTTTTGTGTTTGGACAGCACCAGAATATTCACTGCAATGGTGGTGCCAAAAAACAGGTTGGGCGCCAACGAAATCACGGTTTCGACATAGTTGTTATCCACCAGATATTGGCGGATTTTCTGCTCGGCTCCACCTCGGTAAAAAATGCCGGGGAAGCAGACAATCGCCGCACGGCCTTTACTGGAAAGATAACTGAGTGCGTGTAGCACAAAGGCAAAGTCGGCTTTGGATTTGGGGGCTAATACGCCAGCCGGGGCAAAGCGGTCATCGTTAATAAGGGTTGGGTCGTCTGAGCCTATCCATTTAACCGAGTAAGGCGGGTTGGAAACAATGGCATCAAAGGGTTTGTCATCCCCAAAATGCGGGTTGATCAGGGTATCGCCTAGCTGAATATTGAACTTGTCGTAGTTGATATTGTGCAAGAACATGTTCATACGTGCCAAGTTGTAGGTGGTGTGGTTGAGCTCCTGACCAAAAAAACCGTCTTCAATGATGTGGGCGTCAAAGTGCTTTTTGGCTTGCAGCAGCAGCGAGCCGGAACCACAGGCAGGGTCATAAATTTTATTGACGCTGGTTTGTTTGTGCATGGCCAATTGGGCAATTAGCTTGGAGACGTGCTGCGGGGTGAAAAACTCACCCCCGGATTTACCGGCATTGGAGGCATAATTGGAGATCAAAAACTCATAAGCATCGCCAAACAGGTCGATGTGGTTGCCTTCAAAATCACCAAAGTTCAGCCCCTCCACGCCTTTGAGCACGGCAGCCAGACGGGTGTTTTTATCCTTCACCGTGTTGCCAAGGCGGTTGCTGGTGGTATCAAAATCGGCGAACAAGCCTTTAATATCGCGCTCCGATGGATAGCCGTTGGCTGAACTTTCGATGGCGGCAAAGATGGTGGCCAGACCCGTATTCAAGCTTTCGTTGGTGTTGGCGCTGGCGGCGATGGTGTCAAACAACTGGCTAGGGTAGATGAAGTAGCCCTTGGTTTTAATGGCATCGTCTTTGATGTCCGTGGTGATTACGCTATCGTGCAGCTCTGCATAGTTGATGCTGTCATCACCGCCTTCGATGTAGCTGGCAAAGTTTTCACTGATAAAGCGATAGAACAGGGTGCCGAGTACATATTGCTTAAAATCCCAGCCATCGACTGCGCCCCGTACATCATTGGCGATTTGCCAGATTTGGCGTTGTAGTGCGGCGCGTTGTTGGCTACTTGTCATTTTTAAATTCCAGTTTTGTGTATTGTTACAAGCGGTGGGAGCTTTACACAATATTGTACTGCCTTGGAGAAGCGTTTAACCGTTCTCCAAAAGATTATGACACCTATAAATGGTGCTGTTATGTGTACCGGATTGGCTCGCCCTCGAACTGAAGTCGCCTTAGCTATGCTTAGCGGACATGGCGGTGTTCGTTGCTGAAGTCAGTTAAGACCGAACAGGAAACAAAAAGCCTAGATGCACTTAGTTGCCATCTGCTTAGTTGGATAGGACTGTGCGCGCATTTCGATGGAAGAGCTTATATAAATTGCTGGAGTACCTATTATTTCTTAACTGATTTAACGATTTCATTTATTTCCTCTTTAATCCTTTTAAATAAAACTGAAGAATCGGAGTCATTGCTTGCACCAAGGTAAGTAAGCGTCAATAAAGTTAATGGATGAATATCCATTCTATCTGCCAAAGAATCGATTTTATCCAGTGTTGGACTCTTCAAGCCCCGTTCAAGAGTACTCAAATAGGTCCGGCTCGAAGCGATAGAAAAATCCTCTTGGCTGAGGCCACGTGCCTTTCGAACAGCTCTTAATGACTTACCAAACGATTTTTTGATATCCATGGAATTTCCTAATAAATTTAGGATTCCATCTAGCCATGATGAATACTATAGGGCTACAATCTATAGTGTTCATTTATAAAGGAGGCAGCCATGTTTAAAACTCACGATATAGGGAAAAGAAATTCGTTTTTTAAGGACCGAGGCGAACATTTCTGGGATTTTGTAAATATTCCCTTAAACCTGCCTTGGTTCCTTGTTACTTGTTGGGTAACTTATGACGATGAGGAAGACGGAATGGAGTCTTCAGAGTCAGATACATTTTGCATTTCAGACATTAGTCAGCTTAAAGATATTTCCAAAAAAGGAAATGTTGTTCTTAAGTACGTAGATCTAGTAAGTCCAAATTATATGAATGAAACAGGCAGGTGGAAAATGGAGCCACTCAAAGAAATTTGGCTTTGCCCGTCAGCAGAGGATCCTAGTCTTAAAGAATTTAGTTACATATTGCAAAATGGGAAAGTTTATATAGACAGTTTGTCGCCAATAAATGACGGCGAAGCATTTATCAAACAAAAAATATTTGAGATTAGCGAATGAAAGCAAGAGTGCCAAAATCTTATCCAGTTTAATAAAATTCGTAGCCTGAAACCTGCCTTTCGTGACAGGCTCCTTTCGACCCCATAAGAGAACTTCATGTTTTCTAAAAGCAGTTAGTCATGGCTTAGAAATATTATAACTTTCGTATGGTGCAATAACGATTGTGACCGCCGACTTAGTTAATACCTAACTTGTAGATAATCATAGCAACAATAATAGCCGTAATAATACCGAATACCCACTTCACAAAAGGGAGGCCAATAAATTCCCAAAATACAGAATGTATGCGCTTCCACCATGGAGGGTTCGCTATGCTCTCTTGCAGAGCCATTTCTTTTAGCGCAGTTCGAATAGAGGCTATCGATTGCCTAGAGTAATTTTGTGCGCTAACGGTGATGAGTGAAGCTTCGAGTTCAAAAGCACACTGATTGAATTTGTTATTTGGTGCAAGTGCTCTCTTGTACACATCTGGGGTGTTTTGAACAATGGCAAGATACGTATCGCTTGGAAATAAATTAGTCACTATCGACATTACTTCTTCGATAAATTTGGTAGAAACAACACTCCGCAAAGGCGCGAGTGTTGAGACAATGGTTTCTTTGGCTATGCGCTCCCTATCTCGATAACCACGTGCTATAGATTCGTGAATTGCTTTCATCACGACATCAACTGATGAACACAAAGGCGTTGGCCCTATTTCATGCCATGCATCACGAGCTTGTTCTTGTGTATATACGTCAATCTCTTTCAAAGCGTTTGAGAGTTTCTGTTCTACTAGATTAAGAAGTTCTTTGCGCAAGATTTTAGTGTCCACGTAATAAGCAAGTATGGTGACTATCGAACTTTGGTGACGGCAATGGACATTGGGTTTCCACTCCATCCGCTTTGAGCTACATGACCGATCGTGCCGATGTTAGTTAATGCACCACTTGTTGCGTTTATGGCGAAGACCGCGATGATGTTGGTAGCGTAATACGGCACAAGGATGAATTTCCCAGTGGGGTCTACTGTAATTGCCATAGGTGAACCACCCGCAGCGAACGTACCAACACTAGTTAACATGCCAGTTCCTGAGTTAATGCTGTAAGCGGAAATATCGCGGGACATATAATTTCCTACGAACACAAACTTTCCCGTAGGGTCAACTGTAATAACCCTAGGAAAACTACCCGCCGCGAACGTGCCAATGCTGGTCAACGCACCAGTGTTAGAGTTAATGCTGTATGCAGAGATGATGTTGCTGGAAGTTTCATGCGCCACGTAAACATAGTTGCCAGTGGGGTCAATCGTGATGGCAATTGGGGTGTTATTTGTTGAAAAAGTGCCAACGCTAGTGAGTAGTCCAGTTGTAGCGTTAATGTTAAAGGCGGAAATGATGTTGGTAGAGCGATTCGCTACATAAATATATTTGCCAGTAGGGTCAACTGCGATGGATGATGGGCTGCCGTTGCTTGAAACAGAACCAATATTGGTTAGCGCGCCAGTTGTTGGGCTAATGGAGTAGGCTGTGACGTAGTTGCTAGAGTTGGTAGTTTCACTCGCTACATAGACAAATTTTCCAGTTGGGTCAACAGTGACGGATCTGGGAGAGGTGCCTGCCAAGAGATAGTCAATGCTAATATTGGTGAGAGCACCAGTGCCAGCGTTAATACTATAGACAGAAACACTCTCGCCTGCATTCGCCACAAAGGCGTATTTTCCAGTAGGGTCAATTACAATTGAAACGGGGTTATAGCCTGTTGCTGCTAAAGTGCCAATACTGTTAAGAGTGCCAGTATTGGCATTAATGGTGTAGGCTTCAATGGTGTCGTAGAAATATATCCCCGCAGCATTAACCACGTAAGCAAAGCCAGACACAGCACTACACGATATGCTGATGTTGATTAAAGCGGAGCTGACTGTATTTGTACCGTTTGTCACGGCGCAATCTTGCGGAGGAAAAGTGGGCTGAGTAAGAACGGATACATCGTAGGTGGAGCCAAATGCAGCAGAGGTTGGGAATGTAAAGCTGGTACTGCCTGGAGGGATGGTTATGTTGTCTCCCCCATTGTTCTGCAATACCAGACCTGTGCTGGTCAATCCGCTAATAGTGCCACTGATAAGAGAGTTAACAATTATCGCAACGGTTGATGGTGCGCTATTAACTTGGCCATCATTTACTATCAGCGTAGCAACATACGTTCCTGCCAAATCAGCGGTGAAGGTTGGTGTTGCCGATGTTGCACCTGCCAACGCTGCCGTGCTGTTCACAGGCTTGGAGGTGAGAGTCCAGCTGTAAGTTAGGGGGTCACTATTTGCATCGGTACTAGCACTACCGTTGAGCGTGACTTGCGTCCCTGTTACTACATTCTGCGCAGCACCTGCATTCGCTACTGGTATCAAATTAGTTTGAGCATTGGCTGGCGCGGCAGTGCCGCCACCGCCACAGCCTGAAACTAACATAGAAAGCGATAACGCAAAAGTAAAGGCTACGAAAAAACGCATGTAAAAACTCCCTGATTATTTAATTTTTAGCTTAAGTATATTACCTGTATTTTGCATGATAACTTTGAAATTGCTATGGGACCATCAAGCATTCTTAAACATCTGCTATTGGCACATTGTTACGATTCGCTCACGCATATTAGCTGCAATAAAGCAGCTATTCAATCTGACTGAAATTAGTGAGTGTTAACAAAGCTCACCTTGACAGCCCTTCGCTTGTTCATATTACTGTCTCTACAGTCTCAGCACGACACTCGAAGAAACGAGCCATCTGTTCCGAGATGTCAGTCCTGATTGTCTTTGCCAGATGCTCATCAATGTCTTTCTTGTTGCCTGGAACAATGAAGGGCATTGTCATGCGTGCCTTGAGCCTTATGATGGTTCGGATATACATACGGGTAGTTTCAAGATCCGCGTGTCCGAGTTGTTCTTGTAAAATTTCTTGAAACATCGTCGCAAGACGGACATCTGGCTCGATTTTGTGTATCTGACAATAGTTCCATAGCATGTGAGTTGGACCCGTATGACGCAGCATGTGGGGGTGAATGTTCAAGCCGGTTTTCCTGAATGCATCCTCGATCATGTAGGGCTTCACGGGCGCTCCGGTCTCTGTCATCCACAGAATGTCTTCAGGACAAGTTCGCCTCGATTTGTCACGTATGTTGCCGAACTCAAGCGTTGCGTTAGCCCTCTTCAAATAACTTGAATCAAACAATTCCCTTCGATCCTTGTAATACGGCTGAATATAATCCTCGTAGATGGCCTGCATGGTCTCGCCGTAAATATCGATTTCTATCATCTTGCTTCGTTTGGTCAGGAGTTTGTAGCGCAGTGAATTTTTCCCCTGACGCTCAAACTGGGCCAGAGAGGCAAATAATAGTTATAGTTATTCTCGTGCAGCGGCAACTCGCAAACATCTGCGATGCGGAGGAAGGTCTGCATCATCACCTGGGCAAGGACGGCGTAAACTGGATCAATCTCCTTGAGTGCACGATACAACTTGCCGTATTTATCGATGCTTATCACTTGGTCTCTGTAGTCGGTCTTTTCTGTAGTCCGTTTGTGGCCATCATCCTTTTCATACGTCGAACTATGGCCGTGCGCAGTATGACTTAAAAAGTTGTCATCCTCGTTCCGGAAACGACGCTGGACGGTTCGAGCTGGAAATCTGGCCTTCACACGAATACCTTGCTTCTGAAGGTAGTCGTAGAAGTCCCGAACGCGCGTGATTCTGGCGTTATATGTCGTGGGATTTGAGTTCCCGAGTTGGGCTTCGACGATTTTCTCAATATGCTCGGTGTAGTCGGCCTCGGTGTACTCAATTCCATTGCTAGCCAATGCCTCTAATACGGCCTTGAGGTCATAGGCAATCTGACGCAGCGATCCGCCTGTAACTGGAGTCATGTTCGGTCGTATGTCGCGAGGATAGTAATAGCGCGTTACCAAAAATCCGAACAGGTGGGTATGCAGGTGATAGTCATCCTTGAGTGGAACAGGAACTACCCGCCCCTGGGCCACACCAATTCAATCTCCATTGCAACCTCCGTCAAAGTAGATGCCTACGCAGCGTTTGTCTGCGCTGTTCCCCGCGTCAATGGCCTTCTGAATCAATGCCAAGTCACCCACAAAGATGACCTTTTGCTTTGCTCTCGTAGCGGCCGTGTAAAGCCAGCTTCGATCAAGGAGCTGCGAGCTTTCCAGTGCAATGATTACGCAGTCAAACTCGCTACCTTGCGCCTGATGGCAGGTGATCGCATAGGCATGCTGGAGATACCATTCCCCCTCGCGCTTGCTCCTGACATGAGAGACCAGCAGTGGCGTACGACCTTCGTTCTCAAACTCAATTACAATATCAGCCTGGACCATTTCATCAGTTTTGTAGTCGACGACGACCTGATCTCCGTTGATGGGAACAACGATCCCCATGGAGCCGTTTACAAGGCCCACAAGCCTATCATTCCGTCGGTAGATCACTTTGTCTCCAATCCGGAATTCGGGTGCACTAGGGACGACCGGCGCATTTTCAAGCAACTTCGCTTGCAATCGGCGGTTGGATTGCGCCATGACCCGCTTCGTTGCGGAAATGATCTGCACGGTGCCACCGTTCTGAAGATGCTGAAGGTATTGATCAACAACCTCCTTGGCAACGTCCTTTCCTTTGTCCAACTTAACAAGAACAACATCTTTACTGGTTCGAAAGGTCTCACCCGCACGGATGATTTCTGCAATCTCTGGAATCGTTGAGCCAGAAAGAGTGCGGTAGTTGGTCTTGAGTTCGACAACAGGGAAGACCGAGCTTTCTATCATCCGGTGAAATACCAATCCGGGGCCGATAGGAGGGAGTTGTCCTCGATCCCCGATGGCAACAATCTTCAGCGGCCGTCCATCAAAGACCTTTAGGATGCGGTACATCAGCGAAAGATCAACCATCGATGCCTCGTCAATGAAGAGGACGGGCAGATCGTATTGATCGAGCATCTGCGGCGATGCCGCTACCTTAGATAGCAAGGATTCAATCGTATAGGCGTCCTGACCGGTTTGTTGGGCTAGCCGCTGGGACGCCTTGCCGCTTAACGCCACCTGAAGAACCTGTCGGCCTGTACGGTGAAGCAGGTCATTGGCCGCATGAAGCACGCTGGTCTTGCCGGTTCCGGCCGCACCGATGACCGCGACGACGCCATGTTTAAGAATGGCATTAACGGCCTTTTCCTGTTGCTCATCTAGTGGCTTGTTCCCGGGCAGGATGTAGCCGCTCGCATCCACTTCATCGAGCAAGGAGAGCTGGTGCATCGCGTTTGTTTCTTGACTCCGGCGCACTAGTTCCGTCTGAACGTAGTTCTCCATAATGCAGGCGGCGGGCAGAGACCATCCGCCCATCTCGCGAACCAAAAACCGCTTGGTGTGAATCCCGTCCTCCCGCGCTGCTTCGTAGATCGCCACGCAGATTTTGAATTCATCCTTAAGGATGAACTTCAACTTCTCATCCACCAACATGGGCGGTGGAGCAGTGTGCCCGTCGTCGTAAAGTTGGTACAGCGCTTCCTCGAAGGCACACACCAACCTACGCCGATCATCTCGTGCAACACCCAATGCCAAGGCCAATTGATCGGTCTCGGTCCAAGTGCTGAAAGCCCAGAGAATGTAAGGATTGTCTTTAAGTTTTTCGAGCGCGGCTTCCCGGTAAAACTGATGTGCCTTGAGAATCGATCGGGTCAGTGATCGGATCAGGGTCGGATTTTCCTTCAAGGGGTTGACTATAAAATCGAACAATTCCTTCTTTGCTCCTTGATCATGCCATGCCTGAATCGCCTGTAACGCGGTAGCCTCCCCGATGCCTGCTACGCCTGATAGTGCTTCAACATTGGCGCTATCCAGCATATCGGGCAAATTAGCTCCGAAGTGCTTGATCAATTTACGGGCGATGGCTTGACCGATACCACTTTGATTAACCAGAAAGGTCTTGAGCATCGCTTCGGTGACATCCGCAATGCGAGTTTCATCAACCGCGAATTGTTTGCCCACCTGCTTGTAGTTCTCCCACCTACCGGCAAAGCTGCGGTATTCGCCTGCCTGAATCGTGAAGTCACGATTCGCAACCATGCGAACCCGCTTGCCGGCATCAGTGTCGGCATGAAACACCATCACTGAGCCTACTATGGCGTGGATTGAACTGACGGTGGCGCTAAGTTCCATCATTTCTTGTGCGGCATCTTTCCGGTGGGGACAAATTGGGCCTGCCACTCGTTTTGCTTTGCTTCCAGTTCCGCCTTCCGGCGTGCCTCGCGCTCAGCAGCCAGTTGTTCCTTGAGCGTCTTCACTTCGGCACGTAATTTACGGACAAGCGTCGATGTCATGGTGTCTTCCATGTCATCGCCGATGCTGTCGGACTCCAAGCGAATCGTGACGACCCCGTTCTGAACGATCTTCACATCCAGAGCATTCAGCGCCTCTTTCACTTTCGATCTGGAGTTAAACCAAGTCGGGACGTGCTCGACATCTAGGAGTGCCTGACACGAATAAGTCGCCCATAATGCCTTGCGGTAAAGTCGGCCTGTATGGCTGACTGGCGCGGGGACTTGCTCAGACCCAACCGTTGCCAGCCACTCAAGGAATCTGGCTTCGTTCTGCTTGCCAATAGTCTGCTTGGTTGGGGACGATGCGTCAGTACCGTTTTCCGCGAGCAAACCGCGCCCTCGAATCTTGGTCTCTGCGGCGTCGATTTTTTCACGAAGTTCTTTGTTCTGACGGAACGTGGCCTGTTCGCAATCCAGACCAATCGACTCCGCCAACTTTCCAAGTTGGAATGTGCCATCCCTCTTGAAAAGGCCACCCGTAAGTGTCTGCCTGAGAGTCTCGTCATCCTGCCCGAGCAAGTCGGCCAGGATGGCCTCCAGTGATGCCACACGTGCTTTTCCGATGGCGCGCTTATCCACGGTAGCGCACCACAATCAGTTCATCGATCCACGATTCCTCGTAAGGATCTGGCTTTTCGAGTTTGGAATGGAGCAGGGTCAGATCGTCGTCTGTCATCTGCTTGCCAGATGTGCGCAACGTCCGGTTCCGCTCTCGAATGATCTCCATGTCTGTATCGAAATAGACGCAGACCTTGGGGAGATCTTTGAAGCGAGAAAGCGTATGAACGAATCGGTATCTATCCACGCCAGTCAAGTTCGTCGCATCAAAGATGACTGGATGCCGATCAGTGGCAACAACACCCTCCTCTACCCATGTGCTCTTGCCCGAGCAGGGCAGGCCAACCAGGATGTAAAGCCGCATTTTCAGCTTCCGAGAAAGCAGTTCCTCCAATTTCTTATAGGCATTGCCCCACGCCTCATTCTCATGCGCCTTTGAACCAAATTTGTAGCGTCCTCCCACGGCTCTAAAATTGTCAGGAGAGACGACATGCTTCTGAATTCGAGCCGCAATGGCGCCCGCAACGTTGCCTTGCTTCGGGGAATTAGTGATGGTGTTTTCCAGCTCGGCCACTTTGGCAAGCAATTGGGTCATCCTCTCTCGGTTGTGATCCAGTTCACCTAGATCATTCGAGGACTGAGCTTTGTAGTACGCCAACTCACGTTGCATTGGTTCACAGTCACTGAGCAATACCGTGTATCGACGATTGAGCTCTTCTAGTTGTATTTTGTCCTCTGACTTCTCTATGCCCGCGCCGAGGTTCTTCTGGAACTCAAGCACCTCCTCTCTGAAGGCGATGTATTCCTCCCGTTCCGGCGCATCTTCCTTGAGCCGAAAGCCGTGCAGGTAAACCTTATCGACGTCCGCCTCTACACAAATTTTTGCAATCGATACATCGTGCTTCTTGCCCGATTGCCGGGCAATTTCCTGCCTCCTGCCAAAGACTTCCCTAAGCTTGGCGAGGCGTTGTTTGTGGGTGCGCTTTTCGTTAGTCATTGACTCCCTCCTAAATTTCTCCAACGGCTCATGTTTCATGGCCAGTGGATAGCGCGTCGATGCCGAACACCTTTTTGAGGGGCGCTTCGTACTGCCTGATAAATAGCTTGGCACTCTCGATGAAGTGATCCTCTGTAAATGCGTCTCCGAGTTGGTGGCGCAGCAGGGCGCGATACCAGTTTAAAGTCTCCAAGACAGAGGTAGACCAAGGACCAAGCACGGCCTCGGTACAACTCGTGCCGATGCACTGTTCGGGTCGTATGTCGGAGAAGTGCTTCAAAATTTCAGGGGAGATGTCCTTTGTTTTGTCGCGGTTTGCCCGTTTAGCACAAGGCGGCTGACTTGTATCAGTCGGGTTGCGCATACATTGAACTCCAAATGGAGTTAAAAACGCGCAGGCTGTCCCCCCCGCTATCCTCTGTTCAAGCATTTTTGTAAATGAAACAAGAATCTCTGCATCGGTCAGGTAATGAGACTTTTTTTTGTCTGATTCCATGCGAGACTTGTGCTCTTGAAAGCCGCGCTCCATTTGTTCTCCCTTTATTCCCGCAATTTTCCCCTGTGATGCAGCAAGTGCCATTTGTCGAGCGGTTTCAGCATTGGCACGCGCCTTTTGAGTCTCTCGTTCGAGGATGAACGACGGATTATTATTCAGATATACCGTCGGCATAACATTATTGGAATGGCCGAACAAACGACGCACCAGAAGTAGGGATAAGTTAGAGGCAGCGCCCATCCATCCAGCGACGGTCGTACGATAGCAGTGTGCGGAGTAGCTTTTGCCGGTCACTGGACTGATGAAGGGAATATTAAAGTGATCGGCAAAGTCTCTGATTATGGCATTCAACTCCTCTCCATATTTCATTCGCCCATCGTCTTCTAGCTCACTGTCGCCAGTTTCACCAGATTTAGCCTCACCCGAGATACACCACCACTTAGCATCAATGAGGTAAGGCGACTCCGTAAACTTGATTTTCTCAAGCAAAAGGCAAGCCTGATTGGTCTGCATAGGGACTGGAAGCATTACCACGTTTTTTGTTTTTCCGATGTCTGCGCGCAGGTAAAAAAGTATGTCAACCCGCTCACTCGGGTTGCAGGCACCAACCCGTAACGTACGCACATCAGCGTTTCGCAAGCCCGTTGTCAGAAGGATGATATTGATGCATGCTCCTCGTGCCAGATAGACAAGTGTGCGAAACCAAAGGAATACGCCCTGTATTATTTCAATTAAACCCTTTCGTTTGCTGATATTCTGGTGGAGCAACAATATGACCTAGAATCGGGCTGTATTTTTCCAAGAGCCCCAACACGTATTTTTTGTCGTAGGTGTCCCCTGGAACGTAAGTGGCAAGAAGAAAACAAACCTCCGCAAAATGCTCAAAGTGATTATCAATCAGGGACAATGACCGTTCAACCAAAGGCTGCACCGTCTCACTTGGCAGCGGCTCGTAACCCTTACTCGTCGGGAAAATCGTCTTGAGGTCAGCTGCTCTTTTTCTTGCCCAAGTTGTAATTTGTTCACCTGACTTTTGCCACGGCAGGCGAGCGCGAATCTTATACACCGGCACACGCTCAGCGACGTGGTTTGCATAGGCGTAAAAGGAATCCAACTCATAACACTTATTTCTGAACTTATCTTCCGATGGTACCGAGACAAGTTGAGTGTCTAACATGGCCAATATGTCGTCATCACCGAGGGCACTCATTCCGATAAGGGTGTCTCCGTCATTTCCTGAAAGCAGTTTTTTGCTTTCAATGAGCGAAAAAATTCCGCCCTTTAACGAATGATACTTTTGCGCTGCCGTACTAATTTCAAGACTCCGGTCAAATATCATATCAAACATCATTGTTTTACCGAGAACTTTAAGTGCTGGTGAGTTCGTCGCAAGAAGTTGCCAATTGATTCCAGTGCGCGAAACCGTGGACGTGGAGTTTGCGACATACCAATTATTCTCATCAAAATTACATTGCGTTCCGTGTACAATCTTGCCGGTGTACTGTCGCTCCAACTCGTGGATCAATGTCCACTGAGACTTAGCTACATCAGAAACGGAAATTGCTTCGTTGTGAATTGCATCGATAGGAGCTGCATCAACTTTGTTTGAAGATTTCATGATCACACTCTAGTAGGGGATATGATAGGTGGGAGGGATATTCGCCCTTCCCGTGCAGTAATCCAGGCATCATCAATAAAGCGCCGGCCATTCCTTTTGTCAGCATTGATGTAGCACTCGAGGGCATCATGAGCGATGCACCATCTGTCTTCAAAAGTCGCAGTCCAAATGTATGGATCCTTTTCTCGCTCAGCTTCGTACTGAAGGATTCGAAGACAAATGTAGGGCAGATGCTCCTTTGCGATGGTGCTCTGCTCACAACCAAGGCAGAGATCGTAATGCCGGCACTCATCTGCAATTGCCACATCGTGGCTGGGATTGTGTGGATCGACGCAGTGACAGAGAAAGACTTTCTTCTTGAATTTAATTGGCTCGCTAAGCTGTATCTGGCTTTTACACTTTAGATCATTCAGTTTCTCTCCACTGATAGTTGCGATCGCGATGTCAATGATGCTGCGTCCGACTGTCGACTTGAGCAAATAGTTAGTAAGTGTTGTATCCAGATTGCCGTGATTCAGGTCATCTCGCAATTTTTCAGCCAGTTCACTCATGTCTTTTACGTTTTTCATTCGATCCAACAGTTGCCCTGAGGCAAATACTTTCCGGAATCGCGTGGAGTCGATGGTGGTCAGTATTTCGCCGGCTTCATTTGTCACCTTGAAATAATTAGAAATTCCGTTTGCGGACGACCCACCTGACGACCATTGGTTTACGAAGGTTCTATTGAATTCAAAAAAAGGTCCATCGCCAACTTTGACGTATCGTTCATAGTCGATCAGCATTTCATAGAGCGGGCTATTTTTTACGATGATGATTGGGATAATTTTTTCAGGCGCTCCACCGGTTCGTGCTTTCGTCCCATACAGGTTAATCTCAGATTCCATATCGTCCTTTCTGACAAATACGGTGTCACCACGTGTAAGGATTGACTCGCCATTCTCTGACTTGGAGGGAATGGTTAAGACCACCTCCTTGTTAACCCCAGTTTGCATCATGATCAAGTTCGCTAGACACCAGCCAATTTGATTGATGATGTAATTAGGCTCAGTTGGTACTTTCTTGTCGTTTACATAGAAAAATAGTAGGTTTAGCGAACCATTACTGTCGTAGCCATGCCTGCGCCCCATTGATTCATGAAATTTTGAAACAAGCGTTTTTTTATTTTTATCTCTTGAATAGAAAGATATCAGTTTCTCTGAAATGTTTAGTCTTTTGTCCCCTTTGAGACGATGTCCCATTGCCCCCGCTTTGTGATGCAATATGTAATGGTTAATGAGAGTTTCGTAGCCCGTATCCCCATCGGTCAACCACTTAAGTAGCAGTTGCGATGTGTCACTTTCAGTTCCTTTTTTTTTGATTTTTGCCTTTCTGCCTGGATAAATCCAGTCCTCTGGCATATCCGCTTCGGTGATCTTTTCATAACGCTTCAAAAATCCTATCCGTTGCTCAAAGGTAAAAATAAACAGCGAAAGCAATTGATACATGACGACATCTGAGTAATCCTTAGCTTCCGCCACCTCCGACGTATGCTCCTTCGAAAGATTTCCACGTTTCCCCCTTTTGAACATAAGACCATCTAACCAACCGCCAAGTGAGGTTTGCTGATAGCTACTAAAAATTAGGCGCGCAGCATTGAAATACATTTCGGTAATTGGGCGATTGTCAGCCACACATCGCTCCAAATAGTCAGCCCAGTCTTCTTTGTTGATGTCTGTTAGCTTTTGTGGCTTTTCGCTGCGGCTTGCAAGGAATTCCACAAATTTCTGCATAGACTTAACTACTGTGCTTACAGAACCTTGACCAAGATACTTTCCTTGAAGTTGGACAATTGCCATTCTGACGATGTCATGTGAAATTTCTTCGCAGAGTCCCAAGGATTTACATTCCTCAAATAACGGCATAGTGCATTTCCCTGATGGCATGTACGGCATCCCCGCCCCGATAACGTAAAGATGATCTTCTTCAGATTGATGTCGCTGCACTGTTTCGGCGACCTCTTTTTCGGTTGGGAGCACGAAGAAAACTCGAGTAAGGATTTCCAGTCCGTACTCTTTACCTTTGATATCGATGTACCGCAAGAATGCAGGCAACCCATCTTGCGGTGGCACGTCAGTGCCGCCGCCACTTGAGTCTATTTTTACTGGCACCTTACTTTTTCTTCCCATTAATGCACCTCAATATAAAATTGTTTTGCAAAGTTTTGTCATTCGATAAATAGTACTCAAAAAAAATGGATTGGTCTACTGTTTTTTAAAATATTGTAAAATCGAACACAATTAAATCGTAACGCCTACTCATTACATCACCACCAAATATCTCTGCCAAAAAATTAGGCGCGCATCTTACCATCAACGTCCTAAGCTCCCTAAACCTGTGCAACAATGCTGGCATGAAAACTCCTGAAAATAATTGGCTGCTGTATTGCCGCCCCGGCTTTGAGCAAGATTGCGCGCAAGAAGCCTTGCGACAAGCTCGGCAACAAAGACCCGTAACGGTTATCGAACAACCTGCCATTCAAGCGGATAGCGGCTATGTGCAAATTGCGCTGAATGAGCAAACGTTAAATTATCACGAGCTGATTTTTTCACGCCAGCTGATACGCTTACATCACACAATCGCGGCACTATCAGAGCGTGACCGCCTCACCCCCATCCTTGCTGCCATTGCCAACCTGCCCGGAATCTTTGGTACGCTTTGGCTGGAAGTACCTGACACCAATGACGGAAAATTGTTAGCGACTTTTACAAGGCGATTTCAACCACTGTTGGAAGCTGCGCTGCGCGAGCAAAATAGATTGGTGGATGACATCAAACTTCCACGCCTGCATATTTTCTTCCCCGATAAATCATCCGCACTCATCGGCAGCAGTGATCCTCACAACAGCTCACCCGCTATCATGGGCATCGTCCGTCAATCCATGCCAGCCGAAGCACCAAGCCGCTCTACGATGAAGTTAGCGGAAGCGTTTGAAGTCTTCATGGATCGCAGCGAACAAACCCGTTTGCTACGTGCCGGAATGCAAGCTGTCGATTTAGGCGCAGCACCCGGCGGATGGACTTGGCAACTGATTAAACGCGGCATACGCGTCTCCGCAGTGGACAACGGCCCGATGAAAGGTGCACCCTCCAAACACCCGTTGGTAGAGCATCTCAAGCAAGACGGCTTCAAATTCGTGCCGCGCAAAGCAGTAGATTGGCTGGTCTGCGACATGGTGGAAAAACCCGCCAAGGTCGCCACATTGATCGGTGATTGGTTTGCAGCTGGCTGGTGCAAACACGCCATCTTTAATTTGAAACTACCGATGAAGCAACGCCTTGTGGCAGTCGATAACGCATTAGGTGGCATCCGCAAACGCTTGGATGATGAAGGTATCAATTACAAAATGATTGCGAAACAGCTTTACCATGACCGCGATGAGATTACGGTATTTTTGACGAAGACTAAGGGTTAGAGTTGAAAGCATGGGATGGGAAAAAATAAACGGCTTGGCAAACAAAATTTCTTGCGGGAAAACTCGATTTGCTGCTTTTGCGGTGGATTAACACCTTCAGTAGAAATTGACCATGTACCTAGGCGAGTGTTTTTCAAGGATCGGCAATGGCCAGATGGATATATTTTCCCAGCTTGTATCGAATGTAATCGCGCTACACGTTATGAAGAAAAAGTTATCGCACTTTTTTCTCGATTTAACAGTGGAAATGAGACTGAAGAAGATATCGCAGTGTTTGAAAGTATGGCTTCAGAAGTAGCTAAACATAACCCTGAGTTTTTCTCCGATATACGCCCATTAAGTGCCAACGAAATACGTCGCTATCTTAAAGAGCATGACATCGAGAAATCAGCAGGCACTGCCACATCCGATATTCCTATCGTCAAACTTGGCGATGTTGTAAACAAATCAGTTCGTAAATTTGGACGAAAATTATTCTTGGCATTATGGTTCAAGCATACAGGAACGATCTTACCGAAGTCAGGTGGTATGCGTATCAAATGGCTGACGAATGCTTCACCAACAATTGACGATACAACTCTAACCACCATATTCCAAACATTGAATGGCATCCCACCAATAATTAAAAACAGCCGCCACTTACATGACCAATTCACATACAGGTATGTAGTGACGACCTCTGGGGATAGTGCTGGATTTTTTGTATGGTTTCGTCAATCTTTTGGACTGCTATGCACAATAGCGATAGACAAAAGTATGATTCGAGATGACCCTAAAAATATCGAAGTTCCTTTCTAATTTATGGCTGCGCATTCAGCTTCGCAATAAAACTTTCCAACTCCTTCGGCAAAGGCGCAGTCAATTGCAGCGGCTCTCCCGTCAATGGATGTGCAAACGAGATGCTGTGCGCATGAAGGAACATGCGCTTCAATCCCTGTCTCATCAACAATTTATTGCGCGTGAAGCTCGTAGGATGGGTTGAGCGTAGCGATACCCATCAATCAAAGCTAACTTCCCGCTCGCCGCAATCCAATTCCACACCCGCATCGCCCGCCCAATCCTGCGGCAAAATCCCCGCTTGTACGTAGCGATGAAATGACGAATGCGGCCACTCTGCCACGCGCGGTACCAATTCGTGCTTGACCGGGTTGATATGAATGTAATCGACGTGCCGCGAAAAATCTGCTTCGTCACGGATGAGATGTTCCCAATATCGACGCTGCCATATTCCACGCTCGCCTTTTCTTTCTCGACTGTTGGAGCGATGCTCGCAATGCGGCAAGCCACGCGAGAAGACGGTTTTGATTAGCCGCCAGCGTAGCGCGAAATCACTGTCTTCGGCAGGCAAAGTCCAAATGGCATGAATGTGTTCTGGCAACACCACGATGGCATCTACAACAAAGGGATGCCGCTCACGGGTATATTCAAAGGCTTTTCGCAGTAAATCAATATGGTCAATCAGCAGCGTTTGTGAACGGTCGGCAAGGTTGACCGTAAAGAAATAGCTTGCTCCGGCAATGTTGCTGCGGCGGTAATTTGTCATGTGTGCATGATGACGATGGGTAACGTTTTTGATGGGTATCGCTTTGCTCAACCCATCCCACGAATTGCCTCTACGAATTACGAAGCATCCAACTTAGCTACAAAGCTTTGCAACTCCTTCGGCAGCTGCGCGGTCAATTGCAACGGCTCTCCCGTCAAGGGATGTGCAAACGAGATACTGTGCGCGTGTAAGAACATTCGCTTCAATCCCTGCTTCATCAACAATTTATTGCGCGCAAAGTCGCCATATTTGTCGTCACCCGCAATCGGGAAGCCGAGGTGTGAAAGATGTACGCGTATTTGGTGAGTGCGTCCCGTTTTGAGTTGCGCTTCTAGCAGGCTGAATTCTACCCAGCTTTTTTCCAAGGTAAAAATGGTGTGCGAGGCTTGCCCGTCTTCGCGAACCATCACGCGCTTTTCGCCTTGTGGCGTATCAAATTTATGCAACGGCAATTTAACGTGCTGTTTGGCATTCTTCCATTGACCCAATACCAGCGTGTAATAGCGTTTATCGCTGTTTCCTTCGCGCATGATTTCGTGCATAGCAGTGAGTGCGGAACGTTTTTTCGCCAGTAACAACACTCCCGAAGTTTCGCGATCCAGCCTGTGTACTAGCTCCAAAAATTTGGCTAGTGGGCGGGCGCGACGCATTTGCTCGATGACCCCGAAACTCACACCGCTGCCACCATGCACGGCAACGCCAGCGGGTTTGTTCACGACGACTAGCGCGTCATCCTCATACACGATAGGGAACTCCACCGCTGGGATATGCGTCTGCTCGACTTCGTGTTTTTCGGCAACCCGAATCGGCGGTATGCGCACCAAGTCTCCCAATTGCAAGCGGTAGGTTTGGTCGATCCGTTTCTTATTGACCCGCACTTCGCCGCGCAGGATGCGATAGATATGGCTCTTGGGCACACCTTTCAGATGTTTGAACAGAAAATTGTCAATGCGCTGTGCTTCGCCGCTTTCGTCAATCTCAAGAAATGTCACAGAGTCTTTGCTTAAACCATTCATTTTGCTTATACTTCGCCGCTCGCGCGTTTTAGGTATTGGGTAAGTTTGGGAGCAATGTCTCCCCGCCAAACAAGTTTGAAAAAGCAGTTTGGCAAAAGCGACGGTGTCACACCGCCACCCTACCCACCAACCGCAGTCCGGTTAATATCACTCACCGGTATCAGCAGTGATAGTAATTGATTTACGCGCTCAAAGCACCAACGGATTTTCCGTGAT
Source organism: uncultured beta proteobacterium (assembly GCA_963695355.1). Taxonomy (GTDB): domain Bacteria; phylum Pseudomonadota; class Gammaproteobacteria; order Burkholderiales; family Gallionellaceae; genus Gallionella. The sequence goes on from OY968775.1 coordinate 431,134, forward strand.
GTGATTAGGAGTTGCGACACTCTGCTGGTCGAGTCCGATGCTCGCAAGCGCCGCTGTTAAGCCGCCTTGCCAGTACCCAGGATGTACTCCCCCACCGTGTCGGCAAGCTCTGCCACCTCACCCAAAACGATTTAAGATACGCTACTGATAGAGAACTGATTTGACCAACCGTTTGTATAAAACTCAACTGTCGATTGCTCACTGTTTGCCCATCTGGCACGCCTAACCGCGTGTAGCGTTGACTTGCCCGTGTCAGAGCGCGGGAAAGTATAAAAATGAAACGCATGTTATTTAATGCGACACAACCGGAAGAACTCCGTGTCGCCATTGTCGATGGTCAAAAACTCATCGACCTTGATATTGAAACAGCCGGTAAAGAGCAACAAAAAAGCAACATCTACAAAGCCGTTATCACCCGCCTTGAGCCTAGCCTAGAAGCTTGCTTTGTCGAATATGGTGGCAATCGCCACGGCTTCCTTCCCTTCAAAGAAATCGCCCCAGAGTATTACCAGCCTGGTAGCCCTAGCCGTCCTTCGATCAAAGAAGCGATGCGTGAAGGTCAAGAGTTGTTGGTGCAAGTTGAAAAAGATGAGCGCGGCAATAAAGGCGCGGCACTCACCACCTTCATCAGCTTGGCAGGTCGCTACATCGTATTGATGCCAAACAACCCAAGCGGTGGCGGTGTATCACGCCGCATCGAGGGTGAAGAACGCAACGAGTTACGCGAAGTGTTATCGCATGTAGAAGTGCCACAAGGCATGAGCATCATCGCGCGCACTGCCGGCATTGGACGCAATGAAGAAGAATTACAGTGGGATTTGGACTACCTCAAGCAATTGTGGGATGCCATCGAAGGCGCGGCAGCATCTGAAAAGGCACCGTCGCTGATCTATCTGGAAAGCAGCTTGGTGGTTCGCGCCATCCGCGATTATTTCAACCCGGAAATCGGCGAAATCCTGATCGACACCGAAGATGTGTATCAACAAGCTTTGGCGTTTATGAGTACCGTGATGCCGAACAACGTAGACCGCATCAAGCGCTATGTCGATGATGTGCCATTGTTCTCACGTTTCCAAATCGAACATCAAATCGAATCGGCTCACGCCCGCGAAGTGCGCTTGCCTTCTGGCGGCGCGATTGTGATCGACCATACCGAAGCGCTCACCGCAATCGACATTAACTCGGCACGTGCGACTAAAGGCTCTGATATTGAAGCCACGGCATTCAACACCAACCTAGAAGCGGCAGAAGAAATCGCCCGCCAATTGCGCTTGCGTGACTTAGGTGGCTTGGTCGTTATCGACTTCATCGACATGGAAAACACGCGCAATCAACGCGAAGTGGAAAACCGTTTGCGCGACTCGTTGCACTACGATCGTGCGCGTGTTCAGACTGCAAAAATCTCGCGCTTTGGCCTGTTGGAATTATCCCGTCAACGTCTGCAACCAAGCCTGAGCGAAAGCAACCACATCGCTTGCCCACGTTGCAGCGGTATCGGTCATATACGTGGCACGGAATCTTCTGCATTGCATATCCTGCGTATCATTCAGGAAGAAGCAATGAAAGAAAGCAGCACAGCCATCCACGTGCAAGTACCCGTGGATGTTGCTACTTTTCTGCTGAATGAAAAACGCAGCGATATTCACCTAGTTGAGTCACGCCTGAAAGTGGCGATTACGCTGATTCCTAACCCGCACATGGAAACGCCTAACTACACCATTAGCCGCCTGCGTCTTGATGACATGAGCAGCGACATGTTGCAGGCCAGCTACAAATTGGTGGAAAAACCAGCTGATGATAAGCCGCTGCATGCTGGGCAAGAGCAGCAAAAAGCTACCCGCGCAAAAGCAGTCGTGCAAGGTGTAACCCCAGCACAACCTGCGCCAATGCAAACTGAGCAAGCACAAGTTTCATTGTTCGGGAAATTCATGGCTTGGATGAAATCATTTGGTGAAGAAGCCCAGCCAGTAGCGAAACCCGCAGCTCTCAACCGATCACGCAACGGGCCTCGTCCAGACCGCAACGAGCGTGGTGAAGGCGGTAACAAACGTCGTGAGCGCGGCGGACGAAAAGACGGTAATGAAGCGGGCAAAAATCGTGACCGCAACGAACCGCGTAACAAGCCAGCTTCTGCTGAGGTTGCCACTAAGCCACAAGAGTCGATTGAGCCACGTGAACCGCGCGAGCCACGTCAACCTAGACCACCTCGTCCTCCTCGTGCCGCGAATGAAAACACTCAACAACCACGCGCTGCAGCCAACCCAAACACACAGTCTGTAACCGCTCAAGAAAAGCCCGTATTAGAAATTCAGGCAGCCGCACCTGCGATGGAACAAACTGAAACAGGTGGCTCACCAAGCACCCGTCGTCGCGGTCGTCGCGGTGGTCGTCGTGAGCGTGAACAGCGTGAAGGCGCAGCACAAGCTACGGCACCAGTCTCGCAAAATGGCGAAGCCGTCATGGTGCAGCAATCATTCGTGCAAATGGATACCACGCCCGCAACGCCTGTCATCAATGTAAAACCGACAGAGTACATCGCTGTCCCTGAAGGCTACGTTTACCCAAGCGAATACGTTGCGATGCCGACAGCAAGTGTAAGTGCTGTTATCGCTATCCCTGTAACACCAAAGGCCAGCAGCAGCCCCAACTTGATTCAGATTGAAACTGATCCGGGTAAAGCACAAACAGTTGCAAACATACCAGTGAACCACACTGAAAAACCCGCTACTCGTCGTCGCACACGTCAACGCGAAGTGTATGTGGAAAGTGAGCCGTTAGTACAAATTGAAACGCATCACTAAGCTGCGTTCAATTTGGTCAAAAAAATCGCACGATAAAAATCGTGCGATTTTTTTATGGCTAAAATTTTGCCAGGCTATTTTTGTAATCGTTGGCGTATATGATGCAACAATCCTTCCGCTGCATCCTCTACCATATCCAGTACACGCTCAAAACCATCCGCACCTCCGAAGTAGGGATCCGGCACTTCACGCTCGGTATGATGACGCGCATAACCCAAAAATAACTGTGCCTGTGTGTGGCTATCTGTTGGAGCGAGGCGTTGCAGAATATCTAAATTAGCGATATCCATTGCCAATACATAATCGAAACGGTGGAAATCAGACGGTTCAACTTGGCGACCTCGCAAGCTACTCATATCGTAACCACGCTGCAAAGCGACATGCTGTGTCCGTGCATCGGGCGCGTCGCCTACGTGATAATCATGAGTTCCAGCTGAATCTATAGTGATAAATTTCGACAAACCCGCATTTTCAACAAATTGCCGAAGCACAACTTCAGCCGTAGGCGAACGGCAAATGTTTCCCATGCAGATAAACAACACTGAAACTGTATTTTTCATCTGAATTTATTTGGCACTACCGCTTCAATGCTTTTTGCTCAACGAAAACGAGATCACTAGTAGGAAAACCCCACTCTTTGGCTTTGGCAACCAAACTATCCACAATGGCTTTGTCCAGTTGCGGTTCGCGAGACAAAATCCATAGGTCATCACGGCCAGTACCCGTCACCATTGCATACCGATATTGAGTGTCAAGCAACAATATGTTGTAAGTCCCATCGAATGGGGAGCCGAAAGAAATTTTTAAGCTGCCTGCATCCTGATTTTTTCCTTCAAACCAGGCTCTCCCGCTCGCGATGCTCCAGCTGTTGCGTCTTGGATTGAATCCGCGATTATTAACTTCAATTTTCCCATCTGGCAACAGGCGGTACTCCGCACTTACATTGCTTAAACCTCGTTCGTATGGATTGTCCAGTCGTTTGATTTCATACCACTGACCCATGTATCGTTCAACATCAAATCCAGTGATTGGCACCAATCCTTCCGGGATATTCGCGCAGCCTGATAAAAACGAAATGATAAGTAACCCGAAATATTTCATTTTCCCAACTCCCAGATATTTCATAAGCTCCCTTGCGCACATCCTATTTGATGTCACACCAATGGAAATCAGAAATGTACGACTTCTATATTTTCAATGGACTCGAAGCGGTCTCTTCAGCTTCGATACAACTGTCAAGGCTATGACTAAAAAGCAACCGCCTGAAGTGATTTATTGCCCTGGCTTACGCACAAACAATGCGGCTACTTTAGCCTTAGGTTTAACTGCTGTCGCTACGGGCTGTGCAACAGGCATTACGCTTACACTTGGCTCATAAGGCCTATCAAACCAGGCATCGTGAACGGCTTTAGGCTTAGTGACTGGATGAGGCAGGTAATGACGCGGCGCATGATCATGGTGATGCGGATGCTCCGGCTTTGTAGCATGTTGAGGCACAACAGCGACCTCCTTTTGAATCTCTCGTTTGATCAGTTTTTCGATTTCCAAAAGATATTTTTCTTCTTCGGGCGACACGAGTGAAATCGCCGTTCCCAATGCACCGGCTCGCCCCGTACGCCCAATGCGGTGAACATAATCTTCTGGCGCGCTTGGGATTTCATAGTTAATCACCATAGGCAGTTGGTCAATGTCCAAACCACGTGCCGCAACGTCTGTTGCAATTAACACCGCCACGGTACCCTGCTTAAAAGCTTCTAACGCTTGCATGCGCTCTAGCTGCGTTTTGTCACCATGAATCGCATCCGCAGACACTCCTTCACGCTGCAATTTTTTGGCGATAGCGCTTGCGGTAAGCTTAGTCTTGGTGAACACGATGACCTGTTTTGCATCATCGCCCTTTAATAACTTAGTGAGCAACGCGTGCTTGTCATGTTGTGCAACCTTGTAAACTTTTTGCGTGATATTTTCATTTGAAGCGTTACTGCGTGCCACTTCAATGAGCGTCGGGTTGACCAAAAATTCCGCTGATAATTTTTTAATTTCACTCGAAAACGTTGCGGAAAACATCAAGTTCTGTCGCTGCTTGGGCAACAACGCCAAGATGCGCTTCAAATCCGGCATGAAGCCCATATCCAGCATGCGATCCGCCTCATCCAGCACCAACATTTGAACTTGATTCAGCTGCACCGATCTCATCTCGATGTGATCTAACAAACGTCCCGGTGTCGCCACCAAAATTTCCACGCCAGATTTCAGATGCGGTGTTTGCGTTTTAATATCCACTCCACCGAATACCACCAATGAACGTAGATGAGTGTGCTTGGCATATTCGCGCACACTTTTCTCAACTTGAATCGCCAGTTCACGCGTCGGCACTAAAATCAAAGCCCGCACCGCATGTCGCGCTGGCGAGGTACTGGAGCTTGCAAATGGTAATAATTTTTGCAGCAACGGCAACGCAAATGCCGCCGTTTTCCCCGTACCCGTTTGAGCACCCGCCATAAGATCATGACCCGCTAATACCAAAGGAATCGCTTGCGCTTGAATCGGAGTGGGGATGGAGTAACCGGACTCAGTTAATGCCTTGAGAATTTCAGGTGCTAGATTTAAATCTGTAAAACTAATGGTATTCAATGGTGCGCTCTCAACAGAGGATATCCCTCAACGGTGCGCATTATACGCTTATGAACCTTTCCCAAGCGATACCGATCACAAATCGTCGGTGCAGTATTTTTAATTTCACACAGTTCGAATTCTGTCGATTTTGCAAGGTTGCCCGCAGCTGAGTAATGCTTTCGCCCCACACCATTAGATATTTCGCTGAGGTCTAATCTTTCCCAAACAAATCGCGACTATAAATCTTGTCCGCCACATCTTGAATATCGTCCGTGATGCGGTTAGCAACGATCACATCGGCATCTTGCTTAAATTGCGCAAGATCATTCACGACTCTGGAATTGAAAAACGTTGCCTCTTTGAGTGCGGGTTCATACACAATCACTTCAATGCCCTTGGCTTTGATGCGTTTCATAATGCCCTGGATACTCGATGCGCGGAAGTTATCCGAGCCTGCTTTCATTATCAAGCGGTGAATACCGACAATAGGCGGCTTTACTCCAGCTACTTTACCCTCCCCCCTGCCCTCTCCCAGCGAGAGAGGGAGTTTCTTCACGATACTGGCAGCAATAAAATCTTTGCGCGTGGTGTTGGACGCAACGATGGCATTGATGAGATTTTGCGGGACATCGCTATAGTTCGCCAACAATTGTTTGGTGTCTTTGGGCAAACAATAACCGCCGTAGCCAAACGATGGATTGTTGTAATGGTCGCCAATGCGAGGGTCGAGGCTGACCCCTTGAATAATCTGTTTGGTATCCAAATCATGCGTCGCGGCATAAGTGTCCAGTTCGTTGAAATAGGCGACGCGCATAGCGAGATAGGTGTTGGCAAAAAGTTTAATTGCCTCCGCCTCGGTGGAGTCGGTAAACAGCGTGGCGATGTTTTGCTTCACTGCGCCTTGCTTGAGTAAATTGGCAAAAGTTTCGGCACGCTGAGAACGCTCACCCATCACGATGCGTGAGGGATGCAGATTATCGTGCAGCGCACGACCTTCGCGCAGAAATTCCGGGGAGAAGATTAGATTGTCGCAATTAAACTGCGCGCGCGCTTTGGCCGTGTAGCCAACGGGGACGGTAGATTTGATAATCATCACCGCCTGTGGATTGATGTTCAACACATCTTGAATCACCGACTCAATCGAGCGGGTGTTGAAGTAGTTGGTCTCAGGGTCGTAATCGGTTGGTGTGGCGATAATCACATAATCCGCACCCAGATATGCTTCGCGCTTATCCAGCGTGGCTTTAAAGTTGAGTGCTTTGTTGGTCAGGTAATTTTCAATCTCCACATCTTCGATAGGCGAATGCTTTCGATTCAGCATCGCCACCTTTTCAGGGAGGATGTCGATTGCGACCACTTCATTGTGCTGCGCAAGCAGGATTGCGTTTGAGAGACCGACGTAGCCGGTTCCGACGATAGCTATTTTCATATTAAATTGATTTTAAGATAGTGCGACGATTTAAAAAGAAAGCTACCCATACGGCAATAAAAACAGCCAATACTGCCGATAGCGAAACGATTATTACACGCTAATGTGCCATTTAATGGCTGGTGAATTGTATCACCGCATTGCTCATTCCCAATTCAAACAAATCTGTATTGCCAAAAAACTGACGAACACCCATGTAGAAGAGCAATTTTTTCATTGGGGTACAGCTATCTGCAACACTTATCGTCACTATCTGTTGGTCAATTTTTCGATTGACTGCCGATGTTTTTCGGAATGCAGGAAAAAAAAATTGGTCTGGGTCGTTTCATCCGTCATCACAAACAGCTCTTTAAGTGTTGCGCCATCGGCAAAGAAACAGCGATACCCAATGGATGCAAACAGATTGAGGATCTCATTGGGATGGTAGTTAAATTTAGCGGCCCATTTTCTAAGCATCTCGGTGAATACGATAGGCTTGTCTCTTTGCAATGTTTCAATTGCCCCTTGATACACAAATAGCTCAGCCCCTTCGACATCACATTTTATAAAATCAATTTTCAGCTTATTGACGTTCACAAAATCATCAAGTCGTTCGACGTGGCATGTTATCAACTCAGCATCCACGCGCTCACTCAAATTAGCAGATGATGCATTTACGCCACCTTCGGGATAGAAGTAAAAAGTTATATCCTTACGCTCACTAGACAGCCCAAAATGATGCGAAGTAACATTTTCTACTTCGTTTAGCTTTATATTTTGTTCGAGAAATGAATAGGTTTTGGGAATAGGTTCAAAAGCATGAACGTTGCTTTGAGGGTAAGTTTTGGCAATATTGATAGAGTACCAACCCATATTGGCACCAATATCTAAAACACAATCATTAGGCGATACCAAATGCATAATCATCGCTGAATCGGTGGTTTCATAATCCAAAAAATTTAATGCTTCAACAGGTGCCACCCGGTAATCGCCGATGGGGCATATCATCTTCACACCCTTGTCTCGAGATATCAGAATCACCCTATCGTCAGATATTTCTATGGAAGCGATATTGGTCTGCTTCAAGTAATTCGCATAGTCGAAGAGCTTTGAGTGATGCGCTTGATACATCGCCTGTATAAAATCAGGCTTGCTGATTTTGCCGCCAAGAAAATCATTACGCGTATCCGTTATTTTCATGACCGATAACTTTCTATTGTTTTACGGAATCCATTTTCTATAGATGTAGCTGGATGCCAGCCTAAGCTTCTGACCAGATTGATATCTGGGCATGAAACAGGGATCTGGCTAGGTAGGTATCCGTCAGATTCTTTACGATTTTCAAATTTCACGGTTATATGTTTTTCTGGATAAAGACCAGCGACGACTATTGCCAAATCACGAATGCTGATTTCAGCATCAGGATTACCAATGTTATAGGCTTTTGCATTCGCTCCACACAACAATACCATCCAGAATCCGGCAGTCGCATCTGCCAAGTAGCAGAACGCACGCCTGGTCAAACCGTCACTTTTCAATACAATATCTTGGCCACTCACCACATCACGTACAAAGTCGGCATAAACACGACCATCATCAAGCCTCATACCAGGACCATAGGTGTGAAAGGGTCTAACAATTTTAGCCGGCACCCCATATTGATGATGCCAAGAGACACACATGGTTTCGCCCATGCGCTTACTTTCTGCATAGCATGAGCGAACCGCCAATGGGTCAAGATATCCATAGTCAAACTCAGCAGTTGGCATCCGGGCTGACTCCCCATAGACCTCGGCACTGCTAAAGTAGAGGAATCCTTCCACCTGATGCTTTCGTGCTAATTCAAGCAACTGCGCTGTCCCAAGCGTGTTTGCTTTCAAGGTACCAACCGGATCTGTTGCGTAGTATTTTGGACTAGCCTGGCTTGCCGCATGGATAATGAAATCAATTTTTCGATCCAAATCCAGTGGTGAACTAACATCTTGATCAATGCAGATCAGATCAGATCGATTCAGGCTGCAACCAAATCGTTGAGCAAACCCATTTCGATTTCTAACCAAGGCGATGACTTGAACATTGAGATGCTGCGTCTCATTTAGAAACAATAACGTTTCCACCATATAGGCAGCCAGGAAACCTGCCGCGCCTGTAATCAGTACTGTTTTGCCTTGCAATGGCTGCCACGGAATCGAATATTGACTAGTCAGAAATTCTAAATCCCCAGCTACAACTGGGTGGCGATCAGCGTTCTTCATTATAGTCATGCTGTTTATAGGTTGACACCTTGCAGCTTGGGGAACTGCTCATCCAATTTGGATCCGTAAGCCAAACGTGGGCGACATTCCGTTGCGCCATCCATCATAATTTCGATGAGTAATGGGCCTTTGTGTTCTGTTACCAAATTCAGCACACGATCAGTATCTGCTGCGTTATCAACCCGATGAGCCTCGATTCCATAGGCCTTTGCTATGTCAGAAAATCTAGGACTACTGTAGCCCTTTCGAGTCGATTGATCTCGACCATCAAAATACATGTCTTGGAAATTTTTAACCATGCCCAACACCGAGTTGTTCATTACGATTATTGCCATGTCCAAGCCCAAGCGATTCAGTGTGTCCAATTCCTGAATATTGATTTGCAGGCTGCCATCACCCGTAATCACGACTGTTTTATGCTGTGACTGAAGCGCAACACCAATTGCAGTCGGCAAGGCAAATCCCATCGCACCCATACCGCCGCTGTAATGTATTGCTTGCCCTGGTGACAGTCGCAAACTCTGCGCTGCCCACATTTGATGGTTACCAACATCGCAAACATAATCAACTGCGCTACTCGATAAAACAACATTCAGCTTTTTCATAACCTGACTGGGGCTAATTTCCCAATCCGAATATTCATTCGGCTCAGCCTGTTTACGTCGCTTGACAAGCTCTATCGACCAGAAAGTTTCCAGATTCGGAAATGAATTTTGACTTATTGGAAATGAATTAAAGAAGTCTTCTGATGTGGCACAAATATTTAGTTCCGCCTGAACCCGGTTGCCCAATTGCGCGGGATCAATATCTATTTGTACTACCTGCGCTTTACGAGCAAAATCTTCAACATCTGAACCCGTTTGTCTAACATCCAGCCGCGCGCCTACCACAATTAACAAATCGCAATTCTGCACCGCCCAGTTAGCCTCACGATTGCCGTAACTGCCTAGCATGTTGAAATAATTGTCACGTGCTATCACGCGCTCATGTCCCATAAGCGTGGCCACGTAGGGAATACCAAGCTCATCGGCATTTTTCAGCCAAGCATCCATCGCATCAGCCCATCGTGCGCCACCCCCGATACAAATCAACGGGCACTTCGCGCCCTTGCACAAGACTTCCAATCGCTTCAGGTCATTTACATTTATTTCATGGCCAGCAGAAACGTCCAAAGGTAGGTTCAACCACTTTTCAACTATTTCATTTGGAATGTCAGCTCGCTGAACATCATTCGGAATATCTAACAAGACTGGTCCTTGACGACCACTCAACGACATCGATAACGCTTTGTGCAATTCTGGCAATAGCGCGTCTGCACTATCAACACGTACTGCATGCTTGGTTATCGAGCGCGCCACTTCAACAATATCCAGCTCCTGAAAACCTTGCTGTCGAATTGCTCGTTTGCCTTTCAGTTCATGGGTATTAACCTGCCCGGTAATGAACAAACACGGTACAGAATCAAACCAGCAACTACCCATACCCGTCATCAAATTGGTTGCGCCCGGCCACTGGTACCCATTGCTACCGCGATAATTTTTCCCTTGGTATGTCTAGCCACACCTTCCGCAGCAAAGGCAGCCGCCTGCTCATGGTGCATTGAAATAATGTTAAATTTTCCGGACTCAGCATAGCTATCAAGAAGATGCGTAATCATTCCGCCCACGAGTTCAAAACAGGTTTGAATACGGTGTGCAATTAAAAACTTTGCCAGTGCATCGGAAGCTTTCAAAACGTGTTCCTGGTATTTGTTGTTTTAGAAGTTCACACCAAAAAATGACTCAATCTGACTGACTACAAAATTTAGCATTTCTTCAGTCAATCCCGGATACACACCAATCCAGAAGGTGTTGTTCATAATGTTGTCGGTGTTAGACAGCTCACCACTTGCTCGATAATTTCGTCCTTCAAAGTACGGCTGGCGCGTCAGATTTCCGGCAAACAACAGGCGTGTACCGATTTTGTATTGATCCAAGTAAGTCAGCAGTTCCACGCGGGATATGCCCGATGATTCTTTGAGGGTAATTGGAAAACCAAACCATGAAGGGTCGCTGTCGAGAGTTGCTTCCGGGAGAATTAAAAACTCTTCACAGGATTTTAGCTTGGCTTTTAGATAAGAAAAATTACGTTTTCGTGCGTCTATAAATTCCGGCAACCGATCCATTTGCGCCAAAGCACAAGCCGCCTGCATGTCGGTAATTTTAAGGTTGTAGCCCAAGTGTGAGTAAGTATATTTGTGGTCATAGCCAAATGGCAAAGCACCCAGTTGCCAACCGAAGCGTTTGCCACAGGTGTTATCACAGCCTGGGTCGCAATAACAATCACGCCCCCAATCACGGAACGATTCGATAATTTTTTTCAGCTCATGGTCGGCCGTAAAAATCATACCGCCCTCACCCATGGTGATGTGGTGCGCGGGATAAAAGCTGCATGTGGCGATATGGCCGAATGTGCCGACATGTTTGCCTTTGTAGCGGGAGCCCAGCGCGTCGCAGCAATCTTCGATAAGCCAAAGATTATGTTTCTTTGCCACTGTCATCACCGCATCCAAATTGAACGGGTTACCCAACGTATGTGCCACCATGATGGCCCGTGTTCGTTCGGTTACTGCGGCTGCAATTTTGTTTGCATCGATGTTGTAGGTGGGAATATCCACATCGACAAACACAGGCACCATGCCGTTTTGCAATATGGGATTCACTGTCGTTGGAAAACCTGCTGCTACCGTAATGACTTCATCGCCCGCCTTTAACGCGCGATCACCGAGTTTATAGGAAGTCAGTGCAGTGAATGCAAGCAGGTTAGCTGAAGAACCTGATGTGGTCGTCAACGCATATGGTACGCCAACAAATTCGGCAAAGCGTTTTTCAAATGCCTCGTTAAACCGTCCCGTGGTAAGCCAGCCATCGAGCGAGGCATCCACCATATTTTTTAATTCGCTTGCGCCAATCACTTTCCCTGAAGGCGGAACTACACTTGCTCCCGAAGTGAATGGTTTCTTTTGATATTTTAATGCTGCATAACTTGGAATATCGAAGGTCACCAATTTTCTCAGCACGCGCTCAAACCCTTTGTCACTCAAGCTTGCAACGGGTTTTTCTATGCGGCTTATGTGAAGATTAAACGTTTTATCTACGCGCACATGGCTTTGATACTTGAGCATTTCATCGGCAAAATCTGCTTGTTCAAAAGCAAATCCTTGCGTTTCATCAACAGTCGTTTTGGTAATAAAAACGATGCGTACATCATCATTCTCATCCTTACCAGACAATGCGAGTACAGGTCTTTTCTTTTTATTGCTTAAATCGCCGAAAGGAAAGTGGGCACTATAAATTGTGCCTGGCATAATTTCAAAGGTCATTCCAACAATCCTCTTCTGCACTATTGAGAACATTGTTTGCAAATCCGCTTGCATCCATCAACCGAGCCATCGCCAGACTTTCTTGCTGGTCGGTCAGCTTCGTGGATAATCGAGGGAAAATTAGCACATCTACCTCATTACCCATTTCCGGAGGCAAAACAAAATGAATAGTATGATTTGCATCGGCTGTCAGCTGTTTGCGTAATACACCACTCATGGTCGCGCTCCTTTTGAATAACTTTCAATTTGCCTCTGTGTTATTTTTTTCATGTCCGCGCCCTGCTGATAATATTTTTGCCATTCGATAATCGCGCTTAATGTTTCGTCAAGATGCCAGTGTGGATGCCAATTCAATCGCGCTTTTGCTTTTGAGCAATCGAGCTTTAGGTAATGCGCTTCGTGCGGATGATCGCCCCTATCCAACTCCCAACTGGCACCATTACCCCATAACTGTATGAGCCTTTCAACGATCCATTGCACGGGTTTTGCGTCTTCATCACTCGGTCCAAAATTCCAACCTTCGGCAAAACTCGCGCCCTCTTCATATAATTTTTGCGCCAACTGCAAATACCCGGAGAGCGGCTCTAACACATGCTGCCAAGGCCGAACTGCGTGCGGGTTACGGATGTTTACTGGCTTACCTTGTGCAATAGCGCGTATTATATCGGGAATCAATCGGTCTTCAGCCCAATCCCCCCCGCCAACCACATTGCCTGCGCGACCCGAAGCCAAAGCCACACCGTGTTCTTTATATTTTTCAGGATTAAAATACGAACTTCGATAAGCGGCTGTCACCAACTCTGCGCAACCCTTGCTGTTGCTGTAAGGATCGTAACCACCCATTGGTTCATTCTCACGATAACCCCAAGCCCACTCTTTGTTTTCATAACACTTGTCGCTCGTCACATTGACGATGGCTCGCACGCTATTCGATAGTCTTGCGGCTTCCAATACATGAGCCGTACCCATCACATTGGTGGAGTAGGTTTCTATTGGGCTGATATAAGAATTGTGCACCAAAGCTTGTGCTGCCAGGTGAATCACTATCTCTGGCTGATGCTTGGTAAACACCGCACACAAGTGTTCCAGATCACGGATGTCCCCGATGATACTGGTCATGCCTCTGCCAACTTCAGCCACATCGAACAAGTTCGGATTGGTTGGCGGGTTGAGCGCGTATCCTATTGCCTGCGCACCCATTGACTGCAACCAAAGCGACAGCCAGCTTCCTTTAAAACCGGTATGTCCGGTCAGCAGAACGCGCTTGTCCCTCCAGAACGCTGAATTCACGACCAGACTTTCCAGGGGGCTTTGCCTGATTGCCACAACTCTTCGAGTTGAATCTTGTCACGCAGCGTGTCCATCGGCTGCCAAAATCCTTCGTGTTGAAACGCCGCCAAGCTTCCCTCTTCCGCAAGACGTTCCATCGGGTCGCGCTCCCAGATGGTTTTATCGTCGGCGATGTAATCAATGACTTCGGGCGATAGCACAAAAAAACCGCCGTTGATCATTGCGCCATCCCCTTTGGGTTTTTCGCGGAAGCTATTAACCAAGCGTCCCTGTATATCAAGTGCCCCGAAACGCCCAGGAGGCAAGGTGGCGGTTAGTGTAGCTTTGACTTTTTGTGCCTTGTGGTAAGCGATGAGTTCAGTGATGTTTACGTCACCCACACCATCTCCATAAGTAAAACAAAATGCTTCTTCATCTTTGACATATTCCGCCACACGTTTCAAACGCCCCCCCGTCATAGTTTCATCACCCGTATCTACCAGTGTTACTTGCCATGGTTCAGCGTATTGCTGATGTACCTGCATCCGGTTATTTTTCATATCGAAAGTAACATCAGACATGTGGAGAAAATAGTTGGCGAAATATTCCTTGATAACGTAACCCTTATACCCGCAACAAATCACAAATTCATTAATGCCGTGTGCCGAATACAGTTTCATGATGTGCCATAAAATCGGCTTCCCCCCAATTTCCACCATAGGCTTGGGACGCGAAGAAGTTTCTTCGCTAATACGAGTGCCTAACCCGCCTGCCAGTATGACGGCTTTCATTTCTCACCCCTGCTTGAATTCTTACCGGCGTTAAACTGTTGCCGAATAATTATATTGCTCAGCACAAAAGTACTCGCCATCGCAATAAAAAATAGACCATATCTTTCTCAAACCCATTTCTTCTTGGGTGTTGGTAATCTGAATACCAATCAGCTGATTACTCATTTGAAAACCCCGATGGTTTTCATGGAAGCTAAGCTCACGCCCACCTGCATCACAACACGCGACCAATCCAAGGTTGAATCAACCAAATTAAACTGCGCCACATCTTGTGGCACGATGATGGCATCACCTGGCTCTATGGCAATTGATTTACCACTGAACCAGCCTTTGTTTACCACCTCCAACATGCCATTGGCGCGAACCACGTAGATACGCTTAACATCTCCGCCAAGTGTTGCTCCTCCGGCCATGTTGAGATATTCATTACTGCCCATATTGTCACGATAAATAAATGCGGTTTGGTTATACACCTCACCTAACACCAGCACTTCATCTGGACGCTTGGGCACGTACAACCTATCGCCATCCCGCAACGCCAAATCAAACGGCGTACCTTTCAGCTTTTCAATATCGGCCAACTCAATCACGATGCGTCCTGTTGCATTGACTGATTTCATTTGTTGGGCGACACGTTTAGCCGCTTCCAGCTTACCCAGCTCACGCGCTTTTAATAAATCATCTTTCAACAAACCGACCGAGCCTTCCATCTTAGTGACTTCCGTTTCAGTACGATGCGCTAGCTCATCAATCTGTTTCTGTTGGTCTGCGCGCACCGATTCGCGAGTAAATACAGCGGCGGGTAAATAAGCGTCGCTAGTGTATCCCCCAGCTCGAGCCAAAAGATTTGAAAGATGCTCACCTTCCTCAACCGAGTAGGTTGCAGGATATTTAACTTCGCCTTGCAACTCTACACGGGTCGCACTGCGCCAATTTGATATGGTTCTAATCAATAACTCGTCATGCGGCAACAGTACAATGTTTGCATCCGCATTGCCCGACAACGCATCAGCCAGATTGACTTCAATATGACTAATCTGCCGACGCTTGCCGTCTATTACGTCATAGCGAGTTAACTCAGCAACTTTCAAATAGGACTGTTCATTAGGACCGCCCGCAGCAAATACCAAGTCAACCAAATGCATTTGATCGGCATACGGATATTGCCCCGGATTGACGATTTGTCCAAAGATAGAAACCACGTTCAACGGATCAATCGAAGACTTGGAAAACACATACACTTGATCGTCCGCCTGCAAGCGCACATCCGCATGCTTGTCCCGCTTAACCAGTAATGAGTCCAATGACACGCGCAAGGTTGTGACACTACGCAAAATTGGGTCGGTACGTTGTATTAAGGCGTAATCTAAAAATGCGCCGGGAAGCAAGTCATCTACCGAACCGATTAGGTTTGATAACTTCATCTCCTTAGCCAAACCATATTGGCCCGGACGTTTAATGTGCCCCAACAAATTGACCGTATCGGCACGTATTCCGGGAATAGCAAACAACATGAGGATGTCACCATTCTGAACCTTGGTGGATTGCGTCAAATCAAAATCCAAAATATTGCGATTACCGGCCTGGCTCAGCCGATCAATCTGAATGTGATTAACATCAGCATCGGCCAACACGCCACCGGCCATCTCAACCACTTCTTGTGCGGTTTTTTCGCCACGCAATTCGTAAATCGCTGGCCTGTTTGCTTGTCCCGCCACGCCGATCACCGCACCGACAGGTGGAATGAATATCACATCGCCAGGTAGCAGGCGATCATCACCGCGACTATTACCCTTGAGCAAAAAATCATAAAGATCAAGTTCTTTGATAACTTTGCTATTACGCTTAAGCTGGATGTGCCGCAACGAACCATTCTTACTGACTCCACCCGCAGAAAACAACGCGTGCGAAATGGTCGAAAGTCCGCTGATTAGATACGAGCCCGGATGCTCTGCATCGCCCAAAACAAATACACGTATCGAACGCAATCTGCCCATCGTGACTGAGGTAGTAACCCCTATCATTTTTTGTCGCACTTGTTCGGCTATTAGCGCCTTGGCCTGTACAAAACTCAAGCCGACCAATGTAAGCGCGCCAACTTTTGGCAATTCAATCACGCCTTCGCGATCGATAACCAAATTCATGCTGTCGTCACGGCTGCCATAGAACTGCATCTGCAATTCATCTCCCGGCCCCAACACATACTCTGGTGGAACAGGAATATCTGCGGCAGGTGAAAAAGTATTGGGTGTACCCGCGAACAATTGATAGCCAAATTGCGAGAGATTGCTATCGACACCCCGCATCTTTTGCTTTTCAATGAAATGATTCCAGGATGTACGCAAGCCCAGGTCTTCTTTTCTGGCTGCCGCCATGTCGCGACTTTCGGTTTTTTCTAATTTAACCGAATCGGAGTTTTTTAAATTGTTCGGTTCTTCTTCTTTAACGCTGTCCTTTAAGTCCGATGAGACGCGCGCGCGCATAGACACCTCAATCGCACTCGGCACAATACTCATAACAACGGGTTGGGGTTGAACAACTTGTTGCTGGTCGGCAATCTCATTGGCTTGCTTGGCACTCTTAGTATCCCCACCTTGCTTTGCGACGGAACCCAAATACTGTTGCTTCAAAGCTTGTATCTGTTGGTCGCTAAATTGTGGTGTTTGCGCTTGGGCTGCTTGAAATAGCAATAATGCAGTCAACGCAATTGATGCAGAAAATAACCTGCCTAAAACTTTCTTCAAAACTTACTCCTCAACAGTACATCACGTATTTCGAATATCCAATTGACACTATTTGTTATTACTATCCTAAATTTTTTGCCGGATGACCGTCCATAATATATGAAAGAACCGCCAATCGGCTACCCTGCATTCATCACCCAAACATTTGCTGCGCTAACTAACTCGCAGGTTAAAATCCCACAGGCACATGAAATCATTCGATCTAGGAAAACGCCGATTTAATCGGTGAGCGGGATGAAGCGCACGGCGCACGGAACGCAGAAACCGCAGTGTATGGCTTATACACGAGGATTTCGAGTACCGCGCCAACAACCCTGCACTCGGCTTGCCGGGTAGCAGGTTGCGTACCTTCGGTGCAACACAGCGATTCGCCCGCGCAACTAACGACGTAGATGGACGTGCCGCATACACGGAGCATGTATACGGCATGGTCGTTGAATTAACGGAAATATTTATTCGTTTGCTCATCGATTTGATCCAACATGAGGTACATTCTCCCAATAACTTCCAGTGCCCTATTTTCTTTATCACAATTCGCGCAGTGCGCTTCCAGTTCCATGCAAAGTTTCGCCAGTCCTGTCGCGCCTATCATCCCGGAAGGGCCGCGAATAAAATGCGCTAGCCTGCCAATTGCCGCGTAATCCTTAAGCACCATGGCAGCTTCAATTTTTTTCATGTCCAGCCGCGATGACTCCACAAATTTTTCGATCATTTTCCGTATCTTTTGTTTGTCGTCACCGAACAGTTCAGTGAGCACAGTAAAATCTACAGGGTAAAAATCAAGGGCGCAGGTTTCAAAGAGTACCTCAGTATTTGAAACTCGCTCGTTGTTTCCGGTTTTATGCTCCATGCTTTACCTCCTCCCCTGACAGCCATTTCGCAAGCGTGGCATAAAATTGAGCAGGCTTGAACGGCTTGGCAATGAAGTCATCCATGCCTACCTCAAGGCAGCGTTCGCAATCTTCTTTGGAGGCATTGGCTGTCATGGCGATGACCAGAATCTCAGCCATAGCAGGATCGAGGCGGATCAGTCGCGTCGCTTCAAAACCATCCATCACAGGCATCTGGATATCCATCAGCACGCAATCGAAGGAATTACTCTTTAGCAACTCCAGCACCTCTTTTCCGTTTCTCGCCGTGCTTACAATTACGCCGGCATTTTCCAGAATATCGCCAACCACTTCGAGATTGAACGGATGATCATCAGCGATAAGAATACGTGCGCCCTTGAGCCTTTCGAAATAATCATGGAGCGTACTGACTTTGGACGGAATTTCACGCACCGCTGCGCCAGGCCAGCCTAGCCTGGTGATAAACCAGAAAGTGCTGCCTTGCCCCAGCATGCTTTCAACCCCGACCTCTTACGACGTTGATGCCAGCTTGAAGCACGACAAAATGATTGAGCATTGCTTACTGCATTCACTAGCTTAATCTCGCGCAGCCCGCCCTCTGAGTCAATTAGAAGGCGGGGGCAAAGTGCAGCAACCGCATTACTTTGGGGGACTGAAGTGGATTAGCTTATCATCCGAGCTAATCCACTTCGGCTCCTTATTTTTATCAGTTTCTACCAGCCCGATTCACGCTCTGCCGTTGCAGAAATTTTATGGATACTTAAATCTGCGCCGTTAAATTCTTCTTCTGCATCCAGACGGATACCCACGAATTTCTTCACCGTTCCATACACGATAAATCCACCAATCAAAGCAATTGCGATACCCAGCAGCGTGCCAATTAGCTGTGACATAAAGCTCACGCCCCCCACTCCGCCCAACGCTTTCATGCCAAAAATTCCAGCGGCAATTCCACCCCAAGCACCGCACAAACCATGCAGCGGCCACACACCCAACACATCGTCGATCTTCCATTTATTTTGCGTCAAGGTGAACATCACCACGAACATTCCACCTGCTACGCCACCTACCACCAGCGCACCTATGGGGTGCATTAAATCGGAGCCTGCGCACACGGCAACCAGTCCTGCCAATGGGCCGTTATGCACAAAGCCTGGATCATTCTTGCCTGCCCAAGATGCGGCTAGTGTGCCTCCCACCATCGCCATCAATGAATTTACCGCGACTAAGCCGCTGATATGGTCAATGGTTTGCGCAGACATCACGTTGAAACCGAACCAACCCACAGTGAGTATCCACGCGCCTAGTGCCAAGAAAGGAATGCTGGAAGGTGGATGCGCGGAGATACGCCCTTCTTTGTTGTAACGACCCTTCCTTGCGCCAAGCAACAACACTGCTGCCAGCCCTATCCAACCGCCCACGGCATGAACCACCACCGAGCCTGCAAAATCATGGAACTCCGCACCAAACGTGGCATTTAACCAGGCTTGTACGCCGTAGTGATGATTCCACGCGATGCCTTCAAAGAATGGATAGACAAAACCAACCAACATAAACGTCGCTGCAAGTTGCGGATTAAATTTTGCGCGCTCGGCAATGCCACCCGAAACAATCGCCGGAATGGCTGCAGCAAAAGTCAGCAGAAAGAAAAACTTCACTAACTCATAACCGCTTTTTTGCGCCAGCTCTTCCGCCCCGGTGAAAAAATTCACGCCGTAAGCAATCGAGTAGCCAATAAAAAAATAGGCAATGGTTGAAACGGCAAAATCCATTAGGATTTTTACAAGTGCGTTCACTTGGTTTTTCTTGCGTACTGTTCCAAGTTCCAAAAAAGCAAAACCCGCGTGCATTGCCAGCACCATAATTGCGCCGAGCAAAATAAATAAAGCGTCATTGTTAGTTTTTAAATCTTCCATACTTTTCCCCTTTGGTGCAAAGCGGTAATTGTACGCAAGATACATTCCACCTTTCTAAGCGATTGATATGTATAACAGTCAGAGTTTTCTGCCGCTGAGTGATTTGGTAAAAAAACCCATTATGGTGCGTTATTTTATAGACGCCCCACCATCAAGCACCAGAGCGGTGCGTGGAGTTACGTCTGCCAATCCTTGAGATATTTTTCCAACCAAAATAGCCCGACGATGGTTTTGCTTTCGTTGATTTTTCCCAGCCGTATCCAATCTATGGCATCGCTCAGCGACAATTCAAACACCTCCAAGAACTCGCCTTCATCCAGCTGGCTTCCTTGATGGGTGAGCCCACGCGCCAAATAATATTCCATGCGTTCATCCGCATAACCAATGCATGGCCAAGCCGTCGTGAGATGAATCCACTCGCGCGCCACATACCCTGTCTCTTCCAGCAGCTCACGCTGCGCAGTCAATAAAGCATCTTCACCGTGGTCTATTTTCCCGGCAGGCAATTCGATAAAATCCTGCTGCGGTGCATACCGAAATTGCCGTTCCATCACCAAGTTACCGCTGTCCAATACCGCTAAAATCGCCACTGCACCGGGGTGCTTGATATATTCACGACTCGAAGTCGTATTATCCGGCAATCGCACATTGTCTTTGTACACCTGAATAAAATCGCCCTGGTAAGCCAAGGCTGATTCAAGTTGAGTTTCTTTCAAATCCATCACCGCTCCTAAAATCTGTTGTACTTTGCAGCTATCCGCAAAAATAATTCAATTCAGCTTATGATATAGGACATCGAGATTGAAATTAAGCTAAACAGCAAAACTGTTTCGAAAAAATTAAATTCAAAATAAACACGTCAACAAATTTTTAGAATGAGCAACGCTAATCCCCTCATCTCAGTCGTCGTACCCGTTTACAAGGCAGAGCATTGCCTTGATGAACTATATGTCAGACTAAAAACTGCACTGGAAAGCATTTCCCCGGATTTTGAAATCATATTGGTTGAGGACTGTGGTGGAGATAATTCATGGCAAGTCATCGAACGGCTCGTGACTGCCGATTCACGTGTGCGCGGTATTCAGTTCAGCCGAAATTTCGGCCAGCACTACGGTATAACTGCCGGTATGGATTACTGTAAAGGCGATTGGGTGGTGGTAATGGATTGTGACTTACAAGATCGCCCAGAAGAAATCCCTCGCTTATATGCTAAGGCGCAAGAAGGTTACGACATCGTATTGGCAAGACGTGGTGAACGGAAAGACCCATTTTTAAAGCGCATTACATCATTATTGTTTTACAAAGTATTTAGTTATCTGGCGGATATTGAATACGATGGTGCTAGCGGAAATTTCCGCATCATGTCGGGCAAAGTAGTATCGAGTTTCCGACGTATGAAAGAGCAGTTACGCTTCTTTGGCGGTCTTGTGCAATGGCTAGGATTTCCCACTGCCAGCATAGAAGTGGAACACGCGGAACGCTTTGAAGGTAACTCCACTTATACTTTCTCCAAACTATGGAAGTTGGCTAGCGAAACTATCATTGCCAACTCTGATAAACCATTACGCATTGGTGTACGTTTTGGTTTCGGTATGGCAACATTGTCTTTCAGTTACGGCCTTTATATTTTGATACGCGCCTGGATTTATGGATCACCCATACCTGGTTGGAACAGCTTAATCGTGTCACTTTATTTTATTGGCGGCATCATCATCGCGATGCTGGGCATTCTTGGAATCTATCTTGGCAAGACCTTCGACGAAACCAAGAAGCGACCACTGTATATCGTCAGACGAACGACCTTCGATGAGCATGCTGATTAAATCCACACCTTGGGACACGGCAGCGTTTGGTATGCCGACGTGGGAGCTGCTCGAATATAGCGAAGCAGCATTACAACAAGCACAGCAGACAAAAGGACACCACACTCTCAAAGTTGACCCACTTGCAGATAAGCATCTGTTACACGATTACGGCTTTTATTATTGCGACACCTTGATCGAGCCTCATTGCACCGTGCCTCGCTTACGCCCCTCACATCATCCAGATGCAAGCATTTCCAAAAAAGTGGATTTCGAACAAGCAATGGCGATATGCAAAGGTGCTTTTACTCATGGACGTTTCCATCGCGATTTCAATTTATCCAAACTGGCTGCTGATTTCCGCTATGACAATTGGCTAAAGCAACTACTCGAAGCGCGCCAGGTTTATGGCCTTTACTGGGAAGGCACGCTGGCGGGCTTCATTGGACATCAGGATAACAACCTTGTATTACATGCGGTTGCGGAAGCGCAGCGCGGCAAAGGATTATCGAAATACTGGTGGAGTGCCGTGTGTGCTGATTTACTGGGCATTTGGGACGATGAAGTAAAAAGCTCCATCTCCGCCGGCAATTTAGCGGTACTTAACTTATACGCTTCACTTGGCTTTTCGTTTAGCAACCCGCAGGACATCTATCATCGGATGACCACATGAGTAGCTCTATTACCCCCAACTTATGCGGCAGCTAATCCGTTATGGCCTAGTGGGTGCGGCAACCAACTTGATCATGTATGCCGTTTACCTGCTAATTACCTATCTGGGCGTTGAACCCAAAAAAACCATGACTTTACTCTACGTCATCGGCGCTTCAATCGGTTTTATTGGCCACAGAAAATGGTCATTCGCTCATAGTGGTAATGCCACCAAGGCAATAGCTCGTTATACAATCACCCATCTATCGGGCTATTTGCTGAACTGGCTGATTCTTTTTATATGTGTCGATCAACTTGGCTATGCTCACCAATTAGTGCAAGGTGTAACAATTTTTATCATTGCCGGGTATCTGTTTATAGTGTTTAAGTATTTCGTGTTTCCTCAAAATAATCATTCGAATAATTCAATATGAACAACATCCCTTTTAACAAACCCCACATGACTGGTCGCGAACTTTGGTACATTGCCCAAGCGCATACCAATGGCCACTTGGCCGGTGATGGCATGTTCACCAAAAAATGCCACGCTTGGCTAGAGGCTCGCACAGGCACACGCAAGGCATTGCTCACCCACTCATGCACCGCCGCGTTGGAAATGGCGGCGATTCTCGCTGACATCCAGCCGGGTGATGAAGTCATCATGCCCTCTTACACCTTTGTTTCAACAGCCAATGCTTTTGTGTTGCGTGGCGGTGTGCCCGTATTTGTGGATATTCGCCCCGACACACTGAATATTGACGAAACAAAAATTGAAGCCGCCATCACGCCGCGTACAAAAGCGATAGCCCCCGTGCATTACGCGGGAGTTGCTTGCGAGATGGATGCGATCATGGACATCGCACAGCGTCATAATCTGTTGGTGATTGAAGATGCGGCGCAGGCCGTCATGTCCACCTACAAAGGTAAAACACTCGGAACGATTGGTCATCTGGGCGCATACTCTTTCCACGAAACCAAAAATATCATTTCGGGCGAAGGCGGTGCATTGTTGGTCAATGAAGAACGCTTTGCCGAACGCGCAGAAATCATCCGCGAAAAAGGCACAAACCGCAGCCAGTTTTTTCGCGGACAAGTTGATAAATATACATGGGTGGACGTGGGCTCTTCCTATTTACCGGGTGAAGTCATCGCGGCTTTTTTGTGGGCGCAAATGGAAGAGGCAGAGAGCATTACCCGAAATCGTTTAGACATTTGGCACCGGTATCATCAAGCATTCGCTGGGCTTGAAGAGACCGGGAAGCTGCGCCGCCCCATCATTCCGGACGGCAGCCAACACAATGCACACATGTATTACATTCTGTTGGAGTCTTTGGAGAAACGCACCGAAGTGATTGCGCATCTGAAAGAAAAAAACGTGAATGCAGTATTCCACTATGTGCCGCTACACAGCTCTCCTGCCGGGAAAAAATACGCTCGATCCAACGGTGAATTGCGTCACACCAACAATTTGTCGGATCGATTACTGCGACTGCCTTTATGGGTAGACATGGATGATGCACAAGATAAAGTCATAGCCGAACTGCACAACGCACTCAGCTAAACCAACATCAACTTTTCTTTACCACCTGCATCGCAGTCGCCACCATCCCAGCTATATCTGCCGCGTTGCCAGGCAATATCATGGTATTACCCTGTTTGGCGATGTTGCCAAATGCGTCAACGAAACGTTCAGCGACCTTGAGGTTGACTGCAGTGAGTCCGCCTTCGGCTTGCGTTGCGGCAGCAACCACGCGGATTGATTCAGCCGTAGCATTGGCAACCAGCAACAACGCTTCAGCCTCGCCTTGCGCATTGTTAATTGCCGCTTGTTTCGAGCCTTCCGATTCGCGTATCGAAGCGGTCATCTTTCCTTCGGCAAGGTTAATCTCTTCTTGCTTCTTGCCTTCTGATTGTGCAATCAGCGCTCGTTTCTCCCGTTCGGCGGTGATTTGTTTTTGCATTGAGGCGAGTACCTGTTGCGGTGGCGTAATGTCCTTAATTTCGTAGCGTAAAACTTTCACACCCCAGTTTGGGCTGGCTTCATCCAACGCGAATACCACGGTACGATTGATCGCATCGCGATCTTCCAGCAATTTATCTAAATCACGCTTACCACATTCAGAACGAAGCGCGGTTTGCGCGAGCATGGTAATCGCCGCGAGATAATTTGATGTGCCATAACTAGCACGTGCCGCATCCGTGACTTGGTAATACAACACACCATCCACTTGGACTTGGGTGTTGTCGCGCGTAATGCAAACTTGAGGGGCGATGTCGATGGGGAATTCTGTCAGACGATGTTTATAAGCGATGCGATCCAAAAACGGAATCACAATATTCAAGCCCGGCTCAAGCGTAGCCTGATACTTACCAAGTCGCTCAACCACCCAAGCGTTTTGCTGAGGAATTATTTTAATGGTTTGAAACGCTAAAAAGATCGCAAATGCAACCAAACCAACCACGAACATATCCATCATTTTTCCTTTACTCAATAATTAAATGTGATCCCACCATTGCTTTAATCCGCCAAACGGATTGTGTTTCGTCATACACTGCATGAATATCCAACTCTGCGTCCCATTCCGCTCCTCGATAAGCGACGCGTGCATGACGGTTGCCATTCCAACTCACAATCTGAACATTTTGACCAATGTCGTAATCAATATTTGCCTGTGTCTCTGGCTTTCGCTGATGCTTCCGCCAACGATATATTGCAGCAACACTTGCACTACATAGCAACGCTGCCGTCACCACCTGACCACTCCACGCTACACCTACAAAGGCTATCAACCCTGCAGCCGAAAAACCTAATGCCACGGCCAGCAAATAAAACGTACCGCTGAACATTTCTAGCATCACCAGCACCACCGCCGCCAACCACCATTCCCAGTAAAGTTCCATCACTATCCTTTTAAAACTCTCTAAATACATTGCAACAAGTGCATTCTGCCACGTTTACAACAACCATACTTACGCCACTGAATCACCCACAACTATCCCTACCACTTTACTCAGATATTTTGCTATGATTCTCGGTCTAGAAACCTGATTATTATTTTTTAACCCTCAACTTTAAAGACTAAACATCATGACCATAAAATCTTTTCATCCTCCCGCACGCACTTTGATGGGTCCAGGCCCATCTGACGTTAATCCGCGCATCCTCGAAGCCATGTCACGCCCGACCATTGGTCACCTTGACCCGATGTTTGTAGCAATGATGGATGAAATGAAAGCGTTGTTGCAGTACGCATTCCAAACTAAAAATCCTCTGACGTTGCCTGTATCCGCGCCGGGATCAGCAGGCATGGAAATGTGTTTCGTCAACCTCGTTGAGCCTGGCGACAAAGTCATCGTGTGCCAAAACGGCGTGTTTGGTGGGCGCATGAAAGAAAACGTCGAGCGTTGCGGTGGCGTTGCTGTGATGGTTGAAGACACTTGGGGCAGCGCAGTTGACCCAAACAAACTGGAAGCCGCGCTTAAGCAAAATCCTGATACGAAAGTGGTCGCGTTTGTCCATGCAGAAACTTCTACAGGCGCATTGTCTGATGCCAAAACCTTGGTTGAAATCGCACATCGAGCAGGCTGCTTAACCATCGTTGATGCTGTGACTTCACTAGGTGGTTCACCCCTCAAAGTGGATGAATGGAATATTGATGCGATTTATTCCGGCTCGCAAAAATGCCTGTCTTGCACACCGGGATTATCGCCAGTCAGTTTCAACGAACGTGCGGTAGAACGAATCAAAACACGTAAAACCAAAGTACAAAGCTGGTTCTTGGATTTGAATTTAGTCATGGGCTATTGGGGTAGCGGCAAACGCGCCTATCACCACACTGCGCCTATCAATGCGCTATATGGCTTGCACGAAGCTTTGGTGGTTTTACAAGATGAAGGTTTAGAAAATTCTTGGGCGCGCCACACTCGCAACCACCTCGCATTAAAGGCAGGTATAGAAGCAATGGGCTTACGCTTTGTCGTGAAAGAAGGCGAACGCCTGCCGCAACTGAATTCCATTTACGTTCCAGACGGCGTGGACGAAGCGGCGGTTCGCACCGCGTTGCTCAACGATTACAACCTCGAAATCGGCTCAGGTCTTGGCGTGATGGCAGGTAAAATCTGGCGCATTGGCTTGATGGGCTACGCCAGCAATCCAACTAACGTATTGTTCTGCTTAGGTGCGTTGGAAGAAGCACTAGCACGCCAAAATGCGCAGATTACCAAGGGTGTTGCAGTCAGTGCCGCTCTGAAAACATTAGCTTAACTGGCCATTCTCATCTAGGCAGATATAAGCAAAGTCGAAACAACCGTCGTTGCTTATATCTGTCTTCTTTACTCCCCTTTTGAGTAGCCGTTTGGCTAGCTGTTGGTCTATCATAGTCACTTCACAGCTGTCATCACTTGGGAGTCCTCATGTCCAACATCGAATCAACTTTAAACGAAACTCGTGTTTTCAACCCTTCAGCGGAATTTATTAAGCAAGCCAATGTGTCCGGGATGGCTCAATATAAAGCGTTGTGCGATTTCGCAGTGCTTGATTATCAAGGCTTCTGGGCGAATTTAGCTCGCGAAATTTTGCAATGGAAGAAGCCCTTTACCAAAGTCTTGAATGAAAGCAATGCGCCTTTCTATAAGTGGTTTGAAGATGGCGAGTTGAATGTTTCGTATAACTGTTTGGACAAACACATCGCGACACAACCCGAAAAAATTGCGCTGATTTTTGAAGCGGATGATGGCACGGTAACGAAAATAAATTATCGCGAATTGCACTCACGGGTGTGTCAATTTGCCAACGGTTTGAAATCGCGCGGCATCAAAAAAGGGGATCGCGTCATCATCTATATGCCGATGAGTATTGAGGCCGTGGTTTCTATGCAAGCGTGTGCGCGGATAGGCGCAATTCACTCGGTGGTGTTTGGTGGCTTCTCAGCTAAGAGTTTGAATGAGCGCATCACCGACGCACAAGCGTGTGCGGTGATTACTGCCGACGCACAACTTCGCGGCGGGAAAGTGATGCCGCTGAAACCCGCTGTGGATGAGGCTTTGGCAATGGGCGGTTGCGAGATGGTGCATAGCGTGATTGTCTATCAACGCGCCACTTGCGACACTGCGTGGAACGCAAAAAATAATATTTGGTGGCATGACCTAGTCGCAGGGCAAAGCGCAAGTTGTGAACCTGAATGGGTAAGCGCAGAGCATCCCTTATTTATTCTTTACACGTCAGGCTCGACGGGCAAACCTAAAGGCGTGCAACATTCCAGCGGAGGCTATTTGCTGGGTGCGATGCTATCGATGCAATGGGTATTTGATTACAAAACTTCAGATATTTTTTGGTGTACCGCTGATGTGGGCTGGATTACTGGGCACAGCTATGTTGCCTACGGTCCATTGGCAATGGGTGGCACACAAGTGATTTTTGAAGGTATCCCCACTTATCCGAATGCAGGACGCTTTTGGAAAATGATTCAAGATCATAAAGTCACCACTTTTTACACCGCACCCACTGCGATTCGTTCGTTAATTAAATTGGGGGCGGACTTGCCCAAACAATATGATTTATCAAGCTTGCGCTTATTGGGCAGCGTGGGTGAACCTATCAATCCAGAAGCATGGATGTGGTATTACAATACCGTCGGCCAAGCGCGTTGTCCGATTGTGGATACGTGGTGGCAAACTGAAACAGGCTGCCACATGATTGCACCGTTACCCGGTGCCATGCCACTGAAACCAGGCACTTGCACCTTGCCCCTGCCAGGCATCATGGCGGCGATTGTCAATGAAGCCGGCGACGAAGTGCATGACCAACACGGTGGATTTTTGGTCATCAAACGCCCTTTCCCTTCGCAAATCCGCGCCATCTGGGGCGACCCGGAACGCTATAAGCAATCGTATTTCCCAGCAGAGATGCGCGGCTCATATTTGGCAGGTGATTCAGCACGCCGGGATGAAGATGGCTACTTCTGGATTATGGGGCGTATCGATGACGTACTGAATGTTTCAGGCCATCGTTTGGGCACGATGGAAATCGAATCCGCACTCGTCGCCAATCCATTAGTGGCGGAGGCGGCAGTGGTCGGAAAGCTGCATGAAATAAAGGGCGAAGCGGTAGTCGCATTCGTGGTACTAAAGGGCGTTCGACCTGATGACGCAGCCAAAGCCAAAGAAATCGCCGACATGCTGCGCAACTGGGTAGGCAAGGAAATCGGCCCGATTGCCAAACCGGATGAAATCCGCTTTGGTGACAATTTGCCTAAAACACGCTCCGGTAAAATCATGCGCCGCTTGCTGCGCGCTATCGCCAAAGGTGAGGAAATCACACAGGATATTTCCACGCTGGAAAACCCGGCAATCTTAGAACAACTGAAAAATCCGATACGCTAGCAAAAACCACTAGTCCACGAAAAACACGAAAGGCACGAAACATCCATTATCTGTTTCGTGTTTTTAGTGGATTTCGTGGACTATGGTTTTGTACCAAAATCAACAGCTCTGCACCATTTAGATTGACCTCAGCACCTCACCTCGTTACCATCGCGCCAGTTTTTTGACCTATGGAATAGCCTAAGTGCCCTTGCTTCGCCCCCTACTCTTTATCCTTTTCACCATAATCGCGCTGACCAGTTACGCTCAGGCAGATGACGTAACTGTTATCCCTGCAGCAACTGACGAAATTGCTCCCGACTGGCTACCTTCCGCGCGCAACGTCAAAATCGAATTGGTATCTGAGACACCTGCTATTCCAATTACTCCAATCACAGCCCCTCCTACACCTGAAGTAACTGTCAGCGAAG
Organism: uncultured beta proteobacterium; assembly: GCA_963695355.1. Lineage (GTDB taxonomy): Bacteria > Pseudomonadota > Gammaproteobacteria > Burkholderiales > Gallionellaceae > Gallionella. Next base: position 460,390 of record OY968775.1, read on the forward strand.
CTGATCCCCAACCTGCGCCACTTACCAATCCAAGAACCGGAGTCGCTCCTTCATCAGACACTACTATTTCTGACAACAAAGTTGAATTTGTTCCACCTGTTGAAGAAGTCAATGCCGAGCCGCCACCCGTGTGGTTCCCAAAGGAAGAATCTCCAGTTGATCTGGCTAATGAGACAGGTGTAATTAAAGACAGTTTGTGGGTACGCATCCGTAACGGTTTTGCCATGCGTGAATTCGATAGCATCTTAATTAACAAACATGAACAGTGGTACGCCGCACGCCCCGACTATGTAAAACGCATGACTGATCGCGCGCGCCGCTATCTCTATTTCATCACCAGCGAAGTAGAAAAACGCGGTATGCCCAGTGAAATTGCATTACTGCCCATGATAGAGAGCGCATTCAATCCCGGTGCGATGTCCAGCACCCGCGCGTCGGGTATATGGCAATTTATGCCCGCCACAGGCAAAACTTTTGGCTTGCAGCAAAACTGGTGGCATGACAATAGACGCGATGTGGTGGGTGCGACAAAAAGCGCGCTCGATTATTTGCAAAAACTACACGATATGTTTGGTGACTGGGAGCTTGCTTTAGCGGCTTACAACTGGGGTGAAGGGTCGGTGCAACGCGCACAAGCGCACAATCGCAGATTAGGTTTATCTATCGACTATGCCAGCTTGAAGATGCCTGCCGAGACGCGCAATTACGTGCCTAAATTATTAGCCATCAAAAACATCATCGCAGATCCAACTCGCTTTGGCTTAGCCCTAAGCGATATTTCTAATGAGCCTTATTTTGCTGCTGTTCAAACCACTCAACACATGGACATGAAGCTTGCCGCGCAATTAGCCGACATCTCGATGGAAGAATTTACTGCACTCAATCCTTCGCACAACCGCCCCGTGATCTTACAGGATGCCGATGATGTCATATTGTTGCCTGTAGATAAGGTCGAAACTTTTCGTACCAACTTGGAAAGCTACGACAAACCCCTAGTTAGCTGGCAATCATACCAACCCAAAAAAGGCGAGCGCTTAGATAAATTGGCTCCGCGTTTTGGTTTGTCGGTAGAAACCCTCAAAGCGGTAAATAGTCTGTCTATGCGCGGGAATATCAGCACAGGACAAACCCTGCTTGTGCCGTTAAATGGTGAAGAAAGTGACGGGGAGTTCGAAGCCTTCAATATGCAACTTGCGCCAATTAACGTGCGTGTCAGTTCGCTCAGACATACCGTGCGTAGAGGCGATACCTATGCCACGCTGGCGCGTCGCTACCATGTAAACGTTACCCAACTAAGAAAACTGAACAAATCGGCAACGCTTAAAGTGGGTCGGTCAATTACCATTGCACTAGCTGCCACTTCGCGTAAAAATTCGAGACACCGTTATGCTTCACACCGACATGTGAGTCGTTATGCTGCCAACAAAAACAGGATGCGTGACGTAGCTTCCGGCAAAAAATCGACACGCAGTTTCGCATCTAAAAATCGCTCGCGAAAAATCGCTAAGACTCCAAACAAACGCTTGCTGGCCAAGCGCTAGATTCACCCAACTCAATATTAGTCCTGCTGCGCAACGCTCACTAACAATTGACGTGTATACGCGTGTTGCGGCGAATGGAGTATATCTTCTGCTGCCCCTTGCTCAACAATCCGCCCTGCTTGCATCACCGCGATGCGATGCGACATGGCGGCAATCACTTCGAGGTCATGACTAATCAATAGATAGCTGATGCCATGCTTGCTCTGCAACCCCGCAAGCAGCTCCAATACTTGCTTTTGTACAGAAGCATCCAGCGCGCTGGTGGGTTCATCCAACACGACCAAGTCTGGCTTGAGTATCAATGCGCGTGCAATGGCGATACGTTGTCGCTGCCCCCCGGAAAACTCATGCGGGTAACGTACCAGCATATCCGACTCCAGCCCGACTTCCTGCAAGGTTTGAACGATGCGAACGCGGCGATCTGCAAAGGATAATTCGGGTTGATGTAATGCCAATCCTTCGCCGACAATTTCTTCTACGGTTAAACGGGGTGACAAGCTGGCGAACGGATCTTGAAATACCACCTGCATGCGTGCGCGGAGTGCGCGCAACTGGCTACGGCTAATGGCTTGCAATGATTGCCCCGAAAAGCTGCTCATACCACGTGCGAGGGGCTGTAAGGCTAATAAAGCCATCGCAAGGGTAGATTTTCCTGAGCCTGATTCACCAACGATACCCAGCGTTTCGCCGCGTTTAATCGACAAGCTAACGCCATCAACGGCGGTAAAGATTTTTTTCTTGAACCACCCTGCTGGGTAAGAAAATTCAACGCGCAGATCATCGCCGTTTAACAAATCCGGCTCGGCAGCGAATTCATGCAACAAAGGTTGCATCATTTTTGTTGGGCGACTATCAAGTAAGCGGCGCGTGTAGGGATGTTGTGGCTGAGAAAATAATACCTCAGTCGCTGCGAGCTCGACGATGCGCCCTGACTGCATCACGCCGACCCGATCCGCAAACCGTCTTACCAAATTAAGATCATGCGTAATCAGCAAAATCGCCATGCCGTACTCGCGCTGCAACTCTTCCAACAACTCAATAATTTGCGCACGTATGGTGACATCCAAGGCAGTGGTTGGCTCATCGGCAATCAACAATTTGGGGCGACAAGCCAGTGCCATTGCAATCATCGCGCGTTGCCGTTGCCCACCCGAAAGTTCATGAGGATAACTGGAGAAACGTCGCTCTGCTTCGGTAATACCCGTTCGCGTCAGCAGCGCAATAGCTCGCTCCCGCGCCAATGATAACGCCATGCCTTCATGCAGCCACAATACTTCGGTAATCTGTTCGCCGATGCGCATCAGTGGATTAAGCGCGGTCATCGGCTCTTGAAAAATCATGGCGATGTCTTTACCGCGTATGCCACGCAAACGTTGCTCGCTGGCACTTACCAAATTCTCACCCTCAAACAACACATCACCACTGGAGCGTACATGGGCAACGAGACGGAGCAGGGAGAGCGCTGTAACACTTTTCCCTGAACCCGATTCACCCACCAAAGCAAACTTCTCGCCTGCTGCGATGCCAAACGAAATGTCATCAACTGCGCAGGGTGCATCGGCATTTTCGCCAAAGCTCACACTCAAATCGCGCACCTCCAATAATTCACTCATCGCCGACTTCCTGATTTTCGTGTATCGAACGCGTCACGTAATGCTTCACCGATAAATACTAATAATAGCAATGTGACGAATAACACCAAAAACGCTGATAGACCTATCCACCATGCATCCAAATTATCTTTACCCTGCGCCAACAACTCGCCCAAACTCGGCGTGGAGGGCGGCACGCCTAAGCCGAGAAAATCCAAGCTGGTCAGCGCAGTAATCGAGACACTCATGCGAAACGGCAGAAAGGTAATGACGGGAGTCAAGCTGTTCGGCAAAATGTGCCGCCACATGATTTGACGATTGCCCAACCCCAGCGCGCGCGCGGCACGCACATAATCGAGCTGTCGATTACGTAAAAATTCGGCGCGCACATAATCGGCTAACCCCAGCCAACCAAACAACGAAAGTAAAATCAATAACAACGTGATACTAGGTTGAAACATCGAAGCGAAAATCAGCAATAAATACAGCTCAGGTAGCGAGCCCCAGATTTCGCTAAACCGTTGCAAATATAAATCAACGCGCCCGCCAAAATAGCCCTGCACTGCGCCTGCCAATACGCCTAACATCACACCAATTATCGTCAAAGCCATACCAAACAACACTGACACGCGGAAGCCATACAAAGCACGCGCCAACACATCCCGTCCTCTGTCGTCCGTGCCCAGCCAATTTTGTGCGCTGGGTGGCGCGGGGTTGGGTGCTTGCGAAAAATAATTCAACGTATCGTAACGATAGGTATTGGGTGGATAAATCGCCCAATTTCCCGGACGCGAAAACTGCTCGCGGATGAACGGATCTAGATAATCCGCTGGCGTGGGGAAATCGCCACCAAAAGTGCTCTCCGGATAATCACGCAGCAGCGGCACATACAATGAGCCTTGAAAATACGCGAGCAGCGGACGGTCGTTCGAAATCACTTCTGCAAGTAAGCTCACCACAAACAGCGCGGCAAAAATCAGCAGGCTGGCATAACCCAAACGATGCTGCTTGAACCGCCGCCAGCGTTGCTGATTGGGCGATAGCGAAGGGGCGAATTTACTACTGGCCGCCACTACACTCACGAAGCCACTCCTTCAAATTTCACACGCGGATCGGCTAATACATAGCTGATATCAGAGATCAATTTGGCAAATAATCCTGCAAGCGTGAAAATGAACAACATGCCCATCACCACGGGAAAGTCGCGCTGCATGATGGCGTTGTACGACAACATGCCCAGACCATCCAAGGAAAATAATGTTTCAATCAACAAACTGCCCGTGAAAAATGCACCGATGAATGCCGCTGGAAAGCCCGTCAATAAAGGCAGTAAAGCGTTACGGAAGATATGACGATAAATCACGGTACGCTCTGGCAGCCCTTTGGCGCGCGCCGTCAGAACATATTGCTTGCGTATCTCTTCGATGAAAGTGTTTTTGGTCAACATGGTAATTACTGCAAAGCTGCCGACCACTTCAGCAAACACAGGCAACGTGATGTGCCATAAATAATCCAGCACTTTACCGCTCAGCGAAAGTTGCGCCCAATTATCTGAAGTCAGCCCGCGCAGTGGAAACCATTGCAAAAAACTCCCGCCACCAAACAGCACCAACAGCACTACGCCCAGCACGAAGCCTGGGATTGCGTAGCCACTCATTATGATAAAGCTGGTCACCGTGTCGAAGCGCGAGCCGTCACGCAATGCCTTGGCAATGCCCACGGGAATTGAAATCAAATAGGTAATCGCCAGTGCCCAAAACCCCAATGAAATAGAAACAGGCATTTTTTCCTTAATCAGTGACCACACCGATTTTTGGTGGAAAAAACTTGTACCCAAATCGAAAGTGGCGAATCCTTTCAACATCATCCAAAAACGTTCTGGTGCGGGCTTATCAAAGCCATATAACACTTTTATTTCCGCCAAACGTTCCGCATCAATGCCTTGCTGTCCGCGATATAGAGCCTGCTGTGAACCGCCAGCCTCAGCACCCCCACCGCCCTTACCACGCATCTCGCTAACCATCTGCTCAACAGGTCCACCGGGAACAAATTGAATCACCACGAAGGTCAAAAAAAGTACGCCCAATAACGTCGGGATCATCAACAGCAGGCGTTTGCCTATGTAGCGCATCATGGCTTAGTCTCCTGAGTTTTAGGCTTCATCCACCACGTTTCCACCGCCCACTCTTCGATGCGGTAATAGCTAGGCAACACACTCGGTTGCGCCAAGGTGCGGCGGAAAGACACGCGATGATTCCGGCTATGGAAATGCGGCACGATGTAATAACCAAGACGCAACACGCGATCCAACACGCGCACCAAAGTCACCAAATCTTCGCGATGCTCCGCTTGAACAATCCGACTTATCAATTCATCCACCACAGGATCGGCAATGCCCATGATGTTATTAGAGCCAGGCTGATCGCGGCTTGCCGAGCCAAAGTAATCAAACAACTCATTGCCTGGACTTTGCGATCCACCCATCAACCCTATCGTCATGTCATAGTCGAAGTTCTCTTCCTTACGCTGCCCAAGCGCCGCGTCGTACGCGCGGTAATCCATCTGTATGCCGAGTTTTTCCAAATTACGCGCATAGGCAGCGGCTATTCTTTCGTAAAGCCGATCCGGAAGCATCATCTCGAATCTAAACGGTAGCCCCTGAGTATTGCGCAATGCGCCATCACGGTATGTCCAGCCTGCTTGCGTCAATAGATCGCGTGATTGCCTTAAATTATCACGCAAAGAATTGGGCGGCGTTGTTTTGGGTGGCGGTGGTATCTCGGCAAAAATTTCAGCGGGCAACTTGTCGCCAAACGTTTTTTGCAATTCACGCAACACTTTCACTTCGCGCTCATTAGGCAAACCTGTCGCCGCCAGTTCGGTATTGCTGAAATAACTGGGGCTACGCGCGTACAAATTGAAAAATAATTGGCGATTCATCCACTCAAAATCCATCGCCATCCACAAAGCTTTTCTGACGCGCTTATCCTGGAAAATCGGACGACGCAAATTCATCGAGAAACCCTGCCATCCCGCCCCGTTAGAATGCGGGAAAAGCTGTTTAACCAATTCGCCCTGATCCCAGCGTTTACCTTGATGGCTGCGCGCCCAATTCTTCGATGAATTCTCTTGAATCAAATCAATCTCGCCCGCCTTCAATCCTTCCATCCGAGTCAGCGCGTCTTTGTAATAGCGGTAAGTGATGCGCTCAAAATTAAACATCCCACGCCGCGTCGGGTGATCGTTGCCCCAGTAATTCTGATTGCGGCGATATGTAATGTGTTTACCCAGATCGAAATCTTCAACAATATATGGACCACTCGCCAAGGGTTTATCTAAAATAATTTTCTCGAATGACTTCCCATCGCCCCATTTGCGCGAGAATACAGGCAACTGACAGATTACTAATTTCAACTCATGATTTTTGCGCTTGAAATCAGCTCGCACGGTGTAGGAATCAACCACCACCATCTGCTTCACATCGCTCCAATAGCGGCTATACAAGGGGGCTGCCGACTTACTCATCAATTTATCGAACGAGTATTTAACATCCTCCGCTAATACAGGATCACCGTTGGAAAATCGCGCTTTGCGATTAAGACGAAAGGTCAGTGAAAGCTCATCGGGCGCTAAAGCAATGTCTTCCGCTAACAAGCCATACACCGTATCTGGCTCATCCCAAGAGGAAACACCCAAAGTCTCAAACACCAAATACTGCAAACCATCCGCCGCCAGCCCTTTCAGAATAAACGGATTCAGTTTCTCAAAATTTCCCAGCCCCGACGTATGTAACTCGCCACCTTGCGGGGCTTGCGTATTGACGTAAGAAAATTGGGTAAAGATTGGGGGGTATTTAGGCTTGCCATGCAGCGCAATCGCATGAGCGGCAAAAGCCGTGTGCGAAAAACCGCAGGACAAGCACAACAACAGGTAAAACGAAAAGTACGATAACAATCTCATGGCGCGAGAGTGTAGCGGAATGCCGCTTCCAAGTCATGGCACACAACAACTTTCGCCATAATTCCGAATAACAAAATGAGATAGGGATAGTACAAATATCCTGCTGCATCAAACACAATATACAGGCGTTATATCCTAGGTAAATCCGTATCCAACTACTTTGTTAGTAATGAATCTTTTGAGTAGGATTCGCAACGTCAGTTGTGCAACTTTATTAATGTTGGATAACAAATGTTAGGTATTCTTGTCGTTAGGCTAAGACGAACGACAACATTGACGCAAAAAAGTTTCAGTAGCATAGTTACGACTTAGCAGGTCCGAATAACACTTACAAAAACGACATGAGGATTACCAACATGTTTCACTTGAAAACCAAGATTGCCGCTAGCCTTGCGCTTGCATTCCTAGTTACTTCTTCGGCGACGTTTGCTGCAAGCAAGACCAAACAAGCCAACCCCCAACCTGTTCCAGCAGCACCAGCGGCATCAGCAGTCACAACCGCCAGCACACCCGTGGCAGATTATACGAGTGCAGCAGCTCTCAAGCTTCGCGGCGGTAAAGGCGATGCGGTGGCTGGGGCTGATAAAGCTGCGTTATGTCAAGGTTGCCATGGAGAAGAAGGTATTAGTACTGAACCACTCATTCCAAAGTTGGCAGGCCAGTATGGAAACTACATAGCAAAACAAGTGCGCAACTATCAGGCGGGTATTCGAACTCATCAAATCATGGGAGCAGTTGCGGCTTCGGTTACAGAAGATGAGTTAGCGGACATTGGTGCATTTTTTGCGAACAAACCGATGATGAAAGGCAGTGGATCCGGTGCAAACAACCAACTCGGCAAAGATTTATTTATGAATGGCGATATGTCTAGAATGCTTGTGGCCTGTGCGCAGTGCCATGGGGTAACAGGCAAAGGAAAAACACCTGACAATTCAGCATTCCCTGTTCTTGGTGGTCAGCACAAAGATTACCTACTGGGTCAATTGATCAATTTCAGATTGGGTGATCGTAGCAATAGCCCAGGCGGTGTGATGAACATTATGGTACAACGCCTCAACGACACTGAGTTGGAAGCCTTGGCTGATTACATCGCTGGACTTTAATCAACCTCAAACTCCAAATAATTAAACCTTAAAAAACTAAGGCGGGAAAATGAAAAAATCTAAACTAACACTGTTGTCTTGGTTGGCTATAGCGACTACAAGTTTTCAAATCGGTACGGCGTTTGCGGGTAACGTAGATGTACTCAACGGCCAAACCATCTTCAATGAAGGCAAAGGGGAAGCCGCAGCTTGCATGGGTTGCCACGGCGAAAAAGGCTTAGGCAACGACGGCATGGGTGCGCCACGTTTGTCCAATATTGGGGCGCAATACATTAAGAAGCAACTTGATGAATTTGCAACTGATAAGCGAAATCCTGAAGGTATGGGAGCGGTAATGAATGGCTTTGCAAGAGCATTAACAGATCAGGATCGGGCTGATGTTGCGGGGTATATGAGCTCACTTGAGTACGAAGTTGAGCCTTCGGATTTGAAAGGTCTCGCATCTGACGGTACAAAAGTTGGAAATGTAGAATTGGGTAAGGCAATTGTGATGAGAGGCATTTCTGGAAAAGTCCCAGCTTGTCAAGATTGCCATGGTTTTAATGGTCGCGATCCCAGATACCCTGCAATCAACCAACAAAAATTCGTATATCTTGCTAATCAACTCAACGCGTTTAAAGCTGGCACAAGGACGAATGATCCCGTTGTACTCAAAGTAGGCATCATGCGCGGCATAGCAAAAAAATTATCGGATGATGATATTTTGAACATCGCGTCATTCCTATCTACTGCACCCAGAGTTGACCCTAGGGGTGATAGTCATGCTATACATTAAAATTAATTACCTTTTTGCAACCATACATACCGCTGTTATAGATATTTAAGGCGGAGGAGAACGAAATGTTTCAGTTCAAGAAAAATCTTACAACAAGCCTCACTATCATTGCTCTGTTAGTTTCATGTACTGCTTTCGCCAAAAGCGAACAGACTAATCCTTTGACTGGTCGTATCGAGACCAATGTTGATAATCCTGATGCCATCAAAATTCGCAGCAGTACGGGTGATGCAACTGCTGGAAAGGATAAATCACAACTATGCCAAGGTTGCCATGGCGAAGATGGCAATAGTGTAGAACCACTTGCTCCTAAATTGGCTGGACAATATAGCGATTACATCGTAAAACAAGTTCGCAATTATCAAGCCGGGGTTCGAACTCATCAAATTATGAACGCGATGGCAGCGACTTTGACCGATGATGAGTTGATTAATATCGGCAACTACTTTGCCAGTCGCACCATGATGAAAGGTGCTGTTGCCACCGACAATCCCGTTGGCAAGAATTTATTCTTGAAAGGTGATATTAAACGCATGGTAATTGCCTGTGTAAACTGCCATGGCGTTAATGGCAAAGGTTTAACCCCCCACACCTCCGCTTTCCCTGTTCTTGGCGGCCAACATAAGGCCTATATAAAAGGGCAGATAGTTAACTTCCGCGAAGGTATTCGCAGCAACAGCCCGGGCGCGATTATGAATAGAATCACCAAGTCGCTAACTGATGCTGAGGCAGATGCATTAGCTGAGTATATTTCAGGACTTTAGTATTGCTTGCTGGTTAGCCAGTATTTAGAGGCGCGGTATTTTAAAAATACTGCGCCTTTTCATTTAGTGATGTGGTTCTTTATATTTCCCGAGTTCATATCCGAAACGTGAACAACAACTTTGCACTGAACCTCATTCTCTTGTCGTTTTTTGCGGCGAATAATATCCTTGCTAAAAACTCTCCAAAGTGAGATTACAATCCCTTAAATCACTCGATCTGCATGAAATGCTCAACAGCCTTAGATTCTTTTCCGTACCGATAATGCTGTTCGGATTAGGTTGAACATTTGACTAGCGAAGAGATTGCAAGACTCGTTAAATATCTTTCTACACGCTAACTTCTTACCCATACTCTGCACAATCAACCTTTTGAACTTGTTATAAAACAGTTGCCTAACGGACATGAAAATTAACGTTTTAATTTATCTGCTTTTATCTATATTTTTCCGCCTGCCCATTTCCCATGCTGAAAGCAATGTTCCTATCGACATGGAAAGTGATGAAGCTATCAAACTTCGTACTGGCGAAGGTGATCCTGTCGCGGGCGAAACCAAGGCGCAGTTATGTATAGGATGCCATGGTGAGAAAGGTAATAGTACCGAGCCGTTAATTCCCAAGCTTGCCGGTCAATACAGCAACTATATAGCAAAAGAATTGCGCAATTATCAAGCAGGTGTCCGCACTCACCAGATTATGAATGCAATGTCCGCAACCGTCAGCGATGAAGACTTAGCTGATATCACAGCGTACTTTGCCCATCAAAAAAAGATGGCTGGCACACACTCCTCGGAGAATCAACTTGGCAAGTATCTATTTCTAAAAGGTGATGCATCCAGAGCAGTGATAGGTTGCGTAAATTGCCACGGTTTAAATGGCAAAGGCAGACTACCCGTCAGTGCCATGTTTCCGGTTATCGGGGGGCAACACAAAGATTATCTGCGTAAACAAATAGTGAGTTTCAGAAATCAAGAACGCACCAATAGCGCGAGTGGCGTAATGAACAACATCACCAAATTATTGAGCGATGAGGAAATTGACGCGCTGGCAGATTACATTTCAGCGCAGTGAATCACGATTAACCCAGCTACCTTTTTTAGAATCAATTGGTTAATAAATTTTTGGGTACAAAATGATGGATTTGAATTGGCAAAATTTTCTGGAGCAACACAACGCTGTGATTGTAGGCGGCATCGTGCAACATTTTGGAAATAGTGCAAAGGAATTGCACGCAACCTGTGACAATACAGTGATGTGCGATCTTAACCAGTTTGGCACATTACGCGTCGCTGGCGAAGAAGCTCAGCCCTTTTTGCAGAATCTGCTAAGCAATGACATTCGTGAGATGAGTACAAGTCGTGCGCAGCTATCCAGTTTAAATAGTGCAAAGGGGCGCATGCTTGCGTGCTTTTTAATCTGGCATGATGGGGAAGATTATTTGCTACAACTGCCACACAGTTTAGTTGAGATGATGCGCAAAAAACTCAGCATGTATGTGTTACGCGCTAAAGTTAAAGTTAGCGATGCCAGCGATGAACGGATTATGCTTGGCATATCGGGAATCGGTGCAGAAAGCGCGCTTCGCGAGATTTTGGGTGACTTACCCTCAGGGTATTTGTCCAGCTTACTCAATCAGCATGGTCGAATACTGAGAATAAGCGAAACTCGATTTCAGATTATTACCTCACTGGAAAAAGCAGCGACACTCTGGAACGCGCTAAGCCACATTGCAAAACCTGTCGGTAACGCTTATTGGGATTGGCTCAATATTCGAGCCGGTATCCCAGTAATATTGCCAAATACGCAAGAGCAATTCGTTGCGCAAATGGTCAATTTCGATGTGATTGGGGGTATCAATTTCAAAAAAGGCTGTTATCCCGGACAAGAGATCGTGGCGCGAACGCACTACCTAGGCAAGCTTAAACGCCGTATGTATTTAGCGCATATCGAAACGACGGATATGCCTCAAGCGGGTGATGAGGTATTCAGCGCAGATATGGATGAGCAAGCTAGCGGAATGATTGTAAATTCCGCTCTTGCGCCATCTGGCGGCTATGACGTGTTAGCAGTTGTGCAAATATCTAGCCAAGCAACCCAAACGATATATTTGAAATCTTTGCGAGGCAAAGCGTTAAAATTCTTGCCGCTCCCATACGATTTGCCAAGTATCTAAAGGCTCAATGCCATTTTGATATGCGGTAACCCCGCATCAATAAACACTTCGCCATGCTCTGAAAAATCAAATTTCCGATAGAAGGGCATCGCGTGAGTTTGCGCATCAACATCAACATTTTTATAGTCGTGATTACGCGCATAAGCAAGTAAAGCCTCCATAATCGCCGTCCCTACCTTTTGTTTTCGCCATTGCGGCAGAACTGAAATACGACCAATGTGCCCGTTGGACAACATTCTGCCGCAACCGATGGCATTGCCCTGATGACTAATCGCTAAAGCGTGTCGCGCGCCTTCATCCAAACCGTCCCACTCTAATTCTGCTGGTACACCTTGTTCAACCACAAACACGCTTTCGCGTATAGATTTAAGTAGTGGATGACCATCGTGCCAAGTGATTAAACTGACGGTAAAAGAATTGCTCATGTAGCGTCTCCCTCAATAATTTCGACTGGTGTCCCTAGAGACACAAAATCAAACAACTCGATTAAATCTGAATTTCTCATGCGAATGCACCCATGTGATCCCGTCTCGCCAAGCTGCACAGTGTCTGGTGTACCATGAATGTAAATATAACGGCGCATCGTGTCGTTGTCACCCAAGCGATTAAACCCCACTTCACAGCCTGACAACCACAATATACGCGTCAAGATCCAATCGCGATTGGGAAACGCCGCACCCAGTTCAGGTGAATAAATTTCACCTGTGGGACGACGACCGACAAACACAGTATTCACTTCACTGTCTTTGCCTATTTTAGCGCGAATGATGTGCACACCACGTGGGGTGCAGTGGCTGCCACGCACCTCCCCTACACCGTTTGCTGCACTTGAAACCTTGTATTGACGAAGAACTCGACCAGCATCATCCAACAATTCAAGTCGCTGTGTCGCAATATAGATATTAATTTTCATTGTGTCTTTTGCTGTGCCCGACGTTGAGCAAAAAAATTACTCAGCATGGCACTGCATTCCTCTGCCAACACCCCGCCCTGAACGGAGGTGTGATGATTCAACCGCTCTTCGGAGAATACATTCAACACACTGCCACACGCACCTGTTTTGAAATCACTCGCGCCATACACCACACGCGCAATCCGTGCATGCATCATCGCGCCCGCACACATCAGACAAGGCTCTAAAGTGACGAACAACTCACAATCCACCAAGCGGTAATTGCCGATACGTTCAGCAGCATTGCGCAACGCTTGCACTTCGGCATGCGCAGAAGGGTCGTGACGCGATATCGGCGCGTTAAAACCGCGCCCGATAATTTCACCATCTTTCACCACCACCGCGCCAACAGGCACTTCACCCGCGACTTCGGCCTGCCTTGCCAAGGCTAAAGCATGTTGCATGTAATCACTATCTGCCATCGAATAATCATAAAAAATTCAAGCCGTCACCGTAGCACAATCGTGAAAATTTGACGATATATTGAATACGCTTGCCTTTGTTAAGAATTTTGACAAGAATGCTAATAACCTTAGCGAGCCTCTACATGTCCACAAACACCGTTGCAGATTTTTCACTCCCCGCCACCAGTGGCCAAACGTTTACTTTATCTGCCACGCACGGCAAGCATCTGGTGATATATTTTTACCCGAAAGATAATACCCCAGGCTGCACCACACAAGCTCAGCAGTTTCGCGATTTGTATCCGCAATTTCAAAAAGCCAAATGTGAAATTGTTGGCATTTCCCGTGACAGCCTTAAATCACATGAAAATTTCAAAGCAAAGTTCACCCTGCCCTTCGAGCTACTTTCAGATACTGATGAAATCGCCTGTCATTTATTCAATGTCATCAAAATGAAAAATATGTACGGTAAACAAGTGCGAGGCATTGAGCGCAGTACCTTTGTATTCGATAAGGCGGGTTTATTACGCCATGAATGGCGCGGGCTAAAAGCCAACGGGCACGCGCAAGAAGTGTTAGATTTTGTTACTTCACTCAACTAAAAGGAACGTTATGCCACCTCGTAAAAAAGCGGTAAAAGATAGCGATTCTAAATTGTTCGTTCTTGACACGAACGTTTTACTGCACGACCCCACCAGTTTGTATCGCTTTGAAGAACACGACATTTGCCTGCCGATGTTTGTGCTTGAAGAATTAGATAATAAGAAAAAAGGCATGACTGAGGTGGCGAGAAACGCGCGCCAAGTTAGCCGCTTCCTTGATCAGATTGTGGATGATGCGCCGCGCAATATCGAAGAAGGCATCGCGCTGGAATCCGATTCGCATAAAAACTGTAAGGGCAGGTTGTATTTGCAAACCAGCTTTGTTAAACAGGAATTGCCAGAAAATCTTGAGTTGGGAAAAGCGGATAATGCCATTCTGGGTGTGGTCATCAGCATGCAAAAGCAGCATCCCAATCGAGCGGTTATCTTGGTCAGCAAAGACATCAACATGCGCATCAAAGCACGCGCATTGGGCTTGGAAGCGCAAGACTACTTCAACGACAAAGTGCTGGAAGACAGTGACCTGCTCTACACGGGCGTGTTGCAATTGCCCGATGATTTCTGGGAGCGTCACGACACAGACATGAAGTCGTGGATCAAAGAGGCCGTACTTATTACCAGATTCGCGGTCCGTTATGCGCGGCATTTTTTGTAAATCAGTTCGTTTACAAAGAAGATGACACACCGTTTTACGCCATCGTCTTGGAGCAAGATGACCAGACCGCATTACTATGCACATTGACTGACTACACGCACAGCAAAAATAACGTGTGGGGCATCACCGCTCGAAACCGCGAACAAAATTTCGTACTCAATTTATTGATGAATCCTGAAATAGATTTCGTCACAATTTTAGGTCAGGCTGGAACAGGTAAAACTTTATTAACTCTAGCGGCGGGCTTACTGCAAACTTTAGAGACCAAGCTCTATACTGAAATCATCATCACCCGCGTCACCGTGCCAGTTGGCGAAGACATTGGGTTTTTACCAGGCACAGAAGAAGAGAAGATGACACCTTGGATGGGTGCACTGGAAGATAACTTAGATGTCTTAAACAAGTCGGATGAAGAAGGTGGAGATTGGGGACGTGCAGCTACGCGTGATTTGATACGTTCACGCGTCAAGGTAAAATCGCTTAACTTCATGCGTGGTCGTACCTTTTTAAATAAATATGTCATCATCGACGAGGCGCAAAATCTCACCCCGAAGCAAATGAAAACACTGGTTACTCGTGCTGGCCCTGGCACAAAAGTGGTGTGCATGGGAAACATCGCTCAAATTGACACGCCTTACCTTACCGAAGGAAGTTCCGGCCTAACTTATGTGGTGGATAGATTCAAAGGCTGGGATCATGGGGGGCACGTCACGCTATTGCGCGGCGAGCGTTCTCGTTTGGCAGACCATGCTGGCGAAGTGTTATAAAGCGAATGTCTGCTCCTTTCAACAAAACCAATGCAGAGTGGCTCGACACATTAACTCCTGAGCAGTATCGGGTTACACGCCAATGCGGCACTGAACCTCCCTTCACAGGCATCTATTGGGATTGCCACGATGCTGGCACGTATCGTTGCGTGTGTTGCGGGAATGCCTTGTTTGATTCGTCAACCAAGTTTGATTCGGGTTCAGGCTGGCCAAGTTTTTGGCAGCCGCATCAATCGAACAACATCGTTACTCACACCGACACCAGTCACGGTATGACGCGCGTTGAAGTGTGCTGTAAACAATGTGGCGCGCATCTGGGGCACGTGTTTCCCGATGGCCCACAACCCACGGGACAACGCTACTGCATCAATTCCGCATCGCTTGTTTTAGAAAAAAATTAACCACGCTTCCTTTTTATGAAACTTCTCTTCGATTTATTTCCCATCGTTTTATTTTTTGCAGCCTTTAAATTCAAAGGTATCTACGTCGCCACCGCAGTCGCTATTGCTGCCACCGTTGCGCAAATCATCTGGGCAAAATTCAAGCACGGCAAAGTCGATACCATGCTGTGGGTGAGCTTCGGCATCATCACGGTGTTCGGCGGTGCAACGCTGATTTTGCATGATGAATCGTTTATCAAATGGAAGCCCACGGTACTGTACTGGTTATTCTCCGCCACACTGCTCATTTCAAACGTGGCGTTCAAAAAGAATTTAATTCGCGCATTTTTGCAAGAAAAAATCGCGCTGCCTCTGCACGTTTGGGTTCGATTAAATTTGGTGTGGAGTTTATTTTTTTTGGTGCTTGGCTTTATCAACCTCTACGTTGCATTCAACTACTCCACCGATAGTTGGGTAACTTTCAAGTTGTTCGGCTTCACCGGAATGATGCTGGTGTTTATTCTGGCGCAAGGTGCGTGGCTAACTAAATATATTGATGAAAAAAGGGAGAACAATTGATGTGGTACGCGATTACCGGTCACGATACGTCCAATAGCTTGGATAAGCGCATCGCGGCACGCCCTGCGCACGTTGCTCGTTTACAGGCAATGCAAACGGAAGGTCGTTTGTTACTCGCAGGCCCATTCCCGGCTATTGATGCAACTGATCCAGGCGCAGCAGGTTTTACCGGTAGCTTAATCGTTGCGGAATTTGCGTCACTGCAAGCCGCGCAAGAGTGGGCGAATGCTGATCCTTATGTCACGGCTGAGGTATACGCATCAGTTGACATCAAGCCATTTAAAAAAACATTTCCAAGTTAAATCTCGCGCATGAGCAACCGCTTGGAAAAAATCCGACTACAACTTGTTACACTTAATCCCACCTTGTTTGAGTTGAACGATGACAGCCATAATCACGCCGGACATGCTGGTGCGGCCGATGGTGGCGGACATTATGTGCTGCGCATTGCCTCCGCACAATTCATCGGCAAAAATACGATCGTGCGACACCGTATGATATATTTGGCACTTGGCGATATGATGAAGCACGAGATACACGCGCTCACCATTCAAGCACTTACGCCAAGCGAAATTTAGCAACAACTTAGTAACTTTTTTCGAGGACTCGCAATGTTAAACACTAGCAAATTAGCCGCACTCACCTTACTCATCGCACTGGCAAGCAATACCGCTTTCGCTGAAGACAAAGCTGCTGTGATGGTCAATGGTGTCGCCATCCCACAATCACGTATTGATGGCCGCATCAAAGCCGCTGCTGCGCAAGGGCAGCCTGATACACCGGAACTGCGCAAAGCGGTTCGCGAAGACATAATCAATCTCGAAGTGCTTGCTCAAGAAGCCACACGCTTAGGTTTGGATAAAGAACCTGATTTGGTGCAACAAATCGAAATAGCCAGAGAATCAGTTTTGGCAAGCGCATTCGTACAAAACAACATGAAGAACAACGCCACAACCGATGAGCAACTTCAAGCAGAATACACAAAAATCAAAGCCACCGCAGGCGGCAAAGAATATAACGCGCGCCACATTTTGGTAGAGACTGAAGCAGAAGCCAAAGCCATCATTGCTCAACTTGGCAAAAAAGGTAAGTTCGACAAATTAGCCAAGGAAAAATCAATTGATTCCGGCTCTGCCGAGCATGGCGGCGAATTGGGCTGGACAGTACCGAGCAGCTTTGTCCCGCCATTTGCTGCAGCATTAGCAAGCTTGAAAAAAGGCGAGTACACCAAAGAACCCGTGCAATCCGAATTCGGCTGGCATGTCATCAAACTCGATGACTTGCGTGATCTGAAAATGCCATCATTCGAAGAACTCAAACCGCAAATCTTGCAACGCATGCAACAACAGTCCGTGCAAGACACCATTGCAGCGTTGCGCGCCAAAGCAAAGATAGATTAGCTCTATAAAGCGATTCACCCAAAAAGGCATCCTGTATGGATGCCTTTTTTACTTTACCAGGATAGTTACTCAGGAAACTGTCAAAAAATTGTCACAATTGGAAATATACCGCCAATTAGTCAAACCACCATTAGTGGCATGAACCTCATAAAATTACTGCATCTATTTGTTATTTATTGGAATAACTTAAAAATATGTGTTGTGGCACGCTAGCTGCTGCTATAACATGAGTTGAGCATCGCGAATCGAACCAATAATTATCGGCAGTTAATTGGAAAGCTTTAGAGCAAAGTTGGTTAATTTTAATTTTAATTTTTGGACGATAAAACGCGCTTGCTTACAAAGCACGTGGGGATTGCTGTTTCTAGCACTTCCTCACCACGCTTGGGCTTTGGGTGTGGCTTCAGGAACGCGAATTAAGAATTTTGCAACTGTTGATTATGTGATTGGCACGTCTTCTCCGACCGTCGTCACGAGCAATACCACCGAATTTTTAGTAGATAAAATAATTAACCTGAGTGTTATCGAAACCACGGGTAATGTAACGTTTGTCAATGCAGGTCAAATGGGAGTTGCCACTACCTTCAAAGTCACCAATCAAGGTAATGATCACCAAGGTTATACTCTTGCAGCAGCCGTGGCAGCTGCCCCTAACACCCCCGCACCGAATGTTACTGCCCCCTTCATCAACAATGATTTCAACGCAACGTTAGGAACAAGTGTTTTTGTCGATTCCAATGGTGATGACGTTTACCAACCATTACTAGACACGGCAACCTCCATTGCAGATTTAGCGCCAGGGGTAACTTCCCCTACGTTATTTGTTATCGGTGATATACCGGGCTCGGTTTTAAATGGTCAGCAATCCGTGGTCAGACTCACCGCAACGACTATAGCCTTAGCTGGCGACCCTGTTTTGCCTACGCCCGTTGCGGCACTCGCATCGGTGAACACTGCAAATGGCGTGGAAGTAGTGTATGCGGATTTAGCGGGCGTTACAGATGCCGCCCGCAACGGTCAACACTCAGCTTACGCGGCCTACCTAGCCAAATCACCCGATGTCACTTTGAGTAAAACTATTGCTAGCGTAACTACCGGCTCTGGCATCGTAGTAACAAACCCCACAAATGGCGACCCGGCAATACGCCCCGGCTCCACCCTCACTTACCAACTCGTTGCAAGTTTCACTGGTGCTGGAACTATCACCAATTTAGCAATTACTGATGATTTGCTGCCAACCAATACAACATATGTGCCAAACAGCATCACGGTTAACGGCGTAGCTCAAACAGATGCAGCCGACTCACCAATTGACAACACCAGTTTTGCTGGCAGCACCCTCACCGTCACACGCGGCACGGTTACTGTTCCCGCACCCAGTATCACTATTCAATTTCAAGCCATCATAAATTAACTGTTACGGAGCTCGCCATGCGCATTTCAAACCTAATACTTTCCACCACGCTATTTGCCTTGTTAGGCAGCTTGTCGCTAACGGCGCATGCGATAAATGGGGCAATTAAAGTAACGAGCCTCGCTCAAGTTGAAGTAGAGGTGACGGACAAGGACGGCAAAAAATCGTTACACCGCGAACCCGTAGAAAAAGTGCTTCCGGGCACAGAAATTATTTTCACCAACACATTTGAAAACGTTAGTGCCAAAGCGGCCAGCGACATCGTAATCAATAATCCCATTCCGAACAGCACTACCTATACGGCTGGCAGCGCGTTTGGGCAAGATTGCGAAATCCTGTTTTCAACAGATCAGGGTAAAACTTTTGAGGTCGCCGAATCACTCAAAACAAAGTCCCCGGACGGCACAGAGCATGTTGCCCTGCCCAAGGAATATACCAATATCCGCTGGTCTTACAAAAAACAACTGCCCGCCGGAAAATCTAGCGACGTAGGTTTTCGCGCAACGATAAATTAACAATATGAACCGAAACTTCTCAACTTACGGCGGGCGATTCATCATGCCCCAACCCATGACTGATCCACCTTACATCGACCCACCGAATAATGGGTGTGGCTCAGCGTAAGGTTTAGCTTCACCCAAGAAGATAGAATTTTTGTAATTTATTATAAATGCAACTTTTAAGGAGAACCAAAATGCAAATGAAACAAATACCCAAGCCGACCAGGCTCGTCGCACTGCTGGCTGGTGCGGCAATGCTTGGTCTGGTGGCACAAAGTGCGATGGCGTTAACTTCGTCAGGCACTATCGTTAGTAACACTGCATCATTGGCATATGCAGTAGGTGGTGTAACACAAACGCCCATCACTACAGCCGCAGCCACTTTCACCGTTGACAATAAAATCAATGTCGTAGTGTCTGGTGGCATTATCAAGAGCGTTATCCCCGGACAAACTGCTGCTGTAACGCCATTTGTTGTCACTAACAACGGAAACGCTTCGCAAGGGTATGCGCTGACTGCAGCTAACGTGGCCGCCGCCACTTACAGTGTGAATGGCACGTCTGTCGTGGACAACATAGACACCTCATTATTGCCACAATCAAACATTTACTTGGATAGCAATGGCGATGGTGCTTTAAGTGCTGCGGAATTAGCCGCTGGCCCGATTACTTCGATTGCAACTTTGGCACCGGGTGCAAGCGTAAGCTTGTTGGTTAAAACGGACATTTTATTGTCGAGTGCTAACAACGATGCAGCAGTTGTCAGCTTGCAAGCGGCAACCACATGGCCAACACCGTTAGTAGGAGGGGAAGAGCCTGTTGGTGCAACTGCAGGAGGTGCGGTTAATACGACGACATACCCTCAAGGTGGCATTAATAACGCGGGGGTCGATGTTGTATTTGCAGATGCTGCGGGTGTTGCTACGGGTGACGTGGCTAACAACGGCACTCACTCAACTTATGGCGCGTTCAAAGTGAATGCTGCGGTACTGAGCGTAGCCAAAACCGTATCCGTCATTTGCGATCCTATCAACGGCTCAACCAGTCCAAAAAACATCCCTGGCGCAATTGTGCAATACGCAGTGACCATCACTAACGGCGTGGGTGCACAGCCTGCAACGTTAACATCCGTGACCGATGCATTGGTTTCTTCATTAGGCTTTAGCCCCGTTCTGATTAGCGGTGCGGGAGTTGGTTCGGCATGTACTTCCGGTACAGGAGTATCGCTTTCAGCTTCCGGCTTCAGTGCGGTCAGTGGAGCGGGTGTTGTTACATCATATGCATCACCAGGTATAGCGGGGCAGGCAACAACTGCGGGGGCAACATTTACTGCACCTAACGTAAATATCAACTTTGCTACTTTGGCTAGCCCGGTTTATGGCTTGGTAGGCGGTGTGTTGCCAGCAAATAGTTTTGTCACAGTTTATTTCGATGCAATCGTTCAGTAATTGTCGAAATAAAACGTGCTGTATCGTTTAAAAATAAGCCCACCACCACACACGAAACAATGTGCGGCGGGGGATGATTTTGGCAGGTTGGTCGCAAGACCAGCCCGCCTTTTGCTGCGCACTTTGGGTGTGCAGCAAAAGGCGTTGGCGTTAATTGCGCTAGTTGCTTTAAGCGCATCAGCTTACGCGATCACACCAGCGAATAGCCCGATCAACAACATCGCAACGGCAAGCTACAGCATCGGGGCAGTCAATTTCACCCGCACAGGTTCAAGCTTGGTCAACACCACGAGCTGCTTTGCTCAAGGCGTTAAAATTGACTTGTTGCAGCACATTCCAGCCGCTCGTGCCGAGAGCGCACCGAATGCGTTCAACGTGGCCATACAAAACAGCCAATTTGCAAGTGGATCAGCTACCGGGACTTTGACACCGCAAGTTAATCCAACGCTATTAAATGCGACTTCTCCCACTGCTTTACCCAGTACTTTATTGCTGACGAAACTCACCGATGCGTTGGGCAAGCCTATTTCTGCATTCTCGCGTAACGAACCGATTTTTGTACGTGTAGAAAGCTATGACGGCAATACCAATGGCTTGGTGAAAGACACTATCAACGTCACCTTAACCACCTCCATCGGGGGTGATACAGAAGTCATACAACTCACTGAAACTGATATTTCCAGTGGTGTGTTTGCGGGAGCAATCCCCACCACATTTTCTTTCGGTGCATCAGCCACGCCTTATGATGGCAACATCAATATCACAGCACACAACGAGACCATCAAAGCCGAATTTACCCATTCTGATTGCGGCACGGGAACGATAGCCAGCTCCAGCAGCGGTTTGATTGACCCCTACGGTATCGTATTCGATTCAAACACCGGCGCACCGGTCTCTGGCGCAAGCATCAGTTTAGTTGATAGCACCGGCGCGCCAGCGACGGTGTATTGCGATGATGGTGTAAAGGTATTGGCTCAACCACTTGTCTCCGGCTTCCCAACCTTCAATACAGATGGTAGTTCTTGCGATGCCAATGCAGTTTCAGGTGGCTTCCGTTTTCCGCTTGTTCCTTCTGGCAGCTATCACTTGGACATCACACCACCAAGTGGATACGCAATTTCAACAAAACCCTTTGCCAGCTTACCCGCCCTTGTTGGTACACCTGCGGCTAAACCTGTCATCTTGGGCAATCCCGGCACCCCTGCCACTGCAGGCGGATCTTATGGGGGATTGTTCACTTTATGGGCTGCGCACTCAAACTGGATATTCCGCTGGATACCAGTAGTGCCGTTTTGAGCATTGTAAAAACGGCTGAAAAATCCGTGGTCAGCACGGGCGACTTTATTCCTTACACGCTCACTATCAGTGCTGCATCAGCCATCACAGCGAACATTGTGGATCGCCCACCCCTTGGATTCCGCTATCAAAAAGGATCTGCACGGTTGAACGGCGTAGCAATAGCTGATCCAGTGATTGCGGCAGATGCCAGCAATTTGACCTTTAGCCTCTCTGGCGCAACCAGCCCAGCCGTGCTGCGCTATGTACTGCAAGTCACTCCTGCGGCACACATGGGTGCGGCGGAAAATACCGCTTCCGCGATTGGTGCAACCACATCGAATATTGCGCATGCCAGCGTAATAGTGCGTGAAGATTTGTTCCGCAACAAAACCATTTTGATTGGCCGAGTGATTGATGGTTCATGCGACGACCAAGTTGAGAATGACGATAAAGGTTTAGCCAATGCGCGGATTGTGTTGGAAGACGGTACTTACGCGTTAACGGATAGCGAAGGTCGTTGGCACATCGACAACGTGCGTGCAGGGACACATGTTGTTCAACTCGACTTGGATTCATTGCCTAAAGATTACGAAGTGGTCGCTTGCGAAAAGAATGATCGCTTCTCGGGACGCATGTATTCGCAGTTCGTAAACTTGCACCCCGGTGCGTTGTGGCGTGCTGATTTCCATGTACAGAAAAAAGCACCTATTGCCTTGCGTCTCTCACAAACTCTGAGCACCCATACCGACCGAGATTTGACGATTGCATCCATTTCGATTGTAAGTAGCACTGAAGTGACGGGCTATTCAACCACCCTGATCTTGCCGGAAGGCACTGTTTACGTGCCCGGTAGCGCGAAGCTTAATGGCGTAAGCATTACCGATCCAGACAGCAGCTCAAACATCCTCACCTTCCGCAGCCAAGCGCGCCCGGCGCATTGGCAAGATCAATACACCATTGCGATTGATGGCGTTGGACCTCGCGCGACGCTTAAATCAATGATGCGTTACACCACGCTAGGGCAGCCTGGAAAAAATTTACCGGTCGCACAAGTTGACGTGATTAACCATGCACCCACTAGCAAAGGCACGTCCACCGAGGTGTTGGTAGAAGCTGCTGATAGCCGCCCCGCCAAAGCTATTCACGATGATGACCCGTCGCAGTTAATGGAAAAAATGCCTTACGATGAAGTGTGGTTAGCCTCAGCACAACCCGGAGTGGAATGGCTACATCCTCAGGAAAATTTTCATCCCAATTTACCCGTGATGAACATGGCGATTAAGCACTTGCCTCAACAACGTTTGGCGTTGACGGTAAATGGTGAGCCAGTAAGCGCATTATTGTTTGACGGCGCAAAAATGAATGCCGAACGCACTGTGTCGTTAAGCACTTGGCGCGCCGTGCCCGTCAAAGAAGGAGACAACAAAGTCGAATTGGTCGTCACCAACGCGGATGGAACAGAAGCCAATCGGACAGTGCGTAACATTCACTTTGCCGCCACGCCTGATCGCGTTGAATTTGTGTCCGCTCAATCACGCTTGATTGCCGATGGTAAAACCCGTCCTATCATTGCGGTGCGCTTCCTCGATAAGGACGGCGTGCCCGTGCGTCGCGGTGTTAACGGCGAATTTTTATTGGGCGAACCCTATCGTTCCTACAATCGCCACGAAGCCATCACCCGTGATCCCTTGTCGGGCAACTTGGGTGGCAAGCCGCGCTTCGAGGTGATGAGCGACGGCATGGCGATGATTGAGCTAGAGCCGACCACGCAATCGGGCGAAGCAATACTCAATTTCAACTTTAACGATACCCGTAAACAAGAATTGCGCGCGTGGTTGGAAGCAGGTCAACGCGACTGGATTTTGGTGGGTTTTGCCGAAGGCACTATCGGGCAAAAAACTTTGTCGGGCAACATACAAACCCTGCAAGCAGCCGATGCGGATAAAGAATTATTCGATGGCAACAAGCTTGCCTTCTACGCCAAAGGCAGCATCAAGGGCGACTATCTGCTGACATTGGCTTACGATACTTCCAAGCAGACTGGCAACAAGCTGCTCAAACAAGCCATCGACCCAACGCAATACTACACGCTGTATGCCGATGCGATGCAGACGGGCTTTGATGCGGCTTCATCCAGTCGCTTGTATGTAAAGCTGGAACGCAAACAGTTCTATGCGATGTTTGGTGACTACGACACGGGCCTTAGCGTGACGGAATTATCGCGTTACAGTCGCACATTGAACGGCGTAAAAAGTGCGTACAAAGGCGACCAATTTGGCTATACGGCATTCGCCTCGCAAACCGCACAAGCCTATTTGAAGGATGAAATTCCAGGTAACGGTACATCGGGCGTGTACAAATTATCGCGCGGTAATTTGATGATTAACTCCGACAAAATCCGCATCGAAACACGTGACCGTTTCCGATCACAAAATGTCGTCAGTGTGCAAAATCTCACGCGCTACTTGGACTACGATTTGGATTACGACAAAGGCACGCTAACTTTCCGCGAGCCGATCAATACACGCGATAGTCATCTCAACCCGACTTACATCGTGGCGGAATATGAATCGGCTGATCCAGCCGAAAGCAAAATGACTGCGGGTGGACGCGGTAGCTTCAAACCTACGCCTCAAGTTGAAGTCGGCGCGACGTTAATCCATGACGGCACAGTCGGTGCAACAGGCAACTTGCAAGGTCTGGACGCGACAATGCAGTTGAGCGAGCAAACCAAGTTACGTGGTGAAGTTGCATCCACCAATCAAGACCGCGCAGGTGTGGCAAACAGTGGCAATGCTTGGTTGGGAGAAGCCACCCATCATGAAGATCAGTGGGATGCCAATGCTTATGTGCGCCAACAACAAAGCGGCTTTGTATTGGGACAAGTGGGTCAGCAAGCCGCATCCGAAATTGCCACGCGCAAAATGGGCGTGGATGGTCGCGTTAGGTTATCCGATAAAACTCAAGTACAAGGTCGCGCATATCAAGACACCAATTTGAGCAACGATGCAAAAAATAGCGTGATCGAAGGTCGCGTGGAAAACCGCATCAACGACAACTTCAATGCCTATTACGGTGCCCGCACTGCTCAAGATCAACGCCTCCCCGCCGCCGGCGGAGACAGTCAAAGCAACCAAGTTATCACGGGCGCAAGCTACATCACCGATAACAAAAAGCTCACTTTGCATGGTGCGGGTGAATTCACCAGCGGCACCGCAGGTAGCGCGAACATGCCAAATCGCGCCATATTGGGAACAGATTACAAACTCACTGAACAAACCAAAATGTTTGCTGAACAAGAGTTTGCCCGTGGCGAAAAAATTGCTGCCAACACCTCACGCCTTGGTTTGCGTACCCAACCTTGGACAGGCGGTGAAATGTCAGCTTCAGTAGGCGGCAATACCAGCAACGATTCTGAACGTATCTACAGCAACCTCGGCGTGTTACAGCGCTGGCAAATCAACGAGCATTGGCAGACTGACTTCAGCTTGGATCGCACCCACACGCTGAAAAACACCGCGACATCGCTCAACTTGAATACGCCTTTAGCTTCTGGTTCTAGCGGCTCAACCAACTTGCCTTCTACGTCTGCCGACTACACCGCGTCTGCAATCGGTGGTGCGTACAACGACAAATTATGGAGCGCGAATGGGCGTATCGAATTGCGTAATGCCAGTGATGATCATCAGCGTAATCTGCAACTGGGTACACAACGCAGTCTTGATGCGGGTCGTAATTTGGCGGCAGGCTACACCCTGCGCCAAGCAACGGGTCTGGTCGCTAACACCCGTGATACAGACTTGCGTTTATCTTACGCGCACCGCCCAAATGATAGTCAATGGGTATGGTTTGATCGCGGGGACTACATCACGCAAAGTAACCAAAGCGCGGGGCTTTCGATCAATGGCAAAAAATTGGTTAACAACTTACATGTCAATTACATGCCTAGCCGTCGCACTCAAATCAGCCTGCAATACGGCGCGAAATACGTGTTGGAAAATATCGACAGCACCGAATACAAAGGTTACACCGATTTATTCGGTACCGAAATTCGCCACGACCTTACCCAACGATGGGACATCGGCGCGTGGGCTTCAGTGATGAACTCGCATAACTCCGGCGTGCGCAATTATGGATTGGGTGCATCTATCGGACTCAAAGTCATCGACAACATGTGGGTGGCATTCGGCTACAACATTCGTGCGGTAATCGACCGTGATTTCTCCGCCGCCTCCTATCGCGCAAAAGGCCCTTACCTCACCCTGCGCATGAAAGTCGATCAAGATACGTTCAAGTTAAACAACAGCGGCGAAAGAATACGCCCTATGACCATCGAATAAATGTGATGTCAAAAAAAACACTCCTATATTCACAAATAAGAATTCAATCTGCCGATTGTATTACTCAGTATGGCTTGTGTTCCTTAACTCAGGAGCGGTTTGAAAAATGAGATTTTTTCCGAATATATTTGATAAAAATATCATTTACATTGGCACTGCATTGCTTGCATTGTTTTGCTTGCCGTCCGCATACGCCGATTACGTTGGCGAAGCGCAAACCACCAAATATTTCGATAAGCCAACCAGAGATTTAATTGCTGCCCGTTACCAAAATGGCGCGGGGGGGTTAGTCGCGGGTGACGAACTTTCCTACATCATCCAGTTCACTCCTTATCCGGGCACAACAGGAACGGGAGCGGAACAAGTTGGTGGCGGTGCATATGTAACAGACTACATTCCGGCTGGCACCGAAGTGGTGAACGCACAATTTGTTCAATACGATCCTGTCACGGGTATATCCACGCAAATCGCACCGCCACCACCCGCCGAGGTGAAATCAATCTTTGTGCCGCAGTATTCGGAAACGGGGATTTTTTATTCCACTGACCCGCGCACTGCAATTTATACCAATAATGGAAGCAACACGATTACTGCGACCAACGGTTACGCCGGTCCAACTGGCGGACCCGCGACTGGATACAGCATACACAACGCATGGGATAAAGCGGTAGTTGCTTTCGTCGGAACAACAAACCCAGCAACAGCAACCGGCTGTCTTGCGTCTGCGGCAACTGTGCCCTCACCTGTTGCGGGTCCTGATGCATTCATTCAGAACGACAACCTTGGGCAAGGACCTTGGCAGCGCATCAGCTATCCAGGCTCAATGATCGCCACCGCAACTGGTTACGTAGGTACAACCCCGCCTACTGGTGGACAAATTGGCCCGGGCTGCATCGGAGGTACGCCTACTTCAGCAGGGTGGTTGCTATCCGGCAACAATCCGCTCCCATCGAATGTGAATGCTGTGCGTTTTGCAGGCGGGCAAACTACGGTAGGTCAATTATTTTCCGTACGCATTACGCTCCGCCTGACACAACCACCCGCAAGTACCGGCTTGGTCAACAATAGCGAAGTCTTTGGTGGTGACGTATCTATATTGGCATCAGGAGCCTTGGGCAGCAGAAGCAATATTTGGAAATACGTCTTC
Source organism: uncultured beta proteobacterium (assembly GCA_963695355.1). Classification (GTDB taxonomy): domain Bacteria; phylum Pseudomonadota; class Gammaproteobacteria; order Burkholderiales; family Gallionellaceae; genus Gallionella. Next base: position 488,161 of record OY968775.1, read on the forward strand.
CCTAGCGTTGCCAATGCTGACAGCACATTAACTGTCGTTAAAAACATCGTCGGTATGTGTTCAGGAGTAAATTGTATTCCTCAGCCATATTCAGGTGGTTCAGTGCCGTCCATAGCTAATTTGAAATTACGCTATGGAGTCACTTATCTCAATAGTTCGGGAGGCGCGCAATCCTTAGTGCAACTTTCGGACATATTGCCAGCGGGTGGGACGATAGTTGCCAATTCGGTAGCCAACCCAAACTCACAAACGCTCGTATCGGGTCCGAACATTTTTCCTATCACGGGCACAACTGGCACAGTAACGTTTCAGCCTCTCGCTTCGCTGGGTTCAGGTTCTGGCGGAACGGTGCAATTCGATGTCAACTTTGCGACCGCGCCAACCGCCAATATCGCCCTAAGCAATACTGCCAAGTTGACCAGCACAACTATTCCGGGAGGTGTCGTGTCTGTTGCAACCACTACCCCTGTTACTGTTGCCAGCTTGACGGTCAATAAAACCACCAGTACCAGCAGCGTTGTGACAAATGGTGTGGCGAGTTATACCATCACTATCCCGAATACAGGTACAGCGGCAGCAACCGCAGTTTCGGTGGTGGATACTTTACCCAGTGCGGGTACTAGCACAGCTATCGGAGATCGTTTTTCCTATCAGACAAGCAGCGCAATCGCCACGCTGACAAGTGCAACAGGTGTTGTTACATCCGTGACTCCAGTCACTGCAGTGGTCGCCGCTCCTACTGTTTCCCCTTTCAAAGAAAAAGTAACTTTCACTTTTCCAGTGGGTACAACTATTCCTTCAGGCAACACCCTTAAAATTACATTTAACGCGACTGTAGGGAACAACATACCTGCCACTTTTACGCCTTATTTGAATGATGTCGCTGTCACGTATTTGGGTGGCGCATCCACAGCAACAACGCAAACAACTACCCAAGCAACAGGTGTTGCACCTGTTACAGTCACATCACCGTTAACGCTCGCAAAGAACATCGATTGCGTTTACAACGGAATCAGCTGCATCCCGTACAGCAACGGCGTAATTCCAACTAACAGCAAAATCAGATACCGCCTTGACTACAGTAACACCTCAGGCGCAATTTTAACCGGTGTCGCGTTGACCGACACCTTACCTGCCAACACCAGCTATGTGGCAGGTACTGCCAAACTTAACCTGGTGTCGATAGCCGAACCGTCAATTGTTGGACAAGTATTAACCTTTGGTGCGATCAACAGTTTGGCGATTGGCGCAATAGGATCAGTGACGTTCGATGTGCAGCTCGGTACTGCGGTCGTTATTCCCAGTGGTTCAAACATCACCAACAATGCCCGCATTACCAGCACGGCATACCCCGGTGGCGTTACTGCCAGCCTCACTACCACGGTGCGTGATCAAGCCAATTTGGTTGTATCTAAAACCACCTCCACACCAACTATTTCCGCAAGCGGGATAGCAAGCTACACCATCACGGTTACCAATACGGGTAACGTGGCAGCTGGCAATATCCGTGTTTATGATGAGCTACCTTTTACAGGTGTAGTTGCGTCGGCGACAGGGCGTTTTAACTACACGGCAACCACGGCAATTTCTGCACCGATGACTACTGTTGTGCCTACAGCAGTCACGCCGCCCACGCAAACTGGCTATACCACTAATCTAAATCAACAGGAAGTGGTATGGAATTTTGGCGCGCAAACTTTGGCGGCGGGCGCAAGTTTTACCATTACTTTTACAGCACAAGCAGGCAGCACGATTCCAGTTGGAAGCACAATCTACCAAAATAGTGTACTGGCGGTTTATACCTCTGGTGCAACCACTTTATCGTCTGGAATGAGCAATACCGCACCCGTTACTATTCCAAACAATCTGGTCATCAGTAAAACCATAGACTGCGTATATAACGCCGCGCTCACAGCCTGTAATGCATACAGCGGCAATGGTATTGTTCCTGTGAATGCCAAAGTGCGTTATAAAATTCACTATCAAAACACCTCAGCCACCGCGCAGACCAATGTTTATATATGCGACCAACTCAGCTCCACACAGGTTACACCGGCATTGACTGCCACCATCACCAGCCCGGTCACGCTTGCACCCACACCTGCCGGAGCGTATACCAACACCACAGCACCCAATGGTTCGCCTGTAGGAGCCGTAACCAATCCGGCTAACGCGGCATGTGGTTTTGCCGCAACTGGAGTACGCTTTAGCTATCCTGTTATTCCATCGCTCGCCGCTGGTGCAAGCGGCGATGTGTTTTATGATGCAGCCACTAACGTAGCAACGACCTTCAGTCTATCCAATACTGCCAAAATCGTTAGTACCCAAGCACCTGTCGGTGAATCCACTGCACCTGTCACGGCCACAGCCTCCGACGTGCCTGCGTTACAGATTACTAAATCAACGACTACTCCAAACACCTCTCAAGGTGGAATCGCCACTTACACCATTACCGTTACCAATACAGGTAGCCTTGCTACCGCTACCTTAAAGGTACATGATTTCCTGCCCTTTAGCGGTACAGCTACCGATGCAACCAAGCGATTAAATTTCGTTATCGGCTCATCCACTTTTACAGGTGGATTACCAGCAACCACCCCAACCACATCAACACCTCCCACCATATCGCCCTACAGCATCAACACTAATCAACAACAGGTGACATGGGACTTTCCCACGTTTGCGTTAGCATCCGGGGCAACGGTGACCATCACGTTTAACGCAACCGTTGGAAGCACCATGCCTAATGGCGCGTACACCAACAGCATGATGGCTGACTTCACCAGCACCAGCGGCCCGGGAAGCGTTAGTCAAAACAATGCTGCATCCATCACGTTGGTGCCAAAACCTTCACTGATGTTCTTGAAAACAGTTTCCATCATTTCCGACCCCGTCAATGGTGCAACTAACCCGAAATATATTCCCGGGGCTGTCGCTCAGTACACACTCAACGCATTCAATTCCGGTGGCCCGGTCGATAACAATACGACTGTCATTACGGATCCGATTCCAACTGAAACGGCACTGTTTGTAGGTGATATTGGCGGAACTCCCCCTGGCCCAGTGTCATTTACACAAGGCACTGCATCTAGCACATTGTCTTACACATACACGGGGCTAAATAATTTGACCGATGACCTTGATTTCTTCGGTGGTACACCCACGCCAGCTTGGGGATATGTACCAATTCCCGGAGCGGATGGCTGCGACCCGCTGGTGACAAATATTCGTATCAACCCCAAAGGAACGTTTGTTGGCAACCCAGTTGCACCCAACCCCAGTTTTAATTTGAATTTCCGTGTGTGTGTAAAATAGCCTTTGGGTGTCAATCATGAACAGACTAAATCAACTATTCATCCTCACGCTGCTTGGCACTTGGTCTTTCGCACTCATTGCAGCAGAAGTCTCGCCTGTCGATTTGGAAAACATCGTTGCCCAGCAACGTCGTGCGGATGCATTAGCTTTTGGCAAAGTCGGATCGAACGACTATTATCTCGCCAAGGCACGCACTTGGCTGGACATGGCGACTAGCGAATATCACGAAGCGGATACCAGTGGCGTAATGGCTGCTGCAACTACCCAAGCCGAAACTTTGCTGGTAGCGCTGGAAAATAATCAAACCAATATCACGACTGACACCGCTATGGATTTCCCCGGCACTGAAAAAGTCCGCCCGGATTTGTGGGAAAAAATCACGGCAATTAAAAGCAAAGACATTACCTGCGGGCAACGTAAACTCGCCGAAGGTGAAGTGCAATTGGTGTGGGCAGGGCACGAGAAACTTGAGTCTGGCTGGAGCCATGCTGAACCCTACGTGCGTATTGCCGAAAATTCCATCATCGAAGCTCAAACCGCTATTAGTATTTGTAACACTCCCGTAGTCGCTGCTACGTCAGCAAAAGAGGCACCACCTGTAGTTGTGATTCCAGAACCTGCTGTTCCTGCCACACAAAAAATAACACTGTCAGGCGACGCGTTATTTGCCTTGGGTAAATCAACGCTAAGTCTTTCCGCTGCGCCGAGCTTGGATGATTTGGTTGAGCGCATCAAAAAAGTGACAGCCTTTGACGAGATCATTCTGGTAGGTCATACCGACCGTCTGCGTACCGATGGACATCAAGAACGTAATCAAACGCTTTCGGAAGATCGCGCGGAAACAGTTAAACAATATCTTGCCGGCAAAGGTATCGATCCAACCAAGATGCACGCAAGCGGTGCGGGTTCATCTCAACCTATCGTGCAATGTAATGGTCCGAAGATGAATAAGAGCAAACTTGCAGCGTGTCTGCAACCAAACCGCCGCGTAGAGATTATTTTCCACGGGGTAAGGTAAATACGATATGAAAAAACTTGTACAAAAATTATTTTTCACCCTACTTGCCTGCTTACCTGTGACGTTATTCGCTGATGGCGCGCTGCCGCAAAATTTAGCACAAATTGATGCGCTTCAACGACGCGCCGACGCATTGACCTATGGTGATCAAAGCCCGAACTTGTATCACCTCGCCAAAGCCCGTGCATGGTTGGATATGGCAACGAGTGAATACTACCAAACAGATATTAGCGGCGCGCTACCTGCCGCCATCTCCCAAGCAGAAACGTTAATCACCGCGCTGGAAAATAAACAACCCAATATCAACTCTGATATGCCGGTAGATTTCCCCGGCAGCGAAAAAATTCGTACGGATTTATGGGAAAAAGTTGTCGCGATTAAACGCTCTACCAATTACACATGCGGTCAACATCCGCTAGCCGAAGGGGAAGTGCAACTGATTTGGGCTGGGCACGAAAAATTAGAATCAGGTTGGAGTCATGCCGAGCCCTACGCAAAGATTGCCGAAAATTCTATCAAGGAAGCGCAACTTGCCATCGATATTTGCAGTGGCAAGGCGACCGCCACCTCAAAAGAAATCGTCACGCCGATTTCCGCACCCGCACCTGTTCTTGCACCTGTCGCAAAGCCTGCGGTTGTAGTGCCTACGAATGCCACGCACGTCCTTGAAAAAATCACGCTCTCTGCCGACACTTTATTTGATTTTGATAAAACAACTTTAATCCGATATTCAAAAAACAAATTAGATGACATGATAGAAAAATTAGCACATGTAACTTCGCTAGAAAGCATCAATTTGGTTGGGCACTCCGACCGCCTACGCACCGATGGAAAGCATGGACGCAATCAAAAGCTTTCAGAGCACCGCGCGGAGCGAATCAGGCAATATCTGATCAGCAAAGGAATCCCTGCCAACAAGATCAACGCAAAAGGCGTGGGTTCGAAACAGCCCGTCATGGAATGCTCAACCAAACCATCTAAAGCACAGCAAGTTGTTTGCTTAAAACCAAATCGACGAGTGGAAGTCACCATAATTGGCGTGCAATAACGTTTGAACAACGGCATTGAAAACTCTATCCGAGTGAATTTGGTGACCACCTGGTAAAAAAGGACATCTGAAAGATGTCCTTTTTTATTTAACTAACCGACCAATTCATTTCACGTTTTAGAAACGCCCAACTCATCGTAGAGTTTAGTAAGCAATGTTCGCAGCTCACTTACTTCGATTTCAAGCTTGGAGAAATTCGACTTGAGTGCAGCGATTTCACCCACTGTCACATCACCTGAAGGCACAGCGGAAACTACTCCAACCGTTGTACTCTCATCAAACACTGGCGTGCCAGAAAGCAAATGCGTCCAGCGGTTTTCGCGTGAGCCGGGCTGACGCGGCAACTCGACTACGAGTGCACCATCTGCACGTTCCGACAACTCAACCAAAAAAGCTTCGACAGAAGAAATGTCTGCAAACTTGTGCAACCGTTCACAGTTGATACGCAATTCTCCTGCCGTCTGAGGCCCGCGTAGCATCAGCATCGCCAACAAAGCCGTCGATTGCGTGGGGATATGCAGCACCCGTTCGATGTTGTGCGCATAGTGCGCAGCCCTGCCCCCGCTGGTTTCGATAATCAACGTATGTGACCTCAAACTATCCAACGCGCCTTGCACTTCTGATTCAGTCGCCTCAATCACTGGATCGCGGCTACTTTTCTGATTGCAACCGGTCACCAGCAAATTGAGTGTTAGCGGATAGCTGTCCGGCACAGTGCGCTGCTTCTCGGCAAGCACACCGAGTACGCGGGTTTCAAGCAAAGAAAAAACGGGTAGCGGAGTGGGCATGGTTTACCTTAAATACGAAATACGGGTTAAATGTTGCGATGCCTCTTAATCAAATCATGCGCAAGCTGAATTTCTTTTGCCTGCTCGGTTGCCACGGCAATCATATCTTCCGGCAAGCCCTGGCCCATCAATTTGTCGGGGTGATACTGACTCATCAATTTTCGGTAAGCACGTTTTATTTCGGCATCGGTACTGTCTTTAGTCACGCCCAACGCTTTATACGCATCCTCCAACGCAGTCGCCGAATTAATTTGCTGACCGCCAAAATGAGACTGGTTCAACACCATGTCCAGCATGTGCTTAAACTCAGACTGGCTATGACCTAATTGATTGGCAAGGTCAGTTAGCAATGCTTCTTCAGCAGGATGAAAATGTCCATCAGCCAGAGCCATCACAATCAAATACACCAGCAACACATCTTTCAGATTTTTGGTGTGTCCACACACCGACATGAATCGGGTGTAAGTGGGCTTGATGTCAAACTCCGGTGCAGCACCCTTCTTGAATAACGCTATCGCCTGCGCACGATGCTCCTCAGTCATGCCCAGCTTCTGCATAAACTGCTCGACGTGGATGATTTCCTCCTGCGAAACATGTCCATCCGCCTTCGCCAACTTGCCCATCGAGATGAACAACGTCTCAAGAAAAATGGTTTGGCGCAGTGCATTCTGCAACGGGTTAATCGCGCCCGAACCATATACACGCATACGATCAAAAAACGAACCGATAAACCAACCTAGGATCGCCCCGAAAAACCCAAAAAAATAATAACCAACAACAACAACAATGATCTTAAACAAGACAACTCCGGATAATTATTTAATGTAAACCAACCACAACAGAGACGCGGATTATACCTATCCACCCACCACATCATTGACATCGTACAACGAAGTCCCATAAAGTTCGCCACATAAATACTTTTACAATGAGCACACTTAAAGTTCTACACAAAGGCCGCACGCTACGATCAGCGGAACCCGTGAAAACATCCGGTAAAAATCTAAAGCCAGTTTCAATAAGTATGCTTTAAAAAATGCAAATGGAGTATGCGAGAAGCATAAAATTATATGAATCAAAACAGGTATGTTTTCTTGGATGGCATTCGCGGCATGGCGGCTATTTTTATTGTTATAAATCATACAAATAATTACTGGGGATTTGACCTTGCGAGGAACTACCTAGCTGTAGATTTATTTTTTATTCTGAGTGGGTTTGTTATTGCAAATGCATATGACGAGAGAATTAGGAGTGGCATTATTACCTTCCCTAAATTCATGTTAGTTCGATTAACACGCCTATATCCGGTTTTTTTACTCTCGCTGCTTTTTTTCTCTGCACTTACAATTTACGGTGTAACCAAACATCCATTACCATCTACAGTACTAATAGAAGTTGCAAGTTCGCTTGCACTAACTGCGTTATTCTTGCCTTCGCATATTGAGGGATACAATCTACTCTTTCCAATTAACCCACCTTGCTGGTCATTGTTCTATGAGCTTATATCAAATGCGATATACGCGGTAATTCGACCTTTCTTAAATAATGTTGCCTTGGCAGCAATTGTTATTTCTTCTGGTTTAATACTTATGGGGGCATATTATCACTATGAAAAACCCGTAAATCTTGGGTGGCAGTGGAGCTATGAGTCCATTATCGGGGGCTTTATACGATCAATTTTTGGTATATTTATGGGCTTATTAATACACAGGAATCACACATTTCTCAAACACCGTTTTAGCAATAAAGTATCGCCTTGGATTGCTTTCGCCGCAGTAGCGATTATCTTGACATCTCCAGATATGGGAAAATTCAACTGGATAATTGATGCAATTTCCGTAACTGTATTTTTCCCATTGTGTGTATGTTTCGCATCACTCGGCAACCATACAAAACTAGATAAAATTCTGCTTATGCTGGGATCGGCCAGCTATCCAATGTATGTTTTGCATACTCCAATTCTTAACCTTTTAAATCGCGTGCAAATAGTTGATGCAAGTAAATTCGCTCCTATAAGCGGCATCGCATTAGTGGCTCTACTTATAGCACTATCGGTTATGATCGAGAAATATTTTGACATTCCAGTACGGAAATGGATTACCAATAAGACGTTATACAAAAATAAAAAATAACCTTTTGGCGTAATGATGCCGGAGATAGCTGGAGGTAAATCGCGTAAGTATTGCGCTTGCGACTCGTAATTCACTCAACCTGAAAAAATTGTGGTGAACAGAATCAATCTGTCTGGTCAGATTAGGCATCCACCGGCTTCTTCACCTCTGGCTTGATGGCATTTACTCAGTCATTCGCTAGGTGCGCATAGAGGTCAAAGCTCTGCTGAATATGATCTTCGTAGTAAGCTAATGCCACTCCACCGTCACCATCCATTTTCTTCAACAAGCCACGGAAGCGCGGCTCGTTCTTGATGAATTCACGATAGGCTACTGTCGGTCTAGCCGAATCCAGTGATAGCGGATTTTTGCCGTCCTGCTTCCGTCTTGGATCAAAACGGAACAGCGGCCAGTGACCCGTCTGCACTGCTAACTCCTGCTGCTGATGCTGTTTACTCAAATCGTAGCCATGCTCACCGCAAGGGCTGTAAGCGATGATTAGCGAAGGCCCATCGTAAGACTCCGCTTCGAGGAAGGTTCGTAGCGTGTGCGTATCCTTTGCACCATAAGCCACATGCGCCACATAAACGTGACCATAACTCATAGCAATTTGCGCCAAGTCTTTTTTGCCTGTGTGCTTGCCGCCAGCGGCGAATTTCGCAATAGCACCGCGTGGTGTGGCCTTGGACATTTGCCCGCCAGTGTTGGAATAAACCTCAGTGTCGAGCACCAGAATATTGACGTTACGACCCGTAGCGATTACATGATCGAGCCCACCGAAACCGATGTCGTAAGCCCAACCATCGCCACCTATGATCCACACACTTTTCTTCACCAGATATTCGACCAGACTTTCCAATTGACGCGCCACTGGGGAATCAATGCTGCTCAGTTTTTTGCGCAACGTTTCAACCCGTTCGCGCTGTTGAAAAATACCCGCTTCAGTAGACTGATCGGCATTGAGCAACGCGTCCGTCAGCTCATCACCCACTTGGATTTTTAGTTGCGCCAACAACTCGCCCGCATGTTCAGCATGTTTGTCGATACTGACGCGGTAGCCCAGGCCGAACTCGGCATTGTCTTCAAACAAAGAGTTGCTCCAGGCCGGGCCACGTCCATCGGTATTCTTACAATAGGGCGTGGTGGGGAGATTGCCGCCGTATATTGATGAGCATCCGGTCGCGTTGGCCACCACCATGCGGTCGCCAAATAACTGACTCGCCAACCGTATGTATGGCGTTTCGCCACAGCCCACGCAAGCAGACGAAAACTCAAACAGCGGTTGCATCATCATCGCGCCCTTGATCGTTGTAGTTTTCAGTTTGCTACGATCGTATTCGGGCAAGGTTAAAAAGTATGCAAAATTCTGGCGTTCCTGTTCACGCAAGGCGGCCATCGGGTGCATTTCCAATGCTCGGTGTCCATCCACTTTGGAAACTGCCGGACAAATGTCCACACACAACGTGCATCCGGTGCAGTCTTCCGGCGCAACCTGATAACTGATGTGCATGCCCTGCTCAAAGTCTTTACCCTTAACTTGAATATGTTTGAAAGTAGGCGGCGCATTTTTGGTCAAGTCAGCCGAAAACAACTTGCTGCGAATGGCAGAATGCGGACAAACGAACGGGCATTTGCCGCAGTGTATGCATAGCTCCTCATCCCATACCGGAATATCCTGAGCCAGATTGCGCTTGTCCCACATCGACGTTCCGGTAGGCCACGTGCCGTCATTCGGAAACGCACTCACTGGTAAAAGGTCACCGCGACCCGACATGATTTCGGCAGTGATCTTGCGCACAAACTCCGGTGCAAAGGTAGGGACAGCTTCCGGCATTTGATGAATGCTAGTAACCGATATTGGAACAGTGATCTTATGCAAATTGGCGATGGTTTCATCAATCGCTTTCCAATTAGCCTCGACCACCTCACGCCCTTTTTTACTGTACGATTTTTCGGCGGCGTATTTGATTTTTTCGATAGCCACATCGCGCGGCAACACACCCGATATGGCAAAGAAGCAGGTCTGCATGATAGTGTTGATGCGGTTGCCCATACCGGTATCCCTAGCGATAGCGATGGCATCGATCACATACAATTGAATCTTCTTGCCTATGATTTGCTGCTGCATCTTGCTGGTCAGAAAATCCCAAACCTTATCGGGTGCGGCGGGTGTATTCACCAAGAACACCGCCCCCACTGCCGCTGAATCCAACATTTCATAACGGTCTAAAAATATCGGTTGATGGCAGCCGATGAAGTTCGCCTCGTTATTGCCAATCAAGTAAGGCGAGTGTATCGGTCTGGGTGAAAAACGCAGGTGCGAGATCGTCGCAGCACCCGCCTTTTTGGAATCGTAAACAAAATAGCCTTGGCCATATAGCTCAGTTTCTTCGCCCATGATCTTGATGGTGTTTTTATTCGCACCGACCGTGCCGTCCGCGCCCAGTCCATAGAACATGCTGCACATCACGCCGTGACCGGCATCGGTACGGAAATCCGCATCCCATTCCAAACTGGTGTGGCTCAGGTCATCAAAAATTCCGATGGTGAAATGATTTTTTGGTTGTGCTTTTTTCAGTTCATCGAATACGCCTTTAATCATACCCGGCGTAAATTCTTTGGAGGACAAACCATAGCGCCCGCCCACCACGCGCGGCAGCGTGGCGAACTTGCTCGCACCGCCGGTATAAGCTTCGCAAAGCACCGTGACCACATCCTTGTAGAGCGGCTCGCCGTCTGCGCCCGGCTCCTTGGTTCTATCCAACACGGCAATATGTTTTACCGTAGCGGGAATAATCTTGAGCAACGCATCAGCCGCAAAGGGACGGTACAAACGCACCTTCACCACCCCAACTTTTTCATCGTGATGGTTGATGTGATCGACCACTTCCTCCACCGCCTCCGCACCTGAACCCATCAACACAATCACACGCTCGGCATCCGGCGCACCAACATACTCATAAAGGTGATACTGGCGACCCGTCAAACTGGCGAACTTATCCATCGTTCGTTGCACAATTTCCGGCATACGTTGGTAATACGGATTGACCGATTCGCGTGCCTGAAAATACACGTCAGGGTTTTGTGACGTACCTCGGATGAATGGGTGATCGGGTGTGAGGGCACGCGCGCGATGCGCAAACACCAGCTCGTCGTCTATCATTGCACGCACCACTTCAAGCGGAACTTGCTCGACCTTGGCGACTTCGTGAGAGGTTCTAAAGCCATCGAAAAAATGCAGTATCGGCACACGCGCTTCCAATGTTGCCGCTTGCGAAATCAGCGCCATGTCCATCGCCTCTTGAACCGAGTTTGAAGCGAGGAAAGCAAAGCCCGTTGCACGAACCGACATCACATCGCTGTGGTCGCCAAAGATCGATAGCCCTTGCGCTGCCAGCGAACGTGCCGCCACGTGCATGACAAACGGCGTAAGTTCACCCGCGATCTTGTACATATTCGGAATCATCAATAGCAAACCCTGCGAAGCGGTGAAGGTGGTCGCTAACGAACCTGTCTGCAAAGCGCCGTGTATTGCGCCAGCCGCACCGCCCTCACTCTGCATCTCAATCACTTCGGGAACCGTGCCCCACAAATTTTTAACACCTTGAAATGACCAGGTTTCGGCATGCTCACCCATCGGAGATGACGGCGTAATCGGATAAATCGCAATCACCTCGTTGGTCAGGTGAGCGATATAGGCAGCAGCCTCGTTGCCATCGATAGTCACCATGCGCGCTTTAGTCATCCGACACCTCCACAACAAATAGACGAGAAGTTAACGCTGAACAAGATATACCCCTTAGCTTTTAATAACTTGAGGCAAATCAATAAAATTCAGTTTTTAGGTACGCTTTCCTTTTGCCACTAACCTACATTGACAGCACACAACTCGACCCCTACAGTCCGTCTCACTTGCCTATTCGTCACATAAATTCAGATTGTCTACATAGACCGAAAGCTCGTCATTCCCGCGTAGGCGGGAATCCAGACAATTGAACAATCCCCGCTAGCGGGACAACATTAAGGTTTAGTCCGCTACGCGGGGTATTTAACTTGCTGGATTCCCGCCTACGCGGGAATGACGAGCGACTTGCCTGCTTGCGGGCTTAGTCGAATGGCTAGCAGTCATATCAATGACAGAGCTAATAGATTTTGGGGGATTAAGTATGCGAACCGCGACCTCATGGAATGACCTGCTGAACCCCGGCGCTGCAACTGACTTCTTCACCCGCCGCGCCTTCCCGCCATTTGAGCCGACCACACGCGCATACAGCGCAGCAAACGCACTGTGGCTGGCAGAATTAAGCCGCTTGGTTTATCGGCACGACATTGAAGAAGGCACCCCGCCCCCGCAGCCCACGCAGAGTTATTTTCTGGAGCAGGCGGGTTGCACACGGCGGCAATTCTTCCACTCACGCGAGACCGGCACACAAGCCATGCTGGTGGAATTCAACAGCGCTTCGCCCTACGCCGTATTAGTGTTTCGCGGCACAGAACAACGCATCAAGGATGTCATCACCGACCTCACCCTCGGCACACTGCCCTCCAACACAGGCAAGGTCGAAATACACCAAGGCTTCAAACAGGCTTTGGATGCCGTGTGGAAAGAAATCGAAGCAGCACTCACACCACTCACCTGCCCGATCTTCTACACCGGACACAGCCTCGGTGCCGCGTTAGCCACCTTGTCCGCCGCTCGCCACGCCCCCGCCGCGCTCTACACCTTTGGCTCACCCCGCGTAGGCGATGCCGATTTCGTTGCCTCACTCAAAGGCATCGCAAGCAACACCCACCGCATCGTCAACGGCAACGATGTCGTCACCACTCTGCCGCCCGAAAGTTTTGGCTTTCAACATGTCGGCACACTGCATACGCTCACCGCACCAGCATCTGGCAATGCTGAAACATCTTGGATAGAAGGCTTGAGCAAGCCGCCAAAATTTCTGGCAGACCATGCGCCGATTAACTATGTGGATGGGTTGTGAAAAGACACTGCCACTATTCATCGACATTGACAGGACTCAACGAAGTCCAATACAGTTCGTTGAGCTTTCAGCTTTAGATCAATAACTGCTCCACGGCTCCATATCAGCGGTGTTGACGGGGACATCTAGTGTCTAAATAGCTGCTCCGCTGCGGCCTAGAACTTTTATGAAGCGGGATTCAATTTCAACGAGCGAGACCGTTGGGGAGAACCCGATTGATGAATTGTTTACTCAGAAATGAGTGTGTTGCTGTTTCGTTTAATTTATTTTTTAGGGTAAAAAATGGGCTTTCGACTTCGCAAATCAATCAAGCTTGCTCCAGGTATCCGAATGAATTTTAGTGGTAGTGGGGTGAGTTGGACGCTCGGCACACGCGGTGCATCAATTGGTGTGGGTGAGCGAGGTGCTTATCTCAATGCTGGAATTCCGGGGACGGGTATCTATAGCCGAGAAAGATTGTCGCAGAGTTCATCAAGTCGGAAAAACGACTCTCAAACTCGTTCTTTCAGTCAGTCAAGAAACCCGCAAACTCAAACATTTTCAATAAGTGTCTCAATCAGTGATGAAGGCGATTTGTCCTTCAATGATGCGGACGGAAATCCTGTATCAGAAGCAGTCATCGCAACAGCAAAGGAACAACAAGGAGATAAAATCAAGGCGCTCATACAAAAAACGTGTGACGAGATAAATGCTCAAATTGAATCACTTGCGGAAATCCATTTCTACACTTCGGCACCACTGACTCCAAAATTCAAATCACTATCATTTGACGTGCCAAAGCCAGTTAAGCCTATACCAAAATCACCCGGATTTTTCTGTCGACTCTTCAAAGGTTGTGTAGCAAAAATTGAAAATGAAAACCGAGCGGCATTTGAAAAAAGTGCTACACAAATTATGCAGTGGGAAGAACAAAAAAGGTGCTTTGATGATACTCAAATTGCCCGACATCAATTCTATGACCGCTTGATTTCCGGAGATACCAAGGCCATTGAACAATATATCGAAGAGGTGTTACAGGATATTGTTTGGCCGCGAGAAACACTTGTTGATCTTGAGGTTCGTGAAGATGGAATAATTGTGCTTAACGTTGACCTGCCGGAAATTGAAGAAATGCCGAAAAAAACAGCAAATGTACCTCAACGTGGTTATCGTCTATCCATCAAGGAATTAGGAGCAACAAAAATTCAAAAACTTTATATGCAGCATGTTCATGCAGTTGGATTTCGTATTGTTGGTGAGGCTTTTGCTACTTCACCCTATGTGCAATCAGTGATTCTTTCTACCTACTCGCAACGTCCGAACAAAGCAACAGCTCAAATTGAAAATGAATATCTTTACTCCGTTCGCGTCAGCCGAGATGAATGGGAAAAAATCAACTTCGACAATCTTTCCAAAATTGATGTTGTTGATGCGCTAAGTCGTTTTGACTTGCGGCGGGACATGAGTAAGACAGGCATATTCAGACCAATTGAGGTTATTCATGTTTAGCCGAAAAATAGAATGGTTCTTGATTGTTCTCGTCATTTTGAACGTGACCGCCATTACTCTTGGAACAGTGAAATCTATTTATTCAGAAGTCGGCGCTTGGTTGTATTGGTTCGAAGGATTTTGTGTGACTGTATTTACCATCGAGTACGTGATGCGGCTATACATGGCTCCTTCAATGGAAAAATATTCAGACAAAAATGGGCGAATTCGTTATCTATTTTCTGGGTATGCCTTGATTGATTTTTTCGCCATTGCACCCTACCTTGTCGCATTCATTATTGGAATAAACAGCAACACTTCCTTTTTGCGAATAATGCGAATTTTGACTCTTTTTCGGCTTGCCAAGCTTCTGCGCTACCAAAAAGCTCTTCGCCTAATTGGTGGCGTTTTGCGCGCGACAGCTCCGGAGTTATTGGTTTGTGGTCTATTGATATGTTTGTTTATTTTTATTTCGGCAGCTATTTTATACATGTTGGAAAGTGAAGCGCAGCCACAAATATTTAGCAGCATCCCAGCTTCTCTATGGTGGTCAGTTATCAGCGTAACGACAATTGGCTACGGTGACATTGTTCCAGTAACCACAATAGGCAAGGTTGTGAGTGGTTTTCTGGCATTTATTGGGGTCGCACTAATTGCGATACCAACCAGCATAATCGCTGGGGGGTTCATTGAAGCTACTTCGCGAGGAAAATCGGAAGAACTAAAGTGAGCAGTTATCTCAGCCACTTCCTTGCATACTGAAACACGGGGTCCGTGGGCTGAGGTCGCATGGGTTGGGGTTGGGGGCGGGTTCGGAATATTTTTCAGTAGCTGCACTTACTCAACAGCTCAAACATTCTCCCACTAGCAACATGCCTTCGATGTAGCTTCACATTCCCTCACATTCACACCATTTCCCACTACCATGCAATTTGAAGTTTCAACTTTCAATTTGTAAACATGCTCAACCAATCCTCAAAAAATAGGGGCAGACTCTGAGGTCTCCCCACGTGACCACGTGTATAGCCTAAGCCACCCCACTATGCAGCTTCAGCCCCAGCGATTTCATCACTTTCAGTACTGTGGAAAAATCCGGCACGCGCTCACCGGAAAGCGATTTGTACAAACTCTCGCGGCTCAATCCCGCCCCTTCCGCCACCTTGGTCATGCCTTGCGCACGGGCAATGTCGCCCAAGGCCTTGGCAATAAATGCCGCATCGCCGCCGCTCTCTTCGATACACGCATCCAGATACAACGACATCTCTTCGGGCGTGCGCAACCGTTCCGCCACGTCGTAGGTAAAAGTTTTGGTTTTAGTCTTTGCCATGATGTTCTCCTAAAGATTGTTCGCCAACGCCAGCGCGGTTTGAATGTCCGCACGCTGGCTGGATTTATCGCCGCCCGCCAACAACACAATCAACGTTTTGCCACGCTGGGTGTAATACACCCGATACCCTGCGCCAAAATCCAATTTCAATTCACATACACCACCCGTCAGCACCCGATGCTGTCCGGGATTCCCCAATGCCAATCTCGCGATGCGCGCTTGAATGCGCGCACGAACGACCAAATCGTGCAGGCTATTTTCCCAATCACTGTAAGTTTCAGTCGTCTCGATTTGCATCGATGCCATTGTAGCCAATAGGCTACGAACGTCAAGTGCAGCGGACGACTATGGAAATGCACAAAATCAATTCGGGCAAGCTGCGCGCCATCGCGCCATGACGCACGAGCACGCTTGCTGCAAGTGCAACTCCACGACAAGGGGTCGGGTCGAAATACTTTCCAAATCACTCGAACGCAAACGGATTCATAAACTGCCTCTCCCACAGCATCTTGCGCTCCAGCTTGGGGAGCTTGGCTGCGTCGCACACCGTGTCCCAATTTCCTTTGATCAATTCGAGTTGCCGGTCAATGATTTCTTGCGCTTGCTTGATGGTCAGTTTGTAACTGGCGGCGGAGGCGAGGCTCGATTGAGGTCGGGGTCGGAATGTTTTTCAGGAGCTGCATTTACTCAACAGCTCAAACATTCGCCCTCTAGCAACGTGCCTTCGATGTAGCTTCACATCGCTTCTCATTCACCCAAAGTATGCAATTTGAAGTTTCTACTTTCAATTTGCACAAATGCTAAACCGATCCGAAATTTCCACCGAACAATCGCGTTCGGGTTGCGGCTTCAAGCTCACGATATAGAGTCCAGCTTGTTAAGCCCCTGCAAAATAATCTCGTAAAGTTTTTGAGTATCCGCTTGTTGCACACAAGCAATTGAAGCTTGAATGTAAGCATTCATTGGCTGCTCCGATAAGGCTTTGCTGTAATCAATCGGGGCGTAACCGTTGGCAACAGCCATCAGGTCAAAAAACAATCGTGTGATACGCCCATTGAGCTCGTAGAAGGGATGCAAAGCAATCAATTCAGATTGGTAATGTGCCAGTCGTGCTGCAAACTTTTCTGGCTGTGAATGTTCGGTTTGATGCAGAAAATTTTCTTCTTCAAGTTGACGAAAGATGCGCTTGGATTCTTGTTCAAGATAGCTCGCGCGACAGAACAATGAGCCACCCTTGCTCATATCCACTGTGCGGTATGCGCCCGCCCAATCATAGAGCGTTTCAAAGGTTCGTTGGTGTAGTGATTTGAAGCAGGTTTCGTCGAATCGAGTAGTGGATTCGCATTCGGCGATGAAAGCTTGGTATGCCTGCCGCAACAATGTTTCTTCAACTTCGTGCAGCATCTCCGGCTCGGTTATCCCCAGCTTATTTTTAGGGATGTCCGTGCCGTTCAGATAGATGTCACTTGCGTTGAACTGATACTTGGACACGATGCTTTTCCATAAGGATTTTCACTTGCTCCTTAATTGCAGCTGACTGAGTTGGCTTGTATCCCTCAATCTGCATTGAAATCTGAACAGCCTGACTGATTTTTTTATTCAGTGCGGAAGTGATTTTCATTTTACATGTCCCCAAAAATAGTTGGTTCATCGCGTTGATTGTATTCTACTACCCCACCCACTTCCTTGCATTCTGGAACATGCGCAGCCATGCGCCATTCTCTTGCCATTCGCGCGGATACCATGAGTTTTGCACGGCACGGAACACACGCTCGGGGTGCGGCATCATGATGCTGAAACGCCCGTCCGGTGTGGTCAAACCCGTGATGCCTTGCGGTGAGCCATTGGGGTTGAGCGGATAGGTTTCGGTGGGTTTACCGTGGTGATCGACATAGCGCATCGTGACTAGCGGTTGTGCGGCTTGCAGATTTTTTGCGTTGCCAAAATCGGCATAGCCTTCACCATGCGACACGACAATCGGCATACGACTGCCCGCCATGCCGTTGAAGAATATCGACGGCGAGGGTTGCACTTCCACCATCACAAACCGCGCTTCAAATTGTTCCGATTGGTTACGTGCGAAGTGCGCCCAATGTTCCGCGCCGGGGATGATTTCATGCAAGTTACTCATCATTTGGCAACCATTGCACACGCCGAGCGCGAAGGTGTCATTGCGTTTGAAGAAGGCTTCGAATTCGTCACGCGCGCGGGTGTTAAACAGAATTGATTTCGCCCAGCCTTCGCCCGCACCCAGCACGTCACCGTAAGAGAATCCGCCGCATGCTGCCACGCCTTTGAAATCCGCCAGCTTCACACGACCGCTGATAATGTCGCTCATGTGCACGTCCACGGTGGCGAATCCGGCGCGGTCAAACGCCACAGCCATTTCTACTTGGCCGTTTACGCCCTGCTCGCGCAGGATGGCGATTTTGGGGCGCGTAAAAATAAATTTTGCTCCCTCACCCTGCCCTCTCCCAGTGGGAGAGGGTTCTACTTCCCTCGCCCATCGGGAGAGGGACTGAGGGTGAGGGGACTCATTAGGATCGTAAGTCAGTTTCACATGCAGACCCGGATCAGCAGCATCCAGCAAACGATCAAACTCTTGCTGCGCACACGTTGGGTTGTCGCGCAGCTTTTGCATTTGGTATGTAGTCTCCGACCAGATGCGTTGCAGCATCACGCCGCTTTCGCTGTATAACTTTTCTTCACCGCGCGTCACTTCTATCATGCCGCTCTCGTTGAGTGTGGCGATTTGCTGCACACTCTTCAATCCCGCATCCGTTGCCAATTGCAACACGTGTTGCACATCGCGGTTACGCACTTGCACCACTGCGCCCAGTTCTTCATTGAACAATACGCGCAACGTGTCGCCATGTGTTGCGCCGAGCTTGATGTTCAGACCGAGATGCGAGGCAAATGCCATTTCACACAACGCCACAAATGCGCCGCCATCGGAGCGGTCGTGATAAGCCAGCAGCGTATCCGCTGCATTCAATTTCTGGATCAATTCGAAAAACGCTTTGAGCATTGCCGCGTCGTCCACATCGGGTGCGACATCACCGACCTGCTTGTAAACCTGCGCCAGTGCCGAGCCGCCCATGCGGTTTTTACCTTGCCCCAAATCGATCAACAACAGCGTGGTATCGAGATCGGCAACCAGTTGTGGCGTGAGTGTGTGACGCGCATCGGGGCACGGTGCGAACGCGGTGATGATGAGCGACAAAGGTGCGATGACTTCTTTGCGTACACTCCCCCTCCCTAACCCTCCCCCGCCAGCGGGAGAGGGGACAATCGTCTCTTCGAGCCATGTTGTTTTCATGGACATCGAATCTTTGCCAACAGGAATGCCAATGCCCAGCTGCGGGCACAATTCCATACCCACCGCGCGCACGGTGTCGAACAACGCGGCATCTTCGCCGTGATGTCCCGCTGCGGCCATCCAGTTTGCCGACAACTTGATGTCGCCGATTTTTTCAATACGCGCTGCGGCAATGTTGGTGAGTGCCTCACCCACGGCCATACGCCCCGATGCAGGCGCATTCACCAATGCCAATGGCGTGCGTTCGCCGAGTGCAAAGGCTTCACCACGATTGGTATTGAAGCCCATCAAAGTGACCGCCACATCCGCCACAGGCACTTGCCACGGGCCGACCATTTGGTCGCGCGCGGTCATGCCGCCCACGGAGCGATCACCGATGCTGATGAGGAAAGTTTTGTTGGCAACCGACGGTAAGCGCAACACGCGCTCAACCGATTCACGCAAATCTAAAGTGTTGCTATCAAACGACGACAGGCGCGGTATCTCACGCACCACATTGCGCGTCATTTTGGGCGGCTTGCCGAGCAACACCGACAGCGGCATGTTCACTGCATCATTGTTAAACGTCGTGTCATGCACCACCAATTGATCTTCTTCTATCGCCACGCCCACCACTTCAAACGGACAACGTTCGCGTTCACAGAAGGCGCGGAATTGTTCCAAGCGTTCGGGTGCAATCGCCAACACATAACGCTCTTGCGATTCATTGCACCAGATTTGCTTTGGCGACATGCCTGTTTCATCCAGCGGAATTTTGCGCAGCTCGAACTTCGCGCCGCGTCCGCCACCATGCACCAACTCTGGTAAGGCATTAGACATGCCGCCCGCGCCAACATCGTGAATGGAGAGAATCGGGTTTTCGCTGCCCAGTTGCCAGCAACGGTCGATTACTTCTTGTGCGCGACGCTGCATCTCTGGGTTGCCGCGTTGCACTGAATCGAAGTCTAGGTTTTCTGCATTGCTGCCCGTGTCCATGCTCGAAGCCGCACCGCCACCCAAGCCGATCAACATGCCGGGACCACCGAAATGAATCACCAGCGCGCCTATGGGCAGATCATGTTTGTGCGTGTGAATCGCCGAGATATTGCCGACTCCGCCCGCCAACATGATGGGCTTGTGATAGCCGCGCATCTCGCCGCTGACGTTTTCTTCAAAGGTGCGGAAATAGCCAGTCAGATTGGGGCGACCGAATTCGTTGTTGAATGCCGCGCCACCCAAAGGACCGTCCAGCATGATTTGTAGCGCGGTAACAATGCGCGAGGGTTTGCCATACGGTGTTTCCCAAGGCTGTTCAAATCCCGGAATATTCAAATTAGAAACCGAGAATCCCGTCAGCCCAGCCTTAGGCCTAGAGCCCGTTCCAGTTGCGCCTTCGTCACGAATCTCGCCACCACTACCTGTCGCCGCACCCGCAAACGGCGCGATGGCAGTCGGATGGTTGTGCGTCTCCACTTTCATCAGCGTGTGCATTAACTCGTCACTGAACGCATAACTGCCATCGGCACGCGGATAAAAACGTTCCACGCGCGCACCTTCGATTACCGAAGAATTATCGGAATATGCCACCACCGTACCCTGCGGACTAACCTTGTGCGTATTGCGTATCATGCCGAACAGCGACATATCCTGCGCCTGCCCGTCGATCACCCAATCGGCATTAAAAATTTTGTGGCGGCAGTGTTCCGAGTTGGCTTGTGCGAACATCATCAGTTCAACATCGGTCGGATTGCGTTTCAACTTCTTAAAATTCTCAACCAAATATTCGATTTCATCCGCAGACAGCGCCAAACCCATATCGCGGTTGGCTTGCTCCAACGCCGCGCTGCCACCCTTGAGTACATCCACACTGGACAAGGGTTGTGGCTTGCCATGCTGAAAGATTTTTTCCGGTGTGCTTTCCACATCGGTTAATACCGATTCGGTCATACGGTCATGCAGCAGCGGCAGAATCGCCAGACGCTCTGCTTTGCTTAATGGCTGCTCGTTTTTAGTTGAAAGGTAATACACCACGCCGCGCTCGATGCGTAACACGCCGGACAATCCGCAATGCTGTGCGATGTCCGTTGCTTTCGTTGACCACGGAGAGATCGTGCCCAAACGGGGTACTACCAATACTTGCGTCAATTCGGCTGATTGTTTTGGCGCACCTGCCAGCCTGTCGAGACTGAGCACTTTGTCCAGCAACTTAATTTGTACGGGAGAAAGGGACTTGCTGTTCAAGGCACTAAAATAACAGTGGCGTGTATGCGCGATCACCACATTGGGTGTAAGCGCATTCAGCGCAGCGCGTAATTTTTCCAGACGAAAAGCGGACAAGGCAGATGTGCCGACAGAGACTCTAAACATAGTGATGAAAGTAGGATGAAATGCGGTGTGCAATTATACTACGCGCCGTTCTATTCCTTACCCCTTATCGCATGACCACTCCCATCGACATCTCCGAACAATCCGGTGTGCGTTTTTTGCACTTTGGTTCAACTTGGATACAAGGCGCGATGCGCATTGCCCGCCCGTGGAATCTGGAGCTGGAATACACCAAGGAGATGATGGCTTCATTGCTGCTGCGCGATGAGGCACGCTGGCCGCGCAAGGTATTGTTGATAGGCTTGGGCGCGGCTTCGCTGACCAAATTTCTGTATCGTAATTATCCGCTGGCACACCTCACTATTGTAGAAATTGAACCCGCAGTCGTCGCGGCGGCACGGCAATTTTTCAAACTGCCTGAAGATAGCAAGCGTATCAATTTGGTCATCGCCGACGGGGTTGAGTATGTGTTCAATACCGACAAAAAATTTGATTTGATTCTGGTAGATGGCTTTAATGAACACGCCCACCCGGGCGGATTAAATACCCTGCCCTTCTATCAGGCCTGCCGCACCCGTTTAAGTGATGAAGGCATCATGGCGGTTAATCTTTTGGGATTATGTCGCGGCGTAATGGGTGGTTTTGAATATATTCTCAACGCATTTGAAGATCGTGCGCTGATGTTTCCTTCCTGCGAAAGCGGCAACACCATTGCCTTTGCTGCCGAGGGAAATGCAATCCATATTTCTTTAGCTGATATGAAAGAAAATGCGCTGGCGTTAAAGGAAGCAACCGGACTGAATTTATTGCCTACCGTTGCGCGTTTGGCTCAAGCGAAGACCTGCTTGAATGACACGCTGATGCTTTAATATCGCTCGTCTTCGCTACGCCATCATGGTTGAAATTGTGCTGCCTCCACAACCTGCATCAACATCGATCAATGGCGATACCTCTTGTTGCTGAATTTGTATTGCAGCAGTATAGGTTGCCTAAAATGTAAGAAACCCTAGCGTTGTTTACAGTATTCAGGAGAATACTGTAAATGAACATGCACAAAAGAACGCGGCTCACACCGCTGGATCGACAAGAGATATGGCGACTTTATCAAACTAGGATTTGGAAGGTCACGCACTTAGCTGAACGCTACCGAGTTAGCCGCCCAACCATCTATCAAGTCCTCAAGCGCGCCAGACTACAACAGTTTGCACCGCGAGACAGTGCCAACCAACGCTTTGCCACGATTCAATACGGCTTGAAACGCCTCGCCAAGGTAGAGCAGTCTATTCAAGCGCGTCTCAAACGTGAGGCACGCCGCTACAACAAAAGCTATCCGGGAGAAATGCTGCATGTTGATACCAAACGCCTACCCCTGCTCAAAGGAGAGGTATCCACACAACCCCGTAGCTACTTGTTCGTCGGCATAGATGACTTCTCACGCGAACTTTATGCCGCTATTTTGCCAGACAAGACACAAGTGAGTGCTGCGGCTTTCCTCACCCAGACGGTACTCGCGCAGTGTCCGTATCAGATTGAGTGTGTGTACTCAGACAACGGGACTGAGTATAAGGGAACCGCGAACCATGCGTTTGTCGGGGCTTGCAAACAGCGCGGTATCGCGCAGAAGTTTACCCGTGTGGCAAGACCACAAACCAATGGTAAAGCCGAGCGGGTGATTCGTACTTTGATGGAAATGTGGCACAGCCAACAGGTGTTCAAAGACGGTCAACATCGTCAAGTGGAGCTGGTGCGGTTCATCAATTTCTATAACACCGTGAAACCCCACAAAGGTTTGAATAACGCCAC
The DNA here is from genome assembly GCA_963695355.1 of uncultured beta proteobacterium. Lineage (GTDB taxonomy): Bacteria > Pseudomonadota > Gammaproteobacteria > Burkholderiales > Gallionellaceae > Gallionella. The sequence continues at coordinate 511,646 of OY968775.1, forward strand.
CCCTTATGAGACACTTCTTGCCTACTTTGAATCAGCAGCTTTTATCAACCAAACTGTAAACAACGCGATTGATTCTTACACCTAAAAGCTGTCACTGGTAATATGGTGATCGTGCCAAGAGCAGGTCATTGGATATTAAGTTAGATGAACTGCAAGTAATCAATTTTCTGGCATAATCAAACAACATTTTCTTGTTTATAGTTGTCAGCTTAAATAGTGACAAATGAATTTATGTCTCTACCAGTTCCGTCTGAGCAAACACACTTATCGCACCCAAAATACCGAGTTGACATTGATGGCCTTCGTGCTATTGCTGTTTTGTCTGTTGTTGGTTTTCATGCCTTTCCGGGGCGGGTCATGGGCGGGTTTGTCGGCGTAGATATTTTCTTCATCATCTCTGGCTTTCTAATTTCCAGCATCATCCTGAGCAGCTTAAATAAAGACACCTTTAGTTTCAGTGAGTTTTATGAGCGTCGCGTCAGACGTATTTTCCCTGCGTTGATTCTGGTGTTGGCGGCCTGTTATGTTTTCGGTTGGTTCGCACTTTTGCCAGATGAATACAAACAACTGGGTAAGCACATCACTGCAAGTGCTGGCTTCGTGTCCAACTTATTTTTTTGGCAAGAAGCTGGATATTTTGATAACACTGCCGAAACCAAGCCGTTGCTACACCTATGGTCGTTGGGCATAGAGGAACAGTTTTATATCGTCTGGCCGCTGTTGCTTTATTTGGCCTGGAAACGGCGATTTAATTTCTTGATTCTCGCCGCCACTATCGCGGTCATATCATTTACAGTCAATGTGAGTTTTCGCCACAGTGACCCCATTCAGGCCTTCTATTCCCCGCTGACACGCTTCTGGGAATTACTAATGGGCAGTATATTGGCTTACCTGACACTGCAAAAGGTCAGTCTCATGAATAAAGTGATGCAGCTATTGCACTTGCAAAATTCGGAGCAGAACACAGCAATATCGCTACGCAATGCCCAATCCATTTTGGGTGCGCTGCTAATCGGACTTGCGGTGTTGCTAATCACCAAAGACATGGCATTCCCTGGATGGTGGGCGTTACTACCGGCCGTAGGCACTTGCTTTATCATTTCTGCCGGACAACATGCTTGGTTTAACCGTGTAGTGCTATCGCGACGTATATTGGTATGGATTGGCCTGATTAGCTACCCGCTTTATTTGTGGCACTGGCCTTTGTTGTCCTTCGCACGAATCATGGAAAACAGGATTCCCTCATATGGTATTAGGCTTGTCGCTATCACATTAGCGTTAGTGTTCGCGTGGCTTACTTATCGTTTGGTCGAGCATCCTTTACGTTTTGGTAAGCATGGGAAGAGCAAAGTAATCACACTAACACTAATCATGTCAGTCCTTGCCAGTTTGGGGTATGCAACCTATACACAAGACGGCTTGAAACAAAGATTGCCTGAAGAAGTTTTGGTGCAGGCAGGCTTGGTTGAACGGACTGTTGAGAAAAACTGGTTGATTTGGTCTTCTTGTGGAGTCAAAGGTGAGCCAAGAGAGTGCCGTATTCTAAACCCCAAAAAAGTACCTGATATTGCTTTGCTTGGAGATAGCCATGCGATGCATTTCGCGTTGGCTCTAGAAGACATCTATTCTCTATCAGGTAAAAATATTATCGTAATGGCAAAGCCTGGATGTTTTCCATTTTTTGAAAAAGGAGAACATGGAATTTTAAATACTTTATGCAATGGCTTTATGGAAAATGCGTTGAACAGCATTATGACTTCAGCGTCTATTAAGACTGTAGTTCTTGGTAATTTTCTGACTGCGAGAATTGACGGTAATAAAAGGCACTTCTCGCGAATCAAAGATGCCATGTATTCAACACTTTCACGCTTGGTGGGCGAAAATAAGGATGTGATTTTTATGGTCGACGTAGCGGTTATGCCCTTCGATCCAATAGAGTGCGTTCCAGTCAGGCCGATATACTTGCCGAATCATCAATTTCGAAAAGCTTGTTCAGTGCAAAAAGAATTTTTTTATGAGCAGAACAAAGAATATCATCAACTCATAAATGCGGCCCGTAAAGAATTTCCTATGGTGAAGTTTATTGATGCCTATGAATATTTTTGTGATGAAATAACTTGTAATGCTGTAGTTGACGGCAAGCTATTATACAGAGACGACCATCACCTAAATGCTGAGGGTGCGCACTATTTAGCCAAAAAAGCAGTTAAGCGATTTTTAAACTGATTAGCTGAACTCTGAATCTTTGCGCAGTTAATCTACTGGGATTGTGTCGCGGCGTAATGGGTGGTTTTGAATACATTCTCAACGCCTTTGAAGATCGCGCGCTGATGTTTCCATCCTGTGAAAGCGGCAACACCATTGCGTTTGCTGCCGAAGGTGACCCGATCAAAATTTCTCTGGACGATATGAAAGAAAATGCGCTGGCGTTAAAGGAAGCAACCGGGCTGAATTTATTGCCTACCGTTGCGCATTTGGCTCAAGCGAAGACCTGCTTGAATGACACACTGATGCTTTAAGCAAACGCCCCATGCTACGCCTATCTCGCAACAAGTTTGCCAGCTGTTTTGCATCGAGCGCATAATGGCAACCGGGAGCAGGGGAAAAGCACGACGTACTTGACACGACGTACTTGATTTCTGCCGATTAAGAATCAGCATGTTTAATCATTGCAATAATCCAAGCTCGCGCGCCCCTTATCCTTGAAGACCAAGGTTAAACCCAGATAATCCATTAGCCGAATTGAAGTATTCTGAGCGGGTCGAGGTTTACCCGATTCCCAATGGAATCCATTAGAGAAAATCATTTCTAGGCAGATAGATAGGCGAATATATGGCGCAATCATCGGAGACGGCAGCCCCTTTCGAGATCAAATTCACCTCGCGCGAAGTCAGCGCGTGGGGCGGTATGGCGCTGATGAAGCGCATGCTGGACAGCATGGGTTTTCGCGCGGCGGCATCGCGGTGGGATTTGCCCGAGCCGGGCTCCAATCGCGGCTATCCGCCCGTCCAACTCATCGAGCAGCTACTGGTCTCGATCTGGTGCGGCGCATGCCGCTTCACCCACCTCGACATCACCCGGCTGGACAGCACCTTGACGCGCCTGTTTGGCTGGACTCGCGTCGCCGGACACAAAGCCATCGTGCGCCTGTTCGGGCGCTTCGACATGATGCGTCACGAGCGGGTGCAGGCCAGCGTCTATCGCTGGTTCTTCGACGCGGTCTGCACCTTGCCCAGCCTCACCGTGGACATGGACTCCACCGTCATCACCCGCCACGGCGAACAACAAGGCGCGGCGCGCGGCTACAACCCGAACAAGCGCGGGCGGCCATCGCACCACCCGCTGCTGGCCTTCGTGGCGGAAGCGCGCATGGTCGCCAACTTCTGGCTGCGTCCGGGCGATGCCAACAGCGCCAACAACGTGCTGCAATTCATCGAATCCACCTTGCATCACCTGGGCGACAAAACGGTCGGTCTGCTGCGAGCGGATAGCGGCTTTTACGATCAGGCGGTCTTCAAGCTGCTCGAAGGAAAGAACATCAACTACATCATCAGCGCGCGCCTGACCCAAAGCTTGCAGCAAGCCATCATCCGCGAAGCCCGCTGGTTTGCGCTGGAGACGGGATTGGAGCTGGCGGAGATCACCTATCGGACCAACAGCTGGGATACGGCAAGGCGCATCGTGGTGGTGCGCCAGTCGATCAAACGCAAAAACGCACCGGGCAAAACGCTCTCTTTGTTTGCCGATGACCCGGACATTCAAGGCTGGCGCTATGGTGCGATGGTCACCAGCCTGAGCCTGCCCGCAGTGGAAATATGGCGCGGCTACCGGGGGCGGGCGGACTGCGAGAACCGCATCAAGGAGTTGAAGAACGACTTCGGGCTGGACAGTTTCAACCTGAACAGCTTCTACGCCACGGAAGCGGCACTGGGTTTTGCCATGCTGGCTTACAACCTGATGAGCACATTCCGCCAAGCGGTGATGCGCGCAAAAATTCAGCCCACGCTGGCCACGCTGCACCAGCAGGTGCTGGCGGTGGGCGCATTCTGGAATCGCGATTCAAAACAAAACCAGTTGCTGCTCGCAGTTTCGCGACGACGAAGGGCTTGGTTTGACGGGCTATGGGCGAATGCCGGCGATCCGCCCGTGCTGCCATTTCAGCCTAAAATCGGCTAATGGATTATCTGGGTTAAAATAAGCAATACTGTCCATAGTGGCAACAGCTTACCGAGAATATTCTAACCAAAAAACAAACTCCAACATCATGTCGAAAGAAACTCCAATAGGCATCGCCTTGATTGACTCGCTAACCGGGCAGTTCTATTCGGTCAATTCTACGTTCGCCGATATCATGGGCAGAACAGAGGAAGCTTTGATCCGCTTCAACTGGATGAACATGACGCACCCTGATGATTTACAAACAGAGCTGCGCAATATGGCACTCATGAATGCCGGAAAAATATCAGGATTTCAGTTGGAAAAAAGATTCCGTCGCCGCGATGGTACTTTCGTCTGGAGCGATATGACGGTTGCGCCAATATTTGTAAACGATAAATCCCATCCGCGCCATCTGTGCATGATAGAGGACATCTCCTCACGCAAACAGATAGACGATGAAATTCTCGCTCCAGAATGCTATGACACATTGACTGCTTTACCCAACAAACACCTGCTGATGAGTTATCTCAATAAAGCACTGGAAGCTTCGGCACACAGTCATCATTACGGTGCAATTCTGTTACTTGATTTGGATAAATTGGGGGTGATTAATGATCGCTGGGGACATGATTACGGTGATCAGTTGTTGATTGAAGTGGCAAAGCGTATCCAATCTAGTGTTAACGGAAGTAATATCATTGCGCGCTTGCAAGGAGATGAGTTTGTTGTGCTATTCCAAGATTTGGCAGAGCAGGTTGAAATTGCTTCACAGATAATCGCTTCCAGTGCGGAAAAAATACGCGCTTCATTATTTGAGCCTTACGAACTCAATGACAAAGTCATCCACAGTACGCCAAGCATAGGTTTAATCTTATTTAAAGGCGCAGATGAAACTGCGGATGGCTTGCTTAAACGGGCTGAAATGGCGATGTACCAATCCAAAGGATTGGGCGGAAATTGCGTGCAAATCTATGAACCAGCCAAGCACCTTGAAGTAGCGTCGCGCCCCATGCTTGAGGCCTATTTGCGCCGCGCGATACCATCCAAAGAGTTGCAGTTGTATTACCAAATGCAAATGGACAGTAATCAGAATCCACTGGGGGCAGAAGTGTTAATACGCTGGAATCATCCAACCCGTGGTCTCATTTTCCCGGCACAATTTATTCCCATTGCTGAAGACAGCGCACTGATCTTTGACATCGACAACTGGGTACTGAATGCCGCATGTCGACAACTGGAGATATGGGCTAGATACGAGCTAACTCAGGATCTAACACTCTCCGTGAATATCAGTGTGCAGCAATTCATGCAACCCGACTTTGTGGACAATATCGCCACAGCACTGCAAATTCACGGCTTTACTGCGTCGAACCTGAAGCTAGAATTAGCCGAGCAAGTAATGCGGAACAACTTGACGGATGTATCAGCCAAGATGCAAGCTTTAAAAGCACTTGGTGTCGGTCTGTCAATAGACAATTTTGGTATTGGCGACTCGCCCTTGGCTTATCTACAACAATTGCCTTTAGACCAAATCAAGATCGCCCCCACCTTTGTGCGCGACCTCACAACCGATCCCAATGAAGCTTTTATGGTGCAAACTATCATTGATATGACAAAAAAATTGCGCATGGATGTTATCGCGGCTGGGGTCGAAACTGAAGCGCAACTAGCGTCCCTGAAAGAGTATGGCTGTGGAGCTTTTCAGGGGTATTTATTCAACAAGCCCATGCCTATTAACCAATTTGAGGCACTACTGAATTAGGATAGATAAAATAACTTGCCTGCAATACCGATAGTCGGTATTGCCAACAAGTTTAATGTGCCACGTCAACAATAAGTAAACCGATCATATTGATCGTTCACCCATAATTGTTGCACCGCCAAACACCTTCTTCACACCCTTCCATAGTTTGGGCAGCAACCATATCAGCCCCAATATAAACAGCACGATAAACACCAAAAATATCGCAGGATGTGCCAGCGCTAACCAACCACCAAAAAGCAAAGTCCCCTCTTCACCAAACGAAGCCACAACATTGCTCACCGGCTCTGGCGAAGTGTTAATCAAGGCTCTGCTACCTGCTTTTGTGAAATGCGTCGCGCCTGCCAACGTGCCACCCAATAAGGCAACCAACGTGGCCGCCAGCGGATCGTTACTGTTGATTGCGCCCATCGCCAACAACGCGCCAGCGGGGATGCGAATAAAAGTATGGATGCTGTCCCACACGCTATCGACCAGCGGAAACTTATCCGCCAAAAACTCCACCACCAGCAACACACCCGACACCCCTATCACCACGGGATGTTTCAAGATACTCAAACTATCCGGCAACGGCACATAGCCGTATTTTGCCAACAAGCCGACGATAAAGACCGTGGCATACAGACGCAGTCCGCTCGCCCAACTCAGCCCTGTGGCTAACGCGATATTTGAAATGGCATCCATCACTTACTCCTAGTCGTTACACGCATATCCTAGCAGTTTTGCATTACGATACGCATTCTAATAGCCACTTCAGAGGTGAGTCATGCGAAATTTATTCTTGGGATTTTTACTCATAGCTATTGCACCCGCTTATGCGGAAGACAACAACCCGTACAACCGCGTGGATTTCAATGTGGAAGCCTCGCGCGAAGTGCAAAACGATTTGCTGGTTGCACACATGGCGATAGATGTGGAAGACAAGTTGCCTGCCAACGTCGCGCAAAAACTCAACGTTGCGTTGAACGACGCACTGAAGAAAGCTGCCAAATACACCAACATCAAAACCACCAGCGGCAACCAAAGCACTTACCCGCTTTACACCAACAATAGCCACGTCAACGGCTGGCATGGTCGCGGCGAGTTGCGTTTGGAGAGCCGTGATTTCAAAGCTGCGGGCAACTTGATTGCCGAACTGCAATCCACACTGCAACTCAGCAATGTGCAGTTTATGATTTCGCATGACTTGCGCGAAAAAGTAGAGAACGATTTAATCACGGATGCGATTCACACTTTCCAATCGCGCGCCGATGCCGTGCGACTCGCAATGGGTGCAAAGTCATATAGAACCGTGCATTTCTCAATCAACCAAGGCGGCTCGCCACAACCATACCCGATGGTCGCGATGATGCGCGGTGCGGCCATGGCAGATGCCGTAGCCACTCCAGAGTTCGCAGGGGGAGATAGTCGTTTGACGGTGCAGATTAACGGCACAATAGAAACGCAGTAATTTAGGGGTGCGTGCATGAAAAATCGTGAAATAGATCACGACGTTTCAACCTTACCATTGTTATAAAACAGATACTCACCGAGCCACCGCCACTTCCCATTCTGCAACCCCATCGCGCAAATGAATGGCGGTATAGCCTTCCTGTTTGAGAAGCACGACCGCATCAACTGCCATCAAACAGTAAGGACCGCGACAGTAAGCAACAATCGAACGGTCTTTGGGTAATTCCGACAAGCGTTGACGCAATTCATCCAATGGAATCGACCTTGCAAACGGTAGGTGCGCGTTCAGGTATTCATCTGCCGGCCTCACATCGAGTACCACCACTTCGCCCTTGCGTGCAGCCTTTATCAGACTTTCTCTGTCTCTGGGCACCAGATCATCGGGCTGCGTGGCGATCTTCTGCAACGCCAGTTGCAATTCGATTAGACGCTCTTCTGCCAGTGTGTGGATTTGTACCCACAGGTCGGCCACCGATTTGTCGACAAGGCGGTAGCTGATGTTTTTGCCCTGCCGCTCTGTCTCGACCAGTTGTGCCATACGCAACTCGCGCAAATGCGCACTGGTCAGCTTCACACTGATGGAGGCCTCGCGCGCTAAAGTCTCCACCGTTTTCTCCCCCTGACAAAGCAATTCAATCAACTCCAGTCGCTTGGGGCTGGAGAACACCTTGCCGATTCGTGCCACTTGTTCGTAGAGCAGGTCTTTAATCTTGCGGGCATTTTTCATCACATCAATCTGGTTATATTTAGAATATGTACGTACAACTCTAAACCAGATTGACACAAACATGCAATAGGAGTTTAATCATTCCAATAATTACTAGATTGTTAAGTCAACCAAGGAGCTTCCCATGAAAACATTATTCATTCTCAACGATGCGCCCTACGGCAGCGAGCGCACCTATAACGGCTTGCGTTTGGCAGGCGCACTTTCCAAGCAGGAAGGCAATTCAGTACGGATATTTCTGATCGGCGATGGTGCCTCATCGGCACATCGCAACCAGAAAGTGCCGCCGGGTTTTTACAACGCCGAAACGATGCTCGGCAACGTGGTTAGGCATGGCGGTGAAGTCGGCATCTGCGGCACCTGTATGGAGGCACGCGGCATGGGCGATAGCGATATTGCCGACAAGACGCACCGCAGTACCTTGGCTGAATTGGCCGAGTGGACTGTGTGGGCGGACAAGGTTCTAGTGTTTTAACTTCAGGGAGAGCGTGATGTTTTTCAAACAACTGCCAACGAAGAGGTCTTTGCCATCCTATTTTATTGGTTGTGGTAGCAAGGGCAAAGCTATCGTAGTCGGTGTGGTCGCTGATGATTAGAAAAACCATGAAAGGTCGTGAAAGTGGCATGCCCGATGAGAAGTATTGGGATACATTTTTTGATGCGGACTGCATTGTAACAAAACTCGATTGCGCTAAGACCAACACCGAGAGTGTGGTTGAGTTTGGCAGTGGCTATGGCACATTCACGTTACCGCTCGCCCGAAAAACATCGGGAACAATCTACGCGTTTGATATTGAGGATGACCTTATTTCTCAGTTAAAACTCAAAGCATCTGTTGGCGGGCTAACTAACATCGACGTGCAGTCGCGCGACTTCATTTCAGAAGGCACTGGACTGCCAGACAAAGCCGTGGATCATGCAATGGTCTATAACATTTTGCATATCGAAAACCCAATCTCATTGCTCAAAGAAGCATTTCGGGTGCTTAAACCCAGCGGCTCACTTTCGATCATTCATTGGAAACACGACCCCTCTACCCCGCGTGGCCCATCATTGAACATACGACCTCGCCCTGGACAATGCCGAGCGTGGGCAGAAGAAGCCGGGTTTGAGTTTTTGAGGAATCAAGACTTGTCGGCGTGCTGCAAATATCACTTTGGAATGATTTTAACCCGTCCCCAAAGTTAGCAACTAACGCTACAATTCGGATTCAATTCCCCTCAGGAGTCCACACATGCCAAGCTTAATTCTATTGGGTCTCATTGCTGTTGCAGCATTTTACGGCATCAGTTTGTACAACCATCTAGTCACCGTCAAACACGCGGTTTCACAAGCGTGGGCGAACATTGATGTACTGCTCAAGCAACGCCATGATGAGCTACCCAAGCTGGTTGAAGTATGTAAACAGTACAAACAATTCGAGCAGGAGACGTTGCAAAAAGTCATCGCAGCGCGTTCACAAGTGCAAGCTGCACGCGAGCAGCAAAATATTCCCGCTCTCGGTCAAGCAGAAGGCATGTTGCGTTCGGGGCTAAGTGGGATTTTTGCTGTAGCCGAGGCCTATCCTGAGCTAAAAGCTAATGAGAATTTCATCCAACTGCAAAATCGCATCACCTCGCTTGAGAACGGCATCGCGGATCGTCGCGAGTTGTATAACGAATCGGTCAACATCAACAACGTACAAATCGAAGTGTTCCCCGCCAGCATTATTGCGAAGACTTTCAATTTCAGCGCAAAGCCCTTACTCGAATTTTCTGCCAATGAAAAAACCGATGTGGATGTGAAGCAACTGTTTAGCTAAACGCCATGCTAGTTTCGTTGCGCCGCGAATACGCCAAACTCGTTACGTCTGGCGCTCAACTGTTATTGCTGTTCATCGGCTTACATTTGGAGACGCGTAACGGCTGGTTGATTTGCCTCACTATCATCGCAGTCATCAGCATTGTGGCGTGGCTGACTGCACTGCAAAAATTACGCGCAGTTCGAGATACGCCCACCTCGAAAATTGCTTCCGCCGCACAAGGTTATATCGAGTTGGTTGGAAACGGCATCCCATTTGGCGACACCGCGCTACTCAGCAAACATACTCTGCTGCCTTGTTTATGGTATCGCTACACCATCGAACAACAAGACTCGGAAAAAAACTGGAAAACCATTGAACATGGTGAAAGCACTGACTCCTTCGTATTGCGAGATGGAACGGGTGAATGTGTGGTTGAAGTAGAACAAGCCGAAATTCTCACTAAATATCGAGACCAGTGGGTTAAGGATGGTCAGCGTTACACCGAATGGAAACTCTTACAACTCGATAAACTTTATGTGATTGGAGAATTTCGCACCAAAAATTGCGCGTTAGAATTCGACAGCAAAGCTGAACTCAATGCACTGCTCGCCGAGTGGAAAAAGGATATGACCACCTTGCATAAACGCTTTGACCTAAACAACGATGGCGAACTGGACATGAATGAATGGCTACTTGCGAGACAGGCCGCCAAACGCGAAGTAACCAAAATGATGCGTGTAGCCCACGCACAAGCCGATCTGAATATCATCGGCAAACCGCGCGACGCAAAATTATTTTTAATCAGCAATATCTCCCCTGAAAAACTATCGCGCCGTTACTTGTTTTGGAGCTGGGCGCATGTGGTGATATTTTTTGGCAGCTTATATGGCATCAGTTGGGCGATACAGCAAACTGCATTTTAGTTACAAATACGATTAGCGAGCCAAGCGCACACTAATTCCTCCCTAATTCTTTATTGCAATAATCCGAGAAATATATGCCACGGAATAAGCAAATGAACAAAATTCCCCAAGTGACGCTGCTGTTTTGGGTAATGAAAGTAATCGCAACCACCCTGGGCGAAACGGGTGGTGATGCAGTCTCTATGTCCATGAATCTGGGCTATCTGGTTGGGACGGGTATTTTTGCCGCAATCTTTTTAGTGGCGGTGTTTGCGCAAATCAAGACCAAGAGCTTTCACCCGTTTCTGTATTGGACCACCATTATCGCAACAACCACGGTAGGAACGACTCTCGCGGACTATGCCGACCGTTCACTGGGCATCGGCTACACGGGCGGCTCTGCATTATTGTTTACCCTGCTGATAGCCTCTTTAGCCACTTGGTATTTGTCTATCGGATCGGTGTCGATTTATGCAATCCGCCACCCCAAAGCCGAAATGTTCTATTGGGTGACGATTATGTTTTCTCAAACGCTAGGCACGGCACTGGGTGATTGGACTGCCGACACTGCCGGATTGGGCTTTGGTGGGGGCACTATGTTGTTCAGCTTAATGTTGCTTATGGTTGCGGCGGCATACCTCTGGACGAAAATCTCCCACACCATTTTATTCTGGTTGGCATTCGTTCTTACTCGCCCCTTTGGTGCGGTAGTGGGTGATTTCCTCGACAAGCCTATCAATGAAGGCGGATTGGCATTGAGCCGCTATTCCGCATCGGCAACGCTTTTAGTATTTATCATCGCCTGCATTTTAATTTTCCCGCAAAGGGCAGCGAGAAAAGAGCATTGATCAACATCCTGCGCCCCGTAAAAAAGCGTGCACTCGGCACGCTTTTTTACGATCAAACGAAAATCTAAATCAATCTTTTCTGCGCAGCATCATACGTTCCATCAAGCCATCTTTGTCGATGAACTGGTGCTTGATTGCACCGAGGATGTGCAACACGGCAACAGCAATCAGAACATTCACCAGCACTTCATGCACCTCATGTGCAAACACGTGTTCATAGCCATCTTCCTTAGGCAACAAACTCGCATCACCTGCCGAAATGCCTTTTATCGCATCACTGGTAAGCACCGTGATGACACCACTTACTGGCAGCACAAATAACAAAGTGTACAAAACATGATGTGTGCCTTTGGCTACTTTATCCATCAATGCCTGGCCCGACACGGGTGGTGTGCCATCTTTGCTACGGAACAGCAACCTTGCGGCTGTCAGCAATAAAACTGCTCCGCCTGCCAACATGTGAACCAGATAACCCAGCACGGTTGCTTTGCTTTCGTCAGTTGACTCGGCCAACTCCTCACCTAAAAACCAAGCTGCCACTAACAATGCAAAGGTTAACCAATGTGCAATCACCATACGTTTACTATATTGAGTCAAAACTTTCTCCTTAAGATTTTTGAACCTATCGGGCAAGCTCATCCGAAATAAGTTCCGTTCACCAAAAAATTAGCCGCGCAATGTACCTGAAAACCGCCTGAATTGCACGCTCCTCCTATACACATCAATGCTTGCCAAGCATTACTTCTTGCGTAAGGGCTCGAGTAACGACGACAATCCATTGGAATCCAACTCCTGCATCAGCGCCAATAACTGACCGATTTCACCAGGTGGAAAACCAACCTTGGCAAACCAGTTCAGATAGTGCCCGGGCAGGTCGCAAATCAAACGGCCCTGGTATTTTCCGAAGGGCATCTCACGCGTGACCAAAAGCTGCAAGTGTTTAGTGTCCATTGATTTTAAGGAAATCTAGGCATGTTTAAGAAAATCAAGCGCGCCCAAGCCGGCTCGCCGCCCACTGGCGAAACACGCGGTGAGGAGATAGCCCCCCGTCGGCGCTTCCCAATCCAGCATTTCACCCGCACAGAACACACCCGGCATCGCGTACAGCATCAAATGCTCATCCAAATCTTCAAAGACCACACCGCCTGCGCTGCTGATGGCTCCATCTATCGGGCGTGCAGCAATCAATCGCAACGGTAACGATTTTATTGCGGCGGCTAAACATCCCGGCTTGACAAAATCAGCCTTCGCAACTACTTCGTGCAACAGCCCGGCCTGCACGCCTTTGATATTGGCACGACTCTGCAAATGGCTGGACATCGAACGTGAACCACGCGGATGATCGATTTCGGCAATCAGCCGCGACAAGTCTTTGTTGGGCGACAAATCGAGATGTATCGTTGCGCTACCCCTCGCTGCAATCTCATCTCGCAACAACGCAGACAGCGCGTAAATTACCCCGCCTTCAATGCCGCTATCCGTGACCATCACATCGCCTTGCCGACGATGCAGATTACCCTGCGCATCGGTAAAGCTCACCGTCACGGCCTTGAGCGGATGACCCGCAAAACGGCTAACAAAATGCTCGCTCCACGACACATCGAAACCACAATTTGCAGGGCGAAGTGGTGCGACATCCACGCCACGTTGCGCCAGCAATGCAACCCACGCACCATCCGAACCCAGCCTTGCCCAACTGCCTCCACCAAGAGCCAACACCACCGCATCTGCCTGCACAACATGCTCACCTTCTGCTGTGGTAAATCGCAACGCACCTTGCTCATTCCAACCGCACCAACGATGCCGCATATGAAACTTCACCCCAGTTTCACGCAAGCGATGCAGCCAAGCACGCAATAACGGCGCGGCTTTCATGTCAGCGGGAAACACCCGCCCCGAACTGCCGACAAACGTGGCGATGCCCAAGCCATGCACCCACTCGCGCAATTCATTCGCGCCAAACTGCTCAAGCAAGGGTTTAAGTTCAGCGCGACGAGCACCATAGCGTGACAGAAATTTCTCCGTAGTTTCGGCATGAGTAATGTTCATGCCGCCTTTACCTGCCATCAAGAATTTACGCCCCACTGTTGGCATCGCATCGTAAACAGCCACGCGCACACCGCCATGGCTCAACACCTCAGCCGCCATTAAGCCTGCCTGCCCGCCGCCTATCACCGCAACCGAGCTTTGTCGCAATTTGTCATTCACTTTGCTATCGCCAAAAATTTGGTTGCGCATTGTAATGCCTGATGCGCCATTGACCGTTCCGCACTTATTATTTGCCGCATCACCCCGAATTTGAGGATAATCACGCCCCTTGCAACTTAACGCCTGAGCAAATGAAACAATCTGAAATAAAATTTACCATCACCTTGGACGACAACCATAATCCGGAAAAAATCGAATGGAGCGCGCCTGATGCTGCCAAGGAAAGCACCAGCAAAGCCGTGATGATTTCGCTATGGGATGCAGAAGAAAAAAATACCTTGCGTATCGACCTCTGGACAAAAGACATGATGGTCGATGAGATGAAGCAGTTCTACCATCAAAATTTACTGTCAATGGCAGATACGCTAGAGCGCGCCACGGGGGAAAAAGAAGCCGCCAAAGCCATGCGTAGTTTTGCGCAAGAATTTGGTGAACGGTTGAACTTAGTGATAAAAAATAAGTTCTATGACCTCGGCAAAGGTTGAACCAAAATAACCCATTAGAACGAAAACCTACGTAGGAGCGAGCTTGCTCGCGAAAGTGCTTCGCGAGCAAGCTCGCTCCTAACGTAGAGAAATTTTCTAATGAACTATTTGGGTTGAAGGAATCTGCTCAATTTACAACAAGTATTCATGAATTTTAACGGAAGGACACTACAATGAAACACATCGCCCTCATCACCGCATTAGCTCTTTTGACCCTCACCGCTTGCAACAAAAAACCTGCGGAAACAACACCCATTGCAGTTGCCCCCACCATGACACAAATGGCTCCCCCGATTGCCCCCGGCACACCCATGCCACCGGGACACCCAGACATCAGTGGCGCGATGAATTCAACTGCGACCTTGTCTGGAATGAATACGCCCGCAACTGAAAGTAATGCCCAGTCAGAATCTGTGCAGACCCAGACAGGTATTGTCATCAGCAGCATCGATATTCCGCAATTCAGCTATATAGAAGTAAAACAGGGCAAAGAAATTCGCTGGATTGCCTGCTCAACGCTTGCGGTTAAAAAAGGCGATGAAATTGATTTTGATGATGGCTCAACCATGACCAACTTCAACAGCAAACAATTAAACCGGACTTTCCCCAGCATCACCTTTGTCAACAACGCAACGATCGCCAAGAAAAAATAGTCACACCCAGGCTCTGATGCGATACGAGTAATCGCATCAGAATCCCAAGTTAAAATTCACATCTGGATAAGTTGAGCGACACGACGAATAAATCGTCTGCTGACAACCCACATAGTTTTCATAAACCAGCCCAGCACTCACATACGCGTTAGATCCAGAAGCCATATTGATCCCGACACGCGCACCATATGAGTCAATATTGGGCAAACCGCTGACCGAAGTATGGCGATAAAACCCGCCAATGTATGGCTGTACGCTAGGCACTTCATAAAACACATATTGCACCGAAGGCGCGATTTTCGTAATGCCGTGATTACCACCCGACCAGTTTTCAAATGAAGCACCCAAACTCAACCCATCCATTGCGTAATAACTGGCACTCGCACTGATGATGAAATAGTGGCTGTTAAACGCTTGGCCATTGCCACCGCCGATGGAGAAATTTCTATGTCCTTTGCTATACGAACTTTCTTCATCGGCATACGCTGAAAAAGCTGACATCAACAGCAATATTCCAAGTAATTTTTTCATTAAGCTGCTCCTTTTCCTATTTTTCACAACGAATCACTCTGATACAAATAACGCTGAAACCCCGTAAACAAGTTGCGTATCTGTGTGATGTCACCGCCCAAATCGGCAACACCATCGGGAATCGAATCGTGATATTTCAAGCGCAGTAATTTGGTCAGCTTTTCCTGTTCCAATTCCTCCACACCTTCTTTCACGTAATGTGCCAACACAAAATCAAGGAAGGTTTGCTGCTTATCACTGAACTGCGAATGAACCTCACCCTTCGCCATCGTGGCGCGTTCCTCGCGGCTAATCGGTTGCAAGGCAAACGCCACATGCGCCAACACATCGAACAAGTCGCTGTTCTCGGCATCAATAATCTTCTGCATCTCGTGTAGTTGATCCTTGCCAAAACCTTTTTTGCCAATCCTTCCAGCAGTTTTTTGCGTGTATCCGGGAGACTCCAGAGTGCGCGCAACTCATCTTCGTCCTTGAAGAACTCCGGCAACTGACCGAACAGCAGCGTCAGAAATTCCGTCGCCGAGATCGGCTTGCCATCCGGCCCCCAGAAAGTTGTCACCGAGATATGCTGGATGGTGCGCTCTTTGCCGTCGCGCAATTTCACGCGCACCTTGGGCTTGCTCTCGTATTCGGGGCGAGGCTGTTTCGCCTCTGTTGGCGCTCTCGGAACAATCAGAGGAAATGGCGTATCACCCCCATCGCTCACTTCCGCATCGCCATCCCACTCGGGATCATTGAACAGCTTATGCGCCTTAACGAAATCGTAAATGGTGAAGTAATCCTTGCCGTCGTACAGCCGCGTACCGCGCCCGATGATCTGCTTAAACTCGATCATCGAATTGATCGGACGCATCAGCACGATGTTGCGCACGTTGCGCGCATCCACGCCGGTTGAAAGCTTTTGTGACGTGGTGAGCACCGTCGGAATGCTCTTCTCGTTATCTTGAAACTCGCGCAGATATTGTTCGCCGCGCTCGCCGTCATTGGCCGTCACGCGCACGCAATAGTTGGGATCTGCACTATCCGTTTTCACTTGATTGATGAGATCGCGCACCAACGCGGCATGTGCCTGATTGGCGCAAAACACCAAACTCTTCTCGCGCTGATTGATCGCTTCCATGAACAACTTCACGCGATAACGCTCGCGCGCTTCGATCTCAATGCTGCGATTGAAATCTTTCTCCTCGTACAGCTTGCCCGCCTCGATCTCGCCCTCGATCAAATTATCGTCCGAGGTGTAGCGATACTCGTCCAGCGTGGTCGCATATTGCTTCACGCGGAACGGTGTAAGGAAGCCGTCATTGATACCTTCTTTCAGCGAATACACATACACCGGCTCGCCGAAATACGCGTAGGTGTTCACGTTATCTTTGCGCTTGGGCGTTGCCGTCAAACCCAGCTGCACCGCAGGCGCGAAATATTCAAGAATGCCGCGCCAAGTGCTTTCGTCATTCGCCCCGCCACGGTGGCATTCGTCGATGATGATGAAATCGAAAAAGTCGGGCGGGTATTCACCGAAGTAGAAAGCCCGTTCGGGCTGAGCCTGTCGAAGCCCCTTTTCATCTTGCCCTTCGACAGGCTCAGGGCGAACGATGTTATTGGAAGGCCCCGACATGAAGGTCTGAAAAATCGTAAAAAATACACTCCCGTTCTTCGGCACGCGCCCCTTCTTGCGAATATCATCCGGCGCAATACGCACCAGCGCATCTTCGGGAAAGGCGGAGAACGCGTTGTAAGCCTGATCGGCCAGAATATTGCGGTCGGCGAGGAACAGAATGCGCGGCCTGCGATTTACCACGGGCCGTTCGCCCTGAGCTTGTCGAAGGGCAATTCCCGCAGCGCCGTCCGTTCCTTCGACAAGCTCAGGACGAACGGAATTTGAGTGTCGATAAGTTAGATTCCATTTCGCCTGAAACAGCTTCCACGCCAACTGAAACGCAATAAACGTCTTGCCCGTCCCCGTCGCCAGCGTCAACAGAATGCGCTGCCGGTTATCTGCAATCGCCTCCAGCACATTGTTGATTGCGCTGTCCTGGTAGTAGCGCGAACCCCATAGCCCGCCCTTATCCTCGAATGGCACAGCGGCGAAACGCTCGCGCCAATCATTCGTTTCAGCAAAGGTCAGATTCCACAATTCTTCGGGCGAAGGATAGCCAGCAACATCGCCCTCCGCCCCGCTTTGCATATCCACACCGTAGATACGCTGCCCGTTGGTGGCGTAAGTGAAGCGTGCTCGCAGTTTCCCCGCATACGTCTTGGCCTGCGCCAAGCCCTCGGTGTAAGGCAAATCCCAACGCTTCGCCTCCACCACCGCCAGCTTGTGGTTGCGATACACCAGCACGTAGTCTGCAATCTCCGGCTTGCTACGTTGCCCCGCCCCCTGCAAGCGCCCCTCGGTGATGCGATATTCGCGCATCACACGGCTGCCCTCAACCACACCCCAGCCTGCGGCTTTCAGCGCGGGGTCGATGTAATCGGCGCGGGTTTCGGCTTCGTTCACTGCCAGCCTTTCGTATCTGCAACTGTTCGCAGTTGATCTAGCATCTTGGTTTCCTGTGCATCCTTGCACAGGTTCAACGACTGGCGGCGACACTCTTCAGCAAACCCTTCGCGCCGCGTATCCGGTACCCAGATCGTGATTGGCCGCAATCCAGCTTTACGCAATCCCATCCGTAGGTTTTGCTTATTCGCAATCACTTCTTTTTATCCAGCTTCTTTTTCGCGCTTTCGATTTTCTTCACGCTTTGCTCGGGCACAGGCAAATTCTCCGGCATGGTGCCGCCCAGTTCTTGAATGGTCTGGCGTACCTTCTGCCCCACCTCGAAATGCGCCTGATTGGCGCGCTGCTTGCCGCTGATATTGTCCCGCTTCAGTTTCTCTTCGGCTTGGGTGGCGCGGAACAGATTCGCCGCCAGCTCGGTGCTGCCCATGTGGTCGAGAATCTTCTCGCTCTTCTTCAGCCCCTTGCGGACATGAATATCCTTCGCTCCCATGCCGCCATACAAGCCCTTGTAACCGTGATCCTGAAAGATGGCATAGTCGAGCGGCGTATCCACTCCGGCATCCTTCGCCGCAGCGGCAAGTTGTTTATTGTGCTCGGCCAACTCGTTGCGGATTGCCAGACGCTTCTCGTCTTCCGACAGGCGCGCAAACTTCTCGTCGTCATTCAGCTCCTGTCGCCGCGCCTGCATCGCAAAATAGGTTTGCCCATTCGCAATCACTGGCTTGGAAGGATCGCCGTTCTGCACGATCAGGTAGCAGGCATAACGCGACAACCTTATGTCGGATACTTCTCGTTTTGCTCCCGAACCAATATCGACCATTGTGAGGACATTCTCAATATGGTTCTCAACCGGTTGGCCGCTATTTAGACAAGCCTCTTTTGCCCGTTCAACGACAGGTAGGAAATGGCGATACTGCGAGTAATCCAACACAACGGCCAACTGTCTGGCTAACCAGAACTCCTCGCCGTCATTACTTAAATGGCGAATACTTTCAAAGGTCGTGTGATGCTGGTTGGCGATGCGCTGTGCATTCATGGCGACTCTCCGGCTAGGCAGGAATTGCAGAATTGTACGGGGAACAGTTCATTAAAGCACCCCGCTGAACGCCTGGTGCAGCAGCGACTTCTTCAGTTCGGCTAGGGCGGCAAGCTTGCGCTGGTAGAGGGATTCGAGGCGTTGGGTTTCTTCGCGGAGAGCATCGAGTTTAACGACAATTTGTTTTTGTTCCGCAACTGATGGAAAAGGAAACCGCTCGTTTTCAAACGTGCCCATATTGATGTTGGCTTGAGCGCTTCCTTTTCCCAATGCCTGAATCCGCGCCTTAAACGATTGCAATAGATACTCTACAAAATCAATATCCGCCTCGGCTGGATTCGTGACCACTCCAATGACGCTATCGGGAAAACAGGCATCGAAGCCCAGAATACCTGTCTCTGCGATATTCGCCGCAATGGTTATGCAAATTGTTCCCTTCGGCCACAGCTTGCTTTGGGCAAGTCCTGCTTCGCTGTATGTCTGGGAATACTCCATGATGAAATGTTCTGCATTTCTGATGTCGCCCGTTTGGATGAATGGATATTTCCCGCCGTAAAGTTTTTCTTCGTTGCGTGGGCGATGTCTTGATTTACCTCGCCCAAATGTTATTGATATTTCTTCCAGCGTCTTTTGCTTCCACCCCTCGCCGCGCTGGGTGAAGACGGATTGCAGGTGGCTTTCGAACAGGGCGCGGGCGTTTTGCAGGTTCTGTTCGGCGTTGGCGGTGGCGGTGGCGATGTCGGCAAATGCTGCGTCGAGAATGCCGACGATGCGCTGTTGTTCGGGGATCGGCGGAACGGGAACTGCTATTTTGCCAAGATTGCTGCGACTAATCCGAGTTCTTGTTGTACCACTTGTCTCTGCATTTACAGCATCAAGATAATCATTGGATTGAGAGAAGTAATTGAAAAAAGTCGGAATGAACTGCTTCGTATTGAAACGCACAACAGTGCAATCAACCGCTGTAATCATTCGTTCGCCAGTGTCCGGCAGCAAACAGCTTCGTCCGACGGGGTCGGGTAGGCGCGAGATTAAACAATCACCCTCAAAAATTTCCGTGCAGCGAAGTCGCTTGAAAGTATCTTCGGAAATGTAGCGTGCTTTTTCGGCGCGGTCTTTGAAAACGCCCTCACCGACATTTCCTGTTTGGATTAAACGAACACCTTCTGTTGATTGGTCTTTGCTTTCGACCCAATCGCCATCAGCAAAAACTTCTGCTAGCTCTCCAAGTGTCTTGCTCTGCCACCCTGCCTTCATCGCGCACCACCCTGAGCACCGTCATTCCCGCGCAGGCGGGAATCCAGTGGGTTTAACCAAAAGGCATTTTTTAATTGCTGGATTCCCGCCTGCGCGGGAATGACGAGCGGAAAGGTTTGCGTTTTTCTCATAGCAGTACGCGTATGCCTTGCAGCACTTCCGCACTCTCCGCATCCAGCGCGGCGATCTCGTCCATGATGTCCTGCGGGCTGCGATGCACCACCGCTTCGCCGCCGTCAGGATTCTTCACTGACAGATCGAATGTCGCGGGGTCAATGCTCGCCGCATCCACGCTCCAACTCTTGGGCGAGTCGGCAAAGGTCTTCTGCTGCGCGATGAATTCGGCAAGGTCGGCATCGTTGAGCGGATTGGTCTTGCCCATGTTGCGGCCGGGTTCGAGCTGGTAGTACCAGACCTTGCGCGTCGGTGCGCCCTTCTCGAAAAACAGCACGACAGTTTTCACGCCCGCGCCCTGGAAGGTGCCGCTGGGACAATCGAGCACGGTGTGGAGGTTGCAACTTTCGAGCAGGTGTTTGCGCAGGCTCACCGAGGCGTTGTCGGTGTTGCTCAAGAAAGTGTTCTTGATGACGATCGCGCCGCGTCCGCCCGCTTTCAAAAACTTGATGAAGTGCTGCAAGAACAGGAAGGCGGTTTCGCCGGTCTTGATGGGGAAGTTTTGCTGCACTTCCTTGCGTTCCTTGCCGCCGAAGGGCGGGTTGGCGAGGACGATGTCGAAGCGGTCCTTGTCCTGCACGTCGTTAAGGTTCACGCCGAGGGTGTTGGTGTGGGCGATGTTGGGTGCTTCGATGCCGTGCAGGATCATGTTCATGATCGCGATGACGTAGGCGAGGCTCTTCTTTTCGATGCCGTAGAAGGTGGTCTCTTGCAGGGTTTTGAGATCGCGCGTGGTCAACCCAGCCTGAGTGCCGTTCAACCCTTCGACGGGCTCAGGGCGAACGGAGGAAAGAGATTCGGAGCGCACGGCCTTTCCTCCCCGTTCGTGGTGAGCCTGTCGAACCACATTCCCTTTGCCGGAGCGCAGGTAATCGAATGCTTCACACAAAAATCCCGCGCTGCCGCATGCGCCGTCGTAAATCGTTTCGCCGATCTTGGGATTGACCACTTGCACCATGGCGCGGATGAGCGGGCGCGGGGTGTAGTACTCGCCGCCGTTGCGCCCGGCGTTGCCCATGTTTTTGATCTTGGCTTCGTACAGGTGCGAGAGTTCGTGTTTTTCCACTTGCGAGCCGAAGCGCAGTTCGTCGATGTGATCGATGATGTCGCGCAGGTTGTAGCCACTTTGAATTCTGTTTTTGATTTCGCCGAAAATTTCGCCGATTTTGTATTCCAGCGTTTTGGCGTTGTCGGCTTTTTCTTTGAAGCGGTGCAGGTAGGGGAAGAGTTGCTGATTGACGAAGTCGCGCAGGTCATCGCCAGTCATGGCGGCGTTGTGGTCAATCTTGCCGTCCTTGCCTTTGGGCGCGGCCCAGGTTTCCCAGCGATAAGGCGGGTCGAGCAGGTAGGCGTATTTCTTGCCTTCCAACTCGGCTTCCATCGCCTTGCTGTGTTCGAGTGCGTCGAGATATTTCAAGAACAAGAGCCAAGAGGATTGTTCGGTGTAGTCGAGTTCGCTGGCGCAGCCCGCTTCTTTGCGCAGCACGCCGTCGATGTTTCTGAAGGTTTGTTCGAACATTATTTTTCCTGAGCAGCTTGTTATTTATTCCGCAATCTTTAGAAGTCCGTCATTCCCGCGAAAGCGGGAATCCAGGTGATTAAATAATTCCCGCGCAGCGGGGCAATCTCTATTGAGTTTTGTCCGCTGCGCGGGATTGTATTTTTGCTGGATTCCCGCTTTCGCGGGAATGACGCAATTATTTGTTGGTAGATTATAAGGGAATAGTTCGCATGAACCTGACGATTAGTAGTGGTATCGTACGGCGATGCCCACCCTGAAAATAATTGAAGACATTGCGCAGATTCCCGCAGCGGATTGGAACGTGCTGACGGGCGATGATCCCTTTTTGTCGCACGCTTATTTATATGCGCTGCAAGCCAGTGGTTGTGCCACGGCGCAGTTCGGTTGGCAGGCGCAATTCATCACACTGTGGCACGGTGAAAAATTAGTCGGGGCGATGCCGTCGTATGTGAAGATGAATTCGTATGGTGAGCATGTGTTCGATTTTGCCTGGGCGGATGCCTATCATCGGCACGGGCTGCACTATTACCCAAAGCTGATTTGCTCTGTGCCGTTTACGCCTGTGACGGGTGTGCGGTTGTTGGCGGAGACTGCCGAGTTGAGGGCTTTGCTATTGCACCATGCGCTGCAATTGGCAAAAGAGTTAGGCGTGTCGTCGCTGCATGGATTGTTTTTTAACGAGTCCGACGCTCACGTAGCACAAGCCCAAGGCATGATGTTGCGTCAGGATGTGCAGTTTCATTGGCGCAACAATGGCTATCAGCACTTCGATGAATATCTTGCCGCATTGAGCCGCGACAAACGCAAGCGCATCAAACAGGAACGGCGCAAAGTGCAGGAAGCGAACATACAAATTGAGTGCATCACGGGCGAACACGCCACGCCTGAGCAATGGAAATTTTTCGCGTCATGTTATGCCAACACTCGCCAGCAGCACCACTCCCCGCCCGCGTTGAATGAGGATTTTTTTCTGCGCATTGGTGCAACCTTACCCAAGCACACCCTGCTGGTGATTGCATCGCGTGACGGCAAGCCGATTGCCAGCGCGCTGAACCTGATGACCAACGAGGTGTTGTTTGGTCGCTCATGGGGCGCGTTTGAATTTCATTCTGGGCTACATTTCGAGGTGTGTTATTACCAGGCGATTGAGTTCTGCATCGCGCACGGTATCCAAACATTTGAAGGCGGCGCGGGCGGCGAACACAAATTGGCGCGGGGATTTTTACCAACGGTTACCCGCTCGGCACATTGGCTGGCGCACCCACAGTTTTCAGATGCGGTTGAAGAATTTTTGCAGCGCGAAGAAGGTGCGGTGGCACAGTATGTGGATGAACTGAATGAGCGGAGTCCGTTTAAGCAACAGATTTGATTTTCAGATTTTTCATGCGCTCATTGTAGGAGCGAGCTTGCTCGCGAATTTTTCGCGAGCAAGCTCGCTCCTTGTATCTTTCTCCCCGTGGTGGTTAGCTATCCCCACACGAAGCAACGGTAGCTTGTCTCGCTCCTTAAGGCTAGACCTTGTGATGTAGATCAAGCCCGCTGCTTCACCTCATCGCCAGCACCGACACTGAACGGTATCCAAGGGGAAAACCCTGTATGCACAAGGCAAGTGGGCGACGTTGGTTAATGTTGTTGGTTCATTTTACAGGAGGTCATCATGTTTTATCTCGGCATGGATGTCGCTAAAGCTAAATTAGATTGTTGTTTGTTGCTTGATGAAGCCAGCGGCAAACGTAAGACTAAAGTTGTTCATAACACCCGGGCAGGCTACCTTGATTTACTGGCTTGGATTGCCAAGCAGCATGTTGCGCCAACCCAATTACACGTGGTCATGGAAGCCACAGGTGTGTATCACGAACTTGCTGCCTTCGCGTTGTTTGAGGCTGGGATTGCCGTTTCTATCGTTAACCCCGCGCAGGTCAAAGCCTTTGGTCGGGGGCTTGCCGTGCGCACCAAGACCGATGGCGTAGATAGCTTTGTATTGGCGCGTTACGGCGCATTGCTTAAACCCGCCGCTTGGGCACCGCCCCCTGTTGAGGCGCGCACTTTACAAGCCTTGCTGGCTCGACGTGAGGCGGTGGCTCAAGACCTGCAACGTGAACGTAATCGGCAGGAGAAGGCGGGGGCGACCGATACGCCTGAACTCATCCAGCAATCTCTTGTCGTGAGCATTGCGTTCCATCTCCAACAACTGAGCCAATTGCAACGCGAGATTGATCAACATATTGATCGGCATCCCACCCTCAAAGACGATTTCAACTTATTGAAAAGCATCCCAGCGGTTGGCCCATCAAGTCGGCGGTAATATGCTGTCGGTGATACGCAGTCACAACTTCGCCACGGCGGAACAGTTGGCGGCGTATTTGGGTGTCGTTCCCGTGGAACGGCAGTCAGGCAGTTCAGTATCGGGGCGCGCCCGATTATCGAAAGCCGGTTCTGCCAGAATCCGTGCGGTGTTGTACATGGCGGCGATTGTGGCGACGCGTTACAATCCTCACGTCAAAGCCGTCTATGAACGCTTGCTGGCACGAGGAAAATCAAAGATGTCCGCGCTCGGTGCGGCAATGCGTAAGTTGGTGCATCTGTGCTTCGGGGTGCTTAAAACTCGGCAGCCTTATCAGTCAAATTATGCAAAAATCACTTGACGGGGAAGACGGTATCTACAATGGATAATTTGCTAGTTAACGCAGCATCATGCAAGTTGAAGTGCCATAGGCATACAACACACCGTTCTCGTCGCGAATGTAGCCTTCCGCAATGGCCAGCCGATTAGTGACATTGATTACTTTGCCTTCTGCGCGCAGTTGCGTGTTGAATGGAATGGCTTTGCACATCTTCACATTCAACTCTATCGTGGTACAACGCTCACCCACTGCTAACGTGGTGCTGATGGCACACCCGGTAACCGAATCAATCACCGTCGCGGCGAACCCGCCGTGCACGCCACCCACCTGATTGGCGTGTGTTTCATTCGCCGTCACCAAAAACACCACGCGATTCGGCTCGGCCAGTTCAAATTTCATCGGCACCGTGACTGCCATGCCGGGCATGGACAACAGCCCTTGCGCATATGCTTGCATAAATTGCAGGCCAGTCATTTCATTCGGATTCATTTTTGTCGGCTCCAACAGTCAAGTTATTTTGAAACAAGTACCAATCCGCGTGATTGCATGCTAGTGGTATCCAGCGTATTGATTGCATCGAGCAGCGTTCTAATGCTTATCCACACCGGAGGATATTTATATTTCGCCACATCGAGTATCAACACTTTGTCTGATTTGGCATCATATGCTGCCAACACCGACCAGTGTCCGCTACCCGCCTGGCCTAACTTCGCGCGCAGATAGTTCACCAGCACATACTGTCCATCATCACCGAGGGATTTTTTCAGCAAGGTGCGCAAAGCCTTTTCCTTGATGATGTCACCCGCGACAGTGGCGGCATGCACGCCCTCGGCTGTCAGCACCTTGACCATCTCCCCGCGCGTCATGCCCATCTCCAACACAGTTTGTGCGCTGATTATTTTGCTCACGTCGGGTGTAAAAAAATTGCTCTGTGTGAAATAAGCATAAGGCGCGTACATTGGGTCAACCGGCTTGGTGATCGGCATTGCGTTCAACACCGTGATAGCACTGGCGACTGAACAATAGCTCTGCGTGCTTTGCAGCGCGAAGTTGGGAATCAGCTGCCAATAATCGGCATCGGCGGGAATACGCGATTGCAGTGTTTTGCCTGCTGGGCTATCCCAATAAATCAGCTCAGGTTCGCTCACAGACAATGCCAGCGCGTTGAACGAAAGTACATAAAATATGAATACGAGTAGATAATTTTTCATAGAGTTTTTTTCGAACTGCTAACGATTTGCTAATTAACTGATGCTAATTTATTCGGGCAGATTCGTCATTAACAAACGCGTTAAAATTTATTTTGCATTGCTAATTCTCTGCTAATTATCTGTGTTTAAAGTGCGCCTACTCAAATTTAATTGAGTGACACAACCCCCGGTGTCTAATTTAACTTAACTCTTAGGAGGCAACATGAAATTGACTATTAAATCTATCGTTCTGGCAGCATCATTGGCATTGCCAACGTTCTTTGCAGGTAATGTATTTGCCGCTGCTGCACCATCTACGTGCGGTGCAAACTGTACTGCGGCATCTGTAAACATACATGGATACACTGCTGGGATGACGGTGAATTGCTATAGCAGCGGCTGTCACTCTCAGCCAGTGGTAACTCCACCAGTAGTTACACCTCCAAAACCACCAGTGGTAACTCCTCCAGTTACTACGCCTCCAGCAACTGGTAGCGTTACTCCAAAGCCAACCTCCAAGAGCTGCGGTGCTTGCGTGAAGGGAACTGCGCCTAGTAGCGTTTCTGCGCACAAAAATGTGAACTCAACCATGACAGCTTGCGTGATGTGTCACAGTAGCGGTACAACAGGTGGCACTACAGGTGGCACTACAGGCGGTACAACAGGTGGCACTACAGGCGGTACAACAGGTGGCACTACAGGCGGTACAACAGGCGGTACAACAGGTGGCACTAAAGGCGGTACAACTAACGGTCATTCAGATGACCACCATAGCAGCACTGGTTCTACATCTGGCAAACGTGGTCACGGTTCACGTGATAGCCATGACGACTAATCAGTAATCAGTCCCCCTGTCCCCACCAGAATATCGGTGGGGATTTTTTATTGTGACTTGCTAATTCTGCGCTAATTCTTTTTTGTTACTGTGCGCCTAACTCGTATAAACTTGAGTTGCAAATTAAATGCCATCATTATCAAAATCTCTTGGGGAGGCATCATGCAAAAATTCATTAAGGCAGTTGTTTTAACCGCCGCGTTGGCATTACCAGCCTTCTTCGCCAGCAATGCGTATGCGATTCCCAGTTGCGGTACAAACTGCACATCGGCAACGCCTAACCCTCACGGTTACACAGCGACCACACCTTCAAATTGCTACTCTTGCCACACGGCTAAAACTTCTGGCGGTGGCAATGGCGGCGGATCGAGTGGCGGCACACTGACCGTTAAGCCAACTTCAAAAAGCTGCGGTGCTTGTGCAGTAGGCACTGCTCCTGGCGGCGTAGGTGCGCATAAAAATGTAACTGCAACTACTTTATGTTCTGTTTGCCACACCAGCACAGGTTCAACGGGTGGCACAGGCGGCTCTACAGGTGGCACGATGGTCGTTCGCTTGACAACAGAAAGCTGTGGCACTTGCGCATTAGGCACTGCACCAATGGGTGTTAGCGCACATAAGAACGTGACCTCAACCACTTTGTGTTCTGTTTGCCACACTAGCTCCACGACAGGTGGTTCAACTGGCGGAACAGTAGGTATCTACCCCACTACACACAGCTGTGATCGTTGCACGGTAGGCACTGCACCGAAAAGTGTATCCGCACATAAAAATGTAAACGAAAACAAAACTGCGTGCTCGGTTTGCCATTTCAGCAGTTCATCAATAGGGGGTCGCATTGATGATGACCATGGTAAACACGGTAGTAACATGGGTCGTCGTCACGACGATGATCATCGCCAAATTTCACCCGGAAACTCTGACTTTGGTCACAGCCATAAGCATGACCCGCAACTTCCCGATAATCGCCCTGACCACGATGACTAGTCGGCAGGCAAAAATCCCCTTCTTCCCCATCTGATTTCGGTGGGGATTTTTTTGCCCATCAGGAATTTTATGAAACCTATCGTGGGAGTTAGACACCGTTTGCTCACTCGGAATAAGATAACGAACATGTTTTTGAAAGGTAAATACGCTGTGCAAGCACTCAAAATAATAATTTCCCTGTTCATTTTGTTGGCGGGCAATTTGTCGCTCGGCATCACTTCGGCACACGCTGAGGTAATAGACCGCATCCAAATCAACCAAGCGGGCGACGAGGCAGAAATTCAAATCAAGTTTGTTACGCGCATCCAGTTTTTGCGCCAAGTGATGCTGAAAAATGGTGACGTGCGCCTTTACTTTAACCTGCTGGAAAAAGGCTTTGGCAACCAAAGTCAGCTTCAACAGAGGCGCGATTCCCCACCTTCCAACATCGTGCCACGTTTCACGGTAACCTACCCCGAGATCGACAAATCTCTGACCATTAGTTTTGGCAAAGATATTGGCAGCTACTACATACGGCCAGGTAATGACGGACGTAGCATCAGTCTTTTCATCCCCATTACTAATCAATCTGCCAATCGGGCATCCGGCGGCACGCCTAGCCCATCGGTAACCAACCCAATTCCCACCACTGCTACCGAACCCGCCGTGAAGCGCACGGCGGCAGAAATCGAACTCACCGAGGCAGAAGCCAAGCAGTTAATGGCGAATGCAGCGGGTGCAGAAAAGAGCAATTTGCCAATGGCACAAGCCTCGATATTAAGGAAGCTAGTGAGCTTACCGCCAAACTCATACACGCAATCCGCGCTACAAACATTAGCACCACTGGATGAAAACTCAGGCGAGTTTGACAAGGCTCGTGTTGATTACCTCACCTATATGAAGCTTTACCCCAAAGCGAAAGACTATAAGCAAATGGAAGAAGGTGTATCGCGGATGATTATGGCGGCATACGCCAATAAAAAATCTGCCCCCGAACAAATTGTCGTTGAAGACAAAACCATTACCTTTGGCGGATTCTCGCAGTATTTTTACCGAGGTCTTGCGCAGACTGATACAAGAATACCCGTAGTGTTTTCATCCAATATCGTCGATCAATCGCAATTGATTTCCGCATTAGATTTAACCAGTATGAGCCGTAATGCCAGCAGCGAAACGCGTTTGGTATTGCGCGATTCTTTTAGCAAAAGTTTTTTGCAAACCATCGGCAGCAATAATTTTTTAGATGCCGCTTATGTAGAAAAAACGCTAAGTGACCAAAGCTACTTCTACGGCTTGGGGCGGCAAACGGGTGCGTCAGGCGGCGTGCCTAGCCGCTTTGACGGTGCATGGTTGGGACACAATTTCAATGATGCGTGGCGCATCAACGCCACAGTGGGGCAGCCCTCAAGGTTTTCGGGCAGCTTCGAAGAAGCCAAAACGTTCGCCGCGATTAACGTGGCACTCACACGCAAACCCGGCGAGTGGAGCGGTAACACCTATCTGATTAGCCAACGTGTTGGGAAGTTTACCGATAAACGCGCGCTCGGATTGGAAGCGCATTTCTACGACGGCAAGAGCAATCACACCGGCTTGCTCGAATACGATACCTTGTTTAAGACGCTTAATTTTGGCTCGTTCCAGGGCAACTGGATAACCGCCGACGATGACAACTACACGCTGCTGTTGGATCATCGCCGCTCGCCTACTCTGCAAGCTACCAATGCGCTGTTCCGTGAGCGTCCCCTGCAAACCGTTGCCAATCTGGGCGTATCACAATCCACGTTGCTTACTAACGCACTGCTTGCCAGCCCTATCGTCAACCAATTCGACATAGGCTTAACGCGACCTTTTTCACCCAAACTAAAATTTGGCGGAGATATTCGAGTCGCCAACACCACGAGTTTTGAGGCTTACGATTTCACCAACAGCACGCCGTTATTGCTTCAGAGAAAAACTGTTGCTAGCGTAAATGCAACCACGCTTTCAGGGCAATTCATCGGCACGAATTTATGGTTTGACAATGATCTGGGCATCGCCAGTGCCAGTTACACCAATTCCAATACCTACAAGGCAAAGTCGTTATCGTTCAGCCAAGTTGCCACCCTGAAAAAAGATTGGCGGCTGGATTTATCCGTATTGCTTTATGCTGAAAACAACGCGCTGGCGAGCATAGGCGATTTGACGCGCATCAGCCCAACATTCAAAGTGAATTACCAACTGCGCCCCACGCAAAACATAGAGTTTGGTGCAGGCGTTGAACAATCGCACATCACCAACACCACGTTGGATAGCAAAGTGCGACGTAAGTTTTTTAACATAGGCTACCGTTGGGACTTTCAGTAAATTGTAGTTCTTAATAAAAACGCCATGCGCATCCTGCTTGTTGAAGATGACCCGATGATAGGTGAAGCACTGTGTGTGGCTTTGCGCGATGCCGCGTACGCTGTGGATTGGGTGCAAGATGGTGAGGCGGCGACAAGGGTGTTAAGCAATCAGGAACATCAAGCGGTGCTGCTGGATTTGGGTTTACCCAAACTGGATGGACTGGCAGTATTGAAAAAAATCCGCAGCAACGGCAGCACGTTGCCTGTGATTATTATGACTGCACGCGACCAAATAGAAGATCGCGTCAAAGGTTTGGATTTAGGCGCAGACGATTACTTGGTTAAGCCATTTGATATAAGTGAATTGCTCGCCAGATTGCGCGCCACGCTGCGCCGCCAAGGTGGACAAGCCGCAGCACTACTCAGCAATGGCATCCTGAACTTGAATCCCGCCACACGTGAGGCATCACTGGGTGACAAAACGTGCCAACTCAGCGCGCGTGAATTTTCTCTACTGCAAGCCTTGCTGCTTCGCCCCGGCGCAATTCTCAATCGCACCCAATTAGAAGAAACCCTCTACGGTTGGAATGAGGAAGTGGAAAGTAACGCGATTGATTTTTTGATCCATGGTCTGCGCAAAAAACTAGGCAGTGACGCGATCAAAAATGTACGCGGCGCAGGGTGGATGGTGGCAAAAAACTCATGAACAACTCGCTGCAAAAGCAACTCTTCGTCTGGCTCAGTATCGCCATTTTGGCCATTAGTTTATTGGCTTCCGGCGTTTCATTCTGGCTGGCCTTTAGCGAAGCTCAAGAATTTCAAGATGACGCGTTGCACCAAGCCGCCCTATTGGTAGACACCTATCAGACACCACTCGTTGAAGACCATATTTTAGAATCAGTCGATAGTGACCCCAAGCGCATCGTGGTACAACCCGTCATCGCATCGCCCTCCGCACTTCCTCCTCTGCTTAACCTACCTGACAATTTATCCACCGGTTACCACACGCTTGAGATAGATGGCTTGCAATGGCGCGTGTACATTTTCGCCACACTGATTGGTCAGCATGTGGCGGTGGCGCAAGAAGCCAAGGTGCGCAAGGTCATGGCGAGAGACAGCGCATTACTGACGTTACTACCTTTATTGATTCTGATTCCCATTTTAATTTTCGTGGCGCGGCAAATCATCAAGATAGAAATGTCATCGCTGCACTCCCTCGCGGAATTTATCGATACTCAAAACGAAGAACGTATTTCTGCTTTACCCGCCACCCAAGTCCCGACTGAAGTCGCACCCTTTATACATGCCATCAATCGGCTATTGGAACGCATCAATCAGATAAATGCCTCGCAACGCCGCTTCATCGCCGATGCGGCACATGAGTTACGTTCACCCCTCACTGCACTATCGCTGCAAGCACAAAACATCGAGCGCACCGGTTCGCACAACATCAGCAAAGAACGTTTCATGCCGCTTAAAGAAGGGCTGGATAGATCGCGACATCTGCTCAATCAACTGTTAGATATGGTACGGCAACAAGCCAGCATTACCCATCTACAACCCGTTGATTTAGGCTCAGTTGCGCTGACTGTCATTGAAGAAATTATGCCGATTGCAGATGCCAAGAAAATCGACCTGGGTTTAGCCAAAAAAACAGAAGTACAAATTGAGGCCGATGCTGCCGCCATGCAACTCCTGTTGCGCAATGCAGTGGACAACGCGTTACGTTATACGCCCGAAGGCGGGGAAGTTACAGTGCAGATACGCAATGAAAATGGCGATGCAATTCTCGAAGTCATCGACAATGGTCCCGGCATTCCTGAGCAAGAACTTGAACGCGTCTTCGATGCCTTTTACCGCTTACCCGACAACACCCAAGTGGGTAGCGGCTTAGGCTTAGCCATCGCACGCAGCATCGCAGAACAATTCAAAGGCACAGTTTCATTACGAAATCGCACCTCTCAGAAAGGATTGGTCTTTACTTATCGCCAACCCATCGCAAAAGCCAAGCTCTAAACTGACGTTTTCTTCAGACTAATCATCAACACGCCAGCCAACACCAAAATCGATCCGCTGATTTGTACCAGTGATAATTGTTCATTCAAAAAAATATATGCAAGATAAATTGTCGAGACTGGGCCTATCGAACCCACCATTGCGGTGTAAGTTGAGCCGATACGCTTTATCGCCACTGCCAATAAAAATGCGGGTAATACGGTAGAAAATATCGCCATCGCCACACTCAATCCATACACGCGTGATGACAGTTTTAAATCCGCTAGGGTATGAGTCACTGCAAATTGCAATAAACATGCAGCGCACGCCACAGTCATCACATAAGCGGTAAAGCGCGTCTCGCCTAGCTTGCCGATGATTTGCCCTGCACCCGCCAAATAGATTGCGTAAGCCAACGCGCTGGCAAAAACCAATATTGAACCCCGTAAAGCATCGTGCTGTGGCACGCGCATGTCATGCAAAAATACCAAAGTGATACCTGCATAACTGACGAACAACGCAAGAAACTCCGTACGACCCACTCGATGTTTATAAAGCAATGCCGAGATAATGACTACCATCGTTGGGTACAAAAATAAGATTAGTCTTTCCAGACCTGCGCTGACGAATTGCAAGCCCATGAAATCCAAATAGCTCGCCAAATAGTAACCAATCAGTCCTAGCGCGACCACCACCCACTTATCTTTGCCAGTGAGTGAGACACTGCTTTTATTCGTACCCAAATAAGCGGCAACGACTAGAAAAAATGGTGCAGAAAAAGCCATGCGCAAGGCCAACAAGGTAATCGCATCAACCCCTTCAACATATGCCAACTTCACCATAATAGCTTTGGCCGAAAAGCCGATTGCCGCGATAAACGCGAACACAACGCCGATAATCTTTTGCGATGCAAAACTGCGCTGTACAACTGAAGACATGTGCCACCCCTAAATGAGTAGCGGGTCTGACAGAGACTAAGCAATCGCGGCAGACCCGCACTTGCTGTTATAGAAATTAAATTAGATAGACAGAGATGCGGTTGTGGAAATACACCACAGTCGTTTACTGAGGGGGTTGTCGCGCCGGATGGTGTAGCAGTTGTTTTTCATAGCGGGTTCACTATACGAAAAAAATTTTCGTGTGTCGAATTAAATTCGTTTATCCAAAATAATCCTTTAATCAATTCCTATTGTAGATACCGTCTTCCCCGTCAAGTGATTTTTGCATAATTTGACTGATAAGGCTGCCGAGTTTTAAGCACCCCGAAGCACAGATGCACCAACTTACGCATTGCCGCACCGAGCGCGGACATCTTTGATTTTCCTCGTGCCAGCAAGCGTTCATAGACGGCTTTGACGTGAGGATTGTAACGCGTCGCCACAATCGCCGCCATGTACAACACCGCACGGATTCTGGCAGAACCGGCTTTCGATAATCGGGCGCGCCCCGATACTGAACTGCCTGACTGCCGTTCCACGGGAACGACACCCAAATACGCCGCCAACTGTTCCGCCGTGGCGAAGTTGTGACTGCGTATCACCGACAGCATATTACCGCCGACTTGAGGGCCAACCGCTGGGATGCTTTTCAATAAGTTGAAATCGTCTTTGAGGGTGGGATGCCGATCAATATGTTGATCAATCTCGCGTTGCAATTGGCTCAGTTGTTGGAGATGGAACGCAATGCTCACGACAAGAGATTGCTGGATGAGTTCAGGCGTATCGGTCGCCCCCGCCTTCTCCTGCCGATTACGTTCACGTTGCAGGTCTTGAGCCACCGCCTCACGTCGAGCCAGCAAGGCTTGTAAAGTGCGCGCCTCAACAGGGGGCGGTGCCCAAGCGGCGGGTTTAAGCAATGCGCCGTAACGCGCCAATACAAAGCTATCTACGCCATCGGTCTTGGTGCGCACGGCAAGCCCCCGACCAAAGGCTTTGACCTGCGCGGGGTTAACGATAGAAACGGCAATCCCAGCCTCAAACAACGCGAAGGCAGCAAGTTCGTGATACACACCTGTGGCTTCCATGACCACGTGTAATTGGGTTGGCGCAACATGCTGCTTGGCAATCCAAGCCAGTAAATCAAGGTAGCCTGCCCGGGTGTTATGAACAACTTTAGTCTTACGTTTGCCGCTGGCTTCATCAAGCAACAAACAACAATCTAATTTAGCTTTAGCGACATCCATGCCGAGATAAAACATGATGACCTCCTGTAAAATGAACCAACAACATTAACCAACGTCGCCCACTTGCCTTGTGCATACAGGGTTTTCCCCTTGGATACCGTTCAGTGTCGGTGCTGGCGATGAGGTGAAGCAGCGGGCTTGATCTACATCACAAGGTCTAGCCTTAAGGAGCGAGACAAGCTACCGTTGCTTCGTGTGGGGATAGCTAACCACCACGGGGAGAAAGATACAAGGAGCGAGCTTGCTCGCGAAACCTTTTCGCGAGCAAGCTCGCTCCTACAGAAGGTTCTTAATCTCTAATAAAATTTGGTTACACCAATAACGGCGGTTCATCCATCAACGCAATTTGCTCGCGCAATTCCAAAATGCGATCTTGCCAATAGCGTTGGGTATTGAACCAAGGAAATGCAGTGATAAATGCGGGGTCATCCCAACGTTGGGCGATCCATGCGGCATAATGAATCAAACGTAGCGTGCGTAACGCTTCGATTAAATGTAACTCACGCGGATTGAAATCATAGAAGTCTTCATAACCTGCTAGCAGGTCGACCATCTGACGTGTCATATCGGCGCGCTCACCGGAAAGCAGCATCCAAAAATCCTGTATTGCCGGCCCCATGCGACTATCGTCAAAATCCACAAAATGCGGACCCGCATCTGTCCATAAAATATTGCCTACGTGTGCATCACCGTGGATACGCAATGCGTTCACATCGCCCGCACGGTCAAAACACCGCCGCACACCATCCAGCGCCAGTTCAACCACGCCGCGATAAACTTCGACTAATTCAGCCGGAATAAAATCATGGGTCAGTAAATATTGACTCGGCGCGACTCCGAAGTTTTGAATGTCTAACGTAGGGCGGTGTTGATAAAACTCCAACGCACCGATGGCATGAATGCGCCCCATGAACCGCCCTATCCATTCCAAAGTGTCGCGGTTATCCAATTCGGGCGCACGCCCCCCTTGCTTTGCGAATACGGCAAAGCGAAATCCATTAAAGCTGTGCAGCGTAGAACCATTGATTTTTAGTGCAGGGACAACTGGAATTTCGCGTTCGACTAGCGTCGCAACAAAAGCATGCTCTTCCAAAATGGCTGCATCAGACCAGCGCGCACCACGATAAAACTTGGCAATCAGCGGCAAGCCATTATCCATGCCCACTTGATAGACACGATTTTCGTAGCTATTGAGTGGCAGCAAATGCCCATCACCGAGCAAGCCGATGTCAGCTAGGGCATCGAGGACTGTGTCGGGGGTTAGTGCGGCAAAGGTTGACGGTGAAGTGGTTTGAGTCAAAGGGATTTGCGCACCACAATCAACACCGATAGTGTCGCTAACGCGAGGTAGCACAGCAGCGACCATTCAGGAATACCCAGCGTGAGGAACGTCCAACCCTTTGCGGCGCATTCACCTGAGCCATGCATCAGCTTTTGCAACACATCGCCCATCGGCATGGTTTCCAGCATGTAGTCCAAACCTGGGCCGCATGCTGGCACTTGGTCTTTAGGCAAATTCTGTATCCAGATATGACGCGTTGCAACACCCACGCCTGACATCGACAACAACACAATCAACGCGGCATAAATTTTTTCGCCAGTACGCTTAGGACCATGCAACGTTGCCAGTGCGAACACCACCAGAATCGCAATGAACACTACTCTCTGCACCATACACAACGGGCAAGGATCTTGATGTTTAACGTATTGCAAATACAAACCAAAACCCATCAGCCCGCTGGCGAATAAAGCACCGGACAAATACAGCCAACGATTGGAAATGTTTTGCAGCAATTTAAGCATGATGATTTAAAACCTTTTTAACTATTGATCCGGCACAAATTGAACTTGATAACCGTTCGTGCTGAGCCTGTCGAAGCACAAGAATCCACCTACATTTCGACAGGCTCAATGCGAATGGATTCGCGGATAAACGGCACCGAAGCAATAACCTGAAAAATTCAATCCCTATAGCGATCTAAGCAATCGCATTTACAGCTTTGAGAGGTTTAATCGGGGTAATAGCAGCCAGCTTGGCTTTATGTTTATTATGACCATCCACCAATTGTTGCAAGTTCACACCTTCCAGATAATCGAGAATTTTTTCGTTCAATCCCGTCCACAAATCATGGGTGATGCACTGTTGGCCATCATGGCAATTCCCCATACCGCGACAACCGGTGGCATCCAGCGGTTCGTCCACCGCGAGCACGATTTCAGCAATGGAGATTTTATTGCATGGTCGCGCCAAGTTATATCCCCCGCTAGGACCGCGTACACTTTCGACCAAATTATTTTTACGCAATTTACCGAATAATTGCTCCAAGTAAGAGAGTGAAATACCTTGTCGTTCACTGATTGTTGCCAAGCTTATCGGACCCCGCTTATCAGCCATTGCCAAGTCAACCATCGCAGTCACAGCAAAACGTCCTTTAGTCGTAAGTCTCATGCTACACCTCCATCAGTAAGTATTTAATCAACAATTTCATTCAGATGATTCGGGTCAAACTTTTCTGCTGTGGCACGTTCTTCTTCAACCGGCACACCCATTTTTTCTAACTGCGCCAAAATAAAATCAATACGCTGATCGACAGTCATGCTATGCCCTATCAAACCATGCAACGCCTTGTTGACGGGGTCGTTATGATCATTGCCGATGCCATATGCATTAAACCCTGCGCCGGTTTTATTCTCTTCGTCCAATATCCTTGCAGGAATCCCCACTGCCGTTGCAGCCGCCGGCACGTCTTTGACAACCACCGCATTACAACCAATCTTCGCGCCCGCATTAACGGTGATAGGTCCGAGTAACTTCGCACCCGCCCCCACCACTACGCCATTGGCTAACGTAGGATGACGCTTTCCTTCCTTCCATGACGTGCCACCCAGTGTCACACCGTGATACAGCGTTACGTCATCGCCAATTTCAGCCGTCTCACCAATCACCACGCCCATACCATGATCGATAAAAAAACGCCGTCCGATGGTTGCACCCGGATGAATCTCGATTCCAGTCAAGCCCCGCGCGATGTGGGATAAAAAACGCGCCATCCATTTCAAATTAGCATGCCATAGCTTGTTCGACAGGCGATGCAAAATGCGTGCATGTAACCCCGGATAGCAAGTCAATACTTCAAACGTGCTGCGTGCTGCGGGGTCGCGGTCAAATACACTGGCAATGTCTTCTCTAATGTTTTTGAACATGCTCTTGCTCTTGTTGATAGCGTGCCTTAAGGCGCGCATTATACTCCACCGTTACACTCAAGATACCGCGCAAAATATTCAACTCATCCTGCTCCAGCCTGGCTCTGGCATACAAACGGCGTAATCGTTGCATCATTCGGGCCGGATTTTGTGTGGTGAAAAAGCCAATCTCAAATAATGTCTTTTCCAAGTGACTGAAAAAACCTTCTATTTGTTCATGCCTGGCCGGCTGTATTTCAAGCTGGGATGGAGCAAAGCTTTGGGCAGCAACACTCAATTCATACGCTAATACTTGCACCGCCGCCGCCAAATTCAGTGAAGAGTAATCTGGGTTCGCCGGGATATTGACTAGCAGCTGAGAGCGACCCGTTTCTTCATTGGTCAACCCCGACATCTCCGTGCCAAACAACAACGCCACGGGTTGAGAAGCAGCCTGTTGCAACACCAAGGGCATCGCCTCGCGCGGTGTCTTCACTTCAATGGAAATATCGCGCAATCGTGCCGTCATGCCTACCGTAAAAACGACACCTTGCAAGGCTTCATCAACTGAGGAACAAACCACCGCATTCTCAAGTATATCGTCCGCACCCGCCGACATCGCATGAGCCTGTGCATCTGGAAAGTGGCGTGGATTGATAAGATAGAGATGCTGTAAACCCATCGTCTTCATCGCCCGCGCCGCCGCGCCGATATTGCCTGGATGGGTGGTATGACTCAGTACAACTCTGATGTTATTTAAATGATTTTGTTTATTCAAAGCCCAATACCAACTAAAATGCGCGCTGAAATTTTCTCAGCTCATTAAAACAAAGGTTCGTATATGCATCCCATGCTCAACATCGCGGTGAAAGCCGCCATTCGCGCCGGTAAAATTATTCACCGCTCGACAGACAAAATCGATCACCTCACCGTGACCAAAAAATCGCATGCTGATTTTGTCAGCGAAGTGGATCGCGTCGCCGAACAAACCATCATCCAAACCTTACTGGATGCCTATCCTGACCATGCGATTCTAGCAGAAGAGAGTGGTTCTCACGGCGAATCCGAGTTCCTCTGGATCATCGATCCATTGGATGGAACCACCAATTTCTTGCATGGCTTTCCGCAATTTTCAGTGTCTATCGCCTTGCAGCACAAAGGTGTCATCACCCAAGCCGTGGTGTACGACCCAATCAGAAACGAACTGTTCACTGCAACTCGTGGTCGCGGTGCATTCCTCAACGATAAACGTTTGCGCGTCACCAAACGTATCCACCTTGCCGATGCATTGATAGGCACGGGCTTCCCCTACAGTAATTTTGACCATATCGATGCCTACATGGGTATTTTGCGCGACATGATGCAGCAAACTTCCGGCCTGCGTCGTCCCGGCTCTGCGGCATTGGACTTGGCATGGACGGCGGCGGGACGTTATGACGGTTTCTTTGAAACAGGGTTGAAGCCATGGGACATCGCCGCTGGCACGCTGCTCATCACCGAAGCAGGCGGCATGGTCAGTGACCTGAGTGGCAATGACGGCTTCATGAAAAGTTGTCACGTCTGCGCAGGCAATCCTGACATTCATCCGCAATTGCTCAAAGTGATCGCACCGCATTTAACCGCTGGATTAAAAGGGAAATAATTCAACCGCCCTTTATATGTTGGAATCTATCACGGGGAATGCACGGGTCGCATCACCCACAGGCACGCCAAATTTATAGGTATTTTTACCCGCATTTTTTGCGGCATACATCGCTCTATCCGCCACGACGATTAACAGTGCTTTGGTATCCGCATCATTGGGGTAACGCGCAATACCAATGCTCACGCCGATATTCACGATGTGTCCATCCAATTGAAAAGGCTCATTGATCGATTCAATCAGTTTTTCAGCAACCACTGCGACATCATCCTGCTCGTGCGCATCATTCAAAATCAGCGTGAACTCATCTCCACCTAACCGGGCCAACGTATCACTTTCACGTACACTCACACCCAATCTTTCAGCCACCTTCACCAGCAATAAATCACCAAAATGATGCCCCAGGGTATCGTTAATTTGCTTGAAACCATCCAAGTCAAGGAACAACAAAGCAAAGCTGTATTGATTACGCTTTGCAGAAATGATGGACTGATTAAGCCGATCAAAAAACAGGCTTCGGTTCGGCAAATTCGTCAGCGCGTCATAGTGCGCCAGATGCTCAATGCGCTGCTGCGAAATCTTCTGTTCACTGACATCCCTTATCATCACTGTAAATAAATGACTCGCACCGAGCTTCACTTCAGACATCATTACTTCCATCGGAAAAATTGTGCCGTCTTTGTGCATTCCTTGTAACTCTACAACCTTACCCATGAACTCTGATTGCCCGGTTTGCAAATATTGCATGAGGAAATCATCATGCCTTTCGCGATGTGATGGCGGGGATAGAATGGTCAGGACCTTGCCAATTGCCTCACCTTCGGCATAACCAAAAATACGCTGCGCGGCATTATTGAACGATTGAATTTTTCCCGAATCATCAACACTCACAATTCCCTCGGCGGCAGTTTCCAATATCTTGCGCAACCTATCGCTTTCCAAACCAAGTGCCTCCAACGCCCGCCGCAACGGTTGCACGGCAAAAAACCAAAAAAACGGCACACAGGCTGAAGTCAGCAGCGTGGCATCGGCGAGATTTTCTAGCCAATGTTGATCGTTTTTGTCTTGGATATAGTTGAACAGATACATGATGCCCAGCTCGACTGCAAAGACGAATATGAGCAAATACAGGAAAATTTTGAGGGGGTGCGGTTTGTCTATCATGGCTGAACGTCCTCCAAAAAATGCGGCACATCTTCTGAACAAACTTCGCTTTGCACTTCAAACCAATCGTGATAACTTCAAAGCAACCCGTATTTAATTTCAGCCGCAATGAATAGCCCAGATACTACCCCAAAACATACGCCAATGATGCAACAGTATTTGCGCATCAAAGCCGATCATCCCGACATGCTGTTGTTTTATCGCATGGGCGATTTTTACGAGCTATTCCATGCCGATGCGGAACGTGCCGCCAAGTTGCTCGACATCACGCTCACGCAACGTGGCGCATCCAACGGTCAGCCAATCAAGATGGCGGGCGTGCCGTATCACGCGGCGGAACAATATCTGGCACGCTTGGTGAAGATGGGCGAGTCGATTGCGATTTGTGAGCAGATCGGCGACCCCGCCACCAGCAAAGGCCCGGTCGAGCGCAAAGTGATGCGCATTGTCACTCCCGGTACGGTAACGGATTCTGCATTATTGGAAGAGAAACGCGACAACTTGCTGTTAGCTCTGCATCAGCGCAGCGGCAAGTTGGGCTTGGCATGGTTGAATCTCGCCTCAGGACAATTTTTCGTCTGCGAAACTGCTACCGATAATCTCGCCGCTGAGTTGGAAAGACTGCAACCCTCCGAGATTTTGCATACCGAAAACGCTGCCCTACAAGCCAATATCCATGCGGCTTACAGAGCACTTCCTGAATGGCATTTCAGTCTCGACACTTGCCGTCGCGCACTGTGCCAACAATTCGCCACGCGCGATCTCGCGGGATTCGGCTGCGATGATTTCACAGTGGGACTGGAAGCCGCAGGCGCATTGCTTGGTTACGCCAAGCTCACTCAAGGCCAAGCCATCAGCCACATCCGCAGCATGCAAGTGTATAGCGCAGACCAATACGTGCGCATGGATGCCGCGACACGACGCAATCTGGAAATCACTCAAACGCTGCGCGGCGAACCTGCACCGACGCTACTTTCACTGCTCGACACCTGCGCGACCAATATGGGTAGTCGATTGCTGGCGAATTGGTTGCACCATCCGCTGCGTAATCGAGTGGTGTTGAGGGCAAGGCTGGATACGGTAGAACAACTGCTTTCTCTTCCCTCTCCCTACGGGAGAGGGACTGAGGTAACCAATGACTTGGCTGGCGTTGTTTGGCAGCCTAGTCAGATGGCTAGTAGCTCTACCAGTGGGAGAGAAAGTGGTGAGCATCCTACAAAGCGTTCCCTCACCCCAGCCCTCTCCCAAGGGGAGAGGGAGAGGGAGAGGGAGATGTATCGCACCGTCCACGACCACCTCAAACCCAGCGTCGATGTGGAACGCATCACTGCGCGCATCGCTTTGCGTAGCGCACGCCCGCGCGATTTGTCGGGTCTGCGCGACACACTGCTCACTCTGCCACAACTGCAAACCGCACTTGTAGGTCGGGTTGTAACCCGACACGAAAATAATGATGTCGGGTTACAACCCGACCTACAAAACCCTACGCTGATCGCCAGTCTTGCCGATGCGCTGCAAGCTGACGCATCGTTGGTCGAGTTATTGCGAAAGATGTTGAAGGCCGAACCCTCCTCCGTTCTACGAGAAGGCAGCGTCATCGCCGATGGCTTCGATGCCGACCTCGACGAACTACGTGGCATCCAAACCAACTGTGGTGATTTTCTGCTTGCACTAGAGGCACGCGAACGCGCCCGCACTGGCATCACCACGCTGAAAGTGGAATACAACCGCGTGCACGGTTTTTACATCGAAGTGAGCGCAGCCCAATCGGTGAATGTGCCGGATGATTACCGTCGCCGCCAGACTCTGAAAAACGCCGAGCGTTACATCACCCCGGAACTGAAAGCCTTCGAGGATAAAGCGCTCTCCGCCAACGACCGCGCTCTGGCGCGCGAAAAATTTCTCTACGAACAACTGCTCGATGCACTTATACCTTTCATTCCGAAACTGCAACGCATCGCCGCCGCCATCGCCGAACTGGATGTACTCGCCACC
Source organism: uncultured beta proteobacterium (assembly GCA_963695355.1). Classification (GTDB taxonomy): domain Bacteria; phylum Pseudomonadota; class Gammaproteobacteria; order Burkholderiales; family Gallionellaceae; genus Gallionella. Next base: position 553,747 of record OY968775.1, read on the forward strand.
TTTGCCGAGCGCGCCGCCACGCTGAACTTCAGCGCGCCGCAATTTTCTGATGAGCCGCAAATCAACATCCTCAAAGGTCGCCATCCCGTAGTAGAAGCGCAAGTGGACACCTTCACGCCGAACGACACCACGCTCAACGACGCGCGCCGCACGCTGCTCATCACCGGCCCCAACATGGGTGGTAAATCGACTTACATGCGGCAAGTCGCCATCATCGCGCTGCTCGCGCATGTCGGCTGCTTCGTCCCCGTGCAAGCGGCAGTGCTGGGCGAGATCGACCAGATCTTCACGCGCATTGGCGCATCGGACGACCTCGCCAGCGGACGCTCCACCTTTATGGTCGAGATGACCGAGGCCGCCAACATTCTGCATAACGCCACCGACAAGAGCCTGGTGCTGGTGGACGAGATCGGACGCGGCACATCCACCTTCGACGGTCTAGCCCTCGCCTACGCCATCGCGCGCCACCTGCTGGAAAAGAACCGCAGCTACACCCTGTTCGCCACGCACTATTTCGAACTCACTCGGCTCAGTGAGGAATTCACCCAACTCGCCAACGTCCACCTCGCCGCCATCGAACACCAGCACAGCATCGTGTTCCTGCACAGCGTGAATGAAGGCGCAGCCAGCCAAAGCTATGGCCTGCAAGTCGCCGCCCTCGCGGGTGTGCCGAATGATGTGATTCGCGCTGCGAAGAAACAACTGCTCAAGCTGGAACAAAACAGCACCGCACAAAATCCCCAAGGCGACTTGTTCGACAAAAAACCAGTTGTGGTTGAAGAGCCGGAAGAACATCCGCTATTGCAGACACTGCGGGAATTGCAGCCGGATGAAATGAGTCCGAAGGAAGCGTTGGAGAGGCTGTATCAGTTGAAGAAGCTGGTGTAGCAAGTAAACCATCCGTGCTTGCCATTGTAATAATTGGCGGCTATGCTCCACCAAACGTGATCCGGTAAAGGAGAGTTAAATGTCTATCGCCGAACAAATTTATCAAGTCGCCAAACCGCTACCGGAACCTTTGGCACTGGAAGCGTTGCACTTCATCGAGTACCTGAGCAGCAAAGCAACTGACCGTGCCGAAATTTCCGACCTGACACGTGCGCAAGAAGCCGTGATGAAACACGTGTGGGACAATCCAGATGACGAGGCTTGGAATGACGTTAAATCCCTCTGACATCGTCCAAATCCCGTTTCCATTTTCAGACCTGTCCCAGAATAAGTGCCGCCCGATATTACTACTAACCGCCCGCGATAACTTCGGTGATTTTCTGGCTGCGGCAATTACTTCACAAGCAGGACACAACGATGCAATCCCGTTGCATGACGCAGACCTTGCCCAAGGCAGCCTTCCGAAAGCAAGCTGGGTGCGCGCCACAAAATTGTTCTCACTGAATCAAAATTCCGTCATCCTGACCTTGGGCAATCTCAACCCCGCAGCTTTCGAGCGCATTCACGGTGAAATTTGTGCGGGGCTGGGTTGCAAGCCTTGCAAATGATTGAAGCCTGCAAAAATAATTCGAGCCTGGAACCTTTTGTCATGCCACAGCCCGCCAACATCGTGCAACATTGGTTACCAGCGATGCACATTTCACCAGCTTGCAGCACGTCAAATACTTTCCCAAGGCAAGCTGATTTGAAATGAGTACAGCAACTACCAGACCCCTCGATCTCGCCTCCGTTCAAACTGCCTGGCAGGGAATCAACAAACTCGTCCCGCTTGGTCAGATCACCAGCGAACGCGATTACAAACGCCGCGTGCGTGTGATGGATGAATTGCTAGACCGCATCGGCGCAAACGAATCACACCGCTTGATGCCACTGCTTGACCTCGTTACCAAAGAAATTGAAAGTTACGAAGCAACTAACCATGCCCTGCCCGATGCCAATCCTGCCGCAGTGCTCGCTTACCTGATGGCAGAACACAACCTCAAGCAAACCGACTTAGCCGAAGAACTGGGCAGGCAAAGCATCGTCTCCGCCATCCTCAACGGCAAGCGCGAACTCAATACGCGCCAAGTGAAGGCGTTGGCAACGCGGTTTAATGTCACGCCTGCGGTGTTTCTGTGAAGACTGATAGCTGTCATGCAAATGCATACGGCTGTGACAGAATAATGTGAAGCTGACCCTTTAGAATTTCAGCCTGCCCTTCCTTTCCTTAAAGCACCGCCTTTACTGCATCTGCCAGTGCCGTCGTCTCCCTGCCGATCAATTTGCTCAGTTGCTTGCCGTCGTCGAACAGCGCGCCTTTCGATACGCCCGTGTCGGAATCGGCCAAGAGTTCGGCGAGGAATTCCGGCAGTCCCGCGCCCAGCAATGCCTTTTTGTACTCGGCCTGCGGCAGGTTGACGTAGCCGATGTTCTTGCCGCTTTGGCGCGAGATTTCGGCGGCGAATTCGGTCAAGGTGTAGGCGCTGTCTCCGGCCAATTCATAAACTTTTCCGGTCTGGTTGTCGGCGGTGAGCACGGCGGCATCGGCGGCGGCGTAGTCGGCGCGGGTGGCGGAGGAGATGCGGCCTTCTCCCGCGCAGCCGAACACCGCGCCATGCGCAAGGGCTGCAGGGATGCCCATGGCGTAGTTTTCGGTGTACCAGCCGTGGCGCAGCAAGACGGAGGGAACGCCTGCGGCGCGCAGGTAGCCTTCGGTTTCTTTGTGTTCGGCGGCCAAGCCCAGCGGCGAGGTGTCGGCGCGCAACACGCTGGTGTAGGCCAGCAGTTTTACGCCCGCGCGTTTGGCGGCATCAATCACATTTTTGTGTTGCGCGGCGCGCTGGCCGACTTCGCTGGAAGAAATCAGCAGCAGTTTTTCCACGCCTTGTAATGCGGCATCCCAGCTTGCCGCTTGGGTGTAGTCGGCCTGGCGCACCACAACGCCGAGTGCTGCGAGGTCTTTGGCTTTTTCCACGTTGCGCACGGCGGCGACGATTTGCCCGGCGGGGATGGTTTTCAGCAGTGCGGCGATGACGAGGCGGCCCAGTTGGCCGGTGGCTCCGGTGACGAGAATCATGGTGTTTCCTTTCTATTTATCGGTTGATGGTCGGGGAGCGAAGAATATCCGTTACAATAACTTTTCGTAAGTACGCACAAAAAGGTAAGTGTCATGCTCGCTACAGAACAGGCAAAAATTTCGGCAAAAATACGGCGCGGTGAGGTTTTCGCCGAAGCCTGCCCTTCCCGCGAAATACTGAAACATGTGACCAGCCGCTGGGGCGTGCTGGTGCTCAGCGCGCTGATGGAAGGCACGCACCGCTTCAGCGATCTGCGCCGCCGGATTAGCGGGGTGAGCGAAAAAATGCTGGCGCAGACGCTGCAGCAGCTGGAGCGGGACGGCTTCGTTGACCGCGTGTCGCATCCGGTGGTGCCGCCGCACGTGGAGTATTCGCTGACACCGCTGGGTGCCGAAATCGGCAGCCGCGTCGATGCGCTGGTGGACTGGATAGAAGGCAGCTTGCCGAAGATACTCAAGGCGCAGCAGAAGCGCGCCGATTGACGCGAAAAGTGCCCGCCCCTCATCTTGCCGCTTGACACATTCATACTGAACTATCGGGGTCAGCTTCACATTTGATTACGCCTTAATATGCTCAGACGCGGAATTTTCAGACGTACTCAACTATCGAAAACTGAACACACCCACTTAAGCACAATCACTAAAAAATACTGCTCAGTTATAAAGACTCACTATGCAAACCACCTGGCGACCCATCCTGATCGAAGAAACCCGCAAACCTTACTTCCAAAATTTGCTGCGTTTCGTCGCAAAGCAGCGGCAGCAGGGTACGGTGTTTCCAGCGGATGAAGAGGTGTTCGCAGCGCTGCATCTCACACCTATCGAGCAGGTGAAGGTGTTGATACTGGGGCAAGACCCTTATCACGATGACGGGCAGGCGCATGGCTTGTGTTTCTCGGTGCGTCCGGGCATCGCCATCCCGCCTTCGCTGCTGAATATCTTTAAGGAGTTGCGCAGCGACCTCGGCTGCAAGATGCCGAACAACGGCTATCTCACGCATTGGGCGGAACAGGGCGTATTGTTGCTCAATACGGTGCTGACGGTGCAGGCGCATCAGGCCAATTCGCATCAGGGTAAGGGTTGGGAGACGTTTACCGATGCGGTGATCGCGGCGGTGAACGCCAAGACCGAGCCTGTGGTGTTCGTATTGTGGGGTGCGAATGCGCGCAAGAAATTGGCGTTGATTGATACCCGCCGCCATGCCGTGATCGAATCGCCCCACCCTTCGCCGCTGTCTGCACATCGCGGCTTTTTTGGCAGCCGTCCTTTCTCGAAGATCAATGCAGCATTACGCAAGGCAGGGAAAGCGGAGATTGACTGGCAGATACCCGATCTGTGAGCGCGCTGATAATGCGCTTAGACCTCAGGGTCAGATACTCGATTTATTTCGGCTAAGCCCAAGCCCGCGTCAACATTTCATCCATCGCGCCAGTGATGCGATCCCCCTCTTGCGCAAGTGTCGCAACCTTTTCACCTAACTGTTCGGTAGCAACAGAGACCATCTCCAGCGGATGTAGTACCACTTTTATACCCTTCACCGTGAACACAGGGTTGAGCGGCGTATCAAGGAATGCAGAAGTGCGATCTAGCGTGCTACGGCGCACTAGGGGAATGACGACTCGGCGGCGATAGCTGTCATATAGTGAAGACTGCACCACAACCACGAACGGAATCGCGTCGCGTTGCTTGCCGATATTTTTATGTACATCGAACTGCGCCATTACAGTGTGGAATGCTCATCAGCAAACGAACCAGATTGTTCGTTAAACGCATTCCATCCCTGTGCGGCCAGTTCGGCGTTTTGCAATTTCTCTTGCCGCATGTTGTTTTGTTTCAGAACGTAATCGGCCAATAGTTGCTCAACCACACCGGAAAGATTACCCGTCATGCCTTTTGCTTGAGACACCAAATCTTCATTTAGAGTGAGATTTACCGCGCGTTTGCGCGCTTGATTACTTTGCATTGCTTTCATGTGACACCTCCAGTGCGCATGATATGCGCATCAAAGTCATTTGTGAAGCATCTTGATAATTGCTAAGGGACTGCTTACTCTACCGCACAATAACTTTCCTTCACTCCAAGGAGCAAATGCCATGACTGATCGTTACTTCACCAAACAAACTTTCACATTCCTTGCCGCGCTTGCAGAGAACAATGAACGCGAGTGGTTCACTGAGCATCAACAGGATTACGAAGACTTTGTGCGTAAACCCGCACTTAATTTCATCAGCGATATGTCGGACGGGATGCCGGCGATCTCGCGGCACTTTTTAGCGCAATCGAAAAAGGTGGGCGGTTCGCTGATGCGCATCTACCGCGACACGCGTTTCAGCAAGGACAAGACACCGTACAAGACCAACATCGGCATCCAGTTTCGCCACGAGGTGGGCAAAGACATTCATGCGCCGGGCTATTACCTGCACATCGCGCCAGACGGTTGTTTTCTCGGCATCGGGTTGTGGCATCCCGATGCGGATGCGCTGTTCAAGATACGCGAGGCGATCGTGCAGAAAAGCGATGCGTGGGTAGCGGCGCGCAACGACAAAACTTTCCGTCAACATTTCACGCTGGAAGGCGACTCACTCACCAACGCCCCGCGCGGTTTCGCCAAAGATCATCCGCTGGTGGAAGATTTGAAGCGCAAGGATTTCATCTGCCTTGCACCCTTAAGCGAGGCGATGGTGACTTCAAAAAACCTGCGTCCTCTGGTGGTGGAACGTTTCCGCCAAGGTGCGTCTTACATGGAATTTTTGTGCAAGGCACTGGGGCTAAGATTTTAAGTCGGCTTAATTTTGAATTATAAAATCGAGTTCCCTATCATTTGGCAATTTCTAGCCTAAAGAAATGCATCGCTGTGCCGATAAATCTTATCAACGAGACTGTTTGGTCGGCACGCGTACTTGAAAAAAAATCTAATCTTCATTAAGTATAAATCTGCGCTACGACTTTTGTTGACTGCGCTATTGATGCTGTCTGGTATCAATGTATTGCAGGCTGATGAGGGCGCACTTGCTGAGGCACATCGCGCGCAAGAGGCTGGTGAGTATGCTAAAGCAGCAACGCTCTATCTTCCATTGGCGAAGAATGGTGATGCCACGGCCCAGTTCCATATGGGGGAGTTGTATGCATCGGGTCGGGTAATACAACAAGATCTGCAGCAAACTGTGCAATGGTATTTAGCCGCTGCCGAGCAAGGTCACGCGCAGGCGCAAGCTAACTTGGGTGAGTTATATGCAAAAGGGCGAGGCATACCTCAAAATTATAAGAAAGCCATGTATTGGTTCTCTATGGCGGCAAAGCAAGGGAACTCGTCTGCTCAACTTAGAATGGGCGACATGTATACAGATGGAATCGGCACGCCCCAAGATTTCAAGGAAGCAAACAACTGGTATCAACAATCTGCGAATCAAGGCAATGAAGTTTCGCAAGCAAGATTAGCTGAACATTATCAAAGCGGGTTAGGTGCCGATCAGGACAGCAACGCAGCGATAAAATGGTTGAATGCTGCGGCTTCAAATGCCGCAGATGATGAAGGTCGAAAAAAGTATTTGGCAAGGCGCGATGAAATCACTCAAGACATTGCAACACCCAATCCTGATCCAACCAAGCAAAGTAAATCGGTTGTTGAATCTACTCAGCCCGTTGAATCGGCAAGTAGCGTACCCCCCGTCGCGTCTATCCAATTGCTACCCGTCACTGAAGCAGCGGGATTTAAAGTCGAGCCCAAAGATGATCACAATGAATCAATAGCACTAGCCGAAACTCATCCTATTGAACAGACTAAACTCGATGAAAAATCCAAGCCGACGGTGGATGAAAATGCTGAATGCTTGTCGCAAATTGAAGCAGGTAAAAAAGTATTGAAGGAAATTAAAACTAGAAAACTAAAAGCAAAACGCGAAGCCAAGGCAGCAGCAATGCGGCTTAAAGGTGAACAAAAAGCCAAAAAGCTCGCCGCGATTAAAGAAAAGAAGCCTCAGCCCCCCAAACCAAGAAAATCTTTTCTTCCGCCCATCGCCAACTTGCACCTAACGCCCAAAGAGGTGTCGCCGACCAATGCAGCCTCTGGTGTTCCAGAGCAAAAAGTGAAGCTGGGTTCTGACGGGCGCTTCTTCAAACAGCCCAAGTGAGACATGATTTAACTGGTCGATATAGCGTTGCTACACAAGAAAATATTCGACTGGCAATCCATTGCCAGTCACGGCATAGCACTTGTTGATGCCTAAAATAACGGTATCATTCGGCTATTCATTAAGCATTGTGAAAATACAGATATGACACACAAACCCTCGTCCTCTAAACAGGAAGATTTCGGCGGATCGGATTTATTGGCAGAGTTGGCTGGTGAGGCAACGCAAAAGCTGAAGGCATTTCAAACCGCCGAGTTGGATCATCAAGCTCGATCAGAAGGTTTGAGTACCGCTCTAAAAAATATATTCCAATTTTTCAATCCATTCTCCACGCATCTCAATCGCATCAAGCCTGTCATTGCACGCACCTATTATGCTGACCCTATAGCGATGTATAGCAATCTTCAGTGGGGAGATGCTTACACGGACTATCGCAAACAGAGCCTTGCCGAGAGTGCATTTTTCGACCACGTTTCATTCCGCGTGAGGTTGACTGCAGCTAACCCGATGATCGTTAAGCGGCGCTGGAATGAAGTTGAAACACTCAAAAAAGAGTTGGATGCCTTTGGCTTAAGAACCTTGGATGACCTTGATGAAGTAGTGCGCGGCAAACCCAAGCAAGAATTTTTTGAAGTGGCACTCGCGCCGGATTTTTTGATGCACATTCAGTTCCAAGGAAATTACGACACGGGGAAAATTGATTTACTGTGCAACAATTTTGACGGGTTTGGTTTGGCTTCTTATTTGCTCGACCCTGAAACGGTTAACCAACAACTACTAGATGAAATCGGGCGTTTCTTAATTGGTCGAAAGGATAGCTTACCCTCTTTACTGAGCAGCACGCGCTATCTGCCCAAGCAAGCGATTTACCGCTAAGTTCGCTGTAGTCGCAGCATCATAAAGTTGATCGAATGCCGACGTATTCTTGCATCCAAGTTCGCTAACGATACTCCTGTACCATCGTCATAATTTTGCTTACTGTCCGCCAATTCCGCATCGTCATGGGAGCGCCAAGTATTTTTTCCGCCTGAGCCGCAAGTTTAGATCGCCCAATACCATCTGGCGCATAAAGATAAAACGTGTTTTTGATAATTTGAAATCGCTCTTTTTCTGCTCGAATTTTTTCGAGCGACTGCATATCGGGATCGTCTGGTATTGAAGCCATAAAACCAACATGCAAAGTATTCGGCACTGCCTCAGCCTCGACAAAAGGATTAGCCTGAATCACCTTTTCCAAAGCCATCGAATCCAGCAACAACACCTTGGGCTCAAATCCGTGACTTTGTTTGATTGCGCCACTGATGGCAGCCGAAAGCTGCGTATCACTTTTTCCTTTGCTTTGGAAAAGCACATTGCCGCTTTGGATGTAAGTTTTGAGGTTGTGCAAGCCAATACTTTCAAGCACAACCACCAGCTCTTTCATCGGCAGGATGCTGTTCCCGCCGACATTGATGCCTCTGAACAGTGCAATGTAGGTCTTCATCGGGCGACTTTCTCTCATCATGTTTTATCTGGTTTGCGCTCATCCCGCAGCATGGATAGCAATCGTTTCCCCCTTGCGCGCATCGCGGGTGTGCCGATCACCATGAGTTCTTCGATATGACAACGCACCATATCCTTCAGCTTTTCATCTCCCATCGCAAGATCGGCGAGTGCCTGTATCGCCAATGTTTTAACAATGCTGCTGTGGTCATTGGTATAAGCCAGCAAGATGTCAACCACACGCTGCCGTTCCTGAGCGGTAAGCGACAAACGCGGCAACATTGCCGCGACGTGCCAGCGCACCTCCTGCTGCTCGGCTTTGCTCAGCTCATCGATCAACACGTGCTTGTGGGGTTGCAAATACTCCGGATGCAGCACGGTGATTTTTTCAGCCGCATCAGCACAGCGCATCGCTACCAGCGGATCATTCAGCTTCATGCCGGCAATCAGCACATCAAACAACTCAGGCTTGTCCAATACCAACGCCACCACCTCGTTCGATTTGCCGATGGAACGGCGGTCGCCGCCTTGCAACATGTTCAGGATTGCGTGCATTGTGATAACCGTTTTTGAAGAAAATGTCGTACAGCCGGATCGCTTTCCAGCCCTATTGCCTGTTGAAATGCCTGCGCCGCGTCTTGCATTCTACCGCTACGCACCAGTAGTTCTGCCCGCACTGCCCAGTAGGGTTGATATTGGGCAAGTCGCTTATCTTCTGCAACGCTATCCAACTCGACAAGTGCTAAATCAACACTGCGTGTTTGCGCAATGGCGATGGCGCGATTGATCACCACAACAGGTGATCCCGTGAGCGCGTAAAGCACATTGTAAATTTCTTCGATGGCTTGCCAATCGGTTAGCCCCGACCATCGCCGCGCAATATGGGCAGACTGTATTGCCGCTTCCAATTGATAGCGTCCTGTCACGCCTTGTTTACTCGCGCCGAATAATAAAGTTTCCGCTTCCGCAATCATAGCTTCGTCCCACAATTTCGGGTCTTGATCGGAGAGCGGAATATATTCGCCCGATGTGCTGCGCCGCGCACTGCGTCTGGATTCGGCATATAACATGAGTGCCAGCAAGCCCATTGCTTCAGACTCTGAAGGCAACAAGGTCACCAGCAAGCGCGCCAGCCAAATCGCTTCTGTTGCCAAATTGCGGTGGCGTGTTTCTGCGCATGAAGGGTCAGTCCAGCCTTCGGCAAAGGCGGCGTAGATTGCATCCAGCACTGCCTCAAGGCGTGCAGGCAGTTCGGTATGATGAGGAATGCGGAATGGAATACCCGCTTTGCGTATTTTGTCTTTGGCACGCACCAAGCGTTGGCTCATGCTGGCTGGAGAAACCAGAAAGGCGGATGCGATGGTCGCCGCGTCAAAACCCAGTATGGTTTGCAACATCAACGGCGCACGCACACTTTGCTCGATGGCCGGATGTGCGCAAACGAACATCAGTGAAAGTCGCTCATCGGAAAGATGAGCCTCGTCATCTTCGCCGTTTAACTCAGCCAACTGTTGCAAATAATCGGCCAGATGTTCGCCATGACTACGCTGCCGAATAACATCAATGATTTTTCGCCGTGCCACCGTAAGCAACCATGCCTCTGGATTATTCGGAATACCCTGTTCAGACCAAGCTATCAACGCTGTCGCAAAGGCTTCCGACAAAGCGTCTTCCGCCCCTGCAACATCGTGTGAACGCGCCGACAGTATCGCCACCAATTTGCCATAACTGCGTCGCGCCGTTTTTTCAGCTATTAGATCGACAGGCGAGTGTTTTTCCAGCGACATGCGTATAGATTAGAACGGCAAAGTAAAGACGGGGCGAACTTCGACCTTGCCTCGGCTTGCATCGGGACAGCGCGCCGCCCAAACAATTGCCGCATCCAGATCCGCTGCTTCAATCAAGTAATATCCCGCCAACTGCTCCTTGGCTTCGGCATATCGAACCATCCAACACTTCAGTTTTACCCTGCTTAACACGCACCGTTGTTGCGGTAGAAGAAGGCTGTAAAGCATTGACGGCCAGGAATGCGCCAGCCTTTTTCAAAGCTTCGGTGTAGGCGTGATGTGCCGCCATGACTTGCGCATCACTTTGCGCGCATTTGATGGCGGTTTCGTCATGGTATATCGCTAACATATATTGCATGGTTGTCTCCTAAAAATTACTGCTACCAATGTGATTGGGTCGAGCAATCGCGTATAGCAGTACTGTTGCCAAAACACCGTCTATGGCGCAACGTATCCAACTAAGATTCACCCATAGCATCATCTGATTTGCCAAGTCAGCGGAAACTAGCTGCCCTTGAGGTAGTGCCATCAGCTCAAAAAAAATGGGTACAAAATATACGTATGTCCAGCATCGGGCGCAGTAATAGAGCGTCGTACCAACCAGTAACGCTTTCTTGCGGGCTGGGATACGCCAGTTCAGAAACAAAATTATCGGCAGCAATAGCCATTCCAGCAACGAATTGAAGATCACAAAAAAGTTGAAGCCGCCCCTGAAAGGTGGCTGTAGCAAAAGCAGCACTGATTGAGGTGTTGCCGCCGCATACAACATCATGGCGAAGAGCGAGCCGCCAAATAAGGTCGTGGCGATGAACACGCCACAATACAGAAATTGGTTTGCCAACTTCGCGCGCCGTGCGGGTCTTTCATCCAGCCAGCCATTGATTGAGCGCATCATTTTCTCCTCGATGAACAACTTACATGGATGCGAATTGCTGCTCCAAACCTTTGGGATCTTTTGCCCAAAGCTCACCCAACTGTGCCGACATCGCATCGGGAAAAATATCTTCCTTGCCTCTGGCGATACCCGCCAAAATATTTTCCGCCACCACTTGCGGGCTGGTTTTGGGTATTTCAAAGTCACGCGACATATCCGTGTCAACAGGACCGGGATAAATGCCATGTATTCGGATATTTTTGGATTTGAGCTCGGTGCGCATGGCTTGCGTGGCGGAATGCAAGGCGGCTTTGGATGCGGCATAAGCACCTATCACCGCCACGGGTGCGAGACCCGCAATGGAAATGATATTGGCAATTATGCCACCGCCATTGTTCTCAATGATCGGGCTAAACCCCCGCACCATGTCCAGCGTGCCAAAGTGGTTGATTTGCATGACCTGATGAGAAATTTCTTGGCTGCCAACAACGACAGAGGCAAAACCAAATACGCCGGCATTGTTGATTAACACTTGCGTGTCGTCCGCATGTAACACTGCTTTTTTAATTTGTTCGGTGCTGCCGATGTCAAGTTGTATCGGTACAACACGCGAATCTGCAAAGTCGGGTAATTTGCCCACATCACGGGCGGCAGCGTAAATTTTTTTGACAGGGTATTGAAGCAATGCCTGTACGATAGCTTTGCCGATGCCGCGATTTGCACCGCTCACAAAGATGACTTGGTGGTCGAAGATAGCAGGCTTCATTTTCTGTTCCTCCCTTCTGATCGGGCAGTTTGCCCGCTACCAATCAGGTCGCGCAAGCTGCCGTTAATGTAACCGACCCATGCGTTTGAGCACGCGTCATAACATTCAAATTCAGAGACCAAGCCAGCATGGGTGAAACGCACTTCGGTCTTACCCCCTTTCGGGGCGATTTCAAAAATAATTTTTGTGCCATTCCACTCGGTTTTGTCTTTAACAAAATTGAGGCTGGCTTCCGACACCAGCCATACAACTTTTTTGTCGGGAATTAACTCTGTTATTTTGTGTTTGGAATAATGGAAATCTTTGTAGCGATAGGTAAACTCATCACCGAGTTTATTGGTATCCCCTGCAATGTCTCCTGACCACCAGCCGCGCACATTATTGATTGCGGCAAATACCTGTTGCGGAGTTTGATCCACCGTAAAAGCCGTGGTGTAACTTTTCTCGCACAACGCCTTTTCACTGTCCGTGATGGCTTCTCCCGCATTGGGTTGTCCTTTGCCTGTGGCAATCAAATCGCGCAAGCTGTGATTGATATAAAAACTCCATCCATCGGAACACGCGCTATAACATTCATATTCAGGAGTCAGACCGACATGGGTAAAGCGCATTTCGGTTTTTTCCCCTTTTTTAACAATTTCAAAAACAATCTCGGTTCCCGTCCATTCGGTTTTGTCCTGGGTAAAGTTGAAGTAATTCTCCAGAACCTGCCATACCACTTTTTTATCGTGAACAAACTCTACGAGTTTCATCGTGCAACGATGCAGCTCCTTAAAGCGATACTTGAACGCTACACCCAACGTGTCTGTCCCACCTTGAATATCCTCCGACCACCAGCCGCGCACATTATTGATCGCGGCAAACACTTGTTGCGGTGTTTGATCCACCGTAAAAGCCGTGGTGTAACTTTGCTTTTGCGCCGACATGATGTCCTCCTAATTGCCGATTTTAACGGGCAACATGCGCCGTCACTACAATGACGTTTGAGTTTCAAGCATTTCGACATCGAACAAGTATCTGCTACGCCTAGCTCATCGGTTGCCGAATGACGGTCTTCCACTTTGCCGGATCAGCCCTGCGTATGTCGCTCAAATAAATTTCGTGATGCTTGCCGTGCAGCTTGCATCCATAGCCTTCAATGAACTGGTGAACCTTGGCGATATTCGGCCCTTCCTCGCTGAACGGGCCGATATGCATAATCTGCGCACACCTTCCTTCAGTGAATGTCTCAAAACGCAGCTTTGAAATGGCGGCGGGATTTTTCTTTTTGGTTACTTCGGCGATAGCGGCACTTACCATCTCCCGCGTAACAAAAGGTGGCTGGGCAATCATCGCTGTCCACAGCCAATTGGATTTGTCTTCGGTGGAGAACTTGGTCATGTCATTTGCCCACCATAACCCCTCCAGCGGCATCACACCGTAGTCGATGTCCAGCGCGCTTTTCTTGACCATGAATTTGATCGTATAGGCAACCGCAAATAACGCTTCAACCACATCGGCATAGTCCTTTGAGGTGTTCGGGTCGCCCTTTCCGTCTATCATCAAATAGTTCATCGCAGGCACATCCACCTGCGTGACTTCCTTGGTTGAGGGTTGATACAAGTGCTTGAGCTCTTTTTTCCAATCGAGTGTTTTCATGTTGACCTCCATGAATAAATCATCGTTCTTTCAGGGGCGCGTCTTGAGCCAGTTTCCCCGGATGTTGGCAATAAAGGCAGTACGATCCGATGTCATCGCTTTAATCACTTTCGCAGGCGCATCGGTTTTTTCGTAGTGAGCTGACCACAAAATTATTTCAACCAACATTGGCGCGAGATCGAATCCTTTTTCGGTCAGCCGGTAAATAAATTTCCTCGCGTCATCGGGATCGCGGCGTTTTTCGATAATGCCTGTTGATTCGAGCTTTTGCAGCCGATCAGACAGGATGTTGGTGGCAATGCCCTCGCCCGCGTTCAAAAATTCGTTGTAGGTAGTGCGGCCAAAAAACATCAGGTCACGCACAATCAACAACGACCAAGTATCGCCCAAAGTTTCCAGCAGGATGTTAATCGGGCAGCTGGAGCGGAATGCCATAGACGGGTTTTTTTTCATGTGAACAGGGTACGCAAAACACTTGCATCAGGCAAGCTAATGGCTATACTACTTGCAACTGGCAAGTAATTATTATTCAAGTTGTGAATACTAGGTGAGTACAGTATGAACATTTCTATTATCGAACCTGCATCCTTACTGCAACGTGTGCGTGCCGCACTGCCCAAGGCTGAATTGGAAGAAAAGCGCATGTTCGGCGGCGTGTGCCTGATGCTGAACGGCAACATGCTGTGCCATGCCTCGAAAAAAGGCTTGATGGTGCGCGTGGGCAAAGAGCAGGAAGCTGCCGCATTACGTTTGGCTCACTTTGCACCCTGCGATGGTGCGGGGCACACTATGCCCGGATTTGTCATCATCGCACCGGAAGGGCTGCTGGACGATAAAGGGTTAAAGGCCGGACTAAAAATGGCGATGCTGTATGTCTCTGCCATGCCTGCCAAAAAACCAAAGGCCACTGCGACCAAGCCCAAACTGGTTTCGCACCGCCCCTAAGCGATTTACAACGCAGCATTTTATTAACTACAAGGAGCATGTCATGAAAAAATTTATGTTGCTGCATTTTGGGTTTGAAAACCCCACTCCAGAAATTATGCAAGCCTGGAAGGCTTGGTTTGAATCGATTGCCGACAGTCAAGTCGCGCAGGGTCGATTCATGGGAGGGCGAGAAATCTCGAAAAATGGCACGCACGAGCTACCTTGGGACAGGGAGTCGATTACAGGTTACAACATCATCGAAGCAAAAAGCCTGGATGCGGCTGAAAAACTTGCACAGAGCTGCCCATTTATTGCGAGCATCCGTATCTACGAATTGAGAGGGGGATTCTGAATCTTTGCACAGTCGCAGGCACAGAAGCCACCAAACCCGAACTAGCTGCCCATCGCCATTATTTTATCCACAACAGGGAGGTTCTATGCCCACTCTGCACCACGAAATTCTCATCAACGTACCCGTCGAAAAAGTGTTTGCCACCCTGAACGATCTCACGTCGGTACGTCACTACAATCCGTTGGTAAATACCGTCGCCATCATTTCGCCCAATGCGACAGGCGTGGGATCGGCGCGGCATTGTGTATTCAAGGACGGAAAATTCGCCAAAGAGAAAGTGACTGCCAGTATTCCCAACCAGTCAATCAGCTTCGATTTATATGAGCATCAATGGCCGCTGGCTTACATGCGCTGGACGAACCGCTTGCAACAGGACGGCGCACAAACCCGTTTGATTGCGGATACCGAATACGCGCCCAGCATGGGCATCGTGGGTAAGCTGATGGACGCGCTGATAATGAAGCGACAATTTGGAAAAATCATTGCGCAGTCGCTGGCGCAGATGAAGACACACATCGAAGCTCAGCCATAGAGCTTTATTGCTTCGGTGCTGTTTATCCGCGAATCCGTTCGCATTGAGCCTGTCGAAATGCAAGTGGATTCTTGTGCTTCGACAGGCTCAGCACGAACGGTTATCAAGTTCAATTCGTGCCGGATCAATAGTATCCGATCAAGCCATGTCATCCAGCAATTGCAGAATGAGTGTATGCCACACCCCCCAAGACCGTTCTTTCCACTCACGCGCAACTTGCAATCGGGCATCGCTGTCATCTAGGCCAGGTGGTAGCGGAAAAGTTTGATCGGCACGGAAAAACTCGGCCAGTTCCACACATTGATAGCACACTCCACCTTTGTTCAGCAGCGCGCAGCTTTTTTCATAACGGTTGCGCATATAGGCTCGCGCCTCCTGCAACCAGTTCTTGGCTTGCGACGGACTGGCCTCCAGCAAGGCCGCCGTGTCTTCCAACGAGAAATCGTGCACCTCTTTGAGCAACAGCGCGGCGGCCTGATGGGGCGACAGGTTGCGCAAAGTACAGGACAAACAAGCCAGCAGATGCTCGCGGGCAATGGTCTTGGTTTCCGGGGTGGCTATCATCTGTGCCGAACGCGCCAAAACATCGGGGCTGGTCTCGGCTACAGCGCGCAATTCCTCCACCATGGTTTCACGCCAATTCGCATGGCGGCGCAACTCATCGAACGCCAGATTGGTTGCCACTTTGAAAAACCAGGCGCGTCTGCCTACAAGGCTTTCCGGCAAGCCAGTTGCCTCAAAGCATTTCAGGAAAGTGGTTTGCACCAACTCTTCAGCAATCTGCGGACGCACCACCAGACGGCACAAATAAGCCGTGAGCTCGCGGCGCG
Source organism: uncultured beta proteobacterium (assembly GCA_963695355.1). Lineage (GTDB taxonomy): Bacteria > Pseudomonadota > Gammaproteobacteria > Burkholderiales > Gallionellaceae > Gallionella. The sequence goes on from OY968775.1 coordinate 570,069, forward strand.
ATTGTTCGAATTGTTGTGCCAACATCGTTTTCATCCAAAATGCCCCGCTCAAACGTATTAAGGTTATCCGCGATTATGCGGATGAGTGATAAGCAAAACAACCGAAAGGAATGATGATGAACAAATTTTATATACGTGCTTTGATAGCCGGATGGATAGGCGGATTTATCGGCAATGCATTTTTGGGGGCAGCATTTTCCAGCCCGTGGATAAAAGATGTTTTATACAACCCGGCTTGGCAAAGCCCATTGTTTTTACAAATCACTCCCCAGCGCAACATCGCACTATCGGTCATAGGGTTGGTGGTATTAAGCGGCTTGCACGGGGTACTGTTCAACCTGTTCCAATCCGCTATACCGGGACGCACGGCCTGGCAAAAAGGTGCGTTCTGGGGGCTGTGTATCTGGGCGACTTATTGGCTGTTTCAGGAATGGTTCATCTATGTCACCTTGTTAGGTGAACCCGTTTTGTTGGCGACACTTGAGCTGCTAGTTTTGTTGGTTGGCTCGTTGATTGAGGGCATCGTGATCGCCAAAATTATTCTGCGCAAATAAACATGAACATGTCCGCGTATTGTATTTCAAGCACATGCCTTCGCGAGTAAAATGACCTTACACGGCGCGCTGATTGATGACGAGATCAGAATGCAATTCGCACGGTTAAAATGAAAAAAAACGCCGCGTCGGAATTTGATTTGGGGTAGTTACAATGAACGGTGAAGAATCCGATTCAATGTAAATTTTCCGAAGGAGGGATAGCAATGAATAACTCCAAGCATATCGCGGGATTACTCGGCCCCGCCATCGTAGCGATCACGACATCCGAGACTGTCAACATTCATATCTGGGCTGGCAACACTGCCGCAGGAGTCTATCTCAACGGTGCGGTGTTGTTCGTGGCCGGACTGGCGATCATACGCGCGCACAATCTATGGGTACGCGGCTGGCCGGTGCTGATTACCGTCATGGGTTGGGCCTTGATGCTGTTGGGACTGTTCAGGATGTTTTTTCCCGAACGGCAACTGCAAGCCGCCCAACATGCTGTCGGCACAATTGTGGAAATCATCCCGGTCATGCTGATCGGGATGTTCCTGACTTATAAAGCCTACCGCCGTGGAGAGGATGATGACGCAGCGCAGTGATAAAAAAACGATCGCGATCATCGGTGGCGGCATGGCCGGGCTGACCGCCGCCAAACACTTGTGTGCGGCAGGCGTGACGGTGCGGCTGTTCGAGGCTAATACCAAGGTTGGCGGCTGCTGTGCCACCACTAAAATCGGCGGATATACGTTCAACGACGGTGCGATCTATCTGGCCATGCCGGGCATGCTGGATCACCTGTTTGAAGTGCTGAAAATGGATAGGCAACATCTGCTGCCGTTGCGCAAAATCAGCGCGATCCAGTCCACCACCTTACCCGATGGCACGCTCGTGCATATCGGTGCTGACGCAAAAATCGAGGTGGTATCTGCCCAAGGCGCGGCATCGGCGCAACGCTTGCAAACGGAAGTCGCGGAATTTTTACAAAAGTGGGAAGCCACGCTGCGCTTTTTCACCGATGATATTTTGGTACACCCGCTCTCGCTGCCGCATCTGCTGATTAAGGGCTGGCGGCATCTGGCCAAGTTGCGTGGAACGGCAGCGGCACATCTGAACAGTAGCTTTAGCAGCGAGGCGGCGCGTGCCGCGTTTGGCAGCACCCTGCTGTATGCCGGTGCGCCACCCGACAAACAGCCTGCAGCCGCTTTGCTGGGCTTGGTGGCGATGCTGCGCGACGGCTACTTCTTGCCCGAAGGCGGGATGGGACGCATCCCGGAAGTCATTGGCGATGCCGTACAGGCGCAAGGGGGCGACATCCATCTCGGTACTGCGATCAGGCAGATACAAGTCAGGAACGGTCATGCCTGCGCCGTTGAAACCGAGCATGAGGGTATGGTTGAAGTCGATGCCGTGATTTCTACTGTCAGTGCCATGCACACCTATGCTTCGTTATTGTCCGTGCAGGATGTGCCATCGCGCCTATTGCGCAAGGTGCGTCACGCGCCGCTGTCGCATCGGGGATTTGTCCTGCAACTCGGACTCGCCAACAAGATAGCGGCACGCAGCCATATCCATTGCACCATGCCCTGGCTGGCGGATCAGTCGCAGCTTTTTCGTGTAAACAGTGACGATATGCGTTGGCCGACCTATATGGTGCCCACGCTGACACAGCCTGAGTTGGCACCGCACGGTTGCAGCATCGTCGAGATGTTTCCCGCCATCGATCAGGGCATTGCACCGGATGACTGGGACGAAGCGCGCAAACAGCAAGTCGCCGCACAAGCGATCACACGCTTGCGCCGCGAGTATGATCTCGACATCGTGGTGAGCCGTATATTGAGTCCCGGAGAGTTTCAGAACGATGCTCATCTCTATGCGGGAGCCTTGTATGGTCTGTCGCCGGGTGCGGCCTGCCGCGTTGTTCAAACATCGCACCCAAATACGCGGTTTGTATCAGGCAGGACAGACCACTTGGCCGGGATTTGGTGTGATCGGTGCGGGGATGTCCGGCGTGTTCGCGGCGCAAGCCTGCTTGCGCGATGCCGGGCTTTGCTAAGTGAGGTAACGACCACTCAGGCACACGACTTGGTCAAAAAATAAAACTGGAGACAATGATGCCTGCCCGCACCCTGCTTGCGCTGTTGCTTATATTGCTTGCTGCTTGTAATTCACCTCCTCTGTATGAATCAAAAGCACGGGAATTTTTGCTGGCACAAGGCATCACTGAGCAAGTCATTAGCAAGTTAGATGATCGCGCTTCGCTCGATAACAACGAAGTCGCCCAACTTGCCCGTTTTGAGTATCCAGCCTCTTTGCCTTGGTTAACATCATGGTTGCAACGGTTTTCCTCCACAGGGCGTATCGCCACGCTGCACTTACTGGCCTCCAATTCTTCTGCCTCGTCCGAGTTGCTCACGCGGCTGATCCAACATCCAATTGAAGACGTGCGTTGGGGTGCGGCGACTAATCCTCACACGCCGTTGACCTTACTTTATGCGCAACGCAGCGTGGGCAAGTATTCGACCATGAATGCCTATTTGGCGCATAACCCAGCACTGCCTTCAACTGTGCTGTGGGAAATGTATCGGGTACATGAGGCGGCTGGTTATGACTTTGCGATGAACCCAAGCTGTCCATTAGATTTGATGCAGGAAATTTTTACCCACGGCAATGAACAAGACCGCACTTGGCTGGCCTGGAACAAAAATTTGCCAGAAGAAATCATGCAGCAATTGGCACAAGACCCCTCACCATCCGTGCAACGCATGTTGCAAGCCAACCCCGTTTATCAACACTGGAAAAAGCTCTCTTGATTAACGTGCAGGCTTGACAAATTTAAGCAGCATCACTGCCAGCAGCAAATAGCGCATCAGCCAGCATGCCAACACTATCTATCGGCTACTGATCCGGCCAGATTATGTTTAATGTGGGTCAGCGCGAACAGGAAGAAGTGTTGTTTGCGCTCTACAGCATGCGCTCACAAATCGTGCCGGTTTAAGTTACACAATAAATGACGCGCATTTTTTGCATGTCATTTTTGTGTGTTTTTTGGTTTGAGGAATTTCAGTGTTATCGCCGCCATCGCCAATGAACACCGTTGCAACACGTTCACCGCTTCGTTGCATGATTGAATTACAGCAACTTCACAGCAGGCTTGCTTCCAGTGTGTACGGATTTTTTCATCTTCTCGTCGAAGGTGGCGAATTTATTGGCAGTTTGGCTGGAGGCAAGATGCAGGGCATCGGCAAAATCCATTCCATCCTCACACCATTGCAGAGCCTGAACTATCACCAGAGGGTGTTCAATTTCCACGTTGGCAAGTCCGCTCAGTTTACGAAACGCATTGACTACGACCATCCGATCAAGGTGATACAAGCGGCGCAACACCCATTCGGTTTCAAGCAGCACAGTTTTAGGAATGAAAATCGTTTCTTTTTTGAACAGTGCGGCAGCTCGTTTGGATTGCACGGCATCGTCGTTGGTGAGCAGTCTCACCAATACATTGGTATCAACCGCGTGCATGGCGTGCTTTGATTTCGGTGCTGATGGCTTTATCCATATCCGCCACGCTGTACGGCTTGCCGACATAACCTGTGCAACCGACGACTTCGGCTAATGAGGTTGAAGCAAATGCCTTGATAGGTTTCAGCAACACACCATCGCGGGTGGTTTCGACAGAAAACTCAATTCCTGCCTTCCAATGCTTAGCCGAACGTATCGCGGCCGGCAAAATCACCTGCCCCTTGCTGGATAGTTTTGTGGTTTCCATGTCGCCGCCCCAATGTAAGAAAAAGGTAAGACATACTAGAGCAAAAATTGCCTAGTTGCAATCAGGGATTGGTTTTCCAGAGACATCGTTCACATTGATTTCCTGCATGGCTCGGCATCATCCGGTATTTTTTGCTTTGAGAAAATTCAACGTCATCGCCGCCATCACCAATGAACTCAGCGCGGAAATTGCGGCGATACATTGCAAAGCCCGCGTAAACGCCTCGCCCGCTTTGGCGATCACTTGCGATTTGATTGGTTCGGCAAGCGGTTGCATCGCGTTCACGGCATCGTTAAATGAAAGTTTGGCGTGCGCCACCACCTCCGCCGACATGCCTACGGGAAACGCATCGGCAATCAGGTAGCGATACAGCATAATGCCCAGGCTGCCCAGTATAGCGATGCCCAACGCGCCGCCCAATTCACCGCATGTTTCTGACATCGCCGCCGCTGAACCCGCGCGTTCGGGCGGTGCGCTGCCGATGATCATTTCGGTCGCCACCGTGAAGATGGGTGCCATTGCCAACGAGAAAATGCTGGAGCCGATAACGATGATGGCTAAATCATTTGTGCCGCCTAACTGGGTCAAGATGGCGAAACCGACTGCGCCAATGACCAATCCTGTCGTCATCAATTTGATGGGTGAATAGCGTTGCGCGAGATTGGGTGCGGCCATCGATCCGAACACGAAGCCCAGCATCCACGGCAATGTCCACAAGCCTGCGACAAGTGGCGTGAGGTGCAACACCAGTTGCAGATATTGTGCGAGATGTACGAACAGCCCGAACAGAATAAAACCGCTCAAGGTGTAAATCACCAGCGCGACATTGAAATGCGGATTTTCAAACAAGCGCAAATCCATTAGCGGATACGTGAGTGATTTTTGACGACGTACGAAAATTGTCGCCACCATCAGCCCGAATAAAACAATCAGCATTGCTTGCAATGAAAACCCGTAAGCCGCGCTCTGCTTGAGTCCGTAGATGATGCTCAGAATAGCGATCAGCGAAAGCAACGCGCTCCAGTGGTCGACATGTCCCGCGTTTTCGTCGCGGTATTCCGGCAGCAATTTCGGCGCGGTGAGCAGCAGCAAAACCATCACGGGCAGGCTCACCAAAAACACCGATCCCCACCAAAATTTCTCCAACAAAATTCCGCCCACCAACGGGCCGATTGCCCCACCTAGCGAGAAACTCACAATCCAAATACTGATGGCACGGGTGCGCTCAATTTCATCGTGAAACATATTGCGTATCAACGAAAGCGTCGATGGTGCAAGTGTTGCGCCCGCAACGCCGAGACAGGCACGCGCCAAAATCAGCATGTTGGGCGTGTTGGCAAACGCCGCAAAAATCGAAGCCAAGCCAAACACCGCCGCGCCTATCATCAACAACTTTCGCCGTCCGAAACGGTCCCCCAAATTGCCCATCGTGATGAGTGATCCTGCGACAAAAAATCCGTAGATGTCCACAATCCACAACAATTGCGTGCTGGTGGGATGCAGGTCGGCAATGATGGACGGAATGGCAAGATTCAACACTGTTAAATCCATCGAATAAAGTAAACACGGCAGCGCGATGATGGCGAGACCGATCCATTCTCGGCGGGTGGCTTTGGGGACAGTGGCGGTTTCCATACTGGGCAAATATGTCGAATTCAATGCTTGAATTCCAGCCGCATCACATGCCGCCGTGTACCCACCCGTCCTTGCTCGATAAATCCGGCACGGACGAACAACGGCACGAAGCCCATAAAGCGGTAGCTGGGCGCGTCGCTGTCCACCGGATAGGCTTCAACCGCAGTCGCACCCTGATCGCGCGCATAGCGAACAGCAGCACGCAACAGCGCGTCCGACAAGCCAAGACCTCGATAATCGCGCTTTATGAAAAAACACACCAGCGACCAGACGTTTTCGCCTGCCTGCACGGGTAGGCCGCCCAAGTTACGATAAGTCTCGCGCGGCGCGATGGAACACCAAGCGATGGCTTTCCCATGCAGGTAAGCCAGAATGCCGACCGGGATTTCATGTTGCACGCACTGCGTGATTGCACTCTTGCGCGCGGCGTTGTCCATGTTGCGCAAGGCACTGCTCTTGGCGCGCCAGACCATGCACCAGCAGAATTTTGGCGCGCCAGGACTTTCAAACAGCGCGAAAAAATCCCGCAAATGTGCATGATCGACGGCATGGAAAGTCAGCGCATCATCACCCTGCAAGACACGAATGGGGTGTTGGGTCTTATTGGCTACTTCAGAATGTTTGGTCATAAAAAACTCTTTATCGCGCCAAAACAAAACACAGCATAGCCAGATTGGCGGCCAGCGTACGCAGATGATTCCACAGCAACCAACGCTTGAGATACTCGTGCCAGAACGGTTCTGGCCAGAGCTTGCATGACAAAATTGGAAAAAGCGAAAAACACCCCAGCCATCAAACCGCAACCCAGCGCGGCAATTACCCGCAAAATTTCTAACCAACCAGGATTCATCGCTCGCTCCTTTGTTGGATTAACTTTAACTAGACGCGCAACAAACCGCGAAAGCCCCGCGCCGCATAATAGGATTGCGCGCCATTGTGATATACGAACACGCTGTCATAGCGGCGGTCGCCAAACAACGCCCCGCCCAGTTTTCTAATCGCAGCTGGCGTACTCACCCAGCTCGACGTTTTAGTATCAAAGCAGCCGAGATTTTGCAAATGCCGGTATGCCGCCTCGGTCAGCAATTCGATACCCATTGCGGCTGCCACGTCCATCACATTGTTGTTGGGTCGGTTTTCTTTGCGCGATTGTAGTGCTGCGCGGTCGTAACACAGGCTTCTGCGCCCGGCGGGGCTTTCTGCCGAGCAATCGCAAAAAATGAACGCGCCAGTTTGGTCATCTTGACCAATCACATCAGGCTCACCACCCGTCTCTTCCATTTGCTGTAGCGAGCCTAATTTTTCTGAACTTGCCGCAAGCCTGGCTTGAACCTTATGCCAATCAATGCCTGCGTGCCGCTGCATGTTTTGCGTAAATCTGGCTTGCAGCAGGGCAAGCAGGGTTGCACTTTGTTGTGTCGTTAAACTCATGCTCCACCTCTATCAATATCACGCTGATAGGCAGCGTAAAACCTGCACCCCACTTACATCTTCCTGCTGTATTCAACCAACTGCTCTAGTGCTTTGCCCCAGCCCTCTTCAAAGCCCATCGCCGCGTGCTGCTTGCAGCCTGCTTCGTCGGCATGTATCACCGTGGCGGTGTAGCGCGTACCGCTGCCGTGTGCAGCAAGCTCTATAGTGGCGGTGAAGTGAAATTGCACCTGTTCATCACCGCAAGTGGTATCTAACACATTAGGGCGATAGCCTGGCAACAGCGCGCTGGTCCAAGTCAGCCTTTCGTTTTTAATTACCTCAAGATAGCAACCTGTGCCTGGAAATAATTTGCCTTCTGGCGATTGCATCACGGTACGAAAAATGCCGCCTGGACGCAGATCGATTTCACATTCGACTGTCTTCCAAGGCAATGGGCAGAACCACGGCATCAGGTGTTCGGGTGTCGTCCAGCATCGCCACACCAGTTCGCGTGGCACATCGACGATGCGCTCAAAAGAGAGATCGAGTTTTGGATCGAGGTCTTTCATGGTTATCTCCTTGGTATAAAATTATTGAGTCCCACATAATTCACGACTGGAATCACTATTTCACGTTTGCTCCCTCATCCCAACCCTTCTCCCAGAGGGAGAAGGGCTTTGCTTCCCTTCGGGGATAGAGGGTGAAGGAAGGCAATGCTCATGATTTTAGTAAACATCAATAAGAGCAGTGATTGATGCAGCCGAGTTCGGAAAATTTGGCATCTTTGCTATATCTGAAGCCTCAAAATTTTCTCCATCGTCTTCCCCTTGGCTAATTCATCGACCAATTTATCCATATAGCGTATTTCTCGCATCAATGGTTCTTGAATGTCCTCTATTCGGACACCGCAAATGACACCTTTGATTAAAGTTCTCGAAGGATTCAATTTGGGTGCTTCTCTGAAGAAAGAAGCAAAGTCTTTTTGCTTTTTTAGTTGTTCTTCCAACTCGCGCTGACTGTAACCTGTCAGCCAACAAATAACCGTATCCACCTCTGATTTACTACGCCCTTTTCTTTCTACCTTGGCGATATAGAGCGGATAGACTCTTGCAACGCTCATCTCAGAAAACCGATTTTTGGTTGTCGTACTCATCGCAGCCCTAGCTTAAGATTTCCCCGCCATCATGGCATCGCAGCGTTTTTGCATTTCCGCAAACGAGACATCCTCGATGTGCGTGCTGACGTGCCAACGATGTCCGAATGGATCAATCAGTGCCCCCGCACGCTCGCCGTAAAACTGATCCTTTACGCCTTCCAGCACCGTCGCACCCGCTTCCACGGCACGCTGAAACGTTACATCGACATCACTCACGCGCAGGGCAATGGTAACGGGCGAGCCGCCGACTGTAGTCGGACTTTTGTTGCCCCACGCGGGATTTTCTTCCGCCAAATACAGCACGGCATTGCCGAAAGCCAACTCGGCATGTCCGATTTTATTGCCAGGCTGCATGATGAGGCGACCCACCTCCTTCGCGCCGAAAATGTTTTTGTAAAAATCCATCGCCGCTTCCGCCCCTTGCACCGTCAGGTATGGGGTAATGGCGGATAGTGTTGTAGAAATTTTCTGGCTTGTACTCATGGCAATCTCCTTAGTGTTATTTCAAGTTTTGCTTTCGCAGTTAAACATCCACTGCACACCGAATCTATCTCTAAGGCTGCCGAAATAGCCGCCCCAAAACATTTCCGTTAGCGGCATTTCTATTTTTCCGCCCTCAGAAAGTAATTTGAATAATCGCTTAGTTTCAGTGCGCGTGTCGGGCTCCAAGTTGAGGTACATATTGTCGCCCTGCTTGAGCAAGCCCATGGATTCAGGTGCATCCGTGCCCATGATGACGTGTCCGCCCAAAATCGGCAGCGCGACGTGCATCACCAGATTTTTATCCGCCTCGTTCAGCGGTGGTTGGTCGGGCTGGGCAGGAATATCACCGTAGCGAGCAATCGGCGCGGCAAACTCTGTACCGAAAACAGTTTTGTAAAAATTAAATGCCGCCTCGGTGGTGCGAGGAAAATTAAGATAGGTGCTGACTTTTGCCATGATGTACTCCTCCAATCTGTAAAAAATTCTAGGGTGGGTCACACCCGCCGTTACATGCCACTCCGAAATTGGCGAGTGTGACCCGCCCTACATTACTTTTTCTTTTTTGCTGATTTTGCCAAATTTTCCTTCACCCTAAATTTTGTAATTTGGCTAATCAAGTTGTATGGGATGGGTTTATCAAACGGAAACTGCACCGAACCTTTTGCACCCTTGTAACCCGATAGCTCTTGGGCAAACTGTGCAATGCCACTCGCCGTAGGGTAAAAGCCCAAGTGGTGTTTGGCTGCGGCGAAGTAAACCAGATTGCCTTGCTGGGCAAAACACGGCATGGCGTAACTGATTTTTTCTTCCGCATCGGGCGCGGCTTGGCGGATAGTCGCGCGTATCTTTTGCAAAATTTCCTGAATATCGGGCGCGCAAGCCGCGATGTATGCGTCGATGTTTTTAGGTTTGACTGGATTGGTTTTCATCGTCACTCCTTAGAGCGAGGTAGCTCGCATGAGCCATCCGCACACCCGCCGATGTCATTTTCTATCCATTGGCGCACCGGCGGCAGATAGGTCAGAGGTAGCATCAGCCAATACAATGGTATGTGTTTGCACAGCAGGCGAAAACAAGCGATGCCTTTGAGCGTCTCCCCCGTGCGCAAATCCTGAACGGCAATTTCGCCGATGCGCATTGCCCCAAGGGGCGAAGCCTCGGTTGAATCCGCAAAGCGGTTGAGCCAATCAAAGCGATGGTGCATATGCGCATAGCCTGCACAGCGTGCGCAATCAGGGTTGCGATATAAACAGATGGTTCTCATCCTCACTCCTTTCACCTTGGCACAATCAATTTAGCGACTAGCCCTTGCATAACTCACCATCAACATTTCCCATTGATGCCCGTCCGGCTCGTTCCAATAAACGTTGCCATAGTGTGGGTCAACTCGCATGTCCACTGTCCCGCCTACTATGCTGCGATATTTAATGCTCGCGGCTTTGATGCGCTCAAGAATGGCATCAAAGTCCGCCTGATTTACGCGAAAGCAAAAATGGTAAACGGGAAACGGTTCGTCCGTATCTTGAAAATCAAGCGTCAATCCATCATTCACGTAAACAGGAGAAAATGAGCCAACGCCTGTCGCAGCCCAAGGCACATCGAGCAACTCGGCTAAAAATTTCGCCGATGCAACTTGGCTGCGCGACGGCACGATGGTGTGATCGAGGTGTATGGTCATAACAGTCTCCTAACGCGCGGACTCCACTTGTTCCGCCCAACTCTTAACTTGCGTTTCACCGTTCAAAAATGGCAGTACGATAGTCGCCAATTGCGGGGCGAAAAAAATATCATAGTGGGTTCGGTTAGGAATAATTGCCAGTCGGTTCTGCGACATCGTTTCGCGCCCCCAGCCCGCGTCTTTTAACCCGCCACCAAGCAACTGGTAAAATTTTATTTCATGTTCGGGACGGTACATATCGCTGTCACCAAATACCAGCATAACAGGCATTTTCAGTGTTGTTGCGTCAGATGAATAGTCATAATGTCTGCGCATCAAATCACCCAACTGCCCGAGCAATTTCGGAAAGTCGTCTGGCTTGGGTGCGACTGCCATATACGATTTGTACATCGGCGTATCCTTCATAAAATCCGCCATCGCTGGGGTCATCGTTACCTGTTGCGCGCGCATGTCTGGATAAAATCCGTCATCGGCATATCCCGTCGAAACCAACGCCAATCGCCGCACAACTTCAGGATGCTGCACAGCAAGTCGGAAAGCCGAACCACCGCCGAGCGAGTAGCCCAATACGTCAACCTGTTTGTAGTTCAGTTTTTTAATAAGCGCAGCCAAGTCATCACCAATGGTGACGAGATCAAAAGAAGTGCGCTCGCCGAGTGTTGTGCGACCGTGACCCTGTAAATCCACCGCGATAACCTGTCGATTTTTTGAGAGTGCGGGCAGCACGGGGCCAAACATATCGATTGATCCCAACCCGCCATGCAACAGGAGAAGCGGTTCACCTGTGCCGTGAATCTCATAATAGTATTTGAGACCATTCACTTCCGCATAGCCAGACTTGGCGGTGTCATCAGCGTATGCAAATGTTGCGATTGCGGCGAGTGAAAATATGCCCAGTAAAATTTTTATCACGATATGTTTCAACATGACATTTCTCCTTTCAAGTTAACTAACAATGCAGGGCGGGACACCCGCCGTTATATGTCACCACGTCCCATTTGCCATTTTCTTGCGTCTAGCCAACTCCTTCTCACTCGGCTCGGCACTGGCGAACGAACCGGGTCGTACATCACCATCTGGTACATAGGTACTCATCACAACGCCAGTGGTCGAAGCCTGCGAGCGAGCGAGCCGCAGCGCGGATGGCTTGGCAGCCTCGCCAAAGAGTCGCTTGCCCCGCCCAAGCACCACGGGAAATGTCCACACGCTGTACTCGTCTATCAGTGATGCAGCCTGGAGCGTTTGGATCAAATTGCCGCTGCCAATAATCTGCAAGTCATATCCCGCTTGCGCCTTGAGTGCGGTGATTGCCGAAACGACATTGCCGTGTAGCAGGGTCGAGTTGTTCCAATCGAGCATCGTCAAGGTGTGCGAAGCCACATATTTTTTCGCTGCATTGAGCGTCTTCGCAATTGGATTGCCAGCCGCCTGATAAGGCCAGTACCCCGCGAATATCTCATAGGTTTTGCGTCCGAGCACCAGCTCTCGATCTTTACCATCTAAACCTGATGCTGAGATGTTCATGGCTTCGTCCCAGTAGTTGAACGTCCAACCTCCATGGGTAAAGCCGCCAGTGGGGTCTTCTTCCGGTCCGCCAGGAGCTTGCATGATGCCGTCCAGCGACGCAAACGTAGATACAATGAGCTTTCTCATGGGTACATTTTTGGAATTCGTAGTTGAATTTGTCATGTTGGATTACCCCCAAGCTTTTTATTTCGCATCGTAAGCACGCTGCAACTCCGCAATATCAATCTTGACCATTTTCATCATCGCCTGCATCACGCGCGCGGCTTTAACGGGGTCGGGGTCGCTTAGCAGCTGCCCTAATTGCCTAGGCACAATTTGCCAAGTGATGCCAAATTTATCGGTCAGCCAAGCACACTGCATCTGCTTGCCACCTGCCGATAATTTATCCCAGTAATAATCGACTTCAGCCTGATCTTGGCAATCCACTACAAATGAAATCGCGGGAGTGAATTGAAACATCGGCCCTGCATTCAATGCCACAAAGCGTTGCCCTAACAACTCAAAGCTGGCGGTCATCACACTGCCTTCGGGTGCGGGCGACCCTTTGGGATAGCGGTTTACGCTCAACACTTTGGCATCCTTGAAAATGCCGAGGTAAAAATTCATCGCCTGTTCCGCTTCGGCAGCAAAGGTTAAAAATGGGGTGATTTTTTGCATGATGTTGCTCCTTAAACAGGGTTTGCGTAGGCTTGTTGCAAAGCGGCAATGTCGATTTTTTTCATCTGCAGCATTGCTCTCATTAGGCTCAAATTTTGTGCGGGGCTGGCAGTTTTTTGCAGTTCATACCAAGCCATCGGAACAATTTGCCAGCTCACACCGTACTTGTCTTTTAGCCAGCCACACGCTTCAGCGTCGGGGACGGCAGAGAGTTTTACCCAGTACTCATCAATTTCGGCTTGCGTGTCGCAATTCACCACGATAGAAAATGCTTCACTTAGCTTGAACATCGGACCCGCGCTCATCATTTGATAGTGCTGCCCGAATAATTCGAGGGTGATGATTTCCACCCGACTGGGTGCGCCAGGCGGAATAAATTCAGGCGGATTTTCAAACTCAACAACGTCCACAATCTTAGCCTCTTTGAAGATAGACACATAAAACTCCGCCGCCGCACGGGCTTCTGTGTCGAACCATAAAAATGGAATAATTTTTTGCATGATGTTCTCCTTGTAAAATTATTAACGCGCGGTTTTTTGATGCAGATAGCCGCCCAGCCACGCGTAAGGCAACGATAGCGCGATGAGTGACAGCGAATACCACACGTGTCCCAAGTCCCACATCGCCAGCGCGCCCAAGCTCGACAGCAGCACACCGATGCCGCCCAAAATTAAAGCGTGACGCATCGGCTTGGCTGGGGCAAGACGCGCCGTGAGATAGCAACCCAGGACGGAAAAAATCGCACGGTAAGCCGATGCCCACAACAGCCCCGCATCGGTCAACGGCTCGCCGCGCTTGGGCATCCAGCCCATCGCCTCAAACAAAATATCCATGCCCGTGTGGGTGATGAAAATAAAAACCAGTCCTGCTAAAACTGCCAATATGCTGCGCTTCATGGTGTTCTCCTTTTTATCTGACTAATGTTTTTCCACGACCAATTTGAGATTGGCGAGGCTGTCTTCAAAGTCCTTGCCTATCATCTTGTCCATGTCAAAAAACAAGCCCATCACTTTGGGGATGAATGCCATCGGACCATACATTTTCCAATGCACTTGCGTGCTATCGCCCTGCGCTTGCAAGCTGATGTCAGCCAGGTTGTGTCCTTCAAAGGGCGCAATAAAGTCCAGCTTGATTTGCACTTTTTGATTGGGGATGGATTCGCTAATCGCCATGCTGCCCTTGCCTACATTGCTGTTGCCTTCCCACGCATACACCGCGCCCACGCCACTTGCCGCGCCGCTATGGGTTTTCTTCATGTTGGGGTCTTTGCGCTCCCAAGCCGACCACGCTTGCCACAGATGCAAATCGTTAATTTGCGCAAACACTTTTTCAGGCGCGGCATTGATGAGCGCGGCACGCTCCACCGTGAAAGTGTCGGGGCGGCTTGCGGCGTAAAGCACAATGGCGGCGATGATGACTACGATGGCGATGATGATTTTGATAAGCATGATGTTCTCCTGTTAGTGAATAAATTGCAGCGCGATAGCCAGACGATCAAAGGTGCTATTCCAGCCTTCGTTGTGTCCTGCCTGTTCGGCTGAAGATTGGAACGGGGTTTGTCGTAATGTCATGGTGGTTCGGTCTTGCGCTTCCGCAAACGTCACGGTCACTAACGTTTCAATTCCGCGCTCGCCCGTTTCTTCCCAAGCGAACGTGAACACCAGCCGTTCATGCTTGACCACTTCGCGGAATTCGCCACCATGCCAAAGCAAATCGCCCGTGTCAGTAGCGCGTAAACAATTGCGCCACCGCCTGCCGACACGGGCATCCCACGCTACCTCTATCGCGGGATGATGGCTTGGCCCCACCAACTCAACGCGTGCTTGGGATCAGTCCACGCTTGCCACACCAAGGCACGTGGCGCATCAAAAGTGCGTGTGATAGTGAGTGTAGAAGCGTCGGTTGTAGCGGTATTCATAAACCTCCCTCACTGGATAAGCATGGCAGCAAGACGTTGCAAACTGTCTTCCCAGCCTAGTCGATAGCCTGCCTGTGTGGCGGCTTCACGCTGTGCGGCTGAAATAAAACGGGTATTCAGGGTAAGTGTGGTTTGCCGATTACGCTCTGCGAATGTCACCGTTACTCGTGAATGCGGTGGCAACCCCGCGCCACACGGGTGACCCTCGGCAGCCTCGCCGTCATACACGATACGTTCGAACTCAACAATTTCGCGGAACATGCCACGGCAGGGGTAGCACACGCCATCGGGCGCGCACAGAGTTAAATCAAAAAGACCACCTGCGCGCAAATCCAGGGTGCAGGATTTTCCCGTAAAGCCATTCGGCCCCCACCATTTCTCGATGTGTTTTGGGTCAGTCCACGCTTGCCACACCAGGCTGCGCGGTGCATCGAAAGTGCGCGTGATCGTGAGTTCATTGTTGGTAGTCATGCTTGTCCTTTTAACCCAGATAATCCATTAGCCGATTTTAGGCTGAAATGGCAGCACGGGCGGATCGCCGGCATTCGCCCATAGCCCGTCAAACCAAGCCCTTCGTCGTCGCGAAACTGCGAGCAGCAACTGGTTTTGTTTTGAATCGCGATTCCAGAATGCGCCCACCGCCAGCACCTGCTGGTGCAGCGTGGCCAGCGTGGGCTGAATTTTTGCGCGCATCACCGCTTGGCGGAATGTGCTCATCAGGTTGTAAGCCAGCATGGCAAAACCCAGCGCCGCTTCCGTGGCGTAGAAGCTGTTCAGGTTGAAACTGTCCAGCCCGAAGTCGTTCTTCAACTCCTTGATGCGGTTCTCGCAGTCCGCCCGCCCCCGGTAGCCGCGCCATATTTCCACTGCGGGCAGGCTCAGGCTGGTGACCATCGCACCATAGCGCCAGCCTTGAATGTCCGGGTCATCGGCAAACAAAGAGAGCGTTTTGCCCGGTGCGTTTTTGCGTTTGATCGACTGGCGCACCACCACGATGCGCCTTGCCGTATCCCAGCTGTTGGTCCGATAGGTGATCTCCGCCAGCTCCAATCCCGTCTCCAGCGCAAACCAGCGGGCTTCGCGGATGATGGCTTGCTGCAAGCTTTGGGTCAGGCGCGCGCTGATGATGTAGTTGATGTTCTTTCCTTCGAGCAGCTTGAAGACCGCCTGATCGTAAAAGCCGCTATCCGCTCGCAGCAGACCGACCGTTTTGTCGCCCAGGTGATGCAAGGTGGATTCGATGAATTGCAGCACGTTGTTGGCGCTGTTGGCATCGCCCGGACGCAGCCAGAAGTTGGCGACCATGCGCGCTTCCGCCACGAAGGCCAGCAGCGGGTGGTGCGATGGCCGCCCGCGCTTGTTCGGGTTGTAGCCGCGCGCCGCGCCTTGTTGTTCGCCGTGGCGGGTGATGACGGTGGAGTCCATGTCCACGGTGAGGCTGGGCAAGGTGCAGACCGCGTCGAAGAACCAGCGATAGACGCTGGCCTGCACCCGCTCGTGACGCATCATGTCGAAGCGCCCGAACAGGCGCACGATGGCTTTGTGTCCGGCGACGCGAGTCCAGCCAAACAGGCGCGTCAAGGTGCTGTCCAGCCGGGTGATGTCGAGGTGGGTGAAGCGGCATGCGCCGCACCAGATCGAGACCAGTAGCTGCTCGATGAGTTGGACGGGCGGATAGCCGCGATTGGAGCCCGGCTCGGGCAAATCCCACCGCGATGCCGCCGCGCGAAAACCCATGCTGTCCAGCATGCGCTTCATCAGCGCCATACCGCCCCACGCGCTGACTTCGCGCGAGGTGAATTTGATCTCGAAAGGGGCTGCCGTCTCCGATGATTGCGCCATATATTCGCCTATCTATCTGCCTAGAAATGATTTTCTCTAATGGATTCCATTGGGAATCGGGTAAACCTCGACCCGCTCAGAATACTTCAATTCGGCTAATGGATTATCTGGGTTTAATGCTTCACAAATTTGTAAGTGGATGAATTAGTGATGTGTCTAGCTCGTATGCAAGCGGAGTAAAAATTATTTGCCGCGCTTGGGATCGTTCACCCAACCCTCATCCTTGAACACCGCCCAGATCGCCATCGAATGACCGTGACCGAGGTCATATTCCTGTTTGAGCCACGCCACCAGATCTCCCGCCTTCATGTCTTTGCTAAAGATGCCCGCCTTGATTGCGTGCGCCTTGAGTTGCTCCGGTGTCTTGCCGGTTTTGGCGTGGATATTGGCTATGTATGCTTGAAAACTCATGGTTGCTCTCCTAGTGAAATGAAACGCTGATTATGTACCGCCGTTCGTGGTGAGCTTGTCGAACCATGAGTGGTGGTACTTGTAATTCAACGAATAAAACTCACCCTTCGACAGGCTCAGGGCGAACGGATTTAATTAGCGTCCCAAAAAAATTACTGATTTCGTTTTACTTCATAGTGCAAGCACACCACACCCGACGCAAAAATTTTACTTTTCACCAGCGTGAGTGCAGTTCTGTCCTTGATGTTTTTGAATAAGGGAATACCCCGCCCCAGCAAAATCGGATTAACGAATAACCAATACTCGTCGATGAGGTTTTCTGCCATGAGCGCGTGCGTGGCGGTGGGGCTGCCAAACATTAAAATTTCGCTACCTGCACCTTGCTTCAGCTTGGTGATTTCGTCGCTTAAATGACTGCTGATGATTTTTGTATTGGTATGATTTTTTTCTGGCAAGGTTTTCGACAATACAATTTTTCTGGCATTCTTGTACCAGCGCGAATGATCGATTTCGTGTTGAGTGGGATTGGGCTTATCTGCCGCAGTAGGCCAATACGACTCCATCATCTGGTAGGTAACGCGCCCGTACAAAGCGGTGTCGGTCTGTTGAATGCGCTGCTCTGCGTACTCAAATAAATCGTCGCTAATGCTTATCCAGCCCAGGCTGTGCAACCCCTCATCGGTCGAGGCAACAAAACCATCCAATGACACGTGTACAAACGAAACAACTTTTCTCATGATTTTTCTCCTCGATTAAATTTTTAATACGTAGCCTGCAAGGCGCGCCAATGTTTGCTTTCCACCTTCAATCGCACCATATTTTTCCACCACCATGTTACGCGCCTGCGCAGTAGCAAAAAGCAGATGTATGGTTACCTTGGTCTGCTTGCCCACTACCTCAAATGTCCATGTCGCATCAAAGTTCGCACTGGGATCTCCTTTACGTTTGCCACCATTGGATAACTCAATACGTTCAGGTTTAACGATAACGGTGTACACACTTTTGTTCGGATAGTCCGTGCCGTCCGGCCCGTGCATGATGTGATTCCATTCGCCGCCCACGCGAAAATCCATTTTTTCCAGCGTGTTGGTAAAACCATTCGGCCCCACCAATGCACGACATGCTCAGGGTTAGTCATCGCCTCCCATACCAGTTCGCGCGGCGCATCTATCAAACGCGAGATGATAATTTCGCGGTCGCTGGTATCCACATTGTTCGCGGCATCATTTTTTCTTTGCTGCATTTTTCTTCTCCTCAGCTTGCAGTTTTTTAAGATAAGCATCCAAACGATTAAGGCTCTGCTCCCAGTGATGTCGGTACTGCTCGATAAAAGCAGCTGCCTCGCGTAACGGTGCGGCATTGAGTTGGCAGGGTCGCCACTGCGCTTGACGGCTTTGTGTTACCAGCCCGGCGCGCTGCAAAACTTTAAGATGTTTGGTGATAGCGGGCGCGCTCATCTCAAATGGCGCGGCAATTTCGGCAACAGACGTTTCGCCTAAAGTAAGCCGTGCAAGAATGGCGCGACGCGTGGGATCAGCGAGTGCAGCGAAGGTGGTACTGAGTTGATCGGACGGCATGTTGACAACCTCACGCTGTAATTAACCGATTGGTAAATTACAACTCCCCAGTAATTTTGTCAAGATACGGTTGTTAAGACTTAAGTTTGCCCGATTGTTTCAATTTGCCGATTTAGGTTTCACAACTCTTGAGAAATTGCTGGTGATTTTCGGGTGACTATGCAGTTTAATGATCGATTTCGTTACGGATAATGGGCATAAATTCTTGCATGATTAGGTGTATTCCCGTGTTGAGATGAACCGCTAGTGTCCGCTTGACTACTCGTCCTGCAAATCCTGCCCCGGAAATAACGCTTCGATGTAGCCGAACTTGCTCATGTCCTTGATACGCATCGGGTACAGGATGCCATCGAGATGATCGCATTCGTGCTGCACCACGCGCGCATGAAATCCACTCACGGTACGATCTATCAATCCGCCATTTTCGTCATAGCCCTGGTAACGAATGTTCAGGTAACGCGGCACGACACCGCGTAAGCCAGGCACGCTTAAACAGCCTTCCCAACCCTCTTCAATTTTCTCGTCTATGGGTGTGATGACAGGGTTGATGAGTATCGTTTGTGGCACGCTGTCGGCATCGGGGTAGCGTGAGTTGGACTGCACGCCGAAAATCACCACACGCAATCCCACGCCAATTTGTGGTGCAGCCAAACCCGCACCGTTTAAGGCCTGCATGGTGTCGTTCATGTCGGCGAGCAATTCGCGTAATTCTGGCGTATTGAATTTTTTCACTGGCTCGGCTCGCTGTAACAGCCGCTCATCGCCCATGCGCAATACTAATTTAACTGACATTATTGACCTCTAAAATCGTCATTGATATAACCATTAGCCATTCGACTAAGCTCGCAAGCGGGCAAAACGCTGGTTATCCCGCGAAAGCGGGAATCCAGCGTTTTATTCAAAAGGCTTTTGTCCTTGCTGCGCAAGGTGATTTTTGATTTGACTGGATTCCCGCTTTCGCGGGAATGACGTTGTTGAGCAATTGCTGATTTACTTCAGTCGGCATTATTCACCACTGATTCGATGATGCTGCGCACCCGCACCATCGCTGCACTTGCTGTCGCATTCACTTTTTCCATGTTGATATTGACAGTACTATCGCCCCGACCCGCCGCGTAATTTGCAACCACGGCGATGGTCGCATAGTTAAGTCCTAGCTCTTTTGCCAGCGCAGTTTCGGGCATGCCTGTCATGCCGACCATATCTGCGCCATCCCGTTCGTAACGATTGATTTCGGCGATGCTATCCAAGCGCGGCCCCTGCGTGGCGGCATATATCCCCCCATCCACACAAGTTTGCTGCGCGATTTTGGCGCACTGCAAAATGTGGCTGCGTAACTTGGTGCTGTAAGGCAGCGTGAAATCGGCATTGCTAAACGGCTGATCGCGGCCATCAAAATAGGTCGCATCGCGACCATGCGTGTAATCAATAATCTGATGCGGCAACACAATCACACCTGGCTGAAGGTCAGCACGAATGCCACCTACGGTCGCAACCGAAACAATATCGTTTACGCCTTGTTCGCGCAGTACCCAAAGGTTAGCGCGATAGTTCACCAGATGCGGCGGGATAGTGTGGCCGTAACCATGTCGCGCCAAGAAAATCACTTCATGCCCATTCAGCATACCAAACATAAACGCGCCAGACGGCTCGCCATAAGGCGTGCGCATCACTTGTTGATGGGTAATTTTGAAATCTGCAAGTTGCGTTAAGCCACGACCACCGATAATTGCTAACATTTATTTTTGCTCCCGGGTTGCATAAATCGCGGGCAAGTTTCGCCACGCGCCTTCGATATCCATTCCATAACCAAACACAAAACGGTTCGGTAAATCCATACCCACAAAGTCCGCCTTGATTGGTTTTTTGCGGCCATGCTGTTTGTCTGCGAACACGGCACTGTAGCAATGGCTTGCGCCCAATTCCATGACACGATCTCGTAACACTGAGAGTGTGTGCCCCTCATCGAGAATGTCATCAAGCAGCAACACCACACGACCCCGCACATTTTCTCGCGGCTCAACTTTCCAATGCATCGCGCCACCTTTTCTCGCATCACCATAGCGCGACACATGCACGTAATCGAAGTCGAGGGGGAAATTTAGCATCGGCAACAACTGTCCGCTGAACACTACCGCGCCACCCATTACCGACAACACCAGCGGATGCGTCTCGGCCAATGCTACATTTATTTTTTGTGCGACATTTTGCAAAGCCGCTTGCACTTGCTCGGCGGAATATAACAGCTCCGCATGTTGCAGAATTTCGCGCGCGTGTTGTTTGCTGATTGTCATATTTTCCTAAGGAAGGTCTGGTTACCCCGCTCATGGTTCGACAAGCTCACCACGAACGGTGAGGTTAATCAATGATTTTTCAAACTCTGCAAATAGACAGCAAATTCTTCTCGCACTTCGGGGTGCTTCAACCCCAATGCCACCATTGCTTTGAGATAACCCAACTTAGAACCACAATCGTAACGTGTGCCGTGAAAGCGATACGCCAACATTTTCTCTTCCCGCATCAACGCGGCGATACCATCGGTCAACTGAATCTCACCACCCGCACCCGCTCGCACATTTTCCAGATGATGGAAAATACGCGGGGTAAGAATGTAGCGACCCACCACTGCAAGCGTAGTCGGCGCATCTTCCGGTTTGGGTTTTTCGACAATGCCATCTACCTGCTCCAAATCTTTCGCCAACGTTGTGCTACTGACAATTCCATACTGGCGAGTTTGTTCGCGCGGTACATTTTTCACCCCGAGAATGGAACACTGGTACTGCTGAAAAACATCGACCATTTGTTTGATAACGGGTGTGTCGCCGTCGATTAAATCATCCGCCAAGATCACCGCAAACGGCTCGTCTTGCACCACGGGCTTGGCACACAACACTGCATGACCCAAGCCCAGCGGCTCGGTCTGGCGTATGTAAATGCAGTTGATGTGCGCGGGAATCACTTCGCGCAAGATGCGCAGCAACTCTTCTTTGCCGCGCATCACCAACTCGGCTTCCAACTCGTAGGCTTTATCAAAGTGATCCTCAATCGCGCGCTTGTTGCGCCCCGTGATAAACACCATGTCGGTAATGCCCGCCGTTATTGCTTCTTCGACCGCATATTGAATCAGCGGCTTATCCACGACAGGCATCATCTCCTTCGGGCTGGCCTTGGTAGCGGGTAAAAACCGGCTGCCCATGCCTGCCACGGGAAAAACAGCTTTCGTTATCTTCTTCATGCGCCTTCCTTTTTCAACAATGCTAAAAATTGTTGTTCGTCCAACACCGTCACACCCAGCTCTTGCGCCTTGTCCAACTTGCTGCCCGCCTCTGCGCCAGCCACCACGTAGTTGGTTTTTTTCGACACACTGCCACTGACTTTTGCGCCCAACGCTTCCAATTTTTCCTTGGCTTCATCGCGGCTCAAACTTACCAACGTCCCTGTCAACACAAACGTCTGTCCAGCAAAGGGTAACGTCGTGGCAGCTTGCGCTTCATGTTCTGCCCATTGCACGCCAGCCACGCGCAACTGTTCGATCACTTCACGATTGTGCGATTGCGCAAGGAAATCTGCGATACTTTGTGCAACCACAGGCCCGACATCGCGCACCTGCTGCAAACGTTCCCAATCCGCCACGAGCAGATTATCCAACGAACCGAAATGCTGCGCTAAATCTTTAGCGGTGGTTTCACCGACATTGCGAATCCCAAGGGCGAAAATAAAACGCGCTAACGTCGTGTGCTTGCTCTTCTCAATTCCCGCCAATAAATTTAGCGCAGATTTTTCGCCCATGCGTTCCAAATTAATCATCGCCAGCAAGCCTAACTTGTATAAGTCTGCAGGTGTTTTCACGATGTGCGCATCGACCAATTGCTCGACTAACTTATCACCCAGACCATCAATGTTCATGGCGCGGCGGCTGGCAAAATGTAGTAACGCTTGCTTGCGTTGCGCGGGACAAAATAAGCCGCCCGTACAACGCCACACCGCTTCGTCTGGAAGCTTGGCGACTTGCGAGCCGCAGACTGGACATACTAGCGGTATAATGAATTCGCGGGCATCAACAGGGCGGCGTTCCAATACCACTCGCGCCACTTCGGGTATCACATCACCCGCACGCCGCACCACTACCGTATCACCGATGCGCAAATCTTTGCGGCGTATCTCATCTTCATTGTGCAGCGTGGCATTGGTCACCGTCACGCCTCCGACGAACACCGGAGCGAGGCGTGCAACAGGTGTCAATGCACCGGTGCGACCCACTTGCACTTCAATATCCAGCAAAGTAGTGATGGCCTCCTCGGCAGGAAATTTATGTGCGATGGCAAAGCGTGGTGCGCGTGACACAAAACCCAGTTGTAGCTGAAGCAATGTGTCGTTGACTTTGTACACCACACCATCAATATCAAATGGCAAGGCTGCGCGCTGTGTGCCTATCTCGCGGTAATACGCCAACAAGCCTTCCACACCGCGCACCACACGCCGTTGTTGCGCAACGGCAACACCCCACTGTTGCAACTGATCCATTTGCTGATGATGTTGTCTGGGTAAATCCACACCTTCGCATAAGCCGACCCCATAAGCAAAAAAACTCAGCCGCCGACTTGCAGTGATGCGCGCATCCAATTGCCTCAATGCACCCGCTGCCGCATTACGCGGATTAACAAATTCCTTCTCGCCTTTTGCGCGCTGCGCTTCATTCAACTTGGCAAAATCGCGCTTGAACATCAACACTTCGCCACGAATTTCCACTTCACGAATTGCTTCTGTGAGACGCAATGGGATTGAATGTACGGTGCGCAAATTTTCCGTGACCTCTTCACCGACACTGCCATCGCCACGTGTCGCACCTTGAACAAACACACCATCGCGATAACTGAGCGTCACTGCCAGCCCGTCAAATTTTGGTTCGACCGCATATTCAACTTCCGTCACATCAAGTGCTTCACGAATACGTGTATCGAACGCCCTCACCTCTTCCTCACTGAACGCATTGTTGAGCGACAACATCGCCGTGCGATGATGCACTTCAGCAAACGCTTTGAGCGGCGCGCCGCCAACCCGTTGTGTAGGCGAATCAACCGTCAGTAACTCGGGATGTTGTACCTCCAGGCTTTGTAGCTCACGAAATAATTTATCGTATTCCGCATCGGGGATAGTGGGATCGTCTTGCACATAGTAGCGATGGTTGTGCTGTGCAATCTCGGCGCGAAGTTGCGCGATGCGCGTGACGAAATCCATCTCAAGAAAATAAGCGGCGAGCTTGTGTACTGCCCGGAATAATATCCTGCTCGCGCATTTTCAATTCAACCTCGCTGACTTTGTCGCGGATAGGCGAGAGCACTGCTTCGGTGAGTTCGATGCGTCTATCATCCACCAAATTAACTTGCAGCTCCTTGGCAAGTGCATGCGCAACAAGCATCATCTTGTCAAATTGTTGCGCCGGGTTCACCACCCGGGGCACATCCAGCAACAAAGTCATACCAGCAGTGGTAAAGCGGTCTAAGGTGTGTGGCTGGAAGGCTTTGGTGTCGCGGTTAATCAGGCTAAATAGACTATGCCCTTGCGTGTTCAACAAATGAAATGCGCCGTCCGATTCTAACGTCATACCGTGAACGGCTGCCGCTTGATAGATTTGCATACCGTTCAACAAGCGGCTTCCTGCGGGCATCAGATTGATGCCGATCATTTGATCGACCACCACACAAAATGCGTCCAGCTGAAGCGCACGATGCGTTGCTTCCTGGACATCCGGCACAGTCGCTTCTGCCCTGATATGCTGGGCAATACTCATCATCAAGTCACGAAATTCCGCAAGCTTGACCGAGCTAATCAAACCACTGCGATCGACCAATTGTAAGGCCACACGAAAGTCCGAATATAAGGTTTGGCTTTCAGCAATGGCGCGTTCCCATTGCTTGGTGGCTATCGTCAGACCAAACACTTGCACAGTTTTGCCAAAATAGAATTTGCGCTGCCACAAGCCGCCTAACACGGTTGTCGAGCTAGCCTCACACAAATGCAGATCAATGACAAAGTCGCTACGTCCATCCAAAGAGACACACGCCTCATCCTGCACTGGCACTGATGGCGATGCCACGCCCGGCAAAAACTGATTCTCTTCGACTTTCTCCAACGGTTTGAATTGCGGAACAGGCTCCGGGGATTTATCAAAAGTCCCCTGATATAAAGCATCCTTGTCGGGGCTTTTAAATGCCGCGCCAAATTTGCTCTGATAACGCCGCTGCTGCCACCAGCCCAAGGCATACACCGCGACAATCGCGCCGAAACCAATCGCCAGCAAAGCTGTTTGCAATTCACTCATAAAAATCCATCGTCAAATATTCCACAATATTTTAAATTATCTCATGCCAAGCACTGAAATTGTTGGCTTATAGGCGACAAACCCTTGGGAAGAGGGACGTGGAATAATTAAGGCGAGCAAAGCTCAACCCCGTGCCGCTTGCCATGCCAAACCGCTACGCAAAAGGCAGCTCGCCATTGCTCACTCCAATTGTGGAAACCTCTTCAAGGGCTTTCAAAAATCCATGTTGTTCACGCAATTGTGCCAATGATTCGGGATGGCTTTTGCCGCGCATTTGGGTGAGGCGTGCTTTGCTGGTGGCAGGCATATCCCAATGCAGTCCTTGCAACAATTCGTCTGCCGACTCCGGTTTATTGCACACCAGCACCATGTCGCAACCCGCATTCAGCGCGGCTTCGGCGCGTTGCACAATATTGCCCGCCACCGTCGCGCCTTCCATGCTCAAGTCGTCGCTGAAAATCACGCCTTCAAAACCGAGCTGTCCACGCAATATATTTTTCAACCAGATTGGCGAGAAGCCCGCCGGACGGCTATCTACTTTCGGATAAATCACATGCGCGGGCATCACCGCCGTCAAACCAAAATGCACCATCTGCTGAAACGGAATCAAATCGCATAATTCAATGTCGGTATAGCTGCGCTCATCCACGGGAATATCCAAATGCGAGTCCGCCACCACAAAGCCATGCCCAGGGAAATGCTTACCCACCGTCGGCATACCGCCTTGCTTCAAGCCCAACAATAGGCTGTGAGCCAACTCCGCAATGGCTTGCGGCTCACTGTGAAAAGCACGATCACCAATCACGCTACTACTGCCATAGTCCACATCCAACACCGGCGTGAAGCTGAAATCCACGCCGCACGCACGCAACTCCGCCGCCAACACATAGCCCGCCTGCTGCGCCAGATGACGCGCTTTCACAGGGTGTGCATCCCAAATTTTTCCCAGCTCGCGCATCGCGGGAATTTTGGTAAAGCCCTCACGAAAACGTTGCACCCGCCCTCCCTCGTGATCCACCGCAATCAACAATGGCGGCGTGCGCAGCGCGTGAATAGCCGCAGTCAACTCCCTCAACTGGCTGGGCGATTCGTAATTACGCTTGAACAAAATCACCCCACCGACTAGTGGATGACGCAAACGCGCTTCATCTTCGGCAGTTAACTGCGTACCGACTACATCCAGCATTACAGGGCCTAAACCCATAGTTAATCCTCTATTTATACCGTCAACAAATTCACCACGAGGCGAATCATCAGCTCTTTGTTAATCGGGTTACTTTCGGCAATGAGCAATGCCAATGCCGTTAGCGCGTTTTCGTTGATATTCATCGCCATGCCTTCCTGCTGGAGATAGAGCAAAAACAAAAATGATCCGATGCGTTTATTGCCGTCCGAAAACGGATGATCCTTGATGACGAAATACAACAGATGCGCCGCCTTCTCTTCACGGGTGCGATACAGCGATTCACCGAACATCGTCTGCTCGATACTGCCGAGTATGCCCTGCAGAGCGTCGCCGCGTTCCTGACCGAACAAGGGTGTGGCCTCGCCGCATTCGATCAACTCATGTTTAATCTGCGCAATCGCCGCCACGGCTTTGTCATAATTCAACACCCCCCGTGCAGGCTGACACCCTGTTGGCAAAGACAGCCTATCCTCGTCATATTCAAGCAACAGCCGCCATGTTTTGGCGTAGCGCGCCACCAGAGCCAACACCTCGCGCCCCGTGTCGTTGACCAATGCCTGATTGCTTAAAGTGCGCGCCAATAGCTCGATGGCCTGCTGCGCCTCGCTGATGCCGCGTTCGGCAAGACGGGTGGAATTAAGCGTGTAGCCCTGCACCAAATGATCGCGCAAGGTACGCGTTGCCCATTGACGAAATTGCACACCGCGCTGCGATTTCACCCGATAGCCGACGGAGATAATGACATCAAGGTTGTAAAACTTAGTTTGATAAGTTTTTCCGTCGGCAGCAGTATGTGCAAAATTTGCACATACTGAATTTTCCTGTAGCTCGCTCTCTTTGAACACATTGCGCAAATGCTTGGTGACCACCGAACGCTCACGACCAAATAGCTCCGCCATCTGTTCCTGCGTCAGCCATACTGTCTCCGCATCCAGCCGCACATTCACCTGCGTCTGTCCGCTCTCAGTTTCATAAATCAGCACTTCACTCATTACTCCCTCTCACCTATCCAGCGGACTCACCACACCTTTGCCTCCTTTATTCAGCAGATGGGTGTAGATCATCGTCGTCGCCACATCCGAATGGCCGAGTAACTCCTGAACGGTGCGGATATCGTAGCCACTTTGCAACAGATGCGTCGCAAACGAATGACGCAAGGTGTGCGGCGTAGCAGGCTTTACCAGCCCAGCATCGCGCACCGCTTGCTTCATCGCACGCTGCACACCTTTCTCATCCAAATGATGGCGGCGTGTCGTACCAGAGCGCGGATCAACCGATAAATTTTTGGAGGGGAAAATATATTGCCAGCCCCATTCACGTCCCGCGTTCGGATATTTTTTATCCAGCGCGAAAGGCAAATACACCTCGCCAAACCCCGCCACCAAATCTTCTTCATGCAACGCTTTAACTTTCAGCAAATGCGCTTGCAGTGCCACAACGATAGATTCAGGCAACATCGTCACCCTATCCTTAAAACCCTTGCCCTCACGCACAATAATCTCATGCCGCGCAAACTCCACATCCTTCACCCGCAAGCGCACTGCCTCCATCAAGCGCATCCCACCACCATACAACAATGAAGCAATCAACAAATGCGAGCCGCTCAAACGTGACAACACCGCCTGCACCTCGCTCACCGTTAACACAACGGGCAATTTTTTTGGGGCTTTGGCTTGCGTGACGTTATCCAACCACGGCAATTTTATTTCCAACACCTCGCGGTATAAAAACAACAATGCGCTCTTGGCCTGATTCTGTGTAGCAGCCGCAACTTTACCTGCCACTGCTAAATGAGTTAGAAACGCCTCGACATCCTGCGCGCCTAAATCTTTAGGGTGGGACTTGTCATGAAAGTAAATATAACGTTTAATCCAGTCCACATAGCTTTGCTCAGTTCGGATAGCATAGTGCTTCACACGCAACTTATCGCGCACTTGATCAAGCAACTTGGGAGATTTTGTCATGTCGTTATTATCGGGAAATTTAGGGTGTGCGATAATTACACATCCAATTAAAACAAAGCACTATACGACTACTCCCAGATTATACGCCTCGAAGGTGCCTTTATCGGCATTTTTTAGGGTGTCTACTTTACGTTAGGCGTAGCGGCAGCGCCTCATATCTGCCGCAATCTTTTAGGGGAAACGCCATGAGTACAAATGTAATCATCACTTTTAAATCGAAGCCAGAAAAATTAACGGCGTTTGTAGAAATACTGAACCAAGCAAAAAATGATGTCCCTAAAGCCGCTGGCTGCAAAGCATTTCGAATATTCAATGACGTCAACGAGCCTTGTGCATTTACTCTGGTCGAAACATGGGCATCTGAAGCCGAGCATAAAAAATTTTTCGAAGGCATGGTGTCATCTGGTTTTTGGAGCCACCTTGCTACACATCTAGCTTGCGATCCAACAAGCGGTTACTACAAAGAACTCTAAGGCATGGCAACAGCTATGCCTAACCCGGCGTTCGAGCCGACCGCTACGCGTCGGCTCAACTTTGCGTTAGGCAACGGAACAAGCCATTTGCCGAGAGGATTTTCAAGGAGACTACATGCCGCTGATCAAACAAATCTACGAAGCAACCGAGGCCGGTCATCTTATCCAGCCATTTACGGTCCAAGATCTCAAGAGTTGGATGAAGAAAATGCATATCGTCAAAGACGATGGTGATGAATATGCTCAATCATCAATTGACGCAATTCTTTCGAACTCAAACAAGAAAAATGTTCCGACGTCAAATCTAAACATTAAGGTCTTGAAAAGCAGGCGCAACGACGGAGGAAAAAATGAATACTGGTTCTAAGTGCGGGAGACCATCTTTCGGATTTGGTTCGTTTATGACTGTTGCGCTTGTCTGTATCTCAATGGCGGGATGCGGTCCGTCAGAGAAACAACTAAAAGAGGAAGCTGAAAATAAATAGAGAAAATAAATAGGGTCAGACTCGATTTAATTTGCTACAGCTTGAGCTGTCTCAACATCCAGCAGACAATTTGTCGCGTTCGCGCAATCCATCGGAGCGGATTTGATCCACTCATGCCAAAAGGTGACAATAGGCACACATCGCAGTAAACTTGCCGCATGAAACCATTTCGCTGGAATCCTGAGAAAAATGAGACGCTGAAGGTTGAGCGTGACATTTCCTTTGAGGTGATAGCACTTGCGATTGAAGCGGATGGTTTGCTGGATGAGTTGCGCCACCCGAACACGGAAAAATATCCGAACCAGTCCGTTCTTGTCGTGGCTTTTGATGGTTATGTTTATCTGGTGCCTTACGTTGAAGAGCAGGATTACTATTTCTTGAAGACGGTGATTCCAAGCAGGAAGGCCACCCGTGACTATTTGCTTAAGGAGTAACCGAGATGAAAAAACTTGATGCGTTTGAAAAAGACTTGCTGGTCGCCTATGAGAAGGGCGAGCTTAAATCCACCTCTCCGTCAAAAGCAAAGCTGGCAAAATTCAAGGCCGCTGCGACAGCCACCTTCCTCAAGGAGAAGCGGGTCAATATTCGCCTCTCCTCGCCAGACCTGATGGATATTCAAGCGCGAGCCCTTGAAGAAGGCATGCCATACCAGACATTGATCGCCAGTGTGCTTCACAAGTTTGTATCCGGAAGACTTGTAGAGTTACCGTCAAGTCTATCCCGACATTCAACCCGGACTCCGCAAAAGCATAAATAGGGTCTCGATTTAATTTGCTATCCTTAACTCCTCAACCCTTTTGGGAGTTAAACCATGGCTCGCCTTCCCCGCTTTTATCTGCCCGGTCAACCGTTGCATGTGATTCAGCGCGGTAATAACCGCGATCCGATTTTTGCCTCGGATGAGGATTGCCGTTTTTACTTGCGCTGCCTGCAGGAGGCTGCCGAGGTTCAGTCTCTCACTGTTCATGCGTATGTGTTGATGACGAATCATGTGCATTTGCTGGTGACACCAGAGGCGGATGACAGTTTATCCAAAACCATGCAGTCTATCGGTCGCCGCTATGTGCAGTATTTCAATTATGTGTATGGGCGCACGGGGACGTTGTGGGAGGGGCGTTACAAAAGTACGCTGGTTGATAGTGAGCGATATTTGCTGACTTGCATGCGCTATATTGAGATGAATCCCGTCCGAGCCGATATGGTGGCGCACCCCGGCGATTATCCCTGGTCGAGTTATCAGGCCAATGCGCAGGGCAAGGAGGATGTGCTGGTTACGCCTCACGCTTTATATCTAAGTCTGGGGCAGTCTGTTGAGGAGCGTTTATCGGCGTACCGTCTGTTGTTTCGCGCACA
This sequence comes from uncultured beta proteobacterium, assembly GCA_963695355.1. Classification (GTDB taxonomy): domain Bacteria; phylum Pseudomonadota; class Gammaproteobacteria; order Burkholderiales; family Gallionellaceae; genus Gallionella. The sequence goes on from OY968775.1 coordinate 600,457, forward strand.
GCTTTCCAAGGCGGATGTGGATGCGATTCGTGATGCGACCAATAAGGGCTGGGCGTTGGGGGATGGGCATTTCAGCGCGAAAGTGGAGGCATTGACAGCCAGACGGGCAACGCCTCTTCCGCGCGGTAGGCCCAAGCGGGGAAACTTAGAATAAGTCGAGTCTGACCCTAATTTACTTGTGCAACCTATGAATCTACTGCATCTCTAACACCACAAACGCGACAATCACACTGCGTTCATCGCTGATGGAAAGATGATGCGCGTTGATGCCGAGTTGCGCCAGATAATTGCGTAGCGTCTCATCAAATTGCAACACGGGTTTGCCCAGTCCATCGTGGGTGATGGCGATGCGCCGCAAGCTGACTGGCTCACGCAAGCCGCTACCTGCTGCTTTGGCGAAGGCTTCTTTGGCAGCGAAGCGTTTGGCTAAAAATCGTGGCTGATTGGTATTGGATTGAAATTCTACCCACTCTCGTTCGCTCAATACGCGACGCGCGAATCGTTCTCCGTATCGAGCGTATAACTTTTCTATTCGCGCGAATTCGACAACATCAGTGCCAATGCCAAAAATCATGCGTCATTCCCGCGAAAGCGGGAATCCAGCAATTAACAAAGACTTCATTTTTTTCACGGCAGCTTCCAGCCCGATGAACAAGGATTCCGCGATGATGGCATGGCCGATATTGAGCTCAACCAGATTGGGGATTTCAACAATGTCTTGCACGTTATGATAATGCAAGCCATGCCCTGCATTAACCTGTAAACCTTGTGAATAGGCGTGTTGCGCGGCTACACGAATGCGCTCAAGCTCGTGCTGATGCTCAGGGACGCTGTCCGCTTCGGCATATTTCCCCGTGTGCAATTCCACCACGGGTGCGCCCACTTTGCGCGCGGCATCAATTTGTTTTTGGTCAGGGTCGATGAACAAAGACACGCGGATGCCTGCTTCCGCACAACGTTCGCAAGCCGATTTGATGACATCAAAGTAGCGCACCACATCCAAACCGCCTTCGGTGGTGAGCTCTTCACGACGTTCTGGCACAAGGCAGAGATCATGCGGCTTGGTACGCAGTGCGATGCCTATCATTTCTTCGGTGACGGCACTTTCCAGATTCATGCGGATTTGCAGCATGTCGCGCAACACCGCCACATCTTTATCTTGAATGTGGCGGCGGTCTTCACGCAAATGCAGGGTGATCGCATCCGCCCCTGCCGATTCTGCCAACAGTGCAGCGCGAACCACATTGGGATAACGCGCGCCGCGCACTTGGCGCAGGGTGGCAACGTGATCGATATTTAATCCTAGTTTTATCATAATTTTTGCAAGTCCTTAATCAATTCGCGCGTGTGTAAAACTTTGCCACCCAGATGATGATTCAGTAACACGCGCATCAGTTGCTTACTTTGTTGTGCAGTAACGGGATCAGCATAGTCGTCCACCATCATATCGAGTAGCGTCTTGCCCCGCACGGGCAAGCCGATGTGCGTATCGCCGTCATCCAACACCGCACCGCGCTCCACAGCATAACGATAACCCAATTCGGCTTGTATCGCTTTATCGTTACCCGCTTCACGATTTAACACCAGCGCGTAGCCCAATTCTTGCAGCAAGTGCTTTTCAAAACAACGCAGTGTCGCGGCATGATCCGTTTCGTTTGCCAAGCGATGCAAGGTGGCGAGGTAGTAATCAAATAATTGCTGATGCGGATCATCACGCGCCAGCAAGTTGAGCAGCAATTCGTTCAGATAAAATCCGCACATCAAAGCCGTACCTTGCAAATAGGGCTGCCCACCCTGCCACTCTGCGCTATGCAAAGTACGCACTTCGCCCTTACCAAACCAGCTCAACGACAAAGGCTGAAAGCTCATTAACACGCTGCGCAAATTCGATTTAGGCCGACGCGCACCGCGCGCCACTATCGGCAATCGCCCATGCTGGCGACTGAATACATCAAGTAACAAACTGGTCTCGCGAAACGGATAGCTGTGCAAAACAATCGCGGGCTGGTCTTGCTGCTTATTGTGCCGACTGCCTACGGTCATTCGTAACCCAAAGAGTGCAATACGCGTGGATCATCCGCCCAACCGCTGCGCAACTTGATGAACACTTCAAGGAACACTTTTCCGTCGAATAATTTTTCCATTTCCAAACGTGCCTGTGTGGCAATCTCTTTTAGCTTTTCGCCTTTTTTGCCGATCAACATGGCTTTGTGCGCTTCTCTATCAACCAAGATAGCCGCGCTGATGCGCCGCAGCTTGCCTTCCAGCTTGAATTGCTCAATCACCACGCTGGTCGAATAAGGCAACTCATCACCCGTGAAGCGGAAGATTTTTTCACGCAACATTTCCGCCGCCAAAAATCGTTCGCTACGATTGGTGATGTCATCCTTGCCGTAAATCAATTCACCTTCCGGCAAAAAGCCGCGTATCGAATCTATCAGCTCATCCAGCTTGATGCTTTGCTTGGCACTGACGGGGATGATTTTGGCAAATTGGAAATCTTGCGCAACGCGCTCGGCAAAGCTAAACAACTGCCCTTTGTCAGGCACTTCATCAATCTTATTTATCACCAACACCACAGGACGATTGTCGGGCAACAGTTTGAGTACCTCCTGATCGCGTTCGTCATAACGCAACGCTTCCAGCACATACAGCACCACTTGCACATCACGCAGACTGCTAATAACGACGCGGTTCATACCGCGATTCAACGCGTTCAAATGCTTGGTCTGAAAACCGGGCGTATCCACAAAGACAAACTGCGAATTCTCATCGGTGAAGATACCGTGGATGCGGTGGCGCGTGGTCTGCGCCTTGCGTGAAGTGATGCTGATCTTTTGTCCGATCAGATGATTGAGCAACGTGGATTTTCCCACGTTGGGTCGCCCGACAATTGCAACATAACCACTGCGAAACTCTTCCGGTGGAGAGTCTGCAATATTTTCATCGGGTGTTACGGGTGTATTTTCAGCCATGGTTTATTCTAGGTTATTTGCTCTTGCTTGAAATGATTTGGTAGGCAGCCAGCGCAGCTTGCTGCTCCGCATTACGGCGGCTGTTGCCTGCTCCCCGCGCGGTTATTTTAAGCGATGGTATGTCACATTCCACATGAAAGGATTGCGCATGCGCTTCACCTTGAATGGTCAACACCGTGTATAGCGGCAGTGGCAATCGCTTAGATTGCAGATACTCTTGCAACAATGTTTTGGCATCTTTGCCCAACGATTGCACATCTACCTTTGCCAAATATGGCACATATAAATGCAATACGACTTTCTGGGTCGCCGCAAAATCCGCATCCAAATAAACCGCACCGAACAAGGCCTCCATGCCATCTGCCAAAATAGACGGGCGACTAAAGCCTCCACTTTTTCGCTCACCTTCGCCCAGCAACAAATAACTGCCCAAGTTAATGTTTTGCGCCAAGGTGACCAGCGTTTCTTCTCTCACCAAATTGGAACGCAACCTCGACAACTCGCCTTCGCTTAATTGTGGGAATTCGCTGTAGAGATGCTCGGCGATAACGCAACCCAGAATACTATCGCCCAAAAATTCCAAACGTTCATTATGTTCGGGTGCGTAACTGCGATGGGTTAATGCGCGCTGCAACAATTGCGGCCGGGAAAATTCATAACCCAACTGCCCGCACAACACTTTGCTATTTTTATTTAACACTGCTCGGCTTAAAGTCCAACAAAAGGCTGGCATTCGCCACCAATGGGACAGTGACTGTGTAACTTGCGCTCAACACCAGCTTGCCGTCATCCGTTGAAACATCAATATCTTCCGGCTTGATTGCAGTCATATTATCAATCGAAGCACGCCTGCTGAATGAGTTGCGAATCTCTTGTATCGTTGCTTTTTGCATATCGGGATCACTTGCAATCACCTTGAACGTATTGTTTATCGTCGCATTTTCAATATAGGCCGGGATCAATCTAAACCCAAAAATACTTAATATCACCAATAGGAAAGCTCCAAAAATAAATCCGCCAAAACTCAAGCCACGTTGCTGTGCTGATGTTGCTGAATTCATTTTTATCTCCTTACGAAATTAAATGCCCCAGATTAAATACCAAGACCAATACGCTTAAAATCAGCAAAGTTCATCCATACAAAAAATGCTTTACCGACAATTTGATTATCCGGCACAAAGCCCCAATAGCGGCTATCACGGCTGTTATCACGATTATCGCCCATCATAAAATAATTGCCTGCGGGTACCTTGCAGCGCACCAATTCATCATCGTAGGTGCAATTTTCACGTCCCGGAAATTCTGAAACCGAGCCTAAATACAAAGTGGGCTTTTCAGGATTGATTAGCAAATCATGCTTACGCTCGCCTAACGTTTCTTGGTTTTTCTCGGTGTGGACGAAATTCAAATCCTGCTCGGTGTAATTGTAATCGCCCTCCGGAATCTGCGGTTGCGCCACGCCATTGATAGTTAGTTTTTTATGGTTATATTCAACCGTGTCTCCCGGCAAACCCACCACGCGTTTGATGTAATCCAATGAAGGATTCTCTGGGTAATGGAACACCATCACATCGCCGCGCTGAGGATTATTGAGTTGAACAATTTTTTGATTGATAACAGGCAAGCGCAAGCCATAAGTAAATTTATTCACCAGAATAAAATCACCAACCTGCAAGGTTGGAATCATCGAACCGGAAGGAATCTTGAATGGCTCAACCAAAAATGACCGGACAAAAAACACGGTGATGATTACGGGAAAGAAACTTTTTGCGTACTCTACCCACCATGGCTCAGTCGCGCCATCTGCACGCTTCGCCTTCAATACAAACTTATCCAACAGCCACACACTGCCCGTAACTAGCGACAACAAAAATAAAATTAACGAAAAATCCATTCGCCACTACTCCTTATAACTTTAATCATCAACCCGCAAAATCGCCAGAAACGCTTCCTGTGGAATTTCCACATTGCCCACTTGTTTCATGCGCTTCTTTCCCGCTTTTTGCTTTTCCAGCAGTTTCTTTTTACGCGAAATATCGCCACCGTAACACTTTGCCAACACGTTCTTGCGCATCGCTTTAACATTTTCGCGAGCGATAATATTTGAACCTATGGTTGCTTGTATCGCCACGTCATACATCTGGCGGGGAATCAATTCTCGCATCTTCGCCGCCACTTCACGGCCACGATATTGACTGTTGCCGCGATGTACAATTACCGCCAAAGCATCCACGCGATCACCGTTGATGAGCATGTCCACTTTGACCACATCCGCTGCGCGATACTCTTTGAACTCATAATCCATGGACGCATAGCCGCGCGAAATGGATTTCAACTTATCAAAGAAATCCAACACGATTTCCGCCATCGGCATTTCGTAAATCAGATTGACTTGCTTACCGTGATAATTGATGTTGATTTGATTACCGCGCTTTTGCGTGCACAGCGTAATCACTGAACCCACATATTCATTCGGCATATACAAATTCACCGTGACGATAGGCTCGCGTATTTCTTCGATCTTAGACGGGTCGGGCATTTTTGATGGGTTATCCACCATCAGCACCGTGCCATCGCGTTGCACCACCTCATAAATCACCGTGGGCGCAGTGGTAATCAAGTCCATATCGAACTCGCGCTCTAAACGCTCTTGCACAATCTCCATGTGCAACAAACCCAAAAATCCGCAACGGAATCCGAAGCCAAGAGCCTGCGATACTTCTGGCTCATAACGTAACGCCGCATCGTTCAACTTGAGCTTTTCCAGCGAGTCACGCAACGCCTCATATTGATTGGACTCAACGGGAAACAAGCCCGCAAACACTTGCGGCTGAACCTCTTTGAAGCCTGGCAGGGGTGCGGTTGCTGGCTTGGCAAGATGCGTGATGGTATCGCCCACCTTGGCCGCCTTTAACTCTTTAATCCCTGCAATGACGAAGCCTACTTGCCCCGCACTCAACGTATCGCGGTCTTGTGCTTTAGGCGTAAACACACCGATATGTTCAGTTAAATGCTGCGCGCCCGTTGCCATGAACAGGATTTTTTCCTTAGGCTTGAGCGTACCGTTTTTCACCCGCACCAGCATTACTACGCCAACATAATTATCAAACCACGAGTCGATAATCAATGCTTGCAGCGGCGCGGTTGGATCGCCCACTGGCGGCGGCACTTTGGCAATCAAATCTTCCAGTACATCCTGCACACCCAAACCCGTTTTGGCTGAACAGCGCACTGCTTCCTGCGCATCAATGCCGATTACCTCTTCGATTTCTTCAATTGCATTTTCTGGATTGGCAGACGGCAAGTCGATTTTATTCAACACAGGAACAACTTCAACGCCCAAATCCAGCGCGGTGTAGCAGTTCGCCACGGTCTGCGCTTCCACACCTTGTGACGCATCCACCACCAGCAACGCACCTTCACAGGCAGACAGCGAACGCGACACCTCGTAAGAAAAGTCCACATGACCGGGCGTATCAATCAAATTGAGATTATAGATTTTCCCATCGCGCGCTTTATAGAGTAGCGCGGCGGTTTGCGCCTTGATGGTGATGCCGCGTTCGCGCTCCAAATCCATGGAATCGAGCACCTGCGCTTCCATTTCGCGGTCGGATAAGCCGCCGCATAATTGGATGATACGGTCGGCCAGCGTGGATTTACCGTGGTCAATATGAGCAATGATGGAGAAATTTCGGATGAGCTGCATGAGAATATAAACTTCGCCGACAATCGGCTTTTTCGCAAAGCGCGAATTCTAGCCGATTTAGGCACTTACTGCGCGGTTGCTTTAGCGCTTTAGGCTATTTCTCGTCCAACTTAATCGCCACATAAGACGTACCATCGCTACGCTTCACTAGCAGCGCAACGTTACGCCCATTCGGAACTTGGGCGAGGAATTCATTGAGTTGCGCGGACGAGTGTAGTGGGGTGTTGCCTATTGCCAACAGCACATCCCCTGTATGCAGTGCCGCACGAGCCGCTGCGCCTTTGATACTTTCGACCAACAGTCCACTGCTCACTTGCAGCTCTTGCTGTTGCGCTGCGCTGAGTTCACTCACAGTGATGCCTAAACGGTCTATCGTTTCAGCCACCTCTTCAGCAGGCTTTTTATCGACATGCGCCAGCTTGGCTTCTTCGGGAATTTCTGCCACTACCACCGTCACTTGTTTAGCCGCACCCTTGCGCCACAAATCAACCACAGCCTTGTTACCAGGCTTAGTGCCCGCGACGATGCGCGGTAAGTCGCTAGAGCGGCTCACGGGCTTGCCATCAAATTTTAGTATCACATCGCTGACTTCAATGCCTGCTTTATCCGCAGGCGCATTCTTTTCCACATTGCTGATGAGTGCACCTTCCGGTTTACTCAAGCCAAATGACTCTGCCAACTCATTGGTCAGTTCTTGTATTGTTACGCCAATGCGGCCGCGCGTCACCTTACCACTCGTGCGCAATTGATCTGCCACTTGCGTTGCCACATCGATTGGAATCGCAAAAGACAAGCCCATCGACCCGCCGGAACGCGTGTATATCTGGGAGTTGATACCCACCACTTCACCGTTCAGATTAAACAACGGTTCACCAGAATTGCCGGGATTGATCGCCACATCGGTTTGGATAAAGGGTACAAAATTATCTTGGGGGAGCGAACGCCCTTTGGCACTCACAATGCCCGCTGTCACACTGTTGTCAAAGCCAAACGGCGAGCCTATCGCCGCCACCCATTCGCCGACTTTTAATTTATTGGGATCGCCTTTGTTAACGATAGGCAAACCTTTCGCTTCAATTTTCAACAGTGCCACGTCCGTGCGTTTATCCGTCCCGATAACCTTAGCGCGGAATTCACGCCTATCGGTGAGTCGCACCGTGACCTTATCCGCACCATCGACAACATGCGCGTTGGTCATAATGTAGCCATCCGAACTAATTATGAAACCAGAACCTAATGATTGAGATTCTTGTTCCTGAGGTATTTGTGGTGCGAAGCGACGAAAGAATTCAGAGAAGGGATCTTCGCCGCCCTGCGTACCAGGTATATTGGGCATTTCAGGGCTATTACGAATAGCCTGCGTGCTGCTGATATTAACCACTGCCGCACCTTCTTTTTCGACTAAGACAGTGAAATCGGGTAGTTCTTTTGCGTACGTTGGCATGCAAACTGTGGCACTCATCAACAACACTACAATACTAAAATAACTCCTTAGCATGCGTCCTCCAAATTACCAAATGATCGATTGAATTGCCAGGTATTCAAAGCTCGTTGCGATATAGCCCTTTGAGATAAGGCTGAAAATAACCTTGATTGAGACGTGCAGAAATCCGTTTGGCCAAGACAAAGCCGATTAGCAATCCCAACAGCGCACCGATGACGGCGTAACCATCATGTTGTTCTGTGTCGTTGAGCCACACACTGCCAATCAGCGCACCTGCTAACATTAGCAGCAAAGGCAACACATACACCAGACCGATGCCTCGCAATACCACGCCTTCCTCAACCGCGACGATAACGTCATCGCCCAACTTTGCATGGATGGAGTTTTCAACTTCGAATTGACGCGGCGTGCTGCAAAACAATTGTCCCAGCTTGCTAGAGCCGCAACCCTTGCCCTTGCATTGCTCGCAGCCCAAGCCCGGATCAGCTTGAATTAAGGCTTTTTCGCCATCAATTTTAATAATTCTAGCGCGCGTTTCCAGCATGATTACTTACTGCCGTGGCTGATAGAATCAAGGATTTTTGCGATCGTGCGTGGTGGCACTTCGCCAACCACAGTGTAGAGATTTTCACCCACTACTTTATGGTACAAAGTCATTGCACCCCGATTGGACAAGCCATCGAGGTCATCTTCGTCATGATCATTCAACTCAACAAACACTGACACCGCACTTAAACCATCCGAATAGACAATTTGTGTAACAGGCAAATGTTTGCCGTGCATAGGTCGCTCAAGCTCGGTAATTTTTTTAAAGCCTGTCGGTAAAAAATTAACATTCCATCCACTTTTGAAATGCACCGGGATTGGCGCAGCATCAACCTGTTTTGTTTTTTTAGTATCGTTAAAATTCGCGGCGATTTTTGATTTTATCCAAGCGCGATCTATCTTGCCGCCAATCTGTAATTGGGTAAACGCATATTGCTCGACGACTTTATTTTTGTCATCTAACACGGCGGCTTTTAACAACAAACCCGATTCGGAATGCACCCAGATCTTATGCGAGTACAACAACGTATCTTTAGGTTGAAACAAAATAACTTGTGCGTCATATCCCGCCACACGCTCTTTACCGACCTGCTTGGCCTGATAATTTTCAGTCAATGCGATGAGTTGCTGCGGTAACAAGGATGGAAATCGACCGCGACCTTGCTGACTGTCCATCTGCAACATGCCGTGTTCGCTAGACATCCACACTTGGCCATCATGGCGCAGAATCTCGCTCTTAGGGCCATCCAGTCCTTCCAGTCTTTCGTACTCTGTGCCGGAGTCAATGATGTGGGTGATGCGCGAAGTCTCTACGGTATCGTCATGCTGATAAACAAATACGCCACTGTAATCTCTCTCGTGTCCTGCGAAGGCCACGGTCTTAAGCCAATTTGCACAAGTCTCCGTTTCACCCGCAACCGCATTGGCTGTAAAAGCCAGTAACAACGCCAACACAGTGCCGCAAAATCTCATTGCCATCCCAAACCTAAATTACTGTCCATCCACATTATACGCAACAGTGCGAATATAAGATGCGCCGCCATTCATATCGGTGCTAGGAGAATACTCTTGGTGCGCCATCAGATATTCATTCGCGCTCGGCTTAAAGCGCATGCTTGCTGGCATCAGTGCAGACTGCTGAGTAGCTGTTTGCTGCATAGCCATCTGTGGCGTTGCTTGTGGACTAATCTGCAATGACATCCACGCAACTATGCCCATCGCTGCCAGTGTTGCCGCCGCTGACAACGCGAAGTGCCGTGTCTTCTGCTGCACCAGCTGCCCGCGTGGTGCTAAAACAGTGGGTTCATCCTCCAACCGCGCACGCACTGCCGCACTCACATCCGCAGGAATATGCTCAGGCTGACGCAAAGCATCCCCAATCAGGTGGTAAACCGCCCAATTTTTTTGTGCATCCGAACCGGACTTAAATTTCGCCAGGCAACTCAATGCCTCATCTTCAAACAGCTCGCCATCCATTAGAGTGGAAATTTCCTGTTTCATTACTACCACCTATTATCCTTACTGGTTTCTAACAATGGTCGCAGATTTTCCGCAACCGCTTCTCGTGCCCTAAAAATCCTCGATCTCACCGTGCCAACAGGGCAATCCATTGCACTGGCAATTTCTTCGTAACTCAACCCCTCGATTTCACGCAACGTCAGGGCATTGCGTAAATCTTCGGGTAACTGCTGCAATGACCTCTGCACTACATCGACAACTTGTTTGCTCATGAGTTCATTTTCTGGCGTATTAACTTCACGCAGCAAACTCGCCTCCTCAAAGGATTCCGAATCTTCCGCGTCAAACGGAGTACTGGTGGGTGCTCGGCGCTTATTGGCCAAAAGGTAATTTTTTGCGGTATTGATGCCGATGCGATATAGCCATGTGTAGAACGCACTATCGCCGCGAAAAGTAGGGAGCGCCCGATAAGCCTTAATAAACGCCTCTTGCGTCACATCTTCCGCTTCACCCGGATCGCGCACAAATCGAGAGACCAGCCGCCCTAGCTTTCGTTGATATTTAGTCACCAACAAATCAAAGGCGTATTTATCCCCGCGTTGCACGCGCTCTACTAGCTGTTGATCGACTTCCCTGTCCGCCATCCCTGAATTATTTCACTGTTTTTTGACAACCTATCTTCTCACAACCTTTATGTTTTAACCAGATAAGTAAATTAAGATATAGTCCGAACTCAACATCTCCTAACGAGAACTAAATTGCTACGTTTCGACACCCTCATCATCGGCAGCGGCCTAGCCGGATTAACTCTCGCAATCAAGTTAGCCGAGCAACAAAAAGTTGCCATCATCACTAAAAAATCATTGTTAGATGGTGCGAGTGGTTGGGCGCAAGGGGGTATTGCTGCGGTGTTATCGCCAGATGACTCACTTGATGCACATATCCAAGATACGCTGATAGCGGGCGCAGGCCTGTGTGATGAAGCCGCTACACGCTATGTGGTTGAACATGGCAAAGAATCGATTGATTGGTTGATTGAGCAAGGCGTACCGTTCACCAAAGATAGTGCCAGCGATATGGGCTACCACCTCACCCGCGAAGGAGGTCACAGTCGCCGTCGGATTATTCATGCGGCAGATACGACAGGTCACGCCGTGCAAGAAACCCTTGCCACACGTGTATTGAAGCATCCCAACATCACCGTGTTGGAACACTACATGTCGGTAGATTTAATCACAAGCAAAAAACTGAACTTGCCAGGCAATTTTTGCTATGGCGTATATGCCTTGAACACTGCAAGTGATGAAGTGGTCACCATCGCCGCACACAACACCATTCTTGCCACAGGCGGCACTGGTAAAGTGTATCTTTACACCACCAATCCCGACACCTCCACGGGCGATGGTATTGCAATGGCCTGGCGCGCTGGCTGCCGCGTCGCCAATATGGAGTTCATCCAATTTCATCCCACTTGTTTGTATCACCCCCACGCCAAGTCATTTTTGATTAGCGAGGCAGTGCGGGGTGAAGGTGGCATTTTAAAGTTGCCGGACGGCACGCGATTCATGCCCAGCCATGATGAGCGCGCCGAACTCGCCCCACGCGATGTCGTTGCCAGAGCCATCGATTTTGAAATGAAAAAACACGGACTGGATTGCGTTTATTTGGACATCTCACATCAGTCAGTTGAATTTCTTCAGGAACACTTCCCCAACATTTATGCGCGCTGTATGAGCTTGGGTATCGACATTAGCAAAGAGGCGATTCCAGTTGTGCCTGCGGCGCATTACACCTGCGGCGGCGTGGTTGCCGACTTACGCGCGCGCACTGATGTGAATAATTTGTATGCTGTCGGCGAAACTGCGTACAGCGGATTACATGGTGCAAATCGTCTTGCCAGCAACTCGCTATTGGAATGTTTGGTGTTCGCCGATGCCGCCGTGCGAGATATTCTGAACAAGCCGCAACAAGACACTCCGACACTACCAGCTTGGGATGAAAGCCGCGTCACGGATGCCGATGAGCAGATTGTTATCTCACATAACTGGGCAGAGTTACGCCACTTTATGTGGGACTATGTGGGAATTGTGCGCACCAATAAACGCTTGCAACGCGCGCAACATCGCATTCAATTATTGCAAGACGAGATAAACGAGTATTACACCAATTTCCACATCAGCTCGGATTTATTGGAACTGCGTAATTTGGTATTGAATGCCGAGTTAATTGTACAAAGTGCTCTGCTGCGCCACGAAAGTCGTGGGCTACATTTCAGCAAGGACTATCCTGGTATGCAAACTAATCCGCAGCCAACTATTCTCATACCAAGCAACTTTGGTTAGCGCGAATACTTTAAATAAACACTCAACTCGCGGAATGATTCGGGATGTAGCGCATCCCGAAAAATCACACGAGCTACATTGAAGCGATGACCGTCCAACTTCACTATCAATATAACGAAGTTACTGAACACCACGCCGGTACTCAGCAATTGCCCTGTCGAAATCAAACTGCCCTGTAAGCCAATAGATACAGCATCCTGATGCAGGGTGACTTCACGCCACGAATGAGGAAGACGCAGCCAAGCATCGCGCAGAAAATGATAAAGCAGGCTTAGCACAATCGGCACAAACAATATCCATTTCACTGTCCATGTGACATTGGTCATGTACACCGCAATCGCGCTACCCAGGTGCAAACTCAGCAGTAACAAAGCCAGGTAGCGAGAAGGTTTAATCGCGCTTTGCCAGGTTAAGTTTTCCATTTTTTGAAGTGTGTTACAGGGGAGAATAGGGCAGTATAAAAATACTAATAAGAGAAAATTGAAATAGCTCCAATCAGAACCAGCAATAAAATCATCAGCAGCAAAAATCCGCCGCTGGCAGTTTGAGCAGAAGGATCTACCCAGCTTTTGTGCTTGACGGGCTGCAATGCCTTCGCCTTCATACCTGCCTGTTTAATGGCTTCCGCACTGGGACGTTCCATTTTTAGCGTTCTGGACAATTCATCCACATCAGTCTCTTTTGAAGTTAATGCAGCTAATCGCATCGTTGCAGCGGCAGAGTCAAAAACTTGAGATAACACCATCTGAGACTTCGTTGTTATCCCATGTTCGTTTGCATCCATCCGTGCAGTGATATCAAAGGCATCCGGTAATTTCCGCTCACCGCCCGGTAGCTTTGACATATCAATTTTCTGCCCAGAACGCGGCAGCATGTCGCGACAGGAGCGTAAATCATCCGCAAAATCCTTGGCATCCTGATAACGGTCATCCAACCCTTTTGAAAGTGCTTTCGCCACAATGAAATTGACCATTTCTGGCACATCAGAATTCAGTGTATTGGGGGGTGCGGGGATAGCATTCAGGGTCTGATACATGATGGCATTGACGTTATCGCCCGTGAATGGCGCTTGTCCTGTAAGCATTTCGTAGAGCATTACACCCAATGAAAAAATATCTGAGCGCTGGTCGATTAGCTTACCCATCACTTGCTCAGGAGACATATACTTGGGCGAACCCAGCACCATGCCCGTTTGAGTCCGCACAGAAGAGGAGGCCATGCGTGCAATACCAAAATCGGTAATTTTTACGTGACCGTCCCGCACCACCATGATATTCGACGGCTTAACATCGCGATGCACAATGTCATTTTCATGGGCATATGCCAAACCTGATGCCACTTGCGCGACAATATCCAACACCTGATGAACGGGAAGCAGCCCCTCGTCGTTCATAATATCGCGTAATTCGCGACCTTCTAAAAACTCCATCGCGATATACGCGACCTCATCGTTTCTACCCACATCATAAATCGTGACGATATTGGGATGACTCAGGCGACCCGCAGCTTTGGCCTCTTGATAAAATCGACCTTCGTATTCTTCTTTTTCATCAAGGGCCAAACCAAGATTGATCGTCTTAATTGCGACGACACGATCAATAAGCGGGTCTTTAGCTTTATAGACCACCCCCATCGCGCCTTGGCCAAGTTCACCGAGTACCTCATAGCGTCCCAACTGGCTAATCATTGAGCTTACCCGAATAAATTTTATGTATCGTCATCATCTGATCAGCACGTCTACTACTCATCGCAAAAGCCTGGCCTCACAGAAGCTGTTGCGCCCGCTTTAAATTTAATAAGTTTCCAGTCCATACCTTTTTCATGGCTCACGATAATCAAATGCCGCCCCGGAGTAATCGGCACAAGCAGTGCTGGGCCGTCCAACTTACCTTTACGCGCCCCATCTACAAACACTTCCGTGCCTTCAAGGCACGTAACTTTTAGAAAAGTACCCAGAATACCTGTTGGTTGCTCATCCGCACTATTGCTGCCTTCTACGGCATGCGTAACAACCTCTTCATTTTTCCCAAGTATTTGAGGAGTGCTGTTGCTGTTTTCAGGCTCTAAGCGTTGTGAATTATTTACTACGCCTTCAATTTTCTGCTCAACCACAATAGCTGATTTCGCATCTTTAGATTTCATTCTATCTGCAGCTTGTTTTTTTGTTAGTCGAGGTTCGGTCGGCGGAAGGACAGAACTCAACGCCTCAGCTTTAATATCAGCAACTACCACGGTAGAAGCTGGTAACACTGTAGCTTGCATTGGCTTAGTATGAGGCGCAACATGTGCCTTATCATTATTATCTACTGGCACAACCGATGAATTGCCACCAATCAATACTCCACCACCAAGCATTGTCTCTTCCGTAATTTCAAGAATTACTAACAAAACAATCACAATCCCCAGCGCATACAATATTCTTTTCACTGGCCCCGCTCGTGAAAACCCTTGCAGCAAATTGGCGTGTAAGAATTTCATACCCAAAAAAGCCGGACGCAAACTGGTTCTCGTGCTGTCCAACGCTCTCGCTAAAGCTTTTTTAGATTTTTTATCTAGCCTAGGATTAGTTTTATCGCCAGGGTAGCCAATTGCATACACTTCATGTTCGCGTACATGCTTATCCGTGCGTGAACCTTGATAGTGAAACATGCCCGTGTATTGTGGAGAGAGCCGCGATACCGCATCGTAATAAGAACGTGATACCAACACTTGGCTGGCATCCGCAAAACCCATCACACGCTGTGCGACGTTGATGCCATCGCCCACGATGTTCGGCTGGCCATTGATGTCTCTAACAAGGCGCACAGGGCCGAGATTAATACCCATGCGCACTAGCAACGGATGATTTAAATTGGGGTCTTCATTGAGCAAGCTTTCGCGCAGACTAAGCGCAGCTTTGAGTGCATCTTCAATATCACCTAGAAAGTTAATCGCAGCACCGTCACCGGTATCCAAAATAATACGATCAGTAATCGGCACATCTCGAATAGCCGCCGACAGATAGCTATTAAATCTATCTTTGAGCGATATTTGTCCAGTCACTGACTTCTTGGAGTAGCCAACTATATCCAAGAAGAACACGCTGCACATTACGGTCTTATTATCGAGTTCTTCCATTCAAATTTCCAGCTGTCGGGTTTCCCGAACCTCACAATATCTTGGCAGCATCTTTTCGCCGCGTTTAACTAATCAGATTCTAGTAGCACTCAGCGCTTTACACCAGTTCTACTTTTTGTTGCGCGAACTGCGATTGCTCGTCTAACAGGTTTTGCTTTAGCGGCTGGTAGCGGCTCATTATATGCTGGCGCTGGTGTTTGATTTGCATCTGGCACATCAGCACTTATGCCATCCACTTCACTCAACCAAGTCAGTATTTGCGACACTTCGCCGTCGCCTAATTCTGCAGTCATGCCGCGCTTCAAACGCGGAGGCAAATTGACGATACCAAAGCGCACGCGTATCAACCTACTCACAGGCAGACCTAATGCGTCAAAGGTACGCCGCACTACACGGTTGCGCCCTTCTTTCAACATCACCCGATACCAATGGTTAAAGCCTTCTCCACCATGATCTTCAAGCTTTTCAAACTTCACTAAGCCATCTTCCAGCTGTACGCCGAGCTTAATTGCTTGCTCAATCTGCGCTTCAGTCATTTTACCTTGCACGCGCACGGCGTATTCGCGCTCGACTTCAAAGCGCGGATGCATCAAACGATTGGCCAATTCACCCGAAGTGGTAAAAATCAACAATCCGCTAGTATTAAAATCTAAACGTCCTATCGCAATCCACTTTTGTCCGCGCAATTTGGGCAATTTATCGAACACGCTAACGCGCTTCTCGGGGTCATCACGACTAACAATTTCACCTTCAGGCTTGTGGTAAAGCAACACTCGCGCAGCTTGGTCTCGTTCGCCTACCCGTATAGTGCGACGCTCTGCCTTCACCAAGTCACCTTCAGTTACACGCATACCTAACGTAGCTGGTTCACCGTTCACGATGACGCGCCCTTCGGCTATCCACGCTTCCATCATGCGGCGTGATCCTAGCCCAGCTTGAGCGAGTACCTTTTGTAACTTTTCACCTTGCTCATTCATAAACAGTCCCATACCGCGTGAAGCCTTACGAAAGCCACATGGCAATCTTTCATACTGCAATCTTTTTTCGTTCTAACAATGCTTGCGCCAGCGTGCCACTATCCACTTGTTCCAACTCACATCCTACAGGCAAGCCGCGTGCAATACGCGAAACGCTGATTCCTTGAGCTTGCAACAGAGCCGACAGGTAATGCGCCGTTGCATCCCCTTCAACTGTAAAGTTTGTTGCCAAAATCACTTCACAAGTTTGTTCTTGGGCTCTCTTGACCAGCCTATCGAGATTTAGTTCTTTCGCACCGATGCCATCCAATGGCGACAGCTTGCCCATCAACACAAAATAATGCCCGCGATAACACTGCGCTTGCTCCATCATCAGCAAATCTGCGGGCATTTCCACCACACATAACATGCTGGTATCGCGCTTAGGCGAAGCACATAGGTCACAGATTTCCGTTTCAGAAAAATTATTGCACTTAGCGCAATGCCTAACATTGGTCGTCGCTTGCTCTAGTGCTCTTGCCAAATTCAATGCACCACCCCGATCACGCTGCATCAGATGATACGTCATACGTTGCGCAGACTTCGGCCCCACGCCCGGCAAGCAGCGCAATGCTTCAATCAATTGCTCTAAATGAGATGGCATCTTTAGAATGGAAGCTTCATTCCTGGCGGTAACCCAGCACTAAAACCACCCATGCGTTGCTGAGAAGTGACTTCCGCTTTCTTCATCGCATCGTTGAGCGCCAACACAATCAAATCTTCCAGCATTTCTTTATCATCAGCCAGCAAGCTGTCATCTAGCGACACGCGACGCACCTCATGCGCGCAAGTCATCGTCACTTTAACCATGCCCGAACCCGCCGAACCTTCAACTTCTACCGTTGCCAACTCCGCTTGCACCTTCTGCATATTTTGCTGCATGAGTTGCGCTTGCTTCATCATTCCGCCCAAACCGCCCTTCATCATTTTTTCGTTCTCCTAAATTTATTGTATGGGTTTAATCGAATCTGCAACCAAGCTAGCGCCTAACTCGCGCTGCGCTTCAATGACAAAATCATCCTGCGTAATCGCATCATTTGCTTGCTGTTGTTTGAGTTGTTTGGTCTGCTGCTCCACTACTGCTGGTGTAGCCACATCCCCTTTACCCAACACGATATTCAGCTTAATCGGCTTGGCAAAGTATTCACTCAACTCTTGCTGCAACTTATCGCTCGCCATTTTAGTTTGCGAGTGTTTCAGTTCATGTGATAGCCGCAAAGTGACTTGCCCATCTGAAAAATTTTCTAACACGCAATTTTTTGCCAGTTGCAATGCCATACTCTGCAGATTGAGCTGAGCCAACAACACAGTCCAATCGGGCATTCCAACCGTTTCAACTTTACTCACTGCCACGATAGCTTGCACAGGTTTGACGATTGCAGGCTTTTCAATTGGCCGAGAAACCGGTGACTGAACCACCGATGTTTGACGCGTATTGTCCCTCTCAGGTTTGAATGCCAACATACGCAATAACGTCATAGTGAATCCAGCATATTCATCGGGTGCCAAATTAATTTCGCCACGACCATGAATCGCAATTTGGTAGTACAACTGCACCTCTTCCGCAACTAACAACTGAGCTAATTCGAGCAACCGCTCCCGCTCCGGCTCATCCTCAGCAATCGCTTGCGGCACTGTTTGAGCAAAGGCAATGCGATGCAGTAATGCCGCCAATTCTTGCAGTGCAGTGTCAAATAAAACACTACGGCTTGCCATACCATCAGCAATTTCGAGAATTTTTGAGCCATTTTTTTCATGCAAAGCTAGCAATAAATCAAATAAATAACTTTGATCAATTGCCCCCAACATTGTCGCCACAACGACTTTTTCTACCGTGCCTGCAGAGAATGCAATAGCTTGATCCATCAAGCTTAATGCGTCGCGCATACTACCCTGCGCGGCGCGTGCAATTAAATTTAAAGCAGGCAACTCAAAAGTGATTTTTTCTTGTTCAAGCACATATTGCAAATGTGTGGCAATTAAGCTCGACGGCAATTGTTTCAGATTAAACTGCAAACAGCGCGACAACACCGTGACGGGAATTTTCTGCGGATCAGTTGTGGCTAAAATGAATTTAACGTGGCTGGGCGGTTCTTCCAAAGTCTTCAACATCGCATTGAACGCTGACTTGGAAAGCATGTGTACTTCGTCGATGATATAGACTTTGAAACGCCCACTACTCGGCGCATACAGCGCACTTTCAAGTAGCTCACGCATGTTATCGACTTGCGTGTTTGATGCTGCATCCAACTCAATTAAATCAACAAATCGACCACTATCTATTTCTTTGCAAGCATTGCATACGCCACAAGGTGTTGCAGTAATGCCAGTTTCGCAATTAAGTGACTTAGCATAAATGCGTGCGATGGTGGTTTTGCCCACTCCACGCGTACCCGTAAACAGATAAGCATGATGCAGTCGATTCTGCGTCAGCGCATTGGTTAATGCACGAACAACATGCTCCTGCCCCGCAAGCTCCGAAAAAGATTTAGGCCGCCATTTGCGCGCCAGTACAGTTGTCGCCGACAAGTTATGCCACACTGACGATGTCTGAAACGAACCCATTCTTGATAATTTTTTCGATTCGTATGGCAGACACCCGGATTGAACAAATGTCGATAGCGATTTTTTCCATAGCTGCTCCACATTCAAATTAGGAGGCGAGCCTTACCCCCGGCACTTGCAATAAGCGGCTGTGGCTGCTTCCTTCCGGACCTGACCAGATTCACCACCTCACAATGCGGGGAGACCCGCCAATTCTTGATACTGCACGTTGGCAGTATACCAAGACGCACACAATTTCGCCAAAGAAAGTAAGCTTCGAATACACTACCTTATAGCGTTTATATTCCTTCGATATCGCAACAACGAGCAACATTCCGTATCAAATAAAAAACCCTCAGATTCTCATCTGAGGGTTTTTTATTTATAAGGAGTCTGACGATGACCTACTTTCGCATGGGTAATCCACACTATCATTGGCGCGGAGTCGTTTCACTGTCCTGTTCGAGATGGGAAGGAGTGGGACCAACTCGCTATGGTCGTCAGACAAACTGTTAGGTTCACTGCGGTGAATTGCAGCGTACCGTGTTTGTTGTCACTTAATGCGTTTGATGGCATCAAGCAACGCTATTTTTGGAAGAAGTAAAGTCTGGGAATTCAATTGCATTGCGTCACACACTATAACATTGACTTAATGTTATAGGATCAAGCCTCACGAGCAATTAGTATCAGTTAGCTTAACGCATTACTGCGCTTCCACACCTGACCTATCAACGTCCTGGTCTCGAACGACTCTTTAGGGGGGTTAAACCCCCAGGGAAATCTTATCTCAAGGCGAGTTTCCCGCTTAGATGCTTTCAGCGGTTATCTCTTCCAGATTTAGCTACCCGGCAATACCACTGGCGTGATAACCGGTACACCAGAGATCTGTCCACTCCGGTCCTCTCGTACTAGGAGCAGGTCCCTTCAAATTTCCAACGCCCAAGGCAGATAGGGACCAAACTGTCTCACGACGTTTTAAACCCAGCTCACGTACCACTTTAAATGGCGAACAGCCATACCCTTGGGACCGGCTACAGCCCCAGGATGTGATGAGCCGACATCGAGGTGCCAAACTCCCCCGTCGATATGAACTCTTGGGAGGAATCAGCCTGTTATCCCCAGAGTACCTTTTATCCGTTGAGCGATGGCCCTTCCATACAGAACCACCGGATCACTATGACCTACTTTCGTATCTGCTCGACTTGTCAGTCTCGCAGTTAAGCATCCTTTTGCCATTGCACTATCAGTACGATGTCCGACCGTACCTAGGATACCTTCGTACTCCTCCGTTACAATTTGGGAGGAGACCGCCCCAGTCAAACTGCCTACCATGCACGGTCCCCAACCCCGATTAGGGGTCTAGGTTAGAATCTCAAACACACCAGGCTGGTATTTCAAGGTTGACTCCACGAGAACTGGCGTTCCCGCTTCATAGTCTCCCAGCTATCCTACACAGGTCTATTCAAAATCCAATGCAAAGCTACAGTAAAGGTTCATGGGGTCTTTCCGTCTAGCCTCGGGTAGATTGCATCTTCACAAACATTTCAACTTCGCTGAGTCTCAGGAGGAGACAGTGTGGCCATCGTTACGCCATTCGTGCAGGTCGGAACTTACCCGACAAGGAATTTCGCTACCTTAGGACCGTTATAGTTACGGCCGCCGTTTACTGGGACTTCAATCAAGAGCTTGCACCCCATCATTTAATCTTCCAGCACCGGGCAGGCGTCACACTCTATACGTCCACTTTCGTGTTTGCAGAGTGCTGTGTTTTTATTAAACAGTCGCAGCCACCATTTCACTGCAACCCCATCGAGCTTCGGACGCGAAGTCCTACACTCTAGCGGGGCGCACCTTCTCCCGAAGTTACGGTGCAAATTTGCCGAGTTCCTTCTCCTGAGTTCTCTCAAGCGCCTTAGAATTCTCATCCCACCCACCTGTGTCGGTTTGCGGTACGGTCTCAATATAACTGAAGCTTAGTGGCTTTTCTTGGAAGCTTGGTATCAGCAACTTCAGCACCTAAGTGCCTCGTTATCACGCCTCAGAATTGACCTCCCGGATTTGCCTAAGAGATCTCCCTACACGCTTGAACTGGGACATCCAACACCCAGCTTGCTTAACCTTCTCCGTCCCCACATCGCATTATATTGAGGTACAGGAATATTAACCTGTTTCCCATCGACTACGCATTTCTGCCTCGCCTTAGGGGCCGACTCACCCTGCATCGATGAACGTTGTGCAGGAAACCTTGGGTTTTCGGCGAGGGAGCCTTTCACTCCCTTTATCGCTACTCATGTCAGCATTCGCACTTCTGATACCTCCAGCATCCCTCACAGGACACCTTCGCAGGCCTACAGAACGCTCTCCTACCATATGAGCGTTCCTTTTAATACACGCACAAGTTGTCGCTTCGACCCCCGTCAGGGGTGAGATGCGACAAACCTTCAATTGAGGTGAAGGAATTTCCCCTGACTGATTTGTCAGAGGCGTTTTGCAACGCTACGCGTTGCGAAACTTCTTTAGCATGTCCTAAAAGGAACGCTCATATCCGCGATTTCGGTGCATAGTTTGAGCCCCGTTACATCTTCCGCGCAGGACGACTCGATCAGTGAGCTATTACGCTTTCTTTAAATGATGGCTGCTTCTAAGCCAACATCCTGACTGTTTTAGCCTTCCCACTTCGTTTTCCACTTAACTATGTCTTGGGGACCTTAATCGGCGGTCTGGGTTGTTTCCCTCTTGACACCGGACGTTAGCACCCGATGTCTGTCTCCCACGCTCGCACTTCTCGGTATTCGGAGTTTGCAATGGTTTGGTAATCAGCAATAGACCCCTAGCCATAACAGTGCTCTACCCCCGAGAGTGATACGTGAGGCACTACCTAAATAGTTTTCGGAGAGAACCAGCTATTTCCAAGTTTGTTTAGCCTTTCACCCCTATCCACAGCTCATCCCCAAATTTTTCAACATTTGTGGGTTCGGACCTCCAGTTGGTTTTACCCAACCTTCATCCTGGCCATGGATAGATCACTTGGTTTCGGGTCTACGCCCAGCAACTATCGCCCTTATCAGACTCGGTTTCCCTACGCCTCCCCTATTCGGTTAAGCTCGCTACTGAACGTAAGTCGCTGACCCATTATACAAAAGGTACGCAGTCACGGAACAAGTCCGCTCCCACTGTTTGTATGCATGCGGTTTCAGGATCTATTTCACTCCCCTTCCGGGGTTCTTTTCGCCTTTCCCTCACGGTACTGGTTCACTATCGGTCGATTACGAGTATTTAGCCTTGGAGGATGGTCCCCCCATGTTCAGACAAGGTTTCTCGTGCCCCGCCCTACTTGTCGCAATCCTAGTTCCACACTTCTGTTTTTACCTACGGGGCTATCACCCACTATGGCCAGACTTTCCAGACTGTTTGGTTAACAAAAATGCTAAAAATTGCAGGCTGCTCCGTGTTCGCTCGCCACTACTTACGGAATCTCGGTTGATTTCTTTTCCTTCAGGTACTTAGATGTTTCAGTTCCCTGAGTTCGCTTTACCCTCCCTATGTATTCAGGAGGGAATGACGCTTGCGCGCCGGGTTTCCCCATTCAGATATCCACGGATCAAAGCTTTTTGCCAGCTCCCCGTGGCTTTTCGCAGGCTAACACGTCTTTCATCGCCTGTAATCGCCAAGGCATCCACCACATGCACTTATTCGCTTGACCCTATAACGTTAAGCCCTAGTCATCGCTGACCAGGCGTTATGGTGTTTCGCATTTTTAACGTTTACTACCACTGAACTGATTTAAGGGTTCAGCTTTCGCAAAGGTTTGTGTCTAATTCACAATGACTAATCATGAACTAGCTTGATACAATCAAATCCCACACGTTTTCACGCACTTGTTAATGACTCAAATGAATGAGCCATCCTCTCCGTGCGCGAATCACGTGTTACTTTACTTCTTCCAAATTTTTAAAGAACTACTTATCGGTTAAAAACCAATATTCAAACGCCTCCGCTTGAATATAAATTCTTTTCCTGTTTTTTTGATTGGCAACTTACGCTGCGGTCACACACGCTAAATCCACACCAAAGCACTAAAGAGATTCCCACAAGAGGACTCCAACTTCCTATCGTTTCAACTACCAAACGATGGAAGATTGTATGTGGTGGAGGTTAACGGGATCGAACCGTTCACCCCCTGCTTGCAAAGCAGGTGCTCTACCAGATGAGCTAAACCCCCATTGTGTGCCACAGCCTAACCTTGGTGGGTCTAGATGGACTCGAACCATCGACCCCTGCGTTATCAACACAGTGCTCTAACCAGCTGAGCTACAGACCCAAATGCAGTCTTTAGCGATGAGCCGTTAGTATTAGGAGGCAGTGAACTGCTTTAACTAATAACTAGCGACTAACGGCCAGCAACTGATTCTTAAACAACCGATGAGTGTAGGCACTCAGCCTTGGGATTCTCTAGAAAGGAGGTGATCCAGCCGCACCTTCCGATACGGCTACCTTGTTACGACTTCACCCCAGTCATGAAACCCACCGTGGTAAGCGCCCTCCTTGCGGTTAGGCTACCTACTTCTGGCAGATTCCACTCCCATGGTGTGACGGGCGGTGTGTACAAGACCCGGGAACGTATTCACCGCGACATGCTGATCCGCGATTACTAGCGATTCCGACTTCATGGAGTCGAGTTGCAGACTCCAATCCGGACTACGATCGGCTTTCTGAGATTAGCTCCCCCTCGCGGGTTGGCAACCCTCTGTACCGACCATTGTATTACGTGTGAAGCCCTACCCATAAGGGCCATGAGGACTTGACGTCATCCCCACCTTCCTCCGGTTTATCACCGGCAGTCTCATTAAAGTGCCCAACTGAATGATGGCAATTAATGACAAGGGTTGCGCTCGTTGCGGGACTTAACCCAACATCTCACGACACGAGCTGACGACAGCCATGCAGCACCTGTGTTCCGGTTCCCTTTCGGGCACCAATCCATCTCTGGAAAGTTCCGGACATGTCAAGGGTAGGTAAGGTTTTTCGCGTTGCATCGAATTAATCCACATAATCCACCGCTTGTGCGGGGCCCCGTCAATTCCTTTGAGTTTTAATCTTGCGACCGTACTCCCCAGGCGGTCAACTTAGCGCGTTAGCTGCGGTACTAAAGAAGTCTCCTTCCCCAACACCTAGTTGACATCGTTTAGGGCGTGGACTACCAGGGTATCTAATCCTGTTTGCTCCCCACGCTTTCGTGCATGAGCGTCAGTGTTAGCCCAGGGGGCTGCCTTCGCCATCGGTATTCCTCCACATATCTACGCATTTCACTGCTACACGTGGAATTCTACCCCCCTCTGCTACACTCTAGTCTCGCAGTCACAAATGCAGTTCCCAGGTTAAGCCCGGGGATTTCACATCTGTCTTACGAAACCGCCTGCGCACGCTTTACGCCCAGTAATTCCGATTAACGCTCGCACCCTACGTATTACCGCGGCTGCTGGCACGTAGTTAGCCGGTGCTTCTTCTTACGGTACCGTCATTAGCCACGGTTATTAACCGTGACCGTTTCTTTCCGTCTGAAAGAGCTTTACAACCCGAAGGCCTTCTTCACTCACGCGGCATGGCTGGATCAGGGTTGCCCCCATTGTCCAAAATTCCCCACTGCTGCCTCCCGTAGGAGTCTGGACCGTGTCTCAGTTCCAGTGTGGCTGGTCGTCCTCTCAGACCAGCTACGGATCGTCGCCTAGGTGAGCCTTTACCTCACCTACTAGCTAATCCGATATCGGCCACTCCGAAAGCGAGAGGTCTTGCGATCCCCCCCTTTCCCCCTTAGGGCATATGCGGTATTAGCGTAACTTTCGCTACGTTATCCCCCACTTCCGGACATGTTCCGATATATTACTCACCCGTTCGCCACTCGCCACCAGGGTTGCCCCCGTGCTGCCGTTCGACTTGCATGTGTAAAGCATGCCGCCAGCGTTCAATCTGAGCCAGGATCAAACTCTTCAGTTTAATACCTGTTTTGGTCCATTGCTGGACCGGTCTTACTCAAAGTAAATCATTGACATGATTTGTTTCGACTTCGTGTAAGTATTACTATATTTTTAAAGTCGTTTTGATATCCCGAAAGATTCAAAACTTCCCCAAAAACCAAGTACCTACACTCGTCGGTTGTTCGTTTTATCTTTTAAAGAACGGCTGACTGGGTTGCGGGGACAGGATTTGAACCTATGACCTTCGGGTTATGAGCCCGACGAGCTACCGAGCTGCTCCACCCCGCGTCAGCGAAGTCCAGCAATATAGCAAAACAAATTCACTTCGTCAAATACTTCTGCATTTATTTATTAAATGAACGAATCTAAAAAACCTCGGTCGTAATGCGCAGCACCAAATAAATTGCTCCGCTCGCCCTTCGGCTACCCCGTGGCAAGACCACTGGGCATTGCACCTCAGAATAACAAAACTGGCGAGCTACGCTTAAAATCAAACCCATAAATCGCGTTACCCTACACGCCAAGAGCGTGGGGAATAAATTTAAACACAATCTATACAGCGTATAGGCATTGAAAAACACTTCGAAAATGAATCGATATTCCCAAAAATTTCTACTGACTTTATTCGTACTACTACAGTGCGTGTCGCCGATTATTCACGCGCATATTGATGGCGACAATGATGTTACGCATGCCCACCCGCTCAATACACAAGCATCTATGGGAGTCAGCCATGTAGAGAGCTATAACTGTCAAACCATCTCAACGTCACGCGGCTATCGACTTCGTAATAGCACCCCGCAAGATCACTTACGGATTAGTTCATCATTTAGCTCCACTATTTTCAACATAAACAATGTCGCGTTTATTTCACTACATAAACCCAGCGTTACTCCTTCAAGTACACCTCGTTTATCTCCTTGGTCACAAGCCCCTCCCCGCTTTATTCAGTCCGCTTAACTCGCTTTCTCTTTACCATTAAATTAAAAAGTTGCGCCGCATTTTGCGCAATTTCGGAGTTCACTATGAAAAAACACCTACTTGGGCTAATCGCCTTCTCAATTGCTCCCATTGCATGGGCGACGGACAACATTACACTGACTAGCAAACAAATCGAATCTTTAGGCATTACTACATTAGCACTACCAAAAAAACAATCTGGCGAAGTATCCGGATTGCCCTCACAGGTCATCGTACCCAGCAACCAACTCTTTGTCATCAGCACACCGCTAGCGGCGTTGGTTGAGCAAACAATGGTTGGCGTGGGGGACAACGTGAAAAAAGGTCAGCCGATTGCTCGACTGCAAAGCCCTGCGCTTGCAGAGGCGCAACGCGACTTATTGCAAGCAACAGTCAAAAGCCAACTTGCAAAGGAAAGTTTAAGTCGCGACGAATCATTACTGAAGGATGGCATCATCGCCGAAAGCCGTTATCGAATCAGTAAAGGTGCGGCGACTGAAGCTCTAGCGATATTGGCCGAGCGCAAGCAAATGCTGCGACTCTCGGGTATGTCAGACGCCGCTATCGGGCAATTGCAATCGGGCAACAACCTGAGCAGCGTATTGACGATCAACTCCCCTATAGATGGCGTGGTGCTAGAAAAATCCGCCAGTGCAGGGCAGCGCTTAGATGCCGCTGTCCCGTTATTTAAAATTGCCAAGCTCCATCCCCTGGGCTTGGAAATTCAAGCACCGTTAACCATGACATCCGGCCTGAAAGTGGGGGCAGCCATCAGCATCCCGGGTTTGCACGCGAGTGGCAAATTAACTGCGATCGGACGCAGCTTGAGCGGTGCCAACCAAACCATTTTGCTGCGTGCCATTATCAATCAAGGCACAGAGAATCTACGCCCCAATCAAATGGTGGAGGCCAGCATCACCACCAATGGCAAGGGCATTCCCCAGTGGGAAGTCCCCAAGGAATCGATTGCACGCATCACTGGCAAAGCCTTTGTATTCGTCGAAATTCCAACAGGATTCCGTCCGCAACCTGTCGAGGTATTGGGTGAAGGGGCACAAAACAGCGTCATCAGCGGCGCACTCAAGGGTGATGAGAGAATTGCCCTGCGCGGCGTATCAGCATTGAAATCCAGCACCATGGGTTTGGGCGGGGGCGAATAGATGCTATCCAAACTGGTTGAGTTTTCGCTCACGCAACGATTGCTGGTGGGCGCACTGACGTTGCTATTGATAGGCGCGGGCATCGTTTCATTTCGCGACTTACCCATAGATGCCTTTCCCGATGTTTCTTCCACGCAAGTCAAACTGATTATGAAAGCACCGGGCATGACCCCGGAAGAAGTGGAAGCCCGCATCGTTACCCCAATTGAAGTGGAAATGCTGGGCATTCCCAATCAACGTCTATTACGCTCTATTTCCAAATATGCGATTGCCGACATCACCATTGATTTCAATGATGGCACCGATATCTATTGGGCACGCCAACAAGTTGCCGAGCGGCTGAACAACGTCTTAAGGGATTTGCCCGGCGATGTCGCAGGCGGGCTTGCGCCAATCACCACGCCACTGGGCGAGATGTTTATGTTCACCGTTGAAGGTGAAGGCATTTCTCTTGAGCAACGCCGCACCATTTTAGATTGGACAATACGTCCCGCGTTGCGCACCTTGCCCGGTGTGGCGGATGTAAATTCCTTGGGTGGTCACGCGCGTAGCTTTGAAATTGTGTCGGATCACACCGCTCTAGCGGCACGCGGTATCTCATATGCGATGTTACAAAACGCAGTACAAGCCAATAATCGTAACGATGGTGCAGGACGCATTAGCGACGGCGATGAGGCTTTATTGGTGCGCGCCGAAGGTAGCGTAAAAAGCCTGCAAGACTTGCGCGATATTGTCATCACCAGCTCAGGTGGCAATCCAATTCGGATCGGCGATGTGGCAGAAGTCCGAATCGGCAGCCTGACCCGCTATGGCGTGGTCAGCAAAGATGGCAAAGGTGAAGCAGTGGAAGGACTGGTACTCGGCTTGCGCGGTGCAAATGCACAAAAAGTAGTAAATGGGGTGCGCGCAAAATTAGAAGAGCTTGCGCCAACTTTACCCGCAGGCGTGACAACC
This sequence comes from uncultured beta proteobacterium, assembly GCA_963695355.1. Classification (GTDB taxonomy): domain Bacteria; phylum Pseudomonadota; class Gammaproteobacteria; order Burkholderiales; family Gallionellaceae; genus Gallionella. The sequence goes on from OY968775.1 coordinate 628,654, forward strand.
AAAGTTTTTTATGATCGCGGCAGTTTGGTTGAGCGTGCCGTCGCCACCGTCTCCGAAGCCTTAATGGAAGCCATATTATTGGTGGTGGTGTTACTGGTATTGTTCTTGGGTAATCTGCGTGCCGCTTTGGTAGTGGCACTCACCTTGCCCTTGGCCGTTCTCATTACGTTCATCTTGATGCAAAGATTTGGCATGTCAGCCAACCTGATGAGCTTGGGCGGTCTGGCGATTGCCATCGGCATGTTGGTAGATGGCGCGGTCGTGGTGGTTGAAAACATCATCAATCATCTTGCCAACAAACGCGAACACATTCCGCATCTGCACATTATCTATCGTGCCGCAAAGGAGGTCATTACGCCCGTTGCAGCGGGCGTGGCGATCATCATCATCGTATTTTTACCGCTGATGACGCTGCAAGGATTGGAAGGGAAATTATTCATCCCCGTTGCGCTGACGATTGTTTTCGCCTTGGCAGGATCGTTACTGTTGTCGCTTACCATCGTGCCGATGTTGGCTTCATTTCTACTGAAAGAAGCCAACCACGAAGAACCTTGGCTAGTCCGCAAAGCAATGGGAGTCTATGTGCCGCTGCTACAGCGCGCCTTGCAAAAGGAGCGCATCGTCATCATCGCTGCGGTCAGTATGTTGGTCGTTGCAGGTGGTATTTATGCGCTTATCGGCAAAGCCTTTATGCCGGAAATGGACGAGGGAGACCTGATTATGCAAGTGTCAAAACTGCCATCTATCAGCCTCGCACAAACTGCCGAAATGGATCAACGTATTCAACAAGCGATCCTCAAGGCCGTGCCCGAAATTAAAGGTATGGTGTCACGCGCTGGCTCAGACGAGCTGGGATTAGACCCGATGGGTTTGAACGAAACTGATAACTTTCTGGTACTCAAACCACAAGCTGAATGGCGCAGCAAGGATAAAACCAACATCGTCGATAACGTGCGCAAGGTCATGGAAAATTTTCCGGGGATCGAATACAGCTTCACGCAACCCATCGCAATGCGTGTGTCAGAGATGTTGACTGGCGCACGCGGCGATGTGGCGATTAAAATTTTTGGCACGGATTTAAATACACTCAACGATGCCGCCGAAAAAATGGTTAAAACTTTGCAAAGCATCAAAGGCAGCGAAGATGTGTTTACCGTAAAAAACAGTGGCGTGCAGTACTACCGTGTGGCGATAGACAAACTCACCGCTGGTAGATTGGGATTGACGGTAGATGATATTAGCGGCTCGCTACGCAGCCAGATTGAAGGTCAACAGCTTGGTATGGTCATTGAAGAAGGTCGCCGTACGCCCTTATTAGTTCGAGGCGATTCTGAAATACAACAATCGCCAGCATTGTTCGCCGCCCTCACTTTGCCCCTACCCAACGGACAAAATGTCCCGCTCTCGGTAGTGGCAAAATTGGAACGTGTGGATGGCCCGGTGAAAGTAGATCGTGAAAATGGTCAACGCATGGTGGTGGTACAAAGCAATGTGCGGGATCGTGATTTGGTGGGTTTTGTAGATGAAGCCAAAGCCGCTGTTGCAACGCAAATAAAATTACCTGACAACTATCGCATCACATGGGGTGGGCAATTTGAAAACCAGCAGCGCGCTGCTGCACGTTTGGCGGTCGTTGTCCCCATCGCACTCGGCATGATTTTCATGCTGCTGTTCGCCACCTTTGGTTCAGTAAGGCAAGCTGCCTTAGTGTTAACCAACATCCCGTTCGCTTTAATAGGGGGTGTAATCGCGTTATGGGTGAGCGGGCAATATATGTCTGTTCCCGCTTCGGTAGGCTTTATTGCATTGCTAGGCATCGCCGTGCTTAATGGCGTTGTGATGGTGTCCTACTTTAATCAGCTGCACGAGCAAGGCTTGGATATCGGACAAGTCGTACTTGAAGGTGCCAAGCGCAGGCTACGCCCTGTGCTAATGACCGCCAGCATCACCGCGTTTGGTTTGTTGCCCTTATTGTTTGCAACTGGACCAGGCTCGGAAATCCAAAAACCGCTTGCAGTCGTCGTGATAGGCGGACTAATTAGTTCAACGTTGCTAACGCTGATTATGTTGCCAATTTTGTATCGTCGCTTTGGACTAGAATCAGTTAGAAAGCCAATATGAAAGAAATGAATTGTTATTTGACACTAGTGTGTCATCGCTCCCTAGAAGAACGCCTGTTGGATCATTTGATAGCGCATCCGGAATGGGTGTATGGATTTTCTGTCAGTCAGATGGAAGGCGGCAGCCAGAAAGAAATACTGCATTCCATGATTGAACAGGTGCGCGGTCGTTCACAACGCATCAAAATCCAAACAGTAATGAATTTGGACGACGCGCACGCATTGATCAAGCATCTAAAAAGCAAAGAGGCCAATTCGGAAATCGCTTATTGGATAATGCCGGTCATAGAATTTGGAAAATTGACATGAAGAATATGCAACTATTTAGAGATACGATTTTACTGCTCGCACTTTCCTGTAGTTTTGCGCTAGCCGCAGAACCAGATACCCCAGACCTGCCACCCGCATCGAATGTCGCCAGTGCAGTGGACAATCACGTGATGGTATTAAATGCCGCGAGCAATTTAAAACTTGAACAAGCCAACCAGCGAAAATGGAACGGTGGCAATTACGAGTTCAATATGCGCGCAGGCTCAGCGCGACGCAATATCAGCAACACAGGACAAAAACTAAGCGAATGGGACGTGGCTTTAGAACGTCCCTTGCGCCTATTCAACAAAGTTTCACTCGACCAAGAGATTGGAATAGCAAGTGTTGCACGAGCAGAATATGCCTTGGGGGATGCTCGACATGAAGCCGGAAGGTTATTGTTAAAGCTATGGTTCAACTGGGAGCGAGAACAGGCTCAGGTAAACTTATGGTTGAGCCAAATCGACATTTACCAACAGCAAGTTGACACCGTTACAAAGCGTATCAAAGCAGGGGATGCCGCCAAGATGGAGCTGGGTCAAGCGCAAGTCATGGTAACGCAAGCCATTGTGTCGTCACAACAAGCGCAACTGCGTGCACAACTTGCCAGCAATGCGTTACGCCGTGAATTCCCCTCAATTCAATTAGAGGATGATTTATCACCGACAACTCCTGAAGCCATCGTGAAAGACTATGCTTATTGGCAAGCACGTATCTTGGATGACAATCACGAACTGGGCATGGCTATAGAGCACAACCACGTTCAACAACTGTTGGCGCAACGCAGCCACGCTGATCAAATCCCAGACCCCACAGTGGGCGCACGTTTTTCCAGCGAAGTCGGTGGAAGTGAAAAAGTTGCCGGCATATATGTCAGCGTCCCCCTCCCATTTGGGCAACGCAATGCTTCAGCAGAAATTGCTACGCAACAAGCCAACATAGCAGCCGATCAACTCGCATTTGTACACCGACGATTGGAAAGTGATGTGAGTAGTGCTTACCGCCAAGCCGTCAATAGCTACACCAATTGGCAAAAAGCCCGCGAGGCCGCTATCGCAATGAGAAACAATGCCATATTGGTTAGCAAGGCGTATAGTTTGGGCGAAGGCAGCTTAACCGATAGCCTTGCCTCACGCCGCTACGCGCTCGATGCCTCATTGGCAGAAACGCTCGCACAATTGGATGCCAATGAATCGCGCTATCGCTTGTTGCTCGACTCACACCAACTCTGGGCTGTCGATGAACATGGTCACAAACAATGAATAGCATTGATTGGATAGGCTCTGCAGCTGCCACCTTCACCACCCTATCATTCATTCCGCAAGTGTGGAAAGTGTGGCACACCCGCCACACTGCAGATATCTCACTCAGCATGTACGCAATGTTCACACTCGGTGTTGCGCTATGGCTGGCTTACGGCATTATGTTGGACGCGTGGCCTATCATTATCGCCAACACCATCACGCTCCTTTTGGCGGGTGCGGTGCTAATGATGAAATTAAAATTCGGCTAAATTTAGCTGCACAAGCCCATCGTCCGTATTACTATGCGAACTCCACAACACAAGGAGAGCTATCATGGCTAAAGGACAACAACGCAAAACCAAAGAAGCAAAAAAACCCAAAAAAGTACCCGTGCCTGCCGCATAACCCGCACGCTGAAATATGGCTTGGATTGTTACCAAGTACTTGCTTACCGCCGCAGTCGTCGTGCTAGTCTCTGAGCTGGCGAAGCGCAGTGACAAGCTCGGCGGCTTCGTTGCGGCACTCCCCCTCGTTACACTACTAGCCCTGATTTGGCTATATGCCGAAAACCAATCGCAAGAAAAAATCGCCAATCACGCGTGGTACACCTTCTGGTATGTCATTCCGACTTTGCCGATGTTCCTCGCCTTCCCTGCACTCTTGCCGCGCATAGGTTTCTGGCCAACCATGCTGTCGAGCGTTGCCATCACCGTGATTTGTTTCGGACTGTTTGCTTTGCTGGTACGCCGCTTTGGTATTGAATTGCTTTAATGACCCTTATCCCAGAGATCAAACCTAATCAGTCTATTGAGCTGCTCAAAGAGCTGCACATCCTCACCCGCGATGGCAAGCTCAATCAGGACAGTCGGCGCAAACTCAAGCAGGTGTATCACTTGTTCCATTTTATTGAACCGCTGCTGGATGAAGTGCTGGCGAGCAACCCTAACTTGGCACTAGCGGATCACGGTGCAGGCAAATCCTACTTGGGATTTATTCTCTATGATTTATTTTTCAAAGCGCGCGGTGGGGGGCATATTTACGGCATCGAAACCCGTGCGGAGTTGGTAAGCAAGTCGCAAGCCTTGGCAGAAAAACTCGGCTTTGCGCGCATGTCCTTCGTCAATCTATCGGTCGAAGCCTCCATCCACTCGCCACTCTTGCCGCAACAAATTGATGTCGTCACCGCGCTGCACGCGTGCGACACTGCCACCGATGACGCGATTAAATTTGCGCTGCACAAACAGGCGAAATTCATCGTGCTTGTACCCTGCTGCCAAGCAGAAGTCGCCTCACAATTAAACAAAAATAAAAACCAATCCTTCGGCAAAACCCCGCTCTCGGAAATCTGGCGGCATCCCATCCACACCCGCGAATTCGGTAGCCAACTCACCAATGTGCTGCGCTGCCTGCAACTCGAAGCGCATGGCTACCAAGTTACCGTGACGGAACTAGTAGGCTGGGAACACTCGATGAAAAATGAATTGATTGTCGCCACCCAAAAAAATGCGCCCAGAAAAAATGCGCAAACAAGATTGGAGCAGATTTTGAACGAATTGAATTTGAATGAATTGCGTGAACGGTTTCTATATCAAAATTAGTTAGCTAGCGTCAAATCAAAGTTACCTTCCCCTAGTGTTTTACTCGGCTAAGTCATGCTAAAGTTCGTCCACGCTTTTTGCATCTATTCCTATGCCGACATCCACCCTTATTCGTCATCTGCGCGAATTTCTTCCTTCTGGCTCCATACTCAGCGCGGCTGAAGATTTAGCGCCTTACGAGAGTGATGGTCTTACCGCCTATCGGCAAATGCCGATGCTGGTGGTCATTCCTGAAACCGAAGCGCAAGTGCAACAAACGCTCAAGCTTTGCCATGAGCTCGCTGTGCCTGTCGTGGCGCGTGGTGCGGGTACTGGGCTTTCAGGCGGTGCGTTGCCGTTAGCAAATGGTGTGATTTTATCTTTGGCACGCTTCAAAAAAATCATCACGATTGATCCGTTGGCGCGCATTGCCAGAGCGCAGCCCGGTGTGCGCAACCTCGCCATTTCACAGGCCGCCGCCATGCATCAGTTGTATTACGCACCCGATCCTTCCAGCCAAATTGCTTGCACCATCGGCGGCAATGTCGCGGAAAATTCCGGTGGCGTGCATTGCTTGAAATACGGGCTGACAGTACACAACGTGTTGCGCGTCCGCGTCATCACCATCGACGGTGAAATTTTAGAAATCGGTAGCGAAGCATTGGATAGCGCAGGTTACGATTTGCTGGCTTTGCTCACAGGGTCGGAAGGGATGCTCGCCGTCATCACCGAAGTCACGGTTAAATTATTGCCCAAACCAGAGCGCGCTCAAGTGATGTTGGCGGCGTTTGATGATGTGCAGAAAGCGGGCCTTGCGGTAGGCAACATCATCTCCGCAGGCATTATTCCCGCAGGGCTGGAGATGATGGACACGCTGGCGATACAAGCTGCTGAAGATTTCGTTCATGCGGGTTATCCATGCGATGCAGCGGCGATTTTGTTGTGCGAACTGGATGGCACAAACGAAGAAGTATCTGAACAAATTTTGCAGTTGCACGACATTTTGTTGAATAGCGGCGCGGTGAGTTTGCGCACGGCAGTGGACGAAGCGGAACGCTTGAAGTTTTGGGCCGGACGCAAAGCCGCCTTCCCTGCTGTTGGCCGCCTATCTCCAGATTATTACTGCATGGATGGCACAATTCCACGCAGCCAGTTACCACATGTGTTGCAACGCATCAGCGAGCTTTCTGCCGAATATGATTTGCGCGTTGCGAATGTGTTTCATGCGGGCGATGGAAACTTGCATCCGCTGATTTTGTACGATGCCAACATCCCCGGTGAGTTGGAAAAGACCGAAGCGTTCGGCGGCAAAATTTTGGAGCTATGCGTCGCGGTGGGCGGCACGATCACGGGCGAACATGGCGTGGGCATCGAAAAAATAGACCAGATGTGCAAGCAGTTTGCCACACCAGAATTGGCGATGTTTCATGGCATCAAACAGGCTTGGGATGCGACGGGATTATTGAACCCTGGCAAGGCTGTGCCTGCCTTGCATCGCTGTGCAGAATTAGGCGCGATGCACGTACACAATGGTCAATTAAGCCATCCTGAATTGCCGAGATTTTAACAATGATGATTATTCAAAATTTATTTTTCGTGCTGCACTGTAAGGAGCAGTTTTGGAGTGCGGCGACACGTCGCCGCCTTTCAATAAAGCGCAGACCGATTCTGATGAAACCACTAGCCATTCGGCTAGGCTGTCAAAAAACGACAGCTGAGCCGCTGGTTATGCGCACCCCAAAGTTAGCCTTATGATTAACGCACTCATCGAACAAATTCAACACGCGGCCGCGCATCAGCAACCGTTATCAATACGCGGCTCCGGTAGCAAAGATTTTTACGGCGGCGCATCGCAAGGCACAACGCTTGATGTGTCGCACCACACTGGCATCATCGACTACGCTCCTTCGGAATTAGTCATCACCGCTCGTGCTGGCACACCGCTCAAAGAGATTGAGCAAACCCTCAAAGCGCAAAACCAAATGCTGGCTTTCGAGCCTCCACATTTTGGTGATTACGCCACACTCGGCGGCTGCATCGCTAGCGGACTATCTGGTCCGCGTCGCCCATATAGCGGTGGAGTGCGCGATTTTGTACTGGGCGTGAACATGCTGGACGGACGCGGACAGCAATTGAAATTTGGCGGGCAAGTAATGAAAAATGTGGCGGGCTACGACGTGTCGCGTTTAATGACTGGCTCGCTTGGCACACTGGGTGTATTGCTCGATGTCTCGCTCAAAGTGTTGCCCATGCCTGCTGCCACTTTGAGCCTGCGTTTTGAGCTTGATGAACAAAACGCGATTAAACGCATGAACAAGCTGGCTGGACAGTCATTACCCATCACCGCAAGCTGCTGGCACAGTGGCCTGCTCACCTTGCGTCTGGAAGGCACAACACGAGCCGTGCAAGCCACACATGACAAAATCGGCGGCGAGTTAGTGAGTGATGGCACGGAATTCTGGCAACGATTGCGCGAACAACAAGCGGTATTTTTTCAATCCGCCTTGCCGCTGTGGCGGCTATCTTTGCCTAGCGCCGCTGTGCCCTTAAAACTAACTGGTGCATCTTTGATTGAATGGGGCGGCGCGTTGCGTTGGCTACATAGTCATGCCCCTGCCAACGAGATACGCAACCTTGCTGCTGCCGCTGGTGGACAAGCTACGCTGTTTCGTGGTGGAGATAAAAATGATGGGGTATTCCACCCCTTACCGCCAGCCTTGTTAGCCTTACAAAAGCGCATCAAACACACCTTTGACCCGCACGGAATTTTTAATCCGCAACGCATGTTTACTGAATTTTAATAAGAGATTTTGAAATGGAGTGCGCAGACTCGTCTGCGCATATTGAAAGCGGCGGCGACGTGTCGCCGCACTCCAAACTTGAACCAGTAATTTAATAAGCCAACCTCATGCAAACCAATCTCGCCGATTTCATCAAAGACACTCCCGACGGACAAACCGCTGAAGCGATTTTGCGCAGCTGTGTGCATTGCGGATTTTGTTTGGCAACCTGCCCAACCTATCAATTATTGGGTGATGAATTGGACAGTCCGCGTGGGCGGATTTACCTTATCAAAGAAATGCTGGAGGGCGCGCCTGTCACCGCAAAAACCCAGCTGCACCTGGATCGTTGCCTGACCTGCCGTTCCTGCGAAACCACTTGCCCTTCTGGCGTGCAATATAGTCACTTGCTGGATGTGGGGCGCAACATCGCCGAGCAAAAAATTCCGCGTAACTGGATAGAAAAAACCAAACGTTGGGGGCTGCGAAAATTCTTGGGTAACAAATCAATATTCAACAACGCGCTAAAAATCGGGCAACTCGCCAGACCGCTATTACCTACCAGCCTGCGTAACAGCATTCCTCAAAAACAGAATGCTAAGCCTTGGCCGATTACCAATCATTCTCGCCGCATGTTGATTCTGGATGGCTGCGTGCAACCCGCCCTGTCACCTAACATCAACGCTGCTACCGCGCGCGTGCTGGATAAACTCGGCATACAACTCATCAATTTGAGCAGCGTGAATTGCTGCGGCGCGATAGACCATCATCTCAACGCGCACGATGCCGCACTGCAAAAAATCAAACTCAACATCGACGCGTGGTGGGTACAAATCGAAGCGGGTTGCGAAGCCATCGTCATCACCGCCAGCGGTTGCGGCGCGATGGTGAAAGACTACGGACACCTGCTGAAACACGATGCAGACTACGCGAAAAAAGCGGCGCGTATTTCCAGCTTATGCCGCGACTTGAGCGAAATCATCACGGTGGAATCTGCGAAACTATCGCAACTCATCCAACCCGCCCCGCGTGAAAAAATCGCCTTCCACGCGCCCTGCACCTTGCAACACGGACAAAAAATCGTCGGCGTAATTGAACGCTTACTCGGCACCGCAGGGTTTGAATTATGCGCAGTGAACGATGCGCATTTATGCTGTGGATCAGCGGGGACGTACTCGATATTGCAACCCAAACTCTCGCAACAATTACGCGACAACAAACTTGCCGCCCTGCAAAGTGGCGCGCCGTACACCATCGCCACCGCCAACATTGGCTGCTTAACGTTTATGCAAAGTGGTGCGGAAGTGCCTGTGCGGCACTGGATAGAATTGATTGATGAAGCGATGGTTAATTGATCGACCGCTACACAGAATAATCAAACCCCCTGCATCACCCACCACCAGCCGCTCAGCGTAACGAACGAAACAATCAACCCAATCGCCACCATCAGATTCGCCAGTTGCGGATCGAGGTCATGCTCGGCAGCCAGGATCGCGGCGGTTATCATAGGTGGCATCGCCGCCTCAAAGATGGTCACTTGCATCGCCTGACCGTGTGCACCGAACAGCTGGGTGTACAACAGGTAAATCGCCAGCGGTGCGAGCAACAACTTGAACAACAAGCCCACCGCCAGATTACGTTGATTGCCCGCCAGATGTCCCAAACGTAATTGAAAGCCCACCGACACCAGTGCCAATGGCGCAAGCGTGTCACCCAAACGTTTGAGCACTTCTACCAACCAAATCGGATAGTCCACAGGGATGAGCAACGCGGCGGTGCATAGTGCGATGAACGGCGGAAAAGTCAGGACACGTTTGATGATGGCTTTAGCGTTGGGTTTACCCGATGAATAGAGCGTTGCCGCTGTCACACCCAAAATAGACAGCACCAAAAACGAACCCAACTGGTCTATCAAGATTGCGGTGGGGATGCCCGATTGACCGTAATACGCCTCGACCATCGGCAAGCCGAAGAATGCCGTATTCGCCATGCCGCCTGTCAGCACCAGCGCGCCGACCGTGGCACGAGGCAAGCTCAACCAACGCCCGACCGCAATAAAAAATACCGCTGCCAAAGCGAAATGTAACCACGGCACGGCAATCACCAGCAACATGCTGGAGTCGAACTCGATGCCGTGCAAATAACGCAGCGTCAGTGCGGGAACAGAGATGTGCAGGATGAAAGTGTTCAACACGGCGGGCGTGTTGATCGGCATACGCTTTGATTTACGCAACAGGATGCCGATGATGAAGCAGAGGATTAGGAGGATGAGGTTGCTCATTAGTTATGGAGTGCAGCGGCACGACGCTGCAAAGTTTTGGAGTGCGCAGACTCGTCTGCGCATTTTTTAGGAAGGCAACGTCGTGCCGCTGCACTCCATACGAACTGCCTTTTGCATCGTAGCAAAAACGGCGCAGACCAGTCTGCGCACTCCATAAACAGCGACAAGCTAAAAATCATCGCTCACCACCAACTTGTCGGTTTTGTAATTTTCTACACTCGCTACCAATTCTGCGGGTGCATTTTCGGTAAACCATTTCGCCGAACACCAGCGATATTCCAAGGCATTTTCCGTCACACCATGATGTGCTGGATTATGATGAACATAATTCAGCCGCGCCAAATATGATTGCTCAAAAGTGATCTGGCTATCCCAATACTGATACCAGACTTTTCTGCCCAGCGTGCCATCCCATTCGTTCAATTGCTTTGCCGTAGTCATGTGCAGCTTGGCAATAAACTTCCGCAAGCTACTGGCATCTTCTGGTGAAGCCGCAATGAAATGATAATGGTTGGACAGCACCGCCCATGACTGCAACTGCCAACCAAATTCGGTTGCACGCGCAAACAAAGCCTCAAGCAAAAAATCGCGCCGCTCTGGTGTATTCCAATGATGGTTTTTTTGGTAAGTCCCCGCCGTCACCATGTAAATTCCTTGGGTGAAAAGCCAGTGAGGTGGGGCGTGCATTTTGGAGTGCAACGGCATGAAGCTGCTTCTCAAAAAACTGCGCAGACGAGTCTGCACACTCCAAAACATTGCAGCGTCGTTCCGCTACACGCCATAGAAATTGGATTTATATCAATGTGGAACGTTCGCACCGATAAACTCCTTAAGCTTCACCACATCCGCATCCATCACTTCGCAGCGTTGCGGCAAGTTTTCGATGCCTGCCAGTGCTGCAGGACGCTCGGGCTTGCGACCCAAAGCCTCGACGATGGTCTCCTCAAACTTGGCGGGCAGTGCGGTCTCTAGGCAAATTAACGGCAAGCTGGGGCGACGTTGTTCCAAGCCAACTTTTATACCATCGGCGGTATGTGTATCCACCATCACACCGTAGTCTTCCCACAGTTCACGTATCGTTTTTAAGCGATCCAAATGGGTACTCTTACCTGATGCGAAATCGAACTTGGACAGTGCATGCCAATAGTCTGTGCCCTTAATATCGAACGAGCCTCCTGCATCCACTTTTCTCCAAAACTCCCGTACTTTCGTGCCATCACGCCCGACCAAATCAAACACGAAACGCTCGAAGTTGCTGGCTTTGGAAATATCCATCGACGGGCTGCTGGTTTCGTAAGTGTGGTCTGTGCCGCGCGGACGATACACACCGGTGCGGAAAAATTCGTCGAGCACATCGTTCTCATTCGTCGCCAGTATCAATTGCCCAATCGGTAAGCCCATCATGCGCGCGATGTGTCCGGCGCAAATGTTGCCAAAATTGCCAGACGGCACTGAGAAAGCAACTTGCTCATCATTCGATTTAGTCGCGGCGAAATACCCTTTGAAGTAATACACAATCTGCGCCGATACACGACCCCAGTTGATCGAATTAACTGTGCCGATTTTGTATTTTGCTTTGAACGCGTGATCGTTAGACACCGCTTTCACCATGTCCTGTGCATCGTCAAACATGCCGTTGATGGCGATATTGAAAATGTTCGGGTCTTGCAGCGAATACATTTGCGCGCGTTGAAAGCCGCTCATCTTGCCGTTGGGCGACAACATGAACACGCTAATGCCGCGCTTGCCGCGCATTGCATATTCCGCCGCCGAACCGGTGTCACCGGAAGTCGCACCGAGGATGTTTAACTCGGCATGTTGCTTATCTAGCGCGTACTCGAAAAGATTGCCGAGCAACTGCATCGCCATGTCCTTAAACGCCAGCGTCGGGCCATTGGAAAGCTCCAGAATATGCACGCCATTTTCCAAGGTGCGCAACGGCGTGATCTGCGTGGCATCGCTATCTGCACGGCCATTGCAATACACCGCAGCAGTGTAGGTTTTGTTGATGATGGCTTTGAGATCAGCCGCCGGAATGTCGGTGGCGAACTTGGACAACACCGCGAAGGCCAAGTCGGCATAGGACAACTTGCGCCAGGCATCCAACTCGGCGCGCGTTACCTGCGGATATTGTTCTGGCAGATACAAGCCGCCATCCGGTGCAAGACCACCGAGCAAAATTTCAGTAAACGTTTTCGCGGGCGCGTTGCCGCGTGTGGAGATGTATTTCATTTGTTTTTTCTTTCTTGCTTTATACGGTGAGATAACGTACACGCTGTTGCTCAACAAATAATGACTGTTGACTCATCTCGTGGCTACCAATGGAGCGGCTATATCCAAAGTTTGTTATCAATGCCTCTAGCATAGGATGCCGCAATTCTTCTGCCGCACCGACGTGATAATAATGCGCCTTGGTAAACACGTGGAAATTGTCAGCAGCCCAATTCTTTTCCACTTGCACGTTTGTTCTGAATTCATTGCTGTGCCAAGTAGAAAGTATGAATTTACACGGCAGATTGGCTAGCAATTCCGCTAAATCTGCCTCGTCCTGCTCTGACCATCCATTGAAATAGTCTGTATGCCGACCTGCATAAGGAGGGTCTGCGTACACGAGATCGCCAACCTTAGCCATAGCAATTGATTCTCTAAAATCGGCAACCCTAAATTCCCAGTCTGATGCCGCTACCACTCTGGAAATGGTTTGCACTTGATTCACAATCTTTGTGATGTAGGCAGGTGCAAATCTCTCTGGCTTGCGACAAAATGGGACATTGAACCTACCAGAACGATTGAAACGCATTACACCATTGAAGCAAGAACGATTCAGGAACAGGAAATCAAAGGAATTAGGTACATTATTAAAACGCTCACGCACCTCGTAAAAATAATCCTCTCCAATAGAGAGCAATTTCGCCCCTTGCTCACTCAAAAACGCTCTTACTTCAAGCGGGGTTAAGCAACCTGATTGAATGTCTTTGTAGAATTGAATGATGTGAATGTTTGAATCACAGAGCAAAGCCCGTTTGGGTTGTAGATTTAACGCAACCACTCCTGAACCGCAAAACGGCTCAATCCATCGACCACTCGGCATTTCGCCAACCAAGTTCGCAACCTCGCTTACCAACTTGGTTTTTATCCCCTGGCATTTAATGGGCGGCACAAGCGGTGGCGAACTCATTGCGCGTCTTCCTCACCATTCAGTTCATCGTCGCCAAGAGAAGCAATTTCATTTTCATATTTCCGCAAAGCATCCACGCCTCTTTGTTTGTATTCGAGGTATGTCTTCAAATTGGTGTAGGGACGCTCAATATCCAATGCGTTAGCCATATCCTTGGTCAAATAGAACATCCAATAGTCGTCATAGACCTCTTCGCCTAATTTCGCAAAAGCCCCCGTGCCGTTCAACAGGTGGTCAATCTTGGCGGTAGAACCAATATTTTTTGTGTTCCCACTCACCGGTCTTGATGCAGCAATTCGATATTTTGGCTGCGCGAAGAACTGGAAATTATTAATGACTGACGGGATTTTTTTAATATCTTTCAACTCGTATTGTTTTCTTTCATCAATAGCATCCAAGGGTTTTGAATAGATCACACCGAGAACAAAATGCCCCTGATAGTCGCCGTATGGATACAGCGTATTTTTATTGCTTTTTCGATTACGGAAATACCCAGTGAATGCGCCTAATGTCATGCCATTTACATTCGCATCATCAATTCGGTAAGTGCTTTTTATATCGACAGCAAATTTATTCCCTGTCTTCTCGTCTATAAACGTCAGGTCTGGATAAAAATTCTGATGCGGCGACAATTCAACTTTCAAGCCATGCTGCTTACCAAATTCCACAAACATTGGAAAAAGCAGCAATTCAAGAACTTTGGATACGATTTTTGTATCTACCGAAATCGTATAGATGCGCTGATAAACGTCGATGAAACCCTTGATAATCCAATCGCCCTCATTGGTAGCAACAGCGGCTGCGAAAGACTCAGCATGAGATTGCAAATGCTTTAAGAATTGCTCCGATGTTATGCCCTTATGCTTTGCCATGGTTACTTTCCGAGTTCTTCCAACCTCAACTTAGTCACTTTCCCCGCCACCACGCTCAACGCTTCAATCTTGGCAATCGCCGCGTTGACGCGCTTCTCGCGAGTCTGATGGGTCAACATAATCAGGTCGGTTTGCTCTTCGCCCTCGCTAGGTTCTTTCTGAATCATTGCGTCGATAGAGATTTGTTCATCTGCCAAGATGCGCGTGATGTCGGCAAGCACACCCGGTTTGTCTTGAATGCGCATGCGCAGGTAATAGCTGGTGATGACATCGTCCATAGTCAAAATTTTCAAATCCGCCATCGCGTTCGGCTGGAAGGCAAGATGCGGCACGCGGTTTTCCGGGTCGGCGGTGTGCATACGGGTAATGTCCACCAGATCGGCGATCACCGCGCTGGCGGTGGGTTCTGCACCTGCACCTTTGCCGTAATACAGTGTTGCACCCACGGCATCGCCATGCACTAGCACAGCATTCATCGCACCTTCCACATTGGCAATTAAACGTTTGGATGGAATCAACGTCGGATGCACGCGCAGTTCAACGCCTTCTTCAGTACGCTTGGTGATGCCCAATAATTTGATGCGGTAGCCGAGTTGTTCGGCGTATTTGATGTCGGTTGCATCAAGCTTGGAGATACCTTCGATGTGCGCTTTATCAAACTGCATCGGGATGCCGAACGCGATGGCGGCCAAAATAGTGATCTTGTGTGCCGCGTCCACACCTTCAATATCAAAAGTTGGATCAGCTTCGGCATAACCTAGACGCTGCGCCTCTTTCAACACAGTATCAAAGCTCAGACCTTTGTCGCGCATCTCGGATAAAATAAAATTCGTCGTGCCATTGATGATGCCTGCAATCCACTCAATACGGTTCGCCGTCAAACCTTCACGCACCGCCTTGATGATGGGAATACCGCCCGCCACCGCCGCCTCGAACGCCACCATCACGCCCTTGTCCTGCGCGGCTTTGAATATCTCATTGCCGTGTGTCGCCAGCAATGCCTTGTTCGCGGTGACCACGTGTTTGCCATTGGCAATTGCCTTCATCACCAATTCTTTCGCCACGCCGTAGCCACCAATGAGTTCGATGACGATGTCCACTTCAGGATCGCTCACTACCGAGAACGCATCATCGGTCACGCGGCATTTACCTTCCGTCACTTTTTTGGCCAGCACGACGTTTTTATCCGCCACCACAGCAATACGAATCGGGCGACCTGCACGGCGCATGATTTCTTCCGCATTGCGCTGCAGTACATTGAACGTGCCGCCACCGACTGTACCAATACCCAGCAGCCCCACGTTGATTGGCTTGATGCCTAACAGCCCTACGTCTTCATTATTGATGCTCATTATTTAATTCCTAAAGTTTAGTTGATAGTCGTTAGACGTTAGTTGCTAGTTGCTAGTTGCTAGTTGGCATTGTCGCGGAGTTCATCCTGAGTGTAGTCGAAAGACAGGTTTTAACTACCAACTAGCGACTACTTACTAAGGACTCAGTTTGTGCCATGCTTCTTACGATAGCTTTCCAAGAAACGTGCGATTCTTCCGATGGCCTCAGTCAAATCATCTGCATTCGGCAAAAACACCACACGAATATGATCAGGACTCTTCCAATTAAAGCCCGTACCTTGCACGACCAGCACTTTTTCTGTTTCCAATAATTCCAAAATAAATTTTTGGTCATTCTCGATTGGATAAATTTTCGGGTCGAAACGCGGGAATAGATACAGCGCGGCCTTGGGTTTTACACACGTCACACCGGGAATCGCGGTGAGCAATTCGTAAGCGAGATCGCGCTGCCTGCACAAGCGTCCACCGGGCGCAACCAAGTCATCAATACTCTGATAACCACCCAGCGCGGTTTGAATAGCGAACTGCCCCGGAACGTTGGAACACAAGCGCATCGAAGCCAAAATCGTCAGGCCGTTGATGTAATCCTGCGCGTGCTTTTTCTCACCCGACACCACCATCCAACCTGCGCGATAGCCACAGGCGCGGTAATTTTTCGACAACCCGTTCAAGGTCACGAACAATACATCATTCGCCAGCGAGGCTATGGAAGTATGGGTTGCGCCGTCGTACAACATCTTGTCGTAAATCTCATCGGCGAAAATAATCAACTGATGCTCGCGGGCGATTTGAATTATCTCGCGCAGGATGTCATCTGAATAAAGCGCACCCGTTGGATTGTTTGGATTGATGATGACAATGGCACGTGTCTTTTCGGTAATCTTGCTGCGCATATCGGCAAGGTTCGGATTCCAGTCCTTCGCCTCGTCACACACATAATGGCGCGGCGTGCCACCTGCCAACGTCACGGCAGCCGTCCATAACGGATAATCGGGCGCAGGCACTAACACTTCGTCGCCCGTATTCAGCAAGCCCTGCATCACCATCACAATCAACTCGGACGCACCGTTGCCGATGTAAATATCGTCCAGCCCCACGCCCATAATCTTCTTCGACTGGCAGTAATGCATGATCGCCTTGCGCGCCGCAAACATACCCTTGGAATCGGAATACCCAGACGAATTGGGCATATTCAAAATTACATCCTGTTGCACTTCCTCAGGGGCTTCAAAGCCAAAGGGCGCGAGGTTGCCGATGTTCAGCTTAATGATGCGCTGACCTTCCTCCTCCATCTGCTTGGCGCGCTCCATCACAGGACCACGAATGTCGTAGCAAACGTTGGAAAGTTTGGTGGATTTAAGAATGGGTTTCATAGTTAACCTGATGCTAAAATTCGCCATAGTGTGGCAAGACGCGCGATTTTACCTGCGCGGACAGCACACAGCAAATAACATCACACAAATTGGACTTTTGTTTTGAAACTACACCTGAACAAACTCGGCGACATCAAAATCTTTACCGCACTCGGCACAGACTATGTGATGGTCAATGAAGACCACTATTCCAGCAGCATCGTGGTCTCCGCAGACCAAGTGCGACTTGATTGGACGGTCGCCCATTTCGATGAATTAAACGAAGCACATTTTGCCTACCTCGCCGCACTCAAACCCGATGTGCTATTGCTCGGCACAGGTGTAAAACAACGCTTCCCGCATCCGAGCCTATTCCGCACCCTCACCGAAGCCGGTATCGGCCTGGAGTGCATGGACACCCCCGCCGCCTGCCGCACCTACAACATCTTGGTAGCAGAGGATCGCAAAGTGATTGCGGCGATTTTGTTTTGAGAAGGTTTTAATGTTTCTAACTTTATTTTTACCCTCGCTAATCCTAATTCCTTTTTTTGCCTATCGGCTTGCGCGACGCAAAGCACCGCGATACACATTTTGCATTGCTGGGGCTTCGTTCGGAACTATTGTTTCACCTTTTGGCATGGGACTTTATTCGTGGTTTTTTCTTTCCCCTTGGGCACTTGTACCAGGTGTTATTGGATTAGTTCTGACACTAATTCACGAATCACCTGGGTTTTAATTGGCTATCAAATTTGGATTGGCCAGAGGGGTGAAAGTCGCATCTAGCCCTACTCAACAGGTAGTCATTGAAGTAATAAACGCCGTTGTTTGGTCAATTGTTTATGGGCTACTTGGATATGCAGTAGATTATTTTCGCAATCAAAAACGTAATCAACATACGACAAATTAAAACCCCCATGAGCCAATCTCTGAAAAACGTCATCCATCAAGCCGAACAAATCATACTCGGCAAGCCGCAACAAATAGGCCTTGCGTTAACTTGCCTACTGGCGCGCGGGCATTTGCTCATCGAAAATTTGCCGGGTACGGGTAAAACCACGCTGGCGCATGTATTGGCGAGTTCGCTGGGTTTGCAGTTTCAGCGCATCCAGTTCACCAGCGATTTGCTGCCTGCGGATATTCTCGGTGTGTCGGTATTTCAACGCTTGGTCTAGCCTTGCGTGGAAAGAAAACACTGCGCATCGGGAAACGCAAGAACAAGCACAAAGATTGGTATCGCAGTTTTCGGACTCGTGTTTGTCGAGTGGAGAAAGAGTATGTGTTTTAGAGAATCTAAATAAAGTTCGCATCATCTTCACTTACCCAAGCCTACTTTAAGTAGGTGCGCCATATCTGCTTTTGCTACAATTCTTCCCAGATAAAACCAAGAGGTGCGTTATGTTGAATATCGAAAATCCTTCTCGTGGTGAAAAGTTGCGCATGATGGAAGCCATCTGGAATGACTTGACGCACAACACGGTAATGATGTCTCCTGCTGAATGGCATGAGGATGAACTCAAGAAATCCGAACACGTCTATCAGGAAAAGCGCGCCGAAATGGCTTCGTGGGAGATTGCCAAGAAAGTTCTGCGTGACAAATCTGCCATACTTGCACCAAATAAATTCTTTCAACTTAACGGGAGGTTGCTTTGAAAACAAATCTGCTTGAACGTATCACGATTGAATCTGGCAAATGCGGAGGTCGTCCTTGCATTCGCGGTTTGCGAATACGGGTTTCTGACATCCTCAGTCTGTTGGGGTCGGGTGCGTCGCATCAGGAAATTTTGACCGACTATTCTTCGCTCGAAGAAGAAGACATTCTTGCCGCGCTTGAATATGCGGCAATTCAAACCGATCACGCCATTCTTATTGCAGCATGAGTTTGTTGGTGGATAACCAACTGCCTGTGGCGTTGGCGCGTTTTCTTTCCACTAACGGTTGGGAGTGTTGCCACGTAGCGGATGTCGGACTGGATGCGGTAAGCGACAGTATCATCTGGCAGTATGCCAAAGAGCATGGCATGACGATCATCACCAAGGATGAAGACTTTCAGTTCCTTGCGAATCGCCAAGGCAGCATTCCACCGCAAGTTGTTTGGGTTCGCCTTGGTAATTGTCGTAAGACGGAATTGCTCGATACCTTTGCCAAATTAATTCCTTCGTTACGAGAACTGTTAGCTGCTGGCAACACTGTTATCGAAGTTCGATAGTTAAACGCCAGAAGTCGTAGCCTCGTGTATCCATGCAAGTAGCCCGCGCGACAATTAGATAAACGGTGGGCAACATTTTGCCCACCCTACCTAAACTAAAACCCCATGAGCCAATCCCTGAAAAACGTTATCCATCAAGCCGAACAAATCATTCTAGGCAAACCGCAACAAATACGCCTTGCGTTGACTTGCCTGTTGGCGCGCGGGCATTTACTCATCGAAGATTTGCCGGGTACGGGCAAGACCACGCTGGCGCATGTGTTGGCGAGTTCGCTGGGTTTGCAGTTTCAGCGCATCCAGTTCACCAGCGATTTGCTGCCTGCGGATATTCTCGGTGTGTCGGTATTTCAGCGCGACAGCAGCGAGTTCAAATTTCATCCCGGACCGATTTTTTCGCAGATGATTTTGGCGGATGAAATCAATCGTGCCACACCCAAAGCACAAAGCGCGTTGCTGGAAGCGATGGAAGAACAACAAGTCACCATCGAAGGCACGACGCGGGTTTTGCCCACGCCGTTTTTCGTCATTGCCACACAAAATCCTTCTCATCAAATCGGTACATTTGCCTTGCCCGAATCGCAACTTGATCGCTTCTTGATGCGTATTCAGATGGGTTACCCCGATGCGCACGCCGAGCGTAAATTGCTGTCCGGGATAGATAGACGCGAGATCGTCGCGCAACTCACGCCGCAAATGGACAGCGGCGAATTGCTGGCGTTGCAGCAACAGGTCAAAGCCGTGTTCATCTCACCCGCGCTGCTCGACTATATTCAAGCCATCTTGCGCTATACCCGCGAATCCACCCGCTACACGCAAGGCTTATCGCCCCGCGCTGGATTAGCTTTGGTTGCCGCTTCACGCGCTTGGGCATTATTGAATGAACGCAACGCAGTGATTCCAGAAGACGTGCAAGCCGTGTTACCCGGCGTGGTGAGCCATCGCTTACAAGCAACTGGGGACTATGTGAGACAAAGCAGCGATACACTGGTACGCAGCCTCATTGAAGCGATAGCAATTCCATAAGTCAGTGCAATGCTACAACCAAACAACCCTCTACCGCTCGCCCTGAGCGTAGCGCAGCGGAGTCGAAGGGTGTGAGTAGCCTCCCTTCGACTTCGGCGATAAAGCCGCCTACGCTCAGGGCGAACGGAGTTAAGTAATTATCGTGGTTTACTCACTCAAACAAAAATTCCGCTCGTGGTTGTTCCGACCAAAAATCGAAAGTGGCGCAATCACGCTCACCCAACGTCGCATTTTTATCATTCCCACCAAACAGGGTTTTGCATTCGCCTTGGTGTTGATACTGATATTGCTTGGTGACATCAACTACAACCTTAGCCTCGGTTACGTGCTGACCTTTTTGCTGGCGATGATGGCGGTGTTGTCGATGTTGTATGCGTTTCGCAACTTGGCGCATCTTGAGATTCGCGCGGGTCGCGTCGATGCAGTGTTCAGGGGTGACACGGCAAAATTTTTACTGCATTTTAATAACCCCGGCAAGCTCTCGCGCTATCAACTTTGCCTCGTGCAAAGTGGCGCATCGTTTTGGTCAGCCCCTACCGCGACGTTGAGCTTTGATACGCCCGCACAGCATAATAGCGAGATTACTTTTCCGCTGCTCGCCACGCATCGCGGCTGGTTACAAACGGGGCGTTTGAAGCTCTATACCGAATTCCCGCTCGGCTTGTTTCACGCGTGGTCTTACATTCACTTTGATACACGCTGCTTGGTTTATCCCAAACCATTAAGCGATGCGCCCTTGCCAGTAGGCGATACACCGGACGGCACGGGAAAACGCAGCGTGGCAGGTGACGACGACTTCGCTGGACTGCGTAAATACGCTGCGGGAGATGCGTTACCGCGCATTGCCTGGAAAGCATTTGCGGGTGGACGGGGTTTGCAGGTCAAACAATTTTCCACACCTGTGGGGGAGGAATTATGGCTGGATTTTTACTATACCTTTGATGCCACAACGGAAGAAAAACTAGCCCGCATGACACGTTGGGTGTTGGATGCGGAGGCACTAGGAATACGATATGGACTGCGCTTGCCCGATGCAGAGTTGCCATCTGGTCAGGGGACTGCACATCGTGATGAATGTTTGCGCAGGATTGCGTTGTTTAATTTACCCGATTCATCCTTCGACAGGCTCAGGACGAACGGATCAAAAAATCGAGGCTCTCAAAAAACTGTTCGTGGTGAGCTTGTCGAACCATGAACATGAACAAACACCTAATTTATGGCTTGATTCTCAGCATCCTCATGGTCATCGCGCCACACGCCGAGCACCTGCCGCTATGGGTGAGCAGCCTGTGCAGCTCGCTCCTGCTGTGGCGCACCTATCTCACTTACAGCAACAAACCTTTACCGAATCGCTGGCTATTAACGTTGATCACTTTCGCCAGCGTAGGTGCGATTGCCATCAGTTTCCACACGCTATTTGGGCGTGAAGTGGGTGTGACTTTGGTTGCATTACTCGCCACGCTGAAACTCATGGAGTTGCGTAAACCTCGCGATGCGATGGCAATCATTTACTTGGCCTGCTTCATCATCATCACCAACTTTTTTTACTCGCAAAGTATTTCCACTGCGCTGTATATGTTTGCCACGCTGATGGTTATTTTATCGAGTTGGATACATCTACAAGCACAACACTTAGCAATCAAACCGCGACTCCGCATCGCGGCGACTTTGCTGCTACAAGCAATTCCGCTGATGGCGATTTTGTTTGTGCTATTCCCGCGCATACAAGGGCCGTTATGGGGTTTGCCGCAGGATGCCTACTCCAATAGCGGGCTGGACGACAAGATGTCGCCAGGCAGCTTCAGTCGCTTGAGCTTGTCGGAAGAGGTTGCTTTCCGCGTCACTTACAAAAATAAACTTCCACGTCGTGACCAGATGTATTGGCGCGGACCGGTGTTGTGGGATTTTGATGGGCGCACTTGGACGGGTAATAAAAACACGCTGAACACTCCGCCACAATTTACCGAAGTCGATCAACCAATTGATTACAGCGTGACCCTGGAGCCGCACAATAAAACTTGGCTGTTCGCGCTGGATGTGCCCAATAAAATATCGCTTCCTGCCGGGATCACCGATGATTTTCAGATACTCAACAAAGAACCCGTTAATGCGCGGTTACGCTATGAAGCCAGCTCGCATTTAAGTTACCACGCCAACCTTAACGAAGCTGAAAGCCAATTAAATCGCGCCCTGCAATTGCCGCAAGGCTTTAATCCACGGGCTGTTGAGCTTGCTAAAAAGTGGCGAGCTAATGCCGAAATTGCTCCCCCACCCCAGCGTGCGTTGTTGGGGCTTCAGCCCCTTGCAACCACGGCGTACCCCTTGCGGGTGCAACCCTCCCCCGATGGGAGTACCAAAGGTAGGCAATCCACTGCCCAGCAAGCTGTGCGTGGAATTGACACAGGGAGCAATCGTTCCTTTGCAGGAGTTGATGAAGCTATTATTCGCACGGCTCTTTCCTATTTCAACCAAGAATCCTTCCAATACACACTTGAGCCACCGCTGCTGGGGAAAGATTCTGTCGATGATTTTCTGTTCACTTCCAAGCAGGGGTTTTGCGAACACTATGCCTCTGCTTTCGTATTTTTGATGCGGGCCGCGCACATCCCCGCGCGCGTTGTTACTGGCTATCAAGGTGGGGAATTCAACGATGTGGGTAACTACTACATCGTGCGCCAATCAGATGCACACGCATGGGCTGAGGTGTGGCTGGTAGGGCAAGGCTGGGTGAGAGTTGACCCCACCGCCGCCATCGCGCCTGAACGCGTGCAACGTGGCTTATCCGCCGCCTTGCCCAACAACGCCACCCTGCCCTTCATGGCAAGAAATCCGCCGCAATGGATGCGCGACCTGCGCTCGAATTTCGACGCAATAGCTAACCAATGGAATCAGTGGGTGATCGGCTACAACAGCGAACGCCAGTTCGCGTTTCTCACTCGCCTAGGTATGGAAGACGTAACATGGCAACAAATTACCATCAATATGGTAGCGGGATTAGGCATCGCCATTGGGCTGTTAGCGTTGTATTTGCTACGCCATTTGTTTGTTCGTCAGCCTGATAAAGTTCAAGTCGCCTGGCTCAAGCTGTGCCGCAAATTAGCCAAGGCTGGGTTACCCAGAAGTGCGCACGAAGGCGCGCTGGATTACGCAAATCGTATTGCGATTGCCCGCCCTCAACTTGCCCATAAAATACGTGACCTTGCCAGACGCTACAGTGCATTGCGCTATGGAAAAATTCAAAGTGACAGTGCAAAAAATGAATTTCTGCAACGCGCTGCCGCGTTGAGAATCGCAAGGCGTAACTAAAAACGGTAATGTATGCCTAGTTGATTCCGACTAAGCGGCCTGCACCGGAATCTGATCGCGCTGACCAATAATGCGATTGTGCTCGTCCACATAGACGAGTTGTGGATGGAATTTTTGCAGCTCAATTTCTGAATAAAGTGCGTAAGTGGCGATGATAAGGATGTCGCTCGGATTAGCTTTATGCGCAGCCGCGCCATTGACAGAAATCACGCCGGAACCCCGCTGTGCGCGAATCGCATAGGTAGTGAAACGCTCACCATTGGTGACGTTATAAATATCAATCTGTTGATACTCTTTGATGTCGGCAGCGTCCAGCAGATTGTCATCAATCGCGCACGATCCCTCATAATGCAACTCTGAATGAGTGACATGCACACGGTGCAACTTGGATTTAAGCATGGTTCTTTGCATTTTCTACCTC
Organism: uncultured beta proteobacterium; assembly: GCA_963695355.1. Lineage (GTDB taxonomy): Bacteria > Pseudomonadota > Gammaproteobacteria > Burkholderiales > Gallionellaceae > Gallionella. The sequence goes on from OY968775.1 coordinate 652,675, forward strand.
TCAGTTCAAGTGCGAATTATATCGCACTCAATCAGCGTTTCCTTAATACATTCCTGTAGGAGCGAGCCATGCTACGTGTGTTGTTGGAGCCAAACCCCCTTGCAACCACGGTGTGCTCCTTGCGGGTGCTCGCGATTATTCTTTCATTCGCGAGCATGGCTCGCTCCTACACAAGGTTTTTATTCTAATGAATTATTTGAATTTATTTCTACGTTATCCAACAATCGCACGCCACCCAGCTTAGCTGCTGCTAAAACCACCAATCTACCCTGTGATTGCTTGGCTGGCAGCAAATCAAATTGGTTACGGATACTGACATAATCCACCACCCAACCCTGTGCAGATAACGCTAAGACTGCTTGATCCTGCAATTGTTCAAAATCACGCTCGCCTTGCAAGATCGCATCACGCAAGCCTTGCAGCGTTTGATACAAGAAATTCGCTTGGTTGCGCTGCGCTTCATTCAAGTATTGGTTGCGCGAACTCAATGCCAAACCATCCGCCGCGCGCACCGTCTCACCGCCAATTATGCGGATCGGCAAATTCATCTGTGCCACCATCTGGCGAATGATGTGCAACTGCTGATAATCTTTTTTGCCAAACAGCGCGACATGCGGCTGCACGATGTTCAATAGCTTCAACACCACCGTTGCCATGCCGCGAAAATGACCGGGACGCGCCGCGCCGCATAGTTCATTGGCTATCGGCGGTGGCTCGACGAATACAGTTTGCTGTTCGGGATACATTTCGTTGATAGATGGCGCAAACACGATGTCCGCCAACCCTTGCAACTTGGCACAGTCCGCTTCCAAGGTACGCGGATACTTGGCGAAATCCTCACTCGGTCCAAATTGCAGTGGATTAACGAAGATACTCGCTACGATGCAGCTTCCATGCTCGCGAGCCAGCCGCATCAATTTGAGATGTCCTTCATGCAGGTTGCCCATGGTTGGCACGAATGCGATGGATTGTTCGTTAACGCGAAATTCGCGCAGCGATTCGTTTGCTCCCTCTCCCTTCGGGGGAGGGTTGGAGTGGGGGAGCCTTGCGCGCAGTTCGGCGATAGTAGTAATGATTTGCATCAAAAACCATGTTCCTGCATTGGGAAATTCCCGTTTTTTACTTCGGCAACATAGTTCGCTACCGCCTGCGCAATACTGCCCGCGCCTTGCATATAGTTTTTGACGAAGCGGGCTTTTTTACCCGAATAAATATCCAGCATATCGTGCAACACCAACACCTGCCCTGAGCACGCAGCACCCGCGCCAATGCCGATAGTGGGAATGGTGAGTTGCGCGGTGATTTCGGCTGCCAGCAATGCCGGTATCGCCTCCAGCACCAACATGCCGGCACCCGCTTGTTCGAGTGCCACGGCATCTTGTAACAATCGTTGCGCATCCGCTGAGTCTTTACCTTGCACGCGATAGCCACCGAGCTGGTGTACCGATTGCGGGGTCAAGCCAATATGTCCACATACTGCAATGCCGCGCTCAGTTAAAAAACGTACCGTCTCAACCATAGCCGCGCCGCCTTCCAGCTTGACCATCTGCGCGCCTGCCGCCATCAGCTTAGCGGCGTGGGCAAAAGTTTCTTGCGGGCTGATTTGGAATGTGCCGAACGGCATGTCGCTGATGATAAAAATATGCTTCGCGCCACGTGCCACGCAAGTGGTGTGATAGGTCATCTCGTCCAGCGTCACAGGCAGCGTGGTGTCATGCCCCTGCAATACCATGCCCAACGAATCACCTACCAACAATATGTCCACGCCTTGTGCCTCTAGCAACGCGGCAAAGCTCGCGTCATAGCACGTTAGCACGGCAATTTTTTCTTCCTTGTTGCGCATAGCCTGCAATTTAGTCAATGTAGTACGCATCTCTACCCCCTACTAAAAAATTCACGCTGACCGCGCATGTCTTGGATGCGTTGTAACAATTCCGCAAAATCTTCATCTCCACCCACAAAATTCAGATGCTCGCTGTTCACCACCAGAACAGGCGATGCATCGTAATGATAAAAGAATTCGTTATAGCTTAGTGTCAAACGCGACAAATAACTTTCGGTGATGCTTTGCTCATAGTGTTGCGCACGTCCGCGCACCCTGTCCAGCAAGACTTCCGGCGCGGCCTGCAAGTAAATTACCAAATCTGGTGTGGGCGTTTGCGGCTTCAGTGTTTGATAAATTTGTTGGTACAAAGCAAATTCTGCATCGCTCAAATTGAGCCGCGCAAATAAGGGATCCTTTTCAAACAAATAATCAGCGACGGTGCTCGCACCGAACAAATCAAGTTGCGCAATATCACGCAGCTCATTGCTACGTTGAAATAAGAAAAACAACTGCGTCGCCAGCGCATGACGCGCCGGGTCTTGATAAAATTTTTCCAGAAAGGGATTATCTTCCGGCTTCTCGAACAACGTTGTAGCCTTGAGATGTTGGGCAAGGCGACGCGCCAGACTGGTTTTCCCCACGCCTATCGGCCCTTCAACAACAATGTAACGAGTGCGGTTAGCATCCATCCGCAAGCCGCTCCAATGTTTGATCCTGACAAGCCAGCAAGGCATATTCTGCGCGACCTACAGCAGGGATAGTGCAATCGGGTGCAATATCCAACAAAGGCTGCAACACAAAAGCACGCAAATGCATTTGGGGATGCGGAATGGTCAAGCCATGCTCATGCAATTGCACATCGTCGTACAACAGCAAATCCAAATCCAAAGTGCGTGGCGCGTTTTGGAAAGTGCGCTCACGGCCATGCGCATGTTCAATCTGCAATAAGCTTTTTAGCAACGCTTGTGGCGTTAAAGTTGTGGCAATTTGCGCGACGGCGTTGACGAAATTCGGCTGATCCAAATAACCAATCGGTGCGCTTTGATAGAGTGAAGAACGCTTCAACAAACGCGTATTGGGCAAATTATCAAGATCGATAAAAGCACGCTGTAGCTGCTCACTAGGCCGATCCAAGTTGCTGCCCAAGCCAATAAATGCAAGGTGCTGCATCACTCGGCAGACTCGCTCGTGACACCTGTCTCCGGTTTTTTACGCGGCTTGCGACGGCGGCGTTTTTTGTCGCCTGCCGTTGCGGGTTGCAACATTTCAGTACGTCGCTCGGCACTGGCATTTTGAAATTCGTCCCACCATAAACCCAGCTCTTGCTCCACTTCGCCGCTGGCGCAACGCAGCAACAGGAAATCATAGCTCGCACGAAAACGCGGTTGCTCCAACAAACGGAAGGGACGCTGCCCGGTGCGCTGATCCAGACGCAACTGCATCAGCCAAATTTCTTTCATGGTCGCGCCATAACGGTGCGGAATGGCAAGCCGTTCCTTTTGCTTGTTCAACACCTCGTCCATCGCCTCGTGCATCGCCCCCACGGGACGCTCACCGTTTTTCTGGCGCAGATTCCACGCCGCCAACACTTCGTGCCACAGCAATGCCGCAAATAGGAACGCGGGTGAGACGGGCTTGTCCTGACTGAGTCGTTCATCGGTATTTTTCAACGCCAGCATGATGAATTTTTCGCCCATCGGCTGCTCCATAATCACATCGAGCAGGGGCAACAAACCATGATGCAAATTCATGCGATGCAATTGCTGTACGCATTTCACCGAATGACCAGACAACAACATTTTCAACACTTCATCCAGCAAACGCGCTTGTGGCACGTTGTCGAGCAAGTTTTTTAACTCTGCAATCGGTGCTGCGGTAGCAGCATCCAGTTTGATACCTAGCTTGGCTGATAAGCGCACCGCACGAAGCATTCTTACCGGGTCTTCGCGGTATCGCACCAAGGGGTCACCGATAATTCGCAGCAAGTGATTGCGCGTATCGGCATAGCCATTGTGAAAATCGAATATCTCTTGAGTAGTCGGGTCATAGAACATCGCGTTCGCCGTGAAATCACGGCGCGCAGCATCTTGCTCTTGATCGCCGAATTCATTGTCGCGCAACAAACGACCATGTTCGTCGGTCTGCGCATCTTCACTCTCCACCATGCGACGAAAAGTTGAGACCTCGACGGTCTCCTCACCGAACATCACATGCACCAGACGAAATCGGCGACCGATGATGCGCGCACGTCGGAACACGCGGCGCACTTCCTCTGGCGTAGCATTGGTCGCCACATCAAAATCTTTGGGTACGCGCCTTAACAACAAATCGCGCACTGCACCGCCCACGATATATGCCTGGAAACCTGCTGCTTGCAAACCGTCGGTCACTTTTTGCGCACCGTGGCTAATTTGCTCACGCGCCACACCGTGTGATTTGAACGGAATCACTTGAGCATTGCCGACTGACTGGTTTTTTGCAGACTTGGTAAACACGCGCTTGAGGAATTTTTTAATCATGCAATCTTTGAAATTTGATGCGACCAAGTCGCAATAGAGGGGGTAATTATACACTGCCGAAAATTGCTCACCCCAATGAAAAACGCGCCTTGCGGCGCGTTCCTGATTCCCCCGTCATGCACAGAAATATATCTTGTTACTCAAGTGCCGCGCTCTGTCACGTAGAGGAGATCAAAGAACAGTATGCGTGCGGCGAGCAGGTCTATTTTGGCGGGGGGCATGGCTATCGGGTTGATGCTCACCGCTTGGCTTTCCGCATCGGGTTGTTGCAGTTTGATCATGGCACGCAGGGTTTCGACTTGGTGCTTACCCACCAAGGGTTGACCCAAACGGTAGGCGGTAATCGCCGCTTGAAAGGAGGTATCCAACTGGGCAGAGAAGGCCGCATCCAGCAGTTGCTTGGCGATCCAGGTGTGAATATGGGTCTGAATGCGCTCCAGCGTCACTGCCGCGTCGAAGGGGGCGGGGACGGCGATCATCGGGGCGGCGGCGTTGACGCTCGGATCAGTCGCATCAACGATGCTGAAAAGCTCGTGCTGATAAATCTCATCATCACCCGGACCATATGTATCCGACCAAACCTCATCATAGGTACCAGTTGCCACTAGCTGCGCCAATCCGGGCAAATCAAGGCTTGAGAAACCCAATCCCGCAATTTCAGTTCCCGGCAATATGCTTCCACCGCTCCAGGAGATCAAACTCGCCGAATCAGGTCCTGTGATATGGCGATCAATCGACCCACGCCATGCAGGGGGAGCGAGTACAACATTAGTCATTGCATTAGATCGGGCGGTGTAACTTGCAATCATTTGTGGAATGGTTTCGTTCGGCACCTCTGGTATTTCTCCTATCAATGGCCGGGTAACGATACCATCAAAAAAAATGCCGTTAATTGGATCTGTGGCGGCACTCCCGTTGGCTACCGTATAACGGTAAACCAGCGTATCCACGCCACTCAAGCTGAACACCGAGCGGGCACTCGGCGCAATAAATTTACTTGTCGGAATAAAAACACCATTGGCTGTTCCAGTGCCGTCCTGCTTGTCGTAAATAAATTTGTAATTACCCGTGGCAGGGTCAAGCGTAAAGTAAGGCTGCGCATTGGCGTTAGACAGAAATGCCGTGAATGCCAGCATCGCACTGGCTTGCAAAAATGTTGCACGAATAAAGCGTCGCATATTGCCTCCTTATTTTTTGAAAACCACGTGGAAGTGCCGATTGATCTTGAAATTATCACAAGCATTGTCGGGATGTTTTGTTCCCTTTGAAAAAGCCATGACTAACTGCTTCCCTGCGGGGCGGCTTAGGTCGGTGCAGTGGATTTGCACATCAATTTTTCCTCTGGATGTTATGCTGATTGCCTGCATATTGCGGAACAACGCAATCGGAACTTCACCTGCCTTTTGATTAACCGAATCGGCACGAATATCAATGGCATCACCTATGCGGTGCGAGCTGTGTGGCGGTGTCCATTTTCCACTATCATCCATCAAGCCACCCCAAACTAGGCTGGCATCATTGATATACAGGCTTGCACTAGGGTTGATTTCGGTATGGTATGTTTTCGCAAGCCTGAGCAATCCTGCAATTGCCGCCGAAGTGGCGTTGTGATTGTTGCTGTGCTGGACAGTTGCCCCAATAGTTTACATCACCCCACCAATATTTTCTTCCAGCACGTATAGCGGTGCGGCGGCAGGTATAGGTGATAGTCCTGCGACTTTGACATCCTGCGCTACTGCCTGTGAATTGGTGCATACCGGACTGATGCAAGATGCGCTGATGCTGTGCGTACCGGACACTTCTGATGAGGTGAACGTGAAGGTGGCTTTGCCGTCCACTCCGGTGGTGCAGTCGTAGTTGCCGGGCAGGTTGGTTACGTCCGTACAGTTTGCGCTGGGTGCAAATGTGCCGCCCGTTAAGGTTCTCTTGGGGCGATTCGGATCGGTATGATCATGCCCGCCTGTGCCGTGCACCACACCCAGCGTGATGCGCACGATTGTCCCCGCTTTAGGTTGCTTGGTTAGCTGATTTTCCACGTACACCGACATCGTTTTGGAGGTGAGGTTGCCCGTTGTGGTTGTGCCTGTCGGTTCGAGGTCTCCCACAGGGGCATTGAGGGTGAGGGTATATTGCTCGGGCAGGCAGCTCGTCTGAGTCGCGTCCCACACATAGCCTGTATCACAAGCGCAAGGTGGAGTGGGCAGGTTGGTGGGGTGGGCGTGGAGAGGACAGACTGGCGGGGTCACACACGCCGTTCCCGCTGCATTAAGTTGCGTTCCTGCTGGACACACACAGCTTGTTGCGCTGGCATCAGGGATAAGCGGGTCGGTACAAATACAGCTTGTAGGGTTGCCTATATTATCGGGGGTGGAGTTAATTGGGCAAGTACGTGCGGGAAAGCCAGGATACCAAGATAAATTGAGGTGTAAATAACCCCCACTACCGCTAACGTAGCAACTGAATTTCCATTTATTAAATTCATCAAAGGGGGTACAGCTGGCACTTGTAGCTCCAAAGGTGTACGGGGGATAGTTGGCATATTGATAATTTGCGTCTGCAATTGCTGCCGCATTGACGTTGCAACCTAGGCTGATATTTGCAGGTCCTGACCCGACTAAATGCTGAGTTGTACAATCTGCGCCGTAAGGGTCGGCAACAACTACCGAAATTTGCCCAGCCGCTTGCGCTGGCTTAACCATCGCTATCAATGCACGCACACTGAGTAATATCCATATCAGTTTAGTCACCCCTGCTTGACTGGCTCGATGCGGCGATTGCCACGCTGTTGGATATTTGAACATACTTCACTCCCTGTGTGGTTAGTGTTTGATGTGCGGTGCGACTGCGCATTGAACTCTATCGGGGGGGCTGTCAAGGGGGTTTGTGCATCGGCAAAACGACATCTGCGGCGCACCAATGAAAAACGCGCCTTGCGGCGCGTTTCCATCGTGCAACAGCGCGGCTTAACCCTTGAGACAAGTACTCATGAATTTTTTACGCTCGTCACCTTTCAGTGCTTTTGTTTTTGCATCGGCATTACAAGTTTTCATTTTGTTTTGTTGAGTAGGTGCAGCCGCCGCTGGTGCTGCGCTCGCGGTTGCCTTAGCGTCTGAGCCGCCATCCGCTTTCAGCGTGTAATCTTTCTTCAGGCATTTGCTCATAAAAGCTTTGCGTTCATCACCCTTCATGCCTTTGGCTTCTTTGTTGCAGCCCTTCATTTTTTCTTGCTGTGCGCCCGCAAACGCCGGAGCAGAAACGACAAACGCGAAACCCAAACATGCCAATGCAATCAGTTTTTTCATGAAGCTCTCCTCAAAATATAACGTGATTAAAATAGTTTCTCTGTGACCCAACAAGGTCATAGACCAAGTACAGTAAGTATTCCCCGCACCTCTAACCCATGACTCCGAGCAGTTTAACGCACTCGCCAGACTTTTGGCATACAAGCAACTGAAATTTTTAGCTATCTATCCTAAATTTACTTTAAGCCTTTAATCCATTGACTGTAAAGACGATGTGCCACTTTATTGAGCTGCGGTAGATTGGCTGCTATATGCTGCTGCATTTGATCTGCGGATTGCACCGAAACGCTATTACTGGCGGCGATTTCACTTGCCCCTTCTTTGCACCAATCGACAATCATTGCGCTGGTCATTTCGGGGTGACATTGCAGCGCGAGGTGTTTGCCAATCGCATAAGCCTGATTGGTACAGTATGCGCTAGAGAGAAGGTGTGTCGCGCCTTGCGGCAGGGTGAAAGTTTCGCCGTGCCAGTGGAATGCTTGAAAATTTTGAATATCGCCGAACCAACCACGGGCGACTTCGCTGTCCGACACTCGCACTTCTCCCCAGCCAATTTCCTTGATAGGATTTGCTGAAACCACACCTCCCAATGCTTTTGAAATGAGTTGCCCACCGAGGCAATGCCCCAACAACGGCACATCTTGAGCAAACGCATCGCGGGTTAAATCAAGTATCGGTGGTATCCAAGGCAGGTCATCGTTGACGCTCATCGGACCACCCATAAATACCAAGCCTGAATAATCGGAGACCCGAAGTAACGATAAGTTGTCGGTACTGCTATTGATAATTTGGCTAGTGATGTTGTGTGCTGCTAAAAACTCGGCGAGGTAGCCCGGACCTTCATGCGCAACGTGACGGAAGATGGCGACGGATTTCATAAAATAAACTATTTGTCCGTAGATTACACTGGCTTCGTTTTATCCCTTTCAATCAGCGCATACGCCGAATGATTGTGGATAGATTCAAAGTTTTCCGATTCGACAGTGTACGCATCGATCCGCTCATCCGCATCCAGCACGGCGGCCACATCGCGCACCATGTCTTCTACAAATTTGGGATTATCGTAAGCGCGTTCAGTGACGTATTTTTCGTCGGGACGCTTGAGCAAACCATAAAGCTCGCATGAGGCTTGCTCTTCGGCGATCCGTACCGCGTCTTCAATCCACACAAAGCGATTGGTGCGTAATGTCAACGTGACATGCGAGCGTTGATTGTGCGCACCGCGCTCAGAGATTTTCTTAGAGCAGGGACACAAGCTGGTAACAGGCACGAGTACTTTCATGGTCACACTCGGCTTACCATCAGCAATTTCGCCTATCAGCGTCACGTCATAATCCAGTAGGCTTTGCACACCCGAAACGGGTGCGGTCTTGTTGACAAAGTAAGGGAAATTCATCTCAATGTGACCCGACTGCGCCTCCAACCTAAATACCATTTCACGCAAGATGCTTTCAAATGATTCCACCGAAATCTCGCGCTCATGCTCGTTGAGTATTTCAACAAAACGCGACATGTGCGTGCCTTTGAAATTGTGCGGCAAATGCACGTACATGTTGAACATGGCAATGGTGTGCTGCACGCCCACGCTCTTGTCTTTAACCTTCACGGGATGGCGAATACCCTTGATACCGACACGATTGATGGCGATATGACGCGTGTCCTCGGAGCTTTGCACGTCGGGAATAAAATTAGGTTTAGGTTCGTTCATGGCTGACTCCTATTGAGTAGATACGTGTGAGATTATAACCAATCCCGACTAGTTCACTTGGTCAAATAATTTTGTATGCTTGCCAACAAGCCTTTAGCATCCAAACCACAATCTGCCAGCATTTGCGTAGGCTCACCTTGCTCGATAAATTTATCGGGCAAGCCGAGTTGCAATAACGGTATCGCAATACCATTCTGCATCAAGCATTCCGCCACAGCGCTGCCGGCACCGCCTTGTACGGCATTTTCTTCCACTGTCACTAATAGTTCGTGTTCGGCTGCCAAACGCAAAATCAACTCAACATCGATTGGTTTAACGAAGCGCATATTCGCCACAGTAGCGTCCAATTGCCCACCTGCCGCCAACGCAGGCGCAAGCATAGAGCCAAATGCCAAAATCGCGACACCTTTACCTGTTCTGCGCACTTCGCCTTTGCCTAGAGGTAAAGCTTGCATGGCTTTTTCTATCATCACACCTGGCCCTGCACCACGCGGATAACGCACTGCGCTCGGCGTGTTGAGTTGCATGGCGGTGTAAAGCATTTGCCTACATTCGTTTTCGTCGGCGGGTGTCATCACCGTCATATTCGGAATGCAACGCAAAAAGGACAAATCAAAGCTACCCGCGTGGGTTGCGCCGTCTGCACCAACCAAACCACCGCGATCAATCGCCAGCACCACTGGCAAATTTTGTATCGCAATATCGTGTATCAGCTGATCGTAGGCGCGTTGCAAAAACGTCGAATAAATCGCCACCACGGGCTTGTAACCATCGCACGCCAAGCCCGCAGCAAAGGTCAATGCATGTTGTTCCGCAATGCCCACATCAAAATATCGCTCGGAATATCGCTGCGCAAATTCCGCCAAGCCTGAGCCTTCGCACATCGCGGGCGTGATGCCCACCAAGCGTTTATCTTGCGCCGCCATGTCACACAACCATTGCCCGAACACTTGTGTGTAAGTGGGCTTGGTTGTCGGTTTGGTTGTAATGCCGTTGGTTCGGTCAAATTTACTAACCCCGTGGTACAACAGGCAGTCTTCTTCTGCTTTGTCGTAACCTTTGCCTTTTTGTGTGACCACATGCAGAAACTGTGGCCCTTCCAATTTGCGGACATTGTTCAAGGTGTCGAGCAACACATTGATGTCGTGTCCATCAATCGGGCCAATGTAGTTAAAGCCAAATTCCTCAAACATCGTGCCCGGTATCACCATGCCTTTGACGTGTTCTTCGGCGCGTTTGGCGAATTCATGTACAGTCGGAATGCCGCGCAAAGCCTTCTCACCTGTGCTGCGCACCGCAGAATAAAAGCGTCCCGACATCAGCTTGGCGAGATAATTATTCAGCGCACCGACAGGTTTTGAAATCGACATATCATTGTCGTTTAGTATCACTAATAAATTAGCATCCATCGCCCCAGCATTATTCAATGCCTCAAATGCCATACCCCCAGTCATCGCACCATCGCCGATAATCGCCACGGCGCGGCGCGCTGAACCATCCAATTTGGCAGTAACCGCCATGCCCAATGCAGCCGAAATAGACGTGCTGGAATGCCCTGTACCAAAAGTGTCGTAAGGGCTTTCGTCGCGCTTGGGAAAGCCAGCTATACCACCCGCCATGCGCAGCTTGCTCATTGCTTCGCGTCGGCCGGTAATAATTTTATGCACGTAAGTTTGATGACCCACATCCCACACCAGCTTGTCTTCAGGCGTGTTGTAAATGGTGTGCAGCGCAAGCGTCAGTTCAACCGTGCCTAAATTTGATGACAAGTGCCCACCCGTTTTGCTCACCGATTCGACGAGAAACTCGCGCAGCTCACTGGCCAACTTTGGCAACCGTTCCCGATCTAGCTTGCGCAAATCGTCCGGGGAGTGGATGGTGTTGAGTAAGGAGTACATCAGAACTTTCGCAACACTATAAAATCTGCTAAATCGCGCAAGCGCCGCGCCGCAATTCCAAATTCTGCCAAGCTTGCCAGTGCCTCGCCGTGCAATGTTTTAGCCATTTCACGAGCAGCATTCACACCCAGCAAAGTGACATAGGTCGGCTTATCGTTGTCGGCATCCTTACCTGCAGTTTTACCTAAAATCACCGTATCGGCTTCACTATCCAGCACGTCATCCACTACCTGAAAAGCCAAGCCGATACATTTTGCAAAGTGATCCAACTTCGCCAACTGCATTTCAGAAATTTCACCGCACTGCGCACCCAGCAAAACGGCGGCACGAATCAGCGCACCTGTTTTATGGATGTGCATCATCTCCAGTTCTTGCAAGCTTAACGCCTTGCCGACATTGGCTAAATCCATCGCCTGCCCGCCCGCCATCCCGCGTGAACCTGACGCAATCGCCAACAACTTAATCATCGCCAACTGACGCGTCACGTCATCACTCAAGCTATTTTCCGCGAGCAACTGAAACGCTAAAGTCTGCAAACTGTCGCCGACCAACAACGCCGTCGCGTCACCGAATTGCACGTGACAAGTGGGCTTTCCACGACGCAGTACATCGTCATCCATACACGGCATATCGTCATGCACTAAGGAGTAAGCGTGAATCATTTCAACTGCCGCCGCCGCGATATTCAAGCGTGAGGGTTCTGCACCCACCAATTCGCCCGCTGCAAACACCAACAATGGGCGCACGCGCTTACCCCCATCCAACACCGCATAGCGCATGGCTTGGTGCAAGTGTTGCGGGGCGACTCCTGCTGAGGGCAATAGCTTATGCAACACGTCTTCAAAACGTGCTTGATGAACGAACGACCAACTGGAAAAATCTGGTGGCATCAACTCTGCCCTGACGCGGCTGAGGCTTCACCGTTCACAGAAAAATTCTTCAACACCCCCTCATCCAACACGCGCACTTGTTGCTGCGCATCCTCAAGCTGGGTGCGGCACAGCACCAACAACTCCGCGCCGCGTTTGTAAGCGGCCAGCGAGTTTTCCAGCGACAACTTACCCGCCTCCATATCCGCGACGATTTGCTCAAGCTCGACCATTGCCGACTCGAAACTCGGTGCTTTTTGCGATTTGCCTGCCATCTCAACCTCTAGTGGGGATTCTATAAATTCAAAGTTCTAAGCAAGCCCGCAATACCGCAAGGGTATTCCCACGCAACTACGGAGCTTGCGTTCCTGTTGCTGAATGAAGGGGCTTCCCCATCAAACATAGTCGCTACGCTCGTTGTTTGATGTGAAGTCGCACATTTTACCCAACGCACCGCCGCTCGGCTAATTTATTGTTGCCCTCACCCTGCATATCGGCGAAAATCGCACCTCCTGCAACATTACCGTATTCAGCGAATTATCTGGGTATGTCCAATTTAGAAAACCTGAATCACCTTACGGTTCTGCCGTCGCCCCCGCCAATTAGCTGGTATTTTGACCCGCTTGTTTTGGCTGCCGAGCAGCGCGCGCTGTTTGCGCAAGGACCAAATTACGTGGGACACGAGCTGATGGTACCCAACTTGGGTGACTACCAAGTCATGCATGATGAAGCGCAAATGCTGGTGCGCAACCAAAATGGTGTGGAACTGCTCAGCAACATCTGCCGCCATCGCCAGGCCACCATGCTAGAGGGGCGCGGCAACGCGAAACACATCGTCTGCCCGATTCACCGCTGGACTTATCAAACCAATGGTGAGCTGCTGGGCGCACCGCATTTCCCGAATAATCCCTGTTTGCATCTGAACAAGTCACCTCTGCAAAATTGGAATGGTCTGTTATTTTCCGGTGGACGCGACATCGCAAAAGATTTGGCGCATGTCGGCGTGATGCAGGACTTGGACTTTTCCGGCTACATGCTGGATCGTGTGCAGGTGGATGAATACGCTTTCAACTGGAAAACTTTTATCGAGGTGTATCTGGAGGACTACCACGTTGTACCGTTCCATCCGGGTTTGGGAAATTTTGTCGATTGCGACGATCTCAAGTGGGAATTTGGCGAACAATACAGCGTGCAAACCGTCGGGATAAAAAACGCGCTGCGCAAAATCGGCAGTGATGCATATGGCAAATGGCAAGAACAAGTACTGCGTTATTACGGCGAAAAACTACCCAAATTCGGAGCGATCTGGCTGACCTACTACCCCAATATCATGGTGGAATGGTATCCCGGCACGCTGGTTATCAGCACCCTTGTTCCGCGCGGCACAGAAGCCTGCACCAACATCGTCGAGTTTTATTATCTTGAAGATATTGTTTTGTTCGAACGTGATTATGTCGAAGCAGAACAAAAGGCTTACAACGAAACGGCTGTTGAGGATGACATCATCTGCCTGAAAATGCACCAAGGGCGCAAATCACTTTACCAGCGCGGTATCGATCAACAAGGCCCTTATCAATCGCCCACTGAAAATGGCATGTTGCATTTCCATGAGTATCTGCGCCGCAATTTAGCCCCTCATCTCTAGCCGCCAATGGCACCCAAGAACCTAGGTTCGTTGTGGATGTTAGTCGCCGGCGTGCTGTTCGGTTGCATGGGCGTATTCGTCAAACTCGGTGCAGCGTATTTCACACACATTGAGTTAGTGTTTTACCGCTCTTTCATCGGGCTGATTTTCGTATATATCATCATGCGCCAACAACTCATTAGCGTAGCCACGCAACACTGGCGCAAACATTTATCCCGCAGCCTTGCCGGCACAGTGGCACTCTCCCTGTTTTTTTATTGCATTACCGTGCTGCCACTCGCCACTGCCGTCACGCTCAACTACACCGCACCGTTGTATCTCACCATTTTCACCATGCTGGTGTTCAAAGATAAATTTCATCTGCCTCTCACCCTTGCCATCGCGATGGGGTTTTGCGGCGTGGTGTTATTGCTGCACCCTACTCTCGAACATGACCAACTCTTACCCGGCCTGCTCGGACTCATTTCTGGTTTCCTTGCGGGGGTGGTGTATCTCAACGTTAAACAACTTGGCATCATCGGCGAACCGGAAACACGCATCGTATTTTATTTCAGCCTTGCCGCTTCATTGTTCAGCGGTACGTGGATGTTATTCGATACCGTGCATGCCATCACGCTGCAAAGCTTTGCCATCCTGCTGGGACTAGGCAGCACCGCCACCCTCGCACAACTCGCCATGACACGCGCCTACCGTGTCGGCAAGACACTGGTGGTGAGCAGCTTGGCGTATAGCACCGTCGTATTCGCCAGCTTGTTCGGCATGCTGTTATGGCATGAAACTTTGTCACTCAGCAGTTGGCTAGGCATGGCACTCATCATCGCGGGTGGTGTGCTAAGCTTGCGGCTAAGCCCGAAACATTGAGAGAGAAATAAAATGATCACCATCGAACAAACCGAAAACCTCGTCAACGTCGCCGTCATGGGCGAATTCACCATTACCGATTTTAAAGCGTTTGAAGAACAATCCCTATACAAACTCAAAACTCCCGGCACAGTGAACCTACTGTTCGATTTGCGTGCAATGATCAACTACACCGTCGATGTCGCGTGGGAAGAAATCAAATTTTTCAGCCGCGAACACAACCACGACTTCAACAAAATCGCCGTTGTCACCGATGACCAATGGATCACTTGGCAGGCTTGGTTATCGCGAATTTTTGTCGATGCGGATATACAAGTGTTTACGGGTTATGAGGAAGCAAAGGCTTGGTCTGCGACTTAACTAGCAGAATATCTTAAATTTTATTGAGCCTTTTATGCACTCAAATTATATCCATAACAATGGTCAGGTAAGCTGAATGAAACCGTTTCTAAAATGGGCTGAAAACAAATAACTATTTGTCTCCAGCATAAATAGAAATTCGTTTACTCTCTACCAGCGCGCGTTTTAAAAATTTAACTCCCATTGATCTATTTACCAAGATTCATACTAGGATGAATTAACAAATTACTTAATTAAATTATCAGGTTATGTTAATAAATTGGCACACCGCTGTTCAATTAGCACTTGAAAGATTTGCTGCACGAAATTCAACTATTCGAATCGAGCGCTCCCTCTTCCTTTTACAGGAACTGCCCCGCATTATCAGTGACACGAAAAGCTCGGGCAAAACACCAGCTCAAACTGTTAGTCGTATTTTGCAAGAATTACGTGATGAAAAATTTTTGTTTTTCTCTGATACTGGCCTCTATACGCTGAATCGAGTTGCCGTAAGTGCTATAGCTGAAGATTTACCAGATGACGTTTTGGAAAATGCGGTTGAAGAGGGGTTACTTGTTTTACCTGATGTTGAAACATCAAGCGATATTGCATTGGGTAGAATTCGGAGAGGGATGGGCGCATTGCGTAAAAAAACGCTTACAAACTACCGTGGAAGTTGTGCACTTTGCGATGTGAATGATAACGGTCTTTTAGTTGCTAGCCATATTGCTCGGTGGGCTGATCACCCTGAAGCAAGGGGTTTGCTATCAAATACGATTTGCTTTTGCACACTTCACGACAAGTTGTTTGAGAGTGGATACTTTGCAATGGATGACACCTGCAATCTAATTTGGAAAACACCGCAACCTATTCGTGCAATTAATATATGGCAACAACAATGCACCTCAATTTTCAAGCAACCACATGCTGCCAGACCATCGACAATATTTATTCATGAACACCGAACTAGAGTTGGTCTGTAAGCACCATTATTAAAATTTACCTTGTAAAAGACTTTTCTGAAGGCGCGATTATTATGGATATTGAGAAAATATTTACGATGAACCACCCCGTGCCAGAGCACGGGGTATCAGAAAAGTTTGAGTTGACGTAGTTCTTCTCGTGGTTTGCCTTGGTTCTTTACGTACCGTTCCACCGCACTCCATTCGCCACGCTCCCCTACTGTCGCCACATAGTATCCATCCGTCCAAAATTGCCCGCCCCATAACGATTTCTTGACGCTCGGCTTCTCTCGAAATATCCCTCGTGCAGTCAGGCTTTTGAATACCCGCACTATCTGCCCAGGTGCTATCTTCGGGTGCGCCGCACACAGTATGTGGATGTGATCTCGGTCACATCCAATCTGCTCAGATTCTATGTCATAGCGTTCTACTATGCCCCGCGAAACCTCAACTATGATCCGCTCAACTTCTTCATCTATTGATCCGGCCACTTTTATCCGTGAATCAAGCGGCATATTTTACGCGTGAGTCTTGGAAGTATTTCTTCACACGCTCGGGTGATTTTTCTAGCGTCTGCATGTGTTCAGTTGCAGCAGCTTTCAGCTTAGCTTTTGTGCGTGCTGGAACCTTGGTGGAGATGGCATGTTTCAAATCCGCATTCAACCGTTCTTCCGGGTTTAACTCCGGGCTGTAGCTGGGCAAGTAAAACAACTCAATCCTATCCTTCCGTTCTGCCACCCACGCCTTGACCACCTTGCTATGATGAACACGCAGGTTGTCCAGTATCAGGAATACTTTCCGGCCTGCGTCCTTAATTAACGCTTCCAGAAATTCGGTGAATCTATCTGCATTGAACGACTCATCGATAATCATCCAGCGTGCCTTACCCTGATTGGTGACCGTCGCAATCATCGACAGTTTGTGACGTGTACCGCCCGGTGCTAAAGTAACCGGTGTTTTCCCCGCCGGTGCATAACTGCGTCCACGCACATCGGTATTCACAATCGCCGTTTCATCACCCCAGTGAATTTCGGCATCTTCGGCTTTTGCGCGTTGCTCAATGACCGGATATTCTTCATCCAGCCACGCTTTCACTTCCTCAGGACGTTGTTCATAGGCTTTCTTGATCGGCTTTTGTGGCGTAAATCCCCAACGTTGCAAATAGTTGCCAACCCCGCGAACTGAGAGCTTGATACCGCACTCACGCTCGATCAATTGCATCACAGCAGCACGACTCCACAGCGCAAATTCCATCTTCAACTGCTCTGGTCGCTTCTCGCAAATAATCTGCTGAATCGTGCGTTCTTGTGCCTCACTCAACATGCGCCCGCTGCCTTCCTTCTTGCCTCGTGCTTCAGGCTTGAGCGCGGATGCTCCCGCCTCCTTGTACAAGTTGATCGCAGCATTAACTGCGCACCAACTGAGTCCACTGTGTTCAACGATTTGCATCACCGGCATTCCCTTGCGGTACGAGCGTATTACTTGCTTGCGCCTTTCGTGAAGTACCTCCCTTGTTTGTTTTCTTGCGTCTTCTTTTTCCATGCGCGATGGGACACATCAATCCCAGTAAAGTTCACGAATAATTCATGCCGAGTCTATAGGCGCTTGGCTGGAGTAGCTTGATCTTACGGGCATCCTTATTTTTGATTCCAACAGCAAAAAACCCGCATTCGCGGGTTTTCTTTTGTACAACCAATCCAGCCAAACTTACTTCAGCTTGGTCTCTTTATACATTACATGCTTACGTACCTTAGGATCGTATTTTTTCATTTCGATCTTTTCTGGTGTGGTGCGCTTGTTTTTGGTCGTGGTGTAAAAATGACCAGTACCGGCACTTGATTCGAGTTTGATTTTTTCGCGCATTTTCTATAGCCCTTAAACGTTCACGCCATTGGCGCGAATTTCTACCAGAACTGCGTCGATACCATTTTTGTCGATGGTGCGCAGTGCGGCATTGGACAAGCGCAAGCTCACCCAACGATTTTCTGATTCAACCCAGAAACGGCGACGTTGCAGATTCGGCAAAAAACGACGCTTGGTTTTGTTATTCGCGTGGGAAATATTGTTCCCGCTCATCGGGCCTTTACCCGTTACTTGACATACACGTGCCATGGTTCTACTCCAACCGATTTCAAAAGAGCGCGGATTCTACCGAAGGAATCGGGATTGTTCAACCTGAATTTGGGTCGAAACGCAAAAATCACCCCTATGCCTGCTGCTGCAACGATTTAACCGTATTGAAACATTTACCGAATATACTGTTATTCGCTTAATTTTAGTCTACATTCCCTTAAAATTGGACAGATAGATGAAATGTTTCACGCTATCATGTCCACATCAAGCATACACAAACACTGACTGTGCAACATCAACCGCTCCTCGCTGCCCTTGATCTGGGTTCTAACAGTTTCCGCCTGCAAATCGCTCGTGTCGAAAATGACCAACTTTATATGCTGGACAGTTTGCGTGAGCCGGTACGCTTGGCAGCGGGATTAGGCACTGACAAACGCCTCGACAAAGCCTCACAACAACGCGGTTTGATTTGTTTGCAACGCTTTGGCGAAAGGCTGCGCGGCTTGCCCAGAGAGGCAGTACGCGCAGTGGGGACTAACTCTTTACGTGTGGCCAAAAACGCGCCGGAGTTTTTGCAGCAGGCCGAAGCCGCCTTGGGATTTCCCATCGATGTGATTGCAGGACGCGAAGAAGCAAGGCTTATCTATATGGGAGTTGCACAAGGCTTGCCGCTATCCGACGGCAATCGGCTGGTGATGGACATCGGCGGCGGCTCCACTGAATTTATTGTGGGGAATGGCCTTAACCCGCTCAAGCTAGAAAGTTTGTATATGGGCTGTGTTAGCTACAGTCTGCGCTATTTCCCCGACGGCAAAATCAGCAAAGCCAATCTCAAGCAGGCTGAGCTTGCCGCCCGTATCGAACTGCAAGGTATTACTGCTGAATTTTCCAGTGACCATTGGAGCAGCGCGCTAGGCTCGTCGGGTACCGCCAAGGCTATTACCGAAATTTTGGAATTGAACGGGTACAGCTTAAGCGGCATTACGCGTGAAGGGCTGGAACAATTACGCGCATATTTACTCAAAGTGGGTGATGTGAATAAGCTTAATTTACAAGGGTTACGGGCGGATCGATTGCCTGCATTGCCCGGCGGCTTTGCCATTATGTACGCCGCGTTTTGTGAGTTGAATATCGAGCAGATGCAGCCGGCAATGGGTGCGTTGCGCGAAGGCGTTTTGTACGACTTGCTGGGACGTTTTCATGATCACGACATGCGTGACGTAACGGTTGCGCAATTCATGCGTCGCTACCATGTTGATATGCGCCAGGCCAAACGTGTAGGGCAACTGGCTGAAAGTCTTGCCCTGCAGTTTCTGGATGAGCAAGCCGACTCAGCCGTTTTGCAACCCTTGATGCAAGCTGCACACTTGCACGAGATTGGCATCAGCGTGGCGCATAGCGGTTATCACAAACACACCGCTTACATTCTTGCCAATGCCGATATGCCCGGCTTTACCAAAAAAGAACAAGCACTCCTCAGCCTGCTCACCTTGGCTCATCGCGGCAGGTTGGAAAAAATGCGCAACCAATTAACCACCCCTGAGCTGCTCGCCCAAGTCATGGCACTGCGTTTTGCGGTTTTGTTTTACCGTAATCGCAAAGACATTGCCTTGCCCGATATGCAAGGTCATTTTGATGGAATTAAATTTAATTTGTCATTACCCGCTGATTGGTTGACGCAAAATCCGCTCACCGAAACCGCGTTACAAGAAGAAGCCAGGCAATGGAAAACCATAGGGGTACACATGCAAATCATTGCGAGCGGGAAATAAACACATCACTTACGCAACTCCATGAACCAAGCTACATTCGGAAGCAAATAATAGGACGCAATACCTGTAAAGAATCTGTAACAATTGCAACCTAAACTAGGGGCATGGAAAACCTATCATGAGCGGCCTGGAGAAAACCGGCCTGCAAGACACATCGCCCCAACACCAGAGTGACGCTATCGTGGGCAATAAAATTAACGCGCAGCATTTCATCAATCGTGAATTAGGCCAGCTGGAATTTAATCGGCGCGTGTTGGCGCAAGCTGAAGATGGCAGCATTCCGTTGCTGGAAAGGCTCAAATATCTGTGCATTGTCAGCAGCAATCTGGATGAATTCTTTGAGGTTCGTGTCGCCAGCTTAAAAGAGCAAATCAATCTGACCGGTGTGGCACTTGGCCCGGACGGCATGGATGCCGCCGCAACGCTCAAACTGGTACGCGATCAAGCTCATCTGCTGATCAAACAGCAATATGAAGTGCTCAATGCCGCGATCCTGCCTGAACTGGAAACACAAGGCATACGTTTTCTGCGTCGTACCCATTGGAATGATGAACAGCGCGCTTGGGTGCGGGACTTTTTCTTCAATGAAGTGATGCCCGTACTCACACCGATTGGTCTCGATCCCTCTCACCCGTTTCCCCGCGTACTCAACAAAAGCCTAAATTTTGCGGTGGAGTTGCAGGGCAAGGATGCATTCGGGAGAAACTCGACCAAGGCCATAGTTCAAGCACCTCGTGTGTTGCCGCGCACGATTCCCATGCCATCCGAATTAAGCGGTTGCGAACATGGCTTTGTGTTCCTTTCATCGATTTTGCATGCCCATGTCGGCGAATTATTTTCCGGCATGGAAGTGCTCAGCTGCCACCAGTTCCGCGTCACCCGCAACAGCAATTTGTTTGTCGATGACGAAGAAGTAAAAAATCTCCGCACCAGCTTACAGGGCGAGTTACCCCATCGGCATTTTGGTGATGCAGTACGTCTGGAGATCACCGATAATTGTTCACCCCAAGTAGCCAATTACTTGCTGCAACAATTCGAATTGGGCGTTGAAGATTTGTACCGTGTAGATGGTCCGGTGAATCTGGTACGACTGATGGACATTCCCGATCGCGTAGCACGCGATGATTTAAAATTCCCGCCCTACGCCTCAGCCATCACCGCCACCCTGCAGAAAAAAGGGGCGGATATGTTCAAGCTGCTGCGCAAGAACGACGTGTTGTTACACCATCCCTTTCAATCATTTCAACCCGTCATCAGCTTCATCCAACAGGCCGCATCTGATCCGCAAGTGGTGGCGATCAAGCAAACGGTTTATCGCACGGGAGTCGATTCCGCTTTGATGGAAGCTTTAATCGCTGCCGTTCAAGCCGGAAAAGAAGTGACTGTGGTGGTAGAACTGATGGCGCGTTTTGATGAAGAGGCCAATATCAACTGGGCGAGCAAACTGGAAGAGGTTGGCGCGCATGTGGTGTATGGGGTAGTGGGTCACAAGACCCACGCAAAAATGATTATGGTGGTTCGTCGCGAAGAGGGGAAACTTCGCCGCTACGTCCATCTGGGCACCGGCAACTACCATCCCCGAACAGCACGTTTTTATACCGACTTCGGGTTATTCACTTGTCAGCCTGAAATATGCGCTGATGTAAACCAAGTATTTTCTCAACTTACCAGCTTGGGTAAGGCAGGGGCTTTGCAACACTTATGGCAATCTCCGTTCACGCTGCACAGCCAGATATTATTGGCCATACACAACGAAACCAAACTCGCCAAGGCTGGCAAAAAAGCACACATCATTGCCAAAATGAATGCGCTATTGGAGCCCACCATCATTACTGCATTGTACGAAGCTTCGCGAGCCGGTGTAAAAATCGATTTGATCGTACGCGGGGTTTGTGCGCTTCGCCCCGGCGTGGAAGGATTATCGGAAAACATTCGCGTACGCTCGGTGATTGGACGCTTCTTGGAACATACGCGCATCTTCTATTTCCGCAACAATCTGAAACACGATACCTATTTATCCAGCGCGGACTGGATGAACAGGAATTTCTTCCGCCGCATTGAGGTCTGCTTTCCGTTGCTCGACAAGAAACTGAAAAAGCGCGTGTTAGACGAAGGCCTGAAAATCTACTTGCGAGATAATGTTCAAGCTTGGGAAATGTCCGCCGATGGCAGTTACCGCAGAAAGAAAATACGCAACACCGCACCAGTTTGCGCACAAACCACACTAATTGCGCAGCTCGCCAACTAATGTTTCAAGGCTTACCCGTAACGGCTCGCCTTCGTTGGAACAAAATGAAAAGTCAAACTGACACTGATGAATCTACGCTGCAAATTTTTTGGGACGGCCAGTTTTAATCGTATCCAGCTTGCCTATCGCCTGCTTAAGTTGCGCAACCGTTAAAGTATCCAAGGCACGTAAACCAGCACGTAGAAGTTCACTCTTTTTGACATGCAAACCCGCTTTGATGCAGGCTTGTTTTAATTTGGCAATTTTCGCGTAATCGTCTTGCGGCATGGTGAAACTATCGCGTACCACCTTGCTTTTAACTTCTGCTTTAGCTGTCGATTTTTTTGCTTTTTTATTCCTCTTGCTTGGCTTGGCAGCTGTAACTTTTACCGCTGTTGGTTGCGGTGCAGGGGCTTTAATATCAACAGAAAGTTTTGTTGCAGTCACTTTTTTGGGGGTAGCCTTAACCGCTGTGGCAATCTTTTTGGTTGTCATAATTTTACTCCATTGAATTATTTTGAGTAATCAGTATATACGGTATATTCTTACTATTGAATAGTAATATTTGAGACTGGGGGGAAATCATGGAACTGATCTTATGGAGACATACCGAAGCAGAAGATGGTGTTCCCGATTTGGAACGCGCTCTAACCGCCAAAGGCCGGATTCAAGCAGAAAAGATGGCAGCCTTTTTGAGGGTGCATTTACCTCCAGACACTCGAATTCTAGTCAGTCCTGCCAGACGCACTCAACAAACCGCAACCGCACTCAACCGACACCTCATTACCGAGCCTCTCATCATGCCCGGCTGCTCACCGCAAGATGTACTGCAAGCGGCAAACTGGCAAGATGAAACGGGTTGCGTGTTAATTGTCGGACATCAACCAACTCTCGGTTCAGTTGCAGGACTGCTTATGACTGGACAAGCTCAATACTGGAGTGTCAAAAAAGGGGCGGTATGGTGGCTTAATAGTCGCGAGCGCGGTGGCGAGACACAAACCACTTTGCGCTTGTCCATCTCGCCTGATTTTTTATAAAGCATCCTCGCGGTCTTGCGTTAACCCTTATTGCAATCAGCCTGCAACACTAGCTTCATTCAATTGCAACATTGCTTAACTATGCTGGTGCTATCTGAAACGCATAGGACACTAATCATGGAAGAAAGTATTAAAAATCCCTCAAACGCATCCCTCGGCTTTACCGTCGAGAAAATTTTGCGCTTTGTTGAGCCCATACCCCCTGACACAACTATCGAAACCCTATTCACCCAATTTTCAGCAGATCACAGCCTGCACGCCATCCCTGTTGTCAAGAATGGTTGCCCGGTGGGTTTGATCCAACGCTATCAACTCTCAGACAAGATTGCACAACCGCAGCACATCGCGTTACTCGACAAAAGGCATTGCTCAGAACTAATGAATGCACAGCCCTTATTGGTGGAGAAATCCACGCCTATAGATGAAGTCAGTCAATTCTTAAGCCAAACCGACATGCAGCAGTTTGTCGATAGTTTTATTATCACCGAACAAGGTCGCTACATCGGGCTAGGTACAAGCCAAGACCTGCTGCGTGAAATCACCCATTCGCACATCTCAACATCACGCCATGCCCATCCTTTAAGCCTGTTACCCGGCAGCGTACCCATTAACGAATATATAGAGAATCTGCTTCAATCCGGTGAATCATTCGCCGTATGCTATGCCGATCTGGATCACCTCAAACCATTTAACGATAAATATGGTTATCGCAAGGGAGATGAGCTGATTCAGTTCACCGGCAAACTACTCAACCAAATTTGTGATCCGACACAGGATTTTATCGGGCATATCGGCGGTGATGATTTTATTTTCATTCTACAAAGCAAAGATTGGGAGCATCGATGTCATCGCGCACTCGCGGCCTTTGCGCAAACTTCTTCAGGGCTATTTGATAAGCAACACCGCGCGATGGGCGGCTATAAAATAGAGGATAGGCAAAGCCGTATCGTTCACCACCCCTTACCTACCCTCTCGATAGGCGTGGTTTGGGTTACTCCTAAATTATTTGATTCGCATTATGAAATTACCGAAGCTGTTACTACGGCCAAAATCATGGCGAAGAAAAAACCCGGCAACAGTTTATTTATCGAACGTCGCCACCCCAACTCTTACAAGGTAAATGAAAAGCAGCGTCAGAATGCCGAGGTCTTTTATGGATAAGCCATCATCCAATTTGCTAATTTGTGTATTCCGCACCATTCGACTCGCTACTCATCTTGCTTATGGCGTATTGCTGGCGATCATTCACCCCCATCTCAACCAAATTAGACAAAAACGAGTTTTGAAAACCTGGAGCAAACAACTGCTCGAAATTTTCAACATCGGCATTCAAATTGAAGGGCAGCAACCTTCCCGAAGCGAATCAGGTTGCCTGATAGTCGCCAATCACGTTTCATGGCTGGATATATTTGTCGTGAATGCCATTCATCCCTCACGTTTTATTGCCAAATCAGAAGTGCGCGAGTGGCCAATCATTGGCTGGCTATGCAAACGCAGCGGCACAATTTTTATTGACCGGGCTTTGCGCCAAAAAACTTCTGCCACTAATTTGCGCATCAGCCTGTTGCTTGAACAGGGAACGTGTGTCGGGCTTTTTCCCGAAGGTACGACGACAGACGGCAAGCAGGTGGGCCATTTTCACTCTTCACTTATCCAACCCGCGATTGACGCAAACGCAAAAATTTATCCCATTGCGCTGCGCTATCAGGATGATGATGGTAAAGCCAATACAGCGGCTCCTTTCATCGGTGATACCACGCTCGTGCAATCTATCTGGCGGATTATTCGTTGCTCACATCTCAACGCATTAGTGGTATTTACGCCAGAGTTATCGACTGCCGATATGGGTCGTCGCATGTTGGCACGCGCGGCACAAGATTCAATTGCAAAAACTTTACACACAATAGGCACTACCAAACATGAGCCTGAATATCAGGCCGAGCCGGACTTCTCAAGCCCCAGACTCTCGGCACAATCAAGCTACGCTTTATTGGTCGATCCGCTATTGAAGCATCAGACCAAGTAGAAATTCACACTTTCTTCACAATCCCGTCATCGCGCTGCAACACAGCCTCCCTAATCTACACGCATCTTTAATCACTCAAAAAAGAGGATGCAATGCTAGAACTAAACCGCCAACCCCAAGCAGCCACTCATCGGCAATTAACCACCCGCCTCGCTCACAGTGAAGCCGAAATCCTCGAAGCACAACGACTGCGCTACAAAGTATTCGGCGAGGAAATGGGCGCGACACTAGCCAGCGCGAAAGAAGGTGTCGACCGCGATATTTACGACAAATATTGCGAGCATTTATTGGTGCGTGAAAGTGAAGAAAACAAAGTTATCGGCACGTATCGCATCCTGTCGCCCGATCAGGCCAAAAAAATTGGCGGCTATTATTCTCAAACCGAATTTGATTTAACTCGGCTCATGCACCTCAGCGACCGCATGGTGGAAGTCGGCCGTTCCTGCGTGCATCGGGATCATCGTGATGGCGCAACCATCACCCAATTGTGGGGTGGCCTTGCGCAATACATGCAACAGCACAACCATGAATATCTGATTGGCTGCGCCAGCATCAGCATGGCGGATGGCGGTCATGTGGCGGCAAGTATTTACCGAAAATTGCATCGCCTCTATTCCGCACCCACCGAATACACGGTGTTTCCCCGTTACCCTTTGCCTATTCACGCACTCAATCAATTACTCGATGCACCGATTCCGCCATTACTCAAAGGCTATTTGCGACTAGGTGCTTATATTTGTGGCGCGCCTGCTTGGGATCCGGAATTCAATACTGCCGACTTGCTGATCCTATTACCCATGTCACGCATGAGCAGCCGCTACGCAAAACATTTTCTGAAATAGAGGTGTATCCATAAGAGCTAGTGTTTGTAACTCGAACGTTATATTGCGTTCATCAAACTGTAACAATTGGTACTTATTATCCCGTCCGTCGCAATCTGGCGGCTCTATATAAATGACTTAGGAGAGTTTAATAATGCAAAAGAAACTAATCGTTGTCGCACTGGCTGCAGCTTTCACTTTACCAGTAGCGGCACACGCTGAGAACGGCAACTTCACCTTTTATGGCAAAATCAACGTTGATGTTGAGTCAATCAAAAGCGACAAGGTTACTCCAGCAACAACTGCCACGAGCATAAACCGTCTACAAAGCAATGCTTCACGCTTCGGCTTTAAGGGTAGTGCTGATCTCGGAGCAGACTTACAAGCGATTTATCAACTAGAAGTGCAAACTGATTCTGTTAACGACAAGAATGCAAAAACGCCATTCAACGGCGTGCGTAATAGCCAAATTGGAATCAAGGGTAACTTCGGTAGCGTATTTGCTGGTAACTGGGACACGCCTTTTAAGACTGCACACAACAAAATTGAATTGTTTGACAACACTACCGTATTCTCAGCTATTAACTTGATCGGCATGACAGGTAATGGCAAAAATTACAACACTCGCCAGAACAATGTGATCCAATACTGGACACCCCATTTCAACGGGTTCACTGGCCAAGCCTCATATGCTTTGGACTCAGCCAAAACAGCTACAACGGACAAAACTGCAATGTCCTTGGCGGGTATGTATGAAAACGACATGTTGTATGGTGCGCTTGCTTATGAAACACGTGCAGACCAAACCACTACAACTCAGTCTGACAACGCAACCCGTTTGGTTGGCGCATTCAAGTTCACTAACGGTCAAGTAGGTATCACCGCTGAACGTCACTCAGTAGCTAACACAACATCAACTACCGCCTCACAAAGCAATGTGGAATTGGCTGGCTCCTATAAGATTGAAAACATCAATCTGGCGGCCACTTATGTTAAAAATGGCAACTATAACGGCGTATCAAATAGTGGTGCAAAACAATTATCTTTGCGTTCTGGCTATAGTTTTTCCAAGGCGACTGAGTTGTATGCAGCTTACACATCCCTTGAAAATGATTCAGCTGCCAGCTATGGCTTCTACTCAGGTGCAGCAGTTGGTTCTAAGCAAACTGCATTTGGCTTGGGCATGATTCATTCGTTCTAATCTAAAGCAATCTGTGTAGGAGATATGCATATTTCATAATGCGCTCAGGGAACACTGCACAATAACGAACGGGCATCTCAGGATGCCCGTTTTTTATTCCTCAATCGTAGGAGCGGCTTTAGCCGCGAAATCAAAAAACATCGTGGCTAAAGCCGCTCCTACATCTGGCAGATTTAACCCGCATTGCAGTTATTCTGCTTTTTAAGCTCATACCACCGCCGGGACTGATTGGCGATTTTCACCACCAGCAACATCACCGGCACTTCAATCAGCACTCCTACCACTGTAGCCAATGCCGCACCTGATTGAAAGCCGAACAGGCTAATCGCAGTTGCAACGGCGAGTTCAAAAAAGTTGCTTGCACCTATCAAGGCAGAAGGAGCTGCCACGCAATGCACCACACCCAAGCGACGATTCAACCAGTAGGCCAAACCGGAATTGAACAGGACTTGAATCAAGATTGGCACAGCGAGCATGGCGATTACCAAAGGCTGAGAAACAATGGCATTGCCCTGCAAGGCAAATAACAACACCAAGGTCAACAATAACGCGCTCATAGAAAATGGCGCAATACGTGCCAAAGATTGGTTAAAGGAAGCTTCACCCTTTGCCAACAGTCGTCCTCGCAGCAATTGCGCAATGATGACCGGAATAACGATGTAAAAAATTACCGAGAAAAACAACGTCGCCCAAGGGATAGCAATGCTGGCGATACCCAACAACAAAGCCACCAAAGGTGCGAAGGCAAATATCATGATCGCATCATTGAGTGCCACTTGCGACAAGGTGAATAACGGATCGCCTTTCACCAGATTGCTCCACACGAACACCATTGCGGTACACGGTGCGGCGGCGAGCAAAATCAATCCCGCAATGTAACTGTCGAGTTGATCTGGCGGCAAAGAATCGGCAAACAGATGACGGATAAACAACCAACCCAGAAACGCCATCGAAAAAGGTTTGACTGCCCAGTTCACGAATAAAGTGACACCAATGCCGCGACTATGTTGCTTGACCTGATGCAACGCACCGAAGTCGATGCGTAACAACATGGGGATAATCATCACCCACACCAGCACACCTACCGGGAGATTCACATGCGCCACTTCCAAACTGGCCAGTGCATGAAACACGTTTGGGAAAAATTGCCCCAGCAATACACCAACAACGATACACAGGAATACCCATACCGTAAGGTAACGTTCAAATAGATTCATACAAATTCTCCACTTAACTCAAAGCACCGTCATTCCCGCGAAAGCGGGAATCCAGTTAATTAAACAATCCTCGCGTAGCGAGACAAACCATCTGTGTCGTCCGCTGTACGGAGATTTTGAACTGCTGGATTCCCGCTTTCGCGGGATAACCAGCGACTTGCCCACTTGTGGGCTTAGTCGAATGGCTAGGTGCTTTACCAATGACAACACTTAGGTTTATCGCCTTAGTCTTCGATACGACCAATTTCTGTGAGCTTTCCTTTCAAGGTAAGCGCGTCCAATTTCTCAATCGGTAAATTCATAAAAAGTTGGATGCGTCGCGCCAACTGGTCAGCGGCTTTGTTAAAAGCGACTCGCCTCGCATCATCTCCTTCAATGTGCGCAGGATCAGGAATACCCCAGTGCGCAGTCATCGGATGTCCCAACCATATTGGGCAAGCCTCTCCCGCCGCGTTGTCGCAGACGGTAAAAATAAAATCGAACTTGGGCGCTTCAGGTGTGGCAAATTCATCCCAACTTTTGCTGCGCAATCCATCAATGCTGTGTCCATTTTTTTGCAACCATTCCAGCGCGCCGGGATTAACTTTTCCCGCCGGCTTACTTCCCGCACTGTAGGCTTTGAATTTGCCTTTGCCTATTACATTGAATAGCACTTCACCCAAAACACTGCGTGCCGAATTGCCGGTGCATAACACCAGTACGTTATATTGCTTTTCACTCATTTGAATTTCACCCTTTTAAATATCAACATTTTTTACTCGGCACATTGCAAGCATCTGCATTGCCACCACAGCAGTTTTCCGTCAGATAATCCACCATGCCATTCATCACCGTAAAATTTGCGGTGTAGTAGATAAATCGTCCATCCTGCCTACTCTCGATCAACCCTGCATGGCTCAGCGTTTTGAAATGGAAAGACAGGGTTGCCGGAGATACTTTCAACTTCTCTGCCACCTGCCCCGCCGCCAATCCTTCATGCCCGTTCACGACCAGCAGCCGGAATATCGCCAGCCGTGTGGGTTGCGCCAATGCCGATAAAGCCTTTACCACTTGAGCGGATTTAATCATTTTATATTTCCACTATTAAACAATTATGAAACTAATGACCATCATTTAATCATGAACACCATCACAACGCAAAATGATTAGCCCCTACCGATAAAATCGCTCACCACAAATACTCACAAACTGTAATAATCCTGTAACACAACCGACATAACATGCCCTCCGCAAGAAAGCATTGTTGATTCAAATAACACCCCAAGCGGCACTTAATTCAATGGAGATATATTTAATGAATAGCAAACTCAAACAATTCATCATCGGCATCACAGCTGCCACTGCGGTGGCTTACGCTGGCGCAAGTTTGGCGGTTAACATCACCGGGGCGGGCGCAACTTTCCCTTACCCCGTTTATGCCAAATGGGCAGAAGCCTACAAAACTGTAACTGGCACTGAAATGAATTACCAGTCGATAGGCTCTGGCGGTGGTATCAAGCAGATCAAATCCAAAACAGTAGATTTTGGTGCATCCGATGCACCATTGAAGCCCGAAGAATTGGGGCTACTCGGTTTGACACAATTTCCAACTGTAATTGGCGGTGTTGTGCCGGTAATCAACGTAGAAGGAATCGCACCTGGTCAGCTAAAATTAACCGGGGAGACACTTGCAGC
This sequence comes from uncultured beta proteobacterium, assembly GCA_963695355.1. Lineage (GTDB taxonomy): Bacteria > Pseudomonadota > Gammaproteobacteria > Burkholderiales > Gallionellaceae > Gallionella. The sequence continues at coordinate 682,651 of OY968775.1, forward strand.
CATCTATTTGGGTAAGATTACCAAATGGAATGACCAAAGAATCGCAGCCGATAACAATGGTGTAAAACTTCCAGATCAAGCAATCACTGTAGTCCACCGTTCTGATGGCTCTGGAACCTCTTTCATCTACACAACGTACCTTTCCCAGGTTAGCTTGGACTGGTTACGCGGCGTGGGTGCCGGAGCTGCCGTGCAATGGCCAGTTGGTACTGGTGGCAAAGGTAATGAAGGCGTAGCTTCTTACGTTCAACGTATCAAGGGCGCAATTGGTTATGTGGAATACGCATATGCTTTGCAAAATAAAATGACAGATGTGCAACTGAAGAACCACGATGGTCATTTTGTTAAATCTGATGCAAATAACTTCAAGGCTGCTGCTGCCAATGCAAAATGGGATGCTGACAAAGGGTTTTATGAAATATTAACCAACGAACCCGGCAAGGACAGCTGGCCAATTACTGGCGCAACTTTCATTCTGGTTTACAAAATTCAAGAGAAACCAGAGAGCGCGCAAGCCGTTTTAAAGTTCTTTGATTGGTCTTACAGCAACGGCGACAAAATGGCTTCCGACTTAGACTACGTGCCTCTACCAGAAAATGTCACAAAGATGATTCGCGATGCGTGGAAAGCACAAATCAAAGACGCAAGCGGCAAAGCAATCTGGAAATAAGCTTACAGCGCGTAACAAAAACGACACATCATTAAGTTATAATTGCGGGGGCTGATGCTCCCGCAATTTTTTTAACCAAGCAATCCTTAACTATGCCGATGTTTTCACTCGAAGCACGCCTAAAACGCCAAGCTGTGCTTGATATGCTGTTCCGCACGCTGACACGTATATCGGCCTTTAGTGTGCTGGCTTTGTTAGCGGCGATTATTTTTTCTCTAGTGGTCGGCAGCATGCCCGCCATTCACGCATTTGGCTTTGGTTTTCTGACAAGTTCGGAATGGGATCCAATCAACGATAAATTTGGTGCCTTTATTCCCATCGTCGGCACTCTAATCACATCAGGCATCGCATTGCTGATTGCGATTCCGGTCAGTTTCGGCATCGCGATATTTTTAACCGAACTTTCACCCCGCGTTTTGCGCCGTCCACTCGGCATTGCCATTGAACTACTCGCGGGTATCCCCAGCATTATTTACGGCATGTGGGGATTGTTCGTTTTTGTACCGGTATTCGCCGATCATGTTGAGCCGTGGCTCAATGACCACCTCGGCGTTATGCCGTACATTGGCCCCTTATTTTCAGGGCCGCCTATGGGTATCGGCATTCTTACCGCCAGCATCATTTTGTCAATTATGGTGATTCCGTTTATCACCTCGGTGATGCGCGATGTATTTGATGTTGTGCCAACTTTACTCAAAGAATCTGCTTACGGTTTGGGTGCAACCACATGGGAAGTGATGTTGCGCATCGTGTTGCCTTACACCAAAGTCGGCGTGGCAGGCGGCATCATGCTGGGCCTCGGTCGGGCACTCGGAGAAACCATGGCGGTGACCTTTGTCATTGGCAATGCACATGAACTCACCAAATCGCTGTTGATGCCCGGTAATAGTATTTCCTCCGCGCTGGCTAACGAATTTACCGAAGCCGTGGGCGAGCTTTACACGTCATCCCTGATTGAACTCGGCTTGATATTGTTCTTCATTACCTTCGTGGTTTTATCTCTCGCCAGATTCATGCTCTACAAGCTGGGACAGCGCGAAGGACAAGCGGCTTAATAACGATGATAAATCTCAATCTACACACACGCCGACGCGTCATCAACACAGTCGGCTTGACCGTCTCTTTTCTCGCCATGTTGTTTGGATTGTTCTGGCTATGCTGGATATTGTTCACCCTGCTAGACCACGGATTACCTGCTCTCACCAGTGTAGTGTTTACGCAAATGACCCCGCCGCCGGGCAGCGCTGGCGGTTTATTAAATGCGATTAGCGGCAGCTTGATGATGACTGTAGTTGGCACATTGATAGGCACGCCAATAGGTATTCTGGCTGGAACATATCTAGCAGAGTTTGGACATCGCGGCTGGATGGCTCCGATCACACGCTTCATCAACGACATTTTGTTGTCCGCACCGTCTATCGTAATTGGTTTGTTCGTGTATGAAATTTATGTGGTGCATGTCAAACATTTTTCCGGCTGGGCGGGCGCAATGGCCTTGGCGATTCTGGTGATTCCAATTGTGATACGCACCACCGAAAACATGTTGAGACTTGTTCCCAGCACCCTACGTGAAGCCGCCGCTGCACTCGGTGCGCCACAATGGAAAATCATCAACTTCGTCACCCTGCGTGCAGCGCGCGCCGGCATCATCACTGGTGTCATGCTTGCTGTAGCACGCATCAGCGGTGAAACGGCACCGCTGCTATTCACTTCACTCAACAACCAATTTTGGAATAGCAATATGGATCAACCGATGGCGAATTTGCCAGTGGTGATTTTCCAATTTGCCATGAGTCCTTATGAAGACTGGCAACGCCTGGCTTGGGCGGGTGCATTACTGATTACCCTTAGCGTCTTAACACTCAACATTTTGGCACGCGTATTGTTCCGACAAAGTGCCACCACTCATTAACAAGGTTACAAAATGACCGTTGAAACTATCGCCAATCCCAAAGTCGTCGTTAAAGACTTAAACTTTTATTACGGTAATTACCGCGCGCTCAAAGATGTCAATCTGAGCATCGCGGAAAAAATGGTGACCGCTTTCATCGGCCCATCCGGTTGCGGAAAATCGACACTGCTACGCACTTTCAACCGCATGTATCAGCTGTATCCCAAGCAAAAAGCCACGGGCGAAATCATTCTGGATGGTGCAAACATTCTTGATCCCAAGCAAGACTTGAACATGTTGCGCGCCAAAATCGGCATGGTGTTCCAAAAGCCTACGCCGTTCCCCATGTCAATTTATGACAACATTGCGTTTGGTGTGAAGCTCTATGAAGACCTCAGCAAGCACGACATGGAAGTGCGTGTGGAATGGGCGTTAAAGAAAGCCGCGCTATGGACGGAAGTGAAAGACAAGCTGAAACAAAGCGGCACAGGGCTATCGGGTGGTCAACAGCAACGTCTTTGTATCGCCCGTGCCATCGCGGTTAAACCACAAGTGCTGTTGCTCGACGAACCAACCTCGGCACTTGACCCGATTTCCACCGCCCACATCGAAAAACTGATTGATGAACTGAAAGAAGACTTCACCATCGTCATCGTCACGCACAATTTGCAACAAGCCGCCCGCGTGGCCGATTACACGGCTTATATGTATCTTGGTGACTTGGTAGAATTTGGCGACACGCCTACTGTGTTTACCAATCCGAAGCGCAAAGAGACTGAGGACTACATCACAGGTCGGTTCGGTTGAACAACTTGTGATGTAGCGGCGGAGACCCTTGCGAATTATCCTGTTTGCAACTCCCTTCGAGCTTGCCGTATTACTGAAACAGCGGACGAGATAGCAAGACTTGCCATACCCACTGCCACAACCAGATCCGGCCAGCTTGAACCCGTTATAAAAACCCCCAAGGCTGCCGACATGACCGCCAAATTGCCGATGGCATCATTGCGGCTGCACAGCCACACCGAACGCATATTCGCATCGCCTTCCCGATACGCATAAAGCAACACGGCAACGGTGACATTCGCCATGAGCGCAAGCAAAGCAATCAAACTCATCGTCAGCGGCTCAGGCGTTGTTCCGTGAAAAAAATCCCACGTCACTTTTACCAGCACCAGCACACCAAACGCGCCCATAGATAATCCTTTGAGCATTGCCGCGCGTGCGCGCCACATTATCCCCATAGAAAGCACCAGCAGGGATATGCCGTAATTGGCGGCATCGCCCATAAAATCCACTGAATCCGCCAGTAAAGAAACGGAACTAGCCAATGAGCCGCCCCAAATTTCAACCAGAAACATGGCAGCGTTAATGATGAGTGCCACCCATAACACGCGGCGATAACGCGGCGTGTTTGCAGTAACGGACTCACAATTATCATCGTGACAATGCATACTCATAATTTTTATCCCAAGTTTAAGTGCATCGCTAAAATACTGACCGCTATAACCGCTAACCGAGCCAGCATTCTTTAGCTGGCTCGGTTAGCGTTAACACTTCAATCAATAGTGATTGGCATGATGCTCATCTGCATCATTGCCTAACGACCATAATTGATGGGCATCCAGTAGCAGGCGATAGCGGGCTTCATTGGCATCAAGTTGCGCGAGGCTTTCCGCCAAGGATGATTCCAACGCAAAACGGCGGGCAGTCAGGTTATCCAGCAGGCTGTTTTCTCCCAAACTGTACGCTTTGGCTGTCAGTTCGGCATTGCTGCGGATCGCTTGTGCAGCCTCATGTGCTTGTTGCCAAGTGCTGTAGTTGCTGACTGCCTGAGTATGTGTCGCGTAGATGTCGCCTTCCAAACGGCGTTTGACAAAGGCTTCCTGGTCGGCAGCAATGGCGGCTTGTTGGATCGCGCTGTCAGCCGTGGCACGGCGTGACACGGAAGGCAGTGGCACACTGACATACACGCCCGCCACTTTTTCGTTACCGCTCGCTTCTTTGGCATAACGCACGCCGACGGTCGGATCGGGCAGTTGGTCGGCACGGCTACGCTGTGCCAACAGTTGCTGCACGAGGTTTTGCTGTTGCACGACACCCAGCTCATGGTTGTGTTCGAGTACGATGGCTTTCCAATAAGCAAGGTCATGGTCAATCATCTGCGGCATCGCCAGCAATACTTGCTCAGGCAATTGAATAGCAGGAAATTGTTTTTTCAAAGCATTGCTAGCAAGCTGCGTCCGCAATTGTGCTTGATGCAACGGTACGCTGGCTTGGGCAGAAGCTGCTAATGCGAGATTCAATTCCAGCTTGGGTGCATCGCCTGCCTTGACGCGTTTCTCAACCAGCTGTGCTTGCTGTTTAAGAATGTCCGCTTGCTGTTGCCACAACGTAACTTGTGCTTGCTCGCGTTGCCATACAAACCACATCTGCAACAACGTGCGTGCCGCTTCGTGACGCGCATCGCCGAGTGAGTATTCGGCGCGAGCGACACTTGCCGCACCGATGTCTTCATCAATACCCACCTTGTTGAGCCAGCGCAGCGGGCGTTCCAGCCCAACATCCCATTCCTTCAACTTTTCTCCAGTGTTGGCAACACTGCGTTGCCCCGTACCTGCACGCACATTGAATTCATAATTACCACTGTTCCACTTGCGTTGATTGGCGCGTTCTATATTCAGCTCGTTGGTGGCATTCAACACCAACAAATGTTGGCTTAACGCGCTGTCAATTTGCGCCTGCGGCGGTAAATCGGGTCGATTGATTTCTTCTGCATGGGCTATGCTGCTGAACAACGCTAGGCATAATAGGCCGCTTCCAATTTTCCGCTTCGCACCTGCTGTTTTTCGCTTCATGCCAGCCTCCCAAATTCAATTATCGGCGTTATCCAGTAAGCCATTTCAGGGTTATGTTCTTCCTGCTTCAGGCAAGCAATAAGTTCACGCGCATCATCGAGATTCATCACAGTTTGGATTTGTACCCGCCGTGAACGCCCGCGCACTTGTTCGATCATGCTCAACAATATTTCTTTTTGGCTACCACCTTCCATGTTAACGACAGAAAACCCGTACACCCATTCGGGATGCTCCAGCAGGTGATCCACCAGCCGTTCTTCCAGGGAGTGATGACAAACCAGCGTCAAACAGCAATTCATTTCTTTCATATCATTTTTCATTTGATTTCCTTCACGCGTTCTAAGCCAAAACGGCGATACAAGATGGGTAACATAATCAGCGTCAACAACGTCGAGCTAATCAGTCCGCCTATCACCACGATGGCGAGTGGTCTCTGAATTTCCGAACCTGGCCCAGTAGCAAACAACAAAGGTAGCAAGCCAAACGCGGTAATGCTGGCGGTCATCAAGACAGGACGTAACCTGCGCTTCGCACCTTCAACCACCACCTGTGCAATGTCCATGCCCTGCCCGTGCAGTTGGTTAAAATAGGACACCATCACCACACCGTTGAGTACCGCGATGCCCAATAGCGCAATGAAACCGACCGAGGCGGGGACGGATAGATATTCACGGCTAACCCACAGCGCGAATACCCCGCCGATCAGAGCGAACGGGATATTGGTCAATACCAGTGTGGCTTGTCGCACCGAGCCAAACGTGGCAAACAGCAACATAAAAATCATGCCCAGTGCGACGGGAACGACCACCGTCAAACGTGCCGCAGCGCGCTGTTGATTTTCAAACTCGCCGCCCCAAGTCACGCTATAACCCGATGGCAATTTGATTTGTTGCGCAACAGCCGCTTTAGCCTCCGCGACAAAACCGACCAGATCGCGGTCGCGCACATTACTTTGCACGATGACCATGCGTTGGCCATTTTCCCGATCTACCTTTACCGGACCATCGACGCGTTCCAGCTTGGCGACTGCTGTCAGCGGCACGTTTTTCCCATCCGGCAAGGGCAGGGTCAATGCGGCAAATAAAGCGGGAGAGCGTCGAACATCACCCGTGCCACGCATAATCAGGGGAGTACGCCGACCATCTTCAATAACGATGCCCAGTTGTTGCCCTTCAACCTGACTGCGCAAGGTGTTACTGATGTCGTCCACGTTAAAACCCAAACGCCCCGCTGCCAAACGGTCTATCGCCACACGGTAATACTGTACGCCGCTGTTCTCTGCGGTGTAAACGTCTTGGCTGCCTTTGATGCCTTGCAATACCTTGACCATTTGCTCGGCAGTTTCATTGAGCGTATTCATGTCCGTGCCAAAGATTTTGACCGCAACGTCACCCCTCGCACCCGTCAACATTTCGGAAACTCGCATGGCAATGGGCTGGGTAAAGCTATAGGCAATTCCCGGCAATTGATCCAGCACCTTGCGCAATTCGCCCAGCAACCATTCCTTGTTAGGTTCGCGCCACTCATTCATGGGCTTTAACACCAGAAAAGAATCAGTCTGGTTAAGCCCCATCGGATCCAAACCGATTTCATCGGAGCCGGCACGTGCCACGATAGTTTTGATTTCCGGCACTTGTTGCAAAAGGGCTTGCTGGATTTTCAAATCGAGTGCGGCAGTTTGTTCCAGGCTGATGGAAGGCAGTTTTTCAATGCCGACGATGATGTCTCCCTCGTCCATTTCCGGCATAAAAGTTTTGCCTATCTGGGTATAAACCACGGCGGTGATGACCAGCATGGCTAACGCACCGATAATGACCGCACGCTCTTTGTTTAAGGCACGTTGTAACATGGGCGCGTAAATTCCCATCGCCTTGCGTATCAACCAGGGTTCTTGATGGTTTGCCTGTTTGAGTACAAAGGATGCAAGCGTCGGTATCACAGTGAGTGACAACACTAACGATCCAGCCAACGCGTACACAATAGTGAGTGCGACTGGCGTAAACAGCTTGCCCTCCAAGCCTTGCAAGGTCAGCAACGGTAAAAACACAATGATGATAATGGCCACCCCGGCGGCGACTGGCGTGATGACTTCTTTTACCGCTCGAAACATGATATGCAGATGCGGTAATTTTCCAGTGTTTTTATCTTGCGCGAGATGCGACTCAATGTTCTCCACTACCACCACCGCCGCATCCACCAACATACCGATGGCGATTGCCAAGCCACCCAAACTCATCAGGTTGGCGGAAAGGTTAAACTGCTGCATGAGAATGAAAGTGCACAACATGGCGAGCGGTAGCGTAACCGCCACCACAATTGCTCCGCGTAAATTACCGAGAAACAACACCAGCAGGATGACCACCAACACGATGGCCTCCGTGATGGCCTTGGATACCGTGCCAACGGCGCGTTCTACCAGACTGCCACGATCATAAAGCACCTGAGTGGTCATACCCTGCGGCAAGGTAGGCGCAAGTTCCCGCAATTTGGCTTTTACAGATGCAACGACTTTTTGTGCATTGGCACCTCGCAACCCCACCACGATACCCTCGACCGCTTCGCCTTGTCCGTTTTTGGTGACAACACCGAGGCGTGTCAAACTGCCAATGCGTACTTCAGCCACATCTCTGACGCGAATCGGATTGCCTCCTGTGCTGGCAATGACAATGTTACGCACATCGTCCAGATTTTTAATGTTGCCTTCGGTGCGTACCAGCAAGGCCTCATCACCATCGCTTAATCGACCCGATCCGTCATTGCGATTGTTCGCCTGTACCGCTTGTTGCAGCATGGCATAGGAAATGCCGCGTGCGGCAAGCGCAATATGATCCGGCACAATTTCAAAAGCACGCGCCAATCCGCCCAATGAGTTCACATCCGCCACACCGGGCAAAGTGCGCAATGCCGGACGTATTGTCCAATCCAGAATAGTGCGACGTTGTTCCAACGTATAACCTTCGCCTTCCACCGTGAACATGAACATATCGCCCAGCGGGGTAGTGATCGGCGCAAGCCCTCCGATAGCATTATCGGGCAAGTCACGTTGCGCGTTATTTAGCCTTTCTGCAACTTGCTGGCGCGCCCAATAAATGTCCGTGCCTTCTTTGAAATTGATCGTGATGTCGGCGATTGCATACTTGGACGTGGAGCGCAAAATATCCTGATTGGGAATACCGAGCATTTCCAATTCAATAGGAGCAACGATACGCGTCTCCACCTCCTCCGGTGTCATACCCGAAGCTTTCATGATGATTTTTACCTGCGTCGGAGAAACATCGGGGAACGCATCAATCGGCAAATCACGGTATGAAGTAATACCCACACCAATTAGAAAGAGCGTTAACGCAGCGACTAGCAGACGTTGTGTGAGAGCGAACTCAAGCAGTTTGGTAAACATTATTCGCCACCTCCCATGCCGCCAATACCCATGCTGCTGGCCTTGAGTGTAGAGATGCCACTTACCGCAATTTTTTCATCCCCTTTGAGCAAACCGCTGATAACACTGTTTTGCGCGCCTTCACTCAATACCTCAACAGACTGCGAACGAAACCCTGTGCTGGTTGCGACGAACAACGCTGTTTTACCGGCAACACGCGCAATCGCACTATTGGGTACTTCCCATTGCACCTTGCTACCAGTAGCCGTTGCTATGCTGGCTTCCACGGTTTGGTTGGGACGCAAGTTTTCCGTGCCTTTAGTAATCGCTCCGCGTAGCAAAATGGTTTGATTCGTGCCTGTCAGACTGCGCCCAATTGCGGTGAGTCTGCCGCTGGCGTGGAAAGTTGGAATGTTGATCGCCGCACCTATCTTGAGTTTGCCAGTAACCGCCAAGGGGGCTTGTATTTCCAGTCCAAGCGGGTTGAGCTTGGCGATAGTAAACATCGGCACAGCCGCATCCAATCGCTGCCCCGCGCTGACTGACTTTTCCAAAACAACACCGTCAATTGGCGCAGTGATGGTCAACAGGCTGCTTAAATTATTACCCGATTGCAGTTGTGCAATCGCCACATCGGACATCCCTGCAAGATGCAACATTTGCTTGCGCTCCGCCAATGCTGCTTGTGCTTCAATTGCAGCTCCTTTGCTAATGCGGTAACGGCTTTCAGCAATAATGCCGTCTTTCCACAGCGATTCATCGCGTCTTAAATTTTCTTGCGCAAGTTGGCTTTGTACACTCGCCTGCGACAAGCCGCGCTGTGCTTCCACGAATGCCGGACTTTGTAATCGGGCAATCGGCTGACCTTTTCTGACGCTATCGCCCACGCCCACCAATGTCTGCTCGACCATCGCGGGAAGCGGGGTGCTAATGACAAACATTTGATTGGGCGGAATCACCACTTGGGCGGGCAAACCTGAGACTTCACCGGATTGTTTACCGGGCAATGCAGCCGTTGTAATACTGAGTGCCTGAGCTTGCTTTGCGCTCATTGCAATGTCTTCACCTGCCCAGCCGAATTGAGCGATAAACAGGGCAATCAGTCCGAGTGTGTGTAAAATTTTTTTCATAACTAACTCCAATAAAAATGTTTAATTCGCTGTAAAAAACACACGAGTAGCAACGAGTGAATTTTTTAGCTAAATTCCTCAACGAGACGTTGAGTTTTGACGGGATGCGCGAACTAACCCTGTGCAGGGTTAGCTACTTGAACTGCGAGGAATTATCCCGCCAGATTAGGCGAGATAAGCTTTGGGAGGATAATCAGGAAGCGCTTGTAATGCTGAGAAGAAAGTAATGGCTGGCGTGCCAACTAGAACACTGCATCCCATTAATGACGTTACACCAATGATGTCTGGCAAGATTGAGGAGAAACTAGGATGTACGTGGTTGTGATAATGATCGCTCGCCGAAGTCACTTTTCCCACCTTATCACCACTAGCTTGCGAGGCATTACTGTCACTATCCTCGTGGCTGTGATGTCCGAAATGTGGAGCATGATTTGATGTGTGCTCCAACGCGTCACAAATGCCCAGCGATGCCGCATAAGCGGTGTTCAGTGAGAACATGATGGCAAGAAGAAAGACGAGACAAATACGCATGGTAAAACAGCTTATAACGGCACGTTGAAAATTGCTTTAATCGTCAAGTTGTCTGCGCCTGTCCAACCGTGACCGATGCCGATATTCAAATCATGCCCAAAGATTTGGGTCTCAGCTGACAGGTACGTTTCTTGACTGACATTGTGCATATTGTTCATATCGCCGAAGTCTGAATAATGTTCAACATTGAGCCATGTTTTTTCTGTTGCTTTATGGCTGATTTTGAATGCGGGAGAAAACCCAGGCGTATGCGAATTACCCGATATAACAAAGCCTGAAATTGGATTGGCGGTCAAATTCCAGTCCGCAGTTTTGTACCCAAGAATGGGACGCAACTCAAAGTTAACGCGTTGCTCGGAAGTACGTATCGAAGTCGAACCCAGTTCCCCGTTCATACCCCAGTAAAATCCGCTTTCCCTGTTATCGCCAATATACTTTAAGCGGATTTTTAAGCCTTCAAAATAACCATTGCCATCAGCCGCTCTGATGAACGGAACGTAAAGCCCAGCCTCCAAGTTCTTGGTCATACCATAACCAAACTCCGGGGTCACTCTGGCATTATGGTAGGACGGAATTTCACCGACATAAGATGGGTCTCTAGCACCCGAACCAACGTAGTTCATATGAATATCAACATTCAACTCGCCTACGGTGTTGATTGCTTCATCGTACACTTGAATTTCATCAGAAGAGGCGGCCATGATTTCTGAGCTTGCAGTCATTGTCAGTAAAAATAAGCTTAACTTAATTTTGTGCATTTTTTTACTACCTCAATGATCCATCAAAGATAATGAACATCGCTCTAATGAAATTTCAAATTTTGCATCTATTGTCATGAGGTTCGATGGTAGCATTTCTCACGAAAATGGGGGTATTTTAGTGCGTAGATGCAATTAACATCACAGAAAATTCAGCGCACATCCTCAATCACGCGAATACCGATACGAATTTTTTCACTCGGCAAATAAGGCAGTATGGTCGTAATGTTTTGGTCTTTATAGCGGTAGATCACTTTATAGCCGGTAATCACATCGTTACTCGCTTTCACTTCGCGACAATGTTCCACTTGCTGGGTTTGTGCTTGTTTTGAATTTGCAGAACGATCGGCAATTTTCACACCGGCTACCGCTCCGGCTACCGTGGCGATTTTCTTACCTGTGCCATCACCTATCTGGCTACCAATCAGTGCGCCTGTCACGCCACCCAGCAGTTCCCCGCCCAGCGTAGCCCCTTTGGCGGGCGCGGTGGTCGTTTCTGTCCAGCAATCAAGGTAGGGTTGACTGACGCGCTCATGAATAGGTGTGCTAGAAACAACATCGGCGACATCGGTAAATTCTGCCGCTTGCAACGCACCGCAAAACATAACAGCGGTACTCAATGCAAATATGAATGTTTTCATTTTTCATCCCTCCACATTTCCCATTCATCATGGGTTGTAAATTGGACTCAAGGTCAAACCAGACGTTCCATTCAATCAGGTCGATTGCTTGCGATGACGTATCACTTCCAATATCGCTGGCAGCAATGTCACCACCATGATACCGACAATAATGAGGGTGAGATTATTTTTTACAACGGGGATGTTGCCGAACAAATAACCTGCCAACGTTAGGCTGCCTATCCACGCCAAGCTGCCCAGCGCGCTGAAGACAACAAACAAGCGATAACGCATTAGACCGATACCCGCCACAAATGGCGCAAAGGTACGAATGATAGGCAAGAAGCGCGCAAACAGTATGGTTTTGCCACCATGTTTCTCATAAAACGCGTGGGTCTTTTCGATATGTTCGGGCTTAATCAGTTTGGTGCGATTCAACAATTTCACACCTAGCAACCGACCTATCCAATAGTTGGTATTGTCGCCACTGAACGCAGCGAGTATTAACAAGGGAATGACGATTCCCATTTGTAACGCATCCATGCCACACAGTGCACCTGCGACAAATAACAAAGAATCTCCGGGCAAAAAAGGTGTGACGACCAAACCGGTTTCGCAAAAAATAATCAGAAACAAAATCGCATAAACCCACATACCGTATTGCTGGGTGAGTGACAGCAGATGTGCGTCCAGATGCAGGACGAGGTCGATTAACGAGCTGAATATCTCCACAGCTTAAGGCAACACTTCTTCTGATTCAGTCTTCTCCGGCTTGATAAAGTCCTCGCGCGACACGCCGAACATCAACAACAGCGGGCTTGCCACCAACACGGAAGAATAGATACTGAACAAGATACCGATGGTCAAGGCCATCGCAAAGTAGTGCAACGTTTCACCACCCAGAAATAGCATCGCTCCGACCATCATCTGCGTACAACCGTGTGTGATGACAGTACGTGACATGGTGCGCGTGATAGCGTTATCAATAATTTCCGCCACTTCCGCCTTGCGCATCTTGTGAAAGTTTTCACGGATACGATCAAACACCACTACCGATTCGTTCACCGAATAACCCAACACAGCGAGCACTGCGGCCAATACTGACAGGGAGAATTCCCATTGGAAAAATGCAAAGAAGCCGAGAATAATGACCACATCATGCAAGTTCGCGATGATCGCCGCCAAGCCGAACTTCCACTCGAAACGTAGCCACAGATACCCAACGATACCCAGCGATACCAGCAACAGTGCGAGTGAGCCGTTCTCAATCAAATCCTTACCCACCTGCGGACCCACAAATTCAACGCGACGTTTTTCCACGCTGGCATCGTATTTGTGCAAGCCTTCTATAACCTGCTCGCTCAACTTCGCGCCCGCTATATTTTGCTTGAGTGGAATCTGTATCAGCACATCCTGGCTGGAACCGAAATTTTGCACTTGCGCATCGGGCAGCTTTATCTCCGCCAATTGCTCGCGCACTTTGGTGAGATCCGCCGATTGTGCGTAATGGACTTCAATAACCGTACCGCCGGTGAAATCGACACCAAAGTTTAATCCCTTGGTCGCAAGGAAAAATATCGCAACCAAAAAAGTCACCAGCGAAATAGCGGTGGTGTAACGCCCATAACTCATAAATGGGATGTCGTGCTTAATCTTAAAAAATTCCATGATATGTCCTTAATGTTTCCTTCGGATATTTCTAAAAAATAAAATTTCTAAGCTAGGCAAGGCGCGTACAAAAAATTACGCCGCTGCATATGTTTAATATGTGAGAAGTAATTTTTTGTAAGCAACGCAGCATAGCGACGAAATTTTATTTTTTTAGCCGATTGCTACGTTAACTAGCCGTGCTTTGCGCCCGTAAATAATATTTACCAATGCACGCGACACCAGCACCGCACTAAACATTGAGGTCGCAATGCCCAAACACAACACCACCGCAAAGCCTTTAATGGGGCCGGAGCCAAACATAAACAACACGATACCCACGATAAATGTGGTGAAGTTCGAGTCAAAAATCGTCGCAAAAGCACGGTCATAACCCGCATGAATAGCCGCTTGCGGCGTGATGCCATTACGCAACTCTTCACGAATACGTTCGTTAATCAATACGTTCGCATCAATCGCCATACCCAATGTCAGCGCAATACCCGCCATGCCAGGTAAGGTTAATGTCGCTTGCATCAATGACAGTAATGCCACCAACAACAGCAAGTTCGCTGCCAGTGCCAACATCGAAATCGTGCCGAACATCAAGTAGTAAGCGATCATGAATAAAGACACCATGATGAAACCGATTTTTGTCGAATCAAAACCGCGCTTAATATTGTCCGCGCCCAAGCTGGGACCAACGGTACGCTCTTCGATGATTTCCATCGGAGCAGCCAATGCACCCGCACGCAATAACAGCGAGGTGTTTTGCGCTTCTTCAGTCGTCATTCTGCCGCTGATTTGAACGCGACCGCCGCCGATTTCCTCACGTATCACAGGCGCAGTAATAATTTCGCCTTTACCCTTTTCAAACAGGATAATCGCCATGCGCTTGCCTACGTTTTCACGCGAGGCATCTTTGAATTTACGTGCACCAACCCCATCCAAATTCAAATTAACTGTCGGTTCGTTTGTGCGACCATCAAAGCCGGGCTGCGCATCGTTAATCCGCTCACCCGTGAGTATCACGGTCTTCTGCACTAACAACACACCGCCTTCGCGATCCTTAAATATTTCAGTACCCAATGGCGCAACTGTGCCTGCTGTGGCTTGATGCGTGTCATCCACCATGCGTACTTCCAAAGTGGCAGTACGTCCCAGAATATCTTTCGCGCGTGCGGTATCTTGCACACCGGGAAGCTGAACCACCACCCGATCTGCTCCTTGTTGCTGAATCACAGGTTCAGCAACACCCAGTTCGTTCACACGATTGCGCAAGGTCACTAAATTCTGTTGCACTGCCGCATCTTGAATGCGCTTTTCTGCTTCCGGTTTAAGCGTGATACTCAACAAAAATTCGCCGCCTTCCTCTTTAGTAGTACGCGCATAGTCTGCAAAACGCTGGCTGATTTCTGCCTCGCCTTTGCCGCGTTCAGCTGCATCGCGGAATTTCACGACTAAGGTTTTGCCTTCGCGATTCACCCCGGAGTAAGCAATATTTTGTTCGCGCATTGCGCTGCGAATATCGCCAGTCGCAGCTTCCAGTGCTTTATTGATAGCTGCAGTCATATCCACTTGCAACATGAAATGCACCCCGCCGCGCAAATCCAAACCCAGATACATCGGCAACGCATTGAGCTTGGTTAGCCAACTCGGCGAACGCGACAAGAGATTGAGTGCCGCCACATAGTCATCGCCCAATTGGTTATGCAACATATCCTTCGCCTTGAGTTGGGTATCGGTATCAACGAAACGCGCTTTGATACTATTGCCATCCAACGCGACAACCTCGGCATTGATATTGCCTGTCTTGAGAATACTGCTCACGCGATCCAACAATGCGGCATCCGCTTTCAAGCCGGAGCGTATTGGCGAAACCTGAACCGCCGGTGACTCACCATAAAAATTTGGCAAGGTGTAAATCAGCCCGGCCAACAACGTGAGCACAATCAGCACATATTTCCACAACGGGTAACGATTCATAACAACCTCTTGATAACGACTGGTGTACTCAATTTCAAAATTACAACCGGGAAATTACTTGATAGACTTAATCGTGCCTTTGGGTAAAACGCTTTGAATCGCGGATTTTTGCACTTTAATCTCAAGGTTTTCAGCCAACTCAATGCCCACATATTGCTCAAACACATTGCTGACCTTACCTACCGCGCCGCCAGCCGTCACCACTTCATCACCGCGTTGCAACGCATCCATCATAACTTTCATCTCTTTGGCGCGCTTCTGTTGCGGACGCAAAACCAAAAAATAAAACACCGCGATCAAACCCACCAATGGTAAAAAATCCATGATGCCGCCTGAAGTGGCAGCGGCTGTTTCCGCGTAAGCATTACTAATAAACATATTCAAACTCCGTGGTTAAAACAAAAGGCGCGCATTCTAACATGAAGCGTTAGCTGGCTACGCTCATGCGGTATTACAAAAGCATCAAGGCATTTATTCAGGCTGCTTGCTTCTATAGGTCTGAAATCGAGGGTTATAGCTAAAGCCAGACACCGGCACGAAATTATCTTTAATATAATTGGCAATAATGGGATGGGTAAATGAAAAGCGCGTGCCTTCGTCTCCTCCGACAGTAAAATCCAAGACAACCACAAAGCCAGGATTGGCGGTTTTGATTCTTTCAATTTCGGCTTGCTGAAAAGCATTGCTACGGGGAAACAAGGCGTAGATTTCCCACATGGGTGATTTGCGACCCAATGCCGCATACGCACCGGGCCAAAATGGTGTTGCAATAAAAGTTTGCCCATCAGGGGAAAGTTGCCCGGCAAGCTTGTTAAGTAAAGTTAAAGAATTAGCCGTCTCCCTATCAATGGTCAGCACATCCCCGGAAACCTTGATCTCTACACATTGCGGATTGATATAACAAGTCCAGCCCGAATAGGTGGGGCCATGGCCCACCAACTCGCACCGCACAGCATTACGGCTGACACCCACTTGATCTTTGTGGATTGCGCGCCTATCAGCACCAGCACACCCATTATGAAAGGGATTATTCCGGGTGCTAAGTGCTCAATATCCGGGCGAGAGTAAGCATAGTGTGCGTAAGGGAGTGCCAACGAAATAGCTGCAATCAACGCGGGAGATAGGTACTTGCCTTGCAATTTTCTGCGAATTGCCCACGCAATGCCCATTACTCCAAATGCAATAATGGCAATGAAAAAAAATCCCATCATCATGCCACGCAATAAACGAAGAATTGGCAATTGACCAAATGGGGCCAGCCATGGCCACGGTACGGGCAATGGGATGTTGGTCGCTTTAATTTCAAACAACAGGAGAATGCTCTCCCAAAATGCCTGAGCAAAACCGGGAACAACCATCAAAAATACCAGTACAGGCAAGTAACCAACCACCACACCTAACACCCAAGTTGCAAAGGCATTCCTTGGGCGCAATCCTTCTGTTTGCCTAATGGTGGAATAAGCCATAACACTTAAGCTACCCAACACGCCATACAATCCGTGGTTACGACCAAAAATTGATACGAGGCCTACCACCAATCCCGTTAAAAAATATCGACGAGCAGAGGGCTTCTCGACGAGAAACGCAAGTGTCCCGACCAAAATAATAGGCAGTGAAATATCGAACACTCTGTATTGGGGAGACACCCAAGTGAGCAGCGTAACTACTACCACCAGCCAAAATAGGAAATGCTGCCTTGTGGAATAACGCGACAACACAGTTAAACCAATAAAAAGTGCGGCAGCTTGGAGAACAGCAATCGCAAAACGTAGTGCTACGATGCCATTGCCACCCCACAAGCTCATAAATGCAGCTGACCAATAGTATCGACCTATGTCGTAAGACATAAAATCACGCATTGGGACTTCGCCCAGCATTACCCTCTGCGCGCCATACCAGAGAAACCCTTCATCCAGCAGACTCAACCCCACGTGGCTTTGCCAAATGAAGAGCACTACCACGCTTACTATCACCATCAGCAGGATAGAAAGAGCAGGTCGAAGATCGTCGAAAGTAAACTTAAACATTTGTAGTTACTTGCTTATAACGCGTCTTTGCTTAAATCCCACAACAAAGTCTGCAAACCCATCCGCCTCAATAGCCTCACGAATTTCACTCATCAGTTGTTGGTAGTAATGTAAGTTATGAATCGTGTTCAAGCGCGCGCCGAGTATCTCGTTGACACGCTGCAAGTGATGTAGGTAGCCGCGACTGAAGTTCTTACAGGTGTAGCAGGTGCAGTCCTTATCCAAAGGGTTGGTGTCTGCCTTGTGTATCGCGTTGCGGATCTTGATATCGCCATACTGCGTGAACAGCCAACCGTTGCGCGCATTGCGCGTCGGCATCACGCAGTCAAACATGTCGATGCCTTGTGAAACCGCATCCACTATGTCTTCCGGCGTGCCCACCCCCATAAGATAACGGGGCTTATCGACGGGTAGTCGAGGCGTGGTGTGCTGCAAAATGCGCAGCATGTCTTGCTTAGGCTCGCCGACTGACAAGCCGCCAATCGCGTAACCATCGAAGCCGATATTCACCAAACCGGTTAAAGATTCATCGCGTAAGGTTTCGTACATGCCACCTTGCACAATGCCGAATAACGCGTTGCTATTGCCCTGATGTGCCGTCTTGGAACGCGCTGCCCAACGCAACGACAAGCGCATCGAATTGCCTGCTTCCTTTTCTGTCGCGGGATGGGGTGTGCATTCGTCGAAGATCATCACAATGTCAGAGTTCAACACCTTCTGGATGCGCATCGACTCCTCTGGGGTGAGGAAACATTTGTCCCCATTTACCGGCGACTGAAAAGTCACGCCCTGTTCAGAAATTTTGCGCATCGCGCCCAAACTAAAAACCTGGAATCCACCAGAGTCCGTGAGTATCGGTGCGTTCCAACCCATGAAACGATGCAAGCCACCATGCGCGGCTATCACCTCCAAGCCTGGCCTCAACCACAAATGAAAGGTATTGCCCAATACGATGTGCGCGCCGATTTCATGCAACTCTAACGGTGACATTGCCTTCACTGTGCCATATGTGCCAACAGGCATAAATGCGGGAGTTTGCACCACGCCATGAGCAAGTGAAATTTGTCCGCGCCGCGCCAACCCCGATGTTTTTTGTAAAACAAATTCCATTCGTATTTCCTCGACTGTTCTATCTCATTCAAATTTTCTCCCTTCGACTTCGGCGATAAAACCGCCTACGCTCAGGGCGAACGGATCGCTAGTTTGATTTTCTTCGTTCGATCAACATCGCATCGCCATAACTAAAAAAGCGATATTCTTTTTCTACCGCATGGCGATAAGCAGCGCGAATTAAATCCACCCCTCCAAAGGCACTCACCAGCATCAGCAAAGTAGATTTGGGTAAATGAAAGTTAGTCAGCAATACATCGACTACATTAAATTGATAGCCTGGCGTAATGAAAATCTTGGTTTCGCCGTGTCCACTTTGAAGCACACCCGATACCGCCGCGCTTTCTAAAGCACGTAAGCTCGTCGTGCCTACCGCAATCACACGTCCATTATTTGCATGCGCTTGAACGATTGCATCTACCGTTAGTTGCGGGATTTCATAACGTTCGCTGTGCATGGTGTGTTCATGTATATATTCAACACGCACCGGCTGAAATGTTCCCGCGCCCACATGCAGTGTGACATAAGCAATCTGCACACCCTTATCCCGCAAGCCTTGCAGCAGGGCATCATCAAAATGCAACCCTGCTGTGGGTGCGGCTACCGCACCCGCTTCCCGTGCAAACACGGTTTGATAACGCTGCTCATCTTCGTCCTCAGCAGCGTGGGTAATATAGGGCGGCAAGGGCAATTTGCCGTAGCACTCCAATAAATCAAGTACCTTTTCATCACCCAAAAATCTCAAATGAAAAAACTCACCTTCGCGCCCCAACACCTCCACCTCTAACACGTCAGCCAACAACAAACGGCTTCCTGCTTTAGGAGATTTGCTCGCACGTACTTGCGCCAACACTTCATGGTTACTCAATACCCGTTCTACCATCACCTCTATTTGACCGCCGCTCTGTTTGTAACCAAATAAACGCGCCTTGATAACGCGCGTGTCATTTAACACCAACACATCATTGGCATTCACCTGCGCTAAAAAATCAGCAAAGCGCGCGTCTTCCAAAACCCCATCATGCACCTGCAACAAACGGCTTGCACCCCGCTGTGCAGGGGGATGTTGCGCAATTAAGTACTCAGGCAATTCAAAATTAAATTCTTCAGTACGCATGCAAAAACGCCACTATTTTTTCAAAGGCGCGATTGTAGCTTGATGCGACCAACTGTTTCATGGATAATGCGCGCCTTCCCAATGCCGGGGTGATGGAACTGGTAGACGTGCCGGACTCAAAATCCGGTGCCGCAAGGCGTGGGGGTTCGAGTCCCCCCCCCGGCACCAAAAATATTTGTTTGCCTGATGTCAACCAAATAAATGTAACAGCCGTTTATGCCTGCGACACGTAGTGTCATAAACGTTTAATAACCTACTAAAACTTGGAGTTTATAATGAGCAAATTGTTATCTGTATTGATCGCCGGTATTTTCGCTGTTGTTTCTTTCTCAGCTGTTGCTGCTGACGCTGCTAAAGCTGCTGCTCCTGCAGCTGCTGCAGCTCCAGCTAAGGTTGAAGCTAAAGTTGAAGAAAAGAAAGAAGAAGCTAAGCCAGCTGCTAAGCACGCTAAAAAGCATGCTAAAAAGCACGCTAAAAAAGAAGCTGCTGAAGCTGCAGCTAAGTAATTAGCACTCGCTGTTAAAAAAGGCAGGGGCAACCCTGCCTTTTTTTATTTTCGCGTAAAATGAAAACCATGATTTGGAAACCCAATACAACTGTCGCAGCTGTAATTGAACGGGACGGAAAATTTTTGCTGGTTGAAGAGCAAACCTCTCAAGGCATACGCTTCAATCAACCTGCTGGTCACTTGGAAGCCAATGAATCCTTGCTTGCCGCCGTCACGCGCGAAACACTGGAAGAATCCGCTTACCACTTTACTCCCACCCATCTCATTGGCATTTATCGCTGGCATTCGCCCGATTCCAACACCACCTATCTGCGCTTTGCCTTTACGGGCAATATCACCAGATACGAAGCAAATCGCCCGCTGGACACGGGCATCATTCAAGCTTTGTGGCTCACGCCCGATGAAATTCGCGCAAATCAAGCTCAGCATCGCAGCCCTTTGATACTGCGCTGCATGGAAGATTACCTCGCGGGCAAACGCTACCCGCTTGAACTGATCACGCATTATGACTAGCGAACATGTTCGCTCCCCCTATCTAACTTTCCCCCGCAAGCGGGAGAAAGGACAGCCGTGAAAAGCAATTCTAAACCTCGAATTGTCGTTGGCATGTCAGGTGGCGTGGATTCTTCCGTCACTGCACTGCTGCTCAAACAACAAGGCTATGACGTGGTCGGTCTGTTCATGAAAAATTGGGAAGACGATGACGACAGCGAATACTGCTCAACCCGCCAAGACTTAATTGATGCCGTTTCGGTAGCCGACACCATCGGCATTCCCATCGAGGCGGTGAACTTTTCCAAGGAATACAAGGAGCGCGTGTTCAGTTATTTCTTGCGCGAATATCAAGCAGGGCGCACACCCAACCCAGACATCTTGTGCAATGCCGAAATCAAGTTCAAAGCTTTTCTCGATCACGCCATCGCCCTGGGGGCGGACACCATCGCCACGGGACATTACGCGCAAGTGCGCGAGGTGGATGGCTTATTCCAGCTACTCAAAGCAGCAGACGACAGCAAAGATCAAAGCTACTTTTTGCATCGCCTCAACCAAAAACAACTCAGCCGCGCGATGTTTCCGCTCGGCAAACTACTCAAATCCGAGGTGCGCACCATCGCCGAAAAACACGGCTTGTCCAACCACGCAAAAAAAGACAGCACAGGCATTTGCTTCATCGGCGAACGCCCATTCCGTGAATTCCTCAATCGCTATTTGCCTACCCAACCCGGAAAAATGGGCACACCTGAAGGAAAAGTGGTGGGTGAACATATCGGACTATCGTTCTACACCATCGGCCAACGCCAAGGCTTACACATCGGCGGCGCGAAAGATTCTTCCGGCGAACCGTGGTTTGTATGCGGCAAAGACATGGTGAACAATCGTCTCATCGTCGTGCAAGGACACGACCACCCCAAACTGCTCGCGCCGCAACTCACCGCGCTGGAAAGCCACTGGATTAGCGGCACTGCGCCAATGCTAAATCATCCATACACTGCCAAAACCCGCTATCGCCAAGCCGATGCAGCGTGTCACTTAACCAAAGTTGCGGATGAGCGATGCACGATAAAATTCGACGAAGCTCAGTGGGCTGTCACACCCGGGCAGTCGGTTGTTGTTTACGATGGCGAGGTTTGCTTGGGTGGTGCGATCATCGAGCAAGGCATGTAAAAAATCGTATCCCTATTTCGCTCCGCAACACTTCATTGCCAATTCGACGAGCGATGAAATCGCTTAACAGATTGTGGTTGCTAAGGCTTGCCTATCTTGTCCGCAATCTGCTGCCGCACATCCCGTCCTTGCTCATCCTTGGCAACGGCCATCAAAAACAAACAACGCCCGCCGCTGGAGTTTTCCCACTGGTGACCCACCTGATTTTTCTCACGTGAATCGTCGTTGGTTTTGTAGGGTTCGCCTTTGTATTCGACTGCCAGAATACGCCCATCGTCTAACTCGGCTACAAAATCGGGATAGAAATAATCCGTTGAAGTCGGCAGCCAGAATGAAAACTTTTCTTGCCGTTCGATGTTGCGCACCCACTGTTTAATCTTGGGATGCGCATCCAATGCTTGTGCGCAAATAAACTCTTCGGCACTTTGTCCTGTGGCGGTCTTTTCGCGCAAATCGTGGATGACCGGATAAAAATGTTTGCTGAATTCGTAACTGCCTTGATAACACTGGCGTGCGGGGTACACCCCCGCTTGAAACTGAAAACTGTAGTGTCCAGTTTGATCCAATGACGGCACACTCATTTCAAGCAACCGCCCCTGAAATCCATGCGCCATTGCAAGCTGACGCAGACGCTCCACTTCACGCGAAATGGCCTGTGCCAATTGAAATCTGGCACGTACCAAAGCCGTTAGGCTAAAGCCGACACGTTCACGCAGCAAATACGAAACCATTTTGACCAAATACGCCTGCAACTGCGTTTGCGACAAGTACGGCTTGCGGACTTCCTTGTCCAACCAGCGCACTAAATCCTGTTCGCTGACATGACTGGTCACATCGTTCAACTTGAGTTGCTGCGCATCCAAGTGTCGATATTTAATTTTCTCATTGTTCACATCAATCTCGAACGAATTGATGGTTTCGGTAATGGCAAATCCCGCCAGTTGCAAAGGATGTTTGAGCAAATCCCAATCGCCAAAACTGGAAAGCGTTTCTTTTTCCACCACCTCCAGATAACCATCCAGCTTCAAACAAAGTTGCGGGATCGGCGCGAAGCTCAGTCCCAGTTGCGCAGGCGCGCGCAATGCACGACGCATAGCGCGATGCGCATCAAATTGTTCTTTGACTGCAACCCGTGATTTTTCCGGGAGCGCATGACTAATGAAAGTTTCCGCCTGTGCCAACGTATCGGCATCCACATCGCCTTTGAGCAAAATCGTTGCGCCGAATGTGGTCGGCATCATCTGCACCGCAGCTTTAACTTCGTCTGACCAGTTTTGCGTATCCAACATTTTCGGCACTTCAATATGGCAATCGGGTATCACAGGTAGTGTTGCTTTTTCGCCCCCAACCAAAGACAACGTTTTTTGTTCCGGCACGATTGCCATGCTCGCCTCAAACCGCTCAAAGCCCATGTTCTGCACCATACGGTCTTTCAGGTTCGCTGCCGCCTGCGCAAAATTTTCCGCAACAATGTGCGCGTAGGCTTTATTCAATTCCGGCTGCTGTCGCATTTTTGCATAAGGCATACGCAACACGCGCCCCAATAATTGCTCGACATCTTTCGCCGAATTCACCGACTGCAACGAAGCCAACACATATGCAAACGAACAATCCCAGCCCTCTTTCAACGCCTCTACTGTAATCACATAGCGTATCGGACAAGCCGGATCAAACAAATTGATACCGCTCAATTCTTTCTGCTCACCCGTGGCAACGGCAATTTGGTTTTCAAGGATATTTTCCTGCTCGATTAAATGCTGACGCACCACATCGACAGTCGCCTCATTGCCCCTTGGTGCAGCCTGTACCAACACAATAGGGCGGATATAGTCAGTCTCTTTTTGCGCAATCAATTCCAAACTATCGCGCTGCAAAATCGCATCGCGCAAACACTCGCGCCAGCCTTCAGGGTGCTCCGCCAACACAATCGGCAGCTTAATCATCTGCTCAGATTTCAACTCTTGCGCCGAGACGTGATACAGCACGTTGTTACCCGCCACAGGCGTAGCGGTCAGCTCCACCACACAGCTAGGATTCAAGCGTCCCAGCGTTTTGAAAAAACGGTCAGTACGATTGTTATGTGCCTCATCCACGATCACGATGGGCTGATGCAAGTGCAGCCAATTCGCCACGGAATACTTGGTGCGGCCAATATCCTTGGTGGTCAGATAAGGCTGATTTTGCAAATCGGCTTCCGTCACTTTTTCCAGCCCCGCGCTGATGTTCTCGGGCAAGTTATCAAAATGTGGCGCGAGCTCTTCAAAGAACGAATACACATTGCGCTTGGCGGTGTCCGTCACGTTGAATGATTGAATTGTCGCCACCACCACAATGCACGCCTTGCCCACATCGTGCGGGCTGATAGTTTGCAGACTTTCCAAATCGCACACCTGCACGCGGTCGCCAAAATACTGCGCCAATGCCTGTCGATACGGATGACGCGCATTGCTCAATGCCTCTAACGTCTGCGAGCGGATAGTGTCGCTGGGCGTAAGCCACAACGCCAACGGCGCGTCGGAATCCAACACCGCCTTGCCAGCCAACGCCACGCTGTGTGCGGCGAGTAAAGTTTTCCCGCCGCCCGTGGGGATGCGCAGACACACACACGGCACTTCACCAAACACCGTGTGATAGCTCTCGTTGGAACGATTTTGCGTTGCCAACACCGCATGGAACGCATCTGCCACTGCCACACTGCGGCACGCTTGCAAAAATTGCGTCAACACCGATAGCGCGTTTTCTTGATAGGTTTTCAGTTTCAACATAACGACTTTTATTTCTCCGTATCCACGTTTTATGTAGGAGCGAGCCATGCTCGCGATCTATCAAAAAATCGCGAGCATGGCTCGCTCCTACAACCCTGTTTGTTGTGCCGCGTTAGCCACGCATCTTTACGTCGTAAGGAATTTGTTTGAACGTGATGTTCTCCGCCGCCAACCGTGCCGCGCCCAAGCGCGTGGTTTCGCCGTAAATAATTTTGTGTCCGGCGTGCGGACAAATCTCGTTGATCGCCTGCAACACCGCGTGCGTCAACACGTTGCCCGAACTGGGTTTTCGGTCGCCCAAGATGCCGTTGTAAAGCAGGTAATACGCCGTGCCGTTGTGGATGCCGAGCAGGGGCGAGGATCGAACGGGGATTTTCTCGTTTGTACCCTCTCCTGCTTGCGGGGGAGGGTTAGGGAGGGGGCTGTTTTCCGGGTAAGAAACCGAGGGAATCCCCGTTTCAAAATGCCAAACGAATGCCGCCAAAGTCGCAAACTTCACCGCCGCGTTGATGCGTCCATGCTCATCGAACGCCGCCTCGCCCAAGGTGCAAAAACGAAAGCCACCACCACCTTGCCAATTCACCGCTTGGCTAATGCCGCCCTGCTCTCCTTCGATAACCTTTTTCAATCGCGGAATGCAATGCGTGACGGCATGGTCGCCCATCTCGATGCCGATATAGCGGCGATTCATTTTGTGAGCGACGGCAGCGGTTGTGGCACTGCCAAGGAAGCTATCAAGCACCAAATCGCCATGAGAACTTGCTAGGTGAATTATTCGTTCGAGCAACCGTTCGGGCTTGGGCGTTGTAAATGCACCACCTTCTGGAAAAAATCCCTTTTGCTCTTCGTTTGCGGCTTTGTTGCTCCCTACCTCGGTATGCAGCCAAAACGTATTGCATATCTTTTTCCCACCCTGTTCGCTCAAGAATAGCTTTTTCATTGGTACAGCATTCCCATCTTTACCCCACCAAATTTTGTTATCCGCAATGAGTTGGTCTATCAATTGCCTAGATAACCAACACCGACCTTTTCCCGGTAAATGTTTTTTTCCATTTGGAGCAACGATTTCATACAAGCCGTTTGATTGACCTGTTTTTGCATACGATGCACCTCGCTGGCCTCCCAGCAAACTTACTGTTAATGGCGCGGTTCTCCAAAGACCACGCGGGTCGTTGTCCTGATTTTTATAGACCTGCAACGCCTCTTCTCCCATTTCGAGCAAGCGAAAATCTTGTAAGGCTTCGCTCCTCCTATAAACCAATATGTGGTCGTGTGAGGACGAAAGGTTGTATTGAGCATTGGTTTTCACAGAATGAAATTTTTGCCAAACGACGTTGGCTACAAAGTTCTTCCGCCCAAACACCTCATCCATCAACGCCTTGAGATAGTGCGCTTCGTTGTCATCTATGGTCACCCAGATGCTACCGTCTTCCGTGAGTAAATCGCGCAGCAACACCAGACGCGGATACATCATGGATAGCCATTGGCTGTGTTCCAGTTTGTCGTCGTAATGCGTGAAGGCACTTTGGGTGTTGTACGGCGGGTCGATGAAGATGCACTTGACCCGTCCGGCATAAAACGGAATCAAAGCTTTGAGTGCCAATAAATTATCGCCCTGTATCAGCAGATTTTCCGCAGGCTCGCCATGCACGGATTCCTGCTTGAGCAAGTGATACGAAACCTCACGCGCGGCTTGCTGCGCTTGATTTTTATTGACCCAATCCAGAAAAGGCATGAACGTTTTTGATTTGTTGATTACGCCAAATTATCCGTTAGTTTGCGCAATACGCCAATTTATTTAATTTCGTGCGGCATACGCTTTGCGTTAAACGCCATAGATTTTGAAAATTGGCGTATGGAAATCGGACAAGTCATTCGCGCCTTGCGTCAAGCACGCAAGGAAACACTAGAACAAATGGCATACGGGATCGGAACTGACCCCAGCAACTTGTCGCGCATTGAACGCGGTGTGCAACAGCCCACGGCATTGATGTTAAAAACAATTGCTGTCGCTCTTGGAACGACTGTCACCGCGTTACATGCTCGCGCAGAAGGTGTCAAAAAAACCAGTAAAAAAGAACGCGACTTATTGGGCGGCGACCAAACCGACTACACCAGCGAAGCAATCCAGTTGCGCCATAGCTTCCGCACCCTCACTCCCGAAAACAAACACCTCGCCGTGGAATTCGTAAAACTTCTAAACCGCACCCAAGGCGTGAAATAAAAGCCACCTATTGATCCGGCACGAATAAGGTCGCCACTCCGTTCGGCCTGAGCTTGTCGAAGGCTTGAAGCCATTCATGTTTCGACAAGCTCAACACGAACGGCTTCATGCTTTATTCTTGCCGAATCTATAAGCTAGGGAAGGTCTGATTAAGTCCGTTCGTTCGTGGCGAGTATTTTCCGTTCACTCCTTCGATACACCGCGCAAGCGCGGCACTCAGGACGAACGGAAAATGTATCGAACCATAGTTTTATGGATTTAATCAGACCTTCCCTTGCTTTCCCTTGAGTCAATTCGCAATAACGAACTGCCTGTGTAAGAACGCGTGGCTTCGCGTAAAATGCGTCCTTTCGTTTTAAGGGTTACGCCATGACCACGCTCACCAAACTTACTGCTCTCTCTCCTCTCGATGGTCGCTACTACGGCAAAGTCGATGCGCTACGCAAATACTTCAGCGAATTCGGCTTGATTCGTTTTCGGGTATTGATTGAAATTGAGTGGCTAAAAGCTTTAAGCGCGCATAACAATATTAAAGAAATATCACCGTTTTCCGCACAGACCATTGCGCAACTCGACGCATTTAACAGCAACTTTAGCGAAGCCGATGCGCACGCAATTAAACTGATCGAGCGCACCACCAATCACGATGTGAAAGCCGTTGAATACTGGCTGCGCGAAAAGTTATCCGCCAATCCGGAAACTGCCAAGGTGTTGGAGTTCATCCACTTTGCCTGCACCTCGGAAGATATCAACAATCTCAGCCACGCGCTGATGCTGAAAACAGCGCGTGAAGCGGTGATGTTGCCCACCTTAAACGTGCTGATTAGCCGATTAAAGAATATCGCGCATCAACTCGCAGAGTTACCCATGTTGTGCCGTACTCACGGACAGACCGCCACGCCCAGCACCTTGGGTAAAGAAATGGCGAACGTGGTGTATCGCTTGCAGCGCGCGGAACAACGCCTTGCGGCAATCGAGATTCTTGGCAAAATCAACGGCGCGGTGGGCAACTACAATGCGCATCTTTCTGCCTATCCCGATGTGGATTGGGAGAATCTTGCGCAAGGCTTCGTCAGCAACCTTGGCATCACCTTCAACCCTTACACCACGCAGATTGAGCCGCACGATTACATGGCGGAATTGTTTGATGCGTTTGTGCGCACCAATACCATTTTGATCGACTTGAACCGCGATATTTGGGGCTACATCTCGCTCGGTTATTTCAAGCAAAAAGTCATCAAGGGCGAGGTGGGTTCTTCCACCATGCCGCATAAAGTGAACCCGATTGATTTTGAAAATTCCGAAGGTAACCTCGGTTTAGCCAACGCAATACTGCACCACCTTAGCGAGAAACTGCCTATCTCCCGCTGGCAGCGCGACCTCACCGATTCCACGGTATTGCGTAACATGGGCGTGGCATTCGGCTACACCTTGTTGGCTTATGAATCTTGCTTGCGCGGGTTGGATAAACTGGAAGCTAATCCTGCTTGTGTCTCTGAAGATTTGAACAACAGCTGGGAAATTTTGGCAGAGCCAATCCAAACCGTGATGCGTCGTTACAACATCGAGAATGCTTACGACAAACTCAAAGAATTAACGCGCGGCAAAGATGGCATCACTCAAGCTTCGCTGCAAACTTTCATCAGTGGTTTAGATATTCCTGACGCGGAAAAACAACGCCTGCTCAAACTGAGTCCTGAAAGTTACATTGGTAAAGCAGCAGAGTTAGCACGAAAGATTTAATGAATCTCCCCGCAGCAAGCTACGGGGTATCAAACCCAAAAACAAAGTGCTGATGGCTAATCGCCATCTTTCGCAGCAAGCAGCGGGGAATTCAACCCAAAGAGATTAAATGAGCGTCTCAACGACGCTCATCTTTTCCTGCATTGGATTCACCAAAGGCACTCAACTACCTCACTCCTTGAGTGAATTATTGAATTTTCAAGAAGGCTTAGCGGTACTTCCACTGGCAGCCAATTTACGCCAAGTTTCCAATAAGGTATCGGGGTTAAGCGACATGGTCTGAATGCCGATCTCCATCAACCACTGCGCAAAATCAAAATGATCGGATGGCCCTTGTCCGCAAATACCCACGTACTTGTTCATGCGGTTGCAGGTGGTGATCGCCATCTTTAACAGCATCTTCACCGCTGCATCACGTTCATCAAAACGATCTGCCACCAGGCTGGAGTCTCGATCCAGCCCCAGCGTAAGCTGGGTCAGATCGTTGGAACCAATCGAAAAGCCGTCGAAAAATTGCAAGAAATCTTCAGCCAGTAGTGCATTGGAAGGAATCTCGCACATCATGATTAGACGTAGTCCGTTTTCGCCGCGTTTTAGCCCGTGTTGCTCAAGTGAGGCGACTACTTCGCGCGCTTCCTGCACGGTGCGCACGAAGGGAATCATCAATTCAACATTGGTGTAACCCAGCTTTTCACGCACGCGTTTCATCGCGCGGCATTCCAACTCGAAGCAATCACTAAAGTTCGGGGCAACGTAGCGACCTGCACCGCGAAAACCGATCATCGGATTTTCTTCCAAAGGTTCGAATAGCTCACCCCCCAACAGTTTGCGATATTCGTTGGATTTAAAATCCGACAGACGCACGATCACCGGCTTAGGCCAGAACGCAGCTGCAAGTGTCGCAACGCCTTCGGTAATTTTCTCCACGTAAAACTCAACCGGATCGGCATAACCTGCGGCGCGATTCATTACGGCCTCATGTAATTTGCTGGGCAGCTTGTTGTACTCCAACACCGCTTTGGGGTGAATACCAATCAAGTTGTTGATGATAAATTCGAGCCGTGCCAAACCGACTCCGGCAGCAGGCAACTGGGCAAACTCAAATGCCAAAGTAGGATTGCCAACGTTGAGCATCAGCTTAACGGGTATCGGCGGCAACACATCTTCGTTATGCGTAACCACTTCAAATGGCAATTTGCTGTGATACACAAAACCCGTGTCCCCTTCTGCACAGGAAGCCGTCACAATCTCGCCGTCCTGCAATGATGAAGTGGCATCACCACATCCGACAATTGCGGGTATCCCCAACTCACGCGCGATGATCGCCGCATGGCAAGTGCGTCCGCCGCGATTAGTGACGATGGCCGAAGCCTTCTTCATCACGGGTTCCCAGTTCGGATCAGTCATATCAGTGACCAGCACATCCCCAGCTTGCACCTTGTCCATCTCGGCGGTACTGGCGACGATGCGCACGCGACCTGAGCCGATCTTTTGACCAATAGCGCGGCCCTCCACCAGCACGTCACCACGTTGTAACAAACGATATTTCTCTGAGCTGGCGCCAGAGGAATGTGACTTCACGGTTTCTGGGCGTGCTTGCAGAATATACAGCTCACCATCCAGCCCGTCTTTGCCCCATTCGATGTCCATAGCACGGCCATAATGCTGCTCGATAGACACGGCATAACGCGCCAATTGCAGCACGTCAGCATCACTCAAAGAGAAGCGCGTTTGATCCGCAGCGGGCACCGGCTCGATACGCGTAGAACGTCCGGCGGAGCGCTGCTCATCGAACACCATGCGCTGTTGTTTTGAGCCCAAGCTGCGGCGGATCAATGCCGGAAATCCTGCCGCGAGCTGCGGCTTGTGTACATAAAATTCATCGGGGTTGACCGCGCCTTGCACCACCATTTCGCCCAAACCAAATGATGAGGTAATAAACACCGCATCGCGAAAACCCGATTCCGTATCCAGCGTAAACATCACACCGGATGCGCCAAGGTCGGAGCGCACCATGCGCTGCACCCCAGCCGATAAAGCGACATCGGCATGCGTAAAATCTTTGTGTACCCGATAAGATATAGCGCGGTCGTTGTACAGCGAAGCGAACACCTCACGTATAGCATGCAGAATATTTTCAACACCGTGGATATTGAGAAACGTCTCTTGCTGACCCGCGAATGACGCATCCGGCAAGTCTTCTGCCGTAGCTGAAGAACGCACCGCAAAACTGCCTTCGCCGCCTGCGGCCAGTTGCGCGTAATGCTCGCGAATCTCCGTTTCCAAACGCTGCGGTAACGGTGCTTGAACAATCCAGTTGCGTATGGTGCGCCCCGCCTCGGCCAAGGCCGAAACATCTTCCACATTGAGCTTATCCAGCAATTGCTCAATACGCTTATCCAAACCCTCATTTGCCAAAAAATCACGATACGCCTGAGCAGTCGTTGCAAAGCCGCCGGGCACTTGCACACCGGACGAACTCAGGTTGGCAATCATCTCGCCAAGCGAGGCATTCTTTCCACCCACCTCGGGAATATTTGCGATGCCCAAAGATTGGAATGGAATGACATAGGGTTGCATGTTCTTCTCCTAATTAAGTAAAGGTGAGCTCACTTGAACCCAAATAATCCATTAGAACGAAAACCTCTGTAGGCGCGAGCTTGCTCGCGAAAGTGCTTCGCGAGCAAGCTCGCTCCTACGAGGAGGAATTTTCTAATGAACTATTCGGGTTGCAATACCAACTACAAATATATTCGCGCGGTAAGTTTGTCCTGCATCGCTTGCATCAATTGCACCGACAATTCCTCTATCGAGCGTGAGGTTGTGTCCAGCCATTTTATACCCTCACGGCGCATCATTTTTTCAGCGGCCCCACCTCATAACGGCAATTTTCCAATGAGGCGTATTTGCTGTTCGGACGACGTTCATTACGAATACGATGCAACTGCTCTGGCGCAATGGTCAAACCAAATAGCTTGCTGCGATAAGGCATTAGCCTTGACGGCAAATGATTGCGTTCAAAGTCTTCCGGGATCAGCGGGTAATTGGCCGCCTTCAACGAAAACTGTAACGACAGATACAAACTGGTGGGGGTCTTGCCGCTACGCGATACACCCACCAAAATGACA
Organism: uncultured beta proteobacterium; assembly: GCA_963695355.1. Lineage (GTDB taxonomy): Bacteria > Pseudomonadota > Gammaproteobacteria > Burkholderiales > Gallionellaceae > Gallionella. The sequence goes on from OY968775.1 coordinate 714,405, forward strand.
TCGGCATGCTTCAAGTCGGCATCAGAAATGCCGTCGTCATGCGCCAAGGCAAAATTCATTGCAGCAATGCGCGCGTTGTATTGCGGATGAGCATGCCCATGCGAACGACCTACTGATCGGGTATATTTAGAGCCGAGTTCTTTTTCTAAAGGGGCAATATAGGTGTCAAACAGATCAATAAAAAATGCCTGTCCCTGATGCAATAATTCACATATCTCGTGATCGGTGACTGTCATTACCACGATAGGTTGCACACCCTCGCTCAGATTAAGTTCATTGATGCGAACCAGACAATTTCGCGCCTTTTCTAAACTATCCAAAAATGGAAAGCGCAACGGTTGAAATTCAATGCCGTCGAATTGCGCAAGCAAACCATGACCCAAGGTCTCCGCTGTGATGCCGGTACCATCTGAAACGTAAATCACCGTGCGCTTTTGGGTAATCATATCTACAGCCTAGTTGCACATCCTGCGAATTGCCATTACATCATGCCGAGCAAGCGCGGAAACCATAGCGACAACGACGGCCAATAGGTAACCACCAACAGAAAAGCAAGCATGGAAAGTAGCCACGGCCATACCGCAACGGTCAGTTCAGTAATCCCCATTTTGGTTATACCCGACGCAACGTAAAGATTTAAGCCAACGGGTGGATGACACATCCCCACCTCCATATTCACCACCATGATGATGCCAAAATGCACGGGATCTATGCCCAACTTGACCGCTACAGGAAACAAAATCGGCGCAAAGATCAACACGATTGAAGATGGGTCCATAAAATTGCCCGCGAGCAGCAACATGACATTACAAGCCAGCAAGAAAGTAATCATCCCCAACCCATGCCCCAACATCCAAGCAGCCAGTGCCTGCGGGATATTTTCGTTGGTCAGGACAAACGAAAACAATACCGCGTTAGTGATGATGTAGAGCAACATCGCCGACATATTCGCGGAGTTGAGTAGCACTCTGGGTACATCCTTCAATCCCAAATCTTTGTAAACAAACACGGCAACCACAAAGGCGTAGACCGCACTCATCGCTGCCGCTTCTGTCGGGGTAAACAAGCCGGTGTAGATACCGCCCATCACAATCACGATTAGCAACAACCCCCAAGCCGATTCGCGGAATGCTTTAAAACGTTCGGCGAAAGGCGCCTTGGACAAACGCGGATAGTCAAACTTCTTCGCCCGATACCACGTCACTGAACCCAACACCATTGCCAACGCAATACCGGGCACCACACCCGCCATAAACAGTGCGCCAACCGATGTATTGGTCGCCACCGAGTACATCACCATGACGATAGACGGTGGGATCAGGATGCCCAGTGCTCCCGATGTGGTAATGATGCCTGCGCCAAACTTTTTGGGGAAACCTGCCTTGACCATCGCTGGCAATAGTATCGAACCAATCGCCACCACGGTTGCCGGTGAAGAACCCGAAATCGCCGCGAACAAGGCACACGCCAGCACACCAGACAGACCGAGCCCACCATACCAATGACCAACCATAGTAGAGGCGAATCTGATCATGCGTCGCGCCACGCCGCCGTGAGTGAGGAAATTTCCGGCGAGAATAAAAAACGGAATCGCCATGATCTCGAATTTTTCGATGCCGGTGAACAGCTTGAGCGCAACCGACTCCAGCGGTACTTGGGTAAACATAAACAAAAAGCTGAGTACGGTGAGGCCAAGCGAAATCGAGATCGGCATGCCGGTCAGCATCAGGACAATGAGCAGTATGAAAATGATCGCAGCGTTCATTTCGGCTCACCCCCCTTATTTTCGCGGCGGCGCTCTTGTTCCGCTCGACGCTCCAACTCTGCACTGCTGCCGGCACCGCGTCGTGGCACATCGCTGCGCCGGTCATCACCTGTCATCGAATTTGTGAGGCTGCTCGGATGCAGGTTGTCATTTAGCGAATACACATTGAAATCGACATTTGACGTATCCACTTCAATGCCATCCACGTGCCCATGATCATGATGGGGTAAATCGCCGGTCTTGATAAACCCGACCAGAACCTGCAAAAAACGGAAACACATCAGGCTAGTGCCAAGCGGAATCGCCGAATAAACCATCCAAGTAGGCCATTCAAGATCCGGCGTGGTCGGCCCTTCGGGGATATCACCGACGGCACCGCCCGACCAGTGGAGAATCGCGTAGTGCGCGCCGTTCTCCCAAACAAAGTAAGCGCCGAGCGTCGCGACGATACCCGTAAACGTCGCACCGGCGAGCAGGCCAAAAATAATAAATTTTTTGCGCATCTTTTCGTCAAGGCGATTGATCAGCACATCGACCCCGACGTGAATGCCGGTTCGCACGCCGTAAGCAGCGCCAAACTTGGCCATCCAGACAAACATGATGATGGTGAGTTCTTGCGCCCAACTAAAATTAAGTGAGAGCAGCCAATCTTGAACAACGGGGATATTCACGCCGGCAGCGTAGCGATGGATGACCGCGACGAAAATAATCAAAGTCGCGGCAGCCATGAGGAAAGTAATGATCCATTCCTCGAGATGATCAAGATATTTCATGAACCAAACTCCCCCTCGTTAGCGGCACCTCTGATGGGCGCAATGTGTCATAGCAACTTTCACCGACGCATTGTTGCGTCGGTGGGGTGTGGCAGAAAAAATTAAAGCTTGGTTGGATCGAACCCTGTTTCTTTGTAAATGGATTGCAACAAGTCTTTGCCCACCCGATCGGCCATCTTGACATGTACGGGAGCCATGGCTTTCTTAAATGCCATCCGCTCTTCCTTGGTTGGCGCATAGACTGTCGTCTTGCCGCTCTTCTTTACACCTTCCAGCGCGTTATCGTTTTCTTCCTGGGCGATCTTATCGGCGAAAGTGGTTGCTTCTTTCATTGCCTGCTCAAGTTGGCCGCGAACATCCGCAGGCAAACCTTCCCAGAATTTTTTATTGACGATGACTGCATAACCTAGATAACCGTGATTGGTTAGCGTCAGGTATTTTTGCACCTCATGCATTTTTTGCGAATACAAGTTGGAAATCGGATTCTCCGTGCCATCCACAACGCCCGTTTGCAGGGCCTGATACACCTCGGAGAAAGCCATCACCTGAGGTATGGCACCCACAGAGCGCATCTCTTCTTCCAGCACTTTGGATGACTGGATACGCATCTTTTTACCCTTCAAATCACCGGGCGATTTTATCGGGGTATTGGCTGAAAAGGATTTGAAGCCGTTATCCCAGAATGCTAATCCTTTGATACCCTTCGGCTCCAATTTGGCTAGCAAAGAGGCACCGATAGGACCCTGGGTGATTTTGTGCAAATCGGCCGTATCGTCAAAGATGTAAGGGAAATCAAAAACTTCAAATTCTTTAACGCCCAGCGGGCCGAACTTCGCCAGTGAAGGCGCCAGCATCTGCACCGCGCCGATTTGCAGTGCTTCCATTTCTTCTTTGTCTTTGTACAGCGAACTGTTTGGGTAAACCTCTACTTTGACCTTGCCCTTGGTGAGCTCGGCGGCGCGTTTGGCAAAAAGCTCCGAAGCCTTTCCTTTGGGAGTATCTACCGCGACAACATGACTAAATTTAATAACGATTTCATCAGCGGCATGAACAACATTGCTGATCCCCAGTGCCAGAACACACATCAAAACAATACGCAATTTCATGTAAGCCTCCTCTTTGGTCACCCGCTCAATCAAGACAATTGCATCGAGTTTAAGCGGGTAACTTTCACCCGCAGCGGAAAGGCGCTGCCCCATTATTGTTATTCCCGAATCGTCATACTCACTTAATCCAAAATACCCATTGGCCTGATTTCCAATGTGGGAGCGAGCTTGCTGCGAACCTCTTTCGCGAGCAAGCTCGCTCCTACAAACTTTTTGCCCGATAAATTATCCGGGTTAATTATAGTGCTTTCGTTAATTTTTCTGTGACTCAAATATTGCGGCATATCACGATGCTAATGCGTACTCACGCTGGCCACTGCCAATGCGCTCATATTCACGATGCGCCGCACCGTTGCAGTTGAGGTGAGTATGTGTGCGGATTTGTTGGCACCCAACAAAATCGAGCCTATTGTCACGCCCTCGCCTGCCGTGATTTTGAGCAGGTTATACGCGATATTCGCCGCATCCAGATTGGGCATGATCAATAAATTGGCAATGCCCTTCAAACGCGAATTTGGAAAAATCTCGTTACGCAAACTTTCCGACAATGCGGCGTCGCCGTGTATCTCGCCTTCCACCTCAAGCGCCGGGGCAAGCTGTTCGAGCAGCTCACGTGCACGGCGCATCTTGAGTGCGGACACATTGTCATGACTGCCAAAATTTGAGTGCGACAACAAAGCCACTTTAGGCACCAAACCAAAACGGCGTACTTCTGCCGCCGCCATCAACGTCATCTCCGCCACCTGCTCCGCACCGGGATCGTAATTGACATGTGTGTCGCAGATAAACAGTGTGTGACTCGGTAGCAACAAGACATTCATCGCCGCATACACACTGCCACCCGGACTGTGCCCGATCACTTCGTCGATGTAGCGCAGATGTTTGAGCGGCTGCGAAACTGTGCCGCACAACATCGCATCGGCCGCATCCATATGTACCAGCATTGCGGCAATCAGGGTATTGCGCCGCCGCATCTCGCGCTTGGCTGAATCCGGTGTGACGCCGTGACGCTGGCGCAAACGGTGATACTCGGTGCAGTAGGCGCGATAACGATGATCGTCCTCGGGATTCACCAATTCAAAATCTATCCCCGCGCGGATGCGCAGATTGTGTTTGGCGATACGCGCCTCCACCACGACCGGACGACCCACCAATATCGGAAATGCCAATCCTTCATCCACCACCGTTTGCACGGCATGCAGTACACGAATATCTTCTCCCTCGGCGTACACCAAACGCTTCGGTGATTTTTTCGCGGCATCGAACACCGGCTTCATCATCATATTGGAGTGATAGACAAACCCCGACAACTGCTCGCTATACGCTTGCATGTCGGTGATAGGACGTGCCGCCACCCCGCTATCCATCGCCGCTTGTGCCACGGCGGGTGCGATGCGCATGATCAGGCGCGGATCGAATGGCTTGGGAATCAAATACTCCGGGCCGAACGACAGATTCTCTTCACCATACACTGACGACACCTCGGCGGATTGCTCCGCTTCGGCCAGCTGCGCAATGGCATGCACCGCAGCCAGCTTCATCGCCTCATTGATGGTGGAAGCGCCCACATCCAGCGCACCCCGAAAAATATACGGGAAACACAACGCGTTGTTCACTTGGTTGGGATAATCGGAGCGACCCGTGGCGAGAATAGCATCGGGTCGTGCCGCCTTGGCCTCCTCCGGCATAATCTCCGGCGTGGGATTTGCCAGCGCGAAAATCAACGGACGGCTCGCCATCCGCTTTACCATCTCTGGCATTAGCACCCCGCCTGCGGACAGCCCCAAAAACACATCGGCATCGCCGATCACTTCAGCCAAGGTGCGCTGCGCAATATCTTTCGCATAACGCGCTTTATTGTCATCCATCTCCTCTACGCGACCGGTATAAACCACGCCCTTGATGTCGGTAACGATGATGTTTTCCATCTTCACACCCAGGCACACCAGCATATCCAGACACGCCAACGCCGCTGCACCCGCGCCGCTTGCCACCAGCTTGATCTCACCGATTTTTTTACCCACCACTTTGAGGCCATTCAATAGTGCAGCGCCCACGATGATGGACGTTCCGTGTTGGTCGTCATGGAACACCGGTATCTTCATCCGCTCGCGCAGTTTGCGCTCGATGTAAAAACATTCCGGTGCTTTGATATCTTCGAGATTGATACCGCCAAAGGCCGGCTCCAGCGCGGCAATGATGTCCACCAATTTATCCGGATCGCATTCGTCGATTTCCAGATCGAACACATCAATCCCGGCAAACTTTTTGAACAACACGCCCTTGCCTTCCATCACCGGCTTGGCGGCTAACGGCCCGATTGCACCCAAGCCCAACACCGCTGTGCCATTGGTAATCACCGCCACCAGATTGCCGCGTGCCGTCATGTTGCGCACTTCGGCGGGGTTCTCCACAATCAGTTCACAAGCCGCCGCCACACCGGGCGAATAGGCGAGTGCCAGATCGCGTTGTGTGATCATCGGTTTGGTTGGGGTTACAGAAATTTTCCCGGCAGGCGGCTGGCGGTGATATTGCAGCGCGGCGTCACGAAGTTGTTTGTCCATCTTTGCCTCACATCATCATTGAGAGTAGATCGCGTTTTAATTATAGGCCAACGCAATGAAACAATATCTGGGAATTTATCCGCGCGTAACTATTTACAGCAATCCTGTCTCGGCAAACGAATGCATCCGCCCACCCGCCACAATGAAATGATCCAGCACGCGCACATCCACCAACGCCAATGCCTGCTTCAGTGCTTGAGTGAGGTGTTGATCCGCTTGACTGGGTTCGGCCACACCGGAAGGATGATTGTGCGCGAGAATGACCGCAGCGGCATTGTGTGCCAGCACGCGCTTCACCACTTCACGCGGATACACGCTGGTTTGGCTGAGAGTGCCATGAAATAACTCCTCAGTGGCAACCACGCGATGCTGGGTATCGAGAAACAACACCACAAAAACTTCCTGCGGGCGGCTGCCCAATAATAGTTGCAAATAATCGCGTACCGCGCGTGGCGAGTTGAGCGCATCACCACGCTGCATCTCTTCGCTCAACGCACGCCGCGACATTTCCAGCACCGCTTGCAACTGCACAAACTTCGCCTGCCCCATGCCGTGTATCGCGCAAAAATCCGCTTCGCTGGCGGCGAATAGCTGCGTTAAATTACCAAATCGAATGAGCAACTCACGCGCCAAATCCACCGCGCTTTTACCCACCACCCCCGTGCGTAAAAAAATCGCCAGCAACTCCGCATCGGATAACGCCGCCGCGCCGCGCTCAAGCAGCTTTTCGCGTGGACGTTCACTACTAGGCCAATTTGTAATGCTCACGTTGAGCTTCCCTGCAACAATTTTTGGCTTCGGCATAACCTGAAGGTTAGCCTACGCCGCAACAAGCCGCTGAGCGGCGTGTTGTCGCGGGGTCGTTCGCCTTCAGGCCAGTCTGTGATTGCCATTGTGTCTCTTAAGTAGTTCGGGTACGCGTTTCTCGATTAGTAATGCAAAGGCTCAAACTTAGGATCTATTCGTTTGAGCATCGAAGGTAATGACTTATCCCGAATTTTCTCGTCTTTCATTGTAAAGCTAACAAACTTCGCCCCATTCGGAGGCTCATTCGAAATCAGCAAGTTGGTATCATAAATTTCGTTAGGAATTTCATTAAAGGGGATGCGTTGCCATTTTCCCATATCAAAGCGATAGCCCACATATGATGGTTTGGGGCTACCGTATTGCCAAAACTCACGCTCTGTAAAGGGAATTCCCACCACATACAATTTACCCTGATACACGTTAAGCACTTGCGCAAACAAATTTTCATGCCAGGTCACTTCCCGATCACCCAGCTCTGGCAACTTAAACGTCAGCCAAAACTCTCGCGGCACCGCACCAGAGTTCGAGCCTATGGAAGCATTGTCATAACGCCTCAATTGTGTGATGTTTATCACCCGACCATCTAGGAGCTTGACCTCCTCTTTCCAACTCTTCATTCCGCTACAACCATACAGGCTCAGCACCATCATCAGGATGATTGAAAAGTATGTGATGCGTTTCAAAACTGTTTGATAGAAATCCATATTGCACTCCTGATTTGCCGATTGCCACTCACTTCCGCCCTTCGCTATGACGAGCACTTTCTTGTAAGATGCACAATATTATGGAACAAAATCAAACGAAGCGCATTGTGCTCGGCATTACGGGCGGCATCGCAGGCTATAAGGCGGCGGAGTTGTTGCGTCTGCTGATGAAGCAGGGCATTGCGGTACAAGTGGTAATGACGGAGGCGGCAACGCATTTCATCACACCGACCACGATGCAGGGGCTATCCGGCAAGCCGGTGTTTACCGACCAGTGGGATGCAAGTGTGCCAAACAGCATGGCGCATATCAACTTGAGCCGCGCGGCGGATGCGATTGTGATTGCGCCTGCGAGTGCCGATTTTATTGCCAAGCTGGCGCATGGGCTGGCGGATGATTTGCTTTCGACTTTGTGTTTGGCGCGCAATTGCCCGTTGATGATTGCCCCCGCAATGAACCGAGAGATGTGGCTGAATGCCGCGACACAACGCAACATCGCGCAACTAATTGCCGATGGGGTACAGGTGTTGGGGCCGGATAGTGGTATGCAAGCCTGTGGTGAAGAGGGCATGGGAAGGATGTTGGAGGCGGAGGGGTTGGCAGGGGATGTTTTAGCGTTGTTGCACAACGCGCCCCTAGTGAAACAACTAGCCACTCGACTAGACAGCCAAGAAACGGCAGCCAAGTCGCTGGTTATCTCCCCAACCCTCTCCCACAAAGGGGAGAGGGAGTTATCTCCGCCACATATCGAAAAGCTGTTTGGTAAAAAAATTCTCATCACCACCGGGCCAACTTACGAGGCGATTGATGCGGTGCGCGGCATCACTAATCGTAGTAGCGGCAAGATGGGTTACGCCGTTGCGCAAGCCGCATTAGAACAAGGTGCAGAGGTGGTGCTGGTGTCCGGCCCGACTGCGCTCATTCAACCCAACGGTGCACAAACTATCAACGTGCAAAGTGCAGCGCAAATGTTTGATGCGGTAAAAAATCACGTGGCAGATTGCGATATTTTTATTGGCGTGGCGGCAGTGGCGGATTACCGCGTGGCGCAACCCAGCGAACAAAAAATCAAAAAGAGCGACGCAGCACTGACGCTGGAACTCGTCCCTAACCCGGATATTCTGGCTTATGTGGCGAACCTGCCCAAGCCGCCATTCTGCGTTGGCTTTGCTGCCGAAAGTGAAAATCTGATGGAGTACGCCGAAGCGAAACGCCGCGCAAAGAAATTGCCGCTACTGGTGGGCAACCTTGCGCAACACGCTATCGGCAGCGACGATAACGAATTGACTTTGTTTGACGACAGCGGCAGCCACGCTTTCCCACGCGCCGATAAACTGGCGCTGGCACGCCAACTGATACAACACATTGCGCAAAAAATTAAGGGAGCAAAAACATGAAGCACATTGCTGTAGATGTAAAAATCCTCGACCCACGCTTGCACGAAAATATGCCGGGTTATGGAACGACTGGCTCTGCGGGAATCGACCTGCGCGCCTGCATCGATAAGAGCACGGTAATCCAACCCAAGCAATGCGAGCTCATCCCCAGCGGCATTGCGATTCATCTCGCCAACCCCGGCTACGCGGCGATGATTTTGCCGCGCTCAGGGTTGGGACATAAGCACGGCATCGTGCTGGGCAATCTGGTTGGGTTGATTGATTCCGATTATCAGGGACAGATTTTTGTCTCGCTGTGGAATCGAAGCCAGATTCCTTTCACACTGACACCGATGGAGCGCATGGCGCAATTAGTGATCGTGCCTGTGATGCAAGCGCAGTTTAATATCGTGGAAGAGTTTCCACATAGTGAGCGGGGTACGGGTGGGTTTGGTAGTACGGGAAAACATTAGACTAAAGACCCGTCATTCCCGCGAAAGCGGGACGAAACTGAAGGAAAATTGGCTCGCTTCGCGGGCTGTTTTTTGCTGGATTCCCGCTTTCGCGGGAATGACGAAGCTACTACTCAATGAGTTTATCTAACGAACACTAAACTGAGTTTCCCTATGCGCATGTAGCACAGCGGGCTTATGATTTTTAGCTGAAGGCAGATAACCCGCCAATTCATTCAGCGCCCGTGTATAAACTTCGCGCTTAAATTCAATCACGGCGTTGATGTCCAACCAGTAATTATTCCAACGCCACGCATCAAACTCAGGATGCGCACTGGCGCGTAGGCACACATCACAATCTCGCCCCACCAAGTGCAACAAAAACCAAATCTGTTTTTGTCCGCGATACAAACTTTTTGTATCGCGCTTGTTAGGGTTGACCGGCACTTCGTAGCGCATCCAATCACGCGTGCGCCCCAAAATCTTTACATGGTTAGGCAGCAGCCCTACTTCTTCTTGCAGCTCACGATACATCGCCTGCTCTGGCGTTTCGCCATGCTGAATTCCGCCTTGCGGAAATTGCCATGCGTGTTGTCTTACCCGCTTGCCCCAGAACACCTGATTCACATCATTGGTGATGATCATGCCGACATTCGGGCGGTAGCCGTCTCGGTCTATCATTTCGTTACTCGATTCAATTATTCAATGCCCCAATTCTTTCACATTTCCAATTCAATGAAAAGCAAATCCATATCGAACTCAACGCATTCACGGTAAAATCCAAGCCGTTATTTTTACAACTACAAAAATCCACCATGCGCGTTTCACAATTTTTCATCTCTACCCAAAAAGAAGCTCCGACCGAAGCCGAATTGCCCAGCCACAAATTGATGGTGCGGGCGGGCTACATTAAGAAATTGGCCAGCGGGCTATACACATGGATGCCGCTGGGTTTGCGCGCATTACGTAAGGTAGAAGCCATTGTCCGGGAAGAGATGAATCGTAGCGGTGGGATCGAACTGTTGATGCCTGCGGTGCAGCCTGCCGAGCTATGGCAAGAAACCGGACGCTGGGATGTGTTCGGTCCGCAAATGTTGAAAATCCATGATCGCCACGACAATTTATTTTGCTTTGGCCCCACACACGAAGAAGTTATTACCGATATTGCGCGTCGCGAGGTGAAAAGCTATCGCCAACTGCCTATCAATTTTTATCAGATTCAAACCAAGTTTCGTGATGAAGTTCGTCCCCGTTTTGGCGTGATGCGCGCACGTGAATTCTTGATGAAAGATGCCTATTCATTCCATGCCGACTTTGCCAGCTTGGAAAAAACTTATCAGGTTATGTATGAGACTTACAGCCGCATCTTTAATCGCTTGGGTTTAAAGTTTCGCGCCGTAGCTGCCGACACAGGCGCGATTGGCGGGAGTGGTTCGCATGAGTTTCACGTCTTGGCGGATTCAGGAGAGGATGCGCTGGCTTATTGCCCGACCTCAGATTACGCAGCGAACGTTGAGTTGGCGGAAGCTGTCGCACCGACTGCGCCTCGTGCTGCGCCCAGCGAAACCCTGCGCAATGTGGACACGCCCAAACAAACCACTTGTGAGCAGGTTGCAGAATTGCTTGGCATCCCTTTGCAACGTACTGTCAAATTACTCGCGCTCATCGCCAATGAAAAGTTGCACATCGTGTTATTACGTGGCGATCATAGTTTGAATGAAATCAAGCTCAACAAAATTCCCGGCCTTGCTGAATTCCGTTTTGCTAACGATGCAGAAATACGCGAATTCTTCAATTGTCCCGCCGGTTTCCTTGGCCCTGTCGGCATCGACAGAAGCAAAGTTCAACTCATCGCTGATCGCACCGTCGCCACGATGAGCGATTTTGTGACGGGCGCAAACCTGCCAAAATTCCATACCACTGGCGTGAACTGGGGACGTGATTTAGCCGAGCCTGATTTGGTTGCCGATGTCAGAAACGTGATTACGGGCGACGTGTCACCCGATGGCAAAGGGTCATTAGAAATCTGTCGCGGTATAGAAGTCGGTCACATTTTCCAATTGCGCACCAAGTATGCCGAGGCACTGAAAGCCACGTATTTAGACGCACAGGGCAAAGCACAAGTGATTGAAATGGGCTGCTATGGCATCGGTGTATCACGCATTGTCGCAGCAGCGATTGAGCAAAATTTTGACGAGCGCGGCATAACTTTGCCAACCGCAATGGCACCTTTCCAACTGGCGATTGTCCCAATCGGCATGGGCAAAAGTGAAGCGGTACGCACAGCGGTCGAGCAGCTTTATCAAACGCTGAAAGCCGCCAATATCGAAGTGTTACTGGATGACCGGGACGAGCGCCCCGGCGTGATGTTTGCCGACATGGAACTAATCGGCATTCCACATCGCATCGTGATTGGCGACCGTGGCTTGAAAGAAAACATGGTTGAATATCAAGGACGATGCGATAGCGAGGCGCAAGCTATTCCGTTGCAAAACGTGCTGGAATTTATCACCGCGAAACTATGCAGCTAATGAAATACAAGCTTTTGCTATGCCTCACAGCGGCTTTATTTACCTCGTTGTCGCATGCCGGGAGCCAAGTAAATACGCCACTCTCAGCCAGTGTGCGCGCGGTGCTGCATGACAGTATTTCTGATATGACCGCACCTAAACTCGCATTCGCCACACAATACGAAGCCGATGTTTGGCTGAATGAAATGTCGCGCCGCTTGGAGAAGCGCATACCTGACAAAACCTATCGCATGGATTTACTCAAAGCCATTCACTACGAAGCCACGCGTGCGGGACTTGAGCCAGAAATGGTGTTAGGTTTAATCGAAGTGGAGAGCGGCTTTAAAAAGTACGCCGTTTCAAGTGTTGGTGCGCGGGGACTGATGCAAGTGATGCCGTTTTGGACCAAGGAAATTGGGACACTAGAACATAACCTGTTTCACCTGCGCACTAATCTGCGCTACGGCTGTACCATCCTTCGGCATTATTTAAATATCGAGAAGGGGGATTTATTTCGTGCGCTGGGGCGATATAACGGCAGCTTAGGCAAGGCGGACTATCCCAACTTGGTACGTGGAGCTTGGCTTAAACATTGGACATTGCCGAGCCGTGTTGCGAGTAACGGATAAAAGAAAAATGCGTCATTGGTAAAGCTACTAGCCAATCGACTAAGCCCGCAAGCTGGCAAGTCGCTGGTTATCCCGCGAAAGCAGGAATCCAGCAAGAGAAATAGTTCGCGAAGCGACTCAATATTTATTCTGTCCCGCTTCGCGGGGATTCTTCAACCAACTGGATTCCCGCTTTCGCGGGAATGACGAGCCGCCGAATTATTTAGATTTCATGTAACTCTCAATCGCCTCACGCGTCACTTCACCTGTTTTATAACTCACTTGTTCACCTTGCGGGTTATACAAAAAACTCGTCGGCAAGCCTTCTATTTCGCCTATTTGCGACTGAACTTTTCTATCACTCATCACCACGGGATAAGTAATTCCCTGCTTCTTGGCAAACGCGGCTACCACTTTAGCCGTGCCAGAATCCATCGCCAGACCAAACACTTGAATATCCTTGTGCGCGTTTTGCAAGCTGACGAGTTCAGGAATTTCATGCAGACACGGCGGACACCAAGTTGCCCAAAAATTCACCAACACCCACTTGCCTTTGTAGTCGGAAAGACGATGCGTTTTACCTTGCAAATCTTTCAGTACAAAGTCTGCTGCAAATGTTGTTGAGCAAAAACCCGCCAGCAGCAACGCTAACAGCGTGCCTCTGACTTTGCTCAACGGCATTGCAGATTTAGTGACCATGCTTATCAATTTCCTCAGAGCTCACATCATTACTATGTTTCGATTCCGCCGCATGACTGAAATACAACGCCAGCGCAATCAACGCAATACTCGCTCCCAAATAAACCAAGTCCAACGGTGAGGTTAACTTCATGTTCAATGCTTGTTCAAATAAAGTGACAATCATAATCATCAGAATCACTTTAGCTAAACGAGATTTCAAATCGTCCAAGCTATTGATGACCAAAATTTTGCTGGAAGATTTACTGCCGTGCGCTTCATCAATGTCGCTGATAAACAGCTCATACAAACCCAGCGAGAAAATTAGCATCACCGTAGCGAGCAGATAACCATCTACCACTTCCACGATATGTGTCACCGTGCTGTCATGTAAAGCTTTTCGTGCCTCATTGGCCAGATCAGCGTCAGCATAGTGCAACACGTGGCTAACCAAATAAAATACATCTACCGTCGCCATATAAAAAATCGCGAAGCCTGCAAACAAGCTACCAATCACCGCCGCAATAATCACAAAACGGCTATTCCATAATGAACCTTCAAACAATTTTTCAAGCAAACCCATACTGCACTCCTATAAAATCAATATCAAAAACGCCGCGCATTAAAGCGCATATTGCTATATCCAGCAAGCATCAGGCAATAGAACTGTCGCGAGCTTTTGATCTGTCCGGTTTTGTAGCGCGCAATCTGTCCGGTTGTCATATTGCCCTAGGAGGGCGATATGAAGCCGACACAAGTGCTACAGGAGATACGGAAGATGCGATTTGAAGAAGCGTATGAAGGATGGAACGAAGGTCGGCTGACGCAAGCTGAAGCGGCCGAATACTGGGTGTGTGTGAGCGCAGTTTCCGACGCTACATGGTGAGCTACGAAGCGGACGGGTTGGATGGACTGATTGACCGGCGATTGGAACAAACCTCAAACCGCCAAGCACCGGTAGATGAAGTGATGGCGATGACCGATGAGTACCGGTGCCGCTATATGGGCTGGAACGTCAAACACTTCCATAGCTGGTATCGGCGCACGGGTGGAACACGCAGCTACACTTGGGTCAAAAAGCATTTGCAGAAAGCAGAATTGGTCCCCAAGGCAGAGAAGCGCGGAGCGCACAGAAAGCGTCGTGAACGTTCCGCCCTGCCAGGCATGATGATCCACCAAGACGGTAGCACCCACGCATGGGTAGTTGGGCAGATGTGGGACTTGATCAATACCATGGATGATGCCACCAGCGAGCATTACTCGATGTTCTTCGTTGAAGAGGAAGGGACGGCAAGCAGCTTCCAAGGCGTGCATGACGTGATTGAAGCACGCGGCCTGTTCAGTTCGTTCTACAGCGACCGGGGCAGCCACTACTGGCACACGCCCGAAGCGGGTGGCAAAGTCGACAAGGACAACCCCACCCAATTCGGACGCGCCCTAAGACATCTGGGCATCGAGATGATCGCTGCCTATTCACCCGAAGCCCGGGGGCGGTCGGAACGTGCCTTTGGAACACATCAGGGTCGCCTACCTAATGAGTTGGCTGCGGCAGGCATTAAGGATAGGGATACCGCCAACCGCTACCTGCGGGAAGTTTATATGCCGGCCTTCAACGCCGAGTTTGCCTGTCCGGCGCAGGAGGACGGCACAGCCTTTGTGCCGTGGATCGGAGGCAATCTGGACGACATCCTGTGTGAGCAATACGAGCGCACAGTGGGCAACGATAACTGCGTGCGTTTCGATGGGTTGAGCTTGCAGATTCCGGCGGATATCCATCGTTGCCACTACGTCAAAGCGAAGGTACGAGTGCATCGTTATGCCGATGACAACCTGGCTGTATTCCACGGGCCGCGCAAGCTGGCCGACTATAATCGGGAAGGAAAGGGGTTAACACAACCATTGAAACAGGTCGCTTGAACCGTCCGCCAAGCGCGTCGCTTTGGTTGGGAATCTGCTTCGGGCTACGCCCTACGCCGCTTCCCAACCAAAGCAAAAAAAGCGGACAATTCATGTGCTACAAAACCGGACAATTCTAAAAACCCGCGACAGCATCAGGCAATAGAACGCGCAAACAGTTCCGCCAGCGTGATGTCGGTGTTGCGCTCTAGTTGCTGGCTACAAGTCGTTAGCCAATTTTGCAACGCATCGTTTTTATTTTCGCTGGCAATAACATCTCGATTGAGTACGAATAAATTGAGTAACTCCGTGACGCGAATATGGTTCGCATCGCGCAACAATAGCCAACCTTGCCCTTCGGCCTTGCGCACCATGTCCGCACTTGCCAACTTTTCAAGAATCCCTTCGAGTGCGTCGTAACCTAGGTGTAATGATTTGGATAATTCAGGCAAAGTGTTCATCTGCCCATTGCGCAATCCACTCACCATGCTTCTCAACACGCGCAGCGCATCCAATAATTGTGCAGTTGGCGTGTGGTGTTTGGATAATGGCGCACGCCAATGCGACAACGAGGCGGTAATCAACGCGCCCAGCAAAATCGTAAACCACGATAAATAAATCCACAGCAAAAAGATCGGCACACTGGCGAACGCGCCATAGACTAATTTGTAACTGGGAAAATGGCTGATGTAGTAACCAAAAATCCGGTTCATGCTCTCAAACATAACGGACGCGACGATTGCGCCCGTCCATGCGTGTGCGTGTGGCACATGGCGATTGGGCACAAGCTGAAACAACAACGCAAACGCCAGCGTGGTGAACATCACGGGCAATATTTTTAATGCGCCCACACCAAATACGGGGATGTGTTTTGCATAGCCCATCGACAATCCAACTAGCCATGAAGTGAGTGACAAACTCGCGCCGATGAGCAAGGGCGACAGCGTAAGCACTGCCCAATAAATCACCAGCCGCTTCACTAAAGGACGGGGACGCGACACTCGCCAGATCATGTTAAACGCATGGTCGATGGTCAACATCATCAACATGGCTGTCACGGTCAAGAATACGATACCGACCGCTGTTAATCGTGTCGCGCTTTCGGCGAATTGTTCCATGTATTTGGTAATCACACTGCCTGCTTTGTCAGGCATGAGGTTGTCCAACAGGAAGGTTTTTATTTCGTTGGAAAAATCCTGGAATACGGGAAACGCTGAGAACATCGTCAACGCGATGGTGATAAGCGGCACGATGGAAAGCAGCGTGGTAAAGGTAAGGCTCGCGGCGATTTGCGCGCAGCGATCTTGGCTGAAGCGCATTGCAATGAAGCGGATAAAATTGATGGCATCGCGCCAATTCTTTTGCATGGTTAATACATTTGTTCAATAATGCACGCATGATAACCGACAAAGAAATCCTCGTGCTGTACTACAGCCAACACGGTGCGACGCAGCAAATGGCGCAGTTGATTGCGCGTGGCATTGAGCAAGTTGAAGGCGCGCGCGCACGGTTGCGCACCGTGCCTAAAGTGTCCGCCGTGTGCGAAGCAACTGAAGCCAGCATCCCCGATAGTGGCGCGCCGTATGCAGAATTGAGCGACCTCGAAGAATGTATCGGCTTAGCCTTGGGTAGTCCAACTCGGTTCGGCAATATGGCGGGCGCGATGAAATACTTTTGGGATAGCACCGGCAGCTTGTGGATGAAGCACGCGCTGGTCGGCAAACCCGCCGCGCTGTTCACCTCTACCAGTAGTATGCACGGCGGACAAGAAAGCACGCTGCTGTCGATGATGTTACCGCTGCTGCATCACGGCATGGTGATTGTTGGCTTACCTTACTCGGAGCCGGAACTTGCCACCACACAAAGCGGCGGCACACCTTATGGTGCAAGCCATGTGGCGGGGCTAACCAGCGATGCGCCGATTAGCGATGCAGAAAAAAAACTGTGTTTAGCGCTCGGCAAACGACTCGCCATCACCGCACTTAAACTCACGAAATGAGACTGAAATGAACAATGCTATTGAAGCAAGAAAAATGTTGCGCGCGCATCGTTATGGCGTGCTGAGCACCATATCAAAAAAATTTGATGGCTACCCGTTCGGCTCGATCACCCCTTATCTGGTCGATCATGATGGCAGCCTGATTATTCTCATCAGTACGCTCGCCGAGCACACTAAAAACATTCAACAAAACTCTCGCGTCAGCTTGATTAGTCACAACCAAAGTGATCCACAGATACAAACACAAGGTCGCATCACGGTAATTGGTGATGCAAAGCTGGTAAGCAATCAAGCGCAAATCGGGCTACGCTACATGCGCTATTTTCCTGAAGCGCAGGCGTATTTAGCGATGCATGACTTCTCTTTCTATCGCATCCAAAGCATCGCCATCCGTTATATCGCGGGCTTTGGCGGCATCCATTGGGTGGATATGGAGCAGTACGCGTTGCAACCCTATCCGCTCATCGAACAAGAAGACGATGTGGTCGCGCACATGAATGCCGATCATCAAGAAACCATGCGACTCTACTGCCAACACTTCCGCCAATATGAGGCACTCAACGTCACGATGTTAGGAATTGACTGCGACGGGTTTGACGTGCGCGCGGATGAAAAAGTGTTGCGCTTTGATTTCGCGTTGCCCGTAACAGATGCCCAGCAAACGCGAGTGGCTTTGGTTGAAATGGCAAAGGTGGCTAAAGGGTGATGAAAAAAACTGTGTAGTCTTCTGGCTTATCAGAATAATGTGTCCGAATTTAATCTTGGAAATTAGCCAGCAGACAGCCGCGATTATCTGCTTTGCAGAAAGCAATTCCTGCAATATGGGGTGCGGTTGAGTGCCACAACCGGATACTGGCCTCATGCCTGATTTTCAATTAGCCAAGAAATCAGAACCACTATCAGTAAAATTGGGGTAGTCACGAGTTGGTCAATCGCGCCATTACGCCCTAATTTAGGGGAAAGCTAATTCCAGTAGGGTTCCCGCCTAACACAACAGGCCGTTTCAAAAGACACACCAAGACGCGACCATCAAAGTGTTGTATTAAAAAAGTACATAATTGTAATTAAAATGGACAATATGAGAATATATATTGACAATATTGATATTAAATGTATCATTACGGCTGTCAATTTTGACAAACTATCAAATAAAGGAGAAGGCCATGAATTACCTTTCAACTGAAATATTAGTAAAGGTCGAAGCAGCAAGAAAAGATCGTACCGACTTGGAAAAATTATTAAATTGCGCCTCTGAAAAACTAAAGTCCTTCAGAAACAACCATTCGGTCATCGCAGGTTCGATAGAGGGTGCTATTGGAGTCGCGGCAATCTCACTTGGCTTCTCTCTTTTAAATCCTGTTGGATTAGGGGATAAGATTCCTGAGCTTATTGGAGCAGCCTTCGGAGGGGTTGGTGGTGGAGTAGGTGGTGCCGTTGTTACAGCGATTGGTGGTATCGGCATTACAATGATGGGAACAGGTTTCGGGATACCTGCGGCTGTGGTAATGGCAATTGGCACTACCATTGGAACACTATCTGGGTCAGTCACAGGATGGTTTGGGGTTGACTTGACCACACAAGCACCGTCGTTACTGGAGATGCTTTTTGACAACATTTCGGGAGCAGCACTGATAGCGTTTGGGTGCTATATGCTTTGTTTGGCTATTAAGGATTTATGGAGGGCTGGCGGAGAATTTATCACTTATATAAGAAGTTTGGGAGTTAACGAAATTTCCGGGGGAATCTAATCATGAATGCATCTATTCTCACAGCAAACAACATAATTGATATGCGAAACAAAATGGGACTTTCGAGGGATGATTTAGCAAGCATGCTTGGTGTTTCAAGCAAAACTGTAGCTAGATGGGAAAATCCAAACAGTAATGAGCAACCGAGTGGCACTGCTGCTATTGTGTTATCAACGATTATCTCAAATGCATTAAATATGCCTCTGCATGGCGGTAAACCAGAGCTTATATCAGAAATGGAAAGCATTCACGAAAAAGCAAAAATTAATGAAAATCCAGATACAATTTTTTCGTTATTGCATCAAGCTGCCAATGAAGAAAAGGCTGAAATCTGTAAAGCCTTAAAGCTTCCAATAGATTCTGACGTATACCAGATAAGTAAAGAGTATAGGTCTGCTGCAGGGCATACTATTGGTAACTGGTTTCGGGGCGAACACGATATGCCCTACAAAGAAATTCTTGCTGATATTGCAAACAAACTGAAACCAAAGAAGGATAAAAGTGTTTTTCTGTTAGGTGATGGCAGGTCTGAAGAGGACATTGAAAACAAGATCGTTGAATATTTTTCCATAAAAATTGCCGATGAGCTGAACAGAATGAAACCTGAAGAACGTGCTCAGAAATTGGCAGAGATTCAGAAATCTTTTAATGATGGCAAAAATCCTGATGTATATATTGAGTCCATCAAAGAAATTGAAACGGTACTATCCGCAACCACCGTAACATCTCTTTCGGTTGTTACCTTACTTACAGGCCCATTAACTGCAAGCCTGTTTTATTCTGGACTATTTGCCGGTGTTTGGGCGGGTGTGTTTGGTATGAGCTCCTCTTTGCTGCTTTTGACGGGTACAGGTGTCGGAACTCTAGTTTCCTTGCCAGTTTTATTGCTGTTACTAGGATCCCCAAGCTATAGAAAAACGCTACCTGTAACATTGCAGCTTATCAATATTAGACGTCGTGTTACACATATGATGTCTAATTGAGATAAAGCACCTTCATACATTCTGACTATCTCCTATGGGGTCGTGAACAGCATATAACGAAGTGCAGCTATTGCTCAACGAAATTTCTAATTGCATAACGGTGGCGCAGTAAATGCGAATGTAGCTAGCCGCCAGTTGCGTACGATCAAGTTTGATTTACTAAAATCGATACCCATAAAAAACTCCTAAAACACCGCCCACTATTGTGAACAGCACGTCAGGAGTTTTGTGTAGCTTATTACTTTTACTGCTTAAAAACGGAAGCCAACCTTAGCACTAACCGAATTCGCCGAGCCTGTTTTATCCACTTCCAAAGCCAAGTTGGTCAGCCCCAGATTCAGATTGCCGCCCAAAAATACTTTAGTTTGTTGGAAAGATTCTTTCGTCAGCCCAGCAATGCCGTTAGGCGTGCTGTCCGTCCAAACAATGCCAGCACCCGCGTAAGGGCTGAACATCAGGAAGCCTTTAGACACAGAAACATCCAGGCTCTTGGTGCTGAGTGACAGTTTATCCACGCCCGTCAATTTGGTAAACGCACCGCGAACGCCTACCGCTGGCAGTGCAACGCCGCCTTCCATAATCGCGTAGCGCAATTCGCCGCCATAGTATTTAACATTGGAGCTTGGCACAGCAGAATAAACCGCGCCAATATCAAAATTCATCGGCAGGCCTTTATACACATGCAGTTTAGGCACAGGCAAAGTGTTTGAGCCATTTGTAGCGAGGCTCAAGTTTCTCATTTTGGTAGAAGTAACTTCCAAGCCCAAATCAAAGCCAGTGATACCCAACCGGGCGGGTGGCGTAACAGCTTTGTAGCTAAGTGCCGCACCCAAGTCTTCGGAGAAAATCTTGAATTCGGATTGCTTGTTAATAAAATTATTTGGATTGATAGTGTTGCCCGCCCACGCTGCTGAAGTAAAGCAACCCAGAACACATAACACTGCTAAATTTTCCTTCATCATAGATAGTCCTTTTATTTGTTAATCATTAAGTAACCCTGTTGCAGGCATCAGCATAACGCAATTCAATTGGTGGTGCAGCACTGACAGCGCACCCTCTGATTGGTTCGACTTCACACCTGTGGATGCGCCCGCTCCAACTTGTCGTGCAATTTGTTAAGCGCGTTCAAATATGCCTTTGCCGAAGCCACCACGATGTCCGTATCCGCGCCCTGCCCGTTCACAATGCGCCCGTTTTTGGATAGTCTCACCGTCACCTCGCCTTGCGCATCCGTGCCGCTGGTGATGTTGTTCACCGAGTAGAGCTGCAACTCCGCACCGCTGTTGGCAATCTGCTCAATCGCTTTGAATGTCGCATCCACTGGCTCACCGCCCTGCGCTTCTGCTTGATGCTCGGTGTTGGCAATGGTGATGGTCACTTTTGCAACGGGCAAGATGCCGGTTTCAGAATGCGCGCGCAACAACACCAAAGCATAATGTTCGCTGACTTTTGCCACCGTCTCGTCGCTTACCAACGCCTGTAAATCTTCATCGAAAATTTCGTGTTTGCGATCTGCCAATTCCTTGAAACGTGCAAACGCCGCATTGAACATCTCTTCCGAATCAAACTCGATGTTCAATTCGGTAAAGCGTTGGCGCAAGGCATTACGCCCGGACAATTTACCCAAGGTTAATTTGTTGGCGTTCCAGCCCACATCTTCGGCACGCATGATTTCGTAAGTCTCGCGATGCTTCAACACGCCATCCTGATGAATACCCGACTCATGTGAAAACGCATTCGCGCCGACAATTGCTTTGTTGGGCTGTACGGGATAACCCGTGATGCTGGAAACCAATTTAGAGGTGGTCACGATTTGCGTGGTGTCGATGCGCGTGTCCAAATTGAAAATATCACGGCGCGTTTTCACCGCCATTACCACTTCTTCCAATGAGGCATTGCCCGCACGTTCGCCCAAACCGTTGATGGTGCATTCCACTTGGCGCGCGCCATTCAACACGGCAGACAAGGAATTCGCCACCGCCAAACCCAAGTCGTTATGGCAATGGGTGGACCAGATCACCTTATTGGAATTCGGCACGCGCGCAATCAATTGCTGCATCCGCTCGCCCCACGCAAAGGGAATGGAATAGCCAACTGTGTCAGGTACGTTAAGCGTGGTCGCGCCCGCTTGTATCACCGCGTCGAACACGCGCACCAAAAAATCGATGTCGGAACGCACCGCGTCTTCGGCGGAAAATTCCACGTCGTCGGTATATTCCAACGCCCATTTCACCGCCTTGATTGCACGCTCCACCACCTCATCAGGGGTCATACGCAACTTGTGCTGCATGTGGATAGGTGAGGTGGCAATGAAGGTGTGAATACGTCCAGATTTAGCGGGCTTGATCGCCTCACCCGAACGGCGCACATCATTCTCGGTGGCGCGAGCCAACGAGCATACCGTGGAATTTTTAATGGTTTCCGCGATGGAATGCACCGCGTCAAAATCCCCGGGGCTAGCTGCGGCAAAGCCTGCTTCAATCACGTTCACACCCAACTTTTCAAGCTGGCGCGCGATACGCAATTTCTTTTCTTTGGTCATCGCCGCGCCCGGACTCTGCTCTCCGTCACGCAACGTCGTGTCAAAAATAATCAATTCGTTTTTCATACTGAACTCCAATGAGAATAAGTCAAACCTGCGCTACCGATAAGGTTAGCGCGCTGTTCCAAAACTAGTGTGGGAAAATTAGCGCGCGCTGCGCAGCAGCAGCGCAGCCAGCAGGCTGAACGTGGAATGAAGTCTTGCGATGTGTGTGGAGAAGTGCATGGGCGTAAATATAACGGCTTTTATTCCATCAGGCAATGGGCTGCGATTTACTCTTGCGTCGCCACAACCACATCACTGGTCCAGACACGGCGTAGCATAAGAACAGCGCGAACAACACACCGGGTGGATAACTGGAGATTAAGATGAAGAATAACGCAATCAAAAAAATCACGATAAAGGGCACGCTCTTGCGCATGTTGAAATCTTTGAAGCTGTAGAACGGCAGGCTGCTGACCATACTCAAGCCCGCAAATAAAGTGAGCGCGCAGGCATACCAACGTACCGCTTCACCATCGATTTCGTAGTCGTGCATGAGCCAAACAAAACCCGCAACCAGCGCGGCAGCGGCCGGGCTGGGCAAGCCTTGGAAGTAACGTTTATCGACCACTTCGATATTGGTGTTGAAGCGCGCAAGGCGCAATGCAGTGGCGGCACAGTAAATGAAAGCCGCGAACCAACCCCATTTCCCCATGCCTTTTAACGCCCACTCATAAACTACCAAAGATGGCGCAACGCCAAATGAAACCATGTCGGAAAGGCTGTCGTACTGCGCGCCAAATTCACTTTCGGTATGGGTCAGTCGCGCCACGCGACCATCCAGCGCATCCAATACCATTGCGATAAATATCGCGATAGCGGCAAATTCAAACTTGCCATTCATCGCTTGGACGATGGCATAAAATCCCGCGAACAGCGCGCCTGTGGTGAACAAATTGGGCAACAAGTAAATGCTGCGTCTGCGCAGATTCATAGTTTTGCGAGAATTGAATTCATCCATAATTTTTTCCAATTCAATTAAAACGAAATTGTCCCGTTCCATCATTCCCGCTTTCGCGGGAATGATGGATCAGGTTATCAGGTTTGCGCCAGCACTGCCAAATGATGGAGGGATGTTATTTATAACCTTCCGAATGAAATAGGGTGGACATGCCACCCTATTATTCTTGAAGTGGTGACTCAGCTTAGTTCTTGCTTTGATCGACCAATTTGTTTTTAGTGATCCAAGGCATCATGCCGCGCAATTGCGCGCCAACTGTTTCTATTGGGTGCTCGGCATTCAAACGACGGCGTGCGGTCATTTCTGGATAGTTGGTGCGGCCTTCCAAAATAAAACGTTTAGCGTAGTCGCCATTCTGAATGTTTTTCAAACACTCTTTCATCGCAGCGCGTGCTTGGTCTGCAATCACTTTATGACCCGTTACATATTCGCCGTATTCCGCGTTGTTGGAAATAGAGTAATTCATGTTGGCGATACCGCCTTCGTACATCAGATCCACAATCAATTTCAACTCATGCAAGCACTCAAAATACGCCATTTCCGGTGCATAGCCCGCTTCGGTCAAAGTTTCAAAACCTGCCTTCACCAGCTCAACCGCGCCACCGCACAACACGGCTTGCTCGCCGAACAAGTCGGTTTCAGTTTCTTCACGGAAATTGGTTTCGATTACGCCACCTTTAGTGCCGCCATTTGCCGCCGCGTAGGACAATGCGATGTCGCGTGCCTTGCCTGATTTATCTTGGAACACCGCGATCAAACTTGGCACACCGCCGCCTTTAACATATTCCGAACGCACGGTGTGACCAGGACCTTTTGGCGCAATCATGATCACGTCAATGTCAGCGCGTGGTACAACTTGGTTGTAGTGAACGTTAAAGCCGTGTGCAAACGCCAATGCCGCGCCAGCCTTCATGTTTGGTGCAATATCTTCGTGGTAAACCTGAGGAATATTTTCATCTGGCAACAGAATCATAACCACATCCGCCTCTTTTACCGCAGCGGCGACTTCCATTACCTTCAAGCCAGCACCTTCTGCTTTGCTCCAAGACGCGCCGCTCTTACGCAAGCCAACGGTAACGTTCACGCCCGAGTCACGCAGATTTTGCGCGTGTGCATGACCTTGCGAGCCGTAGCCCACGATGGTGATTTGCTTGCCTTTGATTAAGGATAGGTCTGCATCTTTGTCGTAAAAAACTTTCATGTCATTCTCTTTCGTTTAATAAAATTAGTTAGAAATTACAGCTTCAAAATTCGTTCGCCTAAACCAATTCCAAGCGCACCCGTCCGAACAGTTTCAAGAATCTGCTCACGCCCGACAATCTTCAAAAAACTATCCAGCTTGATGCAGGTATCACACAACTCTACCGTGCAAGTCGTTTCCGATTCATTGATAACGCGCCCTTGAGCTGTGGTAACCGCACGCTTCAAAGCCTCGCGTTCCGCTCCGCTGGCACGGACTTTGACCAACATCAATTCGCGCTCCAGATGCTCGCCTTCGTTCAAATCCATCACCGCCGCCACATCAATCAGTTTGTTCAACTGCTTGTTGATTTGCTCAATAACCGCATCCGAGCCATGCGTGACGATGGTCATGCGCGATAAGGTTGGGTCTTCGGTTGGGGCGACTGTCAAAGATTCAATGTTATAGCCACGCGCCGAAAACAATCCCGCCACACGAGACAACGCACCTGCTTCGTTTTCCATTAGCAAAGAAATAATATGTCGCATTACAAATCCTCCGACAAAATCACTTCCGATAAACCTTTGCCGCCTGGCACCATCGGGAATACGTTTTCCGTTGGATCAGTTTGAAAATCCATGAACACCAAATCGTCTTTACGCGCGAATGCTTCTTTTAATGCTGGCTCAACATCCGCAGGGCTATCCACTCGGATGCCAACATGACCATATGCTTCCGCCAGTTTCACAAAATCCGGCAACGCATCCATATAGGATTCAGAATAACGATTGCCGTGGAAGAACTCTTGCCACTGACGCACCATACCGAGGTAACGATTATTCAGAGAAATCACTTTGATCGGCAGATGGAATTGCTTGCAAGTGGAAAGCTCCTGAATGTTCATTTGAATGCTGCCTTCGCCCGTCACACAGGCCACGGTTGCGCCTGGGTTAATTAGTTGCACACCCATCGCGGCAGGCAAGCCAAAGCCCATCGTGCCGAGACCACCAGAGTTAATCCAACGACGCGGTTTGTTGAATTTATAATACTGCGCAGCCCACATTTGATGCTGGCCTACGTCTGAGGTAACAAACGCATCGCCGCCGGTAATTTCGCAGAGTTTTTCAATTACGAATTGCGGCTTAATAATTTCGCTGGAATTTTTGTAGCGCAATCCACCGCCTTTAACACGCCATTCATCCACCTGCTTCCACCAAGCGGCCAAATCAGATGGATCTGGGCGTTGCGAACTCGCACGTAATACTTCAAGTAATTGCTCCAACACCAGCTTCAAATCGCCCACTACGGGCACATCCACTTTTACGCGCTTGGCGATAGAAGAAGGGTCAATATCAATATGGATAATCTTGCGCGGTATTTGCGCGAAGTGCTCTACGTTGCCAACCACGCGATCATCAAAGCGTGCACCGATGGCAATCAGCACATCACAATACTGCATAGACATACACGCTTCATAGGTGCCATGCATGCCGGGCATACCGACGAATTGCTTATCGTTAGCGGGATATGCACCCAAGCCCATCAGCGTATTAGTGCATGGAACGCCCAACAATCGAACCAACTCAGTCAACTGTGCAGAAGCACCTGCAAGCACCACCCCACCCCCGCTGTAAACCATAGGACGCTTGGCTTCCAACAGCATTTTTGCGGCACGTTTAATCTGCTCGATGTCGCCCTTGCCTACTGGATTGTAGGAACGAATCGACACGCTTTCGGGATAAATAAATTCAGTTTTATGCGCAGAGATGTCCTTAGGAATATCCACCAAAACAGGGCCAGGACGACCCGATTTAGCGAGATAAAACGCCTTTTTAATAGTCGGCGCAATATCTTTAACGTCTTTAACTAAAAAATTATGTTTTACACAGGGTCGGGTAATACCAACCGTATCGACTTCTTGAAACGCGTCTTCACCAATCGCATAACTAGGTACTTGCCCGCTAATCACCACCATAGGGATCGAATCCATATAGGCGGTGGCAATGCCCGTCACCGCATTAGTCAGCCCCGGCCCTGATGTGACCAATGCCACCCCCACCTTCTCGGAAGAACGTGAATAACCATCCGCTGCATGTAGCGCAGCCTGCTCATGGCGCACCAGAATGTGCTTAACCTTCTCCTGTTGGCAAAGTGCATCATAGATATGCAACACCGCACCACCAGGATAGCCAAATATGTATTCAACGCCCTCTTCCTGCAAACATCGAATAGCGATTTCCGCTCCCGTCAACTCCATCACAAACACCTTAAAATTTAGCAAAATAGAACCGTGAAGGATAATGTTTAGCGGGGATTTGGTCAACCTTAGTTCACATCTGACCTACCTTATCTATCCACACCTTTACAAATAATCGGCTCGGAGTAAACAGTCGTGCTGGCATCCACAGGTATAGTGTATTCAAACTGACAGGTAGTTTCGCGCCATCCTGCTTGCAGTCTATTGCGTTCAGATAAGTCCGTGACAAACACTTCGCCACGCATTCCCACCATAAACGTTTCTGCCACGCCGTCCACATTGACCGTCATGCCTACAGGCGCAGGCTTTCCATCTTCCAATAATAGTGTTAACACCGCACTACGATTCCGTTTGACAGTAAAGGTTGTTGCCAAAGCACCCCGATAATAAGGAACAAGCACAACCTTGCTATTGGATAGTTGTGCATCCATAGGCAACGCCAATGGGTCAATGCTGATTGCATTCGGGAAATATGACCTCAAGTCAGGCAACAACGCATCGCCATTTTTATTTGTTCTCACAACCATCTGATTGTTGGATGAGACTTCTAAATTTGGATACCCAGGCACATGCACTAGACCGACGCTATCGTTAATGTGCTGGGATGGGAACAACCGCCATTCCATAAGAGCTAACGCACCTTGCACGCCCACACGATAATTTGTTGCAACTTGTGTATGACTTACATCTGCAGTGTAGCTCGCCTCTTGGGATCGCAACGAAATCCCCGCCTCTTCCAGAGGACTTTTTCCGCCAACTGCTTTTCCTCGGTATCCCCAGTCGCCATTACGCCATGCTGATTGCTGTACTTGTAAGGTAGGCTGCTCCAGAAGCTGATTTTGAACATTGCCACTTAGCATGGCAATCGCGCCTTTGTCGTTGATTGGCTTTATCAAAAAGAACATCAGCGAATTATTTTTGGGCTCGCTCAAAATCCCCAGCAGGGATACATTTAGCGACAATCCCGCGCCTAGCTGAATACCGTAATTCAAGGAAGCCACTTTGGTGGCAGGCTGATTCACCATCGCACGCTGCAAATAACTACCCCCCAAAGAACTCCCACCAGAGAATTGCCAACCTAAATTTGCGGTAAGGGTTCTAACTGCATTGCCCCCCCCTGATATACCTCCAATCTGCACAAAATTTTCACTACTTACTTGTCCGCGCAAACTAAAGTTTAGCCCCACTCTTTGTTTTTCCAAGCTTAACGTATACAGGCTGCCCGCCCCCTTGACCGTATGATGGCTTTTCGCTATTGCTGCTGTTGCAATACCCAGCGTGGTTAATACGCTACCTCCCAACCCAACAGTTCTCTGGTCGCGCAAAAATTCACCTCGCCCTTCAACAGTAAATCGCTCATTTAGTCCTTTGCGTACCGTTGCCGCAGCCATAAAATGACCGTAGTCATTGCTGATTAAACCCAAATTTTGACGAATCACCCCGGCATCGATGCTGTAATCCACAACATCAGGCCGCAATAGATCGCTAGTCGCTGCATAGGGTGCTATGATAATTTGCTCACGCCCCAAACTGTCATGCACAATCAATTTAGCTTCACCCTGCCCAGTGACTTGCGGGAAGTCACTTAATGAAAATGGACCGGAAGGCACATTGAGGTGTCTTTGCGCGACACCATCAATATACAAATCTACTGTACTGGGCAAAGCTGCCTCGCCTGCTAATAAAGGCACAGGGCTACTAATAAAACCGGGTTGAGTTGCGAAATTTCTTCCCCAGCGAATACCGCCAAAATAAACAGGGCGAGCCCAGATACCACCCTTACCCTGCGTATCGCCCACTTGTACATTCATCATTGTTTCTGGCCAATCTCGAGACCACAAGGTACCCTGCCGAATCAAGCGACTAGCTTGCTGGTTTTTCGACCACAAATTTTGTCCGATAAAGCTATTACTGAGCGTACCGTATGGCCCGAACAAATTTACATCAAAAGTACCGTTAAGTTGCTGCAATCCCTGCACGCCAGTTGCCAATAAATCATAGTTTGCAAAGCTGCCCCAACTCGACGGTGTAGGCGGAGTAAACGTATAAGTTTCAGTTGTCAAAGCGTTAGGTAAAAACGCCTGCGCCGACAAATCTATATGGATAGTTTGCTTTGCCTCATTGACTTTGTAGCTTACTCCCGCAAACCCACTCAACGGCAACCACACTTGGCCATCATACTGATATGCTGCAATTTCAGGGCGACGCAAATGCCAAGTCGTCAAGTCTGCCTCGTGCAAATACAGCGATCCATTTGGTAAACGTAGGAAGCGACCTTCTCCGACAGGCTGCTGGTTTAGTTGGGTGTCATAAAGGGAAAGAATGGGTTGAGCGGGCACAAATGAAGAGGCTAGAGACTCAGCGGTAACAGCTGAACTGCTCCACAAACTCAACAGCAATAACCATTGAGTAAGAACGCAAAAAGGTCTCAAGCTCAATTTAACCATGTGGGATTTGCCTGTAGAAAATAATCAACGAACAGGCTTACGGAACTGCGACTGAATCCGCCTCAATCGTGGCCTTAATTTCATCGCGGTCACTACTAGCCTGTAATAACAACTTACCTTTTGGCAATGGCTGCTTAAGCTTTACATCCCAACGATAGGTTTGCCCTGGAAGCACGTAAACAAAAACCTTTTCATCGATCAATACTTCGCCACTTTGTGTACTCAGCTTAAGTGCAGTGAATTGGATGTGACTATTTGTAGTATTGCTTACCTGAACCGAAGCGCCTTCCGCACTGCGCATTGCTCGCCACTCAAACTGAGCCAAATCAGATTTTTCTGGTTGAATAAAAATTGGCACGCCCATTTTCAGGGTTGCAGAGATCGTTGCTTGATCCGACTTGCTCTGCTGAGGCACTTCCTGCAAAAACAAGCGGTAGGTGCGCTCCACCTTTGTAGACCGATCGCCTAAAAAGCGGATACGTACGGTTTGCTCCCCACCCGCCGGCACTTTAAACATCGGGGGTGATACCAACACATCTCGTGAAGACGTATAAACATCCTTGCCTTCTTGCTGCGCCCATGTCATCAGTTCGGTCTGAATAAACACTTCCTTATCCCCAGCATTCCCCACCGTCAAAACAGTCTGATGAACATCTTTAAAGAAAATGCGTGTTGGTTTAACGCTAAAACTAGCCGCCAGCGTATTGCCCGCAACTAACAACAATCCCAGCAGCTTGATGACTCGAATAAACATAGTAACAATCGCCATGAGAAAAAATAACTACTCAAAAAAATAGGTATCCTGCAACTTCTGCAGGATACCTATAGACTATGATGAATTAGCTAATGAATTAGTAATTAACCGCTACAACCAGCGTATCTGAAACAGCTGCTGCCGCTGAGTTTGCTGCTAATACACAACCAGGCTGTGCCGCAGGAATCACCACACCAAAACTTGTTGTTTGACCCGCACCAGTTCCAATCAACGTAGGAGTCGCAACACCCAATAAATTGGCAGTACCGTATGTATTGGTATAACCGGCATATGTAACAACTGAGTAACTCAACGAACAAGTTCCAGCTAC
This sequence comes from uncultured beta proteobacterium, assembly GCA_963695355.1. Classification (GTDB taxonomy): domain Bacteria; phylum Pseudomonadota; class Gammaproteobacteria; order Burkholderiales; family Gallionellaceae; genus Gallionella. Next base: position 744,888 of record OY968775.1, read on the forward strand.
TAATTTACCGCCATTTGCACTGGTAAAGGTGAACGAATAAGGCATACCAGTGCTGCAATTTGCTACCGGGGAGATAATACCCTGAGTCAGCGTTCCTACATTAATTACGCCCAAAGCCAAGGAAGTTCCCGTAACCGAACAAGTCGCCGCTGGTCCAGCAACACTCCCCGTAATAGTCGCAGTACCAGTCGCCACAGCGGCCTGAGATGTACCAGCAACCAATGACATTACAAACCCTACCAAAACAACCCCTTTATTAATCATTCCCATAACCACCTCCATAAATTTAGTGCCACATAGTGCGAGGATTCGCACCTACCAAGACAACCACACAAACCATTAGTTCAATTTAACACAAAAATAAATTTCTCTAATCGGTTGTGCCATTCTAACTTAGAGCAATATACAAAGCAATTTGCTACCATGCGCACTTCTATTTTTAAGGGCAAATAAACTGAGCACCTCTACCGAGTTGGATCAATTTTTCAGCAGTGTTGAGCGTCGTGCTTACAAGCATGCAATGTTTGCCGTGCGGGATACGCACGTAGCTTTGGACATCGTGCAAGATGCCATGCTAAAACTTGCCGAAAAGTATAGCGATAAGCCCAATGGGGAGTTGCCGCTATTATTCCAACGCATTTTGCAGAACACTATCCGCGATCATTTCCGTAGGCAAAAAGTCCGTAGTGCATGGGTGTCGCTGTTTTCCAACCTGCAACCCAAGCATGAGGAAGAAGATTTCGACCCTTTGGATGTGCTGGAAGATGACGATAATCAGTCCACGCCAGCCGCACCCCTTGAGGCATTGGAACAAAAGCAGTTAATCGCCGCCATCGAACAAGCAATGACAGCACTTCCAGCACGTCAACGAGAGGCCTTCCTGTTGCGTTACTGGGAGGGACTGGATACTGCGGAAACTGCTACCGCAATGGGTTGCACCGAAGGAAGCGTGAAGACCCATTGCTCGCGTGCAACGCATGCGCTAGCAGAAATACTTAAAAAGAAAGGAGTGGAGTTATCATGAACACTCAATTGAACCCAACAAAAATTGCACAATTATTGACTCAAAGTACGCAACGATTGGACGACACAACGGTGACGGCATTAGTCAAGGCACGCCACAATGCGCTGGCCATGCAGCCATCTCGCGCGCCTGCTTACGCTCTCTCTACGGGTCGTTGGACTGACCATCTGATCCCTCACAGTACAATGCAATGGTTGGCTACAGGACTCCTTGCAGTATTACTTGCGGTAGCGGGGATAAATTTTGTGCAACACTCCGAAGAACAGCAAATCAGCGAGCTTGATGTGGCAATTCTGGCTGATGAAATGCCGCTAGATGTTTTTGTTGATTAACTGTTTGCGAACCATAAACGTATGAGAAACTTATTCATCGGTAGTTTATTATTGTATTGGATGAGTGCCTCTGTTTTCGCAGACGTAATGCCTTGGCGTACACTTTCTACTAAACAACACGAAGCTCTGTCTCCTTTAGAACCCGAATGGAACAAACTGCCCGAAGCGCAGCAGCAACATTTACTCAAAACCGCCAAAGGTTATGAACGCTTGAACGCCGAAGAAAAAAAGCGCTTTCACAGCAGTTTGCCCACGTGGAGCAAATTAACCCATGAACAACGCGAAGCGGCTCGTGCAAAATACAAAGCATTTCAAAAAGTGCCTGTAGAACAACGTCAAGAAGTAAAGCAGATGATCAAGCGCGGGCGAGAAAACAAAGCCCAAGCTACTGTTGATGTCACACCCCAACCTTAAGCAAGCACCTATCGGCGCTCTATCCACCACAAGGTAAAAATTCCCAACAGTAGAAACACAACCGACATAATCGTCGCGCTGAAGAGTGGTCGCCAATCATTGAGTGCGCCCAAGCTCCCAACTAGCTTGCTAAAGAAGTGGAATGATAATCCCAGCACGATACCCAAAAATATCATCCCGCTAATACCACCTGCGCGGCGATGGTAAGACGCAAACGGCAACGCCAATATCATCATCACCAATATCACTAGGGGGTACGCCAGCTTGCCCCACATGGCGATTTCATAGCGCACACTTTTTTGATGATTATCGCGAAGATGCTGAGTATAGTGGTACAAATCCAGTGCTGACATTTGTTCTGGCACAACCAGCAGCACGCTGAAAATCCCTGGACTCATTACCGAATGCCACGTTTGCTCTGGCTGTGTTTGTGTGGTTACGCCCTCTTTGCTGAAACGCGTTTCCAACACGCCTTTAAGCTGCCACTGTCCTTGCTCAATAAAGTCTGCCTGTTTCGCATGGGTAATGTTTTGCAGATGGTAACTGTCGTCGAAGTGATAAATGTCAATGTCCGACAGGCTGCTATCGGGCATCACGCTTTTGACATTGACGAAGCTGAGTTCGTCTTTCACCCACACGCCTGAGCGAAATTCCTTGAGCGAAACCTGCGAGTTTTGCGCTTTCAACCGCAGCTTTTGCGCCATCCGCTCACTGGGCGGTGCGAGCACCTCACCGCACACAATACTCAAAATAATCAGCGGCAAAGCAATCTTGAACAACGTGCCTATCATCTGCCACAGAGACGCGCCTGAAGCCCGATAAACGGTCATCTCCGAATGCGCCGCCATCTGCACTAGCGAGAATATCGTGCCGATTAACACCACCACAGGAAACAGCTCGTAGATATGTCCAGGGATAGTGAGCAACACAAACAGCAACACGTAACCCAAACTATATTGACCCTGTCCGATTGAATTGAGTTCGTGGATTAAATCCAAAAATGCAAACAGCATCAGCAATGCTGCAAACACCAGCGCGATGCTGGCGTAAATTTCTCGACCCATGTAGCGCGTGAGTAGATTCATTTACGCAAGCCTTTAGCATAGGCACGCACTTGAGTAAAAATTCGTTGCGTGGAAAACAACATCAGGCGGCGATAAAACATAAGCACGGTAATCGTTAGCATCAAAATATGTATACCCCACATGCCCATCATTGCGGGTACTTTTCCTTGTCCCACCCAAGTGTTGCTAACGCTAATTAAATTGCTATACAGCATGTACAACACCAATGCCATGACCAAATTCAGCGAACGCCCAGCACGCGGATTGACATAACTCAGCGGGATGGAAAGCAGCGCAAGTATCAGCGCGCTAATTGGCAAGCCAAATCGCCAATGAATTTCGGAAAGATTCCAAGTGGTCGGCTTTTCCCATAATGCCAAAGTCGTCATCATGCGCATCTGCGGCTCGCTCTGTTTCACTGGCACGCTATCAATGCGCATCGAGTAACGTTCAAATTCCACGATGTTGTAATCGCGCTGACCGGGAACACCTTCATAGCGTGTGCCGTTCAACAAAACTAGAAAACGCTCTCCGCTCGGCGAGGTTTGTTGCAAGGCTTGCTTAGCCACCATAGTGCTGAATTTTTCACCCTGCTGGGATTGCACAAAAACATTGCTGATGCGATTTGAATTGACATCCACATTTTCCACAAAATAAATTCGATCCGCCTGCTTCGATTCACGGAACATGCCCGGTGTTGCCACCGCAACATCGTCACGACTTTCCAATTTATTTTTGTATTCATCCGCTTTGAGTAAAGCCCAGGGTGTCAGCACCAAACTCAGTAGCGCAATCAATCCGACTACTGGCACGGCATACCACAACACAGGCTGTATCCAGCGTGTTAAGCCGATGCCAGACGAGAACCACACCACCATTTCGCTATCACGATAACAGCGCGAGATAGTCAGCAAGATTGAAATGAACAGACTGATGGAAAGCAGCACGGGCAAGTAGTTCATCGCGCTAAAGCCCAGCAACGCCAACACGCCATCCACCGCGACTTTTCCGTTCACCGCTTCACTCAACAAGCGTATCAATTGGCTAATCACGATAATGCCCAGCAGCACTGAAAACACCAGCAAGCCGTTACCCACAAACTCGCTCACCAAGGCACGCTGAAAAATGCTCATGCGCAATGGCTTTGACTTTATGGGTGCAACTTGCGGATAATCGGACATCGAGACCTAACGTTTTTATTTGAAGGAGTAGCACGTGGAATTTAGCATAAAACAAAGCAGTGCGGAAAAGCTGAAGAGCGGTTGTGTCGTCGTCGGTGTTTACGATGGCGGTAAATTATCCAAAGCAGCGCAGGCTCTCGACAAAGCCGCGTCCCAGCAAATCAGCAAAGTCATCAAAAATGGCGACATGTCTGGCAAAGTGGCTTCCACGCTGCTGCTGCATGAACTGGCTGGCATCGAAGCTGAGCGGGTGTTACTGGTTGGCTTAGGAAAAACCACCGAATTGAATAACAAATCCAGCATCGACATTTTGCGCACCACATTCAAAGCATTGAACGACACGCCCGCCAAAGATGCCGCGCTCTTCATCACCGATGAAGAGGTTGGTAAAGATGCGAACTGGGTTATCAAGCAAGCGGTGTTCATCGCCAGTGAACAAGCCTTCCGTGCCGATAGCATGAAAAGCAAACCAGCCAAGGCCGCAACATTAAAGCACATCACTTTCGCCACGTTAGACAAACCCACAGCAGAATTAAAAACCCTACTCGACCAAGCCGCCGCAATTGCGCGCGGTATGTCGCTCACCAAAACGTTGGGTAATTTGCCGGGCAACATCTGCACACCAACCTACCTTGCCAAGCAAGCCGTCGAATTGGGCAAAGTGCACAAATCTATCAAGGCCACCGTGCTGGAAGAAAAAGACATGCAGAAACTCGGCATGGGTTCTTTCCTTTCAGTAACGCGCGGCAGCGCCGAACCTGCCAAACTCATCACGCTGGAATACAGCGGAGCGGACAAAAAACAAAGGCCCATCGTGCTGGTCGGCAAGGGTATTACCTTTGACACGGGTGGCATCTCGCTCAAACCCGGCGCAGAAATGGACGAAATGAAATACGACATGTGCGGCGCAGCCAGTGTACTCGGCACGTTGCAAGCCATCGCCGAAATGGGACTGAAGATTAACGTGGTTGGTGTGATCCCCACCTGCGAAAACATGCCCGGCGGCAAGGCCACCAAACCCGGCGACATCGTCACCTCAATGTCCGGGCAAACCATCGAAATCCTCAATACCGATGCCGAAGGTCGCTTAATTTTGTGCGACGCACTCACCTACTCCGCGAAGTTTAATCCTGACACTGTCATCGACATCGCCACCCTCACAGGCGCGTGTGTCATCGCACTGGGGCATGTCGCCAGCGGCATGTTCAGCAACGAAGACAAGCTTGCCAAAGAATTACTGGTAGCAGGTGAACAAGCACACGACCGTGCTTGGCAATTGCCGCTGTGGGAAGATTACCAGCCGCTACTCGACAGCAACTTCGCCGACATGCAAAACATCGGCGGACGTGCCGGTGGCACGATCACAGCCGCGTGCTTCCTCGCGCGCTTCACCAAAGAATATCGCTGGGCGCATTTAGACATCGCGGGTACAGCATGGCTTTCTGGAAAGCAAAAAGGCGCAACGGGAAGACCTGTTCCATTGCTTGCGCAGTATCTAATCAACCGTGCCGGGTGACATGAGCCTCGACTTCACACCGCTAGAAAATGCTATATGCCAGCTCGAAAAAAGCTTGGGCTATGCAACATCAGCAGCGACACAGGCTGATTCAAGGCTGTTTGAGCAACCACGAACTCAGTGAGTAAATTTGCTACGCTCGCCCCATGCCTATCCCTGTAGTCTTGCTGCGGGGATAGGCACAGAAAATCAACACCGTCGAGCTATGCTTAACGTCAACACCTTCTTGGTTCACGTGCCAAGAGCGTGGGGAATACAAGTTAAAGTGGATGTCGTCGATTGGACAACCACCGACGAGAATTTTCGGCAGAGCATTCAGTTCGGGAAAATTGTTATTTAAAAATCAAAAAAACATGATTGAACTTTGCTTGAGCGGTAGCTGTAAAATTCATAAGGGGACTTGCTGGATGATTGGACTTGCCTACAATACGAGAAAACTTGATTGGATTGTGACACTAATAATCCTTATCTCTTTTTTAACTTACTACTTCGAAGTGGTTATTGATCACCCACCTATTGATGTTCGAGAAAGTGACATCCGAACACATGCCTTGATAGCATATTCCTTCGTTGTAAATCACGATAAACTTCCACCTAATTTTTTATATGACTTCCTAGTTGCACTTCTATCAGGCTTTTCCCGCCAACTGTCTTCATATTATTTTGCCTCCATCGTATTAATAAGTGCCGCTATTGCGACCAAATTTTTAGTCACCCAGACCTACTTGTTAAAGTACGGCTCACTAAATGAGCGGAGCACTCTTCCCACTTCGTTGTCCATTATGATGCTGTTTGTATTCGCACTCCCTGGGGCAAATTTTTTTCAATCGGGGGATTTTTACTTAGGTCAACTACCTCCAAATGTATGGCACAATCCCACCCTTATTTTTGTGATGCCTTTTGCAGTATTACTTTTTTTTAAGTCATACGAGTTGCTGTTCGAAAATAAGACTCAGCAAGACCAAAAATTATTGGTTCAAATTGCATTATTGATTGTTATCAATGGATTGATAAAGCCCAGCTTCCTTTTCACCTTAATACCCTCCGCGTTTATTGTACTTGGCTACAATAGATTTTTTTTGACCCGGAATACTCATACCCAATACGTCCAACTCATTCCATACCTATTTGGAATTCTTTTCGTGGCAGCTGAATACTACGTAATTTATCAGTTAGATTACACCAGCAATGCGGGAAACAGCATTGAAAATACTGGCGATCACTCATCTATTATCGTAGCTCCTTTTGAAGTATGGAGAATGTTTTCAAGTAATATTTTTATTGCAGTAATTACTTCGCTATTTTTCCCGCTAACCTACTTTTTTACTTCGAAAGGTAGTCCGTTAAACAATAAAATTTTCCAGTTTGCAACCCTAAATTTTATTATCGCTCTTGGTGTTTGGGTGCTATTCGCCGAAGAAGGCGGAAGGAAATTCCACGGAAATTTTCTTTGGCAGGTAGTGATAGCGACATATATACTTTTCCTTGCATCGCTACTGAATTTTTTAGATGACATTAGATTAAGCAAGCTCAACCGTAAGAAACAAATAATCGTTGGAGGCGCATTTTTACTTCACTTTATCTGGGGTATTGTTTATTGGCTCAGAATCATTAATAACGGTTACTATTGAATCGAATGAATTGTGTGTGAAGCGGCTCATTTCAGAGCTTGGCTATGATTCAACCACCTCCCCGCGACCAGAATGGACTTTTACATTGGCTCAAAAGGCAAGCTGCGCACAGAGTTGGGAGTGGGAAAAGTAACGAAAAATCGTGGTTCGTTTCCGTCGGATGAAGCACTGCTAAAATTATTCTATCTGTCCATACAAAACATCAGTAAGAAATGGACGATACCGGTTAGAGAATGGAAATCTGCGCTCAATCGATTTGCTATCCAGTTCTGCGATTGGCATTGATCAGTGCATCGACTCCGCCATTCTCAACTGCTGCCTGATAGCGATAAAAGGTATCGCGTGAAAACCCCATCACCTTGCAGGTGCGGGGTACATTGCCAAGCTCGGCAGCCATAACCCGCCTGATTGGTGTCTTTTGCCAATCTAGTGGAATGGCTAGTTGTTTCATCGGATTCAGCAAGCCAACCTTGTGTTTGATAACATTCTGTTGAACACGACTCACGGGGGTTACTCCTTTGTGCCTACGCGCTTTGGTTGATAAACCTCTATCAAACCGAGTAACCCCACCCTTTGGCAAAACCTTACTGTCAGATTAAGAACTTATCCGTAAATAAGTTATTATGCCTCCCCATGCGCAAGGTGCGCGTGGGGGGATTGGGGATGGCGAAAGCGAAGTCTTGGGAAGTAACAGATGAATTCTGGAAACGAGTTGAGCCACTTGTGCCGGTTCGGGAACGTCCGCCATGCAATGACTATGTTCGCAAGGCGGGGGGCGGGCGCAAGCCCAAAGATGCGCGGCTGGTATTCGAAGGCATCGTGTATGTGCTGAGGACAGGTTGCCAGTGGAGGGCGTTGCCCAAGCACTTTGGCAGTGCCAGTGCCATCCACACGCGCTTTTTACAATGGGCGGCGGCGGGGTTCTTCGAGAATGTGTGGAAGGCGGGGCTTGCCGAGTACGATGACCTCCACGGGATTGCCTGGCGATGGCAAAGTATTGATGGTGCGATGATGAAGGCACCGCTGGCGCAAGGAGCGGTTGGCTCCAACCCGACGGATCGGGGAAAAAAAAGGAAGCAAACGCCACCTGCTGGTGGACGAACATGGTGTCCCGTTATCGCTCGTCGTGACCGGAGCCAATCGGCATGATGTGTCGCAATTGGATGTTGTGTTGACCGCGATCATGGTCAAGAAACCGTTGCCGCCGCTGCGTCGGAGCAAGCACTTGTGCGCTGATGCGGGTTATTTCGGTTCGCCCGCATTGCGCATGATGGAGCAACATGGTTATATCCCGCATCTGGTGGGACGAAAGCAGGAGGCGGTGGAACTTGAAAACAATCCGTGCAAGAAGGCGAGGCGATGGGTGGTTGAGGTCGCGCACAGTTGGTTTAACCGCTTCCGCAAGCTGCTGGTGCGTTACGAAAAGCTGGAGCGCAGCTTTGTTGCCCTCAACCAGTTGGCCGCTGCCATTATCGTGTTCAGGAAAGTGCCTCTGGCGGTAAATATTATTTACGGATAAGTTCTAAGTCTGAACCACTGCAATTTAGGACACCCCGATTACCCTTAACTAATCACCACACCATTCGCATTAAACAATGACTGCCAAAGTTTATAAGCTTCATCTTCCGGGTCAAGCACGATACGTTCGTTAAATTTCTGGTTGTACTCATCGCGCAACTTGGCGTCCGACAACACTTCATAGGCTTTTTGAATCGTATTAAAACGCGCTTCCGCGCCTGACTCGGTATTTCTATCCGGGTGGTAACGCATCGCCATTGCACGATAGCGTTTTTTAATCTCATCGGTCGATGCGTTGGGTGCAATGCCGAGTATGTCGTATAGATTTTCCATTTTAATTCAGGTGGATTGGTGCAATTTTTCGAACGGTTTCAATTTTCATCGCGCATCGCAGCCACTTCAATTTTTAGCTGACCCGCTGCTGCCTCAATCGCCGCTTCTAAACTTTTCACACTCTGCGCGTCGGATGTTCCTGCGAGTGGATGCAATGCCATTACCTTATCGGAAAATTCGCGCACATTTTTCAAATGGCTATCTGCATCGTGCAATAAGGGTTTCGGGTTAATCGCCTGAACATACAACATGCCGCCACGCTGCGCGACTGCCAACAAGTAAAACGTTTCACCTTGCACGAAGACTTTTGGGTCGCGTATTTCAAAATACTGTGTAGCAAATTCGTTCGATGTTTGTAGCGGAAATTGCTTGACTATATTTTCGATGAAAATTTGCGCACGATTGAGTTGTGGCGCAAGTGTGATGTGATATTGCCCGGAACGCTGAATGATGACGGGGTTGCCAAGAATGACAGGCTTGCCTCTGCGTATCGTTAAGTAGATAAGCGTCAACAGGGTTAGTATGAGTAGCGATTCGCCCATATTTGCAAGCAGAGAGGGACACTCAACCGCGTCTAATCGGAGTGCCGGCAAACGCGTTGGTGTTTTCCATCCACTGCTTGATGCGATTCGCATCGCCAATACGGGTGCGCTTTCCAACAGAATCGAGCAACACAATAATCACCGGGCGCTGATTGATAGTTGCTTCCATCACCAAACAACGTCCAGCCTCGTTGATGAAACCCGTTTTACTTACGCCGATATCCCACGATGCATTTCTCACTAAAGGATTGGTGTTATTAAAGCGTAACTCGCGCCCGCCCCAACCATCTACAGAATGCGTTCCCGTTGTGGTGTATTGATGAATCAAAGAATAGCTGCGAGCGGCGGCGACCATTTTTACCAAGTCTTGCGCTGTCGAAACGTTATCGCTATTCAATCCGGTCGGATCAAAAAACTTTGTGCTGGTCATGCCCAATGCTTGTGCTTTTGCATTCATTGCAGCCACTGCCGCAACCATGCCACCTGGATAGTTCCGCGCCAAAGCCGAGGCCGCACGATTTTCTGAAGCCATGAGAGCCAGTTTGAGCATCTCACTCCGTGTAAACGCCATGCCTATACGCAACCTTGAGCGGGTACCTTTTAGGGTATCCAAATCGGCTACATCAACACTCACTTGCTCCTCTAATGGCGACATCGAATCCAGCACTACCATCGCAGTCATGAGCTTGGTAATGGAAGCAATCGGCGCAATCATTTCAGCATTTTTGTTGTACAGGGGAAGCTGGGTTTGCTCGTCAAAAATCAGTGCAATGTTAGAAGATAATCGGGGTGATAAACCATCGCTGGTATAGGCTGCACGCGATACTTTTGAAACTTTATGTGCCTTGTGATGAGACTTATGACTTGAACTATGTGACTTCGCAAAAGCAACGTGTGTTGGCAGTGCGTAGCTCAACAACATCAACAATATAATTCTCTTTTTCACTTGGTTACCTCTCGCCAGCACGACTGAATGTGAATAAGCATACCTAAATTTCAATATAAATCAAGTATTAGTATGCAACTCCTCTTCTTGTTTCTGAAGATTCCACATTTGTGCATACACAGCATTGAGACTCAACAATTCGCGATGCGTTCCGCGCTCAACAATTTCCCCACCGTCCATTACCAAGATTTGGTCGGCCTCAACCACCGTGGATAAACGATGTGCGATGATCAAAGTGGTGCGATTTTGCGCGATGGCACGCAGTTCGGCTTGAATTACTTTTTCGGATTTTGAGTCGAGCGCAGACGTGGCTTCATCAAAAATCAATATCTCAGGATTCTTCAAAATTGCGCGCGCAATCGCGACACGCTGCTTCTCGCCACCCGAAAGTTTTAAGCCGCGTTCTCCCACCATACTGTCATAACCTTGCGGCAAGGTCTCGATGAAATCGTGGATGTGGGCAGTTTGTGCGGCGGCAATCACTTCCTCGCGCGAGGCGTTCGGGCGACCGTAAGCGATGTTGTAATAGATAGTGTCGTTAAACAACACCGTGTCTTGCGGGACGATGCCTATTGCAGCACGCAAACTGCTTTGTGTCACACCGCGTATATCTTGCCCGTTGATGGAAATGCTGCCCTGCTGCATATCGTAGAAACGAAACAGCAAACGCGACAACGTTGATTTTCCTGCACCGCTTGAGCCAACCACAGCTACCGTATGTCCTGCCGGAATATCAAAGCTCACGCCAAATAAAATCTGCCGATCCGGTGCGTAAGAGAATTCCACTTGGTCAAATTTTACTGATGCCTTGCCAATCACTAACGTCCCGGCATTTGGCGCATCGGCAATTTCGCGATGCTCAGTTAATAAGCTGAACATTTTTTCCATGTCAGCTAACGAATTGCGGATTTCGCGATACACAAAACCGAGAAAATGGAGTGGCATGTAAAGCTGAATCATAAACACGTTGACCAGCACCAAATCGCCCACAGTCATCTTGCCTTTCACCACCTCATCCGCCGCCAACACCATTAACGCGGTGATACCAATAGCGATGATGACGCTTTGCACCGAGTTAAGCAGCGCAAGCGAAACTTGATTACGCACCGCCGCCGTTTCCCAATGCTCCATATTGTGATCGTAGCGCTGCGCTTCATATTTCTCATTGCCAAAATATTTTACGGTTTCATAATTCAGCAGACTGTCTATCGCACGCGTATTCGCCTTGGAGTCCAGATCGTTCATGGTGCGTCGCACCACCATGCGCCACTCGGTGATGAACAACGTAAACGCGATGTATATCACCAACGTAACAAACGTAATCACTGCAAACCATACGCTATATTTTTTCAACAAAATCGCTGCAACTAAAACAATTTCCAGCAAAGTGGGCACGATGTTAAACAACGTAAAATTCAACAGGAATCCTATCCCGCGCGTACCTCGCTCAATGTCCCGCGACACGCCACCAGTTTGCCTATCCAGATGAAAGCGCAAACTCAAACTATGCAGATGCTCAAACACTTGCAGTGCCACACGACGAATCGCTCGCTGCGTGACATTCGCAAACACCGCATCGCGCAATTCACCAAACAGCGTGCTAAACAACCGCAGCAAACCATAGCCAACAATCAACGCTACAGGAATAGCCAGTGCCGCCTGCGTGCTGCTCATCGCATCGATGATCTCTTTAAGCACCAACGGCACCGACACGTTAGCCAGCTTAGATAACACCAACAGACTCATCGCAATTGTCACTCGCCACTTAAACTCTCCCATGTAAGGAAGTAGCGCGCGTATGGTTTGCCAATCAGAAGAATTTTTAGAAACAGGCTTTGAAGATGTTGAAGGTCGCATGGTTGTTACTGATAAATTTCAGGTGATGATTATAGCCTGTGCCATGGCTTAACACCTTGAATGATGACAAACAATTCCTACGCAATTCCAAGCAATAAATAGCAGTGTTGCCAAAACACTAATTGCCTTTCATCCTTAAATTCATACCGCTCATGCTCTATTTTGCACGCTAAAAATCAAATTTTCGCCACTTAGCACTTTGACCTTTCCTCTCATCGGAAATGAGCATGAAGTTCATATTTGAATATGCTAACTTTTAAATCAAGTGTCATCAGCATAGTGATGCTACGTACAGTTTATGTGGGGTGTGTTTTTATCATTTCACACGAGGATTAACATGAAACGAATTTTAGCCGCTGCATTTTTAACGCTTGTTGCATCCGCCAATTCTTTGGCCACACCACTCTATGCGGGCATACAAGTCGGTGACAAATCAGTAGGTGCGCTATTGGGTTTTCAAATCGACAAGCGATATGCAATAGAAGGACATTACTCACGCTCCGACTCCCATATTTCGCATGCAGGTGTAACTGTTGATACAGCAACAACTGGTTTAGGCGTAACGGGAAATGCGAGATTCCCAATGAAACTTAATGATGTTCTACCGTATTTCCTGTTTGCAAAAGCTGGCTGGGAACGCACCACAAACAATGAGACTTACACTGTGCCCAACACCTCAGCTCTTCTGAGCAGTGGTCGCATCACCAGCCACAAGAATCAATTTATTTGGGGGGGCGGTGCTGAATACGAGTTTACAAAAAATATCTCGGGTCGCATGGGTGTGGATTTGGTAGGGAAAGATAAATCGATCAACTTAGTTGCACTGTATAAATTTTGAATGTAGCCACAAGGGAAAATATGAAACGACTAACTTCACTCTTGCTACCGCTTATTCTTGCCACCCCCAGCGTATTCGCGGGAACCATTGCGGCTGTCCCCTCACCGAAGATGGATGCATTGACGCGCGGGCGAGCAACCACTGCGGCTCCAGATACCACTATCGTCGCGGCTCCCGTTGTTCGCAAGTCATCCACTCGCACTGCACCTGCTGCCACACCACCTACTCCAGCACCAACTTCCAGCCCCATCGCAACACCTATTGAAACACCCGCTGCAACAAACCCCACCGTCGAACCGAAGTTTTCACGGATTTATCTGGGCGCACAATTGGGTGACTCAATTGTTGGCGGCTTGGTGGGCTTACAAATTAGCAAAATGTATTCAGTGGAAGTGCGTTATGACTATGTGGATACGGTCTACATACCCAATAGCAATACCAAATCTTCCAATATCGGCATCTCTGGAACCGCACTATTTCCACTCAAGTTAAGTGACTTAAAGTTGAGTGACATGGAGCCATTTTATGTGTTTGCCAAAGCGGGATATGAACGCAGCACTGTTAAAACCACTACCACCGATCCCGGCTTGGGAACACCGGGATTCTCACCGACAAGCAACACTACTACTATCGTCAAAGGTCGCTTGTTGATAGGCGGCGGAGCGCAATATGACTTCACCAATAAATTCAGTGGACGTATCGGTGTGAATTTTATTGGCAGTGATAATTCGGTTTATCTCTCCGTTCTTTACAAACTTTGAGTGCTTCGACAAGTGGGGTTGCCATGATGAGTTTCTGGAATAATCGAACAGCTCGTACCCTAGCTAAGATTGCAATACTCAGTGCGCTGCTCTCCGCATGCAGTGGCAACGGAACCACAACGACCACTTCTGATGTAGTTCACCCAACCCCCACAGAAGCTTCGCGCATTCTTTCCAAAGGGACATTCGGACCCACCGCCGCAGAAATCAACAAGCTCAGTAACATGGGCACCTCAGCTTGGTTTAACGATCAATTCTCCAAACCGCAACCAACAAGTTCACTGCATTTCACCTATATGAACCAAGCTCAAGCAGCATTGCCAGCTGGTCAAAATTTAAGTGAAGCTCAGTTCCTTGAGTCGTTTTGGCAAAAGGCCGTGAATGGTGACGATCAACTTCGCCAACGCGTGGCATTTGCGCTATCGGAAATTTTCGTTATCTCATTTCAAAATACCACCCTCGCCAATAACCCGCGTGGTGTGGCCGAGTATTACGACATGCTGGGCGCATACGCTTTTGGTAACTTTAGAGACCTATTAGAACAAGTCACCCTGCACCCGATGATGGGTAATTACCTCAGCTCGTTGCGCAATCAGAAAACTGTCGGCGCGCGATTGCCCGATGAAAACTACGCGCGCGAGGTGATGCAGCTTTTTACCATTGGCTTGAAGGAACTCAACCAAGATGGTACTGAAGCCAACCCGCCCAAAGCCACTTACACCAGCGACGACATCAAAGGCTTGGCGAAAGTGTTTACGGGTTGGAGTTGGTATGCGCCGACAAATCTTCGGCACGATTTTTTGGCGGCAACCCCGATCCCAATCGTGATTGGAAGCCGATGCAAAACTATCCCGATTTTCACGAGCCTTTGGAAAAAACATTCCTCGGCACAACGATTCCTGCCAATACGTCTGGCGAACAAAGCCTAAAACTTGCACTGGATCGATTATTTATTCATCCGAATGTCGGCCCTTTTATTGGTCGTCGACTCATACAACGCTTGGTCACCAGCAACCCCAGCCCCGCTTATATTGAACGTGTTGCGAAAGTATTCGCCGATAATGGTCAAGGCGTGCGTGGCGATATGAAAGCAGTGATTAAAGCTGTGTTGTTAGACCCTGAAGCGATGACATTTTCAACTGCTCCTAGCGCGGGAAAATTACGTGAGCCCGTGATTCGACTTGCCAATTGGATGCGTGCATTTAACGCCCACTCAACTTTACCCACTGGTCAATTTCCCGTGGGCAACCTTGACGATCCGTTGCGTGAAATCGGTCAAACGCCGATGAGTTCGCCTACGGTATTTAATTTTTTCCGTCCTGACTATATCCCTCCCAACTCCAGCATTGCCGCTGCCAATTTGGTTGCCCCTGAAATGCAGATCACTGAAGAAACTTCGGTGGTGGGTTATTTGAACTACATGTACAGAGCCATTCCCGGAGGGATAGGGACTGCAAACGTCATTAAACCTGATTACGCTGCCGAACTGGCGGCATCTAGCACACCCGAACTTTTGCTTGATCGCATTAACTTGCTGTTGCTGCAAAACAATATGTCGCCAGCGTTGCGCGCACAAATCCTCGCGGCGATCAATTCCAACCCAAACAATACCGCCCTGAATAAAGTTTACCTGGCGATATTCCTCACCATGGCATCGCCCGAATATCTCGTGCAGAAATAAATGGAAGGACATACATCATGACTAATACCATCAATATGTCGCGCCGTGAATTCTTACGCAGAGGCACGCTGCTATCTGTGGCAGGCACGTTCAGCGCGCCGTTCGCGCTTAATTTATTTTCCATGAATGTCGCGGCGGCTTCAACTTTCACCTCAGATTACAAAGCAATTGTGTGCCTCTACTTTGGCGGGGGAAACGACAGTGCCAATATGGTATTGGCGACGGACACACCATCATGGGCAGGATACCAGGCTGCCCGTAGCATCGGTGGGGCAGCATCTATTGCGTTACCCATTGCGAGAGTATTGCCCATCGTACCGAACACGCCTCATATTGATGCAGTAGGGACTCGCGCCTTCGCCTTACACCCCAATCTCCCCCAACTCAAAACAATGTTTGATGCGGGACGCGCCGCCGTGATTGCTAACGTTGGGACATTGATTGAGCCTATTGCAGACAAAGTTGCATATCGAAACAGTGCTATCCAAAAACCTACTAACCTATTCTCACATAGCGATCAAACCACGCAATGGCACTCGGCTGACCCTAGCAAGCCGATTTATGGCTGGGGCGGGCGCATGGGGGACGCGTTAAAAGCCAGTAACAGCAAGCAAAATTTCACCAGCATGTCCTCATCGGGGAATAGCGTATTTTTAGCGGGCGAAACCATCAATCAGTATCAGATCAACTCCAATGGTTCTGCCGTGCCTATTAGTGGCATGACCAATTTATTTGGCATCAACACAGCCAGCAATCCATTGAAATCCATTATCACCAACACTGGCGCGAGCAATCTACTGGAGAAAGAACATGCAGCAGTCGTAGAACGATCCATTGCGGCACAAACTGATTTGAATAACGTCATGTTGGCAACCGCATCTTCAGTTGCCGCACCTAGTCAATATACCAACCCAAACAACAATCAACCCGGCAACAATTCACTGGCGACACAATTGCGAACGGTGGCACGCATCATCGCTGGCCAAACCACCTTGGGCGCACACCGACAAGTATTCTTCGTCAGCATCGGTGGATTCGACACGCATGACAATCAACTCACGGGACAAGCTGATTTGATGGCTCGAATCGACCACGCTGTGTCCTATTTTTATAACACCTTAGCAACACTGTCTGGCGTAGGCGATATGAGCAGTAACGTAACGCTATTCACTGCTTCTGATTTTGGTCGAACTTTTACCAGCAATGGCGATGGTACGGATCACGGTTGGGGTGCGCATCATTTTGTCGTGGGTGGTGCGGTGAAAGGCAAAGATATTTATGGCAACTTCCCGCAAACCGCTGTTTCTGGCGGCAGCATCGACAACCCGCTGGATGTCGGATCAGGCAGCCTGATACCCACCATCTCCGTCGATCAATATGCAGGCACATTGGCGAAATGGTTTGGATTAAGCCCGGCAGAGATTGCATCCGTATTCCCTAACCTTAATAAATTTCCAATTCAGGATTTAGGCTTCATGGTTTAAACGAAAGAAAATAACGCATGCTAAATGATCTGATTAAATCCCTGAGCCTCACCCTGCTGACGTTAGCACTTACCTCCTGCGGTGGCGGCGGTGGTTCAAGTTCATCATCTGGCAACACACCCCAAACCGCAACGGTTAAATCTATCGTTCCGTATGGAGTAGTCGCATCGGGAATTCAGAAATCATTGTCGATAGCAGGAACGAATTTTGCGAGTGGCATGACAGTCAGCGTGACAAACAAAAGCGGCAACAGTTATCCTGTCAATTCAGTATCCGTCGCATCTGGTACAGTCATCACTGCCAACGTTAACATTGACGCGGCTCCAACTGAAAAATATGTCAATGTTAATGTCCAATCTTCAAATGGAGCGACACTTGGTACGGTTACTTTAGGTGTAGCTAGTGCAGGGAAAACACTTGCCTTGGATGTGCAGTCTATCTTTGATGCAAGATGCATTTCTTGTCACGATGGTTCGGCACCACACTACCTTGACCTTAGAAACACCGTTGCTGCGGCGAATCTGATTAACACTAATAGCTCTCTTTGTTCCAATAAATTTCGAGTAATTGCCGGAAATCCGACTCGCTCAAAGAGTGTACTCATCGACAAAATTCAAGTTGCTTTCACTGGAGTATCTGCATGTAATGGCAACCCAATGCCACCTGTAGGTAGCCCGCAACTAACTCCAACCGAAGTTCAAACGATAGTCGATTGGGTGGCCGGTGGTGCGAATTAAACTCAACGAGTGTAATTCAATGCCACTTGGAGAAGCCCATGATACCTACCAGAAAGCGAATCACGGCATAGCTAATACGTGACAAAAAAGGGGCTAAATAATCGCCTTTAACAGACTCGATTCGTTTTACATCCTTCGCAATAATCTCAAGCAAACTCGAACGCAATGCTTGTGCAAAGCTCGCATCGTTCACCACCAAATTGGCTTCACGTGACAGCAATAAACTAAACGGATCAATATTCGAAGAACCCACCGTTGACCATTTCCCGTCAATAACAGCCACTTTCGCGTGTAGATAGCTGGCTTGATATTCATAGATCTCAACGCCCACGGCGAGCAACTCTTCGTACAATGATCGAGTCGCATAATGTTGAATGACATACTCCACCCGACCCTGCAATAACAGCACGACACGCACCCCTCGATGTGCCACTTGTTTCAATGCGCGACGAAAAATCCGCCCCGGTAAAAAATAAGCATTGGCGATAATCACCTCACTTTGTGCGTTGGCTATCGCAGTTAAATAAGCTCGCTCAATATCACGACGATGACGCACATTGTCGCGCACTACAAAAGTTAGGGAGGGCGAAGCAACGTGATGCGGCCTATCAACGACACTGGCAAAAAATTGCTTTCCCCGTCTGCGGAAATTTGCCCATGACACGACACCCCATAGATGCCGCATGGTCTGATGAATTTCGCCAACGACGGTGCCTTGTACCCGCACCGCATAATCCAGTTGCGGCATCGTTAAATCAGTATGTGCCGGCACATCGCACATGATGTTGATGCCACCTATGTAAGCCACTTCGCCATCGATTACAACTAACTTGCGATGCAAGCGACGCAGACGATAACGACGAATGCGGAATTGTGAACGCTCACGGCGAAACCACTGCATTTCTATCCCAGCTTTATGCCATTCGTCCAGCCAATCTGGCGACAATTCAGCCGATCCAAATCCATCTAACAGCACCCTCACCACCACACCTCGCGTGGCCGCATGTTGCAATGCCTCAGTAACCAACCGGCCAATTTCATCATCAACGAGGCGATAAGTTTCCAGATAAATTGAATGCTGTGCTGCGGTAATATCTTTGCAAAGCTGGGGGAAAAATTCCGCCCCGTTTTGCATTAACGTGAGTTGATTCTCCGCGACATGGTGAATGCTACTCATTGCGCTTCAGCTTAGTAGATAGTGCGGCATGGTCAGACAATCTCTGCCAAGCTCCTCCCACATGCACTTTGCTGTGTATTACACTAAAGCCGCGCACATAAATCCGATCCAAGCGAAACAACGGAAACCGGGCGGGGAAGCTGCGTGCCGGCTGTCCTTGATGCGAAGTGAACGTGTCATGTACACCCAGATTGTGCGCCAACTCACCACTGATGTGATTGCGCCAATCATTGAAATCACCGGCAATAATCAATGGTACATCGTGGGGAATTTCAGTAACAACATAATCAATCAACGCTTTGGTTTGTGTTCGCCTGCCTTTGGCAAACAAGCCAAAATGCGCACAGATGCAATGCACTCGACGCTGCTCCAACATTTCAATTTGACAATGCAATAGCCCGCGACTTTCAAAACGATGCGCTGAAATATCACTGTTCGACGATTGCAGAATAGGGAAACGGCTCAAGATCGCATTGCCATGATGCCCACCGTCATACACTGAGTTTTTTCCATAAGCCGAATGCGACCAGATTTTTTCAGCGATGAATTCGTGCTGAGAGGTGGCTGGGTAATTGTGATGCCGTTGAATATGTCCAGTGTGCTCGCCTTGCACTTCTTGCAGAAAAACAATATCCGCATTCAACTCGTGCAAACGCTCGCGCAACTCATGCACAACCAAGCGGCGGTTAAATTGGGAAAATCCTTTGTGGATATTGTAGGTGGCGATGTTGAGGATTTGCATGATGAGTCATTCTAGCGAATATACCCCAACACTGCTTTCGCGTAGAAAATTAAGCGTTACCAATACCGCGAGTCGGCAGCTTGATTTGCTTGGCAAAATCCAACATACGTTGGATAGGTAATACGGCACGCTTGCCGATGGCCGCATCCACATGAATTTCGTTTGCGCCACTTTCAAGCACCGCTGCCAAATTTAGCAAGCCATTCATCGCCATCCACGGGCAATGCGCGCAGCTTTTGCAATTTGCGCCGTTGCCTGCGGTGGGTGCTTCGATGAATTTTTTGTGCGGTGATAGTGTGCGCATTTTGTGCAGAATGCCGTTGTCGGTGGCGACGATAAATTCTTGGTTGCTCAATGTTTGCGAGGCTTTGATAATTTGCGTGGTTGATCCCACCACATCAGCCAGTGCTATTACTGCTGCGGGTGA
Organism: uncultured beta proteobacterium; assembly: GCA_963695355.1. GTDB lineage: Bacteria > Pseudomonadota > Gammaproteobacteria > Burkholderiales > Gallionellaceae > Gallionella. The sequence goes on from OY968775.1 coordinate 765,093, forward strand.
TTCGGGATGCACCAACACTTTTGCGTGCGGATGCAGAGCCTTGAGTGCCTTTAATTCATCGGTCTTAAACTCATCATGCACGATACATGCACCCTGCCACATCAGCATTTCCGCGCCTGTTTGCTGTTGTATGTAATTACCCAAATGACGATCCGGTGCCCAGAGGATTTTTTTGCCTTGCTCTTTGAGATGTTTGACGATGGGCAACGCGATTGAACTGGTCACCATCCAATCAGCACGCGCCTTTACCGCCGCGCTGGTATTGGCATACACGACCACAGTGTGATCAGGATGCGCATCGCAAAATGCGTTGAATTCATCTGACGGACAACCCAAATCCAAGGAACAATTGGCATCCAAATCTGGCATCAATACGCGCTTTTCGGGATTGAGAATTTTCGCGGTTTCGCCCATAAAACGTACACCTGCGACGACCACCGTTTTCGCAGGATGCTGATGGCCGAAGTTTGCCATGTCCAATGAATCCGACACAATTCCGCCTGTTGCTTCAGCCAAATCTTGCAAATCGGGATGCACGTAATAGTGTGCGACCAGCACCGCATTTTGCTCAATCAGCATGCGTTTGATGTGCGCTATCAGCGCGGGCTTTTCACCTGCGCTAGGTTCGCGTGGTTGTTTCGCCCATGCGTACGCGGTGCTGCAACTGGTTTGCGCAGCATCGGGATGGTCGTAGGCAATTGAGAAAGTTGGTTCACTCATGGTGTCACTCTACGCTAATTATTCGTTGCGGCAATTCTAATATCGCGGCGCGATTACTGGGTGAAAATACCTTTTCTGCCGCCACTTGCCAAGGCAGCCATTGGTAGCTGATGTGTTCACGCGGCGCGATTTTGACCGGTAGTTGATGCGGGAGTTGCAAGCCGAACACATGCTCGACATTGTGTGTGGTACCTGCGGGATAACGATGTTGCCACTTGGAATAAATGGCGTAGGTGTTCTGCAAATGCCAGTCACTCAGCTTGTAATTTTTGGCATCTAAGCCGGTTTCTTCCCAAGCTTCACGTGCTGCCGTTTCAGCCAATTGTTCGTCACTTTCGCGGCTGCCCGTGACAGATTGCCAAGCATCTGGATAGTCTGCACGTTCTAATAACAACACATCCAGATCGTCGGTGTAAATCACCACCAAGGCGGAGATGGGTTGCTTGTCAGGCTTCATCTGGCGAGATTAGGAGGCACAACTTATTGATCCAGTCCCAAGTCTTTAACAAAACTGGCTTCAGGGACAATTTTTCCAATGGGAATTCTAAATTCCTTAGCAATCAATTTTTGGAGTTGCACAAGCACATCTTCATACGGTAGGGGCATTGCTAAATTGGCGCGCAACTCACAAAGCAGACGGGCAAACTGTTCAACGGTAACGGTTTTTTCAGCCCGCTCTTCAGGAACAGAAACCCCAAAGTGTTTCTCTGCCGCCATCACCAGCTCAATCGTATCTAACCCCATCACATCTCCGGGAGGTTTACGCGTTAAAAATCCAAAACACTTTATTGCGCTGTTTCCAATACTGCACGGTGTCGGCAAAAATATCTTGCAGGATTTCGCTGTCGTTCGCAGACAAGCCAAAGTTGGCACGGGCATCATGCAATACCATCACATAGCCTTTGGCAGGCTGCCAAGACACATCGCACAAGGAGTCCGCCATGGCATCCCAATTGCTGCCAAACTCAGCGGGAAATTTAATGGCGCGTGCGATCTCATTCAATACATTTGCCTTGCCTTTTACACCCTTTAACGGAACGTCAAATACGGCGTATTCATTGGCTTGCGCGGCAGCCTTCATATCGTCGATTGGGCAGCCCAAGCGGTAGTAACCTACTTCATCGAGGCGATTTAATTTATCCACGAGGTCGTTCATTTTTTATTCCTTAATTCTTGCAAAAGTTTTGTAATGATCAGCGGTGTAGTAATACTCATTCACTTCACCGCTGATGATGCGTCGTGTACCGCGATTGCGCACACCGGGTGTTTTGACGGTGTATTCGTGATAATAACCGCGCTGACGTTTGGGTAAGACGCGCTCAAAGTTGCCGAACACCACACCGTCACGATCATACTCAAACGGGCCGCCTTGTTTGATGGCTTTTAATACTGCTCGACCTTCTGGCGGTAGCTGCGTAATGCTGGTGTCGGTGACTTCAGCACCCACATTGTGCGATGCGCTATTTTGGTAATAGTGCGACGATACTTGATGAAAATTTTGATCGGCTTGCGCGAATGATAATGATTGCAGTGCCATTACCAGCCCAAAAAAAACTCTATTTATTAACTTCATAAGTTTCCTTTAACTCACACACTAACAGTGGCCATGCTCGGAACAGACCTGTCATAAAGCGTTTCAGGCGCAATGTCGAGATTGCCTGGCCAGCATACGGTGTCGAATGCAACATGCGCTTGCTTGAATAAAACAATATCCTTTAACCGCTGAAACGCGCCTTTATCAAGGTAAGGACGCACATCAAAAATTCGCGTCTCTCCCGTACTAAATTCCAACTCCAAATGAAAGTCTTCACGAGGCCTTACATGCGTAACGGTTTCCACACAAACCTCCTAGCGTAGCGGCTCAATTGCGAATGGCGTTTGCCCACTAACGGCAAGCTCCCAATCTGCCATCAACGCATCCTGATGTATCTCTATCCATGCAGCAACCAGCTTGGTTTTTGCAGGAGGAATTCCACCTGATAGCAGCGCACCATCCACTATCGAAAAAGAAGCATCTTGTCCCTGATATTTGGCGTGAATGTGCGGGAGTTTATGTCGCTCGTCGTCAAAGAAATACAAGTAAATAACGATTCCATAAAACATGCTGATGCTAGGCATATCTCCTCCAATTCCTTGCAATTACTCGCTCTTCGCTGCATCAACCACCGCTGGCTGACGCAAACGGATATGCAATTCACGCAACTGCTTCTCGTCCACCGCACTCGGTGCTTGTGTTAGCAAACATTGCGCACGCTGTGTTTTCGGGAAGGCAATCACATCGCGTATCGATTCCGCACCCGTCATCATAGTGACGATACGATCCAAACCAAACGCCAGCCCACCATGCGGCGGCGCGCCATATTGCAAGGCATCCAACAAGAAGCCGAATTTAAGCTGCGCTTCTTCCGCGCCGATATTCAACGCACGGAACACCTGCGACTGAACGGCTTCTTTGTGGATACGCACCGAGCCGCCGCCTAATTCCCAGCCATTCAATGCCAAGTCATACGCCTTTGCCAAGCACTTGCCTGGATCGGTTTCCAACAAGGCAAGATGTTCATCTTTTGGCGCAGTGAAAGGATGGTGGCAGGCGTTCCAACGTTTGCCTTCCTCGTCGTATTCAAACATCGGGAAATCCACTACCCACAATGGTTTCCAGCGGTCGCCTGTGACGTGATTCTTTTCGTGGCCAATTTTAGAACGCAATGCGCCGATGGCATCGTTGACGATTTTTTCTTTGTCCGCGCCGAAGAAAATGATGTCGCCATTTTGCGCACCGGTGCGTTCAACAATCGCTTTCAAGGCAGTTTCATGGATGTTTTTCACAATCGGCGATTGCAAGCCAGTCTCATTCAACTGCGTAACATCATTCACCTTAATATAAGCCAGCCCCTTCGCGCCATATATGCCGACGAACTTGGTGTACTCGTCAATCTCACCCCGTGACAATGCGCCGCCACCCGGCACGCGCAATGCCGCAACGCGACCATTGGCCGAATTCGCTACGCCGGCAAACACCTTGAATGCCACGTCTTTAACCACGTCGGTTACTTCCGTGAGTTCCAATGTGACGCGCATATCGGGTTTATCCGAACCAAAGCGCGCCATGGCCTCTTTGTAGGTCATGCGCGGGAATGGATTAGGCAAATCCACATCTAACGCTTCTTTGAACACGGTACGAATCAACTCTTCGGTCAGCGCGGTGATTTGCGTTTCATTCAAAAACGACGTTTCAATGTCGACCTGAGTAAATTCTGGCTGACGATCCGCACGCAAATCTTCATCGCGGAAACATTTGGTAATTTGGTAGTAACGATCAAAACCCGCCACCATCAGCATTTGCTTAAATAATTGTGGTGATTGCGGCAAGGCAAAAAATTCGCCCGCGTGTACACGAGACGGAACCAAATAATCACGCGCGCCCTCTGGTGTCGATTTGGTCAGCATCGGCGTTTCAATATCGATGAAGCCGCGACTATCGAGAAAGCGGCGGAACGACATCGCCACTTTGTAACGCAGCATCATGTTCTTTTGCATTTGCGGACGGCGCAGGTCTATCACGCGATTAGTCAGGCGCACCGTCTCGGATAAATTCTCGTCATCCAATTGAAATGGCGGAGTCAAAGCAGCATTCAGCACTTCGATCTCGTGACACAAAATTTCGATCTCGCCACTGGTGATATTGGCGTTGATCGTGCCTGCCGGGCGACGACGCACCTTGCCGGTAATACGCAGCACAAATTCGTTACGCACCGATTCGGCAACCTTAAACATCTCGGCACGATCAGGATCGCACACCACCTGAGCCAAACCCTCACGGTCACGCAAGTCAATAAAAATCACGCCGCCGTGGTCGCGGCGACGGTGCGCCCAGCCGCAGATACTAACCGTCTGGTCGAGTTGATCGATGTTCAGTTGCCCGCAATAATGTGTACGCATGTCTTATTTATCAGAAAAATTTTAGATTAAGAAACTGGAAGTAATTTGGCTTTTTCAACATCAGCCACCACACCCATTGATACAATGGTTCGCAAAGCCTCGTCCACACTCATGTCCAGCTCAATGGTGTCGGCCTTGCGCAGAAAAAAATAAAAGCCGTTCACAGGACTAGGCGTAGTCGGAATAAACACCGCCACATATGGATCATCAAATTTATCCGAAACTTCATTGGGTACATTGGTTTGAAACGCCAACGACCAAGACTCAGGATGCGGGTAGCGCACTAACAACACTTTGCGAAACGAGTTACCTTTGCCCGACAACAACGTGTCGCTCACCTGCTTCACACCGTTGTAAATACTGTTCACAAACGGGATGTGCTGCATCACCCCTTCCCAATAACGCCACAAATGCTGCCCAAACACATTGCGCATCAACAAACCCGTGAGCCCAACGACTACCAAAGTGAGAATCACGCCTAAACCGGGAATATGGAAAGGCAAAACATTGTCAGGCTGCCAACTTTGTGGCAACAACAGCAAGGTTTGATCCATCGTGCCGATAGTCAGATTCAACACCCACAGCGTAATGCCGAGCGGAACCCAAACCAACAAACCCGTAATTAAGTACTTTTTCATGAGGGCAAGCTAATTTGCTACGGGACAAGACCCACTGCTCGCGCAAGGTGCGCAAGCTGGTTCAGACTTGGCTTGACCGCCGCTCTTAAAGTCAGTCACATAATAACCATTACCCTTCAATTGAAACCCGGCAACAGTCAGCTGTTTGCTAAATGTCTCCGCACCGCACTCAGGGCAAACCTTGAGCGGCGCATCGCTCATTTTTTGCATCACATCTTTTTGCATGCCACAAGCAGAACAAGCGTAAGCGTAAATAGGCATAACGTTACTATCGGAAAATTCAAAGGCGCGCATTATACCTGAGCGGATTACTACAGCCCAGCCTGCTTGAGGAAAAATAACGGAAGTAACGTGCTGCAATTTCGCCTAAAAGACCATCAATCCAATCACTTTTAGTTGAGCATTCGAGTTGGGTAACACAATGCCGAGCTTGAACCATGGGCTATATCATGGGAAAATGTGCCTACATTTAAACCACGTTTGGGTCATACTCGATGTCAATATTTAAAAGCCTTACGCAAATCATTTTTATATTCTCGGTGGGTATTTTTGGCATCGATGCCGTCGCCAAAGATGTTGCCGAAAAGACTATCTACGAACATAACGCGCAGTCCAGCGAGTCGTGCGAATCCTGCCATGCAAAAAACCAGGTGGATGCTTTTAACGCAAACAAAGCTAACGATTGCCAAGAGTGCCATACCGCCAATCCTGACGAAGCACTCATGCAAGTTTCCGAGAAAACTTTTAACGACCCTTATGCAAACAAATTACATATTGAACCTCCTCCCGCCGCCACCACGGGGATGAGTGTGCCGATGTATTACGATGAAACCCGTATTGGCAAAGAGCCACATGAAATGATCGCCATCCCGGCGGGTAAGTACACACGCGGCACCAACAATCGCTTGCCGGATGAAGGCCCGCAATATATTGCCGAGACCAAGGCATTTTTAATCGACAAATACGAAGTCACCAACCTGCAATACAAGCAATTTATTGATGCAACCAAGCGTAAATCACCCAATCATTTTCGTAACCGCACCTATCCGGAAGGCAAGGTCGACCACCCCGTTACGTGGGTGACTTGGTATGATGCTCATGATTATTGCGCTTGGGCCGGCAAACGGTTGCCCACCGACATCGAATGGGAGAAGGCCGCTCGCGGCATAAATGATGACCGTGATTTCCCTTGGGGTGATACGTTTGACGTAGCCAAAGTAAATTCGCCAGTACGTTGGAAGTCTCTAAACATGCAAGGTGACACCATGCCGGTTGGTTCACTTGAAGAGGGCAAAAGTCCTTTTGGCTTGTATGATATGTCCGGTAATGTGTGGGAGTGGACCGACTCATGGTACACACAATACCCAGGCAATACTTGGCAAAGCGAAAATTATGGTGAAATGTATAAAGTTCTCAAAGGCGGCTCATGGTGGGATTGTTCGTATTATCAGTGCGGAGTCTCTGCACCGGTATTCAACCGCAGCTATTTTAAACAAAACGTAAAAAACTCAAGTATGGGATTCCGGTGTGCTAAAGATGATAATTAAACAGTTAATCAGTGGTGTTTTTTGTGTAGCGTTGACAGCTGGTATTGCTCAAGCTGCAGTAAAAAACTCCAACACGAAAAAGCAATTCGACGACAGCATGGTATTAGTGCCCGCCGGTGAATTTAAAATGGGCAGCGATAGGGAAGAAAACGAAGCATGGTATCGTGATGCCAACGCACTTAATCCTTTTGGCTTTAATGATCGTCTGTATGTAGACGAACGCCCGGCTCATAAAGTAACGTTGCCCGCGTACAAAATTGACAAATATGAAGTCACTAATGCTCAGTATCGTGATTTTCTAATCGCCACCAGACATGGCGTTCCTTACACGTGGCCTCGCAATGGCTATAACTATAGCGACCAACAATTGGCTACATGGCCGCTGGAAGCTTTGCAAGATGTGGCCACGAACCGTTTCAGGTTAGACATGGACGTACCCAATATGAGCAAAAAAGATTTACTCCTTGAAATGATTAAGGCAAATAAAAAACGTGACCGTATGCCCGTCACCTCGGTGACTTGGTCTGACGCAAACGAATATTGCAACTGGGCAAAGAAGCGTTTGCCCAGCGAAGCTGAATGGGAAAAAGCAGCGCGCGGCACAGAAGGCTTTGAATATCCTTGGGGGAATGCGTGGGATGCAAAAAAAGTAAACACCATGTTCTGAAGATCCTGATGCGCCATATTCAGAAGTCGGTTCGTTTCCAAGTGACGTATCACCCTATGGTGCATATGACATGGCGGCAAACGTCTCCGAGTGGGTCGCTGACTGGTATAAAGCCTACCCTGGCGCACCAACCTCTGACATAAAATTCTTTGGTGAAACACAACGTGTGGTGCGTGGTGGCGTAACCAGTTCTGGTCATTATGATTCGCTGAGCGTAGTCTTCAGGGCTGCCAAGCGCACTCACTTGCTACCGAATTCAGCACTGATTGATCTTGGTTTCAGATGCGTAAAGGATGTTAAATAAACAAGTAATGAGGGTGACGTAACAATCACCCTCACCGGTCTTTCCAACGCAGGTATAATCCACCCCGCCTTGCGCCCCACCAATCAGCGCAACGGTTTTTTTACTCACCCCCCGATCATCTCGATCATTTATTCGTCTGCCTCGATTGGTGCTGCTTAAACGCTGTAGGCCGTCGCAGGAGCTTTACTTTGTCTAATGAAATTACTTTCGCCAGCTTAAATCTGGCCGAACCTTTGTTGCGCGCCATTACTGACGCGGGCTACACCACTCCAACCCCAGTACAAACACAAGCCATACCTTTGGTTTTAGCGGGCGGCGATTTACTGGCAGGCGCACAAACTGGCACAGGAAAAACCGCTGGCTTTACGTTACCGATTTTGCATCGTCTCAGCGAAAAGCCTGCGGCGATTCCACGCGCCGGCAAACCACGTTGCTTGATTCTCACGCCTACCCGTGAGCTCGCTGCACAGGTGGAAGAATCGGTGCAGACTTACGGAAAATATTTACCGTTGAAATCCATGGTGATGTTTGGCGGTGTAAATATCAACCCGCAGATAAAGGCATTGCGTGGGCAGATTGATATTTTGGTCGCTACGCCAGGACGCTTGCTCGATCACGTGGGACAAAAAACCTTGGATTTATCTGGCGTTGAAATTTTAATTTTGGACGAAGCAGATCGCATGTTGGACATGGGTTTCATCCGCGACATTCGCAAGATTCTCGCGCTGCTTCCCAAGCAACGGCAAAATTTATTGTTCTCCGCTACCTTCTCCGATGAGATCAAAGCCCTCTCCGATGGCTTGCTGCACAATCCCGGCTATGTTGAAGTGGCGCGCCGCAACACCACGTCTGAATTGGTATCGCAAAGCGTGCACCTGATTCCGCAAAAGCTAAAAAGCCATCTGCTCTCGCACCTCATCAAACATAATGACTGGAAGCAAGTGCTAGTATTCACGCGCACCAAACACGGTGCGAACCGTTTGGCGGAAAAGCTCATCGCCGATGGCATTCCTTCTGCCGCGATTCACGGCAACAAAAGCCAATCAGCTCGCACTAAAGCATTGGCGCAATTCAAAGACGGCTCGCTGCCTGTGCTGGTCGCCACCGATATTGCCGCACGCGGTTTGGACATTGACATGTTGCCGCACGTGGTGAATTTCGAGTTGCCCAATGTGCCGGAAGATTATGTGCATCGCATCGGACGCACGGGTCGCGCGGGCAGCAACGGCGCGGCAATTTCGCTGGTGGATAGCGAAGAGTTGCCACACCTTAAAGACATCGAGCGGCTGATTAAAACGCAGATTCCCAAAGTGAGCATCGACAGCTTTGTACCGCCAACGCATATTCCTGCTGAAGCCCCTCGCCCACCACGCCCCCAACACGGGCAAAGACGGCATAGCAACACCACCGCGAACCCAGCAGGAAGCGGCAATCGCAACCAGCCTCCACGCAACGGGCAAGCCGCCAAACCGCTTAACCCGCAAACTCGCAATCCTCAACAGCGCGACCCACGAGCACCGCTTACTGGACAACAAACCGCCAAGCCGCAACAACCGCACAAGCCTGCCGAACAGAAATATAAGTCCGAAGCAGCGAGACACCAGGCGATGCCACAGCCTGCGCTGTTCTCGCCGAGACCAGTTGCACGACGCGGGAAATGAAACCGGAAGTTAGGGTGCTCGCGTGTAGGCAGTTACTATGTTGTGGTCACTAATTAATAGCTGGCCACGCTGAAAACGGTAAGGGAATACCACTACCGCTTTTCTTTTTTTAATTTGTATCGCGCCATCTGCTATTGCACAGATATATTTTTTGCCTTTGTAAACGCAGGTGCGATTGGCGTTGAAAACAATCATCCCTTGCGGGCTATCCCATTTCCCCAATAGTTTCAGCAGATGCTTGTTCACCATCGCCGTTTCCGCATGAGCACTGGTAACTAGGCTCATCAGACCAAGCGTGACCAGCAGCAAAACCACACGTAAAAAATTCATCATCGCCTCGCTAACTTTTACACGAACACCAAATCGCAGGTGACATTGTGGCACATCAAAGCTGCTTCCACTGCCCCTGTTCAATGCCATCCAAAGTCCACTCGCCAATCTGATAACGTATCAAACGCAATGTCGGAAAGCCTACCGCTGCGGTCATGCGACGCACCTGGCGGTTCCTGCCCTCGCGTATGGTTAGCGAAATCCAACTGGTTGGAATGTTTTTACGTTGGCGTATTGGTGGGGTACGCGACCACAAATTGGGCGGTTCATCCATCACATTTGCCTCGGCAGGTTGGGTGTGAAAATCTGCAAGCTTTACGCCCGAACGCAATTGCTCTAACGCGGCTTCGCTCACTAGACCCTCCACCTGCACCCAATAAGTTTTTGCCAATTTGTGTTTGGGGTCAGTGATGCGATGTTGCAACTGACCATCATCGGTCAACACCAACAATCCTTCACTGTCCGTATCCAACCGGCCTGCGGGATAAAAATTAGGAAGCGCGATATAATCCGCCAGCGTTGGATGCAAGCCATCACGGCTGAATTGGCAGATTACACCATATGGTTTGTTGAACAGCAGGATACGACCCATTTCGTTTAGCGGATTTTTAATGTTGGTCAGCGAGTGGTGCAGTATACGAAGAAATGTTTACCGAATTTTACTAAATGAGCCAAATTTCACGAGACGAGAACGACATGACGAGCCAAAAAATTATTTACACCCTGACCGATGAAGCGCCGAGACTGGCGACCTACTCCCTGCTTCCTATTGTGCAAGCCTTCACCAAGGCTGCCGGCGTAGTGGTCGAGACGCGGGACATTTCCCTGGCAGGACGTATCCTCGCCAACTTCCCCGAAAACTTGACCGCTCACCAAAAAATCGCCGACCAACTGACTGAACTGGGCGAGCTGACGCTGAAACCCGAAGCCAACATTATCAAGTTGCCCAATGTCAGCGCATCGCTCCCGCAACTAAAAACCGCGATCAAGGAATTGCAATCGCAAGGATACAATGTTCCGGCCTATCCTGATGATCCGAAAACGGATGCAGAAAAGGACATTAAAGCGCGTTACAGCAAGGTACTCGGCAGTGCGGTGAATCCGGTGTTGCGTGAGGGCAACTCTGACCGCCGTGCCGCCGCCTCGGTCAAGCAATACGCACGCAAGCATCCGCACCGCATGGGCAAGTGGGCTGCCGATTCCAAGACCCGTGTGGCGCACATGAGCAGCGGCGATTTCTACGGCAGCGAAAAATCCGTCACTGTGTCGGAAGCCGTCAGCACCCGCATCGAATTCGTGGACAAAGAAGGCAAGGCCACTGTGCTCAAGGACAAACTGGCTCTAAAGGCGGGCGAGGTGATTGATGCCGCCGTGATGAGCCGCCGCGCGCTACGTCAGTTCTACGCCGAGCAGATTGCCGCAGCGAAGAAGGAAGACGTATTGCTCTCTCTCCATCTCAAAGCCACCATGATGAAAGTATCCGATCCCATCATGTTCGGCCATGCTGTCTCTGTGTTTTTCCAAGAGGCGTTCGACAAGCACAGTGCCTTACTCAAAGAATTAAACGTCAATCTCAACAATGGGTTCGGCGACGTGGAAGCGAAGGTATTCGCACTCCCCGAAGCTAAACGCTCCACCATCGTGGCCGACATCGCCAATTGCCTCAGGAAACAACCTCCACTGGCGATGGTGAATTCCGACAAAGGCATCACCAACCTGCACGTACCCTCTGATGTCATCATCGATGCCTCCATGCCGCCGATGATTCGCGATGGAGGCAAGATGTGGGGCGCGGACGGCAAGGCCTACGATACGCTAGCCATGATTCCTGACCGTTGCTACGCCACCGTGTATGTCGCGGCAGTCGAGGATTGCAAAAAGAACGGCGCGCTTGACCCCGCAACCATGGGTTCTGTGCCGAACGTCGGTCTGATGGCGCAGCAGGCTGAGGAATACGGCTCGCACGACAAAACGTTCGAGGCGGTTGGCGATGGCGTGATGCGTATCGTCGATACCAACGGCAAGGTCATGTTGGAACAGAATGTAGAACAAGGCGACATCTTCCGCGCCTGCCAAGCCAAGGATGCGCCCATCCAGGATTGGGTGAAACTCGCCGTCACGCGCGCGCGTTTGAGCAACACACCCGCCATCTTCTGGCTGGACAAAGATCGCGGTCACGACGCACAGATCATCGCCAAGGTTGAAAAGTACTTGAAGGATCACGACACCAAGGGGCTGGACATCCAGATCATGGAGCCCTCCGCTGCGTGCCGTGCATCATTGGCGCGCATCCGCCAAGGCAAGGACACCATCTCCGTCACAGGCAACGTGTTGCGTGACTACCTCACCGACCTTTTTCCCATCCTGGAACTCAACACCAGCGCCAAAATGCTCTCCATCGTGCCATTGATGAATGGCGGCGGCATGTTTGAAACAGGTGCGGGCGGCTCTGCCCCCAAGCACGTGCAACAGTTTCAGCAGGAGAACTACCTGCGCTGGGATTCCTTGGGTGAATTCTTGGCCTTGGGTGTATCGCTGGAACACCTCGCGCAGAAATTCAACAATCCTAAGGCGCAGGTTTTGGCAGACACGCTGGATCAGGCCAACGCGAAAATTCTGGATAACAACCGCTCACCCGCGCGCAAGGTCGGTGAGATCGACAATCGCGGCAGCCACTTCTACCTCGCCTTGTACTGGGCTCAGGCACTCGCCGCACAGAACAAGGACAAGGAGATACAGGCGCGCTTCGCACCGCTTGCCAAAACACTTGCGGACAACGAAGTGAAGATCAATGCCGAGCTGATCGCTGCACAGGGCAAGCCGGTGGAGATGGGCGGGTATTACCATCCAGACTTCGACAAGACATCAAAAGCAATGCGACCCAGTGAGACATTTAACGCTGCGTTGGATGCCATTTGACAAATCTCGCGGCTACGTTGAAGCACTCGCATCACCATAACAAAGTTAGCATGCGAGAATCGCTTCGACTATCGCTTGACGGAGGACGAGAAAAACAGCTTGCTCCGTATTTTCGATAAAACTGTTATCAAACTCACTCGACTATGATCTCAGAAAACAAAAAAGCCCGACATTTCCGCGTCGGGCTTTTTCACAACTCAATAACCGATTAAGGTGCTTGAATGTTTGAAGCTTGTTTGCCTTTGGGGCCTTGAACAACTTCGAAAGTCACTTTCTGACCTTCTTTGAGTGATTTAAAACCGCTCATGTTGATTGCTGAAAAGTGTGCAAACAGATCTTCGCTGCCATCATCCGGAGTGATAAAACCAAAACCTTTTGCATCGTTAAACCATTTAACTGTACCAGTTGCCATGTGATTACTTCCTTACTTAAAAAACGGAGAACCCCCCCGCGAAACTGTTTGAATCTAAGACCGCACACGGCAAAACCAGTACTGCAGAAACTTTGAATCAAACGCCAGTTCACTTTTTACCTTAGATAACTTCATAACGTCAAGGGGTTTATACATTTTTTTGCTTTGCCCTTGAAAAAGCCGCGCGTATCATCAACTATAGAGCCATGAAATTCACAGTACGCACATTCGGTTATGCCCACTAAAAGCAGCACGGTACTTGCGCCAGAACGAGCCAAAACAAAGCCACCGAAAATGTTCAAGGTGCTTTTGTTTAATGACGATTACACAACCATGGAATTTGTCATTGAGGTGTTGATGCGGTTTTTTAGTTTTAATCTTGAACGAGCCCAACAAATCATGCTCAAAGTTCATACTGAAGGGTCGGCTGTTTGCGGGGTATATTCACGCGATGTGGCAGAAAGTAAAATAAATCAGGTTGCAGAGTTTGCAAAACAACACGGGCATCCGCTACGATGTGCCATGGAGGAAATTTGAAATGATTGCTCAAGAATTAGAAGTCAGCTTGCATTTGGCATTTGTTGAAGCAAGACAGAAGCGTCACGAATTTATCACGGTTGAGCATTTGCTACTCACCATGCTGGACAACGGCTCTGCGGCACAGGTGTTACGTGCATGCGGTGCGAACATTGAGGAGTTACGTCAAGTGGTGACGAACTTCATCGTTGAAAACACACCCGTCATCCCTGGTGGTAACGAAGTTGATACGCAACCTACCGTTGGCTTTCAGCGTGTGATCCAGCGCGCCATTCTGCATGTGCAATCGAGCAATAAAAAAGAAGTGGTCGGCGCAAACATTTTGGTCGCACTGTTCGGTGAGAAAGATTCGCACGCGGTGTACTTCCTCACACAGCGCAATATCAACCGATTGGATGTGGTGAATTACATCTCGCACGGCATCGACAAAGCGCAAAGCGATACGCCCACCAAACCACAGAATGAAACCGAAGCCGAGCAAGATCCCAATGCGGGCAGCGCGCTAAAGAGCTACGCGCAAGACTTGAATGCACAAGCCGTAGCAGGAAAAATCGACCCGCTGATTGGTCGTGATATCGAGCTGGAACGTGTCATTCAAACCTTGTGTCGTCGTCGCAAAAACAATCCGTTGCTGGTAGGTGAAGCAGGTGTCGGCAAGACTGCGATTGCGGAAGGTTTGGCACGTCGTATCGTGGAAAAGGATGTGCCTGAAATTCTCCAAGATGCGCATGTTTACTCGTTGGATATGGGTGCGTTGTTGGCGGGGACAAAATATCGCGGCGACTTTGAGCAACGTCTCAAAGCAGTGTTGAAGGAACTGAGCGATGCGCCTCACGCGATTTTATTCATCGACGAAATACACACCATGATCGGTGCAGGAGCAGCATCGGGTGGCACGATGGACGCGTCCAATCTGCTCAAGCCCGCCCTGTCCAACGGCACGCTCAAATGTATTGGCGCGACCACTTATCAAGAGTATCGCGGTATCTTTGAAAAGGATCACGCGCTGTCACGCCGCTTCCAAAAAGTGGATGTGCCTGAGCCTTCGGTTGAACAAACCATCGCCATTTTGAAAGGGCTGAAAACCCGTTTTGAGGAACATCACGGTGTTAAATTCAGCGCTCAGGCAATCACCTGTGCAGCCGAACTTTCTGCGCGCTTCATCAATGATAGGCATCTGCCCGATAAGGCGATAGATGTGTTGGACGAAGCAGGAGCAGCGCAACGCATACTGCCCAAATCGAAACAGAAAAAAGTCATCGGTAAGCACGAAATAGAAGAAATTATTTCCAAGATTGCACGTATTCCACCCCGCACGGTTTCCAGCGATGATCGTAATACCTTGAAGACGCTGGATCGGGATTTGAAGGCCGTAGTGTTCGGGCAAAACAAAGCCATCGACACGCTCGCCACTGCCATCAAGATGTCGCGCAGCGGTTTGGGTAATCCGCAAAAACCGATAGGCAGCTTCTTATTTTCTGGCCCAACAGGGGTGGGGAAAACCGAAGTGGCACGCCAACTCGCCTACGTAATGGGTATGCCGCTGCATCGCTTCGACATGTCTGAATATATGGAGCGCCATGCCGTGTCACGCTTGATTGGCGCGCCTCCCGGCTATGTGGGTTTTGACCAAGGCGGGCTGCTCACCGAAATGATTAGCAAGCAACCGCACGCTGTTCTGCTGCTCGATGAAATCGAAAAAGCCCATCCCGACATTTTCAACATCCTGCTGCAAGTGATGGATCACGGCACGCTCACCGACAACAACGGACGCAAAGCCGACTTCCGCAACGTAGTGATTATTATGACTACCAATGCGGGCGCAGAAGCCCTCAACAAAACGCAAATCGGCTTCACCAATACCAAAGCCGCAGGCGACGAAATGGCTGACATCAAACGCCTATTCACACCAGAATTCCGCAACCGTTTGGATGCCACCATCTCCTTCGCCTCGCTGGATAAAGAAGTCATCCTGCGTGTGGTGGATAAATTCTTGATGCAACTTGAAGAACAACTACACGAGAAAAAAGTGGAAGTGGTATTCACCGACGCACTCAAAGAACACCTCGCCGAAAATGGCTTCGACCCGCTGATGGGCGCACGCCCCATGGCGCGCTTGATACAAGACACCATCCGCTCCGCGCTGGCGGATGAATTGCTGTTTGGTAAATTGGCGAACGGCGGCAAGGTTACGGTAGATGTGAAAGATGGCAAGGTGGGGTTGGAGTTTGAGGAAGAGGAAGCTGTTATCTAAGTCACTTTAATCCTGCCACTCAGAGTACATGTCATGCCCGAAGTAATTGGAATAGATCATATTTATATTACGGTATCTGACCTAACACGCTCAGAGATTTTTTATGATCAAGTCTTGTTGGATACGCTATGTTTCCGCAAAAATAAATTTGAACTGAATGGCGACCCTCACATTCAATACTTCAATCGTCACTTTGGTTACGTCCTTCGCCCTTCACGCGTTCAGTCCGCACACAACCCCTATGCTTCTGGACTGCACCACTTGTGCTTCCGTGTTGACTCGGCATCTGAAGTTTCTACTGTAGCAACTAAACTTCGTAGCATCGGTATTAAGGCATCTGAGGGGAAACTCTACCCTGAGTATGCGCCTGACTATTGGGCAACTTTTTTCACTGATCCCGACGGCATTCGCCTCGAAATTACAAATTACCGTCTTGAGCGTCGAGAACGCCATGACAATTGGCAAGTAAACATAGAATGAGCTAGGCGTAGCGATAACTGCAAAACTCAAGGAACATTTCAGTGTCGTCACGAACAAGCCAAGATGCAAGGAGCCGCGCAGTGAATGGCGAGACATACCTCGTAGGTAGGCGAGGTATGAGCGAGTACGCGACACCGCAGATTGGCTGCGCAGTAGGCAATGAAGCGTTCTGACTACATAGGGCGATTCGCCCCCTCCCCTACTGGCTCATTACACTTCGGCTCACTCGTCGCAGCCGTGGGTAGTTATCTAGCCGCGAAACATCATCACGGCACGTGGCTGGTACGCATGGAAGACCTTGATACGCCGCGCTGTGTGGCGGGTGCGGCGGACGACATTCTGCGCACACTGGCGGCGTTTGGATTGCATAGTGACGAGCCTGTGCTTTACCAAAGTCAGCGCACTGTCGCTTATGAGGCGGCGTTGCAGCAACTGCAAACTATCGGCGCGGTGTATCCGTGTTGCTGCACACGCAAAGAGATTGCGGATTCGGCTTTGCATGGGATTGATGGGCAGATATATCCTGGCACTTGTCGCAATGGCATTCCTGAGGGGCGGGAAGGGCGGGCTTGGCGGGTGCGGACAGATTACCTCTGCCGTCATTCCCGCGCAGGCGGGAATCCAGCAATTCAAAATGCTTTTTTTTCAAACCCACTGGATTCCCGTTTTCACGGGAATGACGAATCTCATCATGCAGTTGGGGTAATTGCATTTGAAGATGCTTTGCAAGGTCACATCACTCAACACCTCGAAAACGAAATCGGTGATTTTGTCATCAAACGTGCCGATGGTTTGTTTGCCTATCAGCTTGCAGTGGTTGTGGACGATGCGTTTCAAGGTATCACGCACATTGTGCGCGGCGCAGATTTATTACACTCCACACCGCGCCAAATTTATTTACAGCAATTACTTGGCTTACCTACTCCGCACTACATACACTTACCCATTGCGGTAAATGCACAGGGTGAAAAATTGAGTAAAAAAACGCTTGCTCAAGCTATCGGCACAGACCATGTTGTTGCTACGTTGATGCGCGTGCTGGAGTTTTTACAGCAGCAACCGCCTGTTGAATTACGTGATGGCAGCGTAGAGGAAGTTTTGAACTGGGCAGTGGGAAATTGGCAACCAATGCGACTAAAAGGCATTCAGCAAATTCAATACACTGCAAATTGCTGATGAATTTGGAGGTGTAATTTGTCATTGCGAGGAGTAGAGCGACACAGCAATCCAGAAGAATTTACTGAAATGCACTGGATTGCCACGCTGCGCTCGCAATGACGGGATTTTTAAGCTGTCGCCAACTTGCGCACCACATCAGAAATGCGTTGCGCAGACTGCTCAACCAACTGTTTGTCTTCACCCTCCACCATCACGCGCAGCAATGGCTCCGTGCCGGATGGTCGCAATAGCACACGACCTTTGCCATTCAACACGTGTTCGGCATCGGACACCGCCGATTTAACTTGATCGTGACCTAGGCAATCCACGCCTTTGGCGACGCGCACATTGATGAGCACTTGCGGATACATCTGCAATCCACTTGCGGCTTGCGCAAGGCTTTGTTGAGTTGCGCGCAAGGCGTGTAACACTTGCAGCGCAGAAACAATGCCGTCACCTGTGCTATGTTTGTCCAGACAGATGATGTGACCAGAATTCTCACCACCGAGTTGCCAATTATGTTGCTGCAATAATTCCATCACATAACGATCACCCACTTTGGCGCGCATGAATGGAATGCTCAGTTTTTTCATCGCATGTTCAAATGCCAAGTTAGTCATTAGCGTACCGACTACACCACCAAGCAACTTGCCCTGTGACTGGCGATGTTTGGCGATGATGTAAAGCAATTGATCGCCATCGTAAAGTTGACCTGCTGCATCCACCATCACCAAGCGATCACCGTCGCCATCCAGCGCAATGCCAATATCCGCATGGTGTTCAACCACGGCTTTGCGCAAATTTGCCGGCGCAGTTGCACCATAACCGTCATTGATATTCTTGCCATCGGGTTGCGCGCCGATAGCAATGACATCTGCGCCGAGTTCGTGAAACACGTGGCGCGCGATGTGATACGTCGCGCCGTGTGCGCTATCCACCACTATTTTCATGCCACGCAGATCCAGTTCAAACGGGAAGGTGCTTTTACAAAATTCGATGTAGCGACCCACCGCATCGTCGAGTCGCTTGGCTTTGCCCAAGCCTTCTGAGGCATTGGTTTGCATGGGTTCGTCGAGTGCGGCTTCAATCGCGTGTTCGGTCGAATCAGGCAGCTTCGCGCCACTCGCAGAGAAAAATTTGATGCCGTTATCTTCAAACGGATTGTGCGATGCCGAGATCACCACGCCAGCCTGCAAGCGCAACGCACGCGTCAAATAAGCCACGGCAGGCGTTGGTACGGGACCCGCCAGATACACATCCACCCCTGCTGCAATCAAACCGGCTTCCAGAGCCGATTCCAGCAAGTAGCCAGAGATGCGGGTGTCTTTACCGATCAATACACCGGGGCGCTCTCCCCCTGTATGACCACCACTGGTTAACACCTTTCCAGCGGCATAACCCAAGTGCATCACAAACTGCGGCGTGATGGGGTGCTCACCAACACGTCCGCGCACACCGTCTGTTCCAAAATATTTTCTGCTCATTTATAAATCTCCAAAAACTATCCGCAGATTACGCAGATTCACACAGATTTTTTTGCTTGTAATTTATTTAATCTGCGTAATCTGTGGACAAAATTTCATTCAATCGCCTGCCACACTTTCAGCGCATCTACCGTCGCTTTTACATCATGTACACGCACAATATTCGCACCGCGTTGCACTGCAATCATCGCCGCCACCACGCTAGCTGCAAGCCGCTCTGTGACTGGCTGTCCCGTCAATGTACCCAACATGGATTTACGCGATAAGCCTGCCAATATCGGCACACCCAATGCAGTTAATTTACTTAATTCACGCAGCAAAGCAAGATTATGCACCAAGGATTTTCCAAAACCAAAGCCAGGGTCAATCACGATGCGATTTCGTGATATGCCTGCCGCTTCAGCCGCCGAAATTCGCTCACGCAAAAACTCACTTACCTCACTCACAACATTTTTATATTGCGGCTGCATTTGCATAGTTTGTGGATTGCCTTGCTTATGCATCAAGCACACCGCAACATTATTTTCCGCCACCACTCGCATCGCCTCACTATCTTGCAATGCATAGATGTCATTCACCATCTGCGCACCTGCCATGACCGCATCCCGCATCACTTCTGGCTTGCAACTATCTATGGACAACACCGCCGATGCACCCCGCAATCCTTCGATGATGGGAAGCACGCGATCTAGCTCTTGTTGAAGGCTGACTGGAAATGCACCGGGTCGCGTCGATTCACCACCAATGTCGATGATGTCCGCTCCTTCATCTATCAGTTGTTGCGCATGCGCGAGAGCTGCATCGCGCTGTAGATGTCGTCCGCCATCCGAAAATGAATCCGGCGTGGCATTAACGATACCCATCACAAGCGGGCGAGATAAGTCGAGTTGGAGTTTGCCGCAGTGGAGTTGCATTGGCGTGAAATGTGAAACGAAAAAACGAAACGTGAAAGCTGCTACTTTTCACGTTTCATAATTCACCACATTTAAGTTTCCTGCGCTGGCTGTGTAGGCGTTGCAGCAGCAGGCGCGGTTGGTGCAGAATCCTGGGGCGGCTTAGGCACTTGACTGCTTGTGCTGGGCTTAGGGGGACGTACTGGGATGCCCGCCATGACATCGGCGATTTGATCGGCATCGATGGTTTCATACTCCATCAAGGCGGCGGTCATGGCTTCTACTTTGTCACGCCCTTCTGTCAGTATTTTTGTCGCGACAGCATACTGCTCATCAAGGATACGACGAATTTCAGCATCGACTTTTTGCATGGTCGCTTCAGAAATGTTTTTATGTGTTGTGACTGAACGACCCAAAAATACTTCGCCATCATTTTCGCCATACACCATCGGACCCAAGGCTTCCGTCATGCCATAGCGTGTCACCATATCGCGTGCAGTTTGCGTGGCACGTTCAAAATCATTCGATGCACCCGTAGAAATGTTGCCGACAAAAATTTCTTCGGCAACCCGTCCACCAAACAACATGCTGATGTTGTCCAGCATCTGGTCACGGTACATGCTGAATTGATCCACTTCGGGCAATGACCACGTCACGCCCAGCGCACGACCACGCGGAATCACCGACACTTTATGCACGGGGTCGCAACCTTTGAGGGTCATGCCGATAATCGCGTGCCCGGATTCATGGTAAGCCGTTTTCTTTTTGTCTTCAGGCGTAATCACCATCGAACGACGTTCTGCACCCATAAAGATTTTATCTTTGGCGGACTCAAAATCATCCATTTCAACAAAACGTTTACCGCGACGCGCTGCAAACAACGAGGCTTCGTTCACCAAATTGGCAAGATCCGCACCCGACATACCAGGCGTGCCACGCGCCAAGATACTGGCTTGCACGTCCGGCGCAATCGGCACTTTGCGCATGTGTACCAACAAAATTTGTTCACGCCCGCGAATATCCGGCAATGCCACAACAACTTGGCGATCAAAACGACCGGGGCGCAATAGTGCAGAGTCCAGCACATCAGGACGATTGGTTGCTGCAATTACAATCACGCCGCTCGCGCCTTCAAAGCCATCCATTTCCACCAATAACGCATTCAGGGTTTGTTCACGCTCATCGTTACCGCCACCCATGCCCGCGCCACGCTGGCGACCCACCGCGTCAATTTCGTCGATAAAAACAATGCAAGGCGCATGTTTTTTCGCCTGCTCGAACATATCGCGTACCCGCGCTGCACCGACACCGACAAACATTTCAACAAAGTCAGAACCTGAAATGGAAAAGAATGGCACTTTAGCTTCGCCCGCAATCGCTTTAGCCAACAAGGTTTTACCTGTACCAGGGTTGCCCACCAGCAATATGCCACGCGGAATACGTCCACCCAGATTTTGAAATTTTGATGGGTCGCGCAAGAAATCAACCAGCTCGGCCACCTCTTCTTTCGCCTCATCACAGCCCGCCACATCAGCGAAGGTATATCGCTCTTTGTTTTCGTCCATCATCCGTGCGCGTGATTTGCCGAACGAAAACGCTCCACCCTTGCCCCCGCCTTGCATTTGACGCATGAAGAATATCCACACACCAATCAGTAATACCATCGGAAACCATGAGACGAAAATATTCATTAACAAAGATTGCTCTTCGTCTGGTTTAGACTCAATGGCCACACCATTCTTAAGCAGATCGGAAACCATCCAGATATCACTCGGCGCATAGCTGGTGATACGCTTACCCTCAGCCGTGGTCGCTTTCAGCGTGCGTCCTTCAATCAATACCTTGGTGATATGCCCCTGCTTCACTTCGTCCAGGAACTGTGAATAATCCAGCGTTGCCTGCGAAGCCTGCTGTTGATGATTGTTAAATTGATTGAACACTGTCATCAGCACTAAAGCGACAACCATCCAAATTGCAATACTTTTAAAATTATTCACGATTACTCCTTAAAACGGCTTGTATGTACCAGCCGCATGCGCCCATTAGACTATGATTCATTAGATTGCTCAAGGGCATTTCTAAAAACCCACACTTCATCCCAACTGCTGTGTTGCGAAAAAATTTCTTGCTTGCATATAACCACATATGCGGCGCGGCTAAATTTCCCCGCTGCCTTGCAGTTGGGCGAACTCTGAATTTTTAGAAACACCCTAACGTTTTTCTGTTGCCAACAGGTATAACTCACTACTACGATCCCGTGAAGCCTTTGGTTTGCGCGTAACCACTTTGGCAAAGCGACTCTTCATCAGCTTGAGAAACGCTTCAAACCCGACACCTTGAAATACCTTAACGAGAAAGCTGCCGCCCGGCTTGAGATGTTCGAGCGCGAATTCCATCGCCAGTTCCGCAAGATGTATCGCACGCGCTAAATCGGCACTCTGTACGCCACTCATATTGGGTGCCATGTCGGAAATTACAAGGCCTACATGTTTGCCTTGCAACAAGGTTTCCAATTGCTTCAGCACGACCTCTTCGCGAAAATCGCCCTGAATAAAATCCACGCCTGCTAGTGGGTCAAGCGGCAGCAAGTCTAGGGCGATGACTTTACCGCCTCGCCCCACCTGACGCGCCGCCACTTGCGACCAACCACCTGGCGTTGCACCTAGATCAACCACCACCATGCCAGGTTTGAGCAAATGATCCTTGGCATCAATCTCCAATAATTTGTAAGCGGCACGGGAGCGATAACCCTCTTTCTGCGCGAGATGCACAAAAGGGTCATTGATATGCTCTCGCATCCATTGTTTACTGGTTTTAGAAGGCTTCATCGTTTAGAATCCACACCTTAAATTTTGAAAGTCATTATGTTATCGCTTACCGTATCTGAACGACTCGCCCTTAAAGGAATGGCTCATATATTGAAGCCTATTGTGATGGTCGGCAATGCCGGCCTAACCGAGTCGGTAATGAAAGAGATCGCCGAGAGCTTGAAACGTCACGAACTGATTAAAATTCGGGTGATGGGTGATGATCGTGAGTTGCGTGCAACCATGCTGGAACAAATTTGCACTGAACTGAACGCCGCACCTGTGCAACACATCGGGAAAATCTTGGTGGTCTATCTACCCAACCCCGATGCAAATTTAATCGAAATTAAAAAAATGCCGCGCCACAAAGGTAAAAAGCCACTCACTAAAAAGCAGCTGGGCAGTCGCAGTTAAATATACTGAACTTCAACAACCTCATATTCGCGCAAACCGCCGGGAGCGCGAACCTCAGCGACATCTCCAACCGATTTCCCAATCAAAGCGCGAGCGATGGGTGAGCTGATCGAAATTTTACGGTGGCGAATGTCGGCCTCGTCGTCACCGACAATTTGATACGTCACCACATCTCCATCATTCACATCTTCCAACACGACAGTCGAACCAAACACACACCGTCCACCTGCATTGATGGTCTTAGGATCAATGATCTGCGCACTACTCAACTTGCCTTCCAAATCTTGTATCCGGCCTTCAACAAAACCTTGACGTTCTTTGGCAGCATCATATTCTGCATTCTCAGATAAGTCGCCCTGCGCGCGCGCTTCAGCAATCGCAGCAATCACAGAAGGGCGCTCAACCGTTTTCAAATTATGCAGCTCTTGGCGCAATTTTTCTGCACCAAGTA
The DNA here is from genome assembly GCA_963695355.1 of uncultured beta proteobacterium. Lineage (GTDB taxonomy): Bacteria > Pseudomonadota > Gammaproteobacteria > Burkholderiales > Gallionellaceae > Gallionella. Next base: position 788,708 of record OY968775.1, read on the forward strand.
AAGTTAAAGGAACGCTACTCATATTATTCAATCTTTCAAAAATTATTTAATTAAACGTTGATGCAAACTTTGCAAGTCATAAACCTTTAGTCCAGTTAAATGTTGCATACCTGCACACGCTGCGCGCGCGCCTGCCAAAGTTGTGTAATAAGTAACTCGACCTTGCAAAGCGGCATGGCGGATTGAATAGGAATCACGCATCACCGCTGGCTTGCTATCCACTGTATTGATGATGAGCTTAACTTCGCCATTCTTAATCATATCAACGATGTGCGGCCTACCTTCTGCCACTTTATTAACCACCGAAACGGGTACACCCGCTGCAGAAATCACCGATGCCGTGCCGCGTGTCGCCAATATTGTAAAGCCCAAGTCGTGCAAATTTTTAGCGACTTCTGCCGTACCCTGTTTATCTGCTTCTCGCACGCTGATGAACACCTTGCCTTCTTTAGGCAACTTAACACTTGCGGCCAATTGCGACTTAACAAAAGCTTCAGCAAACGTCTCACCAACCCCCATCACTTCGCCAGTGGATTTCATTTCTGGCCCGAGAATGACATCTACGCCTGGGAATTTAATGAACGGGAATACCGCTTCTTTGACTGAATAGTAAGGCGGTATCACTTCTTTGGTAATACCTTGTTGTGCTAACGACTGACCTGCCATGCAACGCGCCGCGATTTTCGCCAGCGGTACACCTGTTGCCTTAGACACAAAAGGAACGGTGCGCGAGGCACGCGGGTTCACTTCCAGCACATACACGGTATCACCCTGAATCGCGAACTGCACGTTCATCAAACCGACCACGTTTAGTTCTTTAGCCATCGCTACCGTTTGACGACGCAATTCATTTTGCATGTCTGCCGACAAACTGAACGGTGGCAACGAACAGGCTGAGTCACCCGAATGCACACCAGCTTCTTCGACGTGCTCCATGATGCCGCCGATGATGACTTGCTTACCGTCCGATACTGCATCCACATCCACTTCAATGGCATCATTCAAGAAACGATCCAGAAGAATGGGCATCCGCTCTGGATAAGTCTTAGACATTTCTTCTGCGTCGCGCATGTAACGTTCGAGATCAACTTGCGCATGGATAATTTCCATAGCGCGACCGCCTAACACATTTGAAGGACGCATCACCAGTGGATAGCCTATCTCCGCCGCCCCTGCGATGCCATCAGCGACATTGCTGGCTATGCGATTAGGCGGCTGCTTCAAATCTAACTTGCGCAACATCGCTTGGAAACGCGCCCGATCTTCCGCCATGTCTATCATGTCCGGTGTCGTACCAATAATTGGTACGCCGTTTCTCTCTAAGCCACGTGCAAGTTTCAACGGTGTCTGCCCACCGTATTGCACAATCACACCTATCGGTTTTTCTACTGCCACTACCTCCAGCACATCTTCCAAAGTGAGTGGCTCAAAATACAATCGATCGGATGTATCGTAATCTGTCGAAACCGTTTCTGGATTGCAGTTGACCATAATGGTCTCATAGCCATCCTCACGCATAGCTAATGCGGCATGCACGCAGCAATAATCGAACTCGATACCCTGCCCGATACGGTTAGGTCCACCACCCAACACCATGATTTTCTTGTTGTTGGTCGGCAGTGACTCACACTCTTCTTCGTAAGTGGAATACATATAAGCCGTATCGGTCGAAAACTCGGCAGCGCAGGTATCCACGCGCTTATAAACCGGACGAACACCCAACGCATGGCGATAAGCGCGCACGGCGGCATCATCCGTCTCCAACAACGCAGCAAGCCGCGCATCGGCAAAACCACTGCGCTTCATCGTGCGCATTTCGGCAGCACTTAAACTTTCAAGTGTACGTCCGATCAAAGATTGCTCCTGACGAATCAAATCCTCAATCTGCACTAAAAACCAAGGATCAATTTTGCTGACTGCGAACACCTCGTCCACACTCATGCCAATACGGAAAGCATCACTCACCGCCCAGATACGCTCTGGCCCAGGACTACCCAGTTCAGCGCAGATCGCGTCACGATCGCTAAATTTCTGGTCTAGTCCATTCACGCCAACTTCCAGTCCGCGCAAAGCTTTTTGAAATGACTCTTGGAAAGTACGGCCGATCGCCATCACCTCACCCACCGATTTCATTTGCGTGGTCAAGCGATCATTGGCCTGCGGAAATTTTTCAAAAGCAAAACGCGGAATTTTGGTCACTACATAATCAATGCTCGGCTCGAACGAAGCAGGCGTGGCCCCACCCGTGATGTCATTCTTCAATTCATCCAGTGTGTAACCCACTGCCAGTTTCGCCGCGACCTTGGCAATCGGGAAGCCCGTTGCTTTTGAAGCTAATGCTGAAGAACGCGATACACGCGGATTCATCTCAATCACCACCATGCGCCCGTCATCCGGGTTGATGGAGAATTGCACGTTTGAGCCGCCCGTCTCCACGCCAATTTCACGCAATACTGCCAGCGAAGCATCGCGCATGATTTGATATTCTTTATCGGTCAGTGTTTGCGCGGGCGCGACGGTAATCGAATCGCCCGTATGTACACCCATTGGATCAAGATTTTCGATCGAGCAGATGATGATGCAATTGTCATTGCGATCACGCACCACCTCCATCTCGTACTCTTTCCAACCGAGCAGCGATTCTTCGATCAGCAGTTCGCGTGTCGGAGAAGCTTCCAATCCGCGCTCGCAAATCTCAACGAATTCTTCGCGGTTATAAGCAATGCCGCCGCCACTACCACCCATGGTGAAGGAAGGGCGAATAACTGTGGGGAAGCCCATTACTTGCTGCACTTGGAACGCTTCTTCCATGCTATGCGCAATAGCAGAGCGGGCCGAAGCCAGACCGATACGCGTCATCGCTTGCTTAAATTTCTCGCGATCTTCCGCCATATCGATAGCATCCCGCGACGCGCCTATCATCTCGACGTTATATTTTTCCAACACGCCGTGCTTGGCCAGATCGAGCGCACAGTTCAGCGCAGTCTGCCCGCCCATGGTAGGCAGAATCGCATCGGGACGCTCTTTGGCAATAATCTTCTCGACGATCTGCCAAGTGATCGGCTCAATGTAAGTCGCATCGGCCATATTGGGATCGGTCATGATCGTGGCCGGATTCGAATTCACCAGTACCACACGATAGCCTTCCTCACGTAACGCTTTACATGCTTGCGCACCGGAGTAATCAAACTCGCATGCCTGCCCGATGACGATAGGACCCGCGCCGATGATCAAAATGCTTTTTATGTCAGTACGCTTAGCCATTTACTTACCCATCATCGCAACGAAGCGATCAAACAAAGCATCTACATCATGCGGACCTGGACTCGCTTCGGGATGCCCTTGGAAACAGAACGCCGGTTTATCGATGAGCTCAAAACCTTGCAGCGTGCCATCAAACAAAGAAATATGTGTAACACGAGCATTGTTCGGCAACGTCCCCGCGTCCACCGCAAAACCGTGGTTTTGACTGGTTATCATCACGCGCTTGGTTCGCGTGTCTTGCACGGGATGATTAGCACCGCGATGACCAAACTTCATCTTCATCGTTTTCGCGCCAGCAGCCAACCCTATAATTTGGTGACCTAAGCAAATGCCGAATAAGGGAATACCAAGCTCAAGAAACTTTTTCGTGGCGGTAATCGCATAATCGCAAGGCTCAGGATCACCGGGCCCATTGGACAGAAACACGCCATCCGGCTTCAACGCCAACGCATCAGTAGCGGATGTTTTTGCGGGTACAACGGTGATGCGACAACCGCGTTCGGCGAGCATACGCAAAATGTTGCGTTTCACGCCGAAGTCATACGCCACCACATGAAACTTTGCTTCAGCCCTGTCGCGATATCCCGCGCCCAATTCCCATTCACCCTGCGTCCATTGATATGGCTTATCGCAACTCACCACTTGTGCCAAGTCCATGCCTGCCAAGCCAGCAAACCCGCGCGCTGCAGCCAAGGCCGCCTCCACGTTATCACCCGTAGCGATGCAACCGTTTTGCGCGCCTTTCCTACGCAGAATGCGCGTCAATTTGCGCGTATCAATGCCAGCGATGGCGACGACGTTATTCGCTTTAAGGTAATCAGGAAGAGATTGTGTGCTGCGGAAGTTACTCACCGCCATTGATAAGTCTCGGATGATGAGTCCGCTGGCGAATACCTGACGCGATTCCACATCTTCGGTATTGCAACCCACGTTGCCAATATGCGGATAAGTGAGCGTGACAATTTGCTTGCAATACGATGGGTCGGTGAGTATTTCCTGATAGCCCGTCATGGAAGTATTGAACACCACCTCGCCCGCGCTGCTACCCACGGCCCCAATGGCAATGCCGCGAAATACCGTACCATCGGCTAATACAAGGATGGCTGGTTTATTCTGCGACACGTGAACACTCCTCGAAGCTGGACATAAAGAAGCGGGACAAGCACTAGGCTCATCCCGCTGTAGATTGGGTGACATTATAGCGGATTAGTTACGCAGTATCAATTCCAGTTTAGCACATGAACTGCGGAGTACGTTATCGAACAGCCGACTCGCTATCCATATTAGGGTGGTAAAGTCTCACGCCATCACCGCCTTGGTGCTTGACCAAAAACATTGCGGTATCCGCGCGACTGATGAGCATCTTTTCATTCGTACCATTTTCAGGGAAGACTGCGATGCCGATACTGGCACTAATTGAGTAAGCCTGCCCGGAAATATTAAATGGCTCACGCAATGTATTGAGTACTTTCTGCGCCACAAAAACAGCATCATCCAAGGCCGTAATTGAGGGCAGCAATACAATAAACTCGTCACCGCCCAAGCGCGATAATGTATCTGAATCGCGCATGCACATCTGCAATCGCTTTGCCGCTGCCGCCAAAAGGATATCACCTCCCTCATGGCCCACGGCATCGTTAATGGCTTTAAATTTATCCAAATCAATAAACATTACAGCCAAATTCAATTTATTCCGCTTGGCATGGGAGAGTGCTCGCTGCAAACGATCCGTCAGCAAGCGTCTATTGGGCAAATCGGTTAGCGCATCATAATGAGCAAGCCGATGTATTTTTTCTTCGGTTTGTTTGCGCCGGGTGATGTCACGTAAAAAACAATAAAATCTTCCACCATACAAATCGCCAAAATTGACACTCGCCTCAACACTGACAAAACAGCTATCTTTGCAGCGAACCAGCGTTTCAAACCGCTCACTGCCATTGGCAATAGCTGCCTGTATATGCGGATTGTCAGCAGCCTTCATTTCTACCGGATCCAATTCCGCCAAATTCATTTCCAACAACTCTTCGCGGGAATAACCGGTCAACTTACAAAAAGAAAAATTCACATCCAGAAAATTACCCTGCCTGTCAGACACCCAAAAACTATCCAATGAGCTGCGTATCATCAGCTTGAATTGCTCTTCTTCATTTTTGCGTAAAATTTCCTCAATAATCTCGCGTTCTTTTATATGATTTACCAAGGGCTTAAACAACAAAAAATATAGCGTTGGCGAAATGAGAATCACCAACAGTGTGGCATCTACAATCGCATCATCCAACATAGAGTGTTGTGGCAACATCGGCATCAGCAACATCACCAATGTTTCAGAAAGGAACACAGATAAGGCAACTGTAAGAATGATGACCGTAGGAGACTTTAAAACAAACGATTGCGATAACGGCGGGTTATGCAATTTAGATGATTCTTTGTAGTACAGAACTTGCTTTTCCATGAAACGACCCTCGCGCTGCATATTTCCTAATATTTTCGCATTGTAATGTAACGCTACTAAATGCACCTAATCAAACAATTCGCACACGGAGAGCTCTCACTTATAGCCTTTGCGAGCTTGTTGCAAATACAACTGCTCCACTTTCGCTCGCGCCCAAGGTGTTCTGCACAAGAATTTTAAACTGGATTGAATGCTCGGATCGTGAGTAAAACACCGCACCGCCACAACCTTGCTCATCTCCTCCCAACCTATACTTTCAGACAGTCGCGTGACGATGACTTCCAAAGTAACGCCATCCAATGGTGCATTATTTATTGGCTTAACCAGGACAGTCATTAATTCTCACCCCATCAGTAATTTCTCAAAATCCAATAAAGGTACCGGCCTGCTAAACAAATAACCTTGGAAATTTAAACAACCGTTCAACTCAAGGAAAGTGCGTTGTGCTTCTGTTTCCACGCCTTCCGCGATGACAGTCATGCCCAAGTTATGCGTCATACCGATAATGGTTTGCACGATGACGGCATCATTGGTATGCACGCCGATGTTGCGTACAAAAGATTGGTCAATTTTTAACTGATCGAGTGGCAAACGGGTTAGATAAGATAGCGATGAATAGCCGGTGCCAAAGTCATCCATCGAGAATCGCACCCCCACCTCTTTGAGCTTTTGCATTTTCATGATGGTGTCTTCGATATTGTCGAACATCATGCTTTCAGTCAATTCGATCTTAAGTTGGCTTGCGACAATTTTGTTTCTCTGTAGTGCGGAAGAAACTTGCTCGACGAAATCAGTTTGACGGAATTGCAGCGGACTGACGTTAATCGCCAACTGGATATGCCGCGCATCGACATTGCCCTCCCAAGCTTTTAGCTGGATACAAGCATGCTCAAGCACCCATGAGCCTATCGGCAAAATCAATCCGACCTCCTCGGCCAGCGGAATAAATTCAAAAGGCGGAACAAGCCCGCGTGTGGGATGGTTCCAGCGCACCAAAGCTTCGGCACCGACAATCTGCTGATCCTTGTCTACTTGCGCCTGGAAATACAGCTCCAATTGATTTCCCGCAATGGCATGACGCAAATCCGCCTCTAATGCAGCTCGGCTATTCGCTACTTTTTGCATTTCCGGATCGAAAAAACGCAAGGTGTTCCGACCTGATGCCTTAGCCTGGTGCATTGCCAAATCAGCTCGCTTGAGCAAATCATCTACCACCTCGTCCTGTTCCGAAAACAATGCAATACCCAGACTCGCCGAGCCCTGAAAGTTAAGATCTGCCAACTGATAAGGACGACTGAGCGAGACCAGAATTTTTTTAGCGAAAAATTCAGCTTCCGCTGCACTGGCTTTAACGTTTGCGCGCAGCCCTTCCAACAACACTACAAACTCATCTCCGCCGATGCGCGACACCGTATCGCAATCGCGAATACACGCTCTCAACCTCGCGGCAGCTTGCTGCAACAACAAATCACCCTTGCCATGACCCATGGTGTCATTTAAGGTTTTGAAGTTATCCAAATTGATGTACAGCAACGCATCTTGACTTCGAGCACCCATTGCCAATGATTGCTTTAATTTATCCATCAACATGCGACGATTCGGCAAGCCGGTTAAAACATCAAAAAATGCCAAATCATTAATTTCTTTCTCTGCTGCTTTTTGCTCCGTCAAATCAGTAAACGTAATGACATAGTTGGTCATGATGCCGCTGTCTCCATATACAGCAGTGACATTGGTTTTTGTCAAAAAAACCTGACCATTTTTACGCCGATTCAAAACTTCACCATGCCAAATACCGGTACTTTTAACCTGCGCTCTGAGTGCAGAAAAAAAATCCAAATCTTGCTTGTTAGTCACAAAAAACCGCAATGGGTGATTAACGACTTCCTCAGCAAAGTAGCCGGTATTTTCGGTATAAGCGCGGTTAACCTTCAGAATTTTTTCATCTGCATCTGTCACGATAGTACATTGATCGGTTTCAAACGCGACCGCAGAAACACGAAAACTTGCTTCAGCCTCTTTGCGCGCCTTAATACTCACCATCATTGGGCGTAAAACCTGGTAATAAACGACCGGGAAAACCAGCAGGGAGATGAGTGCAGAGCCCATTACAACTTCGTACCAAATGGGCAGCACCTCCAATGCAGATCGTATTAGCTGCACCAGCGTATAAGCAATAAAAATGATTGCGGTCAATATAACGAATGTATACCAACCCATGTACTTTTTAACCGAGCCGGCATCAAAATGAATCAGTCTGGACAACCGGGTAGTTTTTGCATCCAGGCTAAATAGCTTTACCAGCGCATCCTTGTTTTTTTTCGAAGCAAACGCTAAAGGTCCTTTTAGCAAAGTCGCGGCAGCTTCTGCATTTCCTTGCTGGTGCGCCTTCAGCACCTCCCCCGCACATAAGTGGAAATTAGAGTGAGCGATGCGCAGCTCTTCCCATTCGGGTTGATGGGCATGCATTTTTTTTGCGGGGCCATAAATCCATTTGCCCAAAACACAGAAACTGTCTTGGCACACGACAGAAACGTCCAGTTGCTCTGTGCTCGTTCCATCCAGCACACTCTTCAACCTGCTAATCCAATTCAAATGCGCCTCTATCACTTGATTAAGATCAAGCTTAGCGAGTGCTTCTTCGTCAGCAGTCAAAGGCATTTCCTCTCCATCATTCACTTAGTGTTTATGCTTGGGATTGTACACAACTCAATCCGTTTGCAACATAAGCCGCACTAACCATTACCAAACCCGGCACAAGGATCGAATCGACCAGAACGATCAAGGCGCGGAGTGAACCAAATTGCATCGTAAGGTGCTTCACCCGTAGCTGTTTCGGTTGCATACAATTGTGGCGCATCCATTCCGGGGATGACTTCCACCAAACCAATCGAAAACATGCGTGTAGAGGGGCGGCGCACTGAAAAATAAAGCGGCAAACCGATGTCGCGACGCGCATGATCACGTCCGAGTATCGCCACAATACCTCGCCCCAAGCTCGGCACGGCTGCATCCACCATCAATGCGTCGCGCAACCTTTGACCTCGAACCAACCCAGCACGCCATTGCGGACTGATCTGTCCGCAATGTGTCCCTTCGATGTGCTGACTGAGATAATTATCGCGATCTTCGCTCCAAACTTCATCAATCCCGATGCGCTTTAAATCTGCAGGATCATAAGCGTTAAAGCCTTGCCGCATCACAGGCTGCAACTGCGAGTTAGCAATATTCGCTGCGATGATCGGCAATTTATAGTCAACAGCAGTGCTCAACAGTGGCGCATACAACTTCCAATCGCCAAATTTAATCAGGTCAGCGGCATGGCTAAACGCATCGTCACGATTGGCATTAGCCAACGCAGCATCCAAACTTGCCTGACTTTCGCTGTCGAACTGCTCCATCAACAATGAAGGACGCGAACCAGAATCTAATTTTGCTTTAAGTAGTTTCAATTGAAATTCATGGTGCAGGCGATTGTCATGCACTTCACCCAGCAACAGAATATTGGCTGCATTGATTCTGGACAACAGCGTAGTCTCATCAATGTAACTTTGGCTTTTCATATCCCAAAATTTTCCAACCAATGGATGGTCGGCATACAGCATGGCTTGCCCATCGTTTTCAGCCTGTGCGTAGCCGCATAACAGTATCAAGCCAAAATAAATTGCCACCAATCTCATCTCTGCACTCCTCTACACAAGGCAACGATTAGCCAACCCAAACTATTTATTTTTGCTTTTCCAACTCTTCCCATCGCGTCATTGCAGCCAACACTTCCGCTTCAATTTCTTCGCTACGTGCTTGCAATTGCTTGGCGCGCTTGGCATCAATGCGATAGATAGAGCCATCCGCAAGATGTGTGGCGATTTCACTTTGCTCACGTTCCAACACCTCAATGCGTTTGGGCAATTCTTCCAATTCACGCGCATCTTTGTAGCTTAGCTTGCCACTTGCTTTTGGCTTTTCGGTTGCTGCAACCGCAACCTTGGGAGGTGTTAAATTGGCTGGCTTAGCGGCAGCAGCGGTTGCCTGATATTTCTTAACACGCACCCAGTCCTCATAACCACCCACATATTCAATCAACTTGCCATCGCCTTCAAAGACGATGACTTGTGTGACAACGTTATCGAGAAAGGCTCGATCGTGGCTGACCAAAAATAAGGTGCCATCATAGTTAGCCAACAATTCTTCAAGTAACTCCAACGTTTCAATATCCAGATCATTGGTCGGTTCATCCAGCACCAGCACGTTAGCGGGCTGAGTAAACAATCGCGCCAGCAGCAAGCGATTGCGCTCGCCACCCGAACAGCTTTTAACCGGTGAACGCGCGCGCTCAGGCGGAAATAAGAAATCGCCCAGATAGCTGATGACATGTTTTTTCTGTCCGCCAATATCGACAAAGTCCGAACCTTGGCTGATGGTATCGGCAAGCGTTGCGTCATCGTTGAGCTGTTCGCGCAATTGATCGAAATACGCTACCGAAATTTTCGTACCGAGCTTCACCTGCCCTGAATCCGGCTCTAATTGACCGAGTATCATTTTCAGCAAGGTGCTCTTGCCTGCGCCGTTAGGTCCAAGCAAACCAATCTTGTCACCCCGTTGAATACGACAGGAGAAATCTTTAACCAGTGTGCGATCACCGTAGGTTTTGCTGACATTCTCTAGCTCGGCAACCAGCTTGCCGGAACGTTCGCCGCTGGTGACCTCCATCTCAACCTTGCCGACCTTTTCACGACGCGCAGCACGTTCACGGCGCAGTTGCTCCAAGCGCAACACGCGGCCTTCATTGCGAGTGCGGCGAGCTTTTACGCCCTGGCGTATCCACACCTCTTCCTGCGCCAGCACTTTGTCAAACTTGGCATTAACCACGGCCTCGTCACTTAACATGCGTTCTTTGATGGCTTGATAAGCAGAAAAATTACCGGGGAAGCTTGCCAGCTTGCCGCGATCCAACTCCACGATACGCGTGGTAACGTTATCCAGAAAGCGTCGGTCATGGGTAACGAACAACACGCTGCCGACGAAATTATTCAGCAGCCCTTCCAACCATTCGATAGAGGCGAAATCCAAATGATTGGTCGGCTCGTCCAATATCAACACATCTGGCTCGGCCACCAGTGCCTGTGCCAAAGCCACACGTTTACGCTGCCCGCCTGACAAATCGCCAACACGTTTATCGGCATCCAAATCCAACTTGGCAATCGCCGTTTCAATCCGCGCTTGCACCGACCAACCATCCTGAGCTTCAAGCTGAGTTTGCAGATGCTGCATTTCTTCCAGCAACTTATCGAAATCCGCATCGGGTTCGGCGAGTTGGTGAGAGACATGATGATAATCGTGCAGCAACTTCTGCAACTTACCCAAACCTTTCGCCACTGCATCGAACACACTGTCGTCCGCTTCCAGCACTGGTTCTTGGCTCACATAACAAATTCGCGCTGTAGGCGCACGCCACACGATGCCGTCATCCAAATTTCCCTGTGCGGCAAGCACGCGCATCATGCTCGATTTTCCGCCGCCGTTACGGCCAATCAGCCCGACACGCTCGCCCTCATCGAGTTGAAAATCCGCGTGATCGAGGAGCGCGACGTGACCAAAGGCAAGGCTCGCCTTATCTAATGTAATAAATGGCATAAGAAACTATTTCGTAACAGCAATAGAAGAAGCAGGTAACGCCGACTGGTAGATGAATGAAAAACCGATGGCCCACATCGCCAGTACCCAGTAGCCAAAAGCATCGGTGAATTTTGCGATAACCGAAGCCAACGCCCGATCCTCCATCAAATGCTTGACCAATTCGAAACCGAACAGAATGGCAGCCAACACATTGGCAATCAATAACAAACGATGACCCCATCGAAAGCCATTACCCTCTGGCTTACCCTCTGGCGGCAATGAGCCTCGCAATATTTGAACGCTTATGATAACGCCAAATAGTAGCAACAATCCGACGATACGCCCAGGAATGCCGTCCTCTAAAGTATCGACACCCAGCAATTCCAACAGCATACGTCCAACGAAGGCAATCCAACCCATCGCCACCACCTCAAGCATGAGCAGCCATGCCATAAACACATTCACTTTATAAAGGTTCATGACTTGCCTTTACCTGACAATTGCTTCAAATCATCAATAATCTCTTTGGAGTGGCGCGATGTTTCCACACTCAGGTACACCTTGCCGATATTACCTTGCGGGTCAATCAAAAAAGTATAACGACGCGCTACTTTCATAAAACCCAAATTCATCAATGCACCATAACGTGCGGCAGTTTCAGTGGTTTTATCCGCCAACAACGGGAAAGGCAAATGATACTTTTTGGCGAATTCCGCATGACTCTCGGTATCGTCCACACTCACTCCCACCACTTGTGCGCCAAGCTCGGTAATCAAATTCAGGTCATCACGAAACGCGCAAGCCTCTTTCGTGCAGCCCGGTGTGTCATCCTTGGGATAAAAATACAATACCAGCCATTTGCCGCGAAAATCTTTCAGCACATGTTGCTTGCCGTTCTGATCAGACAAATTAAAATCCGGCGCAGGCTTGCCCACTTCCGGTAACTCACCCGCCCGCGCGGCACGTGCTACCAACAACGATGCGAACACCACCAACGCCAATACAACCGCTAAAAATTTCATTTTGCTCTCCTCAACTATGGGACAAAACCAACAAGGCACGCATGATACCAGCGAGGCGGTTCTGATTGCAGCGCATTTCGGCTAGAATGCGCGCCGCTGTCCCCGTAGTTAAATGGATATAACCGGCCCCTCCTAAGGGTCAATTACAGGTTCGATTCCTGTCGAGGACACCAAATTACTGCCTCACCCCGTCCGATACCATCCACAAAACCCTCATAAAATATCATGCCTATGAATCATTCTCAGTTTCAGCTGCCTAACGTTTCGTACTCAACGAAACGAGGAAATGAATCATGAAGACGATGCCAACGAATGTATTGGACTGGCAGAAACGGTACGGAACTGAAGAAGCCTGCGCCCAAGCACTGGCGCAGCAACGCTGGCCGGACGGGTTTCGTTGCCCGCGATGCGGGCATGATCATGGCTATGCCATCACCACGCGCCACCGTTACGAATGCGCCCATTGCCACTACCAAGCCTCGCTCACGGCGGGGACATTGTTCCACTCCACCAACCTCTCTCTTACCCAGTGGTTCTGGGCGGTCTACCTGGTCGCCTCGGACAAGGGCGGTATTTCCGCCATGCGACTGGCCAAACAAATCGGCGTGTCCTGGATCACCGCCAGCCGGATGCTGCGCAAGATACGCATTGCCATGGGACACCGGGACAGTATTTATCGGCTGCACGACCTGATCGAGATTGACGATGCCTTTGTGGGTGGCCGACGCAGCGGCAAGCGGGGGCGCGGTGCCGAAGGCAAAACCCCGGTGCTGGTGGCGGTTGAGAACCGGGATCAGCGTGCCGGTTTTATCGCCATGCAACAAGTTCCCGCCGTGACGAAGGGGGCGGTGGCGAAGTTTGTGCGACACCACCTTCCGCCCGGTCAAGCGGTGCGCAGTGATGCGCTGATCTCGTTGTTGGAGATCGGCAAGACACAGCACCATGCCGCACGGGTGACACCGCCCGACAAGGCGGGAGAATGGCTGCCTTGGGTGCATATTGCCATCGGCAACCTCAAGGCGTTTTTGCTGGGTACCTATCACGGTGTATCGTCCAAGTATTTGCAAGAATATCTCAATGAGTTCTGTTATCGGTTCAACCGGCATGAGTGGGAAGCTGAATTGCCATTACGCCTGCTCAACGCTTGCCTGACGCATACTCAGGTCAAACTGAAAATGGTTTAGAGGCATATAAAATATTACTTTAAGCCAAATAACTGGCCTTCCGCGTTTTCCCCCGTCCACTGCAATTGCCCAACAAATGTGTTGAAATTTGCTGGTAAAAATTATTACTGCGCTTACTTTTCACAACAAATATGCTTGAAGGCTAACAAATACCTGTCATTCAGCCAATTGTTAGGCGGTTAAAGCAATGGGAATCAAACCTGCAACTTGCACTTGCTTAGGAGGTGACATGATGAAACTATCCGACCCAAAGGTAAAAAAACCAAGCCACGCAAGCTTTCCGATGGGGGCGGCTTGCATGTTTTGATTCATCCAAACGGCGGCAAATACTGGCAGCTTGCCTATCGCTTTGCAGGTAAGCAAAAGACACTGGCACTAGGTACTTATCCTGAAATATCCCTTGCCGATGCACGCGAACGCCGCGAACACGCTCGCAAGCTGATAGCTAATGACACTGAACCCAGTGCAGCCAAGCAAACCAAAAAGCGGCAAGACAAAATCGCGGCATCCAATACATTCGAGACAGTTGCCCGCGAGTGGGTAGAGAATCGCTCAAACGATTGGACGGCTGGACACAAAACCCTGACCTTGCGCACCTTGGAGCAAAATGCTTTCCCTACGTTGGGACACCGCCCGATTGCGGAAATAACCCCAGCCGAACTACTTGCCACGATGCGCACCATCGAAAAGCGCGGCGCATTGGAAATCGCCAGCCGTGTGTTGCAACGCTGTAGCTCCGTGTTCCGCTATGGCATTGCCACTGACCGATGCAACAGCAACCCCGCAACCGAACTGCGCGGCGCACTGAAAAGCCCCCAAGCGCACCCACTACACCACCATTGAAAAAGGCGGCTTCCCCAAGTTGCTGCGCGATATTGACGGCTACCAAGGCAGCCCAACCACCACCTATGCCCTGCAATTGATCGCCCTGACGTTTACCCGCACCAGCGAATTGATCGAAGAAGAATGGCGCGAAATAGACTTAGAGCGCGCAGAGTGGCTAATCCCTGCCGAACGGATGAAAATGCGCCGCCCTCACCTTGTCCCGCTATCCGCGCAAGCGGTGGCAGCGTTCAAAAAAGTTGCCCAGCTAACGGGCGATAAAAAATATGTTTTCCCAACCGCAACGACCCAACCAAACTCGCCAGCAACGCGATTATTTTGCGCGCATTGGGACGCGTGGGCTACACGGACAAAATGACGGGACACGGCTTTAGATCGGCAGCCTCTACCCTGCTAAACGAACATAAAACCAAGTGGAACATACACCGCGACGTAATCGAATTGCAGCTTGCCCATGTTGAAAAGAACGCCAGCCGCGCCGCCTATAACTTCGCCGAATATCTGGAAGAACGCACCGCCATGATGCAGCAATGGGCGGACTATCTGGACAAGCTCAAAGCGGGTGCAGAAATGATACCACTGCGCGCCTGATTCTCAATGCCACTCCGGGTAATGCACGGCAATCCACATTGCCGTATTGGAATGTGTAACATATCGCGCTACAATCAAAACCCATGATTAAGAGTTTTTCGCACAAAGGGATCAAAGCCTTTTTCGAGACTGGCACAAAAGCAGGTATTCAAGCTGCCCACGCACCCAGACTGCGCTTGCAATTGGCGGCATTAAACCGCGCAATCGAGCCTAGTGACATGGCAGTGCCAAGCTGAAAACTGCACCCGCTTAAAGGCAATCTGGCAGGACACTGGGCGATTACGGTCAATGGGAATTGGCGCATCACTTTTCGTTTTGAAAACGGCGATGCGCTACTGGTAAATTATCAGGACTATCACTGAGAGGTAAATAAAATGGCAACCATGCACAACCCCCCGCACCCTGGCAAAATTTTGCGCGAATGGCTGGGTGAAGTGAGCGTAACCGATGCCGCGCAACATCTGGGTGTGGCACGCGCTACGCTATCCCGCGTATTGAATGGATCATCTGGCATATCGGCGGACATGGCTTTGCGCTTACATGCCGCACTGGGGACAAGCCCCGAAATGTGGATGGGGCTACAGGATGATTACGAACTATGGCAAGCCTCAAAAGGTAAACGCCCGCACATTGCGCCGCTTTCTTTGGCTGCGTAAGTAATGCCGCTTAATCAAACCGCATAAGACACCATAAAATTGCCTAGGACACTTCATTAACCTATACTTGTACGCATTCAAGAACAAGTAAGAGGTGCAGCATGAAAGTCGTTAGCTATTCGCAAGCACGCAACGCACTTAAATCGGTGTTGGATGGTGTAGTGCAAGATGCAGACATCACCATTATCAGCCGCCGTGATGCGGGGGGCGATGCCGTCATCATGTCGCTGGATCAATACAACAGCATCATGGAAACCCTGCACCTCACCAGCAACCCCGCCAATGCCGCGCACCTTGCGCGGGCGATTGCACAAGACAAAGCGGGGCAGGCCAAAAAACGCAAACTACTCGCCGCCGAATAATGCGCGACATTCACTTTATCCCCGATGCGTGGGACGCTTACCAATACTGGCAAGGGCAAGATAAAAAAAACCTCAAGCGCATCAATACGCTCATCAATGAAACAGCGCGCAATCCGTTTGTAGGCATCGGCAAGCCCGAAGCGTTGCGCGGTGATTTATCAGGCTATTGGTCTAGGCGTATAGACGAGGTGAATCGGCTGGTGTATCGCGTCACCGATGAAGCTTTGATTATTATTGCTTGCCGATTTCATTACGAAGGTTAATAGTTTCCACACCCAGCCAGACAGGGCGAACACGAACAACCTTATCCGCTAGCGGGGGGTTTAATTTTAGAGGCGTGAAAGGGGTGCGATGGCAAAGCTAATAAAGCACATTTCCAACTTACCAGAATGGTTCGTATTACAAAAATACGAAGCAGCCAAACTTATTGACACCGCTGGCTGGTACGAGCAACTAGGCGTACGAAGCGATCTGATTGAGCTAGTTGGTTCACCACGATGGGAGAGTTGGCAGGCTGACGATCCACCCAAAACTGGGCTACAAACAATGGCGATACTGGAGCTTATTAGAGCATCGCCCATCGTTGATATTGCGAAAGATGACTTATTGACGGCGTATTTCGGCGGTGGCGCGTTATATGAACTTAAAACTCGTGATCCCCGCTATTCATTCGGTGTGCATTTAACCACCGTACGCAATCTATATCTGACTGAGTACAGAATAAAGCAAGATAAGCGTGACTATTCCAGAAAGTTTTTCTCTTATATTTTCGGCAAAGATTGGATCAAACCAATTCCTTATAAATAAAGGATTGGATGATGAACCTGTCGAGGAAATTGCTGTTTTATCCCGTCCGACACCATCCACAAAACCCGCATAATTACTTGGGAAACGCTGATTTAATCGGTGAGCTGGATGAAGCGCACGGCGCACGGAACGCAGAAACCGCAGTGTATGGGTTATACACGGTGATTTCGAGTACCGCGCCAACAACCCTGCACTCGGCTTGCCGGGCAGCAGGGTTACGTACCTTCGGTGCAACACAGCGATTCGCCCCGTAACCATTAAATCAGCGTTCCCTGGCTTTAAGCCAACTAATCGGCTTATCGCGCAATAGTTAAATATGCCTCTAAACCATTTTCAGTTTGACCTGAGTATGCGTCAGGCAAGCGTTGAGCAGGCGTAATGGCAATTCAGCTTCCCACTCACGCCGGTTGAACCGATAACAGAACTCATTGAGATATTCTTGCAAATACTTGGACGATACACCGTGATAGGTACCCAGCAAAAACGCCTTGAGGTTGCCGATGGCAATATGCACCCAAGGCAGCCATTCTCCCGCCTTGTCGGGCGGTGTCACCCGTGCGGCATGGTGCTGTGTCTTGCCGATCTCCAACAACGAGATCAGCGCATCACTGCGCACCGCTTGACCGGGCGGAAGGTGGTGTCGCACAAACTTCGCCACCGCCCCCTTCGTCACGGCGGGAACTTGTTGCATGGCGATAAAACCGGCACGCTGATCCCGGTTCTCAACCGCCACCAGCACCGGGGTTTTGCCTTCGGCACCGCGCCCCCGCTTGCCGCTGCGTCGGCCACCCACAAAGGCATCGTCAATCTCGATCAGGTCGTGCAGCCGATAAATACTGTCCCGGTGTCCCATGGCAATGCGTATCTTGCGCAGCATCCGGCTGGCGGTGATCCAGGACACGCCGATTTGTTTGGCCAGTCGCATGGCGGAAATACCGCCCTTGTCCGAGGCGACCAGGTAGACCGCCCAGAACCACTGGGTAAGAGAGAGGTTGGTGGAGTGGAACAATGTCCCCGCCGTGAGCGAGGCTTGGTAGTGGCAATGGGCGCATTCGTAACGGTGGCGCGTGGTGATGGCATAGCCATGATCATGCCCGCATCGCGGGCAACGAAACCCGTCCGGCCAGCGTTGCTGCGCCAGTGCTTGGGCGCAGGCTTCTTCAGTTCCGTACCGTTTCTGCCAGTCCAATACATTCGTTGGCATCGTCTTCATGATTCATTTCCTCGTTTCGTTGAGTACGAAACGTTAGGCAGCTGAAACTGAGAATGATTCATAGGCATGTAGTTAAAAGTAACCGAGCATCACCATTGGCTACTTTGTTGCAACAGCTTCCATTTAGCGTTTGCCCAGAATCAACGTTATTGCCTGTTATGCGTGGTAATCGTTAAAGCCCGTATCGCCGCAATCGCTGCTTCTGGTTCGGTATTTTGCAGCAATGCCTGTTGTAGTTGAGCGGGGCTCAAGAGATGCTCTGGAATGCTTCCCACTAAATCTTCTGCCATTGCGAGATGTTCAGGGTGGAAGCGCAAGAACATGCTGACGATTTGTTCGTGAGAAGCGAGACCCAGCTCAAATTCCACATCGATACGCCCCGGACGTATTAGCGCGGGATCGAGTAGTTCACGGTGATTGGTGGTGAGGAAAATGATACGTCCTTCCTGCGCCGCCACACCATCCAGCGCATTGAGCAAGCCGCTGAAACTCACTTCAATACGGTCATCTTGCTTTTGCCGTGCGGTAAAAAACGCATCCACATCTTCAATCAAAATCAACGAACGTGCGGGTGTTTTTTGTAACAAAGTGGAAATAGTTTGGTCGTTGAGTTTGGGGTTGGTCAGCGATAAGCAACACAAGTTAAGGTGCAACTCACCCGCCAACGCAAAAGCCACGCTGGTCTTGCCCGTACCCGGTGGGCCATACAGCAAATAGCCTCTGCGCCACGGAATGCCAATACGCGCATACCAACTGCGCTTCGAGAAAAATTCTTGCACGTCATCGAGCAAGTGCTGGCGTATCTCGCCATCCAACACCACCGAGTCAATCGCACGGCGCGGTCGCGCATCTGACTGCTTCCAGTTGTCTGCCCAACTATCCACCGTAAACAGCATAGTGTGATTCGCCAAGCCCGCGTAAGTGCGCTTCAATACATCTTCAAACAAACCCGCAACAAATTCGCGCCGACCAAACAGTACGTGAATTTTTAGCGTATCGACCACTTGTAAATTCACGCTGACATCGCGCTCCATCCACATCAAATGACCCTGATACCAAAAGAAATGAAATCCAGGCGCGGGGCTGTAAAGCAAGCGTGGCATACCGTTTTGGCTGGAGTCGTCATCGGGATCGGCGTTTGCCTGAATGACGGTGAAGAAGCGACTCTTGCGACCAAACGGCAAATCGTTCAACCACACCACCAGCGCGTCGAACAAATTGGTACGGTTATCAATCACCGCCGTGGCAATGATGAATCTCCGCCCGTAAGCCCATAACACACCAGGGATGTTGCGCAGCAAGGCAACCAGCACACCAACCAAGCCGAGTGCCAAGCCGCCCACAAAAAGCTGGTTTTGAAATTGCGCTTGGAGTGTATGTAAAAAATTGTCAATCATGCGCATGTTCCTCGCGTTAAAAAATAGCCACCGATTGCCCGTTTTCTCAAACGTTTTTTGGCTTGCGTTGATTTGAACGCACTCGCGGCGCAAGCAGCACATCAACCGCATCCGCGTCCAGTAAATTTCCATTTGCATCCACCAACGGTTGCTCGTAATCGTTCCACCCGCGCACGCCCGTCTTGAGCGAAACCACCTTGGCAAAGCCCATCTTTTGCATGATGTCAGCAGCAAGTGCTGAACGTTTTCCGGAACGGCATATCACCACAAGCTCACGGTTTCGCCCACCAGCCAGTTCTGGCACAGTCTCGTCGTAATCCCATTCGCAAGATTGTTCCAGCACGCCGCGCGGCACGTTGATTGAATCCGGTATGTGCAACATCGCAAACTCCACAGGTTCGCGCACATCCAGCAAAATTGGCTTGTTGCCCGCAGCAAGGGTCCGGCTTAAATCCCACGGCATGATCTCTTTGACACGCGTGAGTGCCTCGGCAACCAGATCGTCATAGCTATTCATGGCCGTTCAAACACTGCGATGGATTCCACATGCGAGGTGTGTGGAAACATGTTCATCACGCCCGCTGACTTCAGCACATAACCGCGTTGCACCAGTTCGGCAGCATCGCGCGCCAAGGTGGCGGGATTGCAACTCACATAGACGATGCGCTTGGGTGCGTTGTCGCCGCCCCCATTTTCAAAACCGAGCGATTTCACCAACTCGAACGCACCATCACGCGGCGGGTCGATGAGCAATTTATCGAATCGTCCCAGCTTGGCAAAACCCGCTTCCGTCATCTCAAACAAATTCATCGCCATGAATTCAGTGTTGCCCTGCAAGCCATTACTGGCGGCGTTTTGTTGAGCGCGTTTCACCAGCGCGTCGCTGCCTTCTATGCCCAACACTTGCGCACCACTGCGTGCGATGGGCAGGGTGAAATTACCCAAGCCGCAAAATAAATCGGCGATGCGCTCATTCGGTTGCGGGTCAAGCAAGCGTAACGCGCGGCTAATCATCACGCGATTGAGCGCGCTGTTCACCTGTGTGAATTCACTGGGTGCAAACGGCATGGTGATGTTAAATTCCGGCAAGCTGTAGGACAACTCAGGTGCATCCAGCGGATGAAACGGGACGATGGTTTCCGGCCCTTTGCTTTGCAACCAAAATTGAATGTGGTGTTCGTCCGCAAATGCGCGCAATGCGTCTTCATCGGCATGGGTAGGCGTTTCCATCACACGCAGCACCAGCGCATCAACTTGCTCGCCCACCGCCACTTCGATCTGCGGCAACTTATCGCGTATCGACAAGCCGCTGATTAAATCAGCAAGCAAGGGCAACAGCTTAGCAATCTTGGGGGCGAGGATTTCGCAGCTCTGCATGTCCGCCACGTAGCTGCTGCGCTTCTCGTGAAAACCCACCAGCATCTTGCTCTTTTTGATGACGTACTTCACCGAGATGCGCGCGCGTTCACGATAACCCCAAGCCTCGCCGTAGATGGCGGGCAATATGGTTTCCGGCTTGACCTTGCCGATGTGACGCAAACCATCTTCGAGGATGCGCTGCTTCACCGCGACTTGCGCTCGTGCGTCCAGATGCTGCATGGAGCAACCGCCGCACACACCAAAGTGTTTACACTTGGGTTGCACGCGCATGGAAGATGTCTTGAAAATTTTCACTACCTGCGCCTGCTCGAATGCGGGTTTTTTTCGATAGGAAGAGTAGCTGACGATCTCGCCAGTCAGCGCGCCTTCAATAAAGATCACCTTGCCATCAAAGTGCGCAACACCGCGTCCTTCCTGGTCTAGCGATTCGATAGTTACTTTATTTTCTATGGACATTCCTTACAACCCTACCTTCTCAATCAAAACAAATACGCGACCTAATGCAGTCCGCGCCAATAAATATCCCAACACCACACCCGTGCTATTTGCCAACATGTCGGCGTATTCAAAATAACGATAACCGCTCCAACCCTGCAAAAATTCAATCAACACACCCATCGCAATCAGCGCGACCATCACCACAACTCTGTGCCTAAACGATAAATATATCTGGCAGAACCACAGTGACAGAGAAGCATACGCAACGCCATGTTCCAACTTGTCGGCATTGGGGAAAGACACTGGTTCAGGGGGATGAGGAGTTAACGAAAGGTAAACAATCAAGCTTACCAATAGCCAGCCGCCAGTTAACCATGCGCTACGATATTTCAACATCCCGAAACCTCTGCCGTCATTCCCGCGAAAGCGGGAATCCAGCTAAGTTAACAAAGCCCGCACAGCGGACAAAACTTTTTTTGTCCCGCGTAGCGGGATGCCATTTAATTAACTGGATTCCCGCTTTCGCGGGATAACCAGCGACTTGCTCGCTTGCGAGCTTAGTCGATTGGCTAGTAGTTTTATCAATGACGGAATTTGGAAGCTGCGCGACAAGCATCAACTTTTCGTCTCACCCCAAGCAGCCAAAAACTCTTGCCAATGCGGCTGATCGAGCTTTGCCAATTCGTTGCGCACGAAATCACATTCTTTTTTGAATCCGTCTCGACTCAACACACCGCGCATCATCTGGAAGCGCGAAAAAACCAGATAGGTGTTCACCACATCGGTCTCGCAATAATTGCGTATCTCTGCCAGCTTGCCTTGTTGATACGCCTCCCACACTTTACTGCCATCCATGCCCAGCTTGCCGGGGAAGCCGATCAGCTTGGCGAGATCATCCAGCGGCGCATTGGCGCGCCCACCGTACATCGCCAGCAAGTCCATCAAATCCAGATGACGCATATGATAGCGGCTAATGTAATTGTTCCACTTAAATTCTTTATCGTCCTCGCCCATGTCCCAATAACGCGGACACTGCACACCGTTAATCAGCCCGCGATAATGCAACACGGGCAAATCAAAACCGCTGCCATTCCACGACACAATCTGCGGCGTATATTTATCGATACCATCGAAGAAGCGTTGGATGATCCCGCCTTCATCTTCATCCAAACCGCCGAGTGACCAGACCTTGAAATTCTTGCCCTCGCGCAACACGCACGAGATTGCCACCACACGTTGCAAATGATGCTGAATGAAATCGCTGCCGGTCTTTTGGCGACGCTGTTGAAACGCCATCTCCGCCACTTCCTCATCGCTCACCTGCGCATCCAGCTCATACAAAGTACGCAGCCCGGAAATATCGGGAATGGTTTCAATATCAAAAACAAGAGTGGGTTTCATCGCGAGAACACCGTAAACAAGCCAGCGCGGATATTACCAAACCCTTGCGAAGGGCGGGTACATTTGGAGTGCGCAGACACGTCTGCGCTTTAGAAACGCGGCGACATGTCGCCGCACTCCATATAAAAACAAAAGGTCAATACTAGAACAAACTCCCCTGCCCACCCAAATTCGGCTTGATGAACTTTGTAGTATCGAACGACACATGTTCGCGATTAAGCCCAAGCCGCTCACACGTGAGTTTGAAGCGTTTCGCTAACAGCTCGGCAAACAAACCCTGTCCGCGAAAACGCGAGCCAAAACTTGCATCGTTCTCTTTGCCGCCGCGCATCTCGCGCATCCGGCTCATCACATGTTCTGCCTTGAGCGGGTAATGCGTCGTCAGCCAATCCTTGAACAAATCCTTCACCTCGTAAGGCAGGCGCAACAAGGTGTAGCCAGCACTGCGCGCGCCGTGTTCCTGTGCGGCTTGCAGCACGTTCTCCAATTCTGAATCGGTGAGGAACGGGATCACGGGTGCGACCATCATCCCGCACGGCACACCCGCCTCGGTCAGGGTGCGCACGGCCTGCAACCGGCGGCGCGGTGTGGCAGCACGCGGCTCCATTTTGCGTGCCAGTTCGGCATCCAGGGTGGTGACCGAAACGAATACCCTCACCAGATTGTCGCTCGCCAGCTGCACAAGCAAATCAACGTCTCGCTCGATCAATGCAGATTTGGTAATGATCGAACAAGGATGCTTGCACTCGACCAACACTTGCAGAATCTGCCGCGTGATCTGCCACTCGCGTTCAATGGGCTGATAAGGATCAGTGTTCGCGCCCAGCGCGATGGGTGAACATTGATAATTAAGCTTTGCCAACTCTGCACGCAACAACTTCGCCGCATCTGGCTTGGCAAACAGCTTGGTCTCAAAATCCAACCCCGGCGAAAGATTCATGTAGCCGTGCGAAGGTCGTGCGTAGCAATAGATGCAGCCATGCTCACAACCGCGATACCCATTCAGCGAATAATCGAACGGCAAGTCGGGTGAGTCGTGCCGCTGAATCACACTCTTCGCGTGTTCCACCGTCACCGTGGTTTTGAACGATGGCAATGGATCATCTGCCGTATCCCAGCCATCATCAACACGTTCGCGCACCGCGCTCTCGAATCGTCCTTCGATCTGCAACGTCGCACCACGGCCTTTGTTTATTTCATGTTTCAATTGATCTTAATCGCCAGCAGGTGTGCCAGTATCCTTAATTCTGTTTCAAAAATGCTGATTAACTCCAAAGTGATGGTTCGATACATTTTCCGTTCGTCCTGAGTGCCGCGCCCAGCGTGGTGTATCGAAGGAGCGAACGGAAAACACTCACCACGAACGGAGTTAATCAGCATTTCCCTATGTCATTCCGTAGTGCTTTACATCCGCCCAAACAGAACGTTCGTTCTCTGGCAATATATGCCGCAAAACAGGATGTGTCAAACCGAAGGAGTTGTACTCCACCCGGCAAATGTTTAGAGTGAATGCCATGAGCAAACAAATTCCACAGCCCGACCTTTACAACACATGAACTGGGCATTAAAACTACTTTCGGAAAGAACCCGCGAGACCCTCGCGCTGCGTTGGTTCGGCCTCACCAAAATACCGTTGTTGTTCTATGTCGGCGTATCCGTCACCGAGATTTCGCCTGAGCGCATGGTGGCGCGCATCCCCTTGCGGCGCAGGACAAAGAATCACCTCGGCTCAATGTACTTCGGCGCGCTCTGCGCAGGGGCAGATTGTGCGGCGGGCGCATTCGCCATGCACCTCATCAAACAACAACCCAAACACATCTCACTGATCTTCAAAGATTTCAGCGCAGAATTCCTCAAGCGCGCAGAGGGCGATGTGGATTTCATCTGCAACCAAGGCAAGGAGATCGCCGAACTGGTTGCCAAAGCGGTTGCATCCGATGAGCGAGTCGAACAACAACTCGACGTGATTGCCACCGTTCCGTCTTTAAGTAATGAGCCAGTGGCGAGATTCAAGCTGACGCTTTCGTTGAAGCGGCAGTGATAAAGCTACTTGACTCTGCTACATTTCACCCTATTTTCCCAAATGTACATTTTAAGGATAGGAATTAACTATGCATGGATCTGAGTTTGCTCAATGGATAAACCCTGTGCTCAAAGCATTAAATGAACTGGGAGGTTCAGCGCGACCCCGCGAAGTGGTAGAGTTGGTCGCACGAAATGAAAAAGTATCTGATGAGGTACTCAATAGAATCAATCCCGCTGGTGGTCAACGCTTTCCAAATCAAATTCATTGGGCACGTTTTTATCTTGCAGATGCAGGATATATTGATCGTTCTCGCCATGGTGTATGGAAGCTTACTGATAAGGGAGTAGCAGCCAAACAACTTAACGAAACGGCAATTAAAACACTAGTTGAGGAAGTTATAGAACGCACCGGGAAAATTAAACCAGCCAGACCAGCACCTGCTACTGAAGAACTGGAGTCTTCAAAAGGATTAAATCCAGAACTTAGGTCTGCTGCAGAAACAATTACAACCGATCTTTCTGAAGACGAATTGGCACCAGAGCAAGAAGACAGGGACTATAGATCTAGACTCTTAGAGATTATGCAGGGTCTTCCACCAGCTGGCTTTGAACGCCTATGCCAACGTCTACTTCGAGAAGCCGGATTTGAGCAGGTTGTTGTTACTGGAAAAAGCAACGATGGAGGTATCGATGGGCATGGCATATTGTCACTCAATGCTTTTGTTAGTTTTCGAGTTCTGTTTCAGTGTAAGCGATATGCAGGCTCTGTCTCGCCAAGTCAAGTTCGTGACTTTAGAGGCGCAATGCAGGGGCGTGCAGATAAAGGATTGATTCTAACGACAGGCTCATTTTCCACTGAGGCTCGACGTGAGGCTTCACGTGATGGCGCACCTCCTATTGAACTGGTTGATGGGGAAAAGTTAATTGAACTCTTCGCCAAACTCGAGCTTGGATTACGCCCAGTAACAACCTTCGATATTGATGAAAATTTCTTCGCTGAATATCGTCAGTAAACGTAGGCTGTGGATGGAGAATCACAGCATTTTGCACTTATCTGCGCTGGGTTCGATCCTCTTCACCAGCCTACATTTCGCTCAATACCGCGTCCGCAAACAACAGCGCACAGCGCACCCTTTTGCCCGCATACACCGATTGCATCGCAGTTTGATATTCCCGCATCTGCGCTTGGTAACGCGCCACGTCTTCTGAATTGCCCAGCTTGTAATCCAGCACCCACACTTCGTCGTCGAATTCCACCAGTTGGTCGATGCGTTTCAATTTGCCCGCCGCGCTGACGTTTTACATTTTGCTATAGATGCTTGATTGACATACTACACAGAAATCTGTATCTTAATATTCTCATGAAAACCACTCTCGATATTAACGATACGCTGCTGGCAAATGCAAAGGCACTGGCTGCGCGGCAGCAGACAACCCTTACGCGGTTGATTGAGGAGGGGCTGCAACTCCGCCTCCGCTCTTCCCGCGCCGCGCCCAAGGCAAGCAAACGTAAAATTCCCGTTCATAAGGGGCGCGGCGGGTTGGTTGCGGGCTTGAACCCGCTCAGTAACAAAGCCATGTTGGATGCCGCTGACAATGACACCTGATGTCAATATATTGATCGCAGCATCGCGCGGCGATCATCCTCACCATAAGATAGCTTACGCGTGCCTTGATGAAGCCGTGGTAGCTTGTACTGATGGTGCAAGTGTGAAGCTTATGCCTATGGTAGTTGCCAGTTTTTTACGGCTGGTGACCAATGCGAAGATATTCGTTAAGCCCACGCCCGTGGAAGATGCGGTTGGTTTTGTTGATGCGCTTTTGGCAGTGCCAGGCGTGGAGATGCCCACATTGGGCGTTGAGTGGCCGATGTTGCGTCAACTCTGTTTAACAAAGAAGCTGGCCGCAAACGATATTCCCGATGCGTGGCTCGCGGCGGCAGTCGTTCAACTCGGCGAGCATCTGGTTACGTTCGATACGGACTTCAAAAAATTACTCAGTCGAACGCAAGTGACTGTGCTTGTTCCAGACTAGGCAATACCTCGTTCAACAACCCATCCGCAAACACCAACGCACAGCGCACCGTTTTGCCTGCATACACCGATTGCATCGCGGTTTGATATTCCCGCATCTGCGCTTGATGGCGCACTGCGTCTTCACTAGTGCCTAGCTTGTAATCCAGCACCCACACTTCGTCGTCGAATTCCACGAGACGGTCGATGCGTTTTAATTCCCCCGCCGCGTTGACGTAGGGCATTTCGTTGCTGGCACTGCGGTATTGTTGAACATCGAAGAAACGCGCGAGTGTTGGTGAGGTGAGCAAGTGTTGTGCTTGTTGCCAAAGGGTTTCAATTTCGCTGGTGGGGATGGCGAGGCGAGATTGGAGTTCGGCGCGTTGCATTATCGAGTGTACCCTCACCCTCAATCCCTCTCCTAGGGGGAGAGGGAAGTTAGTGGAGGTGAGGTTTTGCAGCAGCGCATGCAGCCAGATACCGCGTTGTTGTTGTACGGTGTTGCGGGCGGTGCGTTTTCCTGTGGGGAGAATAGATGGCAAGTCAACCACACCGCCAGCGTCATTGATGGAGCTACTAGCCAATCCACTAAGCCCGCAAGCTGGCAAGTGGCTGGTTATCCCGCACAGGCGGGAATCCAGCGAAACATCTTCTCCGCGTAGCGGACGACACAATGGGCTTGTCTCGCCATGCGAGGCTTGTTCGACTACTTGGATTCCCGCCTGCGCGGGAATGACGGAAATTGCTCCTACAATA
This sequence comes from uncultured beta proteobacterium, assembly GCA_963695355.1. Taxonomy (GTDB): domain Bacteria; phylum Pseudomonadota; class Gammaproteobacteria; order Burkholderiales; family Gallionellaceae; genus Gallionella. Next base: position 816,127 of record OY968775.1, read on the forward strand.
CGGTCATACCAAGATGGTGATTTTTTCTTTTGTTCTTTGTCTTGGCCTTTGCTGTTGCCGCTGACGATGAGTGCTTGTTGCGCACGAGTCATGGCGACATAGAGCAAATTCATTTCTTCACGGGCTTGTTGCGCGGCTTCCTGCTCAAACAGTGGTGCGCGCTTTTTGCCGCGCGAGGCGAGGTCAGTGTAGAGAGAAAAATGCAGTGGACGTTCTTCGTGTGTCGGCCAGTCGAGCAGCACGTCGTTGCCGTCTTTGTTGTTCTTTTCCGCATTCGCATCCAGCAACCAAACGATGGGTGCTTCCAGACCTTTCGCTTCATGGACGGTGTAGATGCGCACTGCATCGCCCGCTGTACCGAGCTTTCCCTCGTCCGGTGCATCGTCGCGGCTGTCGCGCAATTCGCGCAACTCTTGCAAAAAGCGCGGCAGGCTGGGGTAACGTCCCGCATCCACACTCAGCGCGATTTCCATAAAGGCATGTAAATTGGCGACGACTTTGGCACGCATTTCTATCGGTAGCACAGCAGCGTAACGAGCGATCACATCACCCTCAAAATAGATGCGGTCGAGTAGATCGTGTACAGGAAGTTTATCGGCAAGGGAGAGCCAGCGAGAGAGTAATTGATGCGCACGTTGTAATGTGGGTGAGGGTTCGATGAGCTGTTCCAAGCGTTGCCACCAACAACTTCCCTCACCCCCTGCCCCTCTCCCAGAGGGCGAGGGGAGTTGTTGCGTCAGACTCATCAAGTCGGCATCGCTGCACGCAAAGATAGGTGTGCACAACACTTGCGCCAACGCGAGGTCGGCAAACGGCGTGATAAGGAACATCAACAACGCTTGCACATCTTCTGCTTCCAGCGTGTCGAGCAGACCGCCACGCCGCGAGCTGATAAAAGGAATATGTTTCGCGCGCAAGGCTTCTTCGTACACCGCAAGGTGGGTGCGGCTGCGCACCAGCACCATGATGTCGCCATAAGTAGTGCGACGTTGTGTTCCTTCATCTTCTACCAACCAAGCGGTGGCGATAGCTAATAGTTGATTGGCAAATTGCTCCGCTTCAATTTGACGCGCGCCTTCTTCGGCTTCGGCACGCGGGGTGGTAAGCGGATTACGCAGTGTTGGCTGAACGCTTGTTCCCTCACCCCAGCCCTCTCCCGTGGGGAGAGGAAGAAAGTCCGCTGCCGCCAGCGGCAACACCAGCACATGACCAGACAATTTTGTTTGGTGCGTTTGATGTTCGACAAATTCAAAACCGTCGGGCTGCTCGCGGAACACGGCATTCACTGCATCGACAATCGGTTGTGCATTGCGGCGCGTCAGGCTATTACCCAGCGTCTCGGCATTGAAGTGTTGTTGCAGATACTCGCGTGCCACGCCGAACAGCCGCGCATCGGCACGGCGGAAGCGATAAATGGATTGCTTGGGGTCGCCCACGACGAACACGGTGGGCTGCGAATCCACCGCCACTGAAGCATCAAACCACGCGCGTAAAATTTGCCATTGCAAGGGGTTAGTATCTTGAAACTCGTCCAACAACACATGGCGATAGCGGCTATCGAGTTTGTACTGCATGGTCTCGGCGTGCTCGCTCTGTTGCAACAGGCGGCACAGCTGCCATTCCAGATCGGAAAAATCCATCTGCTGCATTTGCTGCTTCAACGCCTGATAACGTTCGAGAAAAGCCACGCCGCAATGCAGCACGGCTTCATTCAAACGATAGGCTTGTTGCTCGGCGAGCGTGTCGCGCACGGCTTGCAGCCTGTCGAATAACGTATCTCGCGCCAACAAAAACGCCTCGGCATTTTGCTTTTTAGTCGGCTTGAAACTGCGCGACTCGCCTGCCAGTGTAAACAGCAGCGACCACATTTTTTCAAAGCGTTCAGGTGCTGTAGCGTCCGACCATGCGCGTTCCAATTCACTTGCTTTGGCTTTTTGTGTATCCGTTCCGTCCTTGGCAAGTTGTATCGTGAACAAGAACACAAGCTGCCCGCTTTGCTTGTTTGCATTCCACTCTGCCACGGGGTCTGTGTTCATATCAACGGACAGATCGCGTTGTAGTTGAGAGAGTGCGAACTGAACGGATGCTCCCTCGCCCTTTGGGAGAGGGGTAAGGGGTGAGGGAACGCCCAATGAGGTAAAAGCAAGAAGGTGCGAGGTGTAAGCCCACCACTCGGCGCGCTTGCCCAGAAAGTTAAACAGCAATTTGCGCGCGTTATACAAACCACACTCTTCAAATAGCCACTGCATATACTGCGCCTCAGTACTATCTGGTTGCTTGCGCATTTGCTCCAACAATTCTTCCCACGCTTCTTCTTGCGCACTGCCTGCGCGTTCCAACAACGATGAACCTTGCATTACGTCGGCGTTCAATGGTGCGCGCTGCATCACCTGCATAAACCAACCATGGAAGGTGCTGATGGTGATAGCGGGTTGCGCCAGTAACACACTGCGATACAAGCCGCGCGCGCGTTGCAACTGTTCGTCGCTCAATTCCGCGATGCCGCGCTCGGAGAAAAACTCGCGCACAAATTTGTCATCCTTCATCGCCAAATCACGCAACCAGAGTTGCAAGCGCGCCTGCATTTCCTGCGCCGCTTTGCGTGTGAAGGTGATGGCGAGTATTTGTGAAGGCTGCGCACCGCCCAGCAACAGACGCACGATGCGCGACACCAGCAGCCAGGTTTTGCCGCTGCCTGCACAGGCTTCAACGACAACACTGCGTTTGGGGTCTAGGGCTGTGTGGCTATTCATCGCACACCCATAATTCCGTCATTCCCGCGCAGACGGGAATCCAGTGAAACAAATAATTCTCGCGTAGCGAGGCAACAGAATTTTGTCCACTACGCGGCTGGTTAAATTGGCTGGATTCCCGCCTGCGCGGGAATGACGTAGCTGCCATTTTTGTATTTGCGAATGAAATGTGGCTCATGCGCTCACCCATTCACCTTTGCGACACACCCCGCGCATTTCGCAATGCCCACACGCTTGGTCGATACCGTTCGCGGGAAACCCTGCCCCACCGCGCATTTCACTCATCACGTTCACGAGTCGTTCGGCATTAAGCTGAGCCAGTTGCGTAACATCGTGTTTTGGCGCGACTGATTTAACCTTGCTATTTTCAATGCTGACGAACGCCGCATCTTTCGCTTGATAAGCGTGTGCGTAACACGCAAGTTGCACATCCTCACCTGCTTCTTTTAGCTTGTTGCTTAATTGCTGCGCGTCTTGGGTTTTGTAATCGAGAACTCGCTTTTCATTTTCTTTCGTGTCTAACCTGTCGATGCGTCCGCGCAACCTCACCCCTGCCAATTCCAACTCGAACGCACTCTCGGCTTCGGTGTATTGCCAACCCTGGGTTTCATTTTCAGCTTGCCATTCAAGATAAGCGGGCAGCGATTTATACCAACGCGCCAACCACGCACGCGCAGCAAAATCTTGTTTTAACAAATCGGCAAACACGTCTTGGCTAATCCGCCGTAACTCGTCCTCCATCAGCGCGTGGGGATGTTCGCTCACTCGTGGATAGCGTTGGTGAAAGCGTTGCAAAATGGCGTGCACCCGCTCGCCGTAATCACGCTTTTCGATGGTTTCTTGCACTTCATCCAACTCGTTCAAACGCAAAATGTGGCGCGCATAAAATTGATATGGACAGGCAACTAACGAGTTGTAAGCACTAATGGAAACGCTTTCAGGTACGCGTTCATTGGCCACAGTTGGGGCGGGTTGCGCGGCTGGCGTAAGGATCGCCTGATGCGTTTCTTCCGCCGCAAGATAGTCATGCAACTGGGTTTCGTCTAACGTAATACTCGCGTAGCGGGACGATTGTCCCCTCTCCCTCTGGGGGAGGGTTGGGGTGGGGGAAAGTGATAGCGAGGGGGCATCGGGCTTGCCCGTGAGATCGACACCCTGCGTCATCTCGTATTCGTCGCGCAACATTTGCAAGAACGGACTCAGCATACACGCCTCGCCATTGCGCTCTTTCTGCCAGGTGACCAGCACACAGTTGTTCATTTTCAGCAAGGCGAGTAAATCATCCTGTTGTCGTGCAGCGTGTGTGCTGCGTGTCGGCAAATTCAACGCGGCGCGCACGGCATCGTTAAACCAACGCCCACCATCCGCCACACTGGGCAGATGGTCGGCATCGCAGCCCAACAGCACCACCGCATCGAAAGTGCGCCAACGCGTTGCCGCCAGATGCGTAAATCGCACCGTGCTGGCTATACCGCTGTCCTGATAAGTTTGCGTATCCAATTGTTGCGCCAACCAACGCTGCCACTCGTGAAAGGCATAACGCCCCGCATCCTGCGCCAGCTCCTGCTGCCATGTTTCCAATGCGCGCAACAACTGTTGCCCCGCATCGTCTTGCGACAAGCCGCTGTCTATGCCGAGCACGTTCAAACTTTCGTCCAATGCGGACAGCCATTCCACCAGCGTTTTCTTTTTGTTGTGTTCCAACAATGCCGCAGCCTGACGCAGCCGCACAAGCGGTTGGTGCAACGCGACTTCATGTTGCGCAAGCGCGATGAATTTTTCCAACCCCGCCACCACGCTTTGCTTGCGCAGCAATTGCTCTAGTTGATAGACCACCGACTTGCGCTCACTCGCCGTTATTTCAGCGAAGATGAACGGTGACTTGAGCAGGTCGAGTAGATCAATATGATAAAAATCACTTTGCAGCGCGGTGAGCCAGCGATCCAAAACGGTGCTTACAGATAACGTAGCAAATGTCCAACCCGTCTCATCCGCCACCAGCACCTGCGCACGCTCCAGCAAGGCACGCAACCGCCGCGCCACGACACGGTCTTGCGCAACGATGGCAATGTCCCGCTTGCCTTTATTCAGCCAACGGCGTACTTGCATTGCGGCGGCACGGGCTTCTTGTTCGAGAGAGATAGCAGCGAAGCAACGAAAGGATTCCCTCACCCCCAACCCCTCTCCCAGAGGGAGAGGGTGGCAAAGTTCCCTCTCTCTCTGGGAGAGGGTTCGGGTGAGGGAAGGCTCTCCCATCTCGCGCAAGTCAAACACTTCCACCGTTGCACGTTGTGCGTACTCTTCTAGGAAGCGATGCTCCAGCGCGTTCCAATCCGAGGTACGCAACACGAACAAAGGCTGCTTTGCTTGCAAAGCCAACTTCGCCAAGCGTTGTTGATAGGCGCGCGCCGCATCCAGCTCTGTACCGCTTTGCATGGCGTGCCACAGCTCAAACACCAGACGCGCTTCCAATTGCAACGTGCTATTTTGTCGCGCTTGATAGGTTTGCTGCACAGCAATGGCGAAGGTTTCCGCATCACGTGGCAACACAGCGAGCGATTGCGTCAATTCATCAAACAGCACGAGCAGCTCCTGCGTCATGCTCCACAAGTCGGCATTCTCAAACCACTTCTGCTTGCGCAAATTGCGCAAATGTTGGTACAACAAAGCACTGCGCTGGCTATCGGTAACCACAGCGTCTCCCAGCGCAACGCTTTGCGCCCATTCGTTGAGCGTCACCATCTGTGGCAACAACAACGCAGGCACTTTTGCCTCGCGTATCAATGCTTGCGCTAACGGTTGTGCGGCGTGGTAGTTGGGGAGAAGTACGGTGAGATTGCGCAGGTCTGGAATGACCTGTGCGTGAGCGGACAATATTTTTTGAGCGACTAATTGATAAAGCAAAGCGTTCAAAACATCTATGACCAATTTTCACTACGCAAAAAATAAATGTTTTGTAGGAGCGAACCTTGCTCGCGAATGAAAATGCAATCGCGAGCAGGACTCGCTCCTACAACATTTCGATTAGCGTTCTAGCAAATGCAACTTGTCTTTCACCGCGAGCCAATCATCTGCATCGGCTGGCGCGTCCTGTTTCTCAACAATCGGCTTCCACAACTTGGCTAATTCGGCATTCAAGGCTAGAAAATGGCGCTGGCTTTCCGGTAAATCGTCTTCAGCAAAGATTGCCTCGGCGGGGCATTCCGCAACACACAGGGTGCAGTCGATACACTCGTCGGGGTCGATTACCAGAAAATTAGGGCCGGCACGAAAACAATCTACCGGACAAACCTCTACACAGTCGGTGAATTTACATTTAATGCACGATTCGGAAACAACATAAGTCATTACTGCACTCCAATTTTCAAAAGTGTCACATTCTATCAAATTTAATTTACTTCACAGCAGCCCTATTTTTGGTTAGGATGCAACTTGAAATTGAGCGACCCATCCCCATCTAGCCGCACGTTACATTCAGAAACATCCATCACAAAGCGAGAACACAACATGAGCGAACATATCCATTACGTTTCCGATGCCACTTTTGAAGCTGAAGTCATTCAAGCGCCATTGCCTGTCCTGGTAGATTATTGGGCGGAATGGTGCGGTCCTTGCCGCATGATTGCACCAATTTTGGAAGAAGTTTCCAAAGAATACGTTGGCCGCTTGACGGTTGCCAAACTCAATGTGGATGAGAACCAGCAAACCCCCGCCAAATATGGCATACGCGGCATCCCCACTTTGATGCTATTCAAAAATGGCGACATCGCCGCGACCAAAGTGGGCGCGTTGTCCAAATCCCAATTAACGGCGTTTATTGACAGCCACATCTAAAGCGTTTACTGTCCCGCCCGCATCGCCTCTCCAGCTTCGTCCCAAACAGCTAAAACAAAACGAACACTTCAAGGCCATGCGGGTAATTATTCCCTTACCCCAACCCAACCCTTTCAATACCTTCTCGTCCATCAACCTTCCTGCGTCACAGCTATGCACCTATCCGACATAAAAACCAAACATATTACCGAACTCGTTGAAATGGCTGCGGCCAATCAAATTGAAAACGCAAACCGAATGCGCAAACAGGATTTAATGTTTGCGCTGCTGAAAAGTCACGCGAAAAAAGGTGAAAGTATTTTTGGTGACGGCACGCTGGAGATTCTGCCGGATGGTTTTGGTTTTTTACGCTCGCCAGACACGTCTTACTTGGCCGGCCCTGACGACATCTACGTTAGCCCCAGCCAAATTCGCCGTTTCAATTTGCACACGGGCGACTCCATAGAAGGCGAGATACGCACCCCCAAAGACGGCGAGCGTTATGTTGCACTGGTCAAGGTCGATAAGGTCAACGGCGAGCCCCCGGAAAACGCCAAGAATAAAATTCTGTTTGAAAACCTCACGCCATTATTCCCCACCGAAGCTTTGGTGTTAGAGCGCGACATCAAGGCGGAAGAAAACATCACGGGTCGTATCATCGACATCGTTGCCCCTATCGGTAAAGGCCAGCGCGGTTTGTTGGTCGCTTCGCCGAAATCAGGCAAAACAGTGATGCTGCAACACATCGCGCACTCCATTTCCTCCAACAATCCCGATGCCACGTTAATCGTACTGTTGATCGACGAGCGTCCGGAAGAAGTCACGGAAATGACCCGCACTGTGCGCGGCGAAGTGGTTGCCTCAACTTTCGATGAACCCGCCAGCCGTCACGTGCAAGTCGCAGAAATGGTGCTGGAAAAGGCCAAACGCTTAGTCGAACACAAAAAGGATGTCGTCATCCTGCTGGATTCGATCACCCGTTTGGCGCGCGCTTACAATACCGTGATCCCTTCTTCCGGCAAAGTATTAACCGGCGGTGTGGATGCCAATGCGCTGCATCGCCCGAAACGCTTCTTCGGTGCGGCACGTAACATCGAGGAAGGTGGCTCGCTGACCATTATCGCTACCGCGCTGGTAGACACAGGCTCACGCATGGACGACGTGATCTACGAGGAATTCAAAGGCACCGGCAATATGGAGATCCATCTGGATCGCCGCATGGCCGAAAAACGTATCTACCCAGCCATTAACGTGAATCGCTCCGGCACGCGCAAAGAAGAACTGCTCATTAAACAAGACATTCTGCAACGCATTTGGCTGCTGCGTAAACTGCTCTATCCTATGGATGAGTTGGAAGCGATGGAATTCTTGTTGGATAAAATCAAAGCGACCAAAAACAACGCCGAGTTCTTTGATTCCATGAAACGTTAAAAATGGTTTTGACGCTCGCGGATATTTATGTATAATCCGCGCCTTCGCAAAAACCGCACTAAATCGAGGTTGTTATGTACGCAGTTATTAAAACCGGTGGTAAGCAGTATCGCGTGACCAACGGTGAAACATTGAAAGTTGAAATTCTTGCTGGCGACGTTGGTAGTGCCATTGTGCTGGACAAGGTGTTGATGGTTGCCGATGGCGACAAGCTGTCTGTAGGCAAGCCTATGTTGCTTGGTGCTACTGTGAAAGCGACCATCGTTGCGCACGGTCGAGGCGATAAGGTTCGCATCTTCAAGATGCGTCGTCGTAAGCACTACCAAAAGAATCAAGGTCATCGTCAAAACTACACTGAAATCCGCATCGACGGTATTTCTGCGTAATTCCTAAGGAGCATATAGCATGGCATCAAAAAAAGGCGGCGGTAGTACCAGTAACGGACGCGACTCGCACTCGAAGCGACTTGGAATCAAGAGCTACGGCGGAGAGCTAATTAGCGCGGGCAGCATCATCGTGCGTCAACGCGGTACTGAATTTCATCCTGGCGACAACGTCGGCATGGGGAAAGATCACACGCTGTTTGCCAAGATCACCGGCAAAGTAGTGTTCGCCATCAAAGGCGCGCAACAGCGTAGAACAGTTTCCATCGTAGCTGCTTAATCGGTTTCGATTGAAGCAATAGCCCTATCGCAAGGTAGGGCTTTTTTATTGGTGCTGAAACAACATGAAGTTCATCGACGAATCAAAAATCGAAGTATTCGCAGGTAAAGGCGGCAACGGCATCGCCAGCTTTCGCCGTGAAAAATACATCGATAAAGGTGGCCCTGATGGCGGCGATGGCGGACGTGGCGGCAGCGTTTACGCCATGGCAGACTGCAACATCAACACCTTGGTTGATTATCGCTTTCAACGCATCCATCGCGCTAGGAATGGCGAATCTGGGCGTGGCTCGGATTGTTACGGCAAAGGAGCGGACGACATCGTGCTACGCATGCCGGTAGGCACAGTGATTACCGACATCAATAGCGGCGAAGTGATTGCCGACCTTGCTGACGACGGACAAAAAACTTTGCTCGCGCAAGGTGGCATCGGTGGCTTGGGCAACATCCATTTCAAATCCAGTACTAATCGCGCACCCCGCCAATGCACCGCAGGCACGGAAGGCGAGTCCCGTGAACTGCAACTGGAATTAAAAGTGCTGGCCGATGTGGGATTGTTGGGTATGCCCAACGCGGGAAAATCCACATTCATTCGCGCGGTTTCCGCAGCCAAACCCAAAGTCGCTGACTATCCGTTCACCACGCTGCATCCCAATCTGGGTGTGGTGCGCGTGTCCGATGAAAAGAGCTTCGTCATCGCCGATATTCCCGGTCTTATTGAAGGTGCAGCCGAAGGTGCCGGACTGGGGCACCAGTTTCTACGCCACTTGGCGCGCACTCGTGTGTTGTTGCATCTGGTGGATATTGCGCCATTGTACGAAGGTATTGATCCCGTGCATGATGCTTATGCTATCTTGAATGAACTTAAAAAATACGATCAAAGTTTGTATGACAAACCGCGTTGGCTGATTTTGAACAAATTGGATTTGGTTGAAAATGGCGATGAGAAAGTTGCCGCATTTCTTGAAAAATTTACCGACTATGACAGGTATTTTGCCATATCGGCAATTAGTGGCGCGGGTTGTAAGGAATTGACCTACGCAATCATGGAACACCTCGTCACCATGCGCGAACAAGAGCAAGAAGCTGCGGCGAAAAATGTACCTGATACTGATTTGGCCACACTTTAATTATGCAAACCGCATTAGCTTCGTCAAAACGTATCGTCGTCAAAGTCGGCAGCAGCCTTGTGACCAACCAAGGCGCGGGCTTGGACCTTGATGCGTTGAGTAATTGGGCACGCCAAATTTCCGCGCTGACTTCCAACGGATACGAGGTCGTATTGGTATCATCAGGCGCGATCGCTGAAGGCATGCAACGATTAGGCTGGCGCACACGCCCAACCTCGATACACGAGTTACAAGCGGCTGCCGCAGTCGGCCAAATGGGTTTAGTGCAAGCCTACGAAAGCTGCTTTCGCAAACATGATCTACATGCTGCACAAGTGCTACTGACCCACGCTGATTTGGTAGATCGCGAGCGTTACTTGAATGCACGCGCCACACTCACCACCTTGCTGGGATTACGCGTCATTCCTATCATCAACGAGAACGATACCGTCGTCACGGACGAAATTAAATTTGGCGACAACGACACGCTAGGGGCGCTAGTCACTAACTTGATCGAAGCGGACGCGCTCATTATCCTCACCGATCAAAGCGGGCTTTATACGGCTGATCCACGCAAAGACCCAAGTGCCGCGTTAGTGGGTCTAGCGCAGGCGGGTGACGCGCAATTAGAGAGCATGGCAGGCGGCGCAGGCAGTGCCATTGGACGCGGCGGCATGCTGACCAAGATACTCGCGGCAAAACGCGCAGCACGCAGCGGCGCACATACCGCCATTGCCTCTGGACATGAACGCGATGTGCTGCTGCGCTTGCTGCAAGGTGAATCCATCGGCACGCTGCTCACCGCCCCCACCCTACCCCTGGCAGCTCGCAAACAATGGCTTGCAGACCACCTGCAAGTAACGGGAAAACTGGTGTTGGATGAAGGCGCAATTAAAGCACTGCGTGATGATGGCAAAAGTTTGCTGCCTATCGGCGTAAAGAAAGTGTTCGGCGAATTTCAACGCGGCGCAGTGGTTGCATGTGTGAGCGAATCGGGTTCTGACATCGCACGTGGCTTAACCAACTACAATGCAGACGAAGTGCGCCGCATAGCCGGTCATCCCAGCCAAGAAATTACAACCTTGTTAGGGTATGGTGGGGATAGCGAAATTATTCATAGAGACAATCTGGTTTTGTTGTAAAGCAAAATCAGATTGCGGCTTGCGCAGTTTAATGTAGGAGCGGCTTTAGCCGCGATAGCGGTCTCAATCGCGGCTAAAGCAGCTCCTACACATATTTTTTAGGAATCAAAATGAAACGAATCGATTCAGAATTTGCATTTCAGGCACGCGAGTTGGCGGCTCAAATTGAGGACACGCTGGGCGACCCGCCTAACCGCAAGAATTACCGCATGGTGGTGGATGCCTTGTTGGCGGAATACACCAAGGGAGCATTCGTCGAAGATGTCAATTTTTTGAGTCTGGCATTAGTTGACCATATTCAATTTATAGACAAACCAGCTCTGCTAGCCTCCGCCAAGCAATACGAATCAGACAATCCGACTGAAGCTATCGCCATGGCATCCTCTGAAAACAGTGCTTGCGCGAACATGCTCGCTGCGATTTCCAAGACGCATCCTGAGCTCACGCGCCAAGCCATCATCGTGGCCTTCCTGCACAAAAATCGTAATCTGTGGCTGCAAGAAGATCATGCTGCACCAAAAGAAGACGAGGACAAAAATGATGATGAGACGGATGATGATAACGACGGGCCAAGTTCAGATGTCGTCGGGCTATTTGATGAGGTAGGAGACTAACGTGTCAGACGAAATGAATCTTCCCGCACTCAGAAAACAGTTCACCGAGCTGGTCATCGCGGGTTCGACCGAGCGCGCCGAGGAAGCCTTTAATGAAGCGGTTGAAGAGTTTGGCGACATCGCGGTTGTCGAAGTATTGGCATCGATAGAACCACAGATTACTTCGCTGCACTTGTCGGCATTCGATGGTGGCAAATTATCACTCGCTACGCTGCTCGTACCACCCAAGGCATGGGCCGAAAGTTTGGCGTTTTTCGCCGCAAAATGGCGTGAAGACGACATCGAGAATGACCCTGAAATTCTTGCCGAAGCGTTGCTTGCGCATATTCACGGCGTGATTTTTTCGACGGATGATCCCGTGCGTCGCGGTGAATTACTCGCTGCCGCTGCCGCCACAGATAGCGGCATCATTGCACTGACGGTTTTATTCTCACTTGCTCCAGAGGATATTCTTGAAATCGCCGACAACATTCACTCCATGCGCTCTTATGTGACTGGTTCAACTGAGAACGACCACGATGTTGTGCCGCTGGCAATTGAGCTTGCCAAAGCTAGCCAAGACGGTTGGGAGCGTGCGCTTTACGAGTTGTATCCAAACTTTTTGCATGACCCCGATTCCGTCAGAGAAAAATTTGAAACGGAAGAAGAGGAAGGTGAGCGCACCACGCATCGCTCTACTCAAGAATTGCTCTACCAACTGCGCAAGTTAGTGCCTACACGCCGCAGTGAATCTGCAAACCCAAGCAAACATAAACGCTTGGGAAGCGATATTTTTTCTTAATTTTCCAGAATGGCTAAAGTTCCAGCTAAAAATAAAACGAGTCCTCACCAACCAATTATCTCGTTAGCAGAGCAGCAGCCTTATTTGATGCGCGCCATCAAACGGCTAGCGCAACACAATCAATATCAAAGCGATGCAAAGCAACTCCTACATGATTTGAGCGGCATCACCGCAATGGTAGCGGGCAAATTCACCAATGACCGGACAGCCGAAGGCATACAAGAAGCATTGCGCTTAACGGTAGGCTGCATCTCCCTAGGATTGAGCCAAGCGCAGTTACAGGATGACGACGAGGCAGCGATCAATCTACTCATTGAGCACGGCGCAGAGCGTGTATTTCAACAAGGATTTCGTCTAGTGCGCGACCTCGCCAAGCTGCCCGAAGTGGCGATGCTAAGTCCGTTTGACAACACCCCGCACGAGCAAGAGCGTCAGCTAAAAAGTGTGTTCTTGAAATTTTGCAACGCGGACCCCAATACTTTTTGGGGCGGGCATAAAAACTTCCAACGTGAATTGGAAAATCGCAAGAAAACTTTAAGCGTCATTCAATGCGCGCAATGGTTGCGCAAACACCACCACGATGGCGCGATCAAAGAAGAAGACATGGATGCCGATGGCGTGTTAGCCGTTGCGGTTATTTTCGCCGTTCAAGGCAATGGAGAAATTGTCGCCAGAGCGGGACAGAAAAAATTTGAAGCCTTGATTGATTTTGTTCGCCTGACTCAGCCGAACTTTGAGGACAGTTGGGCTGTGTTTCTGAAAAAATTTCCTGCTGAACATCAGGCCGTCATACAGGAACGCATCAACATTATAAAAACCACCTCAATAATTGCGCTCATTCAAAAAACTATCGAAACAAAACCCACCAAATCCAACCTAGTAGCCTTACTCAAAGAATTACAAAATCATGGTGGCAGCGAAGTGGATGTTGATTATCCTTAACGTAATAATTGTTTGCGACCTGTAAGGCCGAAACAAAAAACTGCTTATTTCATAACATGCTTTTCTTCATATACTTTAGCTGAAGATTTTTTAGCTCGTTAACTTTATAGATTTGACTCACTAGTATACCAACGTTAAATCCGCCTTAAAATCGGATAATTCTGTAAAATCAAAGGCGCGCGCCAATTGCGACGCACCTTTCAATTTCAATGGCGACACCTAATGAAAATTCACGAATACCAGGGTAAAGAAATTCTCCGTCAATTTGGCGTGCCGACTCCGCGCGGCGTGGCTTGTTTCAGTGCTGATGAAGCTGCGGTTGCGGCGCGACAATTAGGCGGCAGTGCGTGGGTGGTGAAAGCGCAGATTCATGCGGGAGGTCGTGGCAAAGGCGGCGGGGTAAAAGTGGTGCGCTCGCGGGAGGAGGTGAAGCTCGCCGCGCAACAGATTCTCGGTATGCATTTGGTTACGCATCAAACAGGTAAAGACGGTCAAGTGGTGCGTCGTTTGCTGATTGAAGAGGGTATGCAAATCGCGCAAGAATTTTATCTTGGTATGGTGGTGGATCGCAGTTCGCAGCGCGTGGTGGTGTTAGCGTCGAGCGAAGGCGGCATGGAAATTGAAGAGGTGGCGAAGCACCATCCTGAAAAAATTCATAAACTGCGAGTTGATCCCGCAGCCGGGTTGTTAGCAACCGAAGCCGCGCAAATTGCGAAAAGTATCGGCATTCCTGATGTGGCGATTGCAGAAGCGGTAATTGCATTGCAAGGCTTATACCGCGCCTTTGTCGAGAAGGATGCGATGCTGGCGGAAATCAATCCTCTGGTGCTGACTGCCGACAAACATGTAGTCGCGCTGGATGCCAAATTCAATTTTGATAGCAATGCACTTTATCGTCACCCTGAAATCGTTGCATATCGTGACCTTGATGAAGAAGACCCTGCCGAAATCGAAGCTTCAAAATTTGACTTGAGTTATATCTCACTCGATGGAGATATTGGTTGTTTGGTGAATGGAGCAGGGTTGGCGATGGCGACTATGGACATCATTAAGTTGTATGGTGGCAGCCCCGCGAATTTTTTGGACGTTGGTGGTGGTGCAACAACAGAGAAAGTCACGGAAGCATTCAAGTTGATGCTGAAAAATCCCAATATCAAAGCGATACTCGTGAACATTTTTGGCGGCATCATGAAATGTGATGTGATTGCCGAAGGTGTGGTCGCTGCCGCTCGCGAAGTTAGTTTGAGCGTGCCGCTAGTGGTGCGTTTAGAAGGTACTAATGTGGAGTTGGGTAAAAAAATTCTAGCCGAATCTGGCTTGCCGATTATCTCTGGCAGTGACATGGCGGATGCCGCACAGAAAGTTGTTGCTGCTGCGAGGAGCAAATAATGTCGATACTCATTAACAAAAATACGCGCGTCATGACGCAGGGCATGACAGGCAAGGTAGGGCAGTTCCACACACAAAACTGCATCGCTTATGCAAACGGAAAAAGTTGTTTTGTCGCCGGCGTTACGCCAAAAAAAGGTGGTCAGAATTTTGAGGGTGTGCCAATTTATGACAGCGTATTGGAAGCCAAACAACAAACGGGCGCAACGGTGTCGGTGATTTACGTGCCGCCACCTTATGCAGCAGCAGCGATAGATGAAGCGGTGGAAGCTGATTTGGATTTGGTGATTTGTATCACTGAAGGAATACCCGTGCATGACATGCTCAAGACGCGCCACAAAATGTTGGGCAAAAAAACTTTGTTAATCGGACCCAATTGCCCAGGCTTGATTACGCCAGATGAAATAAAAATCGGCATCATGCCTGGGCATATTCATCGCAAAGGACGCATCGGCGTGGTGTCGCGTTCCGGTACGCTAACTTACGAGGCGGTGGGACAGCTTACTGCGCTTGGTTTGGGGCAGTCTTCTTGCGTCGGGATCGGTGGTGACCCAATCAATGGCATGAAGCATCTCGATGTGATGAAATTGTTCAACGATGATGCAGAAACCGATGCAGTCATTATGGTTGGCGAGATCGGCGGTAGCGACGAGGAAGAATGCGCACGTTGGATTAAAGACAATATGAAAAAACCCGTAGTCGGATTTATAGCGGGCATCACTGCTCCACCTGGCAAACGCATGGGGCACGCGGGGGCGATTATTTCCGGTGGGCAAGGCGGGGCAGACGACAAGCTGGCGGTGATGGAAGAATGCGGGATTCATATCACGCGCAATCCTGCTGAAATGGGGCGGTTAATGCAGCAAGTGTTGAAGGGCGTGTGATGCTGCAGATGTTAGCTACAGGGCAGTTCTGGATTGATGTGCTCAAGATCATCATGATTGATCTGTTGTTGAGCGGCGACAACGCGGTAGTGATTGCGTTGGCATGTCGTAACTTGCCAGCCGAGCAACGCAAGAAGGGCATTCTGTTCGGCGTGGGCGGCGCGATAGGCTTGCGCATTGTGCTGACATTTTTTGCGGTGAGTTTGCTCTCTTTGCCTTATTTGAAGTTGGTCGGCGCGCTGTTGCTTTTATGGATAGGCGTTAAGTTGATTCTGCCAGAAGACGAACACAGCGAAGATAACATCAAGGCGGATACGCGTTTATTCGGCGCAGTGAAAACCATCATCATCGCGGATTTTGTGATGAGCTTGGATAACGTGTTGGGTGTCGCAGCAGCGGCGAAAGGCAATATGCCTTTGCTGGTTTTTGGCCTACTTATCAGCATTCCATTGATTGCATGGAGTAGTCGGTTGGTTTTGAAATTGATTGATCGTTTCCCTTACATTATTTATGCGGGCGGTGCGTTGCTGGGTTATGTGGCAGGCGAGATGTTGGTGAGCGAAACTTTGTTCGCATCTCTAGTTGAGGCTCGGCATTATCTGCACTGGCTAGTTCCCGTGTGTGGTGCTGTGCTGGTGTTGATTATGGGCAAATGGCTATCGGCACGTATAGCGGTTGAGAGCGTATCGGTTAATCTGGTTGATGAAGCCGTTAATGCAAAGCCAAACAATAAGGAGTGAAAATGAAAATACTGATTCCTTTGGATGGTTCGGACAACGCAAATCGTGCGCTGGATTTTGTTATCGCTAATATTGCAACGCTGAAAGAAACTCCTCAGATTTTGCTGCTAAATGTGCAATGGAAAGTGGCGGTTGGCAATGTTAAATTGTTCATTAACCAGGAGACCATCGACGATTATTATCGTGAACATGGTATGGAAGCTTTGCAATATGCCCGCGCTGCTTTGGATGCGGTCAACTTGCCTTACCACTATCACGTCAGTGTGGGGACACCTGCTGAAGCGATAGTGCAATATGCCCATGAGCAAAATGTCGGGCAGATTGTAATGAGCAAACAAGGCCATAGCGATTTGCAGGCAATGTTACTAGGCTCAGTGGTGAGCAAGGTATTGCATCTTGCTGAATGCCCGGTATTGCTGGTTAAATGAGCGAATTAGCTTGTGGTAAGCTTCGACTTGCCAGTTGAAATAACTACACAGACAGTTGTACAGGAATAACAAATGGGTGTTTTAACCGCGCTGGAAATAGTAAGCCAAACACACTCTGGCATGATGCGTTCGCACAACGAGGACAGTGTGGGTTTTGAGTCTGCTTACGGCTTGGTGGTGTTGGCTGATGGCATGGGTGGATACAATGCGGGTGAAGTCGCGAGTGGCATCGCGGTGTCGGTGGTGACTGCAGAAATCAGCCAGCGCTTGCAAAATGCCAACGCTATTGATTGCGATGAAGTGAGCGGCGAAGAGCTTGCGGTGTTGCTGTTGCGCGATAGTATTCAGAAAGCAAATTTATCCATTTTCCACGCTGCACATAGCAAGCCGCAATATGCGGGCATGGGTACAACAATCGTCTCTGGGGTGTTCTACGATAACCGCGTCGCTGTTGCTCATGTGGGTGATTCGCGTTTGTATCGCTTGCGTGGTGAAACATTGGAAATCGTCACGCGCGATCATTCATTGTTGCAAGAGCAGATTGATGCGGGCGTGATTAGCGTCGCAGATGCACGTTCATCCCAAAACAAAAATTTGGTCACACGCGCCGTGGGTATTGATGCCAAAGTGACTGCCGAAACTCATGTGTACGATGTGTTGGTTGGCGATATTTATTTGTTCTGCTCAGATGGCTTAAATGACATGTTGGAAGATGATGATATACAGTCCGTCCTGTATGCCATGCAGGGTAACCTTCCGCTGGCGGCAGAGCAGTTGGTGCAGATGGCAAACGACAACGGTGGACGCGACAATATCTCGGTGATATTAGTCAAGGTAAAGGCTGATTTTGCGACACCGCGCAGTTGGTTGGCGAAGTTATTAGGCTATTTTAAGTAAGCAAAATTTGCGACGAGGTTAGAAATTATGGCAGCAAAACTGGTACTCATGATTAACGGCACGCCTGCCAAAGAATATCCGCTGACTAAAGAACGCATGACCATCGGGCGTAAAACACATAACGATATTGTGATTGATAACTTGGCGGTGAGCGGCGAACATGCCGCGATTGTCACAATCTTGCACGATTCATTTCTCGAGGATTTGGATAGCACGAACGGCTTGGAAGTGAATGGCGCACGCTCCAAAAAACATTTCCTGCAAAACAATGATGTAATCGAAATAGGCAAGCATAAGCTCAAGTACGTCAACGATCAGGTTACGCAAATGACTTCCGAAGAGTTTGAGCGGACGATGGTGGTTCGCTCTTCGGTTAATCAATCCACCCAAAGCGCAGTGAAACCCGTGCAGCCAGCCAGCATGAGCGTTACACAAACCAAGCTGGGGCAGATGTTGGAAGAAGAAGGTCAATCTACGGGTCGGTACATGGCACAACCCGCCCCGATACCCAACCCACCGCCAGTCAGCGTGCCGCCTGCTGCTGCAGAAATTACACAGGCTGTTGCGCCAATCGTAATGCCCGCGATTGCGGCAACAACCCCAACTTTGGGACGATCAGCCGCCGTGCAAATCTTGTCCGGCGCAAATGCGGGAAAAGAACTTGATCTGGTAAAAAGCCTCACCACTTTGGGTAAGCCGGGTGTGCAAGTGGCGGTGTTAACGCGTCGGCCACAAGGTTTTTTTATTACCCATGTGGAGGGCGAAAAATTTCCTTCAGTCAATGGTCAGGCCTTGGCAAATCAAGCGCGCCAGCTCAATGACCATGATGTGATTGAATTGGCGGGAATCAAAATGGAATTTTATTTCAAAGCCTAGCCCCCGCAAAAATACATTATCAGCCTGCTCAATCATAAGGAAGACGCGTGAAGAAAAACGCAAAACTGATTGGGTTGGGATTGTTATTCGTGCTGCTCTTTGTTGGTAACGCGGCGCAGTTATACAAGCTGAGTTTCGTCGATCAGCTTTCTGACATTCTTTATGATTACCGCTTGCAATGGACGATGCCTGGCACCGTGGATGAGCGTATCGTCATTCTGGATATTGATGAAAAAAGCCTCAAAGAGGAGGGGCGGTGGCCGTGGAGTCGCGACCGTTTCGCGTTGTTGATGGATAAGTTGTTCGATCAATACAGCGTGCAAGTAGTGGGATTTGACATCGTGTTCGCCGAAAAAGATCAAAGCTCTGGCCTACAAGTATTGCAGAAGCTGGGACAAACCCAACTTAAAGATGACACCTGGTTTCAATTCACTCTTAAAAAAATTAGTCCTCAGCTTGAATACGACAAGCTGCTCGCCAGCAAAATTAAAAATCGCAAAGTGGTGTTGGGTTATTATTTTACTGACCAGCAAGAGCAGAATACTGCTGGCATGTTGCCAGCAGCCATTTCCCCTGTCGGCACATTCAAAAATCATTCCGTGGCATTTACCAATTTCAACGGCTATGGTGCGAATCTCCCGGCGTTGCAAAAGGCAGCGGCGAGTGCCGGGCACTTTAATCCAATAATCGATGGGGATGGAGAGGTGCGGCGCGTGCCGATGTTGGTGGAATATAACGGTGCACAATATGAATCGCTGTCACTCGCCGTGGTGCGCACTTTGTTTGATCAACCCGAAATTCAGGCTGGCTTTGTGGAAGGCAATAACAGCGAATATGCGGGTTTGGAATGGTTGCAGTTGGGTCGGGGAAAAAACGCATTCAAAATCCCTGTTGATGCGGTCGCTGCAACTTTAGTCCCATATCGCGGCAAGCCAGGCAGCTTTCGATACATTTCGATTGCCGATGTGCTGCATGGCCGAGTAAATGTTGCGCAACTTAAAGATAAAATTGTTTTGGTAGGCACGACCGCGTTGGGCTTGCAAGATATGCGCAGCACGCCAGTTGCCAAGGTATTTCCCGGAGTGGAGGTTCACGCAAATTTGATTTCGGGGATACTTGATCAAAATTTAATATGCCTCTAAACCATTTTCAGTTTGACCTGAGTATGCGTCAGGCAAGCGTTGAGCAGGCGTAATGGCAATTCAGCTTCCCACTCACGCCGGTTGAACCGATAACAGAACTCATTGAGATATTCTTGCAAATACTTGGACGATACACCGTGATAGGTACCCAGCAAAAACGCCTTGAGGTTGCCGATGGCAATATGCACCCAAGGCAGCCATTCTCCCGCCTTGTCGGGCGGTGTCACCCGTGCGGCATGGTGCTGTGTCTTGCCGATCTCCAACAACGAGATCAGCGCATCACTGCGCACCGCTTGACCGGGCGGAAGGTGGTGTCGCACAAACTTCGCCACCGCCCCCTTCGTCACGGCGGGAACTTGTTGCATGGCGATAAAACCGGCACGCTGATCCCGGTTCTCAACCGCCACCAGCACCGGGGTTTTGCCTTCGGCACCGCGCCCCCGCTTGCCGCTGCGTCGGCCACCCACAAAGGCATCGTCAATCTCGATCAGGTCGTGCAGCCGATAAATACTGTCCCGGTGTCCCATGGCAATGCGTATCTTGCGCAGCATCCGGCTGGCGGTGATCCAGGACACGCCGATTTGTTTGGCCAGTCGCATGGCGGAAATACCGCCCTTGTCCGAGGCGACCAGGTAGACCGCCCAGAACCACTGGGTAAGAGAGAGGTTGGTGGAGTGGAACAATGTCCCCGCCGTGAGCGAGGCTTGGTAGTGGCAATGGGCGCATTCGTAACGGTGGCGCGTGGTGATGGCATAGCCATGATCATGCCCGCATCGCGGGCAACGAAACCCGTCCGGCCAGCGTTGCTGCGCCAGTGCTTGGGCGCAGGCTTCTTCAGTTCCGTACCGTTTCTGCCAGTCCAATACATTCGTTGGCATCGTCTTCATGATTCATTTCCTCGTTTCGTTGAGTACGAAACGTTAGGCAGCTGAAACTGAGAATGATTCATAGGCATGAAATTTAAAGCATCAACCCAATTACATGTTGGGTATTGAAGTGCTGTGGCTGCTGCTGACAGGAGTTGCGTTGAGCTTTGGGTTGCCGCTGATGAGTCCGCTGGTGGCAGTGTTCGGCGCAGTTTTGGCTTTCACTATCAGCTTTGGATTGAGTATATCGCTATGGCAATACAACAATATATCCATGCCCATTGCCAATAGTTTGGTGATGGTTACCTTGCTGTTTGTGTTGAATATGTCTTACGGCTATTTTTTTGTCACACGCACCAAGCGACAAATTACCGATCGATTCAGAAATTATGTGCCATTCGAGTTGGTTGATGAAATCAGCAAACATCCTGAACAACTGCTGTCAATGGAAGGTGAAAGCCGCGAGATGACGATACTATTTCATGCCTATGAATCATTCTCAGTTTCAGCTGCCTAACGTTTCGTACTCAACGAAACGAGGAAATGAATCATGAAGACGATGCCAACGAATGTATTGGACTGGCAGAAACGGTACGGAACTGAAGAAGCCTGCGCCCAAGCACTGGCGCAGCAACGCTGGCCGGACGGGTTTCGTTGCCCGCGATGCGGGCATGATCATGGCTATGCCATCACCACGCGCCACCGTTACGAATGCGCCCATTGCCACTACCAAGCCTCGCTCACGGCGGGGACATTGTTCCACTCCACCAACCTCTCTCTTACCCAGTGGTTCTGGGCGGTCTACCTGGTCGCCTCGGACAAGGGCGGTATTTCCGCCATGCGACTGGCCAAACAAATCGGCGTGTCCTGGATCACCGCCAGCCGGATGCTGCGCAAGATACGCATTGCCATGGGACACCGGGACAGTATTTATCGGCTGCACGACCTGATCGAGATTGACGATGCCTTTGTGGGTGGCCGACGCAGCGGCAAGCGGGGGCGCGGTGCCGAAGGCAAAACCCCGGTGCTGGTGGCGGTTGAGAACCGGGATCAGCGTGCCGGTTTTATCGCCATGCAACAAGTTCCCGCCGTGACGAAGGGGGCGGTGGCGAAGTTTGTGCGACACCACCTTCCGCCCGGTCAAGCGGTGCGCAGTGATGCGCTGATCTCGTTGTTGGAGATCGGCAAGACACAGCACCATGCCGCACGGGTGACACCGCCCGACAAGGCGGGAGAATGGCTGCCTTGGGTGCATATTGCCATCGGCAACCTCAAGGCGTTTTTGCTGGGTACCTATCACGGTGTATCGTCCAAGTATTTGCAAGAATATCTCAATGAGTTCTGTTATCGGTTCAACCGGCGTGAGTGGGAAGCTGAATTGCCATTACGCCTGCTCAACGCTTGCCTGACGCATACTCAGGTCAAACTGAAAATGGTTTAGAGGCATATACTATTTTCCGATGTGCGTGGATTTACCACTATCTCCGAAGGGCTGGACCCCAAAATTTTGAGCCAGTTAATGAACGAATTTCTCACACCGCTCTCGCGCGTGATTTCCAGGCATGAAGGTAAAGTTGATAAATACATAGGCGATTGCGTTATGGCGTTCTGGGGTGCGCCTAAACCTCAGCCCAATCACGCGCGTAATGCTATATTGGCGGGCATAGAGATGCAGGAAACCCTGCGGGAATTGCAACCGCACTTTAAAGCCAGAGGGTGGCCGGAAATCCATGTCGGTGTGGGCATCAATAGTGGTCGCGTGAGTGTCGGCAATATGGGTTCTGAAGTACGCGTGGCTTACACGGTAATGGGCGATGCCGTGAATCTTGCCTCGCGCTTGGAAAGCATTACCAAGCAATATGGTGTGGGCATTATCGTGGGTGAAAATACGCGCCATGCCGTGCCTGATTTTGTCTATCGCGAGCTTGACCAGGTGCGGGTAGTAGGTAAAGATAAGCCCGTGGCGATTTATGAGCCAATAGGCTTGGTGGGTGAAGTCAGTGCCGCGCTGCAGGATGAGGTGAATTTGTTTCACGAAGCACTGCGTCTGTACCGTGCGCAACAATGGGATCAAGCTGAAAATCAATTGTTGGAACTGCAGCGCAGGTCGCCGAATACCGCGTTGTATCAGGTTTATATCGAGCGCGTGTTGCATTTTCGTAACGAACCACCTGATGCCGATTGGGGTGGTGTGTTTGTATTTAAGCGTAAATAAAAAAGATAACGGATTATGAAGCTAAGGGTATTAGGATGCAGTGGCGGAATCGGTGGCAATCAACGCACCACCTCCTTTGTGTTGGATCACGACATATTGATTGATGCGGGGACAGGTGTCGGTGAACTCAGTCTCGCCGAGATGAGTGCGATTGATCACGTATTTATTACTCACTCCCACCTGGATCATATTGCCTGCTTACCCATGATGATCGATAGCGTGTGGCTGATGCGTGATCACCCGATAACTATTTATGCAACGGATGAAACCCAGGCTATCATCAAGCAGCATATTTTTAATTGGAAAATTTGGCCTGACTTCAGTGAGATTCCCAATGGTCAAACTCCTGCCATGCGTTACCAAACGATACAACTCGGCAAGACAGTTGAATTAAATGGTCGCAAGATTACTGCTGTACCGGCTAATCATGTGGTGCCGGCCGTGGGCTACCATCTGGATAGCGGCAAGGCAAGCTTGGTTTTTACGGGTGATACAACCAGTAATGATGCGCTTTGGACAATAGTGAATAAAATTGAAAACTTGCGCTATCTGATTATCGAAGCGGCTTTTGCCAATCACGAGAAAGAATTGGCGATACTGTCCAAACATTTATGTCCTGATTTGCTCGCGACAGAAATGACTAAGTTTAAGCGTCAAGCAGAAATATATATCACTCATCTCAAACCGGATGAACTGGAATTAACCATGCGGGAAATCGTGCAATGCTTGCATGATAGGCAGCCCAAGATGCTGCTGAATAATCATGTGTTCGAATTCTAACTAGATGGCCGGCAACGTAAGGCAAAGGAGCAAGCAATGAGCGTCGCAACGAATCCTGGGGATATTACCCAGCGTATTGAGTTCACTAAAAATCTCAATCATGTCATCAACCGCATCCATGCGACCGGGAATGTTGATGAGATTATGTTGGACGTGAGTAAAGATATTTGCGCGTTGTTTAACGCGGATAGACTCACCATTTACGTGGTTGGCGATGACAAAGTTTCTCTGGTGTCCAAAGTCAAGACTGGACTCAACTCTTTCAAAGATTTGAAATTGCCTATCGCTGAACAAAGCATTGCGGGGTATTCCGCACTAAATAAAAAGCTACTGAACATCAAAGATGTTTACGATGAAAAAGAACTGAAAGAGCACGGCCCACACTTGCGTTTTTTGCAAGAGGTGGACAAGCGCACGGGATACCGCACCAAGCAAATGTTGGTTGCACCGATTCTGGATGGAACGAGCGGTGACCTGCTCGGCATCATTCAAGTCATTAACAACAAAGCGGGCGTGCCATTTTTTGCTTCGGTTGAAGACGGCGTACAAGAGTTGTCGCAAACGATGGCGGTCGCATTCCGCCAGCGTCAACAAACTGTCGCGATTAAAACCAAATACGATTATCTGGTCGCTGATGGTGTTATGACAGCAGCGGAATTTGAATTGGCAACCCGCACTGCGCGGCGTAAAGGCATCAACCTTGAAGAAGTGTTGATTGATGAGTTTCAAATCAATGTGGCCGCATTGGGTAGTGCGCTATCCAAGTTCTTTGGCGTGGCGTATGAAGCCTACAAACCGGATCGCATCAAGCCTACCGATCTGTTGCGTAATCTGCGTCGCGAATATGTTGAAAGTGGCCACTGGATTCCGATTGAAGAAACGCAAGAGGGATTGGTGATTTTAACGACTGACCCGGATCGAATACAGTCTTCGCGAGTAGTCAATAACATATTTCCAAAAAATAAGTTGGTTTACAGGGTTTGCTCGCAACGTGAGTTTGTTCAATGTTTAGATGCGTTTTATTCGGGTAAATCTTCGGCGGATGGGACGGGTGCTTTCCCTGCTGCGGATGAATCATCGATGGACGATTTATTGTCAACCCTGGGGGGCGATGAAGAAGAAAGTTCCAGTCAAAGCCAAGAAGATGTTAGTGCCGCTGCAGATAACGAGCTGGTCAAGTTGGTGAATAAAATTATTGTCGATGCTTACCGTATGGGCGCGTCGGATATACACATCGAACCGGGCCCCGGCAAAGTCAAGACGCAGATCCGAGTGCGCAAAGATGGTTCACTGCTCAATTACATTGAAGTGCCTTCCAGCTACCGCAATGCCTTGGTAACACGTTTGAAAATTATGTGTGATCTGGATATTTCTGAAAAACGCAAACCGCAAGACGGAAAAATAAAATTTAAAAAATTTGGCCCGTTAGATATTGAACTGCGTGTTGCCACTATTCCGTCGCAAGGGGGAGTTGAAGACGTGGTGATGCGTATCCTTGCCTCTGGTGAGCCATTGCCATTGGAGAAAATGGGCTTTTCGGAGCGCAACAATGATCTGATTAAAACCACGGTGAGCAAGCCTTACGGTTTGTTTTTTGTGTGCGGCCCAACGGGTTCGGGTAAAACCACCACGCTGCATTCGGTATTGAAATACATTAACACGCCGGACACCAAAATCTGGACAGCCGAAGACCCGGTTGAAATTACGCAAAAAGGTCTGCGCCAAGTACAAATCAACAAAAAGGCAGGGCTGGATTTCCCCACCATCATGCGCGCCTTTTTGCGGGCTGATCCTGATGTAATTATGGTGGGTGAGATGCGCGACAAGGAAACCGTGTCGATTGGTATCGAAGCATCCTTAACGGGTCACTTGGTGTTTGCCACCCTGCATACCAACAGTGCGCCCGAATCTATTATTCGCCTGCTAGATATGGGCATGGATCCATTCAATTTTGCCGATGCATTGCTGGGTATCCTTGCGCAGCGTTTGGCAAAACGATTGTGTGCCGATTGTAAAAAACCACACATCGCAACTGACGAAGAAATCAAATTGTTGCTGGCCGAATACAGCATAGAATTAGCCAACACTGTTACGTGGAAAAAAGACTCCGCAGCGGGAGAGAAGGCACTACTGGCTGAATGGACAAAATTATTTGCCAATAAAGAAGGTAAATTCACCCTGTACTCACCAGTCGGCTGTGAAAAGTGTACCGGCACAGGCTATCGGGGTCGGGTAGGCTTGCACGAATTGCTGATAGGAACTGAATCCGTTAAAAAAGCCATTCAAGAACACGCGCGGGTAGCAGAGTTGCTGGCGATTGCATTGGAAGAAGGCATGCATACCCTCAAGCAGGACGGTATGGAAAAAGTGCTGTCAGGCATAACCGACATGCATCAAGTGCGTGCAGTTTGCATAAAATAGCCTCCGGTAGTCTTGGGTTGTCAGTTGCCTGTTTGAACTAAAACAGCCATAAGCTAACTAACAGCTAAAAATTCCTCGCTAATATCCATTTTATGCTCTTATCAGACAACCTCATTCCCCGCCTCAAAGAACTCAATGAAATTGGCATTGCACTGTCGCAACAGCGCGATCTAAACAGCCTCCTGGAAATCATACTGCTTGCGGCAAAACGCATCACCAATGCGGATGCGGGCACGCTCTACCTGTACCAAGCCGACCAACAGATATTACGCTTTGAGATTGTGCGTAACGATACGCAAAAAACCGCCATGGGTGGCACAAGCGGCGTGGCAATTCGTTATGATCCGGTACGGCTTTACGATGACGCAGGGAATCCCAATCATGCCATGGTGGTTAGCCATGCCGCATTGACCGGTGAGACGATTAACATTCCCGATGCATATGCGGCAGAGGGTTTCGATTTTTCCGGCACAAAAAAATACGATGCCAAGCACGGTTATCGCTCGCATTCTTTTTTAACCGTGCCGATGCGCAATCATGAAAATGAACTCATCGGCGTGCTGCAGCTTATCAACGCATGGGATCGAAAAACCAGTGCCATTGTGCCGTTTTCTGTTGATGATCAACACTTGTTAGAGTCACTTGCTTCGCAGGCCGCCATCGCTCTAACCAACCGTCGTCTTGTGCAACAACTTGAAGAATTGTTTGAAGCATTTGTGCAACTTATCAATACAGCTATTGATGACAAATCAGCTTACACCGGCGGGCATTGTGACCGCGTCCCTGAACTGACGATGATGCTGGCCGAGGCAGTGAATCGTACCCAGCAAGGCCCGCTCAAAGATTTTGTGATGACCGATAAAGATCGGCATGAGCTAAAAATTGCCGGGCTGTTGCACGACTGTGGAAAAGTCACCACTCCAGTGCATGTGGTGGATAAAGCCACCAAGCTGCAAACTTTATTTGATCGAATCCAATTGGTCGATACGCGCTTTGAAGTGCTGAAACGCGATGCGGAAATTGCGATGCTCACTGAGCTGTTAGTGGCCGGTGAAGATCGGCAAGGTGCTGATAAAGCCCGCAACATCTATGCGGCACGGATGTTACAGCTTGATGAAGACCGCGAATTTCTTCGGCTATGCAATATGGGCAGCGAATCCATGCCTGTTTTATCGCAACAGCGCATCCAAAAAATTGCCGCTTATAAATGGCGTGATGTCGGGGGCGAGATAAATAATTTTTTGAGCGATGATGAAGTTGAAAATCTCAGCATACGCTCAGGCACTTTAACGTCTGCTGAACGTGAAATCATCAATCACCACATCGTCGTCACCATCAAAATGTTGGAATCGTTGCCTTGGCCCAAGCATCTTAAAAATGTCCCGGAATATGCCGCAGGTCATCACGAACGCATGGATGGGAAAGGTTATCCGCGCGGCTTAACGGGCGATCAGATGTCCGTGCAAGCCAAAGTGATGGGTATCGCCGATATATTTGAAGCCCTCACCGCCAAAGACAGACCTTACAAAAAAGGTAAAACCCTTACCGAGTCACTCACTATTTTGGGTAAGTTCAAACTCAATGGTCACATCGACCCCGACTTGTTTGATGTTTTTATCAGAGAAAAAGTCTATCTTGATTACGCACAAAAATTTCTCTCGCCGGAGCAAATTGATGAGGTGGATTTAAGTAATATTCCAGGTATCAATCAGAGTTCGGCTTGCCAAGCAAATTGAACTGACTGCCCAAAACGGTCACTTCGAAGTGACAGGTTTGGTTACAAAGCTCACGACTAGGCAAAATAAAAAATAATAAAATTTTAAATATCAGTGGGTTGTGTATTTGGCACAGTCATTGCTTAATTACCGTGCAACATGCGGGTTGTGTGTTACACAGCGGTGCTGGTGGTGCGGATTATCAGTTCAGCCAAATGGCAATACGAATTTAACTTAAAGGAGTTTCAAATGAAAAATATTCAAAAAGGTTTTACCCTGATCGAATTGATGATCGTGGTTGCGATTATCGGCATCTTGGCTGCGGTAGCGATTCCTGCTTACGGTGATTACACAGCGCGTGCACAAGCTTCAGAAGCATTCACTTTGTTAGACGGTTTAAAAACACCTTATTCCGAAGAAGCCGCGAATGGTTCTTGGCCTGCCACTACCGCAATGGCTGGTATTGTTACATCCGGTAAATACGTCAGTGCCATAGCAGCCACTGCGATCACTTCTGGTGTTGTTGTTACTGGAGGTACATTGCAAGCGACGTTTAAATCTACTGGCGTAAATGCTAAGGCAGCTGGTAAGAATGTGTTGTTCAAAATGACTGTGGATGGCAATGGTACAGCAGCTAATGCTAATAAATGGCTTTGCGGTTCTGACTTGCCTGCAGAGATTGCACCTAAGTCTTGCACAGGTACACTTGCTGCACCTCTGTAAGTCGATTGTTGCTTGATTAATTGATTTAACAATCTTCACTAAAACAAAACCCCTCTTTTGAGGGGTTTTGTTTTAGTGAAGATTGTTTATCATTGTTTGCTCTGTTCTGTACTTAGGTCACGTAGTTCCTTCAACTCACTTTCAATAGCAGAGAGTTGATAAAAACTGCCCCCCGCTTGTTTAGCTAGCTCCAGCTGTTCAATAGCCGCGAACACATTGCCTTGCCACGAGTAGCTGTAGGCTTGGGCTTGGTGTTGCTCTAGAGTTTTGCCTTGCATCTCGAACGCCTTGGCTTGCAGTTCATACAGTGTGGTGTCACTGGGATGGCGGACGAGTTGTTCGGCGAGGAGTTTGAGTGCGGTGTCGGCTTGCTTTTCTTGCAACAATAAACTGACATAATCATAAATCAGGGCGCGGTGCTGTGGAAAAGTTTGTACCGCGTTGCGGTAAAAGGCGAAGGTGGCGGCATCATTTTTTGATGCCCGCTTCAGATGTCCCGTAAGCGTTTCCACCATAGGGTTGTGCTTGGCTTGTTTGCGTAACGTGGCTAGCTCCTGCGTGGCATGCGCAAACTCATTGTTGCGCAACAGTGCGCTAACCAAGCCGTAGCGTTGTGCAATCGGGTTGCCGAATTTCTGCGTGTACAAAGCATCGTTGAAATAGGCAATGGCTTCCGACGGTGTTTTTTGCGCGCCGATGAGTTTGGTGCGTACCAGTTGAAAATTCAGGCTGTCGGGCAGTAATTGGTAAGGCTGCCTTTGTACGCGGTTTTCAATTTCAGCGACGCGTTCGCTGGTAATCGGATGTGTGCGCAGGTAGTTGGGGGCATTGCTATCCACTAGCCAAGTGGCTTTGCGCAGACGTTCTAAAAATTCCGGCATAGCGTGAACGTTAAAGCCGGTTTTTTGCAAAAGCTGCAGGCCGATGCGATCGGCTTCTTCTTCATTTTGTCGCGTGAAGTCGAGCTGCCGTTGTACCAGCCCCGCTTGCGCCCCTATTACCACGGCTTCGGTAGTCTGCGAGCTGCCGCGAGCAGCGAGTATGGCAAGCGCGATGGCAGCAAGTGCGGCAACACTGTCACCCTGCTGTCCTGCCACCATGCGCGCGAAGTGATGTTGTGTGACGTGCGAAATTTCGTGACTTAACACCGAGGCTAATTCGGATTCGCTTTGCGTGGTGAGCAACAGTCCCGCGTTCACACCGACGAAACCACCCGGCATGGCGAAGGCATTGACGTTGTAATCGTTGATGGCGAAAAATTCAAACTCTAAAGAGGGCTCACTGCTGCTTTCCACCAACTTTGAGCCAAGTTGATTTAAATAGTCGTTGACTTCGGCATCATCCAAAAACTGCTTGCTAGCACGTATCTGCAACATGCTCTGCTGGCCGATCTGACGCTCTTGCAAAGGATTAAGCACGCCACGCGATACATCGCCCAAGTCGGGCAAGCCGTCACTCAGGACGTAGGGTGTGAAGCAAAGTAACACGAGTAGCGTTAGTTTTTTCATGCCGGGCATGATAGAGGTTTTTAACTTTGACGATACGGTTGGACTGTAAAAAATTGTTGCTAAGGATTGCATGCAGAATAATATCTGGGGTCGTCATTGGTGTAACAGCTAGCCATTCGACTAAGCTCGTAAACGAGCAAGTCGCTGGTTATCCCGCGCAGGCGGGAATCCAGCGAAAATATGAATGCCGCGTAGCGGACAAAACCTTAGTGCTGTCCAGCCAAGCGGGAACTTTTTAATCGACTGGATTCCCGCCTGCGCGGGAATGACGAGTGTATAGATTGTATGAGGTAAAGCTGTTTCATCTGGACTTCATTCAACAAAGTGCGCAGAATTGCGCCGTTAATCATTTGTCACTACACAATGCAAACCATCGGTAAATATGAAATCGTAAGCGAACTCGGTACGGGTGCAACCAGCACTGTGTATCTCGCGATTGATCCCTTCAGCGGTCAGCAGGTTGCGATCAAATTATTTGACCTCAAGCATCTAAATAATACCAATACCGCAAAAGTTTTTCGCAAACTGTTGATGACTGAAGCTTCATTGGCTGGAAAGCTGACTCACCCGCATATCGTGAAAATTTTGGATGCCGTGTTGGAAGATGATTTGAACTATATGGTAATGGAGTATGTGGCGGGTAGCACGCTAGAGCAATATGGCGAAGTGGATAATCTGCTGCCGATTAGTACGGTTGCTGAAATTGCCTATAAGTGTTGCAAGGCACTTGAATATGCGCAGCATCAGGGTGTGATTCATCGCGACATTAAGCCCGCCAACATTCTTTTTTATGGTGAGAGCAATATAAAGATTTCCGATTTTGGCGCGGCGACTTTAGTGGGCAGTCAGACTACACAAGTGTCCGGGATTGGCTCTCCTGCTTATATGTCACCAGAACAGGTTAAAGAATTGAAGGTGAGTCATCAGACCGATATTTATTCACTGGGCGTGACGTTGTATAAATTGCTCACGGGAAAACTACCGTTTGATGCGAGCAATAATCACAGTATGATTTATCACATTATCAACATTGATCCACCGCCGCCGAGTTCCTATCGGCCGAAACACCGGCAGAGTTGGACGCAATAGTGTTGCGTGCGATGGAAAAAGATGCCGCCAAACGTTATCAAACCTGGGAGGAATTTGCGCATGATTTAGTTGGCTTTTCCAGCAGAATTGAAACCACACAAGGCGAAATTTTCGATACCGAAAAATTTGATATTTTGCGTACCCTTTCATTTTTCAAAAATTTCAACGATGTCGAACTTTGGGAAACATTACGCATAAGTCGTTGGCGTAAAATTACGGCAAAGGAACAAATACTTCGTGACGGTGAAACCGGCTGTCGCTTTTACATCATGGCGCAAGGTACGGTGCGCGTTTCCAAGAATGGTCGATTGTTTAATCTGTTGCATAAAGGCGATTGTTTTGGTGAAATGGCGCACTTTTTGGAACGCAATTTTAAACGCAGCACAGACGTGATTGCCAAGACAGATGCGCTGTTGATTGAAATTGACCCCGATGTGTTGATGCATGCCACGACAGATTGTCGTTTTCAATTCGGCGACGCATTTTTGCATATGTTAATGAAACGCTTGTCCGTCGCCAATACACGCATCTCGCATTTATTGGCGTATCAAAATGAAGCAGAAGAGGAAGAATAGTAATGAGTGGTTTTAAAATCATCAGCATCACCGAGTTGGATCAAATATTGCAGAAGGGCGCGCGCCTCGTGGATGTGCGTACTGATGCCGAAGTGGCGCGCGGAAAAATTGCTCAAAGTGAATCGATCCCGTTACATTTATTGCCATTGCGCTTGAACGAGTTGGATAGAAATACCACTACCGTATTTTATTGTCAGATGGGTGGGCGCTCTGCGCAGGCAGCATCGTTTGCATTTTCAAATGGATTCCATGACGTGTATAACTTGCAGGGTGGCATGGCTGCGTGGCATCAGGCAGGCTTGCCTACGGTATGAGAAGCAAGTGATGGATTCCAATGTTGAAGTTGATGCGCGTCAGTTGGCTTGCCCGTTGCCGATACTGCGAGCGAAAAAAGCATTGTCGCAAATGGTGAGTGGGGAAATACTCAAGTTGATCGCAACCGACAGAGGCGCGCCGATAGATTTTGCAGTGTTTTGCGAAAATACGGGCAACGTGTTGCTGTCATCTGTTGAGCAAGATGGCGAATTTGTTTTCTTGATTAAGCGAAGGTAGCCGCCGTCATTGGTATAACAGCTAGCCATTCGACTAAGTTCGTAAACGAGCAAGTCGCTGGTTATCCCGCGAAAGCGGGAATCCAGCAAAGAAACAACGCCCGCGCAGCGGACAAAACCTTGATGTTGTTCCGCTTCGCGGAGATAGTCTAATTAACTGGATTCCCCCTTTCGCGGGAATGACGTGAGAGGTTAACTGAGCCTCTTCCGCTGCGCCTGCAACTGAACCAACGTTGCACCAAATTCTTCCATTCGTTTACGCTCCTGCTCCACCACTGCGGCAGGAGCACGATCAACAAAGCTGGCATTACCTAGTTTGGCTTGTGTTTTTGCCACTTCACCTTGCAGACGCGCAATTTCTTTATCCAATCTTTCACCTTCTGCAGCGACATCGATTTCTACTTTTAGCATTAACTTGAAATTACCGACGATAGAAACAGGTGCTTGTCCTCGACTAACCGAAGGTTGGTCGGGGGTGTCACCTTCGGGTAATTCAGCAACGATATTCACTTCGCTAAGTTTGGCCAGGCTGCTGATATAAGGCGAGAGTGTCTTGAGTGTCCCCGCATCACCCGCAACGATAAGTGGGACGCGCTGTGCGGGCGATAGATTCATCTCGCTACGCAAACTGCGGCAAGCAGTGATGAGTTCTTGCAAGAGTGTGACTTGTGCGATGGCTGTGTTATCAATTTTGCTTGCGTCAGATTTTGGATAGGCTTGCAGCATAATGCTGTCGCCAGATTTTCCAGCCATCGGCGCAACCGATTGCCACAACTCCTCGGTAATGAATGGGATGATGGGGTGTGCCAAGCGCAGAATGGTTTCCAGCACGCGCACCAAGGTGCGGCGCGTGGCGCGTTGCTGCGCCTCCCTCACCCCTAGCCCCTCTCCCGATGGGAGAGGGGGATTCTCGCTCCCTCTCCCATCGGGAGAGGGTTGGGGTGAGGGAGCACTCAATTGAACTTTCGCTAACTCCACATACCAATCGCAGTAAGTGTTCCACACCAATTCGTAAACCGTGCGTGCTGCCATGTCGAAACGGTAGTCGGCAAAGTGTTGCGCCATCTCGGTTTCTGCTTGTTGCAACATGCCGATGACCCAATGGTCGGCAGCAGAAAATTCCAGCGGTAAACTTTCATCCAGCCCAACATCATGTCCTTCGCAATTCATCAGCACGAAGCGCGTGGCGTTCCACAGTTTGTTGCAGAAATTGCGATAACCTTCGCAACGGTGCATATCAAACTTGATGTCGCGTCCGGGTGAGGCCAGCGAGGCAAAAGTGAAGCGCAACGCATCCGTGCCGAATGCAGAAATGCCCTCTGGAAACTCTTTACGGGTGCGCTTCTCGATCTGCTCGGCTTGCTTGGGATTCATCAATCCCGTGGTGCGTTTCTTCACCAGTTCTTCAAGTGTAATGCCGTCGATGAGGTCAATCGGGTCGAGCACGTTGCCCTTGGACTTGGACATCTTCTGCCCTTCCGCATCGCGGATCAGGCCATGCACATACACATCCTTAAACGGAATTTTTCCGGTGATGTGCTTGGTCATCATCACCATGCGCGCCACCCAGAAAAAGATGATGTCGAAGCCTGTGACCAGCACCGACGACGGCAGGTATTGCTTCACAAATACGCTCTGTGCATCGAACGGTTTATCCATTTCCCAATCGAGTGTGGAGAACGGCCACAGCGCGGAAGAGAACCACGTATCCAGCACGTCGTCATCGCGTTTTAGATTGCCTGTATAGCTATCCTTGGCGGCGAGTTGCTTGGCTTCGGCTTCGTCATGCGCGACATACGCCTTGCCGTCTTCGCTATACCAAGCGGGTATTTGATGTCCCCACCACAGTTGGCGCGAGATGCACCAATCCTGAATGTTGTTCAGCCATTGGTTATAAGTGTTCACCCAATTTTCAGGGTGGAATTTTATTTCGCCAGATGAGACGCATTCCAATGCTTGCTCGGTAATGCTCTTGCCGAGCTTCCCATCTTTTTCTGCGCGCTTTGCTCATGGCAACAAACCATTGGTCGGTGAGCATAGGCTCAATGACTACGCCAGTGCGATCACCACGCGGCACTTTGAGTTTGTGCTTTTCGGCTTTCACTAAAAATTCTGCGGTTTCCAGATCGGCAACGATTTGTTTGCGTGCAACGAAGCGGTCGAGACCGCGATATTTTTCAGGAATAACATTGATTGTGGAGTCTGAAACACTTCCTTTAATTGCTCCGAAAGTATCTGGCGCATGATGAAGAAAATCGAAGTCATCGTTTCCACGGGATTTAATTTTTCCTTCCAGTGTGAGAATGCTAATCATCGGCAGCTTGTGCCGTTGCCCAACCGCATAGTCGTTGAAGTCATGCGCTGGCGTAACCTTAACCACGCCTGTACCGAATTCTTTATCGACATACTCGTCGGCGATAATCGGAATGTTGCGCTCGCACAGCGGCATTTTTACTTGCTTGCCTATGAGGTGTTTGTAGCGTTCATCTTCGGGATGCACCATCACTGCCACGTCGCCGAGCATGGTCTCAGGCCGCGTGGTGGCGACGGTAAGATGGGTCAAGCCAGCCACGTTATCCACCTCGCATAGCGGATAGCGGATATGCCACATAAAGCCGTCTTCTTCTTCCTGCACCACTTCCAAATCAGATACGGCTGTGCCGAGTTTTACATCCCAGTTCACCAGCCGTTTGCCGCGATAAATCAAGCCTTCGTTATACAGGCGCACAAAGGTTTCGGTGACGGTTTTGTTCAGTGCGGGATCCATCGTAAAGCGTTCACGCGACCAATCGGGCGAGGTGCCGAGGCGGCGCATTTGCTGGGTGATAGTGTTGCCGGAGTATTCTTTCCACTCCCAGACTTTTTCGATAAATTTTTCACGACCCAAATCGTGACGCGAAATACCTTGCGCATCAAGTTGGCGTTCTACCACGATCTGCGTGGCGATACCCGCATGGTCTGTGCCCGGCTGCCACAGCGTGTTATCCCCGCGCATGCGGTGATAACGGGTGAGCGTGTCCATCAAAGTCTGGTTGAAGCCATGCCCCATGTGTAACGTGCCGGTGACATTAGGCGGCGGTAATTGGATGCAGAAATTTTCGGTTTTGTTAGCGTCTATTCCCGCTTGGAAATATCCCGATGCTTCCCACTTGGGATACCAATGCGCTTCTACATTTTTAGGCTCAAAACTTTTGGCGAGTTCGTTATTTTTTTTATGTTCCATGATGCGATTTTAGTGGTGCGTGATGTCGAGGGGCGCGATTATAGCAAGGCTCGACGATTCTTCAGCTTGGTATAGAAGAACAAGAAAACCGTCATTCCCGCGCAGTCTAGATGTTGCAACATGAGTGGGACCTGTAATTTTGGAGTGCGCAGACTCGTCTGCGCATATTGAAAGCGGCGGCGAAATGTCGCCGCACGCCAAACTTGAACCGAGTGGTTACTTGCTAGTTGTTTTACTCAAATCAAAATGCCGCATCTCATAGCCGCGATCTTTATAAAATTTAAATCGCTCTCGTCCCAGGCGGCTATCTTCTTCATCCGTACTGACAATTTCTATCACGCGCTCAAAGCGGCTAAAAAAATTCACCGTTTGCGGATGCAGGCTAATCAATAATTCATGGTCTGGAAATTTATCGCCATCGTGGTTGATAACCACAGGCATCGTTTCAGCTTCTGCCACATCACTCAGGCAGTGCGGAATAAACGCATTAGCGGGGAACTCCCATAGCAGCTTATCCAAGGCATGGCTGGTGGAGCTGTCGGGTGTGCTGAACATCACCCGTACCCCACTCTGCATCGCCTTGTGGCTCAACTGGCAAGCGGTGCGCAGCTTGTCAGTTGAGCCGGTATAAAAATCAATTTTAGTCACTGTTGGGATGCGATTGAAAGAGATAGTCGAATTATAGTAATGATTCTCAATTTTTTTGGGGGTTGTTCGGAGTTCATCATACTATGAAGTAACCACT
Organism: uncultured beta proteobacterium; assembly: GCA_963695355.1. Lineage (GTDB taxonomy): Bacteria > Pseudomonadota > Gammaproteobacteria > Burkholderiales > Gallionellaceae > Gallionella. Next base: position 852,141 of record OY968775.1, read on the forward strand.
GTTGAGGATAGTAAGCCAATCAACAACACCCCATATTTTTATGCGTGCTAAACAAAAAATACTGCCGTTTCGGCTCTTTTAAACTTGGCAAACACGTAATCAGCTTTTTGCGGAATAAACCAACCAAAATACAATCGTTGTAAGCAGCATCGCCACGCCTAACCACACGTAAGCGCAATGAATACCCTGATCCGGCTCGCCATCTTTGAAGCCCGTAATCATAGACCTCACTAAATTTTCACGATGCATCACGCTACTCACGATCACGCCAAGCACGTGTATCACCACAATTGCCAGCATACTTTCCGACACCAGATCATGCCACTCGACCACAAGGTCACCACCGATGTCTTTCAATGACATCACGCCTGTCACGCCAGAGGTAACACCAAGCAATAGCAATAGCCAAATCGCTAAACTTCCCGCTGGATTATGACCCAAATAATCAGCGGGTTTACGCTTAATCAATGTAGCTAAGTAAGCCACCACTTCGCCCGGCTTAAACATAAACGAGCTAAACCGCGCATAACGCGTACCCACAAATCCCCACGCTATCCGAAACGCAATCAACCCCAGCAAAATATAGCCTAGCATCACATGAATGTCGCGATACCGCTCGGAATCCGCCGTGTAGTAAGCACCCGCAAATGATCCAACCAATAACCAATGAAATACTCGTGTTGGCACATCCCAAATTAAAATTTTGCTCATTGCACCTTACCGGGGAATTCTAACGTTACGTTCGCTGAAATCGCCCATATCCGCTTGGGTGTGACATGCACCGCAGTTGGCAGGACTCTTAACCTTTGGACTCTTCCACGTGCGCGCCGATATTTCATCGTGTTCAGATTTGAACCAACGCATTTCGCTGATACGCAAAATTGGCTTGCTGCTTGTTGAACGTTTGCGTTGATCGGCATTTTTTTCCAAAAATACAGTAATCTCTTGCGTAGTAGCCGCATCCAAACTTGCATCACTACCAAAGTGCTTGCTCAAACCCGACATCACCGCGCGCCAAGATTGTGCGGGCAAGAAACGCGGAGGATAGGCAATGTGGCAACCACTACACTCTTCTTTCCATTTGGCGTTGACCACCATTGAAAGACCCCTTTCATCGTCATCTGCTCGTGCGGTGGAAGTACCCGAACCAATGAATAGCATGCCTAGCACGAGCAACTGAAGAATGTGTATATGACTTTTCAAAATGTAGCTCTCCTGTTTATTTTTGAATGGAAAATTTAAAACTTATTTTTTAAATATCTGGCGATAATTATTTTTTTGCGCGACAATCCACACTGCAGTGCATCACTATCTCTTTGCGTAAAACTGAATAAGGAAACAACATGGACTTTCTACAAAAAGTATTTATTTTCGGCGCAATCGCTTTTGCTGTGAGCGGTGTAGTTTGGTTTATTTTTATCGCTCACTAACAGTTCATTTTCACAGTGAAGCCACCCCAAGTCACAGATAGTTCCAGCCTTAAGAATCCATAATTTCTTCAGTAACTCTCAAATCATCATTAAGGCAGTCGCTTTTACTGGCATCTTTTGAAGTTGTTAGCAATGCATTTCTTGGCCAGCCCTCGCGCTTGCTTTATCTGCCTTTCAGTCATAAACGCCGCGATTGAGTTACGCACCACAATCAACACTTCGCGTTCGTCACTTTCAGCATCTGAAATTGCGATATCTAGCCACATGTGTGACAAAATGTAGTTCTGCGAAACACCTTGCCCTTTAGCGTACATCCATCCTAAATTGGATTGTGCAGTAGCAACGCCCTTCGCAGCAGCGAGTTGATACCACTTAACCGCTTCTTGGTAATTTTGATCAATACCCTTCCCCGTCTCATACATCAACCCAAGATTTGACTGCGCAAGTGCATCGCCTTGTTCTGCTGCCAGCTTTAACCACTTAAACTTCTCTGTGTAATCTTGCTGCACGCCTTTACCCATGTCATACATTGAGCCCAGGCTAAATTGCGCTGAAGCGTTACCTTGCTTGGCAGCTAACTGATACCACTTAACCGCCTCTTTAAAGTCTTGAATAACGCCATAGCCCCGGTCATACATCAAGCCAAGATTCCATTGCGCTAGCGCATGTCCTTGCTCTGCCGCCAACTTAAACCACTTCACAGCTTCTTTATAGTCCCGCTCAATACCTTGCCCGTTCCTATACATCCAACCAAGATTGAACTGTGCCGCGTCATTTCCCTGTTCTGCCGAACGCTGAAACCACTTCACCGCCTCTTGATAATTTTGATCGACTCCCTGTCCCTTGCTGTACATCAAAGCAAGAATAAATGGTGCGGTAACGTTACCTTTTTCAGCCGCCGACTGAAACCACTTCACCGCCTCTTTACTATCTTGATAAACAACTTTCCCACGGTGGTACATCATTCCCAGAATAAATTGGGCGGACGCATTTCCCTGCTCCGCAGCCAATTGATACCACCTCACTGCCTCTTTGGAGTTTTGCGAAACACCTTGCCCTTTGATGTACATTCCCCCAAGCATCACTTGCGCTGAAGCATTTCCCTGATGTGCAAGTGGCTTGAGTAATTTTGCTGCTTTTACAAAACTTCCCTCATCATAGGCAAACTTTGCATCTGAAAGCGCATCGGCCTTAGCCAGACCCGTCAACAGTAACAAGCACACACACGCCAGCAGCATTTGTTTGAATAATTGATTCATTGCCATCACCCCTTACTTGAAGCCAAACTCTAAGTTACACGGCTAACCCTAAAGACTCATCTTTCAACACTCAAGCAAACTTATATTGTCACCGTTTCGATTTCGAGGATTATTCATGAGTCATGCACGCATCCATGCAAGTGAGCACCTTGGTTAGAATGCTAATTCAGTGACAGCATACCTAACTTGCAAAACAAGTCTATCGATTTGTATCAAAACAAAAATGTTTATTCTCGACCATCAATTTGCTTTTAACTTGCACGGTAAGATTGGCTGATCGCACCATCAAAAGTTCGTTATTAGAAGCAGATTGCCGAGGCTCAATAGTACTGAAATACACATTCTCCAGAAGGTGGGAACACGATTAAAGCCGTACCAGCCAGGGTAAAGACAAAAAAACCCCGTATCTTATTGATTACGGGGTTTAAATTTGGTGCCGCTTATCGGATTCGAACTGATGACCTACCGCTTACAAGGCGGTTGCTCTACCAACTGAGCTAAAGCGGCATTAAAAAAGCTACTAATAACCTATGCAGTGGTGGGTCGGGCGAGATTCGAACTCGCGACCAACGGATTAAAAGTCCGCTGCTCTACCGGCTGAGCTACCGACCCCTTGCAAAGGAGCGCGAATTATACGGATTTAGCCTACCCTGTCAACGCGAAATACTGAAAAATTTAGTTATGCGCGATATATTGTTGTATCTGCAATGCCTGAAAAGATAAAGCCATCACGTCGCAAGCGACAAGAATCACACACGCCACATGCACGACCCAATTCATCCGCCTGATAGCAGGAAACTGTCTGCGCATAATCCACACCCAGCGCACTTCCCTGCAAAATAATTTCAGCCTTGCTTAGATTGAGCAGTGGCGCGTGAATGATGAGCAGATGACCTTCCACTGCCGCTTTGGTGGCGAGATTCGCCATGCGCTCAAACGCGTTGATGTACTCAGGACGACAATCGGGGTAGCCGGAATAATCAACCGCATTCACGCCGATAAAAATATCCTGCGCTTGCAGCACTTCAGCCCATGCCAGTGCCATCGACAACATAATCGTGTTGCGTGCAGGGACATAGGTCAAGGGGATGCCAAGACTGGCCTGCTGCGGCACAGCAATGTTGCTATCTGTGAGCGCAGAACCACCAAAGCCTGTCAAATCAATGCGGACAACGCGATGTTCTTTCGCACCCAATGTGCTTGCCACCCGTTGCGCTGCGGCCAGTTCGGAATGATGTCGTTGACCATAATCCACGCTCAAGGCATAACACGTAAAACCTTGCCTGCGAGCCATCGCCAGCACGGTCGCAGAATCCAGTCCGCCAGATAAAAGTACCACAGCATTCTTTTTCATCAATGCCCCGGCACGTTGTTCCACAGAATTTTGTGCAGCTGCACTTGCAACCGCACAGACAAGCTGTCGCGCAAAATCCATTCCGCCAAATGTGTAGCGTTCAATCCATCGTGCACAGGTGAGAACAGCACGGCGCATTTATCGGTCAACTGGTATTGTTGAATGATTTGCTTCGCCCAAAGGTAATCGGCTTCATCTGCCAGCACGAATTTAATTTCATCATGCTGAGTGATGAGCGGTAAATTTTGCCAACGATTCTTTTCGACTTCGCCTGATGCTGGCGTTTTAATATCCACCACCCGCATGACACGCGCATCCACTTCACTGATGTCAATTGCCCCACCGGTTTCTAGCGACACTTGGTAGCCCTCGTCGCATAAGCTACTCAGTAAGGGCAGGCAATTCTTTTGCGCAAGCGGCTCACCGCCCGTCACTGTTACATAGCGCGGCGCATAGTGATTAACTTGCCGAAGAATATCCACTAGGCTCATATTATTTCCGCCTGTAAACGCGTAAGTGGTGTCGCAATACACACAACGCAACGGACAACCTGTTAAACGTATAAAAACGGTAGGTAGCCCCACCCGGCTAGTTTCACCTTGCAGTGAATAAAAAATTTCGCTGATACGCAGTTGCGCTTCTGGAAGTATTGCGGACATAAACAACTACTTGGTGGCTGAGAGCAGCTGACTGGCTTTCACGGCAGCATCGCTACCGGGATATTTCGCCACAAGCTGCTTGAGAGTTTTCTTCGCGGCGGCATTTTGGTTCATCTCTTGCTGACATCCCGCGATGTTAAACATCACCTCAGCAGCCTTGGCAAAGCTTGGGGCAGCAACGAGTAATTCTTGATAAGTCTCTAACGCAGATTTGTAATCACGCAATGCAAATTGCGCATTACCCAATCCATATTTCGCATTGGCAACATGCACGGACTCAGGATATTTTTTGATGAATTCTTGAAACGCCTTCACCGCGCCATCATGATTGCCTGCCTTGGAAATTGCGTAGGCACTTTCATAAGCACGATTTTGCGGCGCGGGATCCAAGGGATCAGTAGGGGTGACTACTACAGGTGTCACAGGCACTGCCGCTGCGGCAGTCTTCGCGGCATCTTCCGCGACTTCAAGGTGACGCAAGCGCGCATCCAAATCCACGTAAAAATCTTTTAGGCGCTTTTCACCATCTTGCAAACTATGTGCAATCTCTTCATTCTGCCCACGCAGCTTACGTAGTTCAATGTTCAATGCTTCCACTTGGCTTTGCAAATCCAACATCGATTTTACTTGCTGCTCAAAAGTCACCTTAATTTGCACATTGGCTGTTTCTAATTTAGCCACACGCGCTTCAAGTTGCTCAATCTGCTTGTGCGCTTCGTCGTCGGTAAACAGTCCCGCCTGCGCAGGAATCGCACAAAACAAAAACATCAAACCCAACAACTTCAACATAACTTATTTCCTGTAATTAAAATCAGTGCGGCGATTTTGCGACCATGCTGTCTCATCATGGCCTTCGGCTTTAGGCTTTTCTTCGCCGTAACTAAACGCTTCCACTTGATTGTCCTTCGCACCACCCAACAGCAGCATTTTTTTCACCGCATCAGCGCGACGCTGACCCAAAGCCAAGTTGTATTCATTACTGCCTTGCTCGTCAGCATTGCCTTCCAGACGCAACCTGCGATCCGGGTGTTCACTCAAGTATTTCGCATGGGCTTGCACGAGTGGCTTGTCTGCATCTGCCACGGCATACACATCCACCCCGTAATACACACTGCGTTTAGCCAAGATGCTATTGGGGTCGCTTAATGGGTCTTTCACATCGAACGTAACCGCCTTGTCCACCTCGGTTAAATCTATTGCTGCCGAATCCACTGCGGGCTTGACGGTCGCTTCCACCGCAGGTTCAGTAACTGCTGGCGCAGGAGCGGGTTCAGGTTCGGTTACTTTGGGCTTTGGCGTTGAACAAGCGACCAGCAAACCCAGCAAAGCGAAACTAATAATAAATTTTTTCATGTAGTCAGCCTGAATAGTTTTGGCAGGAGGGATTACTATAGAACTTACTATAGTTGCCAGACAAATTGGATATTGTAAATAAATGTAAAGACGTGAGAACCTTTAAGGGCCTGGCCCCCAAATTGGTTCGCGTGCATCACCACTCACGGTGGACATTTTTTGTTTCACACGACCATCGCTGGAAACGGTAGCCAATATACCACGTCCCCCTACTTCACTCGCGTACATTACCACTTTACCGTTGGGTGAGAAGCTGGGCTTTTTCTCCCAACCGCCATCCGAAATTATTTGCATTTGCCCGCTTTGAAAATCCTGGGTGGCGATGTAAAACTTGCCTCTAATTTGATGCGTAAATACAAAGATTTTCCCATCGGGGCTGTAACGGGGTGAATAATTATTCCCCTCACCGAAGGTCATACGTGTTATCGGGCCGCCTGCTGCAGGCATCTGATAAATCTGCGGCGTACCACCCCGATCCGAGGTGAACAATAACGATCGCCCGTCAGGAGAAAAATTGGGCTCGGTATCGATTCCTCCATCCGAAGTAAGGCGACGCATGTCTTTGCCTTGTGCCGTCACCAAATAAATTTGTGAATTCCCTTCACGACTTAGCACCACCGCCAATTGCTCGCCATTGGGCGACCAGGCCGGCGCGCTGTTGCTGCCGCGTGAATCGGCAATCACATTACGCTGATTGCCAAATACCGATTGCACATAGACCACGGCATGCGCGCCGGCAAAACTCACGTAAGCGATTTTGCTGCCATCCGGTGACCAAGCCGGCGACATGATGGGCGCGTTCTGAGTCAGCAGTGTTTGCTCGTTTTGCCCATCGCTATCCGCCACCACCAAGCGAAATTTTTTGTCTTGACGATTAACATATGCAATGCGCGTACTGAACACACCCTTATCGCCCGTTAATTTTGTGTAGATCAAATCTGCCACACGATGACCCACAGCGCGCAACTGCCCATCGGTTGAAGAAACCGCTTGCGCATCCAACACCGATTGCTTCACTGCATCCAATAATTGAAACTTCACACCCACACGCTTCGCCTCAACTGTAATACTGCCCACCACCAACGCCTCTGCACCGCGACCTTGCCAATCGGCGTAATTCACTTGTGCCGCATCATGCGGAGCTTTATCCGACGCATCGATCAAGCGAAATAATCCCGTGCGCGTTAAATCGCTGGCTACCACATCATTGATAATCTGCGCGGTTCGCGCATCACCACCGAACGGCACGATAGCAATAGGAGTTTGATGCTCACCCGCACCAACGATTTCAATGTTCAACACCGCACTCGCGCTTGCAACCTGAACGAACAGCAACGCACCCATTATTAGCTTTATCATTAAATAAACACTCCTATTTATCTGGCTCGAAACCCAATTTCAATTCACGAAAATTTTTAAACATCGCCACATCGGGTGGCAAAGGCAGCGGCTGCGATTTCAGAATGGCGCGCTCCACGGCATTGTCATACGCCGGATCGCCACTGAACTTTATCAACTTCGCATTCAGTACCACGCCGCCGGGCAATAGGGTAACCAAAAATTCCGCACGCGCTTTTTTGGGGACATTGGGTGGTTCTATGATCTTGTCACGTATTTTCGCGCTGATTTTGGCTATGTACTCATCCACCACACGTTTACTTGCCGCATTTTCTGCCGCGATTTTTTCCTGTTGCACTCTTGCTGCTTGCAACGCAAGCTGATCGACTTCAACAATAGGTTCCGGGTTAGCATCAACAATAATTTTAGGCAGCGGCTTGTCATTGTCCGCATTGACTACGGGTACTTTTGGCGAAGGTGCTTTTTTGGGAATCACCTTGGGAACATCGATTTTAGCCTCAATCTTTTTCTTTTTATCCGGCAAAGTAATGTCCGGCTTAATCACATTTTCAGGCGGCGCACTCGGCGTTATCACTTCGATAATTTTTGGCGGGGTGATAGTCTCAGGAGGGATAACAATAGGCTCTGGCAAGCTCTGCCATAAATCAACGCTTATCGCCTCAGGCGGCTTAGTCTGCCAAGAAAAACCAAAATAAAGGAGTGCGAAAAAAGCCAGATGCACTGCCAGCGCCAATATCCCGGCGGGCAGTTTGAAAGGTTCGTAAGTAAGCGTTGCGTTCATTCCGCTTTGATTTTAGTCAGCAGCCCAACTTTTTTAATGTGCTGCTGCTGCAACATATCCATCACGTTAATCACTTCTTCGTAACGCACATTTTTATCGGCAGAAATCACCACCGCTTGATCTTCATGTTCGCTTTGTTTGGTTTTCAAAAGTGCGACAAGTTCACTGCGCGACACAGCACTTTCCTCGCTGCCCTTGGCGTGATCACGCAGTGCGAGCGTAGTATCTTTTTTGATGATGACTTCTAACGGTGCAGTGGCGGGCAGTGATGATTTACCCACCTGCGGCAAATCAACTTGACCGGGATTCATCATCGGAGCGGTCACCATAAAAATCACCAACAGCACCAGCATCACGTCGATATAAGGCACGACGTTGATCTCATTCATCAGGCGATTTTTGGAACGGCGATTCGATCTCATGACGAAACAACCTTAGGGTTGACGTTGCAACACGTTGGAAAACTCTTCGGTAAAACTTTCAAAGCGCGTTGCCAATCGATCGATGTCATGGGCAAAACGGTTATACGCTACCACCGCCGGTATCGCCGCGAACAAACCCATTGCGGTTGCCACCAAGGCCTCGGCAATACCCGGTGCAACATGCGCCAGCGTGGCCTGACCAACATTCGCCAAACCGCGAAACGCGTTCATAATTCCCCACACCGTTCCAAACAAACCCACATATGGGCTGACCGAGCCGATTGAGGCGAGGAACGCCAGATGCGATTCCAGTTTGTCCATTTCACGCTGATAGGTGGCACGCATGGCGCGGCTTGTTCCTTCCATTACGACAGGATTTCCTGAGCCATATTGCTTTTTCAACTTCACATATTCAGCCAAACCCGCCGCGAATATTCTCTCCAATGCGCCTTGATCCGCACGCGGTGTTGCGCCCACCTGCTTGTACAGCTCCGCCAAGTTCGAGTTACGCCAAAACTCTTCTTCAAACTCGGCCGTCAACCTAACTTCTTGACGAATAGCAAACAGCTTAAGAAAGATAAACCACCACGACATGAACGACACTACCAATAGCAAACCCATTACAAGCTGCACCAAAATGCTGGCGTGCGCGATGAGATGGATGAACGATAAATCCTGTACGACTTCCATTCTTAACTCCCGACTAATCTTTCAATTGAGCGCGCAACACTTCAGGCACGCTGACAGGTTTAAAACTTTCCAGCGACACACACACCAGATGCACTTCAGCTTCAGTCAAAACTTCCTCGCCACGCCGCACAGTTTGCAACAGGGTAATTCGGCTGCGACCGATGTCTCTAACTTGCGCTGTAACATCCAGTAAATCATCCAATAAGGCGGGCCTGAGGTAATCAAGTTTCATCGAACGCACCACAAAAACCGCGCCAAATTCTTTCATCAATGCCGCGTTGCTATAGCCATAACCTTCACGCAACCACTCAGTCCGCGCGCGCTCCATAAAGTTCACATAGCTGCCGTGATACACCACCCCACCCGCATCGGTATCGTGAAAATACACGCGCATGGACAAAGCAAAAACTCTATTTTTAGTCATTCAACAAATCTCCTATGACTGGCTGGTTGACCACAGCCAAGCCAAAGTGCTTATAGGCATGTGCCGTCGCGATACGTCCGCGCGGGGTGCGTTGCAGGTAACCTTGCTGAATCAGAAAAGGTTCCAGTACATCCTCTATCGTGTCGCGCTCTTCTCCAATTGCCGCCGCCAGATTGTCCACACCCACCGCCCGCCGAGGAATTTTTCTATCACGGTAAGCAACAGCTTTCTGTCCATCACATCCAAGCCCTGCGAGTCCACATCCAGCATGGTCAATGCGGCATCGGCTACTTCGCGCGATGCGACACCTTCAGCTTTGACATCGGAGAAATCGCGCACGCGACGCAGCAAGCGATTGGCAATACGCGGTGTGCCGCGCGAACGTTTGGCGATTTCCAACGCGCCATCGTGCGCCAAATTCATTTCCAACAAACCCGACGAGCGCATCACGATGCGCTGCAATTCTTCCGGCGTATAAAACTCCAAACGCGCCACAATGCCGAAACGGTCGCGCAGCGGATTGGTTAACATCCCCGCCCGCGTAGTCGCACCGACCAAGGTAAACGGCGGCAAATCGAGCTTCACCGAACGCGCCGCAGGGCCTTCGCCGATCATAATGTCGATTTGATAATCTTCCAGCGCGGGATAAAGAATTTCTTCCACGACAGGCGACAAGCGGTGTATTTCATCAATGAATAACACATCGTGTGGCTCAAGGTTGGTAAGCAATGCGGCAAGGTCACCTGCGCGTTCCAGAACCGGCCCCGATGTGTGACGCAAATTTACGCCCATCTCGCGCGCGATGATTTGCGCCAACGTAGTCTTGCCCAAACCTGGCGGACCGAATAACAACACATGATCGAGCGGCTCGCTACGCTGCTTGGCCGCCTGAATAAAAATCTCCAACTGCCCGCGAATTTTTTCTTGCCCAACATATTCATCAAGTTGCTTAGGGCGCAGCGCGCGCTCTAACGCCTCCTCCTGTTTGGATGTAACTGCAGGGGTGGTTAAACGCGGCTCGGTGGTTAGGTTATCGCTGTGGATCATAATTTTTCAAAGCAATACAAGCCAACAGCAAAGTTCAGCCAATTGCTCATCGTTAGTTAAATTCGCGCACGACTCAAGTTGCCCTTTCACGCATTGCGCATAAATTTCCTGAGCCATGCTTGCTTCAATCGCACTCCCTACAAAAAAAGTATGAACTGGATGACGAGCCGCTTTGAATGAATTTCTAATTCGATCCAATGCCGTATTAGCAGTTTTCCAATGTTCATCAGCACCAGCTGGATCAACACCTCCTTTTAATTCACCCAATGCTAAATAGTTAACAGGATCGGAGAAAAATAATTTCTTCTCGTTAGGAGTTTTTAGTGTTTCAGTAGTGGCGTTGAAAATTGAAATATCGATGTTTTTTTTTACAACTGGCACAGTCAGGTTATAAATCAACTCTCTATTGCCATTCAAATTTTTCCAGCAAATTGATTTCACTGCACCTAACATTTCAAATCCAAGATGCTTATCTTCAATCCACTGCGAGGTTTCTTTGAGTAAAAAATGGTGCGGTATATTTTGAATCCGCAATTGCGCTGCAATGAATCTAGTTAATTTTTCATTGGCAATTGCGCCCGCGATATTGCGCATTCTCCCGCCCAGCGCATCACCTTTCGTTAGCAAGAAACGATAGGTTAATTCTTCGGGGAAGTTTTTTCCTGCTGGTTTTAAGTAGGTATTGATAAATTCAAAAACAATTTTATCAATATCCTCTTTTTGCAAATAATTATTAGCCTTGGTGGATATACCCGCTGCCTCTATAAGTGCTTTTTTTATTCGTCCATCACCAATCAAATCGGTGGGATTTGAATGAGAGTCCGCAATTGTTTTAACCGCTCTTGCTTCATCTATGTATGGCAAAGCCTCACGATTTTTCCGCAATGCAATCTCTAGGAAGCCGGCTCTTGTAGCTTCGTAGCTCGTTTCAATATCTTGCGATTTTTTAATCAAGCGGTTCATGTATTGTTACCCGAAAAGAATTGCTTCATCACCTCTTCTGCAACCGCTTTTGCCAACACTGGGGGAACGGCATTGCCCACTTGCCCAAATTGCGTCATGGTGGTTTTGCGTTTACTACTATAAGAATCCAGCCGAACACCGACGAACTCCCAATTTAATGGAAAAGTTTGCAAACAGGCTAACTCTCTCACCGTGAGCATTCGATCTTCATACGGATGAATAAAATCACGATAGCCACTCCTAGTGACTGTCGGAGAAGGACGGTCAGGATCTAAGCGCCTGTATGTTGAGCCAAACGTTTTTGTTTGCTCACTTAACTTTCGCCCAATCGCAACTTCTTTAATTTTTTTAAGCGTAGATGGCGAATGCGCTGTTTGCTGATGATTTTTAATAACCATGCTTTTCTATACGGCCTTTAATAGATTGTGAAACTCGCATAGCAACATCAGATGGCTCGTCTGCGGGAGGCAAAGTGCCAATTGTGTCCCACGCGGAAACGTATTGCTTTTCATTCGGATTTTCAAACAAGGAAGGACTGTGCTTTGCCGCATAGTGCGTCGGGCTAGGGAAGTTAAAAATTTTATTGATTCTGTTACCCACCAAAAATATCCGCTCTCTAAATTGAGGTACTCCAAAATCAGCCGCGTTAAGCACTTTGTGTTGCACCACATACTGATAACTTCTTCCTTCATATACCACGCAATCAGACAACTCATCTTCAATCGCTTTTAGTGCGGCACCCTGCTCCCAATTAGCCATGCCTTTTACATTTTCCATGACGAATCCAATGGGGAGCGCTTCTCTAACAACTCGAATAAAATCCAACACAAGCCTCCCACGTGCTTCGCCCATACCCAGCCGCTTACCAGCGAGGCTAAAACTTTGGCATGGTCGGCCGCCTACCACCAAAGCGGCCTCCAAGGGCTTTAACTCGGCAGCCTGCAAAATTTGCTCTGTAGTGATGCTCGAAATATCACCTTCAATGATTTTCAAGTGAGGGCGATTTGCACGCAAGGTGTCGCAGCAACTCGAATCATATTCAAGCGCAATGGCCGTTTCAAAGCCAGCCATCTCGAAACCGAGATCCATCCCCCCCGCGCCAGAAAACAGACTAATAATTTTTGGTTTCACTCGTGTGTATTCTTTCTCGTTGTAACTATTTGAACAACCGAAAATCAAACGGGTAACTCCCGTGCGATTTTAATTTTACTTTTTTTGCATCTCGATGAGCGGGGTTAATCAAATAATTTTTTGTGTGCGGAACAATCGCGCTGGGTACAACCAGCAAAGCCGAGCTTAAATCTCGCAACCACTGGTCTCCTATTGCTCTGGTCATTTCGCTTTGCTTGCACCAATTGGCATCAAGATTTTTCTCATCAATTTCAACAACAGCAACCTCATCGGGGACTTCAATTTTCAACAACCGATAAAAACTCGGCAAATACTCAAAGTCGTTCAACTCAAGATGCACCAGCACTTCCAACAATGCCGATGCTGGCGAGCTGGCAGTATAAACAATCGGTGCGCCAGCATTGTGCCAACGTGCCGCTGCCCGCAAACCACCTTGACCGGATAGCTCAAGGTAGTTGCTGATGCGCCAAACAATCACGCAAAGAAACCTTCGTCTATCTGCACCAACGCTTCTTCAACCAAACGGCTACCCACATCGGAAACGAGCATTTCAATTGGCGTTCTTCCCTCAAAACGTCTCATCGGTTTGCGCAACCAACCCATCGCTTTTTCTTTGTCGCCAAACACAGATTCAGCCTGCGCAACTACACGCGCCAAGCGCACGGCGCGATCCGATTCTTCAATGGTTAGCGGTTCGGCATTGGCACGGCGATGCGCGAGTGTTCTGGGCGGGGTAATCAGGTTAATTTCTTGTTTAGTCACGCCTTCTGCCAGCAAGCGGTCGATCACATTTACAGGAAGACGATTGTGAACCAGCTTGACCACATCCATATCGCTGGTTGCGCCACGCTGCACGAGCAACCCGGAAAATTTGGAACGCTCACTGCGCAGCCGCTGTTCGCGGGTGGTGTAAACCGCCATATTTTGCGCAACCTGAAGTGCCGTACCTTCACTCGACGAGACGGCATAAGCGGCAGACTTGGATGTAGATTTAGCCTTTGGTTTAGCAGGGGCAGATGATTTTGAAGTTAGCATGACACACCTCTTTTTTTGGCAATATGCCGCAACATTACAGGCATATTGCCAAAAACTCAAGTCTTATGAAATGCAGTGCTTTATGCGTCAGGCTTTGGATAGCAGCTTGAGTGCCTGACGAATACCGTCCGAGACGCTACTATCTTTGGGCAATTGCTTGGCTGCCCAGCCGGCTTCTTTTTCGTTATAACCCAAGGCTTGCAAGGCATTCACGATGTCATTGTTGGCTGAATGCATGGCCGTACTTGAAGTCGCATTTACACCCGATGCAACGAATTTACCTTGCAATTCCAACAGCAAACGCTCGGCAGTTTTTTTGCCCACGCCAGGAATTTTGGTGAGTCGACCTGCATCTTTATTTACCACCGCAGCAGCGAGATCGTTCAGGCTTAAACCAGACAATACAGACAACGCCAATTTAGGCCCGACTCCACTGATTTTGAGTAACTGACGAAACGCGATACGCTCTTCATTTGTGAGGAAACCATAGAGCAATTGCGCATCTTCACGCACTACAAATTGAGTATGCAACACGACTTTTTCATGCAGCGCAGGCAAATTGTAAAACGTGCTCATCGGCACGTCCAACTCATAGCCCACCCCCTGCACATCCAGCAAAATCTGCGGCGGATTTTTTTCCAACAAGACACCTGTTAAGCGACCAATCATTAAACTAATCTACCTTTCTTCACGCGGTATCCCGCCGTTGCTAACGCACCCAAGCCCAGCCCGCCGTGCGCATGACAGATCGCGCAAGCCAATGCATCCGCCGCATCCGGGCTCGGTACACCGGACAAACTTAATAAGCGTTGCACCATCAACTGCACCTGTTCCTTCTTGGCGTGACCGTTACCCACCACGGCTTGCTTCACTTGCAACGCGGTGTATTCAGCGACCGGCAGATTCACCAACACCGCCGCACAAATCGCCGCACCGCGCGCCTGCCCCAAAAGCAAAGTCGATTGGGGATTCACATTCACGAAAATTTTTTCGACAGCTACTTGTTCTGGATTATGTTGCGTAATCACTTCGCCTAACGAATTCAAAATGCTTTTTAATCGCTCCGGCAATTCACCCACAGGCGTTTTGATGCAACCACTGGCAACGTAATGCAACTGCTGCCCGACTTTATCTATGACACCAAACCCTGTGACACGTAGGCCGGGGTCTATGCCGAGAATACGAATAGGCGACAAACCTAACGCACCACGAAAATCACATCAGAAAAACATTTGTACCGCTTCCCAGCGAATAGAAACTCCATCCGCAACTGATTTAATTTACCGCGTTCAAAACTGCTCAACCACCCATCAATTGACGGTTTTAGTGCATCCAGATTCCGCTTCAATTTCCAGCTTGCATCCCAATCCTGAGTATCCACCAACACTAAAAAAACACGATTGGATGCATCAAAACGTCGCTCGCCCTGATTTTCATACAGCCAACGTATCAGAAACTCTGGTGATTCCATTGCCTCGCGTAAAATTTTCACACGAATCATTTGTATTGCGCCCGCATTCAAACTACGCGCGTCCAAGAGCTTTTGGGTTATTTCGTTTGCTTGTGCTGCACTGTCGGCCACTTTATCGAAGTATATGTTTTCTGTTCGTGCATATCCTTTTAGCTCCGTTAACTCTGGCCTTAGCCCCATTGCTTTGCGCTGTTCAGAAATATAACCTTGCGGCAGATAGGTTACCTTGAGATCGAAAGGTACTTGATCAACAAAAAAATCTACTTTTTTAATCATTCCAACGGTAGGCAAAACTTTAGAATGCTGTTTGAATAGATGCTCAATCAGAATAGAAGACCAGTGGTTATACCAAGAACACAACACATAACCTGAAACACTCGCTGCAATTTCAGTCTGCATCTTTGATGAAAGCGTATCGAAAGATGGAATGTTCTTGATATAGCGATCCACCAAAAATCGATCTAAATTATTCTGATAGTTTCCGCCCCAATCAAAGGAGCGCATTTTGTATAACTCGGAGACCAACTGCTGGACAGGCAACGCCAATGCAACCCCGCGATTTTGCTCACGAATAAAAGAGTCCAGCAATAAATGGGCATCTTGCCGCTCGCGCAACACAAGAAATAATTCGCGCCATTGATCGTTTATTTTTTCCGTTTGCAGATAGATTACGCTGTGATTCAAAAATCCATTCAACCACTCCTTGCGGGCAATGGACTTCAGCTTAAGCCAAAGAAGACCTTCAGAATTTTCCGTAAACGAAAGTAAGTCATCCGCTTCATAAAGCCTCAACCAATCATTAAAATTACTCATCACGCACCACAAATAAAATTTCGTGTGATCCTTTAACTGAGCCTTTACCACCTCGACTATTTTGATATTGGTAACGATTAACTTCCACTGTCCGTCCAGTTGCCTGCAACATAGAACGAAAAGTCTCCACATCTGGATAGCTGCGATCATTGTAAGAAATCAACCACAAAGGAATGTGAGCCGCCAAATCAAACATATTATTAAAAGCAGCAATCACCGTTGACCGCTTATCGAATCCCGTTTCCAAAGGAGGCCAGTAACGGTTAGTGCCTCCGACAAATTCTTTATCAGTCCAGCTGCGCGAGAAAGTCTCTAACAGATGGTAGAACGATTGATAATCACTATGGCTCATGCAGTAGGGAGGATCAAAATACGCCACATCAAATTCTGTTTTTTCTTGCAGCAAAACAAGCAAGTCAAGGTTTTTAGCCTGATGTGATAAGCCGTTGTCGAACACAGCCTGATTAAATTCGGGTAGCAAATCAAAAAATAGCTGCTGAATAGGTTTTGCAATGCTTGGGTTGCGACGCACACGATCTGGGTTGGCGGCGTAGGTCAACGCCTGACAATGGGCGAAATGCCCCATTAGAATCTTACGTGTTAAAGCTCGATTCATTACCGCCATTGCCAAAGAACACTCAGCAGATGGTAAATTTCCCACATTAGCCCTAAATGAATCCAGAAGCTTAGCTTCAACTTCAGAAAAAAAACGCCCTGCAAACAGTCGCTCCATTAAATTGGATGCGTCATCAGAATGTACAAACAAACGTCCTGCTGTGTCCAAAGAAAGAAGAGTTGCGTTATTTTCAACCAAGCCTGCAGCCGCTTGCCAACACGACTGCAACAAATCGTTGCTTGTGACTTGAAAGCCTCTACGCTTTGCTTCAAAAGCGACAATTGCTGAACCAGAAAAACCGTCCAGAAAACGCAAGGGGTGCTGCAATGTGGATGTCGGCACAAAGCTAAAAATCCAAGGTAATAACTTTTCCTTATTGCCCAAAAACTGAACTGACGGCATAGCTGGCGGGGAAATTTCCTCAAACAAACAACTTTGCATTACGGAAGATACCCGTCGTATCGATGGAATACTCATCACTCCAGCTAGTTGCTGAGGGGCATTCATTCCTCTATCACCGCCGAGGTATAAACTTCCTGTACGTCATCCAAATCTTCCAACGCATCGAGCAGTTTTTGCATTTTCACTGCATCATCTCCCGTGAAAATTACTTCGTTGGCAGGCTTCATCATCACTTCGCCAAACTCTGGCTTGTATCCCGCTGCTTCCAAAGTTTGCTTCACATTCACAAATTCATAGGGTGCAGTAATCACTTCTATACTGCCGTCATCGTTAGTTGTAATGTCTTCCGCCCCCGCATCCAGTGCCACTTCCATCAGCCCATTTTCATCCGTACCCGGCGCGAAAATCATCTGTCCGCAATGTTTGAATAAAAAAGAAACCGAGCCGTCCGTGCCGAGATTGCCGCCGTGTTTGCTGAACGCATGGCGCACGTCGCCCACGGTGCGCGTCTTATTATCGGTCATGCAATCCACCATCACCGCCGCGCCGTTTATGCCATAACCTTCGTAACGAATTTCAATGTACTCCACACCCTCCAGCTCGCCGCTGCCACGTTTGATGGCACGCTCGACATTGTCCTTGGGCATGTTGTTTTCATACGCCTTATCCATCGCCAGACGCAAGCGCGGATTACCGGAAGGATCGCCGCCACCGATACGTGCCGCCACCGTAATTTCCTTAATCAGGCGGGTGAAAATTTTGCCGCGCTTGGCATCCTGCTTACCCTTGCGATGTTGGATATTCGCCCATTTGCTATGTCCTGCCATGTCACAATCCTTGTCTAAATAATCTCACGCAATGGTATCATTCTACGAGAAATTAACCCAATCGGAGTCTCCATGAGCAATCCCATCCTCGTCGCAAAAAACAGTACCCAAGAAGTTTTTCTGCTACCGCAAATGGCAAATCGCCACGGTCTTATTACGGGTGCAACGGGGACAGGCAAAACCGTCACGTTACAAACTTTGGCAGAGTCATTCAGCAGCATGGGCGTACCCGTATTTCTTTCCGACATCAAAGGGGACTTATCCGGCTTGGCAAAAACAGGTGGCGGCAATGCCAAAGTCGATGCGCGTGTTGAGCTACTCAAATTAGAAAATTTTACGCCTCGCGCTTACCCCGTTACGTTTTGGGATGAGTTTGGGACTATGGGTCATCCCCTACGCGCCACCGTTTCAGACATGGGGCCGCTGCTGCTGGGACGCATGTTAAATCTCAATGATGTACAACAAGGCGTGTTATCACTGGTGTTCAAAATCGCGGATGACAATGGCTTGCTATTGCTCGATTTGAAAGATTTGCGCGCGATGATCCAAAGCGTCGGCGATAACGCGGCAGACTTTACCACCGAATACGGCAACATCTCAACCGCCAGCATTGGTGCGATCCAGCGTGGATTGTTGGAGATTGAAATGCAGGGCGGTGAAAATTTATTTGGCGAGCCGATGCTCAACATTGCTGACCTGATGCAAACCGATAGCAAAGGTAATGGCATGGTCAACATCCTCGCTGCCGATAAATTGATGACTTCACCAAAAGTTTACTCAACGATGTTGCTGTGGCTGCTGTCCGAGTTGTTTGAAAATCTGCCCGAAGCGGGTGATTTGGACAAACCCAAGCTGGTATTTTTCTTTGATGAAGCGCATCTATTATTCAGTGATGCACCTACTGCGCTGCTGGATAAAATCGAACAAGTAGTACGACTGATTCGCTCCAAAGGCATCGGTGTTTATTTCATCACGCAAAACCCGGCAGACGTACCCGATAAAGTTTTAGCCCAGCTTGGCAACCGCGTACAACATGCCTTGCGTGCCTTTTCACCACGCGATCAAAAAGCCGTCAAAGCTGCTGCTGAGACGATGCGCGACAATCCTGCGCTGGATGAAGAAGCAACGATTACTGAGCTCGGCGTGGGCGAAGCCTTGGTGTCTTTCTTGGATGAAAAGGGTCGCCCGGGAATTGTAGAACGCGCATTCGTAGTACCACCGCATGCACAGATCGGCCCGATCACGCCTGATGAACGCAAGCAAATTATCAGCTGCTCACTGCTCGCTGGATATTATGAAAAAGAAATTGATCGCGAGTCTGCTTATGAAATTCTCAAAGGGCGCACCGATGTGAAGCAGCCGCCAGCAACCGCACAGGATGCGCCTTCTGGAGAAGCCACACAGCCCGAATCCACTAGCTCTGGCGGCATGCTAGATGGACTGGGAAGCATGCTGGGTGGCGTGTTTGGTGGCAATGGCGGCGGCGTATTAAAGAGCGGCTCACGTACAACCAACCGCCAAGGCATGGGCGAAGCGTTTGCAAAAAGCGCAGTGCGCTCTATCGGTTCAGCCGTGGGTCGTGAAATTATTCGCGGCGTACTCGGTTCGATATTCAAACGGTAAGTTAAGTAAGGAGTCTTAAAAAATGCGTACAGACAACGAACGGGAAAGCGACAACATAGAAGACCGCCGCAATGAAACTGGCGGTGGTGGAGTTGGCGGATTTGGTGGCTTACCGCTTGGTGGTGGGCGCGGTCTCGGCTTGGGTACAATCGTTGTTGCGTTCGTTGCATCATGGATATTAGGCGTGAACCCGATGACGGTGCTAAGTTTATTGAGCGGTGGCGGTGGAGGAGAGGTGATGCAAACTCAACAAGCCCCAGCAGCAAAACCCCCTGCTGATGACAAAGATGCGCGTTTTGTTTCGGTTGTACTCGCTGATAGTGAAGACGTGTGGCGCGATATTTTCAAACAAGCTGGCGGTCAGTATCGAGACCCTAAGCTGGTGTTATTCAGCGGTCAAACGCCTACTGCGTGCGGCACAGGCCAAGCTGCTGCCGGGCCATTCTATTGCCCTGGCGACGAGAAAGTTTATATCGATTTGCGCTTTTACCAGATGCTGCGTGATCGCTTCAAAGCCCCTGGCGATTTCGCACAAGCGTATGTGATTGCACATGAAATTGGCCATCATGTACAAAAGCTACTTGGCACATCCAACAAGGTTGATGCGGCTCGTCGTCGTATGAGCGAAACGCAATTTAACCAAGTGTCGATCCGCTTAGAATTACAGGCCGATTGCTATGCTGGTGTGTGGGCAAATCACGCACAGAAGATGCGCAATATTTTGGAACAAGGCGACATTGAAGAAGCCATGACCGCCGCCGCTGCTGTTGGGGATGACAACATCCAAATGTCCACGCAAGGCACTGTCGCACCGGAAAGCTTTACCCACGGCAGTTCAGCACAGCGCACCAAGTGGTTTAACATCGGCATTCAAAGCGGTGACATGAATCGCTGCAATACATTTGAATCTAACAGCTTGTAAGCAATCCATATTCGCTGTAACATGCAAAATATAGTGGATTTACTAGCTAAATCTACTAGATGTAGTATAGATGTAGTAGGCACAACTTCTGGTTAATTTAAGTGACCCCGACAAGGAGGAATAACATAATGAAAGCCGTACTGATTGCAAATCCCAAAGGTGGTAGTGGTAAAACAACATTGTCAGTGAACATCGCCGGTTTATTGGCCAATCAGGGTGAGTGCGTCGCACTGCTCGATTTGGATCGGCAACAATCCGCCTCACTGTGGATTGAGTCCCGTCCGGTAAATTTGCCCAATATCGCAACACTTGAGTCACGTAAAGAAGAAGGTCATCTTGACGACTGGCTGATTGTTGATACCGCCGCAGGAATGCACGGCAAAGACATGACCGATGCGTTGAAGCTAGCCGACAAAATCATCGTCCCCATCTCCCCTTCAATATTTGACTTGCACGCTAGCCGTGATTTTTTGGAAGCACTTTCCATCGAAAAGAAAGCACGCAAAGGCAAATTTGATATTGGCATCGTTGGCATGCGTATGGCAGCAAATACCCGTGCATCTCAAGCACTAGAACATTTTCTCGCCACACTGGATTTACCTATCCTCGGCTACATCCGCGAAACACAGATTTATGTGAATGCGGCGTTTGAAGGAAAGTCATTATTTGATTTGCCACGCTATGTCGCCGAAAAAGATGTTGCGCAATGGGAACATTTGCATGGCTGGTTGACGACGCACTAATCTTTTAAGTATTAAATTCGAATGCCAGCAAACTCTCCTTGCTGGCATTTTTATTAGAAGCTGCGCTTCTTCTTATTCTCTTCAATCACGTTGTTCAGGTTTGCCATGCAAGCCGCAAACGCATTACCTTCCCGCCTATCCATCCACTGATCAAAAATAAAAGTTTGATCGGCTTGTCCCGTATTAAAACTAAAACCAATCTTGAAATTTTCTTGCGACAACAGTTGCATCAAATCAACTGTGCTGGCGTAATCCACCGTTTCCATATAGCCGTCGTTATGCGACGTGCCCTGGCTATAAAATTTAGGCTGTGCCGCTGAATCAGGCTTGAACCAAGCCTTGGTGACGTTTCCAATATTCAAAAAAACCGGGCTGCCATTTTTCATCAGCGGCACCCCTTTTTTCATCTCGGCTTTTCTGGCAACTACTTTCACCACGCCGAATGTCGCGCCTGTATCTTTCATGAATACGGTGATGAGTGCATTGAGCGTGAGGTTGTCTTTATTCTCGGCAGTTGCGCGCAATCCACAGCCAGACTGTTTGCCATTGCTGTTGTATTCAACCGAAACGAAATTTTGCTTGATTAACGGAACAGGTGTAGAGGACGAAGCAAAAGCGTTGACAGATAGCAACGCTAAAAAAATAAAGCTGAATTGTTTCATGCGCACTCCCCTATTAAATCCTGATAGCTAATAAACCCGTCATTCCCGCGAAAGCGGGAATCCAGTCAATTGAAAAATCCCCGCACAGTGGGACAAAAATAAAGTTCGCTTCGCGAGCTATCTTTCTTGCTGGATTCCCGCTTTCGCGGGAATGACGCAATTTCCCTCAATCTGCTATTGAGTTAAACATTGAACAGGAAGTTCAACACATCACCATCCTGCACGACATATTCCTTGCCTTCAACCCGCAGCTTTCCTTTTTCCTTCGCACCCGCTTCGCCACCACACGCGATGAAGTCGTCAAAAGAAATGGTCTGCGCGCGAATAAAGCCGCGCTCAAAATCAGTATGAATGACCCCGGCAGCTTGTGGAGCAGTATCGCCTTTATGTATTGTCCAAGCGCGCACCTCTTTTACGCCTGCGGTGAAATAAGTTTGCAAGCCGAGCAACTCATAACCTGTGCGTATCAAGCGATTCAAACCGGGTTCTTCCAAACCCAAGTCAGCGAGAAACTCTTGTTTATCCGCATCATCCAAATCAGCCAATTCGGCTTCAATCTTGGCGCATAACACCACCACGGGCGCGCTTTCTTTAGCCGCATGCTCACGCAATCTGTCCAGATGCGGATTGTTGATAAAACCATCTTCCATCACATTGCCCACATACATCGCAGGCTTGATAGTTAACAGGCACAGTGGCTTGAGGATAAAGATTTCATCTTCACTCAACTTCAAAATACGCGCAGGCTTACCTTCGTTCAAATGCGGCAATAATTTTTCCAATACCGCCACCAATTTTTGCGCATCCTTATCGCCAGATCGCGCCTTTTTGGTATCACGATGCAGCGTGCGTTCCACTACCGCCATATCCGCCAATGCCAATTCGGTAATGATGGTTTCGATGTCGGCAAGCGGATCAATCTTGTTTGCCACGTGAATCACGTTGGGATCATCAAAACAACGCACCACGTTAACAATGGCATCCGTCTCACGAATGTTAGCGAGAAACTGATTGCCCAACCCTTCACCTTTAGACGCACCCGCCACCAATCCTGCGATGTCCACGAACTCGACGATAGCAGGCTGCATACGTTGCGGCTTAACAATTTTGGCCAGCGCATCCATACGCGCATCTGGCACTTCTACAATGCCCACATTCGGCTCAATCGTGCAGAAGGGATAATTTTCCGCCGCGATGCCCGCCTTAGTTAAGGCATTAAAGAGCGTACTCTTACCCACATTAGGCAACCCGACAATTCCGCATTTCAAACTCATGTTTATTCCTTAATTTTTGCTGGATACAAAACGGCGCGAATTGTAACACCTATGGGCAATAGGCTTTGCCGACTACCCATATCTTTGCGAAAGATTTCAGCAATACAGTGGATTTGGACAAGATTACCGAGGTTGTCGGCAAGAGAAGATACTGAATGTGCAGATTGTGAAATAAGCAACTGCTTCGACCCCATAACGACTCATCATGAACTATGCAGCTTCAACATCGCTGCTTCGATTTTTCCTGCGATGATTAAGTGTTCGACACTGTGTGCTTTGTGCATAGCTTCATCTATCGACTTTCGCTCTTCTGCACGGGGATTTCCCAGCACGTAATTTGATACTTCGGTGCGCTCACCGGGATGGCCTATACCCAAACGCAAGCGCCAAAAATCTTTGGTACCGGTATGGGCGATTATGTCTTTCAAGCCATTGTGTCCGCCATGCCCACCGCCCATTTTCAGACGCGCTATGCCAGGCTGCAAATCTAATTCGTCATGCACGACCAAAATTTCGCTAGGCTCGATTTTGTAAAACTGCGCGAGTGCGCCAACGGCGCGGCCGCTGTGATTCATAAAAGTTTGCGGTTTGAGAAATAGCACTTCATGTTCATGCGCCGTACCACGCGCGGTTAGCGCGTGAAACTTTGCTTCGCTTTTGAAGTTAATTTTATGTGACTGAGCGAACTCGTCCACCCACCAAAAACCCACGTTGTGGCGAGTGTCTTCGTATTCGCGTCCGGGATTCCCCAAACCCACGATTAGGCGTATCACGTTCAGTATTCCTTATTGAATGTCATAAGGGCATCTCTAAAAATTCAGAGTTCGCCTAAATGCAAGGCGTGAAAAAATTTCGCCGCGCCGCATATGGTTTATATGTAAGCAAGAAATTTTTTCCACAACGCCGCAGTTGGGATGAAATATCAATTTTTAGAGGTGTCCGTAAAAAAAACCCGCCATGCTTTGCAGCAATGGCGGGTTTTATACCACGAATAAACTTACTTGGCTTTTTTGGCTGCTGGTGCTGCGGCAGGTGCAGCAGCTGCGCCTGCTGCAGGTGCAGCTGCTTCAGCAGTTGCTGCCACTTCAACCATGCCACGTGGCACTTGTACTGTTGCCACGACGGCTTCAGTTGTATGTGTGCCATGTGTAGCTGCCTCAACGCCTTTAGGCATAGCCAAATCAGCTACGTGAATGGAATGACCGATTGCTAGGTTAGCCAAATCAACTTCAATGAACTGTGGCAAATCTTTTGGCAGGCAGGTGATGTCCAATTCGTTCATCACGTGACTAATCTTACCGCCACTGAGTTTTACGCCCGGTGCGATGTCTGCATTTTTGAAATGCAAAGGCACTTTGATGTGCATTTTCTTTTTCATGTCCACGCGTTGAAAGTCAACGTGCTGAACTTGTTGGCGGAACGGGTGCATAACAAAATCGCGCAACATCACGGGTTCATCTTTACCTTCCAAAGCCAGTGTCAATATGGAAGCGTGGAAAGCTTCTGCACGCAGCTTGTGGTAAAGCTCGTTGTGATCGATGTCGATCATTTTTGCATCACCACCGCCATACACCACACCTGGCACGCGGCCGGTATGACGCAGACGGCGGCTCGCACCCGTACCTTGCGTACTACGAATTTTTGCATTGATTTCAATTGTCATGTTACTTCTCCAAAAAACAAAATCGTCCGCGACCAGACGATTTTTACATTGCGGCGATCCCCATGATCGCCACTAATTTCTACTCGGCAAATAGCGAACTAACCGATTCGTCGCTGTTAATGCGCCGTATCGTCTCTGCCAATAATTCTGCGGTACTCAGCTGACGTATGCGTTTGCAATTACGTGCAGCTTCACTCAATGGAATGGTATCCGTCACCACCAACTCATCCATTGCCGAACTTTCAATGCGGCTGATTGCCGGACCCGACAAGACTGCATGAGTACAGTAGGACACTACGCGCGCTGCACCTTTTTCTTTCAAGGCATTGGCGGCTTCGCACAGCGTGTTCGCAGTATCCACCATGTCATCCATGATGATACAGGTACGACCTGCCACATCACCAATGATGTTCATCACCTTTGCCACATTAGGCTTGGGACGACGCTTGTCGATAATCGCTAAGTCGGCATCCAACTGTTTTGCCAAGGCACGAGCACGCACTACACCGCCCACATCTGGCGATACCACAATCAGGTTGGGATAATTATTTTTCCACACATCCGACAACAAAATCGGGCTGGCGTAAATGTTATCCACGGGAATATCAAAAAATCCCTGAATCTGATCGGAGTGCAAATCCATGGTCAACAAGCGATCCACGCCTGCACCGGTCAACATATCGGCAACTACTTTGGCAGTGATGGCAACCCGCGCTGAACGTGGGCGACGATCTTGCCTTGCGTAGCCGAAATACGGCATCGCAGCAGTGATACGTCCGGCAGAAGCACGTTTCAGCGCATCGACCATCACCATGACTTCCATCAGATTGTCATTGGTGGGCGCGCAGGTTGATTGCAATACGAACACATCTTTGCCGCGCACGTTCTCCAGCAACTCAACCATCACTTCGCCATCAGAAAAACGGCCTACCGTGGCTCGTCCAAGATGAATATGCAGGCGCTGGGCAACTGCTTCCGCAAGCTTAGGATTGGCATTGCCTGTGAAGACCATCACGCTGTCGTAGGACACTTCCAACCCCTTAAATAATCGAAATGCAAGAACAACGAATGAACTTGCGAATAGTGGCTGAGGAGGTAGGGATCGAACCTACGGATGACGGGATCAAAACCCGTTGCCTTACCACTTGGCGACTCCCCAATAAACTCTCTTAAAGCATCCAATCATGCAACGGATGCTTTACTAAACCTTGCGCGACGACTCCACGCATCTCTTGTGGCAATTTTTGCAACACGTCCTCGGCTTGTCTTTGGCTGGCAAACTCGGCAAACACACAAGCACCTGAGCCAGTCATCTTAGCCTCGCCAAAATTATTCAAGCTAGCCAGATAATTCGCCACTTCCGGGTAAAGCCTGCACACCAAGGATTGCAAGTCATTGTGAAGTTGCTGCTTTTGCCGACTTTCGAGGGCGCGCATTGTGATGGAAACCGTATCGCGTGTCAATTCGGGATGCGAAAAAACCTCAGCCGTTGGCACATGAACGGGCGGACACAGCACCACATACCAAACTTCCGGCAAAGGATAGGCTTTGAGCTGCTCACCCACGCCCTCAGCAAAAGCGCTCTCGCCGAACACAAACACAGGCACATCCGCACCCAAACTCAAGCCTAGTTGCATCAACCTTTCACGAGACAAACCCAATGCCCACAAACGATTCAACGCAATCAGTGTGGTTGCGGCATCCGAGCTCCCCCCTCCTAAGCCACCACCCATCGGAATGTACTTTTCCAGCGTAATGTCCACACCCAGACGACAGCCCGTCTCACTTTGCAATAAGCGCGCGGCTCGCACACACAAATCCTGATCTTCCGCCACGCCCTCAATGCGATTAGTGCGATTAACTACGCCATCCTCGCGCAAACTAAAATGCAAAGTGTCATACAAGCCAATAAAACGAAACAAGGTTTGCAATAAGTGGTAACCGTCCGGCCTACGCCCGACGACATGTAAAAAAAGATTCAGCTTGGCGGGTGCGAGGCAAGTCAATTTCATTTGGCAGTCCAATCCCACTCATCAATGAATAACTTTACCTGCAAATCGTTGTGACTTAATTGCAAACGCGTCGGAAAGCTATTGGGCGTTGCATCCGCATAGCCGAGATAACGCACCTCCCAACCCGCTTGATGCAACACACTGGCTTGACCCTGCTCATTACGCTCGATTTGCGCAGGGCTATCGCTCGCAACCAAACCCAACACCCAATAATGCAAACCACTCATCGGCAAATGCCAGCCCAGCACTTGCGTCATTAGAGTCTCGGCATCATTGGCTTGATAATGCTGATTACCCTGATCCAGCGTCGCATGTTGCGCATCGCTAGCGATACGAGCCACCGTTTGCCCAAGCGGGTTTAGTAATAAAACTTCATCCGACTGAGCTTGATGATTCCAATGCAGCCCGGCAGAATTTCGGTTGCCTTGGTAGTTGATAGCGATGCGGCCATTAATTGCGAAGGGTGCAGATTCAAGCTGCGCAGGTTGTGCGATAGATCCTGAATGTGGATGCAACGATGCGCAACCGCCTAGGAAAACAACTCCAATTAAAGCCAACAAGCGGATTGTAGGAGCGAGCCATGCTCGCGAAAAGAAAGAGCAATCGCGAGCATGGCTCGCTCCTACAAAAACGTTAGCCAATACGAGGTCTCTTCCGTTATGTGTCATTGCAAAAAACCATCTAAGGAATAAATTTTTTAATGACGGTTTGCAGTTGCGAACTATCCGCATTTTCTTTGAGGCTATCTTGCCACACTTTTTTTGCGTCTTCCTTATCGCCACGCGCCCACAACACTTCGCCCAGATGCGCGGCAATTTCCGGATCGGGATTGCTGGCAAAGGCGCGCCGCAACAGCTTGATACTCTCGTCTAATTTTCCACTGCGATAATACCCCCAGCCTACACTGTCGATGATGGCGGCATCATCGGGCGCAAGTTGCATAGCCTTTTCCACCAATGAGACGGCTTCAGAAATGCGCTCGTTGCGCTCCAGCAAACTAAAACCCAGTGCGTTATAGGCGTGTGCGTCATCGGGCTTAACTTTGATGAGTTTACGCAATAACTTTTCTGATTCGTCATGCTTGCCAATTTTCTCGGCAATCATTGCTGTCTCGTAAAGTAAATCAGAATTATTCGGTAGCGTTGCCAAGCCTTGCTGCAAAACCCTGTAAGCCTCGGCATCTTGCTTGGCATCCAATAAAAACTTCGATTCCACCACAATCAGCTGCACACGCTGCTGGTTGCTGATTGCCTGCATTTGATGCAATTGATTCATCGCTGCTACAGCTTCGCCGCGTTTATTCAGTAAATAGGCAATGCGTATCTGTGCAGAGAATTGATATTCACCGCCCACTACCAGGCGATAATTTTCTATTGCTTCAGCTTCGTTTTTCTTGGCTTCATCCAACTGTCCAAGGTAATAGCGCACCGCATCCTGATCCTTCTTGCCTTTACTCAGTGCCAGTTTCAACTGATCTTCCGCACCCTGATAATCTTGCATCTGAAGAGAAATCATGGCAATGGCGAAAGCCATTTCCGATGAATCAGGATTGTCATTTGCCAAGTGTTGAAATTCGTCGCGTGATAACTTGTATTGCTTTTGATCGAGTAAAGCGCGCGCATATTGCATGCGAATTTCGTGCGCATCCGGAAACTTGGTCAAGTGACTTTTTAAACGATCCAAACCTTCTTGCGGTGCATTTTTTTGCAGCACCATCGCTTCCAGCGAAACCGCCATATCCCAATCCGGGCGCAAATTACTCGCGAGCTTTACTTCAGCCAGCGCACGTTTTTCATCCCCTGCGGTTTGCGCCATTTGCGCCACAGCCCAATGCGCTTCAGGCATATTGGGATAAGGCTGTGCCAAATCGCTCAGCAATTGCAATGCGGCAACTTTATCAGGGTAGGCGGACATGATTTGATACAAATGTATAAAAGCCGGCCCCGCGTTTGCCTGGTCATCCTTCAATATACTTGCCAGCTCTATGCGGACTTCGTCTAATTTTCCCGCACGCAACAACACTGAAGACAACATGCGCCTAGCTATGATCGAAGTAGGCTCAACTTCACGCCACAACCTGATCGCGTCGATTGCCTTATCCATTTGACCCGATTCCATAGCCAATTGCGCGGCACGCATTGCGACACGCGGATCACGGGTTTTATTGGCCAAACTGGCGCTCGTTTTGACTGCGACATCGGTTTCACCACGCTGATTGGCAATTTCTGTCAGCAAAAATTGATAGAGCAACTCATCGGTCAATTCGACATTGGGGAACACCCTGTTATCTTGCACTTCTTGCTCGACAGGCTCAGCCTGCTCGGTCTGTTTAGACGGCTGCACAGCTTGATCAGCAAGCTTCTGCACGGGAGCATGCGCGCAAGCGGTAAGCAACAAACTAGCCAATATAATGTATCCAAGTTGATTCATCTCAATAATGCTTTTGATGTGGGCGCACATAATAGGTTATATTTGTCTGAGCTAACAATCGAGATGGTAACAAAACCTTGCCTAATTCCGCCCTTGAAATAACCCTTTCTGCACGCAATCTGACCCGCCGCTTTGGAAGTCAGACCATTATTCATGATGTATCTTTGGAACTAAGGCGCGGCGAAGTGTTGGGCTTGCTCGGACATAACGGTGCGGGCAAAACCACCACGATGCAAATGCTGACGGGTTGCTTGTCACCCAATAGCGGCTCGATAGAAATCTGTGGCATTGATCTGGCACAAAAACCGACGCTGGCAAAAACTCACTTGGGCTATTTGCCTGAGACACCGCCGCTGTACCGCGAACTGACGGTGGATGATTACCTGACTTTTGCGGCGCGGTTGCGTGGCATGAAGTCCGCAGAAGTTTCCGCAGCACTGGCGCAAGCCAAGCAACACTGCGGTTTGGAAGCCGTGAGTAAAAAAATCATCGGTACGTTATCCAAAGGCTATCAGCAGCGGGTCGGTATTGCGCAAGCCATTATTCATCAGCCCGCCGTGATCGTGCTGGACGAACCCACGGTTGGTCTTGATCCCTCGCAGATTCTCGACATTCGCAACTTGATACGGGAATTAGGCACGTCCCATAGCGTGATTCTCTCGACGCATTTGCTCAGTGAAGTGCAAAGCATCTGCAACCGCGTAGAAATTTTGCAAAACGGCAAACTCATCTACGGCGATACCAGCGCACGTATGCAGCAATATGGGCAAGTATCAGGCTTCATCGTCAGCCTGCGCAATCCACCCGCGCTGAGTGCGTTGCAAAATCTTGCTGGCGTGACTCAGGTTGAACAACTCTCTGATATGCAGTTCCGTGTGTTGCATACCGCCGAACAAAACCCCAGTGCTGAACTGCTCACTTTGGCTGCACAACAAAACTGGCGGTTGGAACAACTCACACCACTGCAAACCACGCTGGAAGAAGTCTTCGTTAAGATCACCGATGAAGAAAAATCCAAATCGGGAGAAAAATCATGATTCGCCTACTCGCCCTGCGCGAGCTGCGCAGCTTATTCACCATGCCTTCCACTTGGTTTATTTTGGCCGCTTTGCAATTTATCTTTGCCTGGTTTTTCTTGAACAGCCTGCAAGCGTTTTTAGATATTCAACCGCAGCTAGCGCAACTCGCCAATGCGCCCGGTGTGACCACCATCATCGGTGCGCCCCTATTCAACATGGTTGCACTGTTACTGATGATGCTCGTGCCGATGTTCACCATGCGCCTGATAGCCGAAGAACGTCGCAATCAAACGCTCTCATTGCTGCTCTCATCGCCCCTGTCTATCCGCCAAATCGTGCTGGGTAAATTTTTGGGCCTGATGATTTTTTTAAGCGTGATGGTTGCCAGCATCCCGCTGATGATTTATTCATTGGCTGTCGGTACGTATCTCGATCACGGCTTGCTATTGAGCAACCTGCTTGGTCTGTTATTACTCATTGCTAGCTACGTTGCACTAGGCTTGTATGTCTCCACACTCACCCCCCAGCCCATCATCGCCGCTATCGGCGCGTTGGCGGTGCTGATTGGATTATGGCTGGCAGACATCGCCGCCCCTGCTGAAAATTCACCTTGGCATCTCATCTCACCGCTGCATCATTTCCAGAGCTTCAGCACCGGCTTATTGGACAGTGGCGATGCCATATTCTTCCTGATATTCACCAGCGTTTTCCTGCTGATCGCCATGAAGCGACTGAGCAACAATCGGATATACGGATAAGCCATGCGACAATTTTTTAACAATTCATCCCTGCGCAATGCGTTGTTCGTAGTGCTGCTGATAGTCACAGCCATCGGCTTGAATTACCTCGCCAGCCAACATCACGTTCAGCGCGATGTCACGCAGAATGCGATCAACAGCCTAGAACCCGACAGCATCGCGGTACTCAAACAACTCAACGGCGCAGTGAATATCACCGTGTATGCAACTGAGCAGGATGCACGTCTCGGTGACATACGCAAAATCATCCGTGACTTCATGTCGCTTTATCAACGCTACAAAACTGACATAAAACTGACGTTTATCGACCCCGAAAAAGAACCCGAAAAAACCCGTGCGGCGCGCATCCAACTCAATGGCGAAATGATTCTCGAATACGCAGGACGCAGCGAACACCTCACGCAAATCAATGAACAGATTGTCACCAGCACCTTGCTGCGCTTGGCACACACCAACAATCAAACGGTGATGTATCTGGATGGTCACGGCGAACGCAAGTTGGACGGCATCGCCAACTATGACCTCGGTACGCTGTTCGGTGCCAAGCTCAAGCAAAATGGGTTTCGCCTCAGCAGTTTGAATTTGGCACTTGCTCAAGAAGTGCCGAACAACTGCAACGTATTGGTCATCACCCAACCGCAGCTCGATCTCATGCCGGGCGAAATAGACAAGCTGCTGCGTTATATTGATCGCGGCGGAAATGTGTTGTGGTTGATTGATGCCGAACCAATGCACGGATTAGAAAGAGTCGCCGAAAAACTCGACCTGCTGTTACCGCCCGGCATCGTCATCGACCCCGCCGCGACGGAGATGCGCGCACCCGCCACTTGGGCTATTGGCGCATCTTATCCACCGCACGCCATCACACGAAACTTCAATTTGATTACCGCCTTCCCTTCCGCGCGTCCGTTGATGTGGAATGAAAAATCGGACTGGCATCATCACGCTTTAGTCGAAGTGGCCGCACGCGGTTGGGTCAGTCGCTACCCCACTAAAGCAAAACCAAGCTTCGATAAAGCACACGACACTCCGGGTCCCGCCAATATTGCCGCAGCACTGCAACGCACCATCAACGATAGAGAACAGCGCATCGTCGTGGTCGGCAATGGCGCGTTCCTCGCCAACAGCTACGCGGGCAATGGCGGCAATGTGGACTTGGGTGTAAACATGTTGACTTGGCTGGCGAGCG
Organism: uncultured beta proteobacterium; assembly: GCA_963695355.1. Classification (GTDB taxonomy): domain Bacteria; phylum Pseudomonadota; class Gammaproteobacteria; order Burkholderiales; family Gallionellaceae; genus Gallionella. The sequence continues at coordinate 884,472 of OY968775.1, forward strand.
AAGACCATCTCATCAATTTAGAACCTCACACAGCAAAAGACAGCAAGCTTATCTTGAGCAAGATGCAACTCAATGCCATCAGCATTGGTTTCCTACTTGGCTTACCCATGCTGTTGGCGGGTTGGGGCGTTGGGCTTTGGTGGAAACGCAGGCGAACTTAAAAGGTGCGCATTTTTGGAGTGCGCATAACCAGCCACTTGGCAATCGTTGTTGGATTGCTTAGTGGAATGGCTAGGAGTTACATCAGACTGGTCTGCGCTTTATTTGAAAAGCGCGCCGACATGTCGCCGCACTCCAAATTGTTGTCCGTATAAATAATGTGTAGTGCATCCGTAAATGCTGACTCCAACCTAAACCATGCCTGAACTCCCCGAAGTAGAAACCACCCGCAGAGGTTTAGCTGAACATCTCATCGGCGCAACCATCGCCGATGTCATCATCCGAAATCCCAAGCTGCGCTGGCCGATTCCAAAAAACTTACCCGCGCTTTTACGTGGCCAAAAAATTCTCACTCTTACGCGTCGTGCCAAATACCTGCTGGCAGATTGCGGCAACGGCATCTTGATTTTGCATCTCGGCATGTCGGGCAGCTTGCGCATCTTGCCTATCAGTACACCGCCGGTGTTGCATGACCATTTCGATCTGGTGCTTACACAACAACCATCCGTTCGCCCTGAGCTTGTCGAAGGGTGGGCGGATTCATGTGCTTCGACCAGCTCAGCACGAACGGATTTAAGTGCATACAAGCTCATGCGCCTACGCGACCCGCGTCGTTTCGGCGCGGTGTTGTGGCATGAAGGCGACATCGCCACTCACCCGCTACTTGCCACACTCGGCCCTGAGCCGCTGGAAGAAAACTTTGATGCACGCTATCTGTATCAAGCCACACGCGGTCGCAGCATCAGCGTCAAACAATGCATCATGGACAACCACGTCGTGGTCGGCGTGGGCAATATCTACGCCAATGAATCTCTGTTTCGCAGCGGCATCAAACCGCAACTCGCGGCGGGCAAACTCAGCCTGCCGCGCTGCGAAAAACTGGTAGCAGAAATTCGCGCCACTCTGCGCGCCGCTATCGAGAAGGGCGGCAGCACCCTGCGTGACTTTGTGCACAGCGACGGCAGCAGTGGCTATTTCCAACAGTCATATTTTGTCTATGGCAGAACAGGCGAACCGTGTAGAAAATGTGGCGCGATGATTAAGCAAATCAAGCAAGGGCAGCGGTCGAGTTTTTACTGTGGGATTTGTCAGAAATGACGGCGGCTTGTGCTACAGTAATATCCAATCTATAAGGAGGTAACCTATGACTATCGCAGATGCTTTAATCATTTTGGCAACATTAGCTGGGCCTATAATGGCCGTCCAAGTTACTCGGTTTGTCGATAATCAAAATGAAGTGAAAGGACGCAAGTTACAGGTATTCAAAACGCTGATGCTACTCGTGCCTACATAATCTCTCCTGCGCATGTCGAAGCATTAAATAGAATTGACCTTGAGTTTTCAGGCAAAAAGACCTCTGAGAAAAAAGTTATTGAAGTCTGGAAGCAATACCTAGATCACCTTGGTGACAAATCACTAACACTTGATCGATGGGCAGAAAAGCGAGTCGAAATACTCGTAGAACTTCTCTATGCCATGGGTCAATGCCTAGACTACAACTTTGACAAAACTCAAATTAAAAATGGCACTTATGCACCCGTTGCGCATGGTCGAATCGAGGAAGAGCAAGAAGCAATAAGACAACACACTCTAGAGGTATTGAAAGGAACAAGATCGATACCAATGTTCGTAACTAATCTTCCTTCCACAGAAAATCAGCAGAATAACAACAGCAACTAATTCGACAGAGTGCGTCACTTACCCCTTCTCCTCCTTGCCTTAACCCTCACCCCTTCCGCATTTGCGGAACGCTTGCCGCACCCCGACCACATCGTGGTAGTCGTCGAGGAAAATCGCGGCTATTCGCAAATTATGGATAAGCGCAACAGCGGTTCGTATATTCATGCCTTAGCCAAGCGCGGGATGTTGTTCACGCAATCTTACGGGGTGACGCATCCGAGTCAGCCCAACTATCTGGCGTTGTTTGCCGGCTCAACTTATGACGTGACGAGCAATGCGTGTGGTTATAGCTTCACCACCGACAATCTCGCTACTGCCTTGCTGGACAAGGGCTTTAGCTTTGCCAGTTATGCCGAATCGTTGCCTGCGGTGGGTGATTTGAGCTGTATGTCGGGTGCGTATCAGCGCAAACATAATCCGATTACTAATTGGCAAAATACGCGCTTACCTGCTGAAATGAACATGCCTTTCAGCACATTCGCAAATCTATCCAGCGGGGATTTTTCCAAGCTACCCACGGTGTCATTTGTCATCCCCGATCAGAACAATGACATGCACGACGGTAGTTTTGCAGCGGCGGATGAGTGGCTGAAGACTTACATCGATCCTTATGTGAGTTGGGCATTCAAACACAACAGTTTATTGATCCTCACGTGGGATGAAGATAGCGGTAAAGAAAACAATCAGGTTGTCACCCTATTTATCGGGCCGATGGTTAAAGCGGGTACTAACTCGCAGCGCATCAATCACTATAATGTGTTGCGCACGATGTTAGATATGTATGGATTGCCTGCATTGGGCGAGAGTGCGGATGCGCAGCCGATTAAAAGTGTTTGGAAGAAGCGTTAACGAAAATTTTCATAGTAGGAGCGAGCTTGCTCGCGATGGAGTTCGCGAGCAAGCTCGCTCCTACAAATTACATTTTGGAGAACATCGTGTCCACTCTCGCCAACCTCGCTGTCGGTTTAGTCGCATTCCTGCACTGCTATTTTTTGGTGCTGGAGATGTTCTTTTGGGATAAGCCGTTAGGACTGCGCACCTTTCGCTTAACGCCAGAATTCGCGCAAACCTCCAAAGCCCTCGCCGCGAATCAGGGCTTGTACAACGGCTTTCTCGCGGCGGGATTATTTTGGGGAATGTGGCTCGGTACGTCAGGCGACGCAATCAAAATTTTCTTTCTGAGTTGCGTCATCGTAGCGGGAATCTATGGCGCGTACAGTGTGGGTAAGAAAATACTTTGGGTGCAAGCTTTGCCGGGATTGATTGCGCTAGGATTGGTGCTGCTGAGTTAGCGACACATCACGCAAACAGAGATACCACGCAAAAAAATTTCGTGGTATTGTTTCGGGAGACCCTAAGATTTTGCCGCCATCAATTTTTCGTACTTGACCTGCAGTTGCTCCGGGTTTTCCACCACATCCGGATTCAACGGAATGCAATCCACCGGGCACACTTCAACGCATTGCGGGGTATCGTAATGACCCACGCATTGCGTACACTTATTCGGATCGATCACATAGATCGTGTCACCTTGCGAGATCGCGTCGTTCGGGCATTCCGGCTCGCACACGTCGCAATTGATACATTCATCGGTAATCATTAGTGCCATTTCTACTACTCCTCTGCTTAACTCAAATCATATTTATTCTGTAACTTGGCAACAACGTTTGGCGAGACAAATTTGCTGACATCGCCGCCAAATCTTGCCACTTCGCGCACCATGGTTGCAGAAATAAAAGTATATTTTTCAGCGGGGGTGAGAAATAATGTTTCCACATCGGGATACAAATTTCGATTCATCCCCGCCAACTGAAATTCATATTCAAAATCGGATACCGCACGCAAGCCACGCAACACCACCCGCGCATCATGTTCCTGCACAAAATTCATCAACAGCCCGTTAAAACCCTCAACTTGAACGTTATCAAAGTTGACGAACGCTGCACTTGCCATATCTACTCGCTCGGCAAGATTGAATAAGGTATTGGCACGGCTCTCCGCCACTGCCACCACTACATGACCAAACAATCCCGCAGCACGGCGAACCACGTCCTCGTGTCCTTTTGTGATGGGATCAAATGTTCCGGGGTAGATAACTTTTATCATGTTAAATTCAATTCGTTCGCCCTGACAATTCCGCATTCGATTTATTGGATAGCGGATTGCGTACTTTTAGTGCTGAGCCTGTCGAAGGGTTTATTTACAACGTATATGGTTCGACAAGCTCACCACTAACGGCTTAATCAATTCAAATTTCAAGTTGCAACAATTGATAATGCACCTGCCCCGCTTTACCCGATTTTATTGCCTTCCAAGGCATCACCACATCAATAACTGCGCCACTTTCCACATATACCACTCCATTTTCATTCAAGCGTTGCGGCAACATTTCCAGCAACTTAATCAGATAGTCACTTTGAAAGGGCGGATCCAAAAAGATCACGTCGTATTGCAGCTTATCGCGAGAAACGAATTCTAGCCCATCCTGATGTCGTAGCAAAACTTGTGTACAGCCCAACTTCTTTAGATTGTCCTGCAAGGCACGATAAACTGCCGTATTTTTTTCAACCATCGTGACCCGTTCTGCGCCGCGTGAGGCGGCTTCAAAACCCAGTGCGCCGCTACCTGCGAATAAATCCAGGCAGCTCCGCCCATACAGTGTTTGCCCCAACCAATTGAACAGTGTTTCACGCACGCGGTCTGGCGTGGGGCGCAATCCTTCTGCATCGGGAAAGGTAATGACGCGGCTGCGCAATTCGCCGCCGCCTATGCGTACTTTATTTATTTTCTGTTCCTTCTGGTGGTGTCAACTCCACATCCAGCTCGCTGGATAATGGATTGCCTACCTTTGGTACGCCTACGATGATCGTCGCCATTGCATTGGGATTGATATGCCGAGCAAATGCCGCTTTAACCTGCGCAACACTGACCTGCTCAATCTTGTGTGTAAAGTCATCAAGATAAGTCAGCGGCATATCGTAAAAACCTATCGTACTCAGATAGCCAATAATTTTGCTGTTGCTGTCGATGCGCAAAGGAAACCCGCCGATGATGTTTTGTTTGGCCGCCAGTAATTCTTTTTCTGTCGGCCCTTTTGCGATGAATTCCGCCAAGGTGTTACGCACCAATTGCAACGCTTCATCAGCTTGTTCTTTTTTGGTTTGCAAGCCAATTTGGAACGCGCCAGGCTGCTTCAAGGGAATGAAGTAGCTGTACACACTGTACGCCAAGCCTTTTTTCTCGCGCACTTCATTCATCAAACGTGAAGTGAATCCGCCGCCACCGAAAATATGATTGCCAACATACAGCGCGAAATAGTCAGGGTCATTACGCGATATGCCAGGCGCGCCAATCAATATGTGGCTTTGCGTGGCAGGATGGGCAATGCGTTGCTCACTCGCAGCGATTTTCGACACCTCGGTTGGCAGTGTTGTGGGGGCATTGGCAGCAGACAGTTGCGCAGTAAGTTGCTGCGCAATGGCTTCGGCCTGCGCACGTGTCGCGTCACCCATAATAGCGACCACGGCAGTATGCGCGGTGTAATGCGTTTGATAAAAATCCTTCAAGTCTTGAACCGCGATTTTCGCTACGCTCTCGACATCACCAGAAACAGGTAGGGCGTAAGGATGTGCGCCATACACCACCTTCTGAAAGGCTTTATCAGCAATGCTTTCAGGCTTGGTCTCGGCTTCTTTCAGCGCGGCAATCAAGCGCGTTTTTTCGCGAGCCAAAATTGCTTCTGAAAACACTGGGTGTTGCAACACGCGAGACATCACCTCCAACGCTTTATCGCGCTCCGCCGCATTGCTTAAAGTGCGCAAGGTTACGCTGGCTCTATCCTGATCCACGCTGCCGCCTAAGTTTGCGCCGATGTCTGCCATGCTGCGTGAAATTTCATCTTCACTCAAACCTTCCGCACCCGCATCCAACAGTTGATGCGTCATGCTTGCCACGCCTGCCTTATCGGGTGAATCGGCGCTACTGCCTGCGGGAACGCTTACCGCCACATCCAGCATCGGGATGTCGTGATCTTCCACAAATAACACCTTCGCACCACTGGCACTTTGCCAATGTTGAATGTTGGGTGTGGCGAAAGCGGTTGTGGTTGAAAGACAAAATACTGCTACCCATAATTTAGCGAACATGTGAAGAATCTCCTGTTGCTTGATGTTTCGGCTTACCAGAAAGCGGTTGTGGATCAAGCGTTGCCACCGTTAAATTATCATCCTGCAAAAATTCTTTGGCGACTTGCTGCACTTGATCGGCAGTCACCGCTTGCAATTTTTTGAGCATCACGGGAATCGCGCCATAGCCCAACCCTATGCTTTCCAACTGACCAATTTGCATCGCTTGGTAAAACAGTGAATCGCGTTTATACACTTCGCTTGCCATTACTTGCGCTCGGATACGCTGAAGCTCCTCTTCACTTACACCGTCTTTAATCAGCAGTGCAATTTCTGCGCGCAATGTAGCTTCGACATCGCTTACCGTCTTGCCTGTACTCGGCGTAGCCTCCAAAGTAAACAAGCTTGGCCCGCGTGCAGTGGAGTCATAGCCCGCACCCGCACTGCTGGCGATTTGTTGTTCGCGCACCAGATGCTTGTTGAGACGCGCGGATTCATTGCCATCCAGCACACCTGCCAGAATCTCCAGTGCGTAAGGTTTCCAATCCTGCGATGGATTTTGCAAAGTAGGTGTGTGATAGCTCATCACCAGTTGCGGCAATTCGGCAGGGGCTTTCACCACTAGGCGTTTAATGCCGAGTTGTGCTGGCTCGGTAAAATGTCTGCGTGGCGGCTGTATCGATTTTGGAATTGAGCCGTAATATTTTTTCGCCAAAGCAAAAACTTCTTCCGCCTTCACATCACCCGCAATCACCAGTGTGGCATTGTTTGGCGCATACCAACGCTGATACCAATCACGCGCGTCGTTGACTGTCAGCTCTTCCAAATCGCTCATCCAGCCAATCACAGGATGTTGATAAGGATGTTGCTGATAAATCGCTGTATTCATCACCTCATTCATTAGCGACTGCGGTTCATCATCGGTACGCATGCGCCGTTCCTCCATCACCACCTTCACTTCTTTGCCGAATTCCGCTGCTGTCAAATTCAGATTGTGCATTCGATCGGATTCCAGCTTCATTGCCAATGGCAATTGTGATTTATGTAGCTGCTGGAAATACGCGGTGTAATCGGTGCTGGTGAAAGCATTTTCGCGTCCGCCCGCTGCGGCAATGCGCTTGGAAAATTCCCCCATCGGCACAGTTTTCGTGCCTTTGAACATCATGTGTTCCAGCACGTGAGCAATACCGGTTTTGCCCGTGCGCTCGTCCATACTGCCCGCCTTGTACCAAACCTGTTGCACAATCACGGGCGCGCGATGGTCTTCCTTCACCACCACCTTTAGCCCATTGGACAAAGTACGCTCGAACACCGCTGCTTGCGCAACGGTCTGCAACCCAGCCAGCAACAACGTAATGAACAATATATGACGCTTCATAATTTCTAGCCCTAAAAGTTTAATCAGCTTAAAATGCGTCTCGCATTATCCGATATTTTCCCTCTACTCGACTACGCTCATTTACATCCACTTACATGTTCAGCTTCCTGAAAAAATCCCCTACCCAATCGGTTGACGAACCGGCGAAAAGCTCTTGGCTAACCCGTCTTAAAACTGGCTTGGCGCGCACAGGCAACCAACTCACCAACCTGTTCAGCGGTGGTGGCAAGATAGATGACGAACTATACGAGGAGTTAGAAACCATCCTCATCACCAGTGATGTCGGCATGGATGCGGCGCGCGCGCTGTTGGCTGATTTGCGCCATCACGTAAAAGAACATCGCTTGAGCGAAGCTGCCGAGATGAAAGCAGCCCTCGCGCATTGTTTGCTCAAGCTGCTCGCACCTTTGGCGCAACCGCTGCAAGCCACATCACACAAGCCTTTCGTGATGATGATGGTGGGCGTAAACGGCGCAGGCAAAACCACATCCATCGGCAAGCTGGCGAAGTATTTACAAGGGCAAGGGCTGTCGGTATTGCTTGCAGCTGGCGACACTTTCCGCGCTGCCGCACGCGAACAACTCATCACGTGGGGTGAGCGCAACAACGTGACAGTTATCGCGCAACAAAGCGGCGATGCTGCTGCGGTAATCTACGATGCCGTGCAAGCCGCACAGGCACGCAAGATTGAGGTGGTGATTGCCGACACTGCCGGGCGATTAACCACGCAAGCGCATCTGATGGAGGAAATCAAAAAGGTGAAGCGTGTTATCGCCAAGGTGTTGCCCGATGCGCCGCATGAGGTGTTGCTCGTGCTGGATGCCAACACGGGACAGAATGCGTTGAGCCAAGTGAAAGCCTTTGATGAAGCATTGGGCGTGACAGGACTGATACTCACCAAACTGGACGGCACAGCCAAAGGTGGCGTGATTGCTGCCATTGCGAAGGCACATCCGATTCCCGTGCGCTTCATCGGCGTGGGTGAAGGGTTGGATGATTTGCGCCCGTTTGTCGCGGAAGATTTTGTTGCTGCACTGCTGGGTTTGGACGAGTGAAAAAACCTTTATCCACAAAAAACACGAAAGGCACGAAAAAAGGATTGCAAATAATTTCGTGCCGTTCGTATTTTTCGTGGACAGGTGTTTGAATTGATTTCCTTCAAACACGTTCACAAATGCTACCCAGGCGGACATGAAGCCTTAAAAAATGTGTCGTTTGAAATTGCCACTGGCGAGATGGTGTTTATCACAGGACACTCCGGTGCGGGTAAAAGCACGCTGTTCAAACTCATCGCCGCCATCGAACGCCCAACTACGGGCAATGTGCTGGTGAACAAGCAAAACCTCAATGCGCTCAAACCCCGCGCGCTCCCCTTTCTACGCCGCAACCTTGGCATCATTTTTCAAGATCACAAGCTATTGTTTGATCGCAACGTTTTCGACAATGTGATGTTGCCCCTACAAATTGTCGGCTTCGATTATCGCGAAAGCCATAAGCGGGTACGCGCCGCGCTTGACAAAGTAGGCTTGCTGAATCGTGAAAAATCCCACCCTATTGCGCTTTCAGGTGGTGAACAGCAACGTTTGTGCATCGCCCGCGCAATTGTCAATCGCCCGTCCATATTGCTTGCAGACGAGCCAACTGGAAACCTTGATTCGGAATATACCCACGAAATCATGGCCATTTTCAAATCGTTTCATCAAGTCGGTGTCACGCTGTTGATTTCCACCCATGATGAGGCAGTGCTGCAAAACACCGATGTTCGGGTACTTGCGCTCAAGCACGGAGAATTGCAATCGTGAGGCATTTTCTGAATCAGAATATCGGCATGTTGCGGAGGATGTTCGCGTCGCCGCTGGCCGGATTTTTCAACATCCTTGTCATTGGCATCACCCTTAGCTTGCCAGTGGGCATGTATGTGCTATTGCAAAATGCGCAAAGCTTGGTCGCGCAATTATCCAGCACGCCGCAGATCAGTTTGTATTTGCAAATGGGTGCGAATGAAAATGATGTTGCCAAGTTACGCACACAGCTTGGACAGTATCAGGATGTTGCCAGCAACGAATTTATACCACGCTCAACAGCATTGGAGCAGATCAAACAAAGCAGCGGGCTGAGTGATGTGATTAGCGGTTTAGAAAAAAACCCTTTGCCCGATGCATTCATCATTCATCCCAAACTAAGTGAAGCGCAAAGCTTGGAAAAGTTGCGCGACGAGTTAGCCAAGCTACCCAAAGTGGAGATTTCCCAACTCGATTCTGCCTGGGCATATAAGCTCGAAGCCTTGTTAAAATTTGGACGGATGATAGTTATCATTCTCGGCAGCTTGCTTAGCCTCGCACTCATCGCAATTACCTTCAACACCATCCGCCTGCAAATCCTCACCCGACAAGACGAGATTGAAGTCGCCAAGCTGATAGGCGCAACCAATAGCTTTGTTCGTCGCCCCTTCTTATATTTTGGCTTAACGCAAGGGCTACTCGGCGGCATCACTGCTTGGCTCATCACCACCATCAGTCTAATGTTACTCAACCACCAACTCCTTTCGCTCTCGCAACTCTACGCCAGCCAATTTGTTTTGCGTTCGCTCACGGCAGGCGATAGCCTTACTCTACTGATGTTTTCAATGTATCTCGGCTGGCTGGGGGCGTGGTTATCTGTGGGTAGGCATTTATCCAAGATTGATTTGCAATGACTCAACACTGTAATTAAGTAAAAAGGGCGAACCACTCAATGTTGTTCGCCCTAACAAAAGCCTGACCTGACCAATTTAAATATTAACGTTGCATCGAATACATTTTCCTTAGAAAAATATCGACAACCTCGTTCGTTAGGTCGGGCGGCATGGAAGTTCGCTGATTATCAGATGCATGTGCGTGTTGTTCTTGAGGTGCTAATCCGACAGCCGGATTCCAACCCGCTTCCAATATCTCATCGTCATAACCTGGTTCAATCGAAGGCTCTTCGATTTTGTCATAGTTCATATTCATTTCGATACTCATCTCACACCTCCCTCTGCTTCTGACAACACGGCTATTAAAGCTTGCCGAAAATTTACTGCTTCCCTGCCTAATGTCAAGCATATCGCATGCCAAAAATACAGACACTTCTCAACATCCTTGCCAAATCTGACTTGCAACACCATTGGCAACAATTTATCCGAAGGGAATGCAGCAAAAATGTCTGGAATTTGCCTTTCAGTCCTATCTATGGGAAATACCAAAGTGTGATTCGGGGAATTGCTCACTAATAATTACCTATATACCCATCGCTAGCCCAATAAATACAGGCACTTCTCATTCTTGGCAATACAACCAACAGCAGTGAATTTTGTTGCATTTTCAGGAGTACACCCCTATAAAAATTAATCAAAAAATAGTTGATATGTCCTATGTGGCATACAATTCATGCTCTTACTTACCTGAATTTTTCTCATGTATAAGGATTACTTCCGCCTGAATGAGATGCCGTTCTCGATTGCACCCGATCCGCGTTTCTTGTTCATGAGCGATCGGCATCGTGAAGCGATGGCACATCTGTTATATGGCGTGCAAGGCGAAGGCGGCATCGTGCTGCTGACCGGCGAAGTGGGCACGGGCAAGACCACCATCTGCCGCAGCTTGCTTGAGCAATTACCCGAACATATTGATGTTGCGTTTATTTTGAATCCACGCATGAGCGTAGAGGAGTTGCTCGAAACCATCTGCGAGGAATTTCATATCAAAATTACCGCTAAACAGCGCGGTATAAAAACCTTTGTTGATGCACTCAATGCACAACTACTTGCTGCGCACGCTCAGGGTCGCCGCGCCATTTTGATTGTGGATGAGGCGCAAAGCCTTGACGCAACCGTACTCGAACAATTACGCTTGCTCACCAATCTCGAAACCAATACCCGCAAGCTGTTGCAGATTTTCTTGATTGGGCAGCCGGAATTGCAAGGCATGCTGGCAAGGCCTGAGATGCGCCAAGTGGCGCAACGTGTGGTTGCGCGGTATCACCTCGGCAATTTAAATCAGCCTGAAGCGAACACTTATGTCGCACATCGGTTGCGCATTGCTGGCGCATCGCCGCTGATTTTCCCCGAAGCGTTGGTCAAGCAAGTCTATCGCGCCAGCAATGGCGTGCCGCGTTTAATCAATTTGATCTGTGATCGTGCGCTGCTGGGCACTTACGTGCAAGGTCAACAACAAGTCACCGCGCCGATAATTCGTCAAGCTATTCTTGAGGTGTTTGCGGCAACACCTCGCAAGCCTCAGCGCACGGTGTTCATCGTGGCAGGTATAGCCATAATCGCGGCGGGTATCGCCATATTACTCGCCACACAATTGAGCGATACCAGACCCGTTAAAATTGCGCCCCAAACCACCAGCGTAGCTGCTGCATCGGCGGTTGCACCAGCACAGGCTGCCTCAGTGCCCCTTGCCGTTACGTCACCCCTGCCCGCCAAGCCAGCAACCACGACGCTCAAATGGCCTAGCGACGTGCCGCTTATTAACAGTGAAGCACTGGCATTTCAGTCATTATTCAAACTCTATGACATGGACTTCAACACGCCATCCATCCAAGCACCTTGCCAACAAGCCGCCACCAAAGGCTTGCGCTGCTATGAGGGTCGCGGTGGCTTGTCCGATTTATTTTTAATTGACCAGCCTGTTTTACTGAGGCTCGCATTGGCTGATGGCAAAACCTACTCAGCCACGCTCACCGCCTTGGATCACCAAGTTGCCACTTTAATTGTGGGCGGTGCAGTTCAACATGTTTCATTAAACGATTTGGCCAACGCTTGGCTGGGGCAATTCGTGGTGATTTGGAATGCTCCGGCAAGTTTCAAAAGTGAACTGAAACAGGGTCAACGCAACAATACAGTAGCGTGGGTACGCCACGCGATGGAGGCGGCAGATGGCGTTCACGACAATGGCTCAGATGTGTTTGATGCAGCTCTTGAGAAACGCGTGCGTGCCTTCCAGTTAGTCGAAGGCATGCAACCCGATGGCTTGGTCGGCTCGCGTACTTTGATTCGCCTCAATGTGCGCAATAGCAATCTACCTCACTTAGTCAGCGACAAGAAAGGTTAAGCATGTCCTACATTCTTGATGCATTGCGCAAATCCGAACACGAGCGGCAAGTCGCAGCAGGGCAAGGAGCCGGTATGCTTCATCCAATTGAAATTCAACGCGAGCGCAAGCTGTGGATACCGATAGGCATTGCCTTACTCATAACGATGATGAGTGCCGCTTTGATTGGGTGGATGTGGTCGAAGACAACCGTGACTGAGGTTGCTCATATGATTGAGAAGCCAACCGTCACGATTGTTTCTCAACCTTCAGCGACTTCTGTCGAAGTGCCTCCCGAACCAAAACTTGCACCCGAAGTTAAGAAGCTTATCCCCGTGATAGAACCCAAAAAAATCCGCGTTCCAACCACGGCGGACATCGTAAAAACATCGCCACCACAAATAAAAGAGTTACCCAATAAAATCACACCCCCCGTAAATGCTGATCCGCTCAAAGACTTGCCTGCTCTCAATATTACGGGTTACATCCACAACTCAGAGAGCGGCAATCTGGCGATGATTAACAATCAATTAGTGCATGAAGGCGAGGAAGTGTCGCCAGGTTTGCGACTGGTCAAGATTCTCGACGACAGCGCAATTTTCAGCTACAAGGGGTTTGTCTTTAGCCGTCAATAAAGAATAATTTTGGGGTGAGTTTAGTGCGTACCCAATAATTCGTTAATCGCACCTTCAAAAACTTCTAATGGCTGCGCACCGACAATCTTGCGACCTTCAACTGAATCTCCAACGGATTTACCCAACACAAACGAAGGTGTTCCATTTACACCCAGCGAGTTGATGTAGCTCGCTTCATCGCTAATAGCCTTCAAGCGAACGTCATCTGCCATACAGGTTTTAAAGTTTTCGGCATTGAGTGAAATATCTTTTGCATAGCCCGTCAGTGCTTCAATTTCCAACCTATTTTGATTTCTAAATAACAGGTCTTTCATCTCCCAAAACTTACCTTGCTCGCCTGCACAAATTGAAGCTTGCGCAGCTTTAAGCGCATGAGTATGCATCGGCAACGGCATATTGCGGCTGATGAATTTCAGCTTGCCGGTTTCGATGTAATTCTTTTTTAAAGTTTGGAATGTCGTCTCGTAAAAACGCTTGCAGAACGGGCATTCGTAATCGGTAAACTCGACCAAGGTTAATGGCGCGTCGCTTTTACCCAATACATAAATCCCGCCACCTTTAATAGTTAAATTCTCTGGTCTTTCTTGCGCGGTTGGCGCGGCAGGCACTGCCTGTTGTGACTTGGCGAGCAACGCTTTAATCTCGCGCAGCTCTTTGAGTACTGCATCTCCTTGAGCTCTGCTCATGGATTCAGCATTTGTCGCACTACTCGTCGTCAATACCAACACACACATTGCCATTAACCAACTTTTCATATTATTCACCCTGCTATTCATATTCAACTCCGTTAATTTAAATTTTAAAATCCATACCATGGTTCAGCAAAAAATACATCTCACCAAATTATTTGGCTGCTAGAGAAAAGCTCACTCGCTCGTAATCTTCACCTTCTTCCAACAAATTTTTGAGCGTAACGCTACTTGTCTTGCCCATCTTCAACTCATACTCTTCGTTAGCAGCATAGCTCCCAGATTCAATTAACATGGTCGCATTCGCATATGAATTATTAGTATCAGGTAATAGGATAGCCGGCTTAGATTTACGCATGGTAGTTTCTATTCCCGCCTCCCACTCAAATCCTTTACCCACATTGTGATTGGGAATTCGCAACCACACTGCAAGCGGCTTTTTAGAAAGAATCTCGATACCCACTTGCGTATCGCCACCCTTGCTCATTTTCAGCCGACGCACCATTCCCACCCACCATAACTGGCTACCTTCAAGCTTTACGGCACACAAGTCTCCAATCTTAACCCACGCGCCAGCCGCTTTAGGAATAATACCACCCACGCCATTTTCACTGACATTAAACACAATCCAAATCTCCGGTGCTGAGGCAATTTCACCCGATGATAGCTTAATGTGTGGTGATGCTTTCTCCTTAACCTCTGCATCTGCTGGCAGGTTGACCAAACTATCTTGCTCAATACGCGTTACTCTTTCACTAATCGCCTGTATACCATGCACTACTTCAATAGTAGAAATGGTATCTTGCCTATCCTGATTACGACCTGGCTGACGCTTTCCCCAATATAACTGCAAGTGTTTCAATAAAGTTAACTTGCCCGCAGGCGTAAATTCGTTTTGACCACGCTGTTCCTTATGAGCAATTGCCTGCGTTTGAAGTTCGAGGATACTTTCCACTTTAGCAACCGCTTTAGTCGCTCCAAAGAAGCGGGTGCTTGCGGTAGTCTGAACTAGGCCATTCAAACGCTTGGGTGCGCTTGGTTTGGCGAGACTAATCCAATGTGTACAGTCCGGCGTTGCGCTTTCCTTGAATTCAAACGACGCTGCTAATAGCCCGGCAATCCGATAACACGCTAAAATTTGATCAGGTGCTAAAGTGGCAGGCGATGCAATAGATAGTGCCAACGCACGCAAAAATTCGTAGTGTGGTGAAGTTTGCTGAGTTTGCTTGGGATAAAGGATCGACATCGTGTCAGCAACCTGGTCTGCAGCAGCAAAAACATAGCAATTGCATAGATGCTCCCACATTGTTTTCTCCGGCTCAATGTAGCGCATCATACTGAGCTGCATTTGCTCGGTTAAAGCATGTATTAACCTGGCACAAATAGTCGGAATGGCCTTTGTGTAACCCGCAGATTTTTTTTCGGCATGGTGACACTCTTCGATGCAAACTGAATACGCATCCTCAACCGCCTTCTTAAAATCGCACATACCCTGCCAAAGCTGATTCCCTTTAAAGCTTTGCAGGTGCGTCTTGCCCAAGTAGAGTTGCAATAATTCCTCATAGAATGGCAGTCCAGTCTCATCCAGCAACATAATGATTTCCACGCGGACTTCCGGACGAAAGCCTGATGTCCCCTTAACTGAATTCAACCAAGCCGTGACATCCTCAAGTGCTTTAAATGCGTCACCACGCGGCAAATCTGCCAACAGTATCTTTGCCTGCTTGGCATCAGACATTACGTGGTCAGGCTTGCCATCAAAAACATTTATGAAAGAAAACATAGTCATTTACCTCCAATCTGAGAGCCTCCCTCTCGCAACCGCAATCATATCGGAACGGCTGTTTACATTGGGAATTTTCATCCGCGACTTTTACTCACTATTCTGATGCGCCAACGAACTTTTTGCGCGATTGGCACTCCTAAGCGCAGAGTGCTAAAATGACATTATTCTGAAGGAGATAAAGAGTATGTACGCTACGATGAATTCACTTGTTCCGTCAGCTGTTGGCAGCTTGGAGGGTTACATCCAATCAGTTAATCGCTTCCCTGTTTTATCGCAAGAAGAGGAATTCGATCTGGCCAATCGTTTTAAGACAACGGATGATTTGCCTGCTGCGCGCCAGTTGGTGTTGTCCCACCTGCGTGTCGTAGTGAGCGTCGCGCGCGGCTATGCAGGCTATGGTTTACCACAAGCGGACTTAATTCAAGAAGGCAACATCGGTTTGATGAAAGCCGTAAAGCGTTTCGATCCAAATCGTGGTGTGCGATTAGTATCATTTGCCTTACATTGGATACGCGCGGAGATTCATGAGTTCGTCGTGCGCAATTGGAGATTGGTAAAAATCGCCACCACCAAATCGCAACGAAAATTATTTTTCAACTTGCGCAGCTTGAAACAAGGATTAGCTCCGCTAAACCCGCGGCAGGTTACAGACATTGCTCAACAACTAAACGTCAGCGAACATGACGTAGTTGAAATGGAAGGACGTTTCTCCAATCACGAAGTGGCATTAGAACCGAGTGCGAGCGATGAAGAAGAAAGCTATGCACCTATTCAATATTTAGCGGATAACGCGGAATACGAGCCTTCATTTATTTTAGAATCGATGGAACGTGAACGTCTTCAAACCTCTGGATTAGCCCATGCCTTATCGGGTTTGGATGAGCGCAGTCGACGCATTGTCGAATCTCGTTGGTTGCGTGAAGGCGATACTGCCACGCTGCATGAACTGGCTGCAGAATTCAAAATCTCCGCTGAACGCATCCGCCAAATCGAACAAAAAGCGTTGAGTAAAATGCATGCCGCTCTGTCTTTAGCTAAAAGCTAAAGTGCAGCCCGACTCCGAGCAGACTATGCGCGGGTTCAGCATTTTAGATTTAACAAGCCAGATTAAGCTGCGCGTGCAAACTGTTATTTGACTAACTTCAAGTGGCTCTTTTGCGTGAGTGATGTAGTTGTTACTTTTTCATTCGGCACTGGCGGGGTAGGCTCTTCTGCTTGAAAAACCAACCCTTGTCCATTTTCTTTCGCGAATATCCCGACTACTGCTCCAACTGGAACAACTAACTCAAAAGGCGCGCCGCCGAATCGCCCAGTGCAGGTGATTATTTCATTACCCATCTGCAAATTATGAACGGCGTTAGTACTCAGATTGAGGACGATTTGTCCGTCTTTGACATGCGCGGGCGGCACTTCGGTATATTGATTAACGCGAACGGCGAGATAGGGAGTAAATGCGCTATCCACACACCATTCATGAATCGCACGGATCAAGTATGGTCGTGTAGATAAATCACTCACTTGCGCATGGCTCTTTCATAAGGTGTCAGCGAATCGATGAAGCCCTGACGTGAAAATAAACGCTCTGCATATTTCATCAATGGCGCAGCATCTTTACCCATTTGAATACCGTAATGGTCTAACCGCCACAACAATGGCGCAATCGCCACGTCAAGCATAGAAAATTCGTCACCCAGCAAAAACTTTTGACGAGTTAGAATTTGCGCAAATTGCGTCAAGCTATCACGAATGACCGTTCGGCTTTTATCAGCAGCTTTCACTGCACCATTTTCGATGATGTCGATTTGGCTATAGAGCTCGATTTCAAAACGATGCAGAAATAAACGAGCACGACCACGCATGACAGGATCAGGCGGCATCAATTGAGGATGAGGAAAACGCTCATCAATATACTCATTGATGATGTTCGCCTCATACAACACCAAATCGCGCTCAACTAAAACCGGCACCTTATTGTATGGATTGATAGTAGCAACATCTTCGGACTTATTCATCAAATCCACGTCGATAACTTCGAAATCCATACCTTTTTCAAACAGCACAATCCTGCAACGGTGGCTATAAGGGCAGACTGACCCTGAATACAATCTCATCATTTTTAGTATTTAACCTTTTATCAACTGTGTACGCCGCATTTGCACACGCACTAGGAAAAATCCTATTGCTGCAACAACCCCACCCACAACAAGTGCGGCTACAACAGGATAATCACCCACGCCATTTTTGGCACCGCCAATCCAAGCATAGCGTTCAAATAATGTACCTATAATTATGCAGGTCGCGACAGCAGTGACCGCACCAACGCTGTGCCTTGGCTTTGGAAAAGCAAGCGTGACAAAAGGAACAACGAACTTCAAGACCAACATAGACCACCAAATGAAAGTGTAATCGCCATCCTGCATGGCAAACACGCGATCTGTCTCGTCCGGGATATTGCCGTACCAGATTGTCAGGTATTGGGCGTAAAAGGTATATATCCACAGTAATGTAAATGCAAACAGCATCTGAGCCAGATAGTTATAGATGTAAGCTTCAACAGGGCGCACTAACTTATCACGGCTATTTAATACATAAATCCAAATCGCCAAAAACGCCAAGAACATACCAAAATTACTGACGAATTGTTGCATGCCAAAAACGGCACTATGCCAATGTGGCACCAAAGTCATCTCAAAATCCCAAGCCACCATGGTGCTATAAAGTACAAAAAGGAAAGGTATCCAAGTTGCGATCGAATGGAAGCTTGCGGCATCTTCCGGGCTGCGTTCACTCACAGCCTGACGTTTGATAAACACGCTATACAAACCGATCATGAACAGCATGCCTATCACTTCACGTGCAATCAACCATTTTGGATGATACCAGCCTGGCATATGCGCTTCAGCTGTACCTGCACCATTCCACCACGGAAATGTATGCTCTCCCCCAACTAATAAAATGACCAGTAATATAAACGCCAAAGGAAATAATGCGTACAAAGAGGTCGCAATATTTCGCACCTCAAAACGCCATTTGGCATTGACCAAGTGCAGCACTGAACTTAAGGCTACGCCACCTAATGCAAGTGACAACACCACCACAAAACTAACGGTCAACACCGCCCAATTACTGTAAGCAAACATTCTTAAGTCTCCTATTTAGCTTGAGCTTGTGTCTGCCCAACTTGGCTTTTTTGCAATACATTACGCACGTAATTCACGACATGCCAGCGTTCCGTAGCAGATAAATCATTTGCATAACTGGGCATCACTGCCCCCCCCAAACTCATATAACCGAAAATATATCCATCTGGATAATCTTTGGTGTCCCACTTGTGCATGTCATTACTAGAAGTCAGATTGTAAGGCTTCATGAGTAATTTTTCTCCCACCAAGCCATCTCCAGTACCAGATTGACCATGGCATGGGGTGCAATATATCGCGAACAAACGTCCGCCCTGAGCGACTGATTTTTCATCAGCAGGAACCGGATTCACCATTTTATTGGCCGCTTGTTGATCCTTGATAAAAACAGTGGTACCAAAAACTGGCACCGATCTCTTGGGAAAAGGATTCATGCCTGGGTTAGCTGGATCAACACTTTCTTGAGGCTTAATGCTGATTTGATTGGCCATATCGTTGGACCATGGCCACGCATGCGCCATAGTTGGCGCAAGTAACAATGCAATTGCTAAAGATAGCTTTTTCATTTCCCCGCCTCTTCCTGAATTTCAACCGCCTGATGCTTTGTAAAAATAGCTTTTAACTCACCTGCCGCACTATCATCGGATTTAACCAGAATGCTTATTTGATCTTCGGAAACCTTAGCACTATACAAAGGTGATCGTTTGGCGGGAAGTCCGGCGCAAATTAAGAAACCCAAAACAGAAATAAAAACCCCGCCCAAGATAAACATTTCATAAGTCAAAACGAAGTTTGGGGGAAACGGCACAATCGGCTTACCGCCTTTAAGTTGCGCAAAGAAATTAGCCTGCGCACCGGAAATCAAAAAGAAGCCCAGCAACCCGCCCATCAATGCGCCACCCAACGTAAACCACTGCACATAAACAGGCTTTTCTCCTAAGAACTCCTCGACTTCGGGATGCTCAATTGGCGATTTAACCACCATATCGCTATCGGCATTAAACCCCTTAATGTTAGCTCCACGTAGCTCCCGAACAACCGCTTCAGCCTCTTCAAAATTATTGAATAACGCTAGCAAATGACGCTTACTCATTTAGTGTGCCCCCTTCGCTGACCCAAGATTTTTCTTGGCCAAAGTACGGTGATAAACCATTTCTTTTACCTCATACATGGATACGGATGGGAATATTTTGCAGAACAACATAAACAGCAAAGTAAACCAACCAAAGCTACCAAATACAATACCCCATTGCACAAAACTTGGCCATTGGTCATGATCCCAAGTCCATGGATAGTAGCCATGGGAATATGTGGGAGCGACAATCATCCAACGCTCTAGCCACATTCCCAGGTTCAACAATAATGAAACCGCCAGTAACACGGGGATATTAGTTTGGAAGCGTTTAAAAGCTAAGATTAGCGGAACAACCGAACCGCAGAAAATCATCATCCACCAGAATGGCGCATAAGTTCCTGTGGCCTTCTGAATCAAAACTGCTTTTGAAGCAACATCATGGCTATACCATACTGAAGCGAATTCAACCGCATTGAGATAAGTCCACACCATCGAAATCGCGAAAGTCAAACGTACTGTCTTTTTCAAAATCGAAAGTGTCATGTACTCCTCAAACCTGAACACGTAACGCAAGATGATAAACAGCGTGATGATCGCGGCACACCCGGAATACAAAGCGCCCGCAACAAAGTACGGAGGGAATGAAGTCACATGCCATCCCGGTTGTTGCGACATCGCGAAATCCGAGGCCACGATAGAGTGAACCGATACTGCCAATGGAATCAAGAAACACGCAATCGTCAAATAAGTAACACGGAAATTACGCCATTGACGATCCGTACCTTCCCAACCCAAGGACAACGCTGTGTAAAGTTTTTTGCGCCAACCACTGTGAATATTGTCACGGCAAATCGCCAAATCAGGAATCATCCCCACATACAAGAACAAGATCGACGAGCTCAAGTAAGTGAAAATAGCCATCGCATCCCATAACAACGGGGACTGAAAGTTCGGCCACAATCCTCGCTCATTCGGATAAGGCAAAGAGTAATAGAACTGCCAAAGGCGACCAAGATGCACCATCACGAACAAACCAGCGGTCATCAAGGAGAACGTAGTCATCGCTTCAGCGAAACGGTAAATCGGCTTACGCCAGTCAGCGTGCATCAAATGCAGAATTGCAGACAAGAGCGTACCCGAGTGACTCATACCGATCCAGAAGATGAAGGTCGCAATGTACAAGCCCCACACGTGGGGGTTGTTCATATTTGCCACGCCCATACCCATTTGGTATTGGTACGTTTCACAACCGACGGCAACGGCAATCATGGCAATCGCCACAGCCAAAATGACCCAATACAACTTTCTTGGATTTTCTAAGCTCTTCAGGACATCCGTATTAATTTTTGCCCAGGCTATATCTTCGTTGATATCTTTCATCGTTCTTCCCTAATTATTCTCTAAAGGAGTTCCAGTTATCTACTCTCTACACTGCAGTTTCACGAACACGTTCTAAATACATCACCGAAGGATATGGGCGCAACTCTTCAAGAATACGGTAACCACGCAATTTATTCTCCTGCTCACCACGATCCTTGGCTTGCTCAAACTCTGCCAGTTCAACATGCTGCGCTTTCCATTGCTTGAATACCCTGGAATCTGCATCGACCAGATTACCAAATGAAATTGCGCCTGGAGGGCAGGCTTGCTGACAAGCAGTTTGCACTTCGCCGTCACGCACCGTGCGACCTTCATTCTTTGCCGTATTCTTGGCGGATGTTAAACGCTGCACACAGAATGTGCATTTCTCCATCACACCCTTACCTCGCACCGTAACATCAGGATTTAACTGCTGGCTCATCTCAGCGGGCCAGACATTATCTGTGGTGGGATAATCATACCAATTGAAATAACGCACCTTGAATGGGCAATTAGCTGAACAGTACCGCGAACCCACACAGCGGTTGTAGATTTGTGAATTCAAGCCGTCAGGGGTGTGATTGGTTGCCCCTACCGGGCAAACCGTTTCACACGGTGCCGCCTCGCATTGCTGACACATCATGGGCAAAAACTGCGCACCCTGATCTGGAAACTCGCGACCGTCTTCATCCCAATAACGTTCAATTCTCATCCAATGCATCTGCTGACCGTGTGAAAATTTCTCCTTGCCTACCACGGGCAAATTGTTTTCCGCATAGCAAGCAATACTGCAAGCATTGCACCCGGTACACGCATCCAAATCTATGCTCATTGCCCACTTGTAGGGATCATGAGGCGCATCGTCCACCGGATGAGTATGACGAAACTCAGCCCAGTTCTCTAACAGATTACTTACTGACATTCTTTAGACCTCCTTCGAAAGATCAACTTTATCGGTGCTTGTGCGTACAGCAATTTTTTTGCCCATTTGCTTGCCGCCTGCAGCACCTTCATCCTTCACGACAATAACGCGCTGACCAGTTTTGCTAACTTTGACACGCGTTTCATGCATCGCCAACTCGCCCGTTTCTTTATCAAACACTGCATCCAAGATATGGAATGGATTGACACCAAAACCTTTTGCGTAGCGACCCATCGCGTCGTGTCCACGGCCTAGCGGGACTGAAACTGCATCAGGATGAATGCCGGGGAACAGATAGGCTTGCGCTTTGATAGCACCATTTTTGCCAGCCACTTCAACAATGTCGCCCTCAACGATGCCCAATTCAGCAGCTTTCTTAGGATGAATCTCGACCCATGAATCCCAAACGATGGTAGTTAAAGGATCTGGCGATTCCTGCAACCATGGCTGATTGGCATTGCGACCATCTCTAAGATTGGCATTAACACTTGGAATTAAATGTAGCGGATATTGCGCATCCGCAGCAGCAGGCTCAGGCAAAGTCAGCCCCGCCGCACTCGCACCACTTGATAGCGATGCTATCGAACCCGTCGCTTTTAGAATGCCTTTACTCAATGAGTCATTCCAGAATACGTCGTCTTCCGCGCCATCTCCACCCAGTGCGCTCTTGTTCTGCAACACCGCGCTTTGCAGGTAAGCATAGTAATCAGCATAATTCTTATAAGCATCCGGCTGACGCTGCTTTAACAACGCCAACACGATGTCACCAAAACCACGAGTGTTCGCGTGCAATTTCTCCATCAACGGCTGCTGTACATTAATTTGCGCATCTTCCGCCATGTATTCAGGAACGCTCGTACCCCAGTCTTCCAACGCAGAATCAAGTGGCAGCACCAAATCTGCCTGCAACGCAGTTTCATCCAAGTAGTGCGCGAATGCCACTTTGAAACCTACCTTGGCGTAGTGCTCTTTGAATTTCATTGCGGACGGCGCAGTGAACACGGGGTTAGCACCGTAGCTGAACACCACTTTGTACTTACCCGCATCCAGACCATCGCTCATACTTGCCAATGCGGCGGTATTGCCCACCGCCGGAGACATTTGCGGGAACGGCACGCTTGCCGCACCCACCACCGTTTTACCGACGTTACCCAACACTTGATTGAGCAAGTTAATTGCCATCGCGTTTTGTGAGCCGTGCGCATAACCCTCTGCCGCACTGCCCGCCAACACCAAGCTAGGCGAGTGTGACTTCAACAGCGCAACCAATTTGTCGATATGCTCAACCGACACACCCGTATCTTTGCTGACGCGCTCTTTATCGTAAGCTTTCACCGCAGCAGCCACATCGCCACTTGCTGTACCGAGCGCGTTAATAAGACCAAGTGCCAAAATGCCTTCCGTGCCAGGACGAACCGCCAACCAACGGTCGGCATTCGCGCCCGTCAAAGTCATCTTCGATTCCACTTGCACCAACACGCCGCGCTGACCATTCACACCTTTGCGGAACTGACCGTATTGCTGCGAGAAATGAACTGGCGAAACCCAACTACCCAAGAAGTCTGCGCCGAATGACAGCACCAACTTTGCTTTATTGATGTTGTAACGCGGCATGGTTACGCCATAAGATTTTTTGTTGGCAGCGCGCACCACGCCTGGCGCGATTGCCTCATAGACGAAATGATTTTTGCAGCCAAAACTGAGCAGATAATTTTCCAGCAACACTTTGCTGTGACCGCTCATTCCGCCTGTTAAAAACGCAATCTCTTCACCATTTACACCCTGCACTTTTTCGGCGATCAGCGCGTATGCTTTCTCCCAAGTAATCGCCTCACCCGTTTCACCTTTACGCAACAATGGCTCCCGCACACGATCAGGATTATAGTGATGCTGCACACCCGCCTGACCTAAGCCACACAACTTACCGCGATTGATTGAGGAAGCCGGATTCCCTTCCAACTTCAACACACGGCCTTCACGCACACGTCCATTGATACTGCAACCGGCATCGCATTGTGCACAAGTAGAGTTATAGTAAACACCGATGCTAGGAATCATAAAGTCCGTCGCTTCCACATAGGAAACCACCGTCTCTTTACCATCCTCAACCGAGGTATTGCCGCAGCCGCTCAAAGCAACTGCCGCACCGCCCCAACCCAGCACTTTCAGAAAATCACGTCGATCAAAACTACTGTCCATCATTACAAACCCCTTTGCAAAATTCTTGGGAAAATTCTTGGCGCGGTTACTTATGGCACTGCCAGCAATCATTCGGGCCTTTTGCCGTCAACGGCGCAGAGGCATTCACCACAGGCTTTTTGAAGCCATACCAATATGCCTGATTGCCAACATCCATACCACCTTCGGCGCTCACCAAATGATCTTTCTTATGGCAATCCACACAGAATCCCATCGACAATGTTTTACTGCGACGCGCAACCGTCATCGTTTTCACATCACCGTGGCAATAGCCACATACTTCTTGAACAGGGCGATTTTGTTGGAACACGAAACGCTTGATATGACGCTCATGGTTAAAGCGCACAAAATCGGGTAGATCATGCACTTTTTTCCAAGGCATGGGGCTTTTGGCAGCGATTTTTCCATCTTTGCTACCTTCCCAATACTCGAACAATTTTTTGATACGTGGCGTTTCGCGTACCGACTCAATACTCTGATGACAGCCAATACATTTTTGCAATGGCGGGATACCCGCCACCGCACTGCGACGCGCAAAGGTATGACAGTACATACAATTGATTTGCATGCCCCCCTTTTCAGGATGCTCTTTATTGACATCACCCGCATGACGGAAGTGAGGGAACTCTATGGGTTGCTCAACCATTGGACCCAAACTGTCCTCGGTCATTTTTACAGTTTGAGCTGCATCTGCGGCATAGCTACTAGCGGCGAACAAACTGACTAACAATATGGATAAACGTAGAAAACGGTGCATCGTAAGGGCTCCCACAACAAACAAATGACCCCAAACTGGCAAACAGCCAGAATGACTGAACGGGTAAATCGGATTATTTTTGATGCGATGCGTCGAAATTATTATTATTATTCGCTTCTTTATAAAGCCACCAAAATTGAAGCATAGCGCGTCGACACACCCGAATAATGTCTAGTCTGAAAAATAAAGTCAATACTGATTCACTCAACTTAGTGTCGGCACTGCAAAAAAGTTATATCTCCCGCGCAATTACATAATTTGCTTATATGCAATTCCACCCACACTCACAGAGTTCAACCCCATGAATGAAGAACAAGCAGTATTGGATTTCTTTGCAAAGACAGAAAATTTACCTTTAGCACTCACTGTTGCCGAACAAGTAGATAGGCAACGCGAGCAACTCAACAACAGCTTGTGGCTGGCGTTACAGCTACGTCTCAAAGCCTTATGTGATGAATATCAAATTGCGTGGACAATCAAAGTTACTGAAGATAAAAATGTGCCAGGCAACTTGGTTGGACTGCATGGCGATTTGCGAATCGCGCAACCATTATATTTACGGCCCATGATTGAACAGCAAAATTTAGGCGGAGATTTGCGTATATATTTTGGCTTGATGTGGAGCACCGCACCTTCACCCGAACAACTTGCCTTGCCTGACATCAGCACATTAAAAGAAGCATTGCAAAAATCGCACTTCAAAACCAATGAAAGTTTTCTAGGATGGCAATGGACAACATTCCATCCACGTCGCAAAGATTTTTTATTGCGCTACTCTAAGCATCCACAAAGCGTAGTTGATGAGATGACAAAAACTTTGCAAAAGTTATTGCTTGATTTCAACGAAGCCATCAACCACGCTAATGCCGCACTTCAACACACGCCACACGGCTTATCTGCATCATTAAATCAATTGCGCGCAGAACTGCTCGATTAACTGCGATTACGAAACTCCAAAAAAAGCCATTGCCGCACAATGCAAGCACAGCTTATTCTCTCGCCTAATTGATCACAAAACGAAAAGCCCGACAACTTCCGCTGTCGGGCTGGATACAGAATCTTTCGATTCTTTATTGTAGCAACGGCTCTCACCCCGGATGAACTACTACAACGGTGTGAATTATCAGGGAGAACACGTATGACAAGCAAGCAGAATAATTTGGGCGCACTCACGTTTGGACTCGACATCGGTATTGCCTCGGTGGGCTGGGCGGTGTTGGGTGAAAATCGCATTGTGGATTTAGGGGTGCGGTGCTTCGACAAAGCGGAAACCGCCAAAGAAGGTGAATCGCTAAACCTCGCTCGACGCACTGCGCGATTGCTACGCCGCAGATTGCGCCGCCGCGCTTGGCGATTGACCAAACTAGCGCGATTGCTTAAACACGAGGGTTTGATTAGCGATGTCGGCTTGCTCAAACAATCTCCCAAGCAAGGCACACCCGCTGCACAGCCTTGGCAGCTTCGCGTTGATGGACTTAATCGAAAACTGAATAGCGAAGAATGGGCGCGCGTGATTTACCACTTGTGCAAACATCGCGGTTTTCATTGGATTAGTCGCGCCGAAGAAAAAGAAGCGGAAAGCGATAGCAAGAGCGAAGGCGGCAAAGTCAAAAAAGGTTTGGCTGGCACAAAAAAACTGATGCAAGAAAACAGCTACCGCACTGCCGCCGAGATGGTAATGGCGGAATTTTTCAAACTGCGCACAGATAAGAGTGGAAACCCTGCGTTAAACAAAAATGAAGAGCCTATTTTTGATGGTGAAGCTCGCAACAAACAAGGCGACTACAGCAAAGCCCTTTCTCGCGTGTTGCTCAGTGAAGAGTTTGCGCTGCTGTTCAAGTGGCAACGCGAACTAGGCAACCCACATACCAGCACAGAATTTGAAGCCAAAATACTCGGCAACGGCGATAAAAAGAGTGGATTGTTTTGGCAACAAAATCCTGCGTTGTCTGGCGCGGCGTTGCTCAAAATGTTGGGACGTTGCACTTTAGCGCGAACTGGTGGAGCGGATGGCAAAGGTGAATACCGCGCACCCAAAGCCAGCTTCACCGCTGAACGCCACGTTTGGCTCACCCGCCTGAACAATCTGCGCATCGTGGTGGATGGCACAACCCGCCCATTGAATGAAGCAGAGCGGCGCGTTGCACTACCACTGCCTTACCTACAAGCAGGAGATTTGAAAT
This sequence comes from uncultured beta proteobacterium, assembly GCA_963695355.1. GTDB lineage: Bacteria > Pseudomonadota > Gammaproteobacteria > Burkholderiales > Gallionellaceae > Gallionella. The sequence continues at coordinate 911,615 of OY968775.1, forward strand.
ACGAAAAACTACGACGCGCATTAGTCGAGACTGGATGCTTGGCAAAAGACAGTTTCAAATTTACTGGGCTGGCTTACAGCAACAAACAAGCGTCCGAGGAAAAATCCAAAGACCCAGAAGCCGCCGTATTGTGCAAACTTCCCGCATGGCAAACCCTGCGCAAAACTTTGAAGGACGCAGAACTAGAAACAGAATGGCAAAAAATTTCCAGCGATGCACTTGAAGGTCGCCCACAACTGCTCGATAACATTGCTTGGGTGTTAAGCGTGTACAAAGAAGACGGCGAAGTGGAAACTAAATTGCGCGAGTTGGCATTGCCCAACAAAGAAAAAATGCTGGAAGCTTTGAGCTATGTGAGCTTCGATAAATTCAGCAACCTCTCGCTCAAAGCACTCTACCAAATTGTCCCGCTCATGGAGCTGGGTCAGCGTTACGACGAAGCCGTTGCCAACATCCCTGAATATGGGCATCACAGCCAGTTGCATAATGTCGGCACGGGTGAGCATAAATACCTGCCGCCGTTCTATTCAGAGCGCGATAAAGATGGGCGCATGGTGTTCAACAATAACATGGACATCCCTCGCAATCCAGTGGTGTTACGCGCGTTGAATCAAGCGCGCAAAGTGGTGAATGCGCTCATCAAGAAATACGGCTCTCCGCATGAAGTGCATATCGAAATGGCGCGGGATTTATCACGCCCACTTGATGAGCGGCGCGAAGTTGAGAAGCTGCAAAATGAATTCCGCGACAACAACGAAAAACACAAAGCCGAATTCGCCAGCACATTCAATATCGTTGGCGCAGTCAAAGGCAAAGAGTTCGAGAAGTACCAGCTCTACCGCGAGCAACAAGGCAAGTGCGCCTACTCCATCGAACCGATTGACCTGCATCGCTTGTTTGAAACAGGTTATGTCGAGATCGACCACGCCCTGCCCTACTCGCGCAGCTTCGACGACAGCAAGAATAATCGTGTGTTAGTGCTGGCTAAAGAAAACCGCGACAAGGGAAACCGCACACCTTACGAATATCTGGATGGCAAAAGTGACAGTGAACGCTGGCGGCAATTTATCGGCTTCGTCAATGGCAATAAGTCCTATCGCCTCGCCAAACGCAGTCGTTTAATGCGTAAAGATTTTGGTGAGGACGAAGCCAAAAGTTTCCGCGAGCGCAATCTCAACGACACGCGCTACATCTGCAAATTTTTCAAAAACTATGTTGAGCAATATCTGCAACTGCACGCCGACAGCAAGGCAAAACGCTGTGTGGTGTTGAGTGGGCAGATGACCTCATTTTTGCGGGCGCGCTGGGGCTTGGTCAAAGTGCGCGCAGACTCTGACCGTCACCACGCGCTGGATGCCGTGGTGGTCGCTGCGTGTAGCCACGGCATGGTGAAACGCTTGTCGGATTATTCGCGCCGCAAAGAGCTAGACCAAGTGCGCGAGGGCTTTGTGGACGTGGAAACGGGTGAAATTGTGAATCCCGCCATGTTCCAGCAAGTGCGCGAACATTTTCCTGACCCGTGGAGTAATTTCCGCGACGAAGTGCTGCTACGCCTAAAGGTGGACGACGCAGCTTTATTGCGCAGCGAAATGGACAAACTGGGCACGTACCCGCCCGATGCTCTGGAAGCGGTGCGCCCTTTGTTTGTGTCTCGTGCGCCGCAACGGCGGAATAGCGGCGCGGCGCACAAAGAAACCATCTACGCGCAGCCAGACAGCCTGAAAGCGCAAGGTGGGGTGACGCAAAAAGTGTCGGTGACGGGGCTAAAAGCCAGCGACCTAGACAAGCTCATCGACCCGCATCGCAACGAACGGCTTTATGCTGCCCTCGGCGAATGGCTGACGCATCGAGACGAACGCGAGAAGCGCGCCAAAATCATCGAAGCGAGTGCAGGGCGCGGCAAAGATAAACGCGAGTTAAGCGCGGAGGAAAAGGCGGAGATTGAGTGTTTACGCGCTTTGCCACGCAAGCCCGATAAAAACGGCAATCCCACAGGCCCCGTGGTGCGCACGGTGACGATGGTGATCGACAAGTTGTCTGGCATCGAGGTGCGCGGCGGGATTGCAAAGAACGACACGATGTTGCGGGTGGATGTTTTTACTAAGGAGGGAAAGTATTACCTCGTACCGATTTACGTTCACCATGCAGTTGCGAAGCAACTGCCAAACCGAGCGGCAACAGCAAATATGCCCAGAGAAATGTGGACTTTAATGGATGACAGCTATCAATTTTGCTTCTCTCTGCATTCAAATGATTTGATAAGGTTGAAAAATAGAGGGTCGGATTACTTCGGATATTTTGCTGGGGTTGGCATCGCTACTGCCAGCCTATCAATCAGATCGCATGACAATAACCAAGCGGTAGCTACAGGCAAGGCATGGCAAGGAACTTGGGTTAATTTGGGGGTAAAAACTGGGATCGAATGCTTCCAGAAATTCAACATCGATGTCCTTGGCAATCTCTACCCCGCCCCACCAGAGACTCGTCGTGACTTGGCGTAGCATCGTCATCTCGCGCCCTGCCAAGCTGCGGCGCGAGCATTTCAGCCTTGCCGTGGAGCAAGAGAAAACCGCCTTTGTGCCGTTCGAGGACATCGCGGTGATTGTGCTGAACCACCGCGAAATCACCCTCACTCATCCCGTGTTATCTGCTTGCGGCGAATACGGCATCAGCCTGTTTGCCACAGGTGATACACATCATCCTAGCGGCGTTTTTTTGCCCTTTCTATCGCACTCACGCGCCACCAAATGGATGCGCTTGCAACTCGATTTACCGCGCCCCGTCGCCAAGCAAACTTGGGCAACCATCGTGCGCCAGAAGATTGCCAATCAAGCAGTTTGTTTGCAACTCATGGGACGAGAAGGCGCAGACCGCATGGGGTCTTACGCACGACGGGTACGCTCTGGTGATGTCGGTAATTTGGAAGGGCAAGCCGCCGCGTTTTATTTTGTGCAACTATTCGGCAAAGGCTTTCATCGTGAACAAGTGCGCTTTGCCAATGCCGCGCTTGATTACGGCTATGCGGTGTTGCGCGGCACAATTGCACGCGGCTTGGTCGCGCATGGTTTGCTGCCTTCGCTGGGGCTGTTTCACGCCAGCGAGCAAAATGCCTTCAACCTTGCAGATGATGTGATTGAACCGTTCCGCCCTGTGGTGGATTTGTTCGTGGCAAAGCATCTATCGTTGGCGGGCGATGAATTAAACCCGCAAGATAAAGCGGCATTAGTTGGACTGCTCAATGTGGATGTGGGAATGCCGCGCGGCAAAATGTCAGTGCTATCCGCCATTGAGCAAAGCATAGAAAGCCTTGCGCGGATTTATGACGGCGGCAGTGAATCACTATTGGAATTGCCCACACTGATTGGGCTGGAGCAGCACCGACTTGAATGCTAACTCATGGGTAATCACCTAAAACCGCTGTGTTGTCATTCCCGCGAAAGCGGGAATCCAGCGAAGAAAAATGTCTCGTGCAACGGACAAAACCTTGATGCTATTTCGCTTCGCGGGGCCGGTTTAATTTTCTGGATTCCCGCTTTCGCGGGATACCCAGCGATTTGCCTGCTTGCGGGCTTAGTCGAATGGCTAGTAGTTCCATCAATGACGGAATAAATTATGAGCGAGGGGACACGACGGTTTATGCGCCTACTTGTGTTCTTTGATTTGCCTGTAGTCAGCAAGACCGACCGCCGCGCCTACACCGTGTTTCGCCGCTTTCTCATCAACGACGGCTACGACATGATTCAGTTCTCAGTGTATGGGCGCATCGTCAACGGCAACGATGCGTTGGAAAAACATTGGAAGCGATTGGTGAATAACCTACCACCAGACGGCTCGGTACGCTGCCTAACCGTCACTGAAAAACAATTTGCCAGCATGAAGCTTTTAGTTGGCTTGCCGCTTTTTCAAGAAAAAGCCATCAAGGTCAATCAAATGTTGCTGTTCTAAGCTGAGATTTTTCAAACAAAACGCCCGCCCAGTTTAAGCTGGGTGGGCGTTTGCGTGAGAGCTATTGTAGTGCATCCGGGGTGAGAGAGGGAGCTACAACATTATTGAACATGGTGCTACCGCTAGCACTATTGTAGTGCATCCGGGGTGAGAGAGGGAGCTACAACTGCGGCTGCCATATCCCGTTCCAGTGCAGCATTGTAGTGCATCCGGGGTGAGAGAGGGAGCTACAACTACGTTAAGCGTCAAGGCTCTCTGGCAAATATTGTAGTGCATCCGGGGTGAGAGAGGGAGCTACAACTGAATCGGCGACCCGCAAGGGGTCACCCATTCAATTGCCGCTTCGCGGGCTTGGCAAGAAACCCTCTAAACTGGATTCGCTTGATCGAAAAAGCGATGTTCCAAATTAAATTGATTCGCCAAGTGCGTACCCAACGCCTGTATGCCAAACCGTTCCGTTGCATGATGCCCTGCCGCAATAAATGCCACGCCCGTTTCGTTGGCGAGATGGAAATTTTGTTCGGAGATTTCACCCGTGAGATACGCATCCACGCCTTGTGCGATGGCTAGGTCAAAATAGCCTTGCGCGCCGCCGCTACACCACGCGATGGTGCGAATCATTTTCTCACCATCGCCAATAATCTGTGGCTTACGCTGCAAATTTTGTTCGATATTCAAACTGAATTGCGCAAGCGTTTGCGCTTGATTGAGCGCGCCTTTGCACACCATGTTTTGTTCGCCGAATCTGCCCTGCTCTGTTAAGCCAAGCAGCTTGCCGAGCTGCGCGTTATTGCCCAATTCGGCATGTGCATCAAGCGGCAGGTGGTACGCCAGCAAACTCACATCGCTGCGCAACAACTGTGCGATGCGCCGTTTTTTGATGCCCACAACCGTGGCATCTTCGTTGCGCCAAAAATAGCCGTGATGCACAAGGATAGCATCTGCACCCCATGCGATGGCTTCATCCAACACCGCTTGCGAAGCAGTCACTGCGGTGGCAATACGGAACACTTCTGCTCTGCCTTCTACCTGCAAACCGTTCGGGCAATAATCTTTGAAGAGGCTGATTTGTAACAGGCTTGCGTTATAATCTCGCAACTCGCTAAGCAGCATGATGGCATTCCATATTTGTTTAAGGTTTCTGAATTTAATTCATCATACCATGCGTAAACACTGGCTTCTCTTCTCGCAAACCGTCACCATCGCGCTCGCGCTGCTGTTCATTATTCACACGCTCAAGCCGGAATTATTGCCAAGCGCGGCACGCAGCGGCATCGTCACCCTGCATGAAAATGCGCCACTCACTGACAACAACACCCCTTCTGCGAATAGCTATAGTGTCGCCGCCCAAAAAGCCATGCCGACGGTGGTGAACATTTTTACCAGCACCCTCATCAAGCAATCCGTCAATCCTTTCGCGGACGATCCGCGCTTCAAATTTTTCTTCGGCGACCAATTTGATACCGAGCCGCAAAATAGCTCCAGCCTTGGCTCTGGCGTAATTGTGAGTGCGGATGGTTACATCCTGACCAACCATCATGTGGTGGTGGAAGCAGATCAAATAGAAGTTGCACTCGCGGATGGTCGCAAGGCAAAAGCACACGTAATTGGCTCTGACCCCGAAACGGATTTGGCGGTCATCAAAATCGAACTGCAAGGCACGTTGCCTGCGATTACCTTTGGTCAGCCAGAGCGCGCGCAAGTCGGCGACATCGTGCTCGCCATCGGCAATCCGTTTGGTGTGGGCGAAACGGTCACCATGGGTATTGTCAGCGCGCTCAAGCGCGACCATTTGGGACTCAACACCTTCGAGAGTTTTATCCAGACCGATGCGGCAATTAACCCCGGCAATTCGGGCGGCGCATTGGTGGATACCAACGGTAATCTGATTGGCATCAACAGCGCGATCTATTCACCCAACGGCGGCTCGCTAGGTATCGGTTTCGCCATCCCCGCCAACACCGCGAAAAAAACCATGGAACAAATCATACTGCATGGCTCGGTGACGCGCGGCTGGATAGGCTTGGGCGTGCAGGAACTCACCCCGGAACTGGCGGAATCTTTCAAGCTCGGTGCAACCAAAGGCGTGCTGATTACCGAAGTGATTCATAACAGCCCCGCAGAAAAAGCGGACGTTCAAGTGGGTGATATTCTGATTTCGATAGATGATAAAGCGATAGAAAGTTGGCGCGCCATGTTGGATACCATATCCAACTTTGCACCCGGACAATCCGCACATCTCAAGTTACTGCGCGATGAGAAAATCATCAATGTGCAGGCTAAAATTGGCACGCGCCCCAAACAGGCGGCGCGGTAACTAAGCGGAGTCCGTAACTTTCGACGCGGATTTCATCCAGCTCGCCACCACAATCCCCGCTTCATACAGCAACCATAGCGGCATCGCCAGCATAAACTGCGAAACCACATCGGGCGGAGTAAATATCGCGCCAACGATGAACGCGCCAACGATCACGTAAGGGCGAATTTCGCGCAGTTTTTCCACGCTAACGAAGCCCATGCGTACCAGCAAAATGACCGCGACAGGCACTTGGAAGGTAATGCCAAATGCCATGAACATGCCCAGCACAAAGCTCAGATATTTGTCGATGTCAGTCATTACTGCCACGCCTTGTGGCGCGCTGGCGGTGATGAAACCGAACACCACGGGGAAGACGACGAAATAGGCGAACGCCATGCCGCAGAAAAACAATATAGTGCTGGCGACAATCAACGGCAACACCAAACGCTTTTCGTGCGCATATAACCCTGGCGCAACAAATCGCCAGATTTGATACAGGATGTAAGGGAGCGCAATCAAAAACGCCGCCATCATCGCCACTTTAAGCGGCACGAAAAATGGTGTAGTGACATCGGTAGCAATCATCTGCCCGCCCTTGGGTAGCTTGGCTAATAGCGGTTGCGCAAGCAATGTATAGAGCTTGGAAGAAAACGGAAACAGGCAGATAAATACCACTAACAACGCCACGACCGAATGCAGCAAACGCGTGCGCAGCTCGATTAAGTGCGCGACAAAAGTCTCGGTGGTGGTTGCGGATTTAGGTGTGTCGCTCATGGGCTATTGAGCTGGCGCATTGCAAAATTTACTCATGCGGAAGGTACGCTAGATTTCGTTTCAGCAACATCAGCTTTCTCCGCTAAAGAAAGCTGGGTAACTGCAGCATTGATCTGCTGCATTTGCTCGTCGGTGCTTACAGCGATGTTTTTTACCGATTGCTCCACCGCCTGCGCTTCTGCTTGTACTTTGGCTTGTAGTTGGCGAAATTCCTCAACCGCCATGTCGCGCGAGATGTCGGCTTTCACGCCGTTTACATAGCGTTGTGCGCGACCATACAAATGCCCCAAGGTACGCGCAACTTTGGGCAGACGCTCGGGGCCGATGACCACCAGTGCCACGACCAAAACGACAATCAATTCAGAAAAGCTAAAGTCAAACATTGCTTGAGTTTAAACAGGCTCAAACGTTAGTTGTTTTCTTGTCTTTCACTTCGCCTTCGATGGTCTGCCCGCCTTCTTTGATTTGCCTGGCTGGCTCATCATCACTTTTCATACCTTCTTTGAAGCCTTTTACCGCACCGCCCAAATCACTACCAATGTTTTTCAATTTCTTTGTGCCAAAAATCAGCACCACTACCAACAGCACGATCAGCCAGTGCCAAATACTAAATGAACCCATGATGTACTCCTTATCGATTAACCACGTTTAACCATCGGCGGGATATTTCCACCGCCAATGATGTGTATATGCAAATGAAATATCTCTTGCCCACCACCTTTTCCCGTATTGATGACAGTGCGAAATCCACTTTCCAAACCTTGCTCGCGCGCCAAGCGGGAAGCCAATACCAGCATCCTGCCAAGCAAGGCGGAATGCGCCTCTTCAGCCTGCGCCAATGAATCCAAATGCAACTTGGGAATCATCATAAAATGCACAGGGGCAACCGGATTGATGTCGTGGAAGGCAAACACCTCATCGTCTTCATACACCTTGCGACTGGGAATTTCACCCCGCGCGATTTTGCAAAAAATACAGTCGCTCATACTTTAATCCTTTGCCCGACTATTTTTTTCAGTGATGCCCGACAAACCTTCTCGACGCGCCAATTCATTCAACACATCCTGCGCGCTCAAGCCGTGATGCGCCAACAGCACCATGTTGTGAAACCACAAGTCAGCGACCTCATACACGAGGTGGGTTTTATCGCCATCTTTGGCTGCCAGCAACACCTCACCGGCTTCTTCGATCACTTTTTTCAGAATAGCATCTTCACCTTTGCTGAAAAGTTTGGCGACATATGAACTCTCTGGTGCGGCATTTTTGCGCGCTTCCAAGGTTTCAGTTAGTCGTTGCAGAATATCGTTACTCATTATTTCAAACCAGCTTCTTGTAAATTTCTTCCGGTGACTTCAACACCGCATCCACTTCAACCCACTTGCCATTTTCCAAGCGACTGAAGAAACAACTCTCACGCCCAGTATGACAAGCGATGCCGCCATGCTGTTCGATTTGCAGAAGTATTACGTCACCATCACAATCAAGACGAATCTCTTTAACATGTTGAACATGGCCTGACTCTTCGCCCTTGTGCCACAATTTTTTTCGGGAACGCGACCAATACACCGCTTCATTTTTTTGCTGCGTAAGCTGCAATGCCTCGCGGTTCATCCACGCCACCATCAGCACCCGCCCGGTTGTTGCATCTTGTGCAATAGCAGTGACCAAGCCGTCCGCCGCCCAATTTACTTTATTTAGCCAAGCCTCTTTCATATGGATTACCAAATACCAACTTAAAAACCTTATCCGCAGATTTCACAGATTACACAAGATTCCAAACTAAGCCCATTATCAAATCGGTGTGAATCTGCGTAATCTGCGGACAGCATTTTTTACAATCTAATCTCAATATCTTGCCGCGCCATAAATTGCTTGGCCTGCTGCACCGTGTATTCGCCAAAGTGAAAAATACTCGCTGCCAACACTGCATCCGCTCCACCGAGTTTTACGCCATCGGCGAGATGTTGCAAATTACCGACACCGCCGCTGGCAATGACAGGAATCTCTAACGCATCGGTCACTGCGCGTGTAAGTCCCAAATCAAAGCCGCGCTTTTGACCATCCTGATCCATGCTGGTGAGCAAAATTTCGCCCGCACCGAACTGCTGCATCTTACTTGCCCATTCGATTACATCCAAGCCCGTTGCCTTGCGGCCCCCGTGGGTAAACACTTCCCAACGGCCCGCTGATACTTGTTTGGCATCAATTGCCACTACGATACATTGTGAGCCATAACGTGCGGCAGCATCTTTGACCAACTGCGGATTCACCACGGCAGAGGTGTTGATGCTGACTTTATCCGCACCTGCATTTAACAAATTACGCACATCGCTGACTTCGCGTACGCCACCACCAACTGTCAGCGGAATAAACACTTCCGATGCAACCTGCTCGATGATACGGAAAATAATGCCTCGATCATCTGAGCTTGCCGTGATGTCAAGAAAAGTTAGCTCGTCCGCGCCCTGTTCATTGTAGCGGCGCGCAATCTCAACGGGATCGCCCGCATCACGCAGCTCGACGAAACTCACGCCTTTCACCACGCGACCCGCAGTTACGTCTAAACAGGGGATAATGCGCTTGGCGAGCATTACAGTTTCGGTGAAAGTTCATCAGCCAAGGCTTGCGCGGCACGCAAATCCAGCGAGCCTTCGTAGATCGCCCGACCCGTAATCGCACCCGTAATACCTTCCGCTTGCACAGCACACAGCGCACGCACATCGTCCAAATTGGTGATGCCGCCACTGGCGATCACAGGCACATGCAGCGGCTTCGCCAGCTCAACCGTAGCGGGAATGTTCACCCCCGTCATCATGCCATCACGCCCGATGTCGGTATAGATAATGGCTTCCACGCCATAGCCCTCAAAGCGTTGCGCCAAATCGCCCACATCATGCCCGGTCAGTTTTGACCATCCATCCACAGCAACCTTGCCAGCCTTGGCATCCAAGCCCACCATGATGTGTCCGGGAAAGGCATCACACGCCTCATGCAAAAAACCCGGCACTTTCACCGCTGCCGTGCCGATGATGATATAGGTCACGCCCAGATCAAGATAACGCTCGATGGTTTCCAAATCGCGTATGCCACCACCCAGTTGCACTGGCACATCCATGCCCACTGCCTCAATAATGCTTTTTACTGCCGATTCATTTTTTGGCTTACCCGCAAAGGCACCGTTCAAATCCACCAGATGCAAACGTCGCGCACCTTGCGCCAACCAATGCTTCGCCGTGGCGGCAGGGTCTTCCGAAAACACCGTGGCATCTTCCATCAAGCCTTGTTTGAGGCGCACACAATGACCGTCTTTCAAATCAATCGCAGGAATAATTAGCATAGTAATTAGTTAAGTTAATTAAGGATTCCACCGGGTAAAGTTTTGTAGTAATTGCAACCCTGCCAGATGGCTTTTTTCAGGGTGAAACTGCACCGCAAATAAATTATCTTGCGCGATGGCGCAGACGAAAGGCTTCGGGTATTCACAGGTAGCTTGCACGACGTTTTCATTTTGTGGTCGCACGTAGTAGCTATGCACAAAATAAAAACGCGCATCTTGTTCGATACCGTTCCATAAAGGGTGTGCGGGCATTACATGCTTTACCTGATTCCAACCCATGTGCGGGACTTTAAGTTTATTACCCTGCACATCTTGCAGCGGACTGGCAAAACGCGCCACATCACCACGAAACAAACCCAAACCCGCCACGTCGCCTTCCGCACTATGTTCAAACAACATTTGCAGACCGATGCAAATGCCCAGAAAAGGCTTGCTGCGCGCCGCTTCCAGCACCGCATTGCGCAGACCCCGTGCATCCAACTCACGCATACAATCCGGCATCGCACCCTGACCGGGAAACACAACTCGACTGGCTTTTGCAATCAGCTGCGCATCGTCAGTCACGATAATTTCCGTGTTTGGCGCAACCTTGCTCAAGGCCTGCTTGACCGAACGCAAGTTACCCATGCCGTAATCAACAACAGCGATCATTTGATTACAAAGATCCCTTAGTGGACGGCATCATGCCAGCCATGCGCGGATCAAGCTCCAGTGCCATACGCAGCGCACGACCAAAGGCCTTGAAAATTGTCTCAGCCTGATGATGCGCGTTATTGCCCGCGAGATTATCAATATGCAATGTCACCAAAGCGTGATTGACAAAGCCTTGGAAAAATTCGTGGAACAAGTCCACATCAAAGTTGCCGATGCTGCCGCGCACAAATTCGCAATTGAACACCAAGCCGGGACGACCTGAAATATCCAACACCACACGCGACAAAGCCTCGTCGAGCGGCACGTAAGCCTGCCCGTAGCGACGCAGACCTTTTTTATCGTTCACCGCTTGATTAAACGCCTGCCCCAGAGTAATGCCAATATCCTCGACGGTGTGATGCGCATCGATATGCAAATCGCCTTTTGCGATGATGCTCAAGTCAATCAAACCATGCCGCGCAATCTGATCCATCATATGATCGAGAAACGGTAGCCCCGTATCAAACTTAGCTTTTCCGCTACCATCTAAACTGATCTCAACGCTGATTTGCGTCTCTAAAGTGTTGCGTGAAACTTGTGCGCTACGCATGTTTTTTGCCTTATAAAGTTGCTTGCAAAGCCGCTATAAATTTTTCATTCTCTGCTGTCGTACCGACGGTAACACGCAAGCAGTCTTTCAACATCGGATGTCCACCGCTCAGATTCTTAATCAATACACCACGCTGCTTTAAGCCGTTAAATACATCCGTGGCGTTCGCAATGCGGAACAGCAAAAAGTTCGCTTCACTGGGGTAAACCTGCACACCCGCAATAGCACTTAATTGCTGAAATAATTTTGTGCGATCTTGCTTGATTTGCTCGGCTTGCTGCAACAGCACATCGTGATGATCGAGCATCTTTTCCGCCACTACCTGCGGCAACACACCCACATTATACGGCAAGCGCAGCTTTTCCAACTCATTCAACCACGCCGTGCTGCCCGCCAAAAATCCCAAGCGCAAACCCGCCATGCCCAGTTTAGAAAAAGTGCGCATCACCAATAGATTGGGATAATCTGCCAAGCGCGGAATAAAGCTATTTTCGGCAAACGCGTAATACGCCTCATCCACTACCACCAGACCTTGCGCGGCCTCGATGATTTGAATTACCTCGTGCGCTGCAAACGAATTGCCAGTTGGATTATTCGGGTAAGCCAAAAATATCAGTGCAGGTTGTTCGCGCTGGATAGCTTTCAACATTTGCGGCATATCAAGCGCAAAGTTCTCCGTCAGCGGCACACCCACATAGCGCATGCCCGTAAACGTGGCGATCATTTTGTACATCACAAACGATGGCTCAACGCTCAACAACTTTGCGCCTGGCTTATTCACCGCCATTGCCAGCAATTGAATAATTTCATCCGAACCATTGCCCAGCAACACAGCCATGCCTTGCGGCAAATTAGTTACATCACGAATTTTTTTCTTGAGTGAAGACGCACTCGGATCGGGATAACGGTTAATGGCGGCCGAGGCTACCAACTCGGCGATCTCGCTGCGCAAAGGTTGCGGCAACACATAGGGATTTTCCATTGCATCCAGCTTGGTGTAGCCTGCGCTATCCGGGACATGATAAGCATGCAGTGAGAGAATTTCTTGGCGTAAAAGCGCGCTTGAGGAGTGTGCTGAAGTGACAGACATGAAACAGAATTAAAAATAAATAACAACGGCGGGAAGCTTATCACATAAGGAACTATTGTTCATTAGAACACGAAGCTTCGTCATTCCCGCAAAAGCGGGAATCCAGCAAAACAAAAATCCCGCATAGCGGACAAAATCAAAATGTTGTCCCGCAGCGCGGGAAATTATTCAATCATCTGGATTCCCGCTTTCGCGAGATAACCAGCGACTTGCCAGCTTGCTGGCTTGGTCGAATGGCTGGTTTTTTATCTAATGACCAGTCGGCGATTTCACCCGCGCAACTCAAAACACACCCTACCTTCTTGATTACTCACCAGCACCACCCTGTAGCCCAATTGCTCAGCCCAGCGCGCCGCTTGATAAAGCCCAATGCCCAGACCGCCTTCAGAAACAACCACGCCTTGCATTAATTTTTTCGCGATATTGTCCGCCACAGGCGTGCCACTATCGGTCACAGATAGACACAATGGCTCCAACTGAACTTCAACGATGAGTTTTATACCCGGCTCGGATTGACGTTTTCTCACCACGTTGTCCAGCAAATTATCCGCCGCACAATCGAACAAAGCTGAAGGAATATCGATACTCGGCAACACCTCCGGCGCAAGCCATTCAATATCATGTTGTTGGTTGCGCAGTTTCAAAGCATTCCACCAAATTGGCAGTGCCAGCTGCATCGTCTCGCCTTCCGCTTCAGGCTGCTCAAGCTTGCCCAACGTCATCTCAATCCGCTGTGTGATAAGTGGCAGCTGTTGCTTGAGTAGCTGTTGCGCGCGCTCGTTCGGGCTTTGCGCAATGGTGGTGAGCGACAGCAACGATTGCAGCATATTCTTCAGGTCATGCGTTAAGCGTGCACCCGTTTCATACACAGCATGCAAACGCGTCATGTCGCGCAAGGTTTGCTCACGCTGCTTGGCTTGATAAGAGTAAGCGATGAGCTTCACCAACAAATTGATGTGCAACAACAAAGCGGGGTTAAGCGGTTGCTTGGTATACAACGTAAATTTCAAGACAGATTCATCAGCCATAACCGTATGCTTGGTGAGCTGTCCCAACTTCCCGTTGCCATCGGGAGACTGCCAGGTCAAACCGGATAACCATGAAAAATCCGTCAACAGCGTAATGGCTTTATTGAGATAGGCAGCTGCATCGGATTCTTGCTGGGCAGCTTCAGCCAGCCTGGTAAGCCAGCTCTCAAACGGCGTACCCACGTTCAACAAGTAACGTGAAAACTGCACTTGCAGCCCGCCAAATCCAAAACGCGGATTCCACAGCAGGCCAAATATTAACAGCACCAAACCCGTCAAAAACAAGGTGCGCAGCAAAGCTTCCCAATAATCCAAGTGTGCCAATGTCATAAAGGCAAGGCTGCCCAACACAACCAAAGTCAGCAACATAAATAACAGCAAGCTGTAAATAAAATCGACTACTTGCACGCCATCGCTTGGCTCATCACGCACAGGCAGCGCGGCAATCCCCAACAGCAACAGCGGCAAGGCATAGCGAATCGTGATCTGTCCCACATCTATAATGGTGGGCTGCGCATCAAATAGATTCGGTACAACCCAAAACAGTAACACCGCAAGCAAATACACCATCAGTGCCAAGTACAAAAAGCGCGTCGAACGATCGCGAAACACAAACACCCGCGCACCCACCAAACCGAACAACCCAATCAGCCAAAACGTAATCGACCACCAATTGAGCCAAAACAGTGCAATCGTAGCGATCAACACAATCAGCAAAAACGCGCCCCGCCCTACTTCACGCTCGCCACGCCATAGCGGCTGCCATAACAAAAATAATCCCATATGCGCCAACAACAACGGATGCGCCAAAGCACTATCCAAGCCCAGTAAAATCGCGCCGTGCAACAACGCGAACATCGCCAGCATCAACCACCTGCCCGCCTGCGGTTTATTTTTCCACCCAAGTGTCAGCATCTCGTCATCACTCTGTCAGCTTATCGTCATTATTCAATGTTTGTCATTCCCGCGCAGGCGGGAATCCAGCAAAAACATCCGTTCCGCGTAGCGGACAAGACCCTTATTCAACCCCGTTCCACAAGAATTTTAAACGACTGGGTTCCCGTTTTCACGCGAATGACACGGCTTATTGAGTATGAGCCAAGTCGATTTATCAACCTTAGCCACCACCTAATCGCAATCCTCAACCTCATCGTGGCACACCCCTTGCTGTATATCCATCGTAGCGCACCACATTCACAACTATTTATTGGAGGGTATCATAATGAAACGTAATCAATCTGGCTTTACCTTGATTGAAATTGCTATCGTATTGGTGATTATCGGACTGCTGCTAGGCGGCGTACTTAAAGGGCAAGAGCTTATCAATAGTGCTAAGGTTAAAAATCTTGCGCAAGATTTCAGGAATATCCCCCTATACATCTACGGTTACCAAGACAAATTTAAGGCCTTACCAGGTGATGATGCCAATGCAAATACTCATTTAACTGGAGGCACTCTAGCTACGACAGGAGGTACAGTAGGCAATGGACTTGTTGAAGGATTGTGGGACAGTAACACCCAAACGGAAGAATCGGTAGTGTTTTGGCAACACGTAAGACTTGCTGGCCTGATGGCAGGTGCGACCATCGTACCTACCGCTGCCATTTCTAGTGATGCTGACCCTTATCTTCCCCATAACGCTGTTGGCGGTCGCATTGGTGTCGAGAGTGGCAGCGCAACACCTCCGATAGTTGGACTCAAGGGTTCGTACTTTATTTGTTCGAAACATATCTTAGGTAGATTTGCCAAACAGTTGGACACTACTCTAGATGATGGCAAGAGCGATGCTGGTTCATTGATGGTTACTGCTGATACCACTTCACCGGCAGCTAGAACATCAACAACTCCTGCCACCATTGCAGCCCCTGCTGACGACACACTTTATACTGTCTGCATGGGCGTATAACCAACTCACTCCGGCGTGACATAGCCCGCTTCGGCGGGCTTTTTTGTTGCCCTTTATGCAGCCTCGCCTCCGCCAAGTGCAAGGCTTCCGTCAACCCCAGTAATACCAGCACGTCACCCGCATGCAGAATCATATCCTCACTGGGTTGCGCACCGCGCACGTTGTGGCGGCGCAGGGAGTTGACTTCCACATCATGCCGAACAAGCCCTTCTGGCTTGATTGCCTAATTTACTTTCCTCAACTAGACTGCAATTTCAGATACTTCCTAATTTGGAGGATTACAGTGATGACAACCGTTCAGTTAATTGAAGAGCAAATTCAGCATCTTGATAATCAATCATTCGCTGCGTTGCGTAATTGGTTTGTTGAGTATGAGCATACCCGCTGGGATCGCCAGATTGCAGCCGATTCGGAGGCAGGCAAGCTCGACTTCATGCTTGATGAAGCACAGGCAGAATACCGCGCTGGAAAAACAAAGCCCCTGTGAAACATTCAACAGCCAGTCGGTTCTGGCGATGTTATGACGGGCTTCCCGAAGATGTCCGCGCACTTGTAGACAAGAATTATGAGCTACTCAAAAGCAATCCGCGCCATCCGTCACTGCATTTCAAAAAAATAGGCAAGGTATGGTCTGCACGAGTGGGCATACATCATCGTGCAATTGCTATGGAGGTTGAAGGCGGGTTTGTATGGATATGGGTTGGCTTGCATTCTGAGTACGACAAACTCATTGCCTAACCTTTATGCAGCCTCGCCTCCGCCAAGTGCAAGGCTTCTGGCAACCCCAGCAACACCAGCACATCACCTGCATGCAAAATCATCTCTTCACTGGGCTGCGCGCCACGCACGTTGTGGCGGCGCAGTGAGTTGACTTCCACCTCCAGCGCGGACAAGCCCATGTCGCCCAATTTTTTTCCTGTGGCAACCGAATCGGGTTGCAGCAAAACGCTGTGGAATCGTGTTTGCAAACTTTCGTGGATGCCATTCAAATCATTTTGCACGCCGCTGAGATAACCGCTGAATGCGGCATAGCGGCGCGCACGATTTTCTTGTACGCGACTAATCACACGATTGATTGGCACACCCGCCATGAGCATGGCTTGCGAAGCAAGCATCACGCCGCCTTCCAGCACTTCGGCGACCACTTCAGCCGCGCCAGCCTGTTTGAGTGCTTCAACGTGGGTGTTGTCATTGGTGCGCACCACCACGGGCAGATCGGGGCGCAGCTCTTTGGTGTGGCGCAAAATCGCCAGCGCGGAATGCTTGTCTTTGTAGGAAATTACCAACGCTTTGGCACGCATCAGCCCCGCCGCCATCAACACTTCGCGCTTGGCGGCATCGCCGTAAACCACTTTTTTCTTGTCTGCCAACGCTTCACGGACGCGGCGCGAATCGAGATCAAGCGCAATGAAGCTAAGATTTTCCGCCTCCAAAAAACCCGCCAGCGTGCTGCCACTGCGACCGTAACCACAGATAATCACATGCCCTTTTTTGCTCATGCCTTGAACCGCAATTTGGTGCATTTGCATGGCGCGATTCGTCCATTCTGCGGCGGAAAAACGTCGCGCAATCGCCTCACCATATTGAATTAAAAACGGCGCAATCAGCATAGAGAGCAACATCGCCGCCAAGGTGATTTGCAGGGTTTCGGGATTGAGCAAATGTGCGCCATCGGCGAGTGTCAGCAACACAAACCCGAATTCGCCCGCTTGCGCCAAACCGATTGCGCTACGCAAACCCACGCCCCAGTCACCTTCCAACGCACGTGCTAACAACGTAATGATGATTGCCTTAAAAATAATCAGCGCGAATAGCACCAACACAATCCAGCCGAAATCGTTCACCACGCTTGCCACATCGAGCTTCATGCCGACGGTGACGAAGAACAAGCCCAGCAGCACATCGCGGAACGGCTTGATGTCTTCTTCCACTTGATAACGGTATTCGGTTTCGGCAATCAACATGCCCGCCACGAAGGCACCCAGTGCCAACGACAGTCCCGCCAACTCGGTGAAATACGCCAAACCCAAAGTGATCAGCAACACGTTGAGCATAAATAGCTCGGATGATTTTTGCCTTGCCACCACGTGAAACCACTGGCGCATGATGCGCTGCCCGAATACCAGCAATAGCAACAACACGCCCACGGCTTTAAGTGTGGCGTAAGCCAATGTGGCATACATGTCCGACGGATTGGTTGCCAACGCGGGAATGATAATCAGCAACGGCACAACCGCGAGGTCTTGAAATAACAGCACGCCCATCATCTGCTGTCCGTATGGCAGATTCAATTCGGCACGTTCCACCAACATTTTGCTAACGATTGCTGTGGATGACATCGCCAACACACCGCCCAATGCCAAGCCTGCGCGCCAGTCCAAACCGAGCAATGCGGCAATTGCCATCACCAAAGCTATCGTCGTCAGCACCTGCGCCGACCCCAAGCCGAACACCGTGCTCTTCATTGATCTTAGGCGCGTAAGACTAAACTCCAAGCCTATGCTAAACATCAAAAACACCACACCAAATTCGGCGAGGTGTTGAGTTTCCATAGCTTCGGGTATCCATGCCAAAGCGTGCGGACCAATCAAAATACCGACCGCGAGATAGCCCAACATGACGGGTAAATGCAATAAACGGCACAGCACCACCACAACAACAGCGGTGGCGAGCAAAATCAAAACGAGTGAGAGTGAGCTTTCCATGAGTGTGAAGATTATTTTTATGAGACGGATGATGCCGCACTCAAGCTTGCGTTGCAATTGCTATAATGCTCCGCATGACTAAACCACTCACCGCCACACCCCGCGCACTTGAGCTTGGCCGCGAGGTATTAAACATCGAAGCTGCCGCCGTGCAAGCACTGAGCCAACGCATTGATGAGCATTTTCTCCACGCACTGAATTTAATTTTAAGTTGCCACGGCCGCGTCATTGTCAGCGGCATGGGCAAGTCGGGTCACATCGCCCGCAAGATCGCCGCCACCATGTCCAGTACGGGTACGCCCGCTTACTTCGTGCATCCCGGCGAAGCCAGCCACGGCGATCTAGGTATGATTACCAGCGAAGATGTCATCATCGCCATATCGTATTCGGGCGAGGGTCAGGAACTGCTGGCGATTGTGCCTACCATTAAACGCCAAGGCGCAAAACTGATTAGCTTGACGGGAAACTCTGCTTCCAGCCTAGCAAAAGTTGCCGACGTGCATTTGAATGCAGCAGTCGATAAGGAAGCTTGCCCGATGAACCTCGCCCCTACAGCCAGCACTACAGCGGCTTTAGCACTAGGCGATGCACTCGCCGTCGCACTACTGGATGCCAAAGGTTTTGGCGCACAGGATTTTGCGCGTTCCCACCCCGGAGGAAGTTTGGGGCGGCGTTTACTCACCCACGTACACGACATCATGCGCAGCGGCGAGCGTTTGCCGATGGTAAATGTTGATGCGACTTTAGGCGAAGCGATTTTGGAAATTTCCAAAAAAGGCGTGGGGATGACGGCAATTGTCGATGCCCATCAGCACGTAGTCGGTATTTATACGGATGGTGATTTGCGCCGCACCTTGCAAAAAAAATTAGACTTCAATGCCACGTTGGTGCGCGATGTGATGTCCGCCAACCCGCGCTGCATCAACCCCGACAGCCTTGCTGCCGAAGCCGTGCAAACGATGGAGCAGTACAACATCAGCCAGATACTCGTAGTGGATGAAACACAAAAACTGGTCGGTGCTTTAAATATGCACGACTTGTTACATGCAAAAGTAATTTGATAAAACCAGTTGGTAGCTGATAGTTATTAGTCGTTGGTTAAAACCGCAACGCGGCAGCAAAAAATCAACTAGCGTCTAGCGACTATCAACTGGGATCTATAAATTTAGGAGAAAACATGCCCACTAGTCGCGCAAAATTGACCCGCTTGATCGCCTTTGATGTGGACGGTGTGATGACCGATGGCGGTTTATATTTTTCCGATTCAGGCGAGGAATTTAAACGCTTTAATTCACTGGACGGGCATGGCATCAAAATGCTGCGCGCCAGTGGCGTTGAAGTTGCCATCATTACCGGGCGAACTTCGCGTTGTGTGGAAGCGCGCGCAAAAAATCTGGGCATCACATACGTATATCAGGGTGCTGAACATAAGCTGGCCGCAATGATAGACCTGCTCAATAAACTCAAATTATCGCGCGATGCCGCAGCTTATATGGGCGATGACGTTGTCGATCTAACGGTTATGCGCCATGTTGGATTGGCCATCAGCGTACCTGAATCTCCCAAACTCGTTCGTACCCATTCGCATTACGTCACTCAGCGCAGTGGCGGACATGGCGCAGTGCGTGAGGCATGCGAACTCATCATGTCAGCACAAGGCACATTGGATGCACAACTTGCTCCGTATTTACAATGAGCGTTACTGCTCGCACCCGCTATTGGTTGCTTTTGCTGGCAATGATAGGTTTGCTGGGCGTGACATATTGGCTGAATATGCAAACCCAAACGGAACTTCCAAAAGCAAAAATTGATACACGCCTCAGCATCGATGCCTTGATGGAGAATTTTTCCGCGACTAGGATGGATGCACAAGGAAGACCGCACTTCATTATTAGCGCGAAGCAACTGCATCATTATCCCGAAGATGACAGCACCACCCTCGACGAGCCTGTACTAACCACCCTTTCCAACGAAGGCATTGCGATACACACCACCGCCAAGCAAGGTAAAATAACCAGCAAAGGGGAAGAAGTTATTCTTAGCGACCAAGTAGAAATGCTGCGTGATGCCAGTGCACGACAAGATAAACTCACGCTGCAAACTGAATATCTGCACATGCTGCCCAATCAAAACCTGATTACCACCGACCGCCCTGTCATGCTCACCAATGCCAGCACTACGGTTAATGCAGTCGGCATGGAAATGGACTACAAGCTGCGCACCTTCAAATTACTCTCCCGTGTCAGAAGTGAATATGTTCCCGCAAAAAAATAATTTACTGCTCGCAACCATTTTCTTGCTCTACACATCTTCGTGTTTGGCTGAACGTGCTGACCGCGAAAAACCCGTGCAATTAGATGCCGATCAAGTAACGATTGATGATGCCAAACAAATCAGCACCTTTGTCGGTGGTGTGAAATTGACACAAGGCACGCTGCAATTACTCGGTGATAAAGTCGTGGTGGCACAAAGCAAAGATGGCTTCACCCTCGCCACGGTTTATGGAAAAACCGCCAGCTTCCGCCAAAAACGCGAAGGCTTGAATGAATTTGTAGAAGGTTCGGGCGAACGCATTGTCTATGACACGCGCGCAGAGACCGTGGATTTTTATAACCAAGCACACGTAAAACGCGATTTGGATGACGTGCGTGGTGAACACATCAGCTACAGTGTTAAAACCGAAATTTTCCAAGTGACGGGCAGTAGCGATAACACTGGCAATACCCCACCAAAGCGGGTTCGTGCGGTATTGCAATCGAAAATCAAAAGAACGGTTCCGACTGACGAAATAGCACCATCAACAAAGTAAACATGAGTGAACTAAGGGCCGTTGGTCTCAAGAAAAAATATGGCGCGCGCACTGTCGTGCATGACGCTTCGCTTTCAGTAAAAAGCGGTGAGGTGGTTGGGCTGCTTGGCCCAATGGTGCCGGTAAAACCACATCGTTCTACATGATCGTTGGTTTAATCGCTGCGGATGGCGGTGAAATCTTTATCGACGAATCCAACATCACTCACATGCCGATACACCGCCGCGCCCGCTTAGGGTTAGGCTATCTTCCACAAGAGGCTTCGATCTTTCGCCGCCTCACTGCCGAGCAAAACATCAAAGCCGTTTTGGAATTACAGGACATCAGCGAGGCGGATATTGAAAACCGCCTAGAAGCATTATTGGCAGATTTGCACATTGGGCATATCCGCAAAAACCCTGCCATTAGTTTGTCCGGTGGCGAACGGCGACGTGTCGAAATCGCCCGTGCATTAGCCACGGATCCACGATTTATTTTGCTCGATGAGCCTTTCGCGGGCGTTGACCCGATTGCCGTATTGGATATTCAGAAAATCATTGGCTTCCTCAAAGAGCGCAACATTGGCGTGCTGATTACCGATCACAATGTACGTGAAACACTGGGCATCTGTGATCGCGCTTACATCATCAACGCGGGTTCAGTGATGGCGGAAGGCAAACCCGATGAAATCATCTATAATGAGGTCGTCAGGAAAGTGTACTTGGGCGAACATTTCAAGCTATAAAAGATGTCTTTAAAACTCCAACTTTCATCTCTATGCCGCGTTGCTTACTCATGTTTGAAAGATCAAGCTCCACGCATAAATCTTGAATTTCCAGAGAGCACTTTTGGTGTAAACTGGTCGCGACAAAAGCAATTCTGAATTAAGCCAACAAGCAATGAAACCCGCACTTCAACTTCGGTTATCCCAGCAGCTTACGCTTACCCCGCAATTGCAGCAGGCATTGCGTTTACTGCAACTTTCCACACAGGATATGCATCAAGAAGTGGCGCGCATGTTGGAAGAAAATCCCATGCTGGAAGCGTCGGAAGATTTCACCAGCAGCGCATTTACCACTGAAACACGCACCACTTCCACCACCAGCTCTGATGCCACTTCCGCACCAGACGAGGCACCACCGCCGCACGACGACGATCGCGAAACCAACGACAGCTTCGACAATGAGCCGACTGATTGGAGTGCGAACGGCATTACACGAAGTGATGACGATGAAGACGATCCTCGTTTTGAGCAGGCCGCATTGCAAAGCACACTACGCGAACATTTACACGGTCAATTAACCACCAGCTCGCTGGACAATAATGATCGTCAAATAGTGGGCTGTCTGATAGACGCGCTCGACGAAAATGGTTACCTCACGCAAAGTTTGGAAGAAATCGAGACGCTGTTGCCTGTTGAACTTGAAATCACGCTGGATGATTTGGAAACCGCGCTGGTACAACTGCAACACTTAGACATGCCGGGCTTGGGTGCTCGCCATCTCGGCGAATGTTTAGCGTTGCAACTCAAGGCAATGTCAGACACAACGCCGCAACGCGATATAGCCATTCGTCTAGTCAGCCAACATTTAGACTTGCTGGCGGCACACGATTTCACCAAAATAAAGCGCTTGCTGCGCTGTACCGATGATGAATTACGCATCGCACAACAACTCATCATCGGCTTAAATCCCAAACCCGGCACAGAATTCGGGCAGACTGTCGCGGACTTTGTCGTGCCAGACATCGTTGTGGAAAAAGTGAAAAACAAATGGCGTGCACGGCTCAATATCGAAGCCATGCCCAAACTGCGTGTAAATCAAATTTATGCGGGTATTTTGCAGCAGCGCGACGATAAGAATTCATCCCAGCTTTCTACGCAACTACAAGAAGCGCGCTGGCTGATTAAAAATTTACAGCAGCGTTTTGACACTATATTGCGCGTTGCCCAAGCCATCGTGGAACGACAAGTTGATTTTTTAGAGCACGGCGAAATTTCGATGCGCCCGCTGGTGCTGCGTGAAATTGCCGATGAACTCGGCATGCACGAATCCACCATATCGCGCAGCACCACACAAAAATTCATGCTCACACCACGCGGCATTTATGAATTTAAACATTTTTTTGGCAGCGGTTTATCCACGGAAAGCGGCGGCACGTGTTCTTCCACGGCAATACGCGAACTCATCAAACAATTAGTCAGCGAGGAAGACACCAAGAAGCCACTCACCGATAGCCGCATGTCGGAAATCTTGGCACAGCAGGGCATAGTTGTCGCCCGGCGTACCATAGCAAAGTACCGGGACGCATTACGCATTCTCCCGGTGAATCTCCGTAAATCACTCTAATAAGGAGCAAGCCATGAACCTGCATCTAACCGGACATCACTTAGAAATCACCCCAGCTATTCGCGAATACGCAGTGGGGAAATTCGGCAAGATCAAGCGGCATTTTGACAATGTGATAGATGTGAACATTATTCTTTCTGTCGAAAAAATGAGGCAAAAGGCCGAGGCCACCGTACACATGAGTGGAAAAGATGTATTTGTGGAATGTGAAGATGAAAATCTCTATGCCGCGATTGATACGCTGGTGGATAAGTTAGATCGCCAAGTGGTAAAGCATAAAGAGAAATTATCCGCGCGCCGCCATGATTCCACTGGCAACCACGCGATAGCAGAGTAACCAATCAATGGGCAACAGCAATGTTGCCCATTTTTTTGCATACAAAATTTATGAATCTCATCAGTAAAATTTTACCACCCGACAATATTCTGCTGGATAGCGAATCCAGCAATAAAAAGCGCGTGTTTGAACGTGTTGGTTTGCTGCTTGAGAATACTCAGCAAATTGCCCGCAGCACTGTTTTCGACAGTTTGTTTGCGCGCGAAAGATTGGGCTCAACTGGTTTGGGTCAAGCGGTAGCGATCCCGCATGGACGTATCCCCAAGCTACGTGATGCTACCGGAGTATTTGTAAAAACCACGCACCCTATTCCTTTTGAGGCACCCGATGATCTGCCCGTTAATTTGATTTTCGTGCTGCTCGTTCCCGAACGTGCCACCGATTTGCATCTGCAAATCCTCGGAGAGCTCGCACAAATGTTTAGCGACGACACTTTCCGCAACCAGCTGAACGCATGCAATGACGTAACTCAAATTCACAAATTGTTCGTTGAGTGGAATAGTGCACTGTGAACTCTGCACTCGAAATCTCTCCATGAGCCAAGTCAACATTCGGCAGCTGTTTGAGGACAAGCAGGAGAGGCTTCAGCTTAGTCGCGTTGCAGGAGCGGATGGCACAGATCGCATCATCGACAGCGAAGAGGTGGAAACTTCCAACAAAGGTTTGATTGGTCATCTCAATCTCATCCACCCCAATTGGGTGCAAGTGCTCAGTGAAATTGAACTCGATTTCTTGCGTGATTTAAGCGAAGAAAAACGCAACCGCGCATTTCAAAAAATCGAACAGAACGGCACAACCTGTCTGATAGTCGCAGGGACAACTGAAATCCCACCCGAGCTGATTGCATTTTGTAATCAATCACACATCCCGTTATTTTCTTCGCCCAAAGCCAGCGTTCATCTGATGTGGTTGATACGTCATTATCTTGCCAAGGAATTGGCTGAAACCACCACTCGCCACGGCGTTTTTCTTGATGTGCTGGGAGTAGGTGTAATGATTACGGGCGAGAGTGCTGTGGGTAAAAGCGAATTGGGGCTGGAACTCATCTCACGCGGTAGCGGCTTAGTTGCAGATGATGTGGTCGAGCTGCATCGCATTGCACCGGATACCCTAGAAGGCCGCTGCCCGGAATTATTGCGTGACTTTTTGGAAGTGCGTGGCTTGGGTATTTTGAATATTCGCATCATGTTTGGCGAAACAGCGGTGCGGCGCAAAAAGAGCCTGAAGCTCATCGTCAATTTGCACAATCCACCGGGTGGTGATATTTCACAAATCGAACGCCTACCCATCAATGCCACGCATCAAACTGTGCTGGGCGTGAATATCAACACAGTTAATATCCCCGTAGTGGCAGGTCGCAACCTTGCGGTATTAGTCGAAGCAGCGGCGCGCAACTTTGTATTGCAACAACGTGGTATCGACAGCATGCAAGAGTTCATCACCAGACATGATCAACTCCTCCTGGAATAACCTATGCAACTATTCCTGATTAGCGGTCTTTCTGGCTCCGGCAAAAGCATCGCTCTCAAAGTGCTGGAAGACAGCGGCTATTACTGCGTGGACAATTTGCCAGCCGATTTACTCGCGACCCTGGTCGATCACCTGCAGCAAGCGGGATACAAAAAAATCGCGGTGAGTATAGACGTGCGCAGTGCCAACAGTGTGCAACGCTTACCGCCCTTGCTCCAGCAAATCAAACAACAAGCGGCTGGTGTCCATGTGTTGTTTTTGGATGCGCAAACCGATACCCTGGTAAAACGGTTTTCCGAAACGCGGCGGCTCCATCCCCTCAGCGATGGCGTGCGCACTTTGCCAGAATGCGTCAGCTATGAACGTGAATTGTTAACCGAGATTAGCGACATCGGACATCACATCGACACCACGGAACTCAACGCAAACGCCTTGCGTGCATGGATCAAACAATTTATTCAATTTGATCGCGCCCGCTTAACACTATTGTTTCAGTCATTCGGCTTTAAGCATGGCATCCCCTTGGATGCCGATTTGGTGTTCGATGTGCGTTGTTTGCCCAATCCGCACTATGATGAAAAACTGCGCCCACTCACTGGACGCGATGCTCCCGTCATCGAATTTTTAGACAGCACTTCCAGCATGCAGGATATGTTTGGCGACATCGTTAATTTCTTGGAACGTTGGCTACCCAACTTCATCGCCGACAATCGTAGTTATCTCACTGTTGCCATCGGTTGCACGGGGGGACAACATCGATCCGTCTATCTGGCTGAAAAACTCGCACACCATTTTGAACAGCAACAGCAAGTGTTAGTGCGCCATCGCCAACTTTCATAAAGCCATGTATAGCACGGCTTTGCAGCACATCAAAATCGGCGACTGGTTAACCATTTTATTCTGCGGCATTTGTGTCGTCGTGCTGACGCTCAAATTGTGGAATGGCGAAATCGCCGACAAAGCCATCATCCGCAGTGGCGGCAAAATTTTCCGTGAAGTAGCTTTGTCGAACGATCAACAAATCGAAGTACGCGGCCCGCTTGGTGTCAGCATCGTCGCTATCCAAAATCGCAAAGCACGCATCGCCTCCGACCCCAGCCCCCGTCAATACTGCGTGCGCCAAGGTTGGCTGCAACAAGCCGGTGAAATTGCATTATGCCTGCCCAACCAAGTGAGCGTGGAAATGGTCGGCAGCAAAAAACAGTATGACAGCCTCAATTACTGAACATCAGGAGCGAGGAACGAGGAGCGAGGAGCGGGAGCCAACCGCCGCTCCTGATTTGGCACACCCACCAATCCTCAATCCTCAATCCTCAATCCTCTTATCTACCACGCCGCAAGATCACCATATCGCCCGTATGGCGGCGGTAGCATTGGGTCTCACCATCATTGAAAACGCTATCCCCACTCCGCTGCCGGGTGTCAAACCGGGTCTCGCCAACATCGTGACACTCATCGTGCTGGCACGCTATGGATGGCGCGTTGCGGCATGGGTTTCATTATTACGAGTAATGGCAGGCAGCTTATTGTTCGGCAGTTTTTTATCTCCGGGATTTTTTCTCAGCTTGGCAGGGGCTGTTTGCAGCTTAGCCGTATTAGCTTTCGCACAACACTTGCCCGCACGTTGGTTTGGTGCAGTCAGCCAGAGTGTCTATGCAGCCTTTGCACACATCACCGGGCAGATGTTGGTGGTTTATTTGTGGTTGATACCACATGCTGGCATTGCCTACCTCATCCCGATTTTCGCCACTGCCGCGCTGATATTCGGCACAGTGAATGGTTTGATTGCGGCGCGTTTCATGGATAATACGCACAACCACCCCTCTCCCATTGTGGGAGAGGGGACTTGATTCGCCCCATTAACTTATGAAAACTATCACCCTTGCCTTCACTGGCGCGTCTGGCTTGCCTTACGGCATGCGGCTTTTAGAATGTCTGCTGCAAAGTGGTCAACGCGTGCACCTAGTCTATTCGCAAGCCGCACAAATCGTTGCAAAACAAGAAATGGATTTTGTGTTGCCCAACCGCCCACAAGATGCCGAAAAATTTCTGGCAGAACGATTAGGGCGGTTCGATGGGGAATTGAGAGTGTTTGGCATTCAAGACTGGTACGCACCGATGGCCTCCGGCTCCAATCCCGGTGACGCGATGGTGGTCTGCCCTTGCACGATGGGGACGCTGGGGAAAATCGCGGGTGGTATCAGCGATGATCTCATCGCTCGCGCTGCCGATGTGATGCTCAAAGAAAAGTGCACCCTCATTCTTGCACCACGCGAAATGCCTTTTTCCACCATTCACTTGGAGAACATGCTTAAGCTTGCCCAAGCCGGCGCAGTCATCATGCCACCCAACCCCGGCTTCTATCATCACCCGCAAAGCGTCCAATCTATGGTAGATTTCGTCGTAGCGCGCATCCTCGATCATCTGGGTGTCGCGCAAACATTGATAAAACCTTGGGCAGAACCATCATGATTCGCATTTTCACCAATCCTTCGCTCTTAATTAAATATCTTGCTGCCCTATTGATTGTCTTATGCAGCGCGTGCGCTTCCAATCAGCTGGAACGTAATTTTTTCGAGACAGAATACGATCAGGCCGGATCCCGATTTGAAAGCTATTCGATACCCGATCAAATCAAGATCTATCTTTATGGTGTTCAGTCCGTTACTCCACCGGCCACAGTGTTGTCCCGCCCAATTGCCGAACATGGTAAAGAAGCCATACCTATCATAATGAATGAATTAAACGCCAACCCGACAGACGAAAACGTCAGGGATCTATTAGTAGTGTTTGAAACCATGCAGCGTATTGGCACGTATGATGTTTCAAATGACAAGCGACTGCTACGGACACTAGACACTTATGTTGACGGCATGAAAAACAAGATTTGGCAGGGGTACACCAAGACGAATTTGTATAAAATTAAAACATCAAACCAAGAAACTGACTAGCAAAGCTAGCCCTCTACAAACGCTTTAACAATTCACGCACGGGTGAGGGTATCGCAACATTCAACGCTTCTTCGACATCCAACCATACGCTGTCCGCTTGCCTCACCATTAATGTTGCTTTTGTCACCTGCAACAACACAGGTGTGATGTGCAATTTAAAATGGGTGAAAGTGTGGGTAAATTCCGCCAATTCAATTCTCTCGTTTACGACCATCCCGTTCTGCTGCACGTAATCCGTAACAACACCATTGCCATCATCCAACTGTGGCAAACACCATAGTCCGCCCCATATGCCTTGTGGTGCGCGTTTTTCCAGCAGGACTTCACGCCCTGACATAATCAATAAAAACGTGGCATTCCTTTCGGGTTTGACTTTGCGTGGTTTGGATGTAGGTAACTCATATTCACGATTGGATTGATGCGCAATGCAATCATCTTGCACAGGGCACTCGCCACATTTGGGCTTGCTGCGTGTACACAGCGTCGCGCCCATATCCATTTGGGCTTGGATATAGATGGCGACATCATTTTTTGGCAACAACGCTTCCGCTTTTTGCCATAAATCTGTCTCAATTTTTTTATCCCCTGCCCAACCGGCAATACCGCAATATCGCGCCAGCAGCCGCTTAACGTTACCATCCAATATGGCGCGATGCTGATGAAAAGCCAACGCACAAATCGCTGCTGCGGTTGATCGACCTATACCCGGCAATGTCATGATGTCATCAAATTTTTTCGGGAATTCACCGTGATGTTTTTCCACAATTAATCGGGCGGCACGATGAAGATTGCGCCCTCTGGCGTAATAGCCCAAACCACTCCAGTGCGCCAACACTTGCTCCTCAGTGGCAGCAGCCAACGCAGCAATAGTTGGAAACGATACAACGAAGCGTTGGTAATAGGGAATGACTGTGACAACCTGTGTTTGCTGCAACATAATCTCTGACAGCCACACGCGGTAAGCATCCGCTCCTTGCCAGGGCAAATTGTGACGGCCATGTGCGCGTTGCCAAATAATCAACCGCCGCGCAAAACTCGTTTTTTTGGCAGACACTATTTGAACAGCCCTTTGAGACTATTTTTGAGTTGATCTTGAATTTGCGTTTTCACTTCTTCTTTTTTTTCTTCAACTTTTTGCTTAACAACTTCTTTCGCCACTTCAACTTTTTGTTGTGCCGCCACTTTGGCCGCCTCTACTTTTTGTCTGGCTTCGTCACTCACCATCGAGGCAAAATCCAAGCTGTATTTCAAATCAACAAAAGGTCCGCTGACACGCACCGGCACAGTCACGCCGCGCACGCTATCTTGTCCACCCTGCCCTTCCAGGGTTTTTGCCAGCGTGGCTTTGGCGAGGTAATTGATACTGTCATTGCCTATGTCGATGTCGCCATTGCCGCTCAATCGCAGCAGCGGAGATTTCATCGACAGATCATCGTTGTGCGCAATGCCGTTGGTCACTTTGAAGCTGGCTTTCAATTCGCTGAAGTCGGTCTTCTCTTGCTTATCGGCAGCCTGGCTTTGCGACTTGGCTCCCAACGCACTTTTTGCACCCCGGATTTTTTTGGGGATGTTGATACCTTTGATCGCGCCATCGGCGAGATTAAGCGACATGCTTCCATTCGCGGATTTCTTCATTTCACCAACCGTATCGCCCCGTAAAGCGAGGTTGATCCCCACACTTCCCTTGCCTTCCAACGTATCAAAATTCGCCGCATCTTTACCCAAAGATGCAACATCGACACCGCTCAGACTCTGATTGATAGTGACGATAGGCAAGGCTTGCGCGTTGATGTTCAGGCTGCCGTTCGCGTGACCCTGATACAAATTAGCCGATATCGGGCTCACATTTACCATGCCATTCTTCGCTTGCACATCCACACGCAGCTCTCTCGACTTCACGCTCATCACTTTCAATGCACCTATGCGCAAGCTGCCGTCGATATTAAGCTTGCGTAAACCGGACAAATCAAGCGGCGACTCTGGTCCAGTGGCTTTGGTTGGCACTGCAGTGGTTTTTGGCAAATACAAATCCGCGTCAAGTTGATCTAACTCAACATCAAATTTAATCGCGGGTTGAGAAAAATTACTCACCCCGACTTTGGCTTTAATCTGACTCTGTAACAAGCCGCCCGCAAAACTTGCTTGCACGTTTTGCTTGAGCGTGTCGATTTGCACATTGCCTTTCATCTCGCTGCTCACCGATTTATTCGGCAGCGTGTCACCCGTAGCATTCATCGTCACGCTTAGTTCATCCCAATTAAATTGCTGCGCCTTGAAGTTGCCCGACACTTTTCCGCCGGTTTTAATTTTGAATGCTTGCTCTGCTTGCTTCACATCCAAATCCAATGTCAGCGTGTCAATCCTGAACGACTGCGCATTACCTTCCAACCTGGGCATATTGAGTGCGGCAATGATATTGCCGAGAGCCGTTTGCATATTGGCGTTCAAAGCAATGCTTTCGCCGGAAAATTTATCGTTAGTCAGGCTCAAAGCAGGCACGTCAAGTTTAGCTTCAAACTTTTCCCCGACTTTATTGCCGCTCACATTTAGCGTCAATTTTTGCGCACCAAATTCATTTTTCGCTAAATCCGCATTTGCGTCTCCGCTGGCTTTCACCTTCAAATCACTCATATCAAGTGCTGTGCCAGCCAACTGAAGATTCATATCTTGCAAACGATATTGCTCCTTGTCCAAATCAAAAGTGAGCTTGGTTTTCAGTCGCGTTGTGATGTCCAACTTAGGTTGATTCGCTTGCACTCCTAACGACAAATCAATTGGAATAGTCACACCATTTGCAATGCGCCCCGACTTGAGGGTTAAATTTTTAATCACGTATTGCGCGCCACTTAATTCATCACGATACGTTAAGTGAGTGTTGGCAACCGACACCGACGCAATGTCAAATTTGACCTGTTGATTATCTTGCGGGCTAGATAGATTTTTGTCCTGGCTGAGCAAATCATCAATGTTCGTTGTGCCGTCATTATGCTTAACCAGCGTGGCTTGCAAGCCGCTTAACACCACCTCATCCACCACCACCTGTTTGCGCAGCAACGGCATAAAGGCCAACGAAACCCGCGCCGAATCTATCTCTGCAAATTTATTTTCGCTGTTAAATTCCGACAACGATACCTTGCTCAAATTCGCACCAATGTTAGGAAAGAAAGAAAGCTTAATGTCGCCATCCAAATGCAGGTTACGCTGCTTACTTTGCTTCACCGTTTGAATGATTTTTGCTTTGTAGTCATTGGGATTAAATGTCAGTGCCACATATGTAATCGCCACCATTGCGAGAATCACCACACAACACGCACTCAACAAGCCAAGCTTCACAAACTTATTCATACTCATCCCACAAATTTTAAGCGCGGATTATAGCGGATGCTTTTAAAGCTGCCTCTCGACTACTCAAGCAGGCCACAATAATTAGGAATAATTGATTTCAGTGACATTAAAAGTAAATTTAGTGCTTTTTTCCTTAAAAAAACTGTGCTAAATTACGGGCGGGTTAAGAACATTTATGTCCGCCCGAAACTTTGAGGCTAAGCCAGCAGTAAATAACTTGGAGGTAATCAAAATGAGTAGCGATTTTTTAATCTATGTCGTTGTGCTTGCTGTTGTCATTGGTGTTGGTGCAGCGTTGTACGCATCCAGCATCAAGTAACTGCTGTTTCATTACCACGTAAACAAACCCCGCCCAATGGCGGGGTTTGTTTTTGCAAGACGAGCATAATAGCCAATTCAAAAATGATTTTGATTATGCATAAGGTCGGTAGCTTGTCTCTTTTGCTCAAGTTAGTTTGACAATAAAGCAGCTTCGGCAGATTATCCAATAACTTAAATTTTATTCTCGGAGGTTATCCAACATGGAGTTCCAAGCCAGCGACGCAGAAATCAATCGCGCAAAAAGACTGCATTCAGTATTGTTGTTTGACTTCATCGTCATTCATGTTTTCATTTTTGTATTAGCCATCGGCATGATTAAATCCACGTACATACCACTCATTGTAATGGTGCTACTTTCTTTATCTTCGCTTGGATTTGTGATTTTCAAGGCCA
The DNA here is from genome assembly GCA_963695355.1 of uncultured beta proteobacterium. Lineage (GTDB taxonomy): Bacteria > Pseudomonadota > Gammaproteobacteria > Burkholderiales > Gallionellaceae > Gallionella. Next base: position 943,895 of record OY968775.1, read on the forward strand.
AACAGTCCCTCGCCAACGAATCTTGTCATTTTGTTCGCTGCCATAATTTATTGGCGGCGAAACGCGCACGGCTTTTTCTGATTCTTTTTTTAACTACAGGCTCATTTACCGCCTTCATGCTTTTAGGTGGCGCGCAATTGGGCATTAGCAAAATAGCGACCTATGCGCTGGCAGGAGGCATCGGACAACTTCCTTTCATGGTGGCACTTTTAGTATTAGTTGTTTTGGAGTTTGATGCCGAGCATCAATGCAAAAGCAGCAAAATTCCCGGTGCCGCATTGGCACTAGATACTAACGCCAAAACAAATTAGTCGAATATGGATAAGAAAATAGCTTTAGGCGTAGTAGCACTCTTCGTCGTCTCAGTAATTGTTCTGCTTGCTGCGCCAGAAGATGCACCAGATACACCTGCCACCTTGCCTTGGACTATCACCCACCCGACTCCTGACACCGTACGTGTTTTTGGTATCACTTTAGGGGTATCGACTTTGTCCGATGCCAACAAAGTTTTTAAAGAAGAATCCGATGTTAGTTTATTCAAACCAAGTGATGCGGGTATGGGTGTTGAAGCGTTCATTGAAGAAATTAACTTCAATGGTCTGAAAGCCAAGGTGGTGATGACCGTTGCGGTTGACCCTGAAAAGCTTCAGGGGATGTATGAACGCGGCTTGCGTATCAACAGCACACCTAGCGGTAAACGTATCACCTTGACCGCCGATGATTTACTGGTGGTAAAAAACTCACCAGTAGCTAGCCTGACCTACCTACCTAATGTAAATCTTGATGAAGCGATTATTTCCAAGCGCTTTGGTGAACCGGCTATGCGCATCAAGGAAACTCGTAGCGGCGCAATTCACTGGCTTTATCCCCAACATAGCCTAGACGTTGTGCTGGGTGGAAAAGAGAGACCCTTGTTACAGTACGTTGCACTTAAAAATTTCGAGCAATTGCGTGAACCATTATTAAAGAATGGTGAAGAAATAAAAAATTAGCTATAAAATTTTCTATTTTGGCGCGTCGGAATGGTCATCCTGGCGCGCTTTTTCTTTGTGCTGGCTAATCAACAAAGCATCCTCGTCATCATCCAGCAAAATGCGACTCGCATTACCTTCCATATCTTCGTATTGTCCCTTGCGCACTACCCAGACAAGTATCGCGACGAATAACAAGCCTAAAAATGTCATGCCGGGAATGAGACTGTATATGACTTCCATCTTAATTATTCCTTAAATAGATTTCGTATGCGTGCAGCATTACCTATTACCAGTAGCGAACTAATTGGCATAGTAATCGCTGCCACCAATGGCGTAACGTGACCCATCATCGCCAGTGGCACCATGATGCTGTTATACACGAACGACAAGCCTATATTTTGTTTAATAGTCAGCAAAGTGCGGCGAGACAACAGCGTGGCCTGACGCACCTTATTCAGCTCATTATGCATCAGCACGATGTCCGCGCTTTCCACCGACACATCCGTACCCGAGCCCAGCGCGATACCAACATCAGCACGTATCAGTGCCGGAGCATCATTGATTCCGTCGCCTACCATCGCGACCACTGCACCCGTTTTTTGCAAGCGTTGTATCACTTGATCCTTATCCTGAGGCATTACTTCAGCAATCACCTCCATACCACCCAATTGACGCGCAATCGCTTCGACTACCGGCTTGCGATCACCACTTAGCAGAGTCATAGCAATACCGGATGAGCGCAATTCATTCACCAACTGCTGCGCATCACTGCGCAATTGATCTGCCAATGCGAAAACGCCTATATGTTTACCTTCCTGAGCATAATGCACACAACTCATGGCTTGCGCTTCAAATTCATGCGCTTGATTTTGCAACTCGTTATTTAATGTGACTCCTTGGCGAGTCAGCCAAGCAACATTACCCAGTAAAATCGTTTTTCCTTCGACTATCCCTGTCACGCCTAAACCTGCCTCAGTGCGAAATTCTTGCACGGGTAAATCTCGATAGTGCAATTGCTGCTCTTCTGCGGCATTAACGATGGCGCGCGCGACGCTATGCTCACTATAACGCTCAACCGCTGCCGCTCTTGCGTGTACCTGCTCAGCACTGTCTCTCGGCGCAACACGGAGCTCCGCCACACTCATTTTCCCCTCAGTCAAGGTGCCTGTTTTATCAAATACAAAGTGCGATACTTTTGATAAAGTTTCCAGCACCAAGCCATTCTTGACCAAAATGCCATGTTTGGAACCCAAGCCTGATGCCACTGCAATTGACATGGGCGTGGCCATACCCAATGCGCAGGGACAGGTAATAATCAGTACCGAGGTTGCCGCCATCAACGCCACCTCAAAACTCTGGGCATGCCAAAACCAGAACGTCAACGAAGCACAAATCAGCGTCACCAATATGAACCACGGCACGATCATGTCCGCAATCCTCTGAATGGGTGCCTTAGATGTTTGCGCCTCTTCAACCAACCGTATGATTTTTGCCAGCATGGTGTTTTGTAAGGTTGAACGTACTTCAACTAACAACGCACCATTCACATTCAGTGTGCCCGTAGAAACCATCATGCCGACTGACTTGCTGACTGGGGCAGATTCTCCGCTCAACATGGATTCATCCACCGAGCTGCGCCCCTCCAAAATAATGCCATCAACAGGAACTTTATAACCCGGTTTGATGAGCACGTGCTCACCCACCTTAACGCCACGTATCGGCGTTATCTTTTCATTGCCATCTTGCATAACGGTTGCCACACGCGGCTGCAAATCCATCAATCGATTGGTCGCTGAGACGGCCTGATGACGGAACATTCCTTCTAAATATCGCCCGACCAGAATCACAAAAGTCAGGTTCGTGACCGTATCAAAATACACTTCACCGGCTGATCCCATTAGAGTGATGTAAAGCGAATACAAGTAAGTGACCGACAGGCCTATGGCAATCGGCAAATCCATAGTCAAACGCACATTGCGCAAGCCCCCCCACGCACCTTTGTAAAAGGGAAAAGCCGAATAAAGCAAAGTGGGCGTAGCTAACGCACAACCCATCCAATGGAAAAAGCTCCTGAACTGACCTTGATCCGCGCCGCTATAAAGCGCGATTGAAATCAAGGTGAGATTCATCATGGCAAAGCCCGCGAAGAACAGGCGGAATAGCAACGCGCGGTTAGTTCTCTTCATCACGCCTTCAGCGACTTCAGGATCATAGGGCACCCCCGCGTATCCAATTTTGGCCATAGCCTCAATGAGCGTGGACAACTTTACCCGCTGGCTATCCCAACGAATGTGCAAACGTTTGCCCGCCAAATTGACATTGGCTCTCTGCACTCCGGGGATACGCATCATGCCGCGCTCTATCAGCCACACACAAGCCGCGCAATGTATGCCCTCTACCAGCAAATGCGTATCACTGATATTGCCCTGACAATTGACGAAGTCCTGCTGCACTTCGTCCAAATCATACATCTCAATATCTTTAGGAGGGAGGGGTGGCGGGGCAAGCAGCACGCCTTGTGGCGTGCGTTGGTAATAGCCTTGCAGACCTGCCTGAAAGATTGCTTCACATACTGATTGACAACCAAAACAGCAAAAATCGCGAACTTTACCTTCAAGCTGGCTATGGAAATCAGCATCTGACTCGATGCCTAAACCACAATGAAAACAGCCCGCGTGATCTAAGGACTGAGCCTCACTATACGACATCTAAAGCACCACTACTGCTGAGTTGAAATCTCGAGAAAGGCTTTCTGTTCCATATCAAATTGTCGACCATCATGTTCAGCCCTGATTAGCATATCCCAATTGCCAGGCCGGGTAAAATTCAAATTTCCCACGTAGGTGCCCGGTGTTGTTTCAAACAGTTCACCTTTAATGTCGAAATCTGGATTACCTGGCCACTGGGCATTGATGACTACTTTGGCTCCATTGATCGGCGTGCCATCACGGTCTTTCAACTCAAAGCGTAATTCTGCGGGACTAGCCAACAAAATAAATCTGACAGCATTTGGTAAAGCCTCCGGATCATTTTGCAGTTGATGAGGGGAGCGCAATTTGGCTTGCCATCCCAGGGTGGAGCGCTCCGCCTGCTGCTGCAACCATTTGGCATCGTATTGATTGTGTGCTTTGACGCTATAGTTATCGTCCAGTAAACGCATCGGGTAATGCATGACATTCCATACCATCCGCGCATTACTCAACACACCCGCAAACACCAACAAGAGCAATCCTATCACCCAAGGGTTGCGCCAACCCTGCTTGTGTTTTTGCGAAATCATATTAGCCCTTCTTAATTGAAATGACCCTTAACGTTTGGGGCCAGTGAACATGGTGGTGTATTCCGCAACCATATCCGGATGTTCAGCATTCATTACATAAAACTCAATAGGGTTAACTTCCTTCTCAATATTTTCAGCCGGTGCTTTGACAAAAATCGTAAACGAGGTGGATCTACCGTGAGTAACCAATTTTGGCTGTTCGGCACCAATTATTATCTGCCCCTTCACACCCTGCTCAGCAGTCACGTTAACAGACAAATCATTAGCCGTTTTATTCAGAACTTTAAAAGTGTATTTATTCTGTATCGAACCATCACTCATCGTTACGTATAGCGGTTGGCGCTCTGGCGCAACGCGTAAAGTCAAGGATCCCAAGTGACTCAGACCATACACCACGCCACCCAACGCTCCCAACAATATAGCCAAATACACGAAAGTTCTCGGATGTTGATACAGTTTCTTAACTGGACGACCTTCCATTTCATCTAACGAAGCATAGCGTATCAATCCGCGCGGGCGACCGATCTTATCCATCACCGAATCACAAGCATCCAAACACAAGCCACACGTGATACAGCCTAATTGTTGACCCTCGCGAATATCTACCCCGGTTGGGCAAACTTGCACACACTGAAAACAATCAATACAGTCTCCTTGCGCAGTACTGCTGCTATCCGCTTCCGCGCCACGGCGCAATCTACCGCGTGGCTCACCACGCTTAACGTCATAGGTTGGCAAAATGGTTTGAGAGTCCGCCATAACTGCCTGAATACGAGCATACGGACACAACCACATGCAGACCTGTTCACGCATAAATCCGGCAAGAAAGTAGGTGCCCAAGGTGAAAGCTGTCAGCGTAGCCCATTCCATCATTGACAGATTGAAATGTAATAAATCATGCCAATACTGATGAGCATCCACAAACCAAACCGTAAAACTGATGCCGGTAAAGATTGCAATCGCCAACCACAAAATATGCTTCGCAGTTTTCAAGCTAATTTTTCGTGCATCCCAAGGTGCAGCATCTAATTTATGACGCTGATTGGGATTGCCTTCAATTTTGCCTTCAATCCACGTAAACAAATCAGTCCACACTGTTTGAAAACAGAAGTATCCGCAGAATACCCGCGAAGCAACCGAAGTCACTGCAAACAATGTCATTGCCAAGATGAGCAACAACAGTGAAACCATCCAAATATCCTGTGGAAGTATAGTAAGTTCGAAAAAGTGGAACTGCCGATTATTCACATCCAGCAATATCGCTTGCTTACCTTCCCAACGTATATAGGGTGCAAAAAAGAAAAATAACCAGAGTGAACTTGTAATATATTTAAGTGTACGGAAACGACCAGGCATCCGCTTGGCATGCACAGTACTTTCACCAAGATTAACTGCCCACTCCTCATGTTCATGGTAGATACTGGTTACACCAACTATTTCCGGATTCTTTTTCTGTTTTGGCTCACTCATCAACTTCTCCTGATTTAACCTTACCCAACATCAATGGATCACTTACTCAAAGAACACTCTGCTTAAGCTCTGCCGCGACACAAAACTTATGCAAAATATCCTTTATGTATTACCGCGAAATGAAAAAGGAGGAGGGCTAGCCTCCTCCTTTTTCGTGACCACAAACTTATTTGTCGCCGCGCTTTTTCTTCAACGCATTGGTGAACAAGAAAACCAACGCTGCGATAAGTGCTGCAAATGCACCTGCAGTTCCTACCATAAATATCCACCAAGTAAAATCATGCTTCATTGCAATCTCCTTTTATAGAAACTGCACGGTTTTCACCGTGCAGTCAAACTGACTTTAGTTAGTAGCTACGGGGGCAGCAGCAGGTGCTGCAGCTGGAGCAGCAGCAACAACTGGCGCTTCAACTTTACCGCCACCAAACTTGAACACATAAACTGCCAGTTTTTTGATATCAACTGGAGACAATTTACCTGCCGCTGTAAAGTTAGGCATGATCGCCACACGAGTCGATGGATCACCAGAGTTCACACCGTAAGTAATGGTCTGCTTGATGCCTTCCAAAGAACCATCAAAACGCCATATTTTATCGGTTAAGTTTGCTGAACCCATCGCTGCCATACCCTTAGCGTCGGGGCCATGACAAGCTGTACAGTCGCTCTCTGCGAATACTTTCATTCCTGCAGCAACGGCTGGATCAGCATCCGCTTTCTCTTTACCACCCTCTTCGCTCATGGCTTTAACATACTTAGCCACGTCGTCGATTTGCTGAGCTGACAAAGTATCTTTGTGCGCAACCATCATTCCTTGGCGACCACCCGTGATAGTTTCGTGAATAGTGTCAATCGTGCCACCATACAACCAGTCATCATCAAGCAGAATTGGAGCCATCAAACCCTGTTCACGCTGGGTAAACTTGGCACCAGTTTGTTTTGAACCCACACCATTTTGGCCGTGACAGGCTGCACAATTATCGCTAAATAGCACTTTGCCCGAACGTGCCACATACTCAGACAACTGTGCATCAGCCAAAATTGCCGCTGGTGTCATAGTTTTTAACTTGGCTTCATAAGGACCGCGAACCTCATCCAAAGCTTGCTGATCAATGGCAAGCTCTTTAATTGCGGACCATTTGCCATCATCCTTAGGGTCGGTGCCAGGCAAATGCAAATTCAGCCCTGGCAAACCTAGACCTTTAAAATGAGTACCTGCAAGCGCAACTGGGATAGCAGGGTACATTGTCCAATACACCACCACCCAAAGTGCACTAGCGGTCAACCCTAGCATCCACCATTTTGGCGGCTGATTGGTAAAGTCTTCTAAATCATCATCCCATACGTGCCCCGTGGTTTTTACATCGCCAGCGGAGTTATGTTTTTCACTCATTTTTTATCTCCCGAATTGTTGTACTCGCTTTCGTCGCGCAGAGCTATATCGCTCTGCGCTTCAAATACAGCCTTGTTTTTAGGATTGAACACCATCACATAGACGACAACCATGGCCACGCATGCCAGCAAAGTCAAAATTACACCCTGCCAGTCATTCGAGGACATCGCGGCCCAGTCCGTATGAAGGTAGTCCATCAGCTTAGTCACGGTAGTTGACACCTTCTTCAAACTTTACGTGGTTGCCCAAGGATTGCAAGAAAGCGATGACTGAGTCCATCTCTGTCTTCCCTTCAACTTCTTTAGCAGCACCGGCAATAACTGCATCCGTATAGATAGTTTTAGGTACAGGATTAAACGGCATCTGTGTCATGACCTTCATAGTCTTGGTCAGCTTTACCGCATCAACTGGTGCCTTATCCAAGAAGAAGAAGTTAGGCATGACAGACTCAGGCACGACATCACGCGGGTACTTGAGATGCTTGCGATGCCATTCATCAGAGTACTTTCCACCGACACGCGCCAAATCTGGACCGGTACGCTTAGAACCCCATTGATAGGTGTGGTCGTACATTGACTCTTCAGCGATAGAGTAGTGACCATAACGGTCTTTCTCATCACGGAATGGGCGAATCATCTGCGAATGACACAAGAAACAACCTTCGCGGATAAACACGTAACGACCAGCCAACTCCAAAGGCTTGTATGGACGAACGCCATCACCAGGCTGCCAATCATCCAGAGTCTTATGGATGGATGTCGCCGGGTTCCAGATGATTTTATCCATCGGGATAGCATTGCCCTGCAAGTCTTTGTGCGACGTACCGTTACAGGTTGGGTCATTTTGACACATCGCTGTATTTGGCAAATAGAACAAAGGAACGATTTCAACGATACCGCCGATTGCAACGGTAATCGCTGTCAGGACAAACATCAGGAGCGTGTTACGCTCGATTTTGTCCTGCAGTTTGGTTGAATAAATTTGATCGTGATCAGACATTTTTCTCTCCCCTTATGCTTTAGCGGCAACAGCACTTACGCCGCGCACTGCGTTTGCCTGACGAACCGTCATCACAACGTTGTACAACATGATCCATGTACCCAGATTGAAGATCGCGCCACCCACTGCACGCATCACATAGTACGGATGCATAGCGGATACGGATTCAACAAAGGTATAGCTCAATGTACCGAACTCATCGTAATCACGCCACATCAAACCCTGCATGATGCCGGAAACCCACATTGCCACAACATAAGTTGTTGCACCAATCAACGCAATCCAGAAATGGATATTGACCAGTTTTTCAGAATACATTTCGGTATTCCATAACTTTTTAACCATGTGATAGAGTGAGCCGAAGGAAATCATCGCCATCCAACCCAATGCACCCGCATGAACGTGACCTACCGTCCAATCAGTGTAATGAGACAAAGAGTTGACCGATTTAATCGCCATCACTGGACCGTCAAACGTTGACATTGCATAGAACGCCATCGCTGTCACCAAGAAACGCAAGATGTAATCGCTACGCAACTTGTCCCACGCACCGGACAAAGTCATCATACCGTTCATCGCGCCACCCCATGAAGGAATGATCATCGCCAATGAAATAGCCGCACCCAGAGAGCCAGTCCAATCAGGCAATGCGGTGTACTGCAAATGATGCGCACCTAACCAAACGTAACCAAATGACAATGTCCAGAAGTGCAACACTGACAAACGATACGAAAAGATTGGACGTTGAGATTGCTTAGGAATGAAGTAGTACATAATGCCAAGGAAACCACCCGTCAGGTAGAAGCCCACCGCATTGTGACCCCACCACCATTGGATCATGGCATCTTGCACACCCGAATAAATGGAGTAAGAAGTCGCCCAATCCACGGGGATAGCCAAGCTATTTACCACGTGCAAATAAGTGATCATCACAATCATACCAACTGTAAAGAAGTTCGACACGTAGATGTGAGAAGTTTTGCGAATACCGATGGTCATAATGTAATTAAAACCATAACACACCCATATCACTGCGATCATGATGTCTGTCCACCAAGGCAACTCAGCATATTCCTTACCTTCTGACAAACCTAGTGGCAACGTAATTACCGCACAGACGATAATTAGATTCCAACCCCAAAAGGTGAACCACGCCAGTGAATTGCTCCACAGCTTAGTAGCACAGGTGCGTTGTACGATATAAAAACCTGTCGCCATCAACACACAACCACCAAACGCAAAAATCACCGCATTGGTATGCAGTGGACGCAAACGCCCGAAAGTGATTTCAGGAATATCAAAGTTCAAAAACGGCCACGCCAATTCGGATGCCACATACACACCGATCAACGTTCCTACAACTGCATAGACTACAGCCATGATGGTAAACCATCTGACCACATCCATATCGTACTTTACTGGTGTCGCGTTAGTTGCTTCCACAAGTATCTCCTCCCCACAGCTAAGTTAAAAATAAAGCACCGTCGACCAAATAATTTGATACGAACAGCACCTCTCTTTATTGCAGCTTTAATTGCAAACCAAAAAGCTGCCTAATGATGACACACCGACTAAGGTCTCGTAAAGGGGTCAGATAGGCTAAATTCCTCGTTCCCATTCAAAACACTCGGGTTAAAACAGTTAAGCAGGTACAAATTCAAACAGTTACAATTTTGAGAAATTAAATCACCTTTGAATAACGTTTACGCTCCACATCTGCGCGCAAATATTTATCAAAGGTCATACATATATTTCTAATTAGCAAACGACCTTTTGGTGTAACAGTAATCCAGTCTTTTTCTAATGTAATCATTTTATGCGCAACAAAATCTTTAATCTCTTCAAGCTCCTCCGCAAAATAATTATCGAAGTCTATCAAATAGGCAACCTCGAAAGCCTCTTTTGAAAGCGCAAAATGGCAAGTTAGCGCCTGAATAATATCCCGCCTTAATAGGTCGTCTGCTGTCAATTCCAACCCGCGCATAATCGGCAAAATCCCTTGATCCAACCTGTCGTAATACTCTTCGAGGGTGCGGTAATTCTGGCTGTAAGTCGGCCCCACCTTGCCAATTGCAGTTACCCCCAACGCAACCAAATCACAATCAGCATGGGTGGAGTAACCTTGAAAGTTGCGATGCAAACGACCTTGACGCTGCGCCACAGCAAGCTCATCTTCGGGCTTGGCGAAATGATCCATACCAATATAGACGTATCCTGCTTCAGTCATACGCTTAATAGCCAAGCTCATGAGTTGAAGCTTGGTATCACCCGATGGCAAATCACTTTCATTGATACGACGCTGCGGCATGAATAAAGTGGGAAGGTGAGCGTAGTTGTAAATCGCGACTCGGTCTGGGTTGGCCTCAATGATGCGTTCCAGTGTTCGATTGAAGCCGATAATATTTTGCTTGGGCAAGCCATAAATCAAATCTATGCTGATTGATTTAAATCCATAGCGACGCGCAGCACTCATGACCTGCAGGGTTTCCTCTTCACTTTGAATGCGATTCACTGCTTTCTGCACTTCCGGGTCAAAATCCTGCACACCTAAACTAATGCGATTAAAGCCCACCTCACCCAATAATTTAATGGTTTCATCATTTACCTTGCGCGGGTCAATCTCAATCGAGTATTCACCATCATCAACCAACTTAAAATGCTGACGTATCGTCCCCATCAAGTCACTAATTTGCGCGTCGCTTAAAAAGGTAGGCGTGCCACCCCCAAAATGCAGTTGTGTAACTTTGGGGTTATCCGTGAACAGCGCACTTTGCAAGGCAATCTCTTTTTTGAGGTACTCAAGATAGGTTTCCGCTTTGCTTTTATCCTTGGTAATAATTTTGTTGCATCCGCAATAAAAGCAAAGCGTATTACAAAAAGGAATATGCACATAAAGTGACAAAGGGCGGATACCCGCGCCAACACTACGTTTAGCGACCCAATTTTTATAAGTGTCCGCATCAAACGCTTCGACAAAACGATCCGCCGTAGGATATGAGGTGTAGCGTGGCCCACTCTTGTCCAACTTGCGTATCAAATCCAGATCGACATCTAACGACTGGGTAAAATTAATTGCGTTCATGCAAACTCTCCAATTTCAAATAAGGTAACTGATGTGACTATGCCAGCATAAGAAGCATATCGGTTTGATTTAGGTCAACAACCATGTCATATTTCGTTACCCATGAATAAACTACACAACATGACTGCTCCGCTTCATCTCTCGCAACTCAAAACTGCCTGCTCATCTTGTAGTTTGCAAGAGCTTTGCCTGCCTTTCGGCTTAAGTGATGCCGAACTTGAACAACTGGACAATCTGGTACAACGCGCTAAACCAAAGCTGCGTGGCGAATATTTATATCGGGCTGGCGCACCCTTCCAATCACTCTATGCAATTCGTACTGGCTTTTTCAAAACCCAAGCTATGCATGAAGACGGACGTGAACAAGTGACAGGCTTTTACATGATGGGCGAAATCATCGGCATGGATGCCATCAGCACCGACCACCACACCTGCGATGCCATTGCACTGGAAGACAGCGAGGTATGTGAAATTCCTTTTAGCCGATTGGAACAATTAAGCCGCGACATCCCTTCCTTGCAGCGCCATTTGCACAAAATCATGAGCAGGGAGATCGTGCGTGACCACGGCATCATGCTACTGTTAGGCAGCATGAAAGCCGAGGAACGATTGGCAACATTCCTGCTCAACCTATCTCAACGCTTCGCTTCACGGGGCTATTCACCCAACGGATTTCACTTGCGTATGACACGTGAGGAAATTGGCAGTTATCTGGGTTTGAAACTGGAAACGGTAAGCCGCGCCTTCTCAAAATTTCAAAAAGAAGGGCTCATTAGCGTACAGAACAAATCCATCGAAATTAAAGATATTGCGGCCCTGAAACTCACAATGGGTCAACAGGAGTGTCGCACTTAGTGAACTATTATTGCCACATACATATTATTGCCACGCACAATAAAGAAGCCCGACACTTTCGTATCGGGCTTCTTTATTTGGCGGAGAGGGAGGGATTCGAACCCTCGGTGCGGGGATACCGCACGCCTGATTTCGAGTCAGGTACATTCGACCACTCTGCCACCTCTCCGGGGCGCGCATTCTACCAGCAACTTTTAATCGATAGCTGTAAAAAAACCAATGCATTTAACAGTGCGCGATAATTTTCGGATGCGCTTTGAAAATTCGTGCAAAATGCCTTTCATGCGAAGCTCAACCCGATGTTTGCAAATTCTATGTACTTTCTTCAGCTTATCGCTGATCGGTTGCAATCCAACCAACCAGCCAGCCGCCGCTTGGAACGCTGGCAAATTGGTCGTTATTGTGCCGGAAGTGGCGCAAGGTGCCGAAGCTGAATTCGAAAGAGAATTAGCGCATTTGCTAGCGGACGCTCTTCATACCCAGCTTGAACTGATGCCGCTGCCGCAAGAAAAAATTCAAGCTGGCTTGCAATCACACCAAGCACATTTAGCTGCCACCTCTCTTCGCGACGAACCCAACGCACAATTAATCCATTTCAGCCCCACTTACCAAACCGTGCGTGAGCAAATTGTCTGCAACGCCAATAAACCATTACCGAAGTCCTTAGCCGACTTATCAATTAACAATCTCGCGGCCATGGCAGGCTCAGCACAAGAAGTTGCTTTAAAAGAAGCGCAGAAAAATTCGCCCGCTTTGCAATGGCAGGCACGGCACAAACTCACTGCAGAAGCCCTCTTAACCGAAGTTTCTGAAGGCGGGCTTGATTGTGCCGCAGTCAATGAACGACAGCTTGCTGATGCGAGTAACTACCACACCAATTTTACCGCTGTGTTCGACATTGCTCCGCCGTCCAAGCTGGCATGGGGCTTCCCTAGCGATGCAGACCCTGAGTTACTCAAGCAGGTTGATAAATTTTTCGCGCGCATTCACAAAGATGGCACATTAAATCGCCTATTAGATCGTTATTACGGACACAATAATCGCCTCACCAAAATCGATGCAGCTGCCTTTATTTCTGCCGCCAATACCGTTTTACCGCATTACCGCGAGATGTTTGAAGAGGCCGCGTCGGTTAGCGGGGAAGACTGGCATCTGTTGGCAGCACTGGCTTACCAGGAATCACAGTGGGATCCTTTTGCCACATCCTTCACCAATGTGCGCGGGATGATGATGCTGACCGAAGAAACCGCTGATCGTATGCAATTAAGCAATCGCTTAGACGCACGTGAAAATATCATAGCTGGCGCGAAATATCTCTCTATGATTAAAGAAAGCATCCCGGACCGAATCCGAGAACCTGATCGCACTTGGCTCGCGCTTGCCGCCTATAATCAAGGCTTAGGGCATTTGGAAGATGCGCGAGTTTTAACCAGCCGCGCTAAACAAAATCCTGATAGTTGGGCTGATGTGAAAAAATGGATGGCACAACTTAATCAACCTGAAGTTTACGACACCGTTAAACATGGCTATGCGCGCGGCGGCGAGGCGGTGATACTCGTGGAAAATATACGCAACTATCACGACATGTTAAAGCGAATAGAGCCTGAAGAAACCACCATTTCCTACAAGCTCACTAAGCCGTTGCGGGGCTTGCTGCACTAGCCCTAACCTGCAAGCTTTTCCAATCCGCCCATGTAAGGTCGCAGCACTTCAGGAATCACCACGCTGCCATCGGCTTGCTGATAGTTTTCCAACACTGCCACCAAGGTACGCCCTACTGCCAGGCCCGAACCGTTCAAGGTATGCAGCAGCTCCGGCTTGCCTTGCGCATTGCGGAAGCGCGCTTGCATACGGCGCGCTTGGAAGGCTTCAAAATTAGAGCAGGAAGAAATCTCGCGGTAAGTGTTTTGCGCCGGCAACCACACTTCGATGTCATACGTCATCGCGGCAGAGAAACCAATATCGCCAGTACACAACTTCACCACGCGGTAGTGCAGACCAAGCTTTTGCAATATCGTTTCGGCGTGACCCAGCAATTGCTCCAGCGCGGTATATGACTCGTCAGGATGCACCATCTGCACCAGCTCCACTTTATCAAACTGGTGCTGGCGGATCATGCCACGCGTATCGCGCCCCGCAGAGCCAGCCTCGGAACGGAAACACGGCGTATGCGCCACGAATTTCATCGGTAATTTTTCCAACGGTACGATTTCGTCACGTACCATATTGGTTACGGGGACTTCGGCGGTGGGGATCAAATACCAAGTTTGGTCGTATTTATTGCGTGTTTGCTCCCCTGTTGCAAGCTCAATTCTCACATGCTGGATATTTTCAATTGCTTTGGTATCAACGCCACCAAAACTTACTTGAAATAAATCCTTCTCAAACTTTGGCAACTGCCCTGTACCACGCATAGATGCACCATTCACAATATACGGCACATACACTTCCGTGTAGCCGTGCTGATCGGTATGCCTATCCAACATGAATTGCGCCAAGGCGCGATGCAAACGCGCCAGACCACCTTTCAACAACGAGAAGCGTGCACCTGAAATTTTCGCGGCGGTCTCAAAATCCAACCCACCCAAATCTTCACCAATGCTAACGTGATCTTTCACCGCAAAATCAAACTTCGGCACACTGCCCACTTTGCGGACTTCCACATTGTCCGCTTCGGATTTTCCACTAGGCACACTTTCGTGTGGCATGTTCGGCAAAACTTCCAGCATCGTTTGCAACGCGATTTGCACTTCACCTAATTGCACCTCAGCTTGCTTCAACTCATCACCCAAGTTAGCAACTTCAGCCATGATTGCCGACACATCCTCACCTTTGGATTTGGCAATGCCGATTTGTTTGGAAGCTGAGTTACGCTTGGCTTGCAGTTCTTGCGTGCGAGTTTGAATAACTTTGCGCTCGCCTTCCAGTTGCTCAAACTTCGCGGTATCCAGCACAAATCCGCGTGTCGCCAATCGCGCTGTCAAGCCTGCCAAATCATTTCGTAATGCTTGTATATCTAACATAGAAACCTCAATCTCTCACGTAGGATGGGTTGAGCGGAGCGTAACCCATCGAACAAAACGGTGGGTTACGCGTTAAAACCGCTAACCCACCCTACTTTTTATTTTTTGCCGCAGCATCCAACTCGCGCAAATGTGCCAGCTTTTCTGAAATCTTGGCTTCCAACCCGCGCTCGGTGGGCTGATAAAAATTCACTGCCGCCATGCCATCCGGAAAATAATTTTCTCCCGCCGCATAGCCGCCCGCCTCATCGTGCGCGTAGCGGTAATCCTTGCCATAATCCAGTTGCTTCATCAGCTTGGTTGGCGCGTTGCGAAAATGCAGTGGCACATCGCGCGAACCATCTTTCGCCACCCAAGCGCGGGCGGCATTATACGCGACATAGCCCGCATTCGACTTGGGTGCACACGCCAGATACAACACCGCTTGCGCCAACGCCAGCTCACCTTCGGGCGAACCCAATCGCTCATAGGTTTGTGCCGCATCATTGGTGATTTGCAAGGCTCGCGGATCGGCAAGACCTATATCCTCCCAAGCCATACGCACGATGCGCCGCGCCAGATATCGCGCATCCGCCCCGCCGTCCAGCATGCGCACCAGCCAATACAAAGCCGCATCGGGATTCGAACCACGCACCGATTTGTGCAACGCGGAAATCTGATCGTAAAACGCTTCGCCGCCCTTGTCGAAACGGCGCAGATTTTGCGCCAGCGTGTTGTCGAGAAAGCTACTATCAATGCTGCTCACACCTGCCGTTTGTGCGGCAGTGTGCAGTTGCTCCAGCACATTTAACAGGCGGCGCGCATCACCATCCGCATAGCCGATGATGCGTTCTTTGGCATCTTCAGTGAACGTTAAAAAATCCGCAGAGCCTTGTGTAGGAGCGAGCCTTGCTCGCGAAGCAAAAAAACAATCGCGAGCAGGGCTCGCTCCTACAGTTGATGAAGAATCTGGGCTACATAAAAATTCCTGCGCCCGCTCAAACAACTCCGCCAGCTCTTCCGCTGAAAGCGAGTGCAGCACATACACCTGCGCGCGCGACAACAGCGCGTTGTTCACTTCAAAGGATGGGTTCTCCGTCGTCGCGCCAATAAAAGTTACCAAACCCTGCTCGACAAAAGGCAAAAAAGCATCCTGCTGCGACTTGTTAAACCGATGCACCTCATCCACAAACAAAATCGTGTGGCGACCATTTTGTTGCAAGCTTTGCTGTGCTTGCGCGATAGATTCGCGGATGTCTTTTACTCCGGACAACACCGCCGAAATAGGCATGAACTCGGCATCAAAAGCCTGCGCCATCAGTCGCGCCAAGGTGGTTTTTCCTACGCCGGGCGGCCTCCACAAGATCATCGAATGCAGCTTGCCCGATTGAAACGCCAACCGCAGCGGACGACCCGCGCCCAATAAATGGGATTGCCCGATTACTTCGTCGATGTGCTTGGGACGTAGCCGTTCGGCTAGCGGTGCGGCAGGTTGCGCGCTGGCAAATAAATCGCTCATCTACTCGCCAATGACATCCGCACCTTTGGGCGGTGTGAAGTGAAACTGCTGCGTTGAAAATTTTGGATTGTGCTGCATGTCGGTAAAATGCAACACGGTCTTGTGACCGAAGGCATCGTTCAATTCCATCGCCACCAATTCTGCTTGCACATTAAAGCCCATGCGTATTTTATCGAAGCTAGTGTCAGTGCCCTTGGGTGTCGCTTGCAGCCAATCAAGCCCACCTTGATTGCCATCGTCTTGCAATGCAAATCCGCGCTCAATTTCATTGCTGCCAGACAACAAAGCAGCGGGATTGCTGCCCAGTGCGGCATCCAGCTTTTTCACCGTCACTTGATTCAGATCCACGTCATACAACCAAAATTTTTCGCCATCCCCCACGATGATTTGCTCGTATGGTTTTTGGTAAGTCCAGCGAAATTTCCCCGGACGCTGAAACTGCATCACGCCAGATGCGCTTTGAATTTTTTTACCACTTTGATCTAAAACTTCTTGCGTGAAATTGGCTTGCGCGGAATGAGTTTTAGTGACGAAACTTTTCAGGCTATCGATACCAGAGGCAGCACTTACCGTGGCATAAACACAGCCCACGCAAAACATAATTAGATTGATTTTCTTCATAACTTAGTCGGCGGCATGGAGGTAATGGCAGCGAAGTATCTGCCTGTCAGATTGCTGGTACAGCGAGCATCAATCTCTTTTAGCAGCAGCAAATTCAGGTCAAACGATTTGAATTCGTGCAATACTAGAACAAGTTTTTTAAGTTTATCCAAAGAGAGTTTTGCAAGATTTAACCAGTCTTTGACGTACACCGCATCCGACCAAAGTATCTGCCGATTGCGTTGATTGACATCATTATTTACCACCAGAGGCTTGAAGCAGCGTCCCGCGAAACCCAAGAAGGTATGGAACTGGTAGCCGTAAGAACGCATTAACTGATCCACTTCGGCAAACAACGGTTGATTCTCATACATTTCAACAAACGCCACTTCCGTTTGCACTACCACTGCGTTGCGTAACACCCGCTCACCATTTTCAAATATCGATAACTCCGCACCCTGTACGTCAATTTTGACAAAATCAATATCGCCCACTTCGGGTATGTCATCCAGACGCTTGGTCTCGACGGGATGCTCCGCCTTGAATGTCATCAATTCATGCAGATTGTTAAACTTCTCCAGCAAGGGTTGATTGGGTTTGAACAACGAGCCAGTCAATGCCCAATTGGTCTCATAAAACGTGGCAGGCTTTCCGTCATAAATAAAATGCGGCAAGAACAAGTGTGGCGCCCCGTACTTTTTGTTTAACGCTTCACACCCTGCCGCATCAGGTTCAAACCCCACCACACGGGCATAATTATTCTGCACCATTTGACTATAGGGCGCGTCAGCCACCTTGAGATCAATCGCGCCTACATCCAGCACACTCACCATGCAATCTTGTGTGGGGTACAACATTTCCATCAACTCTTTGCCCGTCATACTCAGCCTCTAAATTATTCTCGATTTGGCGCAATCACTTCACGATTACCATTACTCTGCATCGCCGAAACAATCCCCGCCGCTTCCATTTGCTCGACCAATCTTGCAGCACGGTTATAGCCGATACGCAGATTGCGTTGCACTAATGAGATAGACGCACGGCGTGACTTAACGACAACTTCGACGGCTTGATCGTAAAGCGGGTCTGCCTCCGCATCCAAGCTCATACCTGCTTCGCTGCCCTCCGCACCCGCTTCGTCCAGCGAGTTAAGCACGCCTTCAATGTATTGCGGCTCGCCTTGCGATTTCAAAAATTCTGCAACACGATGCACTTCCTGATCGGACACAAATGCGCCATGCACCCGTGTCGGATAACCTGTTCCGGGCGCGAGGTAAAGCATATCACCCTGCCCCAACAACGCTTCCGCCCCCATTTGGTCGAGGATGGTGCGCGAATCAATTTTGCTCGACACTTGAAACGCGATGCGCGTCGGCACGTTAGCTTTTATCAAACCTGTTATCACATCCACCGACGGCCGTTGCGTTGCCAACACCAAATGGATTCCTGATGCACGCGCCTTCTGCGCCAAACGCGCAATCAGCTCTTCAATCTTCTTACCGATTACCATCATCAGGTCGGCCAGTTCATCGATGAATATCACCAGCAGCGGGATTTCTTCCAAGGCTTCTGGGTTATCGGGTGTCAGGCTAAACGGGTTAGTGAGCGGCGTACCTGCCTTGATTGCATCGCGCACTTTTTGATTGAACCCTGCGATGTTGCGCACGCCCATCGCCGACATCAAACGATAGCGTTTATCCATCTCCACCACACACCAATTCAAGCCAGATGCAGCTTGGCGCATATCGGTTATCACGGGGGCGATAAGGTGCGGAATATCTTCATACACCGATAACTCCAGCATCTTGGGGTCAATCAACAACATGCGTACTTGCTGCGGAGTAGCCTTGTAGAGGATGCTGAGTATCATCGCGTTGATACCCACCGACTTACCCGAACCTGTCGTGCCCGCCACCAACACGTGCGGCATTTTTGCCAAATCCACGACGATGGGCTTGCCCGAAATATCTTTACCCATCGCCATCGCCAGCATCGAACCCATGTCGGCATACACTTGCGAACCCAGAATCTCAGAAAGTTGCACCATCTGCCGTTTGGTGTTCGGCAACTCCAACGCCATATAGGTTTTGCCGGGGATGGTTTCCACCATGCGGATGCTGGTCACCGACAAGGCGCGCGCCAAATCTTTTACCAAATTGATAATCTGGCTGCCCTTCACACCGACGGCAGGATCAATCTCGTAACGCGTAATCACTGGCCCCGGATAGGCCGCAACCACTTTCACTTCCACCCCAAAATCTTTTAACTTGCGCTCAATCAAACGCGAAGTAAATTCCAGCGTATCTGCCGACACCACCTCAAGATGCGGCGAAGGTTGATCCAACAATTGCAACTGCGGCAACGGTGAATCGGGCATGTCCGCAAACAACGGCACTTGTTTTTCTTCGATGACGCGTGTGGATTTCTCCACTTCCATCAACGGCATTTCGATATGTATCGGCTGATGATCTTCGACGCGCTTCTTCTCCTCTTCAACCTCCACATCGCGCTTAATCACTGCTTCTGCGCCAATACGGCGATCTTGGCGCGTTTGCCAAGCTAAGCGCGCCGATGCGTAAAAGTTTTCCAGTATTGCACCCAACCAATCTATGAATCGCAGCCAAGACAATCCGCTGAACACGCTAAAACTGGTGGCAATCAAAGTCAGCAACAACAACGTCGCACCCGTGAAGCCCAGCAAATACACCAATCCATTCCCCAGCACACTACCCAACATTCCACCCGGAGCAAGCGGGAGCGCGACTTTCAGCGTGTATAAGCGTATCGCCTCTAGCGAACTGCTGCTCAATAACAACACCACAAAACCCGCGATTGAAACCTGCAAGGTGCGCTTGCAGAAAATACTATCGGCACGCAGCTTGTGGTAACCCGCCCATACCCGTTGCAACATAAACAACACCAGCCACCACGCGGAAAACCCGAATACATAAAACAGCAAATCGGACAGATACGCACCCAATACACCGCAAGGATTTTTCGTCACCGCACCACTCGCGCTGTGCGACCAAGCAGGGTCGGCAGGGTGATAGCCAAACAGCGCAACGGTAAAATATATCGCACCCGCCGCAAACAATAGCCAACGCGATTCGCGTAGCAATACGAACAACTTATGGGTAGGTAAATCGCTACTGGCTTCAGCCATGAACAAAACCGCCACTATGCATAAATAAAATCATCAACAAAATCCCTGTCATTTTTCCGCCGCCATCATACCCCAGCCAGCAGCAACCTAATATCTTCAACCATCAAAGTGATGGGCTGTGCATAAGGTGCTATCAAACGCACTCGACCCTTGGTATCAATCAAAAAACTACCATCACTGTGATCCAAGCTATAACCGGACGAGGTCGGCTGCTTTTGATAGGTCACATTAAAAGATTTAGCCGCTTGCGCCGTGGCTTGCGCATCGCCACTCAAGGCCAAGAACGACGGGTTAAACAGCGCGACATATTTCGCCAACATATCGGGTTTGTCGCGCTCTGGGTCTAGCGTGACAAACAACACTTGCACCTTATCGGCATCCTTACCCAATGTGCGCATCACCTGCGCCAGGTCAGCCAAGGTAGTCGGACACACATCGGGGCAATGTGTATAGCCAAAAAACACCACCGCCACTTTGCCCTGAAAATCCGCCAGCGTGCGCGCTTGTCCATGTTGATCGTTCAAATGAAAACCCGCTTGGGTGAACTTGGCGGTCACGTCACTTGCGTGAAATGGAGAAGGCAGCTTGGGCGCATCGCAAGCTGTTAGCAGCAACACCACTGACAGCAAAGTCATTAAATTCAAAACTTCTAAGCCAGACAAGGCGCGCGATAAAAATCGCCGCGCCGCATATGTTTTATATGCAAGCAAGATTATTTGAGCGCAACACAGTATGGCGACGAAGTTTTGGATTTTAAGCAGCCACATGACACGCTCCTGCCCATCCATTCATGTAAAACGTGTAGCCCACTTTAATCAATCCATACACCCCAAACATCACGACTAGCAAACCTGCAATCATGCGCACTTTTGGCGACTGCACTTTGCTTTTGATTTTTTCCCAGAACAATCCTATCGCTAACAAATTGGGCAGCGTACCCAAACCAAACGCAAACATAATCAACGCGCCATGTTTAGCATCGCCGCTCGCCAAGGCTGTCACAAGCACGCTATACACCAAACCGCATGGCAGCCAACCCCATAACGTGCCGAGTAAAAAAGCGCGTAGTGGGGTGGTGACAGGAAACAAGCCTCGCGTTAACGGCTGGATGCGTTGCCACAAAATTTTGCCGACCCCCTCGATGCGTCGCACCAAGCTCCACAAGCCTGCCAGATACAAACCGAGTGCAATTAGCATCACGCTTGATAAGGCAAACAACAAATGCTGTATCGGCACTTGGTCACGAAACATCAATCCTGCTTGCCCAAGCAAGCCAGCCAATGCACCCGCCAAGCTGTAACTCGCCACCCGCCCGCTGCTGTAAGCCAAGTGAAATGGCCAGAGCGTTTGCTCGCCAAATCCAATCCTCTCCAAAATGGAGAAACGTTCGCCCTTTCTCCCGCTTGCGGGGGAAAGATGGATAGGGGGATTAGGGAGTTGTGACGTGAGGATGCCAACGATGCTGCCGCACATGCCGAGGCAATGCACGCCGCCTAGTAAGCCCACAAAGAACACCGCGATGATGCTGAAATCAGTCATGTGCTAACACGTTATCCAATAAATCCAGATTCAAAAAAGTTGCGATTTCACGCGCATTTGGCTGTGCTTGGTGCGGCACGACACCTAACAACGGCGCAGTAATGCGTTGCTGCAAAGCAGCGATATTTTCATCCAACATCGCCATGTTCTCATCCACGCAATTCGCCACCCAGCCCGCCAAAATCAAGCCCTGCGCCGCAATGGCTTGAGCCGTTAACAGCGCATGATTCAAACATCCCAGCCGCATCCCTACCACCAAGATAATCGGCAAACCTAATTGCGTCGCCAAATCCGCACTGTCTTCGGCATCGTTCAACGGCACGAGGAAACCGCCTGCGCCCTCAACTATCACCACATCTGCTTGCCCTGCCAACTCAGTAAACGATGCCACGATACGCTCAAGATTGATAATAACGCCTGCAAACTGCGCAGCCAAATGTGGTGCAACGGCAGGTACAAAACAATAGGGATTGACCTGCCCTAAGCTTGCCAGCACATTACTTGCGGCACGTAGTTGTCTGACATCCTCATGGATGCCGTCGTCGCTACAGCCCGCCGCAATGGGTTTCATCCCGACCACTCGTTTGCTTTGTGCCGCGAAGCCATGCAGCAACGCGCAGGCAATCACGGTTTTGCCTACGTTGGTATCTGTGCCAGTAACAAAATAATTCATCATCAACTTTTAATATCAATACCCGCTGCACGCGCAAAGGCAACATACGTCCAATGCTGTATTTTGATCGTGCACAATTCGCCATTGACCTTCTTGCAACTGAAAAACGTAAGTCAGCCAAGTAACAAATGGAACATCTTCCGCTTTGGCACGATATTGATATTTAACGAGAGCCATAGCCATGTCTGCGCCAACCACTTGATGAACAACCGTCCCCTCCCAAATCCAGTTCAAGTCTTTGAACCATTGCTCGTGAATTTGTATCGTTTCCGCAGGTGTCGTAAATGCGTGTCCATTCTGAACGATGGTGTAGAGCGTATCTCCCCGCGTGAGATGCGATTTGAATGCCTCTATATCCCGATTGGAAATAGCCGCGAAATGTTGTTGCAGTGCGGTTTCAAAATCTGGCTTCACAGGTGCGCCTCCATTGCAAAAATTTGGGGAAAAGTTTGTCTTTCACAGCTTAAAGCTCGTCTTGATGATCGCTCGCCCGTCTGCCGTCTTTTTTGGCACAGGCTTCCAAGCATGACCATAAATCACCTCGTAAGTTGCAGGCAATTTTCCATCACACCGCAGACCTTCATAATTATCCACCAGCAATTTCCACGCATTTTTCCCCATCAATCCTTGCCCGCGCCCCGCCGTGGCATTATTCGCGCCGATGGATTTAAGGTCATGTAACACGCCGCGCACATCGTCGTAAGTCAGCGTGAGATATTCCATATCCATCACCGGTTCGGCAAACCCACCGTGTGAAAGCATATCGCCAATGTCGTGCATGTCGGCAAAACGATTGATATGGTTGTGCGCGTCCACACCATGAAAAGCCTGTCTTAATTCCTTTAGCGTATCCGGCCCAAAAGTGCTGAACATCAACAGCCCTTCGACTTTCAATACGCGATGCAAATCGACAATGGTCGCGGGCAAATCGTTGCACCACTGCACGGTCAAATTTGACCACACCATGTCCAAGCTATTGGACGCAATCGGCAAGGCTTCCACATCCGCACAGATCGCCACCGATTTTTCGTTACTGAATAACTTTTGCCACCAACTCGATTGACCGCGTGCATTGCGCAACATGCCGATGGCAATGTCCAAAGCGATCATTTGCGCAGCTGGGTATTTCGCCATCAACTGCCGCGCTCCCCATCCTGTTCCACTGCCCACATCCAATATCCGTGCGGGTTGTAGCTTGATATATTCCAAACGCTCCAACATGCGCGTACACACTTCACGCTGCAATACCGCTGTTGCATCATAACTAGATGCAGCGCGACTAAAGGCGCGGCGCATTTGCTTTTTATCTATTTCAAATTCGTTCATGCAAAAAACTCTTTATCTGTTCTACAAAAATTTCCGGATGCGACAAAAACGGCGCGTGTGCCGCGCCTTTTATCATCGCCAACTTGGCATTGAGTAACTGTGCAGCCATGTATTGCGAGGCTTGCGGCGGCGTGAGCGTATCACGTTCACCGGCAATGACTAAGCTTGACTGCGCAAGGGTTGGCAAGCTGCTACGACAATCACAATCGCGCAAAATCTCCAAGCCAGCCTGCAACGCATTTAAGTCTGGTTCACCCCGACTAAATAAGGCAGCACGTAAACTCACCAACAACTCGCGTTCGCCATCACTACCTCTCACTTGCAGCGCGAGAAAGCGACGCAAAGTTTGCGCATAGTTTTCCGTCAAAGCATCAGCGAATCCCGCCAAGGTTTCTGCGGCCATCGCACATTGCCAATCATCTCGCTTAACGAAACAGGGCGTGCTTGAAACCAAGATCAGACGTTGTATTTTCAACGGCTCACGCGCTGCCCAACGCAATGCAATCTGCCCACCTAATGACCAGCCGCAGACAGTAAGCGGCATCGGGAATCTTTCAGTGAGCGCAGAGACCACAACATCTAACTCCCTCTCCCCTTGGGAAATAACCAGCGACTTGTCTGCTTGAGAACTTAGTCGAATGGCTAGCTGTTCTATCAGGGCTGGGGTGAGGGATTGCTTTGTGAATGTTGAGCCAGATTGAACATCAGCCCCCTCACCCTCAATCCCTCTCCCAAAGGGAGAGGGAAGTACACTCTTTCCATGCCCAGGCAAATCCACCACATACACGCAAAATTCTTCGGCAAGTTTTTCTACAATACTGCCCCACATACCGCCGTGCATGCCCCAGCCGTGGATCAACAACAGTGGCGCGCCGCTACCGAATTTTTCAACGTGCAGGACGGTCATTTTTCATTCCATCCGCTGCAATCGCCCCGCACGTTTCCCTCTCCTCAATCCTCTCCCGCAAGCGGGTGAGGAAGCGAACGTGTCGCTGCGCGAATTTAGTATCACTGTGCAAGCTCATGCAGTGCCTTGATGAGTTGATCTACATCTTCCGCGCTGTGCGCTGCCGACAATGTAATGCGCAAACGCGCCGTTCCTTGCGGCACAGTGGGTGGGCGGATCGCCGCGACCCAGATGCCACGTTCGCGCAGCCCTTCACTGAGTTGCAGTGTTTGCTGATTATCGCCAATCAATAAAGGTTGGATTGCGGTGTGTGATTGCATGAGTTGCCAAGGTAAGCCGTACAAACCGTTACACAGTTGTGAGATTAAGTTTTGCAAGTGCGCACGTTTTTCATCACCCTGCGCGATCAAACGCAAGCTCTCAGAAAGCGCGACAGATAAAGCGGGTGGCGTGGCCGTCGTGTAAACATAGCTGCGCGCATGATTGATGAGCGTGTCGATCACCACTTGCTCGGCGGCAACAAATGCGCCCGATACACCAGCGGCCTTACCCAGTGTTGCCATATAAATAATGCGCGGTGATGCAATGCCGAGATGCGACAGTGATCCGCTACCCTGCTCACCCAACACACCAAAGCCATGCGCATCATCCACCAACAACCACGCATCATGTTGCTCACACAACGACAATAATTCCGGCAACAGCGCAATATCGCCATCCATACTAAATATCGCGTCAGTGATGATGAGTTTTCTACCGCACGTCGTTTTCACCAACAACTCAGCCAACTGCTCCATATCGCCATGACGATAGCGTTTCACTTGCGCACGCGACAACAGCATTGCATCGTTCAATGACGCATGATTCAACTTGTCTGCAAACACCGTATCCGCCTTGCCTACCAAGGCTTGCACCACGCCAAGATTCGCCATGTAACCCGTCGAAAACAGCAGCACTGCAGGCTTGCGCACAAAGTTGGCGAGTTGCTGCTCAAGCTGGTGATGCGGTGTGAAATGTCCGCTCACCAGATGTGCCGCCCCTGCCCCCACGCCCCATTGCTGCGCACCTTGTTGCAACGCGCTGATGAGTTGCGGATGATTGGCGAGACCGAGGTAATCGTTACTACAAAATGCCAGATAGGGTTTGCCGTCAACCACAATGGGTGGCGATTGCGGCGTATCTAAAGTGCGGCGAGTACGCAATAAGCCAAGTGCGGCACGCTCGTTGAGTTCATTTTGTAATTGTGCAAAAGACATATCATCGTAGGATGGGTTGAACGCAGTGATACCCATCATTGGGCTCGGTGGGTTGCGCTACGCTTAACCCACCCTACATATCGTTTAATGTTTATCGGCAAACGGATACATACCCAACTTATCCAGCAACGCTCTATCACGCTCTGCTTCTGGATTGCCCGTAGTAAGCAGTTGTTCGCCGTAGAAAATCGAATTCGCGCCCGCCAGGAAACATAAGGCTTGCACGGCATCGCTCATTTGTTGACGACCCGCAGACAAACGCACGCGCGCGGTGGGCATCGTGATGCGTGCAACAGCGATGGTACGCACAAAATCCAACGGATCGAGATCAGGTGTATCCGCTAAGGGCGTTCCTTCCACCTTCACCAGATTGTTGATTGGAACGCTTTCTGGGTACGGCTCCATGTTGGCAAGCTGCGCGACCAAGCCAGCGCGCTGGGTAAGATTCTCGCCCATGCCGACGATACCGCCGCTGCATACATGCATACCTGCATTACGCACACGCTCTAGTGTGTCGAGACGATCTTGATAATCGCGGGTGCTGATGATGTCACCATAAAATTCCGGCGAGGTATCCAGATTGTGATTGTAGTAATCGAGGCCAGCAGCTTGTAATTGGGCAGTTTGTGCGTCGTTCAACATGCCCAAAGTGGCGCAGGTTTCCATGCCTAAGCCGCGCACGGCTTTGACCATTTCTACCACTGCCTCCATGTCGCCCTCTGAAGGTTCACGCCATGCCGCGCCCATACAGAAGCGATTCGCGCCATTGTCTTGCGCTGCTTTGGCAGCTTTCACCACTTCGCTTACTTTCAACATCTTGCGATTTTCAACGCCAGTATTGTGAAAAGCCGACTGTGGACAGTAGCCGCAATCCTCGGAGCAGCCGCCCGTTTTAATGGATAACAAAGTAGAAAGCTGAACTGCATTCGGATCGAAATGTTCACGATGCACTTGCTGCGCGCGATATAGCAAATCGGAAAATGGCAGATTAAATAAGGCTTCCACGTCAGGCACACTCCAGCGTTGCGGCGCGGTGCTACGTTTAACGGGGCGGATAAATTCGATGACTTGTGTGTTCATGGCTTGATGAAATGGATATGATTCGGTAGCCGAATCATCGTTGAAAGGGTGAAGGATTGTCAATTTTACGCAATACTTTTTTGACTATATGCTCAAAGATTGAACGCATCCTCCCTGCTCAGCCTTGTGTATTGTGCAGCCAGATGAGTTGCTCAGGCTTATGGTGCGCGGCTTGCGACGCATCACTCCCTTATCTAAACGAGCCGCGTTGCTCAATCTGTGCGCTGCCTACTTTGCAAGGCGAGGTGTGCGGACGCTGCTTGTCGCACCCGCCGATTTTCACCCACACCGAAGTGGTATTCGGCTACGCCTTTCCGCTCGACAAACTCATACAAGCGATGAAATATGGCGAGCAACTCGCACTCGCCAATGCCTTCGCAAAAAAATTAGCGCGACGCATCGCGCAAAAAAATTTACCAGACTACATTATCCCCATGCCGCTACACCCCGCCAGATTAAAGGAACGCGGTTTTAATCAATCGCTACTCTTGGCTGAAAAGGTTGCGCAAGAATTGAATCTCAAACTACTACCGAATGCCTGCCAGCGCGTGCGTGATACGCCTTCACAGTCTTCGTTAAAATGGAAAGAGCGTGATAAAAATATGCGAGATGCATTTCGTTGTAATGTCGATTTAACGGGAAAACGCATCGCGTTGGTAGATGATGTTATGA
The DNA here is from genome assembly GCA_963695355.1 of uncultured beta proteobacterium. Classification (GTDB taxonomy): domain Bacteria; phylum Pseudomonadota; class Gammaproteobacteria; order Burkholderiales; family Gallionellaceae; genus Gallionella. The sequence goes on from OY968775.1 coordinate 971,682, forward strand.
CCACAGGGGCGAGTTTGAATGCGCTAGCCAAGGTGATAAAAAAGGCAGGGGCTGTTGACATTCATACTTGGATTGTGGCGCGTACACTGCCGCACAATCGCTGAATCAAGTATCTTAAAGCGCTTTAAGTTTCTGCTGCACGAATGCCTGTAACTCCGGACTCAGCGTCTTGGTATCGAGCGCGCGTTGGAACACATCTTTAGCTTCGCCATTTCGTTGCACAGCCTGCAATGAAATACCAAACCCCATCAGCCAAACACCATTGCTTGGAGCCGCTTGCAGCACAATTTGATAATTTTTAATTGCTTCCTCATGCCGATTTTGACGTTGCAATAATGCCGCTAAAAACGCACGGTAATCCGGTTGTGCGCCGGCAAAATGCAGCGATTTTTCCAATGTTGCCGAGGCTTGATCTAACGCGCCGCGCTCCACCTGCAAACGCGCCAACAACATCGTATGTCCTGAGTTAGCAGGGTATTTACTCAACCCATCCTGCAAAACTTTTTCAGCCTCTGCGTTACGTTTTCCTTCCAGCAACAACGCAACCAAAGCCTGCCGCGCCGCATCATGTCCGGCATCCAAATGCAACGCTGCCTCATACCCGGCTATCGCATCCGCAATACGTCCTTGCTGCATCAACCCTGCCGCTCTGCGAAATTCCGCATCGGCTTGTTGCACAGGACTAACCCGTTTAATTGGCATCGCATTGCTCGTTATTTGCGTGGCGACAGTTTCATTCGCTTTAGCGGCGGGTATCGGAGCTGCTGGCATTAACGCATCGGTTTTATGTTCAACGGCAGGCGCAGCATCCTTTACCGTTTTGTGCTTATCATCACTCACGATCTGTTCTGAGTTTTGTTGGGTAGGTAGTTGCATTGGTAACGAGCTCAGCTCAAGAGTCAGCCGTGAGGCAGGCGCAAGCTTTTTTTCTGATGCATTTTCAATCGCACCAACTAACTGTTGCGGAGAATTTGACCTGTCAATTTCGCTTGGGATGGCTGAGTTTTCCGCCGTTGATACAACATCCACTAATTGCACCTTAGGCTTATGCACCCATAGCCAAGTGACTACACCAGCTATCACCACCAATCCAACCGCCAGCAAAGGCATCTTAAAACTGCGCTTGGAATTCAGCACTGCACGCACCATCGGTTGATCGATCACAGTATGCACGCCACGCTGTTCCAGCTCGTTGAGCACTTGATTAATGACACTCATCCTAGCCTCATCCAAAAAATCGCAAACACAGCGATCACAATCGTAACACACGATGCCACCAACCAAGGCAACCAATCCCGTCGCACCTCTGGCGTATCGGCGGCGGCATCCCGCACATGCTTCGCTACCACTTGCTGCCGCCCCTCGCCGTAGGCAAGCATCATCGCCTTGCTGGCAACGATATTAATAAGCCTGGGCGTGCCACCTGTAATTCGGTGCAACATTGCCGCCGCGCCCTTAGTGAATAACGTTTCGCCAGAATATCCCGCAACCATCAAACGATGACGCAAATAGCGTTCAACTTCATCGCTCCTTAAACCTTTCAGATCATATTGAAAACTAATGCGCTGGCGCAATTGCCTAATTGAATGTTGACGCAAGTGCGCTTCCAATTCCGGCTGACCAAATAGAACTACTTGCAACAGCTTGCGCTTTTCAGTTTCAAGATTGGTGAGCAAACGCAGCACCTCCAAGCTTTCCAGCGGCATCGCCTGCGCCTCATCCAAACACACCAAAGCACGCTGGCCGTTTTGCGCGCATTCCAATAAGGCATTCGTCAAACCCTTCAACATTAAGTGCTGATCGGCATCTTTCTCAAGCGTGACGCGAAACTCATCAGCCAAAGCCAGCAGCAAGCTGCGTGGCTCTAAATACGGGTTGGGAATGTAAGCGGTAATAAAACTGGGCAAAGTAGCAGCATCTAACGACTGATCCTGCGTACCAATCAAGGTAGTGGATTGCCGACCTTGGTTCAACGTAGAGAGAAATTTTCGGCACAGCAATGTCTTACCATTGCCTACTTCACCCGTAATTTTAATGAAGCCTTCGCCATTTCGCGCGGCAACTAAAAGTATATTCAACGCCTCCTGATAACTGGAGCAGGCGAAAAAAAAGCTGGTGTCAGGGGTTAAACCGAAAGGAAGTTCGCGCAGTCCAAAATGCTGTAGATACATATCAAGGCTGCGTGTCCTGCCCGGTTAAATTTCTAATACGATCACGGCTACGTGTGATGTCATCCGACCAATCTTTGTCGCTATCCACCACAGTTGGCTTCAGCAGAATAACCAGTTCGCGCTTTTCATTACGGCGGCTAGTTTGACCAAATATACTCTTGGGCAATCCAGGCAATCCTGATTGATCTTCAAATGTCGCCTGCCGCATTAACCCGCCGATGGCAACAATCTGCCCGTCTTTAGCCCGAACGATGCTATCGGTCTCGGAAATCGAACTGGAAGCCAGTGGCAAATTAAGCGAATTGGCCGAACCTCCTGCCGTTGCCCCCAAATCAACCGTTTTATTAACCGTTGTGACCAAACTGACAGCCGGATGGATATGCAAAATGATTTCGTTGTTTTGATCGATACGCGGCGTAACATCCAACGAAATACCGGAAAAGAACGGCTGCAAAGTCACACTGGGAGTGGATGTGGTTGCCGTACCCGTCGTTGTCGTATTGGAAACGTTCGTCACAAAGAATTCATCGGTCCCGACCTTAAGCACCGCCTTCTGGCTATTCAATGTTGCGATACGTGGACTGGACAGCACATGCACATTGCCTTGCGTCTCCAAGAAATTCAATAACGCGGCAAAGTTACTTGTCTGAAACGCCATACCAAACATTGACCCCGCCGCCTGTCCGGCGACAGCGGCCAGTGCTATATTCGTCCCGGGAATTGAAGTGACTGACCCATTCGTAATGCTGCCTGAAGTTCCAAGGCTGCCGCCGGGCGTGATTTGCCCGATTGAAGTGCGACTATTAGCATTATTGGCGAATGCGCCCCAATTCACACCTGATTGAAAGCTGTCATTCAATTGCACTTCAACAATCTTTGCTTCCAGTATCACCTGGCGCTCGATAGATATTTGCGAAGCCTTGAGATAGGCTGCAACATCTTTGAGTTCATCCGGCATCGCACGTACCACAATGACTCCCGACATCGGGCTGATCACCACGCTACGACCTTTTTCACTCCCGACAATAGCTTGCAGTGATGCACTAAGTTCAACCCAAAAATCTGCACTACTCGTCGTTGTCACTTTACTGCTATCCGCACTTCGTGACGTGCTCCCAATCGTTGTCGTTCCTGTTGTCCCGGCTGTTCCGGGAGTCGAACCTGTTGAGCTATCAGACACAGAGCCAGAAGTCACTCGCAATGAAGACGACCCCGTGCGTGATCCCGTCAAATAATTAACTTGGAAAATCCGCGTCTGCAATGTCAATGGCTGAATAAAGATACGCGTGCCATCCATCTTGTAATCGTACCCATACATATCCCGTATCGATTCCAACGCCTCGAATACCGTCACATCTTTCAAATTCAAAGAAATATTGCCGCTGACATCGGGATGCAGCAACATGCTGTAACGTGTGCCCGAAACGATAGCGGTAAACACCTGATTGGCTGGCGCATTGCTTACAGTTAAATCAAATTTGGTTTCGAGTGGCTTATTGCCTACTTTGGGCATCGCAACTGTGAGAGGGGGCAACAATGCATCGTTCACCGCGTCTTTCTTGCTTGGTTGCACACTAGTTTGTGCCGCCGTATCCATTTCACGTTTAATTGCGTCTTCCGCGACACTTCTGCTCTTTGTCGGCGTGGCACATGCTGCCATCAAAAGCACAGCACCTAAATAAAGCGGGGTTAGCGCGATTCTCATTTTTTCTCCTTCGTCCGCTCGGGCGAGTGTTTTCTATTCATGCCCACCTTTTTGGCTGTGACTTCTTTTGACTCCAAACCACTATTTGGCGAAGTCGGCTTAATGTTGAGTGCACTCCGAGTCATATTCACACGGGGAAACAACGACAATACTTGTCGCACTGACCCATTTTGCAACACTACATTGCCTTCATTCACTTCAATCAATTGAGCTTCCCCATGTTTCGCACCCAATTCAACCGTTTTCCCGTCAATGATGGCCGCGCGGCGCGTGGACGAAATGATCGTGGATTGCAAACCTGCTGATGGTGTGACAGTTATTTTTTGTCCCAATAACGCCTCATCAACTGCTTGCATCAACGAAGCGGGAGGGCGGGTTGGATCAGGCAATTCCGCCGCGTTCACTGTCCACGCATTCAGTACGATTGTTAATGCAAACAGCGCACGCATCATACCGTCAACCATGTTTTATCCAGACTTAATGTGTACAAAGTCAACGTCAATACCGACTGAGGATATTTCTCCACACTGAGTGTCACCTCCCCCCAGAACATTTGGGCAGGCATTTTTTCAAGCATGCTGACGTAGCGCAACAACTCTAGGTAATTACCCCGAACGCTGATTTGCACGCCATGCTTATAAATCTGCTTTTGTTTATCACTTGCCGACACCAATGAAGTGAGTGCGGCCTCTTTTTCTGCCTGAGGATTATCAATCAATAGGCTCACTGGCAAGGTCTTCAACTCCACCAATTGCAACTCGCTATTCTTGCTCAACACTTGCTTCAACAAATCAGCCATTTTGTTCGGCTCAACTAAACGGCTACTGCGATTCTGCAAATAGCTATCCAGCTCTAACAGTTGTTGTTTGAGCGTCGCAGCGCGCATCCGCAGCGGCGAAGAGGCATCGTCCTGCTTGGCTTGCAACAGCGATTGAATTTCCGCTTGCAGTGCTTTCATCTTTTCTTGTTCTTGTATCACCTGTGTTGACAACACCTTTTGCTTGGCCAACAGAGGGTCAAGCATCAAGGAATTGATTAACGAGATCAACACAAAGCTCGCCGCAGCAAAAATCATCGCACGTTCGCGCAACGACATTTCATCTATCTTGGTACGCGCGAGTTCCCAGTAACGATTCATTTTTTTGCCTCAGCTTCAGATGTTGAATACATCGTGAATTCGACATAGCGTGCAGGCGCATCGAGCTTACTGTCTTTGCCCGGCTCAATCTTGGGTTGCTTCATCTGCAAATCAGAAAATGATTTTCCTTGCATAGATTGTTCCGTACCCAGACGTTGAATATAAATCGGCAACAACTCAGGATTCAGCACGCCACCACTCAAACTAATTTGCGCAGCATCTCCCGTCACTTTAAATCCGGTCAACCACAAGCCTTGCACGACCTGGCGTGAGAACGCACTCATGTACTGTGAATAACCCGTTGTGTTACCCACCGAACCAGACTTGAGCGTATCCACCATTTTGGTCTGCTCAAGCAAATCTTTCTCCAATTGCTGCACTTCGGCTTGCAATGTTTGGTTGGCTTGCTGCGGCGAAAATTCAGCCGAGTAACGCGCCAAGCGTGCTTGTTCTGAGTTATATCGCTTCGTGCTTTCTTCAGATTGTTTGTGCAACTGCGCCACTTGGTAAAGCGCGTAACCATAAAAAAACAACGAGCCTAACACGATCAACCCCAACGCCTGCACCATCGTCAACAGCGAAAAATATTTCCGCTGCTTCATAAAGATTGGGTTGAATAAATTGATCTGCTGGCTCATAACGCGCGGCTTTCCTGACGCAACGCCGCACCCAATGTAGGCAACATGCGTGCTACAAAATCACTATCCCCCAACGAAGAAATTTGGCTCACATCCATCGCCTGAGACAAATCCAATTTCTCGACTTTGACTTCCACTGACGCAGCCAGAAGCGTGACTAAATTTGCTTCATCTGGCGCACACACCAATAAACGGCTAACCGGAAGATGGTTGTACTGACGGTCAAAATAATCCAAGGATCGTTGCAATTCCAACTCAACCCGGTCTAAATACTGTTGGCGCAATTGTTCGTTGGCATCCTGCAACTGTCCCGAGGTAATTTCGATACGCCGCGCCAAGAGCAACTCCCCTTTGGAAGTGAATGTCATCAACCCACCGTTATCATCGAATGCCAGCACAACCAACGCCCGATCATTTTGCTCAAACAATGCCGCAATGTTGCGCTGCGCCATCTCGGGAATATCGATCACATCTAACTCGACTTTGGCTTGCTCGAATAATGCAATGCGCTTTTGTATCGTGTCATTGGAAGCCGCAATCGCATACATCGATTGGGCGCGATCCGAGCCATATTTGCTTGAAGGAATCTGCAGCACATCCACCGTCGCATCATCAACATGGTAATTTAAGCTGTCTTTAATTTTCCAGCGTATCGCCGTTTTCAATTCGCTCACGGGAACATTCGGTGCATCGACCATCAAAATCTGATATTCGCCCGGAGCCAGCAGCGTCGTAAAATCTTGCTTACTGCTATGCACCCCGCGACAAATCTTTTCCAAGGCCAATGCGGAAACATCGCCTTCATGAAATTCGCAACGCAGCACACTCATCACCGCCCCGACTTGTTTCACCTGAGCCAGAAAAATGCCGTGCGCGGAGATACCGATGGAGAACCAACCAGAATCACGGCTTTTACTTTTGAATAGAGAGGAGATTTGCGGGATTTTCATAACCGACGTTAAAGTATTCCAACAACCCATTGTTGTCAATCAATTTTAAATCACAAACCGCGATAACCAATCATGCTGTATGACCACTGCCAACTGCCATATCACCCTAACAACGGCACAAATAGAAAATTCTGAATAGCAAAGCCCAGTTATTATTTCCCCCGCTATTTAGCTCAATGCAACGCACTTTTTACTTACAACCAAATTAACTGTTTTAGCTTGGCATCAAAATGACTGACGTACTTTGCGTATCAATAGTTTTCGCGCATATAAATTAACTCTTTACCTCCTCGATATGCTCCAAAAGTTGCCCGCGCTTTATTGCTTGGTAGCATATAGGCAGGGGCATTCAATATCATGTCCACGCTACCCGTTTTGTTAGCTCCAGGTGCCGTTAACTTAAAACCGCCCACCCCATTAGCCAATAACACTGAAGCTGTTGCAGGAACGACGGTGGTCGAACCCGCAGCCCATGCAGATGTTGCTGGTTGCTTCTGCCAATTGCTAATGGTCAGGTTGGTCCAACTCGCAGAACTTACCGCACTTACATTCAAGGCAGTGGCATTGTCTGTGGTACTTAATACGTAACCCGATCCATCCCAGTATTGCGCTGTCAATTTAATAGGCAATTGCAGTAATTCCGAACCCAGCGCATTGTCAATTTTGAGACGACCATTCACCACCTTTACGCCACCCTCAACCGAGTTTACTGGCACAGTTTGTAGGGATGAAGCACCATCGGTATCTATTGCACGCACATAAATATCGGTTGGTACAGTTGGAGTCGATGTAAATATGAATTTCTCGGTGGTGTCTGTGAGCGTCCCACTTACAAACGCTGAGACACTAGGCACACCCAGCGTCCCTACCGCTACGGGGATGGCAGTTGCCGAACCCTTCCCGTCAAAAACACTCAAGGCCGTTGCTTTAGCAAAACTGTTTGCGGCAGCATAATTAGTTGTTGCCACAGAACTGGCATTCTTTGCCGTCACAGTCAAACTGAACGGCTGTCCAGAATAGACAAATCCGTTATACGCAGCCGGACAAAGCAGCCCTGATGGGCACGGCATTGGAACACCCGCCGCCAAATTCACTGCGGTATCAAAATGATCGGGATAAAAACGTCCAACATTACCCGTAGTGGTGCCAATCGTATCTCCTGCCCCCAGATAATCACCATCACCCATACTGGGTGTTAAATTGATAATGCCGACTTCACCCCAAGTGAATACGGTTCCGGTCGCAACACCATTTGTAAATGTCCCAAATGAACCACTGATCGCCGGATTTGCAGTTAAACCCAAACCAGTCAACAGTGATGAAGAAATCTTCACACTTTCAGGCGTGGCTTCCTTTCCGAAATTTGGTGTCGCCACACCGCCACTGGTGGTGGCGGTAACCGTCACTGTAAATGCCTCGCCCGCTTTGACAAATTTCGCACCTGCTGCACCTGCCGCAGCAGGATTTGCCAAATTCGGTGCGGCAGTCTGCTTGATATTGGACAGTATAAATCCACCCGGCTTCACCACAAACGCACCTGATGAACCCGTCACCGTCGCTGTGCCGGTTGTCGGGTAACGCGCCCACAAGTTAATCTGCCCGACATCCGAGTAATTAAATGTAAATGGCACAGCTGGTGTTGGGTTGGGGGCTACTGCATTAAAGGTCAACGCTCTGGTCGTGTAAGTACCGGTAGTCGCGCTGATTGTGCCGTTGTTGTTGGCAGCAAGCGCGCCTGTTGTAGCGGGTGAGGCGGTAGCAAAGGTTACCTGTTGCCCTGCCTGACACGTAGTCGGATTTTGGCATTCGGAAGCCAATCCGATATTCACACTTGTACCCGATGGGAACACACTGCTGCACACGCCAGTGCAAACTCCAGGTGCAGTACAAGTATTTTTCACCGCTTGCAAATAATAGGTTGCGGAAGTCGTACCTGCGATTTGGCTAGCAATCGGATTTCCTGCACTATCCACAAACCGAAATGCGGCTTGAGCGAAATCAAGATTCGCGTCGCAAGTCGTGCCAAAGGTATAGTCCGATGCAACACAACTTGCCGCCGCGCCAGACAGCTCGGTAATGCCACCCGAATTCAGATTGATATTGAGCGTCTCGACAATACTGTCCGACAAACCCAACACAATACTAGCCTCATTACTAAACGTATACGTCGCACTACCTATATTGCCCGGTGCGGTATTGTTCACAGGGTTGATGGCAGCCGCTTTAGACCACGTGCCATGTGAGGTACTGGTGGACAAATTCATCGTCGTCCCCGACAAGGTAAACAGCCCGTGATTAACATCATGTGCCTCGATGGTGACGTTCGCCACTGCACCGCCGCAACTCACCTGACTACCGCCGTGAACAATATGAAAGTGATCGAGCGTAGTACACACGGGACGTGTCAATGCCATATCGGCTGCAGCTTGGTTGGCATTGATCTCTATCGGGTAGATGTACACTTCGTCTATCGTGCCATTCGCACCATTAGGAGAGCCTGTGTTTGGTGTGATGCCGGAAGTGCGATTATCACCAAGGTACAGGGTGCTTAATGCTGCAATCGCGCCACTGGTTGTGGTTCGAAATGGGGTCAGCGTCAGCGTATTAACCTGCACACCATCCAGCATAATCAGTAATACCGTCTGATTGGTACCAGGGTGCAGACTCCAGCTGACGGCAATGTGTTTCCAGGTGTTGGCGGCAAACGTGTAAGCCGTAGTTGTTTCTGCCGTACGCACTGTTCCCGCACTATCCGTCACCACAAAACGCAATGCACCCGTGCTTCGCTTCATAAGGAAGAACGGCTGCGTCGCCACAGAGGTTGCATCAAACAACATTGCATCCGCCGTATTCCAAGCCTTGTTCGATTTATACCAAAAGCTCACCGCACCGTCGTTGGCGGGCACAATAGGTGTTGCTACTGCATCCAACGTGGCATTCGAAGTATTTGCAGTAAAGCTGCCACCTCTACACAGTTTACCTGCTGTCACATTGGTAACCGCACCCAACCTATTTGCGTTCTGACTATTTCCAGAAGTGTCCCTAATCTCGCCAGCTGCACCCGTCCAAGCACCTTCATCGAAGCGGTATTCAGCCCCCTTGGCAGCCAATTGATTTGCCGGATACCATAAAATTGACGTGCCGAATGTGGTATCAATAAAATTCTGGTTAAAAGCGAATTGCGTATAGTCGGTATTACTGAGCTGCACCCCCACCGTTGCACCTGAGCCCGTTGTCGAGCCCGTGGTGTATTGGAATTTGAAATTGCCATTCACTCCAGCTAGGCTTTCGTACAATACGATCTGAAAGCTGTAACGGGTCGCAGTATTACCATACAACGCTACGTTATTCCACGTGATGACGAAACGATTCTGACCCGTTATCGCATCGGTTAGCTTTTCATATTTCACCGCCGCGCCGGGAGCGGTTGATCCCGCAATAATATCCACCCAATAGGCAATCATCAGATTATTCGGTACGGCACTAGGGCAGCCTGTATAGGCCACTGGCGCGGTAGTAATCGGCAATGCGGCGGGTGTGTAATTTCGATGAAAGCCGGAAACGTCGGTCGGAAAAGCCAGCATGCCATTTGAATAAACGCGCACGCTGGTGTAATTCACCCCGCCAAACGTAAAGGTGAATCCTGCCGGGAAGGTAATATCAGACCAGTCATCATCGCCATCAGGCCAACTGGTACACCCTGGGGAAGCACCGCTGGCGTGCCAAACCACGCTTGCTGCAGTAGCAGAGGGAGTGTCGTAAGCGAAATCGTCATTACGAAAAGCATATGTGACCGCTTGCGCAGGCGCGGCAAAAAACTGCACGGCAAACAGCAATGACAAAAACGCTATCAGTGATTTCATTGCCCCTAACAATCTTGAGCCGCTCAATTTACTTATCATGTCACCCATGTTTCGCCCTCCTATACTCTATTTTGCGAATGTCGCACTCACTTGTCGCTCAACATAATTTGGCGATGTTGTTGCGCCTGACGTTTTTGCAGTTGAGGTTAAGTTATAGACATTGATGGGTACACCCGCATCGGTGTGTAAACTGGTTGTACACGCCACCGTTACTGTAAAACCGCTCAACGTATTCGGTAATGCGTTCGCAGGCAAAGTGGCATTGGTATTCGCGCAGGTAGTACCACCGCGCAACAACTGATACGCACCCCACTCCATTCCTGCGCGCGCCGCTTGGTAGGCGCGCGCGCCCATTACATCCAGCGCGGCACTTTGCTGTTGCGTAGTGGAAAGTGTCACAGCAAACGTACCCAAAGCCGCGATGACCACCAGCAAAAAAATCGCCGAAATTAAACTAAAACCTTGCTGAATTTTTTTCATCGTCTTCATGGCACGTTACTCACATGCGTCGCGCTGTATAACGTGACTGTCTCACTATCTTTGGTGATACCGAGATTCATCGTTACCAATCCTGCGCGCATGGCAACTGCTAATGGGTCATACTTAAATTCACATTTGCTGACATTGGATGCAAGCAATGCTCCGCCAGCACCAGGTACAGCAGCAGATGGAGGAACCATTGCATTTCCAGCAAAGCTGTATCGCGTCAGCGTTTGCGCCACCGGGTTGCAGATGTAACGCACTTGCTCATGCACAATCTGAAAACGTGCGCTGGGTGACTCAAAGGGAAATTGTTTAGCCGTGATATTTATTTTAGGAACAGCAACCGAATTGCACGCTGTTCGATTATCTCCCGCATACGCGTCTGCTCCCGCAATCCCTAAGTTGTAAACCACCACTTGATCGTTTGCCAGACAAGTCGGCACATTACCTAACACCTCAAATGAAGTATCTGCAAGCGTGAAATCCAGAATGTCGTTCGTGCCTCCCGCACCCACTCGATAACGACCACCGTCACTGGTTAAAAGAAAATCGAGATAGTAAATAGTGCTCGCGCCAGCTCCAGAGGTATTCACCTGCACACTGTTCGGCAACGCCAAACGCAAATCACGCCCGACTCGACGCAATGCGGTGTCGGCGATGTCAGTCATATCGGCGCGGCGCGACACATCCATATATTGTTGTATGGGTGCTTTGAGAAACACCGCCACCATGCCGCCAATGATGCCCGTGATGACGATGACCATAATCATCTCGACCAACGTAAAACCATATTGTGTTCGGCGCTTCATCATATATTCGGTGAGTAACGCGTGCGGATGCCATCAACTGTCACACCCACATTATCCGGGCCAGTCACGGTCACTCTAACTTGTTGCGATTCAGTATTCGCTACATTGGGTAATCCTCCTACAACAATTGCAAAGGGAATAACATCAACTACTACCCTATATCCTGCAGGCAAACCAACAGGGTTGCCGGTAATATCCACCACGCCTCCCGAACCTGTTGCATCGCATCCATTGACAGTTCCCGTATTCATCTGGCAACCGTTATAGTCATTAACATTATCGAATGGTGTAGTGTTCGAGTAGCGCGTTTCACCTGCTTCCGGTCCGATTACTTCAACGCCCCCCACGCCTCCAGCGGCAGGGCATTGCGCTGCCGTAGCCGCAGTAGCAGTAGCCGCATTCGCATCATCCGGATCGCAAAACGTAAACGGCATTAACTCCACTTCTTCCAACATTGATTCCGCAATCGCCAACGCTTGCTTGTGGATGAGCGGGTCGGCACTGCCGCGTGTCACGGTGTTCATCACCAACAAAATGCCTGCCAGTGCAACACTCACAATCACGATAAACATGATGAGTTCGATGAGACTAATGCCGCGCTGCTTTCCTCCTGCACCGCCCTCTCCCCATAACGGGGTAGAAGGATCGTGGCGCACTGGCGCATCAACAAAAAGCAGCTTGATTCGCGGTTCGGCATTTTTCAGCAGATGGGGATTTTGTGCATATGCCATCAAGAGGAATTTTCGATTCGCCTCGATTTCCTGCACCAACAGAAAATTTTGTTCTGCTGTATTCATTTGAGTGCCTGAACTTTTCGCAACTCATCGATATCGATTAAGCCTTTGCTGCGCCCCGTGCCCGTTTTCATCACAATCAAATGCTCAATCGATGCGACAGGGATATTGATTAAACCAACTTTGATCATCGTCGCATCGCGCCGCAAATCGCCAAACGAAACTACAGGTCTCACCAAAATATCCATGACGGTTGCCATTACCTCTGGTCCGCGCAAACTAAAAGCCAACATACCCTTTTCTTGATGCCACCGTTCCATCAATTCTGGATTTGCCAGCGCATCCAATTCAGCAGGAATCGTCGGACGTAAACCGGATGCTTTTGCCACAGTTAAAAACTTTTGCAGGTTATCCGCATCCATTGCCAAAACCACATCAACATCCATCGTGACACGTTGATACCCTTGCAGTGCTACCGCAAGCCCACCCACTAACACAAACTCAACTTCCGCCTCAGCCAGCATGTTGATCAAATTAAGCATACCCACGCTACGCCTCCGCAATCAGGTTAGCCATTGCTCGCTCCGTCATTGCACATATCCCGTTTCCGCCGCTATATTGATGTTGGTCACACCAACTGCCAAAGGAAGTGCCACGGTATTCGCGATCAGTCGTCCCAGCCCATCAAAAGTAAACGTTGCGGCGGATACCGCCACGTTATTTGAAACCACACAATTGACTGCGCCCGTACCGTCTAACTCATTGCTACAAAGGCCATTCGCAGCAGATGAGATATTGACTAAAACGGAGCGACGTTGCGCCACCGCGATCTTCTGACCATAACGCAACGCCGCCCTGATCTGATCCGCCGCACCGCGCTCTTGAAAAACATTGTTGTCAAAAAATCGGGGGGCAGCCACAGCACCAATAATTCCGATGATAATCATAGTCATCACCAGCTCTACCAACGTGAAGCCACATTGCTGATTTTCCACACGCGAACTGAACCGCCGCACTTCAGCCTGAGCACTTAACAAATGCTCGGCCTCTTGCTTGATTGTTGCAACGTGTTCAGCACTCAAATGCATAGTTTATTGCCCATTTGGAACATTATTGATACCTGTGTGCAGTGTAGCAAATCACATAAACAGCTGACGGAAAAACAGGGGGACTAGCCCCCTGTTTATTCTCAACATACAGCGCAAGACTCTTAGTGATTGCGCGCTACGTAGTTACAAAGCTTAGCAGCCAGCAACAAGTAATGGGCTAGGTGTTGTCACAATCGTAGGTGCAGTATTTACAGCTGCGGCTTGAGTATAAGTGGCACTGCAAGTGGCGGCCGTACCGCCGATAGGAGTGACTGTCAACAATGGTGCTGCGACAGTTATCGTATAGTTTGCAGGATTAATTCCCGCCAATGCTGCCATTTCAGCCGCCAATGGATAACCATTAGTATTTGTGACTGTCACACCCTCAATCACAGTAGTTCCCGCAGCAGCGGTATTACGAGCCAGAAATTGTGCATGAGCAATAGCTGCTGCGGAGCTAAGCGAACCTAAAGCTCCATTTGCCGAAGCCATACGTGCATCCTGATTTAAATTAGCAAATCTTGGCAATGCCGTTGCCGCCAAGATACCCAAAATCACAATCACCATGATCAGTTCGATCAACGTAAAACCTGCTTGTTGCTTTTTCATCATCATTCTCCTCAAAGTTTTCAGGCCGCAGCCCAGGTTATTAAAGCACTTTCACTTTGCCCGATAACCCCTTGTCGCAACAAGTTTTTAATCAGACAGGATTGACTGTATGCGAAGTTTAATCGGAGTGCAAGCTAAAATTTACCAATGGTGGCTTTATGCCAATGAACGGAACATCAAAAAAAACAGATAAATACTGCCTAACAAAAGTGTCCAGCCTGCGCGTCGCGCATACTTCACCACAAAAATATCCACCTGATCTCGCGGCACATCGAACACCTTAGTAGCGCGGCGCATCGACACCCATTGATTGGAGATTTGCTCCAAACCTTTTAACAGACTGGGTCTCAGGAAAATCAACAAACCCGCAATGAACGATGCAACACTGGCGATCAACGCAAATGTCACGACAGCATCGAGCAACCCCCGCAGCATATTTAACGGCAGCATTCTGGCATAGCGTTGCAGCGTGGCGGCCTTGTCGAGCCAGAATGTAAAATCGATAAAAATATAAGCTGCCCCCAGCATAGTGAAGATGCCTGCCATACGATGATGACGATAAAACCAACGTTCGATGCTGATACTTCGGTCCAGTATGCGGCTTATTCCGCGTGTAGAAATCCAATGATTGGCTATACGATTTAATTGCTCCACGTGCTGCGGTTTAAAAATCAGCACCAGCCCAAGCAAGATGCCGAGCAATGAACCCAACAATAAAAAAATAGACAGGGCGTGCCATAAATAAATATCAAAGGAAGTGTTTGTCATATCAATTGAAAATATCAGTCAGCGTATAACCACATCATTCCAGCGAAAGCGGGAATCCAGTCAACCGGATAATTCTCGCGCTTGTTCTCAGGTGATTTCGCCGAGGGTAGCAAGACGGCTACTTGGTTTTGTCCGCTTCGCGGGCTACTTTTTTTGCTGGATTCCCGCTTTCGCGGGAATGACGAATCCATATGGCCTGCTTTCATCAGAACCAGTAATACGATTGAGTAGGCTCGAACAATATGCCCGTCAATTCTGGCGGAGCGTTTTGCAACGAAGGCAGGTGTGAAGATTCGCTATGTGCGACCACATGAAAACGTATCCAAGGCAGCCCATCGATACCATGCTTGAGATGGCTATCATTGCGCACCAGATAAACCAGATCGCGCGTTTTCAAATCGAATACCCAGCTGCCCGATTCGACCGACTGCGGAGTGGGTTCGTAAAATTCTCCCGCGTAATTGCCGGGCTTTTTTTGCATCCAGTTCATTGGATTATCCTGCACCAATGCCGACAGATCAGAGGGCTTGCCGCGTGTAAGGAGTTGTCCATACTGGATAGTTAAAGCGTTTTGCACCGCGCCTGCCACGTTTTCCATCGCGACTTTTTCAGCTTGTTCTTGATAGAACATGACACGATTCATGAAGAATCCCATCAGCGTGGCGATGATGATGATGACGATGATGAGCTCAATGAGAGTGAAACCTTTGTGGGAGCGAGCTTGCTCGCGAAAGGAATTCGCGATCAAGCTCGCTGCTACAAACCGTCTGCCGCCTATTGCCTGCTGTCTTCCAATGATCATCGGTGCATCGCCGCTTTGCCCAAGTCCCACATCGGCAGGAACACACCGAGCGCGAGGATTAGCACCATGATGCCGAGCACCACGATGAGAATCGGTTCGATTTTTGAGCTCAGCGTGGCGACTTCGTATTTGACTTCGCGCTCATACATTTCGGCGACTTCAAACATCATGCCGTCCATGTCACCACTTTCTTCGCCCACGGCAATCATTTGCAACACCACGGGGTTGAACACTTCCGCAGCGACCGCCGTGCGCAAGATACTTTCACCGCGCTCGATACCATCTCGCATTTGTTCGATGCGACTACGCATGAATTCGTTGTCCACCACCATACTGACCACATTCATGCCCTGCAAAATCGGCATGCCGCTCTTGAACGAAAGTGCCATGCCGCGCGCAAAACGTGACAAGGTGGCTTTGAAAATAATCGAACCAACCACGGGCAATTTGAACTTGTATTTATCCCACTTGTAATGGCCATTCAACGTTTTGATATACAAGCGAAAACCGACTACCCCGCCAATGAGGATTGCCAACATCAACATCCAGTAGTTGACCATGAATCCCGAAAATCCAATCAAGATTTTAGTGACCATCGGCAACTCGGCATGGAAGCCCGCATACACTTTGGCAAAAGCGGGAATCACGAACAGATTGACGACAAAAATGGCAATCACCATCGCCATCACGACAAAGCTCGGATATCGCATGGCGGTTTTGATGCGCTCACGCATGTCTCGCTCAAACTCAAGATAGTCATACAAGCGAATGAACGTTACATCCAACATACCGGTCATTTCACCGACTTGAACCATGCTGACATAAAATGCTGAGAAGACCTTGGGGTGACGACGCAACGCCGCGCTGAGCTCACGCCCGCTATCCAGACTTTCGCGCAGGTTCTGCAACACCACTTTAAAGACAGGATTTTGCGCCGATTCCTGCAAGCCAGCCAAGGCGCGCATGATGGGCACGCCCGCCTTGAGCAGGGTGTACATCTGTCGACTGAACAACATCACGTCCATCGGTGTGATGGGTTTTTCGGTGAACTGTCGTTTAATCCAATCTGGCTTGCTCAAGTCGAGATTGCTAATCACCGCAAACGGTTTGATTTCGGTGGGCGTGATACTGATATTCATCAATTGATCGGCAATCGCGCCGCTGTCCTCCCCATCCAGTGTGCCTTCCACCAGATCGCCACGTGCGTTACGCCCTTTGTAAGCGAATACGGCCACGCTTAATCCTCTACCTGATTGCTGATGCGCATCACTTCGGCGATGGTCGTTTTACCTTGCTGCAAGAGCGTGAGTGCGTGATCTAGGATGGTCTTGCCCTTCATGTGGCTGTGCGCCACCTGCATAAAGTGATTGACGCTGTCGTGCGCTGCCGCCTCGACCATTTCAGCTCCCATTTCCAACATTTCGTAAACCCCCATACGGCCCCGATAACCTGTGCCATTGCAGTGTGAACATCCGCGCCCGTGCATCAAGCCTGAGCATTGCTCAGCAGTCATACCCTCTACAGCAAGCCACTCCAGCTCTTGCGGGCTGGGCGTGTGCGCTTCATTGCAACTATCGCAAACGATACGCACCAGCCGTTGCGCGATCACCGCTTGCACCGATGAAGCCACCATAAAACGCGGCGTACCCATATCGACTAGTCGAAACAATGTTCCTGCCGCATCACGGGTATGCAGCGTGGAAAATACCAAGTGACCGGTCATGGCTGCGCGCAAACCTATTTGTGCTGTCTCTGCATCGCGCATCTCACCGATCAAAATCACATCGGGGTCTTGTCGCAACGCCGAGCGTAAAACACGCGTAAACGTCAGGTCGATTTTCTCGTTAACCTGAACCTGATTGATACCCGGCAATCGGTATTCGACGGGATCTTCTACAGTGATAATTTTTTGGTCTATGGTATTGATCTCAGCCAGCGCAGAATAAAGTGTAGTGGTCTTGCCGCTACCCGTCGGCCCCGTCACTAGGATCATGCCATTACTGCGCCGGATGATTTCGCGGAAACGTTTAAGCATATCCGGGGGCATACCCAACTTGTCCAATCCAACCATGCCACCGTCTTGACGCAATAACCGCATCACCACCGCTTCGCCATTCTGCGTGGGGCAGGTTGCAATACGCACATCCACGCCTTGCTCGCGCACACGCACATGGAAACGCCCATCTTGCGGCAAACGCTTTTCAGAAATATCCAAACCCGACATCAGCTTGAGACGCAACACCAGCGAGGGGGCAATCTTGCTATCCGCTTCCGTTTGCAAATGCAGCGCGCCATCAATACGAAACCGTATCATCATCCGGCCTTCTTGCGGCTCGATGTGTATGTCGGAAGCCCGGATATTGGTGGCATCGTCAAACATTGTTTGCAGTAGCTTTACGACGGGTGCTTCTTCCGTTCCAACATTTTCGGTCAGTGCACCAAAATCCACGTAGGTATCGCCGATGTCCTCGCTGAGTTCGCGGGCCAGACCGGAAATTTCTTCCGTGCGGCGATAGCCTCTGTCGATACTTTCCAGTAGCTGACCTTCGGTAACCACCGCAACATCAATGTCACGTTTGACAACACGCGCTATTTCATCGAAGCCGAACAAGTCTGTCGGATCCGCCATGCCCACCAATAATTTACCATTGCGCTCTTCCAACACGATGGCGCGAAAACGCCGCGCCTGATTTTCAGGCAGCACACGCATTTGATCGAAATTGATGTTGTAGAACTTGAGATTGATGAAGGGAATGTTGAGTTGCTTGCCGAGTGCCTCGGAAATATTCTCTTCGGTGACAAAGGCGTTGTCCACCAACACACGTCCCAGCTTTCGCCCGCTGCGCTTCTGCTGCTCAAGCGCAAACTTGAGTTGGTCTTGCGAAATGAGCTTCTGCTGAACCAGCAAATCGCCTAAGCGAACTTTCTCCGGACGCGCCATAATTCTCCCCAGTGTAGATTTTTTGAGACGCAACTTCTTAAAGATGGAAGTTAGCCGTTTTTTACGATGATGACAAGAACTTAGCGGATATTATTTATGTTCCACGTGATTCTGTATCAACCCGAAATTCCACCCAACACGGGCAACATCATTCGCCTGTGTGCCAACACGGGCTGCCAGTTGCACCTCATCAAACCGCTCGGTTTTACCCTGGAAGACAAACAACTGATGCGCGCCGGTTTGGATTACCATGAATTTTCCACGCTAAAAGTTCACGATAGCGTTGAACAATGTTTAAGCGAATTTAATTTATCACGCGTATTCGCCATGACCACCAAAGGCTCGCAGCCTTTTTACTCATTAGCTTACCAAGCGGGCGATGCATTTTTATTCGGCGGAGAGTCGCGGCTTACCGGCTGAGGTGTTGGAATTATTTAATGCAGTACAACGTGTTCGCTTGCCAATGTTACCGGAGAATCGCAGCTTGAATTTATCCAACACGGTCGCGGTCACCGTGTTTGAAGCGTGGCGGCAATGCGGGTTTGATGACGCGGTGTTGCGCTCTTAGGATGAGCGCATTATCCGTTAGTCGATTGTAGGAGCGAGCTTGCTCGCGAAGTGCTATCGCGAGCAAGCTCGCTCCTACAAACGATTTTTATTTAATCAATGAGAGGTGCATCATGCTCTACAAAGGGAGTTGTCACTGCGGCAACATCGCGTTTGAAGTCGAAGGTGATTTGCATAGCGCAATGGAATGCAATTGTTCGATATGCGGCAGGCTGGGCGCGTTGCGCTGGTTCGTTAATTACGATCAAGTAAAATTTTCCACGCCGCAAAGCAATTTATCCACTTATCAATTCGGCAAGAAAAGAATCAATCACCACTTCTGCGCCAAGTGCGGTTGCGCGCCGCTGGGCAGTGGCTCGCATAACGGTATTAAAATGGCGAGCATCAATGTGCGCTGCTTGGAAGATGTGGATTTATCTGCGCTGAAGATCAAGCAGGTGGATGGACGGAGTTGGTAACTTTATTGAATATCACTGATAGTAGGAGCGGGCCATGCCCGCGAACAAGCGATTCGCGGGCATGACCCGCTCCTACAAAACCCAATCACCCATCAAAAACAGCTCCAGCAAATCATTCAAAAACCGTTGCCCCTGTTTTGTCGGCGTGATGCGCTGATGATCTCGGAATAACAACCCGCGCTGCTCCGCCTCGTTCAATTCGCGCTGGATGTTCAACAACGACAAACTGGTACGCTCGTTAAATAACGTTGCATCAAAGCCGTCATTCAACCGTAACGCATTCATCATAAATTCAAACGGCAATTCATCGCGTGTCACTTGGTTTTCGATTTGTGTCGGCGCGCCTTTGGCGACTTGCTGCATATACGCTTGCGGTTGTTTGTAGCGCGCTTGGCGAATGATTTTATCGGGGAAACTCAGCTTGCTGTGCGCACCCGCACCGATGCCAAGATAGTCGCCAAACTTCCAGTAATTCACATTATGTTTGGCGCGCCGATTCGGTTGCGCGAAGGCGGAAGTTTCGTAATGTTCATAGCCCTGTTCGGCGAGCAACGTTTCGATGTGTTGCTGCATATCGCTACTCGCATCATCGTCCGGCAGGGGCGGCGGATTGCGGTGGAACAAGGTGTTGGGTTCTAACGTGAGGTGATAGCACGACAGATGATTGGGCGCGAAAGTCAGCGCGGTGCGCACATCTTGCAACGCTTCACCCAATGTCTGCTTGGGCAGCGCGTACATCAAATCGAGATTGAAATTATCAAAATGCTGCTGCGCAATTTCGATGGCGCGACGCGCTTCATCGGCAGAGTGAATACGCCCCAAGGCTTGCAGATGCGTGTCGTTAAAACTCTGGATGCCCATCGATAAACGATTTACACCCGCATCGCGAAATGCGGCGAATTTACTGGATTCCACCGTGCCTGGATTGGCTTCCAGCGTGATCTCGGCGTTGATGTCCAGCGGCAATAGCAGGCGCACGTTGCGCAGAATCTCCGTGATACTTTCGCCGCTCAACAAACTGGGTGTGCCACCACCGAAGAACACCGTATAAACCTTGCGTCCCCAGATTTGCGGCAACGCCATTTCCAAATCGCGCACCAACGCCGCGACGTATTCCTTCTCAGGAAATTCACCGCGCGCCTCATGCGAATTGAAATCGCAATACGGGCATTTGCGCACGCACCACGGAATATGGATATACAACGACAACGGCGGCAACGCCTTAAAACTCAAGGCTTGCGATTTCAGTGAAATGGGTTGCAGCGGGTGAGTGAGCATCAGTGGTGTTAGTTTTGCAGGTTGTGTTACTTCCCACTTTTAACTCTGTCCCATTCAGCTTTCAACACTTTCTGTGATTGGCACACAATCTGGTCAGCGGATTTGTCTAGTTCTTTTGCCTTACTCTCCTCTTTGTCTATTGCTTTCTGCGCTATTTCGCTAGCGGTTTTCATTAGACGGAGAAGCTCAATATGTTCAGGTTCCGTTGGATTTAGGAGCAATTTGACCGTTTCTTCTTTGAGTGCTATGCCTTCATAGCGATTGATTGCTTCTGACTTATTGATGATACCCGCTGCGTATGTTGACGAAGCGTGGCGAACTTCACGAACAAAGAAAGCAAGCTCATCCCTCAGGCGATTTATCCATGCTTGGCGACTCACAGATACCACGGATGCACGAATTTGCCTCTTTGCAACATGGATGGAAACCATGGGTGCAAATATCACAGCAGCTAATGCAGTTAGTGAAGAGATAAGTGCTGTGTCCATTTTTGTAGCCCATGTTGTGAGTGAAGAGATAAGTTCTATGCACATATTTATTTCGCCCAATTTGAAGTAGCAAACCTAGTTCACTTCAACTTCTCCAACATCACCCGCATCGCTTTACCCCGATGACTGATCGCATCCTTTTCCTCACGCGATAATTCCGCGCTCATTTTGCCCAGCTCTGGCAACCAGAACAGCGGGTCGTAGCCGAAACCGCCTGTACCTCGCGGTTCACGGGCGATTTCGCCGTGCCATTCGCCTTCGGCAATAAGCGGTTGTGCATCGCCCGCTTTTGGCAGCAACACCAGCACGCAGTAGTAATGCGCTTTGCGATCGGCGTGCGTTTTCATCGCTTCCAACAAGGCTTTGTTGTTGCGCTCATCCGAAGGCGGCAAGCCGGAATAACGCGCGGAGAACACGCCCGGTGCGCCATTCAGCGCATCGACACATATTCCGGAATCGTCCGCCAAGGTAGGCAAGCCGCTTTCACGGCTGACATAGCGCGCCTTGGCAAGCGCGTTTTCGATAAAGGTGTTGTGCGGCTCTTCAGCTTCTTTGATACCGAGTTGCGCTTGGGTGACGACTTCGATACCAAGTGGTGCGAGCAAGGCTTGGAATTCAGCGAGCTTGCCGGGATTGTTGGAGGCGATGACGAGTTTTTTCATTTAGCGAGTTCCTTCGTAGCGTCATTCCCGCGAAAGCGGGAATCCAGCAGTTTTATTTAACAAGGCTTTTGGATTTTGTCCCCGCATAGCGGGGCTTGTTTAATTTACTGGATTCCCGCTTTCGCGGGAATGACGGCTGTGTAATTTTGGAGTGCGGCGACATGTCGCCGCGTTTTTAATAAAGCGCAGACGAGTCTGCGCACTCCATATAAAACCACGCAACCAATTCAACTTCTTTAGTTACGCAACCAATGCTGCACGCTGAATTTTAATCAAATCGGCAATACCGCCTTGCGCCAAATCCAGCAAGGCATTCATTTCATCGCGGCTAAACGCGTGACCTTCCGCTGTGCCCTGCACTTCGACAAAATGCCCGCTACCCAGCATCACCACGTTCATGTCGGTATCACAGGCGGAATCTTCAACGTAATCCAGATCCAGCACCGCTGTACCTTGATACACGCCGACAGAAATCGCGGCGATAAAATCATTGAGCGGGGTTTCTTTCACCAAGCCTTTGCCCATCAAGCCACTCACCGCATCATGCAACGCGACGAATGCGCCGGTGATGCTGGCGGTGCGTGTGCCACCGTCGGCTTGAATCACGTCACAATCAATTTGTATGGTGCGCTCGCCGAGTTTTTTCAAATCAACCACGGCGCGCAAGCTGCGTCCAATCAGGCGCTGTATCTCCTGAGTACGCCCGGATTGCTTGCCTTTGGCGGCTTCGCGACCCATACGTTCACCAGTGGAGCGTGGCAACATGCCGTATTCCGCTGTAACCCATCCTTCACCGCTGCCTTTTTTATGCGGCGGGACGCGCTCCTCGACGCTGGCGGTACAAATCACTTTGGTGTCGCCACATTCAATCAACACAGAGCCTTCGGCGTGTTTGGTGTAGCGACGGGTGATGTTGATAGAACGAAGTTGGTTAGGCTGTCTTTGACTTGGACGCATGTTGAATACTCAGTGAATAAAACAGGTTGTAAAACTAGATGATTTCCAGGACGTTACTAACTGGCTCCGTTGTATCGCGAGCAGGTTCATTACCGCCCCAGCGGATTGCGATGCCGGTGACATTGTCGGAGTGCCCCGCCTCGCGCTTCAAAGCTTGCGCAACCAAACTCTCCAGCGTTTCAGTCACTGAGGATGCCGCAAAAGAATCGATCAACTCACGGTCTAAAAATGGCCCCCACAGACCATCACTGCCAAGTAAGATGACATCGCCACTTTGCAAATCAATAGGCTTACCCGGCTCCATATAGAACATATCTTCCGCGCCGCCGAGGCAATTGGTGATTTGGTTGCGCTGTGGATGAGTGCGCGCTTCTTCAGCCGAAATCACGCCCATCTCGACCCAGTGATACACCAGCGAATGGTCGTGCGTTCTCGTCAACACTTCATTGTCGCGAAGGAAATACAAGCGTGAATCGCCCGCATGTCCCCAATACATTTTGTCACCTTGAATCAGCGCAACGACGCAGGTAGAGCCCGGAAACCCGCCTTTTGCCTCATCGTACGGAAATCGCATGATGCGCTCGTGAGCAGCCCGCATCGTGGCTGAAATGAATTTTTTAGGATCGAGAATGCGCGGATCAGCTTCCTGATTAAACGCATCAATATACGTCTCGATGATTAAACTGGCGGCCAATTCACCGTGTAAATGCCCGCCCATACCGTCTGCTAACACCAATAACAGCGCATCATTGCTGTACGCATACGCGACGCGATCTTGGTTAAATTTGCGATTGCCGATGTGGCTCGCTTGATGGATTGAGAAATTCATAGGGTGCAATCGTAATATAATGCGGCTGTTCAGCACAGCACTTTATTTGTAAGTCTCAAGGGCATCTCTAAAAATTCAAATTTCTAAACAAGACAAGGCGCGAGCAAAAAATTGCGCCGCCGCATATGTCTTAAATATGTAAGAAGTAATTTTTTGTGAGCAACGCCGTATTGTGACGAAATTTTAATTTTGAGAGGTGTCCTTTACATGATTTTAAGTATGACAGGCTATGCCAACGCTAGCGCAGAACTCGACAGCGGCTCATTGACGCTGGATGTGCGTTCGGTGAACCATCGCTATCTGGATATCCAGCTGCGCATGCCCGACGAGTTGCGCGGCTTTGAAAGTGCATTGCGCGAAGCCATCACCGCACAATTGCAGCGCGGCAAAGTAGAATGTCGCATCAACTATGCGGCGCGCACTGCACAAAGTGGCGCATCATTAAATCAAGGTTTACTACAACAGCTGGCCGCTTGGAATAAAAAAGTGCAAGCCGCACTGCCTGATGCACAAGGCTTGAGCGTAGCCGATGTGTTGCGTTGGAATGGCGTGCTGGAAACACCCACAGCAAGCGCAGACGAATTGCGCGACACACTGCTAGGATTGATGAAATCCGCGCTACAAGAATTTTCAGCCTCGCGTGCGCGCGAAGGTGAAAAACTCAAAGAGTTTTTACTACAACGCGTCGATAAAATCGAATCCTTGCGCATCGCAGTAATGCCCCACGTCCCCGCTGCTATCGCTGCCTACGAGCAAAAAATAACCTCACGATTACGTGAAGCAATACAAGGCGGTGATGACGAGCGAGTGCGCCAAGAGATTTCGTTATATGCCAGCAAAATTGACGTAGATGAAGAGTTGTCACGTCTTGCCAGCCATCTCACCGAAATGCGCCGCATCCTCACCCAAGGGGGTGCAGTCGGCAAACGTTTGGACTTTTTGATGCAAGAGCTCAATCGCGAAGCTAACACACTCGGTTCAAAATCAGTCGATGCAGAAGTGTCACGCAGCGCGATGGAAATGAAAATACTCATCGAGCAAATGCGCGAACAAATTCAGAATTTGGAGTAAGACATGTCAGGAAATCTATTCATCATCAGCGCGCCTTCTGGCGCGGGTAAAACCAGCTTGGTACATGCCTTGCTTAACATCAATCCGCAAATTGACCTGTCGGTGTCTTACACTACCCGCGAGCCGCGAGCGGGCGAACACGATGGCAAGGATTATCACTTTGTCAGCCGCGAAGCTTTTTTGGCCATGGCAACACGTGGAGAATTTCTAGAAAGCGCGGAGGTTTACGGAAATTTGTACGGTACCTCGCAAACTTGGATCAATATTGAAACTGCTAAGGGTCGCGATGTTTTGCTAGAAATCGATTGGCAAGGTGCCGCGCAAGTTAAGCGTTTATTTCCTGAAGCGATCAGCATCTTCATTTTGCCGCCGTCTTTAGATGCTTTGGCGCAACGTCTAACTTCACGTGGCAAGGATAACGCGGCTGTCATCGCAAAACGTATGGCGGCAGTGCGTGAGGATGTCGCACATATCGGCGAGTTCGATTATGTTATTATCAACGACAACTTGAACGAGGCATTGCGTGAACTGAACGCCGTAGTGCTTGCCAGCAAGTTACATTGCGCCAAGCAGCTTGCTCGTCATCAAACTTTAATCAATCAATTACAAAACCCGGAGTAAATCATGGCACGTATTACCGTAGAAGAATGTCTTTCAAAAATCCCTAACCGCTTTGAGCTAACTCTGGTCGCTGCTTATCGCGCCCGTCAGCTGGCGAATGGTGCTGCACATCTCGTTGATAGCAGTAAAGACAAGCCTACTGTCGTGGCACTGCGCGAAATCAGTGAAGGTAAAGTTGGCAAAGAATTGTTACTTCGCGGCGTGGCATAGTCAAAGTGATTAAGGGCATTTTAATAAATGGCCGACGCAGACCTTTTAATCGAGGAACTCTCTACCTACCTTAAACCGAAGGACATCGAACACGTCCGTGTTGCGATTGAATTTAGCCGCGCCGCGCACCAAGGTCAGGTGCGCCAATCTGGTGATCCGTATGTCACCCACCCCATTGCTGTTGCACGCATTCTTTCGCCATTGCACATCGACGTGCAGGCGATTATCGCCGCGCTGTTACACGATGTTATCGAAGATACCGAAGTCACTTCTGAACAACTCACCGAAAATTTTGGTCAGCCTGTCACCGAGTTAGTCGAAGGTTTGAGCAAGCTGGATAGAATCCAGTTTGAAACACGCGAAGATGCCCAAGCCGAAAATTTTCGCAAAATGTTATTGGCGATGGCGCGTGATGTGCGAGTCATTCTCATCAAGCTAGCGGATAGGCTGCACAACATGCGCACGCTTGACTCCATGGCGCAAGACAAGCGCGAGCGCATCGCGCGCGAGACCATGGACATCTACGCACCCATTGCCAATCGACTCGGCCTCAATGCCATCTACCAAGAGTTGCAAGATTTAAGCTTCAAATATCTGCATCCCAATCGCTATAACGTGTTGGCGAAAGCACTCAAAGTTGCACGTGGCAATCGTCGCGAAGTCGTCAGTAAAATTCTTGATGGGATACGCAACAAGTTAGCCGAACATAACATCGAGGCAGATGTCACGGGGCGGGAAAAGGACATCTACAGCATCTACAAAAAGATGCAGAGCAAATCGCTGGCATTTGCCGAAGTGTTGGACATCTACGCATTCCGCGTGCTGGTGAAAGATTTTGCCTCATGCTATGTTGCGTTGGGCACCTTACACGGGCTTTACAAACCGATACCGGGCAAGTTCAAAGACTACATCGCCATCCCCAAAGTAAACGGCTACCAATCGCTACACACCACGCTATTCGGGCCTTTTGGCACACCTATCGAAATCCAGATTCGCACCCAGCAGATGCACAAAATTGCCGATGCGGGCGTTGCATCTCACTGGCTGTACAAGAGCGGTCATGCGTCGATCAACGACCTGCATCAAAAAACCCATCAGTGGTTACAAGACCTATTGGAAAGCCTCAGTCAGAGCAACGACTCAGCGGAATTTCTCGAGCATCTCAAAGTTGATTTATTCCCAGACGAAGTTTATGTATTCACCCCCAAAGGGAAAATTCTTTCGTTGCCACGCGATGCCACCGCCGTAGATTTTGCCTATAGCGTACACACCGACATCGGCAATCGCTGTATCGCCGTGAAAATTAACCACGAGTTGATGCCGCTGCGCACGCCGCTGAAAAACGGTGATCGCGTAGAAGTGATTACTGCGCCCCACGCCAACCCCAATCCGAGCTGGCTCAGTTACGTCACCACCAGCAGAGCACGCAGCCAGATACGCCACTTTCTTAAAACTATGCAGTCTGGCGAAGCTGCCAAGCTTGGCGAACGCCTACTCAACCAAGCCTTGCATACGCTGGGGCTCAGACCGCAAGACATGGATGAAACGCGCTGGCATAAATTGCTGCGCGATACGGGCGTAAAAACGCGTCAGGATATGCTCGCCGAAATTGGCTTGGGTCGCCGACTTAACATGGTGGTAGCGCGACAACTCGCCAGCGTAAGTGACCAAGCTTGCAATGAAACCATGGCGAATTCAGTCATCACCATCCAAGGCACCGAAGGCATGGCAGTGCAGTTCGCTCCTTGTTGCCGCCCGATACCCGGCGACCCGATTATTGGTGTTATCAAGAGCGGGCAAGGTTTGGTGGTGCATACCCATGACTGCCCTACCTTGCATAAAGGCCGCAGCGGCGAACAATGGTTGGATGTGGCATGGGACAAAAACATCAATCGCCCTTTCGAAGTCAGCATCAAACTTTTGGTTGCCAACCAGCGTGGCGTACTGGCAAAGATTTCTGCTGCCATTGCCGAAGCAGAAGCCAACATCGAAAACATCAACTTCAGCCACGAAGGCGAATACACCGGGTTGCACTTCATGCTCGAAGTGAACAACCGCCTGCACCTCGCCAGCATCATGCGCAACCTGCGCAAGATACCGGAAGTGGTGAGGATTATTCGGGTGAAGAATGCGGGATAGAACTTGAGGGCACACACATCGGCGTTAGACTGACGTTTTGATACTAGCGGTGGTTAAGACCACCGCTATTTTTCTGGCAGTTATTCCACCGCGATCTTAAAAATCACCTTGCGTATTGTGCCGCTACTCACCAGCGGCGCATGCGCATCTTCAGGAAAGAAAATACAAAACGCACCCGCAGGCACGGCAATCCAGCTGTCCGGCGCATCGTCGAAAAACTGAATGTCGCGCTCGGTGTTGTAATCCGCTATCGGCTGATGGCAATCAGAAAAAGGCTTCCACCCCATCTCGTCTATCCCCGCTAACACCAACTGAATATCGATGTACTTACGGTGACATTCTAGCTTCGCCTCCGCACGCGTGCGACCATTCGCTTCTTCCACAATCACAAACAATTGCTTGTCGATGATGTCATGCACACCGGGATTTAGGACAAGCAAATCGGTGTTGCGGATGTAATCGAATGCGCGCGGGAACAGCGGGTGCAGTGTGGCGTAACGGGAGGATTGAGAGAGGGTGGAGAAAATCAATTGAGTTTAATCTTTCGCATCAATTGATTCGGCAGCAACGATTACCGCATCTCTATAATCATCTTCTCCAAGCAATTTTGCGTTAATTTTCAGCCGCAATGATTTCCTACTCCACTCCGCAGCTTTGATTGCTTCTTTGTATTTTCCTGTAAGCGAATCATCCTGCACCTCAGCATCTAATTGCAAATGTGTTTGGACGTTAAAAACTTTGACTTTAAATTTTGTGCTATCTGACCAATCAAGTTTCAGTAATCTATACTCACCATCAAGACGCACTTCATTGGATTTTCTTCTTGCGTTCTGTGTAAGGAATTCTGTTACCTCTGGGGAAAGTGAAATGCCATCCAATTTTGACTCGGAAGCGGCAGACATGCTTTTTACAATTTCAGTATGAGTATCAAAAGCTAAGCGTTCGATGTTTTCTATACGAGGATCTTTTTTTGCAAGTTCAGCTAAGATTGCTGTGCGTTTTGTTTCTTGTTCAGATGAAAATTTCATAACGGAA
Organism: uncultured beta proteobacterium; assembly: GCA_963695355.1. Classification (GTDB taxonomy): domain Bacteria; phylum Pseudomonadota; class Gammaproteobacteria; order Burkholderiales; family Gallionellaceae; genus Gallionella. Next base: position 1,000,696 of record OY968775.1, read on the forward strand.
AGTGCTTCTTTTTGCGTTTCATCTGAAATTTCCTTTGTCCTAATTTCCTTGCGGTTTTCTAAATAGCTTTTATAGGCTGAGGTTCCAAAATAAAGAACAGCTATTGATACTATGGAATACAAAACTTCAGTTGGGTTCATTCGTCCCCCTATTTGCTCAACCATTTTTACGGCGAGTTCTTGAAAATTTATATCGAAAGACGATGAGCCACCTTTTACATCGACCTTAATTTCAAGCGCATCTTTTTCTTCGTTAGATAGACGTCTTGTTGGGTTTCCAAATTTTGCAGTAGCGTAAGACCGATATAAACCACGCTGCATCTCAAGTAACCCATGCATCACAGTAGGCGTGATGCTTTGTTCAAATTTCTTGCCTTTGAAGTAAAGATTTAGTGTCGGCCATCCATCAAATTTAATTGAACCATACGGCTCTATTTCTCCCCTAGAGGCCTTTTCGAGAATTGTGTACGCGTTTTCTTCGCTTCTGATAATAATGTCAGGCAATGTTTGTCCGCTGCTTGTAACTGAATTTTGCAATGCCGCCCCCTTAACGTTTCAATCAACTACAAAATTACTATCCCCAACTAAGCTCTAATCATTGTTTTTTTCGGTTAGATTATACGCAATCCTGTATATGTAATCTTCATGGTTCGACAAACTCACCACGAACGGCTGAGGGGTGTTACTTCTCGCTCCCCGTTCGTCCTGAGCTTGTCGAAGAATGGGCGAGCGCACCATTCCTGTCAGCACCTTTCGCTAATCGTGATACTTCTGCCCAATCTCCGCGCATCATGGCTTCCTTTTTCTTGCGACTCCAACCCTTGATTTGTTGTTCAGCTGCTAATGCTTCTTCACGGGTAGAGCATGCTTGGTTGAATACTAATTCAACAGGTAATCGTCCAACTGTATAGCCAGCGCATAATCCTTTCTGGTGTTCGCCAATACGCTTTTCGAGATTGTCGGTATGCCCGGTGTAATACGAATTGTCAGCACAACGCAGGATGTAAACCCAGAAGCTCATATTTTTGCGCTCCGTTGTAGTTCACCCTTCGACTGGCTCAGGGCGAACGGATTGGTGATATGTTCCCTTTGATGGTTCGACAAGCTCACCACGAACGGAAGCGTATATCTATATAAACCGCGCCACCATCCCCTTAGCCAACTCGCCCTGCAACGGTATCTGCACGCGATGACCGCTGCCGGGCGCGGTAGTGAGTGCTTCACCTTTAAGGCTGCGCATTTCATTCAGCACGACGATTTGATTACCGGAAGGATGGATGATTTCGAGTTTGTCGCCGACTTGAAATTTATTCTTCACGTCGATCTCAGCCATGCCGTTCACGCACGCCACGATGTCGCCGACGTATTGTTGGCGGAAACTTTCGGAGTGGCCGCGCATGTAGTTCTGTTGTTCGTGAGTGTGGTGGCGTTCGTAGAAGCCGTCGGTGTAGCCGCGATTCGCCAGTGCATCGAGTGCGCCGAGTAAGCTCAGGTTGAATGGACGACCCGCTACGGCATCATCAATTGCCTGACGATATACTTGCGCGGTGCGCGCCACGTAGTAGATGGATTTGGTGCGGCCTTCGACTTTGAGTGAATCAATGCCAATTTTTGCCAATCGTTCGACGTGTTCCACTGCGCGCAGGTCTTTGGAGTTCATGATGTACGTGCCGTGTTCATCTTCCATCACGGGCATCAATTCATTGGGGTGGTCTTGACGCGAGATGACATACACGCGGTCTGCCATCGGATGACGGGCTTGCCCGCCACAATCGGACAGCGCGCTTTGACTCAATGCCTTGTCAAAATCGAAATCTATTTTTTGAATATCGCCCGCGCCATTTTCCTCGGCATTTTCTACCTTGTAATCCCAGCGACAGGAGTTGGTACAGGTACCTTGGTTGGCATCGCGGTGGTTGAAGTAACCGGAAAGCAGGCAGCGACCGGAATAGGCGATGCACAGTGCGCCATGCACGAACACTTCGAGCTCCATGTCAGGACATTGTTGGCGAATTTCTTCGATCTCATCCAGCGACAGTTCGCGCGACAGAATCACGCGAGTTAGCCCGAGTGATTTCCAGAATTTCACCGCCGCGTAATTGACTGTATTGGCTTGTACCGACAGATGAATGTCCACTTCAGGCCAACGCTCGCGCACCATCGCGATCAGACCGGGGTCGGCCATAATCAACGCGTCCGGCTGCATGGCAATGACTGGCTGCATATCCGCCATGTAGGTTTTTACCTTGGCGTTGTGCGGCATCAGGTTGCTGGCGACAAACAATTTCTTGCCCAGTGCATGTGCTTCCTGAATGCCGATTTGCAGCTCTTCCAACTGGAATTCGTTGTTGCGCGCACGCAAGGAATAGCGCGGCTGTCCGGCATACACCGCATCTGCGCCAAAGGCATACGCGGCGCGCATTTTGTCCAGTGTGCCGGCGGGTAATAGAAGTTCAGGTGATTTCTTCATAGTGTGCTCCCCCACCCCAACCCTCCCCCGGTGGGAGAGGGTGTGGAACGGCTAGGCGTGATAACCGAGTCGGTTCAAAATCTCCAAAGAGGCGTTGGCTTGGTTCAATGTGTAGAAGTGCAAACCGGGTGCACCCCCTGCAATCAGTTTTTCGCACAGTTGCGTGACCACATCGAGACCGAATGCTTGTACGGACTCAGTGTCATCGCCATAGCCTTCCAAGGTCTTGCGCATCCAGCGCGGAATCTCTGCGCCGCACATATCAGAGAAGCGCGCCAGTTGCGAGAACTTCATGATCGGCATAATGCCCGGCACGATGGGTGCGGTGATACCCAGCTTGCGGGAATCCTCTACAAAACGGAAGTAGGCATCCGCATTGTAAAAGTATTGCGTAATGGCCGAGTTCGCGCCTGCGCTTACTTTACGTTTGAAATTGAGTAAGTCGTCATGCGCTGTTCTGGCTTGCGGATGGAATTCAGGGTAAGCCGCCACTTCGATATGGAAATGCTCTCCGGTCTGCGCACGGATGTAAGACACCAGTTCATTGGCATATTGAAATTCACCGATGCTGTGCATGCCAGATGGCAAGTCACCGCGTAAGGCAACGATGCGTTTGATGCCAATATCTTTGTAAGCGAACAGCAACGCGCGGATGTTGTCGCGCGTGGAGCCAACACAAGAAAGATGCGGCGCAGCATGGTGACCTTCGGCATGAATCAACCGGATGGTTTCCATGGTGCGGTCTTGGGTGGAGCCACCCGCGCCAAATGTCACCGAGAAGAACTCGGGGTTGAGTACCGCCAATTGCTTACGCACGGCGGTTAATTTATCTACGCCTTCGGGCGTTTGTGGCGGGAAAAATTCAAAACTTATGAGTGGTTTATTCATGGTAAGTTATTTTTTTAACAATTGACTGGCCGCTGAAGACAGTGCCCAAGAAAATATACTGTATAGCACTGCGCCCAATACCCCATGCCAAAAACTATCGACTACAAAGCCTTTTAACACGGAGCCAACAAACCAAAATAGAAATCCGTTGATGGCAAAAATGAATAATCCAAGCGTTACCAGCGTAATGGGTAAAGTTAGTAGCAATAAAATCGGGCGTATCAAGGTATTGACCAAGCCCAATAAAAACGCGGCCATCAGCGCAGCCATGTAACCATCGACATGAATGCCGGGCACAAAATTGGCCACTGCGATCAGTGCTAATGCGTTTAATGCCCAGATGATTAACAGTTTCATTTTAGGAAACCTTTACCTTTTTTGTACGTGGAACAGGTTTAGCTGAACGACTGCGTATTGCCGCCGCATAGGCTATTTGACACCATAAATCCATCTCGGTTGGTGACTCAAGACAGGCTAGTGGTGCTGACCAATATGACATTTGCACCGTTCGCGTTTTGCTTTGGTAGACGAAAGGGTGGCATCCTTCTTTTTCAAACTGCACAACATTGCTTGTGTCAGTTTTGAAAAACAATTCATCCTCCACGATCAACGCAAACATCACGCCTTCACGATACATGCCATAGCCACCGAACATTTTACGCGCCGTAACGGGTGCCCAAGTTGCCATGAGCTCCACCACATAATCTGCAAATTCATTACGGGTGGAAGGCATAGTTTAATTAGCTTTCAAGTTGAATGCTTCGGACTTTTGTCATTCCCGCGCTGCGTCTGTTGTTATGGGCTTTAGCCCCTTACAACCACGGTGTACCCCTAGCGGGTAAAAGCGGGAATGACGTAGTCTAGTATTCAAAAGTAAGTTTAGTAGCGGTAGTGGTTGGCTTTATAAGGGCCATCCTTAGACACGCTGATATAAGCGGCCTGCTGGTCGGTCAATGTGCTTAACTGCGCATTCAATGTAGTCAATTGCAAACGCGCCACTTTTTCATCCAAATGTTTAGGCAAGGTGTAAACGCCGATTGGATAATCTTTGGTGCGCGTGAACAACTCGATCTGCGCGATAGTCTGGTTCGCAAATGACGAAGACATCACATAAGACGGATGACCCGTACCACACCCCAAGTTCACCAAGCGACCTTCTGCCAACAGCAGGATTTTTTTGCCGTCAGGCTTGTCCCCGCTAGGGGGGAAAATAACATGATCTACCTGTGGCTTGATGTTGTCCCACGTGTATTGTTTGAGTGAGGCGACATCGATCTCATTGTCGAAGTGACCAATGTTGCACACGATGGCTTGGTTCTTCATCTTCTTCATGTGGTCGTGAGTGATGACGTGGTAGTTGCCCGTTGCCGTCACGAAGATGTCGCCGTGTTCGCAGGCGTAGTCCATCGTCACAACGCGATAGCCTTCCATCGCCGCTTGCAGCGCGCAGATAGGATCAATTTCAGTCACCCAAACTTGGGCAGATAATGCGCGCAAAGCTTGTGCAGAACCTTTACCCACGTCGCCATAGCCCGCAACAACCGCAATCTTGCCCGCTACCATTACATCAGTCGCGCGTTTGATCGCATCGACCAGTGATTCGCGGCAACCGTACAAATTGTCGAACTTGGATTTGGTCACAGAATCGTTCACGTTGATAGCTGGGAATTTTAACTCGCCGCGTTCAAACATCTGATACAAACGATGCACACCCGTCGTAGTTTCTTCGGTCACACCCTTCACTGCCGCGAGACGCACGGAGTACCAAGTTTTATCCACCGCCAACTTGGCTTTGATGGAATTGAACAAGCAAATCTCTTCTTCTGAGCTAGGATTGTTTAACAGTGACGCATCTTTTTCAGCGCGTGCGCCGAGATGCAGCAACAATGTAGCATCGCCGCCATCATCCAAAATCATGTTGGAATGAACACCATCCGCCCATTCAAAAATGCGATGGGTGTAATCCCAATAATCAACCAACGATTCGCCTTTAACTGCGAACACCGGTGTGCCAGTTGCGGCAATCGCAGCCGCCGCATGATCCTGCGTGGAGTAGATGTTGCAAGAAGCCCAACGCACTTCTGCGCCCAATGCTTTCAACGTCTCAATCAACACACCCGTTTGGATGGTCATGTGCAGTGAGCCCGTGATGCGCGCGCCACGCAATGGTTGAGCTGCAGCATATTCATTGCGAATTGCCATCAGTCCCGGCATTTCGATTTCGGCAATGGCCAGTTCTTTGCGTCCCCATGCAGCAAGGGACATGTCGGCGACGATGTAGTCGGTGAAATTTTTTGTGATTGCATTCATAACAGCTCCATTCATAAAGTTAAATGAATGGGTGCGGTTAAACGATGTTTGGTTGACTCCGAGCCTGACGGGGGACTGATACTCAGCCCCGCTGCAGCACCCCTCGGAGGGCGCGGATTATAAACGTAAAATAGAAATCTACCAAGTTGATGCCGGCAAGCCGCTCCATAGCTCCAAAATATCGGGGATATCCAACTTCACAGGATCTTCGTGTGAGACGATTTTATCTCGGCAGTGGGGTAGCGATAAGTCCAGTATTTCCGGAAATATCCTAGCGTTGGATTTAATGGAAAAAAATACTTTCACCTTGGGTGTTAGCAGTGACTTGGTAGTCTGCTCGATAACCACACCCAAATGACCAGATTCGAGTTTTACCATTGATCCAACCGGGTAAATTCCGACACTGCAAACAAATGCCTCAAAGATCTTTTGGTCAAAATGACCATGCCGCCACTCGGCCATTTTGCGTATCGCTTCGGCGGGCTCCCATCCTTTTTTGTAGGGACGATTGGAGGTAATCGCATCATATACATCACACACTGCCCCCATCTTGGCAAACTGGCTGATCTGTAAATCAGATAGCTTGCCTGGGTAACCACTACCGTTGATCTTTTCATGGTGATGCAGACACACGTCCAACACCACATCATCAATTCCGCTGCCATTCAGCAAAAGCTTGTAGCCCTCGGCGGGGTGGTTCTTCACCGTGGCAAACTCAATGTCGGTCAGCTTCCCCGGCTTGTTTAGTATCTCAGTCGGGATCATCATTTTGCCAATATCATGCAGCAATCCGGCCATGCCGGACTGGTGAACTTGATCGTCATCCATCTCCAGTGTTCGTGCCAACGACACCATCAAGGCACACACCGCGACAGAATGCATATAAGTGTAATTGTCTTTATTTTTTAAGCGCGCCAAGCCAATCAATGCGCCGGGATTGCGTTGTATCGACAAAGAGATTTCTTCTACGATAGGCAATGCGTCTTTGGCATCCAGTGCCTTGCCCATTCGTGCTTCGTGAAACATGTCACTAACAGCTTGTTTGGATTTGCCGCAGATCGTGACAGCACGCATGGCCTCTTGAGTCGTGTCGATGTGCTGCTTTTTAGTTTTGTGGGTATCGGCTTGCGCAAGCGTGGCTTCAATCTTTTCTGCGCTTGCTTCTTCTGCCACCCCACCTTCGATATCCAATCCTTTGCTGGTATCTATCCACGCCTCTTTGATGCCAGTGGCGAAGATTGCTTGCAAGTCTTTGGGATCGTCCAGTAAAAATGCATTGTGCCAGAACGGATGATCCATCCATGAACCGCATAGTTCATGCACATACATGCCAAGACGTAGTTGCTCAACTGGAATACGTTTTTTTTGCATGTACAGACCCTAATCAAATAAAAAACAGCCGCAATGTTAGTGCGGCTGTTCTGTCTCTGGTTTTGCCGTGACCACTGATGCTTGCAATCTATATATCGGCAAAAAGTGCTGTTACATTAGTATTTTTACGACCCTATACAAAAATATTGGCAAGTTGTTGTGAGTCGGTCTATAACCCGGCATCTGCACGAAGCGCAGCGGCCTTATCTGTTGCTTCCCACGTAAAGCCAGGTTCTTCGCGACCAAAGTGACCATACGCTGCGGTGTTTTCATAAATCGGGCGCAGCAAATCAAGCATTTGCACAATGCCTTTTGGGCGCAAATCGAAATGGCGTTTGACCAATTCAGTGATTTTTTCGTCAGAGATTTTCCCTGTGCCGTAAGTGCTGACCATGATGCTGGTCGGCTGTGCCACGCCAATCGCGTAACTCACTTGCACCAAACATTTGTCCGCCAAGCCAGCCGCGACAATGTTCTTGGCAACATAACGTCCAGCGTATGCTGCGGAACGATCCACTTTGGAAGGATCTTTGCCGGAGAACGCGCCGCCACCATGTGGAGCTGCGCCACCATAGGTATCAACAATGATTTTACGTCCGGTCAAACCCGCATCACCGTGTGGGCCGCCAATAACAAAACGACCAGTAGGATTAACCAGATACTTGATGTCACCCTTGACTAAATCTTTGGTCAAAACCGGTTTGATGATTTCCTCGATCGCGGCTTCACGAATCTGCTCCAGCGTCATGTCGGGGGAATGTTGTGTAGAGATCACCACCGTATCAATACTGAACGGCTTGTCATCAACGTATTTAACGGTGACTTGCGATTTTGCATCGGGACGCAGCCAAGGCAAACGACCATCACGACGCAACTGCGCCTGACGCTCAACAATGCGGTGCGACAAATAAATTGGCAGCGGCATCAACGCGTCAGTCTCGCGGCAAGCATAGCCGAACATCAGGCCTTGGTCGCCCGCACCCTGATTGAGGTAGTCATCGGAAGCGCGATCCACACCCTGAGCAATATCGGGACTTTGTGTGCCGTAGCAAACGTGTACCGAGCAACCGTCCGCATCGAAGCGCAACTCTGGGTCATCGTAGCCGATACGTCGTATGGTTTCGCGCGCCACTTTGGCGTAGTTAACTTGCGCGCTAGTGGTGATTTCACCGGCAAGTACAGTCAAGCCTGTCGTCACCAATGTCTCAGCCGCAACCCGTGCATACGGGTCTTGCGCTAGAATAGCGTCCAAGATGGCATCGGAAATTTGATCGGCTACTTTGTCTGGATGGCCCTCAGACACAGACTCGGATGTAAAAAAATACTCGCTCATGGCACTCCGTTCAATCATCGAAATTATATTAGGGCGCGCATTGTATCAACAAATAGTCAGCCCACCCAAACAACCCACAATTCGATGACCTCCTTTATCTTCAAAATCATCTTCCGCTTTCTGACAGGTTTGCCGCTCAGTTGGTTGCATAACTTGGGCGCGTTGCTCGGTCACTTCATGTTTGCAATGTCCAAACAATATGCCGCACGCACCGAAGAAAACTTGCGTCAGGCACATCTCGCCACGGATAAACGCCATTACGCCACACTGCTCAAGCAGTCCATCAACGAGGCAGGTAAAGGCATTGTTGAGTTGCCTTGGGTATGGCGCAGACCGTTAGAGCAAGTTTGCGCCACAGTGCAAAGCTGCCAAGGTTGGGAACATATCGAAGCGGCACATGCACGCGGCAAAGGCATCATTTTACTTACGCCACATTGGGGCTGCTTTGAAGTGGTTGGTTTATATGTGGGGCAACGCTTGCCGCTGACCTGTTTGTATCGTTCGCCCAAACAGCCATGGCTGGAAACCATTATGCGCGGCGGTCGTAAACGTGGCTTGGCTAAACTTGCCACTGCCGACGTAAGTGGCGTGCGGGTACTTTTCAAAGCGCTCAAACGCGGCGAAGCGATAGGCTTATTACCCGACCAAGTGCCCAGTAATGGAGAAGGGGAGTGGGTCAATTTTTTTTCTCGCCCCGCTTACACCATGACGTTGAGCGGGCGCTTGGCACAGTCCAGTGGCGCTACCGTGGTACTTGCCTATGCTGAACGATTGCCGCAAGGACGAGGCTATGCAATGCGTATCGAACCTTTATCGCTAGACTTTGAACAATCCGTGCCGCTGCAAATCAATGCAGCATTAGAGCGCGTCATCGCCACCGCGCCCGCACAATACCTATGGAGTTACAACCGCTACAAAATTCCATCAGGCGTGAATCCGCCAGAAGTTAAGGTGCAATGATGATAGTGCGCTTAGGAGTGTTGTTGTTATGGCTGATACATTTTTTACCGTTTCGCGTATTAGTGTGGATAGGCAATGCTTTGGGATTATTGCTGTATGCGCTTGCTAGCGAGCGACGCAAAGTGGGCGAAATCAATCTAAAGTTATGTTTTCCTGACATGAGCGATTCAGCTCGCCAGAAATTGTTGCGTGACCATTTTATGATGTTTAGTCGTGGACTCATTGAGCGCACGATTTTGTGGTGGTCGAGTGCGGAACGTATCTCCAGTTTGATTCGCGTTGAAGGCATTGAGCATTTTGAAGCGATTAAAAATAAACCTTCAATTTTGCTTACACCGCACTTTGTCGGCATGGATGCAGGCGGGCAATGGGTCGCTCAACACACTGACACGGTATGCATGTATGCCAATCAGAAGAATGCTTACATGACAGAATTACTGTTGCAGAAACGCGCGCGTTTTCGCAATCAACACCTTTATTCACGCCAGCAAGGGCTGCGTCCCATCCTCAAAGGAATGAAACAAGGCATGCCGTTCATCTATCCACCCGATCAAGATCAAGGCATCAAGGATGGTGCGTTCATTCCCTTCTTCGGCGTGCCGACCGCAACCATGACTTCGGTTCCACGCATCGCGCAAATGGCTGGCGCGAAAGTTGTTCCCAGCATTACGCGTGTGTTGCCCGGTGCGCAAGGTTATGTCCTGACTTTCTACCCAGCGTGGGACAACTTTCCCAGCGGGGACGATATTGCTGATGCACGACGGATGAATGCCTTCATCGAAGATCGCGTGCGCGAAATGCCTGAGCAATACTTTTGGTTGCACAAGCGTTTCAAAACACGACCAGAGGGCGAAGCAAAGTTTTATTAAACCTCACTCGTCATTCCCGCGAAAGCGGAAATCTAGATAATTAGAAAGCCTCCGCGTAGCACTCAAAACAAGTTGCTCGCTACGCGAATTTTTATTTTTCTGGATTCCCGCATTCGCGGGAATGACGAGGTTACGTTCAATTGATGCAACAAAATAATTGGGATAAGCAATGAAATATAAAGACCTACGCGACTTCATCGCACAACTGGAAAAAATCGGAGAGCTTAAGCGCGTCTCTGCGCCCGTTTCCACGCATTTGGAAATGACGGAGATTTGTGATCGCGTGTTGCGCGCGCAAGGATCCGCTATTCTGTTCGAGAACCCAGTCGGTCATAACATGCCTGTGTTGGCAAATTTGTTTGGCACACCCCGCCGCGTGGCATTGGGCATGGGTGAAGAGTCCACCGCTGCGTTACGCGAAGTCGGCAAACTGCTCGCTTATCTCAAAGAACCTGAACCACCCAAAGGATTAAAAGACGCTTGGGAAAAATGGCCAGTGCTTAAACAAGTGCTAACGATGTCGCCGAAGATTTTATCCAGTGCAGCATGTCAGGATATTGTTTGGGAAGGCAACGATGTCGATTTGAGCAAGCTGCCCATTCAGCATTGTTGGCCGTGCGATGTCGCGCCGTTGATTACTTGGGGCTTGGTAGTGACACGCGGACCGAATAAGGCGCGGCAAAATTTGGGCATCTATCGCCAGCAAGTCATCGCGCCAAACAAAGTCATCATGCGCTGGCTGGCACATCGCGGCGGTGCGCTTGATTTTCGCGATCATTGCGAAAAAAATCCGGGGCAATCTTTCCCAATCGCAGTCGTCATTGGTGCTGATCCCGCAATGATATTGGGCGCAGTCACCCCGGTTCCAGATTCACTTTCAGAGTATCAATTCGCCGGATTGTTGCGCGGCAGTAAAACCGAATTGGTGAAATGTATAGGTAGTGACTTACACGTACCGGCATCGGCAGAAATTGTTCTGGAAGGCGTGATTCATCCAAATGAAATGGCATTAGAAGGGCCGTTCGGCGACCACACAGGCTACTACAACGAGCAGGATAAATTTCCCGTGTTTACCATCGAGCGCATCACCATGCGTCGCGACCCGATCTACCATTCCACCTATACAGGCAAACCGCCTGATGAACCCGCGATGCTAGGCGTGGCACTCAACGAAGTATTCGTTCCGCTACTGCAAAAACAATTTTCGGAGATCATTGATTTTTATTTGCCACCGGAAGGCTGCTCGTATCGCATGGCGGTGGTGAGCATCAAAAAACAATACGCCGGACACGCCAAGCGTGTGATGTTCGGCATCTGGTCTTATCTCCGCCAATTCATGTACACCAAATTCATTATCGTGGTGGACGACGACATCGATATTCGCAATTGGCAAGAAGTGATCTGGGCGATCACCACCCGCGTCGATCCGGTGCGCGACACTTTGCTAGTGGAAAATACGCCGATTGATTACCTCGATTTCGCCAGCCCCGTTTCAGGCCTAGGCGGCAAAATGGGCTTGGATGCCACCAATAAATGGCAAGGCGAAACCCAGCGTGAATGGGGAGCACCGATTGTGATGGATGAGGCGGTGAAAGCTAAAGTGGATGCGATGTGGGGTGAATTAGGATTATAGCGTCACATTTCTAGTACATTAGAAAACAGTGCTTGCTTAGGGAAACGCTGATTTATTTCCAAGAGAAACACCGCAGCAGATAAAATCACACCATTCACAACAGCCCGAAGACAACACGATGCAAACAAGTTTCTCCGAACTGGAATACGCCACCAAGAAGAAGCAGACCCGACGTGACCGCTTCTTGTCACAAATCGAAGCGGTCACCCCATGGGACGCGCTGACACAAGTCATCGCACCGCACTATCCGAACAGTGGCGGACGGGGTCGCCCCCCGATTGGACTGGCGCGCATGCTGCGCATGTATGTTGCCCAACAATGTTTCGGCTTATCGGACGAAGGGATAGAAGACGCGCTATACGACAGCCAGGCCATCCGCCGTTTTGTGGGCATCAATTTGAACCGCGAAGCCGCCCCCGATGCGACGACACTGCTCAAATTCAGGCGTTTACTCGAAGAGCAGCACCTGACCGAATCCATCTTCAACACGATCAACGCCCACCTGGCAGACCAGGGGTTGTTCCTGCGCGAAGGCACGATAGTCGATGCCACCCTGATTGCCGCCCCGCCTTCCACCAAGAACAAAGCGGGGGAACGCGATGCCCAAATGCACCAGACCAAGAAAGGCAACCAGTGGCATTTCGGCATGAAAGCGCATATCGGTGTGGATGCGCAATCGGGACTCGTGCATACCCTCGTGGGTACTGCCGCCAACGTGCACGACGTGACCCAAGCGCAAGCCCTGCTGCATGGTGAAGAAACCGATGTCTTCGGTGATGCGGGTTATCAGGGCGTGGAAAAGCGCGAAGAGAATCTGGAGCTGCCGGTCACTTGGCATGTGGCGGTGCGCCCTGGCAAACGCAAAGCCTTGCCGGGAACGCTGTTGGGCGATCTGCTGGAGAAGGTTGAAAAAGCCAAGGCCAGCGTTCGAGCCAAGGTCGAGCACCCGTTCCATCTGGTGAAGAACCTGTTGGGTCACCGCAAGACGCGTTACAAGGGTCTGGCCAAGAACACGGCACAACTGTTCACGCTGTTCGGCTTCGCCAATTTGATGCTGGCGCGCCGATGGTTATTGGGTGATGACAGCCGAGTTGCGTCTTGAAAAGGAGTTGGAAGGAAAATGATGAGTGCAAACACGATAAAACACGCTGACACGCTGAAATGATCCGTTTCGTGCGCCTGCGTGTGACCGCAGTCAAAGGGGCGGACAAAAAAACAGATTAAATCAGTGCTTCCTTAGACTCCATATCGTGAATTCGCCAGTCAGCTTAGAATTTGAATACTCCTCCAACATACCAAAAACAAGCGGCATACATAGGGGAGCTTGCATCCCCTTCTTGATAAATATCAAGACCACCGCGTATGCCCGCTGCGGGAATAACGTTGTATTGAAATCCCAAGCCAACCAATAACCCTGTGTTCTTGTTTGTAATGGTCACTCCAGAATACCCTGGGGCAGCTGAATTTTCTAAATAACTTTTTGAAATGCCAAGTTTGCCTAATACCGATAATTGTTTTTTGATTGGCATTGAAGCTACAACACTAATGCCTACGGCACTTCCGTTAACAATCCTTGAGGGAATATCAAAGCCGCCCAGTTTGGTGTATTCAGCTTCAATAAAATACATGTCAGCGAATTTGTAGCCAGCAAAAATTCCAGTGCCCAATTGATCGTTATTTACGATGGTGCCTATATTCTGGAAAGAGCTTTGAACATGATGCGCAATGCCCATTTTGACACCACCGTACACATCCGCTGCCACGGCAGGTGTGGCAGCAAGCAAAGAAAATAAGGTTGAAATCGCAATTTTATTCATATACTTTTCCTTTTGGTTGGAAGTCGAGCTATAAACACAGGCTTCGCCCGTATAACCCCTAATACTTAAAATTTACCCCGGCCGTAATGCCACCAAAATTATTGATATTCACGTCAGCGTCGATTTCCGGACCGAGGTCATACCTCATACCCCCCGCCACATATAACCCACCACCCACACCATTATAATTTTGCGCATTACCGGAACCCGCCCATGAGTAAGACACTGTCACCATACCCAGCCCCACATACGGGTGAATTTTCTTGTCAAATTTAGAGAGGGAAGTTAAGTCGTAAACCCCCACCGCACCGACACCAATTGTTTGCCAACTCGCGGTATTACTAAGCCGTTGCGAGTAGCTTTTCCAAAACAGCTGTACAGACACGGGGCGATTGTTCACAGCTTTTGAGATGTCAAATTCAAACTGTGTACCAAATACCTCATCAAAACTGTAGTTGAAACCAAAATTGTTTGTAGCTGCAGCTAGTGCAGTATTGGTAAATAAGCCTGATAGCAAAACGGCAATAATGAATTTCACCATGATATTTTTCCCTAGTTGGATTGCGTGACAATAGTCAGATTGTGAGTATCCCAGTGAGCCTAGTGAAGTGAATCAAGCGATTTTGGTTGGCCAATTTGCAGTTGATTTTCACTAAAGCTGAGGGACTCTGAACGCTATCGTGGCTCATACGTTTCTAGAAATTATTATACAGCCATTCAATCAGTGCATCTTGCGCGGGCTGAGTCAACGCCGCATTGGCATGGTTGACGACAAACACCAGGATAAATTGTTTACCACTATGCGATTTGACGTAACCCGCTATGGATTTCACCCCATCCAGCGTGCCAGTTTTTAGATGTGCGTAGCCGCTGAGCGGGCTTTCTTTGAAGCGTTTTTTTACTGTGCCGTCCATGCCCAATATGGGCAGCGAGGCTTCCAACTCGGCAGCATAGCGACTGCGTGTCGCGCGTTGCAAAATCTCTGCAAGATGTCTTGCGCTAATACTCTCTTTACGGGATAGCCCGGCACCATTTTCCAACACCAACTCCGGGAAATCCAATCGCTCGCTCTTGAGCCATTGCTGCACGACTGAAGTGCTGCGTGCGACGTTGGCGGACAAGGTATCGGTTGCGCCTATTGTTAAAAATAGCTGCCGCGCCATGGTGTTGTTGCTGAATTTATTGATGTCGCGGATGGTTTCGGACAGGGCTTGTGATTTGTGTGTGGCGAATGGTTCTTGATTGATGGGGGCTTGGCCGACACTTAACTTTCCTTGTACCGTTCCCCCCAATTCTTTCCATAACGCGCTGAACAATGCGAAGAAATACTCGTCGTGCGGCAGCAAAGAAAAGTAATCATCGGCCTCGCCACAACCCGCAGGAATACTGCCTTCCAGCATGATGGTATGTCCCGCCAAATGGCTGCTGTAGGCATCCTCGCCACCACACGGCAACTTTCCAGAAGCGGTGATGAGATTTTTAACCGAGTAGCCCGCAAGCTCCGGCTCAAGCAACGCAGTAGTGACATTTCCATTGGGAATTAAATGCAAATGCAGCGCGTTGAAATTTAGCAGCAGCGCGTTAGGACTGACGTTGTAGGCGCGACTGGGGTCGTTATCAAATTCGGCAGGATCATTTTTTACTGGCTCAAAAAAACTTTGATCGAGTACGATGTTGCCGCGAATTTCTCGCAAACCGCGCTGACGCAATTCACGCAACCACATCCAAAATTGATCCACAGTCAGCTTGGGGTCGCCATAACCCTTGAATACCAGATTGCCTTGCAGTATGCCATTTTCCAGTTTGCCATCGAGATAAGCCTCTGTCTTCCAGCGGTATGCGGGGCCGAGTATTTCCAGCGCGGAAAAGGTGGTGAGCAACTTCATCGTGGAAGCGGGATTCATCGCTTGAGAACCGTTGATGTCGACAATCGCTTTATTGGCATTGGTTTCTTGCACCACGATGCCGACGCTGCCAAGCGGCACTTTTGCACGCTTGAGCGCATCAGCGACACCGTTAGGCAAGCTGGCTGCCAATGCGAGGTGACTGAGAGTGAGCAACAAAAAACAGACGGCACTTTTTTTCATGTTTTTAAACAAGTTGATTCATCACTTTAAGTGTTTGTTGGACAAGAAAATCTATCTCGTCATTAGTCACGATATACGGTGGCATAAAATAAACAGTGTTGCCGATAGGTCGCAACAATAATTCATTTTTCAATCCCATTGTGAAGCAGCGTTGAGCGAAATCCCGGAGCGGGCTATTTACTTCAAATGCCCATATCATGCCCGTATTACGCCAATTTTTGATGGTGGGAAGATCGCGTAAAGGTTGAGCCATTTTGTTGAGATAGGCAGTTTTGTCACGGTTGCCAGCAAGCACATTGTCTTGCGCAAAAATATCCAGCGTGGCGAGTGCGGCGCGGCAGGCAAGCGGATTACCCGTATAGGAATGCGAATGTAAAAATCCGCGCGTGGTATCGTCGGCATAAAACGCTTGGTAAATTTTGTCCGTTGCCATCACAACAGAGAGCGGCAAATAGCCGCCAGTAATGCCTTTTGACAGGCATAAGAAATCGGGTGAAATATTACCTTGCTCACACGCAAACATTGTCCCTGTTCTGCCCATGCCCACTGCAATTTCATCCGCAATGAGATGCACGCCATATTCATCACAAAGCTGCCGCGCACGCTGCAAATAAATCGGGTGATACATCGCCATGCCCGCCGCGCCCTGCACCAATGGCTCGATGATAAACGCGGCAAGTTGCGCGTGATGTTGTTGTAGATGTTGCTCAAGCGCAACCGCACAGCGCAATGCAAAATCTTCCGTGCTTTCGCCTGCTTCTGCCAAACGACTATCTGGACTAGGCACAGTGGCTTGCCGGCGAATCAACGCACTGTACTCACTTCTGAACAGCACAACATCTGTCACTGATAACGCCCCCAACGTTTCACCGTGATAACTATTTTGCATGCTGATGAATTGGTTTTTTTGCGGCTTGCCCGTGTTGCGCCAATAATGCGCACTCATTTTTAATGCGATCTCAATCGCCGCCGCACCATCCGAACCGTAAAAGCAATGCCCCAAGCCAGCAGGCGCAAGTTCGCGCAACCGCTCTGAAAGCTGCACAACGGGCTCATGGGTAAAGCCCGCTAACATGACGTGCTCTAGTATTTCGAGTTGATTTCGCAAAGCAGCGTTAATGCGCGGATTGCAATGCCCAAACAAATTCACCCACCACGAGCTCACGGCATCGAAATAACGATTGCTGTCAGTATCGTATAGCCATACACCCGAGCCGCGTGAAATGGGGACAAGCGGAAATTGCTCATAATGCTTCATCTGCGAACACGGATGCCACACCGCAGATTGGCTGCGTGTGAGTAAGCTTTTCGGCTGGATAGATATTGGCTGCATAGTGGAAATCATAACGGGTTTTCTACTATTTTGAAGCCTTAATTGATGGGCTTTCACTAAGGCTTTGCTTTGAGATTGGCTGTAATTGTGGCATCCTTCGGAACCTAAATTATGCAGCTAGAAAGAAGAAGAATGAAATGTGTTGATGATTTTCGCTTGCGCTTTGGCAAACAAGAAGTCGTACCTATCATCATAGGCGGGATGGGCGTGGATATCTCCACGGCCGACTTGGCTCTTGAGGTATCCCGTTTGGGTGGGATTGGACATATCTCCGACGCGATGTTGCCGACTGTCTCAGATCGCCGTTACAAAACCAAGTTCGTTAGCGAAAAGCAAAAACAATACAAGCTGAATATCCTGGAAGCCGACAAATCAATTGTGCAATTCGATTTGGCACAGGTTGAAGAGTCATCGCGTTTACATGTCAGCAAAACCATGGAAGCCAAGCGTGGCGATGGCATGATTTTCGTCAACTGCATGGAAAAACTGACCATGAATTCGCCGCGTGAAACGTTGCGCACCCGCCTGAATGCCGCTTTGGATGCGGGTATCGACGGCATCACTTTAAGTGCAGGTCTGCATCTCGGCTCGTTTGAGTTGATGAAAGATAACGCGCGTTTCCGCGATGCCAAGCTGGGCATCATCGTTTCTTCATTGCGCGCCTTGATTTTGTTCTTGCGCAAAACCGCTCGTTTAGACCGATTGCCGGATTTTGTTGTGGTTGAAGGCCCGTTGGCTGGCGGACATTTGGGCTTTGGTATGGATTGGGCGGAATATGATTTACACACCATCGTGGCGGAAATCGTTGCGCACTTAAAGGCCGAGCATGCGGATATTCCCGTTATCGCCGCAGGCGGAATTTTTACCGGCACGGATGCCGTAAATTTTCTTGAATCAGGTTGTGCGGCGGTGCAGGTTGCGACACGTTTCACTGTTGCCAAAGAGTGCGGCATCCCGGCAAAAGTCCAGCAGGAGTATTTCAAAGCGACTGAAGACCAAATGGAAGTGAATAATACCTCTCCTACCGGTTACCCAATGCGCATGATCAGCACCAGCCCCTCCATCGGGGCAGGCATACGCCCGAATTGCGAGGCTTATGGTTACTTGCTGGATGCGAATGGCAGCTGTGCTTATATCAACGCGTATAACGCTGAAGTAGCGTTACATCCCGATGAAAAGAAGATTTCTGTCAAAGAAAAAACCTGCTTGTGTACCCACATGCGCAACTACGATTGCTGGACTTGCGGGCATTACACTTATCGCTTGAAAGACACCACGCATCGCAATAAAGATGGCACGTATCAAGTTTTAAGTGCGGAGCATATCTTTAAAGATTATCAGTTCAGCGTCGATAATAAAATCGCACTTCCTTTGAAAGCTTAAGGTGACGTAAGCTAAATTTCGAAGTGCCTAACGTTTCACAGCATGCGAACTCGAAACGAAAAAAGATGGTGAAATTACCGGTAACGCTGTACAGGGGGAGCAAGAACACAGCGTTATCCGCAGATGAAAAATCCTTGAAATACTAAATGACGGTACAGTCACCCACCGTAAAAATTCACAACTTCCCACCATACTGCCTCAACAACTGCAGAATTACCGAAGCCTTATCGAACGTCTCTTGGTACTCTTCTGCGCTTATAGAATCTGCGACGATGCCGCCACCTGCCCAGCAGCGAATTTCGCTGTTGGAATACACCAATGTCCTGATGGCAATGTTAGTATCCATGTTGCCATCAAAACCGATGTAACCTATTGCACCACAGTACACGCCGCGTCGATCCGGCTCTAGCTGCTCGATGATTTGCATGGCGCGCTGTTTGGGTGCGCCGGTAATTGATCCACCGGGGAAGCAATCGCGCAATACATCCAGTACATCGCGTCCTGCCGCAAGCTGCCCCGTGACAGTGCTGACCAGATGATGCACGTTGGCAAAACTTTCCACCTCGAATAATTTGGGTGTGCGTACTGTACCCGCCACGCAGTTTTTCCCCAGATCACTGCGCAACAAATCAACGATCATCAAATTTTCGGCGCGGTCTTTGGGGTGCTGACGCAGCTCGGCTGCAAGCCTCTTATCTTGTAGCGCATCGCTGCTGCGCGGGCGCGTACCTTTGATGGGCTTGGTTTCTACTGTGCCGTTTTGCACGCGCAGAAAACGCTCTGGAGAGGCACATAAAATCTGGATTTTCGGCAAGTTGAGAAAAGCCGAATACGGCGCGGGACTGAGCTGGCGTAACTTCAAATAAGCACCGAACCCATCACCTCCTGCCTGAGCACTAAAGCGTTGCGCCAGATTGATTTGATAGCAATCGCCCGCCTGCAAATAATTTTGTATCCGATCAAATATGTTCGAATAACTGTCGGGTGTAAAATTTGAGACGATGTCTCCATACACCCGAAATGTGCCCACAGGAGGTGCTTGCTTACCCTGTAAACGCTGCAATATATGCGGCAACAACGCTGTCGTTTCTGCAATACGTTGATGCGACACCAAGCTGGTGGTGCGTGTGTGGTGGTCAATAACCAACGCCCAATCGTAGATACCAATCGCCATATCGGGTAGCTGTTCGGCGTTCTGCGCGATGTTAGGTAGGGTCGCCATGCGCCGCGCCAAGTCATAGCTCCAATAGCCCAACACACCGCCCGCAAACGGCACATCGGCGACAGGTTCGATAACCTCGCCCAATTCTGCGCGCAGCATTGCAAAAGGATCAGTACATGTATCAGCCTCTTGCAACACTACGGTGCGATACGGTGCAGCAGTTAGGATGTCGTAACGCGCCATGCCGCCGCTATCCAGCCATACCGCCCAGGGCAAATCAGCCAGAGCGGTGTAGTAGCTGCTAGCATCGGTTTGATAGGAAAGCGATACGCGATAGAAACTCATGAACTATTTAAGGGATAATGTCTGCACGTTAAACTTATTTGGAAACTGCTATGACCACCATCGTTGCCGTTAGAAAAAATGGTGTCACCGCCATTGCTGCCGACACCTTGACCACCTTTGGCAATACTCGCTTACCTGCACATTTGGACGCTTCTCACGACAAAATTTTGCACATTGGTGATAGCTATGTCGGCATCTGCGGCAGTGCCGCGCATCATCTGGTGCTGGCGAATCTGTTCGCCAAAATGCCTGAAGTGAAGCTTAACAGCAAGGCGGAAATTTTTGAAACATTTCGCAAGCTGCATCCAATTTTAAAAGAGGAATGTTTTCTGAACCCCAAAGAAGATGAGGAAGACCCATATGAGTCCAGCCAGATCACTGCGCTGATCGCCAATGCCAACGGTATCTTTGGCGTGTACTCGATGCGCGAAGTGTTCGAATATACCCAGTATTGGGCAATTGGCTCCGGGCATGAATTCGCGCTGGGTGCATTAAATCATGCTTACTCACACCATGACACGGCGGCAGACATTGCTAGGGCAGGTGTAGAAGCCGGGATTGCGCTGGACAAAAATAGCGGTGCGCCGATTACGCTGTATCACGTGACATTACAGAACTAAAGAAAAAATTTTGAAGTCAGAAAACCAATCGCAAACTAGAAAGTTTGCAATGTACATAGGCAGAAAAAACGCACTAACTTTGTGTCAGTGATAAAAGGCGCACGCACCCATTAGTGCGCCAAAATGCGAGTCCCTGTGGTAAGCCCCGCCCTGACAAGGCATCCGGGGCTTGCACCACAGTAAAGCTTGACCCGTTTAGTTCGGCTTGCCGATTCCTGGTGTAGGAAAGGGCCATGTTGCAGCCGGACGAACTGGTGCTGCAGCTGAAGGTGCTGGCATTGCTGGACGAGAGACCACTGCTGCTGGTTTCGCTGCCGGCTTTGCTGCTGCCTTTTTAGCTACAGGTTTAGCTGCTGCTTTTTTAGCCGCTGGCTTTGCTACTGCCTTCTTAGCCGCTGGTTTAGCTGCTGCTTTTTTAGCCGCTGGCTTTGCTACTGCCTTCTTAGCCGCTGGTTTAGCTGCCGCTTTTTTAGCCGCTGGCTTTGCTACTGCCTTCTTAGCCGCTGGTTTAGCTGCTGCTTTTTTAACCGCTGGCTTTTTCGCTACTGCCTTTTTAGCTGCAGGCTTAGCTGCCGCTTTTTTAGCCGCTGGCTTTGCTGCTGCCTTCTTAGCCGCTGGTTTAGCTGCCGCTTTTTTAGCCGCTGGCTTTGCTGCTGCCTTCTTAGCCGCTGGTTTAGCTGCCGCTTTTTTAGCCGCTGGCTTTGCTACTGCCTTCTTAGCCGCTGGTTTAGCTGCCGCTTTTTTAGCCGCTGGCTTCTTAGCTGCTGGTTTTGCTTTCTTTGCTGCTGCCATTTTGATTCTCCTTCAATGATGAAAGTTATAAAAATACAACATCTACAAGTACTACACCCCCAGCTCGCACTCAACTTCAAGTACGACCCAAAGCCCTCACCCCACAAAATATAAAGAGGTTGTGCAAACAACCCCACCGCATTGCGGTGAGGTCTGGTTCGCTACGTCGCTCCCCCTACACTTTGCTTTGCCTGGCTAATCCCAGGACAACGCGCCACCGGTTTGATACTCGGTCACGCGGGTTTCAAAAAAGTTTTTCTCTTTCTTAAGATCGATCATTTCCGCCATCCACGGGAAAGGATTAGTCGCTCCCTGGTACAGCACGTCCACACCTATTTGTTGGCAGCGACGGTTGGCAATAAATCTTAAGTACTCTTTGAACATCGAGGCATTGAGACCCAGCACGCCGCGCGGCAAGGTGTCTTCAGCGTAGGCATATTCCAATTCCACACCTTTTTGCAGCAGACCACGAATTTCTTCGCGGAATTCTGCGGTCCACAGGTGCGGGTTTTCCATCTTAATTTGGTTAATCACATCCACCCCAAAATTCAGGTGCATCGATTCATCACGTAGAATATATTGGTATTGCTCAGCCGCGCCTGTCATTTTATTTTGGCGACCCAAAGCAAGAATCTGCACAAAGCCCACATAGAAGAATAACCCTTCCATGATGCAGGCAAATACAATCAGGCTGCGCAGCAACTGACGATCTGTTTCCGGCGTACCGGTCTTAAATTCCGGATTAGTCAGGACATCAATGAACGGCAGCAAAAATTCGTCTTTGGCACGAATGCTCGGCACTTCGTGATACATGTTAAAGATTTCGCCTTCATCCAGCCCCAAGCTTTCAACAATGTACTGATAGGCATGCGTATGAATCGCCTCTTCAAAAGCTTGACGCAACAAGTATTGGCGGCATTCCGGATTGCTGATGTGACGATACGTACCCAACACGATATTATTCGCCGCCAAGCTATCCGCCGTGGTAAAAAATCCCAAGTTACGTTTCACTAGATGTCGCTCGTCATCAGACAGCTTGTCGCTTTTCCATAACGCTATATCGGCAGTCATATTCACTTCTTGAGGCATCCAATGATTTGCGCACGCCGCCAAGTATTTTTCCCACGCCCATTTGTATTTGAAAGGCACAAGCTGATTCACATCTGCATTGCAATTGATGATGCGCTTATCTTCCACGCGAATACGACCAGTAGACGGCTTTGCAACAGGCTCTGCACGCTTAACTACATCCATCTGCATCTCTGCCGCTTCGTCAAACGACAACGTATCCAACATGCCCAATGGCATGTTGGTTGATTTAATATTTTCTTCAAATGTCAGCATATTCTTTCCTTTACTAGTTAGCAGTCGATAGTTAGAGCCGCTCTTAAATAACTAGCGACTTCTTACTAACGACTTATTGACACGCCTCACATTCAGGATTGTCAATCGAACAAAATTGAGTTTCTTCAGCCACGCCACCATTGGTTGGCACGGCATTCAGCGCCCCGGCGCGTCCGTTAGATTTCTCTGCTGAAGTTGCACCCAGCGTGCGCAAATAATAGGTAGTCTTCAAACCACGCAACCAAGCCAGCTTGTAAGTTTCATCCAACTTGCGACCCGACACACCCGACATGTAGATGTTCAAAGACTGCGCTTGGTCTATCCACTTTTGCCGACGCGAAGCCGCCTCGATCAACCAGCTCGGCTCAACTTCAAACGCGGTGGCATATAAGCTGCGGAACTCGGCTGGAACGCGATCTATTTTTGCGAGGCTGCCGTCAAAATAATTCAGATCGGCAATCATCACTTCATCCCACAAACCCAGCTGCTTCAGGTCTGCAACCAAGTGCTCGTTGATGACGGTGAACTCACCAGACAAATTCGATTTTACGAAAATGTTTTGATAGGTAGGCTCGATACAAGCGGACACGCCTATGATGTTGGAAATAGTGGCAGTCGGAGCAATCGCCACGCAATTGGAATTGCGCATACCGTGCTGCTTGATACGCGCACGCAATACATCCCAATCCATACTGGAAGACATATCCACTTCCACATACCCGCCGCGCTCTTGGCGCAATAACTCCAATGAGTCTTGCGGCAGAATGCCGCGGTCCCACAAGCTACCGCGATAGCTGGCATAACGACCGCGCTCTTCAGCCAATTCAGTCGATGCCCAATAAGCGTAATAACATACCGCCTCCATCGAACGATCTGCAAACTCCACAGCCGCTTCGGAAGCATATGGGATACGCAAATCGTGCAAACAATCTTGAAAACCCATGATGCCCAAGCCAACCGGACGGTGTTTTAAATTGGCATTACGTGCTTTATCAACCGCGTAGTAATTGATGTCGATCACGTTATCCAACATGCGCATTGCTGTCGTAACGGTACGACGCAATTTGGCATGATCGATTTGACCCGCCTTGTCATGCCCTTTAGGGAACAAGTGCGCAGCCAGATTAACCGAACCCAAGTTACATACCGCAATTTCATTTTCATTGGTATTCAGCGTGATTTCCGTACACAAATTTGAGCTGTGCACCACACCAACGTGTTGCTGTGGAGAACGTATATTGCAAGGATCTTTGAAGGTAATCCAAGGATGACCCGTTTCAAACAACATAGTCAACATCTTGCGCCACATACTGGCGGCAGGAATTTTTTTAAACAGCTTGAGTTCACCACTCACCGTCTTCGCTTCATAGCCTGTGTATGCGTGTTCAAAAGCTGCGCCAAACTTATCATGCAAATCCGGCACATCCGATGGCGAGAACAATGTCCAATCGCCCCCCTCCATGACACGCTTCATGAACAAATCCGGGATCCAGTTGGCGGTATTCATGTCGTGAGTACGACGACGATCATCGCCGGTATTTTTACGTAAATCCAGAAACTCCTCGACATCCAAATGCCAAGTTTCCAAGTACGCACACACCGCGCCTTTGCGCTTGCCACCTTGATTGACCGCGACCGCCGTGTCATTCACCACTTTGAGGAATGGCACTACGCCCTGCGATTGACCATTGGTGCCTTTGATGTGTGCGCCCAGTGCGCGCACAGGAGTCCAATCGTTACCCAAGCCGCCCGCAAATTTTGCCAGCAAAGCATTTTCTTTAATCGCATCATAAATACCACTCAAGTCATCCGACACGGTAGTCAGATAACAAGAAGAGAGTTGTGAACGTTGCGTGCCGGAATTAAACAGCGTGGGAGTCGAACTCATAAAATCAAAGCTCGATAACAATTTATAAAACTCTATTGCACGCGCCTCGCGGTCAATTTCACTCAACGCCAAACCCATTGCCACGCGCATAAAAAATGCTTGAGGCAATTCGATGCGCTGACCTTCGGTATGCAAAAAGTAGCGGTCATACAAAGTCTGCAAACCCAAATATCCAAACTGCATATCACGCTGCGCATCCAATTCTTTAGCCAAACGCTTCAAATCAAACTGCGCCAAATGCTCATCCAACAAGCCCGCCTTGATACCCTTTTTGATAAATTTTGGGAATGATTCAGCGTAACGCGTCGCCATTTCGGAGGGCAACACCTCTTCGCCCAACACTTCACCGCAAATGTTATTTAACAACAAACGCGCGGTAACAAAGTTATACGCCGGCTCTTTTTCAATCAATGAACGCGCTGACAACACTAGACACTTACGCACTTCATGACGCGGCACACCATCGTACAAATCTTTCAGGGTTAGCTTAATCACCGCATTGGCATCAACCACGTCGGTCAAGCCGACGCAGGCCGCCTGCACCACCCCCGTCAGCAAATCCAAATCCAGCGGGCGCAACACGCTATCTTCATCCGTGACATTGATAACATGAACCGGTTCTTTGGCTTTGGATTTGGCGCGTGAACGGGCACGCTCTTCGCGATACAACACATAAGTGCGCGCCACATCATGTTCACCCGAACGCATCAATCCCAACTCAACCTGATCTTGAATATCCTCGATGTGCATCGTGCCGCCATGCGGTTGGCGACGCACCAACGCCGACACCACACCATTGGTCAATTGATCAACCAATTCACGGACGCGCGCAGATGCCGCACCCTGACCACCATTCACCGCGATAAACGCCTTCGTCAAAGCAATCGAGATTTTATCCGGCGCAAATACCACTACTGAGCCATTACGACGAATGACCTTATATTGATCGAATGGATTATTGGATGTTGCAGAAGAGGTGGAGGGTGATTCAGAAACGTTGCCAATAGGCGCTGTGAAGGTTGCGGGGCTATCTTTAACAGCATGCAGCATAACTTTACTCCCGTGATATTTTGTTTAGCGTAAAACCACTACATATAGTGTTTTTTTAAGCGGCGGAGCTAATTGTAGTAGCTCGCAAAAAATTTGCAAGCGATAAATGTCCTAATTTGCATAAGCTTAAAAATAAAATTTTTCCGCACCAAAACAGCGCGGTATTTTCATACTTAGCGCGGGTAACACCAGAGGAAGAATGAAGAAGATTGCGACAAGACTAGCTAGGCTTGCTGCAAACTGGTGAGGTAACGTTGCCAATCAAAACATGGGCCGGGGTCAGTCTTGCGTTGCGGCGCAATGTCACTATGTCCCGCAATGCCCTGTATGGGATAAGCGACGCGTATTGCAAGCGTCAATGATTGCAGTGCGGTATATTGCGCATCGGTAAACGGCACGGTATCCGTCCCTTCCAACTCAATGCCCAACGAATAGTCATTGCAACGAGAGCTACCTTGCCAACATGATACGCCGGCATGCCATGCTCGCTTCAGGCAAGAAACAAACTGAATGACCCGCCCATCACGCCGTACAAAAAAATGTGCGGATACTTTGAAGTCGGCAATGATGGCGTAATAAGGATGCTCATTGGCATCCAGCGTATTGGTGAACAATTGTTGCACGCCCTCCCCGCCAAACTCGTTCGGTGGCAAGCTGATGTTGTGTATCACCAATAAAGTAATGGCACCGTCAGGACGATCATCGCAGTTGGGCGAAGGGATATATTCGCAACCGCTCAACAGGCCTTGCGCATCAATCCGCATCGTCCATCTCGCCGGGTGCTTTGATGCCCAACCGCTCCATGCGATAGCGCATGGTTCTAAAGGTCAGTCCTAACAATTTGGCTGCTTCAGTGCGGTTGAAATTGGTTTGCTGCAAAGCCTCTTGCAAAGCCTGCTTCTCAACTTGATCCAAATAATCTGGCAGGGGATATTTACCCGTAATCGAGGTTTTATCCGGGCGGGAATTTTCCACTGGCGTTAGCATCAAGTCCTGCACCTCAATTACACCCCCGAAACAAAGTGTCAAGGCGCGTTCAATGGCATTCTCCAACTCGCGCACATTACCCGGAAAACTATAGTTTTGAAGCGCGCGCATCGCATCAGCAGAAAAGCGCACCGCCTCTTCGCCACGCAATTTATCCAAAATTTGCTGTGCGATTTTCGGAATATCATCACGCATCTCACGCAAGGCGGGCATTTGAATCGGTATGACATTTAGCCGAAAATACAAATCTTGGCGGAACTCACCCTGCCTAACCCGCTCCGCCAAATCATAATGGGTTGCGCTAATGATACGCACATCCACGGCTTCTTCGCTGGTTGCACCTATTTTACGCACTTTCTTTTCCTGTATCGCACGCAATAATTTCACCTGCATTGCCAGTGGCAAATCCGCCACCTCATCCAAGAACAACGTGCCGCCATGCGCCGCATGAAAAAAGCCATCCCTATCTTTATCCGCACCTGTGAACGCACCCTTTTTATAGCCAAAGAATTCGTTTTCCATCAGCGTTGACGGGATCGCCCCACAGTTAACCGCAATAAACGGCTGGTCGCGCCGCGCACCGCTTTGTGCAATCAGACGCGCCGCCAGCTCTTTACCACTCCCCGATTCACCGCTGACATGCACCGAAGCTTCACTGCGCGCCACGCGTGAAATCAAGTCGCGCGCTTTTTGCATCGCCGGAGATTGACCGAGCAGCACTTTGTCGCCTGTAGCCACATCTTGCTGCGGAAGGTTCAATGCGGATTTGACCAGCACGCGCAATTGATCAAGCGCGACCGGCTTAGCCAAATAATCAAATGCGCCCACCTTAAGCGCGGCAATCGCATTTTCCATATTGCCGTGCGCGGTAATCACGGCGCAGGGTATATCCAAATTATTTTGCGTAACATACTGCACCACTTGCAACCCGTCGCCATCCGGCAAACGCATATCAGTCAGGCATAGATTGTAGCGATGCTCTTTTAATTTTTTGAGCGCACCCTGAACGTTCGCCGCCTTATCAACTTCCAAACCCATCTTGCCCAATGCCATACCCAGCAACTCCAAAATATCCGGCTCATCATCCACCAGCAGCACGCGTATGCCCATGGAGTGGTAGTTATCTGCCTTGTTCACGTCTTGCGCCATATCGGTCTAACCCTCTAAAAATAATTTGGAAGCATGCGCCCGGCTGCCCCTCTTTGTCACGATATTCCAACCTCGCACCGTTAGCTTCACATAATTCTTTGGCAACATATAAGCCCAAGCCCGTTCCTTCAGTCGCGGTGGTAAAAAATGGTTCAAACAATTTTCCCTGATGTTCAGCAGAAACGCCCGGCCCGTCATCTTGCACCGCCAATACCAATTGATCGTCCACAATACGCATCTGCAATACCACGCTCCCCGGCGACTTACTGGAATAACGCAATGCGTTGCGGCACACATTCCACATCACCTGATGCAAGTGCCCCAGATCGTATGAGATTTTAATATTGGGCAACTCCAACAACACCAATATATTTGAATCAATGTGCTCAGCGGCACTAAATTCCTGAATAAAAATGCGCAGCTTTTCGGCCAAGTCAAAGAATTCGCGTTGCGCGCGATCACGCCGATTCAGCTGCATCACATCTTCAATAATTTGATTGATGCGTCGCGCATTATCCAACACAATTTGCAGCAAGCGTTGCTGACCTTCATTCACCATTTCTTCTTGCATTAGTTCGGTGGCATAGCTGATTGCCGATAAAGGATTACGCACCTCATGTGCGATATTCGCGGTCAATCGCCCCAACGCTGCCAATTTAATTTGTTGCGCTTCCGCTTTCACGCGCTGCATATCTTCCAAAAAAATTACCGCGCCGCTGCTCGCATCCAGATCAAGCGACACAAACCGTAATCGCGCCTGCACGCCCACATCCAGGGGCAAAGTGCTGCGGCTCACAACGCCGGTTTGCTTCCACACGGCATATTGCCCGAACAGCAAAGGAAAGGTTTCCGCTAACGGCTTGCCGGGATTAAAGCCCTTGTGCAACAACCGCTCAGCGCAAGTATTCATCTGCGTAATCATGCCCTCGCCATCCACCACTACTACCCCATCGTGCATATCGCGCATCACCAAACGACTGGCCTCGTACATACTGAACAAATCGCGACCGCGCCGCTGCGCCAACTCCTGACTATCCACCGCATATCTCGCCAGCATGTGCGTCAGCCACGCCACCGCAAAATAGGCGATGCACAACAAACCCACTTGTACATATTGCGACATATCGGCATCGGCATACAACACCGCATAAGCATGTGACAGCAGCATGGCGAGGCTTGCCAAGGCGGCAAAAAACAGGGTAATCGTGCCGCGACTGATGATGCCCACGGCCGCCAGCGAAACCAGCAACAGCAAACCAATGTTGCTACGAATACCGCCGCTCACATACGAAAGTATCGTCAGCCCGACAATATCCCCGCCCACTTGCAAAGACAATTGCAAAACAAAACGCGGCCAGCGCAGCCGCAAGGGAACAAACGACAGCAACACAATTGCTGCATAGAACAGGCTGGCAATTAAAAATTGTTTCCAGTTGCTCGCACCAAGTGACAGTGATTTGCCAAACGCTATCGCAGAAAACACCAGCAAAAACGACAGCACCAACCGGTACAGCGAAAAGTAATGCAGGGAACGCCAAAAATCGGCTGCTTGAAAATCTGCGGCGGGCTTATCCATTCCTAAATTCGTGCTATGGAACAAGGTTAATTTTTCTTACCATACATATCGCGATGCGCCGCGCTGCAAAAAAAATTTCCCCCGACCAGCATGCTCTCGCTTTTGGGTAAATGCACGCCACAATGCGCGCAACACACCATATCTTCAGCGGGATCTTTACTCACTGATTTATTTTGCCCAGAGGCATTTTTACTGTAAGACCTCACCAACAAATAAATCGCCACCACAATTGCCATCAATAAAAATAAACGACTCATTTTTATCCTCGCTTTCTGCTTATCCAAAATATTTCATAGGAATGATGCTGCCATGTAGGAGCGAGCTTGCTCGCGAAAGGAATTCGCGAGCAAGCTCGCTCCTACAAAACCCCTAGATATATAACGGGTGAACTATACCCGAACTCAACATCCACAAACCGCGCAGGCTAAATCTTTACTCACCGCACTGCGCTGCATAGTCATATCCAGCGCATTACAAACCAGTAACTTGCCGCTCAATCCGCGATCAATACCCGCCAACAGCTTGAGTGCTTCGGCTGCTTGCATCGTGCCGATAATGCCCACCAACGGTGCGAATACGCCCGTTGTCGCGCAGCGTAATTCAGCGGCAACGGCATCTTCGGGAAACAAACAATTGTAGCAAGGCACTTCGTCACGACGAAAATCAAACACCGCCACTTGTCCATCAAACTGTATCGCCGCGCCCGACACCAATGGCTTGCGATGCGATAAACAGGCACGATTCACCGCATAACGTGTGGCAAAATTATCGCTGCAATCCAGCACCACATCCGCTTGGGCAACCAGTTCATCCAATTGCGCCGCGTCCACACGAGCGGCAAGTGCCACACATGCCACCTCAGGGTTCACTTCATGCAACACCGCTAGCGCAGAATCAACCTTTGCAAGTCCGACTGAATGGGTGCGGTGAATAATCTGCCGCTGCAAATTGCTCAGTTCCACTGTATCGTCATCACACAAGGTCAAGTGACCCACGCCGCTGGCAGCCAAATACAAGGCGGCAGGCGAACCCAATCCACCCAGCCCGATGATAAGCACCCTAGCATCCAGCCAAGCTTGTTGCGCCTCAATGCCTATCTCTTTAAGCAAAATATGGCGGCTATAGCGCAGCAACTGTTGATCGTTCATTATGTGAATAGCTCAAATAGTAATGTGCGCAAGAATAGCCGAATGCCGCACAAATAAAAACGGGCATCCGAAGATGCCCGTTAGTTTTACGTCAAATACAAACGATCAGTTGATCGCCGATATTTAGAACGCGTGCTTCATACCGATAGAAACAGTAGAAGGATCAGCAGCTACACCCGCTGCAGTAACTTTAGTGTACAGAGCATACACTGAAGTACGCTTGCTCATGTCGTGGTCATAGCCCAAAGACACTTGCTTAACGTTGTCAGTTGCTTTAACGCCACCAGTTGTCGTGTCACCTTTTTTGCCGTATGCCAACTTAACTGCATCGGTTGCGCTCAGAGCGTACTTACCGCCAAGGTACAAGTTAGTGCCAGTAGTTTCAACAGCTGACAAAGTTGCTTTAGGCTTTTCTACCACAGCATTTACAGTGAACGCATCCATTGTGTAACCGCCGCCCAATTTGAAAGATTTCAGTTCATCATCAACAGCAGCACCAAATGAAGCAGCCTTCAAATCACCCACAGTACCCAATTTAACTGATTGGTAAGCCAATGTACCAAAAATTCCGCCTGCACTGTACATGCCTGCCAATGAAAGTGCCGTACCTTTTTTATCAGTAGAAGCAGCTTTTTCTGCACCAAACTCGCTAGCAGCCGCAATAGTCAAACCACCAAAAGATGGGCTGATATAAGCGATTACGTTGTTCAAACGTGTGTCATGCACACTCATGATGTGAGTGCGGTTGTCAGCAGCGCTGTTAGCAAACAAATCCAAACCACGTGTTGAGATTTTGTATGGTGTGTCGTGACGACCAAACAATACGGTACCCATGTCGGCACTGGCTACGCCGATGAATGTATTACGGTCAAACGTTGCCGCACCTGCCAAATCTGAAGCAGCTGCAGAAGCACCATTGTCCAAATTCACTTCTTTTTCCATCTGGAACACAGCTGTCAAGCCACCGCCCAAATCTTCAGCCCCTTTGAAACCGATACGTGAAGCATTGCTTACCAGGTTGTTGCTTGTGCCACTTTGCGTTTTGCCGTCATTAACCATGTCAACTGACAGATCAGCCACGCCGTACAAAGATACGTTGCCACCTGTGTCTGCCATTGCAACAGCTGGAGCTGTCAAAGCTGATGCGATTGCCAGAGCGATAATTTTCTTTTGCATGTAAAACTCCTTAATAAGTTTTTCGGTTATATCGGCGGCATCAACCACCGACTAATTGAATATCCCTAACGTTTAGAGAATTCAAGTTGCGCATTATCCATAGCAGAAATGGACAAGCAAATAAATGTGGAATTTGTGTTGTTTTTTTGCAACAAGGTGCAGCTGGGGTTGGCGGATGAGCTGACTGCTGGACTATTCAGATACCCATCATTCCCGCTTTCGCGGGAATGATGGCACTCTTGAAACTCCGTTAATACTGTCTAGTCGCAGCGAATTGCGCCAAATCAAACAAGCATTGTTTGTGTTGGCTATCAGGCAAAGCTGCCAGAGCGGCGCAAGCCAAATCCGCTTCCAGCAAAGCTTGTTGGCGGGTAAATTCAAGTGCGCCCGTGGTGCGGATAATGTTGAGCACTTCAGAAAATTTCGTCACATCACCCTGCTCGATGGCGTTGCGCACCACTGCGGCTTGCGCTGTTGAACCGTGCTGCATCGCGTAAATCAATGGCAGGGTAGGCTTGCCTTCGGCGAGGTCATCGCCCAGATGTTTGCCCGTTTGCTGTTCGTCTGCGGAATAATCCAACACATCGTCTATCAATTGGAATGCGGTGCCGAGGTGTATGCCATATTTTGCCGCCGCTGCTTCGTCCACTGCTGATGCTTTGCTCAATATCGCACCAAGGCGCATTGCCGCTTCAAACAATTTGGCCGTTTTGCAATGAATCACCCGCATATAGTTGGTGACATCAACATCCGCATCGTGGCAATTGAGTAGCTGCAGCACTTCGCCTTCCGCAATGATGTTGGTGGCTTCCGCCATGGTATCCAACACGCGCATGTCACCGACTTCAACCATCATTTGAAAGGCACGCGAATACAAAAAATCGCCCACTAACACGCTGGCGGCGTTGCCAAACAGTGCGCTAGCCGTGGCGCGTCCCCGCCGCAACGCGGACTCATCGACGACATCGTCATGTAGCAATGTCGCGGTATGAATAAATTCCACCACCGCAGCCAGGCTGTGATGTTGCGTACCCTGATAAGCAAAGGCATCGGCAGCCAGCACCACTAATGCGGGTCGCAATCGCTTGCCGCCGCTATTGATGATGTATTCACTAACTTGATTGACCAGCAGCACTTCTGAATGCAGCCGCGTGCGAATTACTTGATCCACCGCAGCCATATCTGCCGTGAGAAGTTGCTTAAGATTATCTAAAAACACGTTCAGTCCTGATTGTTAAGGGCACTCCATGCACGCACTTTTTGCGGCGCACATTGTCGCATAAAAAATTTGCGCCTACCCTTACTGCTGTGATTTACGCCACAAATACGCGCCTATCGCTATACCCACCACGCTCAACATCTCAACATAATGTGCTGGAGCCAAGCGATCAAGCGGCAACAGCATGCTTACCAACACGGGTGTAAGCCCGCCAAACACCGCGTAAGCCAGGTTGTAGGAAAAGGATAATCCTGAAAAACGCACCACAGGCGGAAATGCCTTGACTGCAACACTGGGCACCACACCGATCACGCCGACAAAAAATCCACACAAAGCATATAACTCATTGATGTTTCCCGGAGCGATGGACATCTGCTGATAAAACAGTGCCGAGGTAATGCCCAACATCGTACAGCCAACCATCAATACCCGCCCCGCGCCAAAACGATCAGCCGATGCGCCAAACACGATACAACCCAAACTCAGGAATAGGGTTGCAATACTGTTCGCCTGCAAAGCAACCGTAGCGGGAATGGCATAGAGCTTTTGCACCAACGTTGGGGTCATTAGTATCATCACCACAATCGCAGCGGACAACAGCCAGGTCATCAGCATGGTCAAAATCACGGCGGGACGATGTTCGCGTATCACGGTCTTCAACGGCAACTCGTCAGCCAAAGCTTGCCGCGCCTGCATTTCTTTGAACACGGGTGTTTCATGCAACCACTGACGCAACCATACTGACACCAGCCCGAAAATTCCGCCGATAATAAATGGAACGCGCCAACCTTCTATCAACAATTCGGCAGGCGAATACAGCTTGTTGATTGCGCTTGCTACCAGCGAGCCCAGCAAAATTCCGCCAGTCAGCCCGGCAGTCAGCGTGCCGCAGGCGAAGCCAACATGTCTGGGTGGCACATGCTCAGAGACAAATACCCACGCACCCGGCACTTCACCGCCAATTGCCGCGCCCTGCAATATGCGCAGTGCCAGCAATAGTATCGGTGCCCAAATACCGATAACCGCATAGGTAGGCAACAAGCCAATCGCCAACGTCGGAACAGCCATCAGAAAGATGCTCAACATGAACATACGTTTGCGCCCCAGCAAATCACCGAAGTGCGCCATGACGATACCACCGACAGGTCGCGCCAAATAACCCGCCGCGAAAATGCCGAAGGTCTGAAACTGTCTCAACCAGTCCGGCATGTCGGTCGGGAAAAACAACTGCCCTATCACCACCGCGAAAAACACGAAGATAATGAAGTCGTAAAACTCCAGTGCGCCCCCTAATGCGGCCAGCACCAATGTCCTGTAATCCGTGCGACTCAAACCCGACATAATTCTTTTCCTCTTTGCATATCTTTCGTGTGGGCTTATCTCAAACACCTCGCGCAGTTTAAGTGATGTCAGCCGCCAGCACTAGCTTGCGTCTCCGCAACCATGACTGCTATCCGTTATTTCCATAGATTACAAATTTCGCCTTCGCACCAAAAAACTTTTATGCCGACATAGCAAATTATTCCTTTAAGCACAAAGCGCGTTAATCTCAATTAGACGTATAAAAATTTGCCCAACCCTCTATTTTTATGGATAATGCGCGCCCCGAAGTGCGTACACCCGCCGCACAAAATTACTCTTAAGGAAATAAAATGAAAGCAGATATTCACCCGAATTATAATGAACTCACCGTGACTTGCAGCTGTGGCAATAGCTTTAAGACAAAGTCCGTGATTGGCAAACCAACCCTGAGCGTTGAAGTTTGCTCTGAATGCCACCCGTTCTACACTGGCACACAGAAGATTGTTGATACCGCTGGTCGTATTGATAAATTCCGCCAGAAATACGGCACTAAAGCTGCTGCGTAAGCACGCTGCTGAGAGACCAACAAAAAGGCAGCGTTTGCTGCCTTTTTCTTTTACGGTAACAGAATGTATTTCATTAAACCTGCCGACCCCTATCCCATCACGCCCGCCAAAGCGGTAATGCTGGGATTGCTGTGCCTGATTTGGCTGGGCACAGGATTAGTCGGGCATGATCCGTGGAAGCATGATGACGCTTACAGCTTTGGCTTGATCTATTCCATGCTGCAAAGCGGCGATTGGTTAGTCCCCACGCTAGCAGGCGAGCCGTTCATGGATAAGCCGCCACTGTTCTACTGGACAGGCGCGGCATTCGCCAAATTATTTTCTCCCGCGCTTCCGCTGCATGATGGCGCACGTTTGGCCAGCGGCTTTTACATGGTTTTGACGCTGCTGTTTATCGGTTTGGCGGGACGCAAGTTGTATGGTGAGAATCGCGGCTGGGCGGCGGCAATTATTTTGATAGGTTGTCTCGGTATGCTGGTACGCGCGCACGAGATGATTACCGATCTCGCGCTACTCACGGGTTGCGCGATGATGTTATACGGCTTTATTCACAGCCAAGCGCGTGCGCTACGCGCGGGATTTTGGATTGGCATGGGGGCTGGCATCGGCTTTATGTCCAAGGGTTTCATCGCGCCGATATTGTTTGTTTTAATCGCCGCCTGCTTACCCGCACTATTCAAAATCTGGCGCACTCGCCATTACGTTAATAGCCTGGTTATCGCCACCCTATTTGCTTTGCCCTGGCTCACTATCTGGCCACTATTGCTATACCAGCATTCACCGCAGTTATTCGCTGATTGGGCATGGACACACAACATCGGCAACTGGTTTGGCTACGCCAAAACAGGTCCGAATGCGGAATCTTTCTACTACTTAAAAAATCTGCCGTGGCTGGCGTGGCCCGCACTACCACTGGCGATTTGGGTGGTATGGAAATCACGTAAACGCTTGGCACAACGTGACGATTTGCAACTACCCCTCGTTGTTTTTGGTGTGATGTTGGTGGTACTCAGTTTGGTGCCCAACATTCAGGAAGTATTCGCCTTGCCGATGCTACTGCCCATCGCGCTGCTCGCAACGGCTTCGCTGTCCATGCTAAAACGGGGCGCAGCGAATGCACTCGATTCATTTGGTTTGATGACTTTTTCGCTGCTCGCTATTTTGATGTGGTGGGGTTGGGCGGGTTTATTATTAGATAACCAAGCGAAGATTACACACTGGCTAAAGGACTTCCAGCCGGGATTTGCGCCAGAGTTGGACACCACTTCGTTCACCATCGCGATTATCGCCACGGTGCTATGGTTGGTAATGGCGTGGCGTGTGGGGCGTTCAATGCGTCGTGCAGTAGTCAATTGGGCGGCAGGCATAACGTTGATTTGGGTATTGGCAATGACGCTATGGCTACCTTGGCTGGATAGTGGCAAGAGCTATCGCGGCATGGTCACATCATTAAAACTATCGCTACCAGACAGGTATCAATGTATCGCGGGTGAAAGCATCGGTGAAGCTCAACGCGCCATGTTGCATTATTTTGGCGACATCATCACACAACGCGATACTAAAAACCGGTGTGACCTGCGCCTCATTCAAGGCGATAAACTTTCCAAACCTTTGACCAATGAAAAACGATGGGAAAAAATTTGGGAAGGCAGTCGTAAAGGTGATAAAAACGAACACTATCGCCTGTATCAGCGCGTAGTTCAGTAAAGGAATAAATAATGACTCCGTTGATCGTTGCAGCAATCTACAAATTTGTAAAATTACCCGATTACGTTGAACTGCGTGCACCACTACAGGCGCGCTGCAACGAACTCGACATCACCGGTTCGCTACTATTGGCCGAAGAAGGTATCAATGGCACGATTGCTGGAACACGTACCAGTATCGACAAAATATTGGCCTACCTGCGCAGCGATTCACGCTTGTCCGACCTGCCACACAAAGAATCCACCGCGACCTTGCCACCGTTTTACCGCATGAAGGTCAAGCTCAAAAAAGAAATCGTCACTATGGGTATCGAAGGTATCAACCCTACCGAGTTAGTTGGGCAATACATTAAGCCCGAAGATTGGAACGCGCTTATCAGCGACCCCGATGTGCTACTGGTGGATACGCGCAATGATTACGAAGTCGAAGTCGGTACATTCAAAGGTGCGGTTGACCCACGTATTACTACTTTCCGAGAATTTCCTGAGTATGTAAAAAAACATTTTGACCCCGTGAAACAACCCCGCGTGGCGATGTTTTGCACAGGGGGTATTCGTTGCGAAAAGGCCTCTGCGTACATGCTCAAAGAAGGTTTTGCCGAGGTGTATCACTTGCAGGGCGGCATCCTTAAATATTTGGAGAACATACCTGCGGAAAAAAGCTTATGGGAGGGTGAATGTTTCGTATTCGACCAACGTGTCGCAGTCGGACAAGGCTTGCAACCCGGACATTTTGAATTATGTTACGGCTGCGCCCGTCCCATCACTGCCGAAGATAAAGCCTCACCGAGGTTCGAGCAGGGCATCTCCTGCCCGCGCTGCTACGATAGTCTCACGCCAGAAAAACGCAAAGGCGCAATAGAACGAAATAAACAAATTGAATTATCCAGCGCACGCGGCGAAAGCCATATCGGCAAACAGGGCAAAAAGTAAGTTGTAATCACACAGCAGGCTGATTGATTTGCAAGATGGTAATGTCTTCCAACGGCCAGATGCCTTTCGCCATTTTTAGCAGCTTAGGGAACGTGCCTGTTTTGTGTATCACCAACTGCATTAACGATAGCTGTTGGAACTGCGCATACCTCTGCGATAACTGCGGCACATCACTTTTTTTCAATATCAACAAAAAATCACCTTTGGTTTGATCGAGCTGCTTGAGGTCATCTATCGAAAAACACGGCGTTTGCAGATACAGCCCCAACTCCCTTGCCTGCAATGGCATTTGATGCAGATACACAGGCAGGGACGGTCTCTCCCCAATAACTTTCGCAGCATGATAAGCCACATCATATTTGATAAATGTGAGCGCGCTCATCCATGAAATAAACACAAATAGAATGTTAATCCCAATCACTGGGTACATCACCGCACCTAGCTGCCGCTGCCCGCGAGTTCTGTAAATGTACATGAGTAAAACTGCCGATAGAAACAGAACAGCAGTCAACAAAAAGGCGTTTCCCACATATAAACTTAATGCCACTGGCAAGCTTACCAATAACAGTAAAATGCCTAACTGCATGTAGTACAGCACACCACCTGTATCTTGTTTAACCACCCAATCATTCAAAAATTTAGCGCAGAGAATTGCCGCAAAGGGAAACAGTATGACGGTGTAATGATCGAGCTGAAAACTGGTCGCACTGAATAATGCAAAGGTGATAAAAAACGAGCCGCACAAATAAACCAAGCCGGATTTATCACTGCTGCTACTTGCAGTGAAGTGACGAATACCCGAATACAGCGCGGCTATAAATACCGCGACCCACGGCAAGAATGCCCATAAAAACACCAGCACGAAATAAGATGGGTTTCCGTTGTGGTTTTGAATCGGTCCTGTATTGAAAAATCGACCAAATTGGCTGTCCCACAAAAAGAATCTGATTCCAGAAAGCTGTGTTTGCCCAAACACCAACTTCTCCGGGTGCGCATCGAATTGTAAGTACAGCGAGATGATTTCAGGGAAGGTGAACAGTAGCGACAAAAATAGAGCGAGCAACCACTTTCCACTCCACAATTTACGCCACTGCCGTTGATACAGCCAAACGCACACTAACCCGCTGGCAATGGTAATGAGCGTGAACACGCCCTTGGTCATCACTGCCAGCGCGCTGAACAACGCACCTAATAACAGATATTTTAGTTTCAGCGCAGCGTCGTAACGCAACCAGTAATAACACGCCGCCATGATGCAGCCTGTCAGATAAGTTTCCGCTTTGACCTCAATGGAAGAATCCATCAAATGATAGACAGACACGTAAACAAATACTGCTAACCATGCGACATTTCGATTGTGCAGCAAGCGTGCGATACGGTACGTGAAATAACCGCCGATTAGATGGAACAGGAAGCCTGGCAGGATGTAAGTGAACGCGCTGCTTCCGCCCAACTTAAAAAACAATGCTGTCACCCAGAATGGGAAGTGGGGTTTATCTAGCCAGTCCTGACCATCCAGTAGCAGATTACCCCAATCGTTATTCAGCGCGATGTGCTGAGATAAAGCGGCGTAGGTGATGGAATCTCCCCCGTTAATAATCGGGGAAAACATCGCCGCCGCGTTAATCAGTAGCGTGACAACAATCAGCCACTTTGCGTGGCGCAAAACATTCATTACTTGCGATGGCAAGTCGTACACATCTGGCTACTCTCATTTGTCCCACGTAAATAATCATCATCCGGCTCTTCTCTCGCAATTGGCGATCTCTCATGTTCGCGATGACATGACGCGCAAGTAATGTAAGCCACGCCTTTGGTTATAAATACGCGTATCTCTTCAACATCGGGCTGGCCATTTCCGTTCTGATCGAAATATGAAATTTCATTTTTCAAACCTGTCGGAATTTTAAACTCGTCGTGTACCCCCAAACCTAATGGGTAAACGACACCCACTTTGTGATGCGCTTCGTTATTCACATAATATCGGCTGACATCCACTTTGCCAGCTGTACCACCGGAAGCATGGCAGAACAAACAATCATCATTTTTAGCGTAGCCTTTTTGTGCCGCACCACCTTGCACACAACCTGAAACAGCAACCATGACAAAAGTCGCTGTGAAAATGGTCGGCAACACTCCTTTTAGCTTTAACATAATTCCCCTCCCAGAGATTTTTAGATAAAAATAAAGCTCACCTTCAAATTAAGGGTGCACCATCGGCTTCTTCTGCTTACGATGACAGGTAAGACAGAGTTCACCATCCACGTTCGTGCCACGCAAATAGTCGTCATCGGGGTGATGAACCACGACAGGGGATTTGCTATGTTCCCGGTGACAAGAAACGCAGGTCACTTCAACGATATTATCGTCCCAGAATAAGCGAATTTCATCCGCGCCTAATTTTCCATCTCCGTTTCGGTCGAAGAAGGCCATGTCTCCTTGACGACCAGTGGGCATATTAAAATCGTCGCCAAACTTTGCGTCGATTGGGTACTTTACATCCACCGGATGATGCCCCACTTCGTCGTTATAAATATGGCTAAATTCTTTCAAGCCATTGGTATTCCCTCGCGTATGACAGAATTGACAATCGTCATCACGCTCGTAGCCATCAGGTGTTTCACCACGCTGCACACAACCCGCAACAAAAACACTTGCAAGAGCAACCACTAAAACTCCAAACAGAGATTCTTTTAGTCTTGGCACATTGCCTCCCGCGATTTAAGTTGTTGCAATGATTACGCTTACGAAACCCTACCTGCAATTTTTGGTGTCGAACAGACCACATCGGCATTTTGCGCGCGATGACGCAGCGCATGATCTATCAAAACCAAAGCCAGCATCGCTTCCGCGATCGGCGTGGCGCGGATGCCGACGCAAGGATCATGGCGGCCTTCAGTAGAAACCACTACCGCCTCACCTGCTTTATTTATTGAACGGCGTGGCAAGCGGATGCTGGAAGTCGGCTTGATTGCCAAATGTGCGACAATGTCTTGCCCGGTGGAAATGCCACCAAGTATGCCACCCGCGTTATTCGTCAAAAATCCTTGCGGTGTCATTTCATCGCCATGTTCGCTACCGCGCTGCGTCACGCAATTAAAGCCGGCACCAATCTCGACTCCCTTCGCCGCATTGATGCCCATTAGTGCATAAGCGATTTCTGCATCAAGACGGTCATACACAGGCTCACCCCAACCGACGGGAACATTCTCAGCGACCACAGTCAGTTTTGCACCTATCGAATCACCCGATTTGCGTAACGCATCCATATAATTTTCCAGTTTCTCAACGACACTGGTATCTGCGGAAAAAAACGGGTTGTCATTCACGCCATCCCAGCTTTTGAAAGGCATTTTCACTTCGCCAATTTGCGAGAGAAAACCGCGTATCACCACGCCATAACTTTCGTTTAACCACTTCTTGGCAATCGCCCCCGCTGCCACACGCACCGCTGTTTCCCGTGCCGAAGAACGACCGCCACCACGGTGATCGCGAAAACCGTATTTTTGCGTGTAGGTGTAATCGGCGTGACCGGGTCGAAAAGTCTCGGCGATGTTGCCGTAATCTTTGCTGCGTTGATCTTCGTTGCGTATCAACAGCGCAATCGGCGTGCCCGTTGTTTTCCCTTCATACAGACCCGAAAGAATTTCCACAGTGTCGGATTCACGACGCTGTGTCACGTGGCGCGACGTGCCGGGTTTGCGCCTGTCCAAATCATGTTGAATATCCGCCTCGCACAACGCCATTCCCGGGGGGCAGCCATCCACCACGCAGCCGATTGCCGCGCCGTGCGACTCGCCAAATGATGTGACAGTAAACAACGTGCCTAAAGTGTTCCCCGACATGAGCACAACCTCGCTAATTTAATGCTGCCAGTTTAACATGGCGAACAACCAAACCCTCAGCGGTAAAAGCGGAAATAAAGTAATGAAAGCCATTCTAATGACCAGCTCAGGCAGTCCCGACGTGCTGGCACTGTACGATATTGAAAAGCCTGAACTGCCTTCACCTCACCACCTGCGCATCAAACTTTCTGCGGCTGGGGTAAACCCCCTCGATACAAAGCTACGAGCCAAGCCTGTTTACTATCCCGACAAGCTCCCCGCGATTTTAGGCTGTGATGGTGCGGGAGTGGTAGAAAGAATCGGCAGCGCAGTCACTCGCTTTAAAGTCGGTGACAGCGTGTACTTCAACAACGGCGGGCTTGGTGACGAGCCTGGCTGCTATGCGGAATTCACCACGGCTCACCAAGAATACTGTGCGGCAAGCCCCGTCAATGTTGGCTTGCAGGATAGTGCCGCCCTCCCTTTGGTGCTGATTACGGCATGGGAATCATTGGTCGAACGCGCCAATTTGCAAGCCGGGCAAACCATTTTGATTCATGCTGCAGCGGGTGGAGTGGGTCACATCGCGGTGCAACTGTCTCACCATCTCGGCGCGCGCATCGCAGCCACTATCAGCAACGAGAAAAAAGCGGGATTGGCGCAAGGTCTTGATGCTGAAAAAATCATCAACTACAAAGAGCAAGATTTCGTACAGGAGGTTTTGGACTGGACTGATGGTAAAGGCGTAGATGTGGTATTCGACACGGTCGGTGGAGAAACTTTTTTACGCTCACTGAATGCAGTGCGAGTAGGCGGAAAAGTGGTCAGCTTACTCGCCACGCCACTTGCCACAGCCGATGTGCAATTGGCACGGCTACGCAACCTGTCGCTGTGCTACGAATTGATGCTCACTCCGCAGGTGATGAAGCAGCATGACGAACGCATTCGGCAACGC
Organism: uncultured beta proteobacterium; assembly: GCA_963695355.1. Classification (GTDB taxonomy): domain Bacteria; phylum Pseudomonadota; class Gammaproteobacteria; order Burkholderiales; family Gallionellaceae; genus Gallionella. Next base: position 1,042,891 of record OY968775.1, read on the forward strand.
AAGATACTCGAACAATGTACCGCACTCATCGAGGACGGAAAGATAGGCGTATTGGTTTCTTACGCCTTACCGCTCGCCGAAGTACAACAGGCACATCGTTTAATCGAGCAAGGCGGCATCACGGGGAAAATTATTTTGACGATGGGGTGAAAGCTAATCAGCCCGATTGCGCATGTGATGCGCCACCTTGGCAAATGCATCGGACAACTCCTGACGCAAGGCTGCATCAGACACCACTTCGCCCAGTGCCTGATTCATGCACAACATCCATTGATCGCGCTCATTGTCACCAATTGCAAACGGTAGATGACGGCGACGCAACATCGGGTGTCCGTATTGCTCGACAAAAAGCTGCGGACCTCCCATCCAGCCTGATAAAAATTTAAACAGCTTTTCTTGTGCCGACTGCAAATCTTCCGCGTGCAACTTACGTATCCCATAAGCTTCCGGCAACTCCTCCATCAATTGATAAAAGCGCGTAACCAAGGCACGAACGTTTTTCTCGCCGCCGATGCGTTGGTAATGGCTACGCTCTGAATTGATTTGCTGCATAGAATTTTCCTAGAAAAAGGTTGTCCACGAAACTCACGAAAAGCACGAAAATAAGACGGCGGAATACGTTTGTGTTTTTCGTGAGTTTCGTGGATGAAGGTTTACTTTAGCCAACCTTTGCGTTGAAATATCCAGAACGGTATGGTCACTGATGCAACCATCAGTATCAATGCAAACAAGTAACCATATTGCCATTCAAGCTCAGGCATAAATTTGAAATTCATACCGTATATCGACGCAATTAGAGTCGGGGGTAAAAGCCCCACCGAGGCAACTGAAAATAGGCGCACAATCTTATTTTGATTGATGCTGACAAAGCCGACAGTGGCATTCATCAGGAAATTAATTTTTTCGAATAAAAAGGCCGTATGCCCATCCAGAGAATCTATGTCCTGCATGGCTTGACGGGCTTCGTCCAGTTGATTGGGACTGAGCCGCATACTGCGCATCAAAAATGAAATCGCGCGACGAGTGTCCATTAAGTTACGACGGATGCGGCCGTTTAGATGCTCACTTTGCGCCACTTGGGCCAACACGGCAGCGGCCTTTTTATCGCCCAATGTCGGCACAAGCACCGCACTGCTGATACTGCCCAAATCCGCATAAACTTCTTCCAGCGCATCCGCAGAAAACTCGATATCTGAGCCGTACAAATCAATCAACACATCTAAACTATTTTCGATGGGTTCCGGGTGACCTGCCGCATGTTGGCGAAACATTTGGAAGACGGGTAAATCTTCATCGTGTACGCTGAATAAAATGTTATGTGCCAACACAAAAGCCACGATGACACTACGCGAACCACTCTCCTCATTCAGTAAAAAATCCGAACGCAAATGCAGCTCGCCGTGCTCCTCATAAAATCGTGCGCTGGCTTCTATATCTCGCAAATGCTCCGGCTGCGGCAAAGCAAATGCGAAAGATTGGCTGATCCAATCGCGTTCGGCTTCACTAGGCGCAATGGCATCTATCCAGATCGGCTGCCGCGTCACGATGTCCTGCGCGGAAATTTCAATCAATCGACCCTGGTCTAAGGCAAAAATATTGAGCATGCCAACCAGCCCTAAACTGCTACTACTATAGATGCCATGAGCATCGCTTCAAACGCATCAACCGTCATTGGCTCTGAAAACAGGTAACCTTGCATATAGTCACAGCCCGCTGCTTTAAGAAATTTATGCTGCGCTTCGGTTTCAACGCCCTCTGCAATTATCTTCAATCCAAGCTTGTGCGCCATGACGACAATCGCTTCTGATAAAGCTCGGTCATTCGCCTGAGCTTCAAGGTTTTCGACAAACGATTTGTCAATTTTAAGGTAATCAATATCAAATTTATTGAGGTACGCCAGTGACGAATATCCTGTACCGAAATCATCAATCGCCACCTGAATGCCAGCGTCACGAAACTTAAGCAGCTTCTCGGTAACCTTTGGGGATAGCTTTAGCAACAAGCCCTCTGTAATCTCAATGACCATATTCTTACCTGCAAGATTGATCTCTTGCAGGTAACTATTCCAAACATCGCAAGAATGTTCCGCCGATAAAAATTGTACGGGGGACATGTTTACGCTGACTTGAAAGTCGGGGGAGAATTTTTGGCTCCAACGCTTTGCGCTTTTCGCTGACTCTTTGAATACCCAATCACCTATTTCATTGATCAGACCCGTCTCTTCTGCCAGTGAAATAAACTCCATGGGAAGCACAACCCCACGGGTTGGATGTTGCCAACGCAGCAGTGCCTCCGCCTTAAAAATTCGACCTGTTGCCATCTCAACAATCGGCTGAAAATACAGTACAAATTGATTGGCTGCCAAAGCTTGCCTTAAATCGTTAATCAGCAATCTCCGTTGTTGCGCATCGGCTTGCAACGCTGCCGTGTAATAACTGGATTGATTGCGGCCTAAATTTTTAGAGACATACATCGCTTGATCTGCGCTCTTAAGCATATCTTCAACACTGGTTGCGTCACTCGGATATAAGGTAATACCGATACTGGCGGATATGTAGGCCACCTCATCGCCAAGCTTAAACGGTTCGGCCAATGATTTAAGAATCAACTGCACTATTCGCTCAACGCTTTTAATATCCTCCACACTTAACAGAATCACCGTGAATTCATCCCCGCCCAAGCGAGCCACAGAATCTGTTTCGCGCACACATTGATTTAGTCGGTGAGCCGCTTCCACTAACAGCAGGTCACCCATGTCATGCCCCAGGGTATCGTTTACCTCTTTAAAATGATCGAGGTCAATAAACAACAACGCCATCTGCGTGTTGTCACGATGTGCTTTTTTAATTTCCTGATCCAGTCGATTGTGAAACATGTGGCGATTGGGCAAGCCTGTAACTTTGTCAAAATTTGCCTGATTCCAAATCAACTCTTCGGACTCTTTTTTGTGCGTGATATCTCGAATGAAAGCACTGAGTTCATAGTGACCTTCCACTTCGATGGTGGTGATTGCCCATTCGGCATGAAACTCATGGCCATCACGGTGCATACTGATTTGCTCAACCCGGTTTGAAAGTACATCCGTCGCACCATGAATCAAAGCCTTCTGGATTCTCGCAAAATACTCTTCCCGATACTTAGGCGGAATGACCAGCTCATACAACAACCGACCGACCGCCTCTTTACGCGTCCAGCCAAACACTTCAACCGCCTGTTCATTCCAGCCCATCACAATACCTTTTGCGTTCATCTGCACTACCGCATCCAAGGCATTATTGATTGTGGCTCGCAAACGCGTCTCGGCAATGCGATGGGCTTTTGAGCCACTTTCCAATCTGGCAGCCATTTGATTAAAGTCCTTGGCCAGCGTACCGATTTCATCATCGGTATGAATACTTATCCGTCTGGACAAATCATGTGTGTCGGTAATTTCGGAAACAAACCGAGTCAATTGGCGCAACGGCGAAGTAAGCAATCCCGACAACCAGCGTATTGCAAAACTCAGCAACAAAGCCAGAATAAAACCCAGCAAAATTAGCTTGAAAATTACCCCGTTGATGGTTTGATGAAGCGAGTTTGGCTCGCGCAACATCACCACCTCCCAGCCCGTCAACATGCCGCTGGTTTGCAAAGCGTTGTTCACCAAATAAAAAGTATTGCCCATTTTTACCAAGCCATTCAGAAGTGCCAATTCATTTAACGAATCTTTGGGTACATCCGCCGCCATTGCCGACCCCATTAACTGGATTGATTTTGCACGCACCTGAAAATCAGCCCCTGAAGGTAAGCTGGGCGTAGCCGTGACCGCATCTTGATGAAGCAGCAGCAACGTTTTCTCCGGCAATGCATCACTCACAGCACCCCAGTGATACGCCATGACCAACGTGCCCAATGAATAGCCATCGGCAAAAGAAGCTTGGATCGGCGTTACCATCGCGATGACATCATCCCCATCGAATGGATCCGTATGCTTATTGATAAATCGTAAAGCTCCTTGCGCTTTCCAGGTATCAGGCAACATCGCGGTTCTTTTTTGATCTTCACTTGCGGCAATCAAATGACCCGCTGTATCAAATGCATAAATATCGCCATGCAGGTCATAATCTTTCTTCAAATTAACCAAGGTGTTTTTCACCCGTTGATCCAAGTCACCCGAAGCCAGATCATTCATTACATCCAACTTGGCCCAGGCCTTCAGGTCAGTTGCCAATGCGTCAAATTTTGAATTAAAGCTACCTAATTTGAGCTTTGCCAGCTGTGACAAATTGGCTAATTCAGCATCCGTGACAGCGCTGCGAACTGCAGACTGAACCACGATAGAAGTGACCAGATAGGTCACAATAAACACCAAGAAAAATGCCAGCAGCAGTTTGCGGGCAATTGTTTTACCTAACCAATTTCGCAGCTTAACCAGCATAGATTGGTGCGATGCGGTCATGGAAGGCGCAATAATATTTTGACCCCGGTCGGGGTCTCGTCGGCACTGACATAACCAATTGCCCCGGGCACACTACGCACGAAGCCTATCACGGCATGATCTGAAATTTGCGTGAGCGGCGGGTGCTTGCCTTCAAAGCGCAATTTATTCCAAAACTCGGATAACTCTTGTGAAGACATTTTAAATACTGTGTCAGAAAAATTATCGCGCACATCGCTGCTTGCCTCGCGATTAACCGGCACCATCGGCACTTGATTCGACCACTGGGTTTTTTTCAGCGCGTAAATATCAGCCAATTGATTAAGGGAAATTTTCTCGACAGGCACTTGTGGAGAAGCAATCACCAACAGCCCCCCGGCCACACCAGACGTAGCCCAAAGCAAACCCAAAGTGAGGAGTAACGTGCGCATTATATTTAGAAGAAAAATGAGAGCGACCCTTTCAAACCCGTGCGGATAGTGGCAATAGCAGCAGGCACGCCTGCCTGATGAATGTACTCTAACTTCCAAACCACAGGCACACTGCCGGGCTTGTAGTTCACAGCCAGCATCGCGCTGCGAGAAGAGGGTGCTTTAGTATGATCCTGATAATGCTCGCCTCCTACAATGCCATGCCATTGCGGCGTAATGGCGTAATCCGCCAATACAAAAATGCCCGATTCTGTATCATGCGCACGAACCGCCGTGCCGGAAAATTTCGCGGTGATAGCTTCGCTTTGCAATGTCAGCTTACCAAAAGATTGACCCGCATCCAGTCCAAACAGTGTGAACATTTCACCTGTTTCGATCAGTTGACCATGCTGGAAAGAGGCACCCAACTTATCTTTAATGCCGAAGGATTTGTTGATATGACCACCCATAACGTTATGAAAATTGCGTATGGTCTGTGTAACGGGCCGCTTAAACCATTCGTTATCCGGCTGCCAATACAACTGCACATCGGGTATTGCACTGCTGATTGAATCATGCATCCAGTTGATACCGCTCATATAGGCATCAAAGCCAAGATTTGCCGTATATGGGCGGGTAATAATGGGCATCAGCGGTGCAGCATGTACTGAATTCCATTCGCCCAACGGAGCCAGCATTTTCCCCACGCGTAAAGTGTCATGCTCAGAAAATTTTACCTCGTTGTAAAACCGCTCAACAACTAAATCCCCACTAACCGCGCCTCCTCCCTGGCGAAGCAAGGTTTGACCTGACAACTCAATCTCAGTGAATGGATTGACCCACTGATTAATCCGCCTACTGGCAAACAAACTGAGGTCATCCAAATCAAGCTTGGCAGGCGAGCCAAAGCGATCTACCACTTCGATATTAGTGTAGCCGAAAATACTGACATTATCATATTGCCAACCTTGCCCCAATTGATAATTTTCCGCATGAACGGCGGGAGAAACCAAGCAACCCAATTGGAACAGAATTATTGTTAGCTTGCGCATCATGATTACCTATGAAGTTGGATATTGCGTCCCTGGTTGACCCATTATTCCCCCTTCTACTCGAGGGGTTGCGAGTCATTCCTTACCTGTAATCTAACAGTAAAAAGTGCTTTGCGCCACAAATCCAAATCGGCTTAACTCTGTTATTTCTGCAACCCGCATGAAGTAGATATACATATTCGGCGTGTTGCGATATCACGCCGCGCTTTTTAAGCGCAGACAAGTCTGCACACTCCATATAAAATGCGCGCCTTCGATAAGGAACACCATGACCGCACGTTTACGCGAAATCCCCTATAACTACACCTCGTTTTCCGATCGCGAAATTGTCATTCGCATACTTGGCAGCGAGGCTTGGGACATTATCAACACTTTGCGCGAAGAACGCCGTACCGGACGTTCCGCGCAAATGTTATATGAAGTGCTGGGTGATATTTGGGTAGTGTCACGCAACCCGTATTTGCAGGATGATTTGCTCGGCAATGCCAAGCGGCGCAATGCCTTAATCGGCGCGCTGCGCCATCGTTTGCATAGCATTGAAGATCGTCGCCAAAGTAATACGGCCGTTAAACGCTTACTCGATTTAACCCACACAGCGGTCGATCAATTCGCTGCCGAATTTGAACAAACCATTGTGTTGCGCAAACGCGCACTCAAAGTGTTGAGCCGTATCACACGCAAAGACAACATCCAGTTCGACGGTCTGGCAAGAGTTTCACACGTGACCGATGCGACCGATTGGCGCGTGGAATATCCGTTCGTGGTATTGAATCCCGACACCGAATTTGAAATCGCTGCGCTAGTGCGCGCTTGCATCGAACTTAAACTCACCATCATTCCGCGAGGTGGTGGCACAGGTTACACAGGCGGCGCAGTGCCGCTGGATAAGTTTTCAGCGGTCATCAACACCGAAAAACTCGAAACCTTATCTGCCGTAGAACATAAGCAATTGGCGGGTGTAGCCCAACCCGTGGCGACTATTCATTGCGGTGCAGGTGTGGTCACTCGACGTGTGATGGAAGCAGCGGAAAAAAATAATTTGGTGTTTGCAGTTGATCCCACTTCAGCCGATGCCTCGTGTATCGGCGGCAACGTGGCAATGAACGCGGGTGGCAAGAAGGCGGTGTTATGGGGCACTGCGCTGGACAATCTGGTCTCGTGGCGCATGGTTACACCCGATGGTTTGTGGATGGAGATTGAGCGCACCGATCACAATCTCGGCAAAATCCATGACGTGCCTTCAGCAAGCTTCCGCATCAGCCGTTTCGAGGCGGATGGAAAAACCGCACATGGCGCACCGGAAACTTTAACCATTGCCGGCAGCGCATTCCGTAAAGCAGGCTTGGGCAAGGATGTCACCGACAAATTTTTGTCCGGACTGCCCGGCATCCAAAAAGAAGGCTGCGACGGCATCATCACCTCGGCGCGCTTTGTGCTGCATCGTGCTCATACGCACACACGCACCGTATGCTTGGAATTTTTCGGTCAAGTACGCGAAGCCGTGCCCGCGATTGTGGAAATCACCGCACTGTTTGATAAACGCAATGGCGCAACGCCCAATGTATTTTTGGCAGGACTGGAACATCTGGACGAACGCTATTTGAAAGCGGTCGGCTACGCGACAAAATCCAAGCGCGGCACACGTCCCAAGATGGTGCTAGTTGCAGATGTGGTGAGTGATGATGCCGATGCCACTGCTGCAACAGCTTCGGAAATTGTGCGTCTTGCCAACCTGCGCAGCGGTGAAGGATTCATCGCGGTATCCGCTGAGGCACGTAAGAAATTCTGGCTGGATAGAGCGCGCACTGCCGCAATCGCCAAACATACCAATGCTTTCAAAATCAATGAAGACGTAGTGATTCCACTGCCGCGCATGGGCGACTATTGCGACGGCGTGGAGCGCATCAACATCGAATTGTCGCTGCACAACAAACTGAAATTTTTAGACTCCCTCGATGAATTTTTTGCGGGCGAGTTGCCGCTGCATTACCAAGACGATGCGCAGCTGGGTGACGCGGAATTGCTGGGTACGCGGCAGCAAGAAGCTAAACAGTTATTGACGGAAGTGCGCGGGCGGTGGGAATGGTTGCGTGATAATTTAGATGCGCCGCTAACCACACTCCCCTCTACCTTTGGGATAACCAGCGACTTGACGGCTTCCACGTCTAGTCGAATGGCTAGTAGTTCCACCAGAGGGGCTGGGGGTGAGGGAGCGCAGAACGAGACCTCCCTCACCCTAACCCTAGAAAAACAACTAGCCAATCGACTAAGCCCGCAAGCGGGCGAGTCGCTGGTTATCTCCCAAGGGGAGAGGGAATTAAACGTTTTCGACGCGGTACAACGCCATCAACTCCGCGCTTCTTGGAAGCGCGAATTACGCGACCCGTTGCGCCAAATTTTTAGCGGTAGCACCTATCAACCCGTCCTCGAACAATGCCAAACCATTCATCAAATAATACTGAAGAGCCGCGTGTTTGTTGCCTTACACATGCACGCTGGTGACGGCAATGTACACACCAACATCCCTGTCAACTCGGATGATTACGCGATGTTGCAACAGGCCAATGCGGCAGTGGATCGCATCATGCAGTTGGCGAAAGATTTGGGCGGCGTGATTTCCGGTGAGCATGGCATTGGCATCACCAAGTTTGATTTTTTAGAGGCTAGCGAAATTTCCGCGTTCACCGATTACAAGTTTAAGGTCGATCCAGAAGGTCGCTTCAACAAGGGCAAGCTTCTAACGGGCGGCAACTTGGAACGCGCTTATACGCCCAGCTTTAATCTGATGGAATTGGAAAGTTTGATTCTGGAGAAAAGTGAGCTGGGACAAATCTCCGACTCGATCAAAGATTGTTTGCGTTGCGGCAAATGCAAGCCGGTGTGCGCAACCCATGTGCCGCGCGCCAATTTGCTGTATTCGCCGCGCAATAAAATTCTCGGCACGTCCTTGCTCATCGAAGCGTTCTTGTATGAAGAACAAACGCGGCGTGGGATTTCGATTCAGCACTTCGACGAATTCAACGATGTCGCCGATCACTGCACGGTCTGTCACAAGTGCTTGAACCCGTGCCCCGTGAATATCGATTTTGGTGAAGTATCAATGGCGATGCGCGATTTCTTGCGCAAACAGGGCAAGAAAAAATTTAATGCGGTCAGCGCGATTTCGATGGCTTATCTCAACACTAGCGACCCGTTCACCATCAAGCTGATGCGCAAGGTGACCATCGAGTGGAGCTATAAATTGCAGCGCGTGGTGCATAAAGTGGCAAAGCGTTTCGGCCTGCTCGAAGCACAGCTAAAGCGTCCACCTGCCACAGTGGGTCACGCGCCGATCAAGGCACAGGTGATCCATTTCATCAATAAACCGATGCCTGGCAATCTGCCGAAGAAAACTTCTCGCGCCTTGCTCGATATTGAAGACAACAACGTCGTGCCTATTATCCGCAACCCGCGTATCGCCAGCGAAGATTCGGAAGCGGTATTTTATTTTCCAGGTTGCGGCTCGGAGCGATTGTTTGGGCAAGTCGGTTTAGCTACACAAGCGATGCTGTATGAGACGGGCGCGACGACGGTATTGCCACCAGGTTATTTGTGTTGCGGCTATCCGCAAAACGCATCAGGCTTAAAAGACAAGGCCACACAGATCACTACCGACAATCGCGTATTGTTCCATCGCGTGGCAAACACGCTTAATTACCTCGACATCAAAACAGTCATCGTGTCGTGCGGCACGTGTATGGATCAGCTGCAAAAATACCAGTTCGAAAAAATTTTTCCGGGCTGCCGTTTACTCGACATCCACGAATATCTACTGGAGAAGAATGTGAAATTGGATGGCGTGGAAGGCACACGCTACATGTATCACGAGCCTTGCCACACACCCATGAAAACTTATAAGTCTATGGACGTGGTGCAAACGCTGATGAACACAGAGGTGAAGCTTAACGAACGTTGCTGCGGCGAATCCGGTACGTTCGGAGTTGCCACACCGCAGATTGCCACCCAAGTGCGCTTCCGCAAAGAGGCTGAAATGACAACAGGTGCGAATGCCTTGCGTGCCGACGGTTTTACAGGCGAGATTAAAGTGCTGACTTCCTGCCCCGCGTGTCAGCAAGGATTGAGTCGCTACAACGACGATGCGGGTACGACCACCGACTACATCGTGGTAGAAATGGCTAAGCATTTATTGGGCAAAGATTGGCTGCCTGATTATGTCGCCAAGGCGAATAACGGCGGCATTGAACGAGTGTTACTATAAAACCATGAGCTGCGAACTATGCAACCAAGACGGCGGCGAAGTCATTTTTCGCAATGATTTTTTGCGCGTGGTATTAGTGGACGATGTCGATTATCCTGGATTTTGCCGAGTGATTTGCAACGCACATATTGCCGAGATGACAGACTTGGCGATACCCCAGCGCAGTGCGATGATGATGACCGTATGCAAAGTCGAGCAAGTGCTGCGCGAAGTATTGCAGCCTGACAAAATCAACCTCGCCAGTTTGGGCAATATGACTCCGCATTTGCATTGGCATGTTATTCCGCGCTTTAAGCATGACAAACATTTTCCGCAACCGATATGGGGAACGGTTCAGCGCGAGGGAAGGTCTTCACTCCCTCTTGACTGGCATACGCATCTCATCAAAAATATCACTGCCCAATTAAGTGCAACCGCCGCGCCAATTTGACGATGAGCTTAAAACTGCCACTTGATCCAACAGATGACCTCGCCAACCCGGCGTTCAAAAACGCGGCGAGCTGCACGCTTTGGATCAGGCAATTACAACTGACGAATTTACAAATCGCGCATCAACAATTGCTTGCACAGGTGGACGAACTGAATCGTTATCCGATGCGCAACATCGAACGGCTCAACACCTTGGAAGCGCTGCGCGAGACGGTCGATTACGTACAAAGCAGTTATGCCACTAAACTCATCGCCAAACCGTTGCCGTTCAACCAGAGTGAATTATTAGTCTTTATCGGCATTGTGAAGCTCTGGCAAGGTATGTCATTAGGCTATCAACGCTGCCTGCAAAGCCACTTATCTGGCGACCTTGAGATGGTTCAGCATGCAGCTTTATTGTGCCAGCGTTGCATGCTGTACGGCGGCCTCGCCATATTTGAACATTTGCGCGCGGGTTACAAATTCGATGGCATGATGTGGCAGCAGCTACATAGGCTGTACGAGTTTTCCGAGGCAGAAGGCCTTGCATTAAAGGAAGTCGCCGACCCGTTGCTGGGCGTACATCCGCCCAGCAGCTGCCACCGCATTTATATAAAAACCTTGTTGGCTTGTTATGCACGCCCCTCTGAACTGAGTCGCACGCAATTACAAATTTTGGATAACTGGCTTTCAGAGTGGTGCAAAGACATCGCTATCGAGCTAAGCTACGTCAACAGCAAAACCAAGGCTCTCGCCATCGACCTATCCAGTATTTATGGCTTGTGTGCAATCAATCGCATCACTCACAGCAATAGCATCCGGTACGTGGCTGTCTCCCCGTTGAGCAAACTATTGCGGGTCAACACCATCTTGCTAGAACAGGGAAACACGCCGCAGCAATTGAAGTTGGGTAACAGCACCAATAGCAAAGATTGCATTAAATTCCTCACTTTCTTGCATCAATGTTGGTGCGAGAACATCAACTCCAGACTCAATGAAAGAGTGATAGTCTCGCAGCAGGCACAGCTTTGCTTCCAGGCGGAGAATATCTATTTAAGCGTGAATGGCGTATCGTTCAAACAGCCCCTGCGGAGCTCTGTTACCAAAACCTTGGCACTAAAACAATCCAGCGTATTTGACGGTGACATTACCAACCCGCGATACATCGAACCAGCCGAACAGCCCGCCCAGCTCGAAACGTGGCAAGTAGAAAATGAAAGCATCACAGGTGCGCAGCTCACCCGTGATAATCTTGAGGGAGAACGTATTTATTTCAACCAACTCATCGCGATTCGACTAGATGATGAAGAAAAGTTTTCGCTCGCAGCAACGGCATGGGTGAATGTATTACTGACCGGGAAATTACGCATCGGCATCCGCTATATACCGGGAGCCGTTCAAGGTATCAGCATTCGCGCCCTTGGTTCAGACGAAAGTTCGCCGGAAAAATTCGCCCCCGCATTTCTACTGGATACCGTCACTAATCTTAATGTACCTGCCAGCTTAGTCATTCCACGCAACTGGTTTCAGGCTGACCGCGTGATCGAAATCCTCCTAAAAAACGGAACCCGTCAACAAGCAAAACTGGGATTTAGTGTCGAGCGAGGAATTGATTTTGAACGGGTGAGCTTTAAGCCACTTTAATCTTGGGAGAAATTGCATCTTTATCTTCAGGCAGACAATCCCCCTCATACTGCAACAACGCGGTTTATCACTACGGTCACCCCTCCTCGCCTGTCAGCACCTTTTCGATGCGTCGGTCAGGCACAAGCCAAACCAGTGCCACTAATACATACAGAATCTGTGACAGCAATTGCGACCAATAAGCACCCAATATGGCGATGACATATGCCACTATCGAAACCTTGCCTTTCCAATCCCTGCCCACCGCTTTTTTCAAGATGGAAGTCGCTCCTTGTGAAGCAATGATGACTTGTTGCAACAAGAAATACGCGATTGCCGCCATCAAAAGAATCACGCCATAAAGCGCGGTGGGTGTCTTGGCAAAATGATTTTCCCCCATCCACGCGGTGGCGAAAGGAAACAGCGAAAGCCAGAACAACAAGTGAAGGTTTGCCCACAACACCGCTCCCGTCACTTTATGGCTGGCATGCAACATATGGTGGTGATTATTCCAGTAGATACCCACATAGACAAAGCTCAGCACATAGCTCATCAATACCGGAATCAACCCGGCAAGCGCAGCCAAGCTCTCACCATGCGGCACTTTAAGTTCCAATACCATGATGGTAATGATGATGGCGATCACGCCATCGCTAAACGCTTCTAATCTTCCCTTATCCATTTCTTCACCTTATTCAATAACAGTTTTCGCACAACGATTTAAATTTTGGCTTCCCATCCCGGCTAAAGAGTCCCGTCAGTCCTCATCCAATGCGGCAAAACGCTGCGCCAGATAATCAACAAATGCGCGCACGGATGGGAGCAAGCCACGCCGGGAAGGAAACACCACATGGACGATCTCCCGCTGCAATGTCCAGTCTGGTAGTAATTGAACTAATTGACCCTGCGCAAGATGATTTCGCACCATCATCGCGGGTAGTTGCACCACACCAACGCCTGCCAAAGCAGCATGACGCAAGGCATTCATATCGGTGGTCACAAAACGTGGTGTGTGGTTCAGAGATACTCGCGCGCCATCTAAGCCGACCAACTTCCACACTTGCCCCTGTTGCGTCGTGCTCAAACTCAAACTCGGCCAATCGGCAAGATCAGCGGGATGCGCGGGGATGCCTAGCCTCCCAACAAGTGACGGACTGGCAACCAAACACTGGCCGCGATCCGCCAGCACGCGCATGATTAAATCACTATCTTGTAACGGTGGCGGACGGACGCGTATGGCGACATCAATGCCTTCACCAACCAAGTCATCAATGCGTCGATTGGTCGCTTCCAAATACACTGTCACACGCGGGTAATTTGCCATGAAATCGGCCAGCATTTCACCAACATGCGCCTGGAGTAGTGCCACGGGGCAAGTGATATGCACCACACCACACGGCTCGGCACGAGTCACTTCGATAGACTCTTGGGCGGCATGCGCCTCCACCATCATGGCTCTGCAATGTTCGTAATAGGTTTGTCCGATTTCGGTGACCACAAAGCGTCGCGTTGAACGTTGTATCAGGCGCACACCCAATCGCTCCTCCAACAGTGCTATGCGGCGGCTCAGTTTGGATTTGGGTACACCCAATATTCTCCCCGCTTGGGCAAAGCCGCCGTGATCGACAACTTGAACGTAATAGTAAAGATCGTTTAAATCCTGCATAGCGATATTGTTCACGGAATAGAACGCTGATTTCCGATTCTACTATCTACCCAATCAATCGTCGCCTCTATAGTATTACGACATCGATGCAACTCAACTATCACAAGGAGATGACCATGAAAAAAGTTCTTGGTGTTTACAGCGCACCCGGTCAGCACTGGGTTGGAGATGGCTTCCCCGTGCGTTCCCTATTTTCGTATCAAAGCCATGGCAAGCAGCTTAGCCCTTTCTTGCTGTTGGATTACGCGGGTCCTGCGGACTTCCCGCCCGCCACTGCACCACGCGGCGTGGGACAACACCCGCATCGCGGATTTGAAACCGTCACCATCGTTTACAAGGGCGAGGTTGCGCATCGTGATTCGACGGGTCAGGGCGGGGTGATTGGTTCTGGCGATGTGCAATGGATGACAGCTGGCGCGGGCATTCTGCATGAAGAGTTTCACTCCGAAAAATTTACACAATCGGGTGGCGAATTGGAGATGGTGCAGCTCTGGGTCAATCTGCCTACCAAAAATAAGATGACCACACCCGGGTATCAGGCCATTGTTAATCGTGACATCCCAACCGTGTCATTACCCAATGGGGCAGGAACCGCGCGCATCATTGCGGGCGAATATGCCCGGCATCACGGCCCGGCAAAAACTTTCTCGCCGCTACACGTGTGGGACTTGCGCCTGAACCAGGGCGGCATCAGCGAGTTGCCCGTTGCCGATGGGTGGAATGCGGCACTGATCGTCTTGCACGGAACGATTTTGGTCAATGGCGAAACCGTTGCGCGTGAAACCGAGATGGTGCTGCTTAATCCGTCGGGTACGGGTGTCAACATTGAAGCCAATAATGATGCGACAGTATTGCTGTTAAGCGGCGAGCCACTCAACGAACCCATCGTTGGTTATGGCCCCTTCGTGATGAACAGCCAACAGGAAATCGAACGAGCCATCAAGGATTTTAACAGTGGCCGGTTCGGGCAGATGCCCGACCAGTTATGACGTTACGTTATATGTGCGAGCCATCCTGTGTGCTTTGTAGTTCAATAATTTGAGAGGTTTTCCATGTCAGATGTAACGCCCATTCGTGATCCGAAAATGGATACATTACTTACCCCTGAAAATGCAGTCATCGCGTTCATTGATTATCAGCCGGAGCAATATGCCGGAGTTGGTTCGGTGCAGCATGATGAGCTGCTTCTGAATGTCATCATGCTGGGGAAAATTGCCACGGCATTTGGCTTGCCGGTTGTGCTCAGCACGGTTTACGTAAAGCACGGCATGTCTGCCACCAACCAGGAATTGCGTGATGCTCTTCCGGGTGTGCCGGAGATTGATCGCACCACCATGAATTCTTGGGAAGACCCTGACTTTCGCGCCGCAATCGAGAAAACGGGGCGCAAGAAGTTAATCGTCGCCGGGCTGTGGACGGAGATTTGCGTTGCCTTTCCTGTTCTGGATGCTTTGCGTGCAGGGTTTGAGGTTTACTTCGTGGCAGATGCCATTGGCGGGGTCAGCCCGGCAGCGCACGAGGCGGGCATGCAGCGCATGGTTCAGGCGGGTGCTATTCCAATTTCGGTTATAGGGCTTGCCGGGGAGCTGCAGCGTGATTGGGGTCGTCCCGAAGCCAACAGACTCAGGTCGGTTTTGCGGGAGTACTTCTCTCGCTATAAAACCGTTAAAGCTGCCAGAGCGCACGCATAACTGAAACGCTATAGAACACAAAACACTCTCAATAAACTGGAGCGAATAATGACCATCAAACTTCTGGGTATCTCTGGCAGCTTACGTCGCCAATCTTGCAACACTGGCTTGCTGCGCGCGGCACAAAATCAACTTCCAGCGAATGCTTCTTTAGATATTGCCGATCTAGGCGATGTGCCTTTTTACAACGCCGACATCCAGAGCAAACCTGCGGCAGTGAGCCGTGTGCTGGATCAAATTGCGGCGGCAGATGCCCTGGTGTTTGCTTGCCCCGAGTACAACTATTCCATTGCGCCCGCGCTCAAAAACATTCTCGACTGGGCATCACGCGAACCGGAAAACGCGCTGCTCTCCGACAAAGCCGTTGCCATCATGGGAGCGGGAGGCGGCATGGGAACATCACGTTCGCAATATCACTTGCGGCAAGTGTGCGTATTTCTGAACCTGCATCCTTTGAATAAACCCGAAGTATTCTCCAACGCTTTTGCGGGTGGATTTGATGCCAACGGCAACCTAACCGACGCAAAAATCACCCGGTTGATTGCAGATCAGATGCAAGCTTTGGTGAGTTGGGCTAAGCGCATCCAATCCTAAAACTGACAAAAATTATGGGGATGAAGTGGCGAAACAGGCATTTCGCCTTGAAATGCAAATGGGAAAAGATGGGTAAATATTCAGCTTACTTGCTGCCTGTTGTTTATTTCGTGCTGGTTGCAAGCGAGCTGCTATTGGTAAGTTTAAGCCGCTTACTCGGAAACACCAACGAGAAGGTGCTGCCCTTGCCTTCTTCGCTCAACACTTCCAACTTGGCTTGATGACGCATCGCCACATGTTTGACGATGGCAAGCCCCAACCCCGTGCCGCCTGTCTCGCGCGAACGACTGCGATCAACCCGATAAAAGCGCTCGGTCAAACGTGGAATGTGTTGTGCGGCGATACCGATACCGGTGTCTTGCACAGCAAATACGGGTTGTCCGCCACGCTCAAACCAGCGCATGAGGATTACACCGTCTTCGGGTGTATAACGGATCGCGTTGCCCACCAGATTGGCGAACGCGCTGTACAAATCTTCACGGTTGCCCAGCAATCTTGTTGGGCTGGCAACTTCCAAACGCAACGTATGCTTTTCACCACTGAGCAATTTTCCATCATGCAGAACTTCCTTCATCAGCGCATTTATATCTACGATTTCTTGGCTCATCGCGCTTTGGTCATTTTCTAAACGAGACAAAGTCAACAAGTCGGAAACTAAATTTTCCATGCGTTGCGTTTGCTCGGCCATAAGCTGCAAAGCACGGCGTGCACTGTTGCTGCTGAGATCAGGCATGTCCTGCAAATTTTCAACAAAGCCGTTTACCACGGTAAGTGGTGTGCGAAGTTCATGTGAAACATTGGCAACAAAATCTCGGCGCATGGCTTCGATACGCTCAAACTGCGTAATGTCACGACTAATTAGAAGGCGCTTATTTCCTGCATATGGAATCAACTTGATGGACAACACAGTCTCATCATGACGCGCCGGTCGCATCATCAAGGGAGCAGAGAAATTGGATGCATGCATATATTCGATGAACTCAGGCTGACGCACCAGATAAGTGATGTCTTGCATCACATCATGCTCACGGTTTAGGTCGAAATGCTGCTCAGCTTGCAGGTTAAACCACTCAATGCGATTGACATCATTCAAAATCACTACACCTTCGGGTAACGCAGCGGTAGCTTGTTGGATATGAAGTAACTCGGCGGCTAAATCTTGCTTGGTTTTAATGTGCTTCTTAACCATCTTGTATAACTGGGAAAAAACTTCGTCCCAATTACCGCTGCCTTCTGGCAGATTTTCCAACGTCGGCGATCTCAACCATTCATTAAGCTTGAAGAGATGCCGGGCATTTCTGAACATCAACACCAGCAATACCAACAGCACGAAAATCAATCCTGTTGCAGCTGAAAATATAGCCCATAGTAGCAAGCCAAGTAGCATGCTGAATATGACGGGGATACTCAGGCGGAACCAAAAATCCTGCAATACTGCACTCCCTTAATTAACTGAGAATCGATACCCGCTTCCGCGCACCGTTTGAATCAATCCCTCTTTCTTGACTGCCTCAAGCTCAACTCGCAGACGACGGATATGCACATCTACCGTGCGCTCTTCTACAAAAACTTGCGTGCCCCACACTTGATCGAGCAATTGGGTGCGACTATACACGCGCTCGGCATGCGTCATAAAAAACTGCAACAGACGAAACTCGGTTGCGCAAGTCTATCGAATCGCCCGCACACGTAACACGATGAGCCGACGGTGAAAGTTCCAAACCACCCACCGTCACAGTTTCATCCGACATCTCAGGCAAATGACGACGCAACACAGCACGAATTCGCGCCATCAATTCACGCGGCGAAAATGGCTTGGTAATGTAGTCGTCCGCGCCGGATTCTAACCCCAAGATTTTATCCCGTTCTTCACCGCGCGCTGTCAGCATGATGATCGGCACATCTTTTGTCCGAATATCGGCACGAAATTGCTTGGCTAATATTACACCGCTGGTATTGGGCAACATCCAGTCCAGCAATATCAAATCCGGCACATAATTCTTAATCTGCAACCAGGCACTATCCCCGTCATCGGCACGTAGCGCGTGGAAACCTGCCTCCATAATGTTAAATACCAGAAGTTCCTGAATCGCAGGCTCATCCTCAACTATCAAAATTTTAGCTTTCATCATTTTCCTTAAAAACTCACGGTGGGTTGCAAGGGTATGAAGAATTTATGACAGTAAGATGACATACGTTATGTTTGCGTATGAGACGAATGATGATGAGGTTGTTCCGCCACATGCCCGGTATGGCTTGCCGCAAGATGATGGAGATGTGCATGTTCGTGTTCTTCAGGAAGCGTTTCTCTCACTACACTGGGTAACAATGAGCCAATTATCATGCCAAATATGCTGGCAAACATCCCGGCGAAATGTGCCGGAATGAATGGATCTTCCGGGCCAAAAA
This sequence comes from uncultured beta proteobacterium, assembly GCA_963695355.1. Taxonomy (GTDB): domain Bacteria; phylum Pseudomonadota; class Gammaproteobacteria; order Burkholderiales; family Gallionellaceae; genus Gallionella. The sequence goes on from OY968775.1 coordinate 1,061,419, forward strand.
TCAAGATAGCGAGCCAGACTGACAACCCCAAGAAGATGGAAGCCAATGCGCCCTGTGCTGTTGAACGCGTCCAATAAACACCCGCTACCAGCGGTACAAAAGCCATCACCAGTGTGACTTGATAAGCATTTTCAACCATTTTGAAAATGCTGGCCTTGGAATTTATCGCATACAGCGTGACTAAGATGGTGAACATCACTGTCACACCGCGCATCGTATGTAACATTTTTCGATCCGATAGCCGGTGTCCCAGCATTGGCTTGAGAATGTTTTCGCTGAATGTCACCGAAGGTGCCAGCAGCGTTGCCGACGCGCAACTTTTGATTGCAGAAAGCAAGGCTCCAAAGAACATCACCTGAGCAAACAATGGGGCATGATGCAACACAAGATTTGGCAATATCATTTGCGGGTCAGCATCGATCAAATCGCGCACCATCTTGGGGTCGATTAACGTAGCAGAGTACGCAAGAAACATGGGAACGAAAGCAAACAAAAAATACAGACAGCCACCGAATACCGTACCCCAAATAGCAATTTTTTCAGTTCTGGATGATTGCACTCGTTGAAACACGTCTTGCTGGGGAATCGAACCGAACATCATCGTGACCCACGCAGCGGCAAAAGCGATGATTTCCTTGGCATCTAAATTCGGCCAGAATTCAAACTTACCTGCTTTCGCAGCGTGTTCCACTACAACCGCCACGCCACCCACTTGACCACTAATCTCATGGCCGATGAACAACATTCCGATGACAATGATGATCATTTGCAAAAAATCGGTAATTGCAACTGCCCACATGCCGCCAAAAAATGTGTATATCAGGATGGTGCCTGAGCCAATCCACATTCCGGCAAGCTTGCTAACCGCTCCATCAGAGACCACATTAAACACTAGCCCCAGCGCGGTAATCTGAGCCCCCACCCAGCCGAGATATGAAATCACAATAGCGATTGTGGTCAGCACCTCCACACGACGGCCGAATTTTTTCTTATAAAAATCTCCGATAGTCAGCAAATTCATTCGATACAAAGGCGCGGCAAAAAACAGCCCCACGAGAATCAAACACATCGATGCACCAAAAGGGTCGGTTACCACGCCATGCAAACCGTCCTTGAGAAAAATTGCGGGGCTACCCAACACCGTTTCAGAACCAAACCAGGTGGCGAATACTGTCGCTGTCACCATATAGAATGGCAGATGCCGCCCTGCAATGGCGAAATCTCTTGTGTTATGTACGCGAGTTGCGGCGTACAAACCTATACCCACAGAAGTGATCCAGTAAGCAATGACGAACCAGAGCAACATACAAACTCCCTAAGACGATGACAGAACGGCTGAAATTGTAGCAGTCCTTATCCTGTCGAACACAACAAAAAAGCCACCCCGAAAGGTGGCTTAATAATGCGATCAGAATCGAATTACAATTCTTTAGAATGCTTGGACAGATACTTGGCCACGCCTTCCGTAGAAGCGTCCATGCCTGCCTTGCCTTTGCTCCAGCCTGCCGGGCAAACTTCACCGTGTTCTTCGTGAAATTGCAGTGCATCAACCATGCGCAGCATCTCGTCGATGTTGCGACCCAGTGGCAAATCATTTACCACTTGATGGCGCACCATGCCTTTTTTGTCGATCAGGAACGAGCCACGGAACGCCACGCCGCCTGCTTCTTCGACATCATAAGCTTGGCAAATTTGGTGCTTGATGTCGGCCACCAAAGGATATTTTACTTGACCAATACCACCGTTATTGACTGGCGTATTTTTCCAAGCCAAGTGGGTGAAATGTGAATCAATCGACACGCCGATTACTTCCACTTTGCGTTTTTTGAATTCATCCAAACGATGATCAAATGCAATAATTTCTGACGGGCAAACAAAAGTGAAATCGAGCGGATAGAAAAACACCACCGCTGCCGTACCTTTGATGTACTTGCTCAGATTAAAATTTTCGTTAATTTCGTTGTTGCCCATCACGGCAACAGCAGTGAAATCGGGGGCGGCTTTGCCAACTAAAACGGCCATGTTTTTCTCCTAAAGGGTTAATTGATCGGGGGTTGCGTAATGTAGGCGTTTGCCAATGTTGCGTCAACCTTCTGCTGATTGTGGGTATTTATTTTCAATCGAATTTTGTCGCAATCTTAGATTAGTGCGACTGCACATTTTGTTTGCTGATGATATCGACAGCTATATGAACAGCGACTGCACAGGCAATATACAACAACGCCACTGAAACATATGAAACATAATATTGAGCAACACGCGTTGAGTATTCAACCATGCTCATATCGGCAAAACGTTCCGAAAACAAATAGAAAGTGACATTGGAAAATACAAAAGCAAAACTACTGGCAACCCATGCCGATAGAGCCAATATCATCAGCCCATTTTTTTCCATAGTGCGGCTTTGCATTGTAGGGAGAGACGAAACCCAACGACCTACTAACCATAAACTGCCATATGTCGGGATGAGAAACCAGTAAGCTGGTGTCATGCACCAGTCGCTAATGCCCTGTACAGAAGTCGCGTAGAAGTCGATCAAGCCAGCTTCCAGAAGCAACGCGATGAATAAAAAAACAGATACGCGAGCCATTCTGGCCAGATATAAGCCGCCCAGAAAAAATATCGCGTAGGAAGCATCAGGCAAGGAAAAAGCCGAGCCAAAATGATTAAACCGCGTAGCCGCCATCATTGCCGTGAGCAATACGAAAATCACAATGGACTTGGTTTGAGTGTTAGACATGACATCTCCTGAATTGAGCTTATTTAATGGTTAGAACAGTACACCAAGCGAGGGGAAATGCAAAGACGGAATAGTCGCCTTTGCATTCTCAACCTTGATTTTATTGCTGGTAGTTCAAACCGACAAACAAAGTGCGGCCTAATGTATTGTAGCTATACGCTTCGGAATAATTGCGATTGAACAGATTATCCACGCGTGCCAATAAATTCAAATGCGTACTTACCTTGTATCCCGCATTTAGATTAAGCAGTTGGTAACTCGCCAGAGTAACCCCACCGTAATCCTGACGCGAGCCACTATAGCGAAATTCTGCGCCTGCGTTCCATTGACCGTAATCGCGGGAAACAGCGACACTCGCATATTCTTTTGCACGCTTCTGCAAAACATCACCGTTCGATGTATCACGCGGATTCTGCGAGGTCACATTAGCCTTAAATTGCGTTCCACCAAATTTGCCTGCGTAACTCAACTCAAAGCCATCAATTCGCGCTTGCTTAATATTTTTTGAAGGGAATCCACTGATCAGGTTATGAATTCGATTATCAAAATACACCATGTCAACACTCTGTCCACCAGAAGCATAATGAATTGCCGCTTCACGATTATTGGCCTGCTCTGGCTTTAAGTTCGGGTTGCCACCCCAAGCAGTTCGGTACAGCTCATTGAAGGTAGGTGCCTTGAATGCGTTACTCACACTCGCCGTGGCACGCCACTTATCCGCAAACGACACGCCGTAACCAAGCAAGCCCGTATTGGCTGTGCCAAAATCAGAATAACGATCTTGGCGCAAATTGAACTGCACTTGTTGTGCGCCATACTCACCCACATAGCCACCAAGAAAACTGTTCACAGTACGCTTCGTTTGAGTATAGGGATTAGGTGTCCCAATGTCCTGCGCTGATAACGATTGCCCCAGATGCTCAACCGACAGATTTAATTTCTGCGTTTCAGCAATAGTCAATTCGTTTTGCCAAGCAAGCTGATTGCTGGTTGTTTTCAAGCGACTCTGCTGGATGTTATTCGCATTATCCTGACTATCGTCTATCCCTTGTGCCAATTGCATAGAGCTATGCCACTTATCACTCAACTGATTATCAGAGGTCAGGGACAATTTGCTGATATTCGCAAAAGTATTATTCCGGTCAGTAATCACTGAGCTATCGTATTGACTATCACCTCGCGTGTTAAATAGCGAGGCCGACAACTGATGCTGTGCATTAAACGTGTGCTTCACTTGTCCGTTAATTGTGGTGTTGTCATAGCCATCATTATCAGGATTAGCCGTGGGGTCTATATTGGTGTTAATCGCAGAGATACCGTTAGTTTTGGTTTTGCCTACATTCACATTAAATGAATTGGCATCCACATTGCCCGAATAGCCTACCGACATACGTTGCGTACCATGACTACCCAAGCCAACGCTGGCATTCAATGCTGGCGCGCCATGCCCACGTTTGGTGAATAATTGAATCACCCCACCAATCGCTTCCGAGCCATACAAACTGCTGACATTGCCGCGCACCACTTCAATGCGTTCAATGCTGTCCAGCATGATGTGTTCAAGCGCAGCTGGGCCATTTGATGCGGAATTGATGCGCACGCCATCTATCATTACCAGCACATGTTTGGAGTTCGTGCCGCGCATAAAAGTGCTGGATTGCGAACCCAAGCCACCGCTTTGCGAGACCTCAACACCCGCTAACGAACGCAGCAAGGTTGATACATCCGGCGCACCGGACTGACGAATTTCCTGCTCATTTATTACGGCAGTATCTGCAATAGTTTGCGCAAGCGGTTGCGGCATCCGCGTTGCGGTCACCACAATTTCATCCAGCACAATCGGTTCTGTTGGTGTCTCCGCAAAAGCCGCAGACGTAAAAGTAATCGCACCGAATAGTGCGACGATGTTCCAGTTTTGTTCCATGATTATTTCCCGAGTAAATTCCAAGCGTCCCCGTTGGAATGTTAATAATCAGGACATGCGGCGAGTGACAACATCAGAACAGTAAAGGCGAGAACCTCCCCCACCTAGCCCTCCCCCGAAAGGAGAGGGAATTTATTCTGATGCGCCACCCGCAGCATCTCCCGTACTGTCGCTCTCAGGCCGGTATCCGGGCTCACAAGACCAAACACATCGCCTTCCCATAAGATCCCCTTGGGGATTGCTCACAGTGGCTTGTTGATGCGTCCACACTTGCTTACCGTTGCGGGGGCAGCATAGGCATTGGGTTTTAGCCCTCACCTATTTCCCGTTTAACTCGTTTGCACAACAAACAAGCACCTCAAAGCGGCGCGCACTTTACCACAATCATATTTCTGTATCAGCGACCTTTGACGTGTCGGCATCTAATAATTAGCTTGTACAAATAGCCGTTACCATTTGACTTAACAGCACTTGTTTCAACTATAATTGCGCCATGGAACAAGAATTAGGCACATTGGAAAACAAGCTGGAGCAACTGATTAAGGTCAGCACTCGCTTGCGCGCGGAAAATAATAATCTGCGCCAAGAGTTAGCACAGGCGGTAAGCATGAATCGTCAATGCACAGACAAATTGGCAAGTGCAAAAGCGCGCCTCGAAAAATTACTCCTCACGCTTCCCGAAGAAACAACATGAGCAAAGCTAAAACCATAGATGTAAAAATTCTCGATAAAGAATTACGCATCGCTTGTGCGGAGGAAGAGCAGAAAGAGTTGCTCGAAGCGGTCGATTTTTTGGATAAGCGTATGCGCCATATTCGTGATGCCGGAAAAATCGCCAGCGTTGAACGTATTGCGCTGATGGCAGCATTAAACATCACGCACGAACTGCTCGGCATGAAGGTTGGACGCGGCGTTGATCTCGGTGATTTTACGCGTAGAATAAACGACATGAAAACAGCAATTGATACGGCATTAGCCGATCAAGAAACGCTGTTTTAATGTTAAAGGTTGTCCCCTGCGGTGTTCGTCAGGCTCATAACTCTTTGAACCAATGAGCTTATGCTTAGGCCGCGCTCCGTAACGTTACTGTTGTGCGCATCCCTTGCGGATGTACCTGATGTAACAGGAAACCGGCCCTCTTGAACCCAGGTTCAAGATATTGGGTCAACGGCACAGGCGGGGGGCTTTATTCAAAGACGTTTGCACAACTACTACGCTCTCTGATGCGGCGTTAAAAAATGATTCGAAATCCTCATGTACTAAAATGTACATTCCGGTTTCTCCCCATTTTTTGCCTTGCCTCAGTTTCGCTCGCTACGTTGTACAAATGTCTTTACGATGCGACCTGAATAGAATCGGGTCGCATTTTTTATTTGTGAGATATCCATGCGCTACTGGCTAATGAAATCCGAACCCACCGATGTCAGCATCGATGACCTCGCCAACTTTCCCGATCAAAGCGTGGCGTGGTATGGCGTGCGAAATTACTTGGCACGTAACTATATGCGTGACCAAATGCAGATTGGCGATGGGGTGTTTTTTTATCACTCTAATTGTAAAGAACCAGGCATCGCGGGCATCGCCAAGGTCAACAGCGTTGCCTATCCCGATGCCAAGCAATTTGAAAAGAAGAGCAAATACTTCGACCCTAAAGCCACTCAAGAACAACCGCGCTGGTTTAATGTCGATGTGCAACTGGTGAAAAAGATCGCGCTGATTTCACTGCCTGAATTGCGTAAACATCCTGAGCTTGAGCGTATGGGTACGTTGCAACGCGGCAACCGTTTATCCATCACACCCGTTGATCCATCGGAGTGGAAATTCATTCTTAAAAATTTGGTGCGCGATTAGTGAACACTTCCGTTCGCCCTGAGATTCTTGTCGAAGGGGTTGTTTTCAATGCGTGTGGTTCGACAAGCTCACCACGAACGGGCTTTTTTTGAGTAGCGCATAAATGGATTGGTATCTTGCATATCTATTGTTAGGCACGTGTGTCGGATTTTTGGCAGGATTATTCGGCATCGGTGGCGGCTTGCTACTCGTACCCGTGCTATTATTTTTATTCGATGCGCAACATTTTTCGCCTGAACATTTACTGCATCTCGCACTTGGCACATCGATGGCAACGATTTTTTTTACCTCGCTTGCCAGCTTGCGCAAACATCATCAACACGGCGCGGTGAATTGGACTGTAGTACGCAATATCACACCGGGAATTTTATTCGGCACAGCACTCGGCTCACTGCTTGCCACCAGCATCGCACCGCATTTTCTCGGCATATTTTTCGCCCTATTTGTGTATTTCGCTGCTGCGCAAATCCTGCTCGACGTAAAGCCACATGCCGCACGCCAACTGCCTAATGGCTTGGGCTTCACGCTAATGGGTACGTTCACGGGTTGGATTAGCAGCTTGGTTTCCATCGGCGGCGGCACAGTCGTCATACCCTTTTTGGTGTGGTGCAATGTGCCGTTACGCAATGCCATCGGCACCTCAGCCGCAATCGGGTTTCCTATCGCAGTCGGTGGCACGCTAGGCTACATCCTCACTGGTCTATCCAACGATACTCTCCCGCCAAACAGCTTAGGCTTCGTCTATCTACCCGCATTATTGTGGGTTGCGTTCGCCAGCGTCATCACCGCACCATTCGGCGCAAAAACCACGCATCAGATGAAGATTGGGTTGTTGCGCAAACTGTTTGCCGTGTTATTGATTGCATTAGCGACTAAAATGTTGTGGAAGATACTCAGTTAATTTTTGCCCCACAAAATGGTTACGCTGCACACCAAAAATTCTCAGGCATTCGTCAGCACATCATCCTGGCTGACCAACATCGACACTAGCTTCCCTCCAGCAGAAGTTGAAGTGTTACGCGCCGCTTGCGAATTAGCCGAGCCACTTTACCAAGGGCATGTCGAAGTCACCGGCACGCCGCTGATGCAGCACGCGCTGGGCACAGCTTCAATCCTGGTCGGCATGAATATGGATTACGAAACCATTGCCGCCACGATTCTATATGCCGTGCCGGAACATCTTGATAATTGGGCTGACAAAATCGCGCCAGCTTTTGGTGCGAATGTGAAGATGTTGGTTGAAGGCATGTCACGCATGGGGCGGATTAGCTTGCTCAGTGAAGTGGGCACACAAGATAAAAACGCAGCCGCACAACAAATCGAAAGCCTGCGCAAAATGTTGCTGGCGATGGTGGACGATATTCGCGTGGTGTTAATCAAACTCGCCGAGCGTACTCAGACTTTGCGTAACTTATCAGGTGCAAGTGCAGAACAACAAAAACTCATCGCGCAACAAACCCGCAGCCTCTTTGCGCCGTTGGCAAACCGTCTCGGTGTGTGGCAACTCAAGTGGGAGCTGGAAGACCTCTCGGTACGTTATCTGGAGCCTGAGCTATACAAAAAAATCGCCAAGTTGCTGGATGAGCGCAGAGTCGATCGCGAACGTTATATCACCGAGGTGGTGGCAAAGTTAAAGCAGTCGCTACATCAGGCAGGCATCAGCGTAGAAGTAACGGGTCGCGCCAAACACATCTACAGCATCATCAACAAGATGAAGCGCAAGCACTTGGATTTCAGCGAACTGTACGATGTACGCGCAGTGCGAATTTTGGTGGACGACGTGCAGAGTTGCTACACCGCGCTGGGCATCGTGCAAAGTTTATGGACACCGATTTCCAGCGAGTTTGACGACTACATCGCCCACCCCAAGAGCAACAACTATCGCTCGCTACACACCGCCGTTATTGGCTTTCAAGGCCTTGCGTTAGAAGTGCAGATACGCACCCATGAGATGCACCAACATTCCGAACTCGGTGTCGCTGCACATTGGCGTTACAAAGAAGGCGCGAAATCGGATGCCAAGTTTGATGAGAAAATTATTTGGCTGCGCCAGATTTTAGAGTGGAAAGAAGAGCTGGCCGACAAAGGCGATTTGCAGGAGCAATTCAAAAATGAATTATTTCACGATCAGGTTTACGTGCTCACCCCACAAGGCAAAGTGATCGCCCTGCCCAAAGGCGCGACCCCGGTGGACTTCGCCTATATTCTGCATACCGATCTCGGACACCGCACCCGTGGCGCAAAAGTGAATGGCAACATCGTGCCGCTCAACTACAAATTGCAAAACGGACAACGCGTGGAAATTCTCACCATCAAACAAGGCGCGCCGAGCCGCGACTGGATTGCCCCCTCACTCGGCTTTCTGCAAAGCCCGCGTGCGCGTGCCAAAGTGCGCGCCTGGTTCAAAAATCAAAACTTCGATGAAAGCGTCGCACAAGGCAGAGTGCAATTGGATAAAGAATTGCACCGCCTTGGCATCACCTCTCTCAACCAAGAGAAAATCGCGCAACGCTTGCACTTCAACAAACTGGAAGATTTTTTAGCCGCCATCGGACGCAACGAAATCACCTCACGCCGCATTGCGATTGCCATTCAGGAAGAGTTGCCCACCAAGCAAATAGAAATCGCCAAACAAACTATTTTTAGACCAACCACCGAGCGCACCACCAAAGCCGACATCACCGTCGGCGGCGTGAACAACCTGATGACCCGCATCGCCAAATGCTGCAACCCCGTGTCGCCTGATGACATTGTGGGCTACGTCACACGGGATAGAGGCATCACTATCCATCGGCAAGATTGTGCGTTTATACTGCGTCTGACGGAGAGTAGAAAAGATCGGAAGTTGACTGCGCAGTGGGGTGAGTAATAAAGCTAATCTGCGACTGGTATGCTTCAGGGGTGAGTTCGCAAGCCGATACCGAGCGTGCGGATTTGGGTAAAGAACGTAAAGAGTTGGCGACTGCTTGAAAAGCTTTGCCAGAGGCTACACTACTTTTCTGACTGCACGCACTACTTCACGCAACTTTTCTACATCCAACTCCGAAGCCGTTTGTACAAGGTAAGTGCGTGTTTTACGCGATTCAGGCGTGTCTTTGATCGAAGTTGCTACGATTATTAGTGACTGATCTCTGTTTGTTTGGTGAAAAGAGCGAACGGGTTTGACGCATTTATAAATTGAAAGTAGAAACTTAAAATTGCATGGTTAGATAGAAAGGTGGGCAAGGTGTTGTATTGATTTTTTTAAGCAGACGCTAATTCCACTGCCTTTTGTGGCAGCAACCCCTGTACTAATTTCAGCCTTTCGCTTCTGGCACCACAATCCCCACATGCTCTTCAAGGTCAACCGTCTGGAGCTTCCCTGCTTGGTCGTGGTATTGAATATATGCTTTTGGTTTTTGCCCTTTGCCATCAAGCGCGGCAAGTGCCATGCGGAGTGCAACCCCTTGGCGGAGGAGTTCAGCATCAGAAACATTGGGTACTGCGCTCCGCAATCGTTTCCAGAGTACATGCCATGATCCAGAGAGGCGGAGCGTCACCGTAGTCGTCTTCTTGGGAATGGGGGCAACCAGCCCTTGGGTTTCCCCAATCCTAATTCCCTTCTCCCCACTTCCTCCTGGTGAAATGACCACGGCTGCTTGAGAAACTTTTGATCTGCGATTCATGTTGTAAGTCTATGCTCGATAAATGAAAACAACAGGAAAACATAATTGATTGCACTATTGTTTTCATGCCTGTATATTTACCCTCTATCCATGCAAACCGAACAACCACAAAGGGGAGATTTTGATATGAAGAGCTTGGGGAAATTATTCAGTCTTACCACGCTGGCTTTAAGCATTTCTGCCTGTTCGAGCGTCAACGTCGGCGGCGGAGACAAAGCTCCCATATCAGGGGCGGCGGTGTCATCGGGTGATGGAGAAAAATCAGCAAGCTCAGGCAGTGGCGAGCTTCATCGGTGTGCAAAAAATTATGGTCGGCTTGCTATCGAAGAACAGCCAATGAACCAGCAAACGATTCTCGGATTTTCTCAAATGGGATTGTCGTCTTTCTCCCCTACGCCGCTTGCACGCCATGCGGCCATGCAATCTGGGTGCTTCACCTTAGTTGATCGTGGCGCATCCTTTGCGATGGGAGAACGTGAGCGGGAACTCACAGGAGAAAAGGGTGGCTCTAAAAACAGAAAAACCACCTCCGCCCGTTGGTCACTCAAAGTAGAAGTGCCTCAACCAACCACACAAACAGGGCGCGGTGGGGGTGCATTGTTAGGGTTAATACCTGGTGTTGGAGGACTTCTCAGTATGGGTGTTGCAGCCGTAGCAGGGTCGATGAAATTTTCCGAAGCGCAAGTGATGCTCACTGTGGTTGATCTGGAAACCAGCGAGATTGTTGCGTCGATTACGGGAACAGGAAAAAGCTCAGATTTTGGTATCGGTGGTGGATTCCTCTCAGGTATTTCAGGATTCGGCGGCGGATCGAGTCAAACACCAGAAATGAAGGTTGTTGCGGCTGGATTCGTCGATGCGTTCAATCAACTCATCCCATTCATGGATAACTTGGCAAATGCAACATCTACGCCAGATGTCCCCGCAGCGGCGCAGGAAATTCCCACCAAAAAAGTAGCAAGCAAGAAAAAATCCTAATGCCTCTCTTAGTCAAATACAAAGCACAACCTGAAGGAGACACAAATTGAAAACAATGAAATTGCTATGGGTGACACTCTTTAGCGTTGCACTTTCTGCCTGTGGTGGCGGATCACCTTCATCCACTACAACGCCTGTAACGTCAACGCTCTCCTTCCCCGCGCAAAGTGGCTACCGTGCAATGGTGGCAAATGGCGGAACTACTAATTACACCATTTCAAGTACGTGTAGCGGTACGGAAAATGTGGTGAGATCAACACCCGTGTCTGCTACCTTTGAAGGTGTTGCTGCCTTAGCCGTTACCGCTACGACCACCGTCAACTACACGCAATGTACTGCGGCATCGGGTACCACAACGTCAACCATCTACTACGACACCAGTTACGCTAATGTAGGGATGAGTTCATCGAGTCAGTATGTGGTACTCGCAACGCCACCAGTTTTACCTACCTCAGTAAAGGTTGGCGACACAGGAACGTATGGCACGGCAAATATCTATGCCAATAGCAGCAAAGCGACGCTGCAAGGGCGATTTGTACTGAGCTACTCCGTTGAGGCGGACACCGAAAATACAGCAATCGTTGTATTCATCACCAAGCGATATGATGCAAGTTCGGTTTTGCAGTGGACTGAACAAGATCGAAAAAGAATTGTATCAAGTGGTACGCTCACTCCTGTTTCCATCGACAGGCAGTCCAATGTTTCTGCCGATCATTTAATTCTGACGGCAACGACAGGAGGGGGTGTAGTTGGAGGGGCACTCACCGCCACCGCAAACACCACCGCACAAAACCTGACGGTGGGGACAGCGATGTCAAGCTTCACCCCACTTACCGCAAGTGGTGGCAGTCCCCCATATACCTACAGCTACTTAGGTACATTACCTGTGGGCTTAAGTTTTAATAGCAGCACGGGTGCAATAACGGGAACGCCGACCGCCGCCTACGCAACAGCGAATCTGATATTTTCAGTGAGTGATGCGGGTGCTAATGTGGCAAAGACCACGAGTACGGTCAGCTTTAGCGTTACCAATGTGCAAGCTTCGAGTATCAATGTAAACGGCGTTACGGCAAATGGCATCATGCTCAGTGGCAATTTCATCTACCCCGTTTCCGTTACCGCAGCACAGTCTCTTGATGGCAAAGCGCACACGTACTATTACTGGGACATTAGCGGAAATGGCACAAATGGAGGGGTAGATTATGTTACCCATGATGTACTCGACCAACTCTTTAACGGAGGAACATTTGGAAGTAGTACCTATGACACGACAGACACTTCAAGCACAAGCACCGTTACGTTAAGCAACGGTTTAATCATTCACCTGCCAACAACGGCAGAGCTTGTGGCTTTGAATAAAGCAAGGGGTGGACAGATAAGCTTTGGTCATGGTTGGGTTGATTTTGGCAACTGGACATCCACACGGGCATTGAATAACTATCACTACTATGTGGATATGTGGAGCGGTTATGCTGATTGGATTCTCGACACTAAATATGGCTATGTGTCTTTTGAAGTGTACTGAGTGAACATAAGGGCAGCACTTCATTACGGGTGGACTTCAGGGTAGACGGGGACGCTGAAAATGGGTATCAGAGTCAAAATGGGTCAGGTTCGGAATAGTTTTACAACCCACCTCGCACGCCCTAATCCACCTGCCTTTCCGAGAACCTGATCAAGCCGCCATCGCGTGAACTTCACGCTCGATACGCGTCTTTAGTTTAGCCTCGGCAATTTTCAAATCGTAGCTCAGTTGCAGGTTCAGCCAAGACTGCGCATCTGTGCTGAAATAACGCGCCAGTCGTAATGCAGTGTCGGGTGTAATCGAACGGCGTTCGTTGACGATTTCATGCAGCCTTGTCGCAGGCACGCGCAACGCCAGCGAGAGCGCGTGAACGCTCATACCCAGCGGGATAATATATTCCTCGCGTAAAATTTCACCCGGATGAATGGGGCGTATTCCATTTTTTGCCATGTTGTTTTCCTTAGTGGTAATCGACAATCGATGCATCAAACACGTCGCCATTTTTGAATTTGAAGCAGATACGCCATTGGTCATTGATGCGTATGCTGTATTGTCCTTTTCGGTCACCGCGCAAGGCTTCCAAACGATTGCCTGGCGGTGAGCGCAAAAACTCTAACGTCGTGGCCGCTTCGAGTAACGTCAGCTTGCGTTCGGCAACCGTTTGAATGCTGCGAAAACGGCGCGGATTCAAACCCTCAAATAATGCCTGCGTGTCTTTGCAATTGAACGATTTGATCATACCTCGAAAGATATTACGCATTACGTTATATGTCAATAATGAACAATAAGGGACGCACCACTGTTTCTGGAATAATCGGTGACAGGTCAGTGATAGTCACAAATTCCAGAATTTACTCAGCATGACATGGTGCAATAGTTGCACTATAATTCGCCCATGCCACGCATTCATTCTTTCGATTCTTGTCAAATTAACATCTACCCTAAAGATCACATGCCGCCGCATTTTCATATTTTGGCAAACGATGGACGGGAGTGGTTGGTCAGAATAGATAACGGTGAAGTGTTGGAAGGGAGTCGTGGTATTCGTTCAATTAAAGCAGCATTGGAATGGGCAGCCGTACCGATAAACCGGACTAGGCTGCTGGATATTTTTTGGGAGTTGCACACATGAAAAATCGAGATCACTTTCACATCACCCACGCCAAGGGTTTGAAAAATTCGCGCCTCAAAATTTCCTATGCCGACGGTGCGGATTTCAATGTTGATTTGTCCGACTGGATCAAATCGGCTGCTTTCTTGAGGCCGTTGCAAGAGCACAGCTTGTTTGCCTCTGCGAAATTAAGTGAATTGGGGAACGCGGTTGAATTTGGCAAGGGTGAAATTGATCTGGCGGCGGATAATTTGCGCAATCTTGCCATAGAGCAATCTGGTGGCATCGGCCATGAGCGCATTTGGAATTGGATGCATGAAAACAATTTAACCCTGGACGGGGCGGCAGAAGTGCTAGGTATCAGCCGTAGAATGTTGGCTTATTATCGCAACGGTGAAAAAGCCATCCCTCGCCATATTTGGCTGGCTTGTGTCGGTTGGGAAACATTACACAAGCACGGCGCAGCGGCTTAATTATGGGTTACTCATGTCACGCTTTTAAGAGCCTGGGCAGCCGTTACGATGTGCATCCCCTGAAACTGTTTGAGTACGAGCAAATCTGCATCGCCTGACACAATTAAATCGGCATGTGCCGCCAACGCGCAAGCCAGCACTGCATCATCATCTGGATCACGGCACACGGGTTGCGGCAAAGTTGGCGCGACGACCATTTCCACCAGAGCCTGTATTTCACTCAGAATGCGTTCTGGCGTGCGCGTTGTGTGCTGAAGAATAGCCGCAAACTTCTGGCGTTTGATGACTTCGGCAAACTCTTCCAGCAAAGTCTGGCTCATTATCAAATCGATAGTGCCAGCGCGTACCTGATTGAGTAAGGTGTAAGCGCACCATGCCACAACAGACCAGACAGGAGAACATTGGTATCAATGACGATTCGCAAGCTGCCGTTCCTTGCGTGCTGCTTTCACTTCTGCATTTATTTCCTCCATCGACATCGGCGCAATGCCTGCGGCAGTCACTTCATCTGCCACTGTCAGTAGGTAGTTGGCTGCTTGCTGCTTGCGCAACGCGTTCGATAACAGGCGATCCAAAGCTTGCGGAGTCAGCAAACCAGCAGCCTGCGCAGCTTGAGCTGTTGCGTCTGGTAATTCAATTTGAATCTTGGTCATAACTGTTCCTTTCCTATTAGCGGCACGCTAGTTTCTAGCAGTGCATCACATGTATTGTGTGACGCGACCAGCGTAATAATGAACTAAAGGGGTGAGGCTCGCAATGGTTCTTCACTCGCTCTTTGCTTAGCCTTGCCCTACTGTCGTTATCGCACACCTCAAAATATCCGGCTCACAAAATCGGCAGGTGGGAGGATGGTGTAGGTGTCTGCCAGTGTGAGCAGGTCAAGATCACCTGTCACTAAGCAGTCGGCTTTGCTGGCCAGTAGCGTGGCTAACACCATGTTGTCTTTTGCATCACGCGGCACGTGAGCCTTGGTGTGACGAATGTCAGTAATTTCTGCTTCAAAACGCAACACGGTCAGGTAGCGGTTGATGGTGTCGTCATCCCAACCGATGCGTTTGCGAATTTTCGGATAGCTCAACACGCTACTAATTTCGGCCAGCATGGGTTCGGAAAGCACCAAAGAAAAGTGTCCGGTTCGCCATGCGCTGATGATTCGGCCTGGCGTACTTTTGGGCAGCATTAACCCGGAGTTGAATACGTTGGTGTCGATGACTGCGCGCACTTAACGCTTTCTGGCTTGTTTGACGGCAGCATCAATTTCTTGTTGGGCAACGCTTTCATCAATGCCTTGGTAAGCGATTGCGAGTTCATCGGTGAGCCGATTGAATTCGCGTTTCAGCAAACGAATTTTATCGAACAGCGCGGTATCCACCATTGCCGCAACGGGCTTGCCGCCTTTGGTGATGACAATTTGGTCGTTGCCATATTGAATGCCGTTCAGCAGTTCGCCCAAGTTTTGGCGAACTGTCATGGCGGTGGCTTCTTTAATCATGGTGATTGCTCCAATTGATATGGTTGGGGTGATTGTAGCAGTTTGTAGAATTTGTTAGGTACACTATTGATCCGGCACATAAACAGTATTACTGCCGTCATTCCGGGCTTGACCCGGAATCCAGCAAAACAACTATCGGCGCGCTTTGCGCGCCACTGGATACCCGCCTTCGCGGGTATGACGTGCTACTTTATTGATGCCGGATCAATAACTATCAGGGTAAGTTCTGCCTTTAGCACATAGAATGAACGTATGAGACACATCGAAAAACACAAAACACACCGCATCGGCTGGCTGCGTGCGGCGGTGCTGGGCGCAAATGACGGTATCGTTTCCACTGCCAGCTTGGTTTTGGGTGTGGCGGCAGCGGGCGCGAGTTCTAAGAGTATTTTGATCACGGGCGTGGCCGGCTTGGTGGCGGGTGCGATGTCGATGGCGGCGGGTGAATACGTTTCGGTGAGTTCGCAAGCCGATACCGAGCGTGCGGATTTGGATAAAGAACGTAAAGAGTTGGCGACTGATCCCCAGCATGAGCATGAGGAATTGGCGGCGATTTATGTGGGGCGCGGACTGGATGCGGCACTCGCCGCCGAGGTCGCTACCCGGTTGACCAAGCATGATGCACTCGGCGCACATGCGCGTGATGAGCTGGGGATTTCCGAAACCTTGTCCGCCCGCCCGGTGCAGGCCGCTCTTGCATCGGCGGGTACTTTTTCAGTGGGTGCGGTTCTGCCTCTGTTGGTTGTCTTGGTAGTGCCAGTATCTGCGCTGATGTGGGCGGTTTCGGTTAGCTCGCTGTTGTTCCTCGCTTTACTTGGCTCGCTGGCTGCCCATGCGGGCGGAGCTTCGGCGATGACTTCTGCTGTGCGGGTAACCTTTTGGGGTGCTTTGGCAATGGCTCTGACAGCCGGGGTGGGAGCTTTGTTTGGGGTGGCTGCTTGAGTTTAAGTTTTCGTACATCGACCGTTGCTTTAGCAAGCAAGGGTGGGCAAGCTTCAATGCCCACGCGAATAGCAAACAAGACGGTGGGCAACATTCGTTGCCCTCCCTACCAAAACCACCAGCTAATCACCCCATACTCAACGGCACAAACATCCTTTGCTCACCGCGCAATATCAACAACGCAGAACGCTTGCCGTTCTTGTTAATCAGCGCGTTGAGTTGTTTCAGGTTGGAAATCTTTTCGCTGTTCACTGACAGGATAATGTCACCGGGACGGATGCCTGCTTTGGCGGCAGGGCCATCGCTAACATCTTGCACCAGCAAGCCTTCCGACACACCTGCTTGTTTGCGTTCTTCTGAAGTTAAAGGGCGTGCAGCCAAACCCAAGTCACTTTTCTCCTGATTGCCATTGCCCGCTTTGCCCGTTTCGCTGGCAACCCGTTCACCCACGTTCAGGGTGAGCTCTTTGATTTTGCCTTTGCGCCACAGCGTGACATTGGCAGAAGTGCCCGGTGCGACATCGGCCACCATTGACGGTAAATCTGATGAACGGGAAATTTCTTTGCCGTTGAACTTCAGAATCACGTCGCCCGCCTCAATGCCTGCCTTATCTGCGGTGCTATCATTTTCCACAGAGCTGACTAATGCGCCTGTGGGTTTGTCCAGCCCAAAGGTGTCGGCGAGTTGTTGGTTCACTTCTTGAATCATTACACCCAAACGACCGCGACTCACTTTGCCGTTACTCACCAATTGCTTTTCCACTTTCATCGCCACATCAATGGGAATGGCGAATGACAAGCCTTGATAGCCGCCGCTACGGCTGAAGATTTGTGAATTGATGCCGATCACTTCTCCGTTCATATTGAATAGCGGTCCGCCTGAGTTACCCGGATTAACGGCGACATCGGTTTGCAGGAACGGCACATTGCCTTCGTCCTCCAGCGAGCGGGATTTCGCCGAGATGATGCCTGCCGTGACGGTATTTTCAAAACCAAACGGTGAGCCGATTGCGATGACCCACTCACCGACACGCGAAGTTTGCGGATTACCGATTTTTACCACAGGCAAATCTTTCGCATCGATTTTCAACACTGCCACGTCGGAAAATTTATCCACTCCTTTTACTTTGGCCTTGAATTCGCGCTTGTCGGTGAGCTTGACGATGACCTCTTCCGCACCATCGACCACATGCGCGTTGGTGATAACAACCCCATCCGAACTTACGATAAACCCGGAGCCCATGCCGTGCGTTGGCGTTCTGCCTTGCGGCTGTGAAGGCATTTGGAAGCGACGGAAAAAATCATAAAAAGGATCGTTCGGATCGACTTGAGGGAATCCCGGAAAACCCGATACACCGTTGGGCGCGCTACCCGACACACTGATATTCACCACCGCCGCGCCTTGCTGCGCGGCGATTTCGGCGAAGTCTGGCAAGGTAACGGTAACCTTGCGTGATGATTGCACCTCAGCTTGCGCAGCCACGGCTACCGGAATAACCGAATGGTCGCGATGTGCATAGGCTTCGTATCCGCCTGCCAAAACAGCCGCAATCGCAACCGAAATCACGGCTTGTTTAAAAGATGATTGATTGTTCAATTTCATTTCTCTGGTCTCCTTATAACCCAACTAAAAATCGGCAGCCAATCGCGGCGCGCAAATGGGATTTAGAACAAGCGGTACGCATAGATATGTCCTCCAAAATAAAGAAATATGAATTGAGCAGGCCGAATGCTTAGCCTACTGCGCTGCCAAATATAAGAACTCTAGTCCGAATTTTCAAGGTCTGAAAATGAAAAAACGGTATCCAAATGTAACGGATACCGTTTCTGCGATTGTGGAAGGCGTTTATTTCACTACGGTATCAATCACGATATTCAAGCCTTTAGCTCCCGGTTTAACCGTTGCTGACAGCCCTTCAAAATCACCAGCCTGTGACATGGCACCGCCTGATTTTGATACGCGCGCAGCTACAACGACTTGGTCAAAATTGGACAGTTTCATTTGTGGCTGCATCGCCATACTGTCATCCAAATTGAATTCGATAGGCAAGTCTTTTACTTGCTTTCGAAATACGGCGAGCGGCATTCTTGAACCTTGCGCGGCACGCGCCAAGATGAACACCGTGTCAGTTGCTGACACTTTTCCCGCGAGTGCGGGGCTTAATGAGACTTTGCCGCTGACTGAGGCAGGTGCAGCTTGAGCAGGCAGTGCAACGAAAGAAACTGTGGCAATCAATACAGCTAATACTTTTTTCATGAAGACTCCAAAATTGTAAATTAACAAACAACCACGACGTTTAAGCTTGCAGAACCACTAATACGTTAGTGACCGGCTTAGTTGACCTGCTTGCTCAATTGAAGTTCCAAAGCCATAAATCCTCTGTGGGATATAGCGGGTTGAAATGCTGATTTTTTTGACAACACCCTTTGTGGAAGTTTTTGATGAAACACCTGCATTTGCAGCAATCCTGATAAGATATTCGCTTGCCGAATAGTTCCGATTGGTTGCAACGTAGTGGATTTCAAAAACCTCTAAAGTAGGGTGCTCCATGAACAACAACGACGTAAACCGAACAACACAAACAGGCGAATCCCAAGCTGAAGTTAAGCATGCGCACTGGCCTGTTATTCGCCATCAAAATGAACTATTACAAATCGCCCAAGTACAACTTAACGGCGGTCGCGTGTATGCGCTCCAAGGTAAAAAAATTGGCGAAATACTGAACACCTTGGGCGTGATAGACAGCCAAACCTTGCATGCTGTCGAACAACATCACGACACCAAAAAAGCCAAGAGTAAGCCAATTGGCGAGCTGCTGATACACATGGGTTTCATCGATGCGGAAGAATTAACCAGAACACTGTGTGTCCAGTCTGGCATATTGATGGTGGCCTTGCCATTTATCCAAGTTCCTCGTGACCTGCTGAATCTGATTCCGATTGAGCAAGCTAAAATTAAGAAAGCCATCCCAGTCGGGGCTTACAACAAATCACTCTATTTAGCGGTATCTGCCCCTACTACCTTTGCGGACAAACAGCACTTTTCAATCCTCACCAAATTAAATATAAAACTGGTTTACGCGCCTCAACACGAGATTCAATTTTTCCTCGACAGCACTTGGTCAGAATTGATTTCGGATATGTGGACTGGCTAAAGGTAAGTGTTCCTGATAGCTACGATGACAACATTAGAAACTTGGGAATTGATGAGTTACGTGGTGACCGTTATCGGCTTGCCGCTGGCGATTTCTGTATTCATTTTTGAGCAACGCAAAGAGCGCGACAACGAAGAAGAGGAAGTCTATCAACTCCTCTCGGACAATTATCAAGATTTCCTCAAAATCGCACTCGAACATCCTGATCTACACGTCTTTGCTATCGAGGAAACACCTGCACTTTCCATTGAACAACGTGAGCGCATGTTCATTATATTTCATGCCTATGAATCATTCTCAGTTTCAGCTGCCTAACGTTTCGTACTCAACGAAACGAGGAAATGAATCATGAAGACGATGCCAACGAATGTATTGGACTGGCAGAAACGGTACGGAACTGAAGAAGCCTGCGCCCAAGCACTGGCGCAGCAACGCTGGCCGGACGGGTTTCGTTGCCCGCGATGCGGGCATGATCATGGCTATGCCATCACCACGCGCCACCGTTACGAATGCGCCCATTGCCACTACCAAGCCTCGCTCACGGCGGGGACATTGTTCCACTCCACCAACCTCTCTCTTACCCAGTGGTTCTGGGCGGTCTACCTGGTCGCCTCGGACAAGGGCGGTATTTCCGCCATGCGACTGGCCAAACAAATCGGCGTGTCCTGGATCACCGCCAGCCGGATGCTGCGCAAGATACGCATTGCCATGGGACACCGGGACAGTATTTATCGGCTGCACGACCTGATCGAGATTGACGATGCCTTTGTGGGTGGCCGACGCAGCGGCAAGCGGGGGCGCGGTGCCGAAGGCAAAACCCCGGTGCTGGTGGCGGTTGAGAACCGGGATCAGCGTGCCGGTTTTATCGCCATGCAACAAGTTCCCGCCGTGACGAAGGGGGCGGTGGCGAAGTTTGTGCGACACCACCTTCCGCCCGGTCAAGCGGTGCGCAGTGATGCGCTGATCTCGTTGTTGGAGATCGGCAAGACACAGCACCATGCCGCACGGGTGACACCGCCCGACAAGGCGGGAGAATGGCTGCCTTGGGTGCATATTGCCATCGGCAACCTCAAGGCGTTTTTGCTGGGTACCTATCACGGTGTATCGTCCAAGTATTTGCAAGAATATCTCAATGAGTTCTGTTATCGGTTCAACCGGCGTGAGTGGGAAGCTGAATTGCCATTACGCCTGCTCAACGCTTGCCTGACGCATACTCAGGTCAAACTGAAAATGGTTTAGAGGCATATTATATTTAGCATGTTGATCTCATTATTTGAGCGCGCTTACTTGCTGCTTTACGAAGAAAAGATGTCCGCCAAACAGCTGCGGCGCTGGCGTTCATGGGAAGACTATATGGGCGAATGGTGTAACCGAGCCGACTTTCGCGCTGCCTTACCCGCCTTGCTAAACGGTGAAGACCCTGAGTTTTCCGACTATATTCAAAGTCTCTCGAAACGCACTTTAGTTCCATAATGAACTAAATGTAACTTTGCTAATCGGATATGCACTATTTATTCAAACTTTCAACCGTCTAAAGATCGTATTTCAGCTTAATGAGAAGCCCATGCTCACGGTATTAGTCATCAACTCCAAAGGCGGTTCGGGAAAAACCACTTTGAGCACCAATCTGGCCAGTTACTATGCCAGTAAGAAATGCAAAACCGCGCTTATGGATTACGATTCTCAGGGTTCCAGCCTGCAATGGTTAAAATTACGTCCTAGCCATATTGAAAAAATTCATGGCGCAAATGCTGTACCGCCCAAGGGTGCAGTGATTCAGCGCAGCATACAAGCCTGGATACCTACTGATACCGAAATGCTAATTCTGGATGCTCCTGCCGGCACGAAGGGTCTGCTTTTACAAGAGCTGGTGCGCAAAGCCAACTTTATCCTCATCCCCGTCGCCCCCTCACCCATCGACATTCACGCCACGGCAGACTTCATCAAAGATTTGTATTTAACGGGGGGCGTACGCAGTTCCACGGCCAAAATTGCCGTTGTTGCCAATCGGGTACGCAGCGACTCTGCCTCCATGTACGCCTCGCTTGAGAATTTTCTTAGTGCATTAAAACTACCCATCCTCACTAGCATCAGCGATTCGGATCGTTATCTGCAGGCGGTGGCAAAAGGCTTGGGGGTGTTTGAAATGGATGAAATTGTTACGGCGAAAGAAAGGCGCGAGTGGCTGCCCATCATGAAGTGGCTGGAAGGTCATGCGCCCAACAAGCACTGGGTTGGCACTGACGCTAAAGTTATCAATCTGGAAGATTCCAGAAAATGGAAAGCCTATCGCGCGGACGGTTTTTCGCTAAACCCGACGGGAAAATTTAACCACTACAACTGACGTTGGCGTAGCCCCACACGCTTGAGGTAAGCCTCACGCGCAATCTGCACATCTTCCAAAAAATACGGCAATTCTTTCAACAGCATCGCTTGGGGGCCATCCACCAAGGCTTTGGGCGGAGCAGGATGAAAATCCACTAACACCATATTTGCGCCAGCAATGATGCCTTGCGCAGTAACCTGCATCATGTCGAGGATGCCGTCCGGCGAGGCTTGCCGCGAGCCAACAGAATGAGAGGGATCGATACAGACTGGCATGCGCGTCAAACGCTTTACCACGGGTACATGTGAAAAATCCACGAAGTTGCGATGCGGGTCGCCCATGTTGGTCTTCATGCCGCGCAGCCCAAACACCACATTGCGATTACCCTCCGAAGCCAGATATTCTGCGGCATTCAGCGATTCGTCTAAGGTGATACCAAAGCCGCGCTTGAGCAAAATTGGCATCTCGGTTTGTCGCCCGACGATTTTCAGCAACTCAAAATTTTGCGTGTTGCGTGTGCCGATTTGCAGCATCACGCCGGTTGGATTGCCCGTTTGATGCAACGCTTCTTTAATTTCGTTGAGGTGTGATTCATGGGTAATTTCCATCGCAATCACTTTGATGTCGTACTTGCCCGCCAATTCAAAAACGTAAGGCAAACAATTTTTTCCATGTCCCTGAAACGCATACGGGCTGGTGCGCGGCTTGTATGCACCCATACGAGTACACGTTTGCCCGTTGTCACGCACCGCCTTCATCATAATCTCGACATGCTCGCGGTTATCCACTGCGCACAATCCCGCAAACACGTTCAGCGTATCCTGACCAAAGCGCACACCGTTGTATTCAAAATGCGTGGGTCGTTGATCGTCCTTATGCCGCCCCAAAATGCGATACTCCTCGGAAACCCTTACCACACGCTCTACGCAAGGCAAGCTCTGCATTTCGACTATATCCAAAGATTTGGTATCGCCAATCAAATATATTTCAGTCAGGCTGGTGACACTGCCATGCTCAACATGCACGCGGGTTTTGATGCCTTTTAGTGTCGCCAAGTGAGATAACAGCTGTTGGCATTCTGGCGTGTGTTGGTTAACTTGAGAGTTGAGAATTAAAATCATTTTTACCACCTTACTTTCAGATGCCGTCATTCCCGCGAAAGCGGGAATCCAGTTAATTAAAAAATCCCCCGCATCGCGGGACAAAACTAAAAGCCTTTTTGAATAAAACCGCTGGATTCCCGCTTTCGCGGGAATGACGGCTACTAATTCTTACGTTCTAACAAAATCGCTCGTTGCGCTGACCACTGCACCAATGGTTCCCGTGTAAAGCCACTCTTGGCAAACTGCTGCCAACGACCAATCACAAAGCACACCAGCACATTTGCATGCGCACCGACATCCACCGCATCGCCCATTTCGCCTTGTGTGGCTGCCATGCGCAACGATTGCTTGAGCGTCGATTCAATGCGATCCAGCAGTTGATTGATGCGCTGCTGCAAGCGTTCATCTTCGTTCACCAGTGCATCACCAATCAGCACGCGCGCCATACCGCGATTTTGTTGCGCGAAACCTAACAGCATCGACATGATGGCTTCGATTTGTTTGCTGCCACTTTTTTCTTCTTGAGTAATTTTATTGATCAAACCGAATATGGTCTGCTCGATAAACTCAATCAACCCTTCAAACATCTGCGCTTTGCTGGCAAAGTGCCGATACAACGCTGCTTCAGAAATATCCAATCGCGCCGCGAGCGCAGCAGTGGTGATTTTTTCTACCTTAGGCTGCTCCAACATCTGCGCCACGGTTTGCAAGATTTGTAACTTACGCTCGCCAGGTTTACTTGCCATAATTTCTCTTCCTTAATTCAAATGATTTAACATTTTCGGCAACTGCATCACATCACGAACTTTCACATCCACACACGCTTCATTTTGCTGCCCTGCATTTACCCACACCGTGCGCATGCCCAATTTTTTGGCGGCGCGTAAATTATCCAAACTGTCTTCCACCATCACGCACTGCGCGGCTTTCACTTTGTGCTTCCTCAACAGCTTCAAAAAACCAAAGCTGTCAGGCTTGGGTCGATAACTCGCATGCTCAATGGCCATCACATCATCAAACAATCCATCAATGCGCAACAGCTTTAATACTGCATGGGCATAGTGTTGTGGCGCATTGGAAAACACGATTTTTTTACCCGGCAACGCTTTCAATACATGGCTCAAGCGCGGTTCACGCAACACCATTTTGTCCAGCTCAGGAAACTGATGAGTCTGATGCAAAAAATGGTCGGGATCAGTGCCATGATGCCGCATCATGCCCGTTAATGTTGCGCCATATCGCTGCCAATAATCAATGCGCAAGTTATTTGCAGCGACCTCATCCAATTGCAAATGCTTTTGCAAATATGAGGTCATGCTGCGATTGATGTGAGGGAAAATGTGAGGGGTCGCGTTATGCAAAGTATTATCTAAATCAAAAATCCATATTCGGTTCATTTGCTTTTAATCAAAGTCCCAACACCTTCATCGGTGAGAATTTCTAACAACAAAGCATGTTGCACTCGACCATCAATGATATGCACCGAGCGCACCCCGCCTCGCGCCGCGTCCAGCGCAGAGCCAATCTTGGGCAACATCCCGCCAGACAGTGTGCCGTCCACAACCAATTCTTCAATTTGTTTCGGCGTTAAACCCGTCAGCAACTTGCCGTCTTTATCCAGCACACCTGGGGTGTTGGTCAGCAACACTAATTTTTCTGCGTTGAGTATTTCCGCCAACTTTCCAGACACCACATCTGCATTGATATTCAGCGTCTCACCATCCGGTCCTACGCCGATGGGCGCTATCACTGGAATAAAATCGCCTGAATCAAGGAAGGAAATAATCGAGGGGTCGATCTTATCAATGTCGCCGACCAAACCGATGTCCAACATCTTGCCCGGCTCATCGGTGCTTTCCAGCAGCAATTTCTTGGCGCGGATAAACGCGCTATCTTGCCCAGTCAACCCGACAGCTTTGCCCCCATAACGGTTGATCAAATTAACGATGTCTTTGTTAACCTTGCCCAACACCATCTCGACCACATCCATGGTCTCTTCATCGGTGACGCGCATGCCTTGAATAAACTCGCCTTGCTTACCCACGCGCTTCAGCATGTCGTTGATTTGCGGACCACCACCATGCACCACGACTGGGTTCATTCCCACCAATTTCAATAACACCACATCGCGCGCAAAACCCTCCTGCAAAGCAGGGTCGGTCATCGCGTTACCGCCGTATTTAATCACGATAGTTTTATCGAAAAAACGCTGGATGTAAGGCAAAGCCTCGGCAAGAACGCGGGCTTTTAGTTCGGCAGAAGCAGCGGAAAGCGGCATGATTATTCCTTGTAAAATTTGCGGCGGATTCTACACCAGAAAACAAATAGGGGGCATGCGCCACCTATCATTTGATGAAAGCAAACACTTACTGAAAAACTCAATCTTGAGTTTTCGTAGTCGTCACGGATTTTACTTCGGCTTGTGTGTTAACTTTAACCGCACGTTGATTGGCTTGCTTGAAGCGCAATGTTAACGGCAGCTTTTCACCCGCAGCAAGCGGTGCCTTTAATCCAATCAACATCAAGTGATAGCCTGCTTCGTCGAAATCTACCGTCTCACCTGCGGGCAAAGCGATGGTCTTCACTTCGCGCATTTTCATCATATTATTTTCGTGAGCCATACTATGCATCTCAACCGATTTGCAAGCTGTGCTGGATATCCCAACCAAATTTGCCGCTTGCTTACTGGTGATTATCAAACTCACCATACCCACATCTTGCCCCGGCAAAGTCGCCCTTACCCAAGCACCACTTATTTTTATGTCGGCAGCATGAATAACTGTGCTGAGGGTCAAGCCAAAGAGCAGCGCGATCAATCGGTAAAAATTAGTCATGGCATTACATCTAAAGTTGAATAGTTGTCTCATTATAACTTCCCATCGCCACATTTTTTACTCACGAAGGTGCGGCATTTTGTCGCACCCCTCATGTACTCCGCTGCGTTTACAATGCGCGCATGAACAATTCGATACTCTCTGGATTACCTGGCCACAGCCAACTGCGCCGCTTAATTATTTTGCGCAGTATGGCCGTAGCCGCGCAGCTGCTGACACTGGGCGTGGCGTGGAAATTTATGGAGATGGAGTTGGACTGGCAAGCGATGTTGCTGACCGTTTTTACACTCGCCACTATCAATTTGCTCAGCTGGTTGCGCTTGCGCAACAACAGCCCCGTTTCCAACGCGGAGCTTTTCGCACAACTTGGTGTGGATGTTTTCGCGCTGACTATCCTGCTGTATTACGGCGGCGGCTCAACCAATCCATTTGTTTCGCTGTATGTTTTGCCCTTGGTCATCGCGGCTGCAACCCTGCCCAACCGCTACACATGGGGCATGGCAGCACTCACCGTTGCCTGTTACAGCCTGCTGATGTTTTTTTACATTCCCTTGCCACACAATCATCACGACATGGGCGACAACGCGTTTAACTCGCACGTGATGGGGATGTGGTTTGGTTTTGTCATTACCGCGCTGGTGGTCGCCTACTTTGTGGTGCAAATGGCGCAAGCAGTGCGCAGCCGCGATGAAATGTTGATTCAGGTTCGTGAGGAGATTTTGCGTAACGAACGCATCGTGGCACTCGGCACACAGGCTGCCGGTGCAGCACATGAACTAGGCACGCCGCTCTCGACGATGGCGGTGGTCATCGGCGAATTGCAACATGAAACCGAAACACAACCTGCTTGGCGCGATGCGTTGAATATCCTCAATGAACAAGTGCGGGGCTGCAAACGCATTCTCGATAAAATATTAGCCAATGCCCAAGATAAGGGTGATGTTTCGCTGCAAGCTGCGGATCAATTGCTCACCGAAGTTTTAGATGAATGGCAATTACTACGCCCGACGGCACAATACATTTATTCTCCGCCGACAAACATTTCCCCAACAAATACCCCTCTCATTAAAGTCGATATGACGTTACGCGCAGCGTTGATGAATCTGCTCAACAACGCCGCCGATGCCGCACCCCATGCAATTGAAATACACACCCATTGGGACACCACGCGATTCACGATGGAAATCCATGATTATGGCCACGGCTTGGATGAAGAAGCCGCGCTCAAAGCGGGATCGGCATTCTTTACCACCAAAAAAGAAGGTCGCGGACTCGGCTTATTGCTCGCGAATGCCACCATCGAACGCATGAGTGGCTCGGTACGCTTGTTCAACCGCGAAGCGGGTGGCGCGACCACGCAACTGATATTGCCTATCGCAAGGACAACTGCATGACATCCATTAACGAAGAGTCAACCACACTATTGTTGGTTGATGACGACACCACATTTTGCACAGTACTAAGCAATGCCCTAAGCCGACGCGGATTTGCGGTATATGTGGCGAACAGTGTTGAACAAGCCTTGCCACTAGCCGAAGACAACCCGCCTGAATTTGCTGTGGTGGATTTAAAAATGAATGGCGTGTCAGGGTTGGTGCTAGTCAAAAAATTACACGAACTCGACCCGCATACTCGTATCGTGGTGCTAACAGGTTATGCGAGTATTACCACCGCTGTGGAAGCCATCAAACTCGGTGCAACCCAATACTTGTCCAAACCGGCTAATGCGGATGAGATCGTCGCGGCATTTAAACATTTGCCTGATGGCAATACGCCACTCAGCACTCAAGCCACAAAAATAGACAATCTAACTTGGGATCATATTCAGCGTGTACTGCGTGAACACCATGACAACATTTCTGCGACGGCTCGTGCACTCAACATGCATCGTCGTACCCTGCAACGCAAGCTTGCCAAGCCTCCGGGTCGCGCGGATTAGTTTCAAGCATACGGGCACCCATTGCGGGGTTTTAAATTTTCTTGGGAGTTTCGCTAAACTTTTGAATAATTCGTCCGATATACAGGTTACAACAATTAGAATTCTCCTGTGAAATCGGACATGACTGAAGAAAATACGCGCAGCAGACTGAAGCAAGCACTCGCAAATTTAGATAGCTTGCCCGCGATGCCCGTCATCGCACAAAAAATATTGTCACTACAATTAGATAGTGACGCTGGGGAAAATCAGCTCCTCAAAATTATTGAGCAAGACCCTCAAATCGCGGCAAAAATTGTGGGGCTAGCCAACTCTCCTGTCTTGGGTATCACGCGTAAAATTACGACTGTGCCGGATGCGGCCATGGTGCTGGGCATTACTCGCATCAAATCAGTCGCTATCGCTATCGCTTCAATGGCGAATTTATCCAAGCTCCCACCCGGCAATGATTTCAAGCCTCAAGACTTGTGGCTACACAACATGACCATGGCAATCATCATGCGTACCATCGCACTTGAAATGCCGAAATATCTACGCCCACAAGAAGACCATATTTTTTTAGCCGGCTTGTTGCATGACATCGGATTTATGGCGTTGCATCACGTGGATAGTGCCGCCAGCAATGAACTTCATCAGCAACTTCGCATACAGCCTGAGCGCCCGATAATTGACATCGAGCTAGAAGTGCTGGGCATCACTCACTGTCACATCGGCGCACAACTTGGAAAAACCTGGCACTTGCCCAATGAAATCGTGTCAGTCATTGAGTTCCACCATCAGCCCGAACTAATGGATGCCGCCGAAAAAAACATCATGGTGAAATTACTTCATCTGGTTGAAAAAACACTGCCTGATTTTGCGATTGCCGAACACACAGGCGCAGGCATAACCGATCACGAGTGGTTGGCTCTTGGCATCGAACCGGAGAAGGCTGAAGAGCTACTTAACCTTGCCAATGAGGTTGCCATGCAAGCGGCTCAAATGAGCGACCCAATGTAACCTTGAGACAGCAAGACTCGCCAAATTTTTGGCTCAACTAACGCAATCAATCAAAAAATAAACTGAGGAGTTTCAACATGAACAAAGCAAC
The DNA here is from genome assembly GCA_963695355.1 of uncultured beta proteobacterium. Classification (GTDB taxonomy): domain Bacteria; phylum Pseudomonadota; class Gammaproteobacteria; order Burkholderiales; family Gallionellaceae; genus Gallionella. Next base: position 1,090,563 of record OY968775.1, read on the forward strand.
ACGCTTGAAGCATTTAATCGCAAAAATTGACTCCTTGCCCACTTTACCTGCCATTGCGCAAAAACTTTTATCCCTTTCGCTGGACACGGTTGAGGGCGAAACGAGCATGCTCAAACTCATCTCTCAAGACCCCATTATTTCCGCAAAAATTATTGGCTTGGCCAACACCAGTATGTTTGGCTCGCCCGTCAAAGTCAGCTCAATTAACGATGCCGCAATGCGCCTTGGTCTCACTCGTGTCAAGGCTGTCGTCATCAGCATCGCAACGATGTCCACCCTAGCAAAACGACCTGAGGGCAAGCTCAAATCCAACGATCTTTGGATGCACAGCATGGCAATTGCTGTTGCCATGCGCACCATTGCCAAAGCTATGCCGGCACGCGTCCGCCCCTTGGACGATCATATTTTTCTGGCGGGTCTGCTACATGACATCGGTTACATGGCACTCAATTATCTGGACAGTGCTACCAGTGATGAGCTGCATACCCAGCTCGCAGCCGAGACTGAGAAATCTCCGCTGGAGATCGAGCAAGAATTGCTAGAGATGAGTCACGGCGAATTGGGCGCACAAGTTGGAAGACATTGGGATCTACCCGAAGAAATCATCACCGTGATGCGCTATCACCATACTCCCGATGCCAAGGAAGCCTTGGCAGGACAACCTTTGGTCAGCTTGGTGAGTTTTGCCGAAAGAATGCTCAGTGATTTCGGCATAACAGAACATACTGAACAAGCTATCACTGAACAAGAATGGATAGAGCTCGGCATTGACCCCGCCAAAGCAGATGAAATTCGCGCACAAATCGCCACCATCCCGGAACAGGCGCGACAAATATCTTCTGCAATTTAAATTCCCACGTTTTGACGGCTTGAATGCGCTACTGAGGTAGTCAACTAGTGCATTCAATTATCTCAACTACTGAAATGCTTGTCCGCGTAATTGTCACTTCGATATTTTTGATTTAGAGTGCGAGCCATGTTTCGCACTTTGCTGCCCAGAATCTTGCTGGTTTTTGCCCTGCTGTTGGCACAGCTTGGCAGCTTGACGCATGGCATTTCGCACACACTTTCAGAGCAAAATCAAAGTTCGGATCAATCACTGCCGCATGACAAGCATTGCGATTTATGCGCAGCCTATGCGCAAATCGGCGGTGTAATTGCTAGCAGCAACATTAGCTTTGTCAGCAGTGAAAACATCGAAGCATTCGTTAGCGATTATTCTAACGCTACTCTCTCCGCCCGTTTTGTCGCCTTCTCGGCACGTGCCCCACCTTATTCCGCATAAAGTTTAGCCCTGATTTCCTCGCGTTTACGCGAGGCGTTTTGTTTACTTTTGTGGAGTAAAAAATGTTCAACAAAACTTATTTGAGCGTGGCTATTGCCGCGCTGTTAGTGCATTCATTCAATGCTTGTGCCGCAAGCGACACCGATTTACAAACCTTGCGCGATCAAGTGCGGCAACTAGAACAACGCGTTAACCAGCAATCTAACTCAACTCCAGTGGCTGCCACGGGTGCCAGTAGCGAGGGTGCATTCAATCCCGCCATCTCACTGATACTGGCCGGCACTTATGGGCAGCTCCAGCGGGTCGAGGCTCCAGCTACCGGCTTTGCCATGTCACCCAACAATAGTGGCTACTCGCAAGGCTTCAGCCTAAAGGAATCGGAGCTGGGTATCTCTGCCAACATTGATCCGCAGTTTCGCGGTGTGGGTACATTTTCACTCGATCCCGCCGGGGGCATCAACGTAGAAAATGGCTTTGTTCAAACCAGTGCGCTGGGCAACGGGTTAAATATAAAATTCGGTCGCTATTTTTCTGGCTTAGGTTATCTCAACGAACAGCATGCTCATGCCTGGGATTTTGTCGATCAACCTTTGGTTTATCGTGCGCTATGGGATAACCAAAATGGTGAAGACGGTATACAACTCAAGTGGCTCGCACCGACCGATATGTTTGTCGAAGTCGGCGGTGAAGTGGGTCGAGGGCGTGGCTTTCCGGGAACGGATCGGCAAAATAAAAATGGCTCAGGTGCAGGCGTTTTGTTCGCACACATCGGTAACGACATCGGCATCGAGCATAGTTGGCGAGCCGGTGCATCACTTCATCAGACACGACGAGTAGATGCAGTGAGCAACAACGTACCAGATTTGCATGGTGGTTTCGTGACTAATAGCTTTAACGGAGACAGCCAAACCACGGGCATGGATTTTGTTTGGAAATACTCGCCCAATGGCAATACTGCCAACCGCTACGTGAAGTTGCAAGGCGAATATTTCCGCCGAAAAGAAACGGGTGATTTAACTTATAACACCGCAAGCGCAAATATCACGGATAGCTTCAACGTCACACAAAGCGGTTGGTATGCACAAAGCGTGGCGCAGTTCATGCCGCACTGGCGCGCTGGTTTGCGCTATGACCAACTTGATTCGGGTACAGCCACTGTGGGTGCAATGAATCTTGCCAACGTCATCAGCAACTATGGTTACACACCCAAGCGCACGACGTTGATGATGGACTACAACCCCAGCGAATTTACACGCGTGCGTGTGCAACTTGCACAAGATGAATCTCGACAAGGCTTGACTGACAATCAACTCTTTGTGCAATACATCATGAGTCTTGGGGCGCATGGGGCGCATCAGTATTAAATTTACCACTACCGTCATTCCCGCGAAAGGGTGAATCCAGACAATCAAATAATTTCCCGCAATGCGGGACAACACCTAAAGGCACATTAGATAAAACCACTGGATTCCCGCTTTCGCGGGAATGACAGAATCCAAAAGGAAAAATTATGAAAACGAAACAAAGTGTAGTTTCAGTGCAGGCTAATGCTCGCATAAGCGAGCGTTATGACGTAGCTAAAAAAATCATTTATTCCATCCTGCTATTACTACTCAGTAGCCATGCCGAAGCTTCACTCAACGTGTTCGCCTGCGAACCAGAATGGGCAGCACTCACGCAACAACTGGCGGGCGAAAAAGTCAGCATTTACACCGCTACGAGTGCGTTGCAAGACCCACATCAAGTGCAGGCACGCCCCAGTTTGATTGCTAAAGCCCGCAGTGCAAAATTACTGGTATGTACTGGAGCCGAGCTGGAAATCGGCTGGATGCCTGTCGTGTTGCGCGAGTCAGCCAACAGTGCGATTCAGCCGAACAGCGATGGCTACTTTGAAGCGGCTCATTTTGTATCCATGCTGGAAGTACCGACGCGATTGGATCGTGCTGATGGTGACGTGCATGCAATGGGCAACCCGCACATACAAACTGATGCGCGAAATTTTTTGCCCATTGCTGAAGCACTCAGCAAACGCTTGATTCAGCTTGATTCAGCCAACACCGCGTATTACCAACAGAAACTCGTCACCTTTAATCAGCAGTGGCACACCGCTATTACAAAATGGGAAAAGCAGGCTGCACCGCTCAAAGGCGTGTCTATCATTGCCCAGCACAAAGGCTTTCCTTACTTGAATAATTGGTTAGGACTGAAACAAGTTGCCGAGCTGGAGCCTAAACCCGGATTAGAACCGAGCGCAGCTTATCTCGGACAAGTGTTGAATGAACTCAAACAACATCCCGCCAAGATGGTACTGCGCGCAGCCTATCAGGATGGGCGACCTTCAGAATGGATTGCGGAACGCTCGCATGTTCCTGCCGTCATGTTGCCCTATACGGTCGGTGGCACACCACAGGCAACCGATTTATTCACCCTATTCGACGACACCATTCAACGTTTGTTGGCGGGGCTAAAATGAACAACATCGAACTCAGCATTCTTCTGCCCGCATTCATCGCCGGCTTACTCGTGCTCGCAACTCACATTCCATTCGGCATGAAAGTTTTAGAACGCGGCGTGATTTTTGCCGATCTTGCTGTCGCGCAAATTGCCGGACTGGGCGCAATCATCGCGGCGTTATTAGGTGTAACTGACCAGCCGCTGTTGGTACAACTCATCGCCACCATCAGCGCACTGTGTGGGGCGGCACTTCTAGCGTGGATAGAGTATCGACTGGCCGAGGTGAAAGAAGCCTGCATCGGCTTGACCTTTGTTCTCGCCGCCAGCGGGGGAATTTTATTGATGAGCCACGACGTTCATGCGGGTGAACATCTCAAAGATTTGCTGGTTGGACAAATTCTTTGGGTGAGTACCAATCAACTCATCAGCACCGCTGTGTTAACGGTGGCCTTACTCGCCATATGGCAATGGAGCAAACTCAAAGTCAGTACATTGGGCTTCTATGCACTGTTCGCAGTGGCGGTGACGGCTTCAGTACAACTGGTCGGCGTGTACTTAGTATTTGCGAGCTTGATTGTTCCGGCACTCGCCACCTATCGTATTAGTAAAAATCGCAACTACTATGCATTTGCGATAGGCGTGGCGGGTTACACCATCGGATTGTTACTGTCGGCCTGGTTTGACTTGCCCAGTGGCGCAACTATCGTTTGGGCGATGGCGATAGTTGGTGTCATTGCCGCGCTATTGCTTTCCGAGAATAGCGTTTCGCATCCTGCATAAGCTGTATCAGGCTCAGGGAGAGCGACAGCTTTCCCTGTTTTCGCCACACGACTATAATCGCGTCCTGAAAATATCATCTCGCCTTATGAAACTCCTTTTCGCTCTTCTGCTTTTATTACCCGCACTGGCTTCTGCACAACCCGCCACTATCCCGCCTGCGCCGATATTGGCCGCCAAAGCTTATCTGCTGTATGACTACAATAGCAGTCAGGTTTTGGTCAACCAGAACGGCAACGCACGTCTCGCGCCCGCTTCGCTCACCAAGCTGATGACTGCGTATTTGACTTTTGATGCGCTCAAACATAACACGCTGACATTGCAACAAAGCCTCACCGTGCCACTGGCAGCAACACGCAACACGCCAGGCGAATCGAGCATGCTACTCAAAGCAGGACAAAGTGTGACGGTGGATGATTTGCTGCATGGCTTGATTGTGCAATCGGGTAACGATGCGGCCATCACACTGGCACTGAATATCGCGGGTAGCGACACGGGCTTTGTCGACATGATGAACAAAGAGGCGATACGCTTGGGCATGACCAATACGCATTTCACCAATCCCGTTGGCCTGCCCGATGCGCAGCACTACAGCAGTGCCGCCGATTTGGCGGTGTTATCCGCTGCCATCGTGCGCGACTATCCCGAATACTATCCACTGTTTGCCTTGCGCGAATTCACTTTCAATAACGTCTCTCAAGCCAATCGTAATCGCCTGCTGTGGATCGAACCCTATGCTGACGGAATGAAAACCGGACATACCGACAGTGCCGGCTACTGCATCGTTGGTTCGGCCAAACGTGGCGATCATCGCCTTATCGCAGTGTTGTTCGGCGCAGACTCGGACACATTGCGCGCCAACGAAAGCCAGAAGCTGCTCAACTATGGCTTCCAAAATTTTGATGCGGTGCGCTTGTATCAAAAAAATCAGCCTGTCACCGAAGTGCGCGTATGGAAAGGCACGGACAGCCATGTGGAGCTGGGCTTTAGGCAAGATATGTTCCTCACCATTCCCAAGGGCATGCAAAGTCAGCTAAAAGCCACGTTGGAGAGCAACCAGCCTATTTTCGCACCGCTCAGTAGCGGTCAACGATTAGGCACGCTCAAGCTGGTATTGGCTGGCAAGCCCTACGCGGAGTTTCCTTTGGTCACGTTAGACAGCATCACACTCGCCAACGTGTTTGCACGCGGATGGGACAGCATCCGCTTATTTTTTCAGTCGCTGCATTTCTAAGTTGCCAGCACTTGCCGTGTTAATAAGGAAAAAAACGTGACCATATTTTTGAACGGGCAATTCATGCCTATCGAAGACGCGAAAATATCCGTGCTGGATCGCGGCTTTATCTTTGGCGATGGTGTGTATGAAGTGATTCCGGTGTATTCGCGCAAAGCGTTTCGATTGGGCGAACATCTGCAACGCCTGCAAAATAGTTTGGACGGTATCAAGCTGGCCAACCCGCATAACAATGCGGCATGGGTTACGTACATCAACGAACTGATTGCACGCAACCAAGCTGAAGACCAATACCTGTATCTGCACATTACACGTGGCGCTGCGAAGCGCGATCATGCTTTTCCCAATCCACCCGTTACGCCTACGGTGTTTATGATGAGCAGCCCCCTGCTCACACCACCCGCCAATCTATTGGCTTGCGGGGTAGGCGCGGTTACTGCACCAGACAACCGCTGGTTGCGTTGCGACATCAAGGCCATCTCGCTATTACCCAATGTATTGTTGCGGCAAATGGCAGTCGATGCGGGTTGCACTGAAACGATCTTAATACGCGACAACGCGTTTATGACCGAAGGGGCGGCGAGCAATATATTTGTCGTAAAAAATGGCACGCTACTCGCCCCACCCAAAGATAATTTGATGCTGCCCGGCATCACCTACGATGTGATATTAGAAATCGCGGCGGCGAATAACATTCCGCATGAAGTAAGAAAAATTTCATTAGCAGAAGTATTTACTGCGGATGAATTACTGCTGACATCCTCAACCAAAGAAGTGTTAGCCATTACCCAATTGGATGGTAAACCCGTGGGTGCGGGCAAGCCGGGTGCAATGTTCGCCAAGCTGCACCAGCTGTATCAAGAGTACAAACAAAATGTGATGCGCTCCCCCTCTCCCACCGGGGGAGGGTTGGGGTGGGGGAATAACCATGAATAAATTGCCAGAAAAAGCCACATCAAACAAAGAGCTTACCGACAGCCTGATTGAATATCCGTGCGACTTTCCACTCAAGATATTTGGCAAACAACAAGCTGGATTTGCCCAAGCCGTCCTAGAGGTTGTCACCAAACATGACCCCGGATTTCTCGCCGCCAGCATGGAAATGCGCGCCAGCAAAACGGCTCGTTACGTCAGCCTCACCTGCACCATACGCGCCACCTCTCGCGTGCAACTCGACGCGACTTATCAGGATTTGTGCGATCACCCGATGGTCGTGATGGTTCTTTGATAACTGCCCAATGAATCCGATTATTCATTCGTTTGGTCTTGTTGAATATCAGCCAACGTGGGATGCAATGAAGCAATTCACCGCTGCACGCACACCCGATACTCGTGATGAAATTTGGCTGTTGCAACACCCGCCCGTTTACACCCAAGGCTTGGCGGGCAAGCCGGAACACCTGCTGAATAGCACCAATATCCCCGTAATAAAAATTGATCGTGGCGGACAAATCACCTACCACGGTCCCGGACAAATCATCGCGTATTGTTTGCTCGATATGCGTCGTTGGAAAATCGGCGTGCGTGATTTAGTGCGCCTCATGGAGCACTCCGTCATCGACCTGCTCGCCGAATTCAACGTCATCGCAGAAGGCAGAGAAGATGCACCCGGCGTGTATGTAGATGACGCAAAAATCGCCGCGCTGGGCCTAAAGATAAAAAACGGTTACTGCTATCATGGACTATCGTTTAACGTGAATATGGACTTAACGCCCTTCAACAACATCAACCCCTGCGGCTATCAAGGGCTGCGTGTAACCCAAGCCTGCGAACTCGGCATCACTGCATCAATCAACGAACTGCAAGCACAGCTTGCGCAAAATATCGTGCACGGATTACAGCAACACTTATTGAAAGCGCACCGTTAATGGCACTCACCCGTAACGAAATCCGCAAACGCCTTTCCGCTTTCGCCAAAGAACAGCAAGGCAAAAGCAACGAACGCAGCCAAGCGCAAACTTTCTGGCTGCGTTTCTATGAGTGCTTCGGCATCCGTGCGGAGAGCGCCACCCTCTACGAACACTCGGTCAAAAAGCTCGGCGGCGCGCAAGGCTTTATCGACAGTTTTATTCCTGGCAAGCTCATCGTCGAACACAAAAGCGCAGGCAAAGATTTGGATGCCGCGTTCGATCAGGCGGGCGAGTATTTTCTGTCACTGAAGGAAGAAGAGCGTCCGCGTTACATCATCACCAGCGACTTCGCCCGTATTCGTCTTTACGATCTGCAATCAGGCGGCGGTTATCATCAATGCAAACTCGCCGAGCTGCCGAAGAAAGCCGACTGGTTCATGTTCTTGGTGGAAGAACCGCTCACGGACATTACCGAAGAATCGGAAGCCGACCGCAGTGCCGCTTATGCCATCAGCAAATTGCATGAAGCTCTATTGCGCGCCAATTTCAAAGGGCGCGATCTGGAAGTGCTGCTCACCCGCTTGCTGTTTTGTTTGTTTGCGGAAGACACGGGCATCTTCGGTGAGAACGGCATCTTTCGCCGCCTCATGGAAGCCACCCGCCCTGATGGCAGCGATGTTGGGCGTGTGCTGGCCGAGTTGTTCCAGATACTCAACACACCCGATGCAGAACGCCAACATAATTTAGACGAAGCGCTAGCCGCTTTTGCTTACATCAACGGCAACCTGTTTGCGGAAAATTGCCGCATCCCCAGCTTCGATAGCGAATTACGCGAACAACTGATCGCCTGCGCCAAGCTCGATTGGAGCGGCATTTCGCCCGCTATTTTCGGTGCGATGTTTCAGGGCGTGTTGGAAGAACATGACGTGCCTCCCTCACCCCTAGCCCCTCTCCCGAAGGGCGAGGGGAATTTAAGCTCCCTCGCCCTTCGGGAGAGGGTTGGGGTGAGGGAGGAAACGAGCAAGACCATCCAAACTCGCAAAGCCTCTCGCCGCGAACTGGGTGCGCATTACACTTCTGAACGCAACATCCTGCGCGTCATCAATCCGCTGTGCATGAACGATCTGCGTGCAGAACTTGCCAAGGTGAAGCGCAATAAAAAATTACTTGAAGCGTTTTACGACAAGCTGCCCACGCTCACCTTTTTCGATCCTGCCTGTGGTTGCGGCAATTTTCTGGTGATTGGCTTTCGTGAGTTGCGCCAACTGGAAATGGATGCCATCGAAGCGATGGGCGACATCGGCCTCACCAACGCCAGCCGTGGTGGACTACTGGATGTCTCGACGTTATGCCGCGTCAAAGTCAGCCAGTTCTACGGCATCGAAATCGACGAAGCCGCCGCGCATATTGCGCGTGTGGCGATGTGGATCACCGACCATCAGATGAACCTCGAAGCGGCGGAACGCTTCGGCACCACCCGCCCCACCGTGCCACTGATTGATAGTGCCACCATCGCTTGCGGCAATGCGCTGCGGCTGGATTGGTGCGAAGTGTTGCCGCCAGAGTCATGCAGCTATGTGCTGGGCAATCCGCCGTTCATCGGCTACAGCTATCAAAGCAAAGAACAAAAAAGCGATATGGAACGGGTCTTTGGCAAACTCAAAGGCGCGGGTGTGCTCGACTATGTAGCGTGCTGGTATGCCAAGGCGGCGGAGTACATTACTACACCCGTTCGCCCTGAGCTTGTCGAAGGGTCAACGGATATGCGTACCGTCCATGCTTCGACAAGCTCAGCACGAACGGAGGGAATTCAAGTTGCCTTCGTCTCCACCAACTCCATCACCCAGGGCGAACAAGTTGCTATTTTGTGGAGTCACTTGTTTGCGCAAGGCATACATATTCGCTTCGCGCACCGCACCTTTCAATGGAGCAACGAAGGCAAAGGCATCGCGGCGGTGCATTGCGTCATCGTTGGCTTTGGGCTGAGTGAGCCCACGCAGCGCGTGCTGTTCGATTACGGCGACAACATCAATGGTGAACCGACTGCGATTACCGCGCATAACATCAACCCTTATCTGGTCGATGCCCCCACCGTATTTCTCGACAAACGCCGCTCCCCGATTTGCGCCGCGCCTGAAATGACCAAAGGAAGCCAGCCTACCGACGGTGGAAATTTGTTAATGGACGATGCCGATAAAGCGGCATTGCTGCAAGCCGAACCGCAAGCAGAAAAATGGATACGACCATTCCTTGGCGCAGACGAATTCATCAACAATATCCCGCGCTGGTGCTTGTGGCTGAAAGGCATTACGCCTGCCGAGTTGCGTGCTATGCCACACGTGATGCGCCGTGTGGAAGCTGTGAAGGCAATGCGTTTGGATAGCGCCAAAGCCGCAACAGTTGAACTTGCAAACACACCTACTCTCTTTGGTGAAAACCGACAAACCGACCATCCCTATCTGCTGATTCCAAGCGTCTCATCCGAGAATCGAAAATTTCTTCCCATTGGTTATATCCAGCCGGATGTCATCGCCAGCAATCTGGTTTTCATGCTGCCCAACGCCACGCTCTACCACTTCGGCATCCTGAACAGCACCCTGCACAACGCTTGGATGCGCACCACTTGCGGTCGATTGAAAAGCGATTACCGCTACTCCAACACCATCGTGTATAACAATTTTCCGTGGCCTGATCTTCCCTCGCCCTTTGGGAGAGGGATCGAGGGTGAGGGAACAAAGGATCAAGCTGGAACAAATCGTCCCTCATCCCCAGCCCTTCCCCCGGCGGGGGAAGGGAGCAAAACACAAAAACTGCGCGAGGCAATCGAAACCGCCGCGCAAGCCATCCTAGCTGCGCGTGACTTGTATCCCGAATCGTCCCTTGCCGATTTATACGATCCGCTCTCCATGCCGCCCGAACTCGTCAAAGCGCACGCCGCGCTGGATAAGGCGGTGGATGCCGCCTATCAATACAAAAGCGGAAAAGACGATGCCGCGCGCGTGGCATTTTTGTTTGAACGCTACCAGCAACTCACCAGCCTGTTGCCTGCTGTATCAGTCAAACCCAAACGCAGCACCAAGAAGAAAATAACGACATGAGTTTGTTAAAAACTCAAGGTATGGCATATCACTTGGAATACAGGTATGTTATTGATATTGCCTCGAAGAAAAGGACATAAGTTATGTTGCAAACTATAGAAGCAATCATCGAACCCTCAGGCACAATTCGCTTGTTGGAAGAGTTTCACGTGAGTAGCCCAAGACGCGCTATCGTTACTGTATTGGATGCGCCAGCCTTGAGTAACACAGAGTCGGCACGCGGAAGCGCGGCGGCAATTTTGCAATTTTTCAGAGAGCATCCATTGCCGATTCAGGGTCGACGCTCAGTTGAGGAGATTGACGCGGGTATCGAGGCGGAGCGTCACGCATGGGATTGAAGCAACCTTTGGTGTACCTCGACGCTTGCACTGTAATTTACTGTGTTGAACAACATTCAGTATTCGGGGCAGTCGTCTCGCAAGCACTGGAATCATTGCTCACACAGCAGATTGGCATTTCGCCTCTGGTTGAAATGGAGTGTTTGATTGTCCCACTTCGCACACAAAATATGGTGTTGCTAGATCGGTATAGAAAATTCTTTGAGCAGTGCATTTATTTCGAAATGCCATCCGAAATTTATCGACATGCTACCGAACTTCGCGCACAACACAATCTTAAAACGCCAGATGCGCTGCATCTGGCTACAGCCCTGTATCATGGCTGCACGGCTATCTGGACAAACGATAATCGACTCAACAATGCGGCAGGCAATCTTGCCGTGAATATACTTAACAATCAAACAAAAACAACCCATGAGTGAAATAGCAAACAAACAAACCGGCGCGGCTAAAACCGCGCGTAACCCGATCAAAATCGTGCCTTTGCAAGAACGCTTGCGCAAACCCGAATGGATACGCGTGAAGTCCAGCTCCGGGCAGGGCTATCATGATGTAAAACGCTTGCTGCGCGAACACAAGTTGCATACCGTATGCGAAGAGGCATCCTGCCCGAACATCGGTGAGTGCTTTAGCAAAGGCACGGCGACCTTTATGATTTTGGGCGATGTGTGCACACGGCGTTGTCCGTTTTGCGATGTGGCACACGGCAAACCGCTCGCACCTGATGCCAATGAACCCGCTAATCTGGCACGCTCTATCGGCTTGCTGAATTTGAAATATGTGGTTATCACCAGCGTGGATAGAGACGACTTGCGCGATGGCGGCGCGCAGCACTTTACCGACTGTTTGAGTGCGATACGGGGGAGTTCACCAAACACGCGCTTGGAAATTTTGATCCCAGATTTTCGCGGTCGCTTGAACGAGGCGTTGGATGCGCTGGCAGGAAGCTTGCCCGATGTACTGAACCACAATCTGGAAACCGTGCCGCGTTTATACAAATTGGCTCGCCCCGGTGCAGACTACGCGCATTCGCTCAAGTTGCTCAAAGATTTCAAAGCGCGCTTCCCCAACATTCCCACCAAATCTGGTGTGATGCTGGGCTTGGGCGAAACCGATGATGAAGTGCTGGAAGTGATGCGCGACTTGCGCGCGCACGATGTGAACATGCTCACCATCGGCCAATATTTGCAGCCTAGCGACGGGCATTTGCCTGTGTTGCGCTATGTACCGTTGGAGAATTTTACGATGTTTGAGCAAGCCGCGAAAGAAATGGGCTTTAGCCACGCGGCCTGCGGCCCGATGGTGCGGTCAAGCTACTTTGCCGATGAGCAAGCACATCAGGCCGGTGTCATCTAACGCTAATTAATGATAAATTACATTAATAAATGATAAATTTATATTAATCATGATAAGGAAATATGCAACAAATATGATATATAACATCATATTAGCACCAATATTATAGTGTAAATAATTTTTAAATTATTACCATCTGCTTAGCAGTTATAGCTTTTTCTAGTGCAAATTTTGAACAAAATTATCCAACCTCCTATTGAAAATCCACACACAACCCAATAAATGAATTAGGAACAATCCAGCATAGGCAATTAAAGGTTTGTCGTTTCTATATAAATTTTGAGTTTCTCTGACTGGAAGGTTGTATTTTGATATTTTCAATCCCAAAGAAAAAGTTTGGGATTATTACACGGGCTGCCGCTTATTAGGCCTAGGACTAAACCGCTTCGCGGTATGTGTGCTCCGATTCCGCATCTGAGCTAGATTTCAAGTGTGTTGATAGTTGACTGGTGGTTTCTGTTCGCCTCCATTCCGAACCTCATCTTGCTCCATGGGAGCCATTCATTTCACGCCAATGAAGATGCTCAAAACATGCCCTTGCTGAAATCCAGAAGTAAATTTTTGTTAACGGTGTAAACAAATGTAAAGATATGTTCAGACGGATTAATAGCCATATATTTACCCTCTATATTATTGTCTTTGCCGTGTTTTCATATTGCTATATTGAGCATCACTCATCTACTTTCTAAAAATCCAGATGAGCCGTTAACTCAATTTCAGGAGGCTTCCATGTCAACAATCAGCAGCACATCAAGTATCAGCGCCTTATCAAATCTGCACTCCATGTCCAGTGTGCATTCCGGCAGAGGAAACGACTCGGATAGCGATGACGGCAGTGCACGCAGCGTAGCAAATAAAGGCTCAAATTTTATGCAGGCTATCGAGAAAGCGTTTGCATCGTTAGGTGTAAGCAGTACAAGCTCATCTTCATCTTCATCATCTTCGACTTCTACAACCAATTCCACCGACGCTTCTCAAGGGGCGCAGGCGGCGATGGCATTCATGCAAAACTTGATGGCGGCGCTGCAACAGGCTGATGGCAGCAGTGGCTCCAATCCGCCGCCGCCTCCTGATTTCGGCAGCAGTGTAGATTCGACCGGCGGACCGTCATTCACCCAGGATCAGTTGACCAGCATGGCCAGCTCGCTGGCTTCAACCGACCCTAGACGCGCCGCCGAGATGACCAATATAGCGAATAATTTTTCTCAAGCCGATGCCAACGGTGATGGGAAAGTCAGCGCAAAGGAAGCGATAACTTTTGATAAATCCAATTCGAACAGTTCCAGCAGTTCGAGTACTTCCGCGTATCAAGGCGGATCGAGTATCTCGGCCGACATTCAGAGTCTGATCCAGCAACTGTCCTCATCGTCCAGTTCCGACTCGAGTTCGTCCAACTCGAACAATTCGACCCAGTCCGATTTGCAAAAGAGTTTTCAGAGCTTGCTTAGCGTGCTGGGTGGGTCAAGTGACTCGAGTACCGCAACGCTGGAGAACTTTCTGACGAATCTCGCCAACAACCTTAATGGGGCGGGCAGTTCCGGAAATGTTGTGAACACGAAGGTTTAATTCAGTAATCGACGGCACACAACACCGGCCTGACCATTAAAGTCGGACCGGCGTTTCTATTTAAGCTCACATTTATGGGACAGCGATAAGTTTCCCGCCGCTGCATGCTCATGCAGCCAGCACAGCTGGTAACGTAATCGTTATGCACAGGCCTCCACCCTTACAATTGCTGGCAGAAATTCTGCCTTGGTGTGCAGCAACAACCCGGTGCGCAATGGTCAGTCCAAGCCCATGTCCACTCGTAGTTTTTGTGGCATCGCTGCGGAAGAATGGCTCGAATATGGATTGCATATCCGCTCTGGGAACGCCGGGGCCTTCATCCGAAACGGCAATGCAAACCGTTTGTTCGTCGGTTTTATGCATCTTGATGGCGATCAAACCATTGGACGGCGAATGCTTCACGGCGTTGCGCACGGCATTTTCCACCGCGCGATGCAGCAACTCGGCATTGCCCAACACTGTAACCCGGCAGCACTCTTCGAACTCAATACGGCAAGTGCTGGTTTCAGTTTCGAAGCGCGCGTCCTCCACCACGTTGAATACCAGTTCGTTCAGCTCGACCTTCTCATCCAGCTTGCCTGCCATACCCGCTTCCAGGCGGGAAAGCGTTAGCAACTCGCTGACCAAGGCATCAATGCGCACGCCTTCCTGCTCGATGCGCACCATGGAGTCTTCCGTCCGTTCCGGCTGCTGCCGCGCCAAGCCGATTGCCGCCTGTAGTCTCGCCAGCGGTGAACGCAATTCATGCGAAACGTCGTGCAGCACCCTGCGCTGCCCATCCATCAATTGCTGCAACCGCTGCGCCATACTGTCGAAATCGCGACCAAGATCGGCAAGTTCGTCACGCCGCGATCCCATCACAGGCGCAAGACGCACGTCCATGTCTCCATTGGCTAGCGCATCAAATGCAGAGCGAAGTTTGCGTATTGGTTTGGAAAAATACCAAGCCAGCAAGGCTGCAAAAACAAGGCTGACCAAGCTTCCTGCCAACAGGGGCACGAGTGGTGGCAACATGCCTCGATTATGTGGCGGCGGTTCCATGCGCCCACCGGGAGGAAGATAGGCTGGTGGCGCAAATTCGACTACCCCAGGGGCTGGCGGTGGCACATGGAATTTCGCCATTTCCGAGGAGTGCAGCCACATCGCCATTCCGACACCAATGACGGTTGACACTTGCGCCAGCCAGAAAAAAATAAAAAACTTCCAGAACAGTCTTCCCACGCGCTACTCCTTGATAAATTGGTAGCCCTTGTTGATCACAGCCAGTATGCGGGTGCGCCCGTCTGGCAGAGGCTCCAGTTTGCGGCGTATGCTGCTGATGTGAACGTCAATGCTGCGGTCAAAACGCGAAAGTGGTCGCCCCAATGCCTGTTCCGACAATTCCGCTTTACTCACCACACGTCCCGCGTTGCGCGTCAACACTTCAAGCAGATTGAATTCCGTGCTGGTTAATTCCAGCGGCTTGCCCGCCCACTCGGCGCGGCGCTGTTCCGACCAGATGGACAACGCATCGATGATTATTGGCAAAGCGGAAGAACTGAATTCAACAGCGCCGCTACGGCGCAGGATGGCGCGGATGCGGGCGGTCAGTTCGCGCGGAGTACAGGGCTTGGGCACATAGTCGTCCGCCCCCAGTTCAAGTCCGACAATACGGTCGGCATCATCGCCCTTGGCGGTTAACATCAATACAGGCATCGCGCCATGAGCGCGTATCTGGACGAGTACATCAATACCCGTTTTACCCGGCATCATGACATCCAGCACGGCAATATCATGATGTCCATGCAGCGCTTCCACGATACCCAGCTCACCATCATGCACCGCTTTCACTTCGAAACCTTCCCGCTCCAAATAAATCTGGAACATCCCAGCAAGCTCCACATCGTCGTCAACCAGCAAGACTTTTGTTTTCATCGTGCGCGTATTCATTAAGTTACCCCGACTATTTTAGTCAAGCCTGCCTGACAGACATCCGTCTTTACAAAATTTTACACCCGCAACTATGCGCCGCTCTACGTCCTTTACCTTAATTTACGCATGGTTAACGGCACGCTACAGCACAGGGCCAGAGAATGCTTATCGGTTCAGTGCTACCCCATGGTGGAGAAAACAGTGATAGCGCCTTTTAATTTCCGGAGAACTATATGAAACAAATCATCAATAAATTCCGGTACGGCATGATGGGTCGGAGCCATAGCCTTGACATTCCCCCTTGCGGCAAACTCGGCTCCGTGTAATTGCCAGAATGTTGATCATGCCGACTTAAAGCAACCCGAAGTTCTGTCCATGCACAATGAAATGATGTCTATGAGGCAAGGAATACTTCCATCGCCTCCGGTCGAGATAATGCCGCCCCCTCCGTTTTCATCTGGAACAAAACCTCTCACACCGTTTCTTCTAGGACTTGATTTGACCGAATCGCAACAAGACAAAATATTTGAACTGTTGCACAGTCAGGAACCGGCCATGCGAACGCAAAGGAAGAACATCCTCAAGGCAAGGGCTGAACTGGCAGCAACCGATCAATACAACGCGGCAGAAGTGCGCGCCAGATTTGAGGTCTATTTGGCTCTTGATGAGTATCCATCACAATGAAAACTAGGATTGCCTCTTTACAAGATTTTACCTGCCTTTACACCAAGGTCGCTGCAATTCCATCTGTTGGTGCCGATAACTAATTCATGGGAATCATCACATGTATGTAGGCAAAGCATGATGAAATTAACGATGATTCTCTGATTTTAGTGGCTGGATACACAGCAAATTAATTGACCAATTACGGAAGGAATAAATCATGAGCAGTATAAATAGCATAAGCGGGGGCGGATATTCTTCGATGATGTCGGGCATGCAACCTCCTGATCCATCCAAGATGGTGGATAACCTTTTTTCAAAAGTTGACACCACAGGAAAAGGCTATATAACCAAGAGCGACTTGCAGTCCGCAATGAGCCAGTTGTCGAGTTCAGGAAGCCCAAGCGGCACAAACAGTTCAGGCAGTTCGACAAGTATAGATGAGATATTCAAGAAGATTGATACCGAGGGCGATGGAAAAATAACCAAGGATGAAATGACTAGCGGCATGAAAAGTCTTGCTAGCTCACTCCAAGGCCAAATCAACAAAGCTGGTAGAGGCGGCCCACCTCCGGGCGGCACCCCTCCTTCTGGTGGGTCACCACCGTCTTCATCCAGTTCCGGCAGCACGAGTTCCACACAGTCAAGCAGTGCTGCAACAACAAATCAAGCAGCCGATACTAATCAGGACGGAAAAGTAAGCCAGAAGGAGCAAATTGCTTACGACCTTCTGATGCAGACTATCTTGTCAGCAAAAGCTGCTTCAGCATCAAGCAATGCCAATAATTCTGAATCATCGACATCAAGCAATAGCAACACTCTTACATCAGCAACATCAACTGGCAGCGATGCCAAAATAATGAAACAGATAATGGAACTGATGCATGCTTACAGCAGCACTAACAGTAGTTCGAGTAGTTCCGGGTTATCTGTTACCGCCTAAGTGTGTATATATGATGTTTTGTTCACGGTGGCACATCACCGTGAACAATCGTTTGATTAATCAATCTGATCAAAACTCTCAAACTTCGTACTTCTGGCATTAACTCTCCTCACTTTTTATATATCGAATTTTTGGCACGCAAAGCTGCTAATTTTCGCAGTTGCAACTTAGGCTAAAAAAACTCTCTAATTAAAAATTCTTCCAAACCTGCGTTATCTTGAATGCGCGCCGATAAAACTATGACCCGACCAAGGCGTTGAGACTCCCAATTAAAGTCACCGTTGTAATCACGTCGGATTATCTCAATCATACTTTTGACAATTGCTAGCTCTATATCACCATTTGCGCCAACTTCGACATCAATTATTTCCAATCTGGAATTAACGTAATTGTTTTTCCAACCCTTGAAACTAAATTTTGCAGTTTTATCATTTTTACTTCGAATTTCAAAAATTCCATTCGTCCCTTGCTGTTGCAAGTTGCGTTTTATAATGGCATCCTTTTGTTCGTCGGCAGATGGGCTGTGACTCTTTGCAATTGCTGCATTATTGAAATTAACTGCCTCTTCTTCTAATACTTGTTCTTGTTGCCTCTTATTCCTTATATACGACATTAGATCTGTCGCATCTGATTTTGACACGGGAATATTCAAAGGCGTTACTGCCTTTAGAGGCTTATCAACTGCGAAGATAGGTTCTGTTGAAGAAGTTTGCTTAGATATTATTTCAGTTTTATTGGCTTTAGATTCGATTATTGATTGTGGCTTAGATAGCTGTGTAGGCAAACCTGCAAGCCGGACGCTGATTGATTTTGCCGTAGAATTTGCAATATTTGAGGTCTGCAGATTTAGTTTCGGATGCAAAAAAAATAGCACCATCATATGAAACAAAAAAGATAATAAAAACGCAGCAACAGTGCTGCGTTTTATTTTGATTTCAATATAAGGATTGGTTGGTGCAGCGTCATCCCAATAGGCTAGTCGAGCTGCGCCGCTGGGCTTGAATATCATTACTAAAACTTTCTATTCCTCAGAAATAATCAATCCATTTTTTGCTACTGAAAAACGATGATTTTAAAATTGACCTTCCCTCGGTTTTTCGTCTTCCAAGAGGTGGGGTTCATGCTACCAGTTTTTCCTGTTGTTGAATCTTGAGCCAGTCATCCATAAACTGAGTTGGTGGCTTGTAGCCCAGTGTCGAGTGCAATCGCTTCCGGTTGTAAAACACCTCAATGTATTCAAATGCCATCGCCTTCAGTTCGTCACGCGTTTCAAAGCGTTCACCGTACACACGCTCGTTCTTGAAGCTACCGAACCAACTTTCGCTCGGGGCGTTGTCCCAGCAGTTACCCTTGCGGCTCATCGAGCAGGCCATGCCGTATTCCTTCAGCTTGTCTTGGAATGCATGGCTAGCGTATTGGCTGCCGCGATCCGAATGGTGTATCAGTCCTGCCGCTGGCTTGCGGCGGAACCACGCCATGGTGAGCGCGTCAGTCACGATGTCTGCCGTCATGCGCGGCTTCAGTGACCAGCCCACCACTTCACGATTGAACAGGTCAAGCACGATTGCCAGATACAGCCAGCCTTCATCTGTCCACAGGTAGGTGATGTCGGATGTCCAGACCTGATTGGGTGCATCCGGTGTGAAGTTGCGATCTAGCAGGTTCGGTGCAATCGGCAGGTTATGCTTCGAGTCCGTCGTGACTTTGAAGCACCGCTTGTGCTTCGCCTTGATGCCGTTTTCTTGCATCAGCCGTTCAACCCGTTCCTTGCTGGCCGGGAAGCCGCGACCACGCAACTCTTTGACCATGCGCGGGCTGCCGTAAGCACCTTTGAATTCGATATGGATGGCTTGAATCAAAGCCAGCATCTGAGCGTCTGTCAGACGCTTGCGCTGCGGCTTGCCTCCGTGCTTCCATGACCGGTAGCCGCTTTCGCTGACATCCAGTACCGCACACATCTCGTCCAATCCAAAGACGCAGCGTTGCGCATCAATCCAGGCGTACTTCACAGTGTTTCTCTTGCGAAGTACGCCGTCGCTTTTTTTAATATCTCGCACTCCCGCTTCAGCCGGATGTTCTCGGCTCGCAACCGCGAGAGTTCCATCTGTTCCGCTGTCACTACCTTGCCGCCACTATTCAACTTCCCCGCATCGGCCGCTTTGATCCAGTTGCGCAGTGTCTGCTCGATCAGCCCCAAGTCCTTCGCCACTGTACTGATCGCCTGCCCAGACTTCACTCGTTTGACCGACAGCACCTTGAACTCTGCCGTGTATGCCTGCTTCGGTATCCGCTTCATCTTCTTCCTTTCAAAAGTAACGTTAATTCTACGTCACCCTTGGAAGACTATTTTTCGGGGGAAGGTCAATTAAAGTAGTAGTGCCGCTCATTTTTCACATTAAATATGTAAAGGTGTGGACTGGTGAATTTCTAATTGCACTCACTTACCCAAGCTGCAGAAATTTTGTTTTGGATAGTTTTTTCTCCAAAAATGAATTTCAGATTAAGCGTTTGTGTTAAATCAATTATTTCTTGCCCAAGAGTGGCAGCGCCACTTCCCGTAGCCGGACCTGGAGGCATATCGCAAGTTGCAGTCCATTTTGATTGGTCGTTGGTTCGTTGATAGTTAGAAAACTTGCATTTAGGTGGCCAATTTTTATCTTTTGCATCAATGGACTGTGCTGCTTCAATAAAGGTCTGCTCAGGGACTTTAGATAATTTTTCATTATCATTAAGACATATAGTCTGAGTTCTTGATTCCCCGCCCATCGGGAGACCGTCTACAGCAGTTGTTATTCGCCACAAACCCGCACGTAGGGTGACACCTTCGCTACCTGAAGCGATGCAAGGGATTAGAATTAATACCAGCCCGAGATGAGTTATATGTTTTTTCATAGGATATCTCCCTTAAAAATTTTGTTTACAAAATTGTTTGCGGTTAAGTTTTTGACGAACATAAACTGGCAGTTTGATAGTGATTCGAAAATTTGCTTTTGCTATTAATACGTTTTTTATGATAGTGCTGTAGCCTTAGATTTAGCTTTGAAAAGGTTCGTGGATTGACGTGAGACTTTTCATGAGGCGGACTCAAAGCAAAAACAAAGATAACAAATGCAATATGGGCTTTTTTAAGGGAGTCCCCATGAAACTATTACTGATTGAAGATGATTTGCAGTTAGGGAATGCGCTCCTACGCGGGTTGAAACAGGAAAATTTTCCTTGCGTGTGGGTTCGTAGCTTGGCAGGTGGTCGTGATCAAATAGCAAGTAACCCATCCGACATAATTATTTTGGATGTGAATCTTCCAGATGGTGAAGGATTTGATTTGCTTATAGAGTTACGCAAAAAAGGCGATCGAACGCCAATAATAATAATGACAGCAAGAGATGCTTTGAATGATCGCTTAAACGGTTTAGACAATGGCGCGGATGATTACATAACCAAGCCATTTTCTGTTTATGAACTGATAGCGCGTATTAGAGCTGTTTCACGACGTGCAGCAGGATTTGCCACTCAAATTTGGAATGTTGGCAACATTTCATTAGATAGCCAGGCTAGGACTGTCAAGGTTAGCGGAAATGTCATTGAGTTAACCCCGCGTGAATTCAATATGTTGATTGAGCTTATGCGCAGTGCTGGGCGAGTAGTAGTTCGTTCCGATTTAGTTGATAGAGTTTGGGGATACGCGGAAACACCAACTGATAGCGCATTAGAATTTCAAATACATTCGTTACGAAAAAAAATCGGCGCAGACCACATACGTACGGTGCGCGGTGTTGGCTATGTGTTGACGACTTCATAAAATGAAAAAATTACCACCTACCCTGTTTTCAAGGCTACTCATCATTGTTTTTATGGGAATTACCTGTATTTGGCTACTGTTTGTATTTTTCTTGCTTGAGAATGTTTTTACGGGTGCGCATGGTCCGATTGACAATGTATTAAAACTATCAGGCAACACTTTAGCGCGATTCTCGAGCTTAAACCCTGACCCAAAAACATCACAATTTATAGGAGAAAACTTCAAACAGCTGGCGACTCTAAATGACTTCGGGCCAACAAAGGTAAACGAAACGGACTTTGCATATCAAATTTGGTCGAGCAGCGGAGAATTGCTCACAAGCTCAAATGAGCTAAACAACATGCCTTTAGTTAAACCCAACTCTAGTAAATTGGGTGTAGAAATTGAAATGGGAGAGTGGGTAGTTATGGCGATAGCGAGTCCTAATCAGAAAGTAATTGCCGTAGTAGGTTATACAAAAACATTTTATGGGCGGCTAAAGCGCGGGGTCTTAATTCAAACTTTGATTCCATATACCATTTTGTTAGGTACTTTGAGTGTGGTTTTATGGTTTGCACTACGAGTTGGACTTCTGCCTCTTAGAGAGCTGGCTTTGCAATTAGTTAATCGCCAATATGACAACTTAACTCCACTACTTCCGAGCAAAAACTATTTAGAAATCTCTCCCATCATAGCTGCGCTAAACGAAAAAATGCAACTGCTAGAGAAACACATCAACACTGAAAGAGGATTTTTTGCAGATGCTGCCCATGAATTGCGCACACCACTTGCAGCTTTAAGTGCTCAAGCACATCTAGTCTTGACTGAAAAAAATCCAACCAAGCAAGCTGAAGCCCTGGAACAATTTCAAAGTGGGATCAATCGAACGGCACTAGTCCTAAGCAAACTATTGCAACTTGCCAAGTTTGATAGTCAACAAGGACCTGTAAAACTTTATGAGGTTGACCTTGTTAAAATAATTCGGAATTTGATTGCAGAATATACACCTAGAGCCTTTGATCAAAATAAACTGATTGAGTTGGAAGCACCAGATCGTGCTTATTGTCTATGTGATGATAGTGCAATCCGCATAGCGGTAGACAATCTCATCGATAATGCACTTCAATACTCTCCAAGTGGCTCACTCATAAATGTAGTGATAAAAATTAACAAGCAGGCCGTTGAAATTCTTGTTATTGACAATGGGTTAGGGATAGCTGAACAGGATCGCGATAAGATTTTTGAAAGATTTGAGCGGCTCAATTTAGTCAATATCACAGGAAGTGGCTTGGGACTTTCAATTGTTAAACGAATAGTCAACTTACATTCAGGTAGTATCAATGTGTCAGATGGCCCTAATGGATTAGGGACAACATTTACTATTACTCTTCCCCATCTTTCTGACGTATCGAGTCAAGTTGGGTACATTAAATTAGCCTAAACTAACATAATGTATCTTCATCAAAGCTAATTCAAAGGTACACCCCTCATAATTTTTCTTAACGAAAATCACATTGATTTTCTTTTTACTCGTTAAGCATACATTATGGAAATTCTTACTTCTAGCTTCTACAATCGACGGATTCAAATTATCTTTTTAATTATTGCAATTGGTTTCATTGCATATTTTTACTTCTTTCGTTCAACTCAAACAAGTTATCAAACAGCTTTTGTTAAATTCGATGACTTGCAGGAGACAATTCTTTCTGATGGTGTTTTGCAAGCTTATAACAAGGTTGATGTAGGCTCTCAAGCTACAGGACAACTTAAGAAACTATATGTCAAATTAGGGCAATCAGTAAAAAAAGGTGAACTACTTGGCAATATTGATGCGGACGTTGCTAAAAATGATTTATTGGGCCTTGAGGCTGTTTTAGCACAGCAGTTAGCACAACTAAAATCCAAACAATTAGATATCTCACAGGCTAAACGAGAGTTAGTGCGTCAGGAGTCAATGCTAAAGAGCCAAGCTGCTTCAGATGTGGATGTTGAAAATTCCGAATTAAAACTAGCAATGCTTAATGCCGATGAGCAGGCTTTGAACGCTCAAATTCAACAATCAAAAGCTAATATTAATTCTGCTCGCACAAAATTAAATTACACCAAAATTATCGCTCCCATCACAGGTGAAGTAGTAAAAATTGTCACATTAGAAGGACAAACAGTAATTGCTGCTCAGCAAGCACCAACAATATTAACCTTAGCGCAATTGCAAACAATGACTGTCAAAGCGCAAGTATCTGAGGCAGAAATGCCTCGCCTCCAAATTGGTCAAAATGCATATTTCGTCACCTTAGGTGATACAGAAACTAAGCATCATGGAATATTGCGCAGAATTGAGCCTGTACCAGAGAAAATTAATAACGCAATTTATTACAATGTTCTTTTTGATGTCACAAACACTGATCGAAAGTTGTGGATTGATATGACTGTGCAAGCTAGCTTCATAATTGGTGAGGCGAAGCATGTGCTAACAATTCCTGCAAGTGCCCTCGGAGAAAGGCTCAAGGCCAATAGCTACTATGTGCGATTATTAAAACCCGATGGAACCATTTCAACCCAGGAAGTAGTAACAGGCCTAAAAAGCATCTCAAGTGTAGAAATTAAACAAGGCTTATCCATTGGTGACAAAGTCATTACTGAGAAAGAGATTATTGATCAGCCAGCATTTAGAAAGCCTACCAATGCTGCTTAAATTATCAAACATAACTCGCTCATATCCTTCGGGAGGAGGAGTGGTTACAGCATTGGATGGAGTAAGTTTATCCATTTCAGCTGGGGAGATGATTGCAATCATGGGTGCATCAGGGTCTGGGAAATCCACACTCATGAACATCCTAGGATGCCTTGATCGCCCTACTTCAGGGAGCTATGAAATAGAAGGGGGCGATGTAGCAACTCTTGATAGTGACGCATTGGCAAAGCTAAGGCGAGAACGTTTCGGATTTATATTTCAACGATATCACCTGCTTTCACATCTTGATGCATTAGGAAATGTTGAGATTCCAGGAATTTATGCAGGTTATGATAAAGCTGCGCGTGAACAGAGATCTGCAAGTTTGTTATCACGTCTCGGGATGACAGATAGATCAACTCATCATCCCAATCAATTATCTGGAGGTCAGCAGCAAAGAGTCAGTATTGCTCGTGCGTTGATGAACGGAGGCGAAATAATTTTAGCTGATGAACCCAGCGGTGCACTTGATCAATCGAGTGGGCGAGAGGTAATGACCATATTGCGCGAGTTACACGAACAAGGTCATACAGTAATTATCGTCACTCACGACCAAAAAATTGCAGCAGAAGCTGATCGAACTGTAGAAATTAGTGACGGCAGGATAGTACGCGATACTGGGTTTATAAAAACCAATAATCCCGCATATTCGTCCAACTATACAAAACTCAAATCAAACGCTAACAATCGCTGGTCATCATTTCTTCCATTGATTGAAGCAACAAAAATGGCTATTCATGCAATGACAGCTAATCGAATTCGCAGCATGTTAACTATGCTGGGGATAGTTATTGGAATCACATCTGTTGTCAGTATTGTTGCATTAAGTTCAGGGGCGAAAAAATCAATCCTTAAAACAGTAAATGAGCTTGCAGGTAACTCAATGGGTGTCTATCCAGGTGGAGATATTGGAGATGACAAAGCGGCCAGCGTAAGAACTTTAACTACATCCGATCTTTTAGCCATCAGTGCATTGCCTGGTGTATTAAGTGCCAAGCCAGAGATAAGAGGTGCTGTGAGAATACGCAAGGAGAATCACGATTACTCTGGCACCGCAATTGGTGGGGGCACTAACGCATTTAAGTTTTCAGGAGTATCAGTTGTCGAAGGGCGGGATTTCAGTCAAGAAGAAGTGAGAAGTCACGCTCAAGTAGTAGTACTTAATAAAAACTTGACAGAAAAACTGTTCAGTAAATTTGAATCTAAAATTGGTAAAGTGATTTTAGTAGGAAGTTTGCCGTGCACGATTATTGGTGTTACTGGAGAGCCTACAGGATTGATACCCAATGCCGGTAGTTTGGAAGCTTGGATACCGTATACGACTGCTGGTAGTCACTTGTTTGGTCGCAGCTATTTTGACTCAATTTCGGTTAAAGCAAATGAAGGGGCGGTAACCGCAAAGTTACAAAACCAAATTCAACAACTGCTGAAAAATAGACACATAAGAAAGGATTTTTATATTTTAAATTTTGATAGTCAACTTCAAAAGCTTAATAATATTGTTCAAATTATGACTGTTTTGTTGTCGATTATTGCCGCCATTTCTCTCGTTGTCGGAGGTGTTGGTGTTATGAACATAATGTTGGTTTCTGTGACTGAACGACACCGCGAGATTGGAATTCGAATGGCAGTCGGTGCGCGGCAAACTGATGTTCAAAACCAATTTTTGATTGAATCAGTAACAATGTGCCTCATTGCAGGAATTATTGGCATATCTATTACTTATTTCATTAGCATCATCATAAACCTATCAACTGACTTATTTGAAATGGAAATATCATTTTGGTCAGTCTTTGTTGCATTTTTCACCTCCACTTTGCTCGGCGTGCTTTTTGGATTTTTACCCGCTCGTAAAGCATCTCAACTTGATCCTATAGAAGCCTTAGCGCGGGATTAGACATTTACTATGATTAAAATCCTACACACTAACTTAGCTATATTGATGGCTACCTTTACATTAAATGGATGCGCGACCCATCATGAAAATTTCCAACCACCTGTAATTAATGTCCCCACTGAATGGAGTTTTATCGGAAAAAATGAGGTAGATTCAATTTCTGCTCAGCCATGGTGGAAAGAATTTAAAGATGACGAGTTGAATTTACTAATAGATGAGGCATTGAAACGTAACAACACCCTAGCAATTGCAGCAATACGTTTACAGCGTTCCAGATTGCATGCTGGCCTATCAAATGCCGCGACTAAACCTAAAGCCAATGTTAGTTTGAACAGCAATGTTTCGCAAGAAAGCGGAATACGAAGCCATACAAATTCGCTATCTCATTCTGTAAGCTATGAAATTGACTTTTGGAGAAAGTTGGAAAGTGCTAAAAATGCCGATGAATGGGAAGCAAGCGCGTCGCAATCTGATTGTCAAGGAACCGCGCTAGCTCTTATAGATACAACAGTATCATTATATTGGCAGTTGGCAGAACTTAACCAAAGAATTGCATTTAGTGAGGAAGATATATCGAGTGCAGAAGAAACTCTAACGATTGTAAGAGCTAAATATACCGTAGGAAAAAATTCTGATCTAGAAGTTGCGCAAGCTGAGAAAAATCTTTCTGACTTGCAAGCTTCGCATGCTCTACTGATAAAACAAATAGTAGAGACACGACATGCAATGGCGATTTTATTTAATCGTCCTCCCGAGAACTGGGTCATTGAAAGAACCACACTTTTAGAAAATGTACCGGATATTCATGCAAATATTCCTGCCAGCTTATTGGCTAATCGCCCTGATTTAAAAGCTAAGGAGTTTCGAATAAGGAGTGCGCTATCAAATGTAGAGGTTCAAAAAGCCAGCTTTTATCCTAGCTTTACACTCACTGGAAGTATGGGAACCTCAAGTTCAACATTGAGCAAAATTTTGCAGAATCCAATGCAAACAATAGGCGGAGAGCTAGTACTCCCTTTTTTGCAATGGGATAAAACCAAGCTAAACATTAAAATATCTGAATCAAGCTATACAGAAACGGTCACTGATTTTCAACAGAGTCTTTACTCCGCGCTTGCTGAGGTGGAAGATTCATTATCGGCACGAAAACTATACAAAGAACAAGAAGTTATTTTATTGAGCTCTTTGTCATCTGTAATGCGTGCAGAATCACTGACAAAAATTAGATACGAAAATGGTGCTATTCCAATTCAAAATTGGTTAGATGCTAAACAAAAAACGCGTGTTGTACGATTATCAGTAATAGAAAATCTCTTTAATCAAATTAAGAATCATATTAAGTTGCAGAAGGCATTAGGTGGAAATTCCGAATTGTTTTGCGCAGAACCAAAAGCTTAACTAGCAATACAGTCAGCGCATTCTCTTTTTACAGAACAAATATCCAGTTCAGTAATATTTTATGTTGCAACTAAGGAATTTATATTGGTAGAGTCGTCTACCTAGACTTTTGCAGACTTAGTAACAATTTTAAAATGAGTGTGAATCTGCACTAACAAACTACTGGAGACTTACATATATGCCTACGCTAGCAGATTCGTTCGTCGCTCCTCCAAAGGGATGGGACGAGTTTGAAGATATTGTTTGTTCCGCTGCCAAGAACCGCTGGAAGAATCCCAATTTCACTAGGCATGGACGTCAAGGTCAAGGTCAAGAGGGCGTAGATATTTACGGGATGGACGACAAGGGACTGTACATCGGCTTGCAGTGCAAAAACACTCAGCTAAGGGTCACCGAACTTACCGTTGAAGATGAAGTAAAAAAGGCAGAATTCTTTAAGCCTTCTTTGACAAAATTGTATATCACTACGTCAGCACCTACAGATAAAACGCTTCAGGCATTCGTTCGCACATTGTCTGAAAATCATCATGCAGCCGGTCTCTTTGAAGTCGAAATTCTTTTCTGGAATGACATCTGGCACGATCTCACACTCGACAACGATCGGGTCTATCAACATTTTCCACACTTGAGACCGATTGAATCAATTACACAAGATCCAACTCATGACCTGCGTTTATTTCAGGAATTTCAAACGGTATTTGCATTCGAACCTGCCATTAGACTTTTGAGGGACCATGACTTTGGTAATTCGTTTCACCGTAAATCTATCCAGCCACTTTTTGATTTCATTGAAACCTGGGACCAGCCTGAAAAAGAATTTCTGGATCAGGATCTTCAGCTCGCTTTAGCTAAGCTGTATCAAGCAGCTCGCTTGATGTCCAATCACCTGACTGAAAAAACTGTGCCAGTAGGAAATGGCCAGTACGCATCTGTGTTCTCGGATTCACTTCGACAGAGTGGATCCCGCCCTGACTGGGTAAGAGTTGAAGCTCGGATGCTAAATGAACAGGCAAATGTGTTTGTCCCAATGTACGAGTATTTTTTGCGGTTGTGTCGGACTAAGCTACTAAGATAGGCTGATGATATTGATGGGCTTTTAGAAAACTTTCAAATGGTTAGCGCTGCGCTTTTTGAGTTCGCGCATTTGAGATGAATTAATTCAATGTCATCTTATTTTCAAAGGATCTTGGTAGATCGACAATTTTTTGACAAAAACACTATTCGAACATATGCCTTCTCAATCAATGGATTTATGATTAATCAGTGTAATTATCATCCTTACTTGTTTTACGCATGAATAATGCCCATCCTCTCTATCCATCAACTCACCCCAGATAATCGACTTTGGCGAATAGACTGGTTCGGGGAGGTAGATTATCAGCCTCATCGTCATAGCCAGCCCTGCGTTCGCATAGTGACCTCTCCAGTGTTGTGCTATCCAAATGATCTCAATGCCATGTTATCCACCAGCGCAACTGATCACCACCATCAAAGACAAATATGGCTGCCAATTGGATTACTTTATCTAATTAATATCGGTGACATCTGGCAGGGTGGTCAATGCGTCAATACACCAAGTTATCAAACAGAAATTTTCGAGAAGCTTGAGGTCACAAAAGCAACAACAGATTTTGTTAAAGCAGGCTTAGCGATTTCTGGAGAATTTCTGCTTCCGTTAAATGAGCACCCTTGGCATCGGCATCAAACACAGAGTTATTGTGTTGCCGTCACGCTGCCCAGCGGGACACGCATCATCATCCCTTGTATAGAAATAATACGCTTCTACTTTGGCTCATCTTCAAGATTGCTCCACCTACTCTTCACTCAGCAAATTACAGACGATTTATTTTGGAAGAACAAGCATTTTGATTCATATTTAAGTCGTCTTCACTTGAAGCTTGCCGACGGTTTATCTGGCATGTCTGCAACAGATATTGGGCGTATGGCTCTCGATCAAAATGCGTGGCAAGCTGCGCGACTTATTTTCCATTCATGTATGTCGGCCACAGTGCAACATGAACCAGTTCATCCGTATACAGGATTTCCTTTCACTGGTGAAACCGACCTTGTAGTTTCAGGAAAATGGCTTTCCCATGGCACCACTCCGAAAGCAACTTTCGTTGTGTACCACCTGAAATCATGTTCGCACCCATTCCCTTTTACATCACTGTCTTACGAAGTATCGGACAATCAAAAAGTTGGTGTAAAAAAACACTCCCCAGAAAACCAAGTGAAACAAAATCAGCAAAAGCCAACTTTCATAAACAGTTCAACGGAAAAATCGCAAAAACTGGTTGGTACTGATCCAGGTAAATCGCTTTCAACCAAGGTGCATTGGGCCGATGGCAATCCACGCTTTCCGGATTTAACGAACAAATCGGTCTGGAGAGAACGCTACGACACGAATGATCCTCCCGCTATTATTTTTACAAAATCTGCTGCTCAGGAATCACAAGTAAGTTTCGGTGAAGGAGACAGTCGCAACGAAAACACTCGATGTATCGATGTTGCTCAGGGATATGCACATGCCAATCTCTCAGAACTTGACCCAAAAAAATATAAATTTGTTTTTGATTCAATCGATATTGTTTCATCGCAACCGTCTTTACTGTCCGAAAATGTAACCACAGAATTAATTGTCCTTGCTGGCTACACACATCCGGTTATTTCTCTTCCTCATCTTGTTGATGAAAATGGTGAAATTAATTCAATTTCATTTTGCATTGATGAACACGGATTTCACAGGCAGCGCAAAGGATGCTTTGTTGAATTTACACTAAGTGGGAAACCTTTTTGCAAAATGTTCATTTTGGAAATGGAAGACTTTAATGGAGCAGCTACGATTGCAATCAATGTAGATGATTTTGTCCTTAAGAGCGCAATGGAAAAGTTGGTTGAAGTAAGCAAGATATAAGCTGTAAATTTTGCATTACCCTTATACTTGATTTAATTTTGAAACTTGGATGGTCATCATGCCCCCTTTAGACTTTAGTAAATTTAGCTCCAAGCCACTTCTAGACACTGAGTTGAACCCTAGGGAGATATTTAGTCTCCTGCCACAAAAAAATAAAAAGTATGCGTATCTCAGAGATGTACAAGCTGAGGTACTTACTCGATGGCATGATCGACGCACGGATAAAGATTCCGTTCTCAAGATGAACACTGGGGGAGGAAAAACCGTAGTTGGTTTGCTATTACTTAAAAGTTGCCTGAACGAACGTATCGCCCCTGCATTTTATGTGGCAGCTGACAACTATCTAGTTGACCAAGTAATCAAGGAAGCGAAAGAGTTGGGAATTGACGTAAGCACAGAACCAGATGATCACTCAGTACTGCAAGGCAAATCAATTGCAGTCATCAATATTCATACTTTAATAAATGGAAGATCAAGATTTGGTGTGGGCGATGAGGGTCAGAAGATAAAAATCGGAGCCATCGTTATTGACGATGCCCATGCTTGCCTTGCAACCACAGAAAACCAATTCTGCATTTCTGTAGATGCCAATACCCAGATATATAAAAATCTCCTCAGTTTGTTTAAAGATAACTTATTAAAACAAAACGACTCGAAATACTTTGAATTAGAAAGTGGCGATCCAAGTGCCACTATGCTCGTACCATTCTATGCCTGGAGCGCAAAGCAAAATGATGTAGTAAAGCTGCTTTCAGCCCATCGTAGTGATGACTCAATCCAATTTAACTGGCCTCTCATAAAAAGCCATCTATCCCTGTGCAGATGCGTATTCAGTGGCCATAGAGTGGAAATCACACCTTTCTGTTTGCCCATTGATTCAATTCAAAGTTTTTGTTACGCGAAAAGAAGAATATTTATGACCGCGACTTTGGCTGATGATTCCATCCTAGTAAGTCATCTAGATGCCGATCCAGACCTTGTCTCAAAACATATAACACCAAGGAGCGCAAGTGATATTGGCGACCGAATGATTTTGGTTCCACAAGAAATTGACCCTTCAATATCTGACGATCAATTGAGAGATTTCTTGGTAACCAAAGCAAAGACACTAAATGTTGTCGTTATTGTCCCATCCAAACTGCGTTCTGAATATTGGCGAGATGCCGCCACTAAAATTGTTGATACAACGCAAATCGGCGCAATTGTCACGCAGTTAAAGACCGGTCATGCTGGCCTTGTAGTATTGATAAATAGATACGACGGGGTTGATTTACCAAATGATGCTTGTCGCATATTGGTTCTAGACGGATTACCGCAAGCAAAGCGACTAATCGATCAAATTGAGAACAACATGCTTCACGGAAGCGAGCAACTTATCGGGAGGCAGATCCAAAGAATAGAACAGGGAATGGGAAGAGGAATACGCTCCAATGATGACTACTGCGTAGTTTTACTAATGGGCAGATCACTTACGCGCGACTTGTTCTCGTTTGATGCAATTAATAAGTTTTCACCCGCAACGCAGGCTCAGCTAAGCCTTTCAGAAGAAGTAACTAAACAACTCGGAGATGGCCTTCATGAAATTGAAGCTGCAATGGATTATTGCCTGATGCAGACACCTCAGTGGAGAAAGGTAGCAAGAGAAGCATTGTCAAATATTACCTATCCGGAAGAAGCTGATATTCGAGGTGTTGCCGTATCTCAAAGGCATGCATTCGATGCGGCATCAATTGGAGATTTCAAAGGTGCTATGGATGCACTCCAGAGTGTAATCAACGACCCGGAAATTTCCGAGAACCCTGTTGTTAGGGGATGGCTGAAATGGCAGTTCGCTGAATATCAATACTTTACAGATTCATCGAAATCACAGGAGACTCTAAAGAGCGCATTGCAAATTAATCGTGCATTGCCAAAACCTTTAGAGGGTATTGAATATGAAAAATTAAAAACAGAAAACTTGTCGCAAGCAAAAAATTCTGCATGGGCTATTCGATCATACGATGGGAATAAAAATAAATTATTGATTGATGTAAATGGAACCTTAGATGATTTGATATTTTTACCGGAAACATCAAATCGCTTTGAGCAGGCGTTCAAAACCATTGCGAAATTAATAGGGTTTGTGGCTCAGCGTCCTGAAAATGATTACGGCAAAGGCCCTGATGTTCTATGGGAAGTTGGAAACCTTCAATACATTGTGATCGAATGTAAAAATGGTGCTACTAACCCAATTGTATGCAAAGCAGACTGCAACCAACTTAATGGATCAGCAAATTGGTTTATCTCAAAATATGATCACAGTTGTGATTTCACACCGTTGATTGTTCATCCTTCCAATAAATTTGAATATGCTGCTTCACCTCATTCCAAAACGAGAGTGATGACTGCTGATGATTTGGAAGCATTTAAAGCTGCCGTGCGCAGTTATGTCCAATCGGCGGCAAGCAAACTGTCAGAATTTGACACTCAAGAAGCAGGGAAGCTTTTAGGACAATATAATTTGTTACCTGAGTCGATATTATTGAAGTTCACTAGGACGCCAAAGACAACTTGATAAAATTGGGTTACATGACTGCCAAGATTACAAGTTTAGCCTACCTTCGCAACGCAATGATTTTATAGAGGTTTTCGTTATCGAGTATATTTATCTTCTCACCTTAAGCAGAATTTAAAAGTGAATCTTTTGCTTGAGTATACTGGATAATTAATTAAACAAATGAACCATGGGAAAAACATGGAGCAATAATTAACGCGCAAACAAACCCTAGCTGCTCATTAAAAAAACAGCTTGCAAAATTAATGGGGATTATAGATAATTCAAAGACGGCTGATGTTTAGTCGGCGATGAATTAGCGGTTATCCTATATGATAGATGCTGCGAGTTCAGCGAGTCTCAACTTAATGAGGGGCTGCTCCTGCTGGCTTGCCAGTGCCATTTTGTACTCCTTTGTTATGTGCCTGTCTGACACTGTTGTAATGATGCCCTCCCCCGAGGGCATCTTCTCTTTTTTACTCGTTATCAATCGCTGATTTCAGCTTGTATCGGTGCGGAACATTACCACCACCTAAGGCGGTCCTCACAATAATGTTTTCTTCAAGCACCGTAGATAAAGCAATTCCAATCCG
Organism: uncultured beta proteobacterium; assembly: GCA_963695355.1. GTDB lineage: Bacteria > Pseudomonadota > Gammaproteobacteria > Burkholderiales > Gallionellaceae > Gallionella. The sequence continues at coordinate 1,123,885 of OY968775.1, forward strand.
GGCGCGCGGATTTTTCGCATCCACAACAACGCCAGTCTTTTTGAGTGCAGCTTCAATGTGCGCAACGGTGAATTCATTTACCCCGAAATGCATAACAACACTCCGCACTTCATCAATCAAAGTCCGCTTCTTTGTTTTTTCAACACTTCCCGCTAAATCCTCAAATTTGAGCTGACCGATCTGATTTTTTTGCTCTTCAGGAATTGATACATGGATAGGAGATTGCCCCATCATGCGTCTCACAATAGCCAATGCCTTCTCTTCATCTTCAAGCTCTTTCCTTTTTGCGGCAACGCGCGTCTCAAGTTCTAGCATTAAGTCCGTCATTTAAGCCTCCTATTAACCAATAGAAGAAGATGATACTCTCAATTTAAAATATTTCAAGATATTTTTATAACGGGGGAGTAATGGGTGCAGCATGGATTATACAATAAATGTAAATAATTGAATTAATGCATAAATAAAATATGGCTCGGCATATAAAGCTCTAAACTGTTATAACTGCAAAATGTTCAAAATACTATCTATTCCCTAAGAGCTTTAAAGCCTGCTTTAACTGATCGCCAATAATAAACGGAATATCTATTTAAATTCAAATAGTTCGCCAATTCGAACACCTCTCCACAATGTCACGATACCACTGCGGCCTTGGCTTAAAATCCCTCTTCAGTAAATTATATCGAACCGCTTTATCCCGCCACGCTTCAATAATCCTAACTTCAGGTTCAGCCAGCAACCACATAGCAAGCTGAATCACAACATGTCGATCTTCCAGAGAATAGCTTTCAATCGACTTATGTTTAGGGTGAAACGCAATTATTGGTGCGCCGATTTTTTCGGAAACATACTGACGCAGGTGGACATGCAAATAATGCGTTGATAGTATTTTGCACAACTGATGCAACACTGAAAAGATACCCACGTCGTAACACGCATAATCTCCTTCAAGTCCTTCCAGCATACGTAGTGCTGGCAGCCAGGTCTGATAGGCAGACTCATCATAGATGGAAGGTGATTCAACTTTAGATTTGCGCAGATCAAAATCACAAGCATGGCACTGAGTGATTATCCCAGCATCGACGATGCTGAATTTACCCATCTCACGCCGATGAAAAACCACAGGTGCACCGCAAGCTGGACATCGATCGTGCAGCATGCACTGATGTTTAGTGCACATCGTATAGAACGCTACGCGCCAACGCTTTCTGAAATACGGAATTTTATCCTCCAATAAACATCGCGGACAGAATTGCATTCCGTGATGCTGATAACTGGTATCAACCATATCGAGTGGCAATATCCAGTTTTGCTGCCCGCTCCAACGATAGCGGCGATACAACTTGCCTTTATAAGCAAGCAGGCTGGCGTGCCTGATTGTTCTCACACCTGCGCCAGTATGTTCTGACAATGCACGGACTAACCAGTCTGCTGCCTCACGGTCTATGTCCCGGACCCATATAGCCTGACCTTGTCCCAATGCCACCCGACAAAACGTTTGCAGCTTCATGTCATGACCATGCGCGATGCGAACCAGCCAACAGGACAGCAACTCATCCGCCAAGAGATGAGGGTGATACAACCACAGCTTTGAAACATTGGTCATGTCACACCGGTGGAGGCGCCACCTTACGTTTAGAGGGCATCGTCCAGCGAATTTTCTCAAGAGTCTTTAGGGTGATTTGTTCGGACTTATCCTTGATCGCCTGAATGGCAGCGCGTTTCAGTATTTCGTGAATCTCACCCAGGATACCTTCGCTCATCCACAAAACTTTCTGACTAATACTTGGATCACGCAAATTCGAGGGGTTTCTTAATGGCAACCGCCGCTCAAAAGTCTCGATCAAATCTCCATACTCATTATCCAATTGCCACTTTGGCAGGAATTCAGGTTCGAATCGATTTGACAATTGCTCATCGGTATTAATCGCATTAAAGGCTTCGGTCACACCAGCCCCGATGATAGAAATCTGCAGTTGGTTCCCCAGACTTTTAAGGCTGTTGCGAAATTCACGCTGTTTGGCCTGACTACCCGCAATGAGATGCTGAATCTCATCAACCATGAGTACCTTTAACTGAATATTGTGCAGCACCTTTCTGACCTCTCGCGCTTTTTCTGGATCCTTGGCACGTATCGAGTAGGGCTGCCAGACTGCTTCCAATATGTTGTCATAAAATGCACCAATATCTGGCTTACCCGGCGCTTCAACAAACAGCACCGGTACGATGGAATACTCACCCTCCAAATTGGGTTGGGGTTTATGTTGTTTTTCAAAGCGCCTCAGAATTTGAGTCTTACCATTATTGCTCGAGCCTGTGATCAGCATGTTCGGCATACGGGTCACGCGAGGATGCATTAGCAATTCCTCCATACGCTCCAGTATCATTTTTGCTCGGGTATAGTTGATCCACGTTTCTTGTTTAATGGCCAGAATTCGCTCGTCATCTGACAAATCCAGCTGCTGAATGGCGTTCTTACTGAGATGAGGATAGCGTGGATCAGTCATGTTCAATCCTCATCATCGAAGTGTGATTTTCTGCTTTGGTCATACCCGAGAATAACTGGAGGCTTAGCGGGAGCCTCAGTTTCAATTGCTTTAGGTAAATCTTTTTCGCGTTTCTTGCGAGCTTTTTCATGATTAATCTTGCGCTGACTCTCATGACGAGCAGCTTTGGTTTTTTGTGCGGCCTGATCCTGTATCTCCTGTTGCATGTTTGCGTATTCGAAAATTTTTCGCTCATTTAAATCTTTTACGCCAGCCTTTTTGGCAGCTTTGCGTGCAGCTTTGTACTCCCATACACTGATCGGTGGCAAACTCGAATCCCGAAATGGAATGACGTAATATCGTTTGTCATTGGGTTCAAAGAAATACAGCCGACTGATGTCGTGCGGATCTCTCCTGAATTTGAATATACGAGTTGACTTTGGGTGTACTGGGTCGGGTGCCATGATCCATGGACGCAGCACATCGGCAAAATAGTGAGCATCTTCGATAAGCACGCCATAATTCTGCACAGTACGCTCAATGATTGGCATGAAATCGATTCGGACTTTTTCTTCATCAAGTCGCCTGGCCGGAAGTCCTCGCGGTAGCTTGCCATCCCCTCCTAGCAGTCCTTTGCGATATCGATCGATTGGTGTTTCGCCGTTAATGCCTTTATGCGGAGTGTGATGGTATTTGGCGATGAAAAGTACTAACCACCTTTCCAATTCTAGAAATGTCATCGTGGCGCGATCTTCAGAATCGTATTCACCTTTTTCTTTTGGATTAGAAAACGTCGCGCCCTCAAGTTTTTTTAATTTTTCAGATGCCGTTCCCATGAGCCTTTCAATATGTCCACCATAGTGAGGCGTTTTAACTGGTCGGAACTGAGGATCAATGTTGTACTCAAGGCAGGCTTCCTTAAGCATTTTGCCTCGAAACTCACGGGCATTATCCATATGTAAAATCCCCATCACGCCCCAGCATGGCCACTCCACATTTGGTAAACCCAACTCTTCAGACAACCATTTTTCCTTAGGAAGTATGGAATGAGATAAGCATGCTCCAGCTGACATGGCTGAAGGTTTCTCCAAGGACAATTCCTTACCAGTGACCATGCGACTTTCTACATCAATGCTGAGCGTTACATAGGGACGGGCAATCGAAAGCCTAGATACATCATGCACAATCATGACAGGGAGCGGTGTGTGATCAATCTGAACCAATGCCAGTGGCCATTCCGCATTCGGCACAGATCCCTCTATAAGATCGTAAATTTGTTTTGCCGCACGCTTGCTATGGCGCTTTTCGTATCTCTCACTCTCTTTTATTTCTTTGATGCGCCTGTTCACCGTTTCCCAATGAGGTTTTGCTAGGCCAGCGTTGTGACACACCCTTTGTATTTCTTCAGTTGTGCAAGCGATACTTGGCTTCTGGTCGGTCAGGTAAAAGTTTTCGATCACGTCCTTGATGATCGCTTCTACTTCTTTTCCCAAGCGCCATTTTCCCTGCCTCCACCCAGCTTTATCTGGCAATAACTCTGAAAGTAAACCAGAGTCCTTGTACATCCGAATCCACCGATAAAGCGTGGCTATGCCACAACCCGCTTCCTTGGCAATTTTTTCCGTTGCAGCCACACCCCTCACTTTCCCACTAATTAGTGGCTGTATGAGCTTTAATCGCTCTCGAGCAAATTGCCACTCTTCTTCAGGGATGCCAGTTAGATCAACTTCTTTATCTTCTTCCTTATTGCCGTCCTGCTTGATAACCCATGGGGTCAGGTGCTGAATATCCAATACTTCGGTATTTTTATTGGCAAGGTTTTGTGCCAACACCTTGGTTAAGTCAATAATTTTTACAATTACAAATTCTTGCCCGTTGTAATTAACCATTTCGCCTTTAACGATGTTGAAAAGAACTGATGAGGATTTAGTCATGGCTATTCCTTCACTGGCAGGGACAGTTTGGTTTTTAATGTAAGTGGTGTTTGCAAATTTGCCTTGATGCGTTTAGTGGCTAGCAAGTGCCAGATGGCGGGAACCATGTGTAATACATCATCTTCAGTTGGGCATACTTTCTTCAACAATGTTTCCACCGTCACAGAGCCGCGCACTTCCTGCATATTGCTCATGACCGCATCGAGCAGCAGAGTATCTGGCTCGGAACTATGGTACTCACGCAGGAACTTTAGGTTCTCTAGATAAGGTGTGCGGATCTCTTTTTCCGTAAAGATTTGCCACTCCCAACCATGGGCTTCTGCATACTGAGCAGCTGCTTCAAATTTCGGCGCATACTTTGCCTTGTTCTTTTTAAGATCTCTTGAATTTTTGACCTCACCGAGAATGGGTCGTGGAACTTCGCCTGAAGTTAAATGAAAGTGGTGAATCAATATATCTGGGACGTAAGGCTTACGTTTTTCCCCGTCGACAACAAGGGGGATTTTAACTGGCTGCTCTTCAAAGCTCGAGACTGCGTCATCAAATTCAAGCAAAATCATCTTGTCTCGTTCGAGCAATGACTCGTAACCGAGCGACTTACCATTCTTTGCACTGGAAAACACACCAGTGACACTGAGGTAATTCTTGGGAATTTTCCTGACCGGCATTGCCGGATGCTAGCACTTTTAAGCTACTATCGCAATTAGCAGAATTTTCAAATTAATTATCATTGAATAGGCGTATATTTATCATGAATTACCGTATAAACTATGCAAAATTTATTAGTTTTTTATCATTTAATTGTGTAAGCTGACAGCCGGGGTTATTTAAACCCAATAGTTCATTAGAAAATTTCTCCTCGTAGGAGCGAGCTTGCTCGCGAAAGCGCTTCGCGAGCAAGCTCGCTCCTACATAGGTTTCCGTTCAAATAGATTATTTGGGTTAAACAGACTTGTTTGACCTAAATCAATAATCGGAATATTGAACATGGTAAATTTCCCACCAGTAGTTTTAACCAAGGAGAAACACCATGAAAGTTCGTTACCTGATTGCCCTGACAGCTGCTTTGACTGTTACATCTGTCGCATTTGCTGATGATGGAGAAGCTGTATTCAACAAAAACAAATGTGCGTCTTGCCACAAGCTGGATGCAAAAGCCGTCGGGCCTTCATTGAAAATGATTGCAGCCAAGTACGCCGGTAATAAAGAGGCGGCTGCGACTTTGGAGAAGAAAGTTCGCGAGGGTGGCTCAGGGGTTTGGGGTTCAATGCCGATGCCACGAGTACCCGCTACTGTGCCGGATTCAGAAATCAAAACAATGGTCGCTTGGATGTTGGCGCATTAAACAATGTGAGTTCGCAGCCTATTTGAGATTTAGGCTGCTTTTTTATTCCGCCGAAGTATGGGACGTTCCATTACTCGGCATGAACTAAAGACCAGCCAAGCTGGCAGTGAAGGCGCAACGCAAGACTCAGGGGAAGTAGGGTAGTGGCGATGCCTGTAAAACAAAAAAGGCAGGCTGCACAAAATAGCTGACGAAAGTCGGCTTTTTTGTTGCGCGCAGTTTCCAGTGATACACATGCAAGCTGTTATAATTCTAGCCAAATTTTCCCACCCCCTGTTAATGAATATCCTTTACGAAGAAGACGGTAGTTTTAAAGTCGGCAGCATCATGACCGACAACACCACCTCACTACAGATTGAGAGCATTTCCGGCAAACGCAGTAAGGTTAAAGCCAGCAATGTGATGCTGCATTTCAGTCAACCCGCTTTATCCGATTTTATCCATCAAGCAGAAACGCTGGCATCAGACATTGAAGTGGAGTTTCTTTGGGAATGTTGCCCGCCCGATGAGTTTGAGTTTGAGCAAACCGCCACGGAATATTACGGTCATAAACCCAGCTCGTTAGAAGCGGGCGCGGTGTTGATGAGGCTGCATAGCGCGCCGATTTATTTTCACAAAAAAGGCAAAGGTCGCTATCGCGCTGCGCCGCCTGACGTACTTAAAGCTGCACTCGCTGGTGCGGAAAAAAAGCGTCAGCAACTCGCTTTGCAAGCGCGCTATACCGAGCAACTCAGCCGCTTTGAATTCCCAAACGAGTTTGCCGAACACATCACTCACTTGCTCTACAAACCGGATCGCAACACCATCGAAGTAAAAGCGTTGGAAGCGGCTTGTGCCGCAACCCATTTATCTGCCGCGCATTTATTGCATCGCTGCGGCGGCATACCGTCCACACAAAACTTCCATTTGCAGAAATTCTTGTTCGAAAATTTCCCCAAAGGCACGGGCTTCCCGGCTGTGGAATTAAGTGCGTGGGAAGAATTGCCGCTAGCGAACGTCAATGCTTTTAGCATCGATGATGCGACGACTACGGAGATTGACGATGCATTTTCAGTCGCCAAACTGGACAACGGCAATTGGCGCATCGGCGTACATATCGCCGCACCGTCTTTGGGAATTCCACGCGATTCTGAGATCGACAAGATTGCCGCGCAACGCCTGTCCACTGTTTACATGCCCGGCGACAAAATCATCATGCTGCCAGACAGCGTGGTGCAAGCCTTTACCTTGTGTGCGGATCGCGTCTGCCCGGCACTGTCGATGTACATAGACGTGGATAGTTCAACCCTCGCGGTAATGAGTTATGAAAGCCGTGTTGAGCGCATTCATATTGCTGCCAACTTACGCCACGACACGTTAGAGCCGCTATTCAATGAAGAGACCTTGGCGGCGGGCAAGTTGGATTATCCTTACGCCAACGAATTAACCTTGCTGTGGAGTTTGGTACAAAAGCTGGAAGCAGGTCGCGGCAAATCATCCGACAACAACCTCCAGCAAATCGATTACAACTTCCATATAGCAAATGATCGCGTCGAAATCAGCAATCGTCGTCGTGGCTCGCCAATTGACAAGGTGGTTTCAGAACTGATGATTCTGGTGAATTGCGAATGGGGTAAACATCTTGCCGAGCATGGCTTTCCCGGCATCTACCGCACCCAGCAAAATGGCAAAGTCAAAATGAGCACTATCGCAGCCCCCCATCAAGGTTTGGGTGTGGCGCAATATATGTGGTCAAGCTCGCCGTTACGTCGCTATGTGGACATGGTCAATCAACGCCAGATTATTGCGATGTTGCGCGACGAAGAACCCGCCTATCCAAAAAATGACACCGCGTTGTACGCGATCATGCGCGACTTCGACACCACCTACAGTTTGTACAACGAATTCCAGCGCGGCATGGAACGCTACTGGTGTTTGCGTTGGTTGCAGCAAGAAAATGTCGAGCAAGTTGAAGCCATTGTCCTGCGCGAAAACTTGCTCAAGCTCACCAATATCCCGCTCACTTTCCGTGCTTCATCCCTGCCCGAATTGCCCGTCAATACTCGCGTGCAGCTTGCCATCGGCGATATTGATTTACTGGATCTCGATGTGCAAACGCGCTTTATCGCAGCGGTAACGGAGGAGGTCGCTTGTTCACCAGCTTAAAAGTCTGGCTACTGCCCTATTTGAAGACATCACTGTCTTCATCTTTGATTGTGTCGATTGTGTTCCACGCATTCGCACTTTTCGGCATTACCTTTGTGATGCCTGATCCGCGCAGCATGGCAAACGATATGAACACGTTGCAAGTGGTATTGGTCAACAGCAAATCCAAAACCAAGCCAACTAAAGCGGATGCGCTGGCGCAACATAATCTCGACGGCGGCGGTAACACCGAAGATGATCGCGTTGCCAAAACATCTTTCCCCACCCTCAAAGATAGTCAGAAATTTACCCCAGAACAGCTTGCCAAACATGTTGCCAAGCTTGAAGAGGAAAGCAAGCGGGTGATGACACAATTAAAAAGCGATCACACCATCAAGCAACTCGATCAGAAAAAATTTGATGGTGCTGCCGCTACCAATGGCGAAGATTTGATACAGCGCAGCCTGGAGATCGCACGCCTTGAAGCGCAGATTAGTAAAAATAATGACTACTACCAAAAACTACCGCGCCGTAAATTTATCGGTGCGCGCACCCAAGAATTTCGTTTCGCCCAATACATCGAAGACTGGCGAGTCAAAGTGGAGCGCATTGGCAACTTGAATTACCCGGCGCAAGCGCGTCTGCAAAAAGCCTTTGGCAGCCTGCAACTCAGCGTCTCAATTCGCGCCGATGGCAGCTTGGAAAAAGTAGAAGTCAAGAACTCTTCCGGACAACGTTTGCTCGATGCCGCCGCTGTGCGCATTGTAAAGCTTGCTGCACCCTACGCCCCACTTCCTCCGGATATCACTAAAGATACTGATATTTTAGATATTGTTCGTACTTGGACATTTACACGCTCAGATTTATTGGAGAGTGGCGAATAAACGCCCCCAATTCGACGCTTATTCCTATACAATTCAGCCATATACTCAATGCTGGATTGCTCAAAAGGATATTGCAAGAATGTCACTCAATGCTGCCACTCATTCGCGCTTCGCTGATTTAAATTCCCTTTTTTTACCCACTAAGCAGTTACGCAACATCAAATTGGGGTTATGCGCTGCGCTCTGTGTTTTGCCATGCTTGGTTGAAGCCGTGCAAATCGGCGACATTCTATCCACCAGCAAACTGGGCGAACCATTGCGTGTGGAGGTGGCAATCACTACCGCAGCCAATGAGAAAATTGACGATAGTTGCGTCTCACTCGTTGCGCCTGATACGCGGGCTGACGATGCCGGCAATTATTTGCGCGATACCAAATTGTCTATACAAAACATCGGTGGACAGCAACGCGTTTTGTTGAACACGCGCAAACCGTTCAACGACGTTTTTGGCAAATTCAAATTACAGATCAAGTGCAGCGATCAAGGCAGTACCGCCAAAACATTTACTATCCTGCCCGACTTGGCTGACAGCATGCCCATGCCCGAACAAGTTGCATCCGTTGAACCGGCGGTTGCACCTCAAATCAAAGTTGAACTCGTGCCTGCCAAGCAAGCTCCGCAAGCCAATGTTGCCATTGAAGTGCCAGCCGTTGCGCAGCCCGCTATTGCAAAATCATCTGCGCACCACAGCACTCGCGCCAAACCTGCCAGCCCCGACGTTAGCCAACCTCGTGTTAAACACCGCGCGCGCTCTAACAATTTTGGCGGTTTCCAGCTCAAGATTTCCGGTGAGCCGCTGGATGCATCCCGTATCGGAAAAATCAGCCCCGAAGAGCGCACCTTTTTGTTGGGCTCGCAAAAATTTCTGGATTCAGATGACCAGATGGCAAGTATTCTGACCCTGCAAAACCAGGTTAAACAATTACAGGATGATATTGGCGAAATGCGCGCCAAGCTGGCTCAACTCGGTGCGCCAGCCCACATCAATGCAAGCAACGACGCTGCGTCTAACGCGCCGATTGAAACTGCTAACGCTGCTGTTGGAACGGCAGCGATTGCGCCAGTTGCTGCGGATAAGTCTGTTGCAGTTGCCGCCTCACAACCTGTCTCTGTACAAAAAACCACGGTGACTCAAAAAGCAGACTGGCTTGCTTGGGCTTGGCCAATCGGCTTACTGGGCTTGGCGATTATTGCTCTGACATTGGGACTGCGACGATATGTTCGCAGTAAATCAGTCATCGAGCCTTTGCAAATATTTCCCGATATTGTTCAGATTCAGCCCGCGCCAACCGATATACCATTGCCCAAGACGCAACCTGCGTCGCCCGGTGAAACAACCATCAAGATAAAAGCCATGGCGCAAGCAGTTGTGGCGGCTAAAACCAGCCCACCCCAAAATACTTCTCCCCAAGTTGCTGCAACATTACAAACTGTCAGTGATGCCCATGCCGAAGTGGATGCCATCATTGAAGAAGCGCAACTTTACGCCGCGTTCAATCACCCCCAAAGAGCCGTCAAAATATTGCTAGAGCTCTTGGTTGATAATCCGAAGAAATCCGAGGCGTGGCTTTTGTTATTGGCAATATTGGCTTCTCTCAAAAGTGTCCAAGAGTTTGAAAACAATGCGCGCGCATTTCTCCGTTTTAACCCGCAAGACACCGCAAGCTGGACAACCATTCAAATTTTAGGTCGCACACTTAACCCGGACAACCCGCTATACCGCGACAATAGCCCTGCTCTGTCACCCAATACCGTACTGGGTGAACGCCATCTTATAGGCGATGTGCTGATTGATTTGGAAATGATTTCTCCGGAAAGCTTGCACCATTGCTTGGCAAATTTTGATGCCAAAAAACATGGTCGCCTGGGTGCCTTTTTGGTTACGGAAAAAGTCATTACTCACCAGCAACTAACCCAGGCACTGGTGCATCAACACACACTCAATCAGGGCGTACCCTACACTCCCCCTATTGATTTAGAATTTGTAGCATCGGAAAGAGCTTGGCGCGGTTAGTGGGAAAGCGAATTTCAGTAACGACACCTTCTTGGATTAGTCAGTTTGATTGGCTATTTCTTTAAACCGCCTTTCCTCTTTACAATGCGCGCACCACTTTTTTTGTGCCCCAAACATGACTGATCGCTACGCCGTTATCGGCAACCCCATTTCGCACAGCAAATCCCCCCAGATTCATCAAATGTTTGCCGCGCAAACGGGGCAAGACATTAGCTATGAAAAAATCGAAGCCCCGCTGGATGGCTTCGCTGCAACTATCCAAAGGCTGCGTGATGAAGGGTACAAAGGGTGTAGCGTGACTGTGCCGTTCAAGTTTGATGCGTTTAAATTAGCAACAAAATTAACAGAGCGAGCCAAAGCAGCACAAGCAGTGAATACACTCAAGTTTGATGGCGACATTATTCTAGGAGAAAACACGGATGGTGCTGGACTGGTACGCGACATTAAGCATAATTTGAATTTCATCATAAAAAATAAAAATATCTTGTTGATGGGGACTGGTGGAGCTGCATGGGGAGTGACAACTCCTCTATTGGAGGAGTCATGCAGAATTACAATTGGCTATCGCAATTCTGAAAAAGCTCAATTGTTAGTAGATGCTCACAGTACCACTCACCGAATACCGTTCGGCTCAATGATACCGGTATTGAATTCGATGAGCTACGCAAGCCTCGCTGAAAAATTGGCTAGAGATATTCTTGCTTTTGACCTTGTCATCAACGCGACCTCATCAAGCTTATCAAATAAAATGCCATCACTTCCAATCGGCACCTTTGCCCCCAATGGCCTTGCCTACGACATGATGTACGGACGCGAAACACCGTTTATGAAATTCGCCCGCGAACACGGCGCGCAAGTTGCCGATGGTCTGGGCATGTTGGTCGAGCAAGCAGCCGAGGCATTTTATCTATGGCGCGGTGTACGCCCTGATACCGCACCTGTCATCGCGGCGTTGCGCCTGACTTGAGCTTGTAAGCAATGATAGGAAAACTGTGGCGATGGTTATTGCGCGGCGTGATGTATGGCTTTGCGCTGATTCTGCTGTATCAACTCTGGTTGTTCGCACACATTTGCTGGTGGATTAAATTCAATCCTTCGAGCAGTGCATTTATGGAAAGCCGCCTGGAAGTCATGCAGGATGAAAACAGCGAAGCCACGCTGCAACATCAATGGGTGGACTACGAAAAAATTTCGCCTAACCTCAAGCGCGCGCTGATTGCCGCCGAAGACGCGAACTTTGTCGATCACGAAGGCTTTGACTGGGAAGGCATACAAAAGGCTTACGAGAAAAATCTGCGCAAGGGAAAAATCGTTGCGGGTGGCTCAACCATCAGCCAACAGCTGGCGAAAAATTTATTTCTCTCAACCAAGCGCACCCCGTGGCGCAAAGGTGAGGAAATCATCATCACGGTGATGCTGGAAAATGTGATGGATAAAAAACGCATCTTTGAAATCTATCTGAATGTCATCGAGTGGGGGAACGGCGTGTTTGGCGCAGAAGCGGCGGCTCGCCATTACTACAACGTGAGTGCGACACAACTCACCGCACCACAGGCCGCCAAGCTCGCCGCGATGGTTCCCAACCCGCGTTTCTACGATAAGCACCGCGAGGCGAGCGGTTTACTGCGCAAGACCAACATCATTTTGGGTCGTTTGAACGATTCAGAAATTCCCTGAGCGACCAAGCGGGGTTTTCTTTACAATAGCGCGCAATTTATAAGGCAAGCGCGATGCAAGATAGCCACGACAACCATCACACCGAGAATGTGCAGGATCACCTCAAGCAGGTGGAATCACTGCTGCATAAGCACGCGTTGCTGGAGGCGGTCGCGCATCGCCAAATAATGCCGCGTGAGGATCGCCACGCGGTAGTCGATTCACTGTTGCACAAGCAGCATCTCGCCGAGCTGCATCGCAAACTCGACACGCTGCATCCCGCCGACATTGCATACATCCTGGAAGCCCTGCCTATCGACCAGCGTTTGCTGGTATGGGATTTGGTTAAATCTGAGCGGGACGGCGAAATTCTGATTGAAGTTTCAGACGCGGTTCGCGATTCATTGATCGCTTCGATGAACCGTGAAGAATTGAGCGCGGCAGCGGGGCAACTGGATACCGACGAGCTGGCCGACCTTGCACCAGATCTGCCGCAGAACGTTATGCGCGACGTGTTCAAATCGCTCTCGATTGAAGAGCGCGAGCAACTGCGCGAAGCCATGTCGTACTCGGAAGACTCGGTTGGCGCGCTGATGGATTTCAACATGATTCACGTGCGCGATGATGTAACGCTGGAAGTCGTGTCGCGTTACCTGCGCCGCTTTGACGAGCTGCCCGACCACACCGACCAAGTGTTTGTGGTGGATAGAGAAGACAAATTCATCGGTGTGTTGCCGATCAATCTCATCGTGGTGAATGAGCCGGAACTCAGCGTGAGCAGCTTGATGCTCACCGACACGATACAGTTACATCCCGAAGAAAAAGCCGAGCAAGCCGCGCAAGCGTTTGAACGTTATGACCTAGTTTCCGCCCCCGTGGTTGATGAGGACGGCAAGTTAGTTGGCCGCGTTACGGTGAACGTTGTGCTGGATTTCATTCGTACCGAATCAGAAAGTGATTTGTTGAACCAAGCCGGTTTGCGTGAAGAGGAAGATATTTTTGCGTCGGTATGGAAGAGCGCGCAAAACCGCTGGTTGTGGTTGGCACTCAATTTGTGTACGGCATTTTTCGCCTCGCGGGTGATAGGTGGCTTTGAAAATACTATCGAAAAATTTGTCGCACTTGCCACGCTGATGCCTATTGTTGCGGGCATTGCGGGAAACTCCGCCAATCAAACCACCACCATCATTATTCGCTCGATGGCTCTTGGGCAAATTACCCAAGGCAACGCGCGCAGGTTATTGCTGAAAGAATTTGCCATCAGCGGATTAAACGGCTTGGTGTGGGGAGGAGTTGCGGGATTGTTTGCCTATTTCCTGTATCACAACATCGCGCTGGGCGTGGTGATGACCAGTGCCATGTTGCTCAACCTGTTGGTCGGCGCGGCGGTCGGGATGGTTATTCCTTTGGCGATGCAAAAATTCGGACGTGATCCGGCTATCGGATCAAGCGTGATGATTACCGCCATTACCGACAGCGGCGGATTTTTCATCTTCTTAGGATTAGCAACGATCTTCTTGGTTTGATGCGGGGACGACGACACACCGAGTTGAAAAACTGAGTGTTGTGGACAATTGGGTCAACTAAATCAAAGCGACTACACGAAATAGGGCGGAAAGCTAATCCGCCCCTCGCGAAATAAAACTACGCGCCTAGAATGCCTTTGGCTGCTGGCTTTTTTGCGGCTACTGCTTTTTTTGCTGCTGGTTTAGCGGCGGCTTTTTTAACGGCTGGTTTTTTTGCGGCTACTGCTTTTTTTGCTGCTGGTTTAGCGGCGGCTTTTTTAACGGCTGGTTTTTTTGCGGCTACTGCTTTTTTTGCTGCTGGTTTAGCGGCGGCTTTTTTAACGGCTGGTTTTTTTGCGGCTACTGCTTTTTTTGCTGCTGGTTTAGCGGCGGCTTTTTTAACGGCTGGCTTTTTTGCGGCTGCTGCTTTTTTTGCTGCTGGTTTAGCGGCGGCTTTTTTTGCTACAGGTTTTTTTGTGACTGCTTTTTTCGCTGCGGGCGTTTTTGCTTTTGTTGCCATTTTAATTCTCCATTAATAATTTAGAAATTTTCTACGACTCACTGCACACCCAAACGCCCTATGTTTAGCGAAAGAACGCTTGCGGCATCGGTACTGTATCTACGTTTAAAAAATCACGCAACAATTTTCTTGGAAAAGTTTGTGGAAATTACAACACACTCGAAATTATTTTCTCACCTGCGAACAGTTGCTCGACTGTTTCGCGTTCACGCACCAGATGCACTTCACTACCATCGACCATCACCTCAGCTGCACGACCACGCGTGTTGTAATTTGAACTCATGCTCATACCATATGCGCCTGCGGAAAGCACAGCCAATAAGGCTTGCGGGGTGATAGCTAATTCTCGCGCACGCCCAATGAAGTCACCCGTTTCACAAATTGGCCCGACGATTTCGTAAACTTGAGTCGCATTTTTTTCATGCGATACAGGCAAAATTTGATGGTAAGCATCGTACAAAGCGGGACGCATTAGATCGTTCATCGCCGCATCAACAATCGCAAAGTTTTTTTCTTCGCCATGCTTTAAATATTCAACTTTTGTCAAAAGCACGCCAGCATTTCCAACCAGCACGCGACCCGGTTCAAGAATTAGCTTCTCGGCTCGTCCGCGCAAACCGCTCAAAATCGCGGCCACATAATCCGCAATTGCAGGTGGTGTTTCGTCGTCATATCGAATTCCCAAACCACCGCCCAAGTCTAAATGTTCAAGATGAATTCCTTCCACTGCTAACGCCTCAACCAACGCCAAAACTTTTTCTATCGCCGCGATGAATGGGCTGGTTTCGGTCAGCTGTGAACCAATGTGGCAGTCCATTCCCGTGATGTGCAAATTCTTCATATCGCGTGCTTTGCGATATAGCGCAATTGCTTCGGTGTAAGCCACACCGAATTTATTTTGCTTTAATCCGGTTGATATATACGGATGCGTTTTTGCATCCACGTCGGGATTCACCCGCAAGCTAATCCCCGCCACTTTACCCATGCTGCCAGCCACTTCATTCAATCTATCCAACTCGGCAGATGATTCAACGTTGAAACACAAAATGTTTGCGTCCAGCGCCATGCGCATTTCCGCAATGGTTTTCCCCACCCCGGAAAAAACCACCTTGCGTGCATCGCCGCCGGCAGCCAACACGCGTTTTAATTCGCCACCTGAAACAATATCGAAGCCTGCGCCCATGCGTGCAAACACATTCAAAATTGCCAAATTGGAATTAGCCTTCACTGCATAGCAAATCAAATGCGCTTTGCCTTGCAACGCATTTTTGAATTGATTCATACCATCCATCAAAGCGGCGCGCGAATACACATAGCAAGGCGTACCAAATTTTTCAGCGATGTCTGCCAACGGCACTTGCTCAACATGCAGCGCCTCATTTTTATAGTGGAAGTAATTATTCATCATTATTTTGTGGGTTGAGTAGTAGGAGCGGGTTGTGTTTTTGCTACTGGCAAAGTGAGGGGGCCTTTATGGCCACACGCTTGCAACAGCAATATCAAAGCAATACTTAAATAAAATTCACGACGCATGATTGCACCTTTTGAGCCTTGTATAATTCCCGACAGGATTCACTATTTCACTCTTGCTCCCTCATCCCAACCCTTCTCCCGGAGGGAGAAGGACTTTGCTTCTCTCTCTTCGGGAGAGGGATAGAGGGTGAGGGAAGGCGAGTGTTAAGTTTTAAGAAATTCTCAATACAGAAACTTTTCGGATTATAAGCTGCCTAGAGTTACTACAAAGCTATTGCCTTAAGTTCTGCACGATGTTGCAAGTAATCTGGGCAGACACTTTCAACCTCTTGCCAAAATGCGGCGGAGTGATTCATCTCGCGCAAGTGCGCCAGCTCATGCGTCACCACATAGTCGATTAAGTGCAAAGGCAGTTTGATGAGCTGCACATTCAAATGCACTGTGCCACGTGCGGTGCAACACCCCCACTGAGTTCTTGCATTGGATAACTTTACCGTGCGCGGTGATACATTGAGCAACGGCGCGTAATGGTCAACGCGTTGTTTGAATAAGGGCAAGGCTTCCTGTTGATACCAACGCGTTACGGCTTGTTCAATTTTGTGAGACTCACGGTCATTTTTTACAAACACCCACAACTCATTTTTTCGCTGCTGTGCAGGCGCAGAAAATAAACTAATTTCCACTCGTAACGTCAACTGCTCCCCCAGGTAATCCAACGATTCGCCCTCTACCCACTGTACTTCATCAGGCACACGTTCTTGCCAGCCATCTAATTTTTCAACCACCCATTGCGCTTTTTCCTGCAACACCGTGTCTAGCCATTTTTCCGATGCACGCAACGGCATACTCACGGTTAGCCCGCGATGGTCGATGCGCAGACCGATGCTGCGGCGTTTGCTGCTGCGCTTTAAGGTATAGGTAAGCTGTTTACCAGCGAGCTGAGTCGCTCGTTGTTCGGCGGGAGGGTCGTTGCGAAGCAACGGGGACACCCCGGACGCACCCCTTGCGGGCGCGATAGGTGATGCTACTAATTTTCGAAGTATCTCCAACATCTAATGCTCAAGTAACTGAATCTCATTTTCAATCCATGCTTCTACTTTGGCATTGATCTCATCCGCCTTCAGCCCCTTCGTCGCTATCGGTGAACCTATGCTCATAGTAATCACGCCGGGATGCTTGCTGAACGCATTGCGCCCCCATAAACGTCCCGCGTTATGCGCTACAGGTATCACGGGTACACCGCTACTCGCCGCCAACATGGCACCGCCAATTTTGTATTTGCCGCGCTGACCGTAAGGGATGCGTGTTCCTTCGGGAAAAATCACCACACAGAAACCTTGTGCCAATCGTTCCTTGCCTTGCTTGAGCAATTGCTTCATCGCCCCTTTTCCATCACTGCGTTTAATCCCAATCGGGCTGGTTAATGCCAGTGCCCAACCGAAAAATGGAATCCAAAATAACTCGCGTTTCAACACCCACACTTGCGGTGGAAATATTTTTTGCAGCGCCAACGTCTCCCATGCGGATTGATGTTTGCACAATACGATGCACGGCTCGGTGGGTAAATTTTCAATGCCTTTAACTTCATGGCGAATGCCGCACACCACGCGCAAAATCGGCAACATCATCTTTGCCCACTGCGAAATAATTTTGTAGCGAGTGAGACGACTGAATGGAAAGGACAGCAAAGCCAAGGTAGCAAAAATCGGCGTGATGATGATTTGCAGCAATAAGAAAATCAACGAACGAATAACCAGCATAAATCCCCTATGTTTTTAACAGCTCAGTCACAACTTCAGACAGATTGGCATAAATTTTCGTACCTTCAGGCAGTCCGCCCGCTGCTTGTGTTTTCGTACCCTTTCCCGTCAACACCAGATAAGGTTGCGCACCCAAAGCTGCACCCGCTTGCAAATCGCGTAACGAATCGCCAACGGCTGGCACGCCCGCCAAATTCACGTTATAACGCGAGGCAATTTCTTCCAACATACCTGATTTTGGTTTGCGACAATTGCACTTATTCTCACTGGTGTGCGGGCAAAAAAACACCGCATCAATACGCGCACCCACCAAAGCGCACGCCTTGTGCATCTTGTCGTGAATGGAATTCAGCATTGGCATATCAAACAAACCGCGTCCGATGCCAGACTGATTGGTTGCCACCACCACGCGATAATTTGCTTGATTCAACTGCGCGATAGCTTCCAAGCTGCCCGGTATCGGCCGCCATTCTTCCGGCTTTTTGATGAACTGGTCGGAATCAAAATTGATGACCCCGTCGCGGTCGAGAATGATAAGTTTCATGCTGGGTAGTCGCCAGTTGTTAGTCGGTAGTAATTAGTTTGGAGTGCGGCGACATGTCGCCGCTTGTTTCTGGCGCAGACGTGTCTGATGTGCCTACTAGCCACTCCACTAAGCAATCTAACAACGATTGCTAAGTGGCTGGTTATGCGCACTGCATATATTATTTTTCCAATCATGTTGCCAGCTTTGAAAGATCAGCGACGCGATTCATCGCCTGATGCAACTGAGCGAGCAGCGCAAGTCGATTAGTGCGGAGTGCCAAATTTTCAGCATTCACCATCACGCTATCGAAGAAGGCATCGACTGGCGCACGCAGCGCAGCAAGAGCTTGCAGTGAAGCGGCGTAATCACCTTTCGCAAAAGCAGCTTCAGCCTTTGGTGCAATCTGACTCAAGGCTTGATGCAACGCTTGCTCGGCTGGCTCATTCAACAATTCAGCATTCACTTCGCTGTCCACTTCGCCTTCGACTTTTTTGAGAATGTTTCCGACTCGTTTATTTGCGGCAGCCAATGCTGCTGCTTCGGGTAGCGCAGCAAAAACCCGTACCGCTTCAAGTTTCTTCGGCACCAAGTAGATTTGGGTCGGATTTAAACTCAACACGGCTTCCACCTCGTTCGCGGAATATCCCTGCTCACGCTGCAAACCACCAAGACGCTCAAACATGAAAGTCTCGACATCAATATGTACCGCAGCCAACAATCCTTGCGGGAATCCATCGAAAGCAATATTGATAAGTTCAAACTGGTGCAGCGGCAATTGCTTCTCGATCAACATCCGAATCACGCCCATTGCATGTCGACGCAACGCAAACGGATCTTTATCACCCGTTGGAATCTGCCCGATACCGAACATACCCACCAGCGTTTCCAGTTTGTCCGCGAGCGACACACAGATGCCGACCAAATTGCGCGGCAACTCATCGCCTGCGAAGCGCGGCTTGTAATGATCTTCGATGGCGAATGCCACTTCATCAGACAGTCCGTCATGCTGCGCGTAATAACGTCCCATAATGCCTTGCAGCTCGGGAAACTCACCCACCATATCCGTGAGCAAATCAGCCTTAGCTAACATCGCCGCCTCACCGGCCTGTGCAGCAAGCGCACCCCCTTCAAGTTTCAAGCCGATTGCTTGTGCAATTGCCCACACCCGCTCTACCCGCTCACCTTGTGTGCCCAGCTTGTTGTGATATACAACCTTACGCAAACCTTCCACGCGCGATGCCAATGTCTTCTTGCGATCCTGATCGAAGAAGAATTTCGCATCTGCCAAACGCGGACGCACCACGCGCTCGTTGCCGCCAATCACCAAGCTGGCATCTGCGGGACGGATGTTAGAAACGATAAGAAATTTGTTGGTGAGTTTGCCTGTCCTGAGCTCCGTCGAAGGGCCATTACTATCCAACAGCGGGAAATATTTTTGATTCGCCTTCATGGTCAGAATCAAACATTCTTGCGGCACTTCGAGGTATTCCGTTTCAAATTTTCCGAGCAGCACATTGGGGCGCTCGACCAATGCAGTCACTTCATCCAACAACGCGTCGTCGTCAATCGGCTTGAGATTTTCCTTGGCAGCAGCAGCGGCAAGTTGCTTGGCAATTTCTGCGCGGCGCGCAGTAAAGCTGGCGATGACAGCTCCTTGATTTTCCAATTGTTGCGCATAGCTGTCGGCATCCTGCAACACCACCGGAGATACGCTTGCTTCAAAACGATGACCTTGGGTTTCGCGTCCAGCAGTCAAGCCCAACACACTAATCGGCACGATGTCTGCACCATGCAAGGCAACCAAGCCATGCGCGGGTCGCACAAAATTCACGCTGTTCCAGCCATCGGCAAGTTGATAGCTCATCACTTTTGGAATTGGTAATTTGGCGATAGCTTCATCCAATGCTTTTTGCAAACCTTCAACCAACAGCGCGCCTTTCACCAAGCTATCGTAGAACAACGCTTCTGCTTTGCCATCTATCGCGCGCTTGAGTTGTGGCACAAACGAAGCATCCGCGCCAAAGCTCGCTAGCTTCTTGAGTAGCGCAGGCGTGGCATTGCCGCTTGCATCCAAACCCACCGCCACTGGCATCAGTTTTTGCGAAACCGATTTATCCGCCGCTTGTGCAGAAACGTTGGTGACATGCACCGCCAAGCGGCGTGGTGAAGCATAGGACGTTACCACCACATCACTTGCCGCAAGGCCTTGTGATTTAAGGCTGGCAGCGAGCACCTCGGCAAAACTATCGCCTAATTTTTTGAGAGACTTGGGAGGGAGTTCTTCAACGAATAATTCAACCAATAAATTCTTGCTACTCATGCTGCCACTCCTTCGACTGTGCTCAGGACAGGCTTTTTTTCCATCTTCGCCAACACTTCATCCGCCCACATCTTTGGTGCCATCAGGAAGCCCAGCCTTGCGCGGCTATCCAAATAAGACGCGGCGACACTGCGCGCGAGATTGCGAATTCGCCCAATATATGCGGCGCGCTCCGTCACTGAAATCGCGCCACGCGCATCCAGTAAATTAAAGCTGTGTGCGGCTTTCAGCACTTGCTCGTAAGCGGGCAGTGCGAGTTGTTGCTCCATCAAATGTTTGGCTTGCTTTTCATAACTGCCGAATGCACCGAGTAAGAACTCAACATCACTGTGTTCGAAGTTGTAGGTAGATTGTTCCACTTCATTCTGGTGATACACATCGCCGTATGAGACACCCGGTGTCCACTCCAAATCGTACACACTTTCTTTTTCTTGCAGATACATCGCCAGCCGCTCCAAGCCGTAAGTGATTTCACCGGTGATAGGCTTGCACTCAATGCCGCCGACTTGTTGGAAATAGGTGAACTGCGTCACCTCCATGCCGTTCAACCACACCTCCCAACCCAAGCCCCACGCGCCGAGTGTCGGGTTCTCCCAATCATCCTCAACGAAACGAATGTCATTTTTTTTCAGGTCAAAACCCAATGCTTCCAGCGAACCGAGATACAACTCCAGAATGTTGGCAGGGGCGGGTTTAAGCACCACTTGAAATTGATAATAATGCTGCAAACGATTGGGATTCTCGCCGTAGCGACCATCCTTGGGGCGGCGAGAAGGCTGGACATACGCGGCTTTCCATGGCTCCGGCCCCAACGCGCGCAAAAAAGTAGCGGTGTGCGAAGTGCCCGCGCCGACTTCCATATCGTAAGGTTGCAACAACGCGCAACCCTGTTTATCCCAATAACTTTGCAGGTTCAGAATGATTTGCTGAAAACTCAACCCTTGGCCGAGTTTCGGTGGAGACTTACGTCCGTTTTCGGACGTGATGTCGGAATCAAAACTCGTTGTTTCGTTGAGTTTCGGTGAAGACTCATGCCCGCTTGCGGGCGTGATGTTGGAGCCAAAGGTAAGCATGAATTATTTCTAAACAATGACAAAGCGCGCATTTTACGGGATTTCAGCGTTTGTAGGGCAGGTGGTTTACAAAGAAAAAGCCGTTCTGTAGAACGGCTTTTAACTTAACGCATGGCGACTTATCCTGCTTCTCACGGACGCAAATCACTAAACACATAATCATGTTTCTTTTGCGGCTCATGGCATCCAAAACACGCACTGGCAGCATTTGAACCTACCGCGCGATCCGTTTTTGAATCGCCCTTAAAGCCCTCAAATCCCCAGCCTCCTGTTGCGGCATAACGCCTGCTGTCCTTGTACATCACACCCACCACCTTGCGCTTGCCTTCGACCAACGCATTGCCACCATCATTCGCTTCCAGCAAATCAAATACGATTACCGAGCCATCGGCAAACTTTCCTTCGGCGTAACCACTTTGCGCTTTTTTATTCGCGTAGAGATGATGGATGCCGCCAAACGCATCGTGTAAAGCATGTCCCGGACTGATCACCATGCTCTTCACATGATGCCAATCACGGTATCCGTCGGGGTAAGGCACATCCTGCGCAACCGCATTGGCAGACAAGGTGACTAAGCCACCCAGCAAGCTAATTTTCAAAAAGGTTTTCATGGTGTTCTCCTCAAGTTGTAATTAACGGGAACTCAATGTAGCCTAGTCGCAACGCTCGCAACAGCGGGTACAAAACGGTTACCCACTTACTTTTTGGTCTATCTTGATGATAAAAAATGAAATAAATATTTTGGATATTCCGCACCCGACCGTTGGGCAAATGATGGAAAGCGTGGTGGGTTGTAAATGGTCGTTAAGCGTGATTGATTTGATTCGTAACGGGGTAAACCGCCGGGAAAAATGGAACACGCGATTGAAGGGTTGTCTGCCAAGGTGCTAAACGAACGGCTGCGCAAGCTGCTGCACTTTGGCGTTATTGAAAAACGTGTATTTGCGGAAACACCACCACGCGTTGAATACTATCTCACTGAGTTTGGTGGTCGTTTTGTTGAAATACTCGATTCAATTCACGCGCTACAAAAAACCATTCCAAAAATGTAAAAGAACTTATTGTTTAGCCATTTGTAATTTTGCCGCTCTGCTCAATTTCTTAATTTGTATCTCGCGCTTGGAGGCAGCGGAACGGTCTTCGCAAGCCTCGCTAAACACCAATTCCACTGGGGTGCGTGACCGGGTGTATTTTGCACCTTCACCCGTGTTGTGCGCTGCGATGCGTTTATCGAGGTCGTTGGTGATGCCGCAATAGAGCGTGTCGTCGGCACAGCGTAAGAGGTAGCAGACCCAAGTCACTTGAAAATTCCGTCATTGATTGAACAACTAGCCATTCGACTAAGCCCACAAGCGGGCAAGTCGCTGGTTATCCCGCGCAGGCGGGAATCCAGTTGATTGGATAATTTCCCGCGCTTGTCCTCAGGTGATTTGGCTGGGGATAGCGGGACAACATTTTGATTTTGTCTGCTTCGCAGGGTGTTTGTTTTGGCTGGATTCCCGCCTGCGCGGGAATGACGGGCTGTTTTATTTTGTGCGTTCAATTTACCCTCTCCCGTTTGCGAGAGAGGGAGCTGAAGGCGGGAGAGGTGATGATTTGCGTTGCATTAAAAAGGCGACCGCTAACATCATCGCTATCAACAACAGCACCGCCGCATTGCCCCAACGCGTGTATGGGGTGATGCCTGCATAGCCTTGCGCCATGCCGAGCAGCACGCCTTCCTGATGCTGTGGAATTTTCTGCAACACTTTGCCATCCGCGCCAATGATAGAAGTCACGCCCGTATTCGTGGCGCGCAACACCATGCGCCCTGTTTCCAAGGCGCGGAGCTGGGCGATTTGATTGTGTTGCTCGGCGGCATAGGAGTGTCCGTACCACGCGTCGTTGGTGACATTCACCAACAGTGTGGCTTGCGGCAAGGCACGGATAATTTCTTCGCCGAACACGTCTTCGTAACAGATGTTCACTGCGACTTGCTGCCCCGCCACATTGAGCGGGGCTTGCTGCGCGCTTCCTCGTGTGAGGTCGCCCATCGGGATGTTGAGCACTTCATTGATAAGCCAGCCTAATACGGGACGCAGCGGAATGAATTCGCCAAACGGCACGAGATGTTGTTTGCGGTATAGCTGCTCATCCGCCGAGCCCAGCGTAAATACACTGTTGTAAAAGTGATTGTTGTCATCGCGCACAAACGCGCCGATCAACACATCGCCGCCATTTTGTTTGGCGTTATCGCGCAGTTGTGTGACTAGATTTTCTGGTAGCTCGTGGCGTTGCAATGGCAGCGCGGTTTCTGGCAACACAATCAAGCGTGCGTCGCTTTGCAACACTAAGCGGCGATAATTTTCCAAGGTTCCTATCAGCGCATCCTCGTTGAATTTTAGGTCTTGCGCGATGTTGCCTTGCACCAGTGCCACACTGAATGGTTTACCTTGAGGGTGTGTCCAAGGTACAGCTCGAAGGAGTGCGCCGCCGATCCATAACACTAAGAAAGCCGCGAATACTGCCAGCCCCCTCTCCCTAACCCTGATAAAACTGCTAGCCACTCGACTACGCCCGCGAGCGGGCAAGTCGCTGGTTATCTCCCACGAGGGGCGAGGGAATAAAGTCTGCGTACACAACGAAAGTAACCCCGCACTCACCGCCACAACCAACGACACACCATACACGCCAAGTACAGGTGCATAACCCGCTAGCGGACTATCGCTATGTGCATAACCCAACGTCAGCCAAGGCAATCCCGTGAACAACAATCCGCGTAACCATTCGACTAATACCCAAACCGCCGGCATCACTAGCAACAAGCGTAAGGCGTTACTCACTTTGAAACGCGCTTGCAGGTAACCCGCCAGTGCAGGCAACAATGCCCAAAATGCGGTGAACAAAAACGTGGCGAGTAGCGCGAGTAGTGCTGGCATATCGCCATAGTCGTGCATGGCGATATACAGCCAGCCGATACCGACGCAGAACAATCCCAAGCCAAAAGTGAAGCCGATTTTTGCCGCGCTGGCTGGTGACTCAATGTTGCACCATAAGGTGAACAACACCGCGAGTGCCACCACTGAAATTGGGTAAAACCCGAATGGCGCGAAACCAAGCACACATGCCGCACCTGCGAGCAATGCGATGCCATATTTTTTGTTCAATAACTTCATGCAGACTTTCTCTGTCGCTCAAACCCGCGCAGCATAACCGATAGTCACTCGCCCTCGCCATCCGAGATAAACCATGCAAATTGGGGGGGTGCGACAAAATGTCGCAGGGGCAAGGCAAAATAATTTCATACAATACGTGACGAACTATTACTAAGAGGAATCATTCATGAAAACCAAACTGTTACTTGCTGCCATTCTTTCCACCGCCTCGACCGCTTATGCGGGTTGCGGCTCTGCCTTTTGTTCGGTGAATACACACTGGGACACGCAAGGTTTGGCAAGTGACGATGGCCTACGAATTGATCTGCGTTACTCCTACACCAAAGCGAACACGCCACGCGTGGGTTCGAGCAAAGTAAACAACAACCCTACTCCAGCAGATTTATTGGCAGCGGCGGCTGGTGATGAATTTGAAAATCTGCGCACGGTAAACCAGACAGTTAATCTGGATGTTGATTACCCAATCAATCCACAAATGAGTGTGTCGCTCGCTGTGCCGCTAGTGATGCGTGACCACTCGCACACCGAAGCAGACGGTGCAGGTGGAAGCAGTGTGGCACAGGGCAGCTTCAGCAAGCTCGGCGATATTCGTGTACTGGGAAATTACAAACTGGATTCCAACGATCATCATGCGGGTAACGGCATCCGCTTTGGTTTGAAGTTGCCGACTGGCAGCACCACTTGGGAATTTCAACCCACCGTAGCGGGAGAGCGTAGCCTGCAACCAGGCAGTGGCAGCACCGATGTGGTGCTGGGTGCGTATCACCATCAGGATTTAGAAAATGCGCCGTGGGGTTGGTTTGTCAGCGGGCAACTGCAAAGTGCGGTATCAACCAAAAATGATTATCGACTTGGCGACAGCGTGGCTCTGGACGCAGGTGGACATTATGCAGTTACCCAAAATATAACGGGCTTGTTGCAACTCAATGCGCAATTCAAAAAAGCTGATAGTGGCAATGCGGCAAATCCGCATAGTGGTGGCAAGAGCTTAAACCTCAGCCCAGGCTTGAGTGTTAATTTGGCTTCCAAAACCAAACTGTATAGCTTTGTGCAATTGCCGCTGTATCAATATGCAAACCCCAACCCTGCGGGTACGCCAGATGGTCAGCTCACTGCACCGTGGTCTTTTTCATTTGGGGTTAGTCACAGTTATTAGCAAAACCCAATATCCGTTCGTGGTGAGCTTGTCGAACCATGAGCGGATTGCTCCTGCCCTTCGGCAAGCTGATGTAACTACTAACCATTCGACTAAGCTGTCAAAATACAACAGCCAAGCCGCTGGTTATCAGGGTGAACGGGTTTAGATTTGCCGCTCAACGTTATATCTACCCCGCAATAGCGTAGAATCCGCGCCTTACGCATTTCAGGTTGCACGACTAAATTATGGAAAAAATCAGACTTTCAAAACGTATGTCCGAACTCGGCATCTGCTCTCGTCGCGAAGCCGACGTTTACATCGAGAAAGGTTGGGTGGAAGTGGATGGTGTAGCGATTAGCGAGCTTGGCACTAAAGTCTATGCGTCACAAAAAGTAGCCTTGCGTGCCCCTGCACAAAACTCACAAGAGCAGCGCGTGACGGTGTTGCTCAACAAACCGATTGCTTATGTTTCAGGGCAAGCCGAGCATGGTTACAAACCCGCCAGTGTGTTGTTCGACGAGGAAACACGTTGGGCAGAAGATACGTCACCCACCCGTTTTCATCGCAGCCAACATCTTGGACTCGCCCCCGCAGGCCGCTTAGATATTGACTCGCAGGGCTTGCTGGTACTCACCAATGATGGTCGCATTGCCAAGCAACTCATCGGTGAAGATTCCAAAGTTGATAAAGAATACTTGGTGCGCGTGCAGGGCAAACTGGAGGACAGCGGCCTCGCGTTACTTTGCCAAGGTCTCAAGTTGGATGGCGAATATCTCAAGCAAGCCAAGGTGACTTGGCAGAACGAAGATCAGTTACGTTTTGTATTGCGCGAAGGCAAAAAGCGACAGATTCGCCGCATGTGTGAATTGGTCGGGCTGAAAGTAACCGGACTAAAACGCATTCGTATCGGCAAAGTAAAACTGGGAGATTTGCCTGTGGGACAGTGGCGTTACTTAGGTGAGAACGAGCAGTTTTAGAATTTAATGACGTTACTTTTTGCGTAACGCAGTGCCAACTCTGACAAAGGTGCTGCTCTGCCAAAAAGCCATCCTTGCCCAAAGTCACATTTCATTTCTTGCAGAATTGCCTCTACACCTTCTGTTTCGACACCTTCAGCAACCACTTTCATACCCAATGAATGTGACAAGGCAATAGATGAGTGCACAATTTCTTTGCTTTGCGGCGAAACCAATACAAGATCGACAAAAGCGCGATCAATCTTGACGGTGCTAAATGGATAACGCTGCAAATTAGTCAGCCCGGAATGCCCCGCGCCATAATCATCCAGCGCAAGGGTGCAACCCAGTTTGGTCAGTGCCTGCATCACCTTCAAGGCATTTTCATGTTGCTCAATCATTACCGATTCGGTCAGTTCTAATTTTAGCTCTGCCGGATTGATATTTTGGTTGGTCAAAATATCCTGCACCTCATTTACCAACTGCTCACTATTGAGTTGCGCAACGGACAAATTGACACTGAAAAATGGCTGGGAAAAATTGGTGAATTGCTTGAGCATTTTCCAATCCCGACAGGCACGCTCAAGTGTCCACAAACCTATTTCAGTGATCAGGCCAGTTTGTTCCGCCACCCATAAGAAATCATTAGGTGGAATTAATCCATCTTTAGGATGATGCCAACGTATCAATGCTTCAAATCCGGCGACATGTCCATCGGCAAGGTTACATATCGGTTGGTAGTAGAGCTGGAATTCTTCACGAAGCAATGCACGCTTCATGCTGTGCGCAAGAGCCAGCTTTTGCGTCGCCTCACCCTGTACAATTTTTTGCCGCTTTACTAGCTCAGGCGAGAGCATTGCGTTGGTTACGTGTGATGCTGAATCTTCATTGCGGTTTCTGAAACGCTCCAAAATCACCATCAACAAATGACGTAACACAGGATCAGTTTTTTCCAGCAAACCTTCCATCAATTTACGCGGGATAGGCACCAGCGTCGTCCGCTCAACTGCTCTAACGGTGGCGGTGCGAGGCTGGTAATCAATCAGCGACACTTCGCCGAATAACTCGCCTTTTCCCATCAATCGAATGCGATGTTCGCCATCAGATTTTACAACCAAAATTTCGACGATGCCCTCTTCAATCAAATACGCACAATCTCCGATATCGCCATATCTAAAAATATCCTGTCCACCAGAAAATACTTCACGGTCAAACTCATCAAACAACATCACTTGTTTCACGATGCAACCTCACTTGGAGATAATTTTTCTGTAGAGCCCATAACTTTTATAATGTTTCCTCAGTTTTTTTACGTTTCACCAACAGTGAATACAACCTGCGGCTATCCACGCGCAGCACGGTAAAATTCAATTCACCCACTTGAATTTGGTCGCCGCGCTTGGGTAATTGCCCCGCCGCTTGCAACACCAACCCGCCTACCGTGTCGTAATCTTCATCGCTAAATTCTGTGCCGAGCACCTCGTTGAAATCCGCAATTTCGGTATCGGCTTTCACGCGCCAATACCCATCGGCTTGCGTAATGATGTTATCTTCGTCACCATCAAAATCATATTCGTCTTCAATCTCGCCGACGATTTGTTCCAGCACATCTTCTATTGTCACCATGCCCGATACGCCGCCGTATTCATCCACCACCAGCGCAATGTGATTGCGGTTACTGCGAAACTCGCGTAGCAATACGTTGAGGCGTTTTGATTCGGGGACGAACACCGCTGGACGCAGCATGTCACGCACGTCGAACTCCTCGCCCGCGTAATAACGCAGTAAATCTTTCGCCAGCAAAATGCCGATGATGTTGTCTTTGTCGCCTTCTACTACGGGGAAACGAGAATGCGCAGTGGCAATCACAAACGGGATAAATTTTTCGGGTGGCTCGCTGATGTCGATGACATCCATTTGCGCACGGGGAATCATAATTTCACGGACTTGTCGTTCGGAGACTTGCAGTACGCCTTCCATCATGGACAGCGCGTCGGCATCTAGCAGGCTGCGGTCATATGCGGAATGCAACAGCTCAACCAATTGCTCACGGTCTTCTGGTTCGCGCAGCAAAAATGCCGAGAGGCGTTCCATTAAACTCGGTTTACTACTACTTCCTGAATCGTCCATTTGTAATGCTTAACTTGCTTGATAAGGATTGGGGTAGCGCAATTTTAGCATTAGTGCGGTTTCCAATGCCTCCATTTCAATTGCGTCTGCCTCATTGATGTGATCATAGCCTTGCAGATGCAGGGCGGCGTGAATGGTGAGGTGCGCGTAGTGAGCAGCCAAATCTTTGTGTTGCTTTGCCGCTTCTTGCTCAACCACGGGTGCGCAAATTACCAGATCACCCGATAGAAGCTGCGCTTCGTCGTACACAAAGGTCAGTACGTTGGTAGCGTAATCTTTGCCGCGATAATTCCTATTTAGCTCACGACCTTCAACCTCATCGACAATGCGCAACGCGATGCTAACATCGCATTGAATCGAGCACTTAAACCAACGGCGAAACTGCGTGCGTGTCGGAATATTCTGCGCGGCAGTGGCATATTGAACAGCCAGGGAAAGTTTTGGGACTATAGGCTTCATACGAAATTACTCACTGAACTAAAACTCTTTGTAGGAGCGAGCCCTGCTCGCGATTATCTTTTGATTCGCGAGCAGGGCTCGCTCCTACAAAAATGCATCATTCTAATGAACCGCATAAATTCATACTAAAATCAAACCAACTCACCACGTAGCGTGTGGCGAACGACCTGTGTAATCTTCACCTCGACAAACTGCCCAATCAACTCTGGCTTACCTCTAAAGTTCACCACGCGATTATTATCGGTGCGCGCTGCCATTTCTTGGCTATCCTTTTTCGACACACCCTCCACTAAAGCACGTTGCGTTGTTCCCAGCATGGCCTGCGCGACTGCCGCCTCTTGTTCCATGATGCGATCCTGTAATCGTTTTAAGCGGGCTGCTTTGATAGCGTGGGGCGTGTCGTCTTTCAGTTCGGAGGCGGGCGTGCCGGGACGCGGGCTATACAAAAAACTGAAGCTGTTATCGAAACCAATATCATCAATCAGCTTCATGGTTGCTTCGAAGTCCTGATTGGTTTCACCAGGAAAACCCACAATGAAATCCGAAGTGATACAAATATCGGGACGCAAAGCACGTACTCGGCGAACGATGGATTTATATTCCAGTGCAGTGTGTCCGCGCTTCATTGCCGCCAAAATCCGATCCGAACCCGACTGCACGGGCAAATGCAAATGGCTCACCAGCTTGGGTGTGGTGGCGTATAAATCAATCAAACGTTGCGTCATTTCTTTGGGATGCGAAGTGCTGTAACGTATGCGCCATATTCCTTCCAGCGCGGCAATTGCTTGCAACAAAAATGCGAAATCGACCATCTCGCCATCATCGGTCATGCCGCAATAGGCGTTCACGTTTTGACCAAGCAGCGTCACCTCTTTCACGCCTTGTGCCACTAATGTCTCCACATCGCGCATTACATCCGCCAAGGGGCGCGACACCTCTTCACCGCGCGTGTAAGGCACAACGCAGAACGTACAGTATTTACTGCACCCTTCCATAATGGATACACACGCCGTACCCAATGTTGTTTGTGGCGTGGGCAAATGATCGAATTTTTCAATTTCAGGGAAGCTTATATCTACTTGCGGACGACCTGTGGCGCGTCGCGCTGCTAATAGCTGAGGCAACCGATGCAAGGTTTGCGGGCCAAACACCACATCGACATAAGGCGCACGCTGCAAGATTGCTGCGCCTTCTTGGCTTGCAACACAGCCACCCACGCCAATCAACAAATTCGGATTTGCCAGCTTTAATTCGCGCACGCGCCCCAAATCGGAAAAGACCTTCTCTTCGGCTTTTTCACGTATTGAGCAAGTATTAAGCAGTATCACGTCCGCCTCTTCTGGTTTATCTGTCTGCTCTAAACCTTCTGCCACGCGCAACACATCTGCCATCTTGTCCGAATCGTATTCGTTCATCTGACAACCAAAAGTTTTTATATAGAGTTTCTTTAACACCGCGTATTGATACCTAACAAATAAAATTGAATCTTAATGTAACCCAAATGAGATAAATACCCGAGGATTTTAATCCCCCATATAAAATAGGTTAATCCCAACTAAAATACTCGGTATAATGTATACAGCTTCACTCAACTATTTTTTAGATAGTTGATTTTTTAACTAAATGGGAAGGAAATACCATGGCCTTTATCGCTACTTTAGCATCTTTAGGTACTGCAACCATAGCAATCAGTTTCGCTGTTTGGATGGTAATCCAAGTCACAAAAAAGTAAATAATCAATAAGTTAAGCACGGCAGCCAATCAGGCTTAACTTAACTTTAAATTTCAAATTTATACCCTTTGCCTGCTCTTGTAAGAGAAGGGCATATTTACCTATGGGAAATCATTTTATAAAAAAACATTTTCATGTTACGATTCGCCCCGCTCAATGAGTATTTTTGTTCAATCAAAGTCTGGGGGAGTTAAAAAATGTCACTTATTGCAACGATTTCATCTATAGGAACTTTTCTTGCGTGCATTACACTTGCCTTGTGGTTAATCAAAGAAGTGTTCAAATCGAAGAATTAAGAAGCATCACCACCAAATAAAAACCAGCCTAGGCTGGTTTTTATTTGGGATAGGTATTCTTGAATCTGCCATAACAACAGGCTTTCGAAGCTTCCTGTTTTCTAAATACTCACACCAGCTCTCACAAAAAGTCGTAATTCTCGCAAAATCCAATCCAAGGTTCGAATTGTAAGGCACTTCCAACCTATTACCAAATACATCTCTCTCAATGTGCCAAACACGCCAGATGCGATGAGAGGTTGATCGCCTTAATTGTGAATCGGCTGTGCCACCAATCGCACACCCAACGCCTGGCAAACACGGCTGATGGTATCAAAGCGCGGTTGCGCGTTAGGGCGCAACGCTTTATACAAAGCTTCGCGGGTCAAGCCAGATTGCGCAGCGATGTCACTCATGCCACGTGCTTTTGCAGCCACTCCCAACGCGTGAGCCAATTCAGAACTGTCCCCTTCCTCAATCACGATAGTCAAATAGACGGCAATGTCTTCTCCAGTTTTAAGCTGATCCGCCATATCAAACTCTGGCAGCTCTGCGACGCTAATTTTTTTAGTCATGCGTTACTCCTTAATGGTTGCGGCAAGTTTCACCGCCTTGGCAATATCAGCGGACTGGGTAGATTTGTCACCGCCGCCCAGCATCACAATCAAAACCTGTGTCAACAAAAATCGTCGCCAATAATGGGTAGATGCAATATCAATCCGCCTGTACTGTTTTATCGCTTAACTTTCCCATTTTCCGTCTCCTGTCTTTTTTCGATACTCACAGACTAGCAAAAGTGTGGCAAATACTCACACTGATACTCACAGTTGGATGGGACGTGGGCGAGCTAACGTGACTTGCCGCGAACTGCGGTGAACAACAAACTATTTTTATAACGTGTTGTATTTAAGCAACATTATCGGCTTGTTGAATACAAAAAAGCCAGTCCACAAGGAACCGGATTTTTGTTTTTTGGTGGTGATAGGTGGATTTGAACCACCGACCCCAGCATTATGAATGCTATGCTCTAACCAGCTGAGCTATATCACCGAAAATTGGTATTGCTTGAAGAGGGCGGCATTCTCCAGATTTCACCCTACCTTGTCAATGCGCACGACACCTGCTTTAGCTCACTTCCAACAAATTTTTCCTGCAATGCGGTTACCTTTGCCTCTATCCCTGGATCTACGTCGTTTAGCATAATGATACTGAGTTTGTGTTTACTGTTACGCTTTCCTACCTTCGCCGAAATTATTTTGTTTGAACGTAACTTGTTTAAGTAGTGTTGAGCCGCTTCCTCTGTTCGGAATACACCCAAAGAGATGGCATTCATCCAAGCGCCTCCCTCTTGGACTATGAAGTATTCTGAAACACCCCTCTCTTTAAGTTGGGCAATTTTCTTATTGATTGCCGCTTTATCTTTAATCGGTGGGATATACACCCAATACCCAATCATGTGCTCAACTTGGTGTTTAGTTAATTTATCACCCAAATTTAAAGGTTCAAGTGAGGATTCCACTTGTTTTAATTCCACGTCCAAAAATTCTCCCCACTCTAAACAAATTGACGTGACAGGCTTTTCAACCGGAGGAGGAGTAATACTCAATGCAAAATCCAATTTGACAGGGTTTGTTTGCGCGGGCACAACCTGCGCAACAACTTTTTCTTCCAAGGCAATTTCTTTTGTGTCTAACAAGCGAATCTTGTCTGCATTCATTGGCGGCTGAGTTGCCACAGACTCATTCCAAAACGCTGATCCCCACTGCATGGCAGCAAAAAAGACAATGTTCGCCAACAACAGCAGCCAAAATAAAAATCTAATCACGAGGTTGTCTCACGTGCGATTAACCATAAACCTTGCAATACCAATTTATCACTCTCTCGTACAGGTAGGTTATTTAAGTGGGT
The DNA here is from genome assembly GCA_963695355.1 of uncultured beta proteobacterium. Taxonomy (GTDB): domain Bacteria; phylum Pseudomonadota; class Gammaproteobacteria; order Burkholderiales; family Gallionellaceae; genus Gallionella. The sequence continues at coordinate 1,157,255 of OY968775.1, forward strand.
TTTCAACATGACACCTGCCCCGCCGCTCAGTAAAATCGGTGCAGCGTCATTCTTCAACAAACCATGTTGCCTTTGAATTGCACCGCAACTGGCTTGTATCGCGCCGCTGAAAATGGCATCAGCGGTGTTCAATGGGAAAGCTGCGTATTCACCTGTCCCAGTTTTGAGTTGTGCAGCACCCTCCACTAAACTGCGCTGCATCATCGCCACACTCGGCAAAATTAAGCCCCCCAGGAATTCGCCTTGATTGTTTAACGTATCCACCGTGGTTGCTGTGCCGCAGCTCACCACTAAACAATCCTGCCCCAGCAAATGCCACGCGGCAATTAATGCCGCCCAACGATCACTCCCCAATTGGGCGACATCGGTATAGTTGTTGCGCACACCACACTGTGTATCACGCGCAGTAATAAAATTAACAGGACATGAACTTAAGGCGCGGATTTTTTTAGCGACTTTTTCACCTGCAACATTGCTCACACAGATTTGTTGCACTTGAGAAATATCATTCAAGTGTTGCGCCAACTCACTCGCTTGCTCAATAGGCAATACACCACGACTCAACCATTCATCGCCCTTCACAAACGCCCATTTAATGCGGGTGTTGCCAGCATCGATCAGCAGCTTCATTAAGCTAATACTCCCACTTCACCGGAATTATAACGTCGCATACCCTGCAAACTTTCCAAACACAATTCACCATTTTCACTCACGCCACGCGCGATGCCACTGACGATTTTTCCATCAGGCATACGCAGATGTATCTGCATATTTTGATAGGCATGATATTGCTCCCATTCAGCGCGCAAGGTTGAAAAGCCATTTTTGGAAAATTCATTCAACACACTGGCTAATTCTTGTAACAATTCAGCTAACAATTGATTGCGTGTCGGCAACTCGCTACAAATTTCGTCGAGCGCACACACAGGTTGATCGATTTTTTGCGCGGACAAGCTGCTCGGCGAGTTGTAGTTTAAGCCTATGCCTATCACGACTGCGCTCGGCCCCAGCACATCGCCTTGCGCCTCAATTAACACCCCCGCCAATTTTCCTTGTGCAGTGAGGATGTCATTCGGCCATTTCAATTGCACGCCTTGCGCGCCCAATTTATTCAAGGCACGCACAATGGCCACACCCACAGCCAAACTCAATCCAGACAAGGCATTCAGCCCGCAATCAAATCGCCACAACAATGAAAATGTTAGCGCGTTGCCTAAGCCAGAATGCCAGATGCGGCCTAATCGTCCCCGTCCTGCCGTTTGCAATTCCACCGCTAACACCGTGCCACTGGGCGCACCTAAAGCCGCGCGTTGCAGCAACACCGTATTGCTTGAAGTTGCTTGTGGCAGAATTTCAATATCAAATTTTTTTGCTTCTTTACCCAAGCAACGTGACACTTCTTGTGCAGCCAATCGTTGCCACGGGCGCGCTAACCGATAGCCTCTTCCCCGTATACGTTGCAGTGCTATCCCGTACTCCGCAACATCTGCAAGGGCATTAAATACACTCGCGCGCGACACGCCGAGTTGCCCGGCCAATTTCTCACCCGAATGGAATTCGCCATCTGCCAATAGACACAGCAATTGCCATACACGCGGATGACTAATACCCAACGTCATTGCGGCAAATCACGATGGCCAGATAACTCTAAAAAACTCTGGATTTCTTTTCGACGCATTTGCGCATCCTGGTAACCCAAATTTATCAGTGAGCGGCAAAATTTCTTTTCGGATAACAAATAACTCAGCAATATAGAGCCATTATGTTTGCTCGCACCAACCAAGCGCAGCAGCAATCTTATTGTCCAAGGCAATGCATCGGCAAATTGTTCGGCGATTTTTTCCAGCGGTTGACTCGGAGAAATGACCAGCACATCCACATGTTTTAATTTACTACGCTCACGCATCTCATCACTCATCATCGCGACCAGACTGTTGATTTTCCTCACCCGCTCCAAATCAACTTCCATGCTATCGAGGAAAATACTATTCAGTGCATGCCCCGCTATTTTCGCCAACGAAGGATACTCGGCAATATCTGCCCGCTCGACATGTTCAGAATAGCCATTTTCAGTCACACCAATAACCAGCACACGGGTTGCACCCAACTGCAGCGCATTACCTATCGGTGCAATTTGGCGCATTGAACCATCACCAAAATATTCACGATTGATCAAGGTGGCGGGAAAAATAAAGGGTAGCGCAGAAGATGCCAGCAAATGCTTAATGCCAATTTCTGTGGGAATGCCCACCCGTCCAGTACGTCGCCAAGGCAGTATCTCTTTCACGCCCTGATAAAAGGTGACGGATTGACCTGAACCATAACCGGACGCGGTAATGCTTAAAGCATGCAGATGACCCGCGTCTATGCTCCGTTGGATATTTTCGCAGGGTAATAGCTCATCCAATAACTCAACAAGTGGCGAATTATCCAACAGCGAAACTTGCTTTAATTTACTGAAGCCCAGCGCAACAGATGCCACCCCTGCAATCCATAACACCGTGTTATTAAATACACCCGCCGCATCGGTGCGATAAACCTGACTAGGATGAAAATTTTTCCACGTATCCATCAAATACTGCACGCCCTTGCGATAACTTTGCGCACTGATGGCAAGCGTCGCGGCATTCAATGCACCGGCTGACGTTCCGCAAATCACGGGAAAGGGATTGTGTGCGCGACGCGGTAAAAATTCCGCAATCGCTTTGAGCACGCCAACCTGATAGGCGGCACGTGCACCGCCGCCAGTGAGAATCAGACCGACGCGCTGCTTCATAGGTTGTTATGCCGCCTCTGCCTGCACCGACTCCAACGCGTCTTTCAGCGTTTCTTCCGGCAAGGCATTAAGGGATTCAGACAACATCTCCGCCGCATCCAACGCATCATTGTGCAAAGATTTTGGGTCGGTATTCGCTACCATCACAGCCGCCGCACCCACCACTCGGAGCAAGCGCGCACGCTCTTGCATCAACATCTCAACTTCGTTACTTAACATTTCAACTTCTTGCTTATTCATTTTTTCTCCCTTTTAAACCTTTAGTGCGACTTTATGCCAATCACCGCCAGCGCACAGTCATCATAGTGGGATTATAACGCAGCGGTATGCCGTAACACCTCTTCAATAGGAAGCATCCGTCATTGATATAACAACTAGCCATTCGACTAAGCCCGCAAGCGGGCAAGTCGCTGGTTATCCCGTGAAAACGGGAATCCAGTCAAGCCAAATATCCTTTGCGCAGCAAAGACAAACGCCCCTTGGATAAAACCGCTGGATTCCCGTTTTCACGGGAATGACAAATCAATCAATTCGACCTATCCAACAACATCTCCAAACGTAAATAAAGCGCGGGATTCGCCTTGAAATTATCCGCCTTGTGAAAATACACCTGTGGACTCACTTCCAAAAACACCCACTGCTTGTGCAGCCGATAACGGTACTGCATCAACGCAACATACTCGCTGAGTTGCCACTGCGGATTGCTCATACCGATCGCACTCGCCTGATACAGCAACGCAGAGCGTTCATTCAGATTTTGATAAATCGAAAAATCCTGACGCAAATCGAAGTTCTGCTTGTCGTTCAGCCACGTCGCGTTACTGGTGGCGCGAAATAGCATCGGTTCACTCAAAATGCGCTCCACGTCTAGCTGCGTGGTTTCACCCGCACCGATGGTATTGAACCAGAGCACCGTCTCTGCCGCCTTTACCCGCCAATCGTTAACCGTCACGGCATAGCTGCCACGCGCACGTGCAAAAGGATCGATATGGATACCCTGAAACTTCAGCCCCAAATCAGAACTCAAGTGCCACGGCCTTTGCTGCTCTTTGGATTTTTCATAACGCACTGCGGCAGAATAACTTTCAGGTGCAACCACCTTGTTTACAGGCGTGGTTTGATTTTGCACTGCCTCACCTGTCACATTTTTATCCGGGTTGGTTTCGATCAACAAATGCAAACGCTTCTGCGTCGAAGGCAAATCCAGCTTGGCGCGCCCCGACAACACAAACTTGCGATTCCCACCGTAACCCGCCACCCTGACTAAATCCAACTGCACCAGACTATTGTTGCTCTCCTGATAATTGCGATCATCGGCAAAGAAACTGTCGAGGCTGCGGGTAAGGTTGACGAATTTTTCGGATAAAAAATCTCGCTCCTCGTCCACATAGGTAAAGGGATAACTTAACAGTGAAGGGAGATCGGTTGGTTGACTGGTTGATTCGGAGGGGGGTGGATGCGCTATTTGCTCAATTGCAAAAGACGACAAAGACAACATGCTAATTAGCGGTATAAAAATAATCCGCAAGTAGCAAGTAGTTTCTTGTCTCTCGATACTCATACTTAAGCACTCAATTACAGCGGACTTAACAAATCACGGCTTATTATAAAAATTTGCGTTGAGGATTCTTGCGTTAATGCCATCAAGGTGACCAATATTCTTTGCAAAGGAGCGCACTTTGCAATTGAATTCTATATTCCCTTCTAAAGCCATCCGATTCTCTGAAGATTTCGCAATTTGCTGCGCGTAGCCATCTGGAATGGCATCCTCAATGTCCAGACTAACTATTTCACCTAGGACAATTATTCGCTTTTTCAAAATTGATGTTTTCAGTTTCGCGCCTCCACACCAAAAAATGAAATTCGCACGATCTAACTCAATTTCAAAGGGGGAAAGATTGATTACTTGAATCCACAAAGTAAATGAAGCGCCTTGACTAAGATTGAGGGTGGCTGACTCATGACGTGGCCTAATATCAACATAAACTAGCCCTGACAATTTTTCTGAGGTGAAATGCCGACGAAGAAGGAGCTTCGGCAATTTGCTTAGTAGGGATCTTAATAAACCTTGAATTGGTATCAGTTCAATCATCACTTGAATGCCTTAAAGTAATTCTTATTATGGATTATAGGCACTATCAACATCAAAGACTGCAATATCAAATTCCACCACAGCGTCATTCCCGCGAAAGCGGGAATCCAGACAATTAACAATGCCCACGAAGTGGGACAGCAATTTGAATACGACTGCGTCCGCTACGCGGGAATTATTTGATTAACTGGATTCCCGCTTTCGCGGGAATGACGGCAATTGCTAGATTGCTAACCTCTTATCCCAGCCAGCATTTTCTCCAACCGTTTCACCGACACGATCACGGGCGTTTTCAATTCCTGCGCAAACAGTGAAACGCGCAGTTCTTGCATCATCCAAGTACATTCCGTCACGCGCGGATCAGTATTGCCTTGCTGTGCTTGTCGCAGTTTTTGCATCGCTTGCAACAACGGTTGCAACTGACTCATACACTGCGCATCACGTGCCGGGTTGCTGCGCAGTTTTTCGATGCGCAGGTTAATGGCTTTGAGATAGCGCGGCACGTGTTGCAGGCGTTCATATGGCGTATCCGCCACGAAGCATTTGCCGAGCAAGCCATCGAGTTGGGCGCGTACATCTTGGTTAGCATGGGTGTGTCCTTTGAGCTGCGGCAGATTTTTTTGTACCAATTGGTATTCACCCAAAATGTTGCCGACCAGCCGCGCCAGTTCTTGCGCGATAAGCAGCAGGCGATTTTTTGCTTCCTTACCGCGTGCGTTAAATTCTGCTTCGTTGATAGGCAAAGGTTCGCTCAAACAACACCGCTCGAAGGTGATCGCCAATATTTGTTGCTGCAATTCTTGTTGCGTGCCGAACGGCATGAACAACATGCCGAGCCGTTGCGCATCCGGCAGATTTTTTTCCAGATATTTCACTTGCTCTTTGAGCAGCAGCATAAACAAACGGCGCAACCCGCCACGATGTGCGGCCTGCGCGACATCTCGGCTATCAAAGGCGCGCAACACCACGGCATCCTCTTCATCGACCAGCGCGTTAAATAACGTTACGGTTTGTCCGGCACGTTTGACTTCGCAGGTTTCGACGAAGTTGCCGAAACTCCACGAGGTGTAACGTTGTTCTTCCGCTTCGCCCCCAACCCCCTCCCTAATCCCTCCCCCAGAGGGAGAGGGACTAACCCCATGCGCCGCGCCAGACTGTCCCCTCTCCCTCTGGGGGAGGGGTAGGGAGGGGGCAAAACGTGGCGCAAGCCCACCATGCAATTGCGAAAAATTGCGCGACATGCCGAGCTGTCTGCCGTACTCATCCACCACGCGAAAGTTCATCAACAGATGCGGCGGCAATTGCTCCAAGCGAAACGCCTCCAACGGCACATCGAGTTGCTTTTGTTCGCGGATGTAACGCGCCAAAGTCTGCAATAACGGCGTGTTAGCTGGCAGCACTTCTTGGCAAAATGCCGCAGCAAATTCCGGTACGGGTACCAAATTTCTGCGCAGTTTTTGCGGTAAGGTTTTAATCAGCTGCACCACTTTCTCCGCCAAGATGCCCGGAATCAGCCATTCACAGCGCGCCGCAACGACTTGATTGATAAGCGCCAGCGGTACAGTGAGGGTGATACCGTCGTCGTTCTTGCCCGGTGAAAAGTTGTAACTCAAGGCGAAGCTGACGTTATCAATTTTCAACTGTGGTGGGAATTGATCGGTAGTGATGCCTGCCGCCTCATGACGCATCAAATCGTCTTTTTTCAGATACAACAATTTTGCATCAGTGCGTTCGGCTTCTTTGCGCCACGCGTCAAAACTCCCACCGTTGTGAAGGTCAGCAGGTATGCGGCTATCGTAAAAAGCAAAAATCAGTTCATCATCCACCAACACATCGGGGCGACGTGCTTTATGTTCCAACGCTTCTATGTCGGCGATCAATTTTTGATTGTGCTGAAAGAACGGCGCGCGTGTCTCAAACTCGCCGCTCACCAACGCCTGACGAATAAAAATCTCGCGCGATTCCGCCACATTCATCGGTCCGTAATGTACGCGCTTCTTGGCGTTAAGCAACAGGCCATGCAGCGTGCTGCGCTCGTAAGCGGTGACTTGAGCGGGCTTTTTCTCCCAATGCGGATCGTAATAATGCCGCTTGATCAGATGCGCACCAACCTCTTCCAACCACTCCGGCTCGATGCGCGCCATACAGCGTGCATACAGACGATTCGTCTCGATCAGCTCACCCGCCATCACCCACTTGCTGCCTTTTTTCGCCAACACCGAATTGGATGCGATGAAGAACTTGATGCCGCGCGCACCGAGATATTCATTGCCATCTACGCTCTTCATGCCGATGTTACCGAGCAGCCCGCACAACAAGGCTCTGTGGATTTGCTCGTAGGTAGCAGGCTTTTCATTGCTACGCATGCCCATTTCGGCGACTTGCCCGTGCAATTGCTGATGCAGTTCGCGCCATTCGCGCAATCGCAACGGCGACAAAAAATTCTTGCGGCATTCTTCCATCAATAGACGATTAGATTGTTTGTGCGCTAACGCTTGCTCATACCAGGCCCAGATTTTGATGTAGGCAAAAAAATCCGAACGTTCATCGGTGAAGCGTTTATGCGCGGCATCGGCGGCTTCTTGCCTATCCATCGGGCGATCACGCGGGTCTTGCACCGACAGTGCGCTGGCGATAATGAGGATTTCGGTGAGGCAAAAGTATTGCCGCCCTGCCAACAATAGCCGCGCAATTTTTGGGTCTAGCGGTAGCTTGGCGAGCTCGTGTCCCAGCTTGGTGAGCTGTCGGGTTTCATTGATCGCACCAAGTTCAGCGAGCAATTGATAGCCATCGGCAATCATGCGCGGCGTGGGTGGCTCGATGAACGGGAACGCTGCGATGTCACCTAGCTCCAGCGCGCTCATGCGCAAGATTACCGTGGCTAATGAAACACGGAATATCTCCGGATCGGTGAATTCGTCACGCTGAACAAAATCCGCTTCCTCATACAAGCGCACACACACGCCGCTCATCACTCGGCCGCAACGTCCGGCGCGTTGATTGGCTGCGGCGCGGGAGATTTTTTCGATGTGTAACTGCTCGACTTTTTGCCGGATGCTGTAACGATTGACCCTCGCTAATCCACAGTCAATTACGTAACCGATGTTGGGCACAGTAAGCGAAGTCTCCGCCACGTTGGTCGCCAACACCACACGCCGCTGTCCACCCGTCTTGAAAACTTTATCTTGTTCTGCTGCGGATAACCGCGAGAACAACGGCAGCACTTCGATACCTTTTGGGTGGTGCTTGCGCAACACTTCTGCCGTATCGCGTATCTCGCGCTCCCCCGGCAAAAACACCAACACATCGCCACGCAAGCCACCTGCCGCAAGCTCATCCAGCGCACTACTCACCGCTTGCGGCACATCCTGCGCTTCACCTTCTTCACTGATTTGCAATGGACGATAGCGCGTTTCAACTGGATAACTGCGCCCCGATACCTCTATCACCACCGCGCCAAAATGCTTGGCGAAGCGATCAGCATCCAAGGTTGCAGAAGTAATAATGAGCTTGAGATCAGGACGGCGTGGCAATAGTTGCTTGAGATAACCGAGCAGAAAATCGATGTTGAGCGAACGCTCGTGTGCCTCGTCGATGATGAGCGTATCGTAATTTCTCAACAGCGGATCGCTGTGTATCTCGGCAAGCAAAATTCCGTCCGTCATCAACTTGATGCTGGTATCTGCCGACACTTTATCGTTGAAGCGCACCTTGTAACCGACCGCGCCACCGAGTTCGGTTTTTAGCTCGAATGCGATACGCGACGCAACAGTGCGTGCCGCTACGCGGCGAGGTTGAGTGTGCCCAATACACCCCAACACACCACGACCCAGCGTTAAACAAATTTTGGGCAACTGGGTGGTTTTACCCGAACCCGTTTCACCGCACACGATGACCACTTGATTGTCAGAAATAGCGCGTGCCAAGTCCTCGCGCTTGGCAACAACGGGCAAATCGGAAGGAAATTCAATCGCTGAAAGGTTTTCCAGGCGCGCCTTGCGGCGCAAGGCACTCACGGACAACTTAGGGTTCAAATCAACGCGCCTCAAACTTAGTGGGATGGGTTTAGTTTAGCGCATTCGTTCCATTTGCTGACGCTGATCCATCCGTTGGAAATATTTCTCTTGCTCCAATTGAAACTTTTTATTCTGCTCTGATTCTTTTATTCGTTGCTCTTCAGCTTGCAACATCTGCTCTTCTTGCTGCAACGATAACTCAGCTAAACGTCTTGCTTCAGCCAATTTTTTTCGCTCATCATCTGGATTAGCCCTCACCTCTAATTTAGGTTTCTCAGCCTTCTGCTTTTCAATTTCTTGTTGCGCTAATGATTCCAATCGTTGCTTCTCAACTTCCTCCTGAGAGGCAATATCTTTCAATTTGCCAGCCGCATCCTGTTGGTTACCTATTTCCTTGATTACCGCCTTCACATTGGAAGTAAAATTTTTATGTATTCCTAGATTCTTTTTTTCATAGTCATTGTAGTTAATCTTATTTGCGTAAAGCTTTATGGCTAACGCAATTACGTCTGAATAGCTTTTATCTACTAGAGAAATTACTTGCGGAAGGTAATTAGATTTACGCCACTCATCGCCCAATTCCTTACATTTTTTTACTTCAGCTATCGCTAAAAAAATTGCCTTATGCTTTAACTTAATAGCAACATCCGAGGCATTTGCTTGTTCTTGCTTTATCTTTTCGTTCAGCACTTTTAGCGCTTTGTTGGACTCAATTTGACCTGAGCATTCATTGCTTGGATCCGCATCAGCACCCTCTTTTAATCTACCATTCGCGGGCACCACGAACTCATCATCCAACAATAGAGCACCGATAAAATCGTCGGATGGACTAACGAATAACTCATTATCCGGGCTAGTACATTCGAGAATAACGTCCGTTATATCAGCAGCGGAAACCGTTCCCATGCCGTGATAGATTTTACAAGTTTGTTGCGGATGGCTATAAATTCTGATGTCATAGCCCACGCCCGTCCCGACTTTAGTCGGGAAAATAAAACTCGTCGCACCCGCTGCGATAGAAATGTTATCGCCTTTATTGTTCTGCAATATCACTGTTGTCCCAGGTCGAATGTTGCGCACTTTTCCGGAAAGGGAATACGTCTGAATTTGTGCAGTCGAAGTTGCGTTAGATTCTGACGAGTTCTTACTTTCTCCGCATCCAGAGACAGTAGCAAGTATCACAATCATCATCCAAATTGAAGGCATTACATTCCCTAGTTATCAAAGGCAATGTTGGACTGTATTTTGCAAAATAGTTGCAGAATACATCTCACAAATTTATTACAAATTGTACGCCGTCCAAGAAAGCAAAATGACTTAGGTGTTCATGCCTAAGTCATTTTTAGTGGTGGGTCTGGAAGGACTTGAACCTTCGACCAAAGGATTATGAGTCCTCTGCTCTAACCAACTGAGCTACAGACCCGAAAAAAGATAATACAATTTACTTTTCGCTATCGAGAAAGCTCTTGAGCTTCTCCGAACGGGATGGATGACGAAGTTTACGCAGTGCCTTCGCCTCGATCTGACGAATACGCTCACGCGTCACGTCAAATTGTTTACCAACCTCTTCCAGCGTGTGATCCGTATTCATTTCAATACCAAAGCGCATGCGCAATACTTTAGCCTCGCGCTGAGTCAGGCTGTCTAAAATATCCGAGGTTGCCCCGCGCAAGCTGTCGTAAATTGCCGCATCGATTGGTACTGTTGTATGCGAGTCTTCGATGAAATCTCCCAAGTGCGAATCATCGTCATCACCCACCGGCGTTTCCATCGAGATCGGTTCTTTGGCGATTTTGAAAATTTTGCGGATTTTATCTTCCGGCATTTCCATCTTGATAACCAGTGTCGGCACGTCCGCTTCCGTACCCGTCTCTTGCATGATTTGGCGTGAGATGCGATTCATCTTGTTGATGGTTTCAATCATATGCACGGGAATACGAATAGTGCGTGCTTGATCGGCGATAGAACGCGTGATGGCCTGACGTATCCACCAAGTGGCGTAAGTCGAAAATTTATAACCGCGACGATATTCAAACTTGTCCACGGCCTTCATCAAGCCAATATTGCCTTCTTGAATCAGATCGAGAAACTGCAAACCACGATTGGTGTATTTTTTCGCAATCGAAATCACCAAACGCAAGTTCGCCTCAATCATGTCGCGCTTGGCACGACGAGCTTTGGCTTCACCATTGGTCATCTGACGATTGATTTCTTTCAAATCAAGAATCGGAATCCCAACACGTTGCTGTAAATCAAGTAACTGCTGCTGACGCTCTACAATCGCGTGTTCGTAACGACCCAGTGTTTCGCTGTAAGGCTTTTTCGTCTTAAGTTCTTGTGCAACCCATTGCAAATTATCTTCGTTTTCAGGGAAGGTCTTAATAAAATAAGGACGCGGCATTTTGCCCTTTACTACACACATATCCTGAATACTGCGTTCACTGCGTCGCACTTCTTCAACCAAGCCGCGCATCGTGTCACACAAGGCATCCACTTGCTTCGCGGAAAAGCGGAATTTCATCAACTCTTCAGTAATGCTGGTTTGTAGCTTGTCATATTGCTTGCTGCGATAGCCATGCTTTTCGTAAGCTTTGCCTATTTTATTAAACAGATCAGAGATGGCATCGAAGCGCTCCATTGCATCCGCTTTTAATTGCGCTAAATTTGCTGCAGCTTCAGCAGCCGCCTCAGCAGCCGCAGCTTCTTCATCCTCTTCTTCAGCGTCATCAACATCTTCTGCATCATCTTGAGTAACGGGCGCAGCAACAATGTCATTGTCAGTATCAACAAAGCCATCGATCAACTCGTCAATGCGCATTTGGTCAGCGGAAATTTTTGTCACCAGCGCCAAGATTTCCGCAATGGTTGCCGGACACATCGAGATCGCCTGAATCATGTGCTTCAGGCCTTCTTCGATGCGTTTAGCGATTTCGATTTCTTTTTCGCGAGTGAGCAATTCAACCGTGCCCATTTCGCGCATATACATGCGTACAGGGTCGGTAGTACGGCCAAACTCAGAATCTACGGTAGAGAGCGCAGCTTCAGCCTCTTCCACCGCATCTTCATCCGTCACGGCGGGTGCAGCGTCGGTCATAATCATCGATTCAGCATCAGGCGCAACATCGCACACTGAAACGCCCATCTCGTTAATCATGCTAACCACACCTTCGATCTGCTCGACTTCAAGCATGTCCGGCAAGTGATCGTTAATTTCGGCATACGTCAAATAGCCACGCTCCTTGCCCAATACAATCAAGGCTTTCAGGCGCGTGCGGCGTGCATCAATATCCTGCTGTTGATCAGCAGCTGACTGCTCAATCACTTCAGCGGGTTTACTGACTACTTTTTTCTTGTCTTTAGGCTTTGCCATGTTCAAATTCCCAATTACGTGATGCGCTGCGCTCGTTCAACAGCCGCAGAAAAGCGGCGGATTATACTCGAAAAAGCGACGTTTTCCTAACCGATTACTATGGCTAGTTCCGGCGTAGCAGTCGCATATATTCTTCACGCTCCACCGCATTCATCTCTTGCACGCTTTTATTGCCCAACCTGCTCTCCAACTCTTGTCTTTGCTGCGGCTCTTTATTAGTTTGAAGTTTTTTAAGCGCATCTAAGAAATAGTTTTCCACTTCAAAGTTTTCACCCCATTCCATCACGCCGACTTGCTCAACTGCCAGCAGCTTTTCATAGGCACTCCCTTGAAAATACTGCATGAGCGCCGCACTGCTCATGGTGAAGTCGGTTTCGCGCAGAACGGGCAACAATGCGGTAATCGCCTCCGCCTCGAAACCTTCGCCAACCCAAGCTTCCTGCATTTGTCCCGCTAAATGGGGTTGTGCAATTAAGCAACGCAACAAAGTGCGTTGTGGTGATATTTGGGTGCGACTCGTCTTTTTCAATACTGCTGGCTTGGCTCGCGCGACAGGCTTGATTTCATAAAGCGCCTCTAGCTCGGACTGGCTGACTCCCGCACGTTCAGCAAGTTCCTTGCGTAACAACAATGATGTTGCAGGCGCGACGATTGCCGTCAGTAATGGCTTCGCACGCTGCAGCAGTTGGTTGCGGCCTTCCTGACTGCGCAAATCCAACTCCGCACTAATTTCACGCAATAGATAAACTGACAGCGGCATGGATTCCTGCACACGTTTCTCAAATTCGGCTTTGCCAAACTCACGAATAAAGCTATCAGGGTCATGCTCGGCTGGGAGAAAGAGAAAGCTGATTTTTTTACCGTCTTGCAAATACGGCAGCGCATTTTCCAGCGCACGCCAAGCGGCTTTTTGACCCGCTTTGTCACCATCAAAACTAAATACAATGTGTTCAGTGAGGCGTAATAGTTTTTGAATGTGATACGGGGTAGTTGCCGTCCCTAGGGTCGCCACAGCATATTCCACGCCGAGTTGCGCCAGTGCCACCACGTCCATATAGCCTTCCACCACCAATACTTTTTGTTCCGCGCGTATGGTTTTTTGCGCCTGAAACAAACCGTACAATTCGCGCCCTTTTTCAAACAGCGGTGTTTCGGGCGAGTTCAAATACTTGGGTTCGCCTTTGTCTAGCACGCGTCCGCCAAAACCGATGACTTGCCCGCGTACATTGATGATGGGGAACATGATGCGGTCACGAAAGCGGTCGTAGCGTTTCCCCTCGTCGTTGCTGGCGACCAGACCCGTCTCATTCAGGGTTTCATCTGCGTAATTCGGAAAAGCGGCAGCCAAATTTTGCCAAGCATCCGGCGCATAACCGATACCAAATTTGGCTGCGATTTCACCATTCAATCCACGCTGCTTGAGGTAATCAATCGCGCGTGGCGAGAGTTTGAGTTGCTCTCGGTAATATCGCGTGGCGGTTTGCATGACTTCATATAAATCAGGGGCAACCTTTTGATGCGCCTCGCCAGTGGCGGGACGTTCGTGCGGAACTTCCAAACCAACGCTACGCGCCAGCTCTTCAATCGCATCCACATAGCCTAAGCCTAGATGCTCCATGACGAAACTAATCGCCGTGCCATGTACACCGCAGCCAAAGCAATGATAAAACTGCTTGGTTTGGCTGACCGTAAAAGAAGGAGATTTTTCGTTGTGAAAGGGACAGCAGGCAGAATAATTCGCACCCGCTTTTTTGAGCGGCACGTATCGCTCGATGACATCCACGATGTCGAGACGATTGAGCAAATCCTGAATAAAACTCTTAGGGATCACGCCAACACCGCCTTTACATTGCCCCAGCTAAAGCCGAGGAATGGTTGGTATTATTTGGATAACTGCGACTTAATCAAAGCTGAAACTTTGCCCATATCGGCAAGACCCGCCAACTTGGGCTTAACTACCGCCATGACTTTACCCATATCTTGCGGGCCTGCTGCGCCTGTTGCAGCAATCGCTTCAGCAACAGCAGCAGTGATTTCGGCTTCACCAAGCTGCTGCGGCATATAGTTTGCCAACACCGTCATTTCAAACTTTTCGACATCCGCCAAATCTTGGCGACCTGCCGCTTCGTATTGACTGATGGAATCGCGACGCTGCTTATTCATCTTTTCGATGATGGCAATCACATCGGCATCCGATAGCTCAATACGCTCATCGACTTCACGCTGCTTCATTGCCGCAAGCAAAAGACGAACAGCCCCAAGACGCGCCGTATCCTTGGCGCGCATTGCGGCTTTCATATCATCGGTAATTTGCTGCTTGAGGCTCATCATTAAATGCTGCTGCGCGCTAAAAATTGGCGCGGCAACTTAATCAATAGAGCTTAGGAGGAAGAACTTGACCCATCAAACGCTTGTAATGACGCTTTACTGCCGCTGCCGCTTTACGCTTACGTTCAGCAGTTGGCTTCTCGTAGAATTCGCGCGCACGCAAATCAGTCAATAGACCAGTCTTTTCCACGGAACGCTTAAAACGACGCATTGCAACTTCAAACGGCTCATTCTCTTTTACACGTACTGTTGTCATGAACAAACTACCTAACTAAAAAATTGAGGGCGCGATTCTACAAAACAAAGACTTGCTTAACAAGCGATATTTTTGAATAGACGTGGTTATTTGGTTGTAACAAGACTCAGCAAAAGCTTACGTGTGGCAGAATGGCCATGACAGAAACAATTATCATCGAGCGGGTACAATGCACTCACGAACCTATTTTGTTACAAGTGCCGACCCCACCACGGGACAAGCCTTCACCATCGGCATGCTGGTCGCTTTCCAGATGTTTGCCAGTCGTCTCTCCCAACCGATGTTACGTTTAGTCGGGCTGTGGCAACAGTTCCAGCAAGCCAATCTCTCGGTACAACGGATGGGCGACATTATGAATGCCCCCACCGAGCCGTATTTCATCCTGCCCACCCGGCTCAGTTCAGGCAAAGGGCAAATCGACATTGATGACCTGAGCTTCCGTTACGCCGACAACCTGCCTTTTCTCTACCAAGGCTTCAAGCTCAAAGTCGCTCCGGGTAAAGTCATTGCCATCATGGGGCCATCGGGTTCAGGTAAAAGCACCCTCACTAAACTGTTGCAAGGTTTCTATCAACCGTCAGGTGGCACGATTAAAATCGACAACAACGACATCCGCTACCTCTCCGCCAACGAACTGCGTCATTACTTCGGCGTAGTGCCCCAAGAAACCATCCTGTTCTGGATAAAACAACTAGCCATTCGACTAGGCTGGCAAAACACACCAGCCAAGTCGCTGGTTATCCGGCACGATTTACGACAACCTGCTCATGGCGAATCCCCACGCCAACTTCGAGCAAGTGGTCAACGCCTGCAAAATGGCGGAAATCCACACCGCTATCGAAGCCTTGCCGCAGGGTTATCAAACCGAGATTGGTGAACGCGGGGTGGGACTGTCGGGCGGACAAAAGCAACGTATCGCCATTGCCCGTGCCTTGCTCAAACAACCCAAGATACTGATCTTTGATGAAGCGACCAGCAGCCTGGATGCCACCACGGCGGAACACTTCGCCCATACCATCAACCAACTTAAAGGCAAAGTCACCATGCTATTCATCAGTCATGCCATGCCGAAGAACTTGCTGGTGGATGAGATTGTGCGGATAGGACAGGGTTCGCTGAGCGCGGTGGGTGATGCGCAGGGAAAACCCCATTAACAACCCGATAACCAATTAGCAAACGCAAAAAATACAGCACAAAACAACTAACCCATTCGCCAACAATAACAGAGGACACCATGACCAAACCTACCGCCACAGCAGCACCCATCACCCCAGCAAAAGAGGCTGCCACAAAAACCACGAAGCCCGATGGACAAACAAACCCCAATCGCGTTATCAGCGACCCGAAAGAAGTGGCACAACTGGTGATGATGCGTATCGACCACGTCAATGCCAAAAAAGACGAACTCACCATCGCGGTGAAAGCACTGGCGGACACCACCAAACAACTGGTCAGCGTGTATGCCAAACAACAGGCGGAGATTGCCAAGCTGGCGAAGCGGGTGCAGGAGTTGGAAAAAGCCAAGGTGAATTGATGATGAAAAAAGCGCGGTTGAATTTTTAGAGGCTCCCTCATGCTGCTGGCGATAATCAAACTGCTGCAAAGCTTGATTCAGAAAATTCTGTTTGAATTCCCTGTGCCAGTATTCTGTCGCCACGGCTACAAGAAATCGCATCTCGTTAATCCAAAATCTCACCTCTATTCCAAACAAAAACCTGAATGGATCAAGCAGGAAATCATCCGTCTTAAAGCACTCATGCCTCAAGCAGGGTGTCGCAGCATCGCTGAAATCTGCGACCGCCGCTTTGCGGTTAGCCGCCAAATCACGGTAGGCAAAACTTACGTCCACCAAGTATTACAACAGCACGACTACGAAGTAAAAATCCTGCGTCGTAACCTCAAACACGTACAGCCGAAAGCTGTACCGCGTAACCAGATTTGGGGCTTAGACCTCACAGGCAAAACCGATACCCGAAAGAATCTTCACGCACTGCTTGGCATCCTCGATCATGGCAGTCGTGCCTTGCTACACCTGCAAGCACTGCATAACAAAACTTCGCAGACGTTAATTGCTTGCATCAAAGAAACTATCCGTACCCACGGTAAGCCGACAATAATTCGTACTGATAACGAAGCGATTTTTACTTCAAAGATATTCCGTCTCGGTATGAAGCAGCTTGGCATCCGTCACCAACGCACCGACCCTGGTTGCCCGTGGCAGAACGGCAGAATCGAACGCTTGCTCGGCACACTGAAAAACAAACTTGACCAGTGGGCAGTGCAAAGTTTTACGCAACTCAACCGAGACCTGAACACCTTCAATTATTGGTACAACCACGTTCGCCCACACCAAAATTTGAATGGCAAAACACCAGCGGAAGCATGGAGTGGGATCAACCCGTTCGCAAAATCCGCTAAACAAGAACGATGGTTTGAAGCGTGGGACGGACTGCTGATGGGATATGAATTAAGGCACTAACAAAATCCCGTTCGCCCTGAGGTATAGCAGGGTGAACATGTGTAGCGCAGACACATGTGAGTGTCCGCAAAGTAATGCGTGTGAAATGAAAAGCAGCACGATGAATATGAAAAAACTGCACAAAGTGCGCGAAGCAAGCAAAGATTTTTAAAAAAGTGTTAACCAAGAACATCAAACAACTGATGGAGAGCTGAAAAAATGAATAAATTTCTACACGGAATGGTGCAGCGGACGTGCGGACGGGACACCCCCGGCATCTCCGCTGCCTCCAGCGTCAAACTCGACCTCAGCCAATTCAAAGGCTACGAGCTGTATTTCAAAAACTATATCACCACCACAGGTTTATTCAGCGACGCAGAAAAGCAACTCATCACCTCACTGCTCCCCTACATGCGCGACTGGTATGTGCAGGCGGGCGCGGGCGGCATGTTGGCGACGGACACCTTGAACCGAGGCGCGTTTATGTTGGGCGGAAAAGATGGCGATGCTCTAGTGGGTGGCACAGCGGCAGACCTGCTGGTGGGCAACGCGGGAGACGATACCAAACTAAGCCGCGTGCAACTCCTCACGCAGCACCTGACGCAACGTGTTAATCGTCACAGGCGCATCACCCGCAATCAACGCCGCGTTCAAGGTTTCGTTAATCAAAGTTTGGTAACCCTTGCCCAAGGCTTCGCCGCGCTGCTTAAATCCCGCAACGATCTTGTCGTCCAGATAAATCGTAATCCGCGTTTTACCTTGCGGCACAACCACCGCGCCGCGTTTGGCTTTAGTCATATCGTAGTTAGCTTTCATAACTTTTCCTTTCTGTCGAAGTGGCAAACCGTGCCGAAATTAAACGAATACTCTCATCCCGCTGCGTCCAGCATACCGCCACAACACGCCCCAGCGCATCCGAGCCGACGGTTAAAAAACGCGCTTCACCCGGCGCATCATGGTCTTCGCGGGTCAATGCGAAATCGTCATAGAACACGGGCTCAACTTCAGCAAATGAAACCCCGTGCTTGTGAAAATTGGCAACCGCCTTCTTGGGATCAAATTCAAAGTTCATGGATTGATGATACATATAAAATATGCACGCTGCAACAGATTAAAAAGAAAATGGCGGCGAACGACCCAACCACACAAGCATGGAGGATCGCAGCATGAGCCTTCATCACAGTTTATTAAAACGCATCACACAATTTGGATTGATCTTGATGATGGGAGTGAGCATGAATGGCTGTTCAAAGACAATGAGCTGGAAGGAAGAAGTGAAGTTGAATGACGGCAGAGTAATTGTTGTTGATCGTCACTTTAATCTTGGCGGCTATCCAACGCTGGATGCCAGCGAACGCAGGCCACTCGATGAAACGATCACCTTCAACATGCCGGATTCAAGTAAAAAAATTGTGTGGAAAACAGAATTTAATGATCGTGTGCCAGAGCTTAACAGCCTGAGCCCACTGTTGCTGGATGTGATCGGTGGCATTCCCTACCTTGCCACCAGCCCGGCGGGTTGTATCGCCTACAACAAATGGGGCAGACCCAATCCACCCTACATTTTGTTCAAATACGCGAATACGGCATGGCAGCAAATTCCGCTAAAAGAATTTCCGGCTGTGCTGGTTCGTGCAAACCTGATAGGCAAACCGGCTGCAAGCCTGCTCAAGCCGTACTACACCGTGGAGGCAGCCAAGGCGGAGCGAGAAGATGGGAATATCAGTGACTACGACAAAACCATCCTGCGGGAGGCTTTGGCGAAGGAGCGGATAAATCAAATGTGCATGGAGATGGTCTTGTACAAGGGTTCTTGGGTCATGCCAAATGATCAGATAGCAAGAAACCTCATAGACGCAGAACAAAAACGATCAGAACAAAAAAGATAACGCAGCCTCGGTACTCAATTTTAAGGAGAATGAACATGACAACAACAATCGAATACGCATTATTGGCTGGTGCTTCATACTACGATAACCGTCCTGAACTAAACCGTTTGCCACTTCCACAAAACTGGAGCTATGTTTCTCGTATACCTCAGGGACAGACCACGATTCCCTGCTAACATTCTGCATCTTTATCACTAACAAACTATCATGCCGCGTCGCGCCCGCCTTTCCATTCCTGGAATCCCTTGGCACATTATCCAGCGAGGTAACAACCGCTCAGTGTGCTTTCACGCCGAAGAAGACTTCCAGTTTTACTTGCATTACCTGCAAGAATTCGCCACCAAATTTTGCTGTGCCATCCACGCCTACGTGCTAATGACCAACCACGTCCATCTACTCCTCACCCCGCAGCAACCAGACAGCGCATCCCTGCTGATGAAGCATCTAGGACAACGCTACGTGCAATACATCAACCGCACCTACAAACGCAGCGGCACATTGTGGGAAGGCAGATTCCGCTCCTGCCTGACGCAAACTGAAGACTACGTATTGGCGTGTTATCGCTACATCGAACTTAACCCTGTGCGTGCAGGCATGGTCAACCAGCCGCAGGATTATCGCTGGTCTAGCTACCACACCAACGCACTGGGCAAAGCCAGCAACTTGATTACGCCACATAACGAATATCAACGTATTGCAGCCGATGAAAAGACTCGCCTATCAGCCTACCGCGCCTTATTCAAAGCGCATCTGGATGAAGAAGTTGTTGAGCAAATTCGCAACGCCACCAACGGCAATTTTGCCTTGGGCCGTGAACGATTTCAGCGCGAGATTGGTGCAGCACTGGGCAGGCGAGCCAGTCGCGGACAATCGGGCAGACCAAGCAACAACGCAAGTGCCGATGAAAATCAAGGAGAGTTATTGTGATAATGGCGGTTGGTTACGGCCTGTCCCTCATTTTTACTCACCACAACTACTACTGTTCGAGTTGACTGTAATTCGTGCAAATTTTCGCTTCCCTACCTGCGCCACAACTATCGTACCGACCGTCACCGTTAAAGTTCTGTCGCTAATTTTTTCGCCGTCCAACTTAACCCCGCCTTGCTCTATCGCGCGAATGGCTTCGGATGTGCTACTCGCCAGCCCTGCTTGTTTAAGCAATTGCGGAACGGTGATGCTGCCATCTGGCGCGCGCACGCTGATTTCTGGCATATCATCTGGCAACACGCCCTTTTGGAAGCGTGCTTCAAATTCAGCAAGTGCATCTCCTGCCGCTTGTTGGGTATGAAAGCGTGCGACGATTTCTTGCGCTAGCAATACCTTAATGTCACGCGGGTTGCGCCCGCCCACCACCTCTGCTCGCCAGCCCGCGATTTCATTGAGGCTACGGAACGACAACAGCTCCAAATAACGCCACATCAAGGTATCCGAAATCGACATGAGTTTGCCGAACATATCTTGGGGAGTGTCGGTGATGCCAATGTAATTACCCAAGGACTTGGACATTTTGTTTACGCCATCCAAACCTTCCAGCAATGGCATAGTAAGGATGCACTGCGCAGGCTGACCATAGTGTTTTTGTAGCTCACGACCCATCAGCAGGTTGAATTTTTGGTCTGTGCCACCCAATTCAATATCTGCCTTCAGTGCCACAGAATCATAGCCCTGCACCAGCGGGTAGATAAACTCATGGATTGCGATCGGCTGACTGCTTTTGTAGCGCTTGGAAAAATCATCGCGCTCCAGCATTTGCGCCACGGTATGGGTGGCGGCAAGGCGTATCAGGTCAACCGCGCTAAATGCATCCATCCATGTGGAATTGAACACAACTTCGGTCTTGTTGGGGTCGAGTACCTTGAATACTTGCGCACGATAACTCTCCGCATTGGCTAGCACTTGCTCACGAGATAACGGTGGCCGCGTGGTGTTCTTGCCTGTTGGGTCGCCTATCATGCCGGTGAAGTCACCAATCAAGAACAAGGCGTGATGTCCCAAGTCTTGCAGTTGGCGCATTTTATTGAGCAATACAGTGTGGCCAAGATGCAAGTCAGGCGCGGTAGGGTCAAAGCCCGCCTTGATGCGCAGCGGGCGACCCAGTGCGAGCTTTTGCTTTAACTCACTCTCCACCAGCAACTCGTCTGCGCCACGCTTAAAAATCGCCAGTGCATCTGCTGGACTTACTTGTGTATTCATCATGTTGTCTTCAATTTCAATTGTTTCAAAATCCAAAAACCGTTCAATATCGACTCACAACCGCTTGTCGGTCATTTTTCACCATTTGCTTCACTAGGTTGCCGCTTATCAGTTCGGTTTTGAGGCAGGCACTCATTCTGGTAAAGTGCGCACCAATTCAGTACAAACACCTTGCTAAATATAGCAAAGCATCAAGGGGGCGCGAATGTTAACTCAAAATCTACTTAGCCAAGAACGCAAAATGAAATTGCGTTGGTTCGTGGCACTATCCACCATCCCGCTACTTGGCGTGGTTACCGCGTTTGGCTTGGTGTCGGAAAGTGATCTGGGCTTAGCGAAGACCAATGTTACCATTGAAGAAATTAACTTGCCTCAAATAGCAGTTGCCGAATCCACTGCTGCCAGCTTTTGGCGTAACGAACATATGCAACGTGGTGACACACTATCAGCATTATTGAGCCGCTTGAATGTTACCGAAACTACAGCGATTAACTATCTAATTGGCGCACCTGAAGCCGCCTCTTTCCGCACCTTGGCAGTTGGCAAAGAAGCACAAGCCGAAACCAGTGCCAATGGTGAACTGATCAGCTTGCGCTTCCTCAACAGCAATAACGACCAAGTCTTAATTGATAAGCAAAACGGCGAATTCCAAACCAAAACATTGAGCGTCCAATTAGAAAAGCGGATATTCGTACGCACTGGCGAAATCAAGACTAGCCTATATGCAGCCACCGACGCGGCCGGCATGCCCGAATCCGCAGCGAATCAATTAACTCAATTGTTTGGCGGCGACATTGATTTTCACCACGACATAAAACCTGGCGACAAATTTACTGTCGTTTACGAAATGGAATACAGCAACGGCGCGTTGGTAAATACAGGTCGTATTCAGGCTGCTGAATTTATTAATCAGGGTCATTCATACCGCGCAGTGTATTTCTCAAAAGATGGCCAAGCTGGCAGCTACTACACACCGGAAGGTAAAAATGTAGAAAAGGCCTTTTTGCGTTCGCCAATTGAATACTCTCGGGTCAGCTCCGGCTTTAGCTCTTCTCGCCTGCACCCTGTGCTGAACACCATGCGTGCTCACAAAGGTGTCGATTTCGCTGCACCAATAGGCACACCCATCAAAGCGACTGCTGATGGCGTGATTGCTTTTGCAGGAAAAGAAAATGGCTACGGCAATGTGATTAAGATGGAACATCAAGGTCGCTACAGCACTGTATATGGTCACTTGTCGCGCTTTGCAAGCGGATTACGCAATGGTCAGCGCGTTAAGCAAGGTAGCATCATTGGCTATGTTGGCATGACTGGCTTGGCAAGTGGCCCGCATTTGCATTACGAATTTAAAATTGACGGCCAACAACGCAACCCAATGAGCGTGGCTTTGCCTAGCGCACAACCGGTTAGCGCGGCATACAAAACTGCGTTTCAATCAGTGGCCATCGACTTCGTCGCTCGCCTGAGTTTATTGCGTAACACTAATCTCGCCAAACTCGACTAAGCATCACGTGCGGCAACTCTACATTGGGTTGATGTCAGGAACTAGCTTGGACGGCATTGATGCCGTCCTTGTTGATTTCGGGCAGGCAAAAATGCAACAGCTTGCGCAACACTACCTACCTTTTGACGACACACTAAAAAACAATCTGCTGGCGCTGCACCTGCCGAGCCACAATGAGCTTCATCAATCGCAAATCATCGGCAATCAACTTGCCAAACTCTACGCCCGTGCAATTCAACAATTACTCAGCACCACCAATTTAACTAGAGCAGACATTCAGGCCATAGGATGTCACGGTCAGACCATTCGCCATTGCCCTGAACACGGCTATACCCTGCAAATCGGCAATGCCGCATTGCTGGCCGAATTAACCAACATCACAGTCATCAACGATTTCCGCAGCCGTGACATCGCAGCAGGCGGGCAAGGCGCACCACTCGTCCCCGCGTTTCACGATAAAGTATTGCGTGATCTCAATACACATCGCGTTATCGTTAATATCGGTGGCATCAGTAATCTGACCAACCTTGCACCTAACATTGCCACATCCGGCTTTGACTGCGGACCTGGTAATTTGCTGATGGATGCTTGGTGCATACAGCACCTAGCCCAGCCCTACGACAAAAATGGCGAATGGGCTGCGACGGGGAAAGTCATTCCTGAGCTGCTGAAGCAAATGCTAGCCGAACCGTTCTTCACGCTACCGCCACCCAAAAGTAGCGGACGTGATTTGTTTAATACTGTTTGGTTGAACAGCAAGCTGCAAGGGTATGAAGCCGCAGTCGACGTGCAAATGACACTACTTGAGCTAACTAGCCTAAGCATTGCGCAAGCGATACACAAGCATTGTGTAGGCGCAAAAGAAATTTATTTATGTGGTGGTGGGGCGCGTAATCAAACTTTGCGCAATCGACTAATCGCATTACTACCGAATATCAGTATACAAACAACCAACATACTAGGTGTGAATAGCGACTACTTGGAGGCCATCGCTTTCGCTTGGTTAGCACAGCAAACACTTAACGGACAGCCGTCCAACTTGCCGCTAGTCACAGGCGCGAAACACGCGTGTGTCTTGGGTGCAGTTCACCACGCGTAAATAAAAACGGAACGCAAAAGCGTCCCGTAGTATTTGCAACAACGTTAATTGACTACGCCGAAAACGATGATCCACAGCCGCAAGTCGAGGTTGCATTCGGGTTCTTGATAACGAACTGCGAACCTTCCACGCCTTCTTGGTAATCAATTTCCGCACCCACCAGATACTGAAAACTCATCGGGTCGATCAATAATTGCACGCCGTTTTTATTCAACACGGTGTCGTCTTCGTTGGTTACTTCATCAAAAGTAAAGCCATACTGAAAGCCCGAACAGCCGCCACCGCTCACAAACACACGCAGCTTCAAATCAGCGTTACCTTCTTCAGAGATAAGTTCTTTTACTTTATTTGCCGCATTGTCGGTGAACAACAAAGGGTCTTGCGCTTCAGTCATTGCATTCATGGCTTACTCCTAAAATTATTTCGTCATTTAACTTACGATGCGACCATCATACTGGATTGAGTAAAAATTAAACACTCCCCCTATCGGGTTATGGCAGTAACGGCACATTGTTCAGCGCGGTATTTTCTGGCAGTCCAAACATGATATTCATGTTCTGCACTGCTTGCCCAGCCGCACCTTTCACCAAGTTATCTATCACTGACAACACCACCACGGTGTCACCACCCTGAGGACGATGTACGGCGATTCGGCAATGGTTCGCGCCACGTACCGAGCGCGTTTCAGGATGGCTGCCAGCAGGCAATACATCGACAAATGGCTCGTTGGCGTAACGCGCTTCAAATGTGGCTTGCAGATCAACATCCCGATTTAATTTGCCATACAGCGTGGCATGAATGCCGCGTATCAACGGGGTGAGATGCGGTACAAAGGTTAACCCGACTTCTTTGCCCACCACCCTTGATAGCCCTTGTCTAATCTCTGGCAAATGGCGATGACCTGCCACGCCGTAGGCCTTAAAGTTATCACCTGCCTCAGCAAATAACGAGCTGATTTCTGCTTTACGCCCCGCACCAGACACGCCTGATTTTGCATCCGCAATTAAGCTGGTCATATCAATCACGCCCGCTTCCAGCAATGGCAGAAAGCCCAGTTGCACTGCGGTCGGGTAACAGCCGGGGTTTGCCACCAGACGTGCAGCTTTAATCTGCGCCCGATTCATTTCTGGCAATCCATACACCGCCTCTGCCACCAAATCCGGGCACGCGTGCGTCATGCCATACCATTTTTCCCAAGTCGGAGTGTCCTTGATGCGAAAGTCTGCCGCCAGATCAATCACCTTCACGCCCGCATCCAGCAAAGCGCGAGTTTGCTGCATGGCAATGCCATTCGGCGTAGCAAAAAAGACCAAGTCACACTCATCCAAGTGTGCTTCGTCAGGATGTGTAAACGGCAAGTCCACAAAGCCACGCAGGTTGGGAAACATCTGGTTAACCATCGTCCCCGAATCGGCACGCGAAGTAATCACTTGTAACTTAACCTGCGGATGCGCTGCCAATAAGCGCAGCAATTCCACACCCGTATAGCCCGTACCACCAACTATGCCCACTTTAATCATTGTTATCTCTTTCAGAAAATCTGTTCCGCATGATACTCAAATTTAACTCACCCATGCAAAAAGCCGCCCGTAGGCGGCTTTTTGCATATTCCAAAACGATTAACGCTTGGAGAACTGTTTCCTGCGGCGCGCTTTACGCAGACCCACTTTTTTACGCTCAACTTCACGCGCATCGCGTGTCACCAAACCAGCTTGCTTCAGCACAGTTTTGAATGTCGCATCATAATCAATCAGCGCACGGGTAATACCATGACGCACCGCACCCGCTTGGCCGGATTCGCCACCGCCAGTGACGTTCACCATGATGTCGAACTTGCCCAATGTGTCAGTCAAAGTCAGTGGTTGACGAACCACCATGCGACCTGTTTCACGAGAGAAGAACACATCCACTGGCTTATCGTTAACCACGATGTCGCCCTTGCCTGCCTTGATAAACACACGTGCCACCGCGCTTTTACGACGACCCGTTCCATAATTGTAAGCAACTGTCATGATTACGCTTTCAACAAATTAACAATTTTAGGTTGTTGTGCTTCGTGCGGATGAGCCGCACCAGCATAAACCTTCATTTTGCGCAACATTGCGTAGCCCAATGGGCCTTTTGGCAACATGCCTTTAACTGCTTTTTCCAACACACGGCTAGGATGACGCGCTTGCAACTTGGCAAAGTTAGTCGTGTACAAACCGCCCGGATAAGTCGTATGGCGATGGTACAACTTCGCTTCAGTTTTGTTGCCGGTCACGCGCAGTTTGTCCGCGTTAACCACAACCACGAAATCGCCCGTATCCACGTGCGGTGTGTAAATAGCCTTATGCTTACCGCGCAAGCGCGAAGCAATCTGTGCTGCCAAGCGACCCAGCACTTGGTCTGCTGCGTCAACCAGAAGCCAGTCATGCTGGACTTCGTGCGCTTTAGCGGAAAATGTTTTCATAGCCACAATACCTAAAATTCAATCAATAAATCTCGAAGGGCGCGCATTCTATTGCAGCCCACCCAACCCTGTCAAACGCTATTTATCCAAGGGGCGGCAGGTCAAATTTGGCTCAATCTGAAAAAGGCTAGCCAACACAATAAAACAACACAATAAAACAGGTGCTTTGGCATTCATGCCCCAAGCCGAATCGTTACAAGGCAGCAAAAATGTCATCCATGAATTGATTGAGATGTTCTGGTATTCAGTTAAAATCCGGCTTCATTAAACTGTCTTGAAAGAAAGTCCACCATGAAAGCACGCGTCAAATGGGTAGAGCAGGTGTCATTTTTAGGTGAAAGCGAAAGTGGTCACGCGGTGTTGATGGATGGCGCACCCGCAGCAGGCGGGCGTAACCTCGGCCCACGCCCGATGGAGATGTTGCTGCTCGGCGCGGGTGGCTGCACCAGCTTTGACGTGATTGCGATCCTGAAGAAAAGCCGCCAGGCTGTTACCGATTGTTATGTGGAGCTTGAGGCTGAACGAGCCGAAACCGACCCCAAAATCTTCACCAAAATCCACATGCACTTCGTGGTAAAAGGCAGAGACATCAAGCCCGAAGCGGTGGAAAAAGCCATCAAACTATCGGCGGAAAAATACTGCTCGGCCTCCATCATGCTCGGCGCAATGGCAACCGTGACGCATGATTTTGAAGTGATTCAAGAGTAGTAAGCCTGTGTGCATTGCGATGGGGTGGCGGGTGGAATAAGACCTGCGGCGAGATTGAGAACCCTTCCAAACCTGCCCCCTTTAGTGCTTTCTTATACTTCAGAGGAAAAGACGAAATCGGTTTTATTACTCATATTGATAGCTGCTGTAACATTGTTTTTGTCGGGTTGCGCCACCTTGATAAATGGAAATTTCATTTCCAAGCCTGATCTAGCCTACACCTTTGATAGATCGGCTCCAGTTGTAGTTACTGTGGCTACGAAAGCAACGAACCCACAACAATCTAAGAATTACATTACTCGTGTTGCAACTGCACTTAAAGAACAACGGTTTTTCGAAGGTATATACGGACAATGATCGGTCTCAAGCAAGTGCGCCAATTAAAATGGTTTTCTTTGTTGCTGTAGAAAACAAAACCGCTCCTTATTCGCACATGGAGCCCCAATACGGAACTATTGGCTCAACTACCACTTGCAACGGAAACATGGGCTGCACGACAACGCCATCTTATGGTCTTATCGGTTACTTATCTAAACTTGACAATATAACAGTCCATAACTTCACCTTGTTCGCATTGGATACTCAATCACAACAGGATGTTTTGTCAGTTGCAGCATCTTCCTTCAATAGTGACTGTACGGACAATAATCTTTATGATTTTCTTTCTGAGCAGGCTCTTTCCAAGATGAATTTGAGCCAAATAATAAAACAGGATTTTTCTGTGAGAATGCCTGAAGGGTATAGATGCAAATGACTGCAACCTATCTCGTGTAAGTTAGGGGAACGTAAATGCCTTAATGCAGCCCTGCTGAACAAGCAATTTAGACGAACTCATAATGTCAGCCCTGATTGCGCTTCATCATCGCACTCAGTATCACCAAAAGCTTGCGTATACATGCGGCCAGCAAGCAAATAAAGAAAAACAGGTTCAAACTCGGATTTATATTCTATAAGCGGTGTGCGTCAACACTTTGGAGCTGGCCTGCATCAGCCTCTTCACAGGTGCAGGCAATTCCGCACCGCCCAGTTGTTTTGCCATGTCCGAATGCCCCGTTTCATCGATATACATTTGCGAGACAATCGCGCGGCTCTTTTCATCCTGCCGGGGCAATTTGTCCAGATGGCTTTGCAGATGCCCGCCAACTTGATGTTCAGTTTCGGCAAGAAAGCCGAGATTCCATTTGTCGCCCAACAAGCCAGCCACCGCGCCCAAGGCCAGTGAGCCGGTGTACCAAAGCGGGTTTAACACGCTCAGATGCCCGCCCAACTCATGCACACGTTTTGATGTCCACGCCAGATGTTCGGTTTCTTCTTGTGCGGCTTGTTGCAGCTTTTGTTGCACCGCCGGATCGCGTGCCGTCAATGCCTGCCCTTGATACAACGCCTGCGCGCAAATTTCACCGCTGTGGTTAATGCGCATCAATCCGGCAGCATGTTTTTTTTCGGCATCGGTCATCGTCGCATCGGGCAAATTGGCATCGGGGTGGGGGCGCACGCTATGCGCTTGGCTCAACAGTGTGCGCAAGCCTTTGTCGAATTCAACGATTAAGCTATCCATATTCAACATGACGCTCTCCTCAAGAAAAGACTGCGGATAATTCTACGCCGGGTTCGGCGGCACGCATAAAGGCTTCGCCAACCAAGAATGTATGCACCTGGCTGTCACGCATCAATTTGACATCCGCCGCATTAAAAATGCCGCTCTCGGTAACGACGATGCGATCTCCCCCACCCCAACCCTCCCCCTGAGGGAGATAACCAGCGACTTGTCCGCTTGCGGGCTTAGTCGAGTGGCTAGTAGCTCCATCAGGGCTTGCCTTTTGAATACGCGGCAACAAGTCGAGTGTGGTTTGCAAGCTGACTTCAAACGTGCGCAGGTTGCGATTATTGATGCCGATTAAAGGTGTTTTAAGTTGCAATGCCATGTCCAATTCCCGACTGTCATGCGCTTCGACTAATACCGCCATGCCAAGCTGATTGGCCAATGCTTCAAAGGCTCTCATCTGAGACAGCATCAACGCCGAGGCGATGAGCAAAATTGCATCCGCACCCATCGCGCGCGCTTGGTAGATTTGGTATTCATCCACGATGAAATCCTTGCGCAGTACAGGCAAGTTACAAGCAGCGCGCGCTTGTTTGAGGTAGTCCGCACTGCCTTGAAAAAATTGCTCGTCAGTCAGCACCGATAAACATGCCGCGCCGTGTTGCGCGTAGCTTTGCGCAATTTCAGCCGGATGAAAATCGGCACGAATCACCCCTTTGCTGGGGCTGGCTTTTTTAATCTCGGCAATCACGGCTGGTTGTCCGGCGGCAATTTTGTTGCGAATCGCAGCGACAAAATCGCGCGGCGCATCGGCCTTGCCAGCCTCGGCACGCACCATCGGCAAGGGTTTTTCCGTGAGCGCAACCGCCACTTCATGTGCTTTAACCGCAAGAATTTTGTTGAGGATGTCGGACATACATTGTTCTCTTAATCAAGGTGCGCATTCTAGCACTGCCTCCGTCATTCCCGCGCAGGCGGGAATCCAGTAGAATTGAACCATGCAGCCAGCTGTCTATATTCTTGCAAGCCGGCGTAACGGCACGCTGTATGTGGGAGTCACCAGCAATTTGGTTGCTCGAACGTGGCAACATAAAGACAATCAAGTTGAAGGGTTCACTGAACGCTACAATGTTCACTTTCTGATTTATTACGAATTACTCGCTGATATGCACTCGGCGATTACCAGAGAGAAGCAAATTAAAAAGTGAAATCGTGCCTGGAAAATTCGATTGATTGAATCGATCAATCCCAAATGGCGCGATTTGTGGAATGAAATTATTTAATGGAACTGGATTCCCGCCTGCGCGGGATAACCAGCGACTCGCCAGCCTGCTGGCTTAGTCGAATGGCTAGTAGCCCTACCAATGACGAAGTAGTGGAGTAGTAATGAAAGATATTAAGCAATACATGCAATCCATCGGGCAAGCGGCTCGCGTCGCGTCGCGTCAAATGGCGCAAGCAGACACTGCGATAAAAAATCGCGCGCTGCACGCGATTGCTTCTGCTATCCAAAATAACAGTGCGGTGCTTATCGCAGAAAACGCCAAAGATGTGGCGGCGGCTAAGTCGCATGGTCTGGATGCCGCATCGGTTGATCGCCTCACGCTCACTGAAAAAACCATCAAAGGCATGGCGGAAGGCTTGCAGCAAATTGCCTCGCTGCCTGATTTGATAGGCGCGATCAGCGATTTGAGCTATCGCCCTTCCGGTATTCAAGTCGGCAAGATGCGCGTGCCGCTGGGCGTGATTGGTATCATTTACGAGTCGCGTCCTAACGTCACAGCAGATGCGGCGGGCTTGTGTTTGAAGTCAGGCAACGCCTGCATCTTGCGCGGCGGATCGGAAGCCCTTCATTCCAATCAGGCCATCGCGGCGTGTGTGCATCAGGGGCTGCGCGAAGCGGGTTTGCCTGAAACTGCTGTGCAGGTAGTGAACACCACCGATCGTGCTGCGGTGGGCGAACTCATCACCATGAAGGATTACGTGGATGTGATTGTGCCGCGTGGGGGAAAAGGGCTGATTGAGCGTATCACCAGTGAAGCACGCATCCCTGTTATCAAGCATCTTCACGGTGTGTGCCATGTGTATATCGACGACGAGGCTGATCTGGAAAAAGCGATACGCATCGCCGACAACGCCAAAACGCACCGCTATGGCGTGTGCAACGCGATGGAATCTTTGCTGGTCAACACAAACATTGCGGCAAAAGTGTTGCCGCCTTTGTGCAAAATTTATCTGGATAAAAGTGTGGAGTTGCGCGGCGATGAAGCCGCACGCAAACTGGTTACACAAATGAAAGTTGCCACCGAAGAAGATTGGCATACGGAATATCTTGCGCCAATTTTGAGCGTGCGTGTTGTGGAAAATCTGGATGAGGCACTTGCGCACATCTCCACTTACGGTTCGCAACACACGGACAGCATCGTCACGGAAAATTACACCAAGGCGATGCGCTTCCTGCGCGAAGTGGATTCCAGTTCGGTGATGGTCAATGCCTCGACTCGCTTCGCCGATGGCTTTGAATATGGGCTGGGTGCGGAGATTGGGATTTCAACCGACAAGATTCACGCACGCGGTCCTGTTGGTTTGGAAGGTCTGACTTCGCAAAAATACATTGTGTTTGGCAACGGGCAAATCAGAACGTGACCGTCATTCCCGCGAAAGCGGGAATCCAGTGGTTTTATTCATAGTGTTTTTTTAAGTTTTGTCCGCTTCGCGGAAATTTTTAATTGTCTGGATTCCCGCTTTCGCGGGAATGACAGCAAATACTGGAGAAGTAAATGAGTCAAACCATCGAAGTAACCGTACCGGACATTGGCGATTTTAAAGACGTAGCCATCATTGAAATTTTTGTGAAAGTCGGCGAAACCGTCGAAGCGGAACAATCGCTTTTGACCTTGGAAACCGACAAAGCGGCAATGGAGGTGCCGAGTCCGGCAGCGGGAATTGTCAAATCCGTCAACGTAAAGTTGGGCGATAAAGTCAGCAAAGGCAGTGTGATTTTCACCTTGGAAAGCAACGCCCCCGCGACTGCCAAACCCACTGCATCAACCACCCCACCCACTGTTAGTGCGCCGACACAAATACCAGTCGCACCCGTTGTCGCCGCACCTATTCAAGTGCCTGTTACCGTCGCAAAAGATTTTCCCAAGGGAGATATTCATGCTGAAGTGGTGGTACTCGGCGCAGGCCCGGCGGATATACTGCCGCATTCCGCGCTGCCGATCTTGGCAAGCAAGTCGTACTTATTGAGAAGCACGCCAACTTGGGTGGCGTGTGTTTGAACGTGGGCTGCATTCCTTCCAAGGCTTTGCTGCATGTTGCCAAGGTGATCACCGAAGCCGAGGAGGTTTCGCATCACGGTGTAACGTTTGGTAAACCAACCATCGACATTGATGGTATTCGCGGCTGGAAAGAAAGCGTCATCGGAAAATCGACCGGCGGACTTGCGGCACTCGCCAAGCAGCGCAAGGTGCAAGTCGTAACGGGCAAGGCAAAATTTACATCTCCGAATATGCTATCGGTGGAAACATCGGAAGGCACTAAAACCATCAGCTTCGACAATGTCATCATCGCCGCAGGATCAAGCGTGGCGCGCATTCCAGGCTTCCCATATGACGACCCGCGCATCATTGATTCGACAGGCGCATTGCAATTGCAAGACATCCCCAGGCGCATGTTAATTATCGGCGGCGGCATCATCGGGCTGGAAATGGCGACGGTGTATGACGCGCTCGGCTCAAAAATTACCGTCGTCGAGTTGATGGATCAGCTCATGCCCGGCGCGGATAAAGATATGGTCAAGCCGCTGCACACACGCATCGCCAAACGTTACGAAGCGATTTATCTCAAAACCAAAGTCACTAAAATTGAAGCGTTGAAAGAAGGACTGAAAGTCACGTTTGAAGGCGAACAAGCACCCGACACCCATTCTGGGAATCGAGGACAAGCCCCCGAACCGCAACTGTATGACCGCGTGTTAATGGCCGTCGGTCGTCGCCCGAATGGACGCGACATCGACGCGGATGCGGCAGGTGTGATTGTTAATGAACGCGGCTTCATTCCCGTCAATCAGCAAATGCGTACCAACGTGCCGCATATTTTTGCCATCGGCGACATCGTGGGCGACCCGATGCTGGCGCATAAAGCCGTGCATGAAGGCAAAGTCGCTGCCGAAGTCATCGCGGGACATCACGCGGTGTTTGAGCCGATGACGATTCCCTCCGTGGCTTATACCGACCCTGAAGTGGCATGGATGGGACTCACCGAAACATCCGCCAAAGCACAGGGCATCGAATATGAAAAAGCTTCGTTCCCGTGGCTCGCATCCGGTCGTGCCGGCTCTGTTGGGCGCAGTGAAGGTGCGACGAAAATCTTGCTCGACCCCACCACGCGTCGCATTTTGGGAGCCGGTATCGTCGGCGTGAACGCGGGGGAACTCATCGCCGAAGCGATACTCGCGCTGGAGATGGGTGCAGACATGGAGGACATCGGATTAACCATTCATCCGCATCCAACCTTGTCTGAAACGCTGGGCTTTGCGGCAGAGATGGCGGAAGGAACGATTACTGACATCATGCCACCCAAGAAAAGATAACGTCATTTTCATTCAACGCTCAGGAGTTCAATATGCTGAAAAAATCGCTTGTTGCCGGTTTACTATTTGCATCAATCTCGCTTCCTGCAAGTGCGTTGAGCTTGAACGACTTAAAAGCCAAGCTGAATGAAGCAGCGCAACAAAATACCGCGCCTGCTGCCGCCGCCGAACCAGCCGCTGCAAGCCCTGCGGCAGCACCCGCCACATCAAGTACTGCGCCATCCGCAGCAAGCATCGTGACAAAATTCAGCACGCAAGATCAGGTGGGTAGTTTGCGCCAAGCCCTTACGCAAGCGGCGGAAACCGCCGTGTCTGGCTTGGCTAAAGAGAACGGTTTTTTAGGCAACGATAAAGTGCGCATCCCGCTTCCCGAAAGCTTGCAAAAAGTGGATAGTATGTTGCGCAAATTCGGTATGGGAAAATATGCGGATGATTTAACCACCTCGATGAATCGTGCTGCCGAAGCCGCTGTACCCGAAGCAAAAGTTTTACTTGTCGGTGCGATTAAAAAAATGAGTGTCACCGATGCGCGCGACATCATCACCGGCCCTTCCGATGCCGCCACGCAATACTTCCGCAAAAATACCGAAGTGGCGTTGGCGAGCAAGTTTCAACCCATCGTCGCCAAGTCAATGGCGAAAGTGAAGCTCGCGGAAAAATATGACCAGTTCGCGGGACAAGGCGTACAGCTGGGCTTGGTCGATGCCAAGGATGCCAACCTGAAGGACTACATCACGCGTAAAGCAATGGATGGATTGTTTACCATGATGGCGGAGCAAGAAAAAAACATACGCGCTAACCCAATGCAAGCCGCTGGCGATTTGGCGAAGAAAATTTTCTCGGCGATTAAATTTTAATCTGCAAACTCTATCACACCCTACTTCGTCATCCCCGCGAAACGGGGGGTGACGAAACATGACCGAAACCGCCAGCCTACTTTCACTCTTCGCCAGTAGTTTTCTCGCTGCAACACTACTACCCGGCGGCTCTGAAATTGCGCTATTCGCGGTACTCAAAATTTTCCCCGACGCGCTTTGGACGGCACTTGTTATCGCAACGTTAGGCAACACACTGGGCGGCATGATGACCTTTGGCATGGGATGGCTATTACCTCACACGCAACAACTCAAACATATCGAAAAGCTAAGTCGTTACGGCACACCCGCGCTACTACTTGCCTGGGTTCCGTTAATCGGCGATGCACTATGTCTCGCTGCAGGATGGCTGCGACTCAACTGGTGGCAAGCGGCACTGTTCATGGCAATCGGAAAATTTTTGCGATATTGGGCAGTTGCTACAATCATTGCTTGATATTACCTTTCGCAAATTTGTACGAATTCGCTTGACGACAGAGAACAACTCCCGTAAAAGGCTTGCAGGCATTTGATTCAAAGTTTTTTGGTACTTGGTTACACCATGTGCAATCTTCGATTCAGATAGTTCTGCGGGGATTTTCCCGTTTTTTATAAGGAAGTAAACACATGGCAACAGGTACAGTTAAATGGTTCAACGACGCTAAAGGTTTTGGTTTCGTTACTCCCGATGATGGCAGCGATGATTTGTTCGCGCACTTTTCAGCGATCAACATGAACGGTTTCAAATCGCTTCAAGAAGGTCAAAAAGTTAGCTTTGAAGTGACGCAAGGCCCAAAAGGCAAGCAAGCTTCTAACATCCAAGCTGCTTAATTAGCTTTTAAATTAGTAAAAAGCCCGGCGCGAAAGTGCCGGGCTTTTTCTTTGGCTGCATTATTTTCAAAGCAATGCCGGAAGAACACCAGATTCCAAAATCTCACAATCCTTTCGCCGAGACATGCTTATTGACGCGGGGGGCGCATCGCGATGACGACTACCGCAACCACTACGATCAAGATGAATAGCTCAATGAGCATCAACACTCCTGTTTATAAAATTCAGCTTCAATCTAAATAATCCATTAGAACGAAAACCTCTGTAGGAGCGAGCTTGATCGCGAAAGTGCTTCGCGATCAAGCTCGCTCCTACAAGAAGAAATAAAAACTCTACTTCCCCTGCAACATTCGCAAACCCCAAGCCACGCCGAAGCCTGTCACGTCACTCGCCACGCTGCCTAGCCCACCTTCGCAGCGGCTGGCCGATAAATCCACATGCAGCCACGCGGGTTCTTGGTCTGATTTAGCAGCTGATTTTTTACTTGCATCCGACACCAAAAAGCGTTTCAAAAATCTGGCCGCGAGGATGTGATCTGCTTCGCCCTCCAGCGTGCATTGCTTGATGTCGGCAACCTTGGAATCCAGCGCGGGTTCGTAATCTTCATCCATCGGGAAAACACACAAGCGTTCGCCGCATTGTTGACCTGCCTGTACAGCCGCTTGCAACAAGGCTTCCCGATTGCCCAGCACACCGCTATAGCGCGCGCCCAGAGCCACCGCCATGCTGCCCGTGAGTGTGGCAAAGTCTATTATCAAATTTGGCTTCGCACGTGCGGCGAGCGTGAGTGTGTCGGCCAGCACCATGCGCCCTTCGGCATCGGTGTGCATAATTTCGATCATTGTGCCATTCAGCGCGGTAACGATGTCATTTTGCTTATATGCTTTCGGGCCGATGTGATTTTGTGCAATGGCTAACCAGCAGTCGATGTTGACCTCCAACTTTTGTTTCGTTGCAGCGAGCAAAATACCGAGTACAACTGCCGAACCGTTCATGTCCTCATGCATTCCGTTCATGTAGCGCGCAGGCTTGAGATTGTGTCCGCCCGTGTCGAAGCAGATGCCCTTACCTACCAGTGCCACGGTTTGCTTGGCTTTGGCGTGGCGATAACTCAAATGCACAATCGCTGCATCGTCATCATGGCTACCCTGCGCTACAGCGACGAACGCACCCGCACCCATCTTGCGCAACGCTTTCATGTCCAACTCTTCAAGCTGCCAATTGTTTTCTTTAGCGAGTTTTTTCACGCGCTGACGATAGTTTGCGGGTGTCAGCTCATTCGGCGGCAACACCGTCAACGAACGGCACAACAGATTACCTTCAGCCTGCGCCTTGAGTACATCAAAAGCTTTTTTGTCGACAATCCCTGCCGGCACACCGACGTAGGAGCCAGCTTGCTGGCGAATGGCTTTCGCGGCTAAAGCCGCTCCTACAGAGTGCTTGCTGCCTGACAAAAGTGTTTGATCGAATTCGTGCAAATGAATTTTTTGCAGAGCCTTACGCGTATCTTTTTTCTTATGCAGCGGGAGCAATGCACCATTCACCCAAGCTATATAAACCGCATGTTCGGCTATCTGTTGCCGTTGCGCATCGTCGCCTTGCACCACGATGGCAATATCGCTAGGGTGTTCATCCAGCAACAACTGCACAGCTTTGCGTATTTGCGTTTGCATGGCGAATACTGATTTACCGAAATCCACCATCGCCCACACGATCATGTTGCCATTCACCTGATTTGCAGCAACGGGTGCATCGGCAAACTCCTCCGCTTTAATTGCGCGCCGCTTCAACACGGCAGCGAGCAAATCACGTTCTGGCAAATCGCCAGGCAGCGTCTTGCTCTTGGGCAACAACACCAACAAATGCGTAGCATTGTGCGTTTTAGGCAGAGTCGGTGATACGGTCAATTGTGCTAGCATTGCGTCCTCGAAAAATGTCATTTAACGCCGCGATTATACGGCGAACATCATGCGTCAATATCTCGATTTAATGCAGCACGTGCTGGATAACGGCACGAAAAAATCCGACCGCACCGGCACAGGAACGACCAGTGTGTTTGGT
Organism: uncultured beta proteobacterium; assembly: GCA_963695355.1. Classification (GTDB taxonomy): domain Bacteria; phylum Pseudomonadota; class Gammaproteobacteria; order Burkholderiales; family Gallionellaceae; genus Gallionella. Next base: position 1,194,282 of record OY968775.1, read on the forward strand.
TACCAGATGCGCTTCGATCTGGCGGAAGGATTTCCGCTGGTGACGACCAAAAAGTGTCATATGAAATCCATCGTGCATGAACTGCTATGGTTTTTGCAGGGAGACACCAACATCAAATATCTCAAGGACAACGGTGTCAAAATTTGGGACGAATGGGCGGATGAGAATGGCAACCTGGCCGGTGTACGGCAGGCAATGGCGTTCATGGGCAACCACAGATGGTCGCGTGGTGGATCAGATCAAGATGGCCGTCGACCAACTCAAAGGCAATCCCGATTCCCGTCGCATCATCGTTTCGGCATGGAACGTCGGCGAGCTTGACCAGATGGCGCTCGCGCCCTGCCATGCGTTCTTTCAGTTTTATGTGGCGGACGGAAAATTATCTTGCCAGTTATATCAACGCAGTGCCGATATTTTTCTTGGCGTGCCGTTCAACATCGCCAGCTACGCGCTTCTGACTATGATGATGGCGCAAGTGTGTGACTTGCAACCCGGTGACTTCGTGCATACCTTCGGCGATGCGCATCTGTACTCGAATCACATCGAGCAGACGCATGAACAATTATCGCGAGATCCACGTCCGCTTCCGACGATGAAAATCAATCCAGAGGCGAAAGATATTTTCGGATTTAAGTTTGAAGATTTCACATTGGAAGGATATAACCCGTACCCTGCTATTAAAGCGCCTGTTGCAGTATGAAGCCGCGCATCTCCATCATCGTGGCGATGGCAAAGAATCGCACTATCGGTATCAACAACACTTTGCCTTGGCGTTGCCCTGCTGACCTCAAACGTTTCAAAGCCCTCACCATGGGACACCACATCGTCATGGGGCGCAAGACTTATGAATCAATCGGCAAGCCGCTGCCCGGCAGAACGACTGTTATTGTCACGCGCAATATCAGCATGGCGGTGAGTGGCTGCTTGGTTGCTCACTCATTAGATCAGGCCATTGATTTATGTGGCACGGATAACGAAATTTTCATCATCGGTGGCGCGGAGATTTATGCACAAGCATTACCCATGGCGGACAAACTGTACCTCACTGAAATACAGCAGGATGTAATTGGCGATGCAGCATTCCCTGATTTCAATTTATCGCAATGGCGGGAAATTTCACGCGAGACTCACCATCAGGAGATGCCTGAACCTCTGGAATTCCATTTTGTGGAATATCAGCGATTCACTCAGTATTGATCCGCTCTTGGTAAGGTCTCTCGTCATACCCGCGAAAGCGGGTATCCAGTGGTGCGCAAAGCGCGCCGATATTTGCTTTGCCTGATTCTGGGTCAAGCACGGGATGAGTTAATGTACCGGATCAACAATATCTGAATTACTTCGGCACAAACTTCCAAAAGTCGTTCATCGGTACGGTAGAGTAACTCGCTGTCCCAGAACCATCATAACCCACTCCACCCAGCAACCAGCAGGTTTTGCCGTCCTTACTCGTCCAGGAAACGGATGTATCGCGTGCGCCAGGAACATTGGTTAGTGCTGTGCTGCCCTGTACACCATAGGTGCCAAATTTATTAGGCGCATTTGATCCGCTCATCCACACCCACTGTTTGCTGGTGGGGTTGTACTTCCACAAGTCATTCAGGTTAACTATATCGTTTGGATTGACTGGGCTGCTTGCACCACCAAACAACCAGAAGTTGCCCATACTGTCTGTCCAAGCAACCGCAGTGCGACGTGACCCGGGAACATTAGCGTCCGCAGGTGTGCCAGCCGTACCGAAAACGCCAAGCAGCCCTGCTTGGTTGCCACCACTCACCCATGTCCAATTAGCACCATCAAATTTCCACAAGTCATTAAGATCACCAATCATCCCCGCAGCATCATATCCAGTGCCGCCAAACAACCAGAAATTACCACCGGTGTCGCTCCACGACACGCCCTGCAACCGACCTCCCGGCGTGTTACCCGCAGCAGCAACACCTTTTGCGCCATAAACTCCCGACTGATCCTTGGTATCTGAACCGTCCATCCATGTCCACTGGTTAGTGGTGGGGTTGTACTTCCACAAATCATTCAATCTGCCAGACCCACTTTGCGTGCAAGGATTGACATTCACGTCTGAACCACACCCCAAACCGCCAAATAACCAGAAATTGCCGCTGGCATCCTGCCAGAATGCCGCTCCATAACGTGCGCCCGGTACACTGCCCGCAGCCGACACCCCTTTTGTCCCGTAATACCCCTTTTGGTAGGTCTTGTTCGATCCGCTCACCCACGTCCATTGTCTACTGGTGATGTTATATTTCCACAAGTCGTTGGCATGGTCAGCCGTCCCCAACGCATTACGCACGTAACCACCGAATAACCATAAATAGTCTATATTGTTAGCACTGTCGTGACTAAGCCAAGTAGCAGCATATTGCCGCGCTCCTGGACCAGTTGCATCAGCAGCATTAGGTATACCAAGAGTGCCGAAATTGCTAAGTGGATTATCTACTCCCTGATTCCCATTCATCCATAGCCAATTGGTGCCGTCAAATTTCCACAGATTATTCACATCTATGCTTACCGACTCTTTACTCCCTCCAAACAACCAAAGATTGCCTGCTGTGTCCGTCCAAGAAGAAGCACCTTCCATCGCCCCGGGAACCCCAGAAGCCGCCACGACACCTGATGCACTAAAAACACTAGGCTGCCCCCCAATATCGCTACCACCGACCCAAGTCCAATCTACGCCAGTTGCTGAAGTACCGCCTCCTCCGCCAGTGGTTGTTCCCCCGCCACCTCCGCCGCCACCGCCTCCACCACATGCAGTGAGTAAAACCACCAACGCCAACGCGCTAAATTTTTTCCATGTCGTATTCATTATTTTGTTTCCCTTCTTTTCGCTGATTGGTTTTCTGGTTGCCGTGTTTGATTAACGGAAATCCCAGCGATAGCCGAAGTAAAAATATTTGCGTCTCGTTTTGTCATCCGAGGTGGCATTGTGAGTATGGTATTGCTCAAGCCCGCCCTCTGCCGACACATTCATGGTATCGGTGAAACGATAATTCAATGTCAAACTTGGTCTGATTTGCGTCTGACGCGTACCGTCACTGCTGGTTTGATTGTAAAGCTGCAACGCTTCATCCAACCGCCACTTTTGCTTAAACGTCTGTACTTGGCTAAACGCCAGAGATTGACCTTTCGTAGTGCTCGTACTAGTCAACGAAGCACTGGCTATCCCCAAATCATTTTCAAAAAACAAATTATTGCCGATTGCCTGCATCGATAAAGCATATTGGTTACCGGTACCCGCAGAGCCATCTTGTATCGCCCTACCCGTGGTTAAAGAGGTGGTTGTATACGCTCCCTGACCTGCCGTGTTACTCACACGGAAATCACTCGCCATTCTTAATTTGGAGGTAAATGGCCGCGACATACCAACTGACAGCATGTTGCTAATTGGGCTTAAAGCAATGGCATTGGCACGCAATTCTTGAATCGTTATTCTTCCTGAACTGAGCACTTCTTTGACTGACTGTGAAAACTGACCCGTCAGGTTCAGATATAGAGGAGGCGATCTGCGGTGATCCATAACCATGTAGTAGTTCTCACCAGATGCCTTAGTCCAGTTACCTTGGAACGTTGCCAAATTAACCTTATGGTAAATCGTGTCAAACTCCATCTGCGTCATGTAGCTGCTTTGATTTTCAAAATAATGTGCTTCCAAACCCAATGCCATCCGCTCTCTATATCCTCCCACTTTGCCCCGGTATCCGCCTACATATTGGATAACCCCGTAAGCACTACCGCTCCATTGATCGGGCAAACGGATTAAATCAATGCTGCCGCTGTAAAATCGTTTTTCATCTTGCAAGTTTCCACCACCACTCACATATTCGACAGGCTTGCCCACTGCGGCATTTAACCGCCACATGGAGTTAATGCTATATCCGCCTGCCACCCCGTCGAAACGACCCGGCGTACCCCCTGTAGAGCCAGACTGCCTACCCAAGCGATACATGAATTTACGATCACGCGCACTCTGTTCGAAATACACCGCATTCCAGCGATAATCTTCCGGTTGATTGGGTAGAAAATTTATTCGATTAAACTCGCGTAACACCAAACGGGTGTCTAGCTTTTCAGTGCGCTTCCGCGCAGTCAAATCCAATGAGGTTAATAACATGGACTGATCTGTCCCTGTAAATGATGTGGTGGTCGGCGCATTGACACCATCCGTGGCAAACGTATCTGAGTGCGTCACGCCCTTATAGTAGTTCTGCGAAATTCCGCCTGAAAGCTGGAGTTTTTCTTCTTCAGCTTTTTGCGCGGCATCAGTAGGCACAACCACCACTTGCTTCGCTGCATCATCTTTCGGCAAGTTGGCAATACGCGCCTGCACTTGTTTCAAATCGGCGGCCTTGGGATATAACTTCAAATACAACTCATACTCCGCACGCGCTTTGGCAAACTCGCCATTTTTTTCACGCGCTTCGCCCATCAATTCTTGCGCGGCTTGAGTGAGTACGTTGGGTGGCAAATTCAACACTTTATTCAGCGCCTCAATAGACGTATCCATTTGGTTGTTTTGCAAAGCATCACTTGCGGTAACAAAAAGCTGCTGAGCTTGTTGTTCAATTTGCGCTGGCGTTGCTTGTTGGGCTTCAGCCTGCAAATCGGACACACCGGATGGAACTGATTTCAAATCTGAAATAGGCACAGCTGCACTCGGTAATGCCGCTACAGCCGCAGGTAAAATAGGAAGTGCTGCCACGGCAGGTGAGACAATTGTTGCTTTCGCCGAGTCGGCTTTTTTTACTATCAGTGCTTTGGTAAAAACACTGAGGGTTTGACCATCTTTGCCCGGACGTACACGACACTTCACTGTCTTACCAAAACTGAGTGTCAGAGACGAATCAAGTTCGGGGTAGGTCACTGTGAAAGGCGGCACGATGTCGGACGGGGGTGAATCCTTTTTCTCCCACTGCAACCGAGGATCGTCAGACTTAATATCCAAGAGCGTTAAGTAAATACGGATGTCACCATTTTTAAGCACGGCCTGACGCTTGTATTGAATGCGTGTAATAAAATGTAGTTGAATTTCTGCTTGATCGCCCACTTGATTGACATCAATGCGGTCTATCACTTCTGCACGCACCTGTTGCACGGCAAAAACTGATAGCAAACCAACTAGCCCTATCATCAAACCAGCGTGAATACGACTTGTTACTGCAGACAACTTTCGATTGATTTTCAATTTCAACTCCATCCCTTTATCCATTGCCATTATCTCGCTGTCGCAGACTGTGCGCCACCTGAAAATTCAATCTAATTGCATACAGAAAAAAGCGGCACAATCTTTTTAACGACTGTACCGCTTTTGCAAACCTATAACCAGCTATAAACTAATTCCAAGTAATGTAAGAAGCACCTTCATTTCCTACTGGTTTATGGCAACCAGACTCAGAACAATCATGTGCACCAACAGTGTAGGTTCGGTTGTCGTGGTTAATTGCTTTTCTACCCAAAACTCCTAAGAAAGTCGTACCAGAAAGATGACAATCAGTACATCTGCCAGAACCATTTCCTCTGCTACCATTGTGCATGGTCGTTGACGAAATACTTAAGGTTGCAAAGCCACCTATCGAAGTCAGTTTATGGCAGAAGTCGCACATCATGTTCGCCCCATTCAACAACCCTCCTGTAGGAGTATTACTGTAAGGAATATGGGTAGATGGTTTTAACATTGCAGAAACACCAGCAAACAGATTTTTCCCAGCAGTATGGCAGCCATCACAACTTCCTACAGCAAGTCCAGTGTGATTCATAGGTGAACCAGAGAAGGTTGTAAAGTTAGTTTTCGAGTGGCAAGTATCACACATAGCACCATTCGTCACACCTGCTGTGGGAACGTGATTGCTTGGGTAAGCCACAATGCCGCCAACCGGGTTGATACCCAAACCATGACAATCGGCACATGCAATGGTGCTGACTGCTGTGTGTTTCATCATGGTTTTCGCATCCCCAGCAAATGTGCTGAAATTGCTTATCGAATGGCAAGCCTCACAGGGTGCGGTGCCAGTTTTAATGTGACTGGTCGGCTTTGGCGTTGGCTTCATCCCCACAGCAAAGGTTTTATTGTCATGGCATGTCGCACAGCCACTCACAATTCCAACGTGACTCATATGTCCCGAGCCAGCGTCAAACTTGGTGTGACAGGTCGTGCATGGCTGTATGGTTGGTAAGTGGTTTAGTGGCAATGCACCGCCCGTCGCACCAGCGAATGAGGTAAAACCATTGGTATTTGGGTAGTGGCAAGTTGAGCAATCAGATGATGTCGAGACATGCGGCGGGAAGTTTGCCTTGCTAGTCGCTTTAAAACCTGTCGTGCTGCCATTCCCATAAAATGGCTGACCATTGTGGCACTGCGCGCAGTTGGTCGTCACGATACCCGCATGACCAGCAGTACCCATCGTGGTGTTTGCTGGACTCTTTGGTGAACCCTTGTGACATACTGTACAGGTTGCGATGTTAGTAGGCATATGGTTTGTTGGCATACCACCCGCAGCCGAGGCAAAGGTTGAAGTGTTATGGCAACCTGAACATTCAGCATTTAGGTCATTGTGACCCCCGCCACTCGCTTTATACATCGGCATAATTCCCCCTTGGAAACTATTGCCGTTGTGACACACCTTGCAGCTCGTCACGCCGGAATGATTCATTATCGTGCCAGAGAACGCACTGAACACCGTGACAGAATGGCACGCTTCGCAACCTTTGACAGATGGAAATGCAGGGGAGGTAATTGAAATATGCGTCGCGTCGTTGGTTATCGGCGTTACTCCCGTCCAAGGTTTACCATGACAATCTGTACACAGATTCACAATGCCAGTGTGCTTCATAGTTTGTTGCGGTGACAACGATGAAAAGCCCCCAGGTGCAGTAGCTGTTCGGCTATGACAAGTCTCACATTCCGTACCGCCAGTAACTCTGGCAGTGGGAACATGCAAACTTGATTTTAAGAGAATTGGCGGATTGCCCAAGAATGGCGAAGTTGCGGCGTGGCAAGCTTTGCAATTAGACGAAATGCCAGCATGGCTCATAACTGCATTACCCGAACCATATCCAGCAGAATGGCATGTGATACATGTTTGAGTGGTAGGCATGTGTCCAAATGGCGCAACAGTTAAACTGGCCACTTTAAAATCTGAAGTCGAGGTGTGACATTTTGAACAAACACTAGATCCAACCAGAGTATGGGCAGAGGTCGATGAACTGGCTTGAGACCTTAGCCCGCCCAACCCCAAACCCAGCCAATCATTGCCATTCACATGGCAAGCAATGCAATCTGTCGCTCCAATGTGATTCATCCGCCCGGGTATGAAGCTACCGCCCGAATGACAAACTGAACAAGGTTGAAAAGTTGGGAAGTGTCCTGAAGGTAACGTAACAGGCGCGCCAGATTTCAAAATCACAAAATTGGTAGTGGAGTGACAGGCACCGCAATCCAAACCTGTAAGCATGTGATTGTTAGGTTTGGCCTTAGGTTGTACCGGTACACCAGTAAACGTCTGCCCACCATGGCAATCGCTGCAACCACTATTGATGTTCTTATGACTGAATGCGTACTGTAACCAACTGGTGGTTTTGTGGCAGTTATCGCAGGAAATGGTTGCGGGAACAGGGATGTGATTACGTGATTTACCCATAGCGGTTGTGCCGTTGTGGCACGTTGCACACTGACCATCAGGCATACCCACATGACTAAAAATAGCAGGGGTCCAAACTGTGGTCTTATGGCAGGTATCGCACTGCGCGTTGGTATTGATGTGATTGCTTGGCTTGGATGTTGCCGCCATCAGGTTGGCGGCGCGGTGGCAGGTTGCACAATCACGCGGCGCACCTTTAAACACATTATTGATATGGCAAGAAGTGCAACGTGCCGTCGCATGCGCGCCAGTCAGGTTGAAACCCGTTTTAACGTGATCGAATTTTTCAGCTGCTGCCGCAACAGGCGCAGGCTCGACAGTCGGCGCAGCCATCGCAAAATGAATCATCATCATGAGCAAGGGCAACAAGAACATCATCGCCAGCCAGCGTGGTGAACGTAAAATCTGGGGCAAATTAGCTGCTGCAAATTTCATTTTTTGATTTTTCATTTTGCGACTCCTGAAATATATGATGTTACGCACTACAAAATTTTTGACACACTACTACAAAACTCTTAGCCGACAATTAGCATAATACATGACCACCTAAATCACTCAACTATCCGACTGCCCAATGGTAGTTAAATGCCTCAAAGTGGTCTGTATGCCGACGAACGGACATCTCTTAACGACAAACGGTCACTTTGCAGGCTTGGTTGACCCGCCCACAAGTAGGGTACGCCAGTTGGCAGTGACGTGACACCGCTCACAGAGTTGGCCAAACTCACCCTGATGCTTATCGACTTTTTCGTGACAGGCTCCGCAGGTACGCTCGACAACAAACTTACCATTCTCGACGGGCAGCTTGTGGCACGCATAACAGCTTGGCTTCTTGTGACCACCATCCAGTTTGAACTTGGTGAGCTTGTCGTGATTAAAGTCCCACGACTTCCAAGAACGTGCGTTGTGGCAAGTCTCACACTTTTGACCGAGACGTTGTTTGTGCGGCTTCTCTTCATCTTTCTTATGACATGAGAAACAATCCAGCGGCGTGCCACGGTACAGTTTGTCGTTATGGCACTTCTTGCAATCAACTGCGTTATGCGCACCCAATAACGGGAAGCGCGAGCGGCTGTGGTCGATTTTGGCCTCTTTCCAGTCCTTGGTGCTGTGACAGGCTTCGCACTTCTTACCGAGTTTTTCCTTGTGTGTTTTGTCGTCATCTTTCTTGTGGCACGAATAGCACTCCTGCTTCAGCTTCTGCTCGTACAGTTTTTCGGTGTGGCAAGCCGTGCATTTCACTTTTTCGTGCTTGTCCTTTAATGGATATTTGGTATCACGAGTATGGTCAAATTTGTTGGTCTTCCAGTCCTTTTCTTTATGGCAGGTTTCGCACTTCGTGCCAAAGTTACTCTTATGCTTATCATCTATTTTGTGACAGCCGATACAAATTAACGCGATTTTTTCTTTCGCATCAGGCTTTTTCAACTCGACGGTATGGCAGGCATCGCACTTGGTAGTGGTGTGCTTGCCCAGCAATGGCCATTTGGTATCCTTGTCGTGATCAAATTTTTTGGTTGGCCACTTTTCAGCGTTATGGCAGGTCTCGCATTTCTCGCCTAGACCGCCTTTGTGTACATCGTCTTTTTTGTGACAAGCAAAACACGTATCCGGCGTTTTCTTGTTTTGATACAACGGCTCTTTATGGCAAGCCACACATTTTGTTTCGATGTGCTTACCTAACAGCTTAAATTTTGTTTCAGTGTCATGGTCAAATTCGATGGTCTTCCAGCTTTTATCAATGTGGCAAGTCTCACATTTCTTGCCATATAGGCCTTTGTGCTTATCATCTTTTTTGTGGCAACCAAAACAATCCTTGGGTGCTTCTTTGTAACTGGTGGGTGCCTCTAAATGGCACTTGTTACACTTCACATCGACGTGCTTACCTTTTAGCAAAAACTTGGTTTTGCTGTGGTCAAATTTCCATTCTTTCCAGTTAACAACAGTGTGGCAGTTGTTGCAATCCGGACCCAATGATCCTTTGTGCTTATCGTCTTTTTTGTGGCAGCCGTTGCATTCCAGCGGTGCTTCACGATATTTTTTCTTGGGGTCATGGCAATCTTGGCACTTTACTTTTTCCGATTTATTGTGCGCATCTTTTAATGGGAAATCGGTTTTATCGTGATTGAATTTTGCGGTATCCAGAATCACGATTTTCGCGCCTCGCCCTTTATGGTCGGTGTGGCAAACCTTGCAATCTTTTTCGTCCAGCGTGCCGTGAAAACCCTTTTTATTATTTACGTCCGCTTTAACTTCTTTATGGCAGTCTTTGCACAGTCCTTTTTGCGCTTCCTTATCGAAACGAACGTGACAGTCCTTGCAATTAGCTTCAATCTTGGCATGACCTTGAATAACGTCGCCCGGCATCAGGGCGAGCTCTTTCTCGTCAGCCCACGCCGCACTCAAACCAAACATCAAACATAAAAGTAATGCGAAACGTATTAGCATGGAACCCCAATCAATACATGTTGACGGCAACGACATGAACAATCGCGCTAAAGCCCAACAACCAAACAAAGGGAGAATGCAAAATGTGCCATAAACGGAACAGCCGCTCGTAAGTGGAAAATTGCCCCGCCTGTTGCGCGGCATCCAAATAACTACTGACTTTATTAACCGCCTCTTGCCAATGCATTTCTTGTTGATGCGCACTCCAATGCTGCGATTTTGCCAAGATGATAACAGCCTTGCGCAATTCATCACTACAATGCGATGTCAGCTTGCGACGATACCAAGTCATGGTCATAAACCGCCACATACGGGTAGCAAAACCGCCGTCTTTCGCAGTCACTTGGTCGCGGAATTTTTTCAGCTTCTCGCCAATTTCAGGTGCTTCCATCAACACTGAGCTAATTTTTTCCTGGTTGGCATCAACCGCTTTTTGCAACTCTTTCAGATCTGATTGGCGACCATACAAGCCTTGATGGATGCGGCGATAAATGAAACGTCCAATCACGCCGCTAATCGCCACCAACAGCATGGAGGCCAATGAAACCGTGGCATTCAGCGATTTAATATGGAAGGTGGTGTGAAATAAAACCAGTATCGGGCCGCCGATACCGAACATCATGTGCAACATAAACCAGTAACGCAACGCACCCCAATTATGGGCAAACTTCATGTGTTTGCGAATTGGGTACAACAACATAAGCAACATCATTACGCTGCCAACAATTCCTATCCAGTAACTAAAATAACCCCAGCCGTTGCCTGCTTTGTAGAACGCGCCTTTATAAACCGGAATCGCCAACACAACCAACGCTGCCAACACAACCCACATAAGTGCCACACTAAGACCCAGCCGCTTGCTCTCATTGGCGCGCGTACCGCCCAACACCTTGACCGGCGCGGGCGCATCTGCGGCTCTGGATGCACGACGCTCATGTACCGAGTTTTGTGCACGCCTATCAATCGCACCGCTATTGTTAATATTTTCCTGTTGCGAAATTTCTGATGACATTTTTACCCGCCCATGACGGCAAACTCAGCCGAGGCTGAAGGGGTTGAAAACAAACCCGCGCGATTATACGCGAGAATGCATTATTGTCGCGTTGTGTGTCTTGAATTCAACCATCCAGATTGCTAGACTGCATCACTTAAAAATTTACCCATTTTCAACAGGGCATCCGCCGCATGAAATCAGATTATTTCGTTTACCTGCTGTACATCATCCCCATCACGTTGGTCATGTTTTTCTACTTGCGTGGACACAGTCGGCGCGCTGAGGTTCACACCGAAATCTTACGTGAGACGACAGAAGCGGGTCTAACCGAACCCGCCACACTGCATCCCGTGGTTGATCTCAACTTGTGTATGGGTTCGGGTGCCTGTGTAAAGTCTTGCCCGGAAAAAGCCTTGGGCATCATTGATGGCAAAGGCGTACTCATCACACCCGCCGTGTGTATCGGTCATGGTGCTTGCGCATCAGCCTGCCCGGTCAGTGCAATTAAATTGGTGTTCGGCACTGAAAAACGCGGTGTGGATATTCCGCAAGTCAAACCCAATTTCGAAACCAATGTCCCCGGAGTTTTCATCGCGGGTGAGTTGGGCGGTATGGGGCTAATTCGCAAAGCAGTTGCGCAAGGCCAGCAAGCTATCACCACCATTTCCAAGCGAAAAAAATCAAGTGCTCCTTACGATGTGGTGATTGTAGGAGCCGGCCCTGCGGGCATGTCTTCCACTTTATCCGCTCACGAACAAGGTTTGCGTTACGCCACTATCGAACAGGAAAGCACTTTTGGCGGAACAACGCTGCACTACCCACGCGGCAAAATAGTAATGACCGCGCCGATGACTTTGCCCTTGTATGGCAAGGTTAGCTTCAGGGAGACCAATAAAGAGGCTCTGATGGCGTTATGGGAAGCCGTGGTACTCAAAACAGGCATCAAGATTAACTTTGGTGAACGCATGGAACGCATCGATCACCAACCTGACGGCACGTTTTCTGTCGTCACTGGTAAAGGGGCGTATCACACCAACAGCATATTGCTGTCTATCGGAAGACGCGGTACGCCGCGCAAGTTAGATGTGCCCGGCGAAGAGCTAGAAAAAGTCATGTATCGTTTGATCGATCCCGCCCAGTTCGCGGGCAAACATGTACTGGTGGTGGGCGGCGGAGATGCCGCACTGGAAGCTGCCGTCACCATCTCCGAAGAACCTGGCACAAAAGTTACACTGAGCTATCGCAGCAACGCGTTCAGCCGCGTCAAAGTAAAAAATCGTAAATACGCCGAAACCGCCAGTGCAATGGGAAAGCTGAACATCTTGCTGGAATCAACTGTCACGGAAATTCGCCCGGACACAGTAGTGATAGAGCAAAAAGGCAATGTGACAGAGATACACAACGATGCGGTCATCATCTGTGCGGGCGGAATTTTACCCACCCCGTTACTACAGGAAATCGGCGTGAAGATTGATACACATCGCGGTCAGGTGCATTAAACCCAGATAATCCATTAGCCGAATTGAAGTATTCTGAGCGGGTCGAGGTTTACCCGATTCCCAATGGAATCCATTAGAGAAAATCATTTCTAGGCAGATAGATAGGCGAATATATGGCGCAATCATCGGAGACGGCAGCCCCTTTCGAGATCAAATTCACCTCGCGCGAAGTCAGCGCGTGGGGCGGTATGGCGCTGATGAAGCGCATGCTGGACAGCATGGGTTTTCGCGCGGCGGCATCGCGGTGGGATTTGCCCGAGCCGGGCTCCAATCGCGGCTATCCGCCCGTCCAACTCATCGAGCAGCTACTGGTCTCGATCTGGTGCGGCGCATGCCGCTTCACCCACCTCGACATCACCCGGCTGGACAGCACCTTGACGCGCCTGTTTGGCTGGACTCGCGTCGCCGGACACAAAGCCATCGTGCGCCTGTTCGGGCGCTTCGACATGATGCGTCACGAGCGGGTGCAGGCCAGCGTCTATCGCTGGTTCTTCGACGCGGTCTGCACCTTGCCCAGCCTCACCGTGGACATGGACTCCACCGTCATCACCCGCCACGGCGAACAACAAGGCGCGGCGCGCGGCTACAACCCGAACAAGCGCGGGCGGCCATCGCACCACCCGCTGCTGGCCTTCGTGGCGGAAGCGCGCATGGTCGCCAACTTCTGGCTGCGTCCGGGCGATGCCAACAGCGCCAACAACGTGCTGCAATTCATCGAATCCACCTTGCATCACCTGGGCGACAAAACGGTCGGTCTGCTGCGAGCGGATAGCGGCTTTTACGATCAGGCGGTCTTCAAGCTGCTCGAAGGAAAGAACATCAACTACATCATCAGCGCGCGCCTGACCCAAAGCTTGCAGCAAGCCATCATCCGCGAAGCCCGCTGGTTTGCGCTGGAGACGGGATTGGAGCTGGCGGAGATCACCTATCGGACCAACAGCTGGGATACGGCAAGGCGCATCGTGGTGGTGCGCCAGTCGATCAAACGCAAAAACGCACCGGGCAAAACGCTCTCTTTGTTTGCCGATGACCCGGACATTCAAGGCTGGCGCTATGGTGCGATGGTCACCAGCCTGAGCCTGCCCGCAGTGGAAATATGGCGCGGCTACCGGGGGCGGGCGGACTGCGAGAACCGCATCAAGGAGTTGAAGAACGACTTCGGGCTGGACAGTTTCAACCTGAACAGCTTCTACGCCACGGAAGCGGCACTGGGTTTTGCCATGCTGGCTTACAACCTGATGAGCACATTCCGCCAAGCGGTGATGCGCGCAAAAATTCAGCCCACGCTGGCCACGCTGCACCAGCAGGTGCTGGCGGTGGGCGCATTCTGGAATCGCGATTCAAAACAAAACCAGTTGCTGCTCGCAGTTTCGCGACGACGAAGGGCTTGGTTTGACGGGCTATGGGCGAATGCCGGCGATCCGCCCGTGCTGCCATTTCAGCCTAAAATCGGCTAATGGATTATCTGGGTTAAATAAAAAAGCGGCACGCAACCTAATTGCGTGCCGCTTGGCGAACTTAAAAATCCTCAACCCTGCAATACGCAATCCACAAAGTAATGTTTTTCGCCATCCACTTCTTCAGCGACTAAGCCGTGAATGTCGGTTTCAAAACCCGGAAATTTTTGATTGAAGTCGCGTGCAAATTTCACGTAATCAACGATGGTTTTGTTAAATATCTCACCGGGTATTAGCAGTGGAATGCCCGGCGGATACGGCGTTAACAACACAGCAGTAATACGCCCTTCAAGCTTATCAATCTCCACACGCTCGATTTCATCGTGCGCCATTTTCGCAAACGCGTCGGATGGCTTCATGGCCGGCAACATGTCGGATAAATACATTTCGGTGGTCATGCGTGCGACGTTATGTGTGGTGTATGCGCTGTGAATTTGCTGGCATAAATCGCGCAAGCCAACGCGTTCATAACGTGGATGCGCTGCGACAAATTCCGGCAAGATGCGCCACATCGGCTGGTTTTTATCGTAGTCGTCTTTGAATTGTTGCAATGCGGTGAGCAGCGTGTTCCAGCGACCTTTGGTAATACCGATAGTGAACATGATGAAGAATGAATACAAACCGCACTTCTCCACAATCACGCCATGCTCAGCCAGATATTTGGTCACCATGGAGGCAGGAATACCACTGTCAGAAAAGCCGCCATCGACATCCAAGCCGGGCGTGATAATGGTCGCTTTAATCGGGTCAAGCATGTTGAAGCCTTCAGCAAGATTGCCAAATCCGTGCCACTTATCGGTGGTATTCAACATCCAGTCTTCGCGCTCGCCGATGCCTTCTTCCGCGATATTGCCCGGTCCCCAAACCTTAAACCACCAATCGCTTTCGTACTCTTCATCCACCTTGTGCATGGCACGACGAAAATCCAACGCCTCCGTTATTGATTCTTCAACCAACGCGGAGCCACCCGGTGCCTCCATCATCGCTGCCGCCACGTCGCACGAAGCGATAATGGCGTATTGCGGGCTGGTAGAGGTGTGCATCAAATACGCTTCGTTGAAAATATGTTTATTGAGTTTACGAGACTCGGACTCACGCACCAGAATCTGCGAAGCTTGGCTCAAACCCGCCAATAACTTGTGGGTAGATTGAGTCGCAAAAATTATCGACTCTTTGGCGCGCGGCCTATCTTTGCCAATGGCGTGCATGTCTTTGTAAAAATCATGAAACGCCGCGTGCGGCAACCACGCCTCGTCAAAATGCAGCGTATCTATTTCGCCATCCAACATATCCTTCAGCATCTCAACGTTATAGACCACGCCGTCATATGTGCTCTGTGTGATAGTCAAAATACGCGGTTTTTTGGTCTTGTCTTTGATGAACGGATTCGCATCAATCTTGCGCTGAATGCTTTTCATATCGAATTCAGACTTTGGAATCGGCCCGATGATGCCGTAGTGATTACGCGTTGGTGTGAGGAAAACCGGAACAGCACCGGTCATCATGATCGCGTGCAAAATCGACTTATGGCAATTGCGATCGACCACGACAATGTCATCCGGCGCAACGGTTGAGTGCCATACAATCTTGTTTGAAGTGGACGTGCCGTTGGTCACAAAAAACAAATGGTCGGAATTAAAAATTCGCGCTGCGTTGCGCTCCGAAGCCGCCACCGGCCCGGTGTGATCGAGCAACTGCCCCAACTCTTCTACCGCGTTGCACACGTCGGCGCGCAACATATTCTCACCAAAAAATTGATGGAACATTTGCCCGACGGGCGATTTCAGAAATGCCACACCGCCAGAATGTCCGGGGCAGTGCCAAGAATACGAACCATCTTGCGCGTAATGCAACAACGCGCGGAAGAACGGCGGTGCTAATGCATCCAGATATGACTTCGCTTCGCGGATAATATGGCGCGCCACAAATTCAGGCGTGTCTTCATACATATGAATAAATCCGTGCAGCTCACGCAAAATATTGTTCGGAATATGACGAGAGGTGCGCGTCTCACCATAAAGATAAATCGGAATATCGGCATTTTTAAAACGAATCTCCTCCACAAATGCCTGCAAAGTTTTCAACGCGGTTTGCGTGTCCTCCTTGCTACCCGAACCAAATTCCTCATCATCTATTGACAACAAAAATGCCGATGCGCGGCTTTGCTGCTGTGCGAACGAAGTCAAATCGCCATAGCTGGTCACGCCCAAGACTTCCATGCCTTCCTTTTCCAAAGCATCCGCCAAGGCACGAATACCCAAGCCACTGGCATTCTCAGAACGGAAATCTTCATCGATGATGATAATAGGAAAACGAAATTTCATGGTTTAACTCCCAAGGGGCTTAAGGGTTGCAAGGCAAATAAGGCGCGGATTGTCGCAGATTTAATAAGTCGAGTGGCAAGGATTTTCTGCCACAAAAATAGCTGGCTATGTGGTGGGCTATTGATTACTTAATAGTCAGCCCCGTCATTCCCGTTTTCGCGGGAATGACGAACATTAGCAGCGTGCATTACATCTTAGGCAAAGTCACACCGCTCTGCCCTTGATACTTGCCGCCACGATCTTTATAAGAAGTCTCACAAACCTCATCACTCTCAAAAAACAACACTTGGGCGATGCCTTCGTTGGCGTAGATCTTTGCGGGTAGCGGGGTAGTATTGGAAAACTCTAACGTCACATAGCCTTCCCATTCCGGCTCGAACGGTGTGACGTTGACGATGATGCCGCAGCGAGCATAAGTCGATTTACCCAGGCACACCGTCAGTACAGAACGCGGAATGCGGAAATATTCCACGGTGCGCGCCAACGCGAAAGAGTTAGGCGGGATGATGCAGTAATCAGCCGTGACTTCGACGAACGAGTTCGAATCAAAATTCTTTGGATCAACGATGGTGCTGTTGATATTGGTGAATAACTTAAATTCGTTAGAGCAACGAATATCGTAGCCGTAGCTCGATGTGCCATAAGACACAATCTTCTTACCGTCCACCTCTTTTACCTGACGCGGCTCGAACGGTTCGATCATGCCGTGCTGCTCCGCCATGCGGCGTATCCATTTGTCTGATTTGATGCTCATACTGCTTCCCTATTGAATTGATGCGAGTGAATTTGTGCGGGCGCGATTTTAACCAATTCGCCGCTAACCCGCTTGATTTGCTAAAATCCGCGCCTTTACAGCTTTCCGGCAACAACATGACACCTCGAAAAATCCTCGTTACCTCCGCCCTGCCTTACGCAAACGGCAGCATTCACCTCGGTCATCTGGTCGAATATATTCAGACCGACATTTGGGTGCGCTTCCAAAAAATGCAAGGCAACGAGGTGTATTACGTGTGCGCCGACGACACCCACGGCACGCCCATCATGCTGCGCGCGCAGAACGAAGGTATCACACCGGAGCAACTGATTGACCGTGTATGGCATGAGCACAAAGCCGATTTTGATGGATTCAATATAGAGTTCGACCACTATGGCAGCACCAACAGTGAAGAAACAAAACAATTCGCGCAAGACATCTATCGCAAACTCAAAGCAAATGATTTGATCGAGGTAAAACCTGTCGAACAGTTTTACGACCCGGTCAAAGAAATGTTTTTGCCGGATCGTTTCATCAAAGGCGAATGTCCCAAGTGCCACGCCAAGGATCAATACGGCGACAACTGCGAGGCTTGCGGTGCAACTTACGCACCCATCGAACTTATCAATCCCTACTCGGCGGTGTCCGGCGCGCAACCGGAACGGCGCAGCTCGGAGCATTATTTTTTCAAACTGTCCGACGCACGCTGCCAAGAATTTTTGAGTGCTTGGACGCAAGGCACATTAGCCGATCAAGCCATTGCGCCGTTGCAACAAGAAGCCGCCAATAAAATGCGCGAGTGGTTTGAGGCGGGGCTATCAAACTGGGACATCTCGCGCGACGCGCCGTATTTCGGCTTTGAAATTCCCGATGCACCGGGAAAGTTTTTCTATGTGTGGCTGGACGCACCCGTTGGTTATATGGGCAGCTTCAAAAAACTCTGCTCACTCCCCTCGCCCGTCGGGAGAGGGGCTGGGGGTGAGGGAGCGCAGATTGATTTTGATGAATACTGGAATGTAGACTCCAAGACCGAGTTGTATCACTTCATCGGCAAGGACATTTTGTACTTCCACTCCTTGTTCTGGCCGGCGATGCTGAAATTCTCTGGCTTGCGTACTCCGACACAAATCTTTGCACATGGATTTTTGACGGTGAACGGCGAGAAAATGAGTAAATCGCGCGGCACATTTATCACCGCTGACAGCTACCTGAAACAAGGGCTCAACCCCGAATATTTGCGTTACTACTACGCCGCAAAACTGAATGGCACGATGGAAGACATCGACCTCAACCTGGAAGATTTTGTGGCGCGAGTGAACTCCGATTTAGTGGGAAAGTACATCAACATTGCGAGTAGGAGTGCTGGCTTTATTTCGAAACGCTTTGATGGCAAGTTAGCCCATCCCAATAAATTTGAAGGCTTTGCAATTTTCAATTCCCTTCGAAACGCCTCCGTTTCGATTAGCGCAGCCTTTGGAATGCGAGACTATGGGAAAGCCATCAGAGAACTAATGAATTTGACCGACCAGGTCAATGTTTGGGTGGACAATTACAAGCCATGGGAACTTGCTAAAGACCCAACAAAAAATAATGACCTCCATTATCTTTGCTCTGCATTCATCAACATGTTTCGGGTACTCACTGTCTATCTTAAGCCAGTATTGCCAAAATTAGCTTCGGAAATAGAGGCCTTCCTTAACATCTCCCCACTAAAATGGAGCGACGCACAAACACTATTGCCATCTGAGCACGTTATTAATGAATACAAACATCTAGTGACCCGCATCGACCCTAAACTGATTGAAGCCATGACAGAAGCCAACAAACAAAACCTCGCGCCGCTCCCCTCGCCCATCGGGAGAGGAGCTGGGGGTGAGGGAGCGCACAAACTACCTATGCCTGAATCTGTCAGAGCCTTTGCGCGCAAATTACGCCAAGAGCAAACTGATGTTGAATCGCTGATGTGGGGCTTGCTGAGAGACCGAAGATTAGGCGGCACAAAATTTCGTCGCCAACATCCCGTGAAATCTTACGTGCTGGATTTTTACTGCGAAGAAGCGAAACTTGCAATTGAATTAGACGGTGGGCAACATGCTGATGCAGCAGCACATGATGACCAGCGTTCTGCTTTTTTAAAATCTCAAGGTATCGAAGTGTTGCGTTTTTGGAACAATGAATTCTTAGAGCAAACTGAGGCAGTACTGGAAAAAATCTGGATGGAGTTGGATGCTCGCGGTCTGATAGATGTTACTAAGCTTGCTCCCTCACCCCTAACCCCTCTCCCGGAGGGCGAGGGGAACGTTATCACTCCAATTGCCGAAACCATCAGCATCGATGACTTCAGCAAAGTCGATCTGCGCGTGGCAAAGATCGTCAACGCGGAGCACGTGGACGGTGCGGAAAAATTATTGAAGCTGACGCTGGACATCGGCGAAGCAAATCCACGTACAGTATTTGCAGGCATTAAATCAGTCTATGATCCGGCAAAACTGGTCGGGCGCATGACGGTGATGGTGGCCAACCTCGCGCCACGTAAAATGAAGTTCGGCCTATCGGAAGGCATGGTACTAGCGGCTTCCGGTGACACGCCCGGCTTGTTCATCTTGTCACCTGATGAGGGTTCTCAGCCGGGTATGCGCATCAAGTAGCACTCACCTATTGGGGCGAAAATGGACTACGACGTACTCATCATTGGTTCCGGCCCCGCCGGACAACATGCAGCTTGGCAAGCTGCACGGATGGGAAAACGTGCTGCAATTATCGAACGCAAGCCCAAGATTGGCGGCGCGGGATTGCAAACTGGCACTATTCCAAGCAAAGCGATGCGCGAAGTGGCTTATCTGCTCACGCGCTCTGGCGGGATGCGTCAAGCGCTTGCACCCGATAGTCGCAATCGTCATGGACTACTCACCGATGCGGTACGGCGTAAAGAAGCGGTGATCGCGCAACAAGAGTCGGTCATTTTGCAAAGATTATTGCGGCATGGCGTGGCGTTGATTCCGGGTGAAGCCTCGTTCGTTGATGCGCACACCCTGCAAGTTGTCGATGCATCGGGCAACACCCGCCAAATCTCGGCGGATGTCATCATCCTCGCCAGCGGCTCAAGACCGCGTCGCCCTGCCAATGTGCCGTTCGATAAAAAGACGGTATTAGATTCGACTTCGATTTTAAATCTTCGCCACTTGCCTGAGAGCCTACTAGTAGTGGGTGGTGGCGTGATTGCGTGTGAGTTTGTTTCGATATTTGCTGCGCTAGGCGTACAAATCAGTGTGGTGGATAGCCACGCACAACTGCTGACTTATTTGAGTGAGGATGTAGTCGGCGTGCTGGCCGATAGTTTTCTTGGCATGGGGGTAACCTTCCACATGCAAGAACGC
Source organism: uncultured beta proteobacterium (assembly GCA_963695355.1). Lineage (GTDB taxonomy): Bacteria > Pseudomonadota > Gammaproteobacteria > Burkholderiales > Gallionellaceae > Gallionella. The sequence goes on from OY968775.1 coordinate 1,214,787, forward strand.
GTGGCAGAAATCCGCCGCGAGGGAAACGGCACACTCACCCTATTGGAAAGCGGCAAACAGATTCGTACTGACGCGGTGCTTTACGCTCAAGGCAGAGAACCCAACAGTGGCGGACTCAACCTTGCCATGGCGGGGGTAAGTTCTAAAGAAGGCTGGATTGATGTCAATCAACATTTCCAAACCAGTGTGCCGCACATCTTCGCGGTGGGCGATTTAATCGGCCGACCTGCACTCGCGTCAACCGGCATGGAGCAAGGACGTACCGCAGTATTATTTGCCTTCGGCGGTGAAACTTTTGTAGCGGCAGAAAATTTTCCAATGGCGGTCTATACCATTCCGGAAATCTCTTACGTTGGCAAAACCGAAAAAGAAATTCAGCAAGAAAATATTCCTTATGTTGTCGGACGCGCTTATTTCAAAGACAGCGCTCGTGGGCAAATCATTGGCGATGCGCAAGGATTACTGAAGCTGATCGTCGATGCGCGTAATGAAAAATTGTTGGGCGTACATATCGTTGGCGAGCAGGCCAGTGAGCTTGTTCACATTGGGCAGTTAGTCATGAACCTGCATGGCACGGTGCGCGATCTGGTCAGCAACGTGTTCAACTATCCAACCCTTGCAGAGTGCTACAAACTCGCCGCGCTGGATTGCACACACCAGCTGGATAAACAAAAATCCGCACTTTCATCATGAGGTAATCAGACAGCCACCATGAACCCATCATTGTTGGTGAAGCTTTCACAGTATTTCCGACCCCGTCTAATGGATGCCATGCGCGGTTACAACCGCGCGCGCTTCACCACTGATTTAACCGCAGGCATAACCGTAGGTGTCATTGCCTTACCCTTGGCCATTGCCTTCGCCATCGCGTCTGGCGCAAAACCCGAAGCAGGTATTTTCACCGCCATCATCGCCGGCTTCATCATCTCCGCATTGGGCGGCTCACGCGTACAAATCGGCGGGCCGACGGGCGCATTCATTGTGATCGTGTATGGCATCATCGCCCACTATGGTTACGCCAATTTGCTGATCTGCACCATCATGGCGGGGGTGATGCTCTTGGCAATGGGGCTGATGCGCATGGGCAATTTGATCAAATTTTTCCCTCGTCCGCTTATCATCGGCTTTACCAGCGGCATCGCGGTGTTAATTATTTTCAGTCAGATTAAAGATTTTCTGGGATTAAAAATCGCCAACCTGCCCGCTGAGTTTTTTCCAAAACTGGCTTCGCTTAACCATGCACTGCCGACAATTGATTTCATCACGCTAGCCTTAGCGGCGTGTTCAGCGTTGTTGATCTGGTTCTATCCAAAAGCTTGGGCACAAAAAGTACCTTCACCTATTCTTGCATTGATAGTCGGTACGGCAGTCGTTGCATTTTTTGATTTACCCGTGGAAACTATTGGCACTCGCTTTGGCGGTATTCCACAAGGCTTGCCGAGCTTTCAATTACCGGAATTTACCTTCGCTACACTGAGGCATTTGATCGCACCCGCGATGACCATTGCGTTGCTGGGCGCAATTGAATCATTACTTTCCGCAGCAGTTGCCGATGGCATGATCGATGACAAACATGATTCCAATCAGGAGTTGATTGCACAAGGTATCGCCAATATCGTCACACCCTTTTTTGGTGGATTACCCGCTACTGGGGCAATCGCACGCACTGCGGCGAATGTACGTTCAGGTGCGACCAGCCCGATTTCCGGCATCGTTCATTCCTTGACGCTGCTGCTTATTGTTTTAATTGCCGCACCCTTGGCTAAACATATTCCGCTCGCCACGCTATCAGCCATTTTGTTGATCGTTGCGATCAACATGGGCGAATGGGAAGGATTTGTGACGTTGCGAAAGTATCCAGCCAGCGATAGTGCGGTGCTGGTCATGACATTTTTACTCACCGTGATTTTCGACCTCACCGTGGCAGTGGAAGTAGGCATGTTCATCGCGATACTCTTTTTCATTCAGCGCATCACTGAACTCACGCATGTCAGCATCTCGGAACAATCGCCCATGCCGGACGACGACGAAGCGACGCTGGCACGCAAGGCCGTCCCTAAAGGTGTGGTGATTTACCGCATATTCGGCGCACTATTTTTTGGCGCAGCGGATAAATTAGAAACCATCATGCAACAAAGTCATACCGAACCTGAGGTGTTGATACTAAAAATGAACGAAGTCATCAGCATGGATAGCAGCGCGTTGCATAAACTGGAGCATCTTTACGGAAAATTGCGCGCACACCACAAGCATCTCATCCTATGCGGCCCGCACACCCAGCCTTATTTTCTCATGCATCAGGCGGGGTTTTTTGAGCGCATCGGCAAAGAAAATGTCGTGGCAAATTTAGAAGACGCACTGGAACGTTCCCGGAGTCTGTTAAATTAAAATCGCAGACGGTACGACGAAGCACTTACAATGCCAACTTAGCCGAGTAAATATCACTCAACAGGATCATTGATGAAGATTCCGGACACCCCGCAAAATGAAGTTGCCCGTCTCGAAGCGCTACGTTCACTGAATATTTTAGACACACCCGCAGAGGAACGCTTTGATAGATTGACTCGTTTGGCGAAACGTATCTTTGATGTGCCGATTGCACTGGTCAGTCTGGTTGACGAAGACCGACAATGGTTCAAGTCCTGCGTTGGTCTGAATACATCAGAGACACCGCGTGATATCTCATTCTGCGGCCACGCAATACTCGGCAATCAAATATTTGTTGTTTCTGACACCACCCAAGACGATCGTTTTTCCGACAACCCACTTGTCTTGAATGATCCGAAAATTCGCTTTTATGCCGGATGTCCTCTCACCCATACCGATGGAAACAGGCTTGGGACGTTGTGTATCATTGATACCAAGCCAAGAGTTATTTCGACTGAGGATCTTGAAGCTTTAAAAGATATCACTGCACTCGCAGAACGGGAACTGGCGGCAGTGCAATTGGCTACGCTGGACGAGTTGACCAAAATCTCGAACAGACGAGGTTTTTTATTGATTGCCCAACACAGTTTGAATATATGCGCACGGCAAAAGGTATCCGCATCGCTAGTCTTCTTCGACCTCAATAAATTCAAGCACATCAACGACAATTTTGGCCACGCCGCAGGCGACAATGCGCTAACCGTGTTTGCAGAAAAAATGAGAAGCACATTCCGCAATTCTGATGTTATTGCCCGGATAGGCGGAGATGAATTCGTTGTTTTATTGACGAATGCACCAATTGAAATTGCCAATGCGATTATTACGCGATTTAAAAAATCATTGGATGTCCACAATAAAATATCGGACTGTGGATATGACATCACTTGCAGTGTCGGAATCGCGACGGTTACCCCTGATCAATCCAAATCAATAGAATCGCTCTTGAGAGAATCAGACGCGGCGATGTACAAAAACAAACACGCTTAAAAGGATCGGCAACCACAAACAAAAATCTGAGTGTGCATCCTTTGTTCTAGTTGTACAGCACATTCACATTTTCCCGCTGCAACAACGCATCCAAATCGCTCAGCAAATTCTCGTGCAGAGTAATGTTCCACGCTTCACTCAAACGCAACTGACACAAGGCGGTATCGTTGCGATAATAAATTTGCACGGGGCATTTCCCGTCACGATAGGGCGTAAATATTTTCTTGAGTTGCGCGATGTTGGCGTTGCCGTTGCAGCGTAACGATAATTGCTGCGCAAAGTGAGAACGCGCCGAAGCGAAGTCAAACAGCTCTTCACCACTCACGCGCACATTGCCGGAATACTCGTCCAACTTGGCTGTGCCACGCACCACCAACAATTCGTCTTCGCGTATCCACGGGCGACTGGCTTCGTATAGTTCGTTAAAAACCGTTAATTCGATTTGTCCCGCGCCATCATCCAGCGTGATGATCGCCATGCGCCCGCGTCGTGTTTGTTGGATACGAAATGCCGAAACAATCCCCGCCAATACAACAGGCACGCCGCGCCGTGAAGCCTGTCCGCCGCCACCTCCAAAGCCACCACCACCGCTAGGCGGGCTGGCTTTACCTACAAAATTCGGCGTGATGTCGCTCAACTTTACCTTGATAAAATTCGCCAGCTCGACGGCGAATTCTTGATACGGATGTCCACCCAGATAAATCCCCAAGCTGGTTTTTTCGTGCGCAAGTTGTTCGCGCAATCTCCAGCGTGGCACATCGGCAGCTTGTTCTACCAACACCACATCTGCCTCATCATCCCCGAACAAACTGTTTTGATTGATTGCTCGCGCATGTTGATCGGCACTCGCCAAAGCCTTATCGACACTCGCCATCAGCGCAGCACGATGATCGTTGATGGAATCGAATGCGCCCGCTTTGATTAACGCTTCGACGGTGCGGCGATTGACAATGCGTTTATCAACACGCCGACAAAAATCGAATAAATCTTTGAATGCACCGTTAGCTCGCGCCTTAACAATGCTGTTAATCGCCGCTTCACCCGTGCCTTTAATCGCCCCCAATCCGTAAGCGATCGTGGTCTCATCAACGGGTGAAAAAATGTAGCCGGAGCTATTCACGTCAGGCAACAAGATGCGGATGTTTTGCTGACCAATTTTTTGTTGCAGACTGTCGGCGTAAAAGATGCTGACCTTTTCGGTATTATCCAAATCACCTGACAAAGTCGCCGCCATAAAAGCAGCGGGGTGATGTGCTTTGAGATACGCAGTTTGATAAGCCACCAGTGCGTAAGCCGCTGCATGAGATTTGTTGAATCCGTACCCCGCAAATTTTTCCATCAGGTCAAACAGCATACCGGCCTGCTCTGCCGACGTGCCATTTTGCATCGAACCTTTAACAAAGATTTCGCGCTGCTCAGCCATCTCTTCAACTTTTTTCTTACCCATCGCACGGCGCAACATATCCGCGCCGCCCAGCGTGTATCCGCCGACGATCTGCGCCATCTGCATCACCTGCTCCTGATACACCATAATGCCGTAGGTTTCTTTCAGAACAGACTCCACGGCGGGATGTGGATAGGTAAATTTCTCACCATGTTTGCGTCGCGTGAAATCGGGAATCAAATCCATCGGGCCGGGACGATACAGTGCCACCAGTGCGATGATGTCTTCAAAACGATTCGGTTTCGCCTGCTTCAGCATGTCTTTCATGCCGCGTGATTCAAGCTGAAATACGGCGGTGGTATTTGCCTTCTCTAGTAACTCATAAGTGGCGGCATCATCCAGTGCCATAGTTTCCAGATCGAATGGCGCAATACCGCCGTTCAATCGCGTGACATGACGCATCGCACTATCCAGTATCGTCAGTGTGCGCAGCCCCAAAAAGTCGAACTTCACCAGGCCAATTGCTTCTACGTCGTCTTTATCAAACTGGCTGACCACACTGGTGCTGCTATCGGCGCAATACAGCGGGCAAAAGTCGGTAAGTTGCCCAGGCGCAATCAACACGCCACCCGCATGCATACCGACGTTACGCACCAAATCTTCCAGTCGTCCCGCCAGCTCCAACAACTCTTCAACGCCTTCTTCGCTCTCTGCAATAGCGTTGATTTCCGGCTCCATCTGGCGTGCCTTGGTAAGCGACACGGGTTTCACGCCCTCGACGGGAATCGCTTTCGACAATCGATCACACAAGCCATACGGAAAATCCATCACGCGACCCACATCTCGGATAACCGCCTTGGAAGCCATCGTGCCGAAGGTGGCGATTTGCGACACGCACGCCGCGCCGTATTTTTGCTTCACGTAGTCGATAACACGTTCGCGCCCATCCTGACAAAAATCGATGTCGAAATCGGGCATGGAAACGCGTTCAGGATTTAAGAAACGCTCGAACAACAATTCATAACGTAGCGGATCAAGATCGGTAATGCCCAAGCTATACGCCACCAACGACCCCGCACCCGAACCCCGTCCGGGGCCGACCGGCACGCCATTACTTTTTGCCCAGCGTATGAAATCGGCAACAATCAGGAAGTAGCCTGGGAAACCCATCTTGATGATGGTTTCGTTTTCAAACACTAAACGGGCTTGATATTCCGGTAATTTCTCCGCGCGCAAAGTTTCATCGGGATAGAGCAATGCCATACGTTGCTGCAAACCTAGTTCAGATTGCTCGCGCAAATAATCGTCCAGCCCTTGACCATTCGGCGTAGGGAAATCGGGTAAGCGTGGTCGGCCCAACACCAAAGAAAGATTGCACCGACGCGCTATTTCCACACTGTTCTGCAACGCTTCCGGCAAGTCGGCGAACAACGCCGCCATTTCGGCTTGAGTTTTGAAATACTGTTGCGGGGTAAATGCTTTGACGCGACGTTTATCGTTGAGCACATAGCCTTCGGCAATGCACACCCGCGCTTCGTGCGCCTTGAAATCTGCGGTGGTAACAAACTGTATCGGATGCGTGGCGACCAGCGGCAAGCCTAATTCGATAGCGAGTTGCGTCGCCCCGTGTATGTAAAGCTCTTCGTCGGCAAATCCGGCGCGCTGCACTTCGAGGTAGAAACGGTTGTTAAATAAAGCCGCCCATTCATTGGCAAAAAGTTTTGCCTGCGCCGCATTGCCCGCCAACAGCGCGCTCCCCACATCGCCAAGATGCGCGCCAGACAAGGCTAGCAGGCCATCCGTGCCGAGCTGATGAAGCCACTCGCGACGCAATTCGGCGCGACCGCGATGCTGATTTTCAAGAAAAGCGCGTGAGATCAAACGACACAACAACAAGTAACCATCGCGCGACTGGCACAACAACAACAAACGAAAAGGCCGTTCACGATCCGCATCATTGGTGATGAAAACATCGCAACCAATAATCGGCTTGATACCCTTGCTGCGCGCAGCCTGATAAAACTTCACCAGCCCGAAAAAATTATTCAGATCAGTAATCGCCAAGGCTGGCATCGAGTCGCTATACGCCGCCGCAACGGCTTCATCAGCGCGCACCATGCCATCTGAAATGGAATATTCGCTGTGCAAACGGAGATGGATAAAAGCAGGCTGGGACATGGTAAGAGATAAAAAATTTCGGTGTCAATTTTACCACTTACCTACCTAATAAAATTTTACATTTTCATTTTTTACGCTTCAATCCAAAGCTTTTTTGTTATGAATCACATATCTTATCTGTCCTGTAATAAATTCATAAAAACAGCCTAAAGAAGAATAAGTTAAAAGACCTCCGCCGGAATCGTGCATGGTAATTTTTCCGAACACAACGTGCTGCTAGACACGTGCAGTGCTTGTCATTATCGACCTGTCGCAAACCATAAATGTAGCGGGTAACAGCCAAGCCTGCAAAATGTTTGCGCAGTGCAGAAAATCTCGCCACTCACTTTGGCCAATTTGCACCTGAGTTTTTGCAAACCGACTTCGGCATGGTAATGCGGTGCTGTATCAAAGTAGCTCACCCTCGCACAGAAAGCACTTTGACTGTACATCATCAACGTGACAAAAAACCTTTAACCTGAAGAATGTGATGCGCGAAATCAGCGGTACGCCCAAAGACGAGGAAGAGCGGCAGCTGGTGATACATTACGTACAAGTCGTTAACACCTTGAGACTCTTGCAAAACTCAAAACTTGAGTTGAATTTATGCTCAAGAAAGCGGTAGAAGTGGGCTGCTATAGCTGGCAAGATTAAGGAAGCAAGTCACGCCAAAAAATCGGTGTGGCGGGTGCGTTCAACCCATAAGTGATAAAGGGTGGCTCAAAGCTATGCGAGCCGGAGAAAATAACGAAAAAATGACCCAGGCAACGTCAATCGATCACATGGACTGCACGGCACGGGGAGTTTGCAAGAAGCTCAGAGCGAAATAACCGCACCTTTTCATTTCGCTCACGTAACGAGTTAAGTCAATCCGTATTACTCTCCCATCGCCATTTCCAGTTCCAGCCAACTTTCTTCCAACTCGGCTACTTTTGCTTCCAGCCTTATATGTGCCGCGTTCAGTTCGCTAATCTTGTTGCGGTCGGGGCTGGCATAAGTGGCGGGGTCGGCGAGTTGCCGGTTGACTGCCGCCAACTCTGTTTGCGCGGTGGTCAGTGCAGTTTCAAGTTTGGTAAGTTTGGATTGCAACGCTTTGCGGTTGGGTTTGGGTGCGTTTTGTACACGCGGCTTTTCTGCTTGAGGTTGAGTCACGGCTTCACGCGGACGGCGAGTTTCGATCCAGCTCTTGTAGTCTTCCAAATCGCCATCAAATAATTTTGCTTCACCATCGGCGACCAGCCATAACTCGTCGGCCACAGCGCGGATTAAGCTGCGGTCGTGCGACACGATTACGACTGCTCCTTTGTACTCTTCCAGTGCGATGGTGAGCGCGTCGCGCATGTCCAGATCGAGATGGTTGGTGGGTTCGTCGAGTAGCAACAGGTGCGGTTTTTGCCACGCCAATAGTGCAAGGGCAAGTCGGCTTTTTTCGCCGCCGGAGAAGCTTGCCACGGGGCGGTCTTCGCTGTCACCAGCCAAGCCAAAGCGACCAAGGAAACTGCGAAGTGCCAGCGTGGTTTCCTTGGGGGCAACTCGTTCCATCTGTTGTAGCGGTGTGGCGGCACTGTCGAGATTTTCCAATTGATGCTGCGCGAAATAGCCAATGCGTATGTCGGGGGTGATTTCCAACGTGCCTGAAGTGGGCTGCAATTCGCCTACCAGCAGTTTGATCAGCGTGGATTTTCCCGCGCCGTTGGCCGAGCAAGGCGATGCGCGCACCCGCACGCAGCACCAGCTCGATATTTTTGAACAGCGTTTTATCACCATAAGTGAAGCCCATTTTTTCTGCGCGCATCAATAAATCCGGGCTGCGTTCCGGGGCTTCGATCTCCAACTCGAAATGACCGTCGGTGACATGCACGGCGGCAATGCGCGTAATCCTGTCCAGTGCCTTGATGCGGCTTTGCGCCTGTTTTGCCTTGGTGGCTTGGGCGCGAAAGCGACGCACGAAGTCTTCCAGATGCGCGATTTTTTCCTGTTGTTTGTTGAATGCCTGATTCTGCTGCGCGATCCTTTCCGCGCGAGCACGCTCGAAGTTGTCGTAGTCACCGGTGTAGCAATCGATGGTCTGGTCGTGAACGTGAGCGATGCGGTTGACGCATGCGTTGAGAAATTCGCGGTCGTGCGAGACCAGCAGGATACTGCCGGGGTAGCGTGCCAGATATTGTTCGAGCCAGAGGATGGCTTCCAGATCAAGATGGTTGGTAGGCTCGTCCAGCAGCAACAGATCAGCCCGGTGCATCAGCGCACGCGCCAGATTCAGACGCATGCGCCAACCACCGGAGAAGCTGGTCACCGGGCGTTCCAGCGTGTCGTTGGCAAAACCCAGTCCGTTCAGCAGCTGCGCGGCACGCGCCTTGGCACCATAGCCATCAATGTCTTCAAAACGATGTTGCGCATCGAACCACGTCGTGTCGTGGTTCTCTTGCACCAGTATTTTTTCCAGCCGACGCAACTCGGCATCGCCGTCTAGTACGAATTCCAGCGCGGGCTGATTAGAGTTAACGATCTCCTGCTCGACAAACGCGATGGTCTTGCCGGACTGCATGGAAACCTCGCCACTATCCGGCTTGATCTCGCCGCGTATCAGGCGGAACAGCGTGGATTTACCGCAGCCGTTCTTTCCGACTAGACCGATGCGCTGGTTGGCGAACGCCTGTAAATTTGCATTTTGTAGGAGCGGGATACCGCCTTGCAGGTAAGTCAGATTCTGAATATTGAGCATGGGTGCGATGATAGCAGACGAGCTGTGACATTCTGGTCTGCAATGAGTAACTCAAATTCTCAATTTCCGGTTAAGCCGTCCAGGGACGACAGCCAAGACGCTGGTTATCAGGGCGAACGAACCGCCCCAGCATTTTCTCAAAAACGAATGGGTGGATTTGCTGCAAAAGTTTTTGCCAGGCGATATAACCGCCATCCCCGCCACACGATTTTCCATAAGCCCCAAAAGCCTCGACGGCGTATTGTAATCAAGGCAGCGATGCCCGTGGTTAGGGCAGGATGAGCGCGGAAAAAGCGCATAATTTCCAAAGTCTGATCCGCGATTAAGAGCGGCGTTTGCCAGCGTGCGCTAATTTTTATTACCTCGTCACGTTGCGCTGCTATTCTCAGCAACAACTCACTACGTCGTTGCATGACTTCGTATAGCTGACTGTTCATAACGATTCAGCCCTATTTTGACTGGCACTAAGCTGTTCTCTGTCTTTAACCAGCTCGGCAAGACTTGTATCAAATAGCTTCGATCTGGTCAGGGATTGATTGCGTAACATTAGTGCTGTCACAGTACCCAATCCCAGAAAAAGCACACTCATGCCTCCGAGTACTGCAAGACGATGCTCATCCCAAAATAGCACGACGATGAATGCTACCAACAGCACAATGCCAATGCCAAACAGGAACAGGGTGCACAGGGAAAAGAAGAGCATCTGCGTCAAGCGCAGACGCTCCTCTTGCAATTCGTTCGCCAGCAACTCAAGCCGAGTTGAGACAATGGCGGTCAGCGTCGAAATCAATTGCCTGAGTGAACCCATCAATCCTGAGCCGGGCTCGGACATGAGTTATCGTCCGCGCGCGATCAGCATGCCCACAATTACACCTACCGCCGCACCCACGCCTACGGACTTCCAGGGGTTTTCATGCACATACTCGTCTGTGGCTTTGGCTGCTTGCTTGGTTCTGGCAACGACCACCGCTTCAGCACTAATCAGTCGCGCTTTTGCCGCCGCAAGATTTTCTTGAATGCGCTCGCGAGTTGAAATCATTTTCTCAGATAATTTCTCACCCGCCTGACCCGCTGTTGCGCGTAACAAATCCTCGGCATCGGCCACTACCACACGTAAATCCTGCATCAATTTTTCTTTGCTGACATCGCCGTGTACGCCAGTTACATTAGTGTTCATGATTTTCTCCTTAAAGAAATAAGTACAACTAAAAAACTACTCACCACCAACGATTTATATAATACGCTTGTTGCAAAAATAATCTTGACTTGCGTCAATAAAATAATGGAATTAAGGGGGTTGAATTAGGTCAATTTTCGGTAAATCAAAGGCTAATACAAGAAATTTTTCTGTATTTGAAATGGCTAGTTTTGCTAGTATGAGATTAGCGGCATCATTTACGAATAGGTTCATGTTGAAAAGTAAAATACGGAGGTTGCAATGAAGCGTTTCAAAATTTCTTTTAAATGGCAGCGCGCTATGTTGCTGTGTTTGACGAGTATTGGCATATATGCTGGCATGGCAACGAGTGCCGTTGCAGCGGATGAGCCTGCCAAAAAAGATGAAGCTGTCAAAAAAGAAGAGCCGCCTAAACAGTCGGGCAGCTTTTTAGTGAAGTTTAGAGCAAGTGCCAGCGATGCCAAAATTCAAGAAGTGGTTGAGTATTACGGCGCGAGCAAAACATTGCCGTTAACCAACGCGGAATCTGATGCACACAAAGACCCAGAATATTGGCAAAAGCTCAAATTTGATGCGGTGGAAGATGTGAAAAATATCGCACGGCGCATTGTCATGGATACGCGTGTGGATGAGGTTGACGCTGTGGTGGTGGATAGCAAGTAACGTATTTAAGCTAACGCGACTTTTCTCAAATAACTTTGAGCGTGTTCGTAAAAAGACACAATCTATGATTCAACTCGGTAAGGCATTGCGAGCTTGGAACACGCCAGAATTTGAGCTAATTCTTAAGCAAGAAATCGCACAGCTAGGCGCAGACCAATTGCCATTGCAACAAGGGCTAGCCATCAGCAGCACGGTAACTACTGACCCCATCACCGTTATCATCCAATGTGTGACTGAATTAGAAAATGTACTTCGCGTAAAAGTAGGCATCTTGTACAAGGGGCTAATCGGTGGATGCAGTTGTGCGGATGACCCCACGCCGCTCAGTGACAACAATGAATACTGCGTGGTTCAATTGGATATTGATAAAGTAAGCGCAGCAACCACCGTGACACTGCTAGCAGAATAACTGCTCCGAATCTTTATTTTTTTAAAGCATTCAACACCATTCTAACGAACTGATAACCTTATGAACCTCAATAATCTATTACTCATGGCTATTCCTGCTGTGGTTGCACTAGGGGGCGGCGTGCTCGCTTCCGTGTGGAGTCCGAGCAGAAATGCACGCAGTCTGATACAGCACTTCGCCGCAGGCGTAGTGCTGGCAGCATTGGCAGTGGAGTTGTTACCCAGTATCGAAAAAGAGCATGCGCCGGGACTCGTGTTGATCGCAGCATTCGCATCGGGCAGTTTGTTCATGTATGGCTTGAAGTTATGGACGATGCGTTTGGAACATCAGGCTTCATCCGCTAGTGTAGCGCAAGGCATTAGCACGGGATTGTTGCTGGCAACTTTTATCGATGTTGCTACGGATGGTTTTATCATCGGTGCGGGATTCGCTGCGGGTGGCGAGACGGGCATGATTTTGGCACTCGGTTTATCAGTCGAATTGCTGTTCCTAGGATTGGCATTAGCTTCCGAAGCAACAACAGGATGGCGCATTATCGCTATCTCTGGTGCACTTGGCGCAACGGTGTTAACTTCTTCTTTGCTTGGAAATTTTCTGTTGGCGGATGCGTCACACGCACTCATAGGCGCATCATTGGCATTCAGTGCGGCGGCATTACTGTATTTGGTTACCGAAGAATTATTGATGGAAGCACATGAGGTTGAAGAAAAGCCAATATCAACGCTGGTGCTATTCGGTGGCTTCCTGGTGTTTTGGAGTATTCAATTGCTGGGGAGTTAATTGTTAGCGTAGTCGAAGATTCGGCTTACATTTTTTCGAAAAATTTCGTCGTGCAGTCCTGCCATTGCAAGGTCAATCGAGAGTAACTTATGCGTAAAAAGTTACCCTCTATCTTCGTCTGTGAACTCAGAGATGATTGTTGACAGTAGGCGGGATTGAATTACCCGTGGCTTGCATATCAATCGCCTCGGGATGCATTTGATAGTGTGTTCTTACGCAATTGGCTAACGCCTGCTTGGTATCATCTTCCACCGCGCAAACGTATTCGTTCGCCAAACAATCAATCATTTTAGTCAACAGTAGATCCTGCGGCGCAGGCATCTTTTGTATCCATGATTTCAGCAAAGGCCGATTAACCAGTGACGGTATCGAAGCCAAGATGCCCACGTCATTTTGGTTATGAACCAGCAAGCCGGATGTGGTGCCGCGATCCAGCGTTAACACCTGAAAGAAATATAGCGTGTGGTAGTCCAGTTGCCGCTTGAAATCGGCTTCGGTAGGGGAAGTCCGTTTTTCAATTGCTGCGGACAAAATATCGCAGTAGGTATCGATTGCCGCTTCGCCCACTGTTTTGGCCATAGTCATATCGGCTTCAAAATTTCCGCTGGCATAATTTTCCAAATAGAAATGTGTCACGCCACGATGACGACCTAACACGGGAATATTGAAATAGCGATCACCTTGCGCCGCCGCTTCGGCATATTGTTGCGGGGCAGATTGCTTGAGTTTGTTGGCAAATTCAGCTTTGTCTTCGCTATATTCGATAGCAGGATTGAGATCCGCCATGACTCGCCAGTAGCCGTTGCCATTTTTCAACTCAGTCCAGCTGATGTGGATGTGAACGGAAGGTGCCAGCGGATTTTTAGGATGAATGATGGTCGAGATAGCGGAAGCGGATGCCAGTTGTTTTGTATCATCCGTGTCATATTGTACCTGCGAGGTATTGACCGAGGCGCGATTAAATAGTGACTCGTCTGTCGCCATAAAGCGAACACCGCCGCCATGTTTGCCGTCATCACGAAACCACTCAGTGGGCTCATAAGGCTTGCCATTGCCGAATTTTTTGCTGATTGCATTTAATTTGGTCACAAAACGTTGTTGCAAGTCTGTAACTAGTGTGTAAGCCTGGGCTGCACGGGGAGATTTCGCTCTGATTCTTTCCATCTTCAATTTCCTTCGTTATTAAATTTATAATTTGCGCTTCAAACTTATTGCTACGGTTCTTCAACAGATGAATGTAGCACATTCTCTGAGGCGATTTTAAGCGTAATTTGCTGTCATTCGGTTGACGTATGTCAAAATTGGCTCAACATTTGGTCAGCTTTGAAACGATTTTAGGATGCTGCTATGGAAATAAAAAAGATTAATTCTGGCAAGTTGCGCGCCATTGGCTACGATGAACGGACTCGATTGTTGCAAGTGGAACTCGCCGATGACAGTACGTTGCAGTACAGTGGTGTGGGAGTGGAAACTTGGCGCAGGCTAAGTAACTCGGGCGCGGCATGGAGTTACTATCGCGACAATATCGAGGAGGAATTCACCTCAAAGCGCGTTTCTGGCACTGCACCTGCGGCTAAAAATCCGCTCGATGATTTGTTTAAAAGTTGAACTTAGCTTTAAACATTCGAGAGCAGGCAATACGTCCTAATGTCAGTGTTGAACGCTAGTATATGGCCCGAAAGGGGGCTATGGCTTTTGTAATTGCCCACTTTTCATCAAAGCTTGCTCAAGATTCTTAACCGCCTGCGCACGGTCAGATTCGGGAAAAAGTGGCGATTCAATCGCGTTGCGTAAATATAACGTTGCCTTTTCATACGCCCCATTATTCAGCATCCATAATCCGGCGTTGTAGTTAACTGACACATCATTTGGAAAGCGCTTGGATAATCCTATCCAATCATCCGCCAGCATCTCTTTGTATTTTTCCCATAAGAGGAGCATAGGCGGGTTCCATTTGGTTTGAACTGGCGGCTGATTTAGTAATAAACCCAATTTCAGCAGCATATCCATGGCTTCTTGAGGATTGCCCTTAGCAACAGCCTCGATATTCACAGCATGGTCAGCGTCGAGTATTCCTATCATGACATTTCGGAGCTCAGGGTTGGATATATTGTTAGCCGTCTCGCGGGAACTGCTATACATTCTGTGCACCGCTATTTTAAAAGCGGATGGCATGTAATATCCAGGATAAACACGTAGATCTGAATCAACTAGCGTTTGAAAACTGTTCCATTCACGTGTTCGCTCAGAAGCTTGAACCCCCCAAGCTATAGCAATGATGAGGAATAGAGCCGCTCGATACGCAGGTTTGAAACTCCACAGTAATGCCACGAGTACTAATATGATTGGCCATGCTGCGAGAAATACGAAACGATCAGAAACAAGGGAGGGCGGTTTGTATGGAACTAATTGCAGTGAAGTTAGGCAGAGTAGAAAAAAAATAGCTAATGTAAACCCGATAAGTGAATGTTTGCGAAAAACCATGACGATTCCAACCATTGATGCTGTGAAAACTCCAGCACCCAATGCAACCATTAGGGGGAAATTAGTATCATCAAAGACTGGGTAAAAGAAATGCCGGCTTTCTGGGCTGATAGAAAGTCGAGCTAACCAGCCAAGCACGGCTAGAGCGCGGGTAACAATCTCAATGCCAAAATAGAACGGAATTCTTTGTGTGGTTAAGCTCGCAAAAACAACGGCCATACATAAGGCCAGTAACAAACATGCGAGAGGCCACAGTAAAGTGGAATAACGCTTTTTAGATGTTATTGAATCGCGCCAAAAAATCAGCCAGAGAAATGCGATGACGGGTGCCACCGCGACAGCGGATGCTTTAGAAAGTATTGCTGCCAAAAGTGCAAGCAGAGTTGCCGCTGCATACCGAGCAGATAATCCTTGTTCCCGCCTTGCATTGATAGCAAACCATAAGCCAAGTAAAGAAAAAAATGCCGAGAGAACATCTTTGCGCCCAGCAATCCACACCACCGCTTCTGCATGGGATGGATTCAACGCAAAAAGAGCCGTGACGATAGCGGCTACCCATTTCGCATTGGAGCCTTCTGTTGGGCGAAAATATTGCCATAGCTTAGATGTGACAAGAAAAACGAGCGGCAGGCAAAGCACATAAAGAATAATATTGTGCAATCTGAACGCAGTTGGATTCATGCCGAACAGTTTGAAATCTATCCAGTACGAAAATTCGCGAATTGGCAAGAACTCCGAAAAATCGTTATAAGGCTTGGTAAATAGATGCCACAATTCGGATACATTGAGTTCGGTCAGCTTGGTGTTTTGAACGATATAACCAAAATCGTCAAAAATAAACGGGAAGCGCAATGCCTGCAGAAAGACTGAAACAGCTATCACTGCACTGAACAAAACAATCACCCAAGGAAAATGTTTTTGAATGCCAGAAAAAATGGAGGGAGATTTTATTTTCATTTGTAGATTCATTCCTCTTTCTGACATCACACGACACCGCAAAAGTATTCAGTTGATTTGAAGTTTCAGTTTCGACGGTTTATTGAATGCGCAACGCTAATTTTACGTCACCCTTGGTAGGCTATTTCCCGTGGGAAGTTTGCGGTTAGAACAGCAGTATTTTAAGTCCCATCAGTATCAAAACTGTCCCACCAAAAATTTCCGCTTTGCTTTCTAGCCATGTCCCGCTGTTTTTGCCGATGAAAACACCAATCCAACTGAAGATAAAAGTGGTGACTCCGATGACGAGGCAGGCGATGTAGGGATTGACATCCAAGAGCGTTAAGCTGAATCCGGCAGCCATGGCATCTATGCTGGTGGCGATGGCCAAGATGAGCATCATTTTGTTGGTGATAGCGGTGATGTCTTCTTCTATGCCTTCTTGAAAGCCTTCATAAATCATTTTTGCGCCGATAAAAACCAGCAGTCCAAACGCTATCCAATGGGCATAGGCTTCAACCCAACCTAAAACACCTTTTCCGCCCAAGTAACCAATGAAGGGCATTAAGGCTTGAAAAATCCCGAAGTAAAGCCCGGCTTTAAGTGCCAATCCCGGAACGTTTTTCTTGGCACCTAACCCAATCGCAACGGCAAATGCATCCATACTGAGTGCGATTGCCAAGATAACTATTTCTACCATGTCATTTTTGTTTTGGCGTTAGATCAGAGACGGATTTGAACTTCGTAGCGGCGATTTTTCGCCATTTTTGCGGGGGTATTGTCCGGCTTTACCAGCGGCTTGTCAGAGCCCATGCCAACTGCTTCTATATCACCAGAGTCCACGCCACGTGAGATAAGTTCTTTGACCATGATCTGTGCGCGTTTTTTGGAGAGTGCTTTGTTGTCTTCCGGATCACCCGAAGAATCGGTGTGACCCGTAACAACGAAGGTAAATCCCGATTGCCCGGATTTTTGCAGCGATTTTTTCACATGGATAATCACCGATGCGAGTCGTTTGGATTTGTTGTCACAACCCGCCTCCAGTTCGTCGGTATTGCTCTTGAAGCCACATTGATTTTTTCTGGATTCGGCGAGTAATTTCACATTGAGCTTGGCGGCAATTTTTTTGTTAGCCTTGGCTTTCGATGCTTCGGAAGCTTTATGTGCGATGGCTTTGCCAAAGGCATCGCTGGCGGCCTGATTAAGGTCGTCAAGTGCGCCAGCTTGGATACCGGTTGAGAAAAAAATCATCCATGCTAAGGCGAAAAATTTAATTTTCATGTTTTGTTATGAAAGTGGCAGAGTGAGAATGTTAACGTGATTTTAAATTTAGCGAGCAGGAAAATGGGGGCTCGCGCCCCCATTCGTAAATCACTCAGCCGGGTTTATTTTTTTACAACGGTGTCGTTGTCTATTCTAACTGCGTCACCTTTTGCAACGCTGGGTGCGGTGGCTTGGTGGAAAGTCACTTCTTCGCCAGTTTCCATTTTCACCACAATGTTGTAGCTCTTAACTTTCTTCGAGTTTTGTTCAATTTTGTTGCCGGCGACAGCACCGCCAATTGCGCCGGCGATGGTTGCCAAGTCGCGCCCTGAGCCATTGCCAACTTGATTGCCTAGCAAGCCACCGACTACGCCACCTGCCACGACACCCAAGCCTGAACCCTTACCTGCGGTTTCAACTTCGTGGATAGCCACAACCGTGCCGCAAGTTGTACAAACTATTTTCTTCGGAGGAGCTACGGGAGTCATTGCCGATTCAGTCGGCGCGGTTACACGGGCAGTGCTGTTTGTGGAAGCAGAAGCAGGTAAAGATTTGTGCGCCTTCGCTTTGTCTGCCGCTTTGCGTTGTTCGGCAGCCATTTCCTTCTTGGTGTCAGCCACTGCTTGTGCAACAGCCGCGTCTTGTTTGGCTTTTGCGGCGGCTTCTTCCGCCACTTGAGCCTCCTGCTTGGCTTTCTCAGCAGCTTGATCGGCGAGCATTTGCTTTTTGGTTTCGGCAACAGCTTGATCGACGATTGCTTTGGTTTGCGCTGAAGTATCTTCGGTTGAGGCCTTGGGCGAGCAGGCGGTGATAACGGTGATTGCTGTCAATGCCATCAAAAATTTGTTGAGTATTGTGTTCACGATGATTCCTTTTGGTAAATGTGTGGATGATTAACGCGCTGCGAAATTATTCGTTTACAGTTTGTAGCGCGCATCATATCAGGGAATAAAATTTCCGCTGGCGAGGTTGGACTATGATTGGGTAGGTGAGTTCAGTAGCGCGATGACATTGAAAATCAAATACACCCCATAGCTGACAAGACACAAAATAGCGGCGCGCTCCAAGGTCATGCCATCCGCGAATAGCCATAACAACAGGGCATACAGCGGCAGTGAGAATAGCTCACCTACAATAATCAGCTTAGTGCGATGGGCGGCAAATAGACCGAACAAAAGCACCCATGAGGCGATGCGTATCCAGCAGCCCAACATGAACCACGCCGCTGTTGCATCACTCACGGCGAATCGAGAGTCATACAGTATAGTGAGTATGGTATGTTGATTGAGGTAGATGATGACTAGCATACAAGCGGTTGGAATCAGCACCATCACGCCTGCACGCGATAGTTCAGATTTGAATCGTGACGAACCATAAGCGTTGCTGAAACGCGGCAAAAATATCAGCGACAACACCCCAGCTGCACTTGCGGTAATCCACTCGGTAGAACGCCATAGCGCTTGCATAATGCCTGCCTCATCCCACGACAAAGTTTGCGCCAATATGCCGCGTATCAATAGCATTGAAACTGGGCTCATAATGCCGATTGCCAATCCAACTGGGACAAATTTCATCAACTTATTTCGGTAATCAGTTGAGCTTTTTTGTGCAAGGTTTGCCCGTAACAATTTGCGCAGATACAGCCAGCACGCAAATCCGATGACCGCCAGCACTACACATTGCACCAGCAGCAATTCGCCTAGAGGCAATTTAAGCCAAGCACCACTTGCCACCATCAGCAATACCAGACTGGTGAGCAGTGCGAGTCGTAGCATGCGCTGCTGCTGGTGTTTTCCCAGCCAATAGGCGTTGAGCGTGGCGGGAAGGATGGCGATGCAGCCAATCAACGCGGCAAGTAAAAATAACGTTGCTGAGATTTTTCCTTGCGTGAGCCACGCGGATAAAAGTGAGGAAGAAAATGCCACGAGTAGCGCGACCGATAGCGCGGTGGCGAATGCCAGCTTGAGTGCATGACGTAGCAAAACTGGCTCGTCGCTAGGCTCATGCAGTTGCGCGATCATGACGGTTAGGCCAGTGAGTACACCGACAATCGCGACCGCGCTAACCAACTCCACCACCGATTGCAGCTGCGCCCACAGCGCAATGGTCTCGGGGCCTCCGACCAATGCCAATACCTTATCCAAACCGGCTCGTGCGAGCAGGTCAATTAAAATAATGGCGAACGCAACGAGGACGCTTTGCGGAGTGGTCACTATTCGGTTACCTAAAAAACAAAGCCAGCAAAAGCTGGCCTTGTATGAATCCGGGGTGTCTTTGCCAACTACATAGATTGCGATGCACCACCTATAGGAATATTTTTCGCGCCATGCAAAATCGGCATTGCCTCGAAGTATTCTTGACGAGTAACTTTACCATCGTGATTGCTATCCACTTCGTCGTAGTATTTAGACAGCATGGGCATGTTCACCGCTTCTTCTTTGTCTAAGCCGCCGTCGTGGTTTACATCTGCCGCCGCAAAGCGATTATCCAAATGTGCCGTGCCGCCACTGGTAATGACTTCAGGATTTTTCTGCGGACTGTTACCTTGCATTTCATCAGCAGTCAGCTTGCCATCGTGGTTGGCATCGAGTTCAGCAAAATGTTCGGCGTTGTGTTTCGTGTAATAAGCGTTAAATTCTTTTTTGGAAACCGCACCATCGTGATTGGTGTCGGCATCGCTAAAAATGTCGCCGCTCATTGCGGTGTGCTGCATGTTGTGCATCGGTGAGTCACATCTTTCGGCTTTGGCATGTTTTTGATTGTGCATGGGCGAATCACATTTTTCTACCGCAGCATTTTTTTGGTTATGCATCGCAGTGTCACACTCTTTTTCTTCAGCGTGCGCCAGCGTAACGCTTAACGCCAGACTGAAAACAACGGCGAGAGATTGGGTAAGTTTTTTCATATTAAATCCTTTGTGGAAATTGATCGGGCGGGTATCGCTCTGAGTGTTACTTTAACACGTCGATGTGTGACATGCGAAATGCGGCAGAGGTGTTGAGATAAGCAGCAAGGCGATAAGTTCAAAAGCTATTCCGGAAGGCTGCCGGGGACATGCCCGGCGAGCATGTCACTGCGTGTTTCGGGTGTTTCTAAGCTGATGCGTCCCAGCTTGCCACTGCGCAGTTCGGTCAAAAAAATCATTGCGGCTTTTTCTAAATCCATCCCGCCATTTTTTCCTTTGATCAAACAGCCGCGCTTCTTGGCGATGGCTTCCACTACGCCTATGCCATCCAAACCTGCGGTATCAAAGCCGAATCGAGCGGTGAGTAATTCCGGGTAGCGTTGCAACAAAATTCCACCGAGAAACTCCGCGACTTCTTCTTCGAACACGGCATTGCGACCAATGGCATGGATAGCGGCAAGCATCAGGCCATCGCTGGTGTGTTCGATCTTGGGCCACATCAAGCCTGGCGAATCGGTGAGCGTCATCTGATCGTTAATTTTGTGGCTCTGCTGCGATTTGGTCACGGCAGGTTCATCGCCCACATTCGCCACACGGCGTTTTAGCAGCATGTTCATCAAGGTGGATTTGCCCACATTGGGGATGCCCATAATCATCATGCGCAGCGGCTTGTGATTGTTGTCGCGATGTGGCACAAGCGGCTGACACAGTTTGGGGACTTTGGCCGCATCGCTGGTGCTTTTGCAACTCAGCGCGACCGCTTTGACACCGTCTTGTTGATTATAAAAATTCAGCCAAGCCTGCGTGGCAATCGGATCGGCGAGATCGGCTTTATTGAGTATCTTCAAGCAAGGGCGCTGCCGATGCAAACGCAGCTCCTCGATGATTGGATTGCAGCTCGCTTCAGGCGCACGCGCATCCAACACCTCGATCACGACATCGGTAAACTCCATTGTCTCGGCGGCTTTTCTGCGCGCCGAAGTCATGTGACCGGGAAACCATTGGATGGACATTTTATGGGCCGAAAATTAAATAAGTGCGGATTTTACGCGGTGTGGCAGAGTAAGTCTTATTTGTGTGTTGGCTAGAGAGTATTTTCCAATTCAGAAATGAGTCTGAACGAAGGGTTTTGAGTCTGAGTAAATTAACCTTGTTTTGGATCGGTCTAACTCATAGGTGCTTCTTCGTTTTGCCTTGCCGACTTTATTTTCAAGCCTGTATTTTCATCGTCGCAGTGATGTCTCTAAACAGTTTTTTTCTTGCGTTGTTCAGTGCCAAGGCGGCCTCATTGTCGCTCATTTCTGCTGCTTGCGCATTCAGTTGATCGAGGGTGATTCCACGCTTGAGATATTGACTGGCCTCGGGAACTGATTTGAATTTTTCATAAGGTGTCATCATGTTTTCGTAGCGGTACTTTTTGCGCTCTTTCCCCCTCGCATCCGTGATCGTTTCCGGGAAAAAAGAAAGGTTCGTGGTTGTGACGTAAGGGTTGAGATAGTTGGCACAGAAGGTGTTGACCAGGCTGGCGCAATGTTGCGGAATATGCGCGTAGCCAAGATGCTTGCGCACCACCGCACCATTTTTGGATTCAGCCAAGGCGTTATCGTTGGAATGACGAGGCCGCGATTTGGTAAATTCGACCAGCAACTTCTTCAGCATCTTCGCCACTTGATAGTTGATGTATTCGGAACCGTTATCCGAATGAAATCCGAGGATGACGAACGGAAACCCCGCCAGCAACTGCTCGATGACGGGCAGTAAATATGCCTCGCTGATCTTCTGATGGAACTACTAGCCAGCTGACTAACCCAGCACAAGACGCTGGGTAAGTCATTGGTTATCGCAGGTGGCGATGAACTGCATCTGTGTCACACAGTCCACCGCGTTGATGTGATACACGCCTTTTACACCGTCCTGATCACCTTGATGCACGCTGTCTATGCGGATATAGCCCGGCATGCCATCCGGTTGTGGGGCACGGCGTTTGCCTATGGGTACGCCCGTCGGGTTGGTTTTGATCCAATGCCGCCGTTTGCTCTGGTACGGCTTGCTCCCGCGCAGGTTATACAGGTGAGAAACAGAGATATTCGCCAGACGTTCGTAGCGCAGGTCGCCAAACATTTGGTAGGCGCGCTCCATGAACTTTTTGGTGGCAGAACCAGACAGCGTGCTATGCAGCACGTCCGTCTCAACCAGCAAGGCCACATCCGCCGGGGTGTAGCGGTAGGTGAAACCTCGCTTGGGGGCGCAAGGCTGTTTCGATAGCTTCCCATCCTTGCGGTATTGTCTTACCAAGCGGGTTACTTGCTGGCGCGACAGCCCAGTCATGCGCTCGATATAGCGAAGCAGCACGCCTTTGTCTATTCGCCGGTGCGGGGCGTACCCAAATCGCTTCAGTACCCGCTCGACAAACTGGTTGCGCTCCTGTTTCGGAACCCGAAGGGCAACCTCCGAAGTTCCGTCCAAAAATGCCTTGATCTGATCCAAGGTCTGTAGTTTCGCTTCTTCCATGTGGATCACCATGCCTCGCATAATGACCGACCCGGCAAATCAATTTCAGACTCATTTCATGTCGGAAATACGCCAACCTTTCAGACTCATTTCATATTGGAAGAGGCTTAGAGTTGATTGATTGCTACTTTTAAAGTACCGTCAGGTTAATTTGTGACTTATGCTGAACTATAACCTACGCCAACTTGCAAAGTAGCTGCACTTTTCATTGACCGATACCTGCACGTCGTAACCTTCTCTTTAGCGATCCCAAAGCTGCTATACGAGCCAACTCAATGGCAGTCATTCAGATTGCTCTGCATTTGATGCTCTTGAAGTAATTCAAGCCGCATTAAACGCTGCAGTAAATCATCAAATGTATAAAACCCATTAGCGCAATTTGCAAGTTGGGTTATCGCAAAAGCAGCCCCAGTACCAAAAGCTTCACGTCGGATGGACTCATGTGTAATGCGTACTGTCTGATGCGGGAATCCGAATATCACTTCATGATGCCCTACAATACCGCCTAATCGCATAGAGGTTATTCGGTCACTATCCACCTCTAATGAGGAAGCTATTTTGCGTGCTGTTCCCGAAACTTCTGGTTTTTCCTTGAAATGCTGCTCAAGTATTTCTATGTCAGAAAATGGTGCTATTTTTCGTAGTAGTTTAGCCGCGATAATCAAAAAATTAATACCGAGGGTGATATTAGGCGAACACAATACACGGATAGTCTTGCCTAATTCACGCGCATACGCCAGATCATCCTCCGAATAGGCGGAGATTGCGCTGACCACGGCAATCCCATTCAATCGTACAACTTCGCCGTAAGCATGAATGCTTTCACGCGAAGAAAAATCTACCAGCACATCAATCGGTGAGCCTTCGATTAACGTAGTGTAGAACAATGTGCCATGCGGACGTTGTTCTACACCTACGATCGGAATACTCGTTCCAGGATGATTTTGGTATTCACTCACTGAAGAGCGACGTACAATCCAGCGCAAGTCAAGCCTTGGATCGTTGCACAAGACATTCGCGACTGCTTCTCCCGCCTTACCATATCCAATCAGACCTACTCTTATTTTGTCCGACACGATAAGCCTCCTTTTCCTATTAGCACTCCTGCTTGTTTGTCTTGAGAGTATTTATTAGATGGAATGCGGGTGCATCACCTTGTTTATCTTGACCAGCGTAAATCGTCAGGTGTGGGTAAGGTATTTCAATACCCCGCGCATCGAATTCCTGCTTTAACTGCCGTAAGAATTCACGTCGCACTCCCCATTGTTCCAATGCTACTGTTTTAAATCGACAACGAATTATTACTGCCGAGTCAGCCCAGTCCTGAACACCTGCCACTTCAATGTCTTCATATATTTTTAATCTATAAGCTTTTGACGTGCGTAATTTCGCAGCTACCTCGCGAATAACCTTGATGACATCATCTAAATTCTCACGATAAGCGACACTCACATCAATAACTGCAAATGCATAGCCACGAGATTTGTTGGTTACTGTAGTAATAAGCCCATTGGGGATGTAATGAACGCTACCTTCGTAGTCACGCAAGCCGACATAGCGCAAAGTGACATCTTCCACCACCCCAGTTTTTCCACATACTTCTACTACGTCACCCTGGCGGATTTGATTCTCCAGTAATAAGAAAAATCCATTGAAGTAATCTTTAATTAGACTTTGCGCTCCAAAGCCAACTGCCAATCCCACCACACCCGCCGCCCCAAGGATGGGTGCAATTGAAATACCCAATGCGCTCAAAGTTAACATTCCTGCTACCAACGAAATCACCAGGGTGTCGATATATCGAAATACGCGTGCAAGTGTTTCAATACGACGTATATCTTCTGCCGACTCAGATCGTGCCTTCATGTAATTCCGCAAAGCACGTATCAATCTACGGCTGATGAGCATCAGTAGCCAAGCCAAAATTAATATGACTAAGACGTGAAATAGCTCCTTGCTAAGGTGGAGATAGTCAAACACAGGTATAGCACGGTATGTTAAGTGGTAAAAATTTCATCTTAATGTTGCTCAACCTTTTTTTCCAAGAGGAATTTCTCTGAATTTTTGCTGATGATGATCAGTAATACTCCCGAATAAATAAATGTGGAGAGGATAATTACGCCAATAACGACGGCCTTGAACAATTCTAAGTATTCAAACGTTGCCGGGATCATACTGAGCATCACAATTGATAGGCCGCCTTTAATTCCAGCAAAGGTTAATACTCCCCACCAACGGGTATTTACATTAACCATCCTGTCAGTTTTGGTCGTAAGCCAGGCAAACAGTCCCATCATTACGGCACGAATCAACGTAGTGGCTAGAAACATCACCAAAATTTCTGCCCTATATTTCCAAAGCAATTGGAGGTCTATCATTTCCGCCATCGCCACGAACAAAATCGTATTGGCTACCAATGCCAACAATTGAACATCTTCTTTGGTGCGAAGATGGCGATTCCGCTCTTCAATAGTTGCTTTGATGCGGTGTAACAACTTACCAATTATCCCGCGAGAATTATTGCTATTTTGAATATCTAATTGAAGTTCGGCTTCATCCAGATCGATTTGCTTATTTTCCTTTTCAATTGATTCTGTCATCACATGATGAACTGTAATGGTGGCAAAGATACATGCCAAAATTCCAGAAAGGTGCATGTGAGAGTGTGCGCCAAACAAATTCAGCAACGCATAAAAATGTTCGGACAACTCGAAAGCACCATACCCGGTAATAATCAATACCATCATTTCGGCGGTACGGTTTTCTGTGGTTTTCAATATGGTTAGCCCTGCAAACCCAACAAATACGCCAACTACTATCGAGCCAAGCACAACGGCCAGACTAATTTTTAACACATAGCCCGTAGAAAGCTCACCGCCATTCAACGCATACAATCCAACAAAAACAAAAACGATCAATGCCGTAGCGTCATTAAACAGACTTTCTCCTTCGGCAAGTATCTTGAGTTTATGTGGCAATTCAAACTTGGAAAAAATGCTCACCACAGAAACAGGATCGGTCGCCAAGACCATCGCAAACAACACAATCACTGCGGCACTGGAAAGCGCATAGTCTGCAAATAACCAGTCTGAAATTAACAATGCTGTCAGCACCGACAAAACCACGGCTACGATGGCTAGATACATTAGACTGAGACCGTGTTCTTTTAGATCAGCTAATTTCAGTTCCAACGAGTCGGAAATTAGCAGGATGGGAAGCAGCAATATAACCAAAGCAGAAAAGCTCGCTGCATCACCCGTCAATACGGGTGTTTTTTCTAAAGCAAAATGTGCGATGAATGAAAGTGCAATTAACCCAAGAGGGGTTGGCACTTTGAATTTATCTTCTACTTGTAAAGCAAGAAATAAAATCCCTGCAATCATTAACAAGGTCGTGATCATTTGATCATCCTTAATTTTCCAAAAATAAGTGGGGCAGCCATTGTCATATTAATTTCTGTTTGATGAAAATTTAATCTTCTCAACACCAGTTCTGATTTTCAACCAAGCTAAAACCCTACGCTTATCGTCTCCCGAAAATTTATTTTTATATTCGATAATTATCAACAACACGGGTGATGTGGCTTCGCTGCCCGCTTGGTATTCGACAGTTCTGGCAATAGATACTTTCTTGATTTGCGGATATTGCGCTATCAGTTCGGCGTATATTTTTTGCTGCTCTTTCTGAAATTCTATTTGCAAACCTTGTTGAACGCTCAATCTTGCTAATTCGCTTTTCAAATCTTCGATTTGTTTATTCTTTGAAGCAAATGTTTCCTGATTACTGTTTAACATATCAGCCAGTAATGATTTTTTTAAGGATGCCTCATCCAGCTCTTTTATAACCGTCTGTTGAATTTTCAACTTGGCGGATTCCAAGTGATACTGAGCAAGTTTCTGTGTTAGTTCGGTGATTCGATCGTCACTCACTTTCTGGCCAACTAATGTTATTTCGATGAGTGCTTGGTTTGCATCTAACTCCTGTTTAGCGATAAAACCATTCTCAAGTATTAATTCATGTTTTATGAATTCATTAGCTCTTGAATTGAATACTTCACTACGAACTAATCCATAAGCCAAATAAATACTTGGCAATACGGTCAATAACACAACAGTGTAGATATAGCGTTTTACTTTGCGCTCTAGCTCTTCGCTCACTAGATGTTTATGTGGTGGATTCAGGTAGCCAGTTAACAGCAAAGTGGCGAGTGCGATAAATACGCCATTAATAAAAAACAGGTAGAACGCGCCAAAAAACATTTCCATTGAACCATTCGCAAGTCCAAACCCAGCCGTACATAAGGGCGGCATCAAGGCCGTCGCAATAGCCACACCTGGAATGACATTGGATTTTTCTTTGCGGGTTAAAGCAATAATTCCTGCCAATCCACCAAATAAAGCAATTAGAACATCCCAAATTGTTGGCGTGGTTCTGGCGAGTAATTCTGATTGAGCAACTGATAATGGACTTAGCGCAAAGTAGATGGTAGAAGTGAATAGCGAAATCAATATGGAAACCAACAAATTACCCAGAGCCTTTTTTATAAGCTGGTAATCGTTGATTCCTGCGCCATATCCAACACCCATGATGGGACCCATGAGTGGGGAAATTAACATCGCGCCGATAATGACTGCTGTAGAGTTAACATTAAGTCCTATGGAAGCGACAAATATTGCCAACATCAATACCCATAGATTCGTTCCTTTGATCTCGACACCGTCACGAATGCTTTGATCGATGTCATCAAAACCATGCTGGTCTCCCTTCAAATCAAATCGATAAGAAATGGCGGCACGAATTCTTGAGTAGATTAATTTTATTATGTCAGCATTCTTCAAAATGTAACCCCAGTAACTTTTTCTAGCTAAAAATGATAGAGTTAAAACGTCGGCTCCATATACACCTAATTATATTTTTCCTGTGTTTTTCATCCAAAATGATGCAAGGCTACCTCCGAAATGTATTAACTTGGCGTTGGTTAATTTTGCTTGTGAACAAAGTCAACTCTACGATTTTCTTTCCAGCAACTTTCATCATGACATTCCAGTCTTGGCTGCGATTCACCAAAACTTGTTGCGTTGATTTGGGATAGAGTTACACCTAACATCTCCAAGGACTTTTGTACAGCATAGGCACGCTTATCACCTAACGCAAGGTTATATTCAGAGCTTCCTCGCTCATCTGTATTCCCTTGTAAATTAACACTGTCACTGGCATGAGTTTTGACGAATTCAGCTTGCTGTTGAATAACGTCAATGAATTTTGAATCCACTGAAAATTTATCAAAATCAAAGTACACGCTTTGCTTGTTTAATGCTTGAATGTCCCCCGCCAATTTATCGGCTGCCAATTTTTCCTTAGCTAATCTTTCATTTTCCAGCTTCTCAGCCGCCAACCTTCCTGACTCTATATCTGATTTTTTAACTGAATTAATCAGAGATTCATTGCTTGGCTTGGCTTCTGACACATTGATATTGGTTGGCTGTACAGCTTGAACATTATTTACTTTGGGTGCTGAAGAGCAGGCGGCTATAAATAGTGAAGCTAACACTATTGTGTAGGTTTTCATTTGAATCTCCTTAATAAAAAATTTAATCCACAATTCAATTAACTAGCTATATAAATTGAATTGATATAAATATATATTGTATAAATGTAATTAGCAAGGATATAATCAAATCCAATTGTTAATTGATTGTTTGGAAAAGAGGCATTCCTTGAGTAAACGCAATAAAACTCAGCTTTCGCATCAGGTTTTATTAAAATTTCGAGTGATATTTGGTTCTGTTCGCCAACATTTTCGTGAGATTGAGCAAAATTGCGGGGTCACAGGATCACAACTTTGGGTTTTGAAAGAGATTGCCAAAGCGCGAACTATTGGGGTGGGAGAACTAGCCAATCGAATGGCTATCCACCAATCAACCTGTAGCCAGCTAGTAGAAAAGCTGGTTACACAAGGATTGATTAAGAAGGAACGGGGTAAAGAAGATCAGCGTCGTGTTTCACTTTGTTTGACTGATGATGGCATAAAAATTTTGCAGATTGCTCCAAGGCCGGCAGAGGGCATTTTACCTACCGCACTAAATTCAGTATCAGAGGCGACTTTGCTTGATTTGGATAAAGCGTTGTTGGATGTAATTGATCAATTACGGATTAAAAATGACAGATTCGCCGATATCCCATTATCGGATTTGTAAAATATTTTTAGTAGTTAAGTGACCAATATGAATGATCGGAATTGACACTTTGCTGATCATCACTTTACGAAACTAACTGCAAGAAAATTATCTGGAGCTTTTTTGACTGACTTTATTTCTTGATATCAATTTTAAACCGCACAGTTACTCTGAGTCCTGTTCCTTCATAGTGTGTGGCGATATTTAAATCAGCATGGTGAATTTCGGCGATACTTTTGACGATAGAAAGTCCGAGTCCGCTTCCACTGCCAGCAGTACCTACTGGGCGGTAAAATCGTTCAGTCAGCTTGGAGTGGTCGGCCTCTGCAATACCCGCTCCATTATCATTTACTGATAAACAGCTTTGACCATTTTCTTTGCCGATACTGACCCAAACCGAGGTGCCCGGCAAGGTGTGACGCACGGCGTTGTCGACTAAATTGCGTATCAGGATTTTCAATAACACCGGATTGCCTCGAACAATTTCGTCATTCCCTTCGTTCAACTCCAGTCTGATATTTTGATTTAATGCAGTTGGTGCGATGACGGCAATGACATCAGCAGCGATGCTTCGAAGTGAGCAGGGTTCGGATGCGTCGTCACCCAAATTGTCGATGCGGGCCAACGTCAACAGTTGTTCGATCAGGTGCGCGGCACGGTCACAGCCGAGGATTGCATTGTCTAAAGCATGGTTGCGTTCTGCTTCATGGGACGCTGCTTTGGCAACTTGCGCTTGCGCCTTGATTCCTGCAACGGGAGTGCGTAATTCGTGGGCGGCATCGGCGGTGAAACGCCTTTCTTTTTTCAATGAGGAAGCCATCCGTTCAAACAATTTATTGAGTCGTTCAATCAACGGCACCACTTCGCTGGGTGCGTATTGCGTGTCGAGTGGCGCAAGGTTGTCCGGCTCGCGCTGCGCGACTTCTGAGGTGAGTTTAATCAGCGGGCGCAAGCTGCGTGCTACGGCTATCCAGAGCAAAAGTGCCAGCAATGGTAATGAGATCAATAACGGTTTGAGTAGATTCCCAGCAATGCTGTGGGCCAAATCGTCGCGTACCTCTGTGCGTTCAGCAATATGAATCAAGTTTTTGCCTGCATCGTCCCATGTGCTGTACACGCGCCAACTTATTCCGTCGATAACGCTATCACTAAAACCTTGTTGAATCGCCGCAAGGGGTTGAGTGGGGGCATTGAGGGAATGCAATCGAAGTGTCTGTCCGTCTTCCCATATTTGGAA
Organism: uncultured beta proteobacterium; assembly: GCA_963695355.1. Taxonomy (GTDB): domain Bacteria; phylum Pseudomonadota; class Gammaproteobacteria; order Burkholderiales; family Gallionellaceae; genus Gallionella. The sequence goes on from OY968775.1 coordinate 1,245,008, forward strand.
GGCAATACGCCGCGAATACTTGTGTATTAACGGTGTATGTTCAGTTTCAACTTCGTCGAACTCGTGTGATGACTGAACGATCAACAGCGTGGCAGATTGCGCCAGATGTGCATCTAATATTTCGTTGAGCTCTTTGCGTGCATCGTAATAAGTAAACGCGATTGCGCCTACCCAGACAGCAACGACCGTGGTCAATGCCAGCATCAGCAGCCTTTGTTTTAGTGAGCCATGATGGCGCATCTCAACCATTCCTCTTGGCAGGTATCAAGTAACCTACGCCGCGTATGGTTTCAATCAACTCAGGGAATAGTTTGCGGCGTAAATGATGAATATGCACCTCGACCGCATTGCTTTCTACTTCTTCGCCCCAGGCATAAAGCTGCTCCTCGATCTGGGCGCGGGACAACACTCTTCCCACGTTGAGCATCAGGGCATGTAGCACCGCGAATTCCTTGGCCGGAAGCTCAATCGATTGATGCTGGTAAAACACCTGATGTGCAGCAGCATCCAGCTCTACGCCGGCAACCTGAAGTGCTGCGGCAACTTTGCCACTGGCACGGCGCACCAATGCACGCAGGCGAGCGGACAACTCACCCATATCGAAAGGCTTAACCAAATAATCATCCGCGCCAGCATCCAAACCTTTGATGCGATCTTCCACGGTATCCATTGCGGTGAGAATTAAAACGGGTATCGGGCTATTGCGATTGCGCAGCCGCTGCAACACCTCCAAGCCCGACATGCGCGGCAGACCCAAATCCAGCACGGCGGCGACATAAGGCTCGGTACTGAGCGCCTGGTCTGCTGCTACACCGTCTTTCATCCAGTCCACGGCATAGCCTGCTTGCCTCAAGCCAGCTTGAATCGCATCGCCCAACAAGAGATCGTCTTCGATCACCAATACGCGCATGGTGTTACCTGTCAATCTTCGAAATGTTTAGGGCATCTCTATAAATTAAAATTTCGTCATTCCCGCGAAAGCGGGAATCCAGTTTAGAAAATAAAGTCCCTTGCAAGCCCTTTTAATAAAAACGCTGGATTCCCGCTTTCGCGGGAATGACGAATTATTAGAGGTTCCCTTTAGTCTTCATTATGCTGCTGAGTATTCGTCGCCGCACTGTTAGAACCCACCAGCCCCGTTGCCGGATAGCCTACCCAAAATGCGATGACGGTCACAAGTATTATGACACCCAGCCACACGTGCGTGCGATTGATCGCTTGATTCGGTTGAATCGATTTAAAGCCCGTAATCATCGAGCGCACCAGATTTTCGCGATGCATCACACTACTAATTAGAACACCCGCGACATGCAGCCCAACGATACTTAACATGGCGTAAGACACCCAGTTATGAACATCTTCCAGCACATCGCCACCGATATCTTCAAACACCACCACGCCAGTCGCGCTTGATGCAATACCGAGTGTTAGCAATGCAAATACGGCCACGCTGCCCGCTGGGTTGTGCCCCACATAATGTTTAGGTTTGGCTTTGATTAGCGAGACCACATACGCTTTGATTTCACTGAGCTTGAACCAGAATGAACGGAACAGCGCATAGCGGGTGCCAATCAATCCCCAAACCAATCTGAATAGAATGAGCCCCAACAAGGTATAGCCCAACACCACATGTATATCGCGATTACGCTCAGACTCAGCCGTTAAAAAAGCCCCCGTAAACGAGATTACTAATAGCCAATGAAAGACTCGTGTCGGTACATCCCAAACCAGCAACCGTTGACTCATGATGCTCCCCTTAATTATCTAGGCATTCTTATATCATCTTCATTGAAATCGCCCTTGTCCGCTCTGGTATGACAAGCCCCACAATTGGATGCGCTTTTGACTTTGGGGTTTTTCCAAACAGCAGGAGAAACCTCCCGGCTGTTATGCTTTTGCTTGAACCAAGCCGTTTCAGTGATACGCAAAGGGGAGGTCGGCGCTTTCCAGCGATTAGACGCATGGCTTACTAAAAATGCAGTGATTTCTTTGTTCTCTGCCTCTGTTAATGAAGCATCAGAGCCGAAGTGCTTATCCAAACCTGACATGATCTTGCGCCACGATTCGGCAGGTAACAGATTGGGCGTATAGGCGATATGGCAATTGGAACATTCCGCCTTAAATTTGGCATTCATCTGTACGCCATACATATCTCTACCCCGATTTTCGCCGATCATTTTGCTACTCTGTCTTTCACCGTATTCTTCATCGTCATCCGCGTGCGCGGCTGACATCGCTACACCCATTGCCAATAATGCGACCACCAAACCACGCTGTAAAAATTGTTGATACTTAAACATAATGAGCTCCTTGGGTTATTTTTTAACGGTGACTAAATAGGCAAGCACGTCGCCTTTTTCTTGCGGGGTGCAAACGCGATCAAGCACGTCTTTGCAATTACGCTTAAACCATTTTGCGACTTTTGCTTCATCGGTGAAACGTTCCGCATTAGCGGCAGGCGCAAGTGGCTGGATGTCTTTACTGGTCTTGGCATGTTTGCCAAGTGCGGCAGGGTTCTCGGTATGGCAGGTCGAACAACTCCACTCACTGCCGTGCTTAGTCTTGAAGAAACTTTCACCGCGCGCCGCCGAAAATTCAGTAAAAGATGGGTTGTCTTGCTTTGCATCGCTTTTGATTGCAGCCATCGTATCGTTCACGGTTTGTGACCAAGCAGGCAATGCGCTAAAACCAGCCACTGCCACCATAGCCAAAGCTGACATACGAAATTTGCGTAACATGTTTAAACTTATATGGACGCCTCCCGGTTTGGCAAGAGATATATCGTGTTTTGGTGATACGTAAATCGGCTGCAGTCTTATATCCGGCTTTGTTGCAGACGGTATTGCTGTCTGCGAGCCCTGATGGAATTCGCCAAGAACGACCTCATCTCCTTTTCGCGCTCGAAGCGCTTAAAATCATTCAGGCTTACGTTCTTGCGGTCCGACCTGTTTCGCCATCACACGGGTTTATCTACCTGCGCAACCTATCAGCATTCCACTCCTTCTCAGTGGTTGTTCTTCGTCATGCGGGCACTTGGCTCACATAACCCTTTTGGTACTCCCGACCATGCGCCAAAATCGCCCATGCCGTTCGTGCCATCTTGTTGGCCATCGCAACGATCGCCACATTTGTCGGTCGTCTCTGGAGCAGCGATTCGCTCCATGCGCCTTTGTCTTTCGCCTTGAACATCACGGTTCTGGCTCCATGGATCAGCAAGGTGCGCAAATACGTATCGCCACGTTTACTGATGCCTAATAACTTGACCTTGCCGCCCGTGCCACTTTGCCTTGGCACCAGACCCACAAAAGCGGCAAACTCCCGTCCAGACCTGAAGCAATTTGCCTCGCCCATCGTGGCGACAAGAGCCGTTGCGGTCAGCATTCCTATGCCGGGTATCTCGGCGATCTTCCGGCAAGCCGTCTGCTGCTTCTGCCAATCTTTGATTCTGCGTTCAATATTCTGCACATCCGCTTCGATTTCATCGAGACGCTGCCGTTGTTCCTTGACCGCTTCAAACAGCATGTCTGGCACGATCTCTTCCAGCTCAGCCATTCGTTGTTGTATTTCTGCTAGCCCCGCTTGCCGACCCCCTTTTAAGGTAATACCAAACTCGTAGAGCAGTCCGCGCAGTTGGTTCACCTGCATGGTACGGAACTTGATCAGCGACAATCTCATTCGGTGCAATGCCAGCATGGCTTGCTGCTCTTCCGTTTTACCGGCGACCGTGCGCATCCCCGGCTGCCTTATTGCTGTCCATATCGCTTTCGCATCCGCCGCATCGGTCTTGTTGCCTTGCACGAAGGGCCGGACAAACTTGGCATGAATCAGTTTGACTTCATGACCCGACATCATCAGCTTGCGCCGCCACCAGTGCGCGCTGCCGCATGCCTCAAGTGCAATCAGTCCGGCTTCCCGCTGCGCAAAAAATTCCAGCAGTTCCTGCTTGCCAAACTTGCGATTATGAATCTCGCCACTCTCGTGTTCCACCCAGTACACTTGGAAAACACGCTTTGCGATGTCCAACCCATATGTCGTAAAATTCATCTCAGCCCCTCCGTCCGTTTGTGGAAAGATCTCATTATCTCCACCTTGGCACGTAGATGCCGTCAGGTCCGCGAGGGGCTACCTCATTCTTTAACATGCCTATGAATCATTCTCAGTTTCAGCTGCCTAACGTTTCGTACTCAACGAAACGAGGAAATGAATCATGAAGACGATGCCAACGAATGTATTGGACTGGCAGAAACGGTACGGAACTGAAGAAGCCTGCGCCCAAGCACTGGCGCAGCAACGCTGGCCGGACGGGTTTCGTTGCCCGCGATGCGGGCATGATCATGGCTATGCCATCACCACGCGCCACCGTTACGAATGCGCCCATTGCCACTACCAAGCCTCGCTCACGGCGGGGACATTGTTCCACTCCACCAACCTCTCTCTTACCCAGTGGTTCTGGGCGGTCTACCTGGTCGCCTCGGACAAGGGCGGTATTTCCGCCATGCGACTGGCCAAACAAATCGGCGTGTCCTGGATCACCGCCAGCCGGATGCTGCGCAAGATACGCATTGCCATGGGACACCGGGACAGTATTTATCGGCTGCACGACCTGATCGAGATTGACGATGCCTTTGTGGGTGGCCGACGCAGCGGCAAGCGGGGGCGCGGTGCCGAAGGCAAAACCCCGGTGCTGGTGGCGGTTGAGAACCGGGATCAGCGTGCCGGTTTTATCGCCATGCAACAAGTTCCCGCCGTGACGAAGGGGGCGGTGGCGAAGTTTGTGCGACACCACCTTCCGCCCGGTCAAGCGGTGCGCAGTGATGCGCTGATCTCGTTGTTGGAGATCGGCAAGACACAGCACCATGCCGCACGGGTGACACCGCCCGACAAGGCGGGAGAATGGCTGCCTTGGGTGCATATTGCCATCGGCAACCTCAAGGCGTTTTTGCTGGGTACCTATCACGGTGTATCGTCCAAGTATTTGCAAGAATATCTCAATGAGTTCTGTTATCGGTTCAACCGGCGTGAGTGGGAAGCTGAATTGCCATTACGCCTGCTCAACGCTTGCCTGACGCATACTCAGGTCAAACTGAAAATGGTTTAGAGGCATATTCTTTAATTCCCTACCCCTGCTCCCCGTGGGGAGGGAGGCGTCCATCCCATCTCCTTTTGTGCATGACGAGGCTGCACAATAAATAGCCAACCTTAAGGATTGCTTAAGGCTAAGAAAACGCTGATTAAGTCCCGCCGTTCGTGGTGAGCTTGTCGAACCATGAGTGGCTGGACTTGTATTTCAACTAATTAATTTCATTCACCCTTCGACAGGATCAGGGCGAACGGACTAAGTCAGCTTTCCTTTAAAAAATATTTTTAAAGATGTGACTTTCTGTGAAAGTCATGGCGAGTAAGAGATTATAAAAAATTAGCAGCGTTATACTGTATGGCAAGAAATATCGCCTTGCCCCCTCGTCACTGTTGAGAGATAACGCCATGAAAAATATTCCCTTCGCCATGCTATTGCTGCTCAGCGTCACCGCGTGTAACACACCTAAAGTTGTACCGCCCATTGAGCCTCCTCTCGTCGTAACCCCTGTGGTCAAGCCACCTGTGGTGCGACCTCCCGCAAAGATTGCACTCGCATTGGGTGGCGGTGCGGCGCGCGGCTTTGCTCACGTGGGAGTTATCAAAGCACTGGAGGCGCAAGGCATTTCGCCCGACATTATCGTAGGCACGAGTGCGGGCTCTGTCGTCGGCGCGCTCTATGCGTCTGGGCTCAACGGTTTTCAAATTCAGGAACTCTCCATGACCATGCAGGAAGATCAATTCCTCGATGGGTCGGGCATGTACGGATGCATTGCCAAAACAATCATCTCGGATCAGCGCGGCTGCATCAAGGGGCAAGCATTGCAGGATTACATTAACAACAACGTCAAAAATCGCCCGATAGAAAAACTCAGTAAAACCTTTGCCGCCGTCGCCACGAATTTAAGCAGTGGCGAAATGATCGTGTTCCGTTCGGGCAATACCGGCATGGCGGTGCGCGCCTCTTCGTCGGTGCCGGTGTTCTTTGAGCCTGTCACCATCAATGGTCAAGATTATGTCGATGGTGGGTTAGTTGCCCCTGTCCCTGCCAGCGTGGCGCGCAGCTTGGGTGCAGACTTTGTCATCGCCGTGGATATTTCAGATCGCCCGCAAGACAGAAGCACGGCAGGCATCACCGACATCATGTGGCAAACTTTTTCCATCTTCGGAAAAACCATCAACCGTTATGAACAAACCAATGCAGATGTGATGGTACGACCCGTGACTTACGGCCTGCCATCTGTGGATGTCAGTGGCAGAAACAAAGCCGTACTCGAAGGTGAAAAAGCGGTTGCGAAAATTTTGCCAGAGTTAAAAGCCAAACTAGTGAAATTGAATGAAGAAAAACATGTGGCGGGGATGCCGTGATTGGCTTGGCGTAATTTGGAATAAGAACTCACCGAGCGAGGCTTATTTAATCGAATTTTGTTAGACTAATCAAAAGTAATCTAAGGAGATCGCATCATGCTAACCACCATAGAAGTGACGATAGACAAAACAGGACACTTACACTCGGTTGAATCAGGTCAAGCTATCAAGCCTGGGCGAGCATTATTAACTTGGCTTGAGCCTGATGTTGCGCACGAACCCGCTTTGATGGCTGAAACGGCATTGAAACAAGATTGGCTCAACCCAGAGGAGGACGCGGCATGGGCACACTTGCAGCAGGGCAAGTAGTCGTACTACCCTTTCCGTTCTCAGACCTCAGCCGAAAAAAACTGCGCCCAGCTTTATTGTTAGCAGATGCAGGGCGAGGCGACTGGATCGCCTGCCAAATTACCAGTAACCCTTATGCAGACACACAGGCAATTACACTGACAGACAGTGATTTTGCCGATGGGGGATTGCAGCGCGTAAGTTATCTGCGCCCCAGCAAATTGTTCACTTGCCACGAATCGCTTCCTGTTAATACCGTCGGTTTGCTCAATAAGTCTTCATTGCAACAGGCTCGAACAGCAGTTGTCCGGATAATTCAAGGCTAGCAATAAGCAGTAGTCATACAATCTAAGCTACAAAACAATAGGGGCGTTCACTTCAAGTGAACGCCCCTAGTTTTGTGATGCGCAGTAATTGCTAACGCTTAAGGCTTAACTTCTGGTGCAGCTGTAGCTGCCGATGCGGGTGAAGCAGCGGGCGCAGGTGCCGCTGTAATGGTGGTTTCTTCAAGCAACCTTGGGAATAAATAACCGCTACCAAAATCACGGTTGATTACCACCACGCCCGTGAGGATCACTTGATCACCCACGTTGGCCAATTGCGTAGTCGTACCGGTTAATTCGTTGGTTTCCGCTTTAGCGTCACCCGTGCCATCCTGAATATGAATGAAGTTGCGCTTCTTGATGCCTTTAACCACCTTCACCACCTTGCCCTGCACGCTCACCGTTTTCCCCGCGAGTGCGTCGCCGTTTTCGTAAATGGAGATAACGGATTTCAAATCATCCGCTGCGCTGGCGTTGAATGTGGCAAGCCCCAGTGTGGAAACAAGCCCGGCTAATACGATGGAAAGCAGCTTCATAAAAACTCCTGATAAAGGTTGAAAGTAAGTTTGAAAATTCGGTTAGCAGTATATCATTCGACTGCCTCACCTAAGCCAATGCGTTGCAGCATGAGCAAAGCGGCATGGCACGAGAAGGAGCGCAAACTTTATGAACAAATCACTTAAACCACTTCCCATATTCGCCAGCGAGGCTGAAGAGCGCGCATTCTGGGAAGCCAACGATTCCGCCGATTATGTAGATTGGACAAAAGCGAAGCGAGCCGTGCTACCGAACCTGAAGCCGTCGACCAAAACCATCTCGCTGCGTTTGCCCCAGCACATGCTGGACTCCATCAAGGCGGCAGCAAACTCCAGAGATGTACCGTATCAGTCGCTTATTAAGGTGTGGCTGAAAGAGAAACTGCATAGCCACTGACATGGTGGCATCGGTGAATTCGATTCCAAGTGCAAAATGAAAAAAGAGAAACTTGAAATTACAAAATCCTGCGGCAAAGTTTTTCTCGACCTCGGCTTCTCGCCGGAAGAAGCAACCATCCTCGCGATGCGCTCCCAACTCATGGGCGAACTGCGCATCAAAATCCGCGACGAAGAATGGACGCAAGCCGAAGCCGCGCAAGTGCCAGGCATCTCTCAATCGCGCGTCTCCGACCTGATACGCGGCAAGTTCGAGAAGTTCAGTTTGGACATGCTGATTACTCTGGCGACCAGAGCGGGAAAAAAGTTGAACTGAAGATGGCGGCTTAAGGAATGAATTGCGATGCTGGCTCCTTAATCACCACTCGGTAGAAAAGTAGAAAAATTATTTTTTCAGGACTCCTTAAACGCAGACCATCAAGAAAACGCAGACCATCAAGAATTTTTTCGGCGAGTAGATTTTTTTAGTACGCGTAATTTCCCATAATACTCATTCAATGTTTTAACGAGTGCGTTGCCAACTTCTTCTGCAAAATTCACAGGGACTGCATTTCCAATTTGCGCATATTGCGCAGTCATAGAACCTTGAAAAACCCAATCATCCGGGAAGGTTTGAATACGCGCATATTCACGCACAGTGAAGGGACGTGTTTCTTCAGGATGACAACGCTCCGTTTGTTTTTGTGCAGGTGCGCAGGTGAGCGTAAGACATGGCTCATCCCAAGAAATGCGACGTGCCATGCCAGTTTTGCCACCTGAAAGAAGGAAGCTCCCCTTCATATACTCTTTCTGAATTTCTAACGGTAATTCACGCCAATAGCCACCAGGTGGAATCATAGACATGATTTCTCGCTTCCGTTTTGGATATGCTTGGCCCGGTGAAGTAGGAACATCCTTGCTAAATAATTTTCCTTTTTTGAGCGCATCGCGCAAGGTATAGACCTCCTTTTGAGGTTTCGGCCAATCAAACTGCAAACCAGCATCCTTGCGTAAGCCCACCACCAACAAGCGTTCACGTTTTTGAGGTACGCGATGAAAAATTGCTTTATGCAATCTTGGTGGCAATACGTCATAACCCAGTTCATCCAAAATTGAGACCATGCCTTGTATGGTTCTCCCTTCATCATGGGATAAGAGTCCGCGCACATTTTCGCCAACACAAATGAGTGGTTTTATTTCTTTCACCGCACGCGCAAACTCATAAAACATCGTGCCGCGTGCATCCTCAAAGCCTAATTTTTTTCCAGCATAGCTAAAAGCTTGGCAGGGAAATCCGCCAGTTAGCACATCGACTTGTCCTTGTAATGCTCGAAAATCTAGTGTTGCAACGTCACCTTCAATCACGTTCCAATTCGGTCGATTTTTGCGGAGTGTGGCACAAGCATCTCGATTCAATTCGTTCAGCAACACACAATGCAATCCAGCCTTCTCCATTCCTAAAGCCAACCCACCAGCTCCTGCGAACAACTCCACAACGGTGTAGGCTTCTTCCGGTACAGGAGTTGCACTAGGTATCTCCTCATCAAACATAAACCCGATTTGCCCAAACTGTTTTAAATCAGAGGAACGATATACTCGATAATTATTGATAGGATGGCGCACTGACTCCAGCTTTCCTGACTTATCCCAACGGCGTAAAGTCTCTTTAGAAACGGATAACATATCGGCAACTTCTGAGAGGGCAAAAAAATCTTTCATTTGATAACCATGTGTAAGGTTGTTGACATGGTTATTCTATTTGAATGTCGTTGCTTTGTGTAAGCTATTAAAGCTGCTTTAATGAAACCATTCTCTATCTTCCTCAAATAAAGCCATGACCAAAGTTGAACGTAAACGCATCTTGGAACAAGTCAAGGAATGGTTTCGCACGGTCATCGTGCAAAACCACATAAAAAATACAGAGAAGCTTATGTCGCCTTCGGAATTGGACATAAACCCCTTTCTTGCGCCTTATCTTGCGGTGTATCTAACTGGAGAGTTAACTTCGGAATCTTTATCTAAAGCCTTACTCTATCCGCGAGTGTTAGGTTCTTCCATCACCACCAGCTTCGGGCAAAACATGCAGAAGTTCATTAGCGATGTACTGAAAAATTCTTTCGGCTCGATGGTGAATGGCATCAATATCGAATTCATCGACCAAATTGACGGCAGCAAAAAATACTGTCAAGTAAAGCTAGGTCCCAACACTATCAACAAAGATGATGTAACAACCATACACAACCATTTCAAGGCGGCTCGCAATCTTGGCAAAACCAACAACGTAAAAGTAGCGCATGGGGATTTAGTAATCGCTGTTTTGTATGGTGAGCCAGGGCAAGAAAGTAACCATTACAAGCGATTGCGCGACGAGTTTGATTACCCTTTATATGTCGGTAAAGAGTTTTGGCATCACCTAACGGGTGACGAAAACTTTTACAATGATTTACGACTAGCTATTGCTGAAGTGGCTGCCGAAGCAAATGGTGCGGCCACGCTTGATAAAACCATCAAGAAACTGGCTGAAACTAATGTGATTAAAAAATTAGTCTGATAACTAACTTATCAGAGAAGAACAATCGGAACAATCGGGGACAGACCCTGAGGTATCCCCGCAAAAACACCTTGTAAACCAAACGGATAAATAATACGCTGCTGCAAAAACAGTACATACATAGCACGCCTGAACTCCCCTATTCGTTATCGAGGCGAATAAGTGAGGTGTGCCATGTATGCAAATACTATCTTAACGCACGTGCTGGGTTCGTGTTTAATGAACCTACACACCAAGCAAGCATCCGCACTCCTGCGGGCGACGACGGCACTCCTGCACGGAAGCATCACCAGCCTGACGGCAATTGCATTGTGCTTGGGTGGCAACACCACGTTGAAACATCGCATCAAAAGCGTGGATCGGCTACTCGGCAATAGCAGTTTGCATCTGGCGCGCGGTGCGCTATACCGAAGTGCCGCGCAGTGCTGGCTGCAAGGATTACCAAAACTCCTAGTCGTTGTTGATTGGTCAGACTTGACCAGAGATCAGCACTGGCAATTGTTACGCGCCAGCGTAGTGGTTGAAGGACGCTCAGTCACACTCTACGAAGAAGTCCATCCGCAGAAGCTGCTGGGTAACGCCAATGTACATCGCTGCTTCTTGCAACGGTTATCCGAAATACTCCCGGCGGGAGTGCGGCTGATTGTGATGACGGATGCGGGATTTCATGCACCTTGGTTCAAGATGGTTAGCGCACAAGGCTGGGAATTTGTTGGGCGCATTCGCGGACGCAATCGCGTGCAATGGGCAAACTCAACAACATGGATTCCAGCGCGCGACCTATATAGCCTTGCTCGTACGAAGACGCTCGACTTGGGTCTGGGTGCATACGCACGCAGCAATCCGGTTGTGGTGCGCGGAGTGCTCAGCAAACGTCCGAATAAAGGCAGACGCTGCCTGAACATTTATGGTGCGAAACGTACGGGGCGTAGTAGCTCTAAAAATGCGCGTAGCGCGCGTGAACCGTGGTTGCTGGCCAGTAGTTTGGGATTGCAGCATTTGACAGCAGATGCGATTGTTGGACTGTACTCGCAGCGTATGCGTATCGAGCAATCATTTCGCGATACCAAGAACCTGCGCGTGGGACTTGGATTGGAGGCCAGTCGCTCGCGCAGCAAGCAACGTCTGGAAATGTTGTTGCTGCTCGGTCATTTGGTCTTGTTCGTACAGCGACTTATCGGGGAAAGTGCCAAGCAGAGACAGATCGAACTTCAGTTCATGTCCACACGACGAGCAGGTCGCCGAGAGATTTCGACCGTTACGTTGGGACGACGAATTCTCAATGCGGCATCTCCGCAGTCGCTACGACAACTTCAGTCTTGGAAAGCCGTTTCGTCACTCGCAGAACAGGCTGCATATGCTTGCGTGGGAGTCAGGTAAAATGCGGGGATACCTCAGGGACAGACCACGGTTTTAAGCTGCCTTGAGCATGAAATCAACATGAATAGCATCGTAGGGAAAGACGATCATTCCATCGTCTGTTTTTGACAGCAGTCCGGTGTTAAGTAATGCAGTCACATCACCATGCACAGCTTTGACATCGCGCTCCACACGCCGCGCCGCCTCGCGGATGGACATAGCACCCGCGCCCGTCATCACGTTCAGCAGCTCCCAGCGTTTTCCGGACAACACCTTGAACATCAGTTCGGGCGACTCAAAGCTGATGCGCGGCGCGGAAGCCTTGCCGCTCTTCCAAGTCTGAGTGAAATCACCCAGCGTGTCCGTCAAGGGTTGTACATCAATCGTTACTGTTTTCATCACGCCACCTCTTCAATGAGCTAAATCATTCACCCTTCGACAGGCTCAGGGCGAACGGACTTAATCAATGCCTCCTTAATAATGTTGTTACAGGTTGATGCTGATTTGGTAACGAGTTTTAATCCTTGGCTCAGCGTTTAACCCTGATTCCGGGGTCATCCACGCGAACAGCTTCGCCCTCGATCACTTGCCCTTTGAGTTCCGCGTCCGCAAAGATGTTGCTCTGCCTCGTCGTGCCGCTCGGTGGTGGAAAGTTCTGCCTATGTTGTTTCATTTGCTTGCGCAGTTCGCGCGTTTTCCACCAGAAGATACTGCCACCTATCACGACCATAATCAGGAGAGCTGTCAGGATTACTGCTGAGAACATCAGCACCAGAGCTGCCAATGCAATCGTCATGACAGTCGCGACTATTTTGCGCAGCAGGCTGGGTGGGCGGGTTGAGGTGTAGGCAATGTATTTCATCTGCATGGTGTTATTTGATTAAACGCTTAAGCGGTCAACGGAGGTGAATTATTGAGCTTTCCAAAATACATAACAACTTTCTCGCACACGGCATTTCCCTCACCCTCAGTCCCTCTCGCGGTGGGAGAGGGATGCAAAGCGCTTCTCCTTCCCCGCTATCTGCGTTACTTGTTCTCCACCAATGTCACATCACGAACCGCGCCTTTGTCCGCCGACGTGACCATCGCGGCGTAGGCGCGCAATGCCACCGAGACTTTGCGTGGCCGCTCTGCGGCAGGCTTCCAACCTTGCTTGCCTTTTGCATCCATCGCGGCGCGACGCTGTGCCAGTTCACTTTCGCTGATCGCCAAATTGATGGTGCGATTGGGAATGTCGATTTCGATGCGGTCACCTTCCTGCACCAGACCAATCGCTCCGCCACTCGCCGCTTCAGGCGAGACATGGCCAATACTCAATCCCGATGTCCCGCCCGAAAAACGTCCATCGGTGAGTAGCGCACATGCTTTGCCCAGCCCTTTGGATTTGAGATAGGAAGTGGGGTACAGCATCTCTTGCATACCCGGGCCACCTTTGGGGCCTTCGTAACGAATCACCACCACATCACCAGCGACGATCTGATCGGCAAGAATGCCAGCGGTCGCGGCATCTTGGCTTTCGAACACGCGAGCGCACCCGCTGAATTTCAAGATGCTGTCATCCACGCCTGCGGTCTTCACGATGCAACCATCGAGTGCGATGTTGCCGTGCAACACCGCCAAGCCGCCGTCTTTGGAGTAGGCATGGGCATTGTCGCGTATGCAGCCGTGAGCTCGATCCGCATCCAACTCCGGGTAGAGCATGGATTGTGAAAATGCGATGGTCGTGATGATGCCGCCGGGGGCAGCACGGAAAAATTTCTTCGCTTCTTCATTATTCGTCTGCGCGATGTCCCATTGCTTGAGACCTTCACGCATCGTTTTGCTATGCACGGTACTGACTTCACCATGCAACAAACCCGCACGATCCAGCTCACCCAAGATGGCGGGAATTCCGCCTGCACGATGCACATCTTCCAGATGATATTCAGACGATGGCGCAACCTTGCACAGCGTCGGCACATGGCGCGACAGTCTGTCCATGTCCTTCATGGTGAAATCCACGCCCGCTTCACTGGCGATGGCAAGGATGTGCAACACCGTATTGGTCGAGCCGCCCATCGCGATGTCCAAGGTCATTGCATTTTCAAAGGCATCAAAGGTGGCGATGTTGCGCGGCAACACCGATGCATCATCCTGTTCGTAATAGCGCTTGCACAGTTCAACCACGGTGCGGCCAGCGCGCAGGAATAATTGTTTGCGTTCAGCGTGCGTCGCCACCAATGAACCGTTGCCCGGTAACGATAATCCCAGTGCTTCGGTCAAACAGTTCATCGAATTGGCAGTGAACATGCCCGAACAAGAACCGCACGTTGGGCAAGCCGAACGTTCAATCGCATCCACATCCGCATCGCTCACATTGCTGTCTGCTGCTGCCACCATCGCATCCACCAAATCAAGTCCGACGACTTTACCCTTCAAGGTCACCTTGCCTGCTTCCATCGGCCCGCCGGAAACGAACACCACTGGGATGTTCAAACGCATCGCCGCCATCAACATGCCCGGCGTAATTTTGTCGCAATTGGAAATGCACACCAGCGCATCGGCGCAATGTGCATTACACATGTACTCCACCGAATCCGCGATGAGGTCGCGCGAAGGCAAGGAATACAACATGCCGTCGTGGCCCATGGCGATGCCGTCATCCACCGCGATGGTGTTGAACTCTTTGGCGATGCCGCCCGCCTTCTCAATCTCGCGCGCCACCATTTGCCCTAGGTCTTTTAGATGTACGTGACCTGGCACGAATTGGGTGAATGAATTGGAGATAGCGATGATGGGCTTGCCGAAGTCGCCGTCTTTCATGCCAGTTGCGCGCCATAAAGAGCGTGCACCCGCCATGTTGCGGCCATGTGTGGAAGTACGTGAGCGATATTGAGGCATGGCGATAAATCCAGAAATTGATTAGGAAGCAATTCTAAACCAAAGCGAGGACTAGTCCCAACTTGGCGTAAATAAACATCCCCGCCGCAAGCAGCGGGGTATTAACACCGCTCTTCAAGCCGATGGCTAATCGCCATCTTTCGCCCCAAGGGGCGAGGAATTGACCTGTAGAGATTAAACATTGCGCCAAGACACCAATTATCTGCAGCGCATCAAATAGGCACCTCTTCTACCGCGAAGATACGGCGATGCTCCCTAATTGCGTAACGATCCGTCATGCCCGCGATGTAATCGGCAATGGCGCGACTACGCTCGGCTTCATCTTGATTCTGAAATTGTTCGGGCAGCAAACGATTGTCAGCCGAAAATACACCGAACAAATCGGTGATGATGCGTTGCGCCTTGGTACTCATACGCATCACCTTGTAATGGCGATACAGCCGGGTACGCAAGAAGATTTTCAATTCGCGCTGCTGCTCGTTCATGTCAGGGCTAAACGCAATCATCGCTGGCGCATTGCGCACATCCTCGATACTGGTTAATTTCTGCGCGGTCAGATTACGCTCACTCTGCTGAATCAAATCGGCGACCAAGGTATTAATCATGCGCCGCACCGTTTCGTGTATCACGCGGCGTTCGGACAACTCAGGGTGCGCATGCTTTACTTGATGTAAATGCGTGGCAACCAACGGCACGGTAGCGAGCTGCTCAAGCGTAATTAAACCTGAGCGCAGACCATCATCCACATCGTGATTGTTGTAGGCAATCTCATCGGCAAGATTGGTAATTTGCGCTTCCAGCGAAGGTCGGCGGTGTTGCAAAAATCGCTCGCCCACATCGCCCAACTTGGCAGCATTCTCAGCCGAGCAATGTTTCAAAATTCCCTCGCGAGTTTCAAAACATAAATTCAGTCCGTCAAATGCGGCATAGCGCTCTTCCAACACATCCACCACGCGCAACGATTGCAGATTATGTTCAAACCCGCCGTACGCTTTCATGCAAGAATTTAGCGCATCCTGCCCGGCATGACCAAATGGCGTGTGCCCCAAATCATGCGCAAGCGCAATCGCCTCTGCCAAATCTTCATTGAGCTGCAAGCGACGCGCGATAGAACGTGCAATTTGCGCCACTTCAATGCTGTGTGTTAACCGTGTACGAAACAAATCACCTTCGTGATTTACGAACACCTGCGTTTTATATTCAAGGCGGCGAAACGCACCTGAGTGAATGATGCGGTCGCGGTCACGTTGAAATTCACTGCGAGTACCGGGTGCAGCTTCGGATATTTTCCGCGCGCGAGAATTAGCGTCACTGACAGCGTAAGGCGCGAGGTCAGCCACGGGCACAAGTCTCTATCGTTTGCTGCAACAAGGCTGGTGGCACGTCACCATAAACAACCGCATTGCCGATTTCTTTCAGCAATACAAAGCGTATTTTTCCACCCTCGACTTTTTTATCCAACCCCATTAAGTCGAGATATTTTTCCACACCCAGATTGGGCGCGACGGTAGGTAATTTGGCACGTTCAAACAGAGTGCGAACGCGCGTGACATCTTGCACGCTAATCCAACCCAATCGCTGCGACAAATCCGCCGCCATTATCGTCCCCGCCGCCACACCCTCGCCATGCAGCCACACGCCATAGCCCAAGCCCGATTCGATGGCATGTCCAAAGGTATGCCCCAAGTTAAGCAAAGCACGATCGCCACTTTCTCGCTCATCCGCTGCAACCACTTCGGCTTTGTTTTGGCAACTGCGTGAGATGGCATATTGCAATGCGGTCGTATCACGTGCCAATAATTTGTCCATGTTTTGCTCTAACCATTCAAGAAAAGGCAAATCACGAATCAAGCCATATTTAATCACCTCAGCAATGCCCGCCGCCAGTTCGTTATCAGGCAAGGTGTTGAGCGTGTTGGTATCCGCCAACACCAATTGCGGCTGATAAAACGCGCCTATCATATTTTTGCCTAGTGGATGATTGATGCCAGTTTTGCCCCCCACAGAAGAATCCACTTGCGATAACAACGTGGTTGGGATTTGAATAAACGGCACGCCGCGCAAATAGCTCGCCGCCGCAAAGCCCGTCATATCACCTATCACGCCGCCGCCCAAGGCAATCAATGGCGTGGTGCGCTCACAGCGGTGGGTGAGCAATGCTTCGTAAATCAAATTCAGCGTGTCGGAGTTTTTATATTCTTCGCCATCGGGCAAAATAATTTCGATGCTGGAGATGCCGATGCTCTGCAATGTATTTTGCAGCTTCTTTAGGTACAGGGGTGCAACGGTCGTGTTGCTGACAATCGCCACGCGCTTGCGCGGAATTGCTTTGCTCAACAATTCCGCTTGTGACAGCAAACCGCTACCAATGTGTATCGGGTAGCTGCGCTCAGACAATCTTACTGTTAATGTTTGCATAGCTTCTCAGTTTTCATTCAACATAATTGATAACCCGTCATTCCCCCGAAAGCGGGAATGACGTGTTTTATAGCCGTAGAAATTTTCATCGGCACTTACTCAGTTTTCACAACCATCTTTTCTCTAAGCAAATTTATTTCATCCACCAAATGCAACATCAACGCATGCACACTGCGCTTGCCACTCAACACGGCAATGTCGGCAACTTCTTGATATATCGGGTCACGCAGACGATGCAGCTCGGTTAACTTGGCGTAGGGATCGGCAGTCTGCAATAAGGGGCGATTACGGTCATGTCGCGTGCGCTGCCACAAATCATGCACACTGGCTTTGAGGTAAATCACAATACCGTTGTGTTGCAGCAGAGCCCGATTTTGCTCCGCCAATACCGCACCCCCACCCGTTGCCAACACAATGTTGTCGCGTTGCACAATGTCAGTAATAGCAATGGTCTCACGCACGCGAAATCCTGCCTCACCTTCCACATCAAACACATGCGGAATCGTCACACCCGTGCGCTTGATGATCTCCTCATCACTGTCCACAAAAGTCTTGCCCAGATGCCTCGCCAACGAACGTCCCATGGTGGTTTTACCCGACCCCATCATGCCCACTAAAATCAGATTACCCGACTGGCACTTGCGCTGATTATCTTGATTGCTTTGCATAGCGCATATTGTAAACGATAAAAGAAAAAGCCCGGACTTGCCGGGCTTTTACTGCACCAAATATGGATGAAACCATAGCTAATGCAAATTCATTGCATCCTGCATGATTTTGGGCGTGATAAAAATCAGCAACTCGTTTTTATTATCAATCTTGGCAGAACTTTTAAAGAGATTGCCCACCACCGGCAAATCTCCAAGTACCGGGACTTTATTCTCGCCAAAACTTTCCACTTGTGAATATACGCCACCGATTACAACTGTGCCCCCGTTCTCCACCAGCACTTGAGTAGCAACTTTGTTGGTGTCAATGCTCGGCACGCCGGCATATATCTGCCCCACGGAATCTTTATTTACTTTAATATCCATCATTACATTATCGTCCGGTGTAATTTGCGGCTTCACTGTTAAATTCAGCGTGGCTTTCTTAAAAGCCACGTTAGTTGCTCCGCTGCTGGAAGCCTGCTGGTAAGGAACCTCCGTACCGGTTTCAATGATAGCCTCGGTTTTATCCGAAGTCACAACACGCGGACTGGAAATAACTTTTCCCCTGCTATCAGTCTCAAGCGCAGTTAATTCAAGGGACAGCACTTTGCTTAACGAACTGTTGAATAACAACATGGAAAAAGCACCCGCCGTACCCGCTGATGGTAAGTTCACATTTGGAGTGCTGGCAGGCATAGTCGTACCCGCCAAAGGCCCACCCACAATTTTATTTGCCCCAATATTGCCACTGAGATTGCCGGCAACTTTGAATGGGTCATTTGAGTTGTATCCCAACCTCACTCCCAAATTTCTCCCAAATTTATCCGATGCCTCAACCACACGCGCTTCAATCATCACTTGGCGCACAGGTACGTCAATTTGCTTAATCAATTTGCGCACCTCTTCCAAGCGCGAGGAAGTATCCTGCACGAACATGGTATTGGTGCGCTGATCCACGACCGCACTGCCGCGCTTGGAAAGAATACGTTGCTTATCACCAGACAATAGCTTGACGATATCCTCGCCTTTTTGATAACTGATCACAAAGCTCTCTGTGCGCAAATCTTCCAATTCACCTATTTCTTGGCGCGCAGTTAAGTCAATTTTTTCTTTTGCGGCAATTTCTTCACGGGGGGCAACCTGTACAACATTGCCGTTCTTTCGCATATCCAAACCACGGCTCTGCATGATGATGTCAAATGCCTGATCCCAAGGCACATCCTTTAGTCGCAAAGTGATATTGCCGCTGACGGTATCGCTTATCACCATGTTAAGCTCGGTGAAATCCGCAATCACATTCAACGCTTCACGCACATCAATTTTCTGGAAGTTAAGAGTAAGTTTTTCTCCGCCGTAACCATTTTTTGTGCCTTTGACCATTTTGTTTGGATCTTCAACCACCGATTTAACCTCGATGACAAACTTGTTGTCCGTTTGGTACGCAGAGTGATCCCATTGTCCTTTAGGATCAATTACCATGCGCACGTTTTCGCCCTGAACGAAGGTGTCCACGCCTTGCACAGGCGTGCCAAAATCAACCACGTCCAATTTGCGCGCTAAATTGATTGGTAAATTGGTTTTCAAAAAATCAACAATCAAGGTTGTGCCTTGTTGGCGTATATCAATGCCTATGCCAGGATCGGACAAATCAACTTGAATGCGTCCTTCGCCGTTTTTACCACGACGGAAATCAATATCACGCAATGTATGTTTTTGAGTCGCGCCTAATTTAGGCTCGGCAAATCGGGACGCTTGATTATTAGCGGTCAAAGCACCTGCAGCTTTGCCATGCAGGGTGACTATCAGACTGTTGCCGACAATTTTTGTGTCATAGGTCAGCATCTGATCGAGATTCACGACCAACCGAGTGCGCTTACCCGCTTGAACGATGTTGGCACTACGCAGCCCATTTTCAGTAAAATCCTGAACCGACTTCCCTAAGCCATTTGCGGTATTTGGAAAGTCAAACGCAATACGTGGTGGCGAATTTATGGTGAAGCCAGAGGGCAATACAGTCAACGGTTGAAGCAACTCGATTTTCAGCACTATCGAACCGTCCGCATTGCTGCTTACGCTCAAGCCGTTAATACTGTTTGAGTCGGCAGCCAGTACAGACGCGCTGAATGCAGCCAATATCACGCCAAAACCCAAAAGTCGCAATGCGTTACTAAACAAGTTATACGGTTTCATTTTTACTCCAATCATTCGATTAATTGTAGCGTGCTGATACGCTCAGTCCAGTCGCCCGAACTATCTTGCACCATTTCTTTTATAGTCATTTCAGTACCCGCCACTTCTTTTATCAAGCCAAAATTCAAGCCCACATAGTTGCCTGCCTTCACACGATAGAGCTTGTTATCTGGTGCGCGTATGACTGCGAAGCCCACTTTATTTTGCGCTAAGTAACCGACCATTTTAAGACTTTCAAGCGGAAACTCCTCAAGAGCTTGCTTGGGTCGTTCTAAGTCCGGTTGGTTCGCACCAGCAGGACCCGACGTGCGCAACTCTGGCTTACGCGGCTTAAATGGATCGGGCAAATTTGTGTCGTTGTTGTAGGCAAAAGATTCATAAGGCTTCACTTCAGGTGGCGGGGCAATTTTACCGCGCATATCTGCGCCCGAATTTTTGACGAAATCACGTAAGTCCTGAAACTCTTCGCCGCCACATCCGGACAATAATAACGAAGCCAGCGCAAGATAAATCAATCTCATTTCTTTGCTCCCGCTGGTTGAGTAGCTTTTTTCTGTGCTGCGACTTCTTGATCATCCAGGTAGCGGAAAGTTTTAGCAGTGGCATCCATAACTAAACCACCGTTAAGTGGTGTGATAGCAATGTCATTCAGTGTCACAATGCGCGGCAACATGGCAATGTCTCCCGAAAATTTGCCTACATCATCATAATTGCCCGTCACTCTAATGGCGATGGGCTGCTCAGTAAAGGCACCTTCAACCTTCTCTACCCCCGGCTTAAACAACTCGAATTGCAAGCCGCGTCCCAAGCCTGCCTGGTTAATATCCGTTAGCAAAGCATCCATTTCAGATTTGCTAGGCAATTGTTTTAGCAGGGCACCAAAAGATTCTTGCGTTTCGGTAAGCTGCTTCTTAATCAAATCTAAATTGATTGCCTCTTTCTTTTTAACCAAAAAGGCATCTTTCAGTTGTATTTCCTCGTCTTTAATTCGACTTAAATTTTCCCATTGCCCCTGCCAAATAAATGCCGCCCCCACTAAAATAACAGCAGCAAACAACACTACGAAAGCAAGGATCTTGGCTGGCCATGGCCACGCCCCAGGCGTTTTGGGGTTTAGGTTTTTTAAATCATCTAAAGTCATCATGGCATCTAACCCTTGGCAGCGGGTTTAGGAGAAGGTGGAACAGCAACAATATTTGGCTTAGTCAAAACAAAATTCAAAGCAAATTCACCCACCCGGCTACCTGCCGTTGTAACGGCATGTATTTCCACCAGCGAAGGTGCTTCCAGCCAAGGCGAATCCTCAATTGCGCGCATCAGCGTAGAAATGCGCGAATTAGATTGCGCATAGCCTACCATATTGACTTTATCTCCCGATTGCTTCAACGTCTTAATATACACGCCGTCAGGCAAAATGCGCAGCATCTGATCAAGCAAATGCACAGCATCAGAACGGGTGCTTTGTAAACCTTCCACCACATTTTTACGCGCTAGCAACGCTTGCGTTTGCTCGCGCAGTTTTTTAATTTCTTCGATTTGCTTATCCAAGACCGCCGTTTCTTGCCTCAAGTAAGCATTACGTCTTTCTTGATAGGCTATTTTTGCGTCTATCGCTACTTGCACGACACCGACCAGAATTCCAGCTAACACCACCGATATAACACCCAGTGCAATAAATTGAACCTGCTTGGCGCGGCGCTTTTCTGCCCTATGGGGCAATAAATTTATACGCATCATGATGGATCAAACCTCCGCATGGCTAAGCCACAGGCAATAATCAACGATGGCGCATCTGCTTGCAACTGCTTTGGCTTAATGCGGCTTGATAGCATCATCATGGCAAAGGGATTGGCCACCATCGTGCTCACTTGAGTTCGTGTTGCCACTGCGTCGTCCAATCTAGGCAAAGCAGCGCACCCCCCTGCCAGCACTATGAAATCAACCTCATTGTATTGCGACGACGCGTAAAAAAATTGTAGTGCGCGAGTAATTTCCGCGACGATATTTTCACGAAACGGCTCTAACACATCATTCTCATAGTTATCTGGCAACCCTCCACTTCGCTTACCGGCTTCTGCCTCTTCTGGAGATAAGCCAAAGGTATTTTGAATTTGCTGTGTGAGTTGATCTCCACCGATTTGCTGATCTCTTGAGTAGATGGATTGCCCGTTACGCAAAACATTTACATTCATAACAATCGCACCAATATCAACCAACGCCACGCATTTATCAACCGCACTATCCGGCAACTGCACGCTAATTTGCTCAAACGCCAATTGAGCCGCAAAGGACTCCACATCCATTACTACCGTTTTTAGCCCTGATGCCTGCGCCGCTGCGACACGGTCTTCAACATTGGCTTTGCGCGAAGCTGCCAACATAACTTCAACTTCATCGGCATTTCCAAGCGCGGGGCCGATTACCTGAAAATCGAGATTTACTTCATCTAGGGCAAAAGGGATATATTGATTCGCTTCGGATTCAACCTGATATTCCAAATCTTCTTCCCGCATGCCTGCAGGCAAAAGAATTTTTTTTGTAATCACCGTTGCTGCAGGCAAGGCTAGACTAATATTCCTTATTCGAGTTCCGAGTCTGCGCCATGCGCGCTGCATACTTTCCGATACCGCTTCAAGATTATTAATATTGCCATCACTCACCGCACCTTTAGGCAGTAGTTCAATGGCGTAACGCTCTACTATGTAGCCTGTTTTTTTTGGCGACAAACTCAGCTCGACCATTTTGACTGACGACGAGCTTATATCAACGCCTACCAACGGCGGCGTGGAAGCACTTAAAAAACCCAACGGGATGTCAAAATTTGCTTTAATCATAGGCTGTTTAGAGCGTTATTTGTACAAAGTGGTTTAAATCCTAGCAATAACTATAAATTGTGTAAAGCTATTTTTAATAGCATCCTAAATTTGGATAGCCGATATAATTTCGGCTCTAAATTTTATTTAATTCAATTAATTCAATTTTCGGACAACTATACATGACTTCACGTCGTTGGCTTTTACCCACTCTGGTCATACTAACATTATTGATGTTGCCTGCCATCTTGCTGGGCTTGGTGGTGATGTTGACCTATCCAACGCTGCCTTCTCTTGACGCTTTGACCGATTATCGCCCGAAAATTCCGTTACGCATTTACAGTGCAGAAGGTACGTTGCTCAATGAATTTGGAGAGGAGCGTCGTGCATTAGTTAAAATTGCCGAGGTTCCAGTGATTATGAAGCAAGCAATTCTGGCCGCCGAAGATGATCGCTTCTATGAGCATGGCGGCATAGATTACATGGGTGTGTTACGCGCAGCCATTTCCAATTTCAGATCAGGTGGTGCCAAGCAAGGTGCCAGCACAATTACAATGCAAGTGGCTCGCAATTTTTTTCTTTCCAAAGAGAAGACCTACACGAGAAAATTTAATGAAGTTTTGCTAACTTTTAAAATTGAACACAGCTTAACCAAAGATGAAATCCTACAGCTTTACATCAATCAAATTTATTTAGGCCAACGCGCGTATGGCTTTGCCGCAGCGGCAAATGTATATTTTGGCAAATCCATTGCGCAACTCACCATCCCTGAAGCTGCCATGCTAGCCGGTTTGCCAAAAGCGCCTTCCTCGTATAATCCTGTGGTCAATCCGAAACGTGCAAAACTTCGCCAGATGTATGTGTTGCGCCGCATGAATGAGCTACATTTCATTAACGATGAGCAATTTAAGGCCGCGCAACTCCAACCTGTCGAAACAATACGTGGTGGTCAAGAGTTTGCAGTTAAAGCCGAATACTTATCCGAAATGGCAAGGCAAATCGTCTATGACAAATATCAGGATGATGCCTACACTCAAGGATTTAAGGTTTACACCACTATACGCCAACAGGATCAATTAGCAGCCTACAAGGCGGTGCGCAAAGGCGTGATGGATTATGATCGACGCAACGGCTATCGGGGTCCAGAAGGATTTGTCGATTTGCAAGGCAGTAATTTAGACAGCGAGATACTTGAAGAAGGCTTGCAGGACTTTGATGACAATGATGACTTAGTCCCTGCCATTGTTATTGCTGCTTCACCCACTATGGTACGCGCCTACACTAAGCGAGGAGAAACGCTTGAAATTAGTGGCGAAGGATTGCGATTCGCGCTTCCCAACTTGAATAAAAAAGTAGCACTCAACCAGCGAATAAATCCTGGCTCTGTCATCAGATTGCAAAAGAATGAGAAGGATGTCTGGCAAATCAGTCAACTTCCTCAGGTTCAAGCGGCTTTTGTTTCTGGAAGTCCGCAAGATGGCGCAATATTCTCTCTGATTGGCGGCTTTGATTTTTCCCGCAATCAATTCAATCATATTACGCAAGCTTTTCGCCAGCCCGGCTCCAGCTTTAAGCCTTTTGTATATTCCGCTGCCCTGGAAAAGGGCTTTACACCTGCCACGGTTATCAATGATGCTCCTATCGTATTTGATGCCGAACAAACGGGTAGCGAACCTTGGGAACCCAAAAATTATGACGGTAAATTTGAAGGGCCTATGCGCATGCGCCAAGCTTTGATTAAATCAAAGAACATGGTTTCAATACGCATATTGCAATCTATTACCCCACAATATGCAAAAGATTACGCTGCAAAATTTGGCTTTGATGAAGCAAAAATTCCTGCCTATTTAACTATGGCATTGGGTGCGGGCTCAGTTACTCCATTACAAATGCTAGCCGGATATTCCGTGTTTGCCAACGGCGGGTACAGCGTCACACCTTACTTTATTCAACGCATTGAAGATGCTCGCGGCACAATTTTAAGTAAAGCGACACCTACCTCCGTTGGTAACGGTGCGCAACAAATCATCGACTCGCGCAATGCTTTTACTATGGTGAGTATGCTGCAAGATGTGGTGAAGCATGGCACGGCCATACGTGCTATGCAGCTGGGGCGAAATGATTTGGCGGGTAAAACAGGCACTACCAATGATTCAATAGATGCATGGTTTTGTGGTTTCCAACAGAGTGTTGTGGGCATTTCCTGGATAGGATTCGATCAGCCGCGCAGTCTCGGCGACAAAGAAACTGGCGGGGGCGCGGCACTTCCCATGTGGATTAGTTACATGGAAAAAGTCCTTAAAGACGTACCTCAAGCTGAGTACGTGATGCCTGAAAATATGGTTGCCCTGCATATCAACGACGATGGGTTGCATGATGACAGCAACGTCCGCGTTGAATATTTTTACCAAGAAAACGCCCCTTCGGGAGCTGCTGCACCTTCCACCCCCGAGCAAAGCAAGCCTACAGAAGCCGTTAAAGATCAATTACTCTAAAAGACTAAAATGCCTAAAGAATATCCAAATAGGCGCGACCATATGCGTGAACAACTGGCGCACCAAGCTGCAAAACTAATGGCTGAAGATGGCATTACCGACCACGCCTTTGCCAAACGTAAAGCGGCTAAACAGCTCGGTGCATCGGATACCCAGCATTTGCCCAGCAATGATGAAATCGACACGGCGTTACGCAGCTTTCGCCTACTATTCCAAAGTGAAATACATCCCCATGTGCTTCGCGAATTACGCGAAGAGGCGTTATCTAATATGTTGCTGTTTGCCGAATTTCACCCTTATCTAACGGGTTCGGTATTGAGTGGATTAGCAGGTGAGCAATCCGACATTAACATCATGCTTTTTAGCGATGATGAGAAGTCTGTATTGCTATTCATGCTCAAACAAAAAATTGATTTTGAAAGTGGCGAATGGAAAATAAAAATAAGTGGGCATGAAGAATTTGTACCTAGTTACGCCCTGACTGGCGAATCGGGTACGCAAATTCATGTCATGGTACTTCCCGAAAATGCTAGGTTCAGCGGCAGCCGCCATCCTGAAACCCATGCGGACATTGCTGCGGTTAAAGCATTATTGTCTTGTTGAGTTTAACCCAGATAATCCATTAGCCGATTTTAGGCTGAAATGGCAGCACGGGCGGATCGCCGGCATTCGCCCATAGCCCGTCAAACCAAGCCCTTCGTCGTCGCGAAACTGCGAGCAGCAACTGGTTTTGTTTTGAATCGCGATTCCAGAATGCGCCCACCGCCAGCACCTGCTGGTGCAGCGTGGCCAGCGTGGGCTGAATTTTTGCGCGCATCACCGCTTGGCGGAATGTGCTCATCAGGTTGTAAGCCAGCATGGCAAAACCCAGCGCCGCTTCCGTGGCGTAGAAGCTGTTCAGGTTGAAACTGTCCAGCCCGAAGTCGTTCTTCAACTCCTTGATGCGGTTCTCGCAGTCCGCCCGCCCCCGGTAGCCGCGCCATATTTCCACTGCGGGCAGGCTCAGGCTGGTGACCATCGCACCATAGCGCCAGCCTTGAATGTCCGGGTCATCGGCAAACAAAGAGAGCGTTTTGCCCGGTGCGTTTTTGCGTTTGATCGACTGGCGCACCACCACGATGCGCCTTGCCGTATCCCAGCTGTTGGTCCGATAGGTGATCTCCGCCAGCTCCAATCCCGTCTCCAGCGCAAACCAGCGGGCTTCGCGGATGATGGCTTGCTGCAAGCTTTGGGTCAGGCGCGCGCTGATGATGTAGTTGATGTTCTTTCCTTCGAGCAGCTTGAAGACCGCCTGATCGTAAAAGCCGCTATCCGCTCGCAGCAGACCGACCGTTTTGTCGCCCAGGTGATGCAAGGTGGATTCGATGAATTGCAGCACGTTGTTGGCGCTGTTGGCATCGCCCGGACGCAGCCAGAAGTTGGCGACCATGCGCGCTTCCGCCACGAAGGCCAGCAGCGGGTGGTGCGATGGCCGCCCGCGCTTGTTCGGGTTGTAGCCGCGCGCCGCGCCTTGTTGTTCGCCGTGGCGGGTGATGACGGTGGAGTCCATGTCCACGGTGAGGCTGGGCAAGGTGCAGACCGCGTCGAAGAACCAGCGATAGACGCTGGCCTGCACCCGCTCGTGACGCATCATGTCGAAGCGCCCGAACAGGCGCACGATGGCTTTGTGTCCGGCGACGCGAGTCCAGCCAAACAGGCGCGTCAAGGTGCTGTCCAGCCGGGTGATGTCGAGGTGGGTGAAGCGGCATGCGCCGCACCAGATCGAGACCAGTAGCTGCTCGATGAGTTGGACGGGCGGATAGCCGCGATTGGAGCCCGGCTCGGGCAAATCCCACCGCGATGCCGCCGCGCGAAAACCCATGCTGTCCAGCATGCGCTTCATCAGCGCCATACCGCCCCACGCGCTGACTTCGCGCGAGGTGAATTTGATCTCGAAAGGGGCTGCCGTCTCCGATGATTGCGCCATATATTCGCCTATCTATCTGCCTAGAAATGATTTTCTCTAATGGATTCCATTGGGAATCGGGTAAACCTCGACCCGCTCAGAATACTTCAATTCGGCTAATGGATTATCTGGGTTTAAACCAATTGAGCTATTCAGAGGATTGAAAATGTCTATTTTCAGCACCTCAATCAAAACATAGATGGGCATGCACATACATAGAGTCTTCCCCAAGTTCAGCTCGCAGTGAATAGCCATTTTCCCCCAAAAGTTTATGCAATTCAGCTGGCGGCCGCTCCACACCGAGACACGAAAATACATATTCATTAAACGGAAAATTCTTTAGTATTTCATACTCAAAACCTTCAACATCCAAACTGAAATAATCAATAACAGGAGGAGCTCCATGCTTGCGTAGCACCTCTTCCAAAGGAACGGCTTCCTTTTGGTACGCCCTTTGAAATGCCCCCCAATCCGAGTTGAGTTTGTGCCCTTCATCGGCAGCCAGATCTTCCCTTACCATTGAAAGCAACGAATTCTGTTTCGCTTTTCTGCTTAACATTAATTGGCCACGATCGAGAATTTCAAATAATGTAACAGTTTTCCTTACGCTGGCAATACACGAATTATCAGCTATACAATTAGGGCGATTCGTCACTAACCGTTCAAATGCGCTCGTTGGCTCTACAAGAATGCCTTTCCAACCTAGCTCTTTTTCAAGCAATAGCGTATTTGAAATCCACAATCCATCGCCCCCGCCTATCTCAAGGAAATAACCGTTTTGCTTGCTTCGGAATAGCTCAATAACCCATAAATCTTGCCCTGATTGGCTGTTTGAAACTAAAGAATCTTTTCTGTCGCTCATAATTTTAGTGCCTTTAATTTCTCCAACACTATTTAGCCCTTATTTTTTCAACCACCTTGCCGCATCCAACGCAAAATAAGTCAGGATTCCGTCCGCACCCGCACGTTTGAATGCCAGCAAAGCTTCCAACACGCAAGCTTCTTCGTTCAGCCAGCCGTTTTGTGCGGCGGCTTTGAGCATGGCGTATTCGCCACTAACTTGATATACAAAAGTCGGTGCTTTGAACTCATCCTTCACGCGACGCAAAATATCCAAATACGGCATACCAGGCTTTACCATGACCATGTCCGCTCCTTCTTGCAAATCAAGGCCAACTTCCCACAGTGCTTCATCAGAGTTGGCTGGATCCATCTGGTAAGTGTATTTATTGCCTGCGCCTAAATTACCGCTAGACCCAACCGCGTCGCGGAAAGAACCGTAGAAGCTGGAAGCGTATTTGGCGGAGTAGGCCATGATGCGCGTGTGGATGCAGCCCTTGCGGTCCAGCGCAGCACGCACTGCGCCGATGCGACCATCCATCATGTCAGACGGCGCAACCACGTCGGCCCCTGCCATTGCGTGAACTTGAGCTTGTTGCGCCAACACCACTACTGTCTCGTCGTTCATCACGTAACCGCTATCATCAATCAAACCATCTTGCCCGTGACTGGTGTAAGGATCGAGCGCGATGTCGGTCATAATGCCGAGTTCAGGAAATTCCTTCTTCAACGTCGCCACCACGCGTGGCACAAGGCCGTCCGGGTTATAGGCCTCTTCTGCGCCCAAGCTTTTCAGCGGTGTATCAATCACGGGGAACAACGCCATCATCGGCACACCCAGCTTCATGCACTGTTCGGCATCTTTAAGCAGCAAATCCAGCGTTTTACGCTGCACGCCCGGCATGGATTTCACGTCTTCGACCTTATTTTTGCCTTCCAACACAAAGATCGGATAAATAAAATCGTGAGCAGTGAGTACATTTTCGCGCATCAAGTCGCGTGAAAACGAGTCGCGGCGCATACGGCGCATTCTGCTTTGAGGGAATTGGCTGAGTGTTTGCATGATTTTTCCTACAAAAAGTTATTTATTGAACTATTTCCGAAACTTATTATCTGAAGCTGTGAATGATGCGAGTCATTCCACGTTTCTCCTCCCTGAGCGTGCGTCTTAACCATGTTAAGACTTCGCCCCTAGCCTAAGGTTAGGGGCTTTTTTTTGCTTATCACTCAGCGGCTATTGCCACATTTTCTGTCGCAAACCAGCCTGCAATAACCTTCTCGGCCTCTTCCATCCCCAACTTTTTCAGGCTGGAAAACAACTGCACCGTGCATTGCGGGAAGTACTCTGCGAGATGAGATTTTACACGACTCAACGTTAAAGTCGCTTGCTGGCGGCTCAACTTGTCTGATTTTGACAGCAGAATATGTACAGGTTTCCCCGTTGGCGCAAACCATTCCAACATGGCTTCGTCCAGCGCGGTTAAAGGGTGGCGTGAATCCATAATCACCACTAAACCGCTTAATTCTTCGCGAGTTTGCAAATACTGACCAAGCAAAGCCTCCCAGTGCTTTTGCACATCGGGCGGTACTTTGGCATAACCGTAGCCGGGCAAATCCACCAAAAAGGTGTTGGGGCTCAATGAAAAATAGTTAAGGTGCTGCGTCCGTCCGGGCGTTTTACTGGTATAAGCTAAGCGCACATGATTCGCCAACGTATTGATCGCACTTGATTTACCCGCGTTTGAACGTCCAACGAACGCTACTTCTTTGCCGCCATGCAACGGTAAATCTTTAATATGATTTACCGTTGTATAAAATGTCGCTTGCGAAAAAAGTCCCACTTATTTCCAAGCCGCAAAAATTTTATCCGCCGCCGCAATGGTCGCCGCAATGTCGCTTTCAGTGTGTGCCGCAGAGACAAACCCGGCTTCAAAAGCTGATGGCGCAAGGTAAACACCCGCATCCAACATTTCATGGAAGAATCGATTAAATGCCTCTTTGTTACTCGCCATCACTTCAGCATACGAAGTCGGCACATTCGCGCTGAAATACAAGCCGAACATACTACCGATGGACTGAGCGCAGAAAGTCACACCGTGTTTCTTCGCGCTAGCGGTCAAGCCTTCAGTCAACTGCTTAGCTACTTTGGTCAAGTGATCGTAGAAACCGGGTGCTTGCACCAACTTCATCGTCGCCAAACCAGCTGCCACAGCAACAGGGTTGCCAGACAACGTGCCCGCTTGGTACACCGCACCAAGGGGCGCGAGGCATTGCATGATGTCGCGTCGGCCACCAAAAGCTGCTGCTGGCAAGCCGCCGCCCATCACTTTTCCCAACGTAATCAGATCAGGCTTGATACCAAAATGACCATGCGCACCTTGTAAGCCCACACGGAAGCCGGACATCACCTCGTCCAAAATCAACACCGTGCCATGCTTGGTACACAGGTTACGCATCGCATCGAGAAATTCACGTTTAGGCAGAATCAAATTCATATTACCCGCCACAGGCTCGACGATCACAGCAGCGATTTCGTTGCCATACTCAGCAAAAGCTTTTTCCAATCCAGCCGCATCGTTGTAGTCCAATACCGTGGTCAGTGCCGCGATTTCCGCTGGCACACCCGACGAACTAGGCTGACCAAATGTCAGTGCGCCAGAACCTGCCTTGACCAGCAATCCATCCGAGTGACCGTGATAGCAACCTTCAAATTTGATGATGCGAGAACGACCAGTAAAGCCACGCGCCAAGCGAATCGCCGTCATCGTCGCTTCTGTGCCAGAGCTTACCAAACGCACCATTTCCAAGCTTGGCAAAATTTTGCACAACTCCTTGGCGATGACTAATTCGCTCTCGGTTGGCGCGCCAAAACCCAGTCCTTCAGCGGCAGCAGCTTGCACCGCTTTGACGACTTCGGGATGGCAATGACCAACAATCATCGGTCCCCAGGAATTGACGTAATCAATGTACTGCTTGTCATCGGCATCCCAGACGTAGGCACCTTTGCCACGCTTGAAAAACAACGGTGTGCCACCCACTGACTTAAAGGCGCGTACAGGCGAATTAACACCGCCGGGAATGATTTTTTGAGATTCGTCGAAGAGTTGTTGATTACGTGAAGTCATGTCGTTCTTTCTGAAAATAATATTGAAAATTGTTGTGCTGCCTGTTGAATATCCGTCGCTCCAAACACGGCTGAAATCACCGCCAGCGCATCTGCGCCCGCCTCAATTAACTTCTTACCATTTTGCGTGGAGATGCCACCTATCGCCACTATCGGCAAACTCAATTCCCGCCGCGTTTGCTGCAATAATTTCAGTGTCGCAACGGGCGCATTCGGCTTGACCGACGATGCAAAAAACGCCCCGAATGCAACGTAATCTGCGCCTTGATGCACAGCCTGCTGTGCCAGCTCAAAGCGATTATAGCAAGACGCACCGATGATTTTATCATTGCCCAAACACTTCCGCGCCTCAGACACACTGCCATCATCACTGCCTAAATGCACGCCATCCGCCGCAACTTGATAGGCTAACTGCACGTCATCATTGACGATGAATGTTGCGCTAAATTCGCGGGTTAATTCTCGCAACGCCGTTGCTTGAACTACGCGCAACCCTGCATCTGCCAGCTTATTTCGATACTGTAAAACCTGTGCGCCGCCCTGCAAAACCCATTCTACTTTTCGCAACAACTCCGCCGTGTTCAACTCACCTGGCGTGATTGCGTAGAGGCCTTTAATTAAGCAACGCTGGCTTTTCTTCACCCTCATCCTCGTCGTCTTCGCCGCGCGCCCAGAACAAACGGTCGGGAATATGCTGCCCCATACCGGGACGGAAGCCCGTATTCAGGGCTTGCCAGGTATATTCCTGCGCTTCTTTCACCGCCTCTGACAAATCAACATCCTGCGCCAACAATGCTGCAATCGCGGATGCCAAAGTGCAACCTGAGCCATGATAAATGCCGGGCAACCGCTCCCAACTATCGGCACGCACTACGCCGCGTTCACTGTACAAAGTATTCGTCACTTTCAGCGTCTGTTCGTGTGTACCTGTAATCAACACATACTCGCAGCCCATCGCCAAGATGCGTTTTGCACATTCTTCCAGCGTAGGATCATCTTCCTCGTCATCTTCGTTCAATGCCAAACGGCGCGCTTCGATGCTATTCGGCGTAACCAAGGTACATTGCGGAATCAGCAACTCGCGCATCGCATCCAGCATGTCGTCGTCAGCTAATTCATCGCCGCGACCCGAAGACAAAATCGGATCCAACACCAAAGGAATATCGGGGTAGTCCGCCAAAATACTCGCAATCGCCGCAATGTTATCGACGCTGCCCAGCAAACCAATTTTGAACGCTGCGACAGGCACATCTTCCAAAATCGCCCGCGCCTGATCCGCCACCCACTCGGCATCTATCGCCAGCACGTCATCCACGCCACTGGTGTCCTGCACCGTGATTGCCGTCACCACCGACAGCGGATGGCAACCCATGCTGGCGATGGTTAAAACATCGGCCTGCAAACCCGCCCCACCACTGGGGTCGGTAGCGGCGAAACTCATGACTAACGGAAACGATTCAGACATATTATTGGGCAATGGTAAGATGTGCGGCAAGGCTCATTTTACCCTATACGTCCCCACAACCCAACCATTAAACCATTATGACTACACCCGAATACAAAGTTTACATGTGCCTTATCTGCGGCTGGATATACGACGAAGAAGTGGGCGCGCCCGAAGAAGGCTTGCCCGCTGGCACACGCTGGGAAGATGTGCCCATCAACTGGATGTGCCCGGAATGTGAAGCGCGCAAAGAAGATTTTGAAATGATGACCATCTAATGCGCATCCTGCACACCATGCTGCGTGTTGTCGATTTGGAAAAATCGCTGGCGTTTTACACCGACGTACTCGGCATGAAATTACTACGCCGCAATGACTACCCTGACGGGAAATTTACCTTGGCCTTCGTCGGTTACAGCGACGAAGCCAGCGGCGCAGTGATCGAACTCACCCACAACTGGGGTGTGGAACACTACGACCTCGGCAACGCCTACGGACACATTGCCATTGAAGTACTTGATGCTTATGCAACCTGCGAAGCTATTAAGCTGCGCGGCGGCAAAGTAGTGCGCGAAGCGGGGCCGATGAAACACGGCAGCACCGTGATTGCGTTTGTTGAAGACCCGGATGGGTACAAGATTGAGTTGATACAGAAGAAAGTTCGATAGACACATAATTCATGTCTTCGTCATCTTGCCGTCTTATTATTTGTTAATTTTCGTTGCGCTTAAATGAAGGAATGTTTATGAAGCTTGTATTTTGTGCGATTGCAACACTTCCAATTCTTTTTTCTCAATCATCCATGTCCGTCGAATGCTTAAAGGATGGTCAGAATATTTCTATATCTGGCAAAATTTCACGCGAAACTTTCCCTGGTTCACCAAATTACGAAAACATAGACCATGGGGACGAACCAGAAACTTACTGGATATTGACCACTAACAAGCCCAATTGTGTTTTAGGTGAATCAATGGAGGACGGGTCAATATATGAAGTTGCGAAATCAACGACCCGCTTTCAATTGGCATTTGAAGATGCTTCTGTTTATAAAATTCAAAAAAATTAGTTGAGCAAAATGCCTTGGTAGCTGGACAGCTATTTACGGGAATCTCTGGTCACCACCATACAAAAGCTCTAATTTCAGTCAAAAAAATACAGTCGAGCAAATAATAGCTAGTGAAGAGTGCGTTCCATGAACTCTGCGTTTTCATTTCGCACAAGCCCCCTCAAACTCCGCAAGATTTGTTAAATCCATTTGTGCTTTAATTCCTCATCGAAAAGTGATGGGGCGATGAGCCATGCAACAAGCAGCAAATTGGATCAATTACGAAGAACGCTTAAACCGCGTGACGGCGTATATCTACGAGCATCTGGATGAAGAGTTGGATTTGCTCAAGCTCGCCGAGTTTGCCTTTCTTTCACCCTACCATTTTCATCGCATCTATCGTGCGGCACGCGGTGAAACGATTGCCACCACAGTGCGGCGTTTGCGCCTGCATCGCGCAGCAGGACATCTCGCACAAACCACCTTGCCTATCGCAGAGATTTCGCTCAAGGCGGGTTACAAAAACATCCAGTCATTCACCCGCACCTTCAATGCAATTTACGGTATGCCGCCCGCTCGTTATCGCAACCACGGCAGCCATACTCAATATGAATCTACCAATCTTGAAAGGAGTTTAGCCATGTACAACATCACCTTTAGAACCCTCCCCGATTTGGAAGTCGTGAGCCTCGCGCACAGCGGCTCGTATTTACACATTAGCCAGGCATTTGGCCGTCTGGGAAGTTGGCTGGGTGCGCGCAATTTGATCGGCGCAGATAGTCGCATGATGGGCGTTTATTACGACGACCCCGACACGGTTGCGGAAAAGGATTTGCGTTCACGCGCCTGCATGACCGTGAGCAAGCCGTGTGTGCTTGAAGCACCCTTAGAACGCATCACCATTGCAGGCGGCGAATACGCCGTGTTGCTACACAAAGGGCCTTATGACGGCTTGGCTGCTGCGTACAAATGGTTTTTTGGTGTGTGGCTGTTGCAATCAGGTCGTGAACTGCGCGATGCACCCGCGTTCGAGGAGTATCTCAATACGCCGATGAATGCCGCGCCCGCAGAGTTGCTGACAGAAATACATTTGCCGTTAAATTAAGCGCGTTTTCATCATCTAACACCATGAAAAAAATCGATCTCAAAAAGGAGCTGAAGCAACTCTATCTGGCTTCCGCAAAACAAGTGGTGCAAGTTGAAGTTCCTGCGTTCCGATATTTGATGATAGACGGCGTAGGCGATCCCAATACTTCGGCAGAATATGCACAAGCCGTGGAAGCCTTGTTTTCTGTGGCTTACACAGCCAAGTTCATGGTCAAAAAAAGTAATCAGCAAATTGATTACGCGGTAATGCCACTGGAAGGATTGTGGTGGGCAGACGACATGTCCGCCTTCGTGTCCAATGACAAAGCAAGCTGGAAGTGGACGATGATGATTATGCAGCCCGACTTTGTAGCGGATGAAATGGTCTTGGCGGCAATCAGTGAAGTGAGAAGCAAGAAAAAACTACCCGCTATCAACAAGCTACGTTTGGAAAATTTCGCCGAGGGTCTGTGCGCTCAAATACTGCACGTCGGCCCGTTCACTGATGAAGGTCCAACGATAGCGCGACTGCATGCGTTCATTGATGCAAACTGTGAGCTTAGCGGTAAACACCACGAAATTTACCTAAGCGATATACGCCGCGCTGCCCCAAGTAAGTGGAAGACCATCATTCGTCAGCCAATGAAATGATGCCCTTATCCGTGCAGTAATTAGTTACCCGCACAAAATCCGCAACTGACAAATTTTCCGCACGTAACTGCGGGTCGATGCCCAGCGTGGTGAATTCACTTTCCTGCAAATAGCTGCGCAAGGTATTGCGTAAGGTTTTGCGACGTTGACCGAATGCGGTGGCGACAATCGCCGCAAATAAAGTTTCGTTGCGCACCATAATTTGCTCGGCTGGCAGCGGGATCATGCGCACGATGGCGGAGTCAACTTTTGGTGCAGGACGGAACGATTCAGGCGGCACGTCGAGTAATTTTTCCATAAAGAAACGATATTGCAGCATCACCGACAATCGACCATATGCCTTGGTGGAATGGCTTGCCACCATGCGTTCGACCACTTCGTTTTGCAGCATGAAGTGCATGTCGGTGATGCGTTCAGTGTATTCAGTGAAATGAAATAATAACGGCGACGAGATGTTGTAAGGCAGATTGCCGACGATACGCAACGGTATAGCGAGCGTGGCAAAATCGAACTTCAACGCATCGCCCGCATGGATAATCAGCTTGGTGCTGGCCTTATCTTGCGGGTAATCATTTTCCAAACGCGCGATGATGTCGCGGTCAATCTCTACTACGTGCAAATGATTCAGTAACTTGAGCAAGGGACGGGTCAACGCACCCAAGCCAGGGCCGATCTCGACTATGTTGTCATTAACTGCGGGACGAATCGCCGCCACAATGTCGGCGATGATGTTTTGATCAACGAGGAAATTTTGACCAAACTTTTTCTTGGCTTTATGCACGAGCAACTCGTTCGTTCTGCACCATATCTGTGGCGACTTTAATGGCTTCTAACAAGCTCCCGCTATCTGCTTTTCCTGTACCCGCCAAATCCAGTGCCGTGCCGTGATCGACCGAAGTGCGAATAATCGGCAAGCCCAGCGTGACGTTTACGCCTTGCCCAAAACTGGCGTGTTTCAACACGGGTAAACCTTGATCGTGATACATGCTTAACACCGCATCGCACTGCGCTAACTTAAGTGGTGTGAACAAAGTATCAGCGGGTAGCGGCACACTCACGTTCATGCCTTCGCCGCGCAATTTATCCAACACCGGAATCATCACCTCGATTTCTTCACGACCCAAATAACCGCCTTCACCCGCATGCGGATTAAGCCCTGCAACCAAGATACGCGGTTGCGCAATACCGAAGCGTCGTTGTAAATCACTATGCAAAATGCGCGTCACATTTTCTAGCAACGGCTTGGTAATGGTTGATGCAACATCTTTCAGCGGCAGATGAATGGTAACCAATGCGACTCGCATTCCGCCGCCAACCAGCATCATGACCAATTGTGGTGTGTGCGGTGATAAAAGATTCGCGTGGCGATTCGTTTGTCCCCTCTCCCTCCGAGGGAGGGTTAGGGTGGGGGAAAGTGGATTGCCCACTTGCTCGGCCAAAAATTCGGTGTGTCCGGTGAACGGAATGCCTGCATCGTTGATGATGCCCTTGTGGACGGGCGCGGTGACCATGCCTGCAAACTCACCTGTCTGACAGCCTTGTACAGCGCGGCTTAGTGTGGCTAGTACATACTGACTATTGGCTGCATTGAGTACGCCCGCTTGAGATGATTGCGCGAGTGGAATGTGCAACACATACAGGTGACCAGATGGCAGTAGCGGAAAAGATGCTCCCTCACCCCAACCCTCTCCCGAAGGGCGAGGGGGAAAATCGTAATCTCGCAACTGCAAAGTCACGCCAAGTTGCTGCGCACGTTGCATTAATAAATCTTTATCTGCAATAACAACGATGGGCGTAGCTAACGATAGTGCGGCAAGCTGCACACACAAATCAGGACCGATGCCTGCAGGTTCGCCAGCGGTAATCGCTAACGGCAATGAAGAAGCCAAATTTTTCACAGCTTATTTTTTCTTCTCAGCACGATATTCTACAAATGCATGATCGCGCAGTTGGCGCAACCAGTCTTGATATTGCTCGTCCGCCTTGGCCGAACCGATTGCAATACGCGCTTGCTGGCGCTGCTGTTGCTCGCTGACATCAGTGGTGCGGCGCTCGATCACTTTAATCAAATGCCAGCCGAATTGCGTCGGCACAGCTTCGACCATACCGGGTTGCAGCTTATCCATCGCCTCTTCAAACTCCGGTACGGTCTGCCCTGGCGACAGCCAATCCAAATCACCCCCTTGTTGCGCGCTACCATCCTGGGAATAGCGTTTTGCTTCATCGGCAAAATCTGCACCCGCATCGATATGCTGTTTGATTTCCATGATGCGCTTTTTAGCTTCCGCTTCTGAAACGATCTCGCTGGACTTAATCAGAATATGACGAGCATGTGTTTGGGTGATTTGTGTTGCACCCTTGCCACTGCGCTTGCCTATCAATTTGAGAAGATGAAATCCACTTGGACTACGCAAAATCCCCGTGACCTTCCCTGCTTGCAAATTTTGCAGCTCGTTCATAAACAACTGAGGAATCGCATCGCTCGTCCGCCAACCAAGATCGCCACCCTTCAGCGCGTCCTTTGCATCAGAAGCACCTGCTGCCACTTGTGCAAAATCAGCACCGCTTTGCAATTGGGTTAACGCTTGTTGTATGCGATCACGCGCGGCTTGAATTTTCTCAGCACTGGCTTGCTCCGGCACGGACACTTGAATATGTGCCAGATGAAATTCTTCTCCCGTCGCGCCCATTTTGGATTTGTTAGCGAGGTAATTATCAATATCATTTTCACTAATCACCAACTTGCTTTCCACCTCACGTTCGCGCAACCGGGTGGAGATGATTTCACTGCGAATCTCTTCGCGGAATTTTTTGAAATCTATTTTTTCGCTTTCCAATTTGCTACGAAATTCTGTCAGTGACGGAAAATTATTCTGTTGAGCAATGCGCGTGAGTGCCATATCCAACTGCGTATCATCAACACGAATGCCATTTTCTTTGGCGAACTGCGCCTGCAGCATATCAATCACCATGCGTTCCAGCAGTTGCTTCTGCAACATCTCCGCATCAGGCAATGCAGTACCTTGTTTCAGCAACTGCTCCTTCACTGTCTGCAATCGATCATCCAATTCATAGCGTGTAATTACATCATCGTTGACTACCGCAACAATGGAATCTATCGGCACAGGCTTGGGCAGTGGGCTAGCTGGCACGGCAAATACCGCACTCGTCGCAAGCAGCGCAGCACTCATTAACAAGGTTTTAATTGGCATGATTATTTCTTCGGACTGTCGTTTAATTTCGTATAACCTGGCACACTTTGCTTGAGTACGTTCAATGGGTCAGAACCCATACGCAACAAGTCATTCAACTCCAGCTGCATGAATAAACTGGTGTTGGTTTGTTGTGTAGCAGTGGCAAAGCGTTGTGCCACCAAGCGTAGCGTCCAGCAGCTTTGATTATACTCAAGCCCGGCAATCGCTTCCAAGATTCGCGCATCCCGTAACGAGTAATTCCATTTCGCCACCGCATGCCAACGCCCAAACAGCGGCCATTGAGTGGAAATGTCTGCTTGGCGTAGCAAATTGCGCGTGAAGCGATAGCCCACATTCAGGGTCTTCCCTGCTTCGGGACGATAATGTGTAGCAAGGTTGTAGCGTTGTATATGCGACTGATTCGGGTCATATTGCAGCTCGCTATCCAGCGACCATGCTCGCGTCATCTGTCCTGATGCAGAAAACAAAATGTCTGATTTGCTACTGCTGGTGATAGGCGTAACCAAATTGACCTGCGGATTATTAAAATTAAAACGTTGTCCCGCGATAATTTTTAAGCGTTCTGCTCCCGAGTCTTGAGCCAACCAGCGCGAAGTCACTGCGGCGGTCAGCTGATTGGCATCGCCGATGCGGTCACTGCCAAAAAAACGATTTTCGGTGAACATCTGTGTGAAATTAAAATCTGCCTGCGCCGAATCAAAATTCGGCAACAGGGATTGATCTTTGTAAGGCACGTACACATAAAACAATCGCGGCTCCATTGTCTGCGCATACTCGATTCCCGCCAATTGCCCGGTTCGCTCCAACGCTACGCCACTATCAATACTCAGGATGGGCAGATTACGTAGTGCGTTATTCGGCTGAGTGGCCAATTTATTCACGCCTAACGCATAGTAGGTGCTGTGCAATCCAATTTTTGGTGTGACGTAAAATCCCGCACTATTCACCAGCGGATAACTCACGCTAGGATTGAGTACCAGTCGATTGCCATTTGGCGATGTGGGGTGGCTGAAACTAACAAACTCACTGGCGAAAGAAACATTCGCACCCGACATATACCGCTGCATATTCAGGGTTAATTGCGGCAAGCGTGCATACGGCGCAATGATGATTGCAGCCGGATCTTGCAAAGTTTGAAAGCGTTGCACGCGCGCCGTTGCCAACCAATCACCTGTCATGTAATTCACTGCGCCTTCGCGCATCAAATTGGCTTGCGAAGTTGCATTGACGGTGTCCGCCAAATCTCTAAAGTACGCATCATCAGACACGCGATTAAAATCGGTCGATATACTTAGATTGTTACTCAACGCTTGCTTATGTTTGAGGGTGAAATGGGTACGCGTTGCTTTGGTCAACTTGTCATTCGGCAACACATCGACATGCGCTTCTCCGGCATAATTTTTTTCTAAATAACGAAATTCATTGTTCAACATCAAGCCCCGCTTGAGCATGATGCGCGGCGCAATCGTCACATCCCGATTCGCTGAAATATTCCAATAATACGGCACAGTGATCTCACTGCCACCATTCACGGTACCGCCAAATATCGGCGAGATGAAGCCAGATTTGCGCTGGTCATTTAACGCAAAATCCATCCACGGCGTGTACAAAATCGGCACGCTCATAAACTCTACCCACGTATTGCGCGCTGTGCCAATTTGACTATCTCGATCAATCGATAGGCCGCTCATTTTCAACTGCCAATCTTGGTCGTCGGCGGGGCACGTGGTATAGCTCGCCTTAACAAAGGAGTAATGCTTTTTATCACGGATGTCCATCTTGTCAGCCGAACCACGCGCTGCATTTTCCGTGAAATAAAAGTTGGGTTGTTCCATGCTGCCGATGTTGGTATCCAAATTAAGCTGCAAGCGCGGGCCGCTCACGCTACTGCCCTGCTGCTGCAAAATCACACCGCCTTGCGCATTGATATGCTGGGTGTCTTGAAAATACTGCAATTGGTCGGCGCGTATCGATTGGTCACCTTTACTCAGTATTGCATTGCCCAACATCTCAATCTCTGTGGTGCTTTTACCCACTATAGAATCCGCCTCAACGAGGGCAGGAATGCCTGACGATTGCTCAGCCTCTGCGATGATTATCGGGTCGAACTCAGCCGCAGTTGCGCTGAAAACACAGGCGAATTGAACGAGCAAACAGATTAAGAAAAACTGCTGGTGTAGCCGCATAACGCACAACAAATAGTAAGGTGGTAAACTTTCGCAAGTTTACCACCAACGCTCTACGAGAACCCGCCATGCAACGTCAGCAACAAGTTACTGAGTGGCTAAAACGCCAATTCCCCAACGTACAATTCGCCCTTGCGCCGGCTTCTGCGGATGCGAGTTTCCGTCGATATTTTCGCGCCACGTTCGGTGATGGATCAACCAGAATCGTCATGGATGCGCCCCCCCAGCATGAAGACTGCAAGCCATTTTTGCATGTTGCTAAATTGTTCGCGGATGCGGGAACACATACCCCGCATGTGTATGCGCAAGATTTGGAACTGGGGTTTTTACTACTGTCCGATTTGGGCAATACCACCTATCTGCAAGCGTTGACGGCAGACAATGCGCCACAACTTTATAGTGCGGCGACTGACGCGCTGATTAAAATTCAGCTCGCCTCACGCGAAAACGAATTGCCACCTTACGACGAAGCCCTGTTGCGCCGCGAACTGAATCTATTTCCCGACTGGTACATCGCCAAGCATTTAGGCGTAACGCTTACTGAAAAACAACAGTCAAAATTAGCAGAAGTATTCACCCGCATCGTTGCCAACAATCTCGCGCAGCCCAAAGTGTATGTACATCGCGATTATCATTCGCGCAACTTAATGTTGACCGAACCTGATGAGCGCGCTCATCTCCCCCACCCCAACCCTCCCCCAAAGGGAGAGGGCGCAATCGAATCGCTACGTGATGCTTGTTTAATCTCGCCCAGCATCAT
This sequence comes from uncultured beta proteobacterium, assembly GCA_963695355.1. Taxonomy (GTDB): domain Bacteria; phylum Pseudomonadota; class Gammaproteobacteria; order Burkholderiales; family Gallionellaceae; genus Gallionella. The sequence continues at coordinate 1,286,625 of OY968775.1, forward strand.
TGATTTTCAAGATGCGGTCTATGGTCCTATCACCTACGACCTTGCTTCGCTGTTCAAAGATGCATACATCAAATGGGAAGAGGCGGAGATCATGGACTGGCTGATACGTTATTGGGAAAAGGCGCGCAAAGCGGGATTGCCAGTGCACGCCGACTTCGGTGAGTTCTATCGCGACTACGAAATGATGGGGGCACAACGTCACATCAAAGTTCTCGGCATCTTCGCCCGACTTTGCCACCGCGATGGCAAGGACGCTTACCTGAAGGATATGCCGCTGGTCATGTCATATTTGCGCGCAGCCTGTGTGCGTTACATCGACCTCAAGCCACTGCTCAATATATTGGATGAGTTGGAGCAAAATAAGCCTGAGGTGGGATACACGTTTTGATTGCGCGAGATAAAACAATCTGCGCTCCCCCACCCCAACCCTCCCCCGATGGGAGAGGGAGCAATAGTGAAAGGCATTTATTTTGTTCGCAATGATACTTGCAGCGGGTCGGGGGGAGCGTATGCGCCCACTCACCGACCACACCCCAAAACCCTTACTACAAGCGGGTGGCAAGCCGCTCATCGTGTGGCATATCGAGAGACTGGTGAAAGCTGGCATTACCGATCTGGTCATCAATCATGCGCATCTTGGTGTGCAAATTGAAAAGGCGTTGGGTAATGGCAGCCAGCTTGGTGCGACGATTCAATACTCGGCTGAAGGTACGGCACTGGAAACAGCGGGAGGAATTGCGTTTGCTTTACCTTTGCTGTGCGCTCCCTCACCCCTAGCCCCTCTCCCGGAAGGAGAGGGGAATCCTTTTGCCGTCATCAACGGCGACATCTTTTGCGATTACGATTTTGCACGATTTCCTATGCTCGCCGAACAAATGCAGCGCAATCACGACAACATCCATCTGGTTATGGTGGACAACCCTCCCCAACATCCCAATGGAGACTTTTCTTTATACAAAAATCGCATCGTCCCAACTAACGACCAACGACTGGCGACTAGCGACTCGCCGCTTACCTTCAGCGGCATCGGTCTCTACCAGCCCTCGTTATTCACTCACATTGCGCGCGGAACAAAAGCATCGCTCGCCCCTTTGCTGCGCGAACAAATCGCGCTAGGGAAAGTCAGCGGCGAACATCATCAGGGCGTATGGATGGACATAGGAACCCCGCAACGCTTGCACGAACTGGACGTACAATTACGCCATGTTTGACCCTATCCTCTACGCTCAACGTCGCACCGCACTCCTCAATATGATGGGGCGCGGCATCGCCATCATCCCCACCGCACCCGAAGTGTTGCGCAATGGCGATGCGCAATATCCTTATCGTTACGACAGCAGCTTCTATTACTTGACGGGCTTCATCGAGCCAGAAGCTGTGCTGATACTCATCGCTAGCCAAGAAAAAAATGGCCAGCCACAATCCATTTTATTTTGTCGCGAAAAAAATCAGGAGCGCGAAATCTGGGACGGGCATCGTTGCGGACCGGATGCCGCATGTGAACAATTTGTCATCGATGCGGCTTACCCCATTGCGCAACTGGACGAAAAACTCATTGAGTTAATGGGCAATCAACCCGCACTATTTTATCCGCTGGGCTCTGACGCAAATTGGGATGCGCGTATCGTCAAATTGCGCGCAGCCGTGCAAGAAAAGTCCCGCACAGGCATACGCGCACCCGATGAAATTCATGATGTGCGCAAACTACTCAACGAGATGCGCTTATTCAAAGATGACCATGAGCTCACGCTGATGCGCCGCGCTGCCCAGATTTCTACTGCGGCCCATCGCCGCGCCATGAAATTCACCCGTGCGGGGAAATTTGAATATGAAGTGGAGGCAGAATTGCTGCATGAATTTTGTCGCCACGGTGCGCGTGATTCCGCTTACACCTCCATCGTTGCAGGCGGTGAGAATGCTTGCACATTGCATTACATCGCGAACAACGCCAAGTTGCGCGAGGGTGATTTATTATTGATTGATGCGGGGTGCGAATTCGATGGCTACGCCTCTGACATCACCCGCACTTTTCCAGTGAACGGCAAGTTTTCTGCGGCGCAAAAAGATGTGTATGAGATTGTCCTCGCGGCACAAGCTGCCGCAATCAACTGCGCCACAATCGGACATGATTGGCTTGCGCCTCATACCGCGGCCTTACGCGTGCTTGCCCAAGGATTTATCGACCTCAAATTATGCCAAGGCTCCTTGGATGAAGTGCTGGAAAACGAGCATTACAAGCAGTTTTACATGCACCGCACCGGACACTGGCTGGGCATGGATGTGCATGATGTAGGCGAATACAAGATTGGCGATGACTGGCGTCCACTGCAAGCAGGCATGGTGCTTACCGTTGAGCCGGGCTGCTATATCCGCCCTGCGGATAATGTTCCAGTTGGCCTGTGGAATATCGGCATTCGCATTGAAGATGATGTCGTCGTGACTGAGCTGGGCAATGAAGTATTGACAACGGCTGCACCGAAATTGGTAAACGATATTGAAGATTTAATGCAGGAATGCAGGACTAAGGGGGTGTGAATGAACATCGACAGATTCAATGAGCGCAAGCAGGAGCTTATCAAGGCAGTCCAACGACTAGAGGAGGCTTGTATGCAGCCTTTCTCCAGTTTTATTCGCGACTCGGTCATTCAACGCTTTGAATTCTGCTGGGAGTTGTCTTGGAAAACCTTGCGCCTTAAACTTGAATCCGAGGGACTCTTAGCAAACACACCACGCGAAACTTGGCAACAAGCTCTGCAGGTTGGACTTATCCATGACGGTAACGCATGGTCAGAGGCACAAAAAAATCGTAATCTCACCAGCCACACTTACGACGAAAAATTAGCTGAAGATGTATATCGTTACATCCTCAAAGAGGGTTACCCACTATTCCATAAGTTGGCTGGAGAAGCCGTAAAGTGGTAACCAAAGAACTCGTTTTTGGTCTATCTAAAAACATCCTTCTGGATTTTAATCGAGTATTTACTGATTTTCCTGAAATAGAGCGGGTTCTTATTTTTGGGTCACGCGCAAAAGGCACATTCAAGGATGGTTCAGACATCGACCTAGCAGTGTTCTCGTCTACAATGAGCGAGCAACATTTCACCAAACTATGGAATCAATTAGATGCTTTACCCCTCGTGTTCAAGATAGATGTATTGCACTGGAACAAACTAGGCAATGAACGCTTAAAAAATAGAATTCCCGTTGAAGGTAAGGTGCTTTACCTGCCTATCGAAAAACCATGAACACACAACACTACGACATCTCCGTCATCGGCGGCGAACCAGTCGGTGCAGCCTTGGCACTCGCCTTACGCGGTAGCAATTTAAAAGTTTGCGTGCTTGAATCGCGTGCAGAAAACACTTCCAGCCAAGATGCGCGCGCGCTGGCTTTATCCTACGGCAGCCGCTTGTTGCTGGATCGCCTTGGCGTGTGGAATTCGCTTAACGATGTCTCACCCATCCGCACCATACACATCTCGCAGCAAAAAAGTTTTGGTCGCGCCGTGTTGCGTGCAGCGGAATTGAATGTGCCTGAGCTGGGCTATGTGCTGCCTTATCCTTCCCTCCAAGCCGCGCTGGACAATGCCCTCTCCCACGCTATCGCGTCTCCCTCTCCCGCCTGCGGGAGAGGGGTTAAGGGAGAGGGTAGCGTAAGCGTTATTTATGGTGCAAAGGTTACCCAGTTACGCAGTGAAACAGGCTACGCAACCATCAATTACCAAGAAAATGGCGAAGAAAAAACATTACAAACGCGACTCGCGGTGGTCGCCGATGGCGGGAAATTATTGGCACAACAACATCCGCCCAAAGTACGCGACTACGGTCAAAGCGCGCTCATCACCCACATCACGTGCGCCGCACCCCAGCTGCATAAAGCGTTTGAACGCTTCACGCCGCACGGACCAATCGCGTTGCTACCGTTCAATCCAACACCGTCCCCTCCCCATCTCAGGGGGAGGGCTAGGGAGGGGGTGGAAACTTTGCAAGTTCACGACTCTACCCCCATCCTAACCCTCCCCCTGCAAGAGGGGGTGAATGTTGTCGCTAACGCGGGTTACGAATTGGTGTGGACAGCTTCGCATCAGGCTGCGCAAGCCATGTTGAGTTGGGATGACGCAACTTTCTTGCGCGAATTGCAGCAACAGTTTGGTGATCGCGTCGGTGATTTTTTAACCGTGAGTAAACGCACCCGCTTCCCGCTTGGTTTGCGACGCGCGCCGCAACAAACGCCGCAACCGCACGTGGTATTGCTCGGCAATGCCGCGCAGACTTTGCACCCCGTGGCGGGACAAGGTTTTAACTTGGGGCTGCGCGACGCGTGGGAACTGGCTCAGGAAATTTTGAATGTCACACCCAACGCATTGGGTACAGAAGCGATGCTCAACGATTACCGCAAGCAACGCCGCACGGATAGGGAAGCGGGGATACGTTTTACCGATGGCTTGGTGCGCTTGTTCTCTAACGATTTACCACTGGTCAGCGCAGGCCGCGCCGCCGCACTCACCGCGCTGGACTGCCTGCCGTTTGCGAAAAAATTTGTGGCGAAACGAATGATGTTTGGTGCGAATGGTTAAGACGGGAATTACTCGATTTTTTTCGCACCCTTCTTGACTGCAACACTAGCTTTATCTGTCTGCTCCACCATGTTCAAAAATCGCGCTACTTCAGTGCGTCCGTAAATGGGTTGACGAAATTGCCGGTCTTTTTGAAACGGCTTACCAAACTTAAATCCCGCAGCAAGTAACAGCTGTTGGATAACCTCTAACTCATCGGCAGAGTTTGCCACCAAGCGTATTTCATCGCCTTTTTTATAAACCTTTGCGCTTACTTCAGCGCGGCGTTCAAGATTAACTTGCCTGACATACCCGTTTCGATGGAAAAACTCCGCGAGTTGTTTCGCCACTGATTTGGGTATCCTAACCGCAGCCATATTAGATTTCCACAACTACTGGCGTATGATCCGACGGCCGCTCCCACTTACGCGGCACTTTGTCGATTACGCAGCTTTTGCATTCCGCCACGAGTGGCGTGCTAATCAAAATATGGTCGATGCGCACGCCGTGATTGCGGCGGAACGCCATCATGCGATAGTCCCACCAGGTGAAGGATTTATCGGCCTGTTCAAACAAACGGAAGCTGTCGTGCAGCCCCAGCTCGGTGAGATAGCGAAAATGTATGCGCTCTGCTTCGCTGACCAAGATGTTGCCCTGCCACACCACGGGGTCATGCACGTCGCGGTCTTCCGGCGCGATGTTGTAATCGCCTAACACCACCAGCTTTGGGTAAGTCAGCAATGCTTCTTTGAGATAATTTCGCAAGGCAATCAGCCAGCCGAGCTTGTAATAATACTTGTCGGAATCGACTTCTTGTCCGTTAGGCACATACACACAAATCACGCGGATGCCGTTGATGGTGGCGGCGATAACACGCCTTTGTTCGTCTGCATAATTGGGGATGCCGAACTGCACTTCTTCCAAGGGAACGCGGCTCAAGATCGCCACGCCGTTGTAAGTTTTCTGCCCGATGAACGCGCTGTGATAACCCGCTGCCAATAATTCGGCGTGCGGGAAATCAGAATCTTGCTGCTTGGTTTCTTGCAGGCATAACACGTCGATAGGATTCGCTTTCAGCCAATCCAACACATGCGGCAAACGCACTTTTAAGGAATTGACATTCCAGGTGGCGATCTTCATGCAGCGGATTCCGATAAGCCATTGTGCCGCAACAGCGCATCAATACTCGGCTCACGCCCCCTAAATGCGGCAAACGATTCCATAAAGTCCCGTGAGCCACCCATCGCCAAAATCTCGGCGCGGAAGCGCGCTCCTACATCCGAATTGAGTACGCCGTTTTCTTCAAATAGGCTGTAGGCATCGGCGGATAACACTTCTGCCCACTTGTAGCTGTAGTAACCCGCCGCATAGCCACCGGAAAAAATATGCGAGAAGCTATTCGCAAAGCGATTGAAGGCAGGCGGAATCAGTAGCGCGACTTCGGCGCGCACTTCATCAAGCAATTGCAATATCGACTTGCCGCTGCCCGCCTCAAAATAACTGTGCATCACCATATCGAACAAAGAAAATTCAATTTGGCGCAACATGCCCAGCCCACTCTGGAAATTTTTTGCCGCAATCATTTTGTCGAACAAGGTACGCGGGAGTTTTTCACCGGTATCCACATGGCGAGTCATGTCCTGCACCACCGACCATTCCCAGCAAAAATTTTCCATGAATTGACTGGGTAACTCCACTGCATCCCACTCCACACCATTCAGGCCTGACACGCCCAGATCATCGACTTCGGTAAGCAGGTGATGCAAGCCGTGACCAAATTCGTGGAACAGGGTGATGACTTCATCGTGGGTGAATAGCGCGGGCTTGCCGCCCACGGGCGCAGAGAAATTACAGTTGAGGTACGCCACGGGCGTTTGGATGCCCGCAGCCAAGCGACGGCGATCCCTAACCACATCCATCCATGCTCCGCCGCGCTTGTTATTGCGCGCATACAGATCAAGATAGAATTGTCCGACCAAACGATTTTGCGGTGTACGGATATCATAAAAGCGCACGTCCTCATGCCAGACGGTGGCACTGGATTCCTTTATTTGCAGGCCATATAGCGTGCCTACCAGCTTGAACATGCCAATCAGCACGGCATGTTCGGGGAAGTATTGTTTCACTTCTTGCTCGGAAAAGGCGTAACGCTGCTCGCGCAATTTTTCGCTGGCATAGCTGATATCCCATGAATTTAATTCATCAAGATTGAGCGTGGTTTTGGCGAATTCGCGCAACTGCTGTAAATCTTTTTCCGCGAAAGGTCGGGCACGCTGCGCCAGCTCACGCATGAATTTCACCACCTGCTCAGGGGTGTCAGCCATCTTGGCGACGAGTGACAATTCACCAAAGTTAGCAAAGCCCAATAAACGCGCTTCTTCACCTCGCAGCGCAACGATTTCGTTCATCAACGGTGAATTGTCTTGTTCAGCTTTACCAAACTCCGAAGCGCGTGTGCAATAGGCGCGATATAGCGTTTCGCGCAACGTGCGGTTATCGGCGAACTGCATAACAGGCCCATATGACGGGGCTTTCAAGGTGAACAGCCAGCCTGGTTTCCCGGCCGCAGTGGCGGATTCTTGTGCTACTTGCAAAGCATCATCCGGCAAGCCGCTCAATTCACCTTTGTCCGACACCACGAAAGTGAAGTCGTTGGTTGCATCCAGCAAGTTGTCAGAAAAACGCGACGACAATTCTGCCTGCCGTTCCTGAATTTCCAAATATCGTTTCTTTTTATCGTCTGACAATTCCGCACCGCCAAGACGAAAATCACGCAATTCGTTCTCGATGATTTTTTTACGTGCCGCACTTAACGTCTCGAATTCCGGTGAATTGCGCAACGCTTTAAATTTTTTAAACAGCGCGAGATTTTGTCCCAACTCGGCGTAATGCGCCGTGACTTTAGGCAAGGTGGCGTTATACGCTTCACGCAATTCCGGTGAATTGACCACGGCATTCAAATGTCCAACCGGCCCCCACGCACGCGAAATTCGCTCATTCGAATTTTCCATCGGCGCGACAAAATTCTGCCAAGTTGGCGGGGTCGGGTCGGCCAATAATTTTTCAATCAGCGCGTGATTCTTTGTGAGCAGCTCTTCAATCGCCGGCGCAATGTGTTCTGGTTTAATGTCGGCAAAGCGTGGCAGATTGGAAAAATCAAGTAATGGGTTCATATCATCCTGAAAAAATCGATGCGCCTCGATTGAGGACGCGAGTTATTGTTTAAAAACCAACTGTCCGTCGAGCAGCGTATAACGCACCCGACCTTGCATTTCGTAGCCATTGAACGGGGTATTTTTACCTTGGCTTTTCAGCGCGGCAGGCTCGATTTTCCACATTGCATTGGGATCAAACACACACAGGTCAGCGTGCGCGCCAACCGACAGATGCCCCATCTTTTGTCCCAGCAATTGTGCAGGACTGAAGGTGACGCGAGCGAGTGCATCAACCAGTGGCACACGTTCTTGCTCCGCCCATTTCAACACTAACGGTAGCAACAATTCCAAACCTGTTGCGCCTGCCTCCGCTTCGGCAAACGGGAATAATTTTGCGTCTTCATCGACGGGCGTGTGATCGGAACAGATTGCGTCTATCGTGCCATCGCGCAACCCTGCACGCAGCGCAGCACGGTCACGCATACTGCGTAACGGCGGAACCAGATGACAATTCGCATCGAAGAAACCGATGTCCATTTCAGATAAATGCACATGATTCATCGCCACATCGCAGGTCACCGCAAGACCTTGTTGTTTGGCGAAGCGAATCATATCCACGCCCGCCGCGCTGGAAATCCGGCAGATGTGCAACTTCACGCCGGTGTCTTTTGCCAACGCCAGCATGGTTGCCAGCGCGATGGTTTCGGCACTGACGGGTATCGCCGCCAAACCGCAGCGTGTTGCCACTTCGCCATCGTGCGCCACGCCGTCTTTGGCAAGGAAACTATCTTGCGGACGCATCCAAACCGAATAACCCATTGTCGCTGCGTATTGCATCGCACGTAACAACACTCGGGTATCAGTAAGCGGTGCATCGGCCTGGCTAAAGGCTTTGCAGCCTGCTTCGCTGAGTTCAATCATCTCGGTGAGCTCTGCGCCTTTCAAACCGTAAGTCAACGCACCAATCGGAAATACTCGCGCTTTATTCAACGAGCGCGCACGATGCTTGAGCATCTCGACCAATCCCGGTTCGTCCAACGGCGGATCGGTGTCGGGCGGGCACGCAAGGCTAGTCACGCCGCCCGCTGCTGCTGCCGCCATTTCGGATTCCAATGTCGCCTTGTACTCAAAACCTGGCTCGCGCAAACGTGCCGCTACATCTACCAAGCCTGGCATCACAATCATGCCCTGAGCATCAATCACTTGCGCCGCAACAAACCCATGCGGTGCTTTGCCGATTGCAGCGATGCGGCGTTCAACGATGAACACATCTTGCAGTGCGTCGATGTTATTTTTTGGGTCAATCATACGACCGTTTTTGATATGAATGTTCATGCTGTCGCCCTCGCTCCAACCAGCGTACTCATTACTGCCATGCGTACCGCAATGCCAAACGTCACTTGCGCCAGAATCACCGACTGTGCGCCATCCGCGACATGCGAATCAATTTCCACACCGCGATTCATCGGGCCGGGGTGCATCACAATCGCATCGGGTTTGGCATACGCCAGCTTCTCTTGAGTGAGTCCGTAATTCTTGAAATACTCTTGCGCGGAAGGCAACGCCGCGCCTTGCATACGCTCATTTTGTAAGCGCAGCATTAAGATCACATCGACATCTTTCAAGCCTTTTTCCATATCGTAATAAACCTGCACCCCGAGATTTTCCACCATGGTTGGCAACAATGTTTTAGGCGCAATTACGCGCACTTCTGGTACGCCCAATGTGGTCAGTGCGTGTATCTGCGAACGCGCCACGCGTGAGTGCAATACATCGCCGACAATTGCCACACGCAGATTATGAAATTCTTTTTTGTAGTGGCGAATGGTGAACATATCCAGCAACGCCTGAGTGGGGTGCGCATGGCGACCATCACCGGCGTTAATGACGTGTATTTCCGGTGCGACATGCTGCGCAATAAAATGCGCCGCACCGCTTTGCGAATGACGAACCACAAACATATCGGCATGCATCGCGCACAAGTTATCCACGGTATCGAGCAGTGTTTCGCCTTTGCTGGTGGAGGATGAGCCAATGTTTAGATTCACCACATCCGCCGACAAACGCTTGGCGGCAATCTCAAACGTAGTACGAGTACGTGTGCTGTTTTCAAAGAACACGTTGAACACCGATTTGCCTTGCAGCAACGGCACTTTCTTGATGTCCTTGCCTTCTGCCACCCCTAAAAATTTTGCGGCACGATCCAAAATGTCGCGCACGATGACGGCGGGCAAACCCTCGGTGGTAAGCAAGTGTTGCAGCTCACCGTTTTTATTTAATTGCGGATTTTTCATAAAACCTCAATTCAAGCCACAGAGAGTTTGGGTAGCACGCTGAATGGCTCTCTGTGACCTCGGTGTTCTCTGTGGCGGATGTTTTTTTGGAATTCATGCGTAGATTCCTGCGCTGGGTTCATCAAAATACGCTTGTAAAATCTGTTGCGCGGCATATTGGTCGAGTACGGATTTTTGCTTGCGACCATGAACGCCTTGCTCATTTAGCGCACTGCTGGCAGCGGCGGAAGTATAACGCTCATCGACCAAAATCGTCGGCAAATTAAACCGCCCTTTGAGGCGGTTGGCAAAGCGGCGACACAATGCGGTCAGCTCATGCGGCGACCCATCATCGTTGCAGGGCAAGCCAACAATTAAACCGCTTGGCTGCCACTCGGCAATCAGCTCGGCAATTCTAGCAAAGCGAATGTCAGTTTTTTCTGCGTCAATTGTGGTGAGGGGTAGCGCCGAACCTATCAAGCTATTACCTTTTGCGATGCCGATGCGGCGAGTACCAAAATCAAAAGCGAGGAGTGTGCCGAGCAGCACGCTCATAGAACACGAATCCGATAGGCGGGGTTAAGCATGTCCGGCTTCCTCGGAGAGCGAGGCGTAATCCACCCCCAGTAACGTCATTGCAGCAACCAAACGTTCTTCAGGTGGGAGATCAAACAAGATATGTTCAGAAGCCGGCACGGTGAGCCAAATATTTTCAGTCACCTCGTGCTCCAATTGCCCTTGATCCCACCCCGCATACCCCAAAGTAACAATCACATTACGCGGCCCTTCACCGGATGCCATCGCTTCCAGAATATCTTTGGAGGTAGTCAGCGACAATTTGTCATTGATACGTAAGGTCGAATCCCAATTACCTTGCGTATCGTGCAACACAAACCCGCGCTCGCTTTGTACCGGTCCACCAAAATACACGGGCATCTTAATCAATTGGGGTTGATGCAATGGAATTTTCACTTGATCGAACATCTCACCCATAGTCAGGCTTATCGGTCGATTCACTACTATACCCAACGCCCCGTTTTCATTGTGTTCGCAAATGTACGTCAGCGCGCCTGCAAACGCCCCTTCTTGCATGGTGGGCATGGAAATTAAAAAATGGTGGGTTAAATTGAACTCGGACATCCCCGCATTGTAGCCGCCCTACCCCTTGGACACAATTTGAATAAAAAGGAAATTAGGGCTCTATTCGATGAATGCGACTTATTGCTGATCGAGCCCAATTACTATAGCCTGTACGTTGCAGCTCTTAAGCCTGTCTAACCATTTGGATTGACGAGCTGAGGCGCAAACTTTTAACCGGGAGGAGTAAAAATGTTGGCGACAAAGTGGGTAACTAAAACGGGTAACGCGCAACGGAAACTGGGGAATTTATTTTACGTTTCTGTTTTGGGCGGGTTATTGATCGGCTCGACAGCTGTAAATGCAGAAACCGATGCTGAGCATATGAAAAACTTAGAAAATAAATTGGATGCGATGCAGAACGAACTTTCGCAAATGACATCCGGCATGGCGCATCACTCTACCAGCGGCGCAGGATTACCATTACACGGCTTTTCAGATGTTGGCTTTGCCACCAACAGCGGCAGCCTAGCAGACAATCCCAAAGGATTTTTTGTTGGCTCACTGTCCTTTTATCTGGCTCCCAATTTTGGCGATCGCGTAAAAGCATTGATTGAACCCAACATTGAAGTAACACCCGCCGGTGACATTGCTGTGGATTTAGAGCGCGTGCAATTTGGTTACAGTTTCAGCGACACGGCCACTCTCTGGGGAGGGCGCATCCACACCCCCTACGGATATTGGAATACCGGATTTCATCACGGCGGGCAAATGCAAACCTCGGTAATGCGACCTCGCTTCCTTGATTTTGAAGACAAGGGCGGCATCTTGCCAGCCCATATGGTGGGTCTATGGGGTGCAGGCAAAATCAAAGCTGGCACTGGCAAGGTGACTTATGATGTTTACGCAGGCAACGGGCCGACAATCGCAATGGGCGCACCAGATCCAGCGGTATCGGCCACTGCTCAAACTTTAGGTACATTAACTATCGGCCAAGCGGGGGATAGCAATCACCAAGCGATGACGGGATTTAATGTGGGTTATGAGTTCTCAGGCAATCTTGACGGTCTGAAATTGAGTGCACATGGTCTTCAGGGAGATGTGGATGATAATTCAGATGCCTCACTTACTTCCCTGCCCTCAACGTTGGCAAACAATAAAACCGAACTAAGCATGGCTGGTGGTTCAATTGTTTATTTAGCGAATGATTGGGAGGTATTGAGCGAGTATTACGGCTTTAACAATAACAATAAAAGCGGCAGCAACACGGGTACGCACAAGAGCTGGGCAGCTTATGCGCAGGTTGGCAAAAGCTTCGATGATTGGACTCCCTACATTCGCCTAGAAAAAGCTGTGTTGAGCCAGAGCGATAACTATTTTGCTTCTCAAGCTAGTGGGCAATCTTACGCTAGGCAATCGTTGGGCGTGCGTTACAACTTAAACCAAAATGCCGCCCTGAAATTTGAGTTACTACACTCAAAATTTGAAGCAGATGTAGGAGCTAAAAGCTACAAAAACTTCAACAGTGTCTTGGCTCAATACGCAATTGGCTTTTAACTCAAGGAGATCATCATGAAAGCAACAATTTTTAGATTCATCTCCGCAGCCACATTGGTATTATTTGCATCACAAAGTGCCGTTGCGGGCGATTTGGTGGTTATTGCCAATTCCGGTACCAACTTGTCGGCCAGCGAAGTGCGTGATGTGTTTCTCGGTGAAAAGCAATTCGCCGGCAGCACCAAGTTAGTCCCTGTGGACAATGCCGCTCAACAAGAAAACTTCCTGTCCAAAACGATGCAAATGAACAGCGTTAAGTATGCAGGCATTTGGACGAAAAAGGCGTTTCGAGATGGATTGAGCGCACCCGCCATGAAGTCCAGCGATGCAGAGGTGATTCAATTTGTTAAAACCACTCCCGGGGCGGTTGGCTATGTCGGCAGCAGTGCCAGCGGTGTAAATATTGTCAAGTAGCTTCCTCAAGTAATTCTGAAATTTGCCGTTATAAGGCATGGTGCATAATTTTATTTTCGGCTAAGCAACATGCCTTATAGGGTGAACAATATGAAACAGTCGCTTTCTTTAAAGGCCAGAATTATTCTTCAGTTCATGGTCGTCATGATTCCGACTGTATTGGTACTGAGTTATCAGACAGCGTCCGACTATCAACGTTCTAACCAGTTAAGCAAAGCATTTCAACTGATGGATCTTTCCGGTCTGGCCAAATCAAACTACAAGACTTTTTTAAACGGTGTTTCTGATGCCGTGGACTCCGGCAAGCTAGGTGCAAGCAGCGTTAAAGCACTTGAAGAATCAATGTCCGCATTGTCGAAAATATCCAAATTGGAACCCGCGCCTCCAACTGAGAGCACCCTAAAGTCACTTGCCGCGATGGCAGCAGTGCTGCACAAGGACGACTCTATGAACGCGATTGGCCCGTTACGCGATCAAATACGCGGCGCGGATGCCGAAATTTCCAAACTCAAAGATGCATATTCAGAGACTAACAGCTTGGTTATCAAGCAAGCCGCCCATTCCGTCAACATTCAAATTTTTATCGTACTGGGCGCATTGCTATTTATTTCGCTAATCACTTTTATGTTTATACGCAGTGTCGGCAAATTAACCAAACCGTTAAAAGTGGCTGTAGATGTGGCAGAAGCCATTGCGGCTGGCAATTTAAGCCAGCCTATCGAAACCAGCACCAGCGATGATGAAACTGGCAAGCTACTACGTTCTTTTGGTGCCATGCAAAGTTCATTGCGTACCATCATCTCCCAGATTCGCTCTCAGGCCACTGATTTATCCAACGCCTCTTCCGAATTATCAAAATCGTCTAATCAAGTTGCCTTAAGTTCTGCCCATCAAAGCAAAGTTGCCATCTCTATTGCCGGAACGGTTGATGACAACAACCTCAATGTTGAAAACGTTGCAAAGAACGCCTTAAAAGCGCAGGAAATTTCAGCTCAGTCGGAAAAACATTCTAATGAAGGGGGAGAGGTGATATTTCAAGTCGTTGCCGAAATGCACAGTATTTCTGAATCGGTAGCGGGTGCTTCTTCAGTTATTCAAGATTTGAAAACGCAATCTCAACACATCTCCACTATCATCAATGTCATTAAAGAGATCTCTGATCAGACCAATTTATTGGCATTGAATGCCGCCATAGAAGCGGCGCGCGCGGGTGAGCAAGGTCGCGGATTTGCAGTCGTTGCCGATGAAGTCAGAAAGCTTGCTGAGCGCACCGGACAATCCACACAGCAAATCACCGAGATGATAGGGAAAATCCAAGTCGGCACAGGACATGCCGTCAACAGCATGCAAGCAACAGTCAAGCGGGTTGCCGATGGTGAAACACTCACCCAGCAAGCCGGGAACTCAATAAGCCAAATCAAGTCTGGCGCACAACTGGTTCTGGTGGCGGTAAATGAAATCTCAGCAGCCATGCAAAAGGAAAGCACGGCTAGCAATCAAATTGCTAAAAATATCGAAGAGATTTCAAAGATGTCTCAAGAAAATACCAAGGCGATAGAAGCAACATCAGAAACAGCCATGCATTTATCGAAGTTGTCTGACAATCTACAGTCGGCGGTTGGCCATTTCAAAATATAGTAATAATCTTGTACGATCACCACTAGCTAATTCGGTTTACCCGACAAATATTCCAATGTGCGTTTGGCGATACCCCGCAAGGGCAACACCTCACTCACGCCACCCAAGGCAATTGCCTCCTTGGGCATACCAAATACCACGCAACTTTCTTCATCCTGAGCAATCGTATGTGCCCCCGCTTGCTTCATTTCCAGCATGCCTTGTGCGCCATCTTTGCCCATACCGGTGAGAATAATTCCCAGCGCATTGGGTCCTGCGACGTTAGCCACAGAACGGAACAAAACATCTACCGAAGGACGATGGCGATTCACTAGTGACCCTTGGTTCAGTTCAATTCCGTAGCGCGCACCGTTGCGTTTGAGCAGCAGATGCATATTGCCCGGCGCGATGTAGGCATGGCCTGGCAATACGCGCTCATTTTCCTCGGCTTCTTTAACTGCAATTTTGCACAGGGTGTCCATCCGCTTGGCGAACGACTTGGTAAAGTTTTCTGGCATGTGTTGCGCAATCAATACTCCCGGCGAGTCGGCAGGCAGGTTTACCAATATTTCTTTGAGGGCTTCCGTGCCACCCGTGGATGCGCCAATCACCACGATTTTTTCTGCGGAAGAAAATCGCCATGCCACGCTGGATAAAACCGCATCTGCAGTTTGGCGTTCCGGTATCGGCTGAGAGAGTGCCGCTCTTCTCACTTGCGCTTGCGCAGCGGCACGAATTTTATCGGTGATCCTGATAGCGTACTCTTCCATGCCGCGCGCAATATCCAATTTTGGCTTGGCAACAAAATCTACCGCGCCCAATTCCAACGCACGAAAAGCGACTTCAGAACCCGCCTCGGTCAGCGTAGAAACCATTACGACGGGAATAGGGCGCAACCTCATCAATCGCTCCAAAAAATCCAATCCATCCATTTTTGGCATTTCCACATCCAAGGTCAGCACATGTGGATGCAGTGCTTTAATCATATCGCGCGCGACCAATGGATCAGGTGCTGCGCCAACGCATTCCATATCCAATTCGCGATTGATGATGTCCTTCAGTACGCTACGAATCAATGCAGAGTCGTCAATGACGAGAACTTTAATTTTGCGAGGAAACATCTATCCGAGTACCGTAAACCAAGTCAATCAAACAACTCAATATCACCCGCCAACTTAGAGTAACTCAAGCGTGCCTTGTATTCAGTCTCGCGATCCACAATGGTGTTGTTATGCACATTCTTCAGTTTTTTCACCCTCACCAAACCCGTATGCGGGAAGTAATATACTTTGCGCGGAAATACATCCAGCAAGTCTTGCGCGGCAACGGCAATTTTTTCTGTATGCAAGAAATCCAGCACAAATTCCGCATTACGTTCACCGACATTTGCGACGGTAAAGCCTCGCAACACTGAGCCTCCGCCAAACACTTTCGCTTCAAAGTTGCTGCGCTTCGCACCCATTTTAAGCAGTTGGTTAATTAAAATTTCCATAGCATACACACCGTATCGCGCCGATTCTCCCATCGGGTTGCCGCGATCTTGGCCGCTATCTGGCAACATAAAATGATTCATCCCGCCGATACCACTTACTTTGTCACGTATGCAGGCGCATACACATGAGCCCAACACCGTCACCAGCACCATATCTCTGGGGGTGGCGTAATACTCGCCGGGCAAAATTTTTGCCGCCTCCACATTGTGTTCCCGATCAAAATAAATGTGTGGTGCGAGAATTTCCTCAAAACCTTGCTTAGCCATTGCGCCACATTCCTTTCCGATTCAGCCAGAAAGCTGAAATATAATTTCTCTTATAGATGCTTCGTATTTTATGGGTTTGCCAACTCATACACTGTCTTGCCACGTATTTTGAACAAGTGCGTCGCATGATGAAAACTCTCGGAATGTCCCGCAAACAGCAGCCCTGTTGGCTGCAGCATGTGCGCAAATTTTTCTAAAATTTTTAGCTGCGTTTTCTTATCAAAATATATCATCACATTACGGCAGAAAATCACATCACTGGACCCAAGTGCCGACCAGTCCTCATCCAGTAGATTGAAATGGCGGAAGGAAATCATTTTCTGCAACTCCGGCCTCACCTTGACCATACCCGTTTGTTTGCCAGCACCTTTGAGAAAAAAACGTTTAATCAGGTCGGGTGCAAGTTTTTCAATTCGCTCGTGTGGATAGATGCCCTCTTCTGCCTTGGCCAAAACATTTGTATCAACATCGCTCGCCACTATCGTCACGGGCGGCGTAAAACTTCCAAATGCATCCGCTATCGTCATCGCAATAGAGTATGGCTCTTCACCCGTCGAAGCCGCTGAACACCAAATCGACATGGGTGCTTTACCTGTATGTTGCAAGGCATGCTCAGCCAACAACGGGAAATGATGCGGCTCGCGAAAAAACGAAGTGAGATTAGTCGTTAACGCATTAACGAATGACTCCCACTCTTGCAGCTGGTTATCTTCCACTAACGCCAAATACTCATGAAAATTATCCGCCTTGGTTGCCCGCACCCGCTTCGCCAATCGGCTGTAAACCATGTCACGCTTGGAAGTCTTTAATGAGATGCCGGCGTAGTCGTAAATCAATTTACAGATGCGCTGGAAATCAGCTTCTGTAAATAAATATCCACGTTGATATTTTGCGGTTGGGCTAAGCTTTTCATCCATCAGTCGAGCTAAAACTCTTTCCAGTCTTCGTCGTCATTCACCTTCGCCAGCGCGCCTTGTTTGCGTGCTGGCGATTTTCCCGCGCTTCGATTAACCGGGGATAAAGCCGGATTTTTTCTAATCGGCACGACGGCTGCGTGAGGAGCAGATGCTTGTCTGAAATCCAAGTTATCATCAGAGCGCGCTTCGACACTATGTCTTTGTTCTGTCAACTGGAACACACTCACTATTTGCGCCAGGCTCTGCGCTTGCTCTCGCATTGCCTCTGCCGCAGCGGATGCTTCTTCAACCAATGCCGCATTCTGTTGCGTGACTTCGTCCATTTGTATGATGGCTTGGTTGACTTGCTCGATCCCGGCACTTTGTTCATTCGAGGCGGCTGAGATTTCGTACATGATGTCGGTGACGCGTTTTACGGCACTCACAATTTCGTCCATGGTGGCTCCCGCTTGATCGACTTGTCTGGAGCCCGCTTCAACTTTATCGACCGAGTCACCTATGAGGGCTTTGATTTCTTTGGCCGCTGCGGCGGAGCGTTGGGCGAGGTTGCGAACTTCGGAGGCGACCACGGCAAAGCCCCGTCCTTGTTCGCCTGCACGGGCGGCTTCTACGGCGGCATTCAGTGCGAGGATGTTGGTTTGGAAGGCGATGCTTTCGATGACGCTGATGATGTCGACAATCTTTTTGGAGCTGGTGCTGATGGAGGCCATGGTTTGCACGACTTCTCCGACGACGTGTCCGCCTTTGACGGCGATGCTCGATGCCGTCGCAGCCAGTTGGTTGGCGTGTTTGGCATTTTCGGCATTTTGCTTGACCGTTGCTGTCAGCTCTTCCATGCTGCTCGCCGTTTCTTCCAGTGTGGAGGCTTGCTGTTCAGTGCGCGATGACAGGTCACTGTTCCCTGCCGCAATTTGTTGCGAGGCAGTTGTAATGGTGTCAGTGTTCTGCCGGACTTCGCTGACAATGTTTCCCAGACTTTCATTCATGGTCTTCAAGGACTGTAGCATTTGTCCTGTTTCGTCTTTAGCTTTCACCTCTATGAGCTGCGTTAGATTGCCTTGTGCAACGGCATCTGCGATTCGTACCGCCTGCTGCAATGGACGAACCACAGACCGTGTCAGCATCCAAGCGATAGATAGCCCCAATAACAATACAGCACTCGACATAGCAATCACCAACAGGCGTGCATTTGCATACACCCCATGCGCTACATCTACGGCATCCTGAGCTTGCTTTTCTTCAGCTGATAAAACGCCATTGAGTGCTTTGAGCCAATTTGTCTGCGTTGACTGAACCGCCACCATCAACTCTTTAGCCATTTCTATTCGATTGAAAGCCACTGGCTTTGCTTGCACCTTACCGGTATCGATAATTGGCGCGATAGGTAGTTGCAAAATTTTATCTACGGCTTGCTGGTTTGCGATTCTTGTTTCTTCCAGTTGCGCCAAGAGGGCTGAATCACTGGTTCCTTCATCAGCCATACTGGTTAAACTCTTTGCCGTTTCTTGATAGTAGGCGCGCGCACCTTCGATGCGCTTGCTTTCTGCAGCTATACTTTCCACATCCGACAACAACACAATATTCCGTACAACGATAGCTATCGTTTGCGCCGCCTCACGCATTTCTGAAACATTGCTGATTGCAGCCATATGGTGCTCGGCTATCTTATCCAGGTTCTCCTTAATTTGAGTCATGCGAGTAAAACTCAATATCGTTAGCACCAGCATGAGTCCTATCACTGAAGCAAACCCCAAGCCCAAACGGGTTCCCACTTTCAAGTTTGCCAACACGATATAACCTACCTTTCTGGATTATTACTAAGCAATGAATTATCAATCCGCCACGTCAGTTGCATCTACCAATTCCATCTCACGGCTAGTCATTAGTTTCTCAATATCCACCAAGATCAACATGCGCTCGCCGACCGTCCCCAACCCCAGCAAATACTTGGTATCGAGTCCGCCACCAAATTCAGGGGCAGGCTTAATGTCATCCGGCTTCAGCGTTGTGACATCCGACACACCATCCACCACGATGCCCACCACGCGATTCGCAACATTTAACACAATCACCACCGTCGTCTCGGTATAGGTAACGCTACCCAGATTAAATTTGATGCGCATATCAACGATCGGTACGATGATGCCGCGCAAATTGATTACGCCCTTGATGAAGGACGGCGCGTTGACAATAGTCGTCACCGCTTCGTAGCCACGAATTTCCTGCACCTTGAGTATATCAATGCCGTATTCCTCATTACCCAAGGTGAACGTCAACAATTCACGGCCTGCGGCTTGTCCGCGATTTGTCGAAGATAAATCGGGGGTTTGCGTGTTTGGTTGTGTGTGCATGCTGCTCTCCCTGTTACTTAAAATATTCCACGTGCATGTCCCTTACCTTAAAACTCTTTCCATTCTTCATCGTCACTTACCTTGGCCAATTTACGTTGTGGCTTCATCGGCATCATGGCAGTACGAGTTGTAGAAACTTTTCTGGGCTGCGATTCACCAGCTGTATTTCTGCTGACATTCGGCAATTTAAATAGGTTAACCACACTCGACAGTCCTTGTGCCTGCGTGCGCATACTGTCTGCCGCAGCAGAGGCTTCTTCAACCAATGCCGCATTCTGTTGCGTGACTTCGTCCATTTGTATGATGGCTTGGTTGACTTGCTCGATCCCGGCACTTTGTTCATTCGAGGCGGCTGAGATTTCGTACATGATGTCGGTGACGCGTTTTACGGCACTCACAATTTCGTCCATCGTGGCTCCCGCTTGATCGACTTGTCTGGAGCCCGCTTCAACTTTATCGACCGAGTCACCTATGAGGGCTTTGATTTCTTTGGCCGCTGCGGCGGAGCGTTGGGCGAGGTTGCGAACTTCGGAGGCGACCACGGCAAAGCCCCGTCCTTGTTCGCCTGCACGGGCAGCTTCTACGGCGGCATTCAGTGCGAGGATGTTGGTTTGGAAGGCGATGCTTTCGATGACGCTGATGATGTCGACAATCTTTTTGGAGCTGGTGCTGATGGAGGCCATGGTTTGCACGACTTCTCCGACGACGTGTCCGCCTTTGACGGCGATGCTCGATGCCGTCGCAGCCAGTTGGTTGGCGTGTTTGGCATTTTCGGCATTTTGCTTGACCGTTGCTGTCAGCTCTTCCATGCTGCTCGCCGTTTCTTCCAGTGTGGAGGCTTGCTGTTCAGTGCGCTGTGAAAGGTCCTCAACCCCAGCGGCGATCTGCTGCGCACTGGTTGTAATATTCATAGTATTGGATCGTACCTCACTTACGATTGCGGCAACGCTATCTGACATTTTCCCCATTCCAAATAACATACTTTTAGTGTCATTCGCTTGAACATGCACAGGAACGGATAAGTCTCCGTCGGTAATCCTCGCCATGACCAGACCGGCATATTGCAATTCACCGCCGAGTTGCCGCTTGACCATACGAATAATGAAAAATGCGATGGCGAGAACCACCAAAAATGCCAGCACACCACCGATAATGATTGCCCACAAAACCGTACCTGCTTGGTTCAAAATGTTGGTGCTTGCCTGACTGGCCGCAGACACTTGCTCTTCACGGAATTTTGCCAGCTCTTTTAATAACGTTTCACTATCTTTATCAAAGCCAGAAATGGTGGCGTTGCCTTTCATCAGCACATTGCCTGCGTCTAAGCCCTGCGTAATATAAGCTTCTGCCATTGCCTTGCCGCTCGCGTAAAATCGATTAAAGCTTGCTTCAATTTCCTCGACCTGCTTGAGCTTCTCAAGTTTATTTTCACTGTGATATAGCTGCTTGAATTTATCGATTCCAATCTGAAAATTCTTGGCTGCTTCAGCGGCCTCTTGATAGGCAGCCGAGTCATGCGTGGCACTGACATCGGTCAAAAATTGCTGCACCTCGGATCGATTAAGATCCATACCGTCCACCGTTAATACATACGGCAAATTTTTCTCGTCAATCTGCCGAATACTTTTTTCGACATCGGAAAATGACGACCCCACCTTCAACATTGCGCCTAAAAATATCAAGCCAACGAGCACAAATCCCAAGGTGATCTGACCAACCACATCTAAATTCTTAAACATGAATATTCCTCTAATTTGCTCTGGCTATTTGGCACTGTGAAAGATTAACCAATTCACCCCCATCCAAGATCATCGCCACCCGCCCATCGCCCATTATTGTTGCGCCGGACACGCCTGAAATTTTACGATAATTTGTTTCCAAGCTCTTTATCACCACTTGATGCTGACCCATCAACTCATCAACAAACAACGCAATCGTTTTACCGTCCGCTTCCAGCAAAATCAAAATCCCCTCGGCTGGATTCGTAACAGCTGTCTTGATATTGAAAATTTGATGGAGCGCAATCACCGGCACATATTCGCCACGCACATAAACGACCAAACCCTGACCGCTGATTTCTTTAATCTCATTGGGTTTGGGCTGCAATGATTCACTAATAAAACTCAGCGGCACGATGTAAATTTGCTCACCCACCGCAACCGACAAACCATCCAGAATCGCCAACGTGAGGGGCAACCGTATCGTGATTGTCGTACCTTGCCCCCGTGCCGATTGAACATCCACGCGACCGCCTATGCTCTCTATATTTCGCTTCACCACATCCATGCCCAC
This sequence comes from uncultured beta proteobacterium, assembly GCA_963695355.1. GTDB lineage: Bacteria > Pseudomonadota > Gammaproteobacteria > Burkholderiales > Gallionellaceae > Gallionella. Next base: position 1,308,592 of record OY968775.1, read on the forward strand.
GCCACGACCCGACACATCGGTGACCATTGTCGCAGTGGAAAAACCCGGCGCGAAAATAATTTGCCACACCTCGGCATCACTCATCTCGTCGCTAACAGGTAAACCTTTTTCTTTTGCTTTAAACAAAATTCGTTCACGACTTAAACCCGCGCCATCATCCGCAACAACAATCAAAATACTGCCACCCTGATGTGCGGCACGCAGCGTAATGGTGCCCTGCGGGTGCTTACCTTTAGCGATACGATCATCGGGAAACTCAATGCCGTGATCCAAACTATTGCGCACCAGATGCGTCAACGGATCGCTGATTTTCTCGATCAAACCTTTGTCCAGCTCCGTACTCTCACCGATGGTTTTAAGTTGCACTTGCTTATCAAACTTGGCGGCAAAATCACGTATCAAGCGTGGAAAGCGACTAAACACTATATTGATCGGAATCATTCGAACCGACATGATGGACTCTTGCAGATCGCGGGTGTTGCGTTCAAATTGCGCAAGTCCGTTAACCAGCCGTTCATGTTGCACGGGTTCAAGCTTTGAAATTGTCTCTGCCATCATGGCTTGCGTAATCACCAGCTCACCGACCAGGTTAACCAGCTTGTCGATTTTCGCCACGCTTACGCGTATCGATGCATCGGCTGATGCTTCGACAAAAGGCTTGTCCGTTGCACGACGTTGTATTTCGATATCTGCCGGCTTGATGTCCGGGGTAGGTCGTTGTAGAGATGCCCCCACTTCACCGAAAAAACCATACCCTTGCGCTTTCTCAACTGCTGCTTGAATATCTACGGGTTCAATAAAAAAACCAAATCCTTGCGCGGCCTCTTGATCTGCTTTAAGCGTCTGCTCTTCAACAAACAAACCGTAGCCCTGTGCGTTCTCCCTACCTGATTGGATTACTTCTGGTGGTACAAAAAAACCATATGCCAACTCAGCCTCACCGGCGGCATTACCTTCCAAGACCCTTATGTTTAACTGCTCCGACTCCAGAAAATACGCAAGAATTTCACGCAAAGTGGTCTCTGGCGCGGTGGTCACTAGCGTAAGCGCGACTTTCACCGAACTGACAACCTGATTTTGGATTTTTCCGAGCTTGGCGAGTTCTGCCAGTAAATTATTCAAATGCGTTTTGCTTGGGAAAGCAGTGGGGGTATTGGCAAACTGAATTTGGTAAGTTAGTTCTACTACTTGCTCTTCCGGCTCATCCAATAATCCCGATATGGTGGAAGCGTCGGCATGAAATTCAGCGAGTGGCAATTTGGTCAACCCTGCTAAGTGCTCACGAATTTCGCTGGATGCACCTTCATCAACCACCTCATTATTTTGATGCGCATTTAGCAAAGCGCGCAGCACATCACCCGCTTTTAAAAAGGCATCCACCATATCAGCCGTGATATTGAGTTCTTGCTTGCGAATACGATCAAGCAACGCCTCCAGCACATGCGTTACCTCGGTCATATCATTGAAACCGAAGGTGCTACTGCTGCCTTTTATGGAATGAGCTGCACGGAAAATGCTGTTAAGCTGGTCAAAATCCGGCGATACGAGGTCGAGCGAAAGCAGTTGGCTTTCCATACTTTCAAGATGTTCTGCGACTTCCTCATAGAACACTTGATAAAACTGGCTCATGTCGACGGACATTGGCACTTCCCTAAAAATGGTGATGAAAACCTTAGCCTGCTAGCACGACCAAAATTCAAATGGCATACGCCGTCTTATCCAATCACCTTCTTGACCACTTCCAATAATTTATGCGGGTCAAACGGCTTCACCAACCAACCCGTTGCGCCTGCCGCCTTACCTTGGGATTTCATTTCATCGCTCGACTCTGTGGTCAGCATCAATATTGGCGTGGTGGTAAATTGCGGCATGCTGCGCAATGCTCTGGTCAATGCAAGACCATCCATACGCGGCATATTTTGATCGGTAAGAATTAGCGTGATGTCATGGGCATGAATCGTGGCTTTTTCCAAACCCTCCTGCCCATCTGCCGCCTCAATGACAGCGTAGCCCGCAGATTTAAGCGTAAAAGCCACCATCTGCCGAATGGAAGTTGAATCATCAATAGCTAAAATTGTTTTGGCCATTTTCTCGCTCGTTTATAAAGTTTACGGGTAAATATTTTCTTATTGAAAGTGTTTTTACCCAACGCGCACTTTCAACTGGCACTGCTAATTACTTGCTAAAAAAGCTCTATATCGCCACTACTTGAATCTTTCTGCGCAACCGGATTCGCTTTCCGCTTATCCAGCGACACCACATGCTTATCAAGCAATAGATTGTAGGCGGCGATGCGTTCCATATACTCTTTGTTATTCGGATTGTCAGTTTGCTTGCTCATTTCATTGGCGACTTCTTGCAACGCCTGCATGCGCATTCTGGCATGTTCAATCAATTGCGAACTCATATCCTGGAACTGCAATGATGAAATCACCACCAAGACATTTTGCTCAACTTTACTGCTGATTAGATTTAGCTCAACAGCATTTTGCGCCACCTGATCGTTAAAACCAGCGATGCTGTCTATCATGGCATGAATATACGTTTCAGACTGGCGAACCACAACGGGATCATTAGAAGCCAGACCATCCAGGAACCGCTCGGCTAACCTCAACGAGCCTGTCACATTATTCACTAACTCATGCACCTGCTTGCTAAATTTATCGGTGCTTCCTGACAGGTTGCGCACCTCGTCCGAGATGACAATAAAATTACTAACCAGCTTGGTAATGGCATCACTTAAGATAACTTGAGTGTTGCCCAACTCACTATTTGCCGAGGCAAGTTGATCGGCAATTTCGCTGCCCAATTGCATGTGGAAGGCGTTACTTTCTTTTATGAAACTACCGTTATGACTATTGCTTGCTGTCGCATTTGCAAATACCCCGGCCGTTTGATTATCACCGTACCGTTTTAGCAAAAATACCCAGCCTGCCACGATAGCAATCAACACCAAGCCATCGGCTATCACCACCGCAGAAGTTGCAAAATACAAGGCATGGATAACCAGTAGAGCCGCACTAAGCAAACCGCCCAAAACAACAATTTTTTTGGAATTATTCATGAATTAGAAACCTTTGATACTTTACTGATATTGCTAGCGGATATAAGGGCGTAATTTATCATGAACACTGTGTTCAGACTACGGATTCCGGTGATTTTGGCTGCATGGCTAGCTGCACATATTTAAGCAAATCGACATCGGTATAAGGCTTGGTCAAATAAAAATCCACGCCCGCTTGCATGGCTTGATCTCGGTGCTTGTCCATTGAGCGCGAAGTAATCATGATGACGGGCAAGTGTCGAGTCGCTTCTTTCAATCGCAAATGCTGCGTCAACTCCAGCCCGTTCATATTGGGCATTTCCAAATCAGTGCAAACCAAGTGCGGCGCGAATGCATCTATGGCGCGTATTGCTTCCATGCCGTCACCTGCGCCTTTCACTTCGAACGCCTCGTCTTGCAACAGCTGCATCAAAGCTTTGCGCACGGATAATGAATCGTCCACCACCAAGATACGCCGCGCTTGCAACCGTGCCGTGGCGGCCAAATCGGCAGCTGCAGCGTTGACTTCGAGCGGCACGGCAAGCAACTCGGGTAGGTTTAACAGCGGCACGAGTGTGCCATCACCCAAGATGGTTACGCCGGAAACGCCATGCACGCGCGACAAATATTTGCCCATGGTTTTTACCATCACGCTGCGACTTTCGATAATGCTTTCTACCAATACCGCTTTCGCACCGTCTGCGGTGCTAATCAGCACTTTGGGCAACGCCACACAACGCTCCACCGTTAAGGCAGAGGCCGGGTAACCAATAAGCAATGCCAAATCAAAAATCGGGAAAGTTTCATCACGTATCGTAAATTGCCATTCACCATCGTCAGCTTGGTTGATTCCCCCAACCCATCCCGGAAACGCTTCTTTGATATGGTGAATAGGAATGGCCAAACGTTGCCGCCCCGCCTCCACCAACAAAGTGTGTTGTGTCACCAATGAGGCTTGAAACCTCAGCACAACCTCACAACCGTGACCCGGCTCCGAGCTTAATTCAACCGTACCTTTGATATTCGTCAAACGCGTGGCGACTACATCCAAACCCACGCCGCGCCCGGAAATTTCGCTAACCGCTTCGCGCGTGGAAAATCCCGGCAACAACACCAGACGCGCTAACTCGGCATGGGTTAACTGCTGATCTTCGCGTATCAATTTACGATCTATTGCCTTCTCACGAATTCGTGGGTAATCGAGTCCTTTGCCGTCATCTTTTATCGTGACAACAATGCCGGAACCTTGCCGTGAAAATTTTAAATTGATGATGCCATCGGCTGGCTTGCCCGCAGATAGACGTTCTTCAGGCATCTCGATGCCATGATCCACGGCGTTGCGCAGCAGGTGTAATAACGGGTCTGCCAATTTATTCAGCACGTCACCGTCCACTTGAATTTCGCCGCCCGTGATAACCAGCTCGGCTTGCTTGCCGGTTTGCATGCAAGTTTGCCTAACGTTACGCGTTAGGCGCGCAGCCAGTGAACTCACTGGCGCAAGACGCGTGGACACGATTTGATGCTGAAGGTCTTTGTTGATTTGCGTTTGCTGCGCGACTTCGATGCGTAGATTAGCGAGTCCCGCATCAAGATTGTCCGCCATCTCTTTTGCATCCGCCGCCACCTCGATCAACGCACGGGTCGCACCATGAAGCTCGTTGTATTGATCCATTTCCAGCGGATCAAACGAGGCATCTTTCGCTGCGATTGAATTAACCGCCATGCCGCGTAACATCACCAGCTTTTCCAAGTCCGCCACACGCTGCTGCACAACCAAATTGTGCGCAAGCAACGTTTGCGAGCGGGCATTCACATTCAACACTTGTGATTCCAGCCGCGCAATCTTGCTGGTCATTTCACCAATGAGGCGATACATTTCATCGACGGTACTGACAGATACACGCAGGGTTGTTTGTTGTTCAGCATCAGGTGTAGTGGCGGCAACGGTTGCCGATGGTGTCGCACCAACGACAGCAGGCACAACTCCTACCGCCGCGTCTTCCTGCATCTCGGCAATTTCGCCCGACTTGACCTTATTCGCCCACGCGACAATTTCGCTCAACACCTCAAATGCATTGTCTGGCGCGCTTTCGTCACCGCGCAAATAACCCACCATCTGCGCCAGACAATCACTCGCGGCAACTAATGCGCGCGCCAAGGCTTTCGGAGGTTTAACGGGATTTTGCTCGAAGTATTCCAACACATCTTCGGTGTGGTGACCAAGGGTTGCGATGCCTCGGATTCCGACAATGTTCGCCGAACCTTTGAAAGAATGCGCGATGCGTTTGGCACTGCGCATGTCATCAACATTCGCCTGACCGCTGGTAATTTTGGCGGTGAGCGCGGAAAACTGTTCGACATTGTTGGGAGCTTCATCAATAAACGCATCGTACACACCGCGATCCGCATTGTCGGGAATTTGCAGCGACACATCACTAATACTCACGCTCACGGGTGCGGAAGCTTGCTCCAACTCCCCCATCAACTCTTCCGGTATCAACGGCGGTGTGGTGAGTTGTTCGATCAACGCCAAGCTACCCGCTTCGTCTATCGACTGCCCCAAAACGGGGTTGGCAAGATATTCCGCCAACGCCATAGCCGCATCAAAATTGACGGGTTCTTCGAGATAGCGGTCAAACAGCGCAGGCCAGCCAGCCAGATGCAGCGTAGCTTGCAGGCGCGCATTACCCTCCAAAAATACCACGCTCGGCAACACACCATTCAACGCAACACACCACGCCGCCAACCCGTTTAGCCCGATCATCTCAGCGGTTTGACCAATGCGCTCCAACTGCGAAGCGTAACTTTCCAACGACTCCAGCAACAACGGATCGTCGTTGGCAACCGTAGCGACAGACCCCAACCACCCCTCAAAATCAGGAATGGTCTGCGCAAGTTCTTTGCGCATTTCGGTGAAGAAGGGTGTGAGGGGAGAGGTAGTCATCAAAGTTGTTTAGATGGAAAAGCTAACTGAGTCTGACCACTTTTTCCTTGCAGGTTGAGGAAGGCATCGCTGTGGGTTAAGCCGTTGCTGCCGAGCAGGGATGCGCCGCTATTGGCATCGAGCAGGGCAACCTCGAATGCGTCATCGGGCAAGCCTGTGAGGTTGTCCAACGCTGTGCCGCTCAAAGTGAAGCTCAGGTAGCGGTCATGGGTGTTGACCATGAACACTTGGTTGAGGCGGGTTTGGCGGGTGGAGATTTCGTTCAAAGTAGCCACACCATTACCAATGTTCACGCTGCCTTGGGTTGCCCAGCCGCTGGAAGCGTTGAGATTGCCGTTTACCAGGGTGCTGTTGGCGGCTACGTCGTATTGCGTCGTCATGGTGCTGTTGTTCAGTACGGCGTTCAGTCCACCGTAACGGTTACGTTGTAGCAGTCCTGCGAAGGCGAGGCTCATGCCGCCCAAAGGTAAGGTGGGGAATGGGTTGGGGGCATCATTCGGTAGTGTAGAGCCCTGTAGGAGCGGGTCATACCCGCGACCAATCAAGGATTCGCGAGCAGGGCTCGCTCCTACCAAACCCGAATCCAGCATCGCTTTCGCTTGTGCCACGAGTTGCCCCATGAGTGCCATTTCATCCGCTGTGGGTAAACGACGCACGCCTGCGGTTAGGGTGGTGCCCATGTAGTCGTGGGCATCGGGGTTGTGGTCGATGCCGAGGGCGTGGCCGTATTCGTGGAGTAATACGCTGAGCATGTCCATTTTGCCGGCGGCACTGCCTGCTTTTGCCACCCATTCATTGGGGTTGCTGGTGGGGAGGTACTCGCTGTTGTCGCCAGGGGTGGTGTCGATGAACCAGCCGTTGCCGGCGGCGGTGGTGTCGAGGGTGATGCTTGAGCCTGTGGTTTGGCCGAGTGCGCCGCCTGTTAAATCGGCAAAGGTGACGGAGACAGAACCGAAGTCATAACCAGACGAACCTGATACGGGTTTGCCGTTGACTTTGATGAGTTTGGGGGGTGGGCAGGTTGTGGTCGGATTATCTCCTTCGTCAACTTTTGTGACTACATGAATATCTAAAATAATTTTGTAACGCTTGCCTTCAAACTCCGCCATGAAGGTGGCTTTATCTTTGCCAAAGTAATTAGGTTCTGGGGTGTACTGAAAAACCGTAAGACCAGTAATACTCCCATGTTTAGTAGCTTCCAGCAGAGTGATGTTTTTGATAGCAGACAATTCGACAGGACGATTGTCGCGGTTTTGTATGTAGTTACTAATCATGCCTGCGGGGCTGAAGCCACCAAATATCGTACTTACCTGTTCGGTTTCCTGACAACCTTTCAATATATAGTCTGGTTGTGGTGTCGCAGGGGTAGCAGTTTGTGCCAGAACAATAAGCGTTTGTTGCGCGGGTACGGATGGAACATCCATGATGAACATGAGTTCTTCTCCTGTGATGAGGGTTTGGGTGTAATCCAGCAACCCTTGTGCATCCGCTTGCAAGGTAGCTGGGGTTGATGTTGCGGTGATTGCCGTATCCGCCAGCAAATGCTGGGTGGCGGAAATAATAGGGGACAGAAATAATAGGGGACAGACCACGGTTTTCCTCACTCATCTTTCCGTTTCCCAATCTTCCAGCTTCAATCCCGCGATGCGAGAAAGTTCGCCCGTGTTATGCGTTGCCAGAACAGTTAGATTATCCTCACGCTTCGCGCTTTTGTATGCGCCGTAATGCAGTACCGCTTTAACCACATCGCAGAGTGTAATTTGCGTTGGCGAATGTGTACTCAAAGGGGCGGCTTCACATTACTTTTATTCACACAACGCTTGGCAAGCACACACGCATTAAGAATGCTCATTTCAAATTCCTGTGAACAAAAAATCTAGCGCGGCGATGATTTCATCGCGTTTATTTTTTAACGATGCGACTTTATCGCCCAATGAGCGGATGGGCACACCCGCCAGTTCAGCAGCGGACATCACCACCGCCTCTCCTTTTAATTTGAATTGCGGATTAAGGTGTTTTGCTGCGAGACCCATTTCATCCGCCTTAATAAGTGGCACGACAACGCGGGTTGCCAATGTATCCAACAGATCGGACTGCACATCCAGCAAGTAAGGAATGACTTTGCGCGTAGCGGTATTCGGATTGAGATACACATCAAACTGCGCCATTAGAATTGCCTCAGACCATCGCTAAACACGCCTTGTGTTTCAATTCGGCGGTTATAAGTATTAAGCGCGTCTTGGTTTTCAGTTAGCCATTGGCTACGCTGCGCTTGGCGAACCACCTCGGCAAGATGCGTCTCCAGTGCTTGGGAGAGATTGATATTGAGTTGCTTTGCCTGCTGCAATAGATCGGCGTTAATACTGAGATTGGCCGACTTCTTGGGTGCTGACAAATTGAAAGTAATGTTGCCCATCGCTTTTCCTTCACATTTGTTATGCGCACAATCTACGCGCATTGACTATATTCGTCAAATAGGTACCTGCGTCGGTTGGGTCGGTCTTCGGCGCAATAACGACGAAGTTTCCCTAAGTATTCGTCGGTGGCAATTTGAACACCGACACCGACTCCATCAATTTTTTTGATGCTGCAACCAAACTCGCCGCGCTTTGATTTTGTGCCGCCAATTGCTCGCCCGTCTTGGCGGTGAACTGGGTAATCTCATCTGCCGCTGCACGCAGCGAAACGGCGATTTTGGTTTGTTCCGCCGAGCTATTGGCAATCGTTGCTACCAGCTGCACCAAACGAGCAGTGGCTTCATGCGTCTCACGCATACGTTCGCCAGCGTTGTGCGCCAACTCGGATTCATTCACTACTTGCGCGATAGTTTTATTCACCGTGGCAATGGTGTCATTGGTTTCCACTTGGATGTTTTGCACGAGGTTGGCAATCTGTCCCGTGGCTTGACGCGAGTTCTCTGCGAGACGCTGAACTTCTTCCGCCACCACCGCAAAGCCTCTCCCCGCGTCGCCCGCCATCGCGGCCTGCATCGCCGCATTCAAGGAAAGTACGTGAGTGCGTTCAGAGATGGTGTTAATCAAATTCACAATCTGCGAAATTTCTTGCGAACGTTCGCCGAGACGTTTAATACGTTTTTCCATTTCTGAAATTGTTTCGCGAATCACGTTCATTCCGCTTAATGTGGCTTGCACGGTGTGCATCGCGCTCTCGGTTGACTTGGTCGCTTCGGTTGCGGCTTGATTGGAATCATTGGCAAGCACCGCCACTTCACCGATTGAGGTCATGGCCGTTTCCAAATTGGCCGTTAATCTCGCCACGATCACGTCTTCTTCTTTTGCCATGACGTTCACCATGTCGGACTGTTGCTTCATCCGCTCCGACGCATGTTCAACCACGCCCGCAATTCTGGTTACGTGATGCAACACCGTCGCGGTCACATCCGTCAGTTGGTTAATCGCATCCCCCAGCGTACCGATGATGTCTTCGGTAACAGGTGCACGCACCGTCAAATCTTTTTCCGACAACGCACCCATCGCAACAAACAAACCAATCACGGAATTATTAAGCCGCTCGTTTTCTTTTGCTGCAATCCCTATCGCTTCGCTTCTATCATCAAGCAACTTATCCAGTGTTCGCGCCACGCCAGCCAATTCATTTTTAGTACGCAAATTCATTCGTACATCATAAGCACCCGCCTCAACTTCAAGGCTAGCAAGCCTGAGTTGATTCAGAGGCTGCGTGATAGCGCGATAAACATAATAGGCAAACAATGCAAAAATTGTCATCGCCAAACCCACCACGCCCCAAACGAAATAATTGACTTGTGTCGCTATCGTGTTGGTCGCATCACGCATCGCGGCTATCTCGCCAGGCACCAAATTATTCGCTGCAATTTGGTCAGCCTTGAGGGTTTTGTAGGCTTCCGCGAATGTCGTCCAATGCGCATCGGCGGCTGCAATATCAGCTAAAGGTAACACTGCTATCTCCTGCGCCACCTTGGTGTAATTGACGACATCGGCATGCACCGTGGTAAATGCTTGGTGAGTTTTGCCCGTCAACATAACAGCGGCTTTTTTGCTCGAGTTACTGTCGGCTAAAATTTTCAGATGCGCATTTAAGTTCTTCACGGTCTCTTCATAAGCTGGCACGTCAGCAGCTTTGCCTGCCTGTAAAACTTGAATCACATCTGCACGCACCAACTCATGCGTGGCACTGTCTTGTGTATAAGAGCTCAATGACGCTAAATTTTGTTGCGCACCGGAAAACTGGTCTGCCAGCATGCCGCTGGTAAAGTGCACCACCACGCCCACCAAAGCCATAAGCAGCATTGCAAACAAGCTAAGGCCTATCAATTTTGCACGTATGGTTTTAAACATTTCCACTCCTAACTCTTAAAATTATTGGTGCTTTACGCTGCCGCCGCTTCAACTTTAAACACCCCTGCAAAAAACGCTTCGCTATCTATATCCAACCAAATATCTTTGTCTTGCTGGTAGGCAGCTCGCGCATACGGGGTCATGGGGCTAGTAATTTCTGTGAGGTTGATTGCGTCTTCGTGAGTAAAGTTTTTACGCTCTGGCAAATTGTCGATAATCAATCCCACCGCCGCATCGCCTCTGCCACAGACCAATAACCACGGGCGTGCAGCAGGCTTGCCTTGCAAGCCAAACAGCATCGCCAAATCCAGCACGGGTATCACTCGACCATGACGATTGACCAATCCTTTCACACCATGCGGCGCGCCGGGCAGACGACACACGGTAGGCATTTCAGCGACTTCACTGGTTACATCCAGCTCAACCAGCAGATTCAATTCCCCGATGCGAAAACTACGCCGATAGATATGTTGCGCATCATCCGACTCGCTCAATAATTGCGCGGCAATATCAGCATCAACTTGTGCTTTTAGTACGCTGATGTCCAATAGCGGACTGTTTTCAGTTGGCGACATATCTCTAAGCTTATGCAGTTATTAAGTCAACAATTAAAATTTATTTATCACCGCTAACACGGCCGCTTCATTGACTGGCTTGGCGATAAAGCCTTTGCCACCTTGCAGTGTTGCCCACACTTGGTCGGCCTTTTGACTTTTGCTTGATACAAAAACAACAGGGATAGATTTTAATTCCGGCATTTTTTTCAATTCACGCATGACTGCAAAGCCATCCATATCGGGCATGATGATGTCGAGAAATATCAAGTCGGGCAATTCAATTTTGGCAAAATTGATGGCATCTTTGCCATTTGTCGCGAGTATCACATCGATGTTCGCCGCCAGTAAAATTTTTTGTATGATGCTTAGGTCAGAGGCAGAATCATCGACACACAAGACCTTTTTTACTGTCATGTTTTGTGACTTAAAGATTCGTGGTCAAGAACTTCGCAATCATTTCAACCAACTTCTCTTCATCTACGGGCTTGGTGAGATACGCATCGCAACCCGACATCGCGCCTCGAATTTTATCGAATGGCGAACCCTTGCTAGTCAGCATGACCACGGTCGATTTTTTGGCAGCGCGATTCGCTTTAATCAGCTTGCACACTTGATACCCATCAATACCGGGCATAATCACATCAAGGAATATGCAGGTGTAATGGCGTTGTCCCGTCAGACCTATCGCCTGCTCACCGTTCTCGGCATAGTCCACATTAAGATTAAATGCGGCTAATTTGTTGCGCATAAATTCACGCACCGTTTGATTGTCATCCACCACCAACACCCATTCTGTTGGCGCACTTACCGGCCTTAAACGTGGCGAGCCAACAGAAAATGCTCTCATTCTCGTCGCGGTGTTTTCCAGCAACGGGGCATCGTCTGTCGTATTCGCGCTGACACTTGCAGACAAGCCCGCAGGCATCACTAGATTAGGTTTGATGAATGCGGCGGTTTCTGGATTAACAACAACTGGCGATGCATTGGAAGCGGCAGGTGGAATAATCGGGGGCGGTTTTTGGGGGGGTGCAACATACCCTACCGTCGCATCAAACGCTTGGAACAGTTTCATCCAACGTATCGGTCGCGCTAACAATGTCCAGTTCGTGCCTAGGCTGGTTTCGCCTATCAGCACAACGGGAACGTCGCCAAAAGAATTGCGCGCGCCCAGTTGTTTAACAGCCGCCTCATTATCCGAATCAACCAAAAAAATATCGGGCAAGCTGCCGGCTATATGTCGCACATACTTGGGTGAGCGTCGTGCAGAAAGTCCGAATACACTGGCCAGCACCGTTTGCTCGGTCTCGGTAAATCCGATTACTTCGACTGAGTAGCTCTCTTTCTGCACCAAACTCATTTGTGTACAGCCAAAAAGTCTGCGATGTTTTGCAGCAACTCATCTTCTTGATATGGCTTACCCAGATAAGTATTCACACCCAGCTGCATCGCATAATCACGATGCTTATCCGCCGTCCGCGAGGTGATCATAATAATCGGCATATTCTTCGTGTTCGGACTGCGTCGCAACTCTTTAGCCAAAGCGAAACCATCCATGCGTGGCATTTCAATATCCAGCAGCATCACGTCTGGTGTGAATTCTTCCAACTGCTCAAGTGCATCAACGCCATCGTTTGCGGTAACCACTTGGTATCCGGCACGTATCAACATACGCGAGGTAATTTTTCGTACAGTGAGTGAATCGTCGACCACCATAATTAGTGGCAAAATGTTAAGCTGCTTAACGGCTAGCGCTCGGCTTGCTTTGCTACCACTGCTAATCCGTTGCGCCAATTGCGCCGGATTTAAAATCATCACCACCGCGCCATTCCCCAGCACGGTTGCCCCTGCAATGCCTGCATGGCGGGCCAACTGCGGGCCGATGTTTTTCACCACTGCCTCTTGGTTTCCCAGCAATTCATCCACATGCAGGGCATAGCGTTGTTCGCCGCTGCGCAACAGCAACAGTGGGTTGCGCAGCTGATTTTCGGGCGTGGACTCACCGTCGCTGAGCAACTGCGACAAATAATACAGCGGATAATCTTTACCCTGCCATTCAAGTTTTTGTGCTTGATGTAAGGCCGCCATATCGGATGATTTCACTTGGCGCACTTGCTCAACCATGACCGACGGAATCGCATAAGTGTTATCTCCAGAACGCACCAGCACAATCTGTGTCACAGCCAGCGTGAGTGGCAAATAGATATGAAATTGCGTACCGAGTCCGCGCTTAGAGGTCACATCGATCCGCCCACCCAAGCCAACGATTTCGCTACGCACCACATCCATACCAACACCCCGCCCGGCAACCTCGGTAACCGACGCTGCAGTTGACAGGCCTGAGGTGAAGATCAATTGTGCCAACTGATCGTCGCTCACCTCCTCGCCCGCATGCACTAAGCCGCCCGCCATCGCTTTTGAACGCAATGCGACATAGTTCAAGCCTGCGCCATCATCACTAAACTCAAACACCACTTCGTTGTTTTCTTGACGCACGCTGAGGCTGATTTCACCAATCGGACTCTTGCCACGATCCGCACGATCTTGAACGCTTTCCAAACCATGAACGATTGCGTTACGCAACAAATGCTCAAACGGTGCGACCATTTTTTCCAACACGCTACGATCCAACTCGACGTTCGTGCCTTGCAATTCAAGATTGGCACGCTTGTTTAATTCTTTGCTGGTTTGACGCACGATGCGATACAAACGATCAGAAATACTGTTGAACGACACCATGCGCACGCTCATCAAACGCTGCTGCATTTCACGATTCAAGCGCGCCTGACCCTGCATTACCGCTGAAGTATCATCCAGTTTTTTCAACAGCATTTGCTGCACTGTCTGCACGTCATACACGCTTTCATTCATAAAGCGTGTCAACTCTTGCAATCGGGTAAAGCGATCAAACTCAAGCGGGTCAAACTGTTCCGCGTTATTTCTAGCCAGGGAAACGCGAGCCTGCATTTGACCTTCAGCGTGAATCTCTACTTCACGCAATTGTTGACGCAAGCGTGACACGCTGTTGGTGAGCTCTAACAGCCCATCTTTGAAGCCGCGCAATTCTGTCTCAATACGTGATCGTGCCACGCTAATTTCACCGGCATCATTAACCAGCCTATCAATCACGTCAGAGCGTACTCGCAACAGGTTGCCCGCAGCCACGCGCTCGCCACTCTGATCCAACACGCGTCTTTCATTTTTAAAATCAGGACTGGCTTTTACAGCAGACGGCAGACTCGCTTCAACAGGCGCAACAGTCACCTCTTTGCTGACCAACACTGCGGGTTTTCCGGTCTTCAACTCTTCCAACAGCGCGCTGATATTGTCGAAATCCGTTTCTAGCTCATCCCAGAATCCCGCCTCATTTCCCTTAGTCGCTGCTAGCGAAACACGATCTTCCATGCCGTGCGCAATCTCACCGATACGCATCGCACCCACCATGCGCGAACTGCCTTTGATGGTATGGATTTGTCGCTTGAACAATTGCGCCAATTGTTGATTGTCAGGTTGCTCGCGCCAATTGCGCAGTCCTTCGCTTATCAGCGGGCACAGCTCATCTGCTTCTTCAATAAACACCGGCAACAACTGCGTATCAATTTCATCCGCCACGTGCGGCTTCTCATCATCTGTACGACCTGAAACTTTCTTGGCGTAAACAGATTCAACCGATTGTTCCGGTGGAATAACAGGATTGTTGAATGCCTCCAGAACCACACTTGACAACAAACCACCCGTTTGATGAACTTCCGCCGCCTGCTTTTCAAGCGCTGATATTTTTTCGACCAAATCCGCACGTTGTCTCGGCGTTTGTAAATTGCAAATACTTAACACCATGTCACCCAAGGCGGTGATGGCATCTTCTAATACCTGGAATTGATCGGCGTGAATGGCAGTCGGCAAACCCAAATGCGCACGCGACCATATTTCCAAGGCATGTGCCAGATTAACCGCGCCGGTAAAACCCATCGCCTGATTCAGTCCAACCAGGGTATGCGCGGCACGCATAAAGTCATATTGAACAATCGGCGGTGTCGCGTTTCGCAAGCCATCAAACTGCTCTTGCAGTAACGCTACATTTTCCATCGACTCAGCACTAGCGATATTGAACAAGCTTGCCGGCAAGGTCTTGTCACCTATCACCACCAATTCTTCAGCTGGCTCAGCAACCGGTTGTGGCTCGACCAACGACTCAAGTTCTGCTGCTATCGGCATGACGGGCTCTGCTGACTGTTCGATAGGCTGCTCGGTGACAGGCTCAGGAAGCATATCTAAACTAGGCGCAAATTCTAGTGCCTGTTCATGCCCAACCACTGGCTCAACTACCGACTCAGTTGCTTGCGGCAATTCAGCCTTAGGCGTTAATTCAAATTCAATAGTCGGCGTGGTATTTTCAGGCGCGTGAACCACGGCTTCAGCAGAAGTGAAAATTGGCTCGAGACCATTTTCCAATTGCTGCGCGGCATGATTTAGCGCACTTGCTTCAACTCGCACGCCGCCCAACTTACCCAACTCTTCGACCCAGCCGGCGAATGACTGCACCGCCACTTCAATAAAGTTGAGCAGGTTGCCGGTTGCCGGCTTTTTATTCTGCAACCAACTGTTGAGTGCGCGCTCAACGTTCCACGCCACTTCGCCCAAATTATTCAAACCCACCATGCGACCACTACCTTTGAAGGTATGGAAGCCACGACGAATTGTCAGCAACGCCTCATGGTTTTGCAGGTTTGCGCGGCAAATATCAAGGTTGCTGTGTATCGTGCCGATAACTTCTTGCGCTTCCTCCAAAAATATATCGAGCAATTCCTGATCTTCGATAATCGGACGTTCCATTTCCACAACAGGCGCGATAGCAACCTCTGTCATGGCTGGCGCGAATGCTAGTGGCGCAGCCTCTACCTCTGGCTCGGCAATAATTGGCGGAATAGTCGGGGTCTCAATGAATTCAGATTGAATTTCAGCTGCCCCTACAGGCGCAAACTCTAGCGGAGTTTCAATTGTGGTCACCGCAACCGCTTCAACAACAGGCGGCAGAATCACTGTTTTTACAATCGACTCAACAGACAGTGCAACAGGTTGAGCAACCTCAGTGACTGGCACAGACGGTGCTTTTTGCACGACAACTGTCGAGGCGTTTAACAGCGCGACATCTGCCGCTTGTCCATGCGCCAGATGTTGTAAATAATTTTCCAAGCGGCCCACTGCATTGGCTAATTCGCTAATTTTTTCCGGTTGAAGCGGATCCACATTACGGGTGAACTGACGCACTTCATCTTGAATGGAAGCAAGCAATTGATCGGCTGGCTGCATATCCAAGATGCTTAAGCCACCATGTATCTGGCCTAACAAACGCAGCAAACCGTTTAATTCAGCACGCAATTTTTGATCGTTAAAAAATGCATTCAAACCCTCTTCAACGCGCTGCAAATTGACCAACATCTCGTTCGCAAGCGGCATCATCACGCCCGCTTGCGTCATCTGAAAATTCAAATCCACCAACTGCGCAAACTTTTGCATATCTTCCGGCTGGTCGGTGACCACCGCTTCCATGCGCTCAGACAAAATACGTGCCTGCTCCTGAAAGCCCGCACCCAGTTGGCTATAATTTTCGATTCCGTTGCCTAACAGTAACAGCGCCATTGACATATCAATCGCGATTGTCCGTGCATGGTCAGATGTGCCGACCTGCGTTGCCATCGTTTGAATTTGTTTAGCCAGCGATTGCAAAGCTTGGCGATCCAACTTGCCACTCTCTGCAACCAATTGGTTAACGTGTGCTTTAAATTTTTCGCACGAGGCATCGTCGCCTTGTACGCTACGCTCCCAACTTTCTTGTGCGCCGTGCAATTGCTCGCGCAAAGCGGCTCTCAGGCTCTCGGTTTCGGCCAACGACGCAGCGGCGTGGCTCGGCAAATAGCAGGTCAAGCTATAAGCATCTTTAACGGCAGCGGTATATTCGGACGGGGCTTGACTGCACCCGATGATGTACAACATTTCATTGACAGCCAATTGCACATCGCTGTCCTTGCCCTCGGCAACCGCGCGCATTTGCTGATCGATACGGCTCAACAATTTACGCACATTGGCATCTTCCGGCAGATCTTGCAGTTTCACACATTCAAAAAATGCATGCGCAATCCACCAAAATGCCCGGCTATTATCTTTGGGAACGCAGGCGATTGCACCGCCCACCGCCAACTGCATTTGTGCCGCAGCTGCAGCCGCATCATCTTGCCGCAACCAACGCATCAAGCCTTGCTGATATTGGCTGCGCAGCAATTTGAGTTGAGCACTACCTTCAGCGTGCTGCGCAATATTCAATATCTGCGCTGGCAGTTGCACCGCAAGATGCGGATAAAACAAATCCAATTTGAACGACATTTCCAAGCCGCGCAATTGCTGTAACTCTTGGTAGCAACCGAACAAACTCAAGGTGGCGTTATCTGCGCCATTGGCTAGCGCATCCAGGTACTGCGTCACACTGGACAAGCTGCGTCGCAACACATCTTTGCTCATCTCGGACACTTGCTGCGGCGTGATAGCAATTTCGCCCAACCCCAGCTCAAGTTCATTACAAAATACTGCCAAGCCCTCCAAATCTGCCATTTTCAGCACACCCAACAAGCCGCGCAATTGCCCTCTCGCCTTATCCAAAGCAGGGTTCGCTGCTTCAGACGAAGCAAAGTATTGCTCCACTCCTTCTGTAATTTCTGAAAGCGCCACATTCAGACCGGGCTTCACTGCGGCGAGGGTTATTTGATCGAAGGGAGTGCTGTTTATCATCTAGGCATCTCTTAAAAATTGAATTTTACAATTTGAAGCCAGCTACTGAACCTCGTAAATCCGAAGTTAAATGAGCCAATTGCGCAACAGAGTTAGCCGTCAAGCGAGTGCCCTCTGTCGTGTGTTCGGTGATCTTTAGAATTTCCTGCATCACCCCCGCGACTTCGCCAGCCATATCAGTTTGCACCTGTGTCGAAACTGAAATGCTGTTGATCAAAGTAGCCAATTCATTTGAAACTTGCTCAATTTCTTTTAACGACTGCCCCGCCATATCGGATAGCACCGCGCCATCCACCACACCCAAAATACTTTTCTCCATCGCCGCCACCGCATCATGGGTGTCGCCTTGAATTTTTTTCACCAAACCACCAATTTGCTTGGTCGCTTCGCCAGAACGTTCCGCCAATCGCTGCACCTCTTCCGCCACAACCGAGAATCCGCGCCCCGCATCCCCCGCTGAAGCCGCTTGAATTGCCGCATTCAACGCCAATACGTTAGTCTGCTCGGTAATATCAGAAATCAAATCGACAATTTCACCAATTTCTTGCGAGCTTTCTCCCAAGCGTTTAATCCGTTTGGCGGTATCTTGAATTTGTTCACGAATACCATCCATGCCACTAATGGTATTGCGCACCGCCTGCGTGCCTTGTTGCGTCACCACCAAAGTGCGGCGAGCCACTTCGGCAGAACGCGCCGCACTGGAATCCACTTCTTTGATGGATTGCGCCATCAACTGAACCGCTTCGCCCGCGCCTTGAATTTCCTTGGCCTGTTTTTGCGTTTCAATCAACAGCCCTCTGGAAATATTTTCCGCATCTTTGGTTGCCGCGCCCATCTGCTCTGCCGCAACGTTAATCTTGGTGACCAGCTTCCGAAACTCATCCGTGGTGTAATTCACCGAGTCGGCAATCGCGCCGGTAATGTCTTCCGAAACCGTTGCACGTACTGTCAAATCGCCTTCTGCCAAGTCGCCCAGTTCGTTCATCAAACGCAAAATACCATCTTGATTTTGCCGATTGGCGCGCACCGCATCTTCGGTGCGGCGACGCGAACTATCCAAATACACCTTGGCAATTAACCCCAACGTTACCAATAACAGCGCGCCAAATAACCACGTTAGCAAACTCGCCGATTGTTTAGTTGAAGAAGTTTGGTAAGCATCCACCAAGCTTTGTGATTGTGCCAACAGCGCATCTGAATCTGTCACGATTGCTTGCGCGGCAATTTTTGCATCCGCCAAGCTACGCAATTGCGGGGCAGCCAATTGCACACCACCACGATAGCCATCAAATAATTTACGCGCCTGCGCCACATTGGCATCCGTCGTCGGCAAACTCGCCAAACTTTCCTCGGCTGCGGCAGCATCCGCACTCAAGCTCGCCACTTGTTCGTTAGAAATGTTGCCGCCCAGCGCGATACTGGCATCTTTGCCGATGCGCTCCATCGCCAAAGCAAAACGCGCAGCCTGCTCTTTTTGCGCACCGCCAAATGCCTCCGTCATACCTTTTGTAACAGTGCGCAATTCCCTGAGCGTCGCATTGATTGAAGTCGCGGTTTTACCCAAAGCAATTAAATCGGCACGGCCCGTTTCCAAAGTTTTAACGTTCAGCAAAGTTTTGCTTGAGCCTTTGATTAAATCATTTAATTCAGAGCGCGCATCCCCGGTTGTGGCCGGCAAGGTAATATCGCCTTTATCTAGGCGCGTGAGTATGTCCTGAAAATTTATCTTACTTTTTGACAACGCATCGAAAGAGGACTCGTTCCCGGCAAGTGCCTGCTGCGCATCTTTAGCAAGGCGCTGCGACAACATCATCAGCTGGCTAGATTGTCCGACATAGCCCACCTTGCTGCGATCTTCGCGATTGTTCATATACGCCGTAATCGCGGTCAGCGCGAAAAAAACCACTGCCGCAAAAATCAGCGTCTTCAGATTAAATTTGAGTGATGCCAAATTCAAAGCCATGTTATTCCTCTTTCCATTTCCATTTCCATTTCCATTTCCATTTCAATTGGGATGCCTTTAAAAGTGAAGAGTTCGCCCAAATGCAAGGCGTGAAAATATTTTTGCCGCGCCGCATATACAAATATATGCCAACAAGGAAATTTTTTCACAACACAGCAGTTGGGATGAAATATTCATTTTTAAAGGCATCCTAAACGCCTATCTGTAAAAATTCTGCCTGTTCTAATATGGCTGCAATGTCCAATTTTCGCCACGATGCACCCTGTTCATCATGGTATTCAACTTGCCCGCCCAATTCGCTTTGCAGCCAATTGCGCGCGTCGCGCAAACCGAACACGCGATCCACCAGCAATGCGGCATTAAATTCAAAACGGCTAGAAACCAGGATCACGCGATTTTCCGCATCGCCCGTCGCCGCGCCGCTTTCTTGGTACGCGATCATGTCGACCACACCATAAAGATTGCCGCGCACATTGGCCACACCGCGAAACCACGGCTTGGCGAATGGCACGCTCGCCAACTTGGGCACGGGCATAATTTCATCAACGTCCGCCATTTCAACCAACCAATTTTGCCTGGCGATTTGCACACCCAAAGTAGAGACACGCTCAACCGCCAAATCTTTGGCTTGCAGCTGATTGATTAAATTCT
Organism: uncultured beta proteobacterium; assembly: GCA_963695355.1. Taxonomy (GTDB): domain Bacteria; phylum Pseudomonadota; class Gammaproteobacteria; order Burkholderiales; family Gallionellaceae; genus Gallionella. The sequence continues at coordinate 1,328,867 of OY968775.1, forward strand.
GTTGAAACTCGCGCAGGTTAAGACGCTTCGACATCTAGTGAGCCTCCCTAAGCTCTGCCTTCACCAATACAAAAACCACCCACGAACGCTGAGTGATTAAAATGTGCTTTAAGTATTTCAAGTGAGCGCGGCAATTTTACCCAACAGATCGGCAGCATCTATTGGCTTGAGTACATAATCTTTCGCGCCCTGACGCGCACCCCACACCTTGTCAGTTTCCTGATCTTTTGTTGTGCAAATAATCACGGGGATGTGTTGTGTTTGAGGATCTTTAGTAATGGCTCTCGTAGCCTGAAAGCCATTCATGCCCGGCATCACCACATCCATGATAACCAAATCCGGCAAGTTTGCTTTCGCTTCTGACACGCCTCTTTCGCCATCTTCGGCAAAGCTCACCTCGTAACCTTTTTTCCCTAAAATTCCACCAAGAATATGGCGCTCAGTTGCGGAGTCATCCACCACCAAAATTCTTTTAATGGCCATAATCAACCTCGGTGTTCGATTGAGTATGGTTAATAACGGCCTCGATTAAACTTTTTTTATTGAAGGGCTTGAGCAGATACTGATCTGCACCAACCAGCTTGCCTCGCGCACGATCAAACAATGTGTCTTTACTGGTCAACATCACTACTGGCGTTTTGCGGAAATGTTCGTGCTTTTTGATGAGCGCACAGGTCTGATAGCCATCCAAGCGTGGCATCATCACATCGACGAAAATAATATCGGGCTGGTTGTCGACCACCTTGGACAAGCCATCAAAACCGTCTTCAGCAAGGATCACTTGGCATCCCGCTTGCGATAAAAAAATCTCTCCGCTGCGTCGAATAGTATTGCTGTCGTCAATCAACAACACCTTAACGCCCGCCAATGGTTGCTCTTCACTCATCTCAGTTCCTCACCCTGTGATACTAACTTTCTAAACATAGACTTTGGAGATAGTCTTTAAGTGATTTTATGGCTTGTCATGCTAACGTAACTCACCTTCTCTGTCATGACGATTTTAACGCTTCCAAAAATTCGGCGTAAACAAAATAAGTAACGTGAAAATTTCCAATCGTCCCAACAACATGGCAATTGTGCAAACCCAAGTTTGAAAATCGCTCAGTCCTTGATAGTTATTGGCTGGCCCACCACCCCCAAGCCGGGTCCCGCATTGTTAATGCACGCGATAATTGCCGAGAAAGCGGAAATAAAATCCAGTCCGCTAATCAGCAACAAAAAAGTGAGTGTCGCGACGCTCATAAAATATAAAAATACAAAGCCCAGCACTGAAAATACAATGTTATTGGGAATAACTGCACCGCCTATTTTCATCGGGTTCACTACGGCGGGGTGCAGCAAGCTAAGAAATTCCCGTCCCGCCTGTTTAAACAAAATCAGCGTACGCACCATTTTTATGCCACCACCCGTCGAGCCAGAACTCGCCGTCAGACAACTTAGCAGCAACATCCACATGGGAGCAAAAATCGGCCATTGATTAAAGTCCACGCTGGCGAAACCGCAATCCGTAGCCAAGGAAACAAGATTAAAGCTGGCATGTCGCAACGCTGTCCAAAAACTTGGATAAATCCCTTGCCACTGCAAGAAAATCGCGATGCCCAAACAGCTAACTAGAACGACACCAACGGTTGTCAGTGTCTCCACATCACCCAGCAAAGGCGCAAAACTTTTTTCGCGCCACATTAGAAAATGTGTCGCGAAATTCATCGCGGCAATCAACATGAAAAAAATTAACACGCCTTCAATCGCGGGAGAGTCAAAGTAGCCGACACTCTGATCGTGTGTAGAAAAGCCACCCAAACCCATCGCTGCGAAAGCATGACAAATTGCATCCAGCCAACTCATACCTTTCTCGGAATACATGCCCGCAATTTTTAAGGAAAAGATGCAAGCAATCGTAATTCCCAAATATACCATCCATAAATTACGCGCCGTTTCAGTAATGCGCGGCGTTAAAGCGCTGTCCTTCATTGGTCCAGGCGTTTCGGCCTTGAACAATTGCCGTCCACCAATCCCAAGCAGCGGCAAGATCGCAACCGCCAGCACGATAATACCCATACCTCCCAACCAGTTGAGTTCATGTCGCCACAAATTGATGGCAGGCGGGAGGTTATCCAATCCGACAAGTGCCGTGGCACCGGTAGTCGTCAAGCCAGACATGGTTTCGAAATACGCATCGGTGAACGACAAACCATGAATTACCAATAGCAGCGGTAACGTTGCCACCGCCGGCATGGCTGTCCACATTGCCACCACCAACAAATAGCCGTGGCGAATTGAAAGCTCCCCCCTAAAGCGGCGAGTTAATGACCACATTAGGAATCCGCTCAGAAAAGTCAGCAACATCGCCTGAACGAAATCAATCAGAGTGTCGTCTTGATAAACCAATGAGGCAATAATTGGCATCAGGTAACTAATGCTGAATACCACCAGCATCAAACCCAAAGCATGGACAACCGTTAGCGCACGCAACATGTGTGCATCTCTATAGAAAGCCTAGTTTGACTTGGAATAATTTTTCGACCTTGCCGACTGAGCGCTTGTCGTTCACAAACACGATCACGTGATCTTCTGCTTCAATCGTCGTGTCATGATGCGCAATTAGGACTTGTCCATTGCGCACCATGGCACCTATCGTTGTACCTGGAGGGGACTCTATTTCTTCGATGCGCCGTCCCACGACACGAGACGATTCTCTATCGCCATGCGCAATCAACTCAAGTGCCTCAGCCGCACCACGACGCAAAGAATGCACGGCCGCCACATCCCCTTGCCGCACATATGCTAACAGTGAGCCAATAGTGATTTGAGCCGGGGATAACGCAATATCAATCTTGCCGCCCTGTAACAAATCCACATAGGCGCTTCGATTGATCAGCGCAATGACTTTACGCGCCCCCCCTTGTTTCGCCAACAACGACGACATAATGTTATTTTCATCGTCATTGGTCAGTGCGCAAAATACATCAACATCCGCCACGTGCTCTTGCTGCATAAGCTTTTCATCCGTGCCATCGCCATGTAACACAAGTGTGCTGGTCAGGTCAGCGGCAATACTGGCACATACTTTCTTATTAAACTCGATGAGCTTAACTTGGTACTTTTTCTCCAACGCTTTCGCCAAGCGCCGACCAATGTTTCCCCCACCGACGATCATCACGCGCTTGGCGGGTTTATCCATGCGGCGCAACTCTTTCATCACCGTTCGAATATGTTCCGTTGCTGCGATGAAAAATACCTCATCGCCTTTTTCTACCACGGTATCACCCGTCATGTTTATAGATCGATTTTGACGGAAAATCGCCGCCACTCGCGTATCAATTTGTGGCATATCAGTGCGTAAAGCGCGGAGTGGCCGCCCCACCAGTGGCCCACCATCAAAGGCGCGCACCGCCACCAATGACACTTTGCCGGAGGCAAATTCCAACACCTGAAGTGCTTCGGGAAACTCAATAAGCTTAACGATGTAATCAGTGAGAATTTGCTCAGGACATATTGATAAATCAACGCAAAAGTTATTTGCGCTAAACACCTCTTCGCGATCCAAATAATCTGCAGATCGGATTCGAGCAATGCGTGTGGGAGTATTAAAAAGACTGGCAGCCAGCTTGCATGCTACCAAATTTACTTCATCACTTTGCGTCACTGCCAACAACATATCCGTGTCGGCGATACCTGCCGCCTCTAACGTAGAAGGGTGAGCGGCGTTGCCCGCCAGTGTGCGTAAATCTAACCTGTCCTGAAGTTGACGCAGCTTCTCTGCATCCGAATCAACCACCGTGATGTCGTTGGCTTCACTGACTAGACTTTCTGCAACGGTCGAGCCAACTTGACCTGCACCGAGTATGAGAATTTTCAAACATTCACCCTCATGTTACTGCTTCGCACGTATCCAACTTTTCCAGTCCTCAAACAAATTTTTGTCACGCGCCAAAATTACCGAACGCTGCCATATATTGCCCGAAGAAAATTCATCATGCTCGATACAACAAGCATGACCGCCTGATTCGGCATAGATTAACGATCCTGCCGCGTAGTCCCACAACTTTTGTCCACCGTGTAAATACACATCATAACGACCCGTTGCGGTGTAGCACCAATCCAGCGCACTTGCGCCATAATTACGTTGCGACGCATATGGCGGATTGGTTGCCAACCGGGTTACCAAGTCTTGTTTGAGTCTCTTCAAATCAACACTTGCCAAGGCATCTCCCAATGTCTCTACCGTTACACGACTAACCAATTTTTCACCATTCAAGAACGCGCCTCTATTTTGCTCGGCAGCAAAAATTTCTTTTGCTGACGGATCATAGACCACACCCAAAACGCTTTTGCCGTCACGTATGAGTGCGACTGAGATGGCAAAGTAAGGTAAGCCACGCACAAAGTTGGACGTGCCATCAATCGGGTCGATACACCACAGTCCATGCTCCGCTTCGGTCCAGGCGGCGTGTTGCTCGTCCTCAGTCATCTCCTCGCCCAGCACAGGCACGTTGAGAATCGCTTGCAGCTTTTTAATCAGCGCACTTTGCGCGGCAAGATCGGCTTCGGTGCACAAGCTACCGTCACTCTTTAGCTGATGCGACACTTTAAGATAACGCGGCATAATTTCTTCTGCCGTGACCAGCTTAACTGCTGCAATCACGGCCTTGAGCATGGCACTCATGCTGCCATACGCTGGGACTTTTACAGTGGGACTACTCATGCTGTTTTCCATTTAATCGAGCAACCCATGCTGGCAATTTGCTCACGCGGGCCTTGCCCTGTTTGCGCCACTTGCAGCATGGCATTGAATAAATCGCGCGATGCATCGGCTACCGCTTCTTTGCGCGATGCATCTAAGCGACCACGATATTGCAGCTCAAGATTGGCATTGAAACCAAAAAAATCCGGCGTACAAACCGCATCGTAATCTTTAGCGATTTGCTGAGTTTCATCAATAACATAGGGAAACGGATAATCGTATTGCTGCGCGATTGCACACATGTTTTCGAATGAGTCTTCAGCGTAGTCAGCAGGGTCATTCGACATAATGGCGATGGTGTTGATGCCGTGCTGTTGCAGTTCACGTGTGTCGCGCACAATGCGATCACGAATGGATTTCACGTAAGGGCAGTGATTGCATATAAACATCACCAGCAAACCATTCTTGCCGCGCGCATTGGCTAAGTTATAGCGAATGCCATCCACGCCCAGCAAATCAAAATCACGCGCCTTCCAACCAAAATCACACAGCGGCGGTTGCAAACTGACCATCTCGAACTCCTAACAACATCTTTGCGATGCGTTATATTATCACGCCGCTCAATTCAAATAGACACTATAAGGACGCTTCAAAAATTTGATCAAGCCGATGATAGCAAGGCAAAATCGGATGAGAAAACGGAGCTTACTTACAGTAAGTGAGTATTTTGAATTCGATTTTAACGCCGCTAGCGCGGCTTTAACAAAATTTTGAGGTGTCCTTAAGCCATGCCACGCTTCTATTGCCCCCCGCCGTTGCCGCAAAACGGCTCGTTTGAATTACCCGCCGATGCCGCGCACCACGCCTCTCGCGTTTTACGATTACGCGAAGGTGATGCCGTGCAAATCTTTGATGGCAGCGGCAACGAATGCCATGGCGTGATTGCCGAGCTGAGCGGCAAGCGCGTAATTGTTGGCGACATCAGCACTGCAAACATCAACCGCGAATCTCCTTTACACATCACACTGGCACAAGCTCTATCCAGCAGCGAAAAAATGGATTGGGTGATTCAAAAAGCTACCGAACTAGGCGCATCCGAAATTCAGCCACTCGCAACTGAGCGCAGTGTTGCAAGGCTTTCCAGTGAGCGAGCCGAAAAGCGCGTCGAGCATTGGCAACAAGTAGCCGTCGCCGCGTGTGAGCAATGCGGACGAAATGTGCTGCCAACAATACACGCACCCATCGACATCATGGTGTGGCTGCAACAGACTCGCACATCACCCGACACCAAATTTATTTTGTTGCCCGAAGGCGCGTCTTCACTGTCTAGCCAAACCAAACCATTGGGAAGCATCATTTTGCTGATTGGTGCAGAGGGCGGTTTCGCACCAGCCGAGAGTGAATCCGCGCTGCTATGCGGCTTCACCCCTATCCGCATGGGTACAAGAGTGCTGCGCACTGAAACTGCGGCGGTTGCTGGGCTTGCGGCATTGCAAATGCTGTGGGGTGACTTTCAATAAGCAACCTTATATTAAGGTTGTGGGAAGCGATGTGCACCATACTTATTTTGACGTTGAGTGCTTGTTACCACCGTCATGTTTGTCATGTGTAAGGTGTTTGGGCTGTTATATCTAAAAGCCAGGGCAAGACATGAATATACTAATCTGCGGCGCAACAGGGTTTGTCGGACGACATTTAACACAAGTGCTTCGCGATGCGGGGCATGCCGTTACTCGCGCGGTTCGTCGTCCAAGTGAGCATGGCGACATTGCAGTAGATTTCCGCAACGACACAAGCAAAGATATTTGGCTGCCGCGCTTAAAAGGCATCAACCTAGTCATCAATGCGGTGGGCGTATTACGTGATAACACCAACACCCCCATGAAGAAGTTACATGCTGAAACGCCTTGTGCGCTTTTTGCTACCTGCGCAGAAGCTGGTATTGAGCGAGTTGTGCAACTTTCAGCACTAGGGGTGGATAGTGGAATAGACACCGCATATTTTTCTACACGCATCGTCGCAGAAGGGGCATTGCATCGTTTGCCGATGCAAACACGCTATTTGTGTTTACGACCTTCAGTCATCTATGGCGAAGATGGCGCGAGTGCAAAAATGTTCACGATGCTCGCCAAACTGCCTATTCATGGGCTGCCCATGGGTGGCTTGCAAGCCTTACAACCCGTGCATATCGACGATGTTTGTGCGGCAGTTGCACAGTGGTTAAGCAACTCCAACGCGAGCAATCAAACAGTGGATGTTGTCGGTGCAGAAGCCACCACCATGCGTGGAATGCTCGATAGCTATCGCGCACAGCTTGGGCGAAAACCTGCGTGGCATATTTCTGTACCCGCTATGTTTGTAAAAATCGCAGCGCGGATTGGCGATTACATTCCTGCCAGCCCACTGTGTAGCGACACACTCACCATGCTTATGGCTGGCAATACGGCTTCTGCCTCTGGCTTCACTAACCTGCTAGGGCATGCACCTCGCAGCTATCAAACATTCATTGCTAAATAGGCGAACTTGATGCGAGCATTTGATTTAAGGCTGATACGTTACACACTTGCTGTTGTCTGGTTGGTGACAGGCACGTTATTACTGGGCATCTTTCCGCAAAGCGAGAGCCTCATGTTGCTTGGGCATGTCGGATTGCATAGTCAAGCTGCATTGATCGCACTATATGGTTCGGCAATTTTTGACATGATTTTAGGCATATTAACGTTGGCGTACCCCTCAACAATACTCTGGCGGATACAGGCAATGCTAATTATCGGTTATAGCATCATCATAGCGATTTACTTGCCGTGGTATTGGCTGCATCCATTTGGGCCTGTGCTGAAAAATCTGCCCATCTTGCTGTTGCTTTGGCTGCTTCATCAATACAGAGAGCAGGCAGAGTGAACATTTATTTACTGCTTAAATCGGTACATATTTTATCCAGCGTGGCACTGGTTGGCGTTGGATTTGGCAGCGCGTTTTATTTGTACTTTATCAACCGCACAAAAAATGTCGCGGCGATTGCCGAGGTATCACGGCTGGTTGTTAGGGCAGACTATTGGTTCACCGCCCCTACCGTGGTGATACAACCTGTCAGCGGATTGATCTTGGTTTGGCTCTCAGGATATTCATACGCAACCCCTTGGTTGTTGGCAACGTACTTTTTGTATTTATTTGCTGGAGCGTGCTGGCTACCTGTTGTGTGGCTGCAAATTCAGATGGCGAAAATGGCTCAAATTGCGACAGACAATCAAGCTGATCTCCCTCAACGCTATTGGCGTTATGCCGTTATTTGGGAGCGGCTAGGAATGCTAGCTTTCCCAGCCATGCTCCTGATTTATGGTTTGATGGTGTTTAAGCCCAGCGCATAAATTTAGCGAAGCAAGCCCCGTAAAATTGCAGGACAGTTGCTAGATGAGCCGTAGCGCGGCATGATGCGCACAAATCTTTAAGGACTTCAAAATGCCTAACGCCTCCACGCCTGCCGAGTTCGTTTCTTGGTTCCGTTCCGTCGCACCTTACATCAACGCGTTTCGCGGGCGAACGTTCGTCATCGCGTTTGGCGGAGAGGTGGTCGCAGATGGTAAGTTTGTTGAGCTGGCCCACGACTTCAACCTGCTTGCTGCGCTGGGCATACGCTTGGTGTTGGTGCATGGAGCGCGCCCGCAAATCGAAGCACATCTGGCAAAAAATAGTTTGTCTGATACCTATCACCACGGCATTCGCATGACCGATGCCGACACTATGCAATGCGTGAAAGAAGCGGTGGGTCGGGTGCGGGTCGAGATTGAGGCGTTGCTCTCGATGGGGTTGGCAAATTCACCGATGGCGAATGCCGACATTCGCGTGGCTGGTGGCAATTTCATTACTGCGCAACCTATCGGCATCATCAATGGCGTGGATTTACAACACACGGGGAGTGTGCGCAAAGTGGATGTTGCCGCGCTAAATGATCGCATGGAGTTTGGCGAAGTAGTATTGCTCTCACCGCTTGGGTATTCACCTACTGGCGAAGTGTTCAACGTTACGCTGGAAGATGTCGCCACTGCGACCGCTATCGCGCTGGATGCCGATAAGCTGGTATTTCTAATGAACACCGATGGCGTGCAGGACAAGAAGGGTGCGCTACTCAAGGAGCTTACCGTCGCGCAAGCGCAAGAAGTGCTTAGTGGTAAACGAAAATTATCCGACGACATCAATTTATTTTTGCCTTGCGCAATTCGTGCTTGCGAGGCGGGTGTGGCACGCACTCACCTCATCAGCCGTCACACCGATGGCGCGGTGCTGCAAGAATTATTTAGCGATGATGGCATCGGCACGATGGTGGTGGAAAGCACACTCAACACCCTGCGTGATGCCAGCATTGAAGATGTGGGGGGCATTTTGAAACTGCTGCGCCCACTTGAGGAGGAAGGTATCCTGGTAAGACGCAGCCGCGAATTGCTTGAACAGGAAATAGAACGTTTTGTCGTGTTAGAGCACGACCACCGTATCGTCGGCTGTGCCGCGCTGTATCCCTTCCCCGACGAAGCCGCCGCCGAGCTTGCCTGCCTCGCCGTCGAATCACAAAGCCGGGATCGCGGCTACGGCGAAGCCATCCTCAACCACATGGCCGAAGTTGCCAGGACACAAAAGCTGAAGAAATTATTTGTACTCACCACCCGCACCGCACACTGGTTTATCGAACGCGGCTTTGTTGAAAGCGATGTTTCCGCATTGCCTGCGCAGAAAAAATCGCTGTATAACTATCAGCGGAAGTCAAAAGTTTTTGTGCGGAAGATTTAATGGTGTTGAGCCGACAAAATAGTAAAATCACGCTCTATCCAAACTTCGTGGAGGCATCATGCAATTAACCGCCGTTTTAACCCAAGCCGAAGAAGGTGGTTTCATCGCTCTGAACCCCGAAACGGGAACAACCACCCAAGGCGAAACTATCAATGAGACTCTGCGCAATTTGCAGGAAGCAACCGCGCTGTATCTTGACGAGTTTCCGATCGTTTCAATTGGACACCCCATTGTAACGACCTTCGATATTCCCGCACATGCCTAAATTGCCGCATATTTCTGGCGCGCAGACAGTTAGAATTTTTGAACGTCTTGGATTTGTGGTGATGCGCCAAAACGGTAGCCACATCATCTTACGCAAAGGCTCATCGGGCTGCGTTGTACCTAACCACAAGGAAATAAAAGTCGGCATACTGCGTCAGGCGGGTGTTTCGGCAGATGAATTTTTGCGTATGTTGCACGATTAAATTACTTCGCCGCTAAAAATTCGATTCAATACACTACACTTATTGCACCCCACAAAATTACTACAAAGGAGATGGGATGGACGCCTCCCTCCCCACGGGGAGCAGGGGTAGGGAATTAAAGAATGAGGTAGCCCCTCGCGGACCTGACGGCATCTACGTGCCAAGGTGGAGATAATGAGATCTTTCCACAAACGGACGGAGGGGCTGAGATGAATTTTACGACATATGGGTTGGACATCGCAAAGCGTGTTTTCCAAGTGTACTGGGTGGAACACGAGAGTGGCGAGATTCATAATCGCAAGTTTGGCAAGCAGGAACTGCTGGAATTTTTTGCGCAGCGGGAAGCCGGACTGATTGCACTTGAGGCATGCGGCAGCGCGCACTGGTGGCGGCGCAAGCTGATGATGTCGGGTCATGAAGTCAAACTGATTCATGCCAAGTTTGTCCGGCCCTTCGTGCAAGGCAACAAGACCGATGCGGCGGATGCGAAAGCGATATGGACAGCAATAAGGCAGCCGGGGATGCGCACGGTCGCCGGTAAAACGGAAGAGCAGCAAGCCATGCTGGCATTGCACCGAATGAGATTGTCGCTGATCAAGTTCCGTACCATGCAGGTGAACCAACTGCGCGGACTGCTCTACGAGTTTGGTATTACCTTAAAAGGGGGTCGGCAAGCGGGGCTAGCAGAAATACAACAACGAATGGCTGAGCTGGAAGAGATCGTGCCAGACATGCTGTTTGAAGCGGTCAAGGAACAACTGCAGCGTCTCGATGAAATCGAAGCGGATGTGCAGAATATTGAACGCAGAATCAAAGATTGGCAGAAGCAGCAGACGGCTTGCCGGAAGATCGCCGAGATACCCGGCATAGGAATGCTGACCGCAACGGCTCTTGTCGCCACGATGGGCGAGGCAAATTGCTTCAGGTCTGGACGGGAGTTTGCCGCTTTTGTGGGTCTGGTGCCAAGGCAAAGTGGCACGGGCGGCAAGGTCAAGTTATTAGGCATCAGTAAACGTGGCGATACGTATTTGCGCACCTTGCTGATCCATGGAGCCAGAACCGTGATGTTCAAGGCGAAAGACAAAGGCGCATGGAGCGAATCGCTGCTCCAGAGACGACCGACAAATGTGGCGATCGTTGCGATGGCCAACAAGATGGCACGAACGGCATGGGCGATTTTGGCGCATGGTCGGGAGTACCAAAAGGGTTATGTGAGCCAAGTGCCCGCATGACGAAGAACAACCACTGAGAAGGAGTGGAATGCTGATAGGTTGCGCAGGTAGATAAACCCGTGTGATGGCGAAACAGGTCGGACCGCAAGAACGTAAGCCTGAATGATTTTAAGCGCTTCGAGCGCGAAAAGGAGATGAGGTCGTTCTTGGCGAATTCCATCAGGGCTCGCAGACAGCAATACCGTCTGCAACAAAGCCGGATATAAGACTGCAGCCGATTTACGTATCACCAAAACACGATATATCTCTTGCCAAACCGGGAGGTGTCCATATAAGTTTACCCATGAAACATAGCGTCACTTTTTTACCACTGGTGGTTTTGTTGTCAGCCAGTATTTTTTCAACAACCGCGTGCTCTAAACCAGCCGAAACCCCTAAACCAACAATGGAGAAAAGTAACATGAGTGAATTGATTAAAATTGATGTGAAGCAAGGTACTGGCGCGGAAGCGATTGCCGGGCATGATGTTTCGGTGCATTACACTGGTTGGTTGTATGACGAAACCGCGCCTGAACATAAAGGTAAAAAATTCGATAGTTCGCGTGATCGTGGTGATCCTTTCAACTTTCCACTAGGCGGTGGTCGCGTTATTCAGGGCTGGGACAAGGGCGTAGCAGGTATGAAAATAGGCGGGCAACGCACGCTGATTATTCCTTCAGAAATGGGCTACGGCTCACGTGGTGCGGGCGGTGCGATTCCACCGAATGCGACTTTGGTGTTTGATGTTGAGTTGTTGGGTGTACGTTAATACCATTGACCATTTGTAGGAGCGAGCTTGCTCGCGAAGTAATTATCCGTTCGCCCTGAGCTTGTCGAAGGGTCGCGAGCAAGCTCGCTCCTACAATAATCGCGTCCGATGAAAAACTTTAGGATTTCATGAACCTGATCTCAAACCCGCTACTGGTCACGGCACTGATGCTTGCAGTGTCGAATCTGTTTATGACCTTCGCGTGGTATGGTCACTTGAAGAATATGGCGGGTTCGCCGTGGTACATCGCGGCATTGGTGAGTTGGGGCATCGCGCTGTTCGAGTATCTGTTGCAAGTCCCCGCTAATCGCATCGGCTACACCGCGCTGAATCTTGGGCAACTGAAGATACTTCAAGAGGTCATTACGCTGTCGGTGTTTGTGCCGTTCGCAGTTTTGTATATGAATCAACCGTTGAAGATGGATTATCTGTATGCCGCGTTGTGCATGATGGGCGCGGTGTATTTTATTTTTAGAGCGTAAGCAATGAACCAAGCAAAGCACATACACATCATCGGAATTTGCGGCACTTTTATGGGCGGCATTGCCGCACTTGCCAAGCAAGCTGGCTATCGCGTCACTGGTTGCGATGCCAATGTGTATCCGCCTATGAGTACGCAGCTTGAAGCGCAGGGCATCGAGCTGATTGAAGGCTTTGGTGTGGAGCAACTTTCACTCAAGCCAGATATGTTTGTTATCGGCAATGTGGTCACGCGCGGCAATCCGCTGATGGAGGAAATCCTAAATCGCAACTTGCCCTACATTTCCGGCCCGCAATGGCTGGCAGACACAATATTGCGCGATAAGTGGGTGCTGGGCGTTGCTGGGACACATGGCAAAACCACCACCAGCGCGATGTTGGCGTGGGTTTTGGAATACGCAAAACTGAATCCGTGTTTTTTAATTGGCGGCGTGCCGGAAAATTTTGGCATCTCGGCGCGACTCACAGACTCCCATTTTTTTGTCATCGAAGCAGACGAATACGACACAGCATTTTTTGATAAGCGTTCAAAATTTGTTCACTACCATCCGCGTACTGCCATCCTCAATAATTTGGAGTTCGATCACGCAGATATTTTTGCCGATCTTGCCGCGATTGAAACGCAGTTTCACCACTTGGTGCGAACTGTGCCAGGCAATGGTTTAGTTGTAAGCAATGGCCGCGAAGCCACGCTGGACAAGGTATTGCAACGTGGTTGCTGGACACCGATTGAACGCTTTGGCACAGATGCAGGCTGGCAGATTGATGCCGATAATCGTGTGAGCCTAAATGGCGTTGCACAGGGTACGCTGCAATGGGAATTACTCGGTGAGCACAATCGCCAAAATGCCCTCGCTGCGTTGGCTGCGGCGCGTCATGTTGGCGTACCGATTGCGCAAGGTTTAGCCGCGCTTGCCGAATTCAAAAATGTGAAACGTCGCATGGAAGTTCGCGGCATAGTGAACAACATCACCGTGTATGACGACTTCGCGCATCACCCGACTGCGGTGGAAACTACGGTTGCAGGCTTACGCCACAAAGTTGGCAAGGCGCGTATTTTGGCGGTGTTAGAGCCGCGCTCCAATACGATGAAATTGGGCGTGATGAAAGACGCATTGCCAGCCAGCTTAAAAGATGCCGACTTAGTATTTTGCTACGCAGGCAATCTCGGTTGGGATGCACGCGGCGCACTCGCTCCGCTGTGTAACAAAGCAGTAGTAAAAGATGATCTGAACGATTTGATTGAAGCCGTCGTCGCCGCTGCAAAATCAGGCGATCAAATACTGGTGATGAGCAACGGCGGGTTTGGTGGCATCCATGAAAAGCTGCTTAAACGTCTCGCAAGCTAGGCTATTCCTCTTTTGCATCCAAACCTAATTCCTGAATCTTGCGCGTTAGCGTATTACGCCCAATCCCCAGCAGCGTAGCCGCTTCTATACGCCGTCCGTTGGTATGTTGCAAGGCTTGTAAAATCAAGGTGCGCTCAAACTGATTGGTCAGCGTGTCCATGATGCGCTCGTCGCCGCGCTGCAAAGCAATCGCCGCTTGCTGTGCTAATGCTACGCTCCAATCGCCAACGTTCGCGGCACTGGTAGAAGTTTCATCACGCCACTCCGGTGGTAGGTCTGCCACTTCGATGATTTGTGAAGGAGTCATCACAGTCAACCAATGGCACAAATTTTCCAGTTGCCGCACATTACCGGGGAAGCTTTGTGCGGACAAATGCTGCAACGTTGCTTCGCTAAATTGCTTTTGTTCAACAGAGAGTTCACGCGCACTTTTTTGCAAAAAGTATTTCGCTAACAACGGGATGTCTTCGCGACGTTCACGTAATGGCGGCAGGCGTAGTCGAATCACGTTCAAACGATGAAACAAATCTTCGCGAAACAATCCCTGCTTGACGCGCTCGTCAAGATTTTGATGGGTGGCAGTGATGATGCGCACATTGGCTTTGATGGGTTGATGCCCACCAACACGGTAGTAGTTGCCGTCCGATAGCACACGCAGCAAACGTGTTTGTAAATCAGCCGGCATGTCGCCGATTTCATCCAAGAATAATGTACCACCCTCGGCTTGTTCAAATCGTCCGCGTCGTGTGGTTGCCGCGCCAGTGAACGCCCCGCGCTCATGACCAAACAATTCTGACTCCAGCAAATCTTTAGGGATGGCGGCGGTATTGATGGCGATGAAGGGCTTGTCAGAGCGCGGGCTATGACGGTGCAATGCTTGGGCAACCAGCTCTTTCCCCGTACCCGATTCGCCATTGATGAGCACCGTCGCGTGCGACTGCGACAAGCGGCCAATGGCACGAAACACCTCCTGCATGGCAGGTGCTTGTCCCAAAATATCGGCACCAACCTCAACCTCTTGCGCATCTCCCGATTTTCGCCTGCTTTGCTCTAGGGCACGCCGAATAAGCTCTACAGCATGGTTTATATCGAAAGGCTTGGGCAAGTATTCAAACGCGCCGCCTTGAAATGCCGACACCGCGCTTTCCAAGTCGGAGTAGGCGGTCATAATGATGACGGGAATGTGCGGATGACGCTGATGTAGCACCTGCAAAAAATCCAATCCCGAACTGCCCGGCATACGAATATCGCTGACTACTACTTGCGGCAAATCATTGCTTAAAGCGCGCAAGGCATCATCTGCAGTGGAAAAACTTTTGAACTCGATTTCTTCACGTGCCAATGATTTTTCCAGCACCCAGCGTATCGATTTATCGTCGTCAATTATCCAAACAGGTTTCATAACATCACCTTAATAAATTCAGGGTAGAGGCAAAATAATCGTAAAACAGGTGCGTCCCGGCTCGCTATCAAAGGCAATCGTGCCATGATGCTGGTTAACAAAATCTTGCGCCAGCGTCAGCCCCAAGCCATGTCCATCGGCACGCCCCGACACTAGGGGATAAAAAATTTTATCTTGTAACTCAACCGGAATGCCGGCACCGTCATCAATGATTTGCGCCATGACCGCAAGACGGTGGCGGCGCTTATTCAACGTCACTTGGCGAGCAATGCGCGTGCGCAAAATGATTGAACCTTTTCCCTGCATCGCCTGTGTGGCATTGCGCACAATATTGAGCATCACTTGTATCAACTGTTCTTTGTCGCCAATCAGCGCAGGCAAACTAATGTCATAGTCCCGAAGTATCTGCAAACCTTCCGAAAGTTCCGCCAATACGACACTGCGCACACGCTCCAATACCTCATGGATATTGAGCGCACTGTAGTGTGAGGCATTTTGTGGTGTGAGCAAATTCTCCATTAAGGTGCGCAGCCTGTCAGCCTCTTGAATAATCACTTGCGTGTATTCAAACAGGGCGGGCTTTTCCAATTCTTGTTCAAGCAACTGCGCCGCCCCGCGTATGCCACCGAGTGGATTTTTTATCTCATGCGCGAGATTACGCAACAGCAAACGATTGGCTTGCGTCTGATCCAACATTTGCTCTTCACGCGCCAATTTTAACGGACGATCTATTGGATGGAATTCCAACAACAAATAATTTTTTGAGATATACAAAGGTGTTGCGGCACAACGTAGATGTAACTTTCCATGCGCATGTGTGCCCAATATCAAATCATGTTCAATGTAACTGGCATGGTTGTGTATCGCTTGCTGCATGGCGTTCGCCAATTGCTCGGTATTGGTAAACACCTGCTGAAGCGGATGACCCAACAAATTTTTACTACTCAGATCAAACAGGTTTTCCGCAGCGGGATTGAGATAGGTGATGCGCGACTCCTCGTCCAACACAATCACAGCAGTGGAAAGATATTCGAGCGTCAGAAAAGGAAAATTAGGCATACGGCTTTGAGAAAGCAGGGAACATGCCAGTAGCAAAAATTTTTATTTTAATTTGGATAATTCGGTATTGAGCGCGTCTATGTTGCTTTGGTGAAGGTTGGTTTGCTCAGTTAATGATTTAATCTTCTCATCGTATTTCGCCATATTACGGTGCGTGCTGCCATCTTTACCACGAATGACTTCTGGATTTTCTTGACCCTCTTTCAAATTCGTTTGCGCTTCCTCTAATAGTTTTTGCTCAACATCCAACTCCTCCTGCAAAATTTTACGGCGTGTTTCATCGCGACCTTTTTGTGTGTCGCCATTTACTTTGGGGAAATCTGCCGGCGAGTTTCCTGAACGCCCGCGTGCTGGAGCAGCGGCGGGTGGTGCCATGGTAGGCAAGGGTGTAAGCGTGATTTTTTTACCCCCTTTGAGTGGCGTGCTGGAGTAGGTTACATGACCGTCTGCATCAACCGACTTATAGATATCCGCTTGTGCGTAGGCTGGCAAGATAAGCAATACTGCTAACAAGTACCGTAGTTTCATGTTGACCTTCCTAGTAAAAACTTGGCGAGTATAGGGCAAGCGTGAGACACAAACAAACCCTTTGCGTTCAAGCATTACAAATAAAAACGGGGCTTGCGCCCCGTCTCTACCGTACTGAATGCAGCAACTTAGATGCTGTAATACATATCGAACTCAACTGGGTGAGTTGTCATGCGTAAACGAGTCACCTCGGTCATTTTCAGCTCGATATAAGCATCGATGAAGTCATTGGAGAACACGCCGCCACGAGTCAGGAACTCGCGGTCTTTATCCAAAGCAGCCAATGCTTCATCCAATGAAGAGCAAACGGTTGGGATTTTTGCGTCCTCTTCAGGTGGCAAGTCATACAAGTTTTTATCTGCCGGATCGCCAGGGTGAATCTTATTTTGTATACCATCCAATCCCGCCATCATCAGTGCCGCAAAGCACAAATAGGGATTGGCCGTTGGGTCGGGGAAACGCGTTTCAATACGACGTGCTTTGTCGCTTGCCACGTGGGGAATACGAATCGAAGCAGAACGATTTTTCGCCGAGTACGCTAACTTAGTTGGCGCTTCATAATGCGGAACGAGACGTTTGTAAGAGTTCGTACCCGGATTTGTAATCGCGTTCAACGCTTTTGCGTGTTTGATAATGCCACCAATGTAGTACAACGCCAAATCAGACAGACCCGCATAGCCGTTACCCGCAAACAGATTTTTGCCATCTTTCCAAATCGACTGATGCACGTGCATACCCGAACCATTGTCGCCAACGATAGGCTTGGGCATGAACGTCGCCGTTTTGCCATACTGATGCGCGACATTAAATACCACATATTTCAAGGTTTGGGTTTGATCGGCACGGCGTACCAACGTGTTGAATTTCGTGCCGATTTCGCACTGACCAGCCGTGGCCACTTCATGGTGATGCACTTCCACTTCAATGCCGATTTCTTCCAACGCCACGCACATTGCCGCGCGGATATCATTCAAGCTATCAACTGGTGGTACCGGAAAGTAACCACCCTTCACACCCGGACGGTGCCCCGTGTTGCCGCCATCAAATTTTTCGCCTGACGACCATGCCGCTTCTTCAGAATTGATTTTGCTGGAGCAGCCAGACATATCGATATTCCATTGCACGGAATCGAAAATAAAAAATTCCGGCTCCGGGCCAAAGTAAGCGGTATCACCTATACCGGCAGATTTCAAATACGCTTCAGCGCGTTTTGCAATTGAACGCGGATCGCGGTCATAACCTTTGCCGTCGGTCGGCTCGATCACATCACAGGTAATCACCAGCGTGACTTCGTCCATGAACGGGTCGATAAAAGCAGTGGCAGGGTCAGGCATCAGCAACATGTCAGAGGCTTGAATACCTTTCCAACCCGCGATAGAAGAACCGTCAAACGCGTGACCTTCTTCAAACTTATCCATACCCACATATTTGGCAGGCACGCCAACGTGCTGCTCTTTGCCGCGCGTATCCGTAAAACGAAAATCCACGAACTTAACTTCACGGTCTTTAATCAACTTCAACACATCATTTGCCGACATCGACATAGCGCTCTCCCAAGATCAAATTAAAAAATAAAATACTTACCCAAAATTCTACACGCAGAAACTGTGCCAGCTTCAAACGCCCAACAGTTAGACATTGTGCCATAAGCTAGACCTCCGGCACACTAGAAATTTGCACCAAAATCGGGCGCAATTCACCTGTAAACAACCGAATTGGTGCATCCGCTAGATTGGCTTAATTTTCCAACTTAATGATTTTAGCTTTAAAAATGGCTTCTCAATCACATACCAGCTAATCAAACCGCAAACTACTGCCGCACAACAACTGAATGCAAACAAAGTCCAAGGCCGGGCGGAAGGAAAATACCAAAGAATTAGCTTTTGAATTGGCCAGCCGTATAGATATACCCCATAGGAAACATCGGGAAATTTTAGAAATCCAGCTAAAAATGGTGATGGCTTGAAGGCAAAATAAAACAACAAATACCCGCCGAATATAGCTAGTGCCAACTCTGCCAGTTGATTACTGAACATTAATCCAGCTAACGACAATGCGCTTGCAACAAGCCACTTTTGCTCAAACATAATTTTGTCACGGTATAAATAAAAGCTGCCTCCGACGAAAAAAAGGCTCGCAAAGCGGGCTGCGTCTTCACGGGCAAAAGCACTGCCATGGACTTTCAATACAAATCCGAATTTTTGGCACAAAAATACAATCAGAGCAGCCAGGGTCAACACGAACCAAACCTGTCTATTTCTCACCCCGCCAACTAGTCCAATTAGCAAAACAGCGATGTAGCATTTGGCCTCCCAAGAGATTGTCCATAACGCGCCATTTACCCAAGGATAATACTGCCCAAGAAATACTTCGCCTGTCAGCGGATTACCAAAACTCAATGTGTTTTCAATAAATTGCCATGTAGTAAAACTGAAAGGGTAATGTTCTAAAATCGAACCCAGCGGTGCTACTACAAATGTACAAATAATCGACGCGGCTATAAATCCCGGATAAATCCGCAATATTCTTTTCTTTAAAAAAGAACCCATGCGTGGCGACAATTGCCAGCTTTGAACAATCAAATAGCCACTCAGTAGAAAAAATCCATCAACCGCGAATTCCCCAAAAGTAAGGGTGTGGAATACTGAAGTTAACAACTCTCTTGACCTATCACCATCGACTAACTCGAAAGAGTGCGATAGCAAAACGAGAACTGCGAAAAGTAATCGCAACAAATTAAAATTATTTGCGCGATTTTGACGATTGAGGGGACTCATAATCAAACTCTGAACCAAGACGCGAAATAAGTTCGCAATTAGTTTTGCGCGTAACTCAAATGCAGCTGAACTGCTCTAAAAAACTCATCCTCGCGCACTAAGGTATCACAGGCCGCTTGCAACGCGCTTGCTCGTTGGGCTTGCTGTTGAGTTAGGTATATATCGGCATCAACTTTGCCATCAAGATAGTGAAATACCACACGATAGCCCGCCAAATCTATCCCACCTAGTCGTTCGGACAAATGCGCCATTAGTTTTGGGCGACTGGGCAAATGTGCATTGGGCTTGGTCTGCATATCGTCTTCCGGATCAATATGCACCATCACATCCAGCACGTGATGGTTCTTTAACACCGCATGACGAGCAGATTCAGCAATATAGTGACCTTCGGAAACACTAATTTTCGGATCGACAATGACATGTGCATCGACTAGCGCGTTGTCTGCCATTTTGCGCGTACGCAGTTCATGTACACTGCGCACACCATGGGTGTTGAGCAACGTTTGCCTAATTGCCTCAACTTCTTCTTCATCAAGCCCTGTATCAATCAGCTCCGCCATGGCTTCAATGGCGAGCTTGCTACCCATGTGAGCAATCATCACGCCGACCACTGCGGCTGCGACCAAATCCAAAAAAGTGTAACCGAGCAAATTGCCTGCCACGCCAACCAGCACAACCAATGACGATGCCGCATCGGATCGGGCGTGCCACGCGTTCGCCACCAGCATTTGCGAACGCACGCGTTTTGCCACAGCCAACATATAGCGGAACATGCTTTCCTTGGCGATCAGCGCAACCAATCCTATGCCAAGTGCCATAGGATTAACCGCTTGTAATGCACTAGGATGTTGCAAACGCATCGCTGCAACCACCAATAAACCCACGCCCAGCACCGCCAGCAACACCCCTAAAATCAGCGTCGCCGCTGTTTCAAAGCGTGCGTGGCCATAAGGGTGATTGGCATCCGCATGGGCATTACCGTGACGATTTGCGAATAACACCAATACATCCGAAAGCAAATCCGAAAGAGAGTGCAACCCATCCGCCATTAACGCTTGCGAATGCGCAAAAAATCCGCCCATAACTTGCAAAAACGTCAATGCCAAATTGATGCCTATGCTTACCCAGGTGCTTTTTTGCGCAGCGGCAAAACGCTCTGGATTGGCAGGCTCAAAGACTTCTTTAGGTGTGCGCGCAGAATGTGAGTGATTGTGATTTTTCATCTTGATTAGGCTAATATGCAACTGTGTTTGGCAGAATAACATTCTTCAGCAAATCCGTTAAACACACACTCACGCAAAAAGGAAAATCATGGGAAAAATCACCACCATTTTGGAAGCTGCACAGCAACGCGCCAAAGAATTGCAATTATCTTACGAGGGCGTGTTATACCCTGAAGAAGCCTACGCCATCCTGCAATCAGCCCCTGGAGTCAAGCTGGTGGATGTGCGCTGCCGCGCTGAATTAGATTGGGTGGGACGCATACCGAACGCCGTTGAAATAGAATGGGCGACCTATCCTGGAATGAAACCCAATCCGCACTTCCTCAATCAACTCGAACAACAAGTGGAAAAGGAAGCGTTGGTTTTGTTTATTTGCCGCAGCGGCGCACGCTCATCATCGGCTGCAATACTCGCAACTCAAGCCGGCTATGCCGACTGCTATAACGTACTGGAAGGTTTTGAAGGTGATAAAAATACTGACCAGCATCGCAACGCAGTGAATGGTTGGCGTATCGCAAAGTTACCTTGGATACAAAGCTAGTCTTTATAGTCAATCAACAACGGCGCATGATCTGAGAACCGTTGTGCCTTGTAGATGCCGGCGGCTGTTGCCCGTTGCGCAATGGCAGCCGTTGCAATTTGATAATCTATCCGCCAGCCGACATCTTTCGCCCAAGCTTGGCCGCGATTCGACCACCAAGTGTAGGCTTCCAACTCAGGATGCAGTTGGCGGAACACGTCGACAAAGCCGACCTCATCAAATAGCGTGGTCAGCCAAGCACGTTCTTCTGGCAAGAACCCTGAATTCTTTTTATTACCGCGCCAGTTTTTCAAGTCAATTTCCCGATGTGCGATGTTCCAATCGCCACACACAATGACCTCCCGACCACTGGCTTTTAATTCTCGCAAATGCGGCATGAAAGCAGCGAGGAATTTGAATTTCACGGATTGCCGTTCTTCACCACTTGAACCTGATGGCAAGTACAGCGACACCACGCTAAAATCGGCAAAGTCTGCTTGCAAATAGCGCCCTTCCGCATCAAATTCTGCGATGCCCAAACCAACTGCTACGTTTTTCGGTTGGGTGCGGCAATAAATGCCTACACCGCTGTAGCCCTTTTTTTCCGCGTAGTGAAAGTAGCCGTAATAACCGTGCGGAGCAAGCATTTGTTCGGTCATATCGGCGGCTTGCGCCTTCAACTCTTGCAGACACACAACATCGGCATCCTGCTCTGCCAGCCATTCATAGAAACCTTTGTTGGCTGCAGAACGAATGCCATTTAAATTAACCGTGATGATGCGCATGAAAATTCTCTGTGAGTAAGTGAGGCGCGATTATAATGGTGACTGTTATGACTAACTATCGCATTTTTTATGTCTGACCTACGTCAAGATTTCATCCGTTTCTCCGTGCAGCAAAAAGTGTTGTGTTTCGGCGAATTTCAAACCAAAGCCGGGCGATTGTCGCCCTATTTTTTTAATGCGGGATTGTTCAATGATGGCTTATCCCTAAAAGGTCTTGCCGATTTTTATGCTAAAACCATCCTCGCGTCAGGCGTAACTTTTGACGTGTTATTCGGACCCGCTTACAAAGGTATCCCTCTCGCAGCAGGCACAGCAATGGCACTGGCGGAACTAGGACGCAACGTACCGTACAGTTATAACCGCAAAGAGACCAAAGATCACGGTGAAGGCGGCACAACTGTCGGCGCGAAGTTGCAAGGGCGTGTATTGATTATTGATGATGTCATTTCTGCGGGCACTTCAATACGTGAATCCATTGAGATCATTCGTGCCGCCGGGGCAACGCCATGCGGGGTAATCATTGCACTGGATCGCATGGAGCGCGGATTAGGTCAGCTGTCTGCGGTACAAGAAGTCCACCAAAGTTACGGGATCCCCGTTATCGCTATCGCCACGCTGGATGATTTGCTTGGTTATTTGCAGAGCGAGGGTGAGATGGTGCAAAATCTAAACGCAACGAAATCATATCGGGATCAATACGGAGTTAAGTATGCATAAATCAAAATTGCTTATCGCACTCATTGTCGGTGCAACTTTCAGCCTGCCAGCTGCCGCGAAAATGTACAAATGGATTGATGATACAGGCACGACCCATTACGGCGAGAGTATTCCGCCTGAATATGCAAATAAAGATCGCGTTGAAATGGAAAAAGGGCGCGTGACAAAGAAGATTGAAATAATGTCAGCAGAAGATCGTCTCGCCAAAAAGGCAGCTGACGCAAAGAAATTGGAGGCGGATAAGGCCGCTCTTGATCAAAAGCGTCATGATACAACACTGACCAATACTTACAGCAATGCCGAAGAAGTAGATTTGGCGCGGAAGCGCAACTTGCAGCAAGTTGAAGCGCAAATCACCAATAATAAATCTCAACTGAAAATTGCCAATGATGGCTTGTTAAACTTGCAACAAGAGGCTACGAAAATCACCAAATCGAACAAGCCCGTACCGGTTTCCTTGCAAGAGGAATTGCAACAATCGCAAACAAAAGTAGCTAAATTACAGAAAAATCTGGATAAATCATTGGCGGAAAAGGCGATCGTAGAAGCCCGCTTTGATGCCGATAAGGCGCGCTACATCGAACTAACTGGCAAGTAACTTTTCGAATTGGCGGGTGGCGACGTTATAGCCCAACAACTGCCCGCTTTCAATTTCAAAATACCAGCCGTGCAACTTGAGTGTTCCATCGGCAACACGTTGGGCAATCCACGGGAAAGTCCGCAAATTATTCAATGACACCAATATCGCACGTTGTTCACATTCGCGTTGTTGTCGTGCTTCGCCTGCATCTGAAAAATCCTCGATGACGCTAACACGTGCCGATTCGGCCAAGCTCATCCAGTCATCAATGAATGAATTGGGGTTGGATGCCCCGCCAGTTTGCATCAAATTTTGAATGCCTGCGCAGCGTGCGTGACCGAACACCACGATATGCTCCACGCCCAAAATACGCACGCCATACTCAAGTGCAGCGGTCGTACCGTGATGACCTACTCGATCTTCGGCGGGTGGCACTAAATTCGCCACGTTGCGAATCACGAATAAATCACCCGGCGCGCAATCAAATATCAGCGCGGGATCAACACGTGAATCACAACAACCCACAATTAAAATTTTAGGGGTTTGCCCGTGTTCAACCAGATGCCGATAAACCACATCTTCGTCCGCAAAATGATTACTTCGAAAACGTGCGAATCCTTCAATAAGTTTTTGAGGACTGCTCATGCACCCATCAGGCGTTGTGCCGCCTCACGATATTTGTCGGTGGTTTTTTGCAGTACAGATTGCGGCACACTCGGCGCCGGCGCACGCTTATTCCAACCCGATGACTCCAGCCAATCACGCACAAATTGTTTGTCGAAACTCGGCGGATTGCTGCCTACTTGATATTGATCGGCAGGCCAGAAGCGGGAAGAATCGGGCGTTAACGCTTCGTCAATCAAATACAGCTTGCCCGCTTCATCCGTACCAAATTCAAACTTGGTATCGGCAATGATAATGCCTTTGGTTAACGCATAATTTGCCGCCTCGGTGTAGAGCGCAAGCGTGGCATCCCGCACTTCCATCGCACGCGCTTCGCCCAACAACTCGACGGCCTGCGCAAACGAAATGTTTTCGTCATGTTCACCCACCGCTGCTTTGGTAGAGGGCGTAAACAAAGGTTGCGGCAACTTTTCTGCTTCGCGCAATCCTGCTGGCAACTTGATGCCGCACACCGCCCCTGTCTTTTGATAATCCTTCCACCCTGAACCTACCAAATAGCCGCGAACAATAGCCTCGATAGGCAATGGCTTGAGTTTTTTGGTGACGAATGCACGACCTTGCACCTGATTTTGCTCATCGGCTTTTACAACGGATTCTGGTGCGATACCGCTCAAATGATTGGGTATAACGTGCCGAAGTTTGTCAAACCAAAAATTAGAAACACGAGTGAGCACCTCGCCCTTACCCGGAATCGGATCGGGTAAAATCACGTCAAAAGCAGACAGTCTATCCGTTTGCACAATCAACAAATGATTCTCGTCCACCGCATACAAATCGCGTACTTTGCCGCGATGTAACAGGGGCAAACTTTTAATGGCGGACTGCAACATGGGAACGCTCATTGCGACGACCCCAATACCGCGTCGAGCTCTTGCGCCAAACTCTCTTCCGTTTGCGGTGCGCGCAAGATTTTAACTTTTTTGCCTTGCGCATCCATCAGCACCAGCGTTGCGCGCGTGGTCTGATTTTCAGCCATAAATGTTTCACCTTTTGGCGTGTTATGGTCAGTCAACAAAAACTCCACTTTTGCCGAATAACGTTCGCGCAACGCGTTCATCACATCAATCAATTCATGGCTTTGCACTGTTTGATTATCTCGCACCAACACTACGGCTGGCTTACCTTTGCCAATAAGTGAGAGGTCATCACTAAAGCCTTTAGGCAAGAGAAATTCGAACGCAAACGCGATGAACAAAATAACGCTGGCAATAACGACCCACTTGGTTTTGCTGGATTTATAGGCTTCCGAAATTTGATCAGCTTCGTCCATTATCTCTCTCCTAATGTTTAGAGGGTTGGCAATGTCGTTGCTTTAATCGCATCTGCCTGTTGCTGGCGATATGCAGTTAGTTTTGTTGCCAATGTCGCATCATTCAAGGCCAACATAGCCACTGCAAACAAGCCTGCATTCGCCGCACCCGCCTCGCCAATGGCAAATGTCGCAACGGGAATCCCCTTGGGCATTTGCACAATCGACAGCAGTGAATCCAACCCTTTGAGATATTTGGAAGGAATCGGCACACCCAAAACTGGCAGCGTGGTTTTACCCGCAATCACTCCTGCCAAATGTGCCGCGCCGCCCGCACCTGCGATGAAGCACTGCACGCCCTGCGCGGTCATTTCTTTGATGTAGTCAAACAGCAAATCAGGTGAGCGATGTGCAGAAATCACCCGCGCATCGAATTCCACACCAAAGTCCTGCAAGGCACGCGCGGACTGCTGCATGACTTCCCAGTCGTTGGCACTACCCATGATGATGGATACCAGCGGCTTTTTACTCATGTTATTTTCCCTTGTGATAACCGACTACGCGGTCAACTTCGTTCTTGGAACCCAAAATCACCGGCACACGTTGATGCAGACCGGTGGGCTTTAATTCCATGATGCGCTCGCGTCCGGTAGAGCACACACCGCCCGCTTGCTCGACAATAAATGACATCGGGTTGGCTTCATACAACAGGCGCAACTTGCCGGCCTTGCCGACTTCCTTGGTGTCGAACGGGTACATGAAGATACCGCCGCGCGTCAAAATACGATGTACTTCCGCAACCATGGAAGCGACCCAACGCATGTTGAAATTCTTTTCACGACCACCGTCCTTGCCCTTAACGCACTCTTCAACATAACGCTGCACTGGCTCTTCCCAATAGCGACGGTTGGACATGTTGATTGCAAACTCTTGTGTATCTGCAGGGATTTTCATATCTGGGTGAGTCAGGAAGAAATCGCCCACGTCACGATCCAGTGTAAAGCCGTTCACACCGTGACCTGTAGTAATCACCATCATCGTGTTCGGGCCATACAGCGCGTAACCAGCGCATACCTGCTTAGTACCCGGCTGCAAGAAATCTGCCGCCTTGGGATCCGTCACCCCTTCAGGGCAGCGCAAAATCGAGAAGATAGTACCGACCGAAATGTTTACATCGATGTTGGAAGAGCCATCCAATGGATCAAAAGTAATCAGGTATTTACCACGTGGATATTGCTTGGGGATTTCGTAGATGTCATCCATTTCTTCGGATGCCATACCAGCCAAGTGACCGCTCCACTCATTAGCCTTGATGAAAACTTCGTTAGTGATGATGTCGAGCTTCTTTTGTGTTTCGCCCTGAATGTTCTCGCTACCCGCACTGCCCAACACGCCAATCAGCGCGCCTTTGTTTACGTCATGTGCGATTTGCTTACAGGCGGAAATAACATCGCTCAACAGACCGGTGAAATCGCCGCTGGCATTCGGAACTTGACGCTGCTCTTCGATGATGAATTGGATCAGACTCTTGCTCATGCTATTTCTCCTCGGTTATTTATAAAATGTTCAATGTTCAGCCTGCGATTTTACCGCTTTTCTGGGGCGCCCTCTATGGCTATTTACGAAAATGCAACTGTAAACCCCGACAACCCCAATGAATATGCCGTTTATCTGCACAATTTATCCTCTAGTCAGCTAGCGCTAGCGAATTTTGAAAGTGCGCCATACCATCCGCCGCAATTGTTGATGAGGCATCCCAATGAAATACACAAATCAGAATAACGCAACTGGATTTTCACTAATCGAGCTCATGGTTGCCGTCGCGATTATTGGCATCCTATCAAGTATCGCAATACCGGCTTACAACAACTATGTGATTCGCGGCAAGCTGATTGAAGCCTCCTCGACGCTTGCCGATACGCGGATCAAATTTGAGCAGTTTTTTCAGGATAATCGCACCTACGTAGGCGCAGAGCTTGCGCCCACAGCTATCCCTGCTGGCGTATGTCCAACCGCAACCAAATACTTCACCTACACTTGCACAACAGCACTTGCATCTTACACGTTAACCGCCTCCAGCCAAGCCAATCAAGGTCTCGGAGCTGCCGCCGACTATCAGTATACGATTGATGAATCCAACACTAAGAAAACCATCACCTTTGCTGGTGCCGCACTAAACCAACCGGCCAATGCTTCTTGCTGGGTTATGAAACAGGGCGACTCATGTTAAGCACTTTTCCACCAAGCAAATCCTCGGGTTTCTCATTGGTTGAGTTAATGGTGGTCATTGCTATTTTTGCTATCACCATGACGTTTGGGGTTTCCAGCTATCGTGTGTGGATTCAAAACACACAGATACGCAATGCGGCCGAGTCCATACAGAATGGTCTGCAACGCGCTCGTGGTGAATCGGTAAAACGCAATGGCAACGTGGCCTTTACCTTGGGTGCCAATTCCAGTTGGACTATCACTAACGTAGCTGACGGCACAGTGATTGAATCAAGGTCTGGCAATGAAGGCTCCAAAAATGTAACTCGATCCGTTTTGCCAGTTGGAGCAACTACTATCACTTACACAAACTTGGGGATAATGACAACCAACGCGGATGCCTCTCTCAGCCTATCGCAAATCGACCTTAATTCTTTGGTCTTAGCTCAATCCAGCACCCGCAATCTGCGCCTAGTTATAGGCGTTATGGGCAACGTCAAAATGTGCGATCCCCTATTGCCTGCCGGATCTGCGGGTGGGTGTTAACCACAAAAATGCCATTATGAAAACCCCAAAATTATCTGCTCATAAATCTACTCAGCGAGGCGTGGTCTTGCTTGAGGCACTGGTTGCTGTACTTCTTTTTTCGATGGGGATACTTGCGCTGGTCGGCTTGCAAGCAGCCATGATGAAAAACACCGAAGACGCAAAACTGCGTTCAGAAGCCAGCTATATTGCCCAACAATGGCTGGGCATCATGTGGGCAGACCCCACCAACCTAGCGGCGTACATTATCCCCAATAATACTGACCCGCGATTCAATATTTCCACGTTGCTGCCCAATGGCACTCGAACTGTAGGCGTTTCCGGTCCAACTGAAGTGACCGTCACAATCAATTGGCAACAACCGGGCAAAGAGCGCCATCAATTCACCACCATTGCTAACATTGCCGGGGGCTAAGCATCATGTTGTTGCGTAATAAAAATAAATATGTGCAGTTGGGTCAAGCCGGCTTTAGTCTTGTTGAAATTCTGGTCGGACTGGTGATTGGCTTGCTTGCCACGTTGGTTATCATGCAAGTCTTTTCTGTTTTTGAGGGGAAAAAACGCACTACCACGGGTACTGCCGATGCACAAACCAATGGCGGAATCGCGCTCTATTCCATAGTACGTGATCTGCAACCGGCAGGTTTTAGCCTGCTGCCCGTTGACAACACCGCACTGAATTGCGCAACACCTACCATCTCAGCGCAAGCAACAGCAGCAGGTGTGACCAGCTTATCACCTGTCACCATTACTGATGGCGGCACAGCTCCCGGTGCAAGCGACAGCATCACCATCCGTTATGGCACCTCAGCCGCAGCAGGCACACCCGTTCCAATTACACTTATGACCGGTGCCGACGCAAGCGTTGACAACAACCTGGGGTGCGAACCGGGCGTTGCCATCATTCTGACCGGCCCAACCACTTGCAATGTCACCACCGCGACGGCCCTAATCGGCACGACAGGCGTTACGTTAAGCGATACCACTGGCGCGATTGCCGGCACCAGCCTTTCTTGCCTAGGGCGGTGGAATGAGGTTACTTACCGCGCAAACGCTGGCAATCTGGAGCGCGATACCAACGCGCTGGTGACAGGTATCGTCAATATTCAGGCCCAGTACGGTATCTCAGCCATTGCATCATCCAACCAAGTGGTGCAATGGGTGAATGCCACGGGAACATGGGCTGCACCTACAACGGCAGATCGCAATCGCATCAAAGCTGTACGTATTGCTGTGGTGGCACGTAATGGCTTGCAGGAAAAAACCGATGTGAGTGCAGCATGTTCTTCGCTCACTGCCGATGCACCCAACGGTGTGTGCGCATGGAGCGGTTCGTCTTCCGGGACGGTACCGCCTTCCAATGCACCTGTAATCGACTTAAGCAACGATGCCAATTGGAAGCGTTATCGCTATCGCGTATTTGAAACCATCATCCCGTTACGCAACGTGATTTGGGCAAAAGGCAAGCTATGATGAAATCGCCGCTAACCACTGGTAAACAATTACCCCACGCAAACAAACAGCGCGGTGTAGTGTTATTTTTTGCGCTCATCGCGCTGGTAGTCATGTCGCTAGCTGCCGTTGCGTTGATACGCTCAGTCGACACCAGCACCATGATCGCTGGCAATTTGGCTTTCAGGCAGGCTGCCACAACATCCGGCGACGCAGGAACGGAAGCTGCGATGGCCTGGCTAGATGCTGAACAAACCGCGATGATTGCCGCAGGAAAAAATGTGCTGATCGATGCCAATCACACTTTCAACGTGAGCAATACAGCCAATGCAGCAAAAGGCTATTACTCCAGCGTCGGCTTGGTTGCCAACCTGACCAATGGCACGTTTGTCTGGGATAATGCGCATAGCGTGGCCGTTGGCCCAGACTCAAGCGGCAATACGGTTCGCTATATCATTGAGCGGATGTGCCGCAATCCCAACCAAATTCCCAGCAAAGCAAACTGCCTGTTTACTACTGCAAAAACCACGTTGGGCGATCAAAAGGTCTTGGCAGCTGACGAGGTTTGCCAAGGCGCGGGGTGTTTGGCGGATTCACAATCAACACAACTCCGCATCACTGCCCGAATCGCTGGTCCAAAAAATACCATAAGCTACATACAGTCGTTCGTTTATTAGGAGGCAATCATGAAACATTACCTACGTACTCCAATCGCCTTAGTCACTTTACTCCTAAGCGCTAGCCTCGCACTTTCGTCATACACCCTGGCAGCACCTGTTCAGTTGGCAACGTCACCCCTAGCCACATCGTCGGCCTCTGTAGTACAGCCAAACTTAATGCTGATGCTGGATGATTCGGGCAGCATGGACTGGGATTACATGCCTGACAATACCAAAAATTTCAGCGGCAAATACGGCTATAACAGCAGCCAATGCAACGGGGTTTATTACAATCCAACGATAACCTATTCCCCGCCTGTCGATTCAACCGGCGCAAGTTACGCTAACTCCAGCTTCACGGCTGCGCCTGTGGATGGTTATGTCACGGGTGCGGCCACCACAGACCTTAGCACTTCATTTACCGGCGGCAGTGGTAGCGGTTCGAGTGGCATCAATCTCACCCCGCAACCAGCTTTTTACTACACCTATTCCGGCACCCAAACCACCAGTGCACAGATGGACTATTTCACATCTTCTAGCACCTTCTATCAAGAATGTAATAGCGCGATCAATTCAGCGCCTGGCAATGCCGTGTTTACCCTACATCTGGTCAGTGCCACCTCAGGCCCGGGAAACACCGATGAACGAACCAACTTTGCCAACTGGTACAGTTATTACAGCACCCGCATGAAAATGATGAAAACCGGGTTGGGACTGGCTTTCAGGAGCATGAATAGCAAGTTTCGCATCGGTTTCATGACCATGAATAACAACGTATCTCCCGACATCGTGGACATTGCCCCCTTTACCGCCACACAAAAAAGTAGCTGGTATAGCAAACTGTATGGTGCCACTCCCGGTCAGTCCACCCCGCTGCGTCAAACCCTTTCCCAGATAGGGTATCTGTACGCCAATAAATTTGCCCCCACGATTACCTACACCGCTACCATCACGGTAAGCGGAAACACTACCAGCAGTGTCAGCAGCATTTTGGTTGGCACGACTGAGCTGATGGGCGGCACATCGAATAGCAGCAACAAATCCAGTTCCGTTGCCACCAATGTTGCAGGTCAAATCAACGCGCCCAATTCTCCGATTTATAGTGCGACAGCAAAAAGTAATGTCGTTACAATTACCGGAGGCATAGCCTCGCTGGGACTCACCCCCGTCGTCACCTCCAGTGGCGGCATGGCCTTTACTGCAACTGCGTTTACAGCCACTACGGTAAGTGCCCAGCTGAACGGCATCGTACCAAGAGACCCCATAGAATATTCCTGCCAGAAAAACTTCGTCATTCTTTCAACGGACGGCTATTGGAATGGAAATGCCGGATACAAACTGGATGGCACAGCCATCGGCAATCAGGATGCGCTCGCACCTAGACCGATGTATGACGGCAGTACCATCAGCAAAACCACCAGTCAGGTTAGACAGTTACAAACTCAAGTGACGCAGACCACTAGTCAGACGCAAATGAGAACGGTACAGGAACAAAAACAAACTTCGCAATTGCAACAAGATGTGGGGACATTGCAGACTCAAACATCCATTCTTCAAACTCGGACAACTTCAGGAGCTACAGGCACAAAAAGCAAGGTGCTCATGCGCTGCAACAACACCTCCGGCACGTGTGGTACTGCGCCTTCAAATGGCATAGCAAATACCAATTGGTCAGTGGTGGCTTCGGGTAGCTGCACTGTTGCAAGCAATGTGCAATGCCAGATAGTCAGCGGGCTCAGCGGTAATGTTACTGTTGCTACTACTTGCAACACAGCCGCAAATATCACTCAGACCACTGGAAATCCTAGCGTCACGGTTACTATCACCAATAGCAATAAAGCAGTCATCGACAGTGTTAGTCCCGATGGCAATTTGGAAATTCTTTCTAACACAACATCTTCGAGTAGCACCAATAGTACCGTTGCCAGCCTCATCGCAACCAAAATCAATGCCTGCACCAGCAACGCAACTGGGAACTGCGACACAACTGGACAAACCGCCACCGTTGGCACTGGCTCCACTAGTAATGTCATAACCATTACCGGCCCAAACATTACGAATAAATTTTCTATTAATGTAAAAAGTGGTTCTGCCAAAATAATATTTACTTATTCCCCTGGAGTGACGACTTATACCCTTAATAACGCAGACTCAAACGGAATGATTTATAGCGCGTGTACTACCAATTGGAGCGCGTGGGCAAATGCCACTGCTGCCTGCACACCCAGTACAACCACACAATGCCAATACACCGCCTGGACTACCGCCCAGAACGCCACAGGTGCCTGTACGCCTGTTGCACAAGACAACACTAATTTAACTGCTAGACAATGCAGCTACACCTGGTTGACAGGGCAAGGTACGCCGGCCTGCTCCACACCGAGCTACGTTGCCAACAACTACACCAACACCACCGTGTATAACAATTGCACCACCGTGATTACTTCTCCTTTTGCAAACGCTGCCTGCGGTACAAGTAGCGTAACGACAATACCCAATGCTAGTGGCAATACTACGCAGTGCCGCACCTTGTACAACGGTCAACTGACCGACTCACCTCCAGGTGGTTATGTCGGCGCACCTTCTTGCACGCCTTCAGGCCCAACCAACGGTCTGACCGTAATTTGCCCTAGTCCCAACCCTGTTGTGACCAATAGCTTCGTAGTGACAACTTGTCCTACAACAACGAGTTCGTGCAGTGCGCCGTATACATCCTCCAGCTGCATGACCACCTCATGCACAACAAAAACGATTCAGGCTTCGACTTTGGTAGCTTCGTGCAATCCGGGCAATAGTGGCACACCCAACTTTATTCAGACCAGTTGTAACACCACGACCAGCACTCCGACAACGGTTGCCTCCTGCGTTCCACAAGCTGCTTCGTCGAGCAATGGTTACACCGCCACGAACTGCACAGGCGCAGCAGGTGGCACTTCGGACACGCTGGCAGATACATCCATGTATTACTATCAAACTGATCTACGCGATCCTACCTTGAACAACTGCACGGGTGTGTTGGGTACCGGTATTGACGTGTGTCCAAACAACGTGCGTGTCAGCGGCCTTGATAATAATGACAAGCAGCATCTGACAACCTTTACTTTAGGCTTGGGCGCACGTGGCAGAATGGCTTTTTCATCAACCTATTTGAGCGATACCAGCGGTGATTTTTATTCTGTAAAAACCGGCAGCACTGCCAGTGCAGGTTCACCCGTAGTCTGCTCGTGGCAAACTGGCGGCGCATGCAATTGGCCTACTCCCGCCTCAAACGCGCCAGAAAATATTGATGATTTGTGGCATGCCGCTGTAAATGGGCGTGGCTCATATTTCAGTGCGACTGACCCCGCCACTTTATCCGTTGGTCTTTCGCAGACGCTGAAGAGCCTCGATCAGGTTGTCGCTGCTGCTGCTGCCGCCGCGACCAGCACGCTAAATCCTGTAGCCAATAACAACTTTGCTTATGTGGCCAGCTATACCACGGTGAAATGGACCGGCAATCTTGAGCAACGCACTATCGACATCAATACTGGAGTGGTGAGTCAAAATGCGGGCTGGTGTGTAGAGAATCTCGCTGCCTCTACTTGCGCAGCCCCCAACAACATTATTGCCGACACCAGCGGTGCCAGCACCGTTTATTACTGCTCCGCTCCTACAGTGGACACTAATGGCGACGGCCTGATCAATGCGCTTGATTGCACTGCTCCGGCTATTTTTGATAGCGCAACGGTTACCTGCAGGAATCAAATCGCCAATACTTGCAGTGGCACATTACCCACCAAAGTGGCGGCAAATAGTGATACCCGTACCATTTATACCGCAAATAGCACCAATAACGGGCTGGTGAATTTTGATTCTGCTTACGCTGCCGCCAATCCGGGCAATTTTTCTGCTGCGCATATCAGTGGATTAAGTCAGTGGCCTTTCCTCACAGTAGCTCAACAAACCGCTGCAGCGGGAACAAACTTGATCAACTATCTGCGTGGTCAAAAGGGTTATGAGGAAAACCGCACTAGCAATCTAGCCGCAAATTGGATTTATCGTTATCGAGATGCGGTAATGGGCGATGCGCTGGAATCTCAACCCACCTTTATTGGTGCTCCAACCTTCAGTTATGCCGATCCGGGTTATAGCGGCTTTGTCACAGCGCAAGCTGCCCGAGCCAGCACCGTTTTCATTGGTGCGAATGACGGGATGTTGCACGCCTTCGCAGGGGCAAACGGGATGGAACGTTGGGCGTATGTACCTAGCGTAGTGATTCCCAATATGTGGCAACTTGCTGACAAAAACTATAACACCAAACATGTCAATTTCGTCAATGGTTCGCCACTCATCTCTGACATCTGCATGGCCAATTGCACCAACGCTGCAACAGCCGTGTGGCGTACTATTTTGGTGGGTGGTTTGAATGCGGGTGGTCGCGGTTACTACGCTTTGGATATTACCGATCCCGTTACGCCCACTTTGCTATGGGAGTTCACACCCGCTCAAAACGCAAACCTTGGCTATAGTTATGGTCGCCCGGTTGTCACCAAGAAGGCCGATGGAACTTGGGTAGTATTGGTCACTTCCGGCTACGATAATGGCACACTCGCTCCCGATAATTTAACCACCAATTCTCCTGCCGGAGATGGTCTGGGATACTTGTATGTACTCGACGCTACAAATGGCAGCATTATTAGCACTATCTCCACCGGCGTTGGCTCGGCTACTACGCCAAGCGGCTTGGCGAAATTCAATGCTTATAGTGACGTGGCGGGAACCAACCAAGCAGGGTTTGTTTACGCGGGAGATTTACTGGGTAACGTGTGGCGTTTTGATATCAACGCCCCAACAACCGCGCCTTTCCTGCTTGCCACATTAAAAGATTCTTTAGGCAACGCGCAGCCAATTACTGCCGCACCAACGTTAGGCAAAATTATGAGCAAGAGGGTAATTTTTGTTGGAACAGGTAAATATCTGGAGCCGTCCGATCTAAGTAATACGCAAGTTCAATCGCTTTATGCGATCAAAGATGATAATGCGACTGCGACTTTGATTAATCCACGGACCACGCTTATACAACAAACCATCACCAGCTCAACCAGCACCCGCACGGGTTCTGGTAATGCTGTTGATTTCTCTACCGGACGTGGCTGGTATGTGGACTTCCCTGACACAGGTGAACGGACCAACATTGATTTTAAGCTAGTTCAAGGCACACTATTAGTGCCGACTATCGTACCTTCAAGCACGGTTTGCTCACCCGGTGGCTATGGATGGCTCAATTATTTTAATTATGAAAATGGTAACCCGATTGATTCAACGGGTTATGTATCGCAGCGATATGACTCGACCATTGTGGGTATGAATGTGATTTACATCAATGGACAGCCTATAGTTGAGATCGTTACTTCAAGTAATCCAACACCTGAGAAGCCTGCAACAGCGGTACCTTTCCGCGCATCATCTGGCGGCTTCTTGAAAACACGGGAAGTTTGGCGTGAGTTAATTCCGTAACATCTAGTGGTAATTTAATACGTGCGCGTCAGTTCAAAAAACTGGCGCGTTTTCTCTAACATTATTTACGTCTGTGCATATTCAGCACAAAACAAAAGCGACCCGAAGGTCGCTTTTGTTTTGTTGCCACTTAATGCTGAAGCTTATTTTACCACTGCCTTCAACTCACCCTTGGCATAACGATTCGCCATGCTTTCCAATGAGATGGGTTTGATTTTGCCAGCCTGACCTGCTGAACCAAACGCTTCGTAACGCGCTACGCAAATTGCTTTCATCGCAACGGTGGACACTGCCAAGAATTTACGCGGATCAAAATCTTTGGGGTTTTGCGCCAAATAACGACGCACCGAGCCGCTTGAAGCCATACGCAAATCGGTGTCGATGTTTACTTTACGCACGCCGTGCTTGATGCCTTCAACGATTTCTTCAACTGGCACGCCGTAAGTTTGACCCATATCACCGCCGAATTCGTTGATGATTTTCAACCAGTCTTGCGGTACGGATGATGAGCCGTGCATCACCAAGTGGGTGTTGGGAATGCGCGCATGAATTTCTTTGATGCGTGCAATCGCCAAGGTGTCACCTGTGGGTGGCTTGGTGAACTTGTACGCGCCGTGTGAGGTGCCGATGGCAATCGCCAACGCATCCACACCCGTTTGACGTACAAATTCTGCCGCCTCTTCCGGGTCGGTCAACAACTGATCGTGGGTCAACACACCTTCAGCACCGTGACCGTCTTCTTTTTCACCCATACCGGATTCCAACGAACCCAAGCAGCCTAATTCACCTTCAACCGAAACGCCCACTGCGTGAGACATTTCAACTACGCGACGAGTTACGTCCACGTTGTATTCAAATGATGAAGGGGTTTTCGCATCTTCTTTTAATGAGCCGTCCATCATCACGCTAGAGAAGCCAGATTTGATGGCATTGATACATACAGCCGGTGATGCACCATGATCTTGATGCATTACGACAGGGATATGCGGGTATGCTTCTACCGCAGCTGAAATCAAGTGACGCAAAAACGCTTCGCCCGCATATTTACGCGCGCCCGCAGAACCTTGCATGATGACCGGGCTGTTGGTTTGATCAGCCGCCTCCATGATGGCTTTCACTTGTTCCAGATTGTTCACGTTGAATGCGGGTAAGCCGTAGCCATTTTCCGCAGCGTGGTCGAGTAGTTGACGCAAAGATACTAAAGCCATGATGCCCTCCTGATTGAAAAATAATTACAAATGTTGTGCTGCAGTTGACTCTTTAAATCTAATTACTGTCTGTAAGAGCTTGCTCTGTTTAAAGGCTTGCGAACTCATGCAAAAAACATAATGAACTTTTAACTAACGACGTGACGTTCGCCCGCGCAAATAATCTTCAGCGTGTTGGTATGTCCTGCCCTACCCACCGCTTCACCTATAGTCATCACAACCATGTCACCTTTTTTAATCAAACCCAAATCCAGCAAACTTTGCTCTGCATTGTTGATTTCATCAGTTTGATTATTTGCAGTCGAATGAAATTCAATCGGATGCACGCCACTAAATAAAGTTACCTTGGTCAAGGTTTCTTGTACTGGTGTCATCGCAAAAATCGGAACGCCGCAATTCATCCTGGACATCCACAACGGCGTTGAGCCTGATTGCGTCATCGCAACGATAGCCTTGACCTTGAAGTGCGCCGCAGCAAACAGTGCTGCGATGGCGATAGATTGATCCACTCGGGTAAATTTTTCTGAGATATTGCGACGATCAATTGCTTGCTCATCCCCTTCACGCTCAGCGTTCAAACAAATACGTGCCATCGCTTCGATAGTCTCGATCGGATAATCCCCTACCGCTGTTTCAGCCGACAACATTACCGCATCCGTACCATCCAGCACCGCGTTTGCCACGTCAGAAACTTCCGCACGGGTTGGAATCGGATTGGTGATCATCGACTCCATCATCTGCGTGGCTGTGATGACCAGACGATTTTTTGCCCGCGCCATCTTGATCATTTTCTTTTGCAGACCAGGTACTGCCGCATCGCCCACTTCAACACTTAAATCACCGCGCGCCACCATAATGGCATCAGATGCATCGATGATGTCGCCCAAAACAGGAATCGCTTCAGCACGTTCGATTTTTGCCATCAACAAGCTTTTCCCGCCGGCTGCTTCCATCAATTGGCGCGCTAAACGCATGTCATCACCAGTGCGCGGGAATGACACCGCCAAGTAATCTGCTTTGATTAACGCCGCAGTTTTGATGTCTTCTTTGTCTTTTTCAGTCAATGCAGGAGCTGTTAATCCACCCCCTTTGCGGTTGATACCCTTGTTGTTGGATAACACGCCGCCACGCACCACCACACAATGAACTTCAGTGCCTTTGACGCTGGTGACGTGAAATTCCAACATGCCATCATTCAACAACAGCACTGTCCCAACATCCACATCGTTCGGCAGCTCTTTGTAATCCAAGCCCACGCGCTGTTGATTGCCCAAGCCATCGTATGCAGCATCGAGAATAAACGCATCACCCTTATTTAATATGATTTTGTCGTTCTCGAATTTACGCACACGTATCTTTGGCCCTTGCAAATCAGCCAGAATACCTACAGTGCGTCCGACCGCCTTTGCAGCCGCACGAACTGTTTCAGCACGCTTCATATGGTCTTCTGCCGAACCATGCGAAAAATTCATCCGCACCAGATCGACTCCGGCGCGAATCATGTCTTCCAACACTTTTTGACTACTTGAAGCGGGGCCCAGGGTTGCAACTATTTTTGTTTTACGCAGCATTGATGTTTTTATTCTCTCTAATTATTTTCTAGCGCGTTGCTCAAGGATTTCCACAGCGGGTAAAGTTTTACCTTCCAAGAATTCCAGGAATGCGCCGCCAGCCGTCGAGATGTATGACACTTTGTCATAAATGTCGTACTTCTGAATCGCTGCGATGGTGTCGCCACCACCCGCCAAGGTAAAGGCTTTGGTGTTGGCTATCGCCATTGCAATCGCTTTGGTTCCTTCACCAAATTGGTCATATTCAAACACGCCAACAGGGCCGTTCCATACGACTGTTCCCGCATTCATGATGATGTCCACAATCGCCTGAGCAGAGTTGGGGCCGATGTCAAAAATCATCTCATCATCCGCAACGTTTTTTGCGTTTTTCAAAATAGCTGGTGTATTTTCATTGCCTGGCAGGAACGGTGCAGCGGTTCCAACTACTACGTCGGTAGCAATCGGAATGGTCGCGCCACGTGCGGTCATCTTGGCAATCAATGCTTGAGCAGTTGGAACCAAGTCGTTCTCGCAGAGTGATTTACCAACTGGATGGCCTGTTGCTTTGAGGAAGGTATTGGCAATGCCGCCGCCAACTACTAGCTGTTCACATTTTTCCGACAAAGATTCCAACACCGTTAACTTGGTGGAAACTTTGGAGCCTCCAACAATCGCCACCATAGGACGAGTTGGGCTAAGCAAGGCTTTAGTCAACGCCTCCAATTCCTCAGTCAGCAAAATTCCTGCTGCGGCAACCGGTGCGTATTTCGCTACGCCATGAGTTGACGCTTCGGCGCGATGTGCGGTACCAAATGCGTCCATTACAAACACATCACACAAGGCCGCATATTTTTGTGCCGTCTCATCGGTACTTTTCTTTTCACCTTTGTTGAAGCGGCAATTTTCCAGCAATACTAACTCGCCATCGGCAACACTGAAGCCGCCATTGACCCAATCTTTAATCAAACGAACTGGCTTGCCCAATTTGTTAGCAATGGTATTGGCAACGGGCTTCAGTGAATTTTCTTCCGAGTAAACGCCTTCTTCAGGGCGACCCAAATGCGAAGTCACCATGACTTTTGCGCCTGCTTTCAGCGCAAAATTAATCGTTGCCATCGACGCGGTGATGCGCGCATCCGAAGTTACTACGCCATCTTTTACCGGCACATTCAAATCCGAACGAATCAGGACGCGTTTGCCCTTGAGATCCAGATCGGTCATTTTAATAACTGACATGATTTTTCCTTTGTTACAAAACGATAGAAACAAAAGGGCTGACAAACCGCCAGCCCTAATTTTGGAAGCGTTACTTGGAAATATGTCCAACCATGCGCATCA
The DNA here is from genome assembly GCA_963695355.1 of uncultured beta proteobacterium. Classification (GTDB taxonomy): domain Bacteria; phylum Pseudomonadota; class Gammaproteobacteria; order Burkholderiales; family Gallionellaceae; genus Gallionella. Next base: position 1,368,593 of record OY968775.1, read on the forward strand.
AGTTGCAGGTGTAACCATATTCGTTGTCATACCAAGCCACCACTTTGACGAAAGTTGGATCGAGCGCGATGCCCGCTTTGGAATCAAAAATAGACGGGTTTGTGCAACCACGGAAATCGGTGGAAACCACGTCATCGCTGGTGTATCCCAATACGCCTTTTAACGAACCACTTTCGGAAGCAGCTTTCATTGCGGCACAGATTTCATCGTAAGTCGCTGCTTTGTTCAACTCAACGGTCAAATCAACTACAGACACATCAGAAGTTGGAACACGGAAGGCCATGCCAGTAAGTTTTTTATTCAGCTCTGGGATTACCACACCAACTGCTTTCGCTGCGCCTGTAGAGGAAGGAATGATATTTTCCAAGATACCGCGACCACCACGCCAATCTTTTGAAGACGGGCCGTCAACCGTTTTTTGGGTCGCCGTTGCGGCATGAACGGTGGTCATCAAACCACGCTTGATACCGAACGTGTCATTTAACACTTTGGCTACCGGAGCCAATGCGTTTGTGGTACAAGACGCAGCCGAAACAATCGCCTCACCTTTGTATGTCGCGTGATTCACGCCGTACACAAACATCGGTGTATCGTCTTTGCTTGGAGCAGATTGAATCACTTTTTTGGCACCCGCTGTGATGTGCGCTTGGCAAGTGTCTTTAGTTAAGAAGAAGCCTGTGCATTCAATGACGATATCTACTTTAACTTCATTCCACTTCAAGTTTGCCGGATCACGTTCGGCCGTGAGGCGAATATTCTTTCCGTTGACCACAAGATTATTGCCATTCACAGACACGTCACCATTGAAACGACCGTGTACTGAATCGTACTTGAGCATATAGGCCAAATAATCAGGCTCTAGCAAGTCATTGATTGCGACCACTTCGATTTCAGGAAAATCTTTAGTCGCTGCACGAAACACCATACGACCGATACGACCAAAGCCATTGATACCGACACGAATTGCCATTTTGCTTCTCCCAGTTTAAGTAAAAAAATGATGAGTGCGTCTAACTCGCGCACTTTAATAATTGCCTTTAACTATGCTGCAATAACTTTCTTCACTGCCGCCACAACCTTCTCCGTCGTAAATCCAAAATGCTTGAATAATTCTGGTGCCGGAGCAGATTCGCCAAAGGTATCCATTCCAATGACAACACCATCCAAGCCAACATACTTGTACCAACCACCTGTCACACCTGCTTCGACTGAAACGCGTTTAACACCGGTTGGCAACACGCTGTCTTTGTATGCCTGGTCTTGCTTATCAAACACATTGGTAGACGGCATGGATACTACGCGCACATTGATGCCTTCAGCAGCCAAGATTGCTTGAGATTTAATAGCCAAATCAACTTCCGATCCAGTTGCAATAATTACCGCTTGTGGCTTGCCACCTGCCGCTTCAGACAAAATGTATGCACCCCTGCGAATGTTAGCAATTTGCGCTGCATCGCGCTTTTGGAACGCCAAATTCTGACGGCTGAAAATCAAACTGGATGGTCCATCTTTACGTTCAACTGCAGCTACCCAGCTCACCACAGATTCCACTGTGTCGCAAGGACGCCAAACTTCCATATTGGGAATGTAGCGCAAGGTTGCAGTTTGCTCGACTGGCTGGTGTGTTGGACCATCTTCGCCCAGACCAATGGAATCGTGGGTAAACACATAGATTACACGTTGCTTCATCAGTGCCGACATACGCAAAGCGTTACGCGCATATTCAGAGAACATCAAGAATGTTCCGCCGAATGGCAGCAATCCGCCGTGCAGTGCCATCCCGTTCATGATGTGCGACATACCGAATTCACGCACACCGTAGCTGATGTAATTCCCTGGCTTTTTGCCACTCACATGATGGGCACCTGTCCAATTAGTTAGATTGGAACCTGTCAAGTCTGCAGAGCCACCCAAAAATTCAGGCAATACTGGAACCAAGGCATTTATGGCATTTTGTGAAGCCTTGCGAGTCGCAATGGTTTCACCCTTTGTATTGATATCAGCAATGGCTTTGGCCGCATGTTCTGCCCAGTTAGCAGGGAGGTCACCCTTGGTGCGACGAGTGAATTCAGCAGCTTCTTTCGGGAAGGCAGCCTTGTATTCAGCAAACTTGTTGTTCCACAGTTTTTCCAAGCCCTCACCCTTGGTGCGCGCATCCCAAGCTTCGTAAACATGCTTAGGGATTTCGAACGGGGGATAATTCCAACCAATGTGTGCTCGCGTCGCGGCCACTTCTGCATCACCCAATGCCGCTCCATGCACATCGTGCGTACCTTCTTTATTTGGAGAGCCTGCACCGATGACCGTTTTGCAACAAATCAACGTCGGCTTGTCGGTGACGGCCTTGCCCGCATTGATTGCCGCGTCGATTGCTTTGCTGTCATGGCCTTGCACATCAGCGATCACATGCCAGCCGTAAGCTTCAAAACGCTTCGGCGTGTCATCGGTGTACCAGCCATCAATGTGTCCATCGATTGAGATGTTGTTGTCATCCCAGAACACGATCAACTTGCCCAAACCCCAGGTTCCGGCCAGCGCGCATGCTTCGTGTGAGATACCTTCCATCATGCAACCGTCACCCATAAACACATAGGTGTGATGATCAACGATCTCGTGACCGGGTTTATTGAATTCGGCCGCCAGCAGTTTTTCTGCCATCGCCATCCCAACTGCGTTGGTGATACCTTGACCCAACGGGCCGCCTGTTGTTTCAACACCAGCGGTATAACCATACTCTGGGTGTCCCGGAGTTTTGGAATGCATTTGACGGAAACGTTTCAATTCTTCGATTGGCAAGTCATAGCCTGACAGATGCAACAACGCATATACCAACATTGAACCATGACCATTGGACATCATGAAACGGTCACGTCCTGGCCATTTTGGATTAGCCGGGTTATGACGTAGATGATGATTCCACAATACGTCAGCAATTTCTGCCATGCCCATAGGCGCACCCGGATGACCAGAGTTAGCTTTCTGCACAGCATCCACCGCCAGCATACGAATTGCGCCGGTGATGTCATTATATTTTGGTGGAGTAATATTTCGCGTTGCAGCCATTGCCTAGTACCTCTTAAATATCCTGAATTTTAAGGACGGGTTATGTAAAGCAGCCTCGACTATTTAAACTTGTTGAGACGCATTGGATTTATTTTTAGATTTGTGATTATGCCGCACCACCCCGTTTAGGGCAACCGCACTGTAAGTTTAGCGTGTTTCTTCGTCACCCTTTTTATTAAACTTAATGCCTAACTGCTTGAGTTTGCGGTACAGGTGGGTGCGCTCCAAGCCCACCTTTTCGGCAACTCGCGTGACGTTGCCAACTTCTTTTTGTAAATGGTAATCAAAATACAGCGCGTCAAAATGTTCTCGGGCTTCGCGCAGCGGCAGGTCTAGCGGCAAAGACAGCCCGTTGGCTTTTGCGGTAGTGTGATGATTCTTCGCACTAGGATGTAGGGGATGAATTGTTGACAAGCTACCGCTCAAAGCATTGCTGATAGCACTTAATAATTTTTGCAGGGCGATGGGTTTCTCCAAGAAATCAACTGCACCTATGCGCGTTGCCTCAACGGCGGTTTCAATCGTGCCGTGACCCGACATCATCACGACGGGCATGGTTAGCAAATCTTGCTCAACCCATTCTTTGAGTAACGTTATCCCATCGGTGTCAGGCATCCAAATATCAAGCAGCACCAAATCAGGCTCTTGCTCATGTCGAAAGTTGCGCGCTTGCTCGGCGTTTTCTGCGAGATGAACTTGGTAACCCTCATCAAACAAAATTTCTGCCAATAATTCGCGTATGCCCACTTCGTCATCCACCACTAAAATTTGCTTACTTGTCATGTTTTCTCCCCAACCAGTGGCAACGCAATTTTAACCAACGCGCCACCGCTGATGCTGTTTTCAATACTAATTTGTCCGCCATGCTCTTCGATTATTTTTTTCACGATTGCCAGCCCCAGCCCTGTTCCTTTGGGCTTGGTGGTGATATACGGCTCAAAAGGTCGCGACAAGACCGCTTCAGAAAAACCCGCGCCGTTATCTGCAACTAACAGATGCAATTCTTCGCCAACGGTAGCCGTCGTCAGTGTTATATGTGGCTGAGCTGCCCCTTGCAAAGCATCTTGCGCGTTCTGTAATAAATTGTGAATCACTTGACGCAAACGCGTGGCATCACCCGCCACCTCGGTGTTGCTTGCGTCCAATTTCAATGTGATAGGAATAACATTCGCTTCATACAAACCCAACACTTCCCGTATCAATTTATGCATTTCCAAATGCGTTAAGGTCAACGCAGGGCCGCGAGCGTAATTGGCGAAATCGTTCACCATGTTTTTCATCGCCGCGACTTGATGCACGATAGTTTCAGTAGCGCGCAGCAGTAACTGAGCATCCTCAGCACCCAATTTATTACTGAGTTTGTACTGCAACCGCTCAGCCGAGAGCTGAATGGGAGTGAGTGGATTTTTAATTTCATGCGCCAAGCGACGTGCTACTTCGCCCCACGCCGCCTGCCTTTCCGCTTGCAACAAATGACTGATGTCGTCGAACACCACCACATACCCTGCACCCGATCCTTGCGGCAAACGTGTGCCACGCATCAATAAAATTTGATTTCCGTTCTTGCTCAAACGCTCAATTTGACGTTGCCATTCGCCATTACTAACTTCTGCAAAAGCCTCCCTAATCGTGCTGCAAAAAGAATTGAGCAAAGCGTACTTGTCAGCAATCTCGGTCAGTGTCATGCGCTGCATAGTATTCAGTGGTGCGGCCAATATTTGCACGGCACTGGTATTTACCGAGCGCAGTTTAAGTTCATCGTCCAAACCCAACACGCCCGAAGATAAATGCGTCAACACACTTTCCAGATAACCTTTCGCACGCCCCACCTGACGTTGCTGCAATTCGCTGGCGGCTTTCGCATCCGCCAACTGCCGCGTCATCTGGTTAAACAACCCGGTTAACGCGCCCAATTCATCGCTACTTTGCACCGGATATTGCCCGCTAAAATTTCCTTGCGCGACCTCGCGCGTCCCTTCTGCCAAGGCTTCGAGCGATGACCCTAGACGCGTGCTGAAAAAAAACGCGGCGGACACAGCGGTCAATAGCACCACCAACAATGACAAAGTTAGGGTAATGGCATATAGGCGCTTCAAGCCGAGACGAGACAAGGTTAACTGTTGATAATCGCGATACACGGCACGAACAGTTTCGGCATCTTCCTCAATTTGCCTTGGCACAGGCTGGGTAAATTGCAAAACCGACTTTCCTCCTGCCACGATATTGGAGTTCACCACCATTAGCGCGCGCAGCATCAAACCTTGATTCGGCAAAGTATCTATCACGGCATACTCGCCCTTTTCAAACATGATGCGCAACAATTCACCGTCGGGCATTTCGGGCAATCGCTCCGAATTTTCGGCAGAAGATGCGATGAGTCCACCCTTGAAATTAAACAGGCTGGCCTGCTGCAAAGCCTTGGTATCGACTAGCTGATTTAACGTGCGCTGATATTGAGCGGGGTCTTTTTCCGCCAACAAGGTTGCGGCAAGTCGGGACTTTTTGGCCAGCTCCTGCAAGCTGTTATCCAAACCGCTCCTACCCAAATTGAGCCCGCCCTCTAACGCTTTTTCAACACGGACATCAAACCAAGACTCGATACTTTTATCCAGAAATTGCACCGATACCGCGTAAATTAAAATGCCCGGCAATACTGCAATCAAGGTAAAGAACAATACCAAGCGTAACGTGAGTTTGGCACCGAACACCTTATTCTTGAGCTTGGTGCGCAGTCGCCAGAATTGATAACCCGCCAGTGCCAACAAGCCGAAAGCAAGCAAGCCGGTTAGCCACAACAGGGCGTAATAATTCAAAGAAAATACTTCGGTGTTCGCGCCACTGCTCGACAGCAAGTACAGCAATACTGCGCCGAGTAGGCCACCCAGTATGATTAGCACTTTCACTCGGTCTTACCTGACCCGTCCGCAGCAATTTCAGCTGGCGTGACTATCCACCGATACCAGTCCGAGCTAAGCGTCCAATCGCTGTCGGTCAAGGCATTCACTTGCAACAATTTGGGGAGCTGCGCGGTATCCAAACGTAAACGCGTAGCGGCAAAATAATTGGCATCCGATTTTATCCACGCCGAGGGTTTGATCCATTCAGGCAAATAGCCGTCATCCTTTTTGATAAATCCGACGGGCAACACAGCGGAGCTTTGTCGCGACAAGGTGCTGAGCGCATCTTCAAAGTCAGTAAAATTCTGGAACAGTGTGCCACGCGAAATACGGTATTGGCGGGTCAACACATTGTATGAAAGCTTGATGGTTTGCTCGCTTTGAAAAATATCTTCATCCATCCAATACCAACGTGAGCGCGTGAGTGAAAATTCGCTAACGAAATGCAGCGTGATGCCGCGCGACAACGCTTGCTGCATGACCATCGTTAAATTGATATCGTAGTTGGCGGTAAGGTGGTAGCCGTCATCACTGGCGCGCACCGCTGCCTTATTGACGGTGATGCCTGCCGCATAAGCTGTGGCGGCAAACAGCCACGCAAGCAGCACACCACCTAACAACTCGCTAAGTAATTTTTTGCAATAACGCATAAAAGAATCCGTCATGCTGGTCATTGGGTAGTAATTGTCCTGAACTCTTATCTGGCAATGTAATGGGCAATCGCTGCGCATCTTTTTGCTGAGCCAAAAACGCGGCGATAACGTGTTCGTTTTCTTGTTGAAAAACCGAACAGGTCGCGTAAAGCAATTTACCATCTTGCGCCAACACTCGCCACAACGCTTGCAATATATCGAGCTGCTGCGCGGCAAAACCTGCGAGATCGGTACGGCGGCGTAGCCACTTGATATCAGGGTGACGGCGCACCACACCCGATGCTGAACACGGCACATCTGCCAAAATTCGATCAAACAATTTGCCGTCCCACCAATCATCTGGCTGCGCCGCATCACCCACTTTGAGCAAGGCAGACAATCCCAACCGCTGCAAATTATCCGCCACGCGCTGCAAGCGTTTTTCGTCCTTATCCACGGCCAGCAAATCCACCGTAGCGCGCTCCAGAATGTGCGCGGTTTTTCCACCCGGCGCGGCGCACGCATCCAGCACACGCATACCGTCATGCACATCCAGCAAGGTTGCCGCGAATTGCGCACCAGCATCCTGTACCGACACTAAGCCATCAAAAAATCCCGGAAGCTTGTCCACACCAACCGGCTTCTCTAGTTGAATCGCATCGGGTGCTATGATAGTCGCGGTAATTTGTTGCTCTGTTAATTTCGCCAAATAATCACTTGTCGAACCGCGCCGCTGATTGACGCGCAACGTCATCGGCGGATGCTGATTGCCCGCTGCGAGAATGGTTATGCTGGCTGCGCCGTATTGCGTTTTTAATTCTGCGATCCACCAATTCGGATGATTGTGCTTGGCCTCAATGCGCTGCACAACTTGCTGCAACAACTGATCTTGATTGCGCAAAAAATTGCGCAAAATCGCATTCACCAAGCCACTCACTTTGACATGCTGCATCTGTGCAGATTTCACCGCATGATCGACCACCGCGTGTTGCGCGGCTTTACTGTATTGCAATTGATAAAGTGCAACCAGCAACAAATAACGAATGCGCTCATCGGACAAGGGATTGTGCAGTAGCAAACTCAGCAGCCCTTCCAATTGCCCGAAATACCTCAACGTGCCGTAACTTAGGTCTTGCAAAGCGGCACGCTGCGCGGGAGTCCAGACAGATTTTTTGCGCAACGACTCGTCCAACACCTGATTGAGATTGCGCCCGTCCACCATCACTTGCTGAACGATTTGGCTAGCAGCCATTTGTATGTTGTGCATTTAACTTTGGGTAAATTGATCACCGACACTAATCGGCATAGCTTGCAAAAATTGCGTAACGGGTTGCGCTTTACTACCTGGACGTTGCAGCACTTCTAGGCACAGCGCATCTTTGCCACAGGCAACAACAATTCCCTGTTTACTCACCGCCAACACAGTGCCCGGCTCACCTTGCCCTTCACATAAACTCGCCTGCCAAACCTTGATGGTTATACCTTGTAAATTACTTTGGCTAACAGGGAAAGGGTTGAATGCGCGTATCGTGCGCAAAATCTTTTGAGCTTCTTGCTGCCAATCAATTTGCGCTTCTGGCTTAAGCAATTTGGCGGCATAGCTCGCATCCGCATCATTTTGCTTAACTGGCTGCAACTGCTGCGCTTGCAATAAATACAGTGCTTCCAAAATGCAGCTTGCGCCAATGTCGGCAAGCTTGTCGTGCAAAGTCGTCGCGTTGTCAGTTGCAGTAATCGAGCAAGTTTTGCGCAACAACATATCACCCGTATCCAACCCCACATCCATTTGCATAATGGTAATGCCTGTTTCAGTGTCGCCCGCTTGAATTGCACGCTGTATCGGCGCTGCGCCGCGCCAACGCGGTAGCAATGAAGCGTGAATGTTGAGGCAGCCATATCGCGGCAACTCCAACACTGCCTTGGGCAGAATCAGTCCATAAGCAGCCACCACCATCACGTCCGCATTCAGAGCCGCGATTTGTTGTTGAGCAGCTTCGGTTTTCAACGTGACGGGTTGCAACACCGGAATGTCATGCGTCACAGCGCACTGTTTTACCGGGCTAGCGAGCAGCTGCATGCCACGTCCTGACGGCCTGTCAGGCTGGGTCAATACTGCAACGATTTGGTGTTCTTGGCGCAACGCTTCCAGTGCATGTGCGGCGAAGTGTGGCGTTCCAGCAAAAATTATTTTCACAGAGGCAATCTACAAGGTCTCACGGAGCTGTTTTTTTAGCTTAGTGCGAATCCGCGTTTGTTTAAGTGGTGAGAGATATTCGACGAACACTTTACCCATCAGGTGATCCATTTCATGTTGGATGCATATGGCGAGTAAGCCCTCCGCCTCCATCGTAAAACTTGCGCCCTTATCATCCAGCGCGCGCACCGTCACTTTTTCTGCGCGACGCACTGTTTCATATATACCCGGCACAGACAAACAACCTTCTTCACTTTCTTCCTCACCGCTGCTGGCAATAATTTCCGGATTGATGAAAACCATTAACTGGTTATGTTCCTCAGAAACATCCATCACGATGATGCGCTCATGCACATCTACCTGTGTCGCCGCCAACCCTATACCCAGTGCGGCATACATTGTCTCCGCCATATTGCGCAACAATTTGCGCGTAGTCTCATTCACTTGGGTAACGGGCTTGGCGATCTTGTGCAGACGCACATCCGGGTACTGTAGAATTTTTAAAATTGCCATGCTGGACTCACAAATGCTTGCTAATTTATATGACTAGATGCAGAATTTAACGCGACGCAGTAACTCTGCGTGCCCCTTAATGTTGGCTCAATTGGAGTTTCCATGCGCAAGATTATATCGCTGATTTGTTTTTTATTGCCCACCTTAGCCTTCGCTGCCGCCACTAACACCCCAGCCGACATTGCACTAAATGTACGTGGCGATGCGCCAGAACGTTATATCGTCGTAAAAGGGGATACCCTTTGGGACATCTCTGGCAAGTTTTTTAAAGACCCTTGGAAATGGCCAAAAATTTGGGGCGTGAACAAAGACACCATCAAAGACCCGCATTGGATTTACCCCGGCGACGTGATTGTGTTCGACCCTGTCACAGGCACCTTACGCATCGGTGAGGCGACTGCAACTAATACCAATGAAGTACGCTCCAGTTCAAATGGTGTAACCAGATTATCGCCTAGAGCGTATCCGGGCGGTAGCGATCATGATGCAATTCCAAGCATTCCTGCTAGCGTCGTCGGACCATTCTTAAGTCAGCCGCTAGTGATTGAAAATGATGCGCTACAAGGAGCACCCATCATCATTGGTGCGCGTGAAGGGCGTGTGGTACTCGCCACCGATGACATCGCTTTCGTTAAAGGACTTCCTACAGACAAAGGCGAAAAATGGCAAATGTATCGTCCGGGGCAAACTTTTATTGACCCTGACACCAAGGAGCAACTAGGCATCGAAGCGGTTTATTTGGGCAATGCTGTGGCCAACAAATTCGCCGATGTCAGCACGATTGCCATTACCAAGGCGGTACAAGAATCCCGTAGCGGAGATCGCTTAGCGGTCGCCTCAAACGAAACATCGAGCTTCTATTTACCCCGTGCGCCAGAAAAAGACTTGTCGGCAAAAGTGATTTCAGTTTATGGCGGCGTGTCGCAAGCCGGTCAAAATACCGTGGTCACCCTCAACAAAGGTGCGCGTGAAGGCTTGGAAGTTGGGCATGTGCTGGCACTGTTCCACAAAGGTGAAACCATCAAGCACGAGGGCAAACCTTACGTGCTCCCCGATGAACGTTATGGCTTGGCGTTTGTGTTCCGCGTGTTTAACAAAGTTTCTTACGCACTGGTGATGCAAACATATTTGCCCGTCCAGTTATTGGATAGCGCGAAGACACCTTAGGCATGGCAGATGATTCGCTCAAAGCGTGGCTGACCCTCAGCCTGATTTCGGGCTTGGGCGGATCAAATGCACGTAAGCTATTAAAAGAATTTGGTTCACCTGAAGCAGTGCTCGCTGCTTCTATCAACTCACTCAAATCTATAGTCAAAGCGGATATCGCGGCTGAAATCAGCAACGGCGTTTCTGACGAATTACTTGCGCACACCTACGCTTGGCTGCAAGACAGCAATAACCATATCGTCACGCTTGCCGACAGCGACTATCCGCAAGCTCTGCTCAACATCACTGATCCGCCGTTATTGATTTACGTGAAAGGGCGCTTGGATTTACTTAATCACAGCGCGCTGGCGATAGTGGGTAGTCGCAACGCCACCCCGCAAGGTAACAATAACGCCGAGGCCTTTGCCAAGTCATTGAGCGATGCGGGACTGTGCATCATCAGCGGTATGGCGCATGGCATTGATGCCGCTGCGCATCGCGGCGCGTTAAAAGGGCAAGGCAGCAGTATTGCGATTGTTGGTACTGGCCTAGATAAAGTTTATCCCTCTGCCAATCGCGATTTAGCCCACGCGTTAGCAGCGCAAGGCGCAATCATTTCTGAATTTCCATTGGGTACACCGCCGCTGGCTTCCAATTTCCCGCGACGCAATCGCATCATCAGCGGCATGAGTATCGGCTGTCTGGTTGTTGAGGCTTCACTGCAAAGCGGCTCGCTGATTACTGCGCGGCTCGCCTTGGAGCAAGGCAGGGATGTGTTCGCCATTCCCGGTTCAATACACGCGCCACAAAGTAAAGGCTGTCATGCGCTCATCAAGCAAGGGGCGAAATTGGTCGAAGCCGCGCAAGACATCCTTGAAGAATTAGGCGGCTTAATTGTTAAGCCTGAAACTTCATCTTCACAACCTGCCACATCCAGCGCAGAGGGCGAGCTACTTGAGCATCTAGGCTTCGACCCAACCAACATTGATACCCTAGCTGAACGCAGCGGCTTGACGGTAAGCCAGCTATCCGCCATGCTATTAACGCTAGAACTAGAAGGGCGCGTCAGCGCATTACCAGGCGGCTTGTACCAACGACTCCACTAATTTACCGCCTAACTATATGTTTGAAATCTTGATGTTTCTATTTGAAAGCTACTTCGATGCAGGCAGTTATCCCAAGCCGGATAAGCTGTCGCGCAAACTTTCAGCCGCCGGATTTGAGGAAGAGGAAATTGACGAAGTATTAACCTGGCTGACTGAACTCCAACAACAAAATCCCGGTAATTATCCAGCCAGCCTAGAGCATGGCGGACAGCGTCACTTTGCCGAACTGGAAGTCAAGCGTATCAGCTATGAAGCGCGTCAATTCTTGCTGTTCGCCGAACAGCAACATTTGATTTGCGGCGTGGAACGGGAAATGATTATTGACCGCGCCGTCGCGCTGCAACAGGAAAACCTCGCACTGGATAAATTCAAACTGATCATGTTGATGGTGTTGTGGAATCGCCATACCGACCTTGATCCGTTGCTCATTGAAGAGTTGCTTACTCCACTACACAGCGCACAACTCCACTAAATTAAAAACCAAATACATGGCAACTAATCTCCTGATTGTCGAATCTCCCGCTAAAGCCAAAACGCTCAAAAAGTATTTGGGCAAAGACTTTGAAGTGCTTGCTTCGTTTGGGCATGTGCGCGACCTAATTCCCAAAACGGGCGCGGTCGATACCGACAACAATTTTGAAATGAAGTACGAAACCATCGCGCGCAACAGCAAGCACGTCGATGCCATCGTCAAAGCTGCCGCCGAAGCCGACACCATCCTGCTCGCACCCGATCCCGACCGTGAAGGGGAGGCGATTGCTTGGCACATTTCTGAAATCCTTAAAACCAAGCGCGCACTCAAAAATAAAAAAATGCAGCGCGTAGTGTTTTACGAAATTACCCAGTCGGCAGTGAAAGAAGCGGTCGCTCACCCTCGTGAGATCGCCATGCCACTGGTCAATGCGCAACAAGCACGCCGCGCCTTGGATTATTTGGTCGGCTTCAATTTATCGCCGTTGCTGTGGCGTAAGATTCGTCCGGGATTATCCGCAGGTCGCGTACAAAGCCCCGCGCTGCGCATGATTGTAGAACGCGAATTGGAAATCGAAGCGTTCAAAAGCCAAGAGTATTGGACAGTACATCTCGACACCAATAAAGATCATCAGCCGTTCACTGCCAAACTGTTTCAGTATCAGGGTAGCAAATTAGAGCAACTCACAATTGGCAACCAAGCCGCGTACGACGCGATTTTTGCCAAGCTCAACGATGCCAAATTGCCACCCAAAGTGGTACGCGTGGAGAAGAAAGCCAAGCAGCGTTATGCCGCTGCACCGTTCACTACTTCAACATTGCAACAGGAGGCGGTGCGTAAACTCGGCATGACTTCTGACCGCACCATGCGCACCGCGCAATCACTGTATGAGGGCGTGGATATTGGCGGACAGACCGTCGGTTTAATCTCCTACATGCGTACCGATTCAGTATCGCTGGCGAATGAAGCGGTGCAGGAAATTCGCGCTTACATCAAAGATAATTTTTCCAGCGAGTATTTGCCCAACACGCAACCCAGCTACAAGAGCAAATCAAAAAATGCACAGGAGGCGCACGAAGCGATACGTCCGACTTCCATTCTGCGCACGCCGGATAGCATTCGCGACAAAATGACTGCCGACCAAGCGCGCCTCTACGAGATGATTTGGAAGCGCACCCTCGCTTGCCAGATGACCCCCGCACGCTTTGATACCGTGAGCGTGGATATTCGTTTGAGCAGCGACGACACGCTGTTTCGCGCCTCTGGTCAAACGTTGGTATTCCCCGGTTTCATTGGCGTGTACATGGAAGACGTGGACGATGCGGAAGAAGAAAACAGCGCGAAGTTGCCGCCCTTGGTTGAAGGCGACATCCTGCCAGCCGATAAACTTTACGGCGAGCAACACTTCACGCAACCGCCGCCGCGCTTCTCCGAAGCCAGTTTGGTGAAGTCGTTGGAAGAGTACGGCATCGGTCGTCCTTCCACTTACGCCACCATCATCTCCACGCTGCAAGCCCGTGAATACGCCATTCTCGACAAGAAGCGTTTCATGCCCACCGATGTCGGTCGCGTTGTCACCAAATTCCTCGCCGAGCATTTCACCCGTTATGTTGATTACGATTTTACTGCGAATCTTGAAAATGAATTGGATGAAGTCTCCGAAGGTAAGCGCGATTGGATAGGCGTGATGGATGCGTTTTGGAAAGGCTTTTCCACGCTCATCAAAGACAAAGCCAACATCGACCGCCCTGTGGAATTGCTCGATGAAGCCTGCCCGGAATGCGGCAAACCGCTGGCGAAAAAACTCAGCCGTTACGGCAGCTTTATCAGTTGCACCAACTATCCTGAGTGCAAATACAAACGCAGCCTGAGCGGCGAATCGCAAGACGATGCCACCGCGCGCGTGGAGTTGGGCGAATATCCCGACACCAAACAAGCGGTGTTGTTACTGCGCGGTCCTTACGGACATTATGTGCAACTCGGTGAAGTGATCGAAGGCGAAAAGGTCAAACCCAAACGCGTGTCGTGGCCTAAAGAAATGCCGCTGGATCAGGCAGATTTAGCCAGCGCGCTCAAGCTGCTCGCCCTGCCGCGTGAGCTCGGCATGCACCCCAAAACCAACAAAAAAGTCATCGTCAACATCGGCCGCTTCGGCCCTTACATCGGTCACGACGGCAAGTTCAAATCCATCCCGCGCAGCGATAACATCTTCGAGATTGAGATAGCTCGCGCCGTGGAATTGCTCTCTCAAGCGCGCGATGGCAACACCGTGTTGCGTACCCTAGGCGACCATCCCGACGACAAAGCCAGTGTGGAAATTTGCAGCGGACGCTACGGCCCTTACGCCCGCCACGGCAAGATCAACGCCACCTTACCCAAAGGCTTATCACCCGATGACATCACGCTGGAAGAAGCACTAGAATTGATTGCAGCTAAAGTAGCGAAAGGGCCAGCGCCTAAAAAATCTGGCGCGAAAAAACCAGCGGCAAAAGCTAAAGCTGCACCTAAAACTACTAAAGTAAAAGCGACTACGACCAAAGCAAAAACTACAACTACTAAAACGAAAGCCACGGCTAAAATAGCGAAGCCTGCTGCCAAGAAAGTGGTGACAGCCAAGGTAAGTAAACCAGCGACTAAAAAGAAGGTTGCTGTGAAAAAAACCGTTAAGAGCAAAGCTAAAACCTAACCAAGCCTCTCAAAGCTTGCCTGATAGATTTTTAGGGAAATTGAGCATGGATAGGTTGACGTATTAAGAAGTAAAATTGATTAGATTTTAATCACCATAGAACAGAAAAAGTCAGATGGCGATAGTGCAACAAACTGGTAATACCAATTATATGGATAGAGAGCTTGTATGATTCCAGCATGGGATATGTCAGGAGTATTACCTCCGATTCGTCCTGGTCAGCTTGGACATAGTCCGAATCGGTCACCATATTGCGTATCACTTTCCGAAGTGGTCGACCAATTCGCCACCTCACCAGAGCGCATCACAATCCTCAAGGGGCTTCTTGATTACCGTGCCGCACTCCATAACTTGGGGCTAGATCGGGGATTTCGGTGGTTAGATGGAAGTTTCATAGAGGACGTTGAGACGCTGGAATTTCGTCCACCCAAAGACGTGGATGTCGTTACCTATTTTTATCTACCAAATGGCGAAACAGAATTAACCTTCTCGATTAAAGCAGGAAATTTATTGAGCAACCGCCATGTTAAGGTCACTTACTTGGTAGATGCCTACCCCCAAATTTTGGGTAACCCTACTAACGCTCAACATGTTCGCGAGATTAGTTACTGGTACAGCATGTGGTCGCATCGGCGTGATGGCATCTGGAAGGGATTCATACAAGTCAATCTTGACCCCCAAGAAGATGTCGATGCAAGGCGAGTTTTGAGCGTGCAACAAGGTAGAGGAACAACACCATGAGTCACGAATATCTCGCGCTTGCTTCCGAAGTCAAAGAGTTGGAATCCATCCTAGCTTCCATCCCCAAGGAGAATGTGATTCAAAGACTAGCATTTGAGGAGCGATTAACCTCTGCCAAGTCTATTCTCGACCACATGCCCAATTACCAGCAGCGAGAGAAAGCTCGCCTGACCTTCCGTGGTCGCCCTGTATTTGGTAGTCACGGTATTACCGCAGATTTTGGCAGCAAAGCTACTGGTGCTTTTTCTGATGCTTTTGCAGCTGTAGTAGCAGGTGTGAACGAGAGCCTCAGATATATGGGACCTATCCCTGACAAAACAAAAAATCAGCTCCTCATCACTGGAACGGCAATCGGTTCATTCGGATTCGAATTCGAGTTGCCCGCTCAACAAAACGATTTATTTCCAGAGAGCGGGAAGATAGAAGAGGCTCTGGAAATGATGCAGGCACTGCTGCGCGTGTCTGCCGAAGGCTCCGACGATGAAGTCGCTGAACTCGTTGAAGCGATTCATCCGAGGGCCGTAAAAAAAGTTGCAGATTTTTTGGGGTATTTGGTTCAGCAACAGGCTTGGTGTGGTCTTGAATTCAAGGGGCATTTTTTCCGCTATCAGAATATTGAACAACTGCAAACTTCTACCTTGCGGCTGCAAGAAGAAAATATTCATGAGCGAGATGAAGAATATATCGGCGAGTTTCAGGGCGTGCTTCCGCAAGGACGTACCTTTGAATTTAAGCTCATTGACCAAGACGGGATTCTGAAAGGCAAAGTTGATGTCTCTATTAACGATCCAGATATTCTTAATCGAGAGTGGCTGCACAAGTCTGTAAGGCTGAGGCTGCATGTCATTCAAGTGGGCCAAGGTCGTCCGCGTTTTACCTTGCCAGAGATGTCGGCAATCACACTGCTGTGAGTTGACCACCTTTATCTCGATGTAGTGAGTTCAGAACGAAAAGGGTCAGGTTCAAAATAATTTTCCCTCAACCATCACCTCATGAACTTCCCGCCGTGTGGCGGGATTTTTTTGTCCCCTGCAAACTGATAGCGCACATGCTGTTGATACTGGTTTGTAATACTGTTTCGGCACGAAACGCAAAAGCTCAAACCCCCTCGTGCTGATTTTTGCGCGCCCCGTTTCCGGCAGCATCAAATGGCGTGATATTGAATCGCTATTGGTAGATTTTGGCGCAAAGGTGAGCGAACGAGAAGGGTCGCGTACCGGCGTAAAGTTGTTTGACGAGGTGCGGGTATTCCATAGGCCGCATCCTTCACCCGACACGGACAAGGGCGCGGTGGAGTTGATCCGCAAGTGGTTAAATGAAAATGGGGTGCAGCCATGAAAAATGTCATGATGATTGAAGATCAACGGGCGGTGATTGAGTACGACCCTGACATCGAAATGTTTCGCGGTGAATTTGTAGGCTTAAACGGCAGTGCCGATTTTTATGCCAAGAACATCACGGGGTTAAAACAGGAAGGCAAAGCTTCGCTGAAAGTATTTTTGCAGATGTGCGCGGAGGAAGGCTTAACACCGTTCAAAAAACATTCTGGCAAATTTGTACTGCGCCTTGACCCGAACATTCACCATGCAGCAACGATAGCTTCCAAGGCGGACGGTTTATCGTTGAATCAATGGGTGGCGAAGTTGATTCAAGAACGGGCTGTGGTTTAAGCCATCTCGAAATAATAATTATGAAAACAGTAACCGTAAAAATTGATCCCGCCACTCATGCAGGGTTGCCACGAGGTCGTGTGAGTAAAGATCGTTTGGATGCGTCGAGTGAAAAAGACATCGCATTGCAAATAGCCAAGGACAATGAGGAAGCAATGCAGGACGCTGCAAAATTTGCACACCATGTGCCGTCGCTTGGGGCTGAGTCAACTTGAGTCCTCGCATCGCATTGATGTTTCGCTTGAAACAATCCGCAACTGGGAACAAGGCAAACGCCGCCCGACGGGCGCAGCCAAGGCACTTTTGAAAGTGCTCGACAAAGCACCTGAAGCCGCTTTGTCCGCTTTGGCTTGAGACTACAAAGTTATTTACTCAGAAGCCAGTAATTAGGACGACAAAAATGGTGCTGAAACCCACATGAAATATAAGCATGGTGTTTCTATAAATACCGATTTATGAGTAATGCGCCTCATCCCAATTCTTCCCCACACCCAATTCCACCAGCAGCGGCACCTGTAATTGAGCAACGCCGCCCATTAACTTGGGTAGCATGTCTTTCACCGTTTGCAATTCCGCATCGGGTACTTCCAGCACCAGTTCGTCATGCACTTGCATGATTAAGCGCGTGTGCAATAACTAAAAGGGCTGGGCTCAAAATAATTTCCCACTGCCATCACCTCATAAACTTCCCGCCACTCGGCAGGTTTTTTTGCCTGTTGCAAACCGGGAACACTTGTTGTCGTTAATACCGCTCTGTGGAGGACTGAACAGCAGAAAGGGGTTGCATCATCCATGCATTCGCGGGTTACGAGGGTAATTGGGGGGGTGCAAAAAGCAGCAATGTTGATGAAATCTTAAAGACAATTAACCATTCGCCCCAAACATCATCCGCTTCGCCACAAATTTTTTGGCAAACGGTAAACAGTCCAGCGCGGCGGCGCGACCCGCGCTGACTAGCGGCAAGTCGTTAGAGAACAAGCGCACCAGTCCATCGGTAAAGCGTATTCCCGCTTCCCTGTCCGTGCGGCGTTGTTTGCGGTAATCGTCGAGCATGGCTTCTGTGCCTAATGCGTCGGGCGCAGCATTCAAAATTTTCTGAGCCAGTTCCCACGCATCGTGCAACTCGTTAAGACGCATTATTTGGTTAAGGTTGGGACGCTAGTAAATCTATCTGTCAATTAATTTGCGTGAATCTGCGGACAACTAGTTTTTAGCCTAGTGCTGCTGCACCAACACCCAAGGGCTTACCACTACCGCCCACAGTAAGGCATTGGCTGCATACCAAGCAGCGGCCTGCTCGTCAGACACTTTGCCAAACTTGCCCGCCGCCATCCACTGTTGAATTTGTGTCGCATTGTCTTCTGACATTTGAAACGCAACCTCGACCAAATCCAAATCATCCGCCACGTACAACGCTACGCCGCTGGCAAAATAACGCTGCAAATCTTTCCACGCGATTTGCGATGTCTCTAGGTTAAGTTTGGCCCGATTGATTTCTTTTGGGTCGTTAACAGCCATTGCAAAACTTCTTTCTAGTTATTCAGACGTTACTTCAAGTTGGAAAAAGAACAATCATCCCTCTCCCTTCGGGGGATAACCAGCGACTTGTCCGCTTGCGGGCTTAGTCGAGTGGCTAGTTGCTTCATCAGGGTTAGGGTGGGGGTGATTTTAGCGCGGTTATCAAATAATTATCCTTCACCCGCATGTAATGCTCGGCGGAATAACGCAGATAAGCCATCTCCTCCGCAGTCAGCGCACGCACTGCCTTGGCGGGGCGACCCATATACAACATGCCGCTCTCCAACACCTTGCCCTGCGTCACCATGCTGCCCGCGCCTATCATCACGCGGTCGGGAATCACCACATCGTCCATCACGATAGACCCCATGCCAATCAAACACTCATTGCCAATCGTGCAGCCATGCAAAATGACTGAATGCCCCACCGTTACATAATCGCCAATGATGAGCGGCGCACCGCTAGGTTTCTCAGCCGTCTTGTGCGACACATGCCCCATGGTTAAATCCTGCACATTCGTCCCGCGCCCGACCACAATGCGATTCACGTCACCGCGCAATACCGTGTTGCACCACACGGAACTGTCATCGCCCAACGTCACCTCGCCGATGACTTGGCAGGACGGGTGCAGGTAAACGCGGTTACCGAGGATTGGAGAAGTGTTGAGGTAAGGGGTTAAGGGCATAGCCTGATTCTCTTTTAGTTTTTTCTGTTGCGCCAATATCCAAGTAGGCGACTGTCATGCGCAATTGCCAAAATTTCCGCCTGCTCGCCGCGAATACGATATATCAAACCATAACGAAAATGCTTGAGGTGGCAACGCCGCAGTTGCTTACCCAATGGATGCCACGCCAGCGGTTGGCTACGAATACGCGCAAGCGCATCATCCACGTCCGCCGTAAATCGGTAGCCTAAACCAAGTTGTTGCCGCTCAAGATACTCAAACGCTTCGTCCAACTCTTCACGAGCCGCCGAAGAAAAATAGAGATGAATCACAGACGATATTTCATCATCACTTCGTCGGCATCAACTAACGACATTTCGCCGCGATCTATCGCCGCCATGCGCTGCTCACACGCCGCTATCCATGCACGCTCAACGGCAGGATCGGCTGGACTAACCAACTCAAACAAAGCATCTAGCAAAGCTAGCCTGTCTTGCTCTGGCAACCCTTTGGCTTGCTGAACTAAAGTATCGACGATTGCGCTCATGGCTATGCTCCCAAAAGTATTTGATGAGATGGTACTCAAAAAATCGTGGCCTGTCCCTGAGGTATCCCCGCATTTTACCTGACTCCCACGCAAGCATATGCAGCCTGTTCTGCGAGTGACGAAACGGCTTTCCAAGACTGAAGTTGTCGTAGCGACTGCGGAGATGCCGCATTGAGAATTCGTCGTCCCAACGTAACGGTCGAAATCTCTCGGCGACCTGCTCGTCGTGTGGACATGAACTGAAGTTCGATCTGTCTCTGCTTGGCACTTTCCCCGATAAGTCGCTGTACGAACAAGACCAAATGACCGAGCAGCAACAACATTTCCAGACGTTGCTTGCTGCGCGAGCGACTGGCCTCCAATCCAAGTCCCACGCGCAGGTTCTTGGTATCGCGAAATGATTGCTCGATACGCATACGCTGCGAGTACAGTCCAACAATCGCATCTGCTGTCAAATGCTGCAATCCCAAACTACTGGCCAGCAACCACGGTTCACGCGCGCTACGCGCATTTTTAGAGCTACTACGCCCCGTACGTTTCGCACCATAAATGTTCAGGCAGCGTCTGCCTTTATTCGGACGTTTGCTGAGCACTCCGCGCACCACAACCGGATTGCTGCGTGCGTATGCACCCAGACCCAAGTCGAGCGTCTTCGTACGAGCAAGGCTATATAGGTCGCGCGCTGGAATCCATGTTGTTGAGTTTGCCCATTGCACGCGATTGCGTCCGCGAATGCGCCCAACAAATTCCCAGCCTTGTGCGCTAACCATCTTGAACCAAGGTGCATGAAATCCCGCATCCGTCATCACAATCAGCCGCACTCCCGCCGGGAGTATTTCGGATAACCGTTGCAAGAAGCAGCGATGTACATTGGCGTTACCCAGCAGCTTCTGCGGATGGACTTCTTCGTAGAGTGTGACTGAGCGTCCTTCAACCACTACGCTGGCGCGTAACAATTGCCAGTGCTGATCTCTGGTCAAGTCTGACCAATCAACAACGACTAGGAGTTTTGGTAATCCTTGCAGCCAGCACTGCGCGGCACTTCGGTATAGCGCACCGCGCGCCAGATGCAAACTGCTATTGCCGAGTAGCCGATCCACGCTTTTGATGCGATGTTTCAACGTGGTGTTGCCACCCAAGCACAATGCAATTGCCGTCAGGCTGGTGATGCTTCCGTGCAGGAGTGCCGTCGTCGCCCGCAGGAGTGCGGATGCTTGCTTGGTGTGTAGGTTCATTAAACACGAACCCAGCACGTGCGTTAAGATAGTATTTGCATACATGGCACACCTCACTTATTCGCCTCGATAACGAATAGGGGAGTTCAGGCGTGCTATGTATGTACTGTTTTTGCAGCAGCGTATTATTTATCCGTTTGGTTTACAAGGTGTTTTTGCGGGGATACCTCAGGGCCTGTCCCTGATGTTTATTACGCAAAATATCGTGGTCTGCCCCTGGTTGTTTCAAAAACAACTCTCCCGCAATGGTAGCAAAGATAGCTGCTACTACCACAAAACAAATTAGTCCCATCGCCTGCGCTAGGGGTTCGCCAACTCCCTTCCGGCGGAGCGTTCTATAAAAATTATTAGCGCAATAAATTGAAATAGAGAGGCATACGATGAAAAGCCACCCCAGAAATAATCCCCTCCACCCGCTAGAACCATAAAAGAAAATGGTTGAAAGCAGAACGACAACTATCAGCAGTATCGCTAGAGCAAATGAGCCTGAACTTAATACCTTGATCTCTCCCATACGCGAACTCAGGCGTATGAATCCATATACCAGCCCGATGATCGCTAAAAGGATAACCAAATTTTGGATCAGCATTAGATATTCCCTCTTGTTGTAGACAGAAACGCTTTATTCTTTGCTGCGTAGGACATGTGAAAGCTCGTTATGTAGATCGGTTATTGCCATATAGAGACGGGCTTCATTTCGTTCTTTCGGTGGGAACACGGAGTCCTTATAGACTCGGCATGAATTATTCGTGAACTTTACTGGGATTGATGTGTCCCATCGCGCATGGAAAAAGAAGACGCAAGAAAACAAACAAGGGAGGTACTTCACGAAAGGCGCAAGCAAGTAATACGCTCGTACCGCAAGGGAATGCCGGTGATGCAAATCGTTGAACACAGTGGACTCAGTTGGTGCGCAGTTAATGCTGCGATCAACTTGTACAAGGAGGCGGGAGCATCCGCGCTCAAGCCTGAAGCACGAGGCAAGAAGGAAGGCAGCGGGCGCATGTTGAGTGAGGCACAAGAACGCACGATTCAGCAGATTATTTGCGAGAAGCGACCAGAGCAGTTGAAGATGGAATTTGCGCTGTGGAGTCGTGCTGCTGTGATGCAATTGATCGAGCGTGAGTGCGGTATCAAGCTCTCAGTTCGCGGGGTTGGCAACTATTTGCAACGTTGGGGATTTACGCCACAAAAGCCGATCAAGAAAGCCTATGAACAACGTCCTGAGGAAGTGAAAGCGTGGCTGGATGAAGAATATCCGGTCATTGAGCAACGCGCAAAAGCCGAAGATGCCGAAATTCACTGGGGTGATGAAACGGCGATTGTGAATACCGATGTGCGTGGACGCAGTTATGCACCGGCGGGGAAAACACCGGTTACTTTAGCACCGGGCGGTACACGTCACAAACTGTCGATGATTGCGACGGTCACCAATCAGGGTAAGGCACGCTGGATGATTATCGATGAGTCGTTCAATGCAGATAGATTCACCGAATTTCTGGAAGCGTTAATTAAGGACGCAGGCCGGAAAGTATTCCTGATACTGGACAACCTGCGTGTTCATCATAGCAAGGTGGTCAAGGCGTGGGTGGCAGAACGGAAGGATAGGATTGAGTTGTTTTACTTGCCCAGCTACAGCCCGGAGTTAAACCCGGAAGAACGGTTGAATGCGGATTTGAAACATGCCATCTCCACCAAGGTTCCAGCACGCACAAAAGCTAAGCTGAAAGCTGCTGCAACTGAACACATGCAGACGCTAGAAAAATCACCCGAGCGTGTGAAGAAATACTTCCAAGACTCACGCGTAAAATATGCCGCTTGATTCACGGATAAAAGTGGCCGGATCAATAGCGTGCTGCTCGACGAGGCCGACGAAACTCTCAAGCTTACTTTGCATTTTTGGTGAATCGAGTTCGTGTGCAACCTCGTTTCGAGCGTCATTAAGTTTTTTTGTAGCATCGAACGCCCACGACTGTACCTTTGTTGGCGCAAGTGCGCGACAGAGGATTAGTACCTTGGCAAAAGAGAACTGGTCGTGTTTGAACGCAGCAGGATTTGGCAGCTTGCAATCAATATAGCCGCGCAGAAGTTCTTCAACAAGCAAGTGCCCCTTGAGCATAATGAGTGCAGATGGCTCTTGATAGTGGGGTAGATGCTTGAGGAGATTTGCCATATCGCCGAACTTGCCGCGAGAACTGGAATCGTGGGCACTTCGCATAGTCGAGAGGTTTAACGAATGAAAGGGACTTCCCCGTCCCGAGGCTGCGGAGAAGTTTCCGCAAACGGCAACAAGTGCCATGATGGAATTTCTGACATTTCATCAACACCACGAAAGGGGAAGTCCATGAACATTATCACCGTAGGAATCGATCTCGCCAAGAACGTGTTTGCCGTGCACGGCGTAGATGATACTGGCCGGCCCGCGCTGGTCAAGCCGAAAGTTTCACGCGCGGATTTGCTGCCACTGATCGCGCAATTGCCGCCGTGTCTGATCGGCATGGAAGCCTGCTCCGGGGCACACCACTGGGCGCGGCAGTTCCGGCAGCACGGCCACACGGTTAAACTGATGGCGCCGAAGTTCGTCGCGCCCTACCGCATGACCGGAAAGCGCGGCAAGAACGATGCGGCGGATGCCGCCGCGATCTGCGAGGCCGTCACTCGCCCCAATATGCTCTTCGTTCCGGTCAAGGAAGAACACCAGCAGATCATCTTGTGCCTGCACCGCACCCGGCAGGGTTTCGTCGAAGAGCGCACCGCAGCCTACAACCGCCTGCGCGGCCTGATCGCCGAGTTCGGCATCGTGTTACCGCAGAAAGTGACCTGCCTGCGCCGCGAGATCGGCGCACATCTGGAAGACCTGCCGGGGTATGCCAACCTGTGCGTCGGCGACCTGTTGGCGCACGCCGATGAACTCGACAAGAAGATCGTCGAATACGACCGCGCCATAGCACAAGCTGCACGCGACGACGCGCGCAGCAAACGATTGATGAAACTCCCCGGCATCGGGCCTGTCACCGCGAGTGCCATGCTGGCCAGCATCGGCGGCGGCCACGATTTCGATAACGGGTGTCAAGTGGCGGCGTGGATCGGTCTGGTGCCTGGGCAATACAGCAGCGGCGGCAAGGCGCGGCTCGGACGCATCACCAAGGCGGGTGACAGCTATCTGCGCAGCCTGCTCGTCATGGGCGCGCGTGCGGTGCTCAACAGCATCGGCGACAAGCAGGATCGCTTCAGCCGCTGGGCCAGATCGTTGCAGGAGCGGCGCGGCTACTGGCGCGCGGTGATCGCCATCGCCGCGAAGAATGCGCGGCTGGCGTGGGCGGTGTTGAAGTTTGGCGAAGATTTCAAACTGGAGTTAATCAAAGATTAAAAACCAAAACTGTCTGCCAAAAAAGAAACTTGAAAGGAAGATACGCGCCGCCGGGCGGCGACTAAAGAATCACCGATGCACTGCCAGCGTTGATGTGAAGCGGGTTGGACCCGCGCCGGGAGAGCCTGACTAATTTACGGGGGAGAAGTTGAACCCGGCTAACGATTGAGGTCCCGGCGCGCGTCTTTCATCAGGGTCCGGGCGAATGCCCAACATGACCGGTTGTAGTTTAGCAGTCCTTCACCTTCTCGCACGATGCAAGCAGCGCGATATGAAACGAAACAGGAAGCAGCCATGAACTAAAAAAACATCAACAGCACTTGCGAATCTGGGGAAGCCCTTGTAGTAAAGTAGGCACCTTAAAAAACACCGACAACCACACCTTCGAGGTACCTAATCTGGCGTTTCTTATGGAATGCCTTGTTTTAATCGAGTGCAATTTTATTGCACTCCCCAACTTATCAAATAAATACACCATCACTTTACCAACTTCCACTTCATCATCTCCCCCGCCCTTAACGGCACAAGCTGATGCTCGCCAAATCCCTGCATCGCAGGCACTTGCCATTCTTCTTTGCGCAGTGTGATGGTGTCTGTGTTACGCGGCAAGCCATAGTAATCCGCACCATAAAAACTAGCGAAGCCTTCTAATTTATCCAATGCACCCAGTTGCTCAAACGCTTCTGCATATAGCTCCATCGCGGCGTGGGCGGTGTAGCAACCAGCACAGCCACACGCCGCTTCTTTGGTGTGTTGCGCGTGCGGTGCGCTGTCCGTGCCGAGAAAAAATTTTGGGTTGCCACTAATTGCCGCTTTACCCAATGCGACGCGATGCAGCTCGCGTTTCAACACGGGCAGGCAGTAATAATGCGGTCGCATGCCGCCGCTGAACATGGCGTTGCGGTTGTACAGCAGATGATGCGCGGTGATGGTGGCGGCGATATGGCTGGGCGCGCTCGTCACAAATTGCACGGCTTGCTGGGTGGTGATGTGCTCAAACACTACGCGCAGTTGTGGAA
This sequence comes from uncultured beta proteobacterium, assembly GCA_963695355.1. Classification (GTDB taxonomy): domain Bacteria; phylum Pseudomonadota; class Gammaproteobacteria; order Burkholderiales; family Gallionellaceae; genus Gallionella. Next base: position 1,394,066 of record OY968775.1, read on the forward strand.
AGTCGCGCAACAAAGGAATCATCACACGTTCAATGAACACCGCCTCGCGGTCGAACACATCAACGCTGCTATCCGTCACCTCACCATGCACCAACAGCGGCATACCGCAACGCTGCATTTCTTCCAGCGCGGGATACGCTTTGCGAATGTCCGTCACGCCCGCATCGGAGTTGGTGGTCGCCCCGGCGGGGTAATACTTCACGGCATGAACGACACCGCTTTGCTTGGCTTTGCGTATCTCATCCGCGCGGGTATTATCGGTGAGGTACAAGGTCATCAACGGCTCAAATTTCACGCCTTTAGGCAACGCAGCCAAGATGCGCGAGCGATATTCCAACGCTTGCGCCGTGGTGGTGACAGGTGGCTGGAGATTGGGCATGACAATGGCGCGGGCGAATTGCCGCGCAGTGTCCGGCACGATGGATTGCATCAACGCACCATCGCGCAAGTGCAGATGCCAATCGTCGGGGCGGGTGAGAGTGATTGCTTGCATGACGGCTTTCGACAAACAGAGTAGGCGAGATTGTAATTCAAGTTTGGAGTGCGCAGACACGTCTGCGCTTTAGAAACGCGGCGACGTGTCACCACACTCCATAAAAATCACGAGCCTTGTGGTGGCTTATTCCGGTTTTTTGGCAATCTGCTGAAGTGCCAGCAAGGAGAATTCGGCAATGTGTTCGGCAATCGCTTTGATCTCGCTTGGGTTATAGCGCAAGGTGGGGTGCAGGCGTTGCAATACCGGATAGGAATGACTGTAAAAAATACATTGCCCCATGATGCTATTCACACAACGACGCAATACGGCTTTACTGATTTTTTCACCCACGACTTCAGCAATCAATTTGCCTAAAAAATCATGCAATGGCGCGATGGCTTCGCGCACGATTTGGTCTAATGCAGATGTAGGGTCAGCCAGTTCGCGCGCCATGATGCGGCATTGCGAAGAAGCTTTTTTTTCATCGAGCAACATCGACATAAATTCGTGGATGAACAGTTGGAAACGTATACGCGGACATTCTGCAGCATCCACATTGGCAAGCTGCATATCATTGAGCGGATCGAAATTCAATGCCTCGCTCAACAAACCATCTTTGCTGCCAAAGTGATAATTGACTGCGGCGACGTTAGCCTCGGCACGGCGACAAATCTCGCGCACTGTCGCACCCTGAAAGCCATGCTGCGAAAAAGTTTCACGCGCCGCCTCAAGCAAACGTGCGCGCGTTTGTTCGCTGGCAGATTTGATTTCGACTTCGGTCATCACGATTAGTTACCCGCCACTTCGACGGACAAAGCTTTGTAAAGTTGCGTGGCGGTAGCAAACACCGTGCGGCGAATTTGCAAGGTGCTTTGCTGCGCGTTGTAAAGCTCGCGCTGCGCATCCAGCACTTCGATGTAATTGGCAACGCCCGCTTTGTAACGCGCCTCGACCAATCGTAATCGCTGGGCTTGCAAATCGGCATTGGCTTGTTGCGCAGTCAATTGTTCATTGAGCTTTTCGCGCGCAGCCAGTAAATCCGCCACTTCGCGGAACGCCTGTTGTATGGTTTTTTCATATTCCGCGACAGCGATGTTTTTACGCGCCGTCGCCACATCCACATTGGCAGCAGTCCGCCCCGCATCAAACAACGGCACGCTCAACGCTGGCTGAAAACTCCATGCGCCACTATTCGCATCGAATAATCCTGACAGATTACGGCTCGCAGTACCCACCGCACTGGTCAAAGAAATGCGCGGGAAAAATGCCGCGCGTGCCGCGCCGATGTTGGCATTGGCGGCGACCAATCTTTGCTCGGCTGCCAGCACATCGGGGCGTTGCAGCAATACCTCGGCAGGCATATTGCCCAAACTATTCGACACAATGCCCTGTTCAGCAAGCGTGCGGGCAGCGGGTAAATTTTTGATCTCTTTTACGGTTGTACCCAACAGAAAATCGAGCAGATTTTCGGCGGCGGCTACCTGCCGTTCCAGATTGGCGCGCTCCGCCAACGTTGCCTGATACGCGCCTTCCGCTTGCAGATAATCCAGGTCATTGGACACGCCCGCATCGCGGCGACGTGAAATAAGCTGGCGTATCGATTCACGACCCTGCAAAGTTTCCACCGTCAGCTGAGTACGCTCGCGCAACTCCAGCACCGACAAATACGCATTCACGACATCGGCTGTCAGCGACAAACGAAACGCGCGCTGCGCTGATTCCGTCGCCAAATAACTGGCCTTGGCTGACGCATTCAAGCTGCTCACCCGCCCCCAAAAATCCAGCTCGAATGAAACCAGACTGGCATTCACATCGTAGCGGTTTGAGTGCAGCGCGCTACCCGTCACCGATGCACCCGCAGGGGTGAGCGAAGCATTGCGCCCCGCATTCAGATTCACATTCGGCAAACGGTCGGCGGACTGTATGCCATATTGCGCGCGCGCTTCAGCGATACGTTCGGTAGCGATACGCAGATCACGATTGTTTTCTAGCGCGACTTTAATCAACGCCTGCAAGCGCGGGTCGGGGAAATAATTTTCGTTTGTGGCTTTATTAACTTCGCTCTGAGTAACGCTAGACCATGCGCTTGGAACTGGCGCGGCAGGACGTTCGTAACTTGGCATTTGTGAGCAACCTGCCAATACCGCGACAAGAAAAACCTTTGTGCAGAGATTTGGCATTGTAGGAGCACGCCCTGCGTGCGATTGCATATTGCTTCGCGAGCAGGGCTCGCTCCTACGCGGCAGCATTATTGCGGATGGTGCATTAAGCCTTTTCATGGCTAGCCTCCTTATGCGAACGCGCATGACCGGGGAAGATGCGGCGCATCACCACAAAAAATACCGGCACCAAAAACACCGCCAACAAGGTTGCCGCAATCATGCCACCCATCACCCCCGTGCCAATCGCATGGCGGCTTTGCGCGCCTGCGCCAGTAGAAATTGCCAGCGGTAACACGCCGACCACAAAGGCAATCGAGGTCATCAAGATCGGTCGGAAGCGCAAGCGGCAGGCTTCCAGCACTGCATCGATCAAGCTCATGCCTTCGTCTTGCAGCCTGCGTGCGAACTCGATAATCAAAATCGCGTTTTTGGATGACAGCCCGATAATGGCAATCAAGCCCACTTTGAAATACACGTCGTTGGGCAATTCGCGCAACGTGACGGCCACCACCGCGCCGAACACACCAAGCGGCACAACCAGCAACACCGCAAGGGGAATCGACCAGCTTTCAAACAACGCTGCCAAACATAAAAACACCACGAACAGCGAAATGCCAAACAACATCGGTGCTTGCGAACCGGACTGCCGCTCTTCAAACGAAGTGCCCGACCATTCAAAGCCCACACCCGCTGGTAATTTTTTGGCGATTTCCTCCATCGCTGCGACGGCTTCACCGCTACTGCGACCCGGCGCTGCACCACCGGAAATTTTCATCGAAGGTAAACCGTTGTAGCGATCTAATTTCGGTGAGCCGCTAATCCATTTTGCCTTGGCTATTTCAGACAATGGCACCATCTGACCTTTGCTGTTGCGCACCGAGAGTTTCAGAATGTCTTCAGGCGTGCGGCGCAAATCTGCTTCGGCTTGCATTTGTACGCGCAGAATCCGTCCTTGTCTGACAAAGTCATTGATGTAGGCAACACCTAACGATGATTGCAAGGTGTCATTCAGGTCCGTAATAGACACACCCAACGATTCGGATTTCAATCTATCCACATCGAGGAATAATTGCGGCCCCGCTTCTTGCCCCTCCGGCCTAACACCCGCCAATACTGGGTTCTGCGCGGCCATGCCCAACGCCATGTTGCGCGCTTCCAGCAATTTTTCACGCCCCACGCCGCCGCGATCTTCCATGCGGAAATCGAAACCACCGACTGCCGCCAACTCAGGAATCGGCGGTGGATTGATAGCAAAAATCATCGCTTGTTTGATGCGCGATAACATCATGGTCGCCTTGCGCGCCATCGCAGGTGCGGCACTGTCGGGTGCGGGACGCTCATCCCAACCCTTCAATCTCACAAACGCAATCGCGGCATTTTGTCCGCGACCGAAAAATGAGAAGCCAGCCACGCCGATCACGTGTTCGACTTCTGGCATTTTGAGATAGTGTTGCTCGACTTGATCCAATACTTCCAAGGTGCGCTCATTCGTTGCGCCCGCTGGCAACTGAATCACATTGATGAAATAGCCCTGATCTTCTTCGGGCAAAAAACTGCCCGGCAACATGGTGAACAGCCAGCCCATCGCTACAAATATCGCGGCGTACACCAATAAATATCGCCCCGTTTTGGCGACAATTTTTTTCACGCCATTGGTATAACGGACGGTAGTGCGCGCAAAAAAGCGATTGAACCAACCCAGGAATCCCGTGGTGGGCATCACCTCTTTGCCCGGCTCATGCTTCAGCAATGTCGCGCACAATGCGGGTGTTAAGGTCAACGCCATCAACGCGGAGAACATCATGGTCAACACCAATGTCACGGCAAATTGGCGATAGATCGCCCCTGTCGAACCGGGGAAGAACGCCATCGGGATGAACACTGCCATCAATACCAGCGTGATGGCGATAATCGCGCCGACAATTTGATCCATTGCTTTGCGCGTTGCATCATGCGGTGATAAGCCTTCCGTGCTCATAATGCGCTCAACGTTTTCCACTACTACGATGGCATCGTCCACCACGATACCGATGGCGAGTACCATCGCAAACAGCGTCAATACGTTGATCGAATAGCCCAATAGATACAAGCCTACCAACGCACCCACCAAGGCAATAGGAATGACGATGGCAGGAATGATAGTGGCGCGAACGTTACCCAAGAATAGATACATCACCAACACGACCAACAGCAAGGCTTCCCCCAAACTCTTCAACACTTCCTTGATGGAAATATCGATGAATTTTGACGTGTCGTAAGGTACAACCCAATCCATGCCCTTGGGGAAGAATTTGGCTTGTTCCGCCATTTTTTCGTTGACCAGTTTGACGGTCTTCAAGGCATTCGCACCGGGTGATAAACGTATCGCAATCGCTGCCGTCGGTTGTCCGTCGATACGCGCGGTACGTGAATAATCTTGTGCGCCGAGTTCCACCCGTGCCACATCTTTAACGCGCAGCGAAGAGCCATCCGGATTGGTTCGCACGATGATGTTGCCGAATTCTTCAGGCGTGGAGAGGCGGCTTTTGGTGACAATCACCGCGTTCAATTGTTGGCCGGGCGCGGAGGGCAACTGCCCCAATTCGCCTGTTGCCAATTGAGAATTTTGCGCACGCACTGCGCGTGACACATCGGCTGGCGACAGATTGTAACTTTGCAGCTTGTCCGGCTTGAGCCACAAACGCATTGAGTATTCAGTGCCGAATAACAATGCTTCACCTACCCCCGGTACGCGGCGCAAATGATCCAACACACTGGCACTGGCATAGCTGCCCAGCGCAACGCCATCAAAGGTTTTATCGGGTGAAAATAGCGCGACGAACATCACATAATTGCGTGCCGTTTTGGTCACAGCAATGCCCAAGCGACGCACATCATCGGGCAATCTTGCTTCCGCACGCTTCACGCGATTTTGCGCTTCTACTGAGGCCAAATCGAGATTGGTGCCAGGCTCAAAGGTCAGCGTGACGCTGCCACTGCCCAACTCGGAAGCCGATTCCATATACAACAAATGCTCGATGCCATTCATCTCTTGCTCAAGCAAGGCGACTGAGGTTTCTTCGATAACCTGTGCCGATGCGCCCGGATACGTCACGCCTATTGATAACGCGGGCGGGGCGACAGAAGGGTATTGCGCGACAGGCAAATTATTCAATGCCAGCGCGCCACCCAACAAAATAATTAGCGCGATGACCCAAGCAAAAATCGGACGGTCAATAAAGAATTTAGCGAACATGGCGGATTACTTCTTGGTAGGTGAAGTGGCTGCGGGTGCGGCTGGCGATGCCGTTTCACCCAACGGCACAGGCTTAACCACTGTGCCAGGGCGCGCTTTTTGCAAACCGTTCACGATGATTTGTTCGCCGCCTTTAAGCCCTTCCGCGACGATAAAATCTGTGCCAGCCATGCCAGAAGTTTTGATCGGCTGTGGTGCGGCTTTGCTGTCTTTATCGACAATCATCACGAACTGTCCTTGTGCACCTGCTTGGACGGCACGCTGCGGAACGCGAATTACGTTCTCCGCCAAAGCTTCGGGGAAACGAATGCTAACGAACATGCCGGGCAACAACTCGCGATTAGGATTGGAAAACTCTGCGCGTAATGACACTGCTCCCGTACTCGGATCAACTGCCAAATCAGTGAAGAAAATTTTTCCTGCGTGCGGATAAATACTGCCGTCCTCTAACAGCAATTCCACTTTCACCGAATCCGCTCGTTTCAATTTTCCCGACTTCACCGCCTGCCGCAGTCGCAATAAATCCGTGCCCGATTGCGTGAAGTTTACATAGATGGGGTCAATCTGATCAATGGTCGCCATCAACGTCGCGTCACCTTTGCCGACCAATGCACCCTCGGTCACCGATGCGCGGCCAATATGACCCGAAATCGCCGCTGGTACATTGGCATTTCTCACATCTTCCTCTGCACGCGTCAGCACTGCTTCGGACTGCTTGACCTTCAATGTTGCCAAATCAAATTCCTGCTGGCTCACCGCTTTGATTTCAAGCAAAGGCTTGTATCGCTCTACCGTCTGCTTCGCCATTGCCAAATCTGCGCGAGCCGATTCCGCTGTTGCTTGATAGGTGCGCGAATCAATTTTGAATAAGGGTGCGCCCGCTTTGACTTCGCTGCCTTCTGCAAACAAACGCTTTTCCACCACGCCTTCCACACGTGCACGCACTTGTGCAGTGCGGTACGCCTGCACACGTCCCGGCAGATTTTGCGTGAGTGTGGCATTACCTCTACCTGCTGCAATCACATCCACTTCGGGTGCTGGCATACCCGCCCCTCCGCCCGGTGCGCCGCCCGCAGCGGGCTTGTCCTTGCCGCCACAGCCCAATAAACATGCGGTTAAACAGAAGATGATGAGTAAAGGATTGGAGAGTGTTTTCATATAGAACCTACGATTCAAAAGTGAAACGAATTAGTGAATGCCCAAAAGCTTTTTTCCTTCAGCGGTGTTAATGCCACCACGGTCGAGCTTCCGCGCCTTGCAAATAGTGATGCACCGCAATCAAAGTATAAAGCACACACGGATCATGGCGATGTCCCATCACTTCAGCGAGCTGTTGAAATACGGCAAGCGGTTCGCCGTCGGCGAGTTGCACGGGTTGCGCGATACCTATGCTGCGCAAATCCGCCGCAATGGATTTGCCTATGTTCGGCAAATCTTCCAGTCGCATGGATGTATCGCGCAGCATCGCTTTGCCATTTACTTGATGTACTGCTGCGCCACTTCCGCCACGCGCTGACCAAACAAACGTGCCGTTTCTATGTCACCCGGCAATACCTCATCAGGACTAGAGTCAGAAGGAGACTGCATCATCGCGCCTGCAAAGGAGCCTACATAATTCACGTCATTACGTTGCGCCGCTTTGCTGTTGGAGGGCATCATTCCTGTACCCGCCCAAATCATGCCGTGCTGCATCGCTAAAGTAATCAAGTAATGCAGTGTCGAATGTTTATCACCGTTCATCGTCGCAGAGTTAGTAAAGCCCGCCGCGATTTTATTTTTCCATTGCTGCGTAAACCATGGCTTGGATGACGCATCGGCAAATTTTTTGAACTGCCAACTCACCGAACCCATATACGTCGGTGAACCCATAATGATGGCATCGGCTGCCAGCAACGTTGCCCAATCCGCTTCAGTGATATTGCCTTCCGCATCAATTGCGATGAGTGATGCGTTCGCACCTTGCGCAACTGCCTGTGCCTGCTTAGCGGTATGCCCGTATCCACTGTGATAAACCACTGCAACTTTAGCCATGCTGAACTCCTGATTAAATTATTCAAATGAGGGGGGTGGTGCGAACGATGCACAATATCAAACGCTTGTTTGAAAGTAAAGATGTTGCTTATTTTTAACGTTTTATTCAAACCTCCAAAACATCGCACTCAAGCAGTGCGTGGCACATTTAATCTGCATGCAATTGGTGCAAGGCGGTTTTTTGTATTCTCGTGAATAATTTCAATTGATTGTTTTTTAATGATTAAAACACATGGCACGGATGCTGCTTAATTGTTATCACGGAAATGCAATCCCGTACTTATCGTTAACTTTAAAAAGGAATCAACATGAAACGCAATTTATTGAACGCTTTAGTTTTGGCTGCATTGGCTACTCCTGGTTTGGCAATGGCGGCAGATGCTGCACCCGCACCTGCGGTTACTGCAAACGTCGGCCTTGTTAGCAATTATTTGTATCGTGGCATTTCACAAACCGGTGCAAAGCCAGCTATACAAGGTGGCTTTGATTATGCTCATGCGAGTGGTTTTTACGCTGGCGTATGGGGCTCTAGTATTAGTTGGTTGAGCGACGCTGGCGTTGCTGCCAATGCAGGTACTGAGTTCGATACCTACGCAGGATATAAAGGTGAAGCAAGCAGCGTGGGCTATGACGTTGGTTTCTTGCGCTACAACTATCCTGGCGAGTACGGCACCAACACCAAGGCAGATACAAACGAAATCTATGGTGCTGCAACTTATTCAATCGTGACTGCCAAACTGTCTTACAGCTTGGGCGATCTGTTTGGAACGGCTGATGCAAAAGGTTCCACCTATATGGAATTGAACGCCGCTTATCCAATTCCCGATACAGGTATTAGCATTGGTGCGCACTACGGTAAACAAAAATTCAAGGGCGTTAATGCTATTGCAACCGCAGGGCCGCTTACTTATTCCGATTACAAGCTGAGTGTTACCAAAGATTACAGCGGTTATGTGTTAGGGCTGGCCTATAGCAGTACAAATGCTTCCGCTGCTTACACTGTTTTGAACAAGAAATTGGGCAAGGGTACTGCGGTGTTGTCTGTAACTCACTCGTTCTAAATTTCATTGGGGCGGCTTCATTCGCCCCAACCAAGGAGAAGATTATGAAAATGGTTACAGCAATCATCAAGCCTTTCAAGCTCGACGAGGTACGTGAAGCCCTTTCTGCGATTGGTGTGCAGGGCATCACAGTTACTGAAGTTAAAGGCTTTGGACGGCAAAAGGGTCACACCGAGTTGTATCGCGGTGCGGAATATGTGGTGGATTTTCTGCCTAAGATTAAATTGGAAGCCGCGATTAAAAGCGACATGCTTGATCTGGTTGTAGAGGCAATTGAGAAATCAGCAAACACCGGCAAAATCGGCGATGGCAAAATTTTTGTCTCTGCACTCGAACAAGTTATCCGCATCCGTACCGGTGAATCCGGCGCAGACGCGCTATAAGGAGATAAACATGAAAAAGATATTTGCTCTCTTTACTTTGCTAACAGTGTTGTGCGGAATCTCCACAATGGCATTTGCTGAAGAACCAGCAACAGCGGCTGTTGCAGCAGTGGCAGATCAAGCTGCTGTGGCGGTAGCTCCAGTAGTTGCTGCGGCATCAGCTGTTGCGGCTGTCGCAGCTCCCGTTCCAAACAAAGGGGATACATCCTGGATGCTAGTAGCAACATTGCTGGTAATCATGATGTCCATCCCCGGACTGGCGTTGTTTTACGGTGGCTTGGTGCGCAGCAAAAACATGCTGTCGATGTTGATGCAAGTGTTCACAATCTTCGCCATGATTTGCGTGCTGTGGGCTATCTACGGTTACTCGCTGGCATTCACCACTGGCAATGCATTCATCGGCGGCTTCGACAGATTGTTCTTACATGGCATCTTCGATCCGGTCACCGGTAGTGTTGCCAATGCTGCAACTTTCAGCAAGGGCGTGGTGATTCCTGAATTCGCATTCGTGGTGTTCCAAGCTACTTTCGCGGCTATCACCGTGGCATTGGTTGTGGGTGCATTCGCTGAGCGTATGAAGTTTTCTGCTGTGCTGTTGTTCTCGGCACTGTGGTTCACCTTCGCGTATTTGCCTATCGCACATATGGTTTGGTTCTGGGCGGGTCCTGATGCTTACACCGACCAAGCAGCGGCTGATATAGCCAATGCAACAGCGGGTTGGTTGTTCCAAAAAGGCGCGCTGGATTTCGCAGGCGGGACAGTGGTACACATCAACGCAGCGGTTGCGGGCTTGGTGGGTGCTTTCTTGATCGGCAAGCGTATCGGTTACGGCAAAGAACCGATGGCTCCACACAACTTGGTCATGACCATGATTGGTGCGTCATTACTCTGGGTGGGCTGGTTCGGTTTCAATGCGGGTTCAGCATTGGAGGCAGGCGGTACAGCAACTCTGGCTTTTGCCAATACCTTGTTGGCAACAGCAGCAGCGGTGATGACTTGGTTGGGTGCAGAGTGGATGCTGAAAGGCAAGCCCAGTTTGCTGGGTGCAGCTTCCGGTGCGGTGGCTGGCTTGGTTGCCATCACCCCAGCTTGCGGTTGGGTTGGTATCGGCGGTGGTTTGGCGATTGGCGCATTGGCTGGTGTCGTGTGCTTCTGGGGTGTTACTGGTTTGAAGAAACTGCTCGGTGCAGATGATGCGCTGGACGTATTCGGCATCCACGGCGTTGGCGGCATCTTGGGCGCGTTGCTCACCGGTGTGTTCAACAACTTTGGCATGGGTGGTACCGGCATCGTGGATTACGTCAACAACAAGATCGTCGATACCAGCATCGGTAGCCAAGTGTGGATACAAGCGCAAGCCGTGTTGACCACTATCATCTGGTCGGGTGTGGTTGCTTTCATTTGCTACAAAATCGTTGATCTGACTATCGGTCTGCGTGTACCAGAAGAAGCAGAACGCGAAGGTTTGGATACCACTTCACATGGTGAGCGTGCTTACAACTACTAATACTTAGCTCCTCCCCTGAAGCTCTCCGCTTCAGTTTTAAGGGCACCGCAAGGTGCCCTTTTTTTACATTCAAAATTAATTTTCGGATATTTCGGGAATTATTTACACACACCACGGTCGTACGCTGTGCTACTTAACTCCACAGGTATTTTCATTATGAAAAAACAAGTCACCGCTATTATGTTTGCAAGCTTTGTATTACTTGCTCCATCCGTTACATTCGCAGACTCTTCGGTATCCGAGAGCGGTTTGATGAAAGCTATTCATGACCGACTAGAACAAGCCAATACCAAAGATAACGAAAAATACAACCGCGTGCTTGAGTTGGCCGGCGATAAGCGTGGTGAGCTCACGGCAAAAAAAGATGCGCTGACTAAATCTTACGAAGCATGGCACGACTTAAAATCTAGTAAAAGCTCCAGTGCTACCAACGACAAAGTAAAGTTCAAAGAGCTTGAACAAGCAGCAAAGAGTTATTCAGAAGCCAGCAAAGAGTTTGTGGCGTTGCAAAATGAAATTTTAGCGAAAAATGGTATGTCTCCCAGCTCCGTTGTTCCAGCTGAATCGATCAATAGATTGAGTGCATCGACCGCAGCCCCCCACTGACTGCAACGTGGCATCATAAAAAGGGAGCGTGGGCTCCCTTTTTTGTTGGCAAGAATCACCTCAAATTAAACCCAATAGTTCATTTGAAAATTTCTCCTTGTAGGAGCGAGCTTGCTCGCGAAAGCACTTCGCGAGCAAGCTCGCTCCTACAGAGGTTTTCTTTCTAATAGATTATTTTGGTTAACTACACTTCAATTTAATGCTAGCCGCCAAACGATTCCGGCAGGGTGCTGCGCGAAAACCCGCTTCGGGAGAATTGGCGTGACTCAGACAGGTAGTTTGAAATCACCGATTGCGTTGAGGGGCTAAAGCCACGATACACGTCCAAATCATCCGAAGACATGCGGATATGATGAGCCGCATTGCCGAACTCATGGATGAATGTCGCCCAGTCGGGATAACGTTTGTTGAGACCCTTCTCCAGCATTCGATGTATAACTTTAATCAGCTCTAGCGGCAGTTCTTTGCGATAGGTTTGAATAGGAATGGCAGGGAAATTCAGCACCGCAATACGCGCATCAAATTTATCATCTGCGACAAAAATATTTTTTCCTGTCAACAAACGATACAAGGTTGCCCCCAACGAATAAATATCGGCACGCTCATCAAGTGGCAATCCTTCCAGTTGTTCGGGAGACATATAAGCGAGACTGCCCGCCACCATATCACCGCTGGTGCCAGTCGCTATCGCGCAGCCAAAGTCAGTGAGTTTGGCCATCCCATTTGGCATCAAGAGTATGTTTTCTGGTTTGACATCACGATGAACAACGCCTTGTGTGCTGATGTATTGAAGTGCTTTTGCAATCTGCTCGATGACGGAAATCACCTTGTTGATCGGCAACAAATTCTCGGCGTATTGATGAATATCCAGAGAGACTCCTTTGATATATTCCAATACCAAGTAAGGACCCGTTTCTTCATCAAGATTGGCACTCAGCAACTGGACGATATTCTTATGATGCAACTTGCCCGCAAGCTCAATTTCGTTGGCCAACAGCTTGCGGTACGGCTCGGATTGGCAATCCGGACGTAACTGTTTGATGGCAACCGAAACATATTTTTCTTCCTCCATGGCGAAATACACGTTGGAACTCGCACCGATACCGGCCTGTTCGACTATGTAATAGTTGCCGATGTGCGTTGGTGTAGAGGATTCGACCATTCAGGAATTGAGGAAAAGTGTTGGTAAATTCGACAAGTCGAGGTAACGAAAATTCTACACGCTGCCGATTACGTGAACATGATGAACTTGCTACCAAATGTCGGTGCGTCAATCTAACGCACCTTTACTACGCACAGCGCACTGATGTTGTGCTCAACCCCACCACATAATTTCCACAAATCATACGGAAGGCCATACTTAATAATTTCGCTTTGGTCATTCTGGCGAAGGCCGGAATCCAGCGTTTTCAATCTACTGGACACCGGCCTTCGCCGGTGCGGCGAATTATTAGAGGCATCCTTAAATCAAAGGGGGTTTAATTGGCTCATTTATTGCTTCGTAGCTAAAGCACAAGGAGCTTAATTGAAACGAATTTTAATTATTGATGATGTAAGAGATCGCGCTGCCTGGTTGAAAGCCAGTTTGGAGTTGGCTGAATACGATGTGGTCGGTGTGTTGTCATGGGAGCAAGTTGACGAACGTTCCATACAAGCTGCCTCAGCCGACGTGATTATTGTTGATGCCGACGCGCCGGGACGTGACACGCTGGAGCAAATCAGCCTGATGTCGACTGAATTAGAAAAGCCCGTGGTGGTGCTGGGTGCGCAAAAGGATAGCCACAGTATTCGGCAAGCCATGCGTGCCGGGGTAAGTGCTTATGTGTCACATACCATTCAGGGTGAAGACCTGAGTGGCATCATCCAAGTGGCGGCGGCAAGATTTGCCGAGCACAAACGTTTGCGCGACGAGCTCAAAGAAGCCAAAGGCCAGTTAGTCGAGCGCAAGTTAGTGGATAGAGCTAAAAGTATTTTGATGGCCGATCAGGGTTATGACGAGCCTGAAGCTTACAAACGAATGCGTAATATGGCGATGAGCAAGGGCAAGCGCATTGCGGAAATCGCCGAGGCGATCATCTTGACCAAGGAATTGAGTGTTTAGATGAGCGCGCCACAAATTTTGAGAAGGGGGTGTTGCTATGATCCACGTTAATGAAATGTATCCCGGTCGATCCTATGCGGGGGTCAATTGTTATATCGGAGAGACCAAGCTGATTGCCAATGAGCGCATTTTGAATGCGCTGCATCAGAGCACTCTGATAGCGGAGTTGCGCGATGCCGAAATTCAAATATTGGTTGGATTGCTTACCATCAAAAGCCATAAGGCAGGGCAGTCTATTGCCAAACCAGGCGATTATTCATTGAGCGATGCGCTGCTGATACTGGTAGAGGGCAAAATTGAAGTCAGTGCCGTCGTCAACAATGAACCTATTTTGATGACTCTGAAAGATCCGGGAAATCTGGCAAGGATCATCAGCTTTGTGGGCAGTAACATGGTAAAAATCGATGCCAATATCGAGGTCATGGAAGATAGTGTCGTCCTGTTTTTGGAACGCACCAAGCTGGAAACTTTGCTTGGCACTGCGCACCACAGCATTGTGTATTACGTGATGCGCGGCTTGGTTCGCCACATGCACGGCTTCGCCAGACACAAGAGTGCGGAGACTGAAGTAATGAGCAATTATTTCTATCGATTGAATGGGCTTTTTTAGTTTTATCGTGTTCAACACGAAAATCTTGAAACTAAAAATACGACTGGCAAATTGCTTGTCAGTCGCATTGGTTAGCACTTCAGTCATAGGCTGCGTACAGGTGGGTGAAAATACAGTTGGTTACAAGAGTGATGATGACTGTAAGTTTTGTCATGCTCGCGCAAACAATTCCGGCGCGAAAGAAATTGAGTACATCTATGTCAATCAGTGGGAGCATCATCCTGTGGGTATTGAATACCCGCCGACTTCAATACTATCAAAGGAATTCAATGAGCCGAACGCGCAGCGCGGCGAAATCACGTTCTTTGATAGCAACACGAATGGCCGATTAGATAATGAAGATATTCGACTGTACCCAGAAAAAAATAGACTAATCATTACTTGCGCAACATGCCATCGTGAACATAATAAATCGCCATTATCGGTAGAGCATCCCGATAATGATTATCTTCGTGGCGAAAATGTGGATGGGGAGCTGTGCATGGGCTGTCATCGCAAACAGCCGACTCCCTTTCAACATCATTAAAATCATTTTCAATATGCACCAAGAGTGCGCGCTTATGTGACAGACCACTTATGGAAAGAGTTTATTTGGTGCGTGCATAAAAATAATTTAAGACGCGCAAGAATAGCTATCTACCTGATTAAAAATTCATAAACATAAAATTTATTTTCTGGCACAAGCATTGCTTTAGTAATAACCATCAACGAGCCAACGGCGGTTCGGAGTAATTGAATCAAAGACAAAGGTGTCTTGCTGCGTAACCGCGCAGCGGACACCTTTTTTATTGCGCGCTTTTGAATGACGAATTTTTATTAAAGGAGAGCAGGTAATGGAAAACCAAAAAATTGAAATTGTGACCGCTGAAAAATCAGTCGCTGTGGAGCTTGCGGCTCCTGAACAAAATGGCCGGAGGGATTTTATGAAACAAACAGGTTCAATACTCGGCATGGCTGGAATCATGTCTATGGTGCCAATGGGCACGCGCGCTGCGGCTTGGGCTGGCGGTTCTGATGCGCCCGAACTCAAGGAAGTAAAGGTGGGTTTTATCCCGCTGACCGATTGCGCCTCGGTGGTCATCGCATCGGTGATGAAGTTCGATGAGAAATACGGCATCAAGATCATCCCGTCAAAAGAAGCATCGTGGGCGGCGGTGCGCGACAAGCTGGTCAATGGTGAATTACACGCCGCTCACGTGCTGTATGGCTTGATTTATGGCGTACATCTTGGTATCGGCGGGCAGAAGAAAGATATGTCCGTGTTAATGGCAATCAACAACAATGGTCAGGGCATTACGCTTTCCAACCAGCTTAAAGACAAAGGCGTGACCACAGGTGGGGCACTGAAAAAACTGGTCGATATTGAAAAGCGTGACTACACCTTCGCGCAAACTTTTCCGACCGGCACACACGCCATGTGGCTGTATTACTGGCTGGCGAGTTACGGCATCAATCCGCTCAGCGATGTGAAGACCATCACCGTTCCGCCACCGCAAATGGTTGCCAATATGCGCGTCGGCAATATGGACGGTTTCTGTGTGGGTGAGCCTTGGAATAACCGCGCGATCTACGACAAGATTGGTTTCTCTGCGGCAACGACGCAGGATATATGGCAAGACCACCCGGAAAAAGTGCTGGGCAGCACCGCCGATTTTGTGCAGAAAAATCCCAACACGGCACGCGCCTTGATGATGGCGGTTCTGGAGGCATCCAAGTATATCGACGAAATTTCCAACCGCCGCAAAGTGGCCGAAATTATTGCCGACAAATCATATGTGAACTGCCCGGTTGAGGTAATCGACCAACGTCTCGAAGGTAAATACGAAGATGGTCTGGGCAAGAAGTGGAACGACCCGAACTATATGAAATTTTACAATGACGGTGCGGTGAATTTCCCCTATCTGTCAGACGGCATGTGGTTTTTGACTCAGCACAAACGCTGGGGCTTGCTCAAGACTGACCCCGATTATTTGGCTGTCGCCAAGCAGATCAATCAGATCGAGTTGTACAAACAGGCGGCATCCCAAGTCAAAGTCCCTGTGCCCAAGGATGTGATGCGTACTTCAAAACTCATGGATGGCATTGTATGGGACGGCAAAGACCCGAAGAAATATGCCGCCAGCTTTAAGGTGCATGCGTGATGAAATTCAGAAAGTATTTTGCCGATAACTTGCTCCCTCCGTTGTTGGGATTGTGCTTGTTCATTCTGCTGTGGGCAATGTTGGCGCAGGGCAATGAAACATTGCCCGGCCCAATCAAAACTTGGGACTCTGCGGTGACTTTGTTCAGTGATCCGTTTTATCGCAAGACTCCGAATGACCAGGGGATTGGCTGGAACATTTTGAATTCCTTGGGTCGTGTGGGCATGGGCTTTGGCATGGCTGCGTTAATCGGTATCCCGCTCGGATTTATGATCGGTCGCTTTAATTTTCTCAACAAAATGACTGCGCCCATCGTGAGTATGCTCAGACCCGTATCGCCGCTGGCTTGGTTGCCTATTGGTTTACTGGTATTCAAAGCGGCCAATCCCGCCGCAATTTGGGTGATCTTCATCTCCAGTATCTGGCCGATGATTATCAACACCGCAATGGGTGTGCGCCAGTTACCGCAGGATTATTTGAATGTGGCGCGGGTGCTTAATCTGTCCGAATGGAAAGTGTTCACCAAAATTTTATTTCCGGCAACGCTGCCTTATATGTTGACGGGCATCCGCCTGGCGATAGGCACGGCATGGCTGGTGATCGTTGCGGCGGAGATGCTCACAGGTGGCGTAGGTATTGGCTTCTGGGTATGGGATGAATGGAACAATCTCAACGTCGAACACATCATCATCGCCATTTTTGTTGTCGGTATCGTGGGCTTGATGCTGGAAATGATATTGATCCAGTTAGCCAATCGTTTCAAGTATTGATCGGACACATTATGAAAATAATTGAACCCATGATTGCCATGAAGAAGTACGTGCAGATAGAAAATGTGCAAATGTCTTTTGCCACCAAGCAGGGCGAGTTCATCGCGCTCAAGGATATCGATCTGAAGATTGAACGCGGCGAATTCATTACCCTGATTGGTCACTCCGGTTGTGGCAAATCCACTTTGCTTAATCTGATTGCCGGACTGCTCATGCCAACAGACGGAGTCATGCTTTGTGCAGACCGAGAAATTGCCGGGCCGGATCGCGGTGTGGTGTTCCAGAACCACTCGCTGCTGCCCTGGTTAACTTGTTTTGACAATGTTCATTTGGCGGTTGAGCGAGTGTTCGGTGCGACAGAAAGCAGCGCGCAACTTAAACAGCGTACCAGTGAGGCACTGGCTCTGGTGCATTTGACCCACGCCGAACACAAATATCCACATGAGATTTCCGGCGGTATGAAACAGCGTGTCGGTATCGCTCGCGCCTTGTCCATGCAGCCGAAGGTGTTGTTGATGGATGAACCGTTCGGCGCGCTGGATGCGTTGACTCGTGCGCACTTGCAAGACGAGTTGATGAAGATCGTCGCGGCAACCAATAGCACCGTGGTGATGGTGACGCATGATGTGGATGAGGCGGTATTGCTGTCGGATCGCATCGTGATGATGACCAACGGACCCGCCGCGACCATCGGTGAAATTTTGACCGTGGATTTACCCAAGCCGCGCAATCGTCTGGCATTGGCCAACGATGTTCATTACCACCGACTGCGCGGCGCGGTGTTGGAATTTTTGTATCAAAAGCAAGCTAAACAGGCAGCATGAGGAGGTGCTGATTAAATCCGTTCGTGGTGAGTGTTTTTCGTTCGCTCCTTCGATACACCGCGCTACGCACGGCACTCAGGACGAACGAAAAATGTATCGAACCATATTTTTATTAAAGGAGTCACATAATGAAACAAAAAATTAAAAAATCTACGCAGCAATCTTTAGTGTCTATCGCCTTGCTGGCAAGCAGCGCGGCAACCCATGCGGCGGAAGATATTGCCGAGGCATTGGCGGGCGGAAAAACCACCACCAATGTGCAATTTCGCTATGAGAATGTCACCAATCCCGGCAACGCCACGCCTAAAAAAGCCGAGGCAACCACGGCACGTTTGCGTCTGGGTTATGAAACGGGAACATTCAATGGCCTCAGCGCAATGGTGGAAGCGGAGTCGGTCAAAGAGTTTGGTTACAACAATTACGACAGCAAGGGCGCAGGTCAAACTGGCAATGGTTATGCCGTGGTGGCAGACCCGGAAGCCACCGAAATCAATCAGGCTTATCTGAACTACAGTTCTGTGCCTGCCTCCATGAGTGTGAAGTGGGGACGGCAACGCATCATTCTCGATAACGCGCGTTTTATCGGCAACGTGGGATGGCGGCAGAACGAACAAACCTTTGATGCGCTGACTGTTGTGAATGCTTCACTGCCCGACACGAAAATCACGGCAGGGTACATCACCAATGTGAATCGTATTTTTAGTGACAATGCTGCCGCTGGCAATGGCGGTGTTACTGCTACCGCCGGGTTTGCGGGCAATCACAAAATGCGTTCTCCCATTATGAACGTGAGCTACAAGGGTTTTGATTTCGCTGAACTGGTGGGTTATGGCTACCTGTTGAATTACGAACCCAGCACCGCGTTTACTGCCAACTCGGCAGATACCTATGGTCTGAGGCTGAACGGAAAAACTGCTATGGATGAAAACAAGCTGATGTACACGGCAGAGTTCGCGCGTCAGTTTCACGGCAGTAATAACCCAACCAAATATCAGGCCAACTACATTTTTATGGAAGGTGGCTTAGATATTAACAGTGCTATTTTCAAGCTGGGTTATGAAGTGATGGGCGCGGATAGCAGCGCGATTACTAAGGCTAGTGGCGCGGCTACGACTAAATCATTCTCTACTCCGTTGGCCACGCTACATGCTTTCGATGGCTGGGCTGATTTATTTCTGACTACACCAGCGCGTGGTCTGAAAGATGTTTATGTATCGGTAAACACCACTTTGTCAGGCATCAAACTGGGTGCGGTCTATCACGAGTTCAACGCGGATAAATCGACTGCAACAATAGGCAAATACGGTACGGAATGGGACCTTGTCGCCACCAAAGCCATCAATAAAACCTACACCATCGGCACTAAATACGCGACCTACGCAACGAAAAACTCTGCGATAACCGCGAACACCGATAAGTTTTGGGTATGGGGTGAAGTCAAGTTTTAATGCAGCGTCTCCGCCTTGTCGATGAACACCGTGGGAGACACATGGAATCTGGCTGCCAATGCCTGAATTTGGCGCACGTTTAATTGGCGCGCACCCGATAACAACATCGAGATCACGCTTTGATTGCCCACTTCCGGCAATTCTGACTGCCCCAGCCCGTGTTGCTCCATCAAAAAACGCAGCACTTCGCGTGCAGGTGCATCTGGCACAGCGTAGTGTTCTGCGTCATAAACACGAATCAACTCACAAACCAAATCAAACAAATCCAGCAGCGGATGTTTCTTCGCGCTGCCGATTACCTCGGTCAAAGCGTCAGCCAAACTCACCATTTCGGTGTAATGCTTTTCATTGCGAATAGTCGAAATATGCGTAGCACGATTGAATTCTTGCCACATATTTTGCAAGTCACTCATATTCATTTTTTCCAAGCTCCTTTGTCATATTCGGTATGCGTCAACACTTGTTTGATATAACAAAGCTGCCTATCAAACTGTAGGAATGCAATCAGCCGATATTTGTTTCCAGCAATGTTAAATACATGCAAATCGCCGACTTTATCTACCGAACGAAACGCCTCTCGCAAATCCGCAAAGCTTGCGAAGTTTGTACTTTCCATTGCCTTGCGCCAAGCTTGCAGTGCGTTGCCAGCCTCGTGATGAATTGCAGAAAACTCCAACAAACGGCGATTGGTGATAACTCTCATGGAAAGAGATTATTGCAAAATGCAATTTATGTCAAATGGGGGGAGCTTACCGAAAACAGTGGTACGTCCCTGAGGTATCCCCGCATTTTACCTGACTCCCACGCAAGCATATGCAGCCTGTTCTGCGAGTGACGAAACGGCTTTCCAAGACTGAAGTTGTCGTAGCGACTGCGGAGATGCCGCATTGAGAATTCGTCGTCCCAACGTAACGGTCGAAATCTCTCGGCGACCTGCTCGTCGTGTGGACATGAACTGAAGTTCGATCTGTCTCTGCTTGGCACTTTCCCCGATAAGTCGCTGTACGAACAAGACCAAATGACCGAGCAGCAACAACATTTCCAGACGTTGCTTGCTGCGCGAGCGACTGGCCTCCAATCCAAGTCCCACGCGCAGGTTCTTGGTATCGCGAAATGATTGCTCGATACGCATACGCTGCGAGTACAGTCCAACAATCGCATCTGCTGTCAAATGCTGCAATCCCAAACTACTGGCCAGCAACCACGGTTCACGCGCGCTACGCGCATTTTTAGAGCTACTACGCCCCGTACGTTTCGCACCATAAATGTTCAGGCAGCGTCTGCCTTTATTCGGACGTTTGCTGAGCACTCCGCGCACCACAACCGGATTGCTGCGTGCGTATGCACCCAGACCCAAGTCGAGCGTCTTCGTACGAGCAAGGCTATATAGGTCGCGCGCTGGAATCCATGTTGTTGAGTTTGCCCATTGCACGCGATTGCGTCCGCGAATGCGCCCAACAAATTCCCAGCCTTGTGCGCTAACCATCTTGAACCAAGGTGCATGAAATCCCGCATCCGTCATCACAATCAGCCGCACTCCCGCCGGGAGTATTTCGGATAACCGTTGCAAGAAGCAGCGATGTACATTGGCGTTACCCAGCAGCTTCTGCGGATGGACTTCTTCGTAGAGTGTGACTGAGCGTCCTTCAACCACTACGCTGGCGCGTAACAATTGCCAGTGCTGATCTCTGGTCAAGTCTGACCAATCAACAACGACTAGGAGTTTTGGTAATCCTTGCAGCCAGCACTGCGCGGCACTTCGGTATAGCGCACCGCGCGCCAGATGCAAACTGCTATTGCCGAGTAGCCGATCCACGCTTTTGATGCGATGTTTCAACGTGGTGTTGCCACCCAAGCACAATGCAATTGCCGTCAGGCTGGTGATGCTTCCGTGCAGGAGTGCCGTCGTCGCCCGCAGGAGTGCGGATGCTTGCTTGGTGTGTAGGTTCATTAAACACGAACCCAGCACGTGCGTTAAGATAGTATTTGCATACATGGCACACCTCACTTATTCGCCTCGATAACGAATAGGGGAGTTCAGGCGTGCTATGTATGTACTGTTTTTGCAGCAGCGTATTATTTATCCGTTTGGTTTACAAGGTGTTTTTGCGGGGATACCTCAGGGTACGTCCCCTATTACCACACATCCTACTCGAAGAAACCCGCAAACCTTATTTCAAGGAATTGCTGCATTTCGTCGCAGAGCAGCGTCAGCAGGTCACGGTGTTTCCACCGGATGCAGAGGTGTTCGCAGCATTGCATCTCACGCCTATCGATCAGGTGAAGGTGTTGATACTGGGGCAAGACCCTTATCACGATGACGGGCAGGCGCATGGCTTGTGTTTCTCGGTGCGTCCGGGCATCGCCATCCCGCCTTCGCTGCTGAATATCTTTAAGGAGTTGCGCAGCGACCTCGGCTGCAAGATGCCGAACAACGGCTATCTCACGTATTGGGCGGAACAGGGCGTGCTGTTGCTCAACACGGTGCTGACGGTGCAGGCGCATCAGGCTAATTCGCATCAGGGCAAGGGTTGGGAGACGTTTACCGATGCGGTTATCGCGGCGGTGAACGCCAAGACCGAGCCTGTGGTGTTCGTATTGTGGGGTGCGAATGCGCGCAAGAAATTGGCGTTGATTGATACCCGCCGCCATGCCGTGATCGAATCGCCCCACCCTTCGCCGCTGTCGGCACATCGCGGCTTTTTTGGCAGCCGTCCTTTCTCGAAGATCAATGCAGAATTGCGTAAGGCGGGGGAAGCGGAGATAGACTGGCAGATACCCGATCTGCTAACGGACTGATAATGCGCTTAGGCCTCAGGGTCAGATACTCGATTTATTTCGGCTAAGCCTAAGCCCGCTCCACGCACCAAATTCGCGCCACCTAATAAAAAATGCACCAACTTGTTAGCGCGAAAACACCCAAATCGCATTTAACGCGAGCCATCAAATTGCACCTATCCCCTTTGTATTAAACGCTTCCAGAGATATTGCATTTTATGGCATAGCTATTGCTGACTAATTACGCATAGCGGGGTCAACGGCGATTCGGCATACAGTTAATTAGGCAAAGGTGTCTTGCTGCGTAATCACGCAGCGGACACCTTTTTTATTTGTGCAAAAGTAATTATCGAATGACATGAAGAAATTCTTTAGATCACTGTTTGGATTTTCACTCGAAAGCAGGGATGAAATTGAAATCATGTACTTTGGTCGCGCCAGTGATTTTTTGATGATGACCTCTGAACGCATCGGAATTTCTGTAGAGAAATATACGCTTGAAGAGATGCTGGACAGATTGCGTCAACGTGGTGACAGATGGGCTTGTGAGCTGGATAACAGCTATGTGATTTGCTTGATCAATGGAAAAAATGCGTTGTTGTCCGACGAACTAAAGGTTGGCGATGAGATAGGCATTTTCTCCAGAAAATCCATGTTTGAGATGTGAGTGCTTATAGATTCGGCACGGTGTATCGATGATACAGGCACTCCCTCTCCCCTCGTGGGAGAGGGTTGGGGAGAGGGGGCTTCTCAACATTTCACCCTCTCCCTAGCCCTCCCCCATCAAGGGGGAGGGAACAGTTATGAGAAGGTTTGGAACTCAAGCTCACGGATAAACCGTGCCCAATTTATAGTCGAAGACGTAAAACAGATGGGCAGTAAAAGTTTAATGATAGGGGTACATGATGGCAAAAAATAAAATGCGACTGTTGATAATTGGTAACGGCATGGCGGGCATCCGCACGATAGAGGAATTGCTCAAGATGTCGCACGAAGAATTCGACATCACGGTGTTCGGTGCAGAGCCGCAGCCCAATTACAACCGCATCCTTTTATCGCCAGTGTTGTCCGGCGAGATGTCGTTTCAGGATACCGTGTTGAATGACTGGAGTTGGTACAAAGAAAACAACATTACTTTGCATACTGGAAAGCTGGTCACAAAAATTGATCGGCAACGTTGTGTGGTCGAAACGGATGATGGGTTGTCCGTGCCTTATGACCGCTTGTTGATTGCCACAGGCTCTAACCCGATTGTATTGCCTGTGCCCGGTGCAAATTTGCCGAACGTGATTGCCTACCGCAGTATCGACGATGTAGAAAAAATGCTCACCGCTGCCAAAACCGGCAAACATGCGGTGGTCATTGGAGGTGGTCTGCTCGGACTGGAAGCCGCCAATGGCTTGTCTTTACAGGGCATGGAGGTGTCGGTGGTGCATCTGTGTGAATGGCCGATGGAGCGTCAACTCGATAAAGCAGGGGGCGATTTGCTCAAAAAAGCGTTGGAAAAACGCGGGCTGAAATTTTATTTAGCGCGTCAAACCGAATCGGTTTTGGGTGAAGATAAAGTGACAGGGTTGCGTTTCAAGGATGGTGAAGAAATTGCGGCTGATCTGGTGGTGATGGCGGTCGGTATTCGTCCCAACATCGCGTTGGCGAAGTCGGCAGGCATTCATTGCGAGCGTGGCATCGTGGTGAATGACACGATGCAAACTTACGACCCGAAAATCTATTCGGTTGGCGAGTGTGTGCAACATCGTGGCCAGACTTACGGCTTGGTTGCGCCGTTATTTGAGCAAGCCAAAGTAGCGGCCAATCATCTGGCTGAATACGGTCGGATGCGCTACGAAGGTTCGTCTGTATCAACAAAGTTGAAAGTCACAGGTATCGACTTATTTTCGGCGGGAGATTTTAATCCCACTGGCGAAGATGAAGAGTTGTTGCTGCAAGATGCGGCACGCGGCGTATATAAAAAACTGGTGCTGCGCGACAACAAAATTCGCGGTGCGGTGATGTATGGCGACACCGTGGATGGCCCGTGGTATTTCCAGATGCTGCGCGATGGCACGGATGTGTCGGAGATGCGCGAACACATTTTGTTCGGACAATCACATCTGGGTGATGCCGGTCGAGGTGGCGCAGCCAGCGTGGCGAACATGGCGGATACCGCAGAGATATGCGGTTGCAACGGTGTGTGCAAAGGCGCTATTGTCAAAGCCATTGTCGATAAAAAGCTGTTCACTTTGGAAGAAGTGCGTGCGCATACCAAAGCGTCCAGCTCGTGTGGTTCGTGTACGGGTTTGGTTGAGTCTATTTTGGCGAATACCTTGGGTGGAGATTACTCAACCAAGACCAGCAAAAAATCCATCTGCGCTTGTACCGATGCAACGCATGAAAAAATTCGTGAAGCAGTAACTCAACAAAGTTTGAAAACTTTGCCTGAACTGATGCAAGCATTGAATTGGAAAACGCCGGATGGTTGTCACAAGTGTCGCCCCGCGCTCAACTTCTATTTGCTATCCGCGTGGCCTGGCGAATATCAGGATGACAATGCTTCGCGCTATATCAATGAACGTGTTCACGCCAACATTCAGAAGGATGGCACGTACTCGGTAATTCCGCGTATCTGGGGTGGCGTGACATCACCATCCGAGTTGCGCTCCATTGCGGATATTGCGGATAAATACCAAGTGCCCACCGTGAAAATCACAGGCGGACAACGTATCGATTTGCTCGGTGTCACCAAAGAAAATTTACCCAAAATGTGGGGGGACTTAGTCGCGGCAGGCTTTGTGTCGGGTCATGCATATGGCAAATCACTGCGCACGGTGAAGACTTGCGTCGGTTCGGAATGGTGTCGCTTCGGTACGCAAGACTCGACGGGCTTGGGTATCAAAGTCGAAAAGATGACTTGGGGTTCGTGGACACCGCATAAATTCAAGATTGCCGTTTCCGGTTGCCCGCGCAATTGTGCTGAAGCCACCATCAAGGATTTTGGCGTGGTGTGCGTTGATTCAGGTTACGAGATTCATGTCGGCGGCAATGGCGGGATCAAAGTGCGCGTTACTGATTTCCTGTGCAAGGTATCAACAGAGGAAGAGGTGATGGAATACTGCGGCGCATTCATGCAGGTTTATCGTGAAGAGGCGCATTATCTGGATCGCACTGCGCCGTGGATAGAGCGAGTCGGGCTGGCTTACGTCAAACAGCGCGTGGTCGAAGATGCGGCAGGTCGCGCCGAATTGTATGCGCGCTTTCTGGAATCGCAACGCTATTCGCAGGATGACCCGTGGAAAGAACGCGCTCAAGGAAAAGATGCGCATGAGTATGCGGCATTGGCAACGATTGAATAGAGTATCTGTGTCGCTCCTCCCCTGACAAGGGGAGGCTGGGAGGGGTTTCGGTTGTTGCAAAAACTTAACCCCCTCCAACTCCCCTTGTCAGGGGGAGAGACGCAGCTTCGTGGAAAATATTGAGGTGAAAAATGAACTGGATAAAAGTTGGCAATTTGAATGACATACCGCGTCAAGGTTCGCGCATCGTGAATACCGCAACAGGTGAAATTGCCTTGTTTCGCAGCGTGGACGATCAGGTGTTCGCGTTGAATAACCGTTGCCCGCACAAGGGTGGGCCGTTATCGCAAGGCATCGTGCATGGTAAGCGGGTTACTTGTCCGCTGCATAGCTGGCAGATTGATTTGGAAACGGGTTCGGCAATCGCACCCGATATAGGCTGTGCGCATAAGCATGACGTTAAGGTTGAGGGCGGGATTTTGTTTCTCGACATCAAGGTTGGGGCATGACGCTCGTAAATCCACAAAAAATACTCACCACTTGTCCTTACTGTGGTGTGGGTTGTGGCGTTGAGGTAAGTGTAGGTGAAACCCTAATTGACTCGGTACAGATAATACGTGACTCAGATACTCCCTCGCCCCTCGTGGGAGAGGGTTGGGGAGAGGGGGACTCTGAACGCTCCACCCTCTCCCTAGCCCTCCCCCATCAAGGGGGAGGGGATGAGATAGTTGAAGCTTTGCAGCATCAACTATCGAATAAAATTTTCCCAATCAAAAGTTTGATCGGCGACAAGCAACATCCAGCCAATTTTGGACGACTGTGTTCCAAAGGTGCAGCATTGGCCGATACACTGGATCACGAAGGACGGTTGTTGTATCCGCAGGTAAATGGTCAACGTGCTTCTTGGGATGAAGCGTTAGATCGCGTTGCCAACGGTTTCAAAAAAATTATTGCGGAGCATGGCGCGGATGCGGTCGCCTTTTATGTGTCAGGGCAAATTCTCACCGAAGATTATTACGTCGCCAACAAGTTGATGAAAGGCTACATCGGCAGTGCGAACATCGATACCAACTCACGGCTGTGTATGTCCACCGCCGTGGCGGCGCATAAACGTGCTTTCGGTGCAGATGCTGTACCCGTTTGTTATGACGACATCGAAGCGGCTGACCTAGTAGTTATTGTTGGATCAAACTATGCGTGGGCGCATCCGGTTTTATATCAACGCTTAATGACTGCAAAAAAAGCGCGGCCAGACATGCAAATAATCGTTGTTGATCCACGCCGCACCGCGACGTGCGATATGGCTGATCTGCATTTAGCCATCGCACCGGGAGCAGATGCGTATTTGTTCAACGGCTTGTTACATTACCTGCGCCGTGAAGATGCAATTAACCTGAGTTATGTTGAAGCACACGTGGAAGGTTTTGCCGCTGCTTTTGAAGCCGCCCGCGCAGTCGGCTCGATTCCCAAAGTTGCGCAAGTTTGCGGTGTGCCTGAGTCGCAGATTAGTGAATTCTTTCGCCTGTTTGCGCGCACCGAACGCACGGTGACAATCTTCTCTCAGGGTATCAATCAATCTTCCAGCGGCGTGGACAAAGCCAATGCGATTATCAACGTGCATCTGGCAACAGGGCGCATCGGCAAGCTCGGCATGGGACCGTTCTCGGTGACGGGACAACCCAATGCGATGGGCGGTCGAGAAGTCGGCGGACTGGCTAATCAACTGGCAGCGCATCTGGATTTTTCTGATGCAGCAAGCATTGACTTGGTGCAGCGATTTTGGAACGCACCCAATATCGCGCAAGCACCGGGACTAAAAGCGGTGGATATGTTCCAAGCCATTGCCGATAAAAAAATCAAGGCGGTGTGGATCATGGGTACGAACCCAGTAGTCAGCTTGCCCGATGCCGATAAAGTCCGCGCTGCGCTGCTGGATTGCGAATTGGTGGTGGTATCCGATTGTGTCGAACGTACCGATACCACAGCCTGCGCGGACATACTTTTACCCGCGCAAGGGTGGGGTGAAAAAGACGGTACGGTGACTAATTCAGAACGACGAATTTCGCGGCAGCGGTCTTTATTGAGTGCCGCTGGCGAAGCGATGCCAGACTGGTGGATCATCACTCAGATAGCGCAACGCATGGGCTATGCCGAGGCATTCCCTTACACCAAAGTCGCGCAAATTTTTCGTGAACATGCGCAGCTATCTAGCTTTGAAAATTCAGGAAACGGGCATACCCGTTTCCCCCTCCCTAACCCTCCCCCGCAAGCGGGAGAGGGGACTATCGAATCGCTGCGCGAAGTTCATATACACCGTGCCTTCGACATCAGTGCATTGGCCACATTGAACGATGCTGAATATAACGCGTTGCAACCAATCCAATGGCCGATCAACAGCGGCTCACCCAACGGCACGGTGCGCTTATTTGCCGACGGAAAATTTTTCACCCCCAGCGGCAAGGCACGCATGGTGGCGGTTACACCGAAACTGCCTGCCGTTTCTGTTGATGCAAAATTTCCTCTGGTGCTAAACACAGGCCGTATCCGCGATCAATGGCACACCATGACCCGCACCGGAAAAGTACCGCGTTTGAATGCACATGTATTCGAGTCTTTCGTGCAAGTGCAAGCGTCTGACGCACAACTCTACCAGTTGCAGGATGGCGGATTGGCGATGCTGACCAGCCGTCACGGCAGTATGTTGGCGCGCGTCCAAGTCAGCGAAGATCAGCGACCCGGCTCAGTGTTTGCACCTATGCATTGGAACGACGCTTTTGCCAAATCAGCACGCGTTGATGCGCTGGTTGCGCCCATTACCGATCCTATCTCTGGCCAACCGGAATCCAAACACACGCCTGTGCGAGTTGAACCTTACCGTCCCGCTTGGCAGGGCTTTGTGTTAAGTCGGGAAAGAATGGATTTTGCCGATGCCAGCTATTGCGCTTGCTCTCGTGGCGCGGTGTATTGGCGGCATGAACTTGCGGGTGAAACATTGCCTGAAAGTTGGCGTGATTGGGTTAAAAAATTCATTGCGGATTCTGAAGGATGGATTGAATACCGTGATGCCGCAATGGGACGTTATCGTGCTGCTGACATACAAGATGGAAAGCTGGAGGCGGTGTTTTTCATCGCGCCCGATCAACGCCTACCTGAACGAGAATGGCTGAGTAGCTTGTTCAATCAAGACCAAATCAATCCAGCAGATTTGGCTGGACTGTTGTCTGCCAGACCCCCTAAAGGCGCAGTGTCAGACACGGGGCGCATCGTTTGCGCCTGCAACAGTGTGGGCGAAAAAACCATACTCAATGCGATTGAGGCGCAAGGATTGGATAGTGTCGAAGCGGTTGGTCTGTGCTTGAAAGCGGGGACAGGGTGCGGCTCGTGTGTTCCCGAAATTCGCCGCCTGTTGCAACGACACTGATGTATGTAGCCTTAACGGAACACGATGGTTTTATTGCCGCATACCAGCACACGATCTTCGACGTGGTAGCGCAGGCCGCGCGACAACACGGTTTTTTCGATGTCGCGTCCGTAGCGCACCAAATCATCAGGCGTATCACCGTGGTCGATGCGCACAGTGTCTTGCTCAATAATTGGACCCGCATCAAGTTCATCGGTGACGTAATGGCACGTTGCGCCAATAAGCTTCACACCGCGTTGATAGGCTTGGTGATAGGGTTTCGCGCCCGCGAAAGACGGCAAAAAACTGTGATGAATGTTGACGATGCGCCCTGCATAACGCGTACAAATTTCGGGCGGCATGATTTGCATAAAGCGCGCTAATACCATCACATCACCATGCACTGCATCAAACAGTTCTACGATTTTTTGGAAAGCCATATGCTTATTTTGCATATCAACGTAGTGAAACGGGATGCCGTGCCACTCGACAAACTTGCGCAGATCTTGGTGATTGGAGATGACGCAGGGAATATCAACTTGTAACTCGTCGTTGCGCCAGCGATGCAATAAATCATTCAGACAGTGATCTTGTTTGCTCACCAACAGCACCACGCGTTTTTTCACGGCAGAGTCGCTGACCTGCCAAGTCATTTGAAACTCATTGGCGAGTTTGGCGAAGCGCGTGCGTAGCCCTGTTGCGTCAAACGCCAGAGAGTCCGCACGAATTTCCTGGCGCATAAAAAACTGCCGTGTCTCTTGATCGGTGTGGTAACTGGCTTCTACAATCCAGCCATTATTCTGAGCAACAAAATTGCTCACCGCCGCAACAATACCCACCCGATCCGGGCAGGAAAGTGTGAGTGTGTAGCGGTGTTCGTTCATTTAGAAATACCCATAATTTCTCCCAAAACCAAAAGGAGTCCTATAACGTCATCCCTTGGTCGCGCAAATACTCTTCATATGTTCCGTGATAATCCGTCACACCCTTGCTGGAAATTTCGATGATGCGCGTCGCCAATGACGATACGAATTCGCGGTCATGGCTGACGAACATCAGCGTCCCTTTGTATTCAAGCAACGCGGTGTTTAGCGACTCGATAGATTCCATATCCATGTGGTTTGTTGGCTCATCCATCAGGAGCACGTTGTTCTTTTGCAACATCAACTTGCCAAACAACATGCGGCCTTTTTCCCCGCCTGACAATACTTTCACACGCTTTTTAGCATCATCGCCAGAGAACAATAAACGCCCTAACGTGGCTCGCACGGTTTGGTCGTCGTCATGTGGACCGCGCCAGTAAGTCATCCAATCGGTCATGCTGTCATCTTTGGCAAAATCTGTGGTGTGATCTTGTGCGTAGTAACCGATCTTGGCCTTATCCGTCCACTTGATACTGCCCGTGTCAGGTTGCAAATCGCCTGCCAAGCAGCGCAACAAGGTGGTTTTACCAATGCCGTTCGGGCCAATGATGGCAACGCGCTCACCCGCATCGATGCGGAAATTGACGTTAGAAAAAAGTACCTTATCGTAACCCTTCGCCATCTGCTGCACCTCTACTGCGGTGCGATGCAGCTTTTCGCGCTCGTCATATTCAAAACGGATAAACGGATACTGGCGGCTGGAAGGTTTGATATCTTCGATTTTAATCTTGTCGATTTGGCGCGCACGCGAAGTAGCTTGCTTAGCCTTAGAAGCATTCGCAGAAAAGCGTGCCACGAAGGCTTTTAGCTCGGCAACTTTCTCTTTTGCCTTCGCATTGTCTGCAGATTGTTGCTCGCGCGCCTGTGTGGCAGCCAACATATACTCATCGTAAGTACCGGGGTAGGTGGTGATCTTGCCGTAGTCCAAATCGGACATGTGGGTACACACACTGTTCAAAAAGTGGCGATCATGCGAGATGATAACCATGGTGCAAGTGCGCGCATTGAGGATATTTTCCAGCCAGCGGATGGTGTTGATGTCCAAGTTGTTGGTCGGCTCATCAAGCAGCAGAATATCCGGGTTTGAAAACAAAGCCTGAGCCAACAGTACCCGCAACTTAAAGCCGGGTGCAACCGCACTCATCGGCCCTTGATGCAACTCGATAGCAATACCCAAACCCAGCAACAATTCTCCGGCACGGGGTTCGGCAGTGTAGCCGTCATATTCGGCGAATTCCGCCTCCAAATCAGCGGCACGCATATAGTCTTCTTCGGTCGCATCAGGATTGGCATATAACGCATCGCGCTCGGACATGGCAGCCCACATCTCGGTATGACCCATCATCACCACATCAAGTACACGCTTGTCTTCATATGCAAATTGATCTTGGCGCAATTTACCGAGGCGTTCATTCTTATCTATCATTACCTCGCCTGAGGTCTGCTCCAGATCGCGCCCCAAGATTTTCATAAAAGTGGATTTGCCGCAGCCGTTTGCGCCTATCAAGCCATAACGGTTACCGTCGCCAAACTTGACCGAGACGTTCTCAAATAGTGGCTTTGCGCCGAATTGCATGGTAATGTTTGCAGTGGAAAGCATGTAAATAGGGGCTTCAAAAAATTTGGAGCGCGATTTTAACACTATGCACGAAAATTGCCGTATTTCGTTGTAGCAGAAGCCTAACTCAGTCATGAAAGGCTCAACTCTATGGAACATAAGGATGCAAAATGAACAAAATACTTATTAAATGGCTAGCGATAATCATCATAGCGACTTTATGCTCAGTGAGTTTTGCCAGAGAATATTCTGAAAAGCCAAAAGAAAAAATTGTAGGTAAATGGGACAATCATGCGGGGATTATCACCTTCCTGGTTAAAGAGTTGGATGGAAAAAAGCAGGCTAGAATGTTGGTGGCAAGCGAACACTTGGAAGGTGAATCATCCAAATTGTCTATCGTCATGCTTCCAGATGAGTTAGACGAATTAGAAGAGATGATTGAAGCCACGCTTACGCTAGTAGCCAAAGCAGACACCATACCCATTCCGCCGTTAGGTGCGAAGGAGGTAACAACTGCAGTTGGCTCTGCAATTTACCCTAACAGTAAATTAACTTTAGCTATCGTTGATCCTGCAGGAACTCAAAGATATGCGTCAATGGTCGTTAAAACCTCAGATAAGACGAATCAATTCGTTTTTTGGCTGGAAAAAGAAGACTTAGCCATACTAAAGAATCTGCTTGATAAAACCATGTTAGCTTTGAAGTAAACCTTCGGAGCAGCAACAAAGAAATGGGCGAAGATCAATATTCTTCGCCCAGTTTTTTTCTAGTCCCGATTTCTGTTGCCGCGATGTTCGCCTCTATCGCCGCCTTCACCACCGTGCTCGTGGTCGCCTCTGTCACCTCGACCTTCACCCCGATTGCCCTCATCTTCGTGGTCATGGTGGTCGTGTCCACGCCCCCTTCCTTCACGATAACCAGGCTCATATTCTTCCGATTTCACAAAGTACACTTGGCGATTGCAGGCATCGTACTCGCGGCAATATCTACGCCAATTTCTAGCGTGACGTGGTGGCACTGCTAAATACATCGGCTCAAGCACTACTTCACGGGGTTGGCGAACAATTATTCTGGGCTGCGCATAGACAACAGGCGGTGGTGGTGCATTACCAAACTGCACTTCTCCATACACGCCAGGAGCAAGCTCGCCGCCGACATTCAGATTGATGATGGGCTGCCCCGCCTGAGCCGCAAGGCTGGCGAGCATGAGCGTTGCAAAAGTGGTTGCTTTGAAGATTTTCATAATGCTCCTTCTGTGGGTTAGGTGTGCCATTAACGTCTTAGATTATGTTGCGATGACACCGCCAAATAATTGATTTCCGCTACTCCATCTTCTTATGTACCGGTGTGGCAATAGTAATAAGTAAAGATGCCAATCACGTTAAGCGAGCCGTCGCAGCTTGTCAATCCAGTTAACTTCGCCGAATAACTTTTCTACCCGACCAAAAGCTATCAGCTAAAATGCGCTCAGTTAAATTTTGCTAGGACTCTATGGTTCCCCATCTCACTACCGCGCTCACTGGCCCACTGCTTGATTTGGAGCGGCGTTTTTTAGACACCTTGCCCACTATCGAGCATTGGTTTC
Source organism: uncultured beta proteobacterium (assembly GCA_963695355.1). Classification (GTDB taxonomy): domain Bacteria; phylum Pseudomonadota; class Gammaproteobacteria; order Burkholderiales; family Gallionellaceae; genus Gallionella. The sequence goes on from OY968775.1 coordinate 1,426,954, forward strand.
GCACCCAATGGCTGGAACACGCTGTGCCGTTTTATGCATCGGTGGATTTGCGCAACAGTGGCTTTAAGCTTGCGCCAGTTGATACCAATTTATTTCCCGGCGGCTTTAACAATCTCAATCCTGAATTTTTGCCGCTGTGTGTTCATGCGATGCAAAGTATCGTGGAAAGAGCCTGCCCTGAAGCCCGTGGCGTTTTACTCATTCCCGAAAACCACACCCGCAATCAGTTTTATCTGCAAAACGTTTTACAGATTGTGACGATTTTGAAGCAAGCGGGGATGCGCGTGCGCATCGGCAGCCTCATTCCCGAAATCACCCAGCCTACGCCGATAGTATTGGCTAACGGTGGCACGCTATTGTTAGAGCCATTGGTGCGACGTGGTAATCGGCTGGGCTTAGCGGATTTTGATCCTTGTGTGATTTTGCTCAATAATGATTTATCCGCAGGCGCACCAGACATATTAAAAAATCTTGAGCAGGAAGTGTATCCGCCGATTTCTGCGGGGTGGTACACGCGACGCAAGTCGCAACATTTCGCCGCATACAATCAAGTGGCGGATGAGTTTTCCAAATTACTCGACATCGATCCGTGGCTCATCAATCCTTATTTTGCCACCTGCAACCAAATCAATTTCCATGAGCGGGTGGGTGAAGAATGTCTCGCGGCTCAAGTCGATAGTATCCTGCAAAAAATGCGCGTGAAGTACGCCGAATATGGCGTGAAGCATGAACCGTTCGTGATTGTAAAAGCCGATGCCGGCACATATGGCATGGGCATCATGACGGTGAAAGATGCCAGCGAAATCGTTGGTATGAATCGCAAGCAGCGCAACAAAATGGCGGTAGTCAAAGAAGGCTTAGAAGTCTCAGATGTACTGGTGCAAGAAGGCGTTTACACCTTTGAGCAGATTAACGACGCAGTCGCCGAGCCAGTGGTGTATATGATTGACCACTATGTAGTCGGCGGCTTTTATCGCGTCAATACCGCGCGCGGCGTGGACGAAAATCTCAATGCACCGGGCATGCACTTTGAGTCGCTGGCATTTGAAGCGTGTTGCACGCTGCCTAATCCCGATTGCGAACCCGACGATACACCGAATCGGTTTTATGCATATGGCGTAGTAGCGCGGCTGGCGTTGCTTGCGGCATCGCTTGAGTTGGAAGCTGTCGCAGAATCTTAATGCAACGCACATTCATTTTTGCATTGATACTTTTGCTAAGTGCCTGCGGCAAGAAACAGTTATATCAAGAGCAAGGCTTCGTGTTTGGCACACTGGTGGATGTAACGGTGTATGGCGAAGCCGAGACTAACGCCAAGCAAGCAGTTGCGGAAGTGATGCAAGAATTCCAGCGGCTGCACACTATGTTACATGCTTGGCAACCCAGCGAGTTGAGTGAAATGAATGAAGCATTTGCGCAGGGAGACAGCGTTGCCGTGTCGGCTGAACTCGCTACCCTGTTGCAAGATGCCACAAAAATCTCGCAGCAATCTCAATCGCTATTTAACCCCGCCATTGGCGGATTGATTGCCTTGTGGGGCTTTCACGCCGACGAGTTCAAAGCCCTGCAGCCCGACGAAACTAAAATTTCAGAATGGGTAAAAGCGAATCCGCAGATGAGTGACATCTCGATTGTGCGCGGTCGTGCACAGAGTAAAAATAAATCCGTGCAAGTGGATTTGGGTGGCTATGCCAAAGGCTACGCCTTGGATAGAGCCGTTGCAATTTTGCACAAACGCGGCATACATAATGCCCTCGTCAACATCGGCGGCAATGTTATCGCGCTAGGTCAACACGGCAAACGACCCTGGCGAGTGGGGATTCAGCATCCGCGCAAATCAGGCGCGCTGGCGAGTCTGGATTTGCAAGACGGTGAAGCCATTGGCACGTCGGGTGATTATCAGCGCTACTTTATGATCGGCGATGTACGTTACTGCCACCTCATCAATCCGCGCAGTGGTTACCCGATGCAGGGTGTACAAGCGGTGACGATTTTGACGCACGGCGCACACGCGGGTGTGTTGTCCGATGCGGCTTCTAAGCCTTTGTTTATTTCGGGTGCGCATGGTTGGCGCGCAGCGGCGACGCAGATGAATTTACCCGAAGCGATGTTGGTCGATGCACAGGGTGTGATTCACCTGACAAGCGCATTGCAGAAACGGCTAGAATTCGCGGATAAGAATGTCCATCCGCAGATAGAAAATTGAGGGGTGATTTAGTGATCGGAATTTTATTGGTTACGCATAACGGCTTAGGCGATAGTTTTATTGATTGCGTCAAGCATGTGCTGGGCGAAGTGCCGCCCAACTTGAAATCACTTTCTGTCAGGGCGAGCGACAATCCGCAGCAAAAATCAGTTGAAGGGCAAGCCCTCATCAAGCAACTCGACACCGGCAGCGGCGTGTTGATTTTGTCCGACGTGTACGGCGCAACACCCAGCAACATTGCGCGGCAACTGTGTCATGCCGAGCGTGTGATGGGCGTGGCAGGGTTGAATTTGCCGATGCTGTTGCGCACCGTTACGCACCCTATTACCACCTTGCCCGAACTGGTCAAAATCGCTGTGGATGGCGGACGTGGCTGCATCACCTCAATCAAACCCGAACAATAATATGCAGCAACAGGACGCACTGATTATTAACAAGCTCGGATTGCATGCACGAGCTTCTGCCAAGCTCACACAACTTTCATCCAGTTTCAAATGTGAGGTGATGTTGTCGCGCAACAATCGCCGCGTGAATGCAAAAAGTATCATGGGGGTGATGATGCTCGCCGCCGCGAAAGGCACAACTATCAACATCGAAACCAATGGCGCGGATGAAGTTGAGGCGATGCAAGCGTTGCAAAATTTAATCGGCGATTATTTTGGAGAAGGCGAATGAGCTTCACATTGCACGGCATTGCAGTCTCTAGCGGCATTGCGATTGGCTATGCCAACCTGATTTCGCACACTACACTGGAAGTGTCACATTACGTGTTGCCGATTAAATTTATTGGTGAAGAAGTTGCACGCTTTGATGCGGCCTTGGCTGCCACACGTGTAGAGTTTGCCAATATGCGCAGCAATCGTCCCAGTTACGCGGCGGCGGAATTTGATGCGTTTTTAGAATTGCAGCAAATGATTTTGGATGATCCGCTGCTGAGTGACGCGCCGCGCAACATGATCGCCGATGAGCATTGCAACGCCGAATGGGCATTGAAAGTGCAGACGGAAAATTTGATCACGCAATTCGATGCGTTTGAAGATGCCTATCTGCGCGAGCGGCAAACCGACGTGAAGCAGGTTGCCGAGCGTTTGCTCAAGCAGCTTCTCGGACAACCCGGACACATTCCGCCAGCCGCCAGCGATTATGTGGACATCATTTTGGTCGCGCACGATTTAAGCCCCGCCGATTTGATCCAGTTCAAACCGCATCAGTTCGCCGCGTTTATCACCGATTTGGGCGGCGCAACGTCGCACACCGCGATTGTAGCGCGCAGCCTGAATACCCCATCGATATTGGGCTTGCGCAATGCCCGCGAGTTGATACGTGAGAATGACCTGCTGATTGTGGATGGTGAGCAAGGTGTCGTCATCGTCAATCCCGACAAGCACATTCTGGCCGACTACAAACTGCGCCAAAGCGAATGGGAGCTGGATCGCAAAAAGCTCAAGCGGCTGCGCAGTGCCAAGGCGAACACATTGGATGGCAGCGTCATCGAGCTATACGCCAATATCGAAAAGCCCGAAGACATCGCCGAAGTCAAAGAAAACGGCGCGACAGGCATCGGCTTATTCCGTAGTGAATTTTTGTTTTTGAATCGAGATAATTTGCCCGATGAAGAAGAACAATTCGAGGCATATCGCGCCGTGGCGGTAGGGATGGATGGCCAGCCCGTCACGATACGCACATTCGATTTGGGTGCGGACAAACAAATCAAAGGCGAAGAACGTGTCGCCAATAATCCTGCCCTCGGCTTGCGGGCGATTCGTTTATGCCTTGCCGAGCCGCAATTATTCCGCACCCAATTACGCGCCTTGCTGCGCGCCACGCATTACGGCAACGTCAAAATCCTCGTGCCGATGTTATCTAGCGTTTCCGAAATCACCCAGACTTTGCAGTTCATCGAGGCAACGAAAAAAAGCTTAGCTGAAGACGGCATCCCGTTTGACCACGAGGTAAAAATCGGCGGCATGATCGAGATTCCCGCAGCGGCACTCGCATTAAACGTGTTCGCCAAACGCTTGGATTTTCTTTCCATCGGCACCAACGATTTGATTCAATACACTCTGGCGATAGACCGCACCGATGAACAAGTCGCGCATCTGTATGACCCGCTGCATCCCGCCGTGCTGCACTTATTGTCACTGGTGATCGGCAGTGCCAATCGTTACGGCATCCCGATTTCCGTGTGCGGCGAAATGGCGGGCGAGCTCGCCTACACGCGGCTGTTGCTGGGGTTGGGGTTGCGCCAATTCTCGATGTATTCCGCGCAAGTACCCAGCATCAAACAGCGCGTACTCTCGACCAACGTACCCAATATCGCTACACTCACGCAGAAGATTTTACGAGCGGATGACCCGCTGAAGATTCGGGAGTTGTTGGATACGCTTAATAGCTAAATCGAGTCTGACCCTATTTAATTCGTTTGCTGCGCGCGTCGTCGCGTGCAGCTTGTGCTATGGCGCGGTCGTATTCGACGATCTTCTTGTCGAGTTCATCGGCGTGCGCCAACAGGTCGCCGACGCACAGGTTGGCATACCCCGGCAGGTCTTCCAGATGTGCGCCGATCTCGCGGCGCAGGCAGGTCACTTTCTGCGGTAACACGATGCCGAACTCGGCGATCAGGCCGCGCAGGCGGTTGTAGGCTGCGGTGCGCTCTTCGACGAAACCCTGCCGGGTGCGGTGCAGGCACAAGATGATCTGCTGGTGTTCTTCCTTGACCGGAACGAAGAGCATATTGGGGCGAGTGACGGCCTCGCAGATCGCGGCGGCATCCGCCGCATCGTTCTTGCCGCGCTTTCCGGTCATGCGGTAGGGCGCGACGAACTTCGGCACCATCAGTTTAACCGAGATTTTCAACAATAGGGGACACAACAATAGGGGACAGACCCTGAGGTATCCCCGCATTTTACCTGACTCCCACGCAAGCATATGCAGCCTGTTCTGCGAGTGACGAAACGGCTTTCCAAGACTGAAGTTGTCGTAGCGACTGCGGAGATGCCGCATTGAGAATTCGTCGTCCCAACGTAACGGTCGAAATCTCTCGGCGACCTGCTCGTCGTGTGGACATGAACTGAAGTTCGATCTGTCTCTGCTTGGCACTTTCCCCGATAAGTCGCTGTACGAACAAGACCAAATGACCGAGCAGCAACAACATTTCCAGACGTTGCTTGCTGCGCGAGCGACTGGCCTCCAATCCAAGTCCCACGCGCAGGTTCTTGGTATCGCGAAATGATTGCTCGATACGCATACGCTGCGAGTACAGTCCAACAATCGCATCTGCTGTCAAATGCTGCAATCCCAAACTACTGGCCAGCAACCACGGTTCACGCGCGCTACGCGCATTTTTAGAGCTACTACGCCCCGTACGTTTCGCACCATAAATGTTCAGGCAGCGTCTGCCTTTATTCGGACGTTTGCTGAGCACTCCGCGCACCACAACCGGATTGCTGCGTGCGTATGCACCCAGACCCAAGTCGAGCGTCTTCGTACGAGCAAGGCTATATAGGTCGCGCGCTGGAATCCATGTTGTTGAGTTTGCCCATTGCACGCGATTGCGTCCGCGAATGCGCCCAACAAATTCCCAGCCTTGTGCGCTAACCATCTTGAACCAAGGTGCATGAAATCCCGCATCCGTCATCACAATCAGCCGCACTCCCGCCGGGAGTATTTCGGATAACCGTTGCAAGAAGCAGCGATGTACATTGGCGTTACCCAGCAGCTTCTGCGGATGGACTTCTTCGTAGAGTGTGACTGAGCGTCCTTCAACCACTACGCTGGCGCGTAACAATTGCCAGTGCTGATCTCTGGTCAAGTCTGACCAATCAACAACGACTAGGAGTTTTGGTAATCCTTGCAGCCAGCACTGCGCGGCACTTCGGTATAGCGCACCGCGCGCCAGATGCAAACTGCTATTGCCGAGTAGCCGATCCACGCTTTTGATGCGATGTTTCAACGTGGTGTTGCCACCCAAGCACAATGCAATTGCCGTCAGGCTGGTGATGCTTCCGTGCAGGAGTGCCGTCGTCGCCCGCAGGAGTGCGGATGCTTGCTTGGTGTGTAGGTTCATTAAACACGAACCCAGCACGTGCGTTAAGATAGTATTTGCATACATGGCACACCTCACTTATTCGCCTCGATAACGAATAGGGGAGTTCAGGCGTGCTATGTATGTACTGTTTTTGCAGCAGCGTATTATTTATCCGTTTGGTTTACAAGGTGTTTTTGCGGGGATACCTCAGGGACAGACCACGTTTCCTTTAGGTTTTGGCATCCCAATAATGAAAGCGCAATTGAGCGCGGTAGGATGGGTTGAGTGTAGTGATACCCATCGTCCATTCTAGCGATTGTTGGGTATCGCTCTGCTCCACCCAACCTACACCTGCAACTCCTCAGTAATGAAAACGCAATTGAGCGATCAGCAGTGCATTACCTTCGATGCGATACACCATGCGATGTTCGTCGGTGATGCGGCGTGACCAGTAGCCCGATAGCGCGTGTTTGAGTGCTTCGGGTTTGCCAATACCCGCGTAAGGTTCACGCTGGGTTTCTTGTATCAGCTTGTTGATTCGTTCGACCATGCGCTTATCTTGTTTTTGCCAATACAGATAATCCTGCCATGCCTCGTCGGCGAAAATCAGTTTCACTTGGCCAGCTTCCGCTCTACGCCTTTACCCGCATTCAGTTGTGTAACCGCAGAGAGAATGCGCTTGGCGTTGGCGGGTGTGCGCAACAGGTAGGCAGTTTCTTCAAGTGCCTTGTAGTCTTCTAGCGAAAGCATCACTACAGCCTGATCGCTGTTGCGGGTGATAATCAAGGCTTCGTGGTCGTTGCACACTCGATCCATCGTGCTAGCGAGGTTTGCGCGAACGGTGGTGTAGGTCATTGAATCCATGGTTAAGCTCCTTCAAATATGTACGCGATAATGTACAGCATGGATTTGCGTTTGTCTAGCTAGGCGACAACGCGCTAGAATTGCCCTACTCGATTTGATTGGAGTCCAGATCATGAACACACAACTTTTACAGCAAGCTCGTGTACTCGACATTGACGAGCAGATCGAGCTGGTTGAGGCCATCTGGGACGGTATCGTAAGTCGCGGAGCTGTACCACCGCTGACTGAAGCGCAGAAAACAGAACTCGACCGCCGCCTCGCTGACCACCTCGCCAATCCCGATGATGTCGTTCCTTGGAGTGAAGTAAAGGCTGCTGCGCTTGCCAAAATCAGGCAATGAGCCTTTCCGTTACTTTTCATCGTGCCACTATAACCAGCGACTTGGCTGGTGTATTTTGGCAGCCTAGTCGAATGGCTAGTTGTTTCAATTAGCGCAGAGTTTATCGAAGCAAGTGTGTGGTATGAAACTAAGCGAGTAGGTCTTGCGCTTGAGTTCATCGCCGAGATTGATCGTTGCGTGTCGCTGGCATCTAAAACCCCTCTCCAGTTTGCCGTTGTTCGCGAAGAAGTTCAGCGTGTCGTCGCACAACGCTTTCCATACAGTGTTTATTTTCGGACAGAGAAACATCGCATTGTTGTCTTGGCGGTATTTCACAGCAGCAGAGACCCTGCCATTTGGCAAGCTAGAGCCTAGCAAGCGCAGATACAAAAGGTAGTGTCCCTAAAAAAACTCATACTCAATTTGCGTTCTGAAAGTGTGATTCGGCGAGTTGGCATTGCTACCCTTTAACCACGCGGCGTTGTATTTAATGGCTCGGCGATTTTCCAGTTTGATTTTGCCGAAAATGGCAGGGCCGATGTTATTGGCTTCCAATTTTTGCTGACTCCAATCGTTCCATTTTCCCATGCCTGCAAAGCCCTGTACGCCAAATTCCAGTTCGGGTTGCCAGCGGTATTTGGCTTGCCATTGGGTGTTGAGATTGGTGCTGAATGGTGCGCCATTTTCGTCGGGCTGACCGAAGGCGCGCTCAAATAACACGTTGCCGTTTAACTGGAGTTTGCCGAATTCGGTTTGGAATAATCCACCCACTTTGACTTCCTTGGGCGCAGTGCCGCTAACAGGGATTTCCAGCTCAGTGACGATGCCGAAATCAATGGGATACTGCCCGGTTTCGGTGAGTTGGAAACGATTCTCCCATTCCGCCAGTTTGACTTTGCCCGCGCCACTACGCTCATCTTTTAGGTAGATTTCAGTGAACCAGTTTTCACGCGCGCTATACCCATATCCCACACTGGTGACTTGCGCGCGATTATCTGCAAGCGGTTCAGCCTGACCAAATTTAATATCAAGTTCACGTTCACCCGACTCAACGATGGGTAGGTAGATATAGTCAGCCGGGCCAGCGAAAACTTGGTTGGACAAAATACCACTCAGTGCTAATGCTAATAGAGATGCCTTTTTCATTTGCTCATTGCTCCTAATTGAGGGCGTGCAGCCCATTTCATACCCGCGTAGATTACGACGAGTGAGGTAAGGTAAAAAACGATTTGCATGCCTGCCGGGCGTGAGTCATAACCAACCAAACTGCTCAACAAGACTCCCAGTGGTGACGTTTCTGGCAAGGTTGCTGAGGTATCCCACAGAGGGGATGCCAGGCTAGGCAATAGGTCGGCTTGGATCAAAAAATGCGCGGCTTGTGATGCCATACCTGCGGCGAGTAACAATACCAAGATGCCCGTCGCAGCAAAAAACCAGCGCATCGGCACACGCGCCAAACCCGCATAAACAATGTAACCCAGCGCGATGCCAGCGAGCATTCCCGCTGCCCCGCCGAGCAGCATGGAGGATTGTCCGTCAGTGTTGGAAGCGGCGATACCGTAAAGGAACAATACCGTTTCCGATCCTTCGCGCAACACTGCCAGCCCAACAATTATAAGTAACACCGAACATTCGCTCACACCGTCTTTGATATTTTTTCCGACGGATTTGGCATTGGCTGCCATTGCCTTGCCATGCGATGACATCCAGATGTTGTGCCACGCCAGCATACATACTGCCGCACCGAGCACTGCTGCATTAAACAGCTCTTGACCGACCCCGCTTGCCCACTCACCCATTACGTCGGCAAACGTGGCAACAATCCCCGCACCCACCAATCCGACCATGACACCACCCGCCAACCAGCGACGGCTATGGGGAATGCTGCTCGTAGCAGCAGCCAAAATGCCGATGATGAGCGCGGCTTCCAAAACTTCACGAAAAACAATCACTGCGGTAGCGAACATGATGACTCCTTATTTTGCGATGATGATGCCTTGGGCTGTCTTGGGATTAAACTCACCGAAGAACGGATACTTTCCTGCTGACAATGGTCCGATAAACAGTGTGACCTTGCTATTTCCTGCAATGATTTTTTCGCGGTTGAGCAAGTAACTTTCAAATTCTTCCGGTGTACTATCTTGGTTTTCAACCAGCAACTTAACTTTCGTTCCCGACGGAATCGTAATTTCGGCGGGCTGGAATTGATGGTCTTTAATCACCAGTTTGTAATCTTCTGCAACCGCACTGAGCGGGAGCAATAGGGCAATTAACAAAAGTTTTCTCAAGTTATTCTCCTTGGATGTTTATGCAAATGATAATTGTTCTTATTTGCAATTGCAACAACTTTCTGGCATGATGGTTTCACGCACTTAGGAAAACATCATGCACCAACCTGAACACCTCAAAAACGCTGGGCTAAAGTCCACCCTACCCAGATTGAAAGTGCTGAATTTGTTTGAAACCAGCACCGAACGCCATATGAGCGCGGAGGATGTTTATAAAATTTTGCTCAACAGCGGCGAAGATGTCGGGCTGGCGACGGTTTACCGCGTACTGACCCAGTTTGAGCAAGCGGGGTTGCTAGTGCGCCAACATTTTGAAAATGGCAAATCGGTTTTTGAATTAAACAAAGGCGACCATCACGATCACATCGTTTGCCTGCAATGCGGACATGTCGAAGAGTTTTACGACAAAGCCATTGAAGCACGCCAGGAAAAAGTCACCGCAGAACTGGGCTTTGCCATCCGTGAACACTCGCTGCATATCTACGCGGATTGCACCAATAAAAAATGCCCACATAAGCCGTAAATTTTTCGCCGTATTGACAGCCATGCTCAAAACGCCGAAACTGTAATCAGTGCCGATTTGAATCAGCTTGCGGGGCACGTTAAAAATACCAGCTAAAGCGAGGCGACCCGTTTTAGCACAAGCTGAACGGGTTTTTCTTTATGGAGTTTTGATTGAGTAATTCTGTAGGCATCGTTAGCGCGCAACGCGCATGTTTCGACACCCCGCTGGTTTTTCGCAGCGGTGCGGTGTTGCCGCGTTATGAGTTGATGTTTGAAACCTACGGTACGCTGAATGCAGATCAATCCAACGCCATTCTGATTTGCCACGCGCTCTCAGGGAATCATCATGTGGCAGGCGTGTATGCCGACGAGCCAAAAAATATCGGCTGGTGGGACAACATGGTGGGTTCTGGCAAGCCTATCGACACCGACAAATTTTTTGTCATCGGCTTGAATAATCTGGGCGGTTGCCACGGTTCAACCGGCCCTTCGTCCATTAACCCGAAAACGAATCAACCCTACGGCGCAAGCTTCCCGCTGATTACCGTGGAAGACTGGGTTACCTCGCAAGCGCGATTGGCTGACTTGCTTGGCATCCAACAATTCGCCGCCGTCATCGGCGGCAGCTTGGGTGGAATGCAGGCGTTGCAATGGTCACTCGCTTATCCTGACCGCGTGCGAAATGTCCTGGCAATTGCCGCCGCGCCACGCCTCACGGCGCAGAACATTGCCTTCAATGATGTGGCACGTAACGCGATTTTGACCGACCCTGATTTCCACGGCGGCAATTACTATCAGCATAATGTCGTCCCCACTCGTGGCCTAAGATTGGCGCGTATGTTGGGGCATATCACGTATTTGTCGGACGATGCGATGGCAGATAAGTTTGGTCGCTTGTTGCGCGCTGAAAAATTTAATTATAGTTATGAGATCGAGTTTGAAATTGAATCTTACCTGCGCTATCAGGGTGACAAATTTGCCTCGTACTTTGATGCGAACACTTATTTGCTGATGACCAAGGCATTGGATTATTTTGACCCTGCGCATGATTGCGGTGGCGATTTGAATCGCGCCTTTGCTCAAGCCAAAGCCAATTACTTGGTGATCTCGTTCACCACCGATTGGCGTTTTTCACCGCAGCGTTCACGTGAAATCATACGACCGCTACTGCACAATCGGCGCAATGTGAGCTATGCAGAAATCACCTCGACACATGGCCACGATTCCTTCCTGATGCCCCATCCGCATTACTTCGACGTGGTGCGCGCCTATCTCGATAACGTTGCCAACGGGGTAGCGATATGATGATGAATGACCTCAACAAACTCGCTATCGAACGTCCCGATTTTGCAGCGATTGCAAAGTGGATACCCCTCGGTGCATCGGTACTCGATTTGGGGTGCGGCGATGGCAGCCTGTTGCGTTATCTTCAGGAAAAACGCGGTGTACGCGGCTACGGAGTGGAAATCAGCGATCTAGGAATTGCAGCTTGCATCAGCAACGGTGTGAATGTGATTCAAAACGATTTGGAATCCGGCTTGTCCGATTTTGAAAACAACTCGTTCGATTTTGTAATGCTCTCCCAAACCCTGCAAGCCACGCGCCACACCGAGCCGCTGATACAAGAAATGCTGCGCGTCGGACGCGAGGGCATCGTCAGCTTCCCCAACTTCGGTTACTGGAAAAATCGCCTCAACATCTTGTTCGGCAACATGCCCGTTTCAAAAGTGCTGCCCTACCAATGGTATGACACGCCGAATGTCCACCTATGCACACTGCATGATTTTGAAACTTTTTGCCAAGACCACCAAGTCGCCGTTATCGAACGCCGGGTAATGACGGGCAAAGAAATGGTCAACGTGATGCCTAATTTGCTGGGTAGCACCGCTGTGTATCGGTTTCAGCGTGGGATTTGAATTACACATGAACACAAAAGCTCCCCGCACAACGTTACGAGCGCTGGTTAGGCAAGGAGAAATGCAGCGAGAAACCGCAGTGTATTCAAATATACATGAGGATTTTGAGCTGCATTTCGACGCAGCATTACCAAGCGCAGTAGTTGTGCGGGGAGTTTTATGACCATCTGGCAACAACTCTTTACCCGCCGTATGGCGATCTGCATCTTCACCGGATTCGCGTCTGGCTTGCCGCTATACCTGTTACTCAATCTCGTTCCCGCTTGGTTGCGAACCGAGCATATCGACTTGAAAGTAATCGGCGCATTCGCGCTGATTCAATTTCCCTACACGTGGAAATTTTTGTGGTCGCCGTTTTTGGATCGCTATGCTTTGCCGCTGCTGGGTCGGCGACGTGGCTGGATGTTGCTCACACAGACATCGTTGCTGGTGGTGATTGCGGCGATGGGCGGCTTTTCACCACAAAATGATCTCGGCACGATTGTGTTGCTTGCCACCTTGCTGGCATTTTTAAGTGCCACACAAGACATTGTGCTGGATGCGTATCGCCGCGAATTATTATTGGATAACGAGTTGGGCTTAGGCAACGCGGTACACGTCAATGCCTATCGCATCGCGGGGCTGATACCCGGTTCGGTATCGTTGATCCTCGCCGACCACTTGCCGTGGGATATGGTATTTCTCATCACCGCGCTGTTCATGATTCCCGGCATGGTGATGACGTTGATGGTGAAAGAGCCGCATCGCGCCGCCCCGCCGAAAACCTTGCGTGAAGCTGTCATCGAGCCATTCCACGAATTCATCACGCGCAAAGGCTGGCAAAGCGCGTTGCTGATTTTGGCGTTTTTATTTTTCTATAAACTCGGCGACAGCTTGTGTACCGCGCTGGCGACACCCTTCTATCTCGACATGGGTTTCACCAAATCGCAGATCGGTTTAATTGCAAAAAATGCGGGGCTCTGGCCAGCGGTGATCGGCGCATTGCTGGGCGGAATTTGGATGCTGAAAATCGGCATCAATCGCGCGCTGTGGCTGTTCGGCGTAGTGCAAGTCGTATCGATATTTGGCTTTTATTGGCTGGCAACACAAGGTCACCAAGCGGAAATTTCCGCGACGAATTTATTCCAACTCGGCTTGGTGATTGGCCTGGAAGCATTCGGTGTCGGGCTGGGTACGGCAGCATTCGTGGCATACATCGCCCGCACCACCCACCCTGCTTACACCGCCACCCAGTTCGCCCTATTCACCAGCCTCGCCGCCGTGCCGCGCACCTTCGTCAATGCAACCGCTGGCTGGCTGGTAGAGCAATTGCAGTGGAGCGGATTTTTTTTACTGTGCGCAGTGTTGGCGATACCGGGGATGCTGTTGCTGTTTAAGGTTGCACCTTGGAATTACCAAAAATAAAAACTTGAACATAAAGGCTGCTTGAAACGCATTTACTTTAAGGGCATCTCTAATAATTAGCGAATTATTTTTGCTCAGTCATTGTGCGCGCTGCAAATTGGACGCGGTGGAGTTGCGCATACACACTTCCCTTTGTTAGCAATTCTTGGTGTGTGCCGGTTTCGACAATCTCGCCTTTTTGCAGTACGACAATGCGGTCTGCTTTTTCGATGGTAGAAAGACGGTGTGCGATGACCAGTGAGGTGCGGCCTTGCATCAGGGTCTCCAATGCAGCTTGAACGTGACGCTCGGATTCGCTATCCAGCGCAGAGGTAGCCTCGTCCAAAATAAGTATCGGCGCATTTTTGAGGATAGCGCGTGCAATGGCGATGCGTTGGCGTTGCCCGCCAGATAACTTCACGCCGCGTTCACCGACCAGTGTGTTCAAACCTTGCGGCATTTCTCGAATAAATTCCATCGCATGGGCGGCTTGCGCGGCAATGATGATTTCCGCTTCGGGCACTTCACGCATCTGCCCGTAAGCAATGTTTGCTGAAATAGTGTCATTGAACAACACCACTTCTTGGCTTACCAGCGCAATGTTAGCGCGTAAACTAGCCAGCGTAAGATCGGCAAGATCATGACCATCTAGCGTGATACGTCCGCTGCTGGGCAGATAAAAGCGTGGCACAAGATTAGCCATGGTGGTTTTGCCGCTACCCGATGCACCGACCAGTGCGACAGCTTGCCCTGCCGGGATTTCCAGGTTGATGTTGTGCAATGCTAGTCGGCCATCTTGCTGGTAAGACAAACTTAATTGTTCAAATGCTATGTGGCCATTGGCACGTCCCAATGTGATTTTTCCTGTATTGATTTCACCGGGTGTATCAAGCAATTCAAATACACTTTCTGATGCGGCCAGCCCGCGTTGCAAAAATTCACTCACACCCGTTAGCCTTTTAATAGGCGCGGTTAGCATCAACATGGCTGCGATAAATGAAAGGAATCCGCCCACCGTGGTTTCATCGTTGTGTGACTGCACCGTGGCTAAATAGACGATGATGGACAGGGCTATTGCCGCAATCATTTGCACCACAGGGACGTTGATCGCTGCTGCCATGGTTTGCTTCATGGTGTGACGGCGCACCCAGTTGGCTTGGTCGTTAAAGCGATCGCTTTCATACTGTTGTCCGCCAAACAATTTGACTACTTTGTGCGCGGCAACGCTCTCTTCAATCACTTGCGTGATGTCGCCCATCGCTTGTTGTGAATCGCGGCTGGCATCACGTAAACGAGCGTTAATAACCTTTAGCATCATTGCAATGATGGGAGCCATCACCAAACTGAGCAGTGTGAGTTTCCAATTGAGGTAAAACAACCAGCCAAGTAAACCGATGATGATGATGGTATCTCGGATGGAAACCGTTACCACGTTAGTAGCAGCAGCGGTCACCTGCGTCACGTCGAAAGTCAACTTGGAGATGAGATTGCCTGTGGCATGATCGTCGTAATAGCGCGTTGGCAAAGTGAGTAACTTATGAAACATTTCGTCGCGCAAATCCATCACCACTTTATTACCCACCCAACCGATAGCGTAAGTGGCAACAAAAGAAGCAACGCCGCGCACGAAAAAAATCACCAGAATAAAAAGCGGCGCAAGTTGGATGACAGTACTATCCTTGTGAACGAACGTGCCATCCAGCATGGGTTTCAGTAACGCTGGAAGCAGCGGTTCGGTTGCCGCTGTGACCGCTGTGCCAAGGATTGAAACTG
The DNA here is from genome assembly GCA_963695355.1 of uncultured beta proteobacterium. Taxonomy (GTDB): domain Bacteria; phylum Pseudomonadota; class Gammaproteobacteria; order Burkholderiales; family Gallionellaceae; genus Gallionella. Next base: position 1,442,234 of record OY968775.1, read on the forward strand.
CGAAGGTGCGCCAATAAGGTTTGACGTAACCTAGAAGGCGTAGATAAAGCTGACGACTAGAGAGATTCATGGTGCGCGCTTTAGCAGAAAAGCTTGCCTTCAGCTTTCACCAAAATGAAAAATGTGGCTAGGAATTCATCGAATTGGAACAAATTTCTGATACGCTCATTTACAAATAAACACGCTAAGGAAGCGCGATGGCGATTTATGCGGTGGGCGACGTGCAGGGCTGTCACACAGAGCTGGTACAGTTGTTGGAAAAAATTCGGTTTGATGCGAGCCATGACCAGCTTTGGTTGGTGGGTGATTTGGTGAATCGCGGGCCGGATTCTTTGGCCGTGCTGCGGCTGGTTAAATCATTGGGCGATAGCGCGATTACAGTGTTGGGTAATCACGATCTGCATTTGCTGGCAGTTGCAGAGGGCCTGGCGGCGTTACATCCCAGCGATACGCTGGCAGGGGTTTTGCGCGCGCCAGATCGGGATGAATTGATGTTTTGGTTGCGTCATCAAAAACTGCTGTACACAAAAAATAATGTTGTATTAGTTCACGCTGGGTTGCTGCCAAGTTGGACAGTTACGCAGGCAATGCGGCTGGCAAGCGAGGCAGAACAGGCATTACAGGGTAATGAATATGTCGATTTGTTGGCGCAGATGTATGGCAATCAGCCCAATTGCTGGCGTGATGATTTACTCGGATACGATAGATTACGAGTGATTATCAACGCGTTTACTCGGTTGCGAATCTGCACGAACAGTGGCGAAATGGAATTCAAATTCAAAGGGGAGACCAAAGACATTCCACATAGTTATCGTCCTTGGTTTGATGTGCCGCAACGTGCAAATGCGGATGCAACCATCATTTTCGGGCATTGGTCAGCATTGGGTTTGCTGTGCCAAGAAAAAATTATCGCGCTGGATACCGGCTGTTTATGGGGCGGTGCGCTTACCGCAATACGATTGGAGGATCGGGAGATATTTCAGGTGATGTGCGCAAATGCACCTGCGCAAAAGCCTTGGATAGAGTAACTATTCTTTGGCATGTTTGCTTAATTTCATATTTTCCTCGGCAGCTCTTAATAACGCATCAACACTTCTTGTTTTGCCAATTTCGGTCACATGACCGAAAGACAAAGCAATGTTCCAGCCGCGTTGTGTAAATTTTTTCTCCGCAGCCCGAATAATTCTTGCACCCAAAAAACCACAGGAATTCTTTTCGGTATCGGGCAGTAGCAACACAAACTCGTCACCACTTATACGCGATGCGACATCAATGCTGCGCGAGTTTTCACGCAGAGTGTCTGCTAAGACTTTAAGGGCCTCATCACCCACCAAGTGGCCGTGTTTGTCATTCAACATTCGGAAGTGATCGATGTTGAGAAATATCAAAGAATAAGGAGATCTGTATTGCTCGCTTTTTGTTTGCCTTGCTTCAAACTTCTTAATAAATTCCAAACGATTGGGCAGGCCGGTCAAATCATCCTTGCGTGCAGAATCTTTGTCCTTCCACACTTTGGTAATCACACGGCCAATCACCGTAAAAGTAATGGCGCGCGTCACAACATTCATTAAAAATGCGCTGAGAGGAAAGTTGGGCCAAGACACGGCCACTTCGGTAAGGCTCCAAGCTAGAGCGCAGAAGATGGCAACAATCGCAAGCATTTGAGAATCGGAGCGACGTAATGTTTGCAGTGCACCAAAACGCGCCGTTTGAATGACGGGTAAGCAATACAGCACATCAAGCGAATAAAAATGCAATGCCATCTTGTAATCCAAGACGGTAATAAAAAGCACCTCTAAGACAATCAGAAAAAAACGCAAATACATGTTTTTAGGTTTCCGATTATGTGAATAAATGACACGCGGGATGCGATGTTAGCACTTTGCTGTATTAAACTGTGAATAACACCTACTCGAAAATGCAGGTGTTATTCACAGCAGCCTACAGCGTAATTGCAAAACCAAAGTGCTGATGGAATTGCTTTTCCAGTTCATCCTTGCTCGGTGCGTGATTTTGCCCGCCACGACTGGCAATTTTGAGCGAGCCAAGCAGCGATGCCAAGCGTCCGGTCGTTTCCCAATCCCAGCCTTTCTGAATGCCGTGCAGCAAGCCGGCCCGATAGGCATCACCGCAACCTGTTGGATCAAGCAGCGCGGTTGGTTTGGCAGTAGGGATTTTGATTTCCTTGCCGTCGGCGTAAATAGTTGAACCTTCGCCACCGCGCGTGATGATGAAGGCACGTTTGCCCTTGGCGAGCTGTTCAATTTTGCTACCAGTCTTATCTTGCAGTAATTGCGCTTCGTAATCGTTCACCGTCACGTAATCAGCCTGCGCAACAAAGTTGAGCAACTCTTCGCCACTAAACATTGGCATACCTTGACCCGGATCGAACACCCAGGGAATGCCCGCTTCGCTAAATTCTTTCGCGTGTTGCAACATGCCATCACGTCCATCGGGCGAGACAATGCCGAGGCTAATATCTTTTGCATCCGTAACATGGTTGAGATGCGACATGCCCATTGCGCCGGGGTGGAATGCGGTAATCTGGTTATCGTCCAAATCTGTGGTGATAAATGCCTGTCCGGTGTAGCTTTCGGGAATGTGGCGTATGTGTGCCTGCGACAAGCCGAGTTGACCCAGGCGTACGGTGTAGCTGGAAAAGTCATCGCCCACCGTTGCCATGATGCGCGGTTGTTCGCCAAGCAGCATCAGGTTATACGCGATGTTGCCCGCGCAGCCGCCAAATTCGCGGCGCATTTCGGGTACGAGAAATGCCACATTTAGGATGTGGATTTTTTCGGGCAGGATGTGTTTTTTGAATTGATCTTGAAACACCATAATAGTGTCGTAAGCCATCGAACCGCAAATCAGTGTGTGCATCGCAAACCCGCCTAAATTGAAAGGCGCGAATTGTAGCATTCGGCCTACGTTTGATTGCTTGGCCGGTTGAAATCCCCGATAATCCTGACTTGTCTAAGTCGCAACTCATCAGATGAATATCAAAACCCAGCGTGCAATTGACCGATACCTAGGCGTGCCTATTTGCGCGTTGCTGTCAGGAGTGAATCGTGTGGTTTACAACGAGCCGGACGGTGTGCCGCCAAGCAAAATTTTGGTGATATTGCTTTCGGAAATGGGCAGCTTGGTACTCGCACAGCCCATGTTTATGCGCCTTAAGCAGCAGTACCCCGATGCCTCGATACACATGCTGATGTTCGCCAAAAATCGGGAGGTGTTGGAGTTGCTGAATGTCATCCCGCCAGAAAATATCCTGACCTTGGATGACGGCTCGTTGAAAAGTTTGGTCAAGGATAGCTTGTCGGCGATCCGCAAAATGCGCCAACTGAAAATTGATGCGGTAATCGATTGCGAATTGTTTTCACGCATCAGCAGTATTTTTTCTTACCTGTCGGGCGCGGCTTTTCGCGTGGGTTTTCATCCGCACACCCAAGAAGGACTGTATCGCGGCTCGTTTATCAATCGCCCTGTTACCTACAACCCGTATCGCCATTTAACGCAGCAATTTTTGTCATTGGCGGCAGCATTGGAGTCTCTGACCAGTCCATCGAACAAACTATTTCCGCCACCTTACACGGGCAAAACACCCGTGCTGGCATTTGCAACTGATGAACTTGAGGGGGTTCACAAAGAATTGCACAATTTATTCCCGACCATACAAGGCAAAAAATTGGTGCTGATTTATCCCAGCGGTGGCATTTTGTCGATACGCGCATGGCCGTTGAAGAGCTATTTTCAGCTGAGTAAAGCTTTGCTGGATGAAGGTTACGCGGTGGGTGTAATCGGCATGAAGGGCGACCGAGCCATCGCGCAAGAAGTCGTCGATCATTGCCAAAATACCAGTTGTATCAATTTGGCGGGTTACACCAAATCAGTGCGTCACCTGCTGGCGGTGTTTCATCGCGCTGCGCTGCTGGTGACTAACGATGGTTGGCCGGGGCAATTTGCCGCGCTTACGCCGCAACTGCCAGCCATTATTTTCTTTGGTCCGGAAACGCCTGTATTGTACAAATCGCTAGGCAGCAATAGTTACTGCTTTCATCGCGCACTACCCTGCTCCCCTTGCCTCACTGCCTACAATCATCGCGCTTCGCCATGCGATGGCGACAATCAATGCTTGAAACAAATTTCGCCGGAACAAGTGTTGGCAAAAGCGCATGAGATGTTAGGCGCAACAACTGTGCCAGATGGGCATGCCGCATGAGTTGGCTGTTACGGCTCACTGAGCAACCGCTGTTTGCCTGGCTATTCAAAAAACGCTTTATGAAATTTGGCGCGGTTGGTGCGTCTGGCGTGGTAGTGAACTTGGGCGTGCTGTATGTCGGACAAGAATTTTTATTCGGCACAATTCACGCCAATGATATGCGCTTGAATGTGTCATTGGCATTGGCGATTTTTGTTGCCACCATCAATAATTTTTTTTGGAATCGCGCTTGGACTTGGCGTGACCGGCAACACTCTCCCGACAAACATTTGCTACTGCATTTTGGGCAATACGCGCTGGCGTGCTGGGTCGGCATTGTGCTGCAATTTGTTTTAACCAAGCTGTTGGTGTTGTATTTTCATTATCTTGCCGCCAACGCATCGGCGATTGTGTTCGCCAGCGTGTTCAACTTTTTAGTGAATAATTTCTGGACATTTCGCACGCATAAAAGCACGGATGAAATTGCTTTACCTAACATTCCAGAGCTGGATGCTGACAATCTGAAATGAAATTATCGGGTGCACGAGTAAGGTTGGTTTGGTATTTTGCAGCATGTGTGCTGGCTGCATTCACCTATTTCTACGGACTCAATAGCCAGCACATTCCCAAGAACGGTGATGAATATCCTTACGAGCATATCGTCCGTTTAACAGCGAGTAGTGGTCATTGGTTGCCCCTGCAATCGGGGTTGGACCACATGCGCAACACCAAGCCGCCGCTGTTGTTCTGGCAGGGCATCGTCTCTACGGATTCGGGGCAAGATTGGACGTTGTGGAAACTGCGTTACCCCAGCGTGATCTACACGTTGCTGACCGCAGCCATGCTGTTCATGTTGGGTTGGAAGTTATCTAAACAAATCGAAACAGGCTTTGTCGCCGCCCTCACCTTTCTCGCCTTCTTCACCACCTATCGTTTTGGTCGTCCGTTTTTAACCAATCCACCCGAAGTGTTTTGGCTCTCCCTGCCATTTTTTGTGTTGCTGTATGGGCAGAAATTTTTCGCATCGCGCCGGTCGATACCGCTGTTACTCGGCATCAGTATCGGGATTGGTTTTTTGTATAAATCCTTCGCGCTGGGCTTGCCCGTTACATTGGGTTTAGCCGCTTGGTATTGGCATCAACGGCAATATCGAACTGTCGAATTTATCAAACAGGACGCGTTGAAAGTGTTCATCACCATCAGCGTGGCAGTGGCAATTTTTGCTTTATGGTTTGCGCTCGATCCCAATCCACAAGCGGTGTGGAAAGAATTTGTGGTGGGGGAAAATGTCGGCAAGTTCGATGCGCATGATTCCAACTATCTGGCGCAGTTGCTGTGGGGTGGCTCAAGCATTTGGAGTTACACACTAGCGTTTTTAACTAACGCAGGATTATTAACATTCATCGTTATCGCGTTGTTGGTTGTCGCGTACAAAAATCGCCAACAACTTAGTAATGACGAAAAATTATTGTGGCTATTGGTCGCAGCGTTCTTCATCAGCTTTAGTTTGCCCAGCCAACGCTCAGGGCGTTATTTGTTGGATGTTATGCCGGCGTTGGCATTGCTGTGCGCATTCAATTGGCAGCACATTAGCCGCAAAGTGTTTATTGCGACACTGTTGCTAGCGGGTGTGTTGCTCGTTGGTTTAGCCGCACTCGCCTTGCGTTTGCAAAGCGAAATGAACAACGCGGATTTATATTCAATCAGCTTTTGGTTGCTGTGTTCAGTGACAGCTATTTTGATTGTGTTTGCGATAGCGAAATCAGATTTCACCCGGTCTGGAACGAATGTTGTTGCGCTGTTGCTGTTGTTAGTTTTTGCGACTTTCTTAAAACCTTTTGATGGCGTGCTGGGCAACTATAGCGTGGCGACCCAACAATACGTGGCGGGCAAAATCGTCTGGGTGCCGTGCAATTTCAGAGCGCATGACGAAGGGCATCGATTTATATTGCCGGGTGCGGAAATTTACGGTTATAGCGAAGATCAAAACCTCACGGCGGCTGATTTGGCAAGCCGATACGATTTGTTCGCGGTGCAGGAATCGCTGCAATCAAATACCAAGCATGGACGCTGCCCTGATTGCAAAGTGATTGGTCAGCGTTTGGATATACGCGGACGACAATCGGGGGATGAGTTAAAAGATATGTTCTTCAATGGCAATTTTTTTGAGCATTTATTCGTCAGGGAATTATTGGTTGAATCAACGGCGATAAATAAAAATATCCCCCATCAAACCTTCGCTCAGATGTGTCGCTAATGTTGACCTTGCGGCATTCGTTACTTGTTCTCATCATCGCTGCGGGTGCGGCGGCTTATAAAGTAGCGCATCACCCCGCCTCTGCCCTATTTCAAAAACCTGTCGTTGCGCAGTCAAATAGCGCAGCTACGATGCAAACGCATTTTGTCTCCACACAACAAAATATCGCTACCCATGCCGCTTCGTTGATCGAGTTGAACGATGGTCGCATCCGCGCATTTTGGTTTGCCGGCAGCAGCGAAGGGGCGCAGGATGTCGAGATACGCACCGCCGTATTTGATGGCAAGCAGTGGAGCGCAGAGCAAAGTGTTATCAATCGCGAGCAGACGCAGCAAGCCTTATCGCGCTACGTGAAGAAGCTCGGCAACCCAGTATCTGCGCGGGCTGCGGACGGGTCATTGTGGTTGTATTACGTCACGGTTTCACTGGGTGGTTGGGCGGGTAGTTCCATCACCGCAATGAATTCACGCGACGAAGGTGCAACGTGGAGCGCACCGCGCCGCCTGATTACGTCACCGTTTATCAACATCAGCACCTTAATCAAAGGTGCGCCGCTTGCTTACAGCGATGGCACGATAGGCTTGCCGATTTACCATGAATTTCTTGGCAAATTTGGCGAGTTGCTACACCTCTCGCAAAACGGTGAAGTTCTCGACAAGCAGCGATTGAGTTCAGGCAAACTCGGCATTCAACCGATAGTCTTAGTGCAAAACGACAAGCAAGCAACGGTGTTGATGCGTCATGTTAGCGCGCCTCCCAAGCGTGTCATTGCTATCCAAACTGATGATGGCGGGCAACATTGGAGTACACCAAATAAAACAACTTTAGCCAATCCCGATGCGGCGATAGCAGGAGTGGCGTTACCCGATGGGCGAATTTTGGTCGCGTTGAATAATCTGGAGACAGCCCGCAACGCCTTGTCTTTATTGATTTCAGCCGATAGAGGGGTAACGTGGCAAACCGTTTATCAACTTGAAGATCAGCAAAAAAATGCTTTTGTCTCACCCGATAGCTTTGCGCAAACCAACCAAAAACTGGCGAAGCAAACCGAGGCAACCATCACAGATGCCAATGGCTATGCACAATCCGCGCAACGCAATAAATGTGTGACTCAACAGTGTGACTTTGAGTTTTCTTACCCGTATTTGATACAAACGCACAACGGCGACTTTCATCTGGTTTACACCTGGAATCGCAGCTTCATTAAACACGTGCAATTCAGCCGCGCTTGGTTGAATCAACAGATGAACCAAGCCAAAGTTGCCGCTGATAAATCTTCCGTTCGTGGTGAGCTAGTCGAACCATGAGCGGAGGAGAATTAACAATGAATGTGTTAGCTGACCAACCCTTCGACAAGCTGGTGAAACTACTAGCCATTCGACTAAGCCCGCAAGCGGACAAGTCGCTGGTTATCAGGGCGAACGGATTTAATAATGCTAAACTTCACTGACATCACAGGCTTAATCGGCTCGGCAAGTATCATCGCTTCAGCCGCCCTACTCTTGCCCAGCGTTAAGCGGCTCGCAAAGCCACGTTTGGCGATGTTGCTTGGTGCAATTTTTGTCTATGCCCTATTGCCCATCAGTGGCTTATCGCTCGCCGCCTATCTGCGCGGTGGTATCGGCGATGTCAGCATCACCACGCTGTTACTGTTGTGCAGCGTGTTGGCGAAGCCGTGGTTAAGCTGCGCCACACTGGACAATAAAAACCGTTTTGCTTTGTTTGGATTGGTTGCGCTTGCTGCGCTAGCTTTGTACCCGATGGCATTGGGTATTGGTGCGTATGACCCGTATCGCTTGGGTTACGGCAATGTGCCATTTGTAACAGCCGTATTGTTGATTGCGCTGGCAGCGTGGTATTGGAAAATTTATTGGGTCACGCTGTGCATCGCTTGTGCCACCATTGCTTGGGCAGTGGGCTGGCATGAATCGACTAATCTTTGGGATTATTTGCTAGACCCTTTTGTAGCGGGATATGCGGTTGTTATTGTGGTCAGTACTAAAGAAGCATTGCGGAGAAACCAATCTACACTGGCTGAATGATGGGTTGGGTGCAATTTGCTCTCTGGAACAACGCACTATTCATCACCGGAGGCTCCGTGCCCAAGATACTTTGTATAGCGTGCCAGTTCGTATCGACGGCCTATAAGAAGAACGCCAAACCCAAAACAGGCTACGCCCCACACCAGAGAGCCCCATCCCATGGGCAGTTTCTCAACATCACCCTCGAACAGAACCCTTTGCGGGTCATCAGGAAGATAAAGCACCGTTACATGACCGTCCCGTTCCAGCGCATCAACTGCGCGACGAGGAACAAATGTATTTCCATAGTATGAGCTTGAAACCACCTCGCTGCCGGAATCAGTTTTGAAGCGAAGGGGAAATTGGTAGCGAAGTTCGCCTAGGTAGTTGGTTGCTTCGCCAGTTTTTTGTGTTCGGGAAGCGGCAACTGCCACTGCGGTCTTTGAGCTTGTTGCAAATGAGTAGTAGGGGGAAAATCAACGAGCCATCCGAGAGTTCCTGTCTCCACCAACGAAAAAAGGAATAATGACGAACCATGCTTTGAACATATTTTCTCCCCAAACTTCTAAATTACCTCGGCAGCTGTTATTGCTTGAAAAAATTTTCGCTGGCGTGTGCTTTCATAATGCCCAACGTTTGAAATCAGCCGCGCCCACTTGCGGGTGTCGGCTGGATTGAATTGTTAGCCACTTTTGCCATTTTCTTATTGGCCTTTGTTGATGTATTTCTTTTGGTACTCACCCACTCAAGCTGGCACACAGGCATCCAAACAGATGCCATTTTGGTTCATCGGTGAAGGCAAAGTTTTCTTACAAAGGTTAAATGCGGCTTGAGGGTGTTGCAGCCCCTGAGGGCGCGTGGGGTCGAATACTTTGATGCCTGTCTGACGACACGCTACGTATTCGGTTATTTCTGTATCGGATGGCTCTGGGGTGCTGACTGGTGTCGCTTTGGGTGCAGCGGTACGGATAGGCTGGCTCACTACGGACTGTGCGTCGGATAGCGCGCAGGGCATTTCTTGAAATGCCACCTTACCGTCTGCCTGCTTGCATTTGTAAATTGTGGTTGAGTGTGCGCTGTGCAATGAGACACCAGCAGCAGCAATAACAAAAAATAAATTCTTTAAAAATTGCACTGAACTCTCCTTAGATACTTTTAGCTGTAACTTGTATTCCCCGCGCTCTTGGCGCGTGGACAACGCAGATGTTGATTTTAAGCGTAGCTCGCCGATTTTGTTTTTCTGTGCCGTAATACCCCGCAGTCTTGCTGCGTGGAGAGGCACAGGGCGAGCGAAGCAAATTTATCAAACGCGCCTTGTGGTTTTGCGATTGAGGCAACTCCATCTTAACAGCCTTTATAACGCCGCCAACGCCGCATCGTAATTTGGTTCTTGCTCAATGGTCGGCACGAGTTCGGTATAACGCACCATGTTCAAGCCGCAACCACTTCCGCTTTGATCTTCACATGCAGCGATTTTTTCACCGCAGCGATAATCGCCGAGAGGTTGCTCATGGTTGGGTTGCCCGATGATGAAAGCATACGGTGCAGGCTCTTGCTCGGACGATCCACTTCTTGAGCGAGTTTTTCAAAGCCAACTGTCGCGTTCACCAAGTCGCGGAGTATTAGTCGTGCGGTATCTGGTTCGCCATTTAGGAACAAGGTTACAGCTTCGTCCAATAATGCCTTGGCGAAGTCTGGATCGTTCGTTGCGCGAGCTGTTATGGTTTCTTTGAAGTCACGTGTCAGTGCCATGGTTCACCTCTTTTTCGATGCCGCTTTTCGCGCTTTGTAGTCTTCCCACAAAGCCACTGCCTTATCAATATCCGCTTGTTGCCTGCGCTTTGCGCCACCACCGAGCAACACCAAAATTTTGAGTCCGTCGCGGGCGAGATAGATACGGTATCCCGCGCCCCAATCAATTTTGTATTCGCCAATGCCTCTGAACCATTCAACATTCGAGAGGTTGCCCTGTTGCATCCGTAATTTAGCCACCGTGATTTTTGCGGCAGCGACAGCATCCAGTGTGGCGAACCAGTTTGCGTAGGGGCTATCGCCATCGGGCGTAAGTAACTCTAAAACTTGATAAGTCATAGCGATGGTAACATATATGCAACCATGGGCAAGCGGGATTTTTAGCTATTTTGCAACGCCGCCAACGCCGCATCGTAATTTGGTTCTTGCTCTATCGTCGGAACGAGTTCAGTGTAGCGCACGACGTTGTTGCTATCCAACACGATAACGGCACGTGCTGTGAGTCCTGCCAATACGCCATCGGCAATCTTCACGCCGTAGTTGCGCATGAAGTCACGACCGCGCATGACAGATAAATTCACCACGTTGTCCAAGCCTTCACTGGCGCAAAAACGCGCCATGGCAAACGGCAGGTCGGCAGAGATGTTGATGACCACGGTGTTATCCAAGCTGCTGGCGGATTGATTGAAGTGTCGTGCGGAAGCCTGACAGGTAGGCGTGTCTAGGCTGGGTACGATGTTCAACACTTTGCGTTTGTCGGCAAAATCGTTCAACGAAATATCTTTCAAATCTTTGTTAACCAGCGCGAAGGCGGGGGCGGTTTGTCCGATGGTGGGGAATGTGCCGAACAGAGTGACGGGCGCGCCGCCTAGGGTTGTGGCGGTGTTGGTTGAGGTTTCTTTGGTCATGATGTTCTCCTTGAAATTTATTAAGCCGTTCGTGCTGAGCTTGTCGAAGCATAAACGTTCAACCCTTCGACAAGCTCAGGGCGAACGGATTTTTATTACATATAACTTTCAATCGGCGGGCAGGCGCAAATTAAATTTTTGTCGCCGAACACATTATCTACCCGCGCCACACTCGGCCAGAATTTATTTTCGCGCACCCACGGCAGCGGGAAGGCGGCTTGTTCACGGGTATATGGACGCGTCCAATCGCTGCTCACTACAGCTTTAGCGGTGTGCGGCGCGTGTTTGATGATGTTATTTTTCTTGTCGCATTTGCCTGTAATGACTTCTTCAATCTCTGCACGGATGGCGATCATGGCGGCGCAAAATCTATCAAGCTCGGCTTTCGATTCGCTTTCGGTTGGCTCGACCATAAGCGTATCGACCACGGGGAAAGAAGTGGTGGGGGCGTGGAAGCCAAAGTCCATCAGGCGTTTGGCGATGTCGGCGACTTCGACACCTTCGGGCTTGAAGGCGCGACAATCCAAAATCATTTCGTGCGCGCAGCGACCATTTGTGCCGACGTACATGGTTGGGTAGTGATCCTTGAGCGATTCTTTGATGTAGTTGGCATTCAAAATCGCCATGCGCGTGGCTTCACGCAAGCCCGTACCGCCCAGCATTTTAATGTAGCCATACGAGATCAACAGAATCAATGCGCTGCCATACGGCGCAGCCGACACCGCGTGGATGCCTTGCGCACCGCCTGTTTTGACCACAGGGTGTGAAGGCAAGAATGGTGCGAGATGCGCGGCAACACCAATCGGCCCCATGCCCGGTCCGCCACCGCCGTGAGGAATCGCAAACGTTTTGTGCAAGTTGAGGTGGCACACGTCCGCGCCGATGCTGCCGGGGCTGGTGAGTCCAACTTGCGCATTCATGTTCGCGCCGTCCATATAAACTTGTCCGCCGTGTTCGTGAATGATCTGAGTGATGTCTTTGATGCCCTCTTCGTAAACGCCGTGAGTGCTGGGGTAAGTGACCATCAGGCAAGACAAATCATCTTGATGTTGAATGGCTTTTTCGAGCAAATCGTTGATGTCGATATTGCCTTTGCTGTCACATTTCACCACCACGATTTTCATGCCACACATTGCTGCGCTAGCTGGATTCGTACCGTGTGCCGAGGCGGGAATCAACGCGACATTGCGCTGCCCTTCGCCACGCGAACGGTGATACGCCTGAATGACTAACAGTCCCGCATATTCACCTTGTGCGCCACTGTTAGGCTGAAAACTCATTTTGGCGAAGCCCGTGATTTCGGACAAATCCGCATCCAATCCGGCAATAATTTCTTGGTAACCTTCGGCTTGTTCAACCGGAGCAAAAGGATGCAGATTGGCGAATTCAGGCCATGTCAGCGGAATCAATTCTGAGGCGGCATTGAGTTTCATGGTGCAAGAGCCGAGCGAAATCATCGAGTGCGTGAGCGACAAATCTTTGTTTTCCAGCCGCTTGATGTAACGCATCATTTCCGATTCGGAATGGTAAGTGTTGAATACAGGATGGCTCAGGATGTCCGATTGGCGCGGCTTAACGAGCATCGCAGCGGCAGAAATTTGCGCCTGGGTCACACGCGGCGCAGCTTTGCCAGCCGCTTGAGCTAACACACTGAGCATCGCGTTCAGCGCGGCAGCGTCGGTGGTTTGGTCGATGGCGATGGTCAAGCCTTCGTCGGTGTAACGGAAATTGATGCGCGCAGATTCTGCCAGCGCGTGGATTTTTACGTTGTCGGTGTGGGTGAGTTTAATGGTATCGAAAAACTTCTCGTTACTCACGGCGTAACCCAATTTTTTCAATTCGTCCGCCAAAATCACAGCTGACAAATGCACTTGAAGTGCAATGCCTCGCAGGCCTTCTGCACCGTGATACACCGCATACATGCTCGCCATAATTGCCAGCAATGCTTGTGCTGTGCAAATGTTGGACGTGGCTTTTTCACGACGGATATGTTGTTCGCGAGTTTGCAACGCCATGCGCAAGGCGGGGTTGCCATCGGCATCTTGCGACACGCCGATGATGCGTCCCGGCATAGAACGTTTGTAGGCATCGCGGCAAGCGAAGTAAGCCGCGTGGGGGCCGCCGTAGCCCATCGGTACACCGAAGCGTTGTGTTGTTCCCACCACCACATCCGCGCCCCATTCACCCGGCGGAGTGAGCAATACCAGACTCAAGATATCGGCTGCAACGGCGATGGTCATGTTGTGCGCTTTGGCGCGTGCAACGAAATCAGCATAATCATGCACCGCACCATCCACCGTTGGATATTGCAGCAATGCGGCATACATTTTTTCGTTGAGCGTCACCGTTTTGAAATCGCCAATAACTAATTCGATGCCTAATGGTTTAGCCCGCGTCTTGAGCAGTTCAATGGTTTGCGGAAAACATTCGTGCGAGACGAAGAAACTATTTTTGCCTTGCTCAACCGCTTCACGTGTACGCAGACCATGCAACATCACCATCGCTTCTGCCGCCGCCGTCGCTTCGTCAAGAAGAGAAGCGTTGGCGATTTCCATTCCGGTTAAATCCATCACCATGGTTTGGAAATTCAACAATGCTTCTAAACGCCCTTGCGCAACTTCTGCTTGGTAAGGCGTGTAAGCCGTGTACCAACCCGGATTTTCCAGAATGTTGCGCTGAATAACAGGCGGTACGATGGTGTCGTAATAGCCCAAACCGATATAACTTTTGTACAACTTGTTCTTCGCTGCCATGCCGCGCAAATGCTGGTGATAAGCGTATTCAGTCAAGCCCTCTGGCAAGTTCAGCGGCTGCTTCAAACGAATTGCAGCAGGGATAGTTTGATCGATCAACTCATCCACCGAGCGCGCGTTGATTTTGTGCAGCATGGCTTGAATGTCTGATTCGGATGGGCCGTTATGGCGATTTACAAATTGGTCGGTTTTAATCATGGCTATGCTCTAAAGGTTAAGGGTGTTTTATGAACAGGCTCTGCAATAAAAGCGGACTCGTCATTGGTAAAACTACTAGCCATTCGACTAAGCCCGCAAGCGGTCAAGTCGCTGGTTATTCCGCGAAAGCGGGAATCCAGATGATTAAATAACTCCCCGCGCAGCGGGACAACATCTTGGTTTTGTCCGCTATGCGAAATTTTTGTTTTGCTGGACTCCCGCTTTCGCGGGAATGACGAAAGTTGACGTTAATGTGCTTCACTATCAACCGCGACTTGATACGCCGCCGCATCCATCAACGCTGCCACATCCGCTGCATTGTCTGGTTTCAACTTAAACATCCATGAACCATAAGGATCAGAATTGATGGCTTCAGGTGAGCTATCCAACAAACTATTCACAGCGGTGACTTCGCCACTGACAGGTGCGTAAACATCCGAGGCGGCTTTAACGGATTCCACCACGGCGCATTCTTCTTTGGCTTTGAGTTTACGACCTACTTTGGGTGTTTCAACGAACACCATGTCGCCCAATAATTCTTGGGCGTGTTGTGTGATGCCGACGCTAATCGTGCCGTCAGCTTCGGTTTTGATCCATTCGTGGGAAGCGGTGTATTTCAGGTTGCTGGGGTTGCTCATTTGAATCTCCTAGTTATTAGTCATTAGTTTCTAGTTGTTAGTTGGGGTTGTCGCTGCGCGGTTTTTTAACTAACCGCTAACGACTACAGACTAACGACCGCTTTGCCATTGCGTGCAAACGGATACTTCACTACTTTCGCTGCCAGCATTTTATCGCGAATTGAAACTTGCACTTGATCGCCAATTTGCACGCCGCTAGGTACGCGCGCCAAGGCGATGGACTGTTCTAACGTGGGTGAAAAACTGCCGCTGGTGATTTCGCCAATGCCTTGCGCCGTGACAACTTTTTGATGCCCACGCAAGACTCCGCGATCCAATAGCACCAACCCTACCAGTTTGTTGGTCGCTGGTGCAGCAAGCAGTGCCGCTTTACCAATGAAGTCGCGTTCGCTCTTCAAATCTACCGTCCAAGCCAAACCCGATTCCAGCGGATGCTTGCTTTCGTCCATGTCTTGCCCGTACAGATTCATGCCCGCTTCCAAACGCAAGGTGTCGCGTGCGCCGAGACCTATCGGCTTTACGCCGCACTCCGCTAACGTCGCCCAAAACATCGGCGCGGCTTTAGCTGGGAGCATGATTTCAAAACCATCCTCACCCGTGTAGCCGGTGCGTGCGATAAACATCGTTCCCATTTCCACCGCGCTAAAAGGAATCAACTTTTCCGTCAACTCTTGGCTACCCGGTAATGCTGCCCAGACTTTTGCGCGGGCATTCGGGCCTTGCACTGCAACCATCGCCAATTCAGGGTGATCGGCAATGTCCAATGACGGTGCTTGCTTGGCGGCTTGCTGTTTCATCCACGCAATATCTTTATCCGCTGTGCCCGCATTAACCACAATGCGAAACCAATCCTCGCGCATAAAATATACAATCAGGTCATCAATCACACCGCCGTTTTCCAACAACATGCACGAATAAAGTGCCTTGCCTGGAACGGTCAATTTATCGACATTGTTTGCCAGCAATCCGCGCAAAAAATCGCGCACGCCATCGCCTTTCATATCGACTACGCGCATGTGCGATACGTCGAACATGCCAACATCGTTGCGCACCTGATGGTGTTCATCGATTTGCGAACCATAATTCACAGGCATATCCCAGCCACCAAAATCCACCATCTTTGCGCCCATGGCACGGTGTGCTGCATTCAAGGGAGTTGTTTTAAGCGTCATATTTTTCTTTCAGCAAAATGAAGTTTCAGTGGAGATTTACTCTTCAGGTTAGTCGGAGCCAAATAAAAAAGGCGCAACACGAAATCGTGCTGCGCCCCATCTGTCCTTGATACCTGAGAGATTACAACTTGCGTTGAGTGCCCCTTCGGTGGTTGGTAATCCAACGCTCTCCAGATTTGCCTGCGCCAATAGTTCTTTTGCCTGAGCGGTTACGGGTGTTGCGCCTTCGGCGGTGTCTCAGCAAATGAATGCAGATTGACACGCTCTCCTATTGGTCTAAACGGCAGGGGGATTATACCCGAAGCGGAGACACAGACAAACCGACTACTGCGGATAAAACAGCACCAAGCGATATCCGGATGGCTTGATGCCCATGGTGTCGAGGTGGAGTTTGATGTTAATTTCGTGGTTAGGGAGTAATCCTGTTGTTTCGTTTTCCGCAGACGATAAATAGTCGACGGGTTTGAAAATACGGCGCGCTTGAGGGCTGTCTTCGGTGTCGGTGAGGGTGAACTCTAAGTTGGGGTAGGCTTGTGCGTATGCGGCGTGGTTGCGCAAGAGCGCGTTGAGGATAAGGTGGTTTAGTGGTGCGTCTTCCAAGCCGGAGGATTCGATGCTCATTAAGTTCGCATTTTGCGGCAAGGGGACGGTGCATTTCAGGACTTCGCACAAGCCGTTTAGCATGGGCTTGGCAGCGGGATAATTCGCTGCAAGTTCAACTCTGAAAAAATAGGTTGCCTGGGCGAGCAGTCCAATTAAAAAGAGTGCTGACGCTACTGCCCATGGCCAAATGCGCTTGGGTTCAGCGGAAAACTCATAGTCTTCTTCTTGATCTTCATCCGCTTCGGTTGCGGCATCTGCCGATTGTGTGTCATGCGATAAATCTGGCTCATGCTCTTCAGTCGGCAGTAGTGTCTCTAAGTCATCAAATTCAACGGGTAATAGTGTTTCAATATCTTGTTCATTACCTGCTAGGACGTGTTTTATTTTTTTGGTCAAGTCATCGTTTTGTGACTCGAAATCGTCTTCACTATCGCCAAAAATTTCACGGTGACGGGCTGCAGTAAGTGCCGCACTAATGCGCTCATCATCTTCGGGCATGAGAATAGGCTCGTCCGAAACCGGTTCTGTCGGCTGCTCATCCGAGATAGGTAGTTCAAGCTGAGGATCGGGCTGATTGGCGATATAACTGATGCGAAAATCAAAAACCTCTAGGCATCGTCCGCAACGCACCAGGCCTAGCGCTGCATCAAGTTGCGCTTCGTTTATGTTGAAGGTGGCATCGCAGTTAGGGCAAATGGACGTGCCAAGCATTTAGCGTTTGCGCCCTGATAAACACGACCAACCGTCCTCAAAAATAGGCGGATTAAGGTCGAACCATTGTTGGTAAATTTCCATCACGCTGGGCGCTTGCGCTTCTAAGACTCCAGACAAAACAATTTGACCGCCTTGTCGCGTTGCAGTGGCCAGCAGGGGTGCCAGCAAGCGCAAAGGGTTGGTGAGGATGTTGGCGACCACCAAATCATAATTGTCTTTAGGTGCATCGTCAGGCAAATAAAACTTCACATCGTTAACTTGGTTTGCTGTTGAGTTGTCGCGGCTGGCAATCACAGCTTGTTTATCGACATCAACGCCTACCGCGCAAGCCGCACCCAGTTTGAGTGCGGCGATGGCTAAAATACCTGAGCCACAGCCGTAGTCCAGTACGCTTTCACCACCTTGCAAATTTTGATCCAGCCATCGCAGACATAAACGAGTAGTGGGATGGCTACCCGTGCCAAACGCCAAGCCCGGATCGAGTACGATGTTGATGGCAGTCGGGTCACTCGCCTTGTGCCAAGTTGGGACAATCCATAGGCGTGGAGAAATTGGGATAGGCTCGAATTGCGATTGCGTCAGGCGCACCCAATCGTTATCGGCTAGCGTTTCAATACGGTATTCAGGAAGTTTTTCGAGGCCGACTTGTTCAACGGCTTTTGCCAAGATAGCGCGTACATCTTGGTCATCATCGAACATCGCACTGACGCGATTGTGTTGCCACACACCGGGTGGTGGCTCGCCAGGCTCACCAAAAATCGCTTGCTCATCGGGTGTGTCGGCATCAGCATCCAACAAATCTACCGATAAAGCACCGAGTTCTAAAAGCGCTTCACTTAATGCTTCTGCATGCGATGCTTCGCTGTCAACAATGAGTGTTAACCAAGGCATCTACTTTGCTTTACTGCGCTCGGCGAGACGTTCTTCAAGATAATGAATGCTCGTGCCGCCACGCATAAATGCTGCATCTTGCAACAACTCGCGATGCAGCGCGGTATTGGTCTCGATTCCTTCCACGGCCATTTCTGATAAAGCCGTGCGCATGCGTGCCATGGCCTGTTCGCGAGTATCGCCGTAAGCAATGATTTTTCCGATCATCGAATCGTAATGCGGGGGTACAAAATAGTTGGCATAAACATGCGAATCAACACGTATACCAGGGCCGCCAGGTGGATGCCATACGGTGATGCGTCCCGGTGAGGGCGTAAATTTATAGGGATGTTCAGCATTGATACGGCATTCGATGGCGTGGCCTTTGAATTGAATATCTTTCTGTCTGAAAGATAATTTCTCGCCGGCAGCAATTTTGATTTGTTGTTGCACAATGTCGATACTCGTAATCATTTCTGATACAGGGTGCTCAACTTGTACACGGGTGTTCATTTCAATAAAGAAAAACTCACCGTTTTCATATAAGAACTCAAATGTACCTGCGCCACGATAACCAATCTTGCGACAAGCTTCAGCGCAGCGCTCACCAATTTTGTTGCGTAGTCTAGGGTTGAGCAACGGTGCGGGTGCTTCTTCGATGATCTTTTGATGGCGACGCTGCATCGAGCAATCGCGCTCACCCAGATACACGGCATTGCCGTGCTGGTCAGCTAATACCTGAAACTCAATATGGCGAGGGTTTTCTAAAAATTTTTCCATGTAAACCATGGGATTGTTAAAAGCAGCCTGTGCTTCGGCACGCGTCATGTTGACCGCATTAACCAAGGCGGCTTCAGTATGAACCACGCGCATGCCGCGCCCGCCGCCGCCGCCAGAGGCTTTGATAATCACCGGGTAACCTATGCTACGGGCAATTTTGATGATTTCTGCGGGGTTGTCTGGCAATGCACCTTCCACACCCGGCACACAGGGTACGCCGGCTTTACGCATGGCAATTTTAGCGCTGACTTTGTCTCCCATCATGCGGATGGTTTCGGCGCGTGAACCGATAAAAACGAAACCCGACTTCTCACAACGTTCAGAGAAATCTGCATTTTCTGACAGGAATCCATATCCAGGATGAATCGCTTGCGCATCGGTAACTTCTGCCGCACTGATGATGGCGGGAATGCTCAAATAACTTTGTGATGAAGCAGCTGGACCAATACATACAGACTCGTCAGCCAATTTCACATATTTGGCATCGGCATCCGCTTCGGAGTGCACCACAACGGTTTTAATGCCCAGCTCGCGGCAAGCGCGTTGAATGCGCAGCGCAATCTCGCCACGATTGGCGATAAGGATTTTTTCGAACATGATGGGAATCTCCGGCGGAGCTGGGGTTTTGGGTTTACGTTCAAAGACGGCCATGATGGATTATCCGATGATAAATAATGGCTGACCAAACTCAACAGGCTGACCATTTTCAACCAAAATGGCTTTGATGACACCGCCCGCATCCGCTTCGATTTCATTTAGCAATTTCATTGCTTCAATAATGCACAGCGTTTCTCCATTGTTGACGTTTTGACCTACATCTACGAATGCTTTTGCGCCGGGCGAGGCTGAGCGATAGAAAGTTCCTACCATCGGTGACTTCACGACATGGCCTTCAACTGCGGCTGGTGCAACAGCCGCAGCGGCAATAGGAGCTGCGGCTGCCACTACCGTAGGGGCGGCGGCTAGCTGAGGAGCGGGCGCATAGTGTTGTTGTTGAATTGATGCGACGGTACGGGTAATGCGCACGCGCTCCTCACCCTCGCTCACTTCTAATTCGGCAATGCCTGAGCTCTCTACCAATTCAATCAATGTTTTGAGTTTGCGTAAATCCATGACGACCTCCTTGAGATTTATTTTTTATAGTTAAGTGCAAATTGCACCGCATATTCATAGCCTGCTGCGCCTAATCCGCTGACGACACCAACGGCGAGATCAGAAAAGTAGGATTCTTTGCGAAATGCTTCGCGAGCAAACACGTTGGATAAATGAACTTCAACAAATGGAATGGCAACCGCCGCGAGTGCGTCACGTAAGGCAACGCTGGTGTGAGTAAAAGCGGCAGGGTTGATAATGATGAACTCTGTACCATCAGCTTGCGCCTGTTGTACGCGATCAACTAATGCTGCTTCAGCATTGCTTTGGAAGCAAGCCAAGCTTGCACCGCCGGAATGAGCTAACGTCGTTAAACGAACGTTAATTTCATTTAACGTTACACGGCCATACACGTCTGGCTCGCGACTTCCAAGCAGATTTAGGTTCCGTGCAACACGAGGAGGTTTTTCATGTGCACAGTTTGCCGCAAATTGGGGTGTTTTGTCTAGTTTTTTCCAGAAGATGAGCGCTAAACACTGGCTAATTGATGGTTGCCATGATAAGCATCCAAGTTTTTGGAGTACGGTGACATGTCACCGCGTTTCTAAAGCGCAGACGAGTCTGCTCACTCCATATAAAAGCTATGCAGCTCTGCCTTTCTAAAACGCAGCATTTTGTATTGAGCGTAGGAATTGCCCTGCATCTTGGTAGCCCACCACGCGCGTATCGGGCTTCTCTGTACCTTGCGCACCGAAGAAAATAATTCCCGGCGGGCCGAATAAGCCAAAGCGTTTAAGCAATTCTTTATCCGCTTCGCTGTTGGCGGTGACATCTGCTTGAAGCAATAAGTAACCCTTTAGTTTGTCCTGCACAGCAGGATCGGAAAATGTATAGCGTTCCATTTCTTTGCACGACACACACCAGTCTGCGTAAAAATCCAGCATCACGGGTTGGCCATGCACTTGCGCGATGCGCTGATCTAAATCGGCAACATCTTTAACTCGCGTAAAATTTAACTTGGGAACTTCGGTCGCTTCAGAGCGGCTGATGCCGCCCAGTGGAC
The DNA here is from genome assembly GCA_963695355.1 of uncultured beta proteobacterium. Classification (GTDB taxonomy): domain Bacteria; phylum Pseudomonadota; class Gammaproteobacteria; order Burkholderiales; family Gallionellaceae; genus Gallionella. The sequence goes on from OY968775.1 coordinate 1,463,256, forward strand.
GCATCAAATCACGTGCGCCGGATAATGCGCCAACCAGATAGGCCACGCCTACGAGCAACACAAACAACGCCAATCCTTTTTGTAATTTGTGCTTACCTTTAGCGTTCACAGGCAATGTGCTTAATGCGCCCAAGTAAATTGCCGAGAATAAAAGCAACGCAGCCCATAACAACATTTGTACGCCCATCGGCAATAGTGGTTGAACAATCCAGATAGCGAGTGCCAACAACATCACGCCGAAGAAGCGTTTTACCGCCTCCATCCACGCGCCTGCTTTGGGCAACAATACGCCTGCCGATGTGCCGATTAGCAATAGCGGCGCACCCATGCCGAGTGCCAACACGAACAACGCAACGCCGCCTAATACTGCATCGTGAGTTTGTCCTATATACAGCAATGCACCCGCCAGTGGTGCGGCAACACACGGCCCCATGATGACGGCGGATAATGCGCCCATCACAAACACGCCACCCAAATGACCACCGTGTAATTTGTTGCTGGTGTCAGTGAGTTTGCTTTGCAACGCAGTCGGCATTTGCAACTCATAAAAACCGAACATCGATAACGACAACACGACGAACACAGCGGCAAAGCTTCCCAATACCCACGGGGTTTGCAGCGCGTTAGAAATCAAATCTCCGGAAAGCCCTGCCGCCACACCCGCAATCGCATAAGTAATTGCCATGCCGAGTACATAAGCCAGCGACAGCATAAAAGCGTGCATGTGAGTGATCTTGTGACCACGTCCGACGATGATGCCGGACAGAATAGGAATCATCGGAAACACGCAAGGAGTCAGCGATAACAACAATCCTGCACCGAAGAAAAACGAAACAATCAGCCAGAAATTACCGCTCTTAAACAATTGTGCAATCTTGGAATTTTCGTTTTCAGATGGTGCAACGGAAGATTGAGTGGGGGTTGTGTTGGCAGTAGCGGTACTTGGCGCGGCAGTAAAAGACGCAGGTGTTAAATCCACCACCAGTGTTTTATTGATAGGCGGGTAGCACAAGCCCTGCTCGCTACAGCCTTGATACACGGCATCTACCGTAACGCTGGAAGCCGCATCAGCTGTGCCTTCCAGCGCAGTATCCGTTTGAAAGGAATGGTGGAACACCTGTGTCGGACCAAAGTTTGGATCGTTCTTCATATCGCCTTGCGGCAAGTTTGGTGTGATCTTGATCGCGCTGTCTTTGCTCGATAGCTTGATTTTGTCACGATACAAATAATAGCCTTCAGTGATGGTAAAGCTGGCTTGCAACGTGTGCGCATCGCGCGCCACGAGCTTTAACTGAAAGGCTTCGTCAGGTGGTAAAAATTTGGGTTGCTTCGTTCCACCCATATTGGATAAATTATCCAAAAAACCAGCGTGGGCAAAAGGAGTGGTGAAGAAAAGCAGTAGCAGAAGAAACCTAGATAATCCATTAAAGCGAAAACTCGTCATTCCCGCGAAAGCGGGAATCCAGCAAAATATATGTTCCGCATAGCGGACAAAACCGCAATGTTGACCCACTATCCCCAGCCAAATCACCTGAGGACAAGCGCGGGAATTTTTTAATTCGCTGGATTCCCGCTTTCGCGGGAATGACGGTGTTAATAAATTACTAAGGGTAAAGCGCATGGTTATTCCTTGGTTTCTGTGGCGACCCAATCCAAATAAGCGGGTAAACCGATGGACACTGGGACAGCGATAATTTCAGGTAGTTCGTAAGGATGCGCCGCCCATATCAGTTTTTCAAGTCGCGGATAAGCTGCTTGAGTGGTCTTGATGAGCAACGGCACTTCCGTCGCGGTTTCGATTTTACCTTGCCAGCGGTAGGTTGAGATACAGGGTGCGAGTTGATTCACGCAAGCGGCAGCACGCGCTTCAATTAACTGCTGCGCGAGCTTGGTGGCGGAAGCCGCGTCGGGGAGATTGGTGATGACTAATAAAATATCACTCTTTGTGGAATTAAGAGTCAAAGAGTTGTCCTTTTTGGTTTATGAATTTGCAGACTTGATTCAGAGTGCATAAGTAACCTTGTTTTCTATCACGGTGACTTTGCCTGTCAATTGCAACTTTTCAATTAATGCAACGAGTTCAGTATTGGATATTCCTTTTGGAAAGAGGGACGATATCGTGCTGGAGAGGGTCTTGAGCGTGCGGGGTTTTGAATTGCCGCGCTGCTTCAGGTTGGCAACAACCAGCGTAAGCTTGTCATCCTTAGCGATGACGGCAGCTTTAGGCTTAGTTGCAGGTTTGGTAGCACCAACCCCGTTGGGACATTTGAAATGCCCTTTCTGATTAAGCACAACCTGAAATTTTTCTTTGAGCGACATACTGCCAAGCAGAGCATTAACTGCTTTGCAGCAAGCGACACAGTTTTCGTCACTATTGCCGCCACCATTTGCGCTGGCTAGCAAGTGCTCAACACTGGCCTCCGCCTTGGATAATAGTTGCTTGCAAAAAAAGCACAAGTCGCCTTGGACAAACATCAAGCGGTCTAATGGTTTAGTAGGCATATGCTTCCTATTTTATTTAGTGAATCGTAGCCCCAGCTGCATCAACTCATCCCACACATCGCCCTGGCGCAAGCCTTTGATGGTTTTGTCTAGCAGTGCGGCGTGTCGTATTGCATTTTTAACCGAAGGAAGTTTGAAGCGGCGCGTGGCATTTTCAATCAAGCTGGTGCTCGCGCCCCACACACGGGCATCGCGCATGGCGTTGCTGACATTCGCGCCGCGCTGCATGGCTTGCAGCACTTTGCCCAGTTTGCGTATCTCTTCACTCATCGCCCACAACACCAACACGGTGGCCGTTCCTTCGCCACGCAGCCCATCAAGGATGCGCACGAAGCGCGCGGTGTTGCCTGTCAACATTGCTTCGGCAAGCTTGGTAATGTCGTAGCGCGCCACGTCGGTTACGGCATCTTTAACTTGTTCGAACGACAATTCACCCGCAGGAAACAACAACGCGAGCTTTTGAATTTCTTGAAACGCCGCAAGCAAATTGCCTTCGCAGCGGTCCGCTAAAAATTCCAGCGTGGCTTTATCGGTACTTTGATCCTGCCGTTTTAACCGCCCTGCAAGCCAAGCGGGTAGGGCGTTGCGCGGCACATCATTGGTGGCGATAACCACGGCGTGTTGTTGCAGCGCGGCAAACCATTTGCTCTTTTGCGCGGTGCTATCCAGCTTGGGCAAGGTAATCAAGGTGAGAATATCGGGACTTAAATTGGTGACGTAATCTTGCAATGCCTGCCCACCTTCCACACCGGGCTTACCTGTTGGTATGCGAATGTCGATGACTTTTTTATCGGCAAACAGCGACATGCTTTGCGTGCTGTTTTTCAATTCTGCCCATTTGAAATGTTGCTCGACCACGAAGGTTTCACGTTCGCTATAGCCTGCTGCGCGTGCTGCTGCACGGATGCTGTCTCCCGCCTCAATTGCCAACAGCAGCGCATCACCATGCACCACATACAGCGGCTTCAATCCAGAAGCCAAATGGCGCGGCAAGTCTTCGCTGGAGAGATTCATGGGGCAGTTGCAGTGATGGGTTTCGCGTGACTCAGGCGGCGCAATATCTGCTGCACTATATCGGAACGCATACTTTGATAAAGCAGACTTTCTTCCGCCTCCTTGGCGAGAATCTGCGTATCGTCATAGGAATAATCACGGCGTTGCGTCATCTCTTCGGCAGGTATCCAGTCTTGTTGCTGTTGATTATAAGCACGTAGCGACACTTGGTAGATCAAGCGGTATTCGTTTACACGACCATCCGCGCCTAGAGTCAGGACTTGCTTTTCGGTATTTTCAGAAACGATGTTGAGCACCACATCGGCTTGTTCTGGCGAGGCGGCAATAGCCACTTTATTGGCAAGCAGGTTTCGGCGCAGCTCATTGACAAAGGGTGACTTGGGGTTGTGCGCAGTCAGGTAGATAGTCTGAAACGACATATTCGTTTGTCCGCGCAAATGGAAGCCGCAGGCAGTGAGAAGTAGAACAGACAAAATCAAAAATGTGTGCTTGATCATCATTCAGAATATCCTTAACAACTCCAGCATCGTCATTAGATAAAGAAACTAGCCATTCGACTAAGCCCACAAGTTGGCAAGTCGCTGGTTATCCCGCGCAGGCGGGAATCCAGTCAAACAAAATAGCCCTTGCATCGCAAGGACAAATGCCAAAGGCATATTAAATAAAACCGCTGGATTCCCGCCTGCGCGGGAATGACGTACTTTTAGAGGGGTCATCAAATCACCACGTTAATCAAACGTCCCGGCACAACAATCACCTTCTTTGCCACGCCGCCCGCGAGCAACTTTTGTACGGCTTCGTGCGCGAGCGCGAGCTGCTCCAGCGTGGCTTTGTCGGTGTCTTTCGCCGCGCGGAGATTACCACGCAGCTTGCCGTTGACCTGAATCACCAGTTCGATCTCGTCTTGCTCCAATGCGGCCTCATCCACTTCAGGCCAAGGGGCAGAAAGGATGTCGTCGCCGTAACCGAGGTCTTTCCAAAGAGTTTGAGTGATGTGCGGTGTGATCGGTGAGAGCAGGCGCAATAAGATGGAAATCCCTTCTTTAACGACATCATCGTTTGTCCCGGCGACTGTTTCCAGCGCGTTTAACAGCTTCATTGCCGCTGAGCCTACGGTGTTGAACTGGTGCTTGGCAATATCGTAATTCGCCTGTTTAAGCACTGAATGAATTTCGAAGCGTACGCGTTTTTGTGTATCGGTTGAAAGGGAAGAGCCACCGCCTGCTTTGAACTTCACGCCGTAATTCCACACGCGACGCAAGAAACGAAACGACCCCTCCACTCCACTATCCGACCACTCCAACTGCTGATCGGGCGGGGCAGCGAACATCATAAACAGGCGGGCGGTATCCGCACCATACTGGTCAATGATGGCCTGCGGATCAACGCCGTTATTTTTTGACTTCGACATTTTTTCGGTGCCGCCGATAACGACAGGTTGTCCGTCAGCCTTGAGCTTTGCACCAATCGCACGGCCTTTGGCATCGGTCTCCACATTGACATCGGCAGGATTGATCCACAGCTTCTTGCCGTTCTGACCATCACGATAGAAGGTCGGTGCGATGACCATGCCTTGCGTAAGCAGGTTTTTGAACGGTTCATCCAAGGGATTAAATGCGCGCAGCGCGACGTTTGCCCCCTCGCCCTCCGGGAGAGGGTTGGGGTGAGGGAACACGCGTGGCTTACCACCAAACACTCCTTCATCACGCATCAGCTTGTGAAAGAAGCGGGCGTACAGCAGATGCAGAATCGCGTGTTCGATGCCGCCGATGTATTGATCTATGGGCAACCATTTTTGTGCCGCTGCCTTATCGACCATGCCAGTGGTGCATTGCGGGCTGATGTAACGGGCGTAATACCAGGACGATTCCACGAAGGTGTCCATGGTGTCGGTCTCGCGCCGCGCCTTGCCACCGCACTTGGGGCAGGTGCATTCGTAAAATTCCGGCATCTTTGCTAATGGTGAACCCGCGCCGGTGATAGTGACATTCTCTGGCAACACCACAGGGAGTTGATCGTCAGGGACGGGTACATCACCGCAGGTTACGCAATGAATGATCGGGATGGGGCAACCCCAATAACGTTGGCGTGAAATGCCCCAGTCGCGCAGACGGAACTGCACTTTCTTTTCACCTAAATCTTTGGCAGCAAGGTCGGTAGAAATAGCATCAAAGGCTTGTTGGAAATTAAGACCGTCGTATTTGCCAGAATTAACGCAAACACCATTTTTTTCTTCATACCAAACTTGCCAGCGGGCCGAAGTGAATTTGAAGTCAGAGAGAATTTTATCCTGATCTTTTCCAGGCTGAATGCCAGCCTTGGCTTCTATAAGTTCACCAGCCTCAATTACTTGTTCGATTGGCAAACTGTATTTTTTAGCAAACTCAAAATCACGCTCATCATGCGCTGGCACGGCCATCACCGCGCCTTCGCCATAGCCCATCAGCACATAGTTGGCAACCCACACAGGCAGCTTTTCACCGTTGAGCGGATGCGTCACGAATAGCCCGGTGTTCATACCCTTCTTTTCCATGGTTGCCATATCGGCCTCAGCCGTGCCACCGCGTTTACATTCGGCGATGAAGTCAGCGAGTGCGGGAATATTCGCGGCAGCTTGCGTCGCCAACGCATGTTCCGCTGCCACCGCAACATAAGTTGCGCCCATCAGCGTATCGGGGCGGGTGGTGTACACCTTAAGCACGCCATCCGTGCCGATGCTGGCTTGGTCATAAGGGAAATGCACATCGCAGCCGTAGCTCTTGCCGATCCAATTGGTTTGCATGGTTTTCACCTGCTGGGCCAGCCATCCAAAGTGTCTAGGTCTTTTAACAACTCATCGGCGTATTGGGTGATGCGAAAAAAATACATCGGGATGTCGCGCTTTTCAACCAATGCACCGCTGCGCCAACCGCGTCCGTCGATGACTTGTTCATTGGCCAGTACGGTGTTATCCACCGGATCCCAATTCACCGAAGCGGTTTTTTTGTAGATGACACCTTTTTTGAACAGGCGCGTGAACAGCCATTGCTCCCAGCGATAGTATTCGGGTGTGCAGGTTTTTACCTCGCGCGACCAGTCGATGCCCAGCCCCAAGGATTTCAACTGCTGCTTCATGTATTCGATATTGGAATACGTCCATGCGGCTGGCGGCACGTTGTTAGCCATTGCGGCGTTTTCCGCTGGTAGGCCAAACGCATCCCAGCCCATCGGTTGCATCACGTTAAAGCCCTTCATGCGGTGGTAGCGGCTCAACACATCGCCGATGGTGTAATTGCGCACGTGACCCATATGCAGCTTGCCTGAGGGGTATGGGAACATCGACAGGCAGTAGTATTTTGGCTTGTCGTTGCTGTCATCGGCGCGAAAAACTTGGTCAGCTTCCCACTGTTGTTGTGCGGCGGCTTCGATTTCTTTGGGTGAATAGTTGGCTTGCATGATGATGAAAGTCGTTGCTGAATAAATAGGTGGCGCATTATAACGGCATCAATACGTAGGATCTCATTTCGTGCGAAGTTCTGCTAGAATCCCATTCCAAAAATTTTATTGATACTTTTCAGGAGAGTAACCATGTCCCGTAAACACCCCGTGATTGCCATTACTGGTTCGTCTGGTGCTGGCACGACCACCGCCAAGCGCGCGTTTGAAAACATTTTTCGCCGTGAAAAAATTCACGCAGCGGTGATCGAAGGCGACAGCCTGCACAGCTTGGATCGCATGGCGTTTCGCGCGGCATCTGCTGAAGCGGCAAAAAACGGCAACAATACGTTCAGCCATTTTGGCCCAGAAGCAAATCACTTCGACAAAATCGAAGGCATGTTCAAAAAATACGGCGAAACAGGTATGTGCCAGCGTCGTTACTATGTGCATAGCGAGGCAGAAGCCGTAGAACACAATAAGCACTTTGGACTGACAAATCTGACTCCAGGCGTATTTACACCTTGGGAAGACATTGAAAAAGATTCTGATCTACTTTTTTACGAAGGCCTGCATGGCTTGGCAAAAAATGACCAACACGATGCCGGAAAATATGTGGATTTGGGTATTGGCGTAGTGCCTGTAGTGAATTTGGAATGGATACAAAAAATTCACCGCGATAAAGCCGAACGCGGCTATTCAGCAGAGGCGACGGTTGATACCATCCTGCGTCGTATGCCGGATTACATCAAATACATCACGCCACAATTTTCACGCACGCATATTAACTTCCAGCGAGTAGCGACGGTCGATACGTCTAATCCTTTTATCGCACGCGATATTCCAACGCCAGATGAAAGCTTTGTGGTGTGTCGTTTCCGTGACCCGAAAGGCTTCGATTTCCCATACATGCTCAGCATGATTCCTAATTCATTCATGTCACGTGCCAACACCTTGGTTGTGCCCGGCGGCAAAATGAGCCACACAATGGAAATCATCCTAGCACCAATGATGCACGAAATGATTGAGAACATGCGGAAGTAAAAAATCGCGCATTAACATAGCGGGGAATCGGGTTAGTCCTGATTCCCCGTTTTATTTGGAAATATCGATGAATTTGCTGCAAGGCCTCAACCCTCCTCAACTTCAAGCGGTCACTTTGCCGCACCAGTCCGCGCTGATTCTGGCGGGTGCGGGTAGCGGCAAGACGCGGGTGTTGACCACACGCATTGCTTACTTGATTAGCACCGGGGCGGTGAGTCCCCATGGTTTGCTTGCGGTAACGTTTACCAACAAAGCCTCCAAAGAAATGTTGACGCGCCTGTCGGCGATGCTGCCGATCAATACACGCGGGATGTGGGTGGGGACGTTTCACGGTTTATGCAACCGCATGTTACGCGCGCATTTTCGTGAGGCAAACTTGCCGCAAACGTTTCAGATTCTGGACAGCGGCGATCAGCTATCAGCCATCAAACGCTTGATGAAGGCGATGAATGTGGATGATGAAAAATTCATTCCACGCGACGTGCAAAACTTTATCAGCGGCAGCAAAGAGCAGGGGCTGCGCGCGCATGAAGTGGAGGCTTACGATCCTTACACGCGCAAAAAAGTGGAGATATTCGCCGAGTATGATGCGCAATGTCAGCGCGAAGGTGTGGTGGATTTTTCCGAGTTGCTGCTGCGCTGCTACGAATTGTTGTCGCGCAATGCCTCTATCCGCGAGCATTATCAGGAGCGTTTCAAGCACATTCTGGTGGATGAATTTCAGGACACCAACAAGCTGCAATACAAATGGTTGAAGCTCTTGGCGGGAGCTGGGGGAAATCGCAGAGAGTTCCCTCATCCCAACCTTCTCCCGAAGGGAGAAGGGGCAAACGCCGCCCCTGCGGCACTTTTTGCTGTGGGGGATGACGACCAATCCATCTATGCGTTTCGCGGGGCGAACGTCGGCAATATGCAGGAGCTGACGCGAGATTTTCACATTGAAGCGGTCATCAAGCTGGAACAGAATTACCGCTCGCACGGCAACATTCTGGATGCCGCGAATGCGCTGATCAGCAACAACCGCAACCGCCTTGGCAAGAATTTGTGGACTTCAGAAAATGGCGGCGAGCCGTTGCGTATTTATGAAGCGCCGACGGACGTGGAAGAAGCCAAATTTATCACTGAAGAAATTCAGCAGCTCAAGCGTGACGGCATCAACCTCAAAGAGATCGCATTGTTGTATCGCTCCAATGCGCAATCCCGCGTACTGGAGCACGCATTGGTTTCCGCTGGATTATCTTATCGCGTCTATGGTGGATTGCGCTTTTTTGAACGGCAAGAAATCAAGCACGCGCTGGCATATTTGCGCTTGATGGAAAACACCGATGACGACAACGCACTGTTGCGCATTATCAATTTTCCAACCCGTGGCATTGGTGCGCGCAGCATTGAACAGTTACAGGAATCGGCGAAAATCAATAACACGACACTGTTTGATGCGGCCGCGCGCGCAGGCGGCAAAGTCTCGGCATTTGTCGGTTTAATCGAGACACTGCGCAGCGCGACCAAAGATTTACCACTCCCGGAAATCATCGACCATGTGCTGGAACACAGCGGCATGATTGCTCTGTACCAAAACGAGACGGGCGCGAAGAAACATGAAGCGGAAGACCGACTGGCGAACCTGAATGAGTTGGTCACCGCTGCGACTTTGTTCGTGCATGAAAACGAGGACGATAGTTTGACCTCGTTTTTAACCCACGCCTCTTTGGAAGCGGGTGAGCATCAGGCGGGCGACCAGGATGATGCGCTGCACCTGATGACCGTGCATGCTGCCAAAGGATTAGAGTTTCACACCGTGTTTATCACGGGCTTGGAAGAAGGATTGTTCCCGCATCAAAACAGCCAGCGCGAAGATGGCGGCATGGATGAAGAACGTCGCCTGATGTATGTGGCGATTACCCGCGCACGCCGCAGGCTTTATCTGAGCTTTGCGCAAAGTCGCATGATGCACGGGCAAGTGAGCTACGGCATGGCATCGAGTTTTTTGAACGAATTACCGGAAAATTTATTGCATTGGTTATCGCCGAAGATTGCCAAACGGAATTCGTTTGCATCGTTTGGTTATGCGGCTCCCAATCATGCTGCACCATTCTCAGCGGGAGGTTCAGTGATAAGTAGCCTTGCCTCCGTGCCGCGTCCTGCTTCGAGTTCCAGCGGTTGGCGCAGTGGCCAGTCAGTTATCCATGCCAAGTTTGGCGAAGGGGTGATTGTGAATCTTGAAGGCGACGGCGCAGATGCACGCGTGCAAGTGAATTTCCGCAAAGCAGGCGTGAAGTGGTTGGCGTTGGAGTACGCCAAGCTGACGGCAGCGTAATTAACAAGGATCTGATTTGCATCAACTGCTCGTTGAGGCGGCATCTGTGTCAGCCAGTTTTTGTTTGCCTTTCAAATTCCACTCAGCGAACTGACAGGGCTGGAAAGTGTAGCAAGCTGCGACTCGACCACCCCTTCATGGAACATCCACAGGGTACCGGGTGGCATGTTTACCCACGGCTCGTTATCAGTCAGCGGCTGGGTGGCGATGATGGCAACACGATCATTCTGCGTGGTTACGCGGCTGAAATCCACCATCACATCTTCATCTTTCAGATGCGCCACGTTGAACGGAGCATGACGAATGATGTAGCTCAATTCAGTGGATGAGTGTGCGAACAGGCAGTCTCCGTTGGAAAGCAAATAGTTGAAGATGCCCATCCCCGCGAGGGGAAGACTGAGTTCGTGCAGCGTGGAAAATAATGCGGCACGCGATGGCGGGGCATCTCCAAAACGCTGCCGCAAGCTTTGTAATAACCAGCAGAAGATGAGCTCGCTGTCGGTATTGCCTACGGGCAAAAAATCACCATTGAGCATGGGCTGAAACTGTGGCAGGTTACCGTTGTGCGCAAACACCCAATAGCGTCCCCACAGCTCACGCATGAAGGGATGAGTATTCTCCAGCGATACCACCCCCTGCGTGGCTTTGCGGATATGCGCGATGACGTTGAGCGAACGGATCGGATAGTTGCGTACCAGTTCGGCGATCGAAGACTGCACCGAAGGTTGCGGGTCGAGGAACAGGCGCACGCCCTTGCCTTCGAAAAAAGCGATGCCCCAGCCGTCGGCGTGGACATCGGTGCCGCCACCGCGTTTCTGGAATCCGGTAAAGGAAAAACAGATGTCGGTGGGTGTGTTGCAGTTCATGCCCAATAGCTGGCACATTGCGTCACCTAGGTTATGTATTGAGGCTGGTTAATAAAGTGTGGGCCTTAGAAATGTGCCTCATCTCGGCTGAATATATCGTTAGCGGTTGGTGCAGCAGAGGCATCTTTTATCGGCGGAAAAATGTCGATAAAGGCTGCGTATAAAGAAGTGAAAATAACGGGCAGTAACACTAGCCAACCTAGAAACATTGGTAAGCTGGCGAGTATGGCGAGGAACACAAAGGTTACGCTGTACACCAACATCGGTGCAACGTTGCGGGTGAAGGCACTGAGGCTGAGTTTCATCGCGGCGACGGGTGGCGCATTATTGAAATAAATTATCATCGGGGCGAATTGGGTTGCCATGAGCAACACACTAAATAGCACCGCACCGAGAAGCACAGCCAATCCCGCACCGGCAATGCCTTTGGCGATTATGCTTGGGTCGGAGACATCGGTGCTGCTCATCAAAATGCTTACCAGTGTGCCGCCGCCGACTAGCATCATCACACCCAAAATCAAATATTGCGAAATGAGCGTGATGCCACCTAACGTAATCAAAGGTGACGTGTGTTTGTGGAAACCGCTAAATAGTTGGGGTAATTCCAACTCATCGCCGTTATGCAATGCGCGGCAGCCGGCCATCACACCCACCACGATCACGGGTGTCAACAAGCTGACTAGCGGCTGTCCTATGAACGGTATCACTGCGATGGCGATCATTGCGGCAAGACAAATCATCAGCATAACCACCCATAGCAGCGGGGCTTGCATAAATAATTTGTAGCCTTGCTTGATCCATTGCCAGCCACGCCCGGCTTGTAAACGTTGTGGTTCCATAGCTCTTATTTCCTTATAACCAGACGGTGATTTTATCTGCGATATGATTTTTTAAAACGCGCTCGAAGTGAGCAGGATCATGCGCATGAATCAATTCGCCATCACGTGGTAAGTATTTATCAAATAGGCGCGACAACCAGAAGCGTAACGCGGCAAGTCGCAGCATGGTTGGCCAAGCGTCACGCTCGCTATCCAACAGTGGACGCACGGCATGATAGGCGCGCAGGAAAATTTGCGTGCGCTCTGCATCCAGTTTGCAATCGCTATTTATGCACCAATCGTTAACGGTAATCGCCACGTCATACAACAACGCGTCGCTACAGGCGAAATAAAAATCGATCAAACCACCGACGCGGTTGTCTTCGAGCAACACATTGTCGCGGAATAAATCGGCGTGGATGATGCCCTGCGGCAAAAGCAATAAATTGTGTTGGGCGTGCAAGGCACATTCACTATCCAACAAGGCGGCCTTCAAAGGATCTAAAAATTGCCGTACCTTGGGAAGCGTTGCAGCGCGCCAGTTTGCGCCACGCGGGTTGGGCATATTCTGCGAAAAGCTTTGTCCTGCTACGTGCATTTGCCCGAGCATTGCACCCATGGCAGCGCACTGTTCAGGCGTGGGTGCGGTAGTTGACTTGCCACTCAGACGGCTGACGATGCAGGCGGGCTTGCCATTCAATTCGCCCAAAAATTGATTGCTGCGATTCGCCATCGGCGCGGGGCAAGGAATGCCATGACGCGCCAGATGCGCCATGAAATTTAAATAGAACGGCAGCTCGTCGGCAGTGAGTTTTTCAAACAGTGTAAGCACGAAGCGGCCGTTGCTGGTGGTGACAAAGTAATTGGTGTTCTCGATGCCGGAAGAAATGCCCCGCAATTCTTGCAGTTGTCCTAAAGAATAATCTTTGAGCCAAGCGGAGAGCTCCGCTTCAGTAACAGTGGTGAAAACAGCCATAGATTAAAACTTTTTAACGATCCAACGTGGCGGGCGAAATCCGGAATCCAAACTTTCCTGTCGGGCGAATTTGCCATCACCTCTGTCGTCAACCAGGTAATAAGGCGGGCCGATTTTGGGTGTCACTTTAATCATGTATAGCTTGCCGTTGGAGCGAAATTCCTCGATGGTTAAATCCGTTTGCTTGGAAATTGTTACTGCCGGCTCATCGTCTAAAGCCTCATCTGTGCTGGGGTTGAGAGTAGGTGGGGGCAACGCTTCGAGATTATCTGGCAGAGATTGTCCAGCGAAGGTACTGACTGAAAAGCCACTTAGAAATAATAAAATGATTAAGCGCATGGTCGAAGTCGCTGGAAATTGGCAGGTGTGCATTTTAGCCGATTTATAAATACAGCTGGCGTTCACGTTCCGCTGCACTTGGTTCAAAGCCGCGTGTTTCATAATGTTTGAAGATTGCGCTCACCACCGCTGCCGGCTCGTCTATGACTTGTATCAACTCCATGTCTTCAGGGCTGATGACTTTTTCATCCACAAGTGTGGTGCGCAGCCACTCGACCATACCCCCCCAGAACTTACTGCCGACCAAAATAATAGGCATGCGACGTGTTTTGCCTGTTTGCACTAGGGTTAGAGCTTCCATCAGTTCGTCCAATGTGCCGAAGCCACCGGGCATCACCACATAAGCACTGGCAAATTTCACGAACATCACTTTGCGGGTGAAGAAGTGTTGGAAGGTGTGGCTGATGTTTTGATATGAATTGCCGGATTGCTCATGGGGTAACTGTATATTTAGTCCAACACTCGGCGATTTACCATAGAACGCGCCTTTGTTGACCGCTTCCATGATGCCAGGCCCACCGCCAGAGATGACCGAAAATCCCGCATCAGACAATAAGCGAGCGATGACCTCGGCAAGCTTGTAGTAGGGCTGATCAGACTTAGTGCGCGCGCTACCGAAGATGCTAACCGCAGGGTGAATATGGCTGAGCCGTTCGGTGGCAGAAACAAACTCTGACATAATGCCGAACACGCGCCACGCTTCCTTGGAGTTCCATGCTTCTGGCAAGTTGGAAATGGGCAATTTAGATGGTGTGTTCATGCAATCTTCCTAAAAAATATAAAGCGCAATAATGAAAAAATTACTACTCGTTGACGGCTCATCGTTTCTATACCGTGCGTTCCATGCCATGCCGGACATGCGCAATAAACTCGGCGAACCAACCGGAGCGATTTACGGCGTGCTCAACATGTTACGTAAGTTGCGCCAAGATTACCCGGCGGATTATAGCCTGTGCGTATTTGACGCAAAAGGTAAAACATTTCGCGACGACTGGTATCCCGAATATAAAGCCACGCGCGCGCGTATGCCCGACGATTTGGTGGCGCAGACCGAGCCACTGCATGCCGCGATTGCGGCATCAGGCTGGAACTTGGTTGCGATAGAAGGTGTGGAAGCCGACGACGTGATTGGCACACTGGCGCAGCAAGCCGGGCAGGATGGTGTGCAGTGCATTATTGCGACAGGCGATAAAGACCTCGCGCAACTGGTTAATGAACACGTGTTCCTCATCAACACCATGAGTAACGAGAAGCTCGACATCGCGGGCGTGAACACCAAATTTGGCGTACCACCTGAGCGCATCATCGACCTGCTGACGTTAACAGGCGACACCGTGGACAATGTGCCGGGTGTGGAAAAGGTAGGCCCGAAAACAGCGGTGAAATGGCTTACGCAATACGGCACGCTGGATAACATCATCGCCCATGCCGATGAAGTGGGCGGCGTGGTGGGTGAAAATCTGCGCAAGGCGTTGGATTGGTTGCCGCAAGCGCGGCGTTTGATTACCGTGAAATGCGATGTGGAATTGCCGCAAAAATATAATGAGTTGGTCGCGCCTGCAAGCAATCCAGAACAAATGCGCAGCTTGTTTGAGCGATTGGAATTCAAGACCTGGCTGCGCGAGCTGGGTGGTGAGAATGTGGGCAAGAAGAGTTTGCTTGATGGTTTGCTCCCTTCCCCCGCTGGGGGAAGGGTTGGGGATGAGGGAGCAAACGTTCAGCAATCCTCACTCTTTCAAACAGGGAGCAAATCACTTACAGATTCTTCCCCCACCCTAGCCCTCCCCCGTGGGGAGAGGGGACTAGAGCCGCAGTTTTCTGATGAGGCGGTGCGCACCGACAACGCCCACTACGAAACCATCCTGACCGAATCACAACTCGCTACATGGCTAGAAAAAATCCTCGCCGCCGAATTAGTCTGTGTTGATACCGAGACCACGGGGCTGGACGTGATGAACGCGCAAATCGTCGGCATCTCGTTTGCCATTACGCCGCACGAAGCGGTCTATTTGCCATTGGGGCATATTTACCCCGGCGCGCCGGATCAACTCAACCGCGATGCAACTTTGCAAAAATTAAAGCCGTGGTTAGAAAGTGCGCAGCATAAAAAGCTCGGACAAAATCTTAAATACGACGCGCATATTTTTGCCAATCATGGCATCCAATTGGCGGGCATTGCCGAGGACACACTGTTGCAATCGTATGTGCTGGAATCGCACAAGCCGCATGATATGGACAACCTCGCGCTGCGTCATCTCAATGTCAAAACTATCAGCTATGCCGAAGTGGTGGGCAAGGGCGTGAAGCAGCTGTGTTTCGATCAGGTCGATCTCGACATTGCCACGCGCTATGCTGCTGAGGATGCCGACATCACGTTGCAACTGCATCAATGCCTGGAGCCGCAAATCGCAATCCAAAAAGGATTGCAGTATGTGTATCGCAACATCGAGCTGCCGAGTATGCGCGTGCTGTTCATCATGGAGCGCAACGGGGTGTTGCTGGATAGCGCGTTGTTGCAAGTGCAAAGCCACGAGCTGGGCGAAAAGCTACTCGCCTTGGAAGCCAAGGCATACGAGGCTGCCGGACAACCATTCAACCTCAACTCACCCAAACAACTGAGAGAAATCCTGTTCGACAAACTGCAATTGCCCGTGAAGAAAAAAACGCCGAGCGGTGATCCTTCTACCGACGAAGAAGTGTTGCAGGAGCTCGCGCTGGATTACCCGCTGCCGAAAATTTTGCTTGATTATCGCGGTATGGCGAAACTCAAATCCACTTACACCGACAAGTTGCCGCTGTCGGTCAATCGGGCTACAGGCCGCGTGCATACCAGCTATTCGCAAGCCGTGGCGGTGACGGGTCGTTTGGCTTCGAACGATCCCAACCTGCAAAACATTCCTATCCGCAATGCCGAAGGTCGGCGCATCCGCGAAGCGTTTATCGCGCCGCATGGCTCGCACATTGTCTCAGCAGACTATTCGCAAATCGAACTGCGTATCATGGCGCACCTGTCGGGCGACACAGGTTTGCTGCAAGCTTTTGCCAACAATGAAGACGTGCACCGCGCCACAGCGGCAGAGATTTTTATGATCGCGCGCGAGGAGGTCAGCAGTGAACAACGCCGTTACGCCAAGGTCATCAACTTTGGATTGATCTACGGCATGTCCGCATTTGGCTTGGCAAAGCAATTGGGCATCGAACGCAGTGCCGCCACCGCTTACATCGAGCGTTACTTCGCGCGCTACCCCGGCGTAAAAAATTATATGGACAGTACCCGCGAACAAGCCAAGCAACAAGGCTATGTCGAAACGGTATTCGGGCGGCGGTTATGGTTGCCGAACATCAACGCCAGCAATGCCATGCAGCGTCAGGGTTCAGAGCGCGCCGCGATCAACGCACCGATGCAAGGCACGGCGGCAGATCTCATCAAGCTCGCTATGATCGCCGTGCAACAGTGGATCGAAACCGAAAAATTGCGCACTCGGTTAATCATGCAAGTACATGACGAACTGGTGCTGGAAGTGCCCGATGCGGAATTGCAAACGGTAAAAGACATGCTGCCCAAGTTGATGGGCGGTGTTGCGCAATTACAAGTGCCGCTGCTGGTGGAATTGGGTGTGGGGAAGAATTGGGATGAGGCGCATTGAGCAACTTTGCCCGATGGTTACAAAATAACGAGATAAGTGGCTTCGCGGTTATCCAACAATGATTGAATGTCTTCCTGTTTATTACGAAGAATTATTTCAATCTGTTTGGTAGAGCAATTGCCACGGCGAATCCAAACAACCTTGGTTGGCGAGCCATACAGCAGACTCAGTTCGTGGAAGTCGGAATCTTGGCTAACCAAAGTGTAGTGTGCGCCTTGGCGTATTCCCACACCTCTCGGTCTGATACCGCTCCGATTCTTGCGACATGCTGAGGCTGCGGAAAAACATCTGCCAATATCAAAGCAAGCGAAGGCGCGAGGTTTTCGTCAAACAGGAGTTTCAAGCATTCACCGCAAGCTGGTGATGTTCACGGTCGGCAGCACAGGCCAGGCAAGCCTGTATATCTTCGAGGGTCAGATACCTGTTTCAATCCCGTGATGTTCCACGCACCTCGTCAAACAACTTCACGCCGACACGTGACCCTTATCGCTCGCTCACCTTTGCGCCCAAATCTACCAATAGCGGTTCAATAATGACTTGCTGTCGCTGTTGGGCGACAGCTTAGTCAGATGGCTAGTTGTTGCCTTAGTATTGCGCTCAGGATTATCAACAAGTGTTATGCCAATTCGGCATGGTTGCATCCATCAGTCGAAAGGGAAATTGTTGGGATAACGCGCCGATGGGAAGCTTCTGATAAAACAACTAGCCATTCGACTAAGCCCGCAAGCGGGCAAGACTGGGCTATCTGTCACCTGCTGCGTTTACACAGCGATACAACGCAACATTACTCGCCGCTTAACCCGTTGGACTCTTTGATTGACCGCAGAGGTCAGTGGATAAGTTCCGTGTTGCGCTGGTAGCAATCTTTGCGGTTATATTTTTGAACGAGCGTCCCGACGTTAAAGATTGGGTGGGAATTTTGTTGGTGGCGGCTGGCGTGGCGGTGTTAAGCTTGAGACGCTAATTACGACGACGTGTAGAAGCAAGATAACCCGATATTAAAATACCTATTACCAGCAGTTGGGCCAGTATTGTCTGGTTAGTAGGGGCAATACCCAATATCGGCACTGTAACAAAATCAATCTTACTTGCTGACACTATCCCTGCTTTTTGCAACGAAATCACGCCTTGCCCCGTAAAAATAATCGACATGATTGCCAGCAAAATTGAGGTGCTGATAAATAGCAACTTGTTAGTCAGCAATAAACCAAATCGGAATACTGCCCAACCTATCACGAACAGAATAACTGCCCCGGTCAGCAGACCGCTCCACATAACAGGTCTTGCGCTATGGGAGAGCTGCGTCCAGAGTGCGTCGTAAAATAATGTGGACTCAAATGCCGGACGAAACATTGCAGCAAAGGAGAGCAGTGCCAACATCCAAAGGTTTTTCCTGGTAAGTATTTGGTTTAGTTGTTCCGACAAAACCGTTAAACGAGCTTGCCCAAAAAGGTTACGGTATAACCAAAAACCAAGATAAATTAACATCGCCGAAGCGGTGAGTGCGGTGATGCCCGACGCAATTTCCCGATAAATACCTGATATTTCCGCTACCCAATTAACAATCATCCAGATAAATATGCCAAGCAAAACGGCACTTATCCAACCCGCATAAATATGAATTTGTGCGCGACCCTGATTGGTTTTCACTGCAAATGCAAGCAGCACCGCAATAACTAATATTCCCTCTAAGCACTCTCTGAACAAAACAAATACGGAGCTGAAAAAAGTGCGCGTAACAGAAAGTTCGCCATCTCTAAATCGCTCGTCTGCTCGCTTGAGCAAAGCTTTTGCTAGAGCAGTTTTTTGAGTAATCGTGGCTAGCGGTGCTCTGCTACCAATGAGTTGTCGTACTGACATCATTTCACTTTCAATGCTGCGGCGTAATTTTTTATCGAGCGTGTCTAAACTGACTTCCATCGGCTCAAAGCCATCCAAATAGGCAGAAATGGCGAGTTGTTGAGCCTCCGTCTGGTTATCCTCCTGGTAGCGAAGAAGTGCCGCATCAAGTTGTTCTGCGGCAAACGCTAAGGTGGCGTGGGGGGTGACTTGAAGGGCTTTGGGATTGGATCTCAAGTAAGCAAAAACTAAACGGGTTTGATCGCCATAGAGTGCGGCGACTTGATTGCTGGTTAAGGTGGTCAATGCGGCCAGGTCGGGTCTTGGCCCCGGTAATTTTGTTTTTCCCATAGTGCGCGTCCTTGCTCAATTTGTTCAGGAGTCTTGCGAAAATTGGAAACCAAAAATGCCAATGACCATCGATCTTCATCAGAAAGTTGTGAAAATGCCCGCATTGCCGTATTGCCAACTCCCAGTGAAATGCTACTGTACAAGCCGTAAACACTGCGTTGCCCCATGCGGGCATCATCGTAAAAGTTGGCGGGCTTGGGGTTAAGGACATTACTGAATTGCCCATCGCCATGCCCGGTTGCGCCGTGGCAAGGAACACATAACTGCTGGAAAATTGCCATGGCTGGCAAGGGCTGTGGAAGTTGATGTGGCGTGACGGGAACTTGGTAGGTTTCGATGATTGTGCTGCGAAGCTGCTTTGCCAGAATGCTCACATAGTCAGCAGGTCCCTTATCTTTAACTTTGGCGGAAATTTCTTCGGCTTGAGCAATCATCGCCGCTCGATTGGGATGATCGGGCAATTTGCGCATCAATATAGCGGCTTGCTCGGCAAACCCAGATTGCTCAGCAAATTCGTTTTCGTTGAGTATTTTTCCGTACAGTACTGAACCGCCATAATCGAGGCTGACATAATCCAGCATGTGCAAAATTGTTTGCGCATCACGATTAGAAGCTTCGTCGGCATGCGCAAAGTGGGTCAGCACCATAAATATAACCAGCACAATTGCTGAGTATATTTTCTTGCTTGAGCGATCCGACATTTATACAACTCCGTGTGTAAGGTAAAACGTAACCTACACTTGCTAGGCCGCAATAGTATTAGATTGCTTTAACTAAGTCGATATTGACCATAAGGAACAATGCTGGGACACTACTCCACTCAGTATTTAGCATGGTGGGCAAACTAACATGACGCGACTATTCCTAACTATTTTTGTCACCTTCGTTACTGCCAATGTTTATGCAGCGGCTGGTGGCTTCATGCCCAGCCATAATTTGCGAGTTGAGCTTTATCCGGAGCAACATTCATTATCGGTGGAAGACTTTATCTCGGTGCCACGCGGCTCGCCGCGAACCATCAAATTTTTGCTGCATGGCGAACTGGAGCCTACATCGACAGATGCTGAAATCAAGTATATCGGTATAGCTCGCGAATCGTGGATGAAGCAATATAGCGTCACTCTTCGTCAAGGGCGCGACACTTTTTCTATCTCATATGGTGGCAAAATTTTTCATCCCCTGCAACAAGAGCTGCGCGAAGCACGCAGTTTTGAAAATACGGTGGGTATGATTGCTGAAGAAGGCGTGGTACTTAACGGTGAAAGTGGCTGGTATCCGCGGCTTGAGCTAGAGAATAGCAACGGCATGTTGAGCTATTCTCTGGAAGTAGATATGCCAAGAAACTGGCGGGCAATTAGTCAGGGTTCTGGCGGCAAGGTAAAAGAGGGTAGCGTTTCTTGGCGTGAAAAACAGCCACAAAAAGAGATTCATCTGATTGCGGGATATTTTAAAGAGTATGACCTGAGTGCAAATGGCATCAATGCGATGGTCTATTTGCGTAGTGATGACAAGGAATTGGCGAAACGATATTTGGATGCAACGATGAAATACATCAATATGTATCAGAATCTTATCGCACCATATCCTTATGCTAAATTCGCACTGGTGGAAAATTTCTGGGAGTCGGGCTTTGGCATGCCCTCCTTCACATTGTTAGGTCGCCAAGTAATTCGCTTGCCTTTCATCATCGACTCTTCCTACCCACATGAGATTTTGCACAACTGGTGGGGTAATAGTGTGTATGTTGATTACGATAAGGGTAATTGGTCGGAAGGCTTGACCGCCTATATGGCCGATCACTTGTTAAAAGAGCAGAAGGGAGCTGGCGCAGATTTTCGACGTTCAGCGTTGCAAAAATATGCAGACTTTGTTTCCACTAGTCGCGATTTCCCGCTGACGAAGTTTACTTCGCGTAACAGTGCTTCTACAGAGGCGATGGGTTATGGCAAAGCAATGATGATGTTCCATATGCTGCGCAGACAGATGACTGACGATCGCTTTATTCTCGCCCTGCAAAATTTTTATAAAACGTACCAGTTCAGGCAGGCAAGTTTTGCAGATATGGAATTATTTTTTTCGGAAGCAGCTAATAAAGACTTCAAGCCTTTCTTTACACAATGGACTGAACGTACTGGGGCACCACAACTGCGCTTGGTCTCAGCACAACAAGAGGAGGATGGAGACGGCTACGAATTGGTTGTAAAGATAGAGCAAACGCAGCCTGAGCCAGCGTATTTGCTGGACGTGCCGATTGCAATAACGCTAGCGGGGGACTCAAATGCTTATTCAACCGTGATCAAAATGACTGGCAAACAAGCTGAATTACATCTCCCCCTTAAGGATAAGCCTTTGCGTGTGGATATTGATTCGGAGTTCGATTTATTCCGTCGCTTGGGCGATGAAGAAATGCCGGCGGCACTTTCACAAGTGTTGGGTGCGGAAGATGTGACGATCGTGTTGCCGCATAAAGCATCCGAAGCATTGCGCACGCAGTACGCCAACATAGCTGAAACCTTGGATCAACAGCTTTCGCACACCACCCAGATTAAATGGGATGACGAAATCGAAAAATTGCCCACAAAAGGTGCGTTATGGTTGTTTGGTTGGGAGAATAAATTCCGTGGAGAATTTCAGGCAACACTGGATTCCAATACAGCCAAGCTAAGTGATACGGGCGGCGAGTTGGGCGGACAAGCATTATCAAGAGAAAATGACGCGGTGGCCATCGCTTCGCAAATTGGTAAAACACCGACTGTTTGGTTAGCGGCAACGGATGCCAGAATGTTACCGGCACTCGCCAGAAAATTGCCGCATTACGCCAAGTATAGTTATGTGGCTTTTAATGGCGAAGAAGAGCCGGAAACCCCGGTTATTCAAGCTTCCAAGCCCAAGCGGTCGTGGGTAGAATTTCCCGGCCCTAGAGGACCCGGCATAATAACTATGGGGATTGAGCCAGACGAGCGCGGCTTGGCAGGCATCAATAACTTTGCTAAAGGAACATGGCCAATAATAAATTCGCCGCTTACAATGGCTGTGCAATTAGTGGATGGCAAAACTAAGACTGTTTCGAAGGGTAACTTGGCGAAGCGCAACGCTTTAGCACAATGATGATAGCCTCTAATTTAGTTGCACGACAAACTGTAATTCATTGTTCGCGCTTCGAATGCTGTCACGTTTCACGGTGACTTGCACGCGGTCATTGGGTTGCTTGTCGAGCATGACGGTTTTTAATTCCGCGAGGTTTGTTACGCGTTCACCATCCAGAGAAATAATGTGATCGCCGAGTTCTAAACCGGCCATTTTTGCCGGACTGCTGGGTGCGAAATAACTGATATACATACTGGCAACATCATCCACAAGCGTGATGCCTAATTTCCCTGTACGGGGAAACTCTTTCATTTCCTTAGATAATTGCGTCGTCAGTGCGTAATCGGCGATGTTGGCAAACTGGCCAAACTCTTTGCCGTTAACCGTGATAACACTTTGATTGCCTCCCAGGCGACGATTCACGCGTTCGGGAATGCCATCCCCATACAAAATGTGTACCAATCCCGCCAGCACAACCACCCGCGATTGTGGGCGATCTTTCAAATAACGTACCGCAGTCTCCGCCATACCCTCATCCCACAACAACACACCATCCACAAAATAATCAAAACTTGCAGCAGGTGGGTGCGAATCAAAAATAGACTGCAATCGCTGCATATAATTGGCATTGGCGGGTTTAATCTCTGCCGGCGTTTGCGCCAATTCTTGAGCTGAGAGTGCCTTCATCCCTCCCTTGAACACTTTGTTGTGTAATTCTTCGGGTACGTTCAACGCCAAAATAGGAATATGCTTTTCACGGGCAAATTCAAAAATGGGGCGTAACATGCGATAGTCGATTTTCCAGCGTTTGTAGTATTCGGTTTTTTTCAGCATCTCCTTTTCATCAATGTGCCCTGCAACATAGTCATCCAGATAGGGCTGAAATGGCTGCTGAAAGTACTCCGTGCCGATAGCAATATCGGGATAACGCGCGTACAAACTTTGAATGATTCGCAACTGATTTTGGTGGTGCTCAACGCTGTCGTGTACCTCACCGATGAACAGCGCGCGCTTGTCTGCCATTGACTCAACCAGTGCTTCTCGTGCAGCAGGCTGATTGAGGTTGATAGTTTTTGGTGCAACGCTGGTGTTCGAAGATGCGGGCACAGGCAGGCGAAAGCCGCTGTTGTTTGACTCAAATAGACCGCACGCCGTGCAAGATACAGCCAAGGCAAAAATCAAAAAATGTCGAGTTGTTCTCATTCAGCTTTTGGGAGGTACATAGCCATCCGGCATCGCCACGCCTTCGCCGAAAAAGTATTTTTCCATTTGCGTGGCGAGATATTTGCGCGACTGTATATCGGCAAGGTTGAGGCGGTTTTCGTTGACCAGCATGGTTTGAAATTTCAACCAATCTTGCCATGCTTGTTTGGAAACGTTATCCAAAATCCGCTGACCCAGCGCGCCGGGGTAAGGCAAACGATCCAAGCCTTCCGCTTCACGCCCCAACTTTACACATTGAACCATTCTTGCCATGTTACTTATCTCCAAAAGTTTAGTTACGACAACGTGCGACTCTGTTTGTTCGCCATTGAATTACGCATCCGACCAGCTGACCAGCCCGCCGTAATACGTCCCCAGTACAATCAATCCGAACGCGATGCGATACCAGGCGAACACCGTGAAATCATGGCGGCTGATGTAGCGCAGCAAGCCACGCACAGCGATAAACGCGCTGATAAATGATGCAATCGAACCAACCAAAAAAATACCGAGGTCATCGGCGTGAAAATCATGGCGATATTTCACCACCTCATACAGCGTTGCCATCGTCAGCGTGGGGATGGCGAGGAAGAACGAAAACTCCGTCGCCGCCTTGCGCGACAAGCCAAAAAATAAACCGCCAATAATCGTCGCACCGGAGCGAGACGTACCGGGAATCAACGCCAATGCCTGCGCCAACCCCATCTTCAGCGCGTCCTTCCAGTGCATGTCGTCCACGCTACCGATGTGTCCGGTGTGCTGACGCTTCTCTGCCCACAAGATGATGAAGCCGCCGATGATGAAGGCAAGCGCAACGGGGATAGGCGCAAACAAATGCGCTTTGATCGCCTTACCAAACAGCAAGCCGAGAATAGCCAGCGGCAAAAAAGCGATAAATAAATTGAATGTGAAACGTTGCGCCGCCTCCTGCTTTTGCACCAATCCAGAAGTTACCGAGACCAGCTTGGCGCGGTATTCCCAGCATACCGCGAGTATCGCCGCGAACTGAATCACGATCTCGAAAACCTTGCCGCGTTCATCGTTGAAGTTGAGCAAGTCACCGACCACGATCAAATGCCCGGTTGAAGAAATCGGCAGGAACTCGGTGAGGCCTTCCACAATGCCGAGTATCGCGGCTTTCAAATAAATTAAATCCATCATTATCCTTGCTTGTGTAAATCGGCGATGCGTTGATTAACTGCAATCCGCTCGTCATCACTCATCTCGATCCAGCGCGTGATTTCATCGAAAGTGCGCAAACAACTGCGGCACACCTCATCGCCTAGCACCGTGGTGCAATGACCGATGCAGGGCGACTCAGCGGTGACTTGCCTAACGGTTTCACACACTGCACTCATGGTTTTTTCGCCTTGCCAAATAGCTGCCGCAGCCATTCCAACCCGCCGCTGCTTTGCCATAGTTCAAAATGTTCCTTGCGGTACAGCCAAGCCTCGTCTTTGCCGCCGACAGTAACGTATTCATCATGCAGCTTGGGTTGTTTGGGGTTGTCCGCCAGCAACATCTTGCGCACTTCCGGGTAGCGTTCACTGGCGGTTTTAATCGCCTCTGTGGCTGCGGCATTCTGCTTGGCGATGAATAACGCCAGTGCCGTGCCATAGGTCATGCCTGCCCTGTCGTTGGGGTATTTTTCTGCCAAAGTGATGGTATCGGAAACACGTCCAGTGCGCAGATAATCGTGAATTAAAAATTCGCGCATTCCCTGGTTGTCGTTCGGGTTGAGCGTGAACACCATCCATTCCATCACGCGCACAGCCTCGTCAAAACGTTTGGTCATGCGCAAGGTCATGGACAATCTTTCCAGCAAGCCCAGGGCGGGACGATTTTCATGCCAGCCCCATTCCAGTTTTAGCTTGCCTGCCTGATGCTGCTCAAGCACGTTGCGCAACACCGCCTCGGCATGCTGCAACAAGGGAATCAGCACCACCTCCTCGAAACCGTGGGTTGCGTAGTAATCCTCCAACGCACCCAACCAATCATCAAGAATGTCGAAGCTTTGCAAAGCAAGCGGATTTTTCTCCAACCAATCGAGATCTTCCTCGATAGTCACAGCCGCATCCGCCTGCATTTGCCATTGTTCTACCAAGCGGCGCATTTTGGCATCCGGCACCAGCGACCCGGCACTATCATTCATGGGCTTGAGTGTGTAGTGGCACGCCGGCTTAGGCAAATGACGGATCAACTCGACGAGACGCTCCAATGTTGGACTAACCTCTTTCGCCACGTCCAGCATTGCACCCGCTGCATCGCCCCGTGCCACCAAGCGCAAAAATTCCATCAGCGGCTCATGCGCATGTTCATCGCGCGCCAGCCGTGCAAGCCAGAACCTGGCTCGCTCGGCGGCACGTTGCTTCTCACCTTCCCCAAGCAACATGGTGATCTCCAGATGCGACAGCGTCGGATCGTTGGGGATCATGCGCTGCAACTCCTGAAACAACTTCCAGGCTTCGGCATACTCGTTACGGTCGGAAAAAATGCAGCATTGGCGTTGCATAGCCGCCGCGCGCAACTGTTTATTCGGCGCGTCAAACCCCTGCGCCAGCAACCGTTTTTTCTTGAGCGGATTATTCAGCCTGTCGTAGCAATCCAGCAATATGTCGAAAGCATGTTCGGCGCGCTCATCCAACTTGGAGAAATCGGCAAACAAACCCGCCAGCAATTTCACCGCGTCTTTTAAGCGACCATTTTCCATCCACTGTTCCGCCACAAAAGCCAGCTCCTCAGGATTGAGATAAGGATGGGGCAACGCGGCGAGCTGGCTGGACGGAAGCGCGTCCAGCACGTATTCCAACATGCTCAAATCGGGAAATGCCGAGCCACTGGTCTCGGCTATCGCGCAGCACTGTTTGTACTTGCGCCCGGAGCCGCACGGACACGGCGCGTTACGTTCGGGCTTGGGCAAAGTGCGCGGGCGGAAATGGTTGCCGGGCAACGGGGTTCTGTTCCAGATTTCGCGCCCTAATACCGTGAGCAAGCCGCGCAGTGCGGCGGGGTCGGATGAATACGGGGCAAAAAAATCCGGCGCGACGAGTACAGCCGACTCACCAAACCAGCGCAAAAAACGCGCCGGGTCTTGGTAGCTCAAAATGTTCCTGACCGCACAATGCAGCAAGGTTTCAAAATCTTCAGCGGCTTCGTCGTGCAAGAAATCCTCTTTGTTGTTCATGGCAGCAGACTGGAAAAATGGAAAAATAAAGATATGCGAGACGCGATTATAGCCGTACCCGGAAACGGGCTGGGAAAACAACCAAGATCGGAATTATTTCTTCTTAATGGGTAACTTGCTGGCGGGCTTTTCCAGGTGTGCTTGCGTGAATGCCTGAATCACCTCGCGCACAATCTTGCGTTGTGGCGCGGGTAAAGCGAGGAATGCCTCGAACACTTCGCGCTCTTGATAGCCGATGCCATCGTCCCAGCGAGCGCGTACCTCTTTAATTGTCGTTTTGATTTCCAGCCCAAAGGTTAATTCATCGGGCGGAATGTTCAGCATCTCAGCCAACGCGATAATCTTGTCATAAGGCGGAATAGATTCACCGATAAGCCATTTGCGCACACCATGTAAAGTAATTGGCTTGCCGTAATAGTTAAGATTGAAATTCCGCTCAAGAACAGCTGGTTCAGGTTTGTAGCCCGCCTTAATCATTGCATCGTGCAGTCTGCTGGCAAATTTTTGCTTAACATTTTTCATGCGGCAACGTTACTAACTTTACCGATTAGTTACGTAATAAGAAAAATAGTCACGTTTATTGTTAGACTAATAGTCACGCAAATAACGTAACTAGATGTCATGGCAAAAACCCTACTCGAACAACTCCCCGAAATCGTCAGCAATGCCCGCAAAGAAGCCGAACGTGTGTTGGAAAATCTGGAAAGCCGCCACCGCGTCACCCTGCAAACCCGCGAGATGGTGTTCCCCGCCAAGGATGCGGCGCAAAAAGATTTACTGCGCCAACCCCATACAAACACCGTTCGCCCTGAGCTTGTCGAAGGGCATGTTGAAAATGCCGCTGATGGTTCGACAGGCTCACCACGAACGGATAGTGCATGGAGCAATCGCCTGATCTACGGCGATAACCTACTGGCGATGGCGGCATTGCTGGCAGGCGACGAACACACGCCCAGCTTGCGCGGCAAAGTGGATTTGATTTACATCAACCCGCCGTTTGATTCCAAAGCAGACTACCGCACCAAGGTGATACTTCCCTCACCCCAACCCTCTCCCGGCGGGAGAGGGAGCAACACCCATGCAGCGGCAGATTCCCCTCGCCCTTCGGGAGAGGGGCTAGGGGTGAGGGAGCGCAGTATCGAACTGGAACAAAAGCCCACCGTCATCGAGCAGTTCGCTTACTCCGACACTTGGAGCGACGGCACGGCTTCCTATCTGGCGATGATTACCCCGCGCTTGATTTTGATGCGCGAACTAATGAGCGACAGCGGTTCGATTTATGTGCATCTGGATTGGCATGTGGGGCATTACGTCAAGATTGTGATGGATGAGGTGTTTGGGAAAGAAAATTTCATTAACGAAATTATTTGGCGCAGATCGTATAGCCACAACGACGGCGACAAGTTTGGTGCGATTCACGACACGTTATTTTTCTACTCAAAAAATGAAAATCACTTTTTTAAGCCCGTGTTTGTTACACGAACTCAAGAAGAAACAAACGAGGAATATCCGAGCATTTGTGACATTACGGGCAAGCGTTACAAGTCTGTTTCCATGAATGCCGCAGGGCAAGGTGAGCCTCGTTATTTTGGAGATAAAGGGTTGCTTGCACCACCTTCTGGCAGGCATTGGGTTTGGGCACAAGAGCGAATCAACGAGGCTTTGGCGGAGAAAAAGATTTTCTTTTCTTCAACAGGTACGCCACGCTACAAGCAGTATGCGGATGACATTGAGGGCAAGCAGGTTCAAGACTTGTGGTTCGACTTCATGGCAATTTCATCCCGCTCGAATGAGGGAGTGGAATACGCCACTCAAAAACCGGAAAAACTTTTAGACCGCATCATCCGTGCCTCTTGCCCCGAAAACGGCATCGTCGCCGACTTCTTCGGCGGCTCAGGCACAACGGCTGCGGTGGCGGAAAAGTTGGGGCGGCGGTGGATTACCACCGACCTGGGCAAGCCCGCTTGCATGGTGATGCGCAAGCGTCTGATAGACCAGAACGCGCAGCCGTTTTTGTATCAAGCCATCGGCGATTACCAAGTGGAAAGTGCCAAGACCACGCTGGGGCGCAAGTTCAAAGTGGGCGATTTGTCGCAGATCGTGTTGCAGCTTTATGGCGCGTTGCCGCTGGCGGCAGAAGACAATCCGAATCGCAATTTGGGATATTTGCCGCGTACACAAAGTGCTCCCTCACCCCAGCCCTCTCCCAGCGGGAGAGGGAGTAAAACCCTAGTGTTGGTGGATTCACCCGCCAAGATGACCGGGCTTGCCACGCTGAAAAAAGCCATCGCTTTGCGCGATACTTTGCTGGGCGGCTGGGACAAGGTGCTGGTGTTGGGCTGGAACTTCGACCTCGCTATCGGCCATGACTTACAAGCCTTGAACGATGCGCAACTGGAAGTGCTGGTGATCCCGCCCGACTTGCTGGACAGGCTGAAGAAGAAAGGCGCGCTGGATAAACTGCGCAAGGAAATACGCTTTTCCACGCTGCAATATCTGACGGTGAAAGCGGTGGCGCGTTCCCTCACCCCTAGCACCTCTCCCAAAGGGCAAGGGGAAGATGGCGACTCCCTTCTCCCGTCGGGAGAAGGGCTGGGGATGAGGGAGGAAACCCTGACCATAGAGCTAGATAACTATGTGCTACTGTCGCCCGATGCCATCAATTTGGATGAGGCGAATCGCATCAAATTGCAGCAGGTGATTAACCATGAGCCGCTGGCGTTGATTGAGTATTGGGCGGTTGACCCCGCTTACGACGGCGTGACGTTTCGCTCGGTGTGGCAGGACTATCGCGGCAACACCGCCAACGATGAAGATGCCTTGCGCTGTGTGACCCGTGCGGTGTTGAGTGTGCCGACTGTGGCGGGGACGCGCCGCGTCTGTGTGCGGGCGGTGGATGTGTTTGGCTTTGAGTCTGAAGTGATGCAGGAGGTGGCATGAAAAACTCACCTTTGCCACTCGCCGCCGGACTGACTGCCAAGAACAATGCTGTGTGCATCGGCCTTGAAGATGGCGTTGCCGACTTGCTCGATTTGGTCACGCCGACCACAGCGGAATTATTGAAGTGGTGGTTTCAGGCCGACTATTGCGCGATGCGCAGTTTCAATTTTCACGCGGGTCAGCGGCAAGCGATTTTGAATGTGATTTATGCGCATGAAGTGCTGGGTGTCACCAGTTTGCGCGGGCTGTATGAGCAAGTCGCAGCGGAAGATTTGCTGGAAGGTGGTCGCTTGCTGGAGGTCGATCAGGCCAAACATCGCCATCCGAAATACTGCTTGAAAATGGCGACTGGCACGGGCAAAACGTGGGTGCTGCAAGCCTTGCTGGTGTGGCAGTTGTTGAACAAACTCGCCGAGCCTAACGACAAGCGTTTCACCAAAAACTTTCTGCTGGTCGCGCCAGGGTTGATTGTGTATGACCGTTTGCTGGATGCGTTTAGCGGCAAGCTGAATAACGGCGAGCGCGATTTTGCAACGTCCGACATCACGCAATATGCCGACTTGTTTATCCCCGAATCGCACCGCGATACGGTGTTTCGCTTTGTGCAAACCAATGTGTGCAACAAAGAGAATATCGGCAGCCAAGCGACCAGCGGCGGCTTGATTGCCATCACCAATTGGCACTTGCTGGCGGAAGCGGGCGAAGAGCTGAACGAAGAAAATGAAATCGAAACGCCGGGCGCAGACATCGACCCTATCAAAGTGCTGAATGCCTTATTACCATTGACTCCGGGGCGTGCCACGGGCAACGCGCTGGATGTGTTGGACAGGCGTTATGCGCGTGGCGGCGCGCTGGATTTTCTCGCTAACTTGCCCGACTTGATGGTAGTCAACGATGAGGCGCACCACATCCACGAACTGAAAAAAGAAGGCGAACAAACCGAAGTCGAATGGCAGAAAAGTTTGAGCCGCATCGCCGAAAGTAAAGGCTCACACTTTTTGCAACTAGACTTTTCCGCCACGCCGTATAACCAGATCGGCACGGGCGCGAAAACCCGCAAAGCGTATTTCCCGCACATTGCGGTGGACTTCGATTTGAAGGCGGCGATGCGTCAGGGGTTGGTGAAATCGCTGGTGCTGGATAAGCGCAAAGAAATCGGCGCGTTGCCGCTGGAATTCAAAGCGGAACGCGATGCGGAAGGTAATGCGATGTTGGCGGAAGGACAACGCGTGATGCTGCGCGCTGGCTTGTCCAAACTAAAAAAATTGGAGACAGATTTTGCGCGCATCGCGCCGCAGCGTTATCCGAAAATGATGGTGGTGTGCGAGGACACCAGCGTGTCACCAAAGGTCGTCGAATTTCTTATAAATGAAGGGCTGCACACCGATGAGGTGATGGCAATCGACAGCAGCAAAAAGGGCGAACTCAAGCCGGACGAATGGGCGAAAGTGCGCGAGCGTTTGTTCGATGTGGACAAGCATCAAACGCCGCGTGTGCTGGTCAGCGTGTTGATGTTGCGCGAAGGTTTTGACGTGTCCAACATTTGCGTCATCGTGCCGTTGCGTACCACGGACGCGCAGATTCTGCTGGAGCAAACCATAGGGCGCGGCTTGCGGCTGATGTGGCGTGATGGTGAATATGCCGACATCAAAGAAGAAAATCGCGCCCGCATCCACAACGGGCAAGAGCCGAACAGCATGATAGATGTGTTGTCTGTCATCGAGCATCCCGCCTTTCAATCGTTCTACGACGAGCTGATGCAGGAAGGTTTGGTTGGAATAGACGGTGGCGAAGGCAGTGGCAGCAGCATCGGCGATTTGATTTCAGTGGGCTTGGTCGAGGGCTATCAGGAATATGACTTTGCCATTCCCTTTATTTTGAGCGAGGACGATGAAGAGTTGAGCGTGCTGAATGTGGCGGTGGACGGCATCGCAAAATTCAGCAGCTACACGCAGCAAGAGCTAAAAGATAGGCTGGGCAAAGGCGATGTGTTCGCCTCGCACGATGTGCAATCTGGCACGCGCTTTGGCGACTACCGTGTCCAGGGCGGCGTGATGACGGCAACGGGTTACAACGAGTATTTGAGCCGCATGACCGCGCGTTTGTCGCAAGTGCTGAACCAGCCGCTGACGGGTAAAAGTGGCGGCGGCGTGGCGAAATTCCCCTATCTGCAAATTCACACCGTGGGCTTGGTGCAAGCTCTGGACGACTATATCCGTCAGCATTTATTCGGCGAGCCGTTCAATCCGCTGGTCGATGAAAATTGGCGATTACTGCTGCTCGACCCATTGCTGCAACACATCATCCGCGTGTTCGCCGAAGCGATTTTGAGTGCAGAAGAGTCGGAACAAATCAGCGGCTTTGAAGTGGCGCAACGGCAGTTATCGGAAGTCGAAAAACTGCCGATGCGCGATGAGTTTTCCATTCCCACACGCAAGTGTATTTACCAGCGGCAACCTTTCCCGTCGCGCAACGGCGGACTGGAAAAAACCTTGATGGAATGGGCACAAAAAGATGCGTTGGTACAGGCGTTTTGCAAAATCAACGAAACCAAACACAGCTTCTGCCGCCTGCGCTATCTCAAGGATGACGGGCTACCCGCGATGTATTCGCCGGACTTTTTGGTCAAGACCGAAACGGAGATTTTTCTGGTGGAAACCAAGGCGCAAAAAGACGTGCGCTCTGCCAATGTGCAGCGCAAATTAAAGTCGGCAGCCGCTTGGTGCGAGCGGGTGAATACGCTGCAAGAGAAAGACAGAATGGGTAGGACGTGGCATTACGTGTTGCTGGGTGAAACACAATTCTATGAATGGCGCGACAAGATGGCCGGGATGGTCGAGCTGTTGAAGTTTGCTAGGGTGCGCATGAGTGCGATACCAGTGCAGGAGCGATTAGATTGGTCTTAAGGTGGCGAAATCACGAACATTTTGGGTGATTTTCGTTGAGCAGAAAGTCTTGCGAAAATAGTTTGCCATCCGTGTTTTAGGATTCCACCGCACGCAAACCAAGATGCTCCTGAAATGGATTAAAGTCGCGGTCGTTGTGCAGCAAGGAAAAGTCGTGTTCGATACAAAAAGTGGCAATCAAACAATCTAGTGTTGAGCGGATGGTGATGCCTTTCCGGCGGAGCTTCCGATAATTTCTGGCAGCCAATACAGCCAGTGATTTTCCACCCAAGTTGAAACAAGGTAATTCCGTCATCGTGCGCAATGCCGTCTGTGCTTGAGATTCGGAACGAAAACCTTGCAACACTTCCAGCAAGATGATGTCGGCTATCGCCAAATCGGCAGAGTCATTTTTCAGGATAGATAACATCAACAGGGTTTGTGGCGTGTCGTCGCCACGAAAAACACCAATCCAAATGCTGGAGTCCACCAAAATCATTTTTTGCGGTTCTCGCGCAGTGCCTTGTAATCGTAGCCTGGCTCAAACTCGACCTTGCCAGCCAGCTTGAGTAATTTTTGGTAGGTGCTGTGCTGTTCTGCCAGCTTAGTAAGCGCAGCTTCGACGGTTTCTTTTTTGGTTTTGAATCCGCCAGAGCGCATGGCTTTTTGCATCAACGCATCATCAATCTCGATATTGGTACGCATGGCACACCTCGTGTGTAAAGAATGCTGTCATTTTACACACTAATGTGCGGTTTGCGTATTGGACACTATTAAGATTTGCTGTAAAGCTGGCTGCCTTTCGTGACGAATTCCACAGCTTTTAATTCCATGCCTTTGTTCAATGCATCGGCTTCAGCGATGCCTTCCTTCGCAGCGAAATCGCGCACGTCTTGCGAGATTTTCATCGAGCAAAAATGCGGGCCGCACATGGAGCAGAAGTGCGCGACTTTGGCGGATTCTTTGGGCAGTGTTTCATCGTGGAATTCGCGTGCGCGATCAGGATCGAGTCCCAAATTGAACTGGTCTTCCCAGCGGAATTCGAAGCGTGCTTTGGATAGCGCGTTGTCGCGTACTTGTGCACCGGGATGTCCCTTGGCTAAGTCAGCAGCGTGGGCGGCGATTTTGTAAGTGATGATGCCTTCCTTCACATCGGCTTTGTTGGGCAAGCCCAAATGTTCTTTAGGCGTGACATAGCACAGCATCGCAGTACCAAACCAGCCTATCATCGCCGCGCCGATGGCGGACGTGATGTGATCGTAACCGGGTGCGATGTCCATGGTCAGAGGGCCTAGTGTGTAGAACGGTGCTTCGTGACACCACTTGAGTTGCAAATCCATGTTCTCTTTAATCATGTGCATCGGCACGTGACCGGGGCCTTCTATCATCACTTGTACATCGTGCTTCCAAGCCACTTGCGTAAGTTCGCCCAGCGTTTTCAATTCGCCTAATTGCGCTTCGTCATTGGCATCGTAAATCGAACCAGGGCGCAGTCCATCGCCCAATGAGAAACTCACGTCATACGCCTTCATGATTTCGCAGATATCTTCGAAATGCGTGTAGAGGAAGTTTTCCTTGTGATGCGCCAAACACCATTTCGCCATGATCGAGCCACCACGTGACACGATGCCAGTCATACGTTTAGCGGTCATCGGTACGTAACGTAACAACACGCCCGCATGGATGGTGAAGTAATCCACGCCCTGCTCGGCTTGCTCGATCAGCGTGTCGCGGAAAATTTCC
Source organism: uncultured beta proteobacterium (assembly GCA_963695355.1). Lineage (GTDB taxonomy): Bacteria > Pseudomonadota > Gammaproteobacteria > Burkholderiales > Gallionellaceae > Gallionella. The sequence continues at coordinate 1,497,425 of OY968775.1, forward strand.
CAAGTCAGGTCTTCGGCTTTGCCGTTCACTTTTTCCAACGCTTGGTAAATCGGCACGGTGCCGATCGGTACAGGCGAGTTACGCATAATCCATTCGCGGGTTTCGTGGATGTGCTTGCCGGTGCTCAAGTCCATCACGGTGTCGCCGCCCCAGCGGATGGCCCAGGTCATTTTTTCCACTTCTTCTTGGATGCTAGAGCCAAGTGCCGAATTGCCAATGTTGGCATTGATTTTGACTAAGAAGTTGCGCCCAATAATCATCGGTTCAACTTCGGGGTGGTTGATGTTCAAGGGAATAATCGCACGGCCTGCCGCCACTTCATCGCGCACAAATTCAGGCGTGATTTTCTTCGGCATAAACGCACCAAAATTTTCACCCGCATGTTGTTTGCGCATCATCTCGGACATCTGACCATCAACCTTCTGGTTCTCGCGGATTGCGATGTATTCCATCTCCGGTGTGATGATGCCCTGACGTGCATAGTGCATCTGCGAGACGTTTTTGCCAGCCTTGGCGCGACGCGGTGCGCGCTTGAGATTGAAGCGCATCTCGGCTAATTCGGGATCGTCCAAACGTTGCTGACCGTATTTTGAAGTCAGCCCGTCCAATTGTTCGGTGTCATCGCGCTCGGTTATCCAGCCTTCACGTAATGCAGCCAAACCAGAGCGGATGTCAATCTTCGCCGCAGGGTCGGTATAAGGGCCGGAGCAATCATAAACATAAATCGGCGGATTCACTTCCGCACCCATGCTGGCGGGCGTTTCGGCTTGTGAAATTTCGCGCATCGGTACTTGAATGTCGGGTCTGCTGCCTTGGACATAGACCTTGCGTGAATTGGGCAAAGGCTTGATGGCTGCTTCATCGACGTGAGCGGCGGAAGATAAAAACTGGGGATTTGCGTTCATTTGATGCTCCAAAATAATGGGGAGCATCGGTGGATGCTTCCCTACGACGGCATGACCCGTACAGGTTCAAAGGGTGTGTCTCACTGCATAATTTGCAGACCCCTAGCGAGTTGCGCAAGGTACTGGAAAGATGCATGAAAGGCAAGCAAACTCTCAGACACCCGAAGCTTTGCAGGGGTATCTGATTTGCATAATATGCACGCGTGCCATAAAGTTCGCGGTCAAGTTTATAACCAAATATATGCGATGAAAACATTCAGCGAAATTCTTTCTTCATTGGAATTGGACAATGCCGACCACGTGCAATGCATTGCGCTATTCAATAGCGACGGCAGTGAAGCAGGCTTGATTGAAAACAAACCCGGCAGCCAAGGTTCAATCAAGGTGTACTACCACCTGCTGCAAAAATGGGAAGGCATCAACGTCGAGGCGGCGCGCGAAGGCTTGGAAATTTATGCTGAACACACCGCCGATGCACAAAGCAATGTTGGCAAGCATCCCAACATTGATCGGCTATTAAATGTGGTGGCGAGCGGTAACTCATTAAAGGCGACAGTTAGCAAGAATGGCAGATTCAGGAATGAAGTGCAATTTTGAGTAACGTAGGTCAGGTGGGCAGGATGCGGTAGCATTCATGCCTTTTTGACCGGCCAGTCGAAATTGCAAAATGAACTACACACACCTTACCCAACAAGAACGATACCAGATTTACGCCTTGAAAAAGGCCGGACACACACAAATCGAGATTGCCAACGTGCTTGAACGCAATGCATCAACTATTAGCAGAGAGTTATCTCGTAACAGTGGTGGACGCGGCTATCGCCCGAAGCAAGCACACTGCTCATCGATTGACCGGCGTGCAATGAATGCCAGGACGGTAGATGAAGCAACTTGGCAGTTCGCCCAAGAGATGATCATGATGCAATGGAGTCCGGAGCAGATTAGCGGACACGCTGACATTAGTCCGGAGACGGTTTATCAACGTGTTTATGCGAACAAGCAAGCAGGCGGATTACTATGGAAGAACTTGCGCTGCCAGAAGAAACACAAGAAGCGCTACGGCAAGATAGATCGGCGCGGCATGATTCCCAATCGTCTCTCCATCGAGGATAGGCCAGCTATTGTTGAAACGCGCAGCCGGATTGGTGACTGGGAAGCTGACACGGTGATTGGCAAGAACCACCGCCAGGCCATCGTGAGTATTGTGGAGCGGAAGTCCGGCTTCACGCTGATACGCAAGGTTGAGCGCAAGACTGCACTCGCTGTCAGCCAAGCAATGATTGGACTATTGAAACCGCACCAGAAAAAGGTGCACACGATCACTTCAGACAACGGTCGTGAATTCGCCGGACATGAAGAGATCGCAAGCGGATTGAAGGCAGACTTCTACTTTGCTCACCCTTACTCTTCATGGGAGCGAGGAACAAACGAGAATACGAATGGATTGATACGGCAGTATTTCCCCAAGAACAGGGACTTCACAACGATTACACAACAGGAGATAAATACAGCGATGGAGAGATTAAATAACCGACCCAGAAAACGACTTGGATACCAGACACCTAATCAGGTATTCTTCAAATCAGGCGTTGCACTTCAAACTTGAACCCGCGAATTGTTAAATAGCGCTCGGTTACAATAAATCTGTCTGCCAAACGTCATCAGATATAATTGTTCCATATCTAGCCGCCTCATTGAGAGCGGTTTTTATTGTTTTTAAGGGGATGTAAATGCCTTTGTCTAGTTCGAGTTCAAATAAAAATCGTTGGGTCAAAGTTTGCCTTGGCAGCGTTGCATTGATGGCTGTAGTTTTGTGGAAAATGCCACACGTTAGCAAGGCTGCAACTACCCCTATTGTAACGACAAGCAAGCCGGCCTTGACTGTTAGTTTGGTTATTTTGCAACCTGCAAAATGGATGCAGAGTTTGTCGGCAAATGGCAGCGTGGTGGCGTGGCAAGAGGCAGTCATCAGTTCAGAGGTGACGGGTATTCGCATAGCTGATGTACGTGCGAGTGTTGGCGACCAAGTGCGCAAAGGGCAAGTGTTAGCGACGTTGGCGACGGATACTGTGGCGGCGAGTGTCGCTGAGGTTCAAGCCTCGCTCAAAGAAAGTGAGGCCGTGTTAGCCGAGGCAAGTGCGCAGGCGGCACGGAGTAGCAAGTTGCGCGAGTCGGGTTTTGTTAGCGCGCAGCAAGTGGAACAAGCCATGACCAATGAAAATACCGCACGTGCCAGAATGGAAACACAACGTGCGCGTTACCAAGCGGGCGTGCTGCGTTTGGCGCAATTGAATATCAAAGCTTCCGACGCGGGTGTTATCTCAGCACGTTCAGCGACCGTCGGCACATTGACACAGCCTGGCATGGAGCTGTTCCGCCTGATACGCCAAGGTCGTTTGGAATGGCATGCCGACATCACGGCAGATGAATTGGGCATGATACGCAAAGGCATGAAAGTGGAGTTGCTGTCTCCCCAAGGGCGAATAGTAAAAGGGCAGGTTCGCGCCATTTCTCCCGCTATCAATCCGCAAACGCGGTACGGACAAGTATTGGTTGATTTACCGAACAACGGTGGTTTAGTTGCAGGCATGTTTGCTCGCGGTACGTTCCAGTTGACGCAACAAAATACCCCTGTCATGACCTTGCCGCAAACGGCTGTGGTGTTGCGCAGTGGCGCGGCTTTTGTGTTTTCAGTGGGCGCAGATGGACACGCGCACGAGCTTAAGGTGACGGTAGGGAAACGGTTCGGCGAACAGATTGAAATTGTGTCGGGACTCGAAAAAGGCATTGCGGTAGTGGAGTCTGGCGGCGCGTTTTTGGTGGATGGTGATGTGGTTCGTGTAGCGAGCCTCCCCCAACCTTCACCCTCGAACCCCAGCAAGGGGTTCGGGGGTAACCCTCCCCCGCAAGCGGGAGAGGGGACGAACGGCTCACTGCATGAGGCTGAAATTAGATGAACGTCTCTGCTTGGTCAATTCGTAATCCCATACCGGCGATTCTATTTTTCGCATTGCTCACCCTTGCGGGGTTGATGGCGTTTCGCGCCATGAAGATTCAGCAATTTCCCGATATTGATTTGCCAACCATTGTGGTGAACGCCGGTTTGCCGGGCGCATCACCTGCGCAATTGGAAACTCAAGTAGCGCGCAAGTTAGAGAATTCCTTCGCTAACTTGCAAGGGTTGAAGCATCTTTATACCAAGGTGCAAGACGGTTCGGTGACGGTGACCGCTGAGTTTAGATTGGAAAAAAATTCGCAAACTGCGCTTGATGATGTGCGTGCTGCCATTTCAAAAATCCGCGCGGATTTGCCGCAAGATTTGCGTGAGCCGACAGTGAATAAGCTGGTGTTGTCAGGCTCGCCGATTTTGACTTATGCGATTGCCATGCCTGACATGAGCGAAGAAGAGCTGTCGTGGTTTGTCGATAACAAAATCACCAAAGCGTTGTTGTCGGTGCGCGGTGTGGGTTCGGTCACGCGAGTGGGTGGCGTGTCACGGCAAGTGAACGTTGCGCTTGATCCGGATAAGTTACTGGCACTCAATGCATCTGCCGGAGAAATTTCCCAGCAGTTACGCCAAGTTCAGCAAGAAGCGGCGGGCGGGCGCGCCGACATTGGCGGCATCGAACAATCGGTACGCACTATAGCGACCGTACAAACTGCCGAGCAATTAGGGCAGATGGAAATCGCACTGCGTGATGGTCGTCGCATACGCTTGAGCGAAGTGGCTGACGTGTCGGATGGCACTGCCGAACAACGCTCCGCCGCCCTGCTGAATGGCAAGCCAGTAGTGGGTTTTGAGATTGTTCGTTCGCTGGGCGCAAGCTCGGTTGAAGTGGAAGATGGCGTGACAAAAGTGTTGGCTGAACTCAAAACTGAGCACGCCAAAATGGAAATCACCGAAGCGTTTAACTTTGTTGAACCGGTTCGAGAAAATTACAAAGGTTCGATGACCTTGCTGTTTGAAGGCGCGGCATTGGCGGTGTTGGTGGTGTGGCTGTTCTTGCGTAATGCGCGCGCGACGGTGGTGGCGGCTACTGCATTGCCGTTGGCGGTGATTCCTACTTTTGCCTGTATGTATTTTATGGGCTTTACGCTGAACGTGGTCACGCTCTTGTCACTGTCATTGGTGGTCGGGGTATTGGTCGATGATGCCATCGTCGAAATTGAAAATATCATGCGCCATCTGGAGATGGGCAAAACGCCTTACCAAGCCGCGATGGAGGCGGCGGACGAAATTGGTCTTGCGGTGATTGCGACGACATTTACTTTGATTGCGGTGTTTTTGCCCACCGCTTTTATGAGTGGCGTGCCGGGTAAATTCTTCGTCCAATTTGGCTGGACGGCAGCAATTTCAGTGTTCTTCTCGTTAGTCGTGGCGCGGATGTTGACCCCGATGATGGCGGCTTACATTCTCAAACCGCGTGTCGCGCATCAAATCCCCGCATGGGTTGAATACTATTCCGGTTGGGCAAGTTATTGCTTGAAGCATCGCGTGAAAACCATGATTGCGGCGGCAATATTTTTTATTGGTGCATTTATGTTAGTGCCGCTGTTGCCCACAGGATTTATGCCCCCCGATGACGGCTCGCAATCGCAGGTGATGCTGACTTTGCCGCCTGGCAGCACCTTCCAACAAAGCTATCGGCTCGCCGAACAAGCACGTGAAATAGTACTGAAGAATCCTAATGTGAAGCTCATCTATACCACCATCGGTGGCGGCAGCACGGGCGATGATCCATTCATGCCGTCTGGCTCAGGGCAGGTGACTAAAGCCACGCTTACTCTCATGTTGACCCCGCGTGCGGAACGTAGCATTCGCAAGCAAGACATCGAAGCGCAGCTGCGCGAGGCTTTAGACGTGTTGCCCGGCGCGCGCGTCAAAATTGGTTTGGGCGCATCCAACGAAAAATATGTGTTGGTGTTGGCGGGTGAAGATGGCGAAAAATTATTGCAACACGCCGAATTGGTGGCGCGTGATTTACGCACCATACCCGGCATTGGCAGCGTCACTTCAACATCGAGTTTGGTGCGTCCTGAATTGGTCGTGCGTCCTGACTTTGCCAAAGCGGCAGACTTGGGCGTGACTTCTGCGGCGATAGCCGACACCTTGCGCATTGCCACAGCGGGCGACTATGAACAATCGTTGTCTAAACTCAATTTGAGTGATCGCCAACTACCGATTGTGGTCAAGCTGCGCGCTGATGCACGGCAAGATATGTCGCTGTTATCCCGTTTGGTGGTGCAAGGCAAACAAGGCACGGTGATGCTAGGCAGCATTGCCAGCTTCAGCATGGAAAGTGGTCCTGCACAAATTGATCGCTATGATAGAGCGCGCAATATCAACTTTGAAATTGAATTAAACGGGCAACCTTTGGGCAAGGTAGAGGAATTTACCAACACGCTCCCCAGCTTGAAAAATATGCCTCACGGCATTACCCGCGCCACGGTGGGCGATGCTGAAGCAATGGCTGAGCTGTTCGCCAGCTTCAGCTTGGCGATGCTGACAGGCGTGTTGTGCATCTACTTTGTGCTGGTGTTGCTGTTTAAGGATTTCGTGCAACCCGTCACTATTCTTGCCGCTTTGGTGTTGTCAATTCCGGGTGCATTCTTGGCGTTGTTCATCACCCACACCGCCATCTCTATGCCCGCGATGATAGGCTTGATTATGTTGATGGGAGTGGCCACAAAGAATTCGATTCTGTTGGTGGAATATGCCGTTGTCTCGCGCCGTGATCGCGGCATGAGCCGTGCCGAAGCCTTGATTGATGCCTGCAAAAAACGCGCTCGTCCGATTGTGATGACCACACTGGCGATGGGTGCAGGTATGTTGCCTGTGGCATTGGGTATTGGCACGGACCCAAGTTTTCGCGCGCCAATGTCCATCGTGGTAATCGGCGGATTGATTACCTCGACCTTCCTGAGTCTGTTAGTGATCCCGGTGGTATTCACCTATGTGGATGATGCGGTACAGCTGATTACGCGACGGCTTAAGCGAAAACATAATGAACCCACGGTTCAACGCGAAGGCGTTGTGTGACGAGTGAAACTTTGGGAGTGAGTTGTAGAGCACCAAGTTGATTAATCTCGGTTGCGTCTTGGTGTTTTATTGGCTTTGCCGGCTCTGTGCTCCAGTCCCAAAGTGGCGAGTGTTCTTTCACGCACGGCGTGTAGCAAGGCCGCGTTGTCGTCCAGTGATTCACCATAAGAGGGAATCATTAGTTTCAATTTGCGTTGCCAATCGGCACTTTTTACGCGTGATTTGAAGCAACGTTCGATCACTTCGATCATTGCCTGTACTGAAGTTGAAGCACCCGGAGAGGCACCTAATAACGATGCAAGTGTGCCGTCTTTGGCAGTAACAATTTCGGTGCCAAATTCCAATTTTCCACCATTGATGTCGCAGCCTTTGATAATTTGCACACGCTGCCCGGCTGAAGCCAATTCCCAATCTTTTTCTTTGGCATCCGCATAAAATTCTTGCAAGCTTGCCACGCGATCCTTGTGTGATCTGAATGCTTCAGTGACTAAATAACGGGTCAACTCAAGATTGTCTCTAGCCACAGCGAGCATGGGTTTGAGGTTGTTCGATTTAAGCGAGGAAAATAGATCAAGCACCGAACCTTCTTTCAAGAATTTGGTGGTGATGCTGGCGAACGGCCCGAATAGCAGAGCAGGTTGCCCATCAATAATCCGCGCGTCCAGATGCGGCACCGACATAGGCGGCGCACCCATTGGTGCCAAGCCGTAAACCTTGCTGGTATGACGTTTCACTACATCTGGGTTCTTGCAGATCAACCATTGTCCGCTCACGGGAAATCCGCCATATCCCTGACTTTCGGGGATGCCTGATTTCTGGAGCAGAGGCAACGCACCCCCACCTGCACCAAGAAAAACAAAACCCGCATCAATGGTCTTGCTGTGGTCGGTATGATTGTCTTTGATGCGCACGTGCCAGCGACTATCCGGATATTGTTTCAGGCTGGTGATGGTGTGACCCAACTTGAGCTCGAAGGTGGAATGCTTGGTCATTGCTTTGACCAGCTTGCGCGTCAACATCCCGAAATCTACGTCTGTGCCGTGTTTAACTTGGGTCGCCGCAACAGCTTGTTTGGCGGCGCGATGCTCCATGATTAACGGCATCCATTTACGTAATACGGCGTGATCTTCGCTGTACTCCATTTCCTCAAACAAATGATGCGTGCGTAAAGCCTCATAACGTTTGCGCAAAAAACTAACATTCTGCTCACCCCAAACAAAACTCTGGTGAAAGATCGGATTGACGAATGTCTCGGGTGCGGGTAGAACACCCTGCTCCACGAGATAAGACCAAAATTGCAGAGACACCTCATACGCCGCGTTAATCGACAACGCTCGATTGATGCTGAGACTCCCGTCCGGTTTTTGCGGCGTGTAATTCAGCTCGCAATAACCGGCATGACCGGTACCGGCGTTATTCAACCCGTGGGAGCTTTCGTGAGCCACCTTGCTCAAGCGTTCGACCATCATAATCTTCAATGAAGGATCCAGTTGCGCCAATAACTTGCCCAATGTGGCACTCATCACCCCCGCACCCACCAGCAATATATCTACTTTTTTTAACGACATGAACGACCAATCCTTGATTAAATTCGTAACGCGAGCCTACCCCAATTGAATGATCTGATTCAGCTATTCGCAAACCTTTGCGAATAGCTCATCCGGCAAAGTTTTCAGAGGGTGTACTTGGATTTTACGCAAACGCCAATTAAATTGGGTTAGTGACACAGCACATAAGTCGTTTTGTGGCGATTCGTTTGCCCTTCCTCCCGCGTACAGAGGGAAAATGGGATAAGGGGATGGGCATGGTAAATTTCATCACTCGGAACAGCCACGTCGCCACGCCCGTTTGGCGGCGACCAACGTTCTGCACCGAGAATTTATGTTGTTTCCATCTGCTCACCACCGTGTCGTTTGAGATCATAAGTCGAGACACGCTGCTCCAATGTCAGGCAAGTACCCTCTGATAACCTGATCGCCCTCGACCAAATACGCACATATAAAGCCAGTACTGCATTCGTACACACAGCCCTACTAATACTACTTCAGACAGGATCCCTTTGGGACGCTTATAAAGGCGAGTCTATGCACTTTGGTGGAGTATGTACATTGAGTGCGGAATTTTTTGCAAGATGAAATCTAACTTGTCAGACGATGATCTTTACCTCACTAAGAACTTATCCGCAAATAAGTTATTATGCCTCCCCATGCGCAAGGTGCGCGTGGGGGGATTGGGGATGGCGAAAGCGAAGTCTTGGGAAGTAACAGATGAATTCTGGAAACGAGTTGAGCCACTTGTGCCGGTTCGGGAACGTCCGCCATGCAATGACTATGTTCGCAAGGCGGGGGGCGGGCGCAAGCCCAAAGATGCGCGGCTGGTATTCGAAGGCATCGTGTATGTGCTGAGGACAGGTTGCCAGTGGAGGGCGTTGCCCAAGCACTTTGGCAGTGCCAGTGCCATCCACACGCGCTTTTTACAATGGGCGGCGGCGGGGTTCTTCGAGAATGTGTGGAAGGCGGGGCTTGCCGAGTACGATGACCTCCACGGGATTGCCTGGCGATGGCAAAGTATTGATGGTGCGATGATGAAGGCACCGCTGGCGCAAGGAGCGGTTGGCTCCAACCCGACGGATCGGGGAAAAAAAAGGAAGCAAACGCCACCTGCTGGTGGACGAACATGGTGTCCCGTTATCGCTCGTCGTGACCGGAGCCAATCGGCATGATGTGTCGCAATTGGATGTTGTGTTGACCGCGATCATGGTCAAGAAACCGTTGCCGCCGCTGCGTCGGAGCAAGCACTTGTGCGCTGATGCGGGTTATTTCGGTTCGCCCGCATTGCGCATGATGGAGCAACATGGTTATATCCCGCATCTGGTGGGACGAAAGCAGGAGGCGGTGGAACTTGAAAACAATCCGTGCAAGAAGGCGAGGCGATGGGTGGTTGAGGTCGCGCACAGTTGGTTTAACCGCTTCCGCAAGCTGCTGGTGCGTTACGAAAAGCTGGAGCGCAGCTTTGTTGCCCTCAACCAGTTGGCCGCTGCCATTATCGTGTTCAGGAAAGTGCCTCTGGCGGTAAATATTATTTACGGATAAGTTCTAAATATTCCGCTCGTTTTAGCTGTTGTTTTCTTAATAACTCACAGAGCCTACAGCTGTAGGTTCTTGAATTATGTGAGAATTGGTGGATTGTGAAATCATATAGTTACTCACCTATTATGAGAATCAACTTAACTAGCATTCTCAAACATATTGAAAAAACCTACCCCTTTCTCAGTACATGAAAATTAAGTTAACTTGTAGGTTCACCTGCTAAAATAATAGCATGCAAATTACTACAAAACGAACCTTGTTTTGCTCTTTTAAATCAGTGTAAGAGCAATCATTATATTGTCAAAGTGACTCATCCACACTCTACAGTCACTTCTATTAGTTATCCGCACTGGATCAACTTGATTTCTGATACGTGATTACTGCAGACTAGCTACGGCGATTTTTCTTCGCAACTTCTGCAATTATGTTGATTCTTTCAACTATTGAAATTCGTTTTTCTTCCGTAGGTGGTGGAATCAACAACCCAACAGCCTTTATCCGATCTAGAGTTCGAAGGATAACAATCAGGTTTTGAATACTCCCAGTTCCAGATAACTCAATCCGCTTGTAGGTACGTAGTGGGATCCCTGATAGTCTTGCCATCGTAGCTTGTGTGTAACCCTGTCGCAGGCGCTCGTGGCGGATTTGCGCAGCCAAGAATGAGCAAACTTCTAAATTTGTTATTGATGTCAGATCCAAGCTGAAACAGGCCAGTAATTATTGCTACTCCGCTCTCGGAGTCATGAGGTGCCAATTATGGCACTAAATGAGTTCTTTTTCTCTTTGCCTGTGGATAACTTTTTAATAAATCTATATCATTGGTAAAAAAGGATAAATCGTATGACAGGAGCCTCAATTCGGATTGTACTTGTAGATACAAATTGCTTTCTGCGCCTCTACCACTCACCCGTTCTGCCTTTAATGGGGCAAGACATCGGGGGATTTAGGCTGTTGACCCTCGAAAGCTTGGTGGACGAATTTCACAACAACCCCGTTCTGACGCAGAGCTATCCATCCGTCTCGTCAGGTCCAAAACACGATGACCTCACAAAGGCAAAACTTAAGATCCGGTCAGCTACCAAGACCAGCGTTAAAATCGCGCAAACGCATTTGCGACCCTATGCTAAATCGCTTCTTGAATCGTACTGCAATAAAAGGAAAATCAATATCCACAGTCTGTCGAACAGGGATCTGGATCTGCTCGCTACGACAATAGAACTTAAAGGAATCATGGCGACTGACGAGTGGCCTCTCAGGATCGTTGCTCAGGATTTGATGGAAGATCCAGATGAATATGAAATCGGAATCTACCACAGCCTCGAGCTGCTTCAATTGCTGGAGAACTATGGCAAACTCTCCCCTGAAAATAGGCGCAAGACTGTACGTTCCTGGGTGCTTTATCGTGAAAATTTGCTCAAAGGCTGGGAGTTAGAATATCAGCGACTTTTTGGCGAGTCAGTCGCCTCGCTAGATGGTGTGTGAAGCTTAAGCAATGTATGAGATAGCTCCACAGCTTGCCCAAGGTCGATATTTAGTGCCGACGCAATAAATGCCGGTGATCGGCCACCCTCAGCTGCTTGCCATTGAGCTAATGCACGAAATACCGGTGTCTTAAATAATTCCTCTGACTTCAGTACATATTCTTCGACCGATAGTGTTTTTGAACCATAAAGTACTTCTACAACTGTCGGTACAAATTTACGATTGGAATTCCAGTTAGCCCAAAACTTTGGACATTCAATTCCCGTAGGGGATATGCCAAGACGTCTTGCAACACGATCAGCCTGCCTCATGATGGTTACTATAGAGGCACCATATGTGCCGGCGTACCAATTTGCTCGCTCTCTTGGTGACTTATCTGATGTAATCGCTCCAAGGGCATCTACTGCGACTTCTGATGGAAAAAGTAGTTCTTGGGCAAACCGCTCTGCGAATTCTTCGCCCTGATCGCCTTGAAGGGAATGCAAAGTATAACAATGGCCTAATTCATGCGCTAACCAATAGTTAAAGTCGTCATCATAGGCATTAATACTGAATACCACCCAAGACATTTTGGATTCCGGTAGATAAACACTCAACGCATTTTCGTGACCAGTCTTGTTTGAGCCCCAGAGCACTGGGACAAGCAGAGTACCGAAATCGTGATGCAAGTTTAATAACAGTTCTCGGCTTATTGGTGCCTTTGGTGACAACCCAACTCGTGACCGAATTTGTTGTGCTGCCTCTCTAATGTAACTGTCTTCAAGAGTAGGGGTCTCAAGTATTGGGGGGGCAAAAATTGCATCTCGGCGAACATAGGAAGCTAATTCTCGTAAATGCCGCGCAACATCTGTTGCCACGTCCATTGCGTGCTCAGTGACTTGGCGATTCATTTTTGTTCTATAAGCCACGACAGGCTCAGGCACAGAACCTTCGCCCTCGAGTAACTTATCTATCTCAAGCTGAAGCGCTTCAGAAAGTGCTTTGAGTTTATTTGGGCGTGGAGTAGATTCGCCAGATAGCCAGTTTGAAACGGCTTCTTTGCTAACACTGCATCCTTGAGCAAGCTGAGCTTGTGATAAGCCAAGCGCCTTCATAGAGGACTTAATCAGAGTGGTATTGAGCATGGCGCAAGTATTTTACATGGAAATCAAGTTTCGTCAAGTTTGACTTTTAACCATACAAATTATGTAGTCCGAATTGAGAGCCGGATCTAAATATAGTTCATGCAGTTGGCTTTAATGAGCTAATGCTTTCTGGAAGGAAATATGGCAACGCTATGTGTCACTATGTGCCAAATATCTGATTCCTCCATGTTGCTAAGATGTGCTTGAATCAATTCTTTCGGCCTATTCTTTGAAAACTGACATCAAAGTAACTCAAGACGAAGTGCTCCGCTGCGTGGGCCGCAATCTCCTTCTATTTCAACAGATTGAGGGGGCGCTATCTGACGGAAGGGGCGGTGATACTGCAATACATCGCTGACCAACATCCCAGCGCAAACTTGGCGCCAGCGCAGGGTACGATGGCGCGATATCGTTTGCAAGAATGGCTGAATTTTATTGGTTCGGAAGTGCATAAAACTTACAGCCCGATGTTTAACAAAGCAGTATCAGAAGACTATAAAGTTATTGCTCGCACGCTGTTAGCCAAGCGACTGACCCATGTTGAAACCCAGCTAGCTAACCAGCCCTATTTAATGGGCGACACTTTCACCATAGCGGATGCCTATTTATTCACGGTGCTGAGATGGAGTGAGCGGGTGAATTTTGATCTCAATCCATTTCCCAATATTCAAAGCTATTTGATACGAATCACTGCACGTCCTGCCGTGCAAGCAGCGATGAAGGCGGAAGGGCTGATTCCTTAAAAGTGACACGTCCATGAAAATTGAAATTTGGTCAGATATTATTTGTCCGTGGTGTTATATCGGCAAACGTCGCTTTGAAACAGCGCTGGCTCAAGTTGAGGATCGCAGTCACATCCAAGTGATTTGGCGTAGTTTTGAATTAGACCCGAACGCGCCAAGGCAACACCCAGGCACGCTGAACGAGATGCTGTCACGAAAATATAAGGTCAGCCTGCAACAAGCAGATGAGATGAATGCGCGGGTCACGACACAAGCCAAAGCGGTCGGTCTGGAATATAAGCTCACCCATGCCCGACCTGGTAATACCTTCGACGCACATCGTTTGCTGCATTTTGCCGCCGATAGAAAACTGGGCGATCAAGCGATTGAAACCATCATGCACGCCTACTTTTCTGAATCGTTGCCTGTAGGTGATCGTGATGCGCTGGCAAAACTTTCACCCCAGTTTGGCATTGCAGAAAGTGAAGCGTTGGATATGTTGGCGAGTGATCAGTATTCAGATGCTGTAAGAGCAGATGAATCACGTGCGGCCAATTTTGGGATCACGGGCGTACCGTTCTTTGTGTTCGAAGAGAAGTCGGGCATCTCAGGTGCGTATTTCACTCAACGTGACCAGCTGTTTCACTCTATCGTGACCGCTGTTTGAAGGATGTTGCGCGGGGGTTAAATTCTACCTCAATCGGTCACGATAGATTCTGCCGAATTGATTTCGGCGATGTTTTTTCTGCGCGATTCTCCTTTTAGTGCGATGCGATGTGACGCATGCACCAGGCGGTCGAGAATGGCATCCGCGAGCGTGGGGTCATTTAGCCATGCGTGCCAATGATCCACCGGCAACTGGCTGGTGATGATGGTGGAACGGGTGTTAACCCGATCATCTACCACCTCTAGCAGATCATGCCTTTCGGATGATTGCAGCGGCGTCAGCCCCCAGTCATCCAATAGCAGCACGTCAATCCTAGCCAACTGCGCCAACAATTTGCCAAAGCTCCCGTCGCCGTGCGCGATGCGCATCTGCTCCACCAAGCGGGGCACACGCACATACATGACCGAGAAACCCTGCCTGCAGGCTTGGTTGCCCAATGCACACGCCAGCCATGACTTGCCAGCCCCCGTGGCGCCGGTCAGCAATATGTTTTGCGAGCATCGTATCCACTCGCATCCGGCCAGCGTGACCATGAGCCGCTTGTCCAATCCGCGACTACGGCAATAGTCGATATCTTCCATACACGCTTGCGCCTGTTTGAGTTTGGCTAATCGCAATAACCGCTCCAAACGACGGTTGTCGCGCCAAGAGATTTCCCGCTCGACCAGAAGACCCAGCCGATCTTCAAATGTCAGCGATTGACTGGCCGGCAGAATTTGCTGCTCTTCCAGTGCGCGTGCCATGCCGTCCAGCTTCAGAGATTTCAGTTGTGTCATGGTGTGTTGTATCAACATCGGGTATTTCCTTTCTTGGGTTGGTTTGCTTCAGTGGTAATAAGTTGAACCACGCACGTTGTCGTGGAGCGGTGAGATCCAATCTGCTTGTGCTGCGTGTTGTTCAGTGGGCGTGATGGGCAGCGGCTTGCCGTCCAGTCCGGCTTTCAAGATATTGACGACCGAGCGTCGATTCAGTGCGCCCAATGCCACCGCCCTGGCACACGCTGCCTCCAGTCGTTGTTTGCCGTACTGACGTGCCAGCGACAGTAAACCCAGGCAGGCACGGTAGCCCATCTCGGGATGCGGCTTGCTGGTTAGTTGGTAATCCACAATGCGATGCGTGGCAGGTCCAATATCACGCCCCCAGTCCAGCAAGCGTTGCGGTGACCATTCCAGATGCGCTCGGTGTGCTGCGGGCATGTGCGCCGAAACTGTGGTGTGCGCACCACGCTTGGCACTCTTGGCATGACACGCCACGCGATTGCCACGGAACAGCAATTCCACCGTGGCACAAGTGATACGCGCCTCCAGTTCTTGTCTGACCAAGTTGTGCGGTACGCTGTAGTAATGCCCCTCGATGTCGACGTGATAGTCGATATTGACCTTGCAGTATTTGAAGGTCGCCATCTCGTAAGCGTGAGCCGGCAAGGCTTTTAGGACGGGACGATCCAGCAGTTGAAACCATGCTTCACGACAGCCGTCTTTCTTCTGGAAGGGGCGGCGATTCAAATCATCCAGCAACGGGCGTATCGCCTGATTGAGTTCGACCAGACTGAAGAAGGTGCGATGACGCAACCGGGCTAATATCCAGCGCTCGACGATCTGCACGCCGACTTCGGCGAGTGCCTTATCTTGTGGATGACGCGGGCGGGCCGGCAGGATCACCGTGCCATAGTGACGGGCGCAGTCTTGTGCCACGCGATTGATCAATGGCTCATACCGGTCGGCGTGGGTGACCAGCGCTTTGGGGCAATCGGGCACGATCATTTCCGGTACGCCACCGATGAAGTTCAGCGCAGCCGTCAAGCCATGCAGCCAGTCCGCTTGCGTCTCTCGGGCAGTGGCGCAGGCATAGGTGTAGTTGGATGCGCCCAGCACGGCAACGAAGATGTGGGCTTGAGTGATTTCACCCGAGAGCTGATCGATGATCGGTACGGTGGGGCCGGCGTAGTCGATGAATAGCTTCTCACCGGCGCGGTGAATCTGGCGCATGGAGCGTTTGAGCGTGGCGGCATGGTCGTGATACAGCTGGCAGAACCGCGTGTAGCCATAAGTGGCTACGCCACGATGGGCTTCGATGTACTCTTCCCACAGCAATTGCAGAGTGATGCCTTTCTTGTGCATCTCACGATGAGCGATTGCCCAGTCAGGCAAGGCGCGTGTGCCACGTGTACGTTTGATATTGGGGATGAGCAGGTGCTGGAGTGATGTTTCATCAAGGGATGCAACCTTGTCCCAATCCAAGCCAGCTGCTTCGGCAAGTTGGGCATATTTACTGATGACGCCTTTGGATAAGCTCAGCGCTTTGGCAATCTGCGCGTGCGAGAGTCCGCACGACCATTTCATTCGCAGGCATTCTTTGATTTTACGCATGGATACTTGTTTTACCGGCATTTCATTCCCCCGCCAAATTCGCGGGAGGATGCTCGGTCTCCTAGTTCATGCGCAACATCTCTTCTTACTGATTTCTATTTCACTACATCGTGACCGCTCATTTCACTCGGAACCAAAAATCGGTCACGACTTAGTGAAACAGCTGGTCACGATAAAGTGAAATCACTGGTCACGACTTAGTGAAATGACCGGTCACGATGGGCTGAAATACGCAATCTCAGGTGCACAACCCGTTGAGGTATTTCTTGATGCACTGCAACAGATGTAATTATTCAGTGACGGCTTTAGAGCAAGTATTATGCGTAAGTGAATCGTAACAATGTGCCACATTCTGAACTTCAACTTGATATTTCGTTGGGTTCGCGTCACGATGCACGCGTCTATTCACCAAATTTATTAGTGATTCCCATGGCAACTGAAAAAGCTACTACTGCACAAAGTAAAACAGAATTTACTAGGTGCCTAGTTATTCAAGTAGAGAAAATGGTGAAAGAGTCTGGCGAGAAAGAAGGGTTTGACGCAGAAAAATGGGTTGGTGACTGGCTTCAACATCCCGTACCAGCTCTTGGAGACAAGAAGCCTGTAGAGCTCATGGGTACAACTGATGGTCAGGATATTATTTCCAGGATATTGGCTCAGGTCCAGTCGGGAGCATACGCTTAAAAAGTAAAGTTGAATCCTTGTTGGACTAAGTAAATTATGGCTTTTTAGGTGAATTATGAAGGGCAGCTTTATAGGGCTGAATCAGTTTCATCAATTAGCCGGTCAGTGCTGCGGAAATTCAAATAGTGGTTATTCGAGGACTGCTTTTCACTAAATTGCCCGATTGGAAATTGACCATGCGTTTTATGGAAAAACGTACCGCGCAATGAATGGAATTATTGTGAATTAGGATAGCCGACATATTTCAAGATGCGAAATAAATGGTTGGCATTTATATCTTGAGCGTCTTAGGATATTGATAAATTGATGCCTGAAGAGGTGACCTATGACACGGATCTTGGATCGCGGCGCTATCGCCCGGATGCTCATGCAGTTGTTCGAACACTGGCAGCTTGAAACAGTTGAACAGCTCGACTCGCTGGGACTGTCCACCAATAACCGGGGTGCGCTGACAAGGTATCGAAACGGCGCACAGCTTTCCAAAAAACGGGACCTGCTGGACCGTGCTGGCCACCTGCTCGGGATCCACAAGAGTTTACGCCTACTGTTTCCCTATGACCGCAATTTGGCTTACGCCTGGATGAAAACCCGCAACAAGGCATTCGATAACCTATCGCCAATCGAAGTGATCTGTTTACACGGCTTCGCCGGTTTGCTTAAGGTTCGTACCTATCTTGACAGGGTACGTGGCGATTAATGGTTACTCAGTAGATTAATGTCCACCGTCACAGTCGATTTATTATTTTTACTTTGATGTAATGTATTCATTGGATGCTAATTAATGAGGTGATTCCATGGCAATACTGACTGTTCGAAAATTACCGGATGACGTTTACCGCGCGTTACGGGCACAAGCAGCTCTACATGGTCGTAGTACTGAGGCCGAAGTCATTGAGATTCTGACCGTTGCGGTCAAACCAGAGACACGTGTCTATATGGGAGATGCCCTTTCAACAATAAGCCTAAAGATCGGCTTAACTAACGAGGATTTTAAAATCCTCCAGCCAGTAAAAGACAAGAATCCAGCTGAACCACTGAGATTTGGTTGATCCTTCTCGACACTATTGTCATTTCCGAGGTATTGAAACCCGAATACTTTGTCCAACTGCAGAGCAAACTTCATGGTTGCTGATCGCTTCGTTAGTCTCAAATATTGAGTGCTTTATTAATGGCTTCCCAGTCTGGAAATTGCGCACTTCCGAAGTGTATCAGCCTGCCCTCAAAGCTTTCTTGACCTCTGCCACAGTCGTTGTCGTCTATCAATAAATCCCCTTTGAGTAACCCCTTGTGTGAACAAATAATCAATCGCTCAACGAAAGCTTCCCCCAGCTTTTCTTCAACCCACACTCGCTTCTCTGTGTAAGAAAAAGGGTTTTTGGTTGAAGGGGCAGTCAAGATGTACGGCGTATAATTTTTTGAAGCATGAAGCGCCAATACGGATTCAATCGCGCCTGCTAATGGAAGCAAATTTTGGTAGAAGCCATATTGGGATTGAGGAAAGGTCATCTGTGGAGACTTCTCGATTGCGCGGTTAAACGCCCCTGTGAAATCACACAGCACATCATCCATGTCGATATAAACAATCATATTTGTACCCCTTTGATTCTGATGAACGCGGTCAATTAACTTGAGTGCATATAAAGTGTCTAATCTGCGCGTAGGTTGGAGCTGTGTATCAGGCCTGTATAACCATTTCGGATCCGTGTAGCTTGGTGAGTTCATCAGGTAATGCGTTAATTTTAACTGCAAACTTCACCATTTTAAGAATAAGTGATGATAGTGTATGCAGTCGTCATTTGTTCCTAGGACAATGCTGATGGATGTTTTCTTTGACACCGAGTTTACGACTATCGAAAAGCATGTAGGATACCCTGCCTTAATCAGCATTGGTTGTGTGGCTGAGGATGGGCGCGAATTTTACGCAGAGTTAATTGACACTTGGCAACCTGCCAATTGCAGTCAATTCGTGCTGAAAACTGTGCTGCCATTATTGCAAGGCGGCGAATGCCGCATGACTGAAGCGCAGTGTGCTGTGCGTTTCAGGGAGTGGATCGATAATCTGTCCGACACTCAAGTGATCCTTCGTAGCGACGCGCCTCGTTACGACTGGCCGTGGGTTAGCGCGTTATTTCAGATATACGGTTGCTGGCCTAAAAATCTGCGCCGAAAATGCGGCACAATCTTTTTTGAGGAAGAGATTAAGCAATTTCGATTTCAAGAAGGACTTGAGAATTTCTGGAAGGACAATTCGATGCAGCAGCATCATGCTCTGGTCGATGCCAGAAGCCTGTTCTTTGCGTGGAAGTGCGCAAATCAAAACTAAGGCCTAATTTTATGTGTGGTCGCTTCGCCTTAAACGAAAAACCCCTCCGCTTCGCCGAACACTTCAAATTGAAAGGCGAGTTTGAACTCGCGCCTGCTTGGAACATTGCCCCGTCACTCAAGATTGCCACCATCACTGACGATGACGAAGGTGAACGTCACTTGAATCGTATGCGCTGGGGATTGATTCCCGGCTGGGCAAAAGATGCCAGCATCGGTAACAAACTCTCTAATGCACGCGGCGAAACCGTTGCAGAAAAACCTTCCTTCCGTGCTGCGTTCAAATATCGCCGCTGCCTGATTCCGGCATCGGGTTTCTATGAATGGAAGACAGTGCAAGGCGTGAAGCATCCTTGGTACATGAGCTACAAATCTGGCGACCCCATGGCCTTTGCCGGTATTTGGGAAGCGTGGAAATCAGCGGAGGGTGAGACCATACAAACGTGCTGCATCATCACCACCTCACCCAATACCCTCATGGAAAAAATCCATGACCGTATGCCCGTCATTCTTGACCCAGACCAGTGGGATGGGTGGCTTTCAAATCAAGAGCACAAGGTTGATGAACTATTGCCATACATCCGTCCACATGATGCCGACTCGATGCAGGCGTGGCCGGTAACACGTGAACTCAACCGTGTGGGACTTCGCAATGATCAGGGATTGACTGAACCCGTATCGATTTCAGAATAGGATTGACAACAGAACGTTCGTTCTCTATGATTTGCCAAACGTAAACTCTTGCGTTGAGGCCATGCATTCCACTTTGCAACACCCCATCCTGCGCACTAAGCGCGGCATGCAACCGGTTCATATCCCGCTCTATGGTCACAAAGTCGCGGCAGGATTTCCGTCGCCTGCGGATGACTACATTCAAGGTGCACTCAGTCTGGATGAACATCTGATCCAACATAAGGCCGCGACCTTCTTTGTGCGTGCCGAGGGTAACAGCATGGTGGGCGCAGGTATCTTTGATGGCGACCTGCTGGTGGTGGATAAATCCCTCTCAGCAAAATCCGGTGACATCGTGATCGCCGTCGTGGATGGCAATTTGACGGTGAAGCGACTCAACAAGCGCGGCAGCACCATTACCCTGAAGGCCGAGAATCCACGCTTCAAGGATATTGAATTCATCGAAGGTCAAGAGTTGCAGGTGTGGGGGGTCGTGACCTCCACCATCAAAAAATTCATCTAGGGATAGGTCATGCCGATAGCCCTCGTTGATTGCAATAATTTCTATGTGTCATGTGAGCGCATGTTCAACCCGAGTCTGGAGGGTAAACCCGTGGTGGTGCTGTCCAACAACGATGGCTGTGCCGTATCGCGTTCCAACGAAGTCAAAGCACTCGGCATCAAGATGAGTGACCCGTGGTTCAAGATGGAGAAGCTTGCCAAGCAACACGGCATCCTTGCCTTCTCCAGCAACTACACCTTGTATGGTGATCTATCGGCACGGGTGATGACTACCCTCGCCACGTTCTCCCCCAAGCAGGAAATCTATTCCATTGACGAATGCTTTCTGGACCTAAGTGGGTTCAATCCTGAAACCTTGCAAGCCTACGGTCAAACCATACGACAAGCCGTCAAACAAGATGTGGGCATACCAGTGTGTGTGGGCATTGCGGATACCAAGACGCTGGCCAAACTGGCAAACCATTGTGCCAAGAAAGGGTTGGCGGGCGAGCTTGGTGTGTGTGACTTTGGCCGATTGAATGAACAGGAAACCAGCATGCTCTTTGCTCGCATTCCGGTTGGTGAAATATGGGGGGTTGGACGGCGCATTACTGAGAAGTTAAACACGATGAACATCCACACGGTAGAAGACTTACGCACCGCCAATCAGAAAGCACTTCGTGATCAATTCTCAGTGGTATTGGAACGCACCCTACAAGAGCTAAACGGCATTGCGTGCATCGAACTGGAAGATGCCAGTAAACCCAAGCAGCAGATCATGGTGTCGCGTTCATTTGGCAGTGAAGTAACGGCACTCGAAGATTTGTCGGAATCCGTTGCGCACTTCACCACCCGCGCCACTGAAAAACTCCGCAAAGACGGTTCAGTCGCAGCGAGTATTTGTGTCTTCATCCGCACCAATCCATTCAAAGAAAAAGAGCCGCAATATCAGCACTCGATGATCGTGCCGTTACCCACTCCTACCGATGACACCACCAAGCTGGTAGGGGCGGCTTTACGCGGTTTGAAAGTCATTTATCGGGGTGGGTATCGATATAAAAAGTCAGGCGTATTGCTCATGGGCTTGCAACCGAAGGGAACGGTGCAAGCCACTCTATTTGATGACACGGCATTACAAACCCGATCCGCAAATAGGATGCAAGTGATGGATGCCATCAATCGCAAGATGGGCAAAGACACCCTCAGCACCGGTGCCTCGGGGGTAAAGAATAACTGGGCGATGCGAAGAGTGAAGAAATCACCGGCCTATACGACGAGTTGGCGTGAATTGCCCATAGCCGGATAATCATTTTAATCAGCTCCAGACCTCATACATTTTCAGCCCTTAATGTTCGTGTGGCACCCCGTGTAATCTAATAATTAACGTATGGCGTAGCAGCTTTGCCTCTCTCATGACTTTTGTCTGATCGGCAAATAACTCAACCATACTTCGCCCCAGCGATGCATGCACAATCCCAGCACGATGCAGGCTGTACCGAACCACACATGCGGCAATACCACCTCATTGTTCAAGCCATGCCCAAGCAGCAATGCCATCACCGGTGTGATCAGCGTAATCAAGGCCACGCGTCCTGCTTCCATATGTTTAATCATGTAGTAATACAACGCGAATCCCAGCACCGAGCCAAACACGCTCAGATAAAAGGTCGCCGCGAGTGCACGGTCAGGAATATCCGCAGGCCAGTGACCATCTGCCAACCACCAGGCAAGAAAAAACAAGGGTAATGCAACAATCAGGCTACCGAGCGTCATCG
Organism: uncultured beta proteobacterium; assembly: GCA_963695355.1. Lineage (GTDB taxonomy): Bacteria > Pseudomonadota > Gammaproteobacteria > Burkholderiales > Gallionellaceae > Gallionella. The sequence goes on from OY968775.1 coordinate 1,519,777, forward strand.
CTAGCGGCGGACTGTCATCACCTATACGCTTGATCCAAACCAGACCCAGAGATTGCAGAAGTACAGCAATAAATAGGGCTATCACGCCCAATGTTGCGCCCTCTCCAAGTCCGAGGCCACCGCGAAAAACAAGCGCCAACCCGACCAAGCCTAGCAACATCCCCGCCACCTTGTTCAGCGTAATCGTTTCTTCTTTCAGCCATAGCACCGCCCCCAGACTAGTAAGCAAGGGTGATAAACCGAACAAAACAGAGATCATTCCCGAGCTGACGAATTGCGCTGACCAATAAGTGAGCGCCATTGCGCCGAACATGCTCAAGCCGCTCGCCAGATAGGCCAGTCGTGCTTGACGATGCAGAGGAAAACGGACGCGCAGCACCGCAAGCAGCAAAACACATAACAGTGCACTGATTGTCATTCGCGCAAGCACGGCGAAGCTGAAACCGACACCCAATGCACTCCACTTAATGGCAAGGGGCGTGGTGGACCAAATCAAGATTACCGAAATAAATGCAGCTGGAAGCGACATAACCATTCTCCTTTCGAGAACACAACAAAACAAAAAAGGCCGCAGAGTTTATCTGTGGCCTTTGGAAAACTGCTGATACTAATCGTGCTTAAACGCTAACTCTCCAGACCACCATACGCGAAACGCCACACCATGCGCAGGCAAGCGCTTGGTAGGACTCGGACGAAGTGAATAGTGGTTAAAGAAATCATGCTTGGATTATCATGGCGTTAGAGAGTTAGTGTCAAATAGAATATTTGCGCAGGGCATGGTTAAAGAATGCCTCGTTCACTCTTATTAAGATAGCTTACGTCATTTTTTCGGGTAAAGCGGTCTGTAGGCATTCAGGTATAACCAAGTTTTTTGAACGACCGCATTTTTTCTTTGAACTTGATAATATGTGGCTCGGCTTCGTGCCAGCAGCGGAAGTTCGAACTGAACTCTTGTTCAAACTCAATCTAACCGGCGCAGTTCTATTTTCGGCGTAATTTCCTAAAATCTGCTGGCTCCCATTTTCGTGTGGCTAACAAAAGACCTATACCGCTACGCTTACTAAGCGGGACAGTTAAGCTATCCTCGTGCAATTCTGCAAACTTTTGACGTAGTCGACGCAATTCATCCTGTATCTGTAATCGTGCGTGATCACTGAACATCCCATTTACGAAAAACATGGTTTCATCTTCCTGTGTGAAACTACTCTCCAAGAAATCATGCATTCCTCGGCTTTGAAAGTATTGTTTAATTGGTCCAAGTGGCAACCAATCAAAATCTCGCGCAACGTTGATACGGATTCGGTTATTAGGAAGTAGGTCGATGATACGTAGCTTGTCGAGGCGTAAAAGGCATTTGATGCACTCTTCTTTGCTTAGCTGATAAAACTCAACAATTTCATCCATCGTCCAATGATTCAACGCGCAGACTGTAACGATGAGTAGCTTGGGCTCAGATACTACTTCGCGTTCTTGTTTGTCAGTTAGTGTTCGTAAGCGAGGCTGTTCTGATGTTGCTTCTTTGGTGAGTTCCGCCAGCGTGTAGCCCAGCAAGTTGCTAATTTGCATTAGTCGGTCAATTGTTAGTCGACCAGATGCTAATATTCGTTTGACGCTGGGTTCTGATAAATCCAGTGCATGAGCAAGGTCACGGTAGGTTATTCCCTGGCCCTTCAACTTCTTTTTAATTGTTGAAATCAATTGGGCAGTTTCTGACATAGTTAAAAGTATCGTATATTGATACTTTGTAGTCTAATTATTGATTCTATTGAGGTCAATGTTTTAATTTTCAATTCTTTTAATTATTCTAGCGTCACTTAAACAACAAGAAAGATGACGCACATGCTTATCTCATCCACCCTTAGTCGGTTAACACTGATTTTATTAGTGAGCGCAACTTTATTTAGTGCTTCAGTAACGAGTAATGCGCAACCAACCGATCAGACAATAACTAGCAATAAAATAAGTAGCCTTGAGCTTGGCAAGAAACTTGAGGTCGGCGATGTCGTATTCATCCGCATACCCATTCCTCCATTCACTGAAGTAGCAAGCACAACACGCAGCTGGACAAATCATGTCGGCATTGTGGTGGATGTGTCTGGAAAAGAACCCCAGATCGCTGAAAGCAGATTCCCGCTTTCTGGTCAAACCTCTTGGTCACATTTTGTAAAGCGATCAGACATGGGCAGAGTGGCGATCACTCGATTACCCGCTCCACTAGATATAGATCAGCAATCCAAATTAAAGCATGCGGTGCAAGTGCGTAAAGGTATTTTTTATGACACTGGATTTGATCTGCATTCGCATAAGCAATTTTGTTCACGGTATGTCCGTGAAGTTCTGCAAGAAGCTGCTCATGTCGAGTTAGGTCAGGTCGAGAAATTTTCAACCTTGCTGAAGAACAATCCACAAGCTAATCAGAAGTTTTGGCGTAAATGGTTCTTTGGCAATATTCCATGGGAACGCGAGACCGTCACCCCTGCCAGTTTGCTGCGGGATGACAAGATGCACGTCGTGTTTGATGGTCGTGTCATTTAATTGCAATTAGTGCATCAATTTTTACTGGGAGTTTTAATAATGCGAGGCATCATTCGTTTTTTGTTGAAGCAGGTATTCCAACTACTGTTCCGAGTTCGCACAACGGGATTAGATAAACAAATCGATACCAGCAAGTTACTGGTGATTGCCAACCATGAGTCATTTTTGGATGGCATGTTGCTGGGCTTGTACCTGCCGTTTGACCCGGTATTTGTGGTGCATACAGGCGTAACGCGCAGCCCATTTTTCCGCATGATATTGAGTTTGGTAGATTATCTTGCTGTTGACCCGACCAGTCCAATGGCCATCAAAAAGATCATCAAGCTAGTCGAATCAGGTCGCCCTGTGGTGATATTCCCTGAAGGGAGGATTACTCAAACAGGCTCGTTGATGAAAGTGTATGAGGGCCCCGCATTCGTCGCAGCGAAAACTGGTGCGACGATACTTCCTGTGCGCTTAGATGGTCCTGCACGTTCATACTTCAGCCGTATTTCTGGCAAGTATCCACGCCGCCTATTCCCTCGCATCACATTATCAGCAATGGATACTACGGTTATCTCCATGCCGGAGGAGCCAACTGCCAAACTGCGCCGCCGCAAGGCAGGTGAAGCGATGCGTCACGTGATGCAAAAAATGATCTTTGAATCCCATCCCAAGCAGACCCTTTACTCTGGTTTGCTGGATGTGATGGCTATTTATGGGCGTGGTCGGCGTATCGTCGAAGACGCAAAGCAGATCGAGTATTCCTATAGCGACTTACTCAAAATGACGTTGGCATTAGGTCGTTTGGTCGCCAAACACAGTGAGCCAGATGAGTGTGTGGGCATATTTATGCCTAATCTTGCGGCGACCGTTTGTATGATGATTGGTACCGGTGCACAAGGTCGTGTGCCTGCCATGCTGAATTACAAGGCGGGCGCAGCAGGTATTCAAGATGCTTGCACTGCGGCAAAAATTCGCACCATTTTTGCATCGCGTGCATTCATTGAGCAAGCGAAGCTAGAAGCAGATGTTGCTGCTATCAAAGACATCAATATTCTGTATTTGGAAGATATTCGCCCAAAAATGAGTGTAGGTGATAAGTTGTGGGTACTGCTTGGCATGGCCTTCCCACGTTGGATGGAACAACAATCTAATCCTGACAAAGCAGCTGTTGTGCTGTTCACCTCTGGGTCAGAAGGAAAACCTAAAGGTGTTGTTCTGTCCCATCGTGCGATGTTGTCTAACATTGCTCAGATTCGTTCCGTTATTGAGTTTTCATCAGATGACAAAGTATTGAACTCGCTGCCGATCTTTCACTCATTCGGCCTGACCGGTGGTGCGTTATTGCCTCTCATGACGGGTATGAATTTGTTCCTGTACCCGACCCCACTGCATTACCGCGTCATACCAGAGATCGCCTACGACCGGAATTGCAGCGTGTTGTTTGGCACCAGCACCTTCCTCGCCAACTATGCCAAGTTCGCTCACCCTTACGATTTTTATCGTTTGCGTTACGTCGTTGCCGGCGCGGAAAAACTCTCTACCTCAGTGCGCGAATTATGGTTCGAGAAATTCGGCATCCGTATTTTGGAAGGCTATGGTGCAACTGAAACAGCACCTGTGCTGGCAGTGAATACGCCGATGGCATATCGAAGCGGCACGGTGGGTCAATTATTGCCATGCATTGAGCATCGATTAATTCCGGTTCCTGGTATCGATAAGGGTGGCATGTTGCATGTGCGTGGCCCGAACGTAATGTCTGGCTATTACCGATTTGATGCGCCAGGTCAACTTCAAGCACCTTCATCTGATGCCGGTGAGGGATGGTATGAAACGGGAGACGTGGTCTCGATCGATAATGATGGCTTTGTTTCTATCGTGGGTCGCGTAAAACGTTTTGCTAAAGTAGCAGGTGAAATGGTATCGCTTGAGGTTGTAGAAAAGCTTGCGAGTCATGCCTCCCCAACCGCCATACATGCCGCATCCAGCCAAGTGGACGGTGCGCGGGGTGAAGCCATCGTGCTTTTCACAACGGATAAGGCACTGACACGAGATGCATTATCGAGTTCTGCTAAAACTTTAGGTAATCCAGAAATTGCCGTCCCACGTAAAATTCAATATGTGGAAGCACTGCCATTATTAGGTACAGGTAAAACAGATTACGTGACATTGAAACGTATGGCGGAGGCGCTGTCATGAATCAAAGACAAACTCTAGATATGCCGCTGTTATCCTTAGGCATGATGTCAGTGTTGGTGGCGCAGTTCTTTTCTGCGCTGGCTGATAACGCCATCTTGATTGCAGCTATCGCAATCGTTAAATCGCAAGGCTTGCCCAATCTCGTCCCGTTGTTGCAAGAGTCATTTGTTGTACCGTTCATTTTGCTCGCCCCTTTTGTCGGACAACTCTCCGATGGATTTCCCAAAGGGCGGGTTATGTTGGTGGGAAATTTGCTTAAATTGGCAGGTGCTATTGCCATGGTATCGGGCATCAATCCACTGACGGCTTATGGCTTAATCGGCATAGGGGCTGCCATGTATTCGCCAGCGAAATACGGCATCCTCTCACAGATGTTTGGTCACTCTTCACTAGTGCGTGCCAACGGCATGATAGAGGGTTCAACTATCGTTGCCATTTTGTTGGGTGTACTAATGGGAGGTTGGTTAGCTGACCATTCGCTACATTGGGCATTTACAGGCGTAATGGTTGCTTATAGTTTGGCTGCATTTGCCAATCTATTCATACCGAAACTGCCCGCAGAAAATCCCAGAGCGAGTTTTAATCCATGGATGCTCATCAAACAATTTTGGACATCTCTTTCAATTCTGTTCAGAAATCCAGACTCTCGCTTCAGCTTGCTTGGCACCAGTGTGTTCTGGGGCAGTGGCACAACCTTGCGATTGATGTTATTCGCATGGGTACCTGCTGTCTTACTTATTACTGACAACCAAACACCCGCCAATCTCATGGGAGCTGTGTCTATAGGTATCGTGTTAGGTGCAGTCGTTGCAGGGATATGGGTATCGTTAGCGAATGTCAATCGCGCACTCCTTGGCGGACTGCTACTCGGTCCAGCGGTTCTCGCACTCACCTTAGTTCACAGCCTTACCCTTGCAGCAGTCGTAATGATTTTGATTGGTATGTGTGGTGGATTGTTCGTTGTTCCGCTCAACGCACTGTTGCAAGAAAAGGGACACGAAACCATCGGTGCGGGTAACGCATTAGCGGTGCAAAATTTTGTAGAAAACTTAGTAATGTTAGGTTTTGTGAGTGGTTATAGTTTAGTAGCTTCGATGGGTGTTTCTATAACTACCACCACTGTTGGGTTCGGAGTAATTTTACTGGTTTTCATTAGCATATTGGCAATCTTTAGGATGAAGCGAGTACGTGTTGGTGGTATTTAACTATTTAGAAGGGAGCGGTCATGAAAGCCAGAGTTAGCCTTAAAAATTTCATATTGTTATTTATTTCAATTTTCACCATGCTCGTGGCTGGCTGCGCAACTAATCAAGCCCGACACAACTCCGCGAGTGTTGTTGATTTTCTTTACCCAGATACTAAAGATCCGGTGGTTGTGCCTGGCATTCCTGTATTAACTTTGCCGCTCAAAGTGGGCATCGCATTTGTACCTAGTAATAACAACTATGACACAACGCTAACCGAACAACGCAAAATGGAATTGATGACTCAGGTGGGCGATCATTTCAAACAATATCCTTACGTCAAAGATATTGAATATATTCCCACGGCATACTTGAGAGCCAAGGGAGGATTTTCAAACTTAGATCAAATACGAACGATGTATGGGGTGGATGTCATTGCCTTAGTGTCATACGATCAAGTCCAATTTACAGATGAAGGTATTTTTAGCCTGACCTACTGGACTATCGTTGGTGCTTATATTGTGCCAGGTGAGAAGAACGATACTCATACCATGCTCGACACCGTCGTCGTTGATATAAATAGCCGCAAGATGTTGTTCCGTGCACCTGGTATGGGGCATGTGAAAGGTTTGGCGACACCTATCAATTTGAGCGAACAGCTTAGGGCCGATAGTAAAACAAGCTTTGATAAAGCAACAACTGAGATGATTGGCAATCTAGATCAACAATTGGCTTCATTCAAAGATATAGTTAAGGCTCGCCCTGAAGAATACAAAGTCGTGCCTACGGCTGAGTATCAGATGCGTACGGGTGGCGGCAGTCTTGATGCGATTTGGTTATTGATGGTTTCCGCATTGGGAATTAGTTTTGTTATGTTGCGCCGCCGAGCTTTGCCGGCATGAAAATTCCGCGTTGGACCCTGCTGACTTGTGGCATTGCAACGGTCGTATATTTAGTGCCTTGGCTGAGTAACGCATTAATTTATGATCGCGAGTCTATTCAGGGTGGCGAATGGTGGCGAATAGTTACAGGTAATTTGGTGCACTTATCAGGTAGGCATTTTATATTCGACGTTTTTGCCTTGTTAGTTATAGGCTCGATCATTGAGCAGCGAAGTGCCCTTTACTTGTGGCTCGTCTATTTAATTTCAGGGGTAGTAGAGGTGGCTCCGCCTGATTGGACAGTGTTTTCCATTTCTTAAGTGGACGCCTTGCGATTAATACCTACGCTGCTTTTTTCATTGCAGGTAGGTTCTCATAGTAAAACTCATCTGGTGTTTTGTCGTCAAGCGCCGTGTGCGGTCTGTGTTGATTGTAAAGCTTGAAGTATTTCTCCAGACCGCGCTTTGCATCATTCACGCAATCGTAGGCATACAGATAAACCTCTTCGTACTTGACGCTGCGCCATAATCGTTCGACAAACACGTTGTCCCGCCAGCAGCCACGTCCGTCCATACTGATCTGGATGCCGTTGTCTTTCAACATGCCAGTGAAGTCTAGGCTGGTGAACTGACAGCCCTGATCGGTGTTGAAGATTTCCGGCTTGCCATAGCGGTTGATTGCCTCTTGCACCGCATCGATGCAGAAGTCCGTGGTTAAGGTGTTAGACAGTCGCCACGACAGTACCCGACGACTTGCCCAGTCCAGCACCGCGAACAGGTAAACAAAGCCACGCCTCATCGGAATGTAGGTGATGTCCGCCGCCCACACGTGGTTTGATCGGGTGATGCTCAGGTTACGCAGCAGGTAGGGATAAACCGGATGCTTCGCATGCCGCTTACTCGTGTTGGGCTTGCGATACAGCGCATGGATGCCCATGCGCTTCATCAGCGTGGAGACGCGACGGCGACCGACTGGTTGCGCTTCACGTTTGAGCATCTTGCTCAGCATTCTTGCGCCGGCGAAGGGATAGTTGAGATGCAGTTCGTCGATTCGGCGCATCAGTGCCAGCTCTTCTGGCGAGACCGGTGCAGGTTGGTAGTAGGCTGTCGAGCGAGCCAGCTCCAATAGCTTGCATTGCTGCATCAGTGGTAGTTCGTGGGTTCGGTCGATCATCGCTTTGCGCTCAGCAATCCCGCCTTGGTGAGCGCGCCTTCTAAAAAATCATTCTCCAGCGTGAGTTGCCCAATCTTGGCGTGGAGTACATTGAGATCAGGTTTTTCTGCCTTGGCACTCGACGTACCCCCGAACACATCGGGCGCAGACTCTAGCAACTGCTGCTTCCACTCGGATATCTGGTTGGCGTGAACATCAAAGTGTTCCGCTAACTCGGCTAATGTTTTGTCTCCCCGTATCGCTGCCAAGGCTACTTTGGCTTTAAAACCCGGTGCGTGATTCCTTCTCGTCCTTCTCATGCGCTTGCTCCTCTATTTGTCGTGATTTACACGACTTCGGTTGAGCAAGGCTACCACTTATCAGACTGTCCGAAAATTCAGCTCCACCTCTAGTAGTCGGATTTGTTGTTTTCTTTACTTCACCGGAGTTGCAGTTTTTTGGCGGATTATCCGGGATTGTAACTGCTGCACTGATATATTTGTGCGTGGATGAAATTAGAGACCAAGGTGCTTGGCGGTGGATGTGCATATGCTTATTGATACTGGTAATGATTAAGATAGGAGTGGAGTTTATGCTCGGAGTGTCGATTCTTTCTGTGACAGAATCTCAGCCATTCATTTCAGTTCCAGCAAGTCACTTAGCAGGTTTTTGCACAGCGTTGTTCGTATACGTATTAACGACCATTAAATCAATTCCTAGGCAGAATAAATGAAGGGAATAGATATGCGGCTCATTGGCTTAGTGGTAGGTATGATCCTAGGGAATATGGTTGGTTCAACCGGCGGTGCTCTTGTGGGTGGTGTTTTAGGGTTGATTGCTGGCTGGGTATATGGCGAGTGGTCACGTAACAAACATCCACTAGAAGATAGAGTGGTCGCATTGGAGCAATCGGTTCGGAAACTTTCCGAACAAGTTTCTGCGCTCAAGTCAGGGCGGTATTCAGAGAAGCAATTTGATTCCCAAATCCAATTCGAATCCAGCCTTTCGCAAACCAGCTCTATTGATTCAACCACGTCAGATTCAATCTACGCTTCTAGCGCTTTTTATGATGCCCTGCCAACATCAATCACGCCATCCGATCTGCCCGAAACGCTCTCAGCCAGCAGTACGACTCTTGCCGATATTCCACGTGCGAAGTTGCGAGATCAGCAAATCAGTGAGCCAACATACGAGAACATTCTTGCAGACAATCAATGGTTGTCCAGGCTTTTCAAAGGAAATATTCTTGCCAAAATCGGCGTTGTAATTTTGTTTTTCGGTATTGCATCCGGATTGAAATTGGCAGTTGACATGGGTTTATTTCCCATCTCGGTGCGATTGATGTTGGGCGCACTCGCTGCTATTGCAATGAGTATTTTTGGCTACCACCGAGCACAGCAGCCTGAGCATCGCATGTTTGGCCAAGCGATGCAGGGCGGTGGGTTAGGCATCCTGTATCTGTTGGTGTATTTCATGTTGGCACGCTATCAGATTATTGGTGAGACGCTCGCTTTTGTACTCTTCACTATGATGGGTGTGGCTTGTGTGTTGTTGGCCGCTCGACAGGATAGTCGTTCACTTGCTATGTTAGGTATCTCCGGTGCATTCTTGTCGCCCGTCATGGCTGTGAGTTCGGGTGGTAGTCAAATCACCTTGTTCAGCTATTTCCTGTTGCTGAATGTATTTATCCTCAGTGTGAATTGGTTCAAGGGTTGGCGCGAGCTCAATCTATCCGGCTTTATCTTCACGTTGATAATTGGCATGAATTGGGCGTTTCGGTCATATATGCCTAGTGATTTCCCGGTTTCTGAAACTTTCCTGATTCTGTTTTTTTTGCTTTATTCCGCAACGCCTGTGTTATTTAATCTATTCAACGCACCTGGTCGCCTGAGTTGGGGCGATGGCATGTTGTTGTATGGCACACCGTTCGCCGCTGCCGCGTTACAAAATCATCTGTTGCAAGGCCAAGACATGACACTGGCGTGGAACGCTTGTGGGGTGGGTATTTATTATTTGCTGTTGTGGTTGGCGATCAATCGTAAACCGAATGAAGAAACCGTGTGGCTAGAAAAAAGTTTACTGGGCATTGCCATTGGATTTTTTACACTTGCTATTCCTCTGGCATTTAATTACCAACTCACCTCTGCTTTCTGGACGTTAGAAGGATTTGGCGTGCTTTATCTTGGCGTGCAGCAAAATCGTTTTTTGGCTCGACTGTCTGGTTCCGCGCTACAAGTGTTGGCAGGAGTGTATTTCTTTGTTCACTACAATGAATTGCAACATATTCTGCCAGTATTCAACGATTGGTTTGTGGGCAGTGTGATTGTGGTGGTTGCGGCACTGGCTAGTGCATTGCTGTTGCAGCGTACTGCAGATAAGCCAAGCAGCACCGAACAAACAGTTGCGTTTGCTGCGTCGATCAACACTGCCCATTTCGCGCTACCGTTTCTCTATTGGTCGTTGCTGTGGTGGTTTGGTGCCGGCTTTGCTGAAATCGACCGTTTTGCGACTTCAGATTACAAAATGGTGGAATCGCTAGGGCTATGTATCACCAGCTTCATTGGGTTGGATTGGTTAGGAAAAAGACGTCATTGGCACGCCCTTCGTCAACCTTCAGCATTGTTGGTGCTTGCCATATTGGTAGCTGCCTACGAAGGCTATATAGAATATGGACATGCTTTGCACGGCTTAATGGCGATGCTAATACCAACCGCAATAATTGCTCATTATTGGTTGCTGTATCGTCACGATCAAGATGCCGTGAAAGCAGTTTCTAAACTACGCCACGCTCTTGCCTATTGGTTGCTGATTGCCTTCGCAGGAAGCGAACTTGCTTGGGCATCCGAACAGCTCACCACTGATAGTGAACTTTGGTCTTGGCTGGCATGGGGTTTATCTGGTGCGCTTGGCATACTTGGTTCATTACGCAGTTCTCCACAACAGCGTTGGCCATTTGCGTTACACCGTGAGTTTTATCTCAACACATTGCAACTGCCAGTGGTATTGCTGTTGTTAGCATGGTTACTTTACGGCAATCTGACCCATTCTGGAGGTGGAAGCGGATTGCCCTACTTGCCAGTTCTTAATCCCTTTGATTTAATACAAATGCTGGCGATGTACACAGTATGGAAATGGCTGCGCACCACTGAAAATTCACTGATGCCAGTGCTATATGGCATTGCGTTCCTTTGGATTAGTGCTGAAGCTGCTAGGCTCACCCATCATTGGGGCGGTGTGCCTTTTGAAAGGCACTTTTTGCTTGCCTCTTCCATGCTGCAAGCCAGCTTATCAATATTGTGGACAGCGATTGCAATGGGTGTGATGGTATATGCCTCGCGTTGCAAGCAACGTGCGTTATGGTTTTATGGCTTTTCCCTGCTAGCGATAGTTGGAATCAAATTGATGATGATTGATTTATCTAATAAAGGAACCGCGCTTTGGACAGCATCTCTCATTGGTATTGCACTACTGATTATCGCTGCCAGCTACTTTTCACCTGCGCCGCCAAAAGAATAAGCATTGCCAAAAATGAACCTATGGGAATATTTTTTCTTTGGTATATAAAATCTGTAAAAACGAGAGGAGCACTATCATTAATATAATAACGGGGATATTAAAAATTGTACTTTTATTAATTGGTGGAGTATTGCTTTTAGGTGGGGGTATTTGCGTTGCCTCCAATATAGTGCTGGCATTGCGAAATCCTTTTGGGTTTCAAATACTTTTGTACTTGGGTTTGCTTGGTGTATCGAGTCTTGTAGCATGGATTGGATGGAAGCTTGCGAAATATTCTAAGTCGATAGGACAAAAAAATCCAGATGCAGAATCAATCAACTCATCCTCGATAATTGAGAATTCGAGCAACCCACATAGCAATATAAAAATAGATAAAACAATAGTTGAATCCCATTCAGATTCGGGCTTTAACAGCCGTAATGAGATGCGTATGGTGTTAATTATTCTATTTGTGGGCGTTATTTTATTTGTTTATATATGGAATAAATCCTCAGTCACTACAATTATCAAGGTACAACCCCCCCCCGTTCAAATTATTGAGTCAGATAATCAAGGGCAGATACCATTAAAGCAAGCAGTTCCTCCAATACATTCCGCATCCTCAGTAAAATAACAAAATATTACTTACCCGAATATTAATTAAAAAATACTATGAAGTTAGTGGGGTTTTATGAATTTTTTAAAAAGCATGATTAAAGTTTTACTTTTAGTAGTTGGTGTATTAATGCTATTTGGAGGAGGGATTTGTGTGTTAATTGATGTGGTTGGGTTCGTGACATCATCCACTAATGCGAGTTTGGTTTTGTCGATGGCAGGAATCGCAATGGTAGTCGCTTTGATAGGATGGGTGTTCATCAGACTATCAAAAGTGATAGAGAATTCTTCGTCCAATGACCCACAATCCCTAAACAAAATAATAGATCAGGAATTTAAAAAATGAAAATTCAATTGCAATGGATTGCGTTGATGCTCGCAGGGATTTCTTTGATAGCGGGCTCACTCGGGTGTGCAACTTTGGCGGCCACTTCACAACTATCGAATCATGGTGACTTCTATGCGAAACCTATACTAAGCGATGAGATTGTCGCACTGGGAAGACCAGATGCCTCTCTTGTTAAGGCGATGAAACAAGATAATGTTATCGCATTTGTCGGTAAGAAAAACACTTACATGCTTTACAAAGGTGGAGACGAGTTGGAGCAAATATCACTTCTAAAGTTAGATGGAAGACGCATGGATATTGATGCGATCAGAAGCCATAATCTCTACTTAAAGGATAAGCAGCTTTGGGGGGAACTAATCCTCACTTATGGTGGTGGGAATGAAATTACCTCATCTGAGAAATCCGAACTTGAACGTGCTGGATTTAATGTAATCAAGGGAGTTAAGAGCAATCTATACCAGAAGAAAATCACTATCGAGGGTGTCTTGTACCCAGCTATCAAGCTTTCTGAATCGCAGATGGCACAATTAACCAATAGCCGAGCATTTAACTTATACAACCCTAGTGACGCTAAACCTCCAGCTAACGTGGGTGCAGCTTTAATGATCCCAATAGCGATTGGTGTTGATGTTGTTTTAGCGCCAGTTTACTTGGGTATAGGTGCTGTTGTACTTGTCGCAAGTGTTGTGCAGAAACACTAGTTTCGTGACTTTGATATTTCCATTAACACAGCAACCGCACTTTTTTCATGCTTTGTTTGAAGCCGCAGGACTGTCTGCTGGTGCATTTTACTACCGCTGGTTACAGCAACGCGAAGGTATATCGATAGGGGCAATACTCAATGGCAACAAATTTGCGGTGTTATTGGGTTGCATCTTTGGTGCTGCTATCGGTAATAAGTTGGTGTTTTGGATCGAGATGCCGCAACTTTTACCATTCTATTGGAACAAGCCTGAAGTATGGTTTGCTGGGCAATCCATGGTGGGTGGATTATTAGGCGGGCTTGCGGGGGTAGAGTTTGCAAAAAAACTATCAGGTGTTACCGAATCAACGGGTGATAGTTTTGTGTTTCCAATTTTATTGGGGCTAATCATTGGACGCATAGGGTGTTTTGTGGCGGGTCTGGAAGACGGTACTTATGGTTTGCCAACCACTTTGCCCTGGGGAATAAATTTCGGTGATGACATTCCTCGCCACCCTACACAATTGTACGAAATCATTTTCGTAGCAATTTTGTGGCTATTGTTACGACACCAGAAAGTTTACTGGGCAAAACAATCTGGGCTGTTGTTTAAAGTAATGCTTTGCAGTTACCTTCTCTGGCGTGTGTGGGTTGATAGCATTAAGCCACTGCCTTTTGATTATGGTTTTGGTTGGTCTGGGATTCAAATAGTTTGCCTGTTTGCGTTGTTAATCTATGCGCCATTTTGTTTTTTACAGTGGCGCAAGTTGAGGATAAATTTATGAGTAGAAAAAATCGTCCTTGGTTGTTTTACGATACTACCTCTTCGGTATGTACAAATTGTTTACGTCAGGTTGAAGCGAAAATTATCATCAAAGGCGACGATGTATTTTTAGAGAAGTGGTGCCCAGCGCACGGCTTTGAGCGCACCTTGATTTGTGATGATGCCGAGTATTATCGGCTGTGCCGTGAGGTTTACGTCAAACATCCCGAAATGCCTGAACGGTTTAATACGGAAATGTTGTATGGCTGCCCCTACGATTGCGGTTTATGTCCAGATCACATGCAGCACTCTTGCTTGTCAGTAGTGGAAATTACTGACAATTGCAATCTAACTTGTCCAGTTTGTTATGCCGAATCCTCTCCACATCAGAAACACCACTCGCTCAGTGATGTCATTGCCATGCTTGATGCGGTAGTGGCAAACGAAGGTGAACCAGATGTTGTTCAAATTTCAGGCGGCGAACCTACTTTGCATCCAGATTTTTTTGCGATATTAGATGCCGCAAAAATACGCCCCATCAAACACTTAATGATTAACACGAATGGCATCACGATTGCCACGGATGAAGCTTTTGTAGAACGTTTAGCTCAATATTCAAAAGGCCTTGAGATATATCTCCAATTTGACTCTTTACAGGATGAGCGCCTTAAACACATACGTGGTGCGACTTTAGCTGATATTCATCAACGTGCCCTAGAGCGTCTGGATAGATTAGGGATTTCAACCACGTTGGTTATGACAGTAGTGCCAAATATAAATGAAGATGAAATTGGAGCTGTTATCCAACATGCCTTGCAATGGAAATGCGTGAGAGGCGTAACCTTGCAGCCAGTCAGTGAAGTTGGCCGAATTACTGTAGAAAATAAAAATAAGCGATTAACGGTAAGTGGAATTCGTCGCGCAATTGCGGATCAATCTAATTTATTTAGCAAGGAAGATGTCGTCCCCGTGCCATGCAATCCAGACACATTGGCAATGGCATACGCGCTTAAACTTGGCAGTCAAGTCATACCATTAACAAGGCATCTAGGGCCAGAAGCATTGCTGGCTGGTCCGCGCAACACTATTGTGTTTGAGCGCGATCCAGCACTAAAAGAGCAAGTGTTTAAATTATTTTCCACTAATCATTCGCCCGAATCCCAAGCCTCATGTTTATCTGATTTATTGTGTTGTTTGCCGCGTGTTGTTGCGCCTGCGCTTAATTATGAAAATGTCTTTCGTGTGCTGATTGTGCAGTTTATGGACATCCACAATTTGGATATACGAGCACTGAAAAAATCTTGTATTCACTTTGCTCAACCAGATGGAAAAATGATTCCTTTTGAATCCTATAATTTATTTTATCGGGGTAAGCGTATAAATCAAACAAGCTTAATTCGCGCGGAAATTTCTGAGAACGTTGAGAACAGAAAAAACGAGGCTTCGTTATGAGGAGAATATACACACTATTTTTTTCGTTCTAATTAGTGTGTTTCTTATAGGGTGTGATTTTGCTTGGTATGTTACCAAGGGAATAGGCACAGATTTATATAAAAGTGCCATTCCAGAAAGCACCACGACAATCGAAAAAATTGAAACCTTGGATGGGAAAAGCATTGTCGTGCGAATCACATCCAAATATTATTTGAATAGATATGTATATTCATTGGAAAGTGATGGGTATCCAGACTGGAAATACGAAGGTGAATTTAGAGTATCGAGTGATGGTAGAGAGCTACCAGTATCCTTTGATGTGGTAAATAAAACTCCATGGATTGTTCTCCCAGTTAAAAGTAATCAATGCTCTGGGTTTGGGTTTCCTCGCGAGGGATTGGTGTTCCTAAAGCTTGACGGCAAATCATGGAAAAAAGTGCCCTATGATGAAGCTCCAAAAAATTTAAGGGTTAATTTACTCCAGAACAGGGATGCCTACAAAAATGGAGCGGGTATGGATAAGGCCAGTTGCGTATTTGGTATTTATGATCAGTTTGGAGGATTTGTTTGTAAACCCGACCCGAAATTGAGCGGAGAAGTCACTTCCTATTATGTAGGTGATGAAGGTGTGTTTTACTCTCCCAAAGAGTCCACTAAGCCAATTTTAAAAAACAACGGAAGAACATTAACTCCAGAATTTAGGCAGTATCTTGATGCGCAGATTGAAGAAAGATATACCGATTATCGTTATACAAATAAAAGCGGCGTGGGGAAGACTATAAATGAGATAGTCGAGGCTAATCTTACCTTCCCAAACATTGCAAATACAGAGTCCTGTTATTACTTGAATCCACCAGTCGATCCAGATGAGCGAAAATCTCTTAAAGAATTTGTGGAAAAATCACCGATTTCTATTCAGACAGATTTGATCCGATCAGTTGATGAGGAATTTGAAATTAGTGATGCGCAGCAGCAACAGTTATATTTGCCTATGAAAGTATTTGGCAATTGTTCACAAGTTGTTAGCCGTAATTTTAACGTTCTAATTGCTGGTGAAAATCAAGAAGAGTTTGCTGGAGTAGCAGGCGTACCAAGCGGCACATTCAAAAGTCCTGGCACAGCTGCTCGTGTAGAACTGAATTCAATTGATGGTATACACTCGATTTATTTGCCTATTCGGGGTTTTAGCGCGGCGGATAGGGTGAGTGCGATGCTTTGCCAAGCAAATCGTATCTTCATTAATTTTGGTGGTGCGTTAAATGAGTGGCAGATTATGGAGTATGACTTAAATGCACGACTGTTGAATAAGTGGCAAATTAAATTGCCCACGGGATTTAAAGGTGTCGGTAGTCTTTCTGAACTGGCGATTGGTATAGATCGCATCCGATTCAAGCTAGTGGATTTTGAGCGATCAGGCAACAACAACGGCAAGATTGTTCCTACTAAGATAAAGCATCAATATTATCTTGAAGCAAAGTTGCCTAAATAATTCTCAACAGCAGGGGATTTTATTTGTGCCATTTTATTCTGGGAATGTATCGTTTAGTTAAGCAAGCTGAAGTTCTGTTATGGGGTCGTAAGGAGCCTGTCACGAAGTGCAGGTATCGAGCAATGAAAAGCTGTAGTGGGATTATATTTTGGTTTCCAGAATGCAGATGTTAGCGACCTACTCCCTAGACACCGTTACTGCTATTCACTTTTGCAAAAGTTGCCACTCAGAATATCACAAGTAAGATAAACATCTTTTAGCTTCCCACGCTTCAAAAAAAGGGCATCCAGATAGATGCCCTTGTCAATGTCGGAGTAAAAATGTACAAAATGGCGCGCCAAAAGTGCACCAGTTAAGTTAATTAAAATGTGGGATTTATCCTCTGGTTCCGCACTTCATTTTTTAAACTTTGTATGTTGGGCGAAATTAAGCCAGTTCATCGTCATACTCGTAAATAATTACTAGAAATCTAGTTCATGCTGTATTGATTTCATCTTTATCATTCAGATGGATCCTTCTCTCTTTTATGTTCCGCATGTCCGTTGAAATGTTTTTATTTATTTTAATCAAAAGTTCGCTCAACTCGCTTTCAACATAATTATCTAAGGCATCCTGGACAAATTCGTATATTGGGTCGTCCAAATTACTGTACACGTTCACAACGTGATTCCCAAGTGACTGCATTAGCAACTTTGATACCTCGGACGTGAAATAGTCGCTCCTATGACTACTATTTATTCTTTTCATGTAATTCAGGGGCCAATTAGATAGCACTTCACTTGCAGTTTTAACAATTCGTTGTGTTGCTTTTCTATCTATTTTTTTTGCAAATATCTGATGGCCATACTCCTGCTTAGGATGAAATTTTTCACCAAAGAATGAAATTATTTTTAACAGATTACCTAATGGGAGTGAAAATAATTGGTCGTTATATTTTGCATCCTTTGCTTTAGTTATGTGGCTAAAATTCGGAACCAATGCCCTATAGATTAGTTCAGTTAGAGCAAGTACCTCAGTTTCTGGCTCCTGGGTGGGTATGTCACTGAGCTTGGCTCCGCAAATACACTTATCAACTGATGGGCGGTTCCAATTCAGATTATTTTTACACTTTGGGCAAGTATCAATTAGTTCACATGTGTGAATTGGACAAACAGTTACAAGCTTGAGGTCCCAGAGTGCGTTACAAATATGACTTTCTGATAAGCATTTTGGACAAATGCGCGGATGATTCAGATTAACGTAACATTTTAAAAAAGGGATATTATTTCCCAAGAATGACCACGTACTTCCACTCCACTCATTTAAATAAAAATGTGAATTAAAACTATCAAACTGCTGCCTCAATAGATGGGATAGATTTATTAAATTATTTTCCTGATTGATTTCTTTTAGATTCGTACTAATCACATTTAGAAGCTTATTAGGAGTCTTGTAACCCAGTTCATCTGCAACACGAATTAAATATCCTCTGCCGCTTTCCATTGGGTAGATATTTGGACGGTACGGCAATTGCATTTCAACCCTAGTATTTGGCATGATCTTGGCCGGACTTCCAGTTCCAACTACAATACATTCACGTTGTGGTTTATTGTTTTGGATAACTTCGGTTGCTTTTGTAGATTTGTCGCTTATTATTTCATTCATATTTATCGTAAGATTTATCGCTTCTAACGGAATAGTGCTGTCGCCATAGTATTTTTCTGGTATCCAAACATTCTGCGATCTTCTGAAAACTTCAACCGATAATTCGTTAATACTTATCAGAATTAACTCTTGCAGGCTTTCAATGGAAAAGCATTGTTTTAGCGATTCTTGCTTGTCTTTCTCAGGGATGTAATCAATTACTGCAATAACCAGATTAGTTTCTACAACTTGTTTAGCGGAGACTGGATTGCTTGAAATGGTTTCAATCCAAATATCTGGAATAACCATTTTTGTATCAGATATTGATGCTAATTCAAACCCTCTTACACACACTTTATCTAGTGACCAAGACAAATGTTGGCTTAGCATCTTCTCTAATATATTGATAATACGTAAGTGCTCTGACTTATGAACGGTATTGAATTTTGAAATGAAATTTTCTTCGTTCTGTTGCCAGCTCTTAATCACATTTTCTGTATTCATAGACAGGTTTTGTTTTGATTGTTTCATCTCAGACACTCCTGCGTACCTTGTTATTTTCATCCGTTATGTTCGATTTTGCAGCAGAACCAACATATCGATTTTTATGTTTGATTAACGAATTCATTGCTTCATCAAGATATGGGCTTTTAGCAAAAACTAATTGACGGCACTCATCAATGCCTGGTCCGCATACAGGTTTTACATCCAAAAGTGATAGGTGTGTCGCCAAAAACCTTGAAGAAGTGCCGATGGTCGCCGCAAGATCGCGACCAAATATGTAGTTATCTTCAAAGGATGTGAGGTCACTTGAATATATTCTGGATTCTTCATAACGCACTTTCCGAACTAATCTTGATTGAAGTATGCCCTTTCGAACAAGGAAGTACGCCACCTCTTGTTTGATGTCCAACCGTGCTGCAACCTCGGGGACTGATAACCCAGATAGCTTTTTTTTCTGGGTTAACTGATACCAAGCAACAAGTCGTTCTTTTTTAAAAATCCAACCACAGACTCCTACTCGATTGATGTCTCGGGCAACCGGTGTGATCTTTGTTGTTAGGACTGCCAACAATAATTCTGCTATTGAATTGTCTGACCACGGCCAATGACGCAAAATTTGCGCAAATATCACTTCCCCTGATGAAAGGTGTTCCTTTTCCTGTATTGATTGATTGTTCTGAAGAAGATCATCTATTGTCTTTCTAGGAATCATCCATGGACAACCATCTCCACCAGTTTTGCGCGCTTCTGGAATTAGAATGGGTAGCAGTAATGCGAGCCGCATTTTCTTTATGCCGAGCAGGGTGGCACTAGTGTGTAAATCAAGGGTGCTTCCACATTTTGCCACCTCGGTTTCAACATCTTGGCGACGAACTACCAGAAAGCGTCTGCCAGATTTACTGATGCGCTCTTCGCCAACTATCTGGCCTTTTGACACCAAATCCTTTAGCCGTCGATGGGACAATCCCAGGGCTTGGCATGCATGACCACTCGGAATCCAAGACAATTGTTTAGGCAATTTTTCAAATAACCTTCTATTGCGCCGGCCAAAGCTGCCGCGCCAATTATCAGCGACATATAACTCAAATTCTTTGCGCAAAAATTCAAATTCTGGGTCAGGAAAACACCGGTAGAGTACGTTATAAAAGTGCCCGAAGCGCCCAGCTAATTTGCCGGAACTCATATCGGAAGTCCGATCCTGCAAGCGATCCAGCATGTCAATAAACGAATGTGGCCACTGGTCGATGATCTCTGCTGACAAACTTGTCATATGCCATGAGATGTCTAGCCTGTTGCTGCCAATTACTTTTCTAGGTTTCGGGCCTGTTATTGCATCACCATAGGCAGAAAGAAATCGGATTAGCCGTTGAATTTGGTTCAGATTCAACTTACTAATGGTTGAAGCTTGAGTTATATGGTTGCTCGCGAAGATCCTTATGCTAAGTTCGCGACTAAGTTCAGTAATTGATTTTGGACAGGCTGTCGTTGTTTGAAATTTAAGTTGGGCGCCACACGAACATTGAAATAATTCGGAGCGTTGCCAAGACAGTATTTCATGACAATTTTGACATCTATCCTGAAGCCATATTTCATGGTCTGGGCAAGCGTCAATAAACAGGACTTCCCACTCGAAACGCCAATATTGGTACTGCTTAAGGCACATTGAACAAAAGCGTGGAATTTCTCGATTCCAAGCTTGTGGCTTTTCAACCAAATTGCTTTCAAGTGAAAGGGCATAAGTTCCTGCAGGTTTGTTCATGAAATCTGCATTAAAGTAGCCAAGCTTATTCAGCATCATCACATCGAACTGCAAGCCAAGGTTCCTGATATCCGCCAGATTCAAATCATTGGCTTTCGCCAACCTATATAGAAAACCTTGCGGACCTTCACCCACGGCCAATTCTGGTCTAATCAAGAGTGTCATTACGCGACCTTCTTGCTCGAGTACTGACCGGGGTCATCCCATATTTCGAAGGGTTCTCCAGGTTTAATCAGTAATCGGTAAATCGGCTTTGTTGAAAATGGATTCAGCCGCTTGGGCGGATCACGCCACACTTCTTGTTCAAATCCATGTGCAAAATGACATAAGGTAAGGGCATCATGACCGTGTTCTCCTGCGAACAATACGGCGCGGTCGACAATCTTAGAGATGTAATCAATAAGGCCACAGCTTGCGAAGTAGAAGCGTCTCGCCATGTTCGCCTCATGCAATTCTGGACATTTCAACGGCAGTATCTCATGAATCTTTTTTAGGATGCCTCGGAATTCCTTAATTTCATGTTCTGTAGTAAAGCCAAATGGTTTTAGGTAGAAAGGTGATGAGAATCGACGTTTTAACTGAGGATTCATTCGAATGACCATCTCAGATCTAGGCAATCCGACCAGGACCACTGGGATAGCTGAGATATTGAATAAATTCTTAAGCCAATCGGTCACTTTACGCGCCTGGCTCACCTTCTTGCTGTCATAGAAGTGTTGGAATTCATCGATGAAGATCAACTCCACACGGCATTCCTTCAGGTACCTGTAGATCCGTCTGGTTTTATTTTCAGCGGTACCTGATGACGCGGCAGGATCACCTAATGCAAGTAAGAACGCTTCAGCTAATATTTTCACTGTCGGCGACTCTGGGGTGTTCACTACTAAGATTGGGATTACAGTCCTATCAGATTCTTGATAGCTTGGAAAAAATGATTGGTAGTACTCCACCAAGGTTGTTTTTCCACTTCCTGTTTGGCCAGTTGCGAGTAGCCCATTAGCAACATTCGCGGTGAGTCCTCTTTGATGCAAATCAGTTATCTTCTTTAGTGTTTCACAGAATGCTGGGTGTTCGACGATCGTTTTGCGAATCGTAAAATCCTTGTATGGATTGTCTTTAGTGAGATTTCTTCCGCTTGAGTAGACTTTAAATAATTTATCAAATGCGTTCATTTGTGATCCTTCTGTTCCTGTTCCAATTAATCGAAAGTATCCGCTTGCCTAGGAAGATAAAAAACTTCAGCAATGCAACTGGATACTTGATTCTCAGCGGTTCCAGTTGCTGCCACTTTGTCACCTAGCGCGATAAGGATTGTTGTTACTAGCGTTTTCAGCGTCGGTAAGCTCGGCTTACCGACGGTAATGACGGCAGACTAGGAACCGACAAACCCTTGCATGGGTTAATAACCGATAGCTGGTTACCTGCTGAGGTAGCTACAAAATGTATATCGAATTTGTCCATGATTTATCCTTCCGTCCCGGTTTTATTACTTGTTCCATAATCTGGAAGCTCATCGTCCAACCCTGGTTCCAATTCCTCTACACTCAGTTCTGCTGGAGTTACCGTCTTTAGCGCATCAGCAATATTGTTTTTGTCTTGATCAAGAACACCTTCGCTGTCCACTTGATTTAAGGCCGCTACTTTTTTTCGAGTACCCATTTTTTTATGTGAGACTGCCGCTGAGACAATTGATTGGATTTCAGACTTCGACTGCATCACTTCGTCATCTGAAAATGCTTTGCCGTATTTTTTTTTGGCATAGGCCCGAATCAAGGTGTGCATATGCCTTGTAAGCCCTTTGGCATATTCCATATCCACTGCCGGCACCTTGATGTACTCACCGTTTTGTTTGTCATACATGTGCACATATTCAACAGTATCCTCATAGAACTTTAAGTCCACCGGCGGCGTACCGCCCTCTCGACTTCGAATCAGTTGAATTTCAGGGCAGTTGTAGCGCAGACAATCGTTTTCAATTCCATAGTGGAAAAGGGTTCTTGTCGCAGGAACTCCAACCAAAACATCCAGTTGTTCTGGGTATGCCGGCAATTCAATTATTCGGTCGCTTTGTCCTTCTGACCATTTGGTTAACGGTGCCATTCCTATGCCCCGGTGTGTTGTGCGGTGATAAACTTCAACGATCCATTTGGTAATCAGATGCATTAGGGTATCCATGTCGATTGCTGCGAGTTCTTCTGCAGGGTAGTCGCCACGCTCATCAACGTTTGAAAAAACAGTTCCAGGTAGCCGATGAATCAGACCTGTATTTAGCGTCCTAAACATTCGCTCAATCGCACCTTTAAAATAGGGCTCGCCCGCTGGACAAAACAACAGTTCAATACCCATTTCCAGGCAAACTTCTTCAACTGCATCTGCATGCAAGTCCATTCCATTATCAGTTGCAACTAGTTCAGGTATGCCGAAACAAGGCCAAATTTCCTTAATGTCAGGAAATCGTGCAAGCCACGCATCCTTAGGTAAGATCGCGCGTTTTAGACATTGCATAACAGAAAATGAAGAGGGTGCATGAAAGCAAATATAGAACCCAACAATCATCCGGCTATACCGATCAATTGCCAGCGTTAACCAAGGTCGACCAAGTGGCAACATCGTGATTGTGTCAATGATGATCAAGTCCAGAGGGGTATGATCAATTTCAATGCGCTCGAGAATTCGCGAAACTTTTAACTTCTTTAGAACAGTTCGAAATTCCTTTTCAGCAGCTTCTTTGCCTAATCTCGCTCGGTCAACCAGATAAGCATGTAGGTCTTTCAACCACCGATAAACCGTTGCCGGACTTGGATTTTTGATTTTTTCGTCCTCTGGCAATCCAATATTTGCATGTTTAACTTTGGTTTGAATACTTTCGACCACCGCCTTGCCTTGGTCTTTTTGCTTGGTCAAATAGACTTCGTAAATGGCTTCCTCGAACAGGCTATAGGCAACTGCATTTTGTTTTCTACCTGAATTCGATCGACCGTCAACCAATTTAGTGACACATTTGGTCAAACGATATTTCAACCACCACCTATATATTGTGCCGACTGCAGGGGGATTGGGATCACCAATTTCCAGTGCTATTTCTTCCAAAATTGGTTTCAATTTTGCTGGCGTGAATACAAATCCATCGGGACGATTGTCCAAACGCATCAAATATTTCTGACGTCGACTGGCAATATCTTGATTACGCTTATCGAAAGTTTTTAGGTCGCGAGGTGTAGCCAAATAAAATACATTCTTTGAAACACCTAAACTTTTTTCGTCAATAATCAGCGATCCATCCAACCACTGGCGATTAAGCTCACCAGGCTCAAGGTTCTTAATTTCCCCTGAGTCATGTTCAAGTTGAATTTTGCCAGTGGCGATTTTTTTTAGGATGGTCCAGCCATGCAAACCACCTTCGATAAAACGAAGCCCTTTTTTAAATGCGAAACGGATCATTTTCATCTCCTGAAGTAATTGAACGAATCCATACTTTGCTCGTCGATCCCAACGCTTTATTCCATTCTGTTGCAAGAAAGCCACTTGCAATGAAATCAAAAACAAAGTTTTCACCCCCCAGAATTTGGCCTGCCTGAGCTACAGTTGAAAAAATTTTTGTTTCAAGCAGGTACTTATATTTTTTATATTGATCACTACCTTTTTTCAGCTTACGGTGATATTTCAGTTTTTTAAGATTGGAGTGAAAGGGCTCTGGCTGAATGGCTTCCTCAGTCAGAATTCGGAAACGTCGTCCTGTTTCTTTGTAACGCTTTGCAATTGCTTCTAACTTTTTATTGACGGCCAACCTTAACAATTTTGATTTTGGTTTAACTTCAACATCCAATTCAGAGTCATCCTCAAAAACGACTTTGAAATCGGGAAAGTATTTATGTGACAGCCCTAACTCGCAGTAATAGTTTTCAATACTTGGTTGTGCTATATAAGTTTTCACATGCGGTGAAATTTCAAAAAGAAGTGCGCAATGCGACTCTAAAATTGATTCGCAATAGACCATGCAATTATTTTTCAGTGATGGAAATTTCACTCGGAATGTTTTCTTCGATCTAGTAATTACTTTTCTTACGGTCATTTTTATTCCTCATTAATTGAAATGGACACTGCTGTGACAGAAATTGGGGACGAAATTGTCCGCAACCGACTCGGCAGAGACATCAGCTGTTTAAGAGGGATTGACATAGGATTGGGTGAAATGGATACTGCTGACTCTCACATCGCCATACCCTTCACTCAAAGCCGCGCCGACCCCTATGGTTTGTGCGGTTTTTTGCTTTTACATTTCCTTTCTCCCTTTGTAATAAATTCGATCACGAAAAACATCTACTAATACTTCAAGTGCTTTAATCTCAGTTTCTGACATCACGTGTACCAACTCTAAAACTGTCATTACCACTGACGCTCCAGCAACTAATTCGATCTTCTCTTCAAGTTTTGTTGCTAACTCACTCAGTGCGGCAGTTCTCTTCAATTCAGTTTCTTCCAGACTTGTAGCTTTCAATGCACGAACCAGGTTAGTCAACATTTTCTGGCGAGGGGGTATACGCCGCCCATTCTCCAGAGCAGTCAGGTAACTCGGATCAATTTGCGCTTCGTGTGCGACCTGTTTTTGCCGCAACTTATTTTTTCGGCGAAGTTGAGCCAAGCAATTTCCAAAATAATTTGTGTCCATTTTTTTCAGTCTATTTACATCGCCATTTCTGGGGAGCGATTTAGCCAAACAAATTGCTTGCGTTCAAGAATGATCTCGATGATGCTTTTACTGTGAACGATTTTTTTACTGACTTGATAGAACCAAATGCCCAAGAGACGAAAAATACTCTTAGGCAAAGATTTACTTCTTATGAAGATATTGAAAACATTGATTTCTGTAATGATCGCTGGGAAGTACACTTCAGTTACAGGGCACCTACGCGCAATTGTGTAACGTGTGAAGTCTCATTTTCACTGCATGATTGGATAGACTCCAGTTTCTTGGACGAACCATTTCTTGAAAAAGCTGTTCATTTATTTGTAAAGCGGCCTCGATTCATATGTCCTAATTGCAAATCAACTTACACAGCAAATATTGAGTATGTTGCTGAAGGACAACGCTTCACGAAGAGATTTGCAAACCATGTACTCGGGAATGTACGATGCTCCAGCAGCATACGTAGTCTTGCATCTAGCGTCGGCACTACCTCAAAAACGATAACGTCGCTCCTGAAATCCCATGCGGTTATTGCAAAGAAAAATTTATCCATTCCAACCAAAATTGGAGTCCACCAATTAAAATTTGAAAATCAACGCTATCTTGTGATTTCTAATTTAGCTAACGAAGCTATAACGAATTATTCCCCTCTAATTAATGGTAGTGGGATTGAAATCACAAAAGTGCTTATTGATTTCAACCTTCATAAGACTACTCATGTAGTAGTTGGAGCCGATCTTCAAATCATTAGGGGTGTTAGAAAATGCTTCAAATCAGCGGTAATTGAAATTTCTATTGATACGTTTCATTCGTTAGTCACTGATCGAGTTGCTAAGCAAATATCAAGCGAATCTAGAAAAGGAAGGCGTGGGAGTGTAACGTTAGCAAATGCAAAAGAAATTGCAGCAATGCGAAGTTACAGTCTTTCTCCTCAGGATTCCTCTCTCCTTGAACTGAATCCTTCTGGCAAACTTTTTGACGCAAAGGAGGACTTGCTTGCTAACTGGGAAAATTCTGATTATCAAATCTGGATAAAGATATTTAGAGACTGGTATTGCTCGCTTCCCATTACTTGGCAACATGTATTCCATGATTTAATTTATTTTCTTGAAGCAGCTGAAAAATTGGGGGTGGTTATAAATCGAAATAAAAAATATGAAACTATTGATATTTCAATATCAGATTTGGAATGGTTTCTTAAAAATGCAGGCAGATCATTTAATTCAGTCATGCTTGATGCCTTGATTTTTGCAACCTCCATTACACCAAATTCCTATAATTCTTCGGAACGCATCATGTCTAGGAGAAATTTTTTTCTTTGGCAAGAAGATGCAGATATCTTATTTTCAAGCATGGATTCTTTGAATAAAAGTGAATCGCAAAAATAAGTGCGGCAATCATGTTATTTCCGTAATAATTATTATTCTCGCAATCAAGTAGCCATTGGGTATATCGTAATATCCACGCCCCTGTGGTAGCCTACGTCATCAATAAAAATAAGACGTAATGGCTAGACTACCCCTTACTAATTTTGCCCACCTAGAGCAGCACGACGAACAGTTGCTGCGCTTAGGGCTATTGGCAGAAAAGTATTTCGCCGACGATCCCAATACCAGCTTACTTAAACTTCGTCAGTTGGCTGAGTTGCTTGCCAAGCTTGTTGCCGCTCAAACGGGCGAACTGGTCGCCCCTGAAGAAACTCAATATGAATTATTGCGTCGCTTGCAAGATAGCGGAATTCTTCCGCGCGAAATTGCTCAACTCTTTGGTGAGATTAGACGCACAGGTAATGCTGCTAACCACGCATTGGATGGTGATCATCGAGGTGCATTGAGTGCCTTGAAGATGGTTTGGCAATTAAGTCTTTGGTATCACCGCACGTTCAAAAACCCTGCCTACAAATCCGGTGCCTTCGTTCCCCCCTCACCACCTCAAGACGAGAGTAAAGAATTGCGTGCTGAAATGGACCGTTTGAATAAGGCGCTCCAAGATTTTCAAGCTACCCATCACCACACTGCCGAACAGCTTGAGGCAACTGAAGCCAAACTCCGAGAAGCCAAGAATGAGCAAGCTTTCTGGGAACAGATGGCCGCCGACAGTGAACAGGCAAAAGTTGCCCTAGAAAAACGACTGGCCGAACAACAAGTCATCGGTGTGGCCCAATCTAAAAGCACCTTGGTGCAATTTGTTACGGCATCTAATAACGCTGCCAGCGCTGTCCAATTGGATGAAGCCGATACCCGCAAGCTAATTGACCAGCAACTCCGTCAGGCTGGCTGGGATGCGGACTCTCTGGTGATCAAATACAACAAAGGGGCGCGTCCAACAAAAGGACGCAATTTGGCAATCGCGGAGTGGCCCACTGAAAGCGGTCCTGCTGACTATGTATTGTTTGTGGGGTTAATGCCGATCGCTGTAGTTGAAGCCAAACGAAAAAACGTGGATGTATCGGGTTCATTGCAACAAGCGAAGCGCTACAGTCGAACCTTCACGGCTTCATCCGAGACCGTGATGCCTGATTCAAGTTGGAGTAATGGCGCGGATACTTATCGCGTTCCCTTTGCATTTTCATCTAACGGCCGACCCTACCTGCGCCAGTTAGCTACCAAGAGCGGCATTTGGTTCTGTGATTTGCGCCGCACCGATAATTTGGGGCACGTTCTCGATGGTTGGTACACACCGGAAGGGTTGACCACGCTGCTGAAGCGCGATGAAGTCAAAGCCCATGAGCAACTTGCAAGCGATCCGTTTAATTATGGCTTCCCCTTGCGGCCCTATCAGCAGGATGCAATACGTGCCACTGAAGTCGCAATCGAATCCGGTCAGCGAGAGATGCTGTTGGCGATGGCAACCGGTACGGGTAAAACTAAAACCTGTATTGCATTGATCTATCGTTTGCTCAAAGCAAAACGCTTCCGTCGCATCCTGTTTTTGGTTGATCGCTCCGCACTGGGTGAGCAAGCAGCAAACGCATTTAAAGATACCCGTATGGAAAATCTTCAGACCTTTGCTGATACCTTTGGCATCAAGGAGCTGGAAGAGCAATCACCCGACTCAGATACTTCTGTTCATATCGCGACGATTCAAGGCATGGTGCAGCGCCTGCTATTCGCCGCAGAAGATGCCACGCCCCCGGCGGTTGATCAATACGATTGCATCGTGGTGGACGAATGTCATCGTGGCTATTTGCTTGATCGAGAATTGTCCGATACGGAAATGACTTTCCGGGGTTATGAAGATTACATCTCCAAGTATCGCCGCGTGCTGGATTACTTCGATGCGTACAAAGTCGGACTAACGGCCACACCCGCACTGCACACTACGCAAATATTTGGTGCGCCGGTTTATACCTATAGTTATCGCGAAGCGGTCATTGATGGCTACTTGGTGGATTATGAACCGCCCGTACAAATCAAAACTGAATTGTCTACGAATGGTATCGCGTGGCAGAAGGGCGATGAAGTAAAAGTTTACGATGCGCGCCGCAACCAAATCGAGCTATTCAATGCACCGGATGAAATCAAACTGGAAGTTGAAGACTTTAATCGCAAGGTCATCACCGTACCATTCAACCGCGTTGTTTGTGAATACTTGGCTCAGGAACTGGATCCCAATTCACGACGCAAAACCCTAATCTTTTGCTCGACTGATGCGCATGCCGACATGGTGGTCGATCTGCTCAAGACAGCTTTTAAAGCGCAATACGGCAGTGTGGACGATGATGCCGTCATCAAGATTACCGGAGCTGCCGACAAACCATTAAAACTTATCCGCCGCTATAAGAATGAGCGCAATCCCAATATTGCCGTGACGGTTGATCTACTCACTACCGGTATTGATGTGCCAGAAATTTGCAATTTAGTTTTTCTGCGTCGGGTAAATAGTCGAATCTTGTTTGACCAGATGTTGGGGCGCGCCACCCGACTGTGCGCTGAGATTGAAAAAGAATCCTTCCGTGTATTCGATGCCGTGCAGATCTTTGAAGCACTCGGTGATATGACGGCCATGCAGCCGGTCGTCGTCAATCCAAAAATCACCTTTGTCCAATTAACTCAAGAGCTGGTGTCGGTCGGGGACGAGACGGCTCGCCAGTTTGTACGCGATCAGTTGTTGGCTAAATTGCAAAGCAAGAAGCGCCATCTATCAGAGAAATCGGTACGCGACTTTGAAACCAAAGTGGGCATGTCCCCGGATGATTTCATCAAGAAGCTCAAGGCCATGAACATTAATGATGTGGCTTCCTGGTTCACGCAGAACCCTGACCTGGGTGAAATTCTTGATCGCAAAGGTGAAGGGTCGGCACCACCGATGTTCATCTCCGAACATGAAGACAAATTTCATAGTGCGGAGCGGGGCTACGGCCAAGCAAAAAAACCCGACGACTATCTCAAGGAATTCACGGCCTTCATCAAAAGTCACAGTAATGATATTCCGGCATTGATGACAGTCCTTACTCGACCTCGTGAGCTTACCCGCAAGCAATTACGCGAATTGGTATTGGAGCTGGATAAAGCAGGCTTTACTGAAGCCAACCTGGCGACGGCTTGGCGCGAGATGACCAATCAGGATATTGCGGCTCGCATCGTCGGCTATATTCGCCAAGCAGCAATTGGTGATGCACTCGTGCCATACAATGAGCGTGTCGATCATGCGCTGCAAAAATTGCTGGCATCACATAGTTGGTCAGGCCCGCAACGCGATTGGTTAAAAAAGATTGCCGCCCAAACCAAAGCGAACTTGCTGGTGGATCATGCGGCCTTGGACGATCCAGATCTTATTTTCAAGCGCGAGGGCGGGGGGTTTACGCGGCTCGACAAGATGTTTAACGGGCAACTCCAGCAAGTGCTGGAAACTTTTAATGAGTCCATCTGGAAAGATGGCGAAGTCAATGCGGCTTAATTTTATTGGGTAACTGAAATACATGGCAACTCACGATATCGTTGGCAAACTCTGGAATCTTTGCAACGTCCTCAAGGACGATGGCATCACCTATCACCAGTACGTTACCGAACTGACCTATCTGTTGTTTCTCAAGATGGCCAAGGAAACCGGCACCGAAGATCAGCTCCCTGAAAAACATCGCTGGAGCGATCTAGAAAATCTCGCTGCACCTGACCGCTTAGAGTTCTACAAGATATTACTGATTCATCTGGGCAGTCACGGATCATCGCTGACACAGGAAATTTTTGCTAACGCCAGCAGCTTTATCAAGAAGCCCGCCACACTATCCACATTGGTGAGCGAAATCGACAAGCTCGATTGGTACAGTGCCCGTCAGGAAGGCTTGGGCGACCTATATGAAGGCCTGCTAGAAAAAAACGCCAACGAGAAGAAATCCGGTGCCGGCCAATATTTTACCCCCCGTGTGCTGATCGACAGCATGGTCGCAGTGATGAAACCGGAACTGAAAGACATCATCCAGGACCCCGCAGCAGGAACCGGCGGCTTTCTGATTGCGGCTAACCATTTTCTGCGCGAACACACCAAGCCAGATTCATGGACAGAAGCGCAACAGAAAAAATACCACGGCAGCACCTTCTACGGCATGGAGCATGTGCAGGACACGCATCGCCTAGCGCTGATGAACCTGATGCTGCACGGCATCGATGGCGGCATTAGTTACGGCGACACACTGAGCCCTGAAGGGCAAGCATTGCCAAAGGCGACATTGATTCTGACTAATCCACCGTTCGGTACCAAGAAGGGCGGCGGCCTGCCATCCCGCGACGACTTCACCTTTCCCACCAGCAACAAACAGTTCGCCTTTTTGCAACACATCTATCGTGGCCTCAAACCCGGTGGCCGTGCCGCCGTAGTGCTGCCCGACAACGTGCTGTTCGAGAGTAACGTTGGCAGCGACATCCGCCGCGACCTGATGGACAAATGCAACCTGCACACTATCCTGCGACTGCCTACCGGCATTTTCTATGCGCAAGGGGTGAAAACCAATGTGCTGTTCTTTACGCGCGGTGAGAAGGATAAAGACAACACCAAAGAAGTGTGGGTTTACGATTTGCGTGCCAACATGCCGCAATATGGCAAACGTACCCAGCTCGTCCGCGAACATTTCGCCGAGTTCGAGACAGCGTTCGGCGACGACCCACTGGGAGGTGCGAAGGCACTAGCCAAGCGCCATGACACTGGCGAGCAGGGGCGCTTCCGCAAATTCACCCGCGAACAAATCGTCGAACGCGGCGACAGCCTCGACATCGCCTGGCTCAAGGACGACAGCGACACCAGCGCAGATGAATTGCCCGAACCGGCAGTGCTAGCGCAGGAAGCGATGGGCGAGCTGGAAGCGGCGCTGGATGAACTGCGCGGGATACTGGAAGAGTTGGGCGAGGATGTTGAGGTTGAGGCGTGAGCGAGCTTCCGGCCAATTGGGTGACCGCTCCCGTGCTCGAAATTTCCGACTTGGTTCGCGGCGTTACTTACTCTAAAGCGGATGCTCGCGACATAGTGTTTGATGGCTCAATTCCTGTGCTACGCGCGAACAATATTCAGGATCGCGCATTCGATCTTAGCAATTTGATTCACGTACCATCTTCGGTGGTTTCATGCGCACAAAGGATTACCAAGGGTGATGTGGTCATAGCCACATCAAGCGGAAGTATCAACCTTGTCGGGAAGGCTGCCCAAGCATCACATGATATGAACTCTGGATTTGGCGCCTTTTGCGGTTTGCTAAGACCAAGTGACAGGATAGACGCGAGATACTTTGGCCACTATTTTTCGACACATGCCTACCGCACGGCTGTGTCCGAAATGTCACGCGGAGTAAACATTAACAACCTCAAGCGAGATCATTTTCAGGCACTGGAATTGCCGCTCGCCCCACTCCCCGAACAAAAACGCATTGCCGACAAGCTCGACGCGGTGCTGGTGCGGGTGGATGCCTGCCGCGACCGCCTCGACCGCATACCCGCCATCCTCAAACGCTTCCGCCAATCCGTCCTCGCCGCCGCCACCACTGGCAAGCTGACGGAGGATTGGCGAGTTGAGAATGAAACCGCAGATGATGCATGGAAGTCAGCTAAGGGGACGGAGGTTTTTTCCTTCATCACCAGCGGATCGCGCGGATGGGCAGGCTATTACGCAGATAGCGGTGCAATTTTTTTGCGCATAGGAAATCTTGACCACGAAACCATCTCGCTTGATTTGTCTAAGATCCAATATGTGAACCCACCCGAAGGTGCGGAAGGAAGCAGAACGCGGGTGCAGTTAAACGATATATTGATCTCGATCACCGCTGACGTTGGAATGGTTGGATTGATAAGCGAACCGATTGGTGATGCCTATATCAACCAACACATTTGTTCTTGCACGACCGAAACCTGAGCATAGCCCAAAATATTTAGCTTATTTTTTGGCGTCACCTACCGGAGGACTCGGGCGCTTGCAATACTTAAGCAGAGGTGCGACTAAAGTTGGTTTGACTCTTGGCGACATTCGGGAGCTTGAAATCAAATTGCCGTCTCTAAATGAGCAAACTGAAATCGTCCGCCGTGTCGAAGCTCTGCTCGCCTGCGCCGACCGCCTCGAGGTCCGCTATGCCGCCGCCAGCGCCCAGGTCGAAAAACTCACCCAGTCCACGCTCGCTAAAGCCTTTCGCGGTGAACTCGTGCCGCAAGACCCTAACGACGAACCCGCGAGTGTGTTACTGAAACGCATCAAATCGCAGCGTAGCGATCAGGCAGCAAACAAACCCAATCGCAGTCGCAAGGCAACAGCGTGAGATGAGCTCACACTCGCCATCATTTTTTGGAAAAGACATTCCAAATTCTGTTTGGAATTCTGGTGTCCTTTATATTCCGGAGGTGCTTTCGAGAGCGCACAAAGAATTTTTATTAGATAACGACTGGATGACAGCATATCAGCCAAGTCTTGGAGGTGGTGTAGGTGGTGAGTCTGCGGCTGATGCACAGAATCACGTCATTAATCGATTCCTAAATTCGGCTGCGCGCATGCAGTTCGTTTGTTCAGATCCCAATGATAAGCAGCCAGAAGTGCGCGACATGGTTCTCGATCAGCTGGGTGATGGCCATATATATTTGCTGGATCTGGCGGCTGGAAATGGCGCGGGAACACTTTCCATGTTGTCGCTTTTATGTGAACTGAGAATGCAAAAGGCGATTCCGAAACTTCCGTTAAATGTAGTCATAGTCGGCGTAGATTATTCTCCAGAGGCGCTTAACTATTATGCTGAGCTGCTGGAAAAGATTAGGCCGTGGCTCGAAAATCATGGGATCAGCGTATTTTTGAGTCTTTCAATTTGTGACTTAACTGTGAGCGGCGAATTCAGCGAAGAGCTGGAGTCATTTTTTGATGACGCGAAAAAGCATAACGTAAAACGATTTATGTGTGTGATCTCAGCTTTATCGGGTACGGGTAAAGATGGTTGGGAGCAAATGCATGACTCAATCAAAATTGCTGCGGCTGGTCTGAGTCATAGGAAACGCAGTAGTTCATGGCTGTGG
This sequence comes from uncultured beta proteobacterium, assembly GCA_963695355.1. Lineage (GTDB taxonomy): Bacteria > Pseudomonadota > Gammaproteobacteria > Burkholderiales > Gallionellaceae > Gallionella. The sequence goes on from OY968775.1 coordinate 1,553,587, forward strand.
GTTGAGCCACATGTGGGGAAAGCCTGGCCAACTAAATTTGCTGACTCTATACGACTGATTTTAAAAAAAGTACCGTTCAAGTTTTTTAAGAAAGGCGAATCATATGACATTCATGTTGGGAATGGTATGCAGCTACTGCCAAATCCTGATCCCAGAACTTTTGATTGGATTGACCCTCACAAGGGATCAATGGCAAAGAGTCACGTGGTTGTGATGGCCTTCAGGAGTGAGTAAGCCAATGTTCGGAGTTGATCAAACATTACTCATCAGAGCTCTAAATTCGACGCGGCAAGTCTACTTTCCCTCTTATGTGGGCTTGCGTTTGATTGGCGACCAACTTCCTTCTGGGGAAAATAATTACCTGCAAAAACTTATATTGCGACGATTAAGCGCTGGTGATAAGTGGCGGTTCAAACGATTCGAACTCTACAAGGGATCAAATACCACTTCGCAAGGAGTTAAGCATGTATACCGCGAGTGTTTGGCTCCAAGCCCGTTGACTGCTATTGCCGAATCGTTCGTGTTGTCATGCCTTGCGGATAATCCAGTATTTGCGATTTCACCACGGGTCTATAGCTACCGCTGGCCGCCCTCGGGTAGGTCGGGTGCGAGTTATGAGTTCTTTGGTGAGGGATACAAACAACGGAATACCGAAATTGCTGCAGCCTTGAGTTCGCCGAATCATGTCGCTGTTGTAACCGACATCAAGAGTTTTTATCCCTCCGCCAGAAAAGAACGTGTTGAGTTAGCTTTGCAGTCCATTCTGGAAAAATCAAATGCTCAATTTAGGTCGATGGGTGATGCCATTCAGGATTTTTATTCTCAACTCCTTATTGCTGGTGGTAACGGAATTCCTGTAGGCCTAGCATCGGGGCATGTACTCGGGCATCTAATATTGCGGGATGTCGATGACGAATTAACTAGTAAATATAGCGCAAAGTACTTTCGCTACGTTGATGACTTGGTCGTTGTCTGCCATGATGGACCAGAAAGACAGTGTAAAAAAGGATATTCAGCGTTGTGTAGAACAACATGGCTTCTTGCTCAATTCTGATAAGACAGTTTTTATCAACGGCGCAGACTGGCATCACAACGTATTACGTTCGGATGTATCTGATGATGATAGTTTTAGAAGCTTTTCAAGCGATTTGACGGTTTATTTGGCACTCCATCCTGAGCGGGCGGACTCATTGAAAACAATGTTTTCAGAAGGAGGTCTCAGCATTCCTGTGGGAAGGTTGCTTGCGCTCGCTTCGTACTCTCGGTTTAGGTATTTTCTGGAACGAAGAAAAGCACGTTCCGGCCTTTTTCACGCTATTGGCTTGGCCTTCACGACAAACGAGCATTTTTTGCAAAGGGCACTAAGTCTGAAAAATGTTTATGAGAGTTCGTTATTAGCCCTTGTTAATGAGCCGGCAGTGTTAACGCCAAGCTTGAGGCGCTGGCAGGTGCAGCGTGCCCGCAGGGTGATGAATGCTTTGTTTTACTTGCGGAGTTTTAGTGAATGGAATATCAAGCGGGGGATGTTTGATACATTACCTGAGCTGGTTGAACAGCGTGCTCTTGCAGAAGCCCTCGACAAAGGTGTCGTCAATTCAATACTTCCATTTTATGGCCATGGCCCTGCTGCTTTTGCGGAACTGTGGGCGAACCATGGTGATGGCAATGCTACGGTGCGGTCTCCAGAAACTGGGTTTAGTACTGCAGAACTTGACGGGTTGATAACGTTGCGACTGCACGGCTTGATTTCCGCGGATTCGACAATTGCTAACATCAATGAAAACGATACGCGATTATTGAATGTGGTGAATCAGGCCACATCGTCAGCGCGAACTACTCCCGACTTATCCTTCGAAGATGAATTCGAATCGCTACGTCTCGGAACCTCAGATCAAGAAATATCAACACTTGCACGTACTCGGTATTCGCTATCGGAGGGAACAGCGCTTGGAGCGCTTTCTCTGCTTAGTTCTGAGTATAGGAGTTAAATCATTGAGGTGATTAAGTCTACATGATGAATATGACTGTATTGGTGTGCAGATGAATAGGTGTGAGGCAAAAACGAAAGCAGGAAAGCGATGCCGAAACAACGCGCGAGCAGGAAGTGATTTCTGCGCGGTACATGCGAGCGAGGTTTCGAGCGATGGTTTGGGGGCGATATTGTTAGGTGCGGCTGCAGGAGTTATAACCGCTCCAACGCTTGGCGCACTGTTAATAGGAGGTGCAGCTGGAGCAGTGATTCGTCGGTTGTATAAAGATGGCGAAGTGAAAAAGAAACGTGTCTTTGTTAGTTTCGATTTTGACAATGATAGGGCGTTGAAGGACTTCATTCTGGGACAGGCTAAATTACAGGATTCCCCTTTCGAGGTAATCGACCACTCTTTGAGTGAAGCTGCTCCAGAGCACAACTGGGAATCGAAAGCGCGTGCTGCCATCAAGCGATCTGACATCGTACTCGTTATGGTTGGCCAATATACTCATCGGGCGCATGGTGTGCTTAAAGAGGTTGCGATGGCTCGCGAAGCAAACGTGCAAATCGTACAGGTAATCGGCTATCGAGATGGGAAGTACACGCCAGTACCCAATGCTGGGCGTCTATACACATGGAGCTGGGATAACTTGAAGAAATTGCTTGGTTGATCTCTCAATAATTGGCAAGGGTTACTGATATGAATGATCAAAATCGTACAAAGGAAGCATTCCTTCGAGACATCGGAAAGGAGCTTGAAGAAGACAATGTTGCAATATTTGCGGGATCAGGACTTTCCGCTCCCGCTGGGTACGTAAGCTGGCAGGAGCTCCTAAGGTCTACTGCAAAAGACATCGGTTTGGATGTTGATAAAGAGCATGACTTGGTTACATTGGCGCAATATCACCTGAATGTGAACAGTCAGAATAGAAGTCACCTTAATAAGAGACTGATCGAGGAGTTTTCAAAATCTGGCGAAATAACTGAAAATCATAAAATCCTTGCTCGACTTCCAATTGACACATACTGGACTACAAATTACGACAAGCTGATTGAGCGTGCACTTGAGGCAGCAGGAAAAGTAACCGACGTTAAGTACACGAAGAAACAATTAGCATTCACCAAGCCAAAGCGCGATGCGGTGGTTTATAAGATGCACGGAGATGTTGATCATCCTGACGATGCGGTTTTGTCGAAGGATGATTACGAAACTTACCATGTAAAAATGGACCAATTCATCACTGCTTTGTCTGGCGCGCTCGTTTCAAAAACCTTTATCTTTATTGGATTCGGCTTTGCCGATCCCAACTTGGATTACATATTGAGCAGGGTGAGAATTGCATATGATAAAAGCCAGAGAGCACACTATTGTTTTCTTAGGAATGTCGCTCGTGAGCAAGATGAGTTGGATGCTGATTTTGAATATCGAGTACGTAAGCAAGAATTATTTTGTGGGGACTTGATCAGATTCAACATCAAAACAATTCTTGTTGATCAGTATGGTGATATCACAGATATTCTTAAAGAAATCGAAAACAGATATTGACGGAAGAGCGTGTTCATCTCTGGTGCAGCGCATGAATATGGGGGCTGGGGAAGTGAGATTGCGCAGCACTTCATTCATGAGTTGAGCAAGCAAATCATAAAAACTAACCACAAGATTGTTTCTGGTTTTGGTCTTGGCGTTGGCAGTGCAGTTATTTCAGGCGCACTGGAGCAGATTTATATGAATTCGCAAACCAATAAATCTGATCGACTTGTTTTGCGGCCATTTCCTCAGCAGGTGTTTGGTGTGATAGATAGGAGCGAAGTCTGGCGTCGTTATCGAGAGGATATGATTTCATACGCTGGCATAGCAATTTTCATGTTCGGAAATAAGTTAGAAGGCGAATCAGTTGTTGCATCTAATGGAATGAGGCAAGAATTTGACATTGCAAAAGAGAAAGGATTGGTACTGCTTCCAATAGGGGCGACTGGGTATATTTCGGAAGAGTTATGGTCCGAAGCGCTCATGGATTTGCAGAATAGATTTGGGAGTAAGGGGGATGTGTTTACACTGTATCAGCGCTTGGGTGATAAGAGCGCCACACCTGAGCAGCTAGTTGAGGTCGTTATAAACTTGTTGGAACAACTAAATAAGTAGAGGAGAGCGAGATGGCAAGACAGACATTTTTTAGTTTTAGATATAAAAAAGATAGCTGGCGCGCCAGCATCGTCCGTAATAGTTGGGTCACGCAAGATAGAGTGGCTACCGGTTTTTTTGACTCGGCAGCGTGGGAAGAAGTAAAGAAGAAAAAGGACTCAGATATAGAAGCATGGATAGATGGACAGCTTAAAGGGACATCTGTCACTGTTGTATTAATTGGGGCTGATACGGCAGGGAAGAAATGGATTAATTATGAGATTACGAGCAGTCACAAAAAGGGGAGTGGAATCCTTGGAATTTATATTCACAACATCAAAGACAGCAAAGGGAACACCACGACAAAAGGTAACAACCCCTTTGATAATTTTAAATTCACAAAAGATGGAAAGGTAATTGCATATCCAACTTATGACTGGGTGGCTGATGACGGTTATAAGAATATGGGCGATTGGATAGAAAAAGCTGCAAAATCTGCAGGTAAATAAAGCGTATAAGATTAATTTTTGAATAATGGTGATCATCATCAAAAGGCGGATTTAATGAGCGACATCAAACTATTCCGCCTCACCCAAGGCCAAGCCACCGAGCTGCAAGGCGACGCCTCCGATCTCGAAAAGCCGCTGCAAACGCTAATCGAGAACAACCTCGAACCGCTGCTCGGCATCCGCTTTCTCGCCAGCGAATATTCCACCGGCAAGACCCACGCCGGGCGTATCGACACGCTCGGGCTGGACGAGAACGATTGCCCTGCGATCCTCGAATACAAGCGCTCTACCGGCGAGAACGTGATCAATCAGGGGCTGTTCTATCTCGACTGGTTGATGGATCATCGCGGCGATTTTGAGCGCCTGGTAACGAAGCAGTTGGGCCATGAGGCCGCCGACCGCATCGACTGGAGCGCGCCACGTCCGGTGTGCATCGCGGCGGACTTCACCAAATATGACGGGCATGCGGTGCAGCAGATCAACCGCAATATCGAGCTGAACCAACAATCACCGAAACATGTGCAGGGATACTTTTCTCCAGTACGGAATTGGTAATGCTGAACAGTCGGTTATCCTGAATGGTCTCTCAAACCTTGTTTACAATCTTCTCTCCATCTGACTTCAGCGTCATATGTTCAAGTCGCCACTGCATGAGCAATCGTGCTTTGCTCACCGTCATGTCATCTTCGGAAATAGACATGCAGTTTTTCAACTCGATACCATCCCAAGTGTTGGTGACCGACTGAAAGTGTTTTTCATCAAACAGTTTCTCTATATCTTCCTCAAGTGTTTCTATTACTTCAGCAACAAGATCGGGGTCGTCTCCAGGAGGATAGACAAGCACGATCTTCAATTCATAAGCACTATCATCTGAGCGATCGACCTCCACACCACCGTCAACATCGAAATACACGGCAGACAAGTACTGTTCGAGTGGTTCAATGAGCTTTGCAAGCCTTTTGTCTACCTTGGATTGAGATAGACGGCGGCTGAAAGCGTCGGGGAAGGCCGCCCTATTGTAACGCACAGCCAACCACGAGCGGAGGGTGGAAAGGGAGTGTCCAGGTAGGGAGTACATGGCATCGGGATTAAATGCAGCAAGCATCTCCTTTGAAACAATGCATTTCGCTGCCGCAGTCAATTCGATGATCACTTTTGCACCGGCTCGAACAGCCTCGAGGTGCAAGGTTCGCGGTGATTTTGCCCAAGAGAAGTTCCCATCCCCCTTGGTAGGCAGGCAGCCGATAATAACTTCGATGTCTGGCTCAACTCCAAGGTTATCATTGGCAATATCGCAGTCGTGACTAATTACAACCGCGCAAGTCGCAGCAGGCAATTCAGGATGGAAAAACCCCAATTCAGCAACAGCTTCCTGTGACAGAACATGACCTTGACGCCATGGCGTCTCACGAGTCCAAGTCATCAAGCCTGTTGCCATATTACCTAAACATCTTCACGAAAAAATGGGCTCCCCATATCAGACACATCTAGGCTAGGGGACTTTCTATCAGCAAGTAATGCATCGAGCTTTACTCGTGCATTCGAGCCGCGATGTACGATTCGCATAAGCTTCTGTGCTATCTCACGTCCACCACCACCCTCGCCCAGCAGATCGATAAAGGACTTCCCTTGTGCAACAGTTCGCTCTAGCATCGTAGCCGTAGGTTTGAATCCAGCCTCAGCAAAAATCTTTGCGGCGGCAGCCAACTGAATAAGCTTGGCCTGATGTTGTTCCTTGGGTAACTCACCCGCCAACCAGTTGTATAGTGTTTGTCTTGAAACGCCGAACACCGGTGGAAGATGAGACATCGTGCGGCCGAAACCCACTTTTACCTCTTCCATTAGTTCTGCATAAGGAGCGTAAGGAGCTTCGGGAATAACTGGAGCAGCAATTATCAGCTGAAATTGATGATAACCGCGACGTGACCTAGAAAAGTCCAAGCCCTCAATGCCACCAGTGCCTGCATTACCAAATGTCGGTAGTAGGTCAGCTCCAACTGGAGCGCGCCAGTAAATCGCTGGCACGCGTCCAAAATCGTACACCAGCGCGTCAGCTGCCATGATTACTTGTCCCAAGCTAAAAATGCGTATGGAGTCGCTACAACCTTAAATGCGTTTCCTATGACCTTGTGAATCTTGTCAAGGTATTTTAATACGGCTGATGCGTCGAAGGGCTCACGCCCCTCTACAAACCCGTCGTTGTCAAGAATAGCGCTCTTTCCGGTATAAGACGTGAATCGTTCCTCAAAAACCATATTATTGATCTGCAAATCCGCCGGGAAGGATAGCGGACCTTCCTGTATCGCAACACGACTAACTAATTTAATATTTCCCGCTTCGTTGAGTGCCTCTGTAAAAGAATAGAGGGGCTTACCACCAAGGCGTGAAGCCAAACCATGAACCTGATCTGCCAGATATTGTTCAATCATCTCCCCCTCCCGAGGTATGACTCGGTCGAGATATCGCAGTCCAACTCGCTCAGTGAAGGCTAACATCACCGCCTGATTGACTATATCCAGCCCTTTCGCGAAGCAATCCGAAAATGTTTCAAAATGTCCGTACTTGGTTGATTGTAGTGTTAGGCTCTGTCCGTCGAGAATGAATATATGTGACTTTTCGACGTTACCGAATTGAAACATTTCCTGCGGTACCGGCGTGGGAATAGGCTTGCCGTCCTGCAAAATAACGTGAATTGCCATGATTTGATGGCGCTCGAAATCAGGATAACCTGCAAGGCGGAAGTTCTCTTGAATGCTTGGCAGAAAATCGACCAGCTTCAATATTGGATTGAACCGCACCTGCGCCAAAGTAAGGTACACGGGTGGATTCTTTAGAGGGGTACCCATTTTATTGCCTCCAAGTAGTTTGTTATAAAGTTTACATTACGGTTTACACAATAGCAAGCATCAGTTTTGTCTTGCCGAGTTAGTGTCGATTTGGCTGCTATAGGAAGGTTTTGTAGCAGCGATTAAATTAGCCACTTAGCTTGACGAGTGTAAACGTTAAATTTTCTGAGTTTCTACTAATAGAGTAAGAGGAAATGTCAAAGCAGACTTTCCCGCAGCCTCAACTGGCTGCAATATTTGGAAATATCCAAGGTCTGCAAGGCTGAAAAGCACGAAATTTTCATATCGGTTTACCACAACCTAGAAATTCTGGATGCAGCTTCCGTTGCTTTTTATCAGCAAATAAAGATGCCCTGAAAAATGTCAGGGCCTCTTTATTAATTCCATATACAGTACTTTTTTAAGCAATTTCGTCAAATTTTAAAAAAGAACAAGTACTGGCATAGCTTCACAAGTTAGTGATCATTTATTCACTTGTTGAGAATTTTTTCACTTATTTTGAGAACCTACAACAGCTTACACATCTAAATTTTTAACACCCAATGCATTTTTCTCAATAAATGCGCGGCGCGGCTCGACCACATCACCCATCAAAGTGGTGAATATTTCATCTGCCAAAATCGCATCTTCAATACGCACTTTGAGCAAAATTCGATTAGTCACATCCATCGTTGTTTCCCACAACTGCGAAGGGTTCATTTCACCCAAACCCTTATAACGCTGGAGGCTCACGCCGCGCTTTGCTTCGGACAATAACCATTCAACGGCTTGCTTAAAGCTTGTTACAGCACATTTTTGTTCTCCACGAGCAGCATACGCACCAGGTTGGATAAGCCCATTTAAAATATCTGCTGCTTGTCTAATTTGCTCATAATCGCTTCCATGCAAAAACTCATTATCCATGTAACTCACAGAATAATTTCCATGTGACAGCTTTTCTAAACGAATGCGATGTTCATTGGTTTCGTTGGTTTCAATTATTGCTTTGATATTGCTACCACAAACCGCCTCTAATTGTTGTGCGCTTCGTTGCGCTAGTGCCAAATTATCCAATGATAATCTAGGCAAAATTAACAACGCATGGGAAGCTTCTGGTGCTGTGAAGCGGGATAAGCGGTCAATGACTGCCTCAGCTAGAAAATATTGCTTTGCAATACCTTCTAATGCCTCTGCTTGTATAGGTGCTGCATTTGCAGCTGGGTAAAGTGCCGCATTATTCATGGCTGACTTGAGCATGTAAATTTTCATCTCTTGGTCATCTTTAAGATAACGCTCATCCTTTCCCTGCTTTATTTTATACAAAGGCGGTTGAGCAATGTAGATATGGCCACGCTCGACTAGCTCTGGCATTTGACGGTAAAAGAAAGTAAGCAACAATGTGCGAATGTGTGAGCCGTCCACGTCCGCATCCGTCATTATAATAATACGGTGGTAGCGCAACTTATCCGCGTTGTATTCATCCTTCCCGATACCCGTACCCAAAACAGTTATCAACGTTGCGATTTCTTGCGAAGAAATTAATTTTTCAAAACGCGCTCGTTCAACGTTTAAAATTTTGCCTTTAAGCGGCAAAATAGCCTGAAATTTACGGTCTCGACCTTGCTTAGCCGATCCCCCTGCAGAGTCGCCCTCTACCAAGTAAAGCTCTGAAAGTGCTGGATCTTTTTCTTGACAGTCTGCTAACTTGCCCGGCAAGCCCATTCCATCCAACACTCCCTTGCGACGGGTTAAATCACGGGCTTTACGCGCTGCTTCTCGCGCTCGCGCTGCTTCAATAATTTTATTAACAATTATTTTTGCATCATTCGGTTTTTCTAACAAGAACGCGCTCATGTGTTGCCCGATCAAGTCTTCAATAACTGGCCTAACTTCAGATGAAACTAATTTGTCTTTTGTTTGTGATGAGAATTTAGGATCTGGCAATTTAACCGACAATACGGCGGTTAAGCCTTCGCGCATATCATCACCAGAGGTTTCCACTTTAGCTTTTTTTGCGAGCTGTTCAGCTTCGATGTATTGATTCAAGGTGCGCGTCATTGCTGTGCGCAACGCTGTTAAATGCGTGCCGCCATCTCGCTGCGGAATGTTATTTGTAAAACATTGCACGGTTTCTTGATAAGAATCATTCCACTGCATTGCAATTTCTGCGGTAATACCATCTTTTTCACCGACCGCATAAAACACTGTTGGGTGTAACGCAGATTTATTACGATTCATGTATTCCACAAAACCTTTAATCCCACCACTAAAGGCAAAGTTTTCTTCTTTACCATTGCGATGATCCATTAAAGTGATTTTTACACCATTATTTAAAAAGGAAAGTTCACGCAAGCGTTTTGCCAACAAATCAAAATGAAACTCTACAAGACCGAAAGTTTCCTTAGCTGCAAGAAAATGAACCAAGGTACCTTTTTTGCTTGATGACCCTACAACTTTAAGCGGGGCAACGGGATCCCCATGTCTAAACTCCATAAAGTGTTCCTTACCTTCACGGTAAATGGTTAGCTTTAACCATTCAGATAAGGCATTCACAACAGATACACCTACACCATGTAATCCACCAGATACTTTATATGAGTTGCTGTCAAACTTGCCGCCAGCGTGCAGGATGGTCATAATTACTTCTGCCGCCGAACGGTTTTCTTCTTTATGAATATCAGTAGGAATTCCTCTCCCATTATCACTTACGCTTATAGAGTTATCAGCATGAATAATGACATTAATTTCATTACAGTGCCCAGCTAGGGCTTCATCCACAGCATTATCTACCGCTTCAAACACCATATGATGCAATCCAGTGCCATCATTTGTATCACCAATATACATACCTGGACGTTTACGAACTGCTTCTAAACCACGCAAAACCTTAATGCTATTTGAATCATATTCGCTCATTTTTTATTACCTTATGATGTTTCACGTGAAACTTATTAAGTTATTTTATTAGGTTTAGAGATTGTTCTTAAATTCGCATTGGCATGACAACATAACGAAGCTCTGTATTATTTGCAGTTGTTATTAAAATACTGCTATTAGGATCGCCGAAAGAAATTTTAATTTCTTCACCAAGAATATTATTTAACCCTTCTAAAAGGTAATTTACATTAAATCCTATATCAATTGCTTCGCCATGATAGGCAGTTTCTATATCCTCTTGAGCTTCTTCTTGTTCGCTATTATTACTAATAATACTTAGATTCTTTTCAGTTAAAACAAACCTTACACCCCTAAATTTTTCGTTCGAGAGAATTGCTGCGCGCTGTAAAGCTTGTTGGATAGTTGATTTATTTAAATTCAAGTGGTTGCTGTGTTTAGGAATTACGCGTTCATAGTCAGGGAATTTACCTTCTATTATTTTACTAATTAAGGTAATACCTGAAAAATTAGCTTTAATTTGTTGTTGAGAAAAAGTTAGTTCAATTAAATCTTCTGTATCAGCAAGCAATTTACACAACTCTGTAATAACTTTACGCGGCAGTATAATTTCTTGCTTATCATGGTTTCCTTCAATTTTAGCCAAATTAAAAGCTAAACGATGGCCATCTGTTGCCACAACTTTTAGGTTATCTCCCTCAATGATTAATAATAATCCATTTAAGTAATAGCGAACATCTTGCTGAGCCATTGCATATTGAACTGATAATAACAAGGATTTTAATGCCCCTTGCTTCAAACCAAATGACTTTGTGTCAATCAGCTGATTATTTAATTTAGGGAAATCTTGAGCAGGTAGTGTTTGTAAATTAAATCTACTTTTATTAGATTTTACTTCAATTTTATTATCTTTATTTTCAATTGAAACTTTACTTTTGTCAGGTAGTACGCGAAGTATCTCTTGGAATTTCTTCCCACTTATAGTGATAGCAGATAATTCATTTTCGTTATTTTCAATATCTGTAGTAGTGGATATTTGAATTTCTAAATCCGTTGCAGTAAAGCGAATTTTATTAACTTCCCTCTCAATTAAAATATTTGACAGTATTGGTAATGTTTGTTTTTTTTCAACTATACCAATAATGATTTGAAGTGGTTTTAAAATAACTTCCTTGTCTATATTTTTAATAAACATAATATAAATTCCTAATAATACTCATAATGATTCACTTTTATCTGAATAAATAAATTAAATTTTAATAAAACAGATAGTTATAATTAAATTTTTAATATAAATTACTGTTATTTATTTGGTAATAAAACTTAACAAGTATTAAAAAATCTCTTAAGTTTGCATTTTAAACATATTGCTAACAAGTTATACACAACTTATCCTTTTAGGGTTTGCAATAATATTTTATAGTCCGTATCAATAGTTGTGTCAGTTGTTCTTAAAGTTGTTATTGTTTTGCATGCATGTATAACAGTTGAATGATCTTTCCCCCCAAAACCATTACCTATTTCTGGTAAGCTCATTGTAGTTAATTCGCGAGTTAATGACATTGCTATTTGTCTTGGCCTGGCTAAATTACGCAATCTTTTTTTAGATACAAGTTCTGCAACTTTAATTCGATAATAATCTGCTACAGTTTTTTGTATGTTTTCTAAAGAAATCGAGCGATTTTGTACGACCAGAATATCTTTAAGGGCTTCTTTAGCAATTTCTATAGAAATGACTTCTTTATGAAATTTGGCATAAGCCTCAATACGTTTTAATGCGCCTTCAAGCTCGCGAATATTTGAATTGATGTGTTTAGCAACAAAAAAAGCAACCGACCCATCAAGTGTGTAGCCAGTTAACGCTGCCTTTTTCAATAGTATTGCTACACGCATTTCCAATTCTGGAGGGTCTATAGCAATTGTTAATCCCCAGCTAAAGCGAGAAGATAAACGACTTTCTAGCCCATTGATTTCTTTTGGGAAAGTATCGCTGGTTAAAATTAGTTGCTTGTGAGAGTCAATAAGTGCATTAAATGTGTAGAAAAATTCTTCTTGGGTTTTGTTTTTTCCTGCAAAAAACTGAATATCATCAATAAGTAACACATCTAATGAATGATAGAACTGTTTGAATTCTTCAAATTTATTTGTTTGATATGCGCGAACTACATCGGCTACGTAACGCTCAGCGTGCATATAGCTAATTTTTGCTAATGGATTATTATTTTGAATTTGATTTCCAATAGCTTGCAGCAAATGTGTTTTACCTAAGCCAACACCCCCGTAAATAAACAAAGGATTGTAGGAGGTGCCAGGTAACTCAGATACTTGAGTAGCACAAGCAAGTGCTAATTGATTTGCCTTTCCAGCGACAAATGTATCAAAATTTAAATTAGGGTTTAACTTTCCATAACCGCGAAAAGCAGCTTCAGTCTTCGGTTTTACTTCAATGGATTCTTTAGATTTGGGAATAGATTGATTTATGAGAGGCTTAATTTTTAGTGCCGTTTCAATAACTCTAAACTCAAAAATGGGGGTTTGTGATGAGGCTAATTTAGCTTGGCGGCTGATTTCATGAAAAAAACGTTCTTGTACAACTTTCAGCGTGAAACTATTTGGGGCTGAAAGTATAAAGGATCCATTTTCATACTTTAAAACAAGAGGCTTTATCCATGAGTTATATTGTTGAGTTGGCAAGCTCTTTTCGAACTGTCGAAGACATGAATCCCAAAATGAAATATCCTGCATAGACTATAAAATAATGTTATTGGGGTAAATATGGAAGACTTGCTTAATGAGTAACTTAACCGATAGGTTATCACGACCAAGAGCAAAGAGGAATTTGGTTTTTAATAGTTAAGGTACTTAATAAAGAAGTAAAATTAACTTGACACATTTGCCCTCAAGCTTTGTAATGGTCAGCTTTATGAATTGTCGAGGAGTAGAATATGAAACGTACTTACCAGCCATCAGTAACAAAACGCAAGCGCACCCATGGGTTTTTAGTGCGGATGAAAACACGTGGCGGTCGCGCAGTTATTAGAGCAAGACGCGCTAAAGGCCGTGCAAGACTCGCGGTTTAGTATAATTAAAACGGAAAGTTTCTCTGCTGAAAGTAGATTGCTTCGTAAAATCGGCTATAAACATGTTTTGTGCGCAGAAAAAATTGCGGATAAGCAACTAAAAATATTTTATTCTACTAATAAGCTTGGAAACTCAAGACTTGGAATTATCGCTAGCAAAAAAAAATTTTCAAGGGCGGTTGATCGAAATAATATTAAAAGAGTAATTAGAGAAGCTTTTCGCCAGCACGCTATTAAAACTAGCGGCTTAGATTTGGTTGTGTTGGTGAAAAATGCTTATTCTGAAGACAATAAAGTGAATAATAATAAATTAGGCATTTTGTTCAGCCAAATTGGAAACAAATGCGCAGACTTGTAATCAAGCTGATAAAAGGCTATCAATACTTAGTTAGCCCGCTTAGTGTACCGACATGTAGATTTACGCCTAGCTGTTCACAGTATGCCAGTGAAGTGATAAATAAACATGGCGTAATAGTCGGTGGGTTGCTAAGCATTAAGCGCATTCTTCGCTGTAATCCATTCAATCCCGGCGGATATGATCCCGCACCTTAACTAATTGCCTATAACCGATGGATATCCAAAGACTTTTTTTGTTTTTAATCTTTGCTTTTTCGCTTGTTCTTGTTTGGGATGGATGGCAGCGTTACCAGCATCCCGAGCAGAATGTACAACAAAGCGTTAGTGCAAACAAAGGGTTGACTCAATCAGATCTCGCGGCGTTACCAACCACAAAAGGCGCAAACCAGGCTGCAATTGCTCAAGCGCCACAGCAGCAATTAGTCGGCAAAACTATCTATGTAAAAACAGATTTTGTTGAAGCTGAAATCAACACCGTTGGTGGTGATATTAGTTATTTAGCATTGTTAAAACATCCGGATACGCAGGATAAAACCAAGCCCTTTGTTTTGTTTCACAGGGGTGAAGGTACGCATAACTACTTTGCACAAACGGGTTTGTTGGGTGTTGGGTTGCCTAATCACAATAGTTTATTTTCAGCAGAACAAGACACCTATGTTTTTGCAGAAAACACAAATCAGTTGCAAATACGTTTAAAGGCGGTAGATGAGTCGGTTTTAAAGGTAGCTAAAGTGCTCACGTTTAAGAGGGACAGTTACTTAATTGATGTCAGTTATGAGTTAGAAAATAGCAGTCAACAAGTTATAACCGTGAGCAGTTACTATCAGTTAATGCGTGATAGTGGTGTACCTGAAGGAGGCTCACGTTTTTTGCCTACCTATACTGGCGCGGCAATATATACGGATAAAGAAAAGTTTAAGAAGGTTGCCTTTGCCGATATAGAAAAGGGAAAAAGTGAATATCCTAAACAAGCTAATGATGGCTGGATAGGGCTATTGCAGCATTATTTTGTTGCTGCCTGGCTACCAAAAGAGAATTCAAGTCGAGAGTATTTCACTCGAAAATTAGACGGAGATGTCTATTCAGCGGGCGTTGTTTTACCTGAAATTACGATTAAGCCAGGAGAAAAAACAACAATAGGCTCCCAGCTTTACGCTGGGCCAACGGAATCAAATTTAGACAAGGTTGCGCCTGGCCTTGGGTTGACCGTGGATTATGGATGGTTAACCATTCTTGCCACGCCTTTGTTTTGGGTAATGAGCCTTCTTCATTCTTGGACAAGCAATTGGGGCATTGCAATTATATTGCTGACCGTCTTGATCAAGTTGTTATTTTTCCCTTTGTCGGCAGCAAGTTATTTGTCGATGGCAAAAATGCGATTAGTTGCACCTAAGTTGGAAAAGCTCAAATCGCAGCATGCTGGAGATCGTGAGCAATTAAATCGAGCCATGATGGAGCTTTACAAGACGGAAAAAATCAATCCGTTGGGCGGTTGCTTGCCGATGTTGATTCAAATCCCCGTTTTTATTGCTTTGTATTGGTCGATTTTAGCTAGCGTTGAAATGCGCTACGCGCCATTTTTTGGCTGGATAAAAGATTTATCTGCGCCTGATCCGTTTTATATTCTCCCGGTCATTATGGGTGCCAGCATGATTGTGCAGATGCGCCTTAACCCTAAGCCCCCAGATCCATTGCAGGCGAAGTTAATGCAAATTATGCCGGTTATATTTAGTGTCATGTTTTTCTTTTTCCCGGCTGGGCTGGTGTTGTATTCAATCGTAAATAACATACTTTCGATTGCACAGCAGTGGTTTATCACCCGATCAACTGAGGCGAAAAACAAAGGTGTTGTCGCCAAGCGTTGACACTATTGCCGCAATCGCCACGGCGCAAGGCCGTGGCGGGATTGGCGTGGTGCGGGTATCTGGAGCTACCGTACCACGTATTGCAATAGAGCTATTGGGCGAGCTGCCCATTCATCGGTTTGCAAAATATGGGAATTTCCTTGATAAGTCGGGTCAAGTTATTGATCAGGGTATTGCGCTATATTTTGTCGCACCACATTCATACACCGGTGAAAATGTCTTAGAGCTACAAGGGCATGGCGGAGTGGCCGTATTGCAGCTATTGTTACAACGCTGCATCGAGCTGGGGGTACGCCTAGCTGAACCTGGCGAATTTACGCGACGCGCTTACCTAAATAATAAATTAGATTTAGCTCAGGCAGAAAGCGTTGCTGACCTTATTGAAGCAACTACTACGGAAGCGGCTCGAAGTGCGATGCGATCTTTGCAAGGTGAGTTTTCAGCAGAAATTCATAGCTTGGTGGAAGTACTCATTTCTTTGCGGATGCTGGTTGAGGCGATGCTCGATTTTCCAGAGGAAGACATTGAGATTGTTGACTCAACAAGGCGCGATGCGCAACTGGAACAAATTAATTTCAAATTATGCAACATCTTGCAAAATGCCAAGCAAGGGAGCTTATTGCGTGAAGGCGCACATATTGTGTTGGTGGGTCGTCCGAATGTGGGTAAATCGAGCTTATTGAATAAACTGTCTGGACAAGATGTCGCTTTAGTAAGTGATGTGCCTGGCACGACACGCGATGTAATCCGTCAGGCGATACAAATTCGCGGTGTGCCGTTACATATCATTGATACGGCGGGGCTGCGTGAATCCCAGGATGCGGTTGAAAATATGGGAATTGCACGCACCCATCAAACTGTGCAGCGCGCTGATTTAATTTTGCTGTTGCGAGAAGCCAGTCAAAATACCACTACTCAAGACGAAGACATTCTTGCACTTTTGCCCGCTGAGATCCCACGACTGCAAGTTTTTAACAAGGCTGATTTGTTGGCAGACGAAAGGGATGCTTTGCCGGCAAATAGTATTTATGTCTCAGCAAAAACTGGCGCTGGTCTAGAGGCGTTGCGTGACAAGCTCCTGGAGCTTGTTGGTTGGCGCAATCAAGAAGGCGGTGTGTTTATGGCTCGTGCTAGGCATTTGCTGGCATTAAGTTTGGCGCAAGATCATTTGAAGTTGGCCGGTAATGTGCGCCACAACCCTGAATTATTTGCTGAAGAGTTGCGTTTGGTGCAGCGGGCATTGAGCAGTATCACGGGCGAATTTACGGCAGATGATTTGTTGGGCGAGATATTTGGCCGATTTTGTATCGGAAAGTAGTTGGCTTTGTTTCACGTGAAACACTGAGTTTGGGCGCGGCGTAGTTCTGTTGTATGATGCGCGTCCTTTTGGTGGTGTGGCGCATGAATTTTCCAAGTATATTTGATGTGATTGTGGTGGGTGGAGGGCACGCGGGTACTGAGGCGGCGTTAGCAAGCGCGCGCGCGGGTTGTAAAACTTTGTTACTTAGTCACAACATCGAAACCTTGGGACAAATGTCTTGCAATCCATCCATCGGCGGCATAGGTAAAGGACATTTGGTAAAAGAAGTGGATGCGCTAGGCGGTGCAATGGCTGCTGTTACAGATGAAAGTGGTATTCAGTTTCGTACCCTGAATGCCAGTAAAGGCCACGCAGTTCGCGCAACTCGTGCTCAGGCTGACCGTCTTTTATACAAGCAAGCTGTTCGTTCACGCCTTGAAAGCCAGCCCAATTTGGTTTTGTTCCAGCAGGCAGTGGATGACTTGCTGGTTGAGCAAGACCGCGTAGTGGGAGTTGTAACGCAAATGGGACTTCGCTTCCATGCAAAAACCGTGGTGCTTACGACAGGTACATTTTTGGCTGGCTTGATTCATATCGGGCAAGCCAATTATCAGGCGGGTCGGGCGGGTGATCCGCCGGCTAATAGCTTGTCGCAGCGTTTGCGCGAGTTGAAGTTACCAATTGGGCGATTAAAAACAGGTACGCCGCCACGCATTGATGGCCGCAGTATTAACTATGGATTGCTGCAAGAGCAGGCTGGCGATAGTCCCGTGCCAACCTTTTCTTTTATGGGTAACGCCGCTCAACACCCCAAGCAAATCTCTTGTTGGATTACCGAAACCAATGAAAAAACGCACGATATTATTCGTGGTGGATTAGACCGATCACCTTTGTTTACAGGGGTTATTGAAGGTGTGGGGCCGCGCTATTGCCCGTCGATTGAAGATAAAATTACGCGTTTTGCAGAGCGAAATTCGCACCAGATTTTCCTTGAGCCGGAAGGGTTAACCACGCATGAGGTTTATCCTAACGGCATTTCTACTAGCTTGCCTTTTGATGTTCAGCTAAATTTGGTTCGTTCAATAAAGGGCATGGAAAACGCGCATATTTTGCGTCCCGGTTATGCGATTGAGTACGACTATTTTGATCCGATTAGCCTAAAACACTCTTTGGAAACAAAGGCGATTCAAGGCTTGTTTTTTGCGGGGCAAATTAACGGTACAACGGGTTACGAAGAGGCGGCCGCACAAGGCCTGTTGGCGGGACTAAACGCCGCCCTACAAGTCCGGGAAGTGGACGCTTGGTGTCCGCGTCGCGATGAGGCTTATTTGGGTGTGCTGGTTGATGATTTGATTACGCGCGGTGTGTCAGAGCCTTATCGAATGTTCACTAGCCGCGCAGAATATCGTTTGCAGTTGCGTGAAGATAACGCCGATTTGCGCCTTACCGAAATAGGTCGCAAGCTTGGCTTGGTGGATGATGTGCGCTGGCAAGCCTTTGAGAAAAAGCGCGAGTCTATTGCCTTGGAGCAAGAGCGTCTGCGCAGCGTTTGGGTGAATCCGCGCAGTTTGCCTGCTGAAGATGCCCAGCGCGTATTGGGGAAAGCTATAGAGCGCGAGTATTCATTGCATGATTTGTTGCTGCGCCCAGATGTGAGTTATGCCAATTTGATGAGCTTAATGGGCGCGGGTATTGGCGTGGCGGACGAAAAGGTCGCTGAGCAGGTTGAAATTCAAGCTAAATATCACGGCTATATTGAGCGGCAACGCGAAGAGGTTGGCAATAGCCAGCAATTTGAAACGCTAGGCTTGCCGAGTGATTTGGACTATCGTGAGGTGCGTGGCTTGTCTATTGAAGTGCAGCAAAAACTTAATCAGCACAAGCCAGAAACGGTTGGTCAGGCGGGACGCATTTCGGGCATTACGCCAGCGGCAATTTCATTGTTGCTAGTCCATCTTAAGCGTGGTTTTCGCAATGATGAAAAAGTGCAAAAAATTGCATGAATTTAGCCCAAGAATTAGCGCAGGGGATTGCTGAGTTAGGACTAATTGTTTCAGATGTACAACAGCAAAAGCTTCTCGATTACGTTGCCCTGTTGTACAAATGGAACAAGACTTACAACCTTACTGCGATTCGTGATTTGCAGCAAATGGTAAGTCATCACTTACTCGATAGTCTTGCTATTACGCCATACTTGTGGTCTGGCAGATGGCTGGATGTGGGCTGTGGTGCGGGCTTGCCAGGCATCGTGATAGCGATTGTTCAACCCCGTAGTCAGATTACGTTGTTGGACAGTAACAGCAAAAAAACGGGATTTGTCCAGCAAGCAGTTATCGAGTTGGGTTTGAAAAATGTGATCGTTAAATGTGTCCGAGTTGAGGATTTTCAGGCGGTGGAAAAATTCGATGGGATCGTCTCGCGCGCTTTTACCGAGTTGGGCGATTTTCTGCGTGTGACACATCGTTTGCTTGCACCTGCGGGACGCTGGGCGGCGATGAAGGGTTTTGCAGAAAAAGAGTTGGCGAGTATGCCTGAGGGTTGTGTGGTGGAGAGGGTCGTAACGTTGAATGTACCCGGATTGGAAGCCGCGCGTAGCTTAGTTATTGCAACACAAAAGGAAGCGAGTTAAGCATGATCAGAATTTTAGCCATTGCAAATCAAAAGGGCGGCGTAGGTAAAACTACAACCTCGGTGAATTTGGCTGCTAGTTTAGCTGCGACCAAACAACGTGTTTTGCTCATCGACTTAGATCCGCAAGGCAACGCCACGATGGGCAGTGGAATTGATAAACGGGATTTGCAGAGTAGCGTTTATGACGTGTTATTGGGCAGCAAAACCATTGTAGAGGTGTGCAAAACTACTGGTGCGGGCCAATTCGACGTGCTACCTGCAAATCGAGATTTGGCGGGTGCTGAAATTGAGTTAGTGGGATTGCCAAATCGTGAAATGCAGCTGCGCAATGCCGTGGCAGTAGTCGCTGAAAACTATGATTACATTTTGATTGACTGCCCTCCAGCGTTAAATTTACTAACGCTCAATGGTCTGTGTGCAGCTAAAACAGTGATGATTCCAATGCAGTGTGAGTATTACGCCCTGGAAGGATTGAGCGATCTGGTTAACACTATTCGCAAAGTGCGTGCGAATCTGAACCCCGATTTAGAAATTGAAGGACTATTGCGCACTATGTTTGATCCGCGTAACGCCTTAGCGCAGCAAGTTTCCGATCAGTTGCAACAGCATTTTGGTGACAAAGTTTATCGCACTGTTATCCCTCGTAATATTAGGTTAGCCGAGGCACCAAGCTACGGGGTACCTGTTTTGTATCACGATAAAGCATCCAAGGGCGCACTTGCATATCTTGCGCTGGCCGTTGAAATGCTTAAAAACCAAACACCAAAAATCGCATAAGGAAATATCATGGCAAAACCTAACAAGGGCTTGGGGCGTGGCTTAGACGCGTTGTTGACGGGCGGAAGAAGCGAAAAAGATGATGTATTGAAAGAGCTTAACGTCACCATGCTTAAGCCAGGCAAGTATCAGCCACGTTCGCACATGGATGCCGCGTCACTCAATGAGTTGGCGACTTCCATTAAAGCGCAAGGCGTGATGCAACCAATTTTAGTGCGCCAATTGAGCGATAGTAGCTACGAAATCATTGCAGGTGAAAGACGTTGGCGTGCCGCGCAATTGGCCGGGTTGTCTCATGTGCCCGTGTTAGTGCGGAGCGTGACGGATAACGCGGCACTGGCAATGGCGTTGATAGAAAACATTCAACGTGAAGATCTTAATCCATTGGAAGAAGCGATAGGTATTCAACGCTTAATAGACGAATTTAAAATGACTCATCAAACCGCTGCTGATGCAGTGGGACGTTCTCGTAGTGCGGCTAGTAATTTATTGCGCTTACTCAAGCTACCTCAAGCGGTGCAGGTTCTGCTAATGGAAGGCAAGCTGGATATGGGTCATGCGCGAGCCCTGTTGTCATTAGAGGGGGTGCAACAAATTACCACGGCTAATCAGGTGGCAATAGAGCAATTGTCAGTGCGTGAAACAGAAGAGTTGGTGAGTGGTCTAATTGCAGGTGATGTCAAAGCTACGCCTCATGCAAAAGTGAAAAAATTGGATAGAGATGTAATCCGATTGCAAGAAAGTCTATCCAATCAACTCGGCGCAAAAGTTGAAATTAAAACCACAAAGAATGGTTCAGGGAAATTGATTGTTGCGTATCAAAGTAATGATCATTTGAGTGGCCTGTTAGAGAAATTAAAGTTGAGTAACTAAGGCAATGTTTTTGAATTTATTGAGCAGGAAAGTTAAATTTAACGTGAAATTTGATAATGAGTGTGTGATTAAAAAATGCCCATTTGTTTGACAGCGCGGCAAAAGATAATTAACATGCCGCCGCTGTCCGAATCCGCGAAAGAAAAAATAATAGGGTTGCGCGTGGTGGTGTTACAAGCTGCTATCGCTGTGTTGACCACTGCCATCGCGTATTTTTACAGTGGTATGTGGAGCGTGGCATCGGCGAATTTGTGGGGAGCAATAACAGCCGTTCTTAATGGCGTACTCTTGGTAAGCGGTTTGTCGAGGGCCGAAAAAGTTAAAAGTTATCAGCCTCAACATCTGTTGCGAACGATGTTTCGCCTCAGCATGGAAAGATTTTTTGTGGTGATTTTATTGTTAGCCATGGGAATGGGCGGCTTGAAGTTATCAGCAAGTGCAGTTTTGTGTGGATTTGTAGCAGGTCAGGTTGCGCTGATAGTGGCGCGAATTTTAATGATTAAGCGATAGTACAAAAAATATGTCTAGCGAAGCTCTCACCTCATCAGAATACATTAAGCACCACCTCCAGAATTTGACCTATGGCACTTTGCCGGATGGTTCGATGGGCTTCGCGCATGGTGCAGAAGAAGCCAAAGCGATGGGCTTTTGGGCGATCAACGTGGATACCATGGTGATGTCGTTTTTGTTGGGCGCGATTTTCCTTTGGGTGTTTAGTCGCGTTGCTAAAAATGTTGCAACGGGTGTTCCGAGCGGATTGCAAAATGCGGTTGAGTGGGCGATTGAGTTCATTGATGGCAGTGTGCGAGGTTCTTTCAGTGCAAAAAATAACTTGGTTGCACCGCTGGCACTGACAGTTTTCTTTTGGATATTTATGATGAACTTGATGGACTTGATCCCTGTGGATTATGTGCCTCAACTTATGCATTTAGTTGGCTTGCCACATTTCAAAGTAGTTCCCTCTACTGACCCAAATGCAACCTTTGGTATGGCAATCGGCATCTTCTTGTTGGTGATTTTTTACAGTATCAAGGTAAAAGGTTTGGGTGGCTTCATGGGCGAGCTAACACTGCAGCCGTTTGGTAAATGGGCGTTGCCGGTTAACTTGCTGCTTGAAGGTGTTAACTTGATTGCCAAGCCTATTTCATTAGCCTTGCGTCTGTTCGGAAACATGTACGCTGGCGAAATGATTTTCATCTTGATTGCCTTGTTGCCGTTTTATGTGCAATGGACTTTATCTTTGCCGTGGGCAATTTTCCATATCTTGATTGTGACTTTACAAGCGTTTATTTTCATGACGCTGACCATTGTTTATCTGGATATGGCACATCAAGAGCATCACTAAATGCAGCACTAAATCTCAGCACTTTTTTAACCTTTAATTTTAATCAATAGGAGAAGTAGAAATGGATCAAGCACACGCACTGTTGTATGTTGCCGGCGCACTGATGATGGGTTTGGGCGCGTTGGGCGCAGCGATTGGTATTGGTATTTTGGGTGGTCGTTTCTTGGAAGGCGCAGCGCGTCAACCAGAATTGATTCCAATGTTGCGTACCCAGTTCTTTATCGTTATGGGCTTGGTTGATGCGGTTCCAATGATTGCAGTTGGTATCGCGATGTACGTGTTGTTCGCGGTTGCGGGCTAAACAAAACTACGCCGATAGGGAAAGGACGTTCGCATGAATATCAATGCAACTCTTCTCGGTCAGACCATCATGTTCGCCATGTTTGTTTGGTTCTGCATGAAATTTGTGTGGACACCGATCATTGCTGGTTTGGAGCAACGCAAAAAACAAATTGCGGATGGCTTGGCTGAAGCAGAACGCGGCAAGCATGATTTAGAGCTGGCCGCTAAACGCGCAGCAGAAATTTTGCGTGAAGCAAAAACGACGGCAGGCGAAATTATTGTCAGCGGTGAAAAACGCGCAAGCCAATTGGTTGAAGAAGCCAAGGTGCAAGCTAAAACCGAAGGTGACCGTATTTTGACTGGTGCTAAAGCTGAAGTAGATCAAGAAGTGTTTCGTGCTAAAGAACAATTGCGCACTCAAGTGTCGGCAATTGCTCTGGCGGGCGCGGGCAAAATTTTGGGTCGTGAAATTGATGCGAAAGCGCATAACGACCTGCTTGAAAAACTTGTCTCGGAAATCTAAACGTCATGGCTGAAGCTACTACTATTGCCCGTCCTTACGCTCAAGCAGCATTTGATCAAGCGCAAAAGCAAGGTGACTTAAAAGGTTGGTCTGGCGTGCTTGAGTCACTCAAAAGCATTATGGGCAATGCAGAAGTGTTGGCTCTAGCAAGTAGCCCTAAAGTGCCGGTCGCTACGATTGAATCTTTGGTGTTGTCTTTGGCTGGAACGAGTCTGACTCAACATCAGCAAAATTTCGTACGTATCTTGGCGGACGGTCATCGCTTATCGGTTGCGTCGGAAATATCGGCGATGTACGAGTTGCTGCGTGCGGAAGCTGAAAAGGCAGTCGATGTGACTGTCAGCTCGGCGTTCGATTTAAGCGATGCACAGCAACAAAAAATTGTTGCCGCTTTGAAAGTGCGCATGGGACGAGAAATTCGTTTGAGCTGCAAACTAGACAAAGAATTAGTGGGTGGCATCGTCATTCGCGCGGGCGATAAAGTGATTGATGGCTCAGCGCGAACGCGTTTGAGTGACTTGACCAACGCCTTGGCATAGTAGCGTCCTAATCTAACATTATTGAAACGAGGAACAGCAGATGAAGCTCAACCCTTCTGAAATTAGCAATTTGATTCGTAGTCGCATCGAAAATTTTGATGCACTCACCCAAGCTCGCACTGAAGGTACCGTTGTCAGCGTGACTGACGGTATCGTTCGTGTACACGGCCTGTCAGACGTGATGCAAGGTGAGATGTTGGAATTCCCTGGCAACACATTTGGTCTTGCGCTGAACTTGGAGCGTGACTCCGTTGGCGCGGTGGTGTTGGGTGAGTATGAGCACATCACTGAAGGCGACACAGTTAAATGTACCGGCCGCATTTTGGAAGTGCCTGTTGGTTCTGAATTGTGCGGTCGTGTTGTTAATGCGCTGGGTCAGCCAATTGATGGTAAAGGCCCAATCAACGCAAAAGAAACTGACAAAATTGAAAAAGTTGCACCGGGCGTAATTGCGCGTAAGTCTGTTGATCAGCCGGTTCAAACTGGTTTGAAGTCAATTGATGCGATGGTTCCAGTAGGCCGCGGTCAACGCGAATTGATTATCGGTGATCGTCAAACAGGTAAAACTGCTGTTGCGATTGACGCAATTATTAACCAAAAAGGTCAAGGCGTAACTTGCGTATATGTGGCGATCGGTCAAAAGGCATCAACGATTGCCAACGTAGTTCGTAAGCTTGAAGAGCACGGCGCGTTGGGCTACACCATTGTCGTTGCGGCGACGGCTTCAGATTCCGCAGCGATGCAATTCTTGGCTCCTTACGCAGGTTGCACCATGGGCGAATACTTCCGCGATCGCGGTGGAGATGCGCTGATCGTTTATGATGATTTGACCAAACAAGCTTGGGCGTATCGTCAAATTTCCTTGTTGTTGCGCCGTCCACCAGGCCGTGAAGCTTACCCTGGAGATGTATTCTATTTACACTCCCGTTTGCTAGAGCGTGCAGCACGTGTGAATGCTGAATATGTTGAAGCATTTACCAAAGGTGCGGTTAAAGATAAGACGGGTTCATTGACCGCCTTGCCTATTATTGAAACGCAAGCGGGCGACGTTTCTGCCTTCGTTCCGACTAACGTAATTTCGATTACCGATGGTCAGATTTTCTTGGAAACCGACTTGTTTAACGCGGGTATTCGTCCTGCGATTAACGCGGGTATTTCAGTATCTCGCGTGGGTGGTGCAGCGCAGACTAAAGTAATTAAAAAACTCGGCGGCGGCGTGCGCTTGGCGTTGGCTCAATACCGTGAATTGGCGGCTTTTGCCCAGTTTGCATCTGATCTTGACGAAGCAACTCGAAAACAGTTAGAGCGCGGTCGTTTGGTTACGGAATTGATGAAGCAGTTGCAATATTGTCCATTGTCTGTTGCTGAAATGGCGGTTACTTTGTTCTCTGTGAATAAAGGTTACTTCGATGACGTGCCAGTTCCCAAGGCATTGGCGTTTGAATCCGCTCTGCATTCAGCAATGAAGACACAACAGAAAACACTGATGGATACAATCGAGTCAACCAAGGACTTGAACGCAGACAATGAAAAGTTGCTGGCAACAGCGATTGAGTCCTTCAAGAAAACCGCTGTTTATTAAGACGGAGACGAATCATGGCCGGCAGTAAAGAAATACGCACGAAGATCAAGAGTGTAGAAAATACACGCAAGATTACGCGTGCCATGGAAATGGTCGCCGCCGCCAAAATGCGTAAAGCACAAGAGCGTATGCGTGCGGCTCGCCCATATGCGGAAAAAATTCGTGCCGTAGCGGCTCATTTGTCGCACGCCAATCCTGAATACAAGCATCCGTTTTTGGTTAAGCGCGATGCTATTAAAAAAGTTGGCATTATCGTTATCACATCCGATAAGGGTTTGTGCGGCGGTTTGAATACCAACGTGTTGCGCTTGGCTGTCAGCCACATGAAGAACTGGGAAGCGGAAGGTAAGCAAGTTGCTGCTTGCGCTATCGGCAACAAAGGCTTGGGTTTTATGAATCGCCTTGGTGCAGAAGTAAAATCACAAATCACGGGCTTGGGCGATGTTCCACATGTGGAGAAGTTGATTGGTACAGTGAAGGTGATGTTGGATGCTTATACATCTGGCGAAATCGACGCGATACATATCTGCTACAACCACTTCGTGAACACCATGAAGCAAGAGCCTTGTGTTGAGCAATTGTTGCCCTTGACCAGTGATAAGTTGGGTGAATCAAGAGCAAGTTGGGATTACATTTATGAACCTGATGCAAAGGTGGTGATTGACCAATTGCTGCTGCGTTACATTGAATCGCTGGTGTATCAAGGCGTGGTGGAAAACATGGCATCAGAGCAAAGCTCGCGTATGGTGGCAATGAAAGCCGCGTCTGATAATGCGAAGAGCGTTATTGCAGATCTTAAATTGGTTTACAACAAAGCGCGTCAGGCGGCAATCACGCGTGAAATTTCTGAGATCGTCAGTGGTGCCGCAGCGGTAGGCTAACAAAATTTATTGCAAAAGCAGTTTACGAAATTATTTTTGATGGGGAGTTTGGAAATGGCTCAAGGTAAGATTGTTCAAAGTATTGGTGCGGTGGTTGACATTGAGTTTCCACGCGATCAAGTGCCTAAAGTGTATGACGCGCTTAAGTTAGGCTCAGATGGCGGCTCGTTCGCTGAAGCGGGTCTGACGTTCGAAGTCCAGCAGCAGCTGGGTGACGGCGTAGTACGTACCATTGCGATGGGCTCTTCAGACGGCTTGAAGCGAGGCATGTCGGTATTGAATACTAATAGCCCTATTACTGTTCCAGTTGGAGCCGGCACATTGGGTCGTATCATGGATGTGCTGGGTCGTCCAATTGATGACGCAGGCGATGTTAAATGTGATGAGCGCCGCTCAATACACCAAAAAGCCCCCAAGTTTGATGAGCTTTCACCCTCTGTTGATTTGTTAGAGACGGGTATCAAGGTTATTGATTTGGTTTGCCCGTTTGCTAAAGGCGGTAAGGTCGGTCTGTTCGGTGGCGCGGGTGTAGGTAAAACCGTGAACATGATGGAATTGATTAATAACATCGCTAAGCAACACTCAGGTTTGTCAGTGTTTGCCGGTGTGGGTGAGCGTACTCGTGAGGGTAATGACTTCTACCACGAAATGAAAGATTCAAATGTTTTGGACAAAGTGGCGATGGTGTTCGGCCAGATGAATGAACCGCCTGGTAACCGTTTGCGCGTAGCGTTATCTGGCTTGACTATGGCGGAAAAATTCCGTGATGAAGGTCGCGATATTTTGTTCTTCGTCGATAACATTTACCGTTACACCTTGGCTGGTACCGAAGTGTCCGCGTTGTTGGGTCGTATGCCTTCTGCTGTGGGTTACCAGCCTACATTGGCTGAAGAAATGGGTCGTTTACAAGAGCGTATTACTTCTACCAAAGTGGGCTCGATTACTTCTATCCAAGCTGTTTATGTACCAGCGGATGACTTGACTGATCCATCACCAGCTACGACTTTTTTGCACTTGGATTCAACAGTTGTGTTGTCACGAGACATTGCTTCATTGGGTATTTACCCGGCAGTGGACCCATTGGACTCCACCTCGCGTCAGCTTGACCCATTAGTCGTTGGCGAAGAGCACTACTCCGTTGCACGCGGCGTTCAAATGACATTACAACGCTATAAAGAACTGCGCGACATTATTGCGATTTTGGGTATGGATGAATTGGCTCCAGAAGACAAATTGGCCGTAGCACGTGCACGTAAAATTCAACGTTTCTTGTCACAACCTTTCCACGTTGCTGAAGTATTTACTGGTAGCCCAGGTAAATATGTAACGTTGAAAGAAACTATTAAAGGCTTCAAAGGTATTGTAAACGGTGATTACGACCACCTGCCAGAACAAGCATTTTACATGGTTGGCGGCATCGAAGAAGCCGTTGAAAAAGCAAAAACACTGAACTAAGAGGACATCATGGCTATGACCGTTCATGTTGATGTGGTAAGCGCAGAAGCGTCCATTTATTCCGGCTTGGCCGAAGTGGTGGTCGTGCCCGGCGAAATGGGCGAGTTAGGAATTTATCCGCGCCACACCGCTTTGATGACCCGGGTAAAGCCAGGTTCGGTACGGATTAAAGTGCCTGATCAAGCTGAAGAGGTGTTGATTTATGTGTCAGGTGGCATGCTAGAAGTTCAACCGAACGTTGTGACCATCTTGGCAGACACCGCCATTCGCGGACATGATTTGGATGAGGCGCGTGCATTGCAAGCCAAGCAGGATGCAGAAGAAGCAATGAAGAATCGTGTTTCAGATATTGATTATGCACAAGCCCAGGCGGAGTTGGCAGAAGCGATTGCACAGTTGGCAGCGATTAAGCAACTGCGCAAACACAGTAGTCATTGATCACTTGGGGTTACCAGAAATAAAAAAGCGGCTTAAGCCGCTTTTTTGTATGTGATAATTGTGCGAATATCATTTACGGAAAGTATAAGTATCGTTATCAACAAT
Organism: uncultured beta proteobacterium; assembly: GCA_963695355.1. Taxonomy (GTDB): domain Bacteria; phylum Pseudomonadota; class Gammaproteobacteria; order Burkholderiales; family Gallionellaceae; genus Gallionella. The sequence goes on from OY968775.1 coordinate 1,581,940, forward strand.
CATAGCTGCAGTGTTTTTGAATTGTTTAGCAAGTAATGCCTTATTCATTGCGATTAGGTGTCGGTGGTATTGCAATAATAATTGACTCAAGCGTGCTCGTTCTTGTTTGGAGTACTGAAGGGCAATAGGTAATACTTTTTCGAGATGAGGCGCGCCCTCCAACCATTTTTCTTGACCCGCAAGGCTGTTTGATAATTCAACAAGTCGCGTTCCAACAGCTTTTTTTGGACTTGCGAGTTTCTCTTCGATTTGCAAAGATTCTCTGAATAGCAATTCGGCTTCAGAAAATTTACCGAGTTCTTGTTTGATGATTCCCAAGTTATACAGCCGTTGAGATTTGATTTTCAGATCGCTGCCTAAATCAACATAGGTGAGTGCTGTGTAGCACTCATATTCTGCGGAAGCGAAATTCTTGCTGCGCAGATGCCGTTGGCAGTCTGCTGCATAGTCGTTGGAATCAAGCCGGTTAGGTGCATCTGCACATGCACTTAGCAAAGCTGTGATAAAAAGTATAAGTGGAAAAAAAAACTTCATACCGGTTTTAAAAAGCTAACATAAAAAATGGCGATACGTTAGTTAGGTTAAAGAACGCTCGTCATTATACTATAAGCTTTAGACGGCGGTATTCGGAGCTAAGCAGCGATAAAACAAGTCATTCATCAAAAATTTCCATACTCTAAGTTCTTCGTTAGAAGGCTTTGCTATACTTCGACATTACATAGAAAGCTGAATATGAAACCACTCAACATCGTTGTTTTAGCCGCTGGTAAGGGCACGCGTATGTATTCCGAAAAACCGAAAGTGTTGCACACCTTGGCAGGTAAGTCATTGGTGCAACATGTGTTGGATTGCGCTGTAGCGTTGCAACCCAAGCAGATTTGCGTGGTGTATGGGCATGGCGGTGAAGCTGTGCCTAAAGCAATGCAGCAATACGCAGCATCGTTTGTTATTCAAGAGCCACAGCTCGGTACAGGTCACGCTGTGCAGCAAGCTATGCCGTATATTATTGATGACGATAGTCTGACGCTGGTATTGTATGGTGATGTGCCGTTGATACAAGCTGACACGTTGCAGCGTATGCAGCAGGCTGGCGAAGGTTTGACTTTGTTGACGGTGGATTTGGTAAGCCCTACGGGTTATGGCCGAATCGTGCGCAGCACAAATAATGAAGTGCTGAGTATCGTTGAAGAAAAAGATGCCTCATCCGAACAGCGCAAAATTTGCGAGGTGAACACGGGAATTTTGCTTGCGCCGACTAAATTGCTGCGCGGCTGGTTGGCGAATTTACAAAATAATAATTCACAAGGTGAGTATTATCTTACCGACATTGTGAGTATAGCGGTACAACAAAGTGTAGAAGTGCATACGGTGCAACCAGCGTATGAGTGGGAAATTCAAGGCATCAATAGTAAGGCGCAACTAGCGGTGTTAGAGCGCACATGGCAGCAAGTTGAATCGGATAGACTGTTAGCAAAGGGTGTTACTTTGTCTGATCCTGCACGTATTGATGTGCGCGGAAAATTAACTTGCGGACGCGATGTTGAAATTGACGTGGGCTGTATTTTTGAGGGCGTGGTTAGTCTTGGCGACAACGTGCAAGTAGGTGCTTACAGCATTATTAAAAATGCCACAGTCGCGCAAGGTACGCAAGTATTGGCTTATAGCCTCATCGATGGCAGCGAAGTGGGGGCTAACTGCCACATCGGTCCTTATGCGCGATTACGTCCTGGGTCAAAGTTACATGACGATGCGCATGTAGGTAATTTCGTCGAAATTAAAAATAGTGAAATTGGTCAGGGTAGCAAAGCCAACCATCTAAGTTACGTCGGCGACAGCACCGTGGGTAGCCGCGTCAACATCGGTGCTGGGACAATCACTTGCAACTATGATGGCGCAAATAAGTATCGCACCATTATTGAAGACGACGCATTTATAGGTTCGGACACTCAGTTGGTCGCGCCTGTGCGAGTGGGCAAAGGAGCAACAATAGGCGCAGGTTCAACCATTACTCGTGATACGCCAGATAGTGAGTTGACGCTGTCGCGCAGCAAGCAAATTTCTATTCCTTCATGGAAGCGCCCTATCAAAAAAGTGAAAGGCGAGACGTGAAATGTAATAATCAAGGCATATACTTTGCTTAATTTTCACGTTTATTTGAGGTCAATTCATGTGTGGAATCGTAGGAGCAATCGCGCAGCGTAACGTTGTGCCGATACTGTTGGAAGGCTTGCAACGCCTGGAATATCGCGGCTATGACTCGGCAGGTTTGGTAGTCGTTCAAGATAAGCAATTGGATCGCGTTCGTAGCACTGGGCGTGTGGTTGACCTGACTAAAAAAACCGTTACAACTCAAGGATGGCTAGGTATTGCTCACACCCGTTGGGCGACGCACGGTGTGCCTAGCGAGCGCAACGCACATCCACACATCAGTAAAAATTTAATTGCTGTAGTACATAACGGTATCATCGAAAATTATGAAGCATTGCGCACACGCTTAACTTCTGAAGGTTATGAGTTCACTTCAGACACCGACACTGAAGTCATTGGGCATCTCATACACAGTCATTACAAGAACGGTAGCACATTACTCACGGCAACACAGGCGGCACTTACCGAGCTAGTGGGGGCTTACGCTATCGGCGTAATTGCGAGCGACAATCTTAATCAACTGGTATGTGCCAGACGCGGTAGTCCGTTGTTACTAGGTATCGGAGACGGTGAACATTTCATCGCTTCCGACGTATCAGCGTTATTAGCCCAGACTCGAAAAGTAGTATATCTCGAAGAAGGGGACGTAGTTGAACTGGGTCGTCAGAGCTATCAAATTTTTGATTCGAACGGAAAGCGGGTTGAGCGAGTTGCCCAGCTAAGTGAACTCAGCAATGAGAGCGTAAATCTTGGTTTGTATCAGCATTACATGCAAAAAGAAATTCATGAGCAGCCACAAGCGTTGGCAGACACTTTGGAGTCGGTGTGCAACAGCCAATCTTTAGTGCCGGGAATTTTTGGCGCACAAGCGGCGGAAACCTTTACTGAAATAGATAGTATTTTGATACTAGCGTGTGGGACGAGTCACCATGCAGGATTAGTAGCGCGCTACTGGTTGGAAGAAATTGCAGGTATTCGGTGTAACGTCGAAATTGCTAGTGAATATCGTTACCGCACTAGTGTCGCCAATCCTAAATCATTAGTCATTGTCATCTCCCAGTCAGGTGAAACCGCAGACACACAAGCCGCGTTGAGTCACGCAAAATCGCTAGGTCATACGCACACCTTAGCAATTTGCAATGTGCCGGAAAGCGCGCTGATACGGCTTTGCAAATTGCGTATGCTGACGCGTGCAGGACCGGAAATCGGTGTGGCTTCGACCAAAGCGTTTACCACGCAACTTGCCGCATTGTTTTTACTGACGCTGGTGCTGGCAAAACAGCATGGTCGTTTGACGCAAAAAGATGAGCAGCAACATCTGCACGACCTGCGACATCTGCCTAGCGCAGTACAAAAAGTATTGGAGTTAGAACCTCAAATTGCCAAGCTTGCAGAAAAATTTGCCAATAAGCAAAACGCGCTTTTTTTAGGACGCGGATTACATTTTCCGATAGCCGCAGAAGGTGCTTTGAAGCTTAAAGAAATTTCCTACATACACGCAGAGGCTTATCCGGCGGGCGAATTAAAGCATGGCCCCTTGGCGTTGGTCGATAAAAGTATGCCCGTGGTTTCAGTCGCGCCAAATGATGCATTGCTAGAAAAACTAAAATCTAATCTGCAAGAAGTGCGTGCGCGCGGCGGAGAGTTGTATGTGTTTGCTGATGCCAATACGCACATCAAAGAAGCCGAAGGCATACATATCATGCACATGCCTGAAAATGCAGGTTACCTCAGCCCGATTTTGCACACGATTCCATTGCAGTTGTTGGCGTATTATGTGGCGCTGCAAAAAGGAACGGATGTGGATAAGCCAAGAAACTTAGCGAAGTCTGTGACGGTGGAATAAAGTCTTCTGTAAAAGAATAAACCCGCCACAGGCGGGTTTATTCTTTTACAGAAGAAATAACGAGAATTAAATTCCGTAAATCCCCGAATGCGCTCCTGCTGCCATGAAAAACAACATGGGCATAGACAACATAGTATTGGTACGTGAAGCCAAGAAAGCGATGCGGCGAGCTTTGTTTTTTTCTTCGTCAGTAGCAGGTTTGATACCGAGGATTTTTTTCTGATTAGGCCAGATCAAGCCCCACACATTCAGCAGCATGATTGTACCTAACCATGCACCGATGCCGATTGCAGCGTGACCGGTTTGGAAAGTAAAGGCTGCAACAAAATTGCCGCCTAGCAATCCTGCGCCAGCCAACCAAGTGACTAAGGAAGCCCAGCGGAAATAAAACAAGGCGCGCGGCGCAATGTGTTTGGTTATTGCGCCAGCGGTGTTATCTGCCGCTGCGGCTTTAAGACCTGCAACTTGGACAAAATTAAAGTAATAAAGGATACCTATCCACATCACTCCAGCCATCAAATGCAACCAACGTAAAATTGCAGGTACGAAATCCATTTATATCTCCTTGAATAAAAAGCGTCCGAGCAAGTCGGACATTAAAATTATGCAGCCAGCGCGTGTGCGATGCTATACAGAATAACGGTTAGTATGAGACCAGAGATAACTGTGCCTACCAATGAATCGAGTGGATTTGCCATGATGAAGTTCCTTTATTTTGAAGAAGAAATAGCGAATTGATTGATATGACCTACTATCTTACTGGGGAATGACTTTATAGTATTTTGCTAGCGACAGCAATAGTCATTGTACGTGTTGTCGATACCACTTAATAAATTCTGTCTCAGGTAACGCTGGGCTGAATAAATACCCTTGCGCTACATCGCATCCAAGTTCGCGCAATAACTCTAACGTAGCTTGATCTTCCACACCTTCTGCGACTGTAAGCAAATTAAAATTGTGTGCCAATTCAATAATAGTGCGCACTAACTGCTTGTCACCAATTGAGTTATGGATGCTACTCACGAACAGGATGTCAATTTTCAGCTCTTGTACCGGCAATCGCTTGAGATAAGCTAGTGATGAATAGCCTGTTCCAAAGTCGTCGATAGAAATGCGAATACCCAAATCACGTAGTTTTGAAAGCATCACTAAAGAGGCTTCGATATTTTCAATCATTGAACTCTCGGTGATTTCCAACGTAAGTCTGGCGGCGGGTATGCCCCATATATCGAGTGCTTGTTGAATGATTTGCGGAAGCTCTTCGTCTTCTAAAATTTTGGGTGGCAGATTGACACTAATGTCAATATTTACGCCCGCTTTAGCAAAAGTCGCTGCATGACGCAGTGCAGTATTCAGTATCCACAAGGTTAATGGATTGATCAGCCCAGAGTTTTCGGCTGTGTTGACGACGAGACTGGGATTGATTTCTTCTCCCCACGGTGAAGTCCATCTAACTAGAGCTTCAGCGGAAATGCAGTGACCCGTTTGCATATCGATTTTGGGCTGGAAATTCACCCGAAGTTGGTTGGCACGTAGGGCTTTATCAAGTTCTACTTCAAGACCAATATACGCTTTGGGTTCGACGACATCCTTTGCTTGATAAACATAAAAGCCATGCTCCATGGTGGCGGCGTTATTCAACGCGATGTCTGCATACATCAGTAGTTGATTGCCATCTTTGGTGCTGTCTGAAAAGTTGGCAATCCCAACATAAGGGCGTATCAATATGGAGTGTGAATCAATATTAAAGGGTTTTTTCAGTTCAGAAATAATTTTAATAGCAGCGAGTGCGCTGTGATCTTTGTTGGCAAGATTGGGCAATACCAACAAAATCTGACCCCTATCAATATGTGCAAAGCGGTCAGAATCGCGTAACAAAGCATCCAACCGCTGATTGACATATTGCATAATGATCCGCGAAGAAATGCTTCCTGTGATGGCTTCCAAGCGATCAGTTCGGTGCAATTCAATAATCAATACGGCAAGAGATTTAGTGGATGCAGAATCAAGTTTCTGACGGAGAAAGCTAATGAGTTCCGAGTGTGATAACAGGTGTCCCGACATAGTTTGATGGAGAGTTAATTTTAAACTGCTATGTCAAATAGTATTCACGAACATCCAAGCCATAAGCCCCTGTAGGTAAACCGCGCTGAATAGTGATAACGGCAGCCCCCGCTTCTTGAGATTGATATAACAGGTCCAGGGTGGTTGCTTCCAAAGCGGGACGTTTTTCTGTGTCACTAATAATCAGCACCCTTGGCTTGAGTCGGCGAACTTTACTGTGCCCCACCACAATCGCCACTTCGCCGGTGGATAGCTCAACCATTGAACCAACGGGGAATACGCCTATCGCTTGGATGAACTGCTCAACCATCGAGGCTTGATACAGTCCTTGATTAAAGTTGCTTAATGTTTGCAATGCTTCGTACGCAGGAATTGTTTTGGCATAGGAGCGCGGATTGGTCAGTGCGGCGAATGTATCAACGATTGCTGCCATGCGTCCAAATAAACTAATCTCGTCTTTGGATAAGCCTGCCGGGTAGCCACTGCCATTTTCCCGCTCGTGGTGTTGAGCGATACCTTGCAGAACGTCCGAATGTATATCGGGTGTTTCTTTGAGAATATTCAGACTTAGTCGAACATGACTTTTGAGCATTTCAAATTCGTCGGCGGTCAGCCGATCTGTTTTAAGCAAGACTGTTTTTGGTAATTTAATTTTACCAATATCCAGCAGCAGCCCCATGGTGCATAAGCGTTCCAGCATGTCTTTGGGTAAGCCCAAATGCCGGCCCAGTGCGACAAGGTAAACAGCTACTTGTAATCCGTGCCCATAAATGACTTCGTCTTGTTTGCGCAATCGCGTAATCCACATCATCGCATCCGGGTTGCGCACCATGCTATCGACGACTTCGTTGACGACTTCTTCTGTCTCTTCTAGAGCAAGATGTTTGTTGGACTGAATATCATGTACCAAGTTGCTGAACACTTCTTTGGCGCGCTTGTGCGCTTGCAAAGCGGGGGCAACCTCTTGCTCGGCCGGCGTAGTATCCACGTACATCGAAATGGGAATGTCGGCAGGAATAAATTCTGGGCGCACATAATGTGCAGGCTCATCACTATAATTCGATGGTGATTGTTTAGAATTAAAATCGGTCTTGGGTGCTTTGGGAGCTTTGTTGAAAAAACTTTTAAACCTTCCGGTAATCTCGGCAAACAAATTGCCCTGCTCGGTGTGATCCGTTACCCTGGAACTAGTCGCGTGCTGATCTTTAATTGCCGGGGTGTTCAATGCCAAGCGAACTCTGGCTTTTTCGAGAGGCAATTCCGCAAGCGAATCTAAGCCAGCGTAAACTTCTGGGGTCTTAGTATTTTTTTGGTCAGCTGTAGCAGACTGACTAGATGGATAAATAATGTTGGAGACAGCATCAACCTGAGCTTGCCGAGGAGCGGCGGTTTGCGGGGCTTTTTCAAATTGCTGTTGAAGTATCGAGCTGGGCGGTGCGAGGGGTGACATGCTCCAATCGACATGAACGAACTCGCAATATTGCTTCAATAATTTGATGTCTTCATCACCTTCAATCAAAAAGCCTTGCAACATAAACGGTGTATCTATCCACGGTCGATCAAGCGATGTAACGAACATACCAATTTTTAGTTCGGAGGAAAGTACTTTAGATTGCATGAGGAGTAGTTTACTTAATGTTGTTGTAATGTGCTAGCCAAATAGCGTTAATAAACATCCCCGCCGCAAGCAGCGGGGTATTCCAAGTTCAACTACTGAAGGCTATTGCCTTCCTTGTGCTCCAAGGGGCGGGGAATTGATCTGTAGGGCACCTCTAAAAATTGCTGACGAATTCACCTTTTTGTCAGATTGAGGATGTTAGTGGAATTTGCAGTAGTAGTGAATGCGGCATCTGTCTTACGTAAAAAGCTTGGCGCAACGTTCCATTGCTGCCCGCTGTCCGTAATAACAGTGACTGTTTTTTTGTTATAACGTGTCAACATCCCATTCAGTTCCGAATGGCCTTCTGGCTGGAATGAAACACGGTCTCCAATGCTGAACTCGAGCATTTTAGAATGAGCACGGTACTGTTGCATGAATTTGAGGCGCGCAACGATTCGATTGTTCAAATTGATCAATTCATCTTCCGTCAGTTTATCGATGTCTATTTCATGGTGACACATTTAATTTGCCTGATATCGTTGGCGACAGTACACGAACTAGCTGGGTATCGCGTTATACGTAGAAGTCATTTTAAGGTATGAGCGTGCAGTGTGAAACATAAAAGGCAACCTGGATTTTTTGATATTACGGAACGGACTTACAAACTGACCAAGATGGGTGACCCACTGGTTGGTTTGAATGAGCAGATCGACTGGGAAGCCTTCCGTACTGACTTGAACCGAATTCATGACAAAGCGCGCAAGAGCAACGCGGGAGCGAAGCCGACAGACGTTGTACTGATGTTCAAGATACTGGTGCTGCAACAACTTCACAACCTATCCGACGACCGTATCGAATATCAGATCCGGGATCGCCTCTCCTTCATGCGCTTTCTGGGACTGCAACTGGAAGATAAAGTGCCCGATGCTAAAACTGTCTGGCTGTTTCGTGAGCTACTGAAAGAACAGAAACTGATAGAGGGGCTATTCAACCGATTCCATGAGCAACTGTCACAACGCGGCTATGTTGCGCGTGCGGGACAAATGATCGATGCCACCTTTGTCGAAGTACCCAGACAACGCAACACACGAGAAGAGAACGCACTCATCAAGGAAGGTGCGATACCCATTGAATGGTGCAAAGAGGAAAACGAAAACAAGTTGTCGCAGAAAGATACAGAGGCCCGCTGGACAAAGAAGAACAACGAAACCTACTACGGCTACAAGAACCATATCAACGCTGATCAAGCGCATAAACTGATCCAGAGCTACACCGTCACAAATGCGGCGGTGCATGACAGTCAAGCTATTGACGACTTGCTGGACAAAGAAGCGGATGCCAATGGCGACAAACGCACTGTCTATGCTGACAGCGCATACCGCTCAGAAGAGCGTGAAGCCAATTTGGCGCAACAAAACATCACCAGTCGAATTTGCGAGAAAGGCAGTCGCGGTCATCCGCTTAGCGAAGAACAAAAGGCCGACAACCACGAAAAGTCCAAGGTCAGATCACGTGTGGAACACGTCTTTGGTGCACAGGCGCAAATGGGTGGACACTGGGTGCGCACGATTGGGCTGCTGCGTGCAAAAGTCAAAATCGGAATGATGAATTTAGTATACAACATGATGCGTCTGGTGCAGTTAACCAGACGTGAGAGGATAGTTGTGCCCGTAATCGAGTAAAGCGGGTGAATTGCGTTTGAAACCAAACGATAATGATCAGAATTGCCTCAAAAAATTGCAAATATTTGCAAGTTGCAAAATATATTACTCATGCATCGTTTCTCGCATGTGGAAAATCAATTATTAGAGGTCCCCTGTAGAGATTAAATAAGAATTCCCTAGCACCACTGGCGCATAGTAGCCGCAAGTTTGAACAAAACGGCTTAAAGACCAGTTCGCTGCATTGAAGGCACTTAAGAAAATCGAAGGCATACTTTCGATGCGATGCTAGATAAGCAGGCATCACCCACCGATTTGGAAGTGCGTTCGATGAAGATTAGCGGGGGCGGGATTGCAGGCTACAACGTTCAGGCAGCCGTGGGTCGAAACATCAGTTTATTGTTGTGCATAAAGTGAACAAGCAGCACTCGACGAAGTGTGAGCATGGCTGGATCACAAACCGAAAATGATGGGAGTGTTGTGACTAGTGTCACTGAAAACAGGACGGAGTGAATATAATAGAGGCGGTTTCAGAACTTCGCGAACGACGGGTTTTTGAGAGTGAAAAATTATTTCGGAGAATCTATCACTCGGACATTTGGTTAAAGCAAAACAAGTTATGCATTTGCGTGCTATTATTTTGGCAAGTGAATCTGCAAGTTAACTTAATTTTCACGTGCTGACCTAAGAAGTAGATTTTCCAATATACATTGAAAATGTTGGGCAAGGTGATTCTCAATAATACATAGGTGAGTAACTGTATAATTTTGCAATTCTCACATTCATATAGCCCACATAAGTTTATGAGTCAATTTTCAAGAAAAGGAATCATCCTTGCCGGTGGTTCTGGTACCCGTCTTCATCCTGTCACCTTAGCAATTTCTAAACAGCTTTTGCCTGTTTATGATAAGCCAATGATTTATTATCCTTTAAGCACACTAATGCTTGCCAACATAAGGGATATTTTAATTATTTCAACGCCGCAAGATACTCCTCGCTTTGAACAATTGTTGGGTGACGGCAGTGAGTGGGGCATAAATTTGCAGTACGCCATTCAACCCTCCCCTGATGGTTTGGCGCAGGCTTTTGTTATTGGTAAAGAGTTTGTTGGCAATTGCCCATCCGCTCTTGTCTTGGGAGACAACATTTTTTATGGGCACTCCTTTCAGGAGCAATTGGAACGGGCAGCTCAGCGCAATGAGGGAGCCTCAGTTTTTGCATACCACGTGCGAGACCCAGAGCGATATGGGGTTGTAGAGTTTAATACATCGGGACGCGCTGTATCCTTAGAGGAAAAGCCGCTAAACCCCAAATCAAATTATGCGGTTACGGGCTTATATTTCTATGATAATTCTGTAGTGCAAATTGCCGAAAACTTAAAACCCTCAGCACGAGGCGAACTGGAAATTACAGACTTAAATCGTATTTATCTCGAACAAGGAAAGCTAACGGTTGAGGTAATGGGTCGAGGCTATGCATGGCTAGATACAGGCACACACGAGTCATTGCTTGAGGCTAGTCAATTTATTCAAACTATAGAAAACCGCCAAGGATTAAAAATTGCTTGTCCAGAAGAAATTGCTTATCGCAAAGGTTTTATTGATGGTGCACATTTAGAAAAACTTGCAAAACCGTTGTTAAAAAGTGGCTACGGCGGTTATTTAATGAGTGTGTTGGAAGAAAAAGGATCCCCGATATGAGGGCGATACCAACTAGTATTTTGGGGTTGCTGATTATTGAACCTAAAGTATTTGGTGACGATAGAGGCTTTTTTTATGAAAGCTTTAATCGAAAAAAATTTAGTGAACTCGTTGGTCAGGAAACAGACTTTGTGCAAGACAATCATTCTCGATCAGTTAAAAATGTATTGCGCGGATTGCACTATCAAATTCAACATCCTCAGGGAAAATTGGTGCGGGTAACACAAGGCGCGGTGTTGGATGTGGTGGTAGATATTCGAAAAAACTCACCCACCTTTGGACGGCATTTTGCTGTGGAGTTATCTGCTGAAAACAAACAGATGCTTTGGATTCCAGAGGGTTTTGCACATGGTTTTTTGGTGCTGTCAGAGACAGCGGAATTTTTATATAAAACGACAAATTACTGGTTTCCAGAACACGAGCGATGTTTACTTTGGAATGATGATGCCCTGGCGATTGATTGGAAACTGGGAGACGCTCCCGTTCTTTCGGCAAAAGATGCATTGGGCAAAAAACTAAGTGAAGCTGAATTGTTTCCTTAGTTGGGCGCGTCTCTTTTTGATAGCGTAGTTGTAATAACTTCCAAGGCTTTGTCAGTTGCACCCCTGTTAAGCCGAACAAAATCTAAGCATTGTTGATGCATCCTAGATAGGATAGCAGCGTTATTCAATAGTACTTGTAGTTTGGTGATTAACGCATCAATATTTTCTACCTGAATCGTGGCACCCGCTTTTATCGCCAGTCGAGTTACCTCCGCGAAATTATAAGTGTGCGGACCAACAATGGCGGGCGTTCCAACAGCACAGGATTCGATTAAGTTTTGTCCACCATAAGGCAGTAAGCTACCGCCGATAAAAGCGACATCGGCACAGGCGTAATAGGCAAACATCTCGCCCATGCTATCGCCTAACACAACTTGAGTCTTGTTTAAGATAGGCAGATTTTCACTTCTGCGTTGATAAGGGATATTGCGTTGTTCAAGTAACAGGGCAACATCTGTAAAGCGTTGAGGATGCCGTGGAACGATAACTAATAAAGCATCAAGAAAATTCAAAGGGTGCAAGCTTTCCAAGATAAGTGTCTCCTCACCTTCTCTCGTACTCGCAGCCAAGAAAATTTTGCGCGTCCTACCAAACTGCTCTCGAAATTGTTTGCCAAGATGGAGCATGAAAATTGGCGGATCAATATCAAATTTGAGGTTGCCCATCACTGAAGCGTTCTTAGCACCAAGCCGAGTTAGGCGAAGCGCATCCTCGGTGGTTTGGGCGGCAATACCTGAGAGATTGGCCAAGGCTGCGGAAGTTAAGCGAGAAAATTGAGCATAGCCTAACACCGATTTTCCGGACATGCGTGCATTCAGTAAAAGTAACGGCGTGCCTAACTTTCGACAAACATGTATCAAATTAAACCAAATTTCGGTTTCCATTAAGATGCCAACCTGCGGGTTAAAGTGCTTTAAAAACCCGCGTACTGCGAATGGATAATCATAAGGAAGGTAAGCGCATACTACACTGCTAGCATAGAGTTGTTGGCTTGTCGCGCGACCAGTTGGTGTCGTGCAGGTAAGTAAAATTTGATGATTGGGGTAGTTGTTTTGTAGGCGAATAATTAGGCTTTGTGCGGCACGGGACTCTCCAACCGAAACTGCATGGAGCCAAATAACAGGTTTGTCCGAACGATGTGTATAAAAACCAAAACGTTCGCCGATGTGATGCAAATATTCAGGCTGTTTACGCGCGCGCCAAAGCAGCCGAATAAAAATATAGGGGAGAAATAGCCAGAGTGCGAGAGTATATAAAAATCTCATTCGAGGTTGGTATCTTGTATCGGCAATATAGCGGATGGTAGTGGTGTTGAACCCGCTACTCAAGAAAAACATTTGTTCGCTGCCCAGACACCCACTAGAATGGCACGAATCTGATGATCTTGATTGCTTGGCAATTATCTAAACTGCTTAATGAAAATCCTTGTGGTAAAGCTTTCTTCGCTGGGAGATATATTGCATGTGTTTCCTGCGATAAGTGACTTACGCCGAAAATTTCCGGATGCTGAAATTCACTGGTTGGTAGAACCAGCTTTTGCAGAAGTGGTTGGCTGGCATGCAGCCATAAACAAAGTTATTTCTGTTCCGCTTCGCGCCCATAAAAAAACATGGTGGAAAGTTCCAGCGTTGTTACTTGGGTTAAGAAGAAAGCTGCAAGCAGAAAAATATGATTGGGTATTGGATGCCCAAGGGCTAATTAAAAGCGCGCTAATGGCAAAGTTGGCAGGCGCGCCAATCTATGGTTTTCACGCTGACAGCGCGCGTGAGTCGCAAGCCGCATGGTTTTATCAGAAGACCGCTAAAGTACCCGAAGGCTTGCATGTAATCGAAAAAAATCGACAGCTGGTGGCACAAATTTTCTCGGTGGATAAGCACAAGATAGTTGACTATAGCCTAGATCAATTTCGCCAACAGTTAATTGAGTCTGAGCTTCCCTCCACGTTAAAAGAAATCCCTAAACAGTCCATAGTGTTGTTACATGGCACAACGTGGCATAGCAAATACTGGCCAGAGTCCTCTTGGGCAGAACTGGTAAATTTGTTGGCACAACAAGGTTGGCATTGCTTATTGCCTTGGGGAAATGAAGCAGAATTGCAACGTGCAAATCGATTGCAATCCGCTGGAGGCGAATATGTGCAAGTATTGCCCAAGTTATCGCTTACCGAGCTAATGAATGTTTTAATGCACGCTCAAACTTTTGTAAGTGTGGAATCTGGAATTGGGCATCTTGCCGCCGCGTTGGATATTCAAGGCGTGATGTTGCATGGGCTCACCTCACCCGATTACAGCGGCATCTTGGGAAAACACTGTCAACATCTCACCAGTGGTGTAAATTGCTCACCGTGTTTTAAGCGCGATTGCCCTATTCTAAATAAAACGAATGTTCCGCCCTGTCAGCAAGCAATTACCCCCCAGCGAGTGTTATCGCAACTCTTTTGATCGACTTGATGCAGAAACCCGAAACAACTATTCAGCGTAACTTTGCCTAATGCATTACTCCCCCGTTATCGCCGCAATCGTCACGTTAATCCTGACCTTATTCCTTTCCTTAAATAAACAAGGTTTACTGCAAGACATTCCAAATGATCGTTCGCTACATACCACACCGATTCCACGCACGGGAGGTATCGCCTTAATATCAGGCGTTATGCTTGGTTGGATAATGATGATTGAATCGTGGGCGTGGTGGATTGTGTTGCCTATGCTTGGATTATTTGTGGTGTCGGTGGTGGATGATGCACGCAACTTAAGTGCTAAAACACGTTTGATAGGACATGTGATTGCCGCGTTGATTGTCGTAGCGAGTGCGGGAATAAGTTGGGTGTGGATGCTGCCCATGTTTTTATTTGTCGTGTGGATGACTAATCTGTATAACTTTATGGATGGCTCGGATGGGCTGGCTGGTGGTATGGCTTTGTTCGGATTTAGCTTCTACGGAGTTGCCGGATTGATGAATGGCAACGTCCCTTTTGCTATGATGAATTTCACCGTGGGTGCAGCCTCATTAGGTTTTTTGTATCATAACTTTCACCCTGCCAAAGTATTTTTGGGTGATGCGGGGTCGATACCGTTAGGCTTTCTTGCTGCCGCATTTGGTGTATGGGGTTGGCAACAAGGTTACTGGCCGTTTTGGTTTCCTATTTTGGTTTTTTCGCCATTCACTGCTGATGCTTCATTCACACTAATTAAGCGAATAAGACGCAAAGAGAAATTGTCTGAAGCGCATCGTAGCCACTATTACCAACGCTTAGTGCAAATGGGTTGGGGACACAGTAACACCGCCATTGTTGAATATGTATTGATGTTCTTGGCGGGTGCAACTGCACTATGGGGAATTAGTTTAGATGCAGCAAGCCAAGCGAATTTTTTGGCGGGTTGGGTTGCGATTTATTTGGGATTGGCGATGTGGATAGATCGTCGCTGGCGTGAATACGAGTTGAATGCAGGGTTGTCGCATGACCAATAATACGACAAAACTTTCCGTCATCATCATCACCAAAAATGAAGCGATGAATATCCGCGCTTGCCTCGAATCTGTTGCTTGGGCAGATGAAATTATTGTGGTTGACTCCGGTAGCACCGATGATACCGTGGCGATATGTAAAGAATTTGGTGCGCACGTTTATCAGCATGATTGGCCGGGATTCGGACCGCAAAAAAATCGTGCATTGAGTTATGCGAAAAACGAATGGGTGCTTTCGATTGATGCGGATGAATGTGTGACGGATGAGCTTCGCACAGAAATTGTTGCCGCCATAAATAATGCAGGTGACAAAGCCGCATTTCGTATGCCGAGACTATCCAGCTTTTGCGGTCGATATATGCGACATTCCGGCTGGTATCCCGATTATGTCACACGACTATTCCAGCGGGGGGCAGCGCAGTTTTCGGAAGATTTAGTACATGAACAGCTTGTGACAAAAGGATTGGTTGGTACGCTGAAGAATCATTTATTGCACAATACTTTTCATAATCTCGAACAGCTCTTAGTCAAAATTAACCAGTATTCAACTGCGGGCGCGCAAATGTTGTATCAGAAAAATAAAGCGACTTCGTTGAAAAAAGCCGTGGCACATGCTGTGTGGGCTTTTTTCCGAACATACTTTTTGCGTGCCGGATTTTTGGATGGCAGAGAAGGTTTCATGGTTGCCGTTTCCACGGCGGAAGGCACATATTATCGCTACGTAAAACTGATGTTGTTAAATCAGCGGTAGGCTCGTTATGGAAACAATTCATGTCGTTGAGCCAACTTTGATGACCGAGACTGGGCACTGCTATAGTTTTATCAATAGCCTCTGCCAAGCCAGTTGTGACGTGTATTTATGCTTATGGGTAAATCGTGCCGCTAGTGTTTCATTCAGCAATTCAAATGTACAGATTAAGCGGCACTTCAACAGAAGAATAAGACGATTACAGTGTTATTTTCTGTATAAAAAATTGCTACGTTCGACGGGTAAACTATTTATTTCTACTGCAAGCCTGAGCGACTTAATGTTGTTGAATTGGGCGGCACGCGGGATGGTGGAAAGAAACAAGGTGTATCTGTATTTTCATTGGCTCAATATGAGCGAAAAGAAGCTCGCTTACTTAAAAAGCCTTGCTCAATCACAGCCCAATTTAATTGTGCTTGCGCCGACACCTACCATCGTTAAAGTTTTTGAAGAGGCCGGTTTCGAAAATGCCCACATTATCCCCTACCCTATTGCTACCCAAAGCCGAGCAAATATAGTTAAGCATGAAGAGTTTTCAGGTTTGCTTTATGCAGGTGCAGCTCGACAAGATAAAGGTATTTCGCACGTCGTCAATCTTTTGGAATACATGAATGATTTGGGTGTAAATATTCCATTCAAGTTGCAAAATTCCGCTAACCATCATGGTGAGTATGACGCAGCAACCCAAGCAGATATGCATCGTTTGGATAAAATAAATTACCCTTACTTGCAGTGTGTTTCAGAAACGCTGGATGCCAAACAATATGCCAACCAGTTTGCGAGGTCGATTTGCATACAGCTATACGACTCAAATATATTTGCAGACAGAATTAGTGGAGTAACTTTGGATGCCTTGTCAGCAGGCAGCCCAATTGTTACCACAGCAGGCTCTTGGATTGCACGCATGGTGCAACGGTTTGATGCGGGTGTTGTGGTTGATAGCACTGCACCCCAAAGCGTTTTGGCCGCTATTGAAACAATTATGGTCAGCTACACACAGTACCAAAAAAATGCTTTCGAGGCTGGTGTGGTCTTGCAACAAGAAAATAACGCAGAAATTTTGTATAAGGCTCTAGCATCGTGAAGCGTGCGATAGTGCAGTTATCACCATGTATAATCAGTTCAAGTAATAAGTCAAAATTATTGCAGATATATGGGAAACACAAATCATATTAAAAAAATTGCCATTGTTGTACCTAAGTATGGTTTGACTGGAGGAGGTGAACAGTTCGCCAGTGAAATAACTGAACGTTTAGCCCGAAATGAAAATTTTGAAATCCATGTGTTTGCAAACAAATGGATTGCTCGTTCAAGCCGCATCACTTTCCATAAAGTTCCGATAATCCAATTCCCACGTTTTTTACGCCCGCTGTCATTTGCATGGTTTGCGAGTCGAATGATTGATCGCATAAATTTTGATCTAGTACATACCCATGAATGGATACCAAAATGTGATGTTTTTTCGGTACATGCTGTTCCCCATGCTGGCTGGGTAAGGGAAGTAAGAAAAAAATCATTTAGCTTGTTTGATTACGCTCGGTCGTTTGTTGAACAAAAGGCTATCGAGAATGGTGCAACCACAATGTTTTTGCCTGTATCCACAATTGCCCTGGAAGCCTTTCGTCGTGAGTACACAGCCTTGCCAGGCCAGTGGCAAGTACTTGCACCCGGTGTTGATGTGGCGCGCTTTTCCACACCTAATCGTGATGCATGTCGCACGGAAATAAGGGGGCGTTATGGAATTGGCGCATCAGATACCCTCCTCCTTTTCGTTGGTATGAATTTTAAAGTCAAGGGGTTGGACACAATCATCGCTGCGGTTGCTAAAGCTCGTAGCACTCAACCAGAAGCAAACATCCGCTTGTTAGTAGTGGGTCGAGGAGACGAAGGTAAGTACCGTAAAATGGCGCAATCAATGGGAATAACAGATGCGGTGTCATTCGCTGGAACACAGGTTGATGGGTTGGAACGCTATTATCGAGCTGCGGACATTTTTATAATGCTCTCAAAATTCGACACTTTCGGCATGGTGGTATTAGAGGCAATGGCTGCTGGTTTACCAGTTATCGTGAGTCCGAATGTGGGGGCAAAAGACTTGGTGGAAGAAGGCATAAATGGTTACGTGCTTTCTCAACAGCAAGATGTGGATGCTGCCGCAAATTACATCGTCCAATTGTCGAATACACAACAACAGTTAACGATGGGAGCAACTGCGGCACAAACTGCTACTATGCACGATTGGGATAGGTTGACGGAAAATCTGGAGCAGATATACAGAAATTCTCTATTTTGAAAGTTAAATTTAATTAAAGCGGGGGGTTATTTGAATTCAAAGAACTTACAACATAAGCCAACAGATTTCTTGGTTGATTTTTGATGACGCTTGTTCGTATTACGAAGGACTGGGACTGGCCAGATTTGCTGCGCCAGACACCGGGCGGTAAAGGAATTTGGAACGGCATTCGTTTTACAACCGACGAAGTTGAAGAGTGTGATGTGTTAGTGATGTTGAATAATCGTATGAAGCACGCAGTGCATGCATACTGCCCCAAAGGGCGCGTCTGGGCTTTGATGCAAGAGCCTTATGCCAAAGGCTTTACCGACTGGATGGATGAAGGTCATGATCCTTTTGATCGGGTTTACACGAACTACTCTCCATCATCTGATCCGAAATATATTGTTTCACAACCAGCACTTCCGTGGCATGTCAATCGCACTTTTGATGAATTGACGACTTGCGCTATACCAGAAAAAACACGTCCATTATCTTGGGTTGTTGGTAATTGCCGTGACCTTCCCGGACACATGAAGAGGCTGAATTTCCTTCAAAAGATTCAAGAAGAAAAAAGCCTTGATATTGATTTGTATGGTCGAGCAGTCCACTACATTGAAGACAAATGGGACGGCCTTGCAAAGTACCGTTATTCAATAGCGGCAGAGAACACTTCATGGCCGGATTACTGGACCGAGAAAATTGCAGATTGCTTTCTCACTTGGACGGTTCCAATTTATTATGGCTGCGCAAATTTAGAAAAATATTTTCCTGCGGATTCTTTCATTCGCATTGATATTGAAAAACCAGAAGAGGCGATTGGCATAATTCGAAAAACCTTATCTGAGGATAATTGGGAGCGAAGGATTCCAGCTTTGATAGAAGCTAGAAGAAGAGTGCTATTTGAATTTCAGATATTTCCCCATTTGGCTTCACTACTTAGCAAAGAAGTTGGTTCAGAGGGAAATTTGTTTAACGCAGTTATTCCGCCTTATCGTAGAAGCTTCAAAGCAAAACTGTGGCGGCAGTTCACTGGTATTTCTACAGCCTTGCGACGTGCAAAAGGAAATTTTTTATGAAATCTGTAAGTATCATTGTTTCGTTCTACGAGCGCTTGCCTCATCTAAAATGCTGTTTGGATGCACTATCGGCATGCGTAGATGATTTCGATGAGGTTGTAATTGCAGACGATGGATCCTCCGAAGCAACAGTTAAAGCGCTTAAAGAAATTATTACAATTTATCCTTTTCGAATAGTACATGCATGGCAGCCCAAGGATGGGTTTCGACTTTCAGCAGTTCGGAATAATGGTATTCGCCATTCTAGCTGTGAGTACTTAATTTTCCTTGATTGCGATTTTGCTGTACTTCCAGACACCATTCGGTCTCATCGAGAAAACGCCCAATCGGGTCGTTTTCTCGCTGGATTATGTAAATACCTTCCAGAAGAAGCAACTAAGCAACTTATGGAGCAAGGGATTACCTCTCAAAGACTGGAGGAGCATTATCGTAATCTTTCAGAGCGTCCCATAATTAGAGAACATCGGAAATCTTTTCGTTACAGCATCCTTATTTGGCTTCATCTTGCAAATGCTAGAAAGCAGAGATGTAGTAGTCACTTTTCAATTCATCGACAGGACATGGAGGCAATAAATGGCTATGACGAAAATTTTGTAGGTTGGGGAGGTGAAGATGAGGATATTTCCCTCAGGATGGTAAAAGCTGGCTATCGAGGGTATTCAATCATCCGTGAAGCAAAGACTTTACACTTATGGCATCCGAAAGAATTAGGTGGGAAACACTGGAAGGAAGGCTCAAATGTAGGTTATCTTTATCGTGAAAATATCCCTGTTTTTTGCGAGAACGGACTGGTTAAAAATGTGCTGTAGTAAAAGAGGTTGAATAATGGACCCATTGAAAAATATGACAACAGGGATTTTAAATGCTGTGAAAAATTTGGTTGGGAAGCAAGAGATCAGCGTTCCGCCAAAAAATATTTCTATTGGCATCACAACTTTTGAAGCTCGATTCGACCAATACTTTGTGCCATTACTAAAAAAGATTCGTGAATATACTGATAACGAAATCGTAGTTGCGGTTAATGGCGAAAATAATCGCCCATTCAGCAAAGAGTACCGTCGCAATCTACTCAAGTGCGTCGCCGATTTTGATAACGTATACCCAGTTTTTTTCCCCCAATTTAGGGGGCTTTCAAAGTTATGGAACAGCATTTCTATTCATGCGACCCATGACCATGTGTTGATGTTGAATGACGACATCATGATTGAGAATCCAGACTTTATGTCCGAGATCAGCAAATCACTTTCTCGAAATAGCGGAAAAACATTCTTAATCAATCGTTCGTGGTCTCATTTTCTTATCAGCAAGGAGGAGCTGGATGCATTGGGCTATTTTGACGAACGACTTTTGGGAATTGGCGAAGAAGATGGGGATATGACTTGGCGTTACCTCAAACAATTTGGCGAGCCAGTCCCAAGCTTTAAGATAAAGGGCTTTCAGAATTATGCGGAAGAAACAGTTCGAAGCTATAAACCAACTAACATCCAAACTCACTCTGGTACTAAATATAGTTTGTTCAATAAAAAATTTATCCATGAAGAAAAGTATTTGCCTTCAGCCGACGGTATACAGGGGATGTTCGATACAGCAGTAGTAATGAAAGAACTCGAAGTAAGTCAGTATCCGCATGAAAGATTCTACCGACAGCGTCGGAAAGAATTATAAGGTTAACTATTCAGTTGGATTTTGGCTGCTTGATTTTTGATCGATAACCGATAAGATAAAGTTGATTTCCACATATACTTTGTCAGTACCTAACTCATCAAGGCACTGACTTTTCTCTGAATCATCACAACCCTTTCGGTTACACGGAACACATTGCATCCCTGCTGTGACAACCCGGTGCAATTCATCGGTAATTGTCCAATTTTTCCAGTTGCCTGGACCGAAAATAGTCAACGTAGGTGTTCCTACTGATGCTGCGATGTGCGGTGCAGCACTATCCACACCAAGGTGAAGCTTACTCATAGAGATCAATGCCGACAATTCACCGAGTGTCGTTTTGCCTGCTAAGTTAAAAGTATGTTTGCTACGCCCTGCAACAATATCTTCAGCGACGGATGCCTCTTCCGGTGAACCAATCAAGACTGTAACAAGTTGATGATCTTGCCAAAGTCGATCAATAACCTCTCCCCATTTTGTGTATCCCCATTCCTTATACTTCCAGCGTGAATATGGATTGATGGTTACCCAGCGGCTGGTAGATGTCAGCCCGCATTCCGCGAGGAGCTCAGTCGCATGTGCGCTATCCTTAGGCGCAATATGAAGCTTCGGTATTGAGTTATTGGTATCAATGCCAATGGCGCGTACGATGCGCAGCGATTGACCTGCACCTGGATGGACAGGTAGTTCGGCATAAGGAGGGTCAAGGAGAAGTTTTGTAAAAAGGTGTTTGTACCAGAATGGTTTGTTGACTTCATGTAGACCCACTCGCACTTTTGCTTTTGTGAGAAAGGAAAGAATTGCGCTTCGATCACCTGTTCGCAAGCTAATCACTAAATCAAAGCGCATCCGGCGAAGGCGGCGTGCGAAGCGTACATACTCAAGTATGGTGTTGAGAAAAGTACCACTAACCTTCGTCGCTTCAACAACCTCATGGAGGTTTGGATCGGCTAAGAGAAGGCTGCCAAACGGTTTGCGCACTAAGATGGAAACGCGAGCCCCAGGGTAATTTTCTTTTACTGCCCGGATGGTCGGTGTGGTTAAAACAACGTCACCAATATCGCCTAACTGAATTAACAAAATGCTTTTGAACTTGGTCACTTGCTTGGAATCTTGATGTTTAGTGTGAATATCCATTAGGGTTGTTCTTCTGCCAACGCCAAGCATCTTGGCACATATCTGTTAGTGAGTGTTTTGCATTCCAACCAAGCACACGTGCGGCAAGCGATGCATCAGCGTAACACGAAGCTATATCACCAGAGCGTCGTGGGGCAAACTTATAGGGTATCTCTTGACCACTGACATTCCTAAAAGTATGTATGAGCTCTAATACACTGTGACCTCGACCCGTGCCAAGATTGAGGGTGAAGCTTTTACCATTTTGAAGCAGTGCATTTATCGCGACTACATGGCCTTGAGCCAAATCCATTACGTGAATGTAATCTCTAATTCCTGTTCCATCAGGTGTCGGATAGTCGTTACCATAAACATTCAAGTAGGGTTGTTTGCCTACCGCTACTTGAGTTACATAAGGCATGAGATTACTGGGTATGCCGATAGGAGATTCGCCTATCAAACCGCTAGAGTGAGCGCCTACTGGATTAAAGTAACGTAAAGTACCAATACACCAAGCTGGGTTGGATGAGTGTAAAGAAGTCAAAATATCTTCACATACTAGCTTTGTATGTCCGTAGGGATTGGTATGCCCCCGTGGGAAATACTCGGTAATGGGTACGGTTGCCGGGTCACCGTAAACTGTAGCACTGGATGAAAACACTAGTGTCCGACAGTTGACAGTTTCCATGGCCTGTAAAAGGCTGATAATACCGCCTAAATTATTGCGATAATAATCTAGTGGCTGGGAAACACTTTCACCCACAGCCTTGAATCCAGCAAAATGAATTACCGCGCTAATGCCATAGCGTACCAGCACATTTTGTACAAATGCTGTGTCGGTCACATCTCCTTTTTCGCATAACACTGACTGGTTTGTAATGTGCCGTAATCTTTCAAGTACATTAAAATGGCTGTTAGAAAAATTATCGAGGATCACGGGTGTTAAGCCAGCTTGTGCCAGTGCCACATAAGTATGGCTGCCAATGTAGCCTGCGCCGCCAGTAATTAAAATGTGGCTCATCGTATTTCCCTTAGTGTTTCAAACGAAAATCTTCATAATAGTTCTTCAAGTATAACAAACCCTACTTAGCAACGACTGAAAGGGACTCATTTGCCAACAGTTTTTCAAGAGCACTATAAAAGGAAAATTTTTCGTAAACGAATTTGCAAATTTCGACCCTGTTGTCCGAAACAGTTTTATATGCATCTGTTGCAATAAAGGCATTTAGCTTGCTGATTTCCGAAATATCTAAGCTGGGTAAATAGTAGAACCACTCCTTTGGAAGTACCTCGAAAATTTTGTTGCTACCGTGGTAGATAGGCATGCTGCCGCAAATAAGCGCATCAAATATTTTCTCGGAGATATAGTAGTCATCAGTCGCGTTTTCAATGACCAGGCTGTATTTGTACTGGCTGACGGTCCTCCATTTGGAGATGCACTGGCCTCGGTACGCAGGAATAGCAGCGGACAATTCACTGAATTTGCCGAACAGGTCGAAATCCGGGCAGGCTGCAGAAAAGCTTTCGAGAAAAATCCTGCGGCTCTGGTGTCCCGGGATGCCCGTCAGGCCGGAAGTGATCGAGCAAATCAGTTTCGTTCTTCTGGCTTCATCAATGGTGTTCAGTTGCTCGAAGGTTGCCATGTGATGGAAATGCACATACGGAATCGAGCGGTGAAACTTAATCCCGGCGCAATCTTTCATGAAGAGTGAGAGCGCGGGCAAATGGCTGACTACTTCGAGATTCGCCCTGGGGAGCCGGTCTTCGTGTATCTCCGATTGATAGCGGGAGGAGTAATCGAGCGGCTCATGAAAAAACAGGATGGCATGCTGGTCAGGGCGCAGAACCCTGTCGTCTATCGTGTTGATAAAGACCACCACGTCGGCCTGATCCGGCTGCGCTACCAGATTGAAGGAGCGATCCTGAACATTGCTCGAAGTGAAGAATCTTGTGTAGTGACGGCTGAAGCCGGTCTGATAGGTGCAAACCTTAGGCTTCCCGGCAGCGGAATAATCAGAGCGATACTTTTGCTGATATTTCCTCTCTTTGGACTTTTGGCTTCTGCTAATGACCTTGTCCAATCGTTTGTAGAATAGCCTTTTGAGAGAATAAATGAACGGTGACATTTCGTTATTGTTGACTTGGATAGATCCAGATTTAATGCGTTAAAGGTCCTTGTCGAGGAATTACTCACTTAGCTTTTTGTGCAGATTTTGGATTTTTAATGTATGAGAATTCGGCACATACCAGTCATCACATCCTGAAAAGTTCTGGAAGATGCGCCTATATTGATTTTTAGTAAGCAACGAAAATAAGTTCTCACGCTTTTCTACTTCGGAATTATGTTCAACTGTAATTAACCCAAATTGATAGAGGGAGAAATCAAAGTGTTCCAGAATTTCAAATTCTGAGCCTTCGGTGTCTATGGATAGGAAATCAATAAATTTTGGCGCGTGATGCTCATCCAGTAAATCAATTAGTGACACGGTATCCACAAAATAACTTGATGAATTGCTCGACATGCGCTTTTTATCAAGCGTTGTCGAAACACCAGAAATTTCCGGTAAGGTGTCTTCCACAAATTCAATTTTTTCTCCAGTTCTACGCCAGACACACCTGAAGTCAATTGAGCAATTAGCACGATTAATTTTCAGCTTCTCAGCCCAGATTTTGGCGGGCTCCGCCAATATTCCGCGCCAGGAATATTGCTTCTCAAGAAGATAGGTATTGCTGAGAAAGTCACCATCTGTTGCGCCAAACTCAACAAAAAATCCGTGTGTTTTAGGCAAAACAAGCAGGGCTAAAACATCCTGAAATATTTGCCCATGCGCGACTCGTCGGTATTGATAGCAACTCGAAAGGAATGCGATGGTTTCTTTATCAGAGGGGAAAAGAAAGTTGGCTACGAGCAAACCTAGCGTGGTTCTGGCCCGGTCACGGTAGGTATAGTATTTATACTTTATGCTTGTGAGAAAGTTGGGTGCAGGCTTCTCTTCATACTCACGTATGCGAACAATGAGTGAGAATAATTTTACGTAAAAAGGTTGCGTTGCCTGTTGTGTCATAAATTATATCTGTGGCAGTTGCGCTGATTAAGTGTTTATTGGGAAATGAATGACGCTTGCATCAAGGATTAGCGCGTATCCACTGGCATGCCTCTTGCCACTCGACCACTGGAAGTTCGCCGATATTCTCATGGAGATATTCAAAGCGTTTGGGCTGAAGAAAGCTTTCCAGATTATGCAGCGTTACACACGGATCCGTGAGCCGGAACAGGCCAATGCCGCAATCGATCTTGACTAGCTTGAATTCAATTCCCGCTGTGTTCACGAGTTCAAAAGCCACTTTCCACACATCGCCGGACCATGGACCCGGCGAGATATTGGGCACATGCTCGCTGATCGCATCATTGGGGAGCATGTCGTGAATGGCGATCCATCCGCCCGGTTTCAGGAATTTAACTGAATTAGCCACATCTCGCCTGACTTGGTCATAAATATGCAGGCCGTCGATAAAAATCACGTCAAAATATTTGGTGTTCTTTTTGAAAAAGTCGTCACTGTATTCTTTGTGAGTGCCGCCGGATTTGGGATCAACGCCGATTTTGTCCATCATGGGGACGGCATCGAAACAGAGATTTCCCTGGCAGCCAATTTCCAGATAGCTGCCATCAAGTTTTGTTGCGCAGAGCAGGTTGATAAGTGCAATGCGGTTGAAATGCCCGCTTCCCCAGTCCCAGTTAAATGATTCCGTGAACGTAAGTACGGGGGGGGTCTTTTTGAAAATCTTCTTGAGCATATTGATATTCTGTTCGGTTATTGGTTGGGGAGCAGTTTTTGCATTTCAGCATGAAATTCAGGATGAAATCGCAGGTACTCGGCGCGTCCGTGCAAAAATTCCTGGTAATCCGTATCAATACGGGCTGAGGCGAGTGGCCGCCCCAAATCAGGTGAGTTCTCGCCAAACATGTCCGACAACATCCGATTTCCCATTTCAACGCTGAAGTGCATAGGGTCGTGCCAATATCTGGCCTCAGTCTTGCCTATGGATTCCGCAGCTGTGTCATTATAGCCGTAAAAGTGATATGCACGTACCTGCCCGCCCATCGCAGCCTCCGTTGCCACCAGGTTCGAAATTTGTTTCATGGCTTGCCATGCCGCATCCTGATCTCCGCATTGTCTGACCAGTTCCAGCAGATACGCATGGCTGGGATAGGTATACAGCACCAATTCAATTTCATGCTCTCGAGCCGTCTTGATCATGCGCTGCAATCCGCTTAAATCAAGCCGTTTTCCCAATGAAAGGTTAGCCGGGGTGCTAGATGTATCCGTTGGTTTCAGGCATTGCACATTTTCGTTGATCCGTTGATATTCCTTAATCCGCTGCAAAAAAAATTCCTTAAAACGGTTGTCTGCCGCAGCCTCACGATGCGGCATAAAATACATTCCATCGCGCGTATGGCTTGGCATTTTATTTTTTTGATCGCGAATTGTATCCATGGAAGCCTGCAATGCGCTATCAGAGAACAATAGCTGCACGGCACTAACCTGACCGATTGATGCAAAGTTTTTTGCACAATCGGCAATCGGCAAGCTTCTGGGAGAAAAGCCAACTAATGCACGCTTTATGGGGGCATGGGATACAGCGAATTCAAATTCGCATTGCACCATATCCCACTGCGCGCCTGACAGCGCGAAATTCATGCTTTTCAAGCGACCATGATTGGTAAAAAACTGATTGGCAGGATCAAAACCGATTTCCGAAAAAGAACTACCCAAAATAATCGCTTCGGGCTGATCACGCATCAGCAAGGCGGGTTTAACATGTCGTTCGTAGTGTTCGAATTTTGTCTTTACTGCATTAAATCCTTTAATCTCAATATCACGGTAATACCAGAACGGATCAACAATACGGTTAAATAGCCCAATCAAAACAAGCAATACAAAAATTCCAAGAATAAAGCTGACGGCATACTGTTTCGGTGACATGACGTTGATCAGAACTGAAAATAAATGAATTCGGATAGTTCGCTGATGGATAGCAAAGCGAATGTAGAACAGGCCACACTTGCTACTAACCAACTGTAAGTGGGATGCCATAGTAAACGCTTTGCTTTGCTGTCATCAGGTATATCCAGTGAGGGTTTGTGCATTGCCATGATTTGCTGGGTGTTGGGGGCAAACCATACGATAAGCAACGAAATCCATATCCAGTTAACTGCGCCACCCATGATGAGTGGATAGGAAAAGGCTGCGGTTGCGTATCCGTGCGCGGTTAGCCATTGGCCTAATACGCCCCACTTGCTTAACCATGCATCAGGCACGGCAAATCCGTTCATTCCTGCCATGCCCTTTAGAATGCCAACAGCAGTGTGGAGGTTTTCGGCTCTGAACACTACCCATGCCACCACTACTACTAGGAAAGTAAGTAACACTGCTATTGCATGCATGGGTTTTGATAACGGCTCTTGGGGGTTCTGACCTAGCTTTCTGCGAAGAGCTTGCCAGCGGTGGTTGATAACCAGATACACGCCATGCAATCCCCCCCACACTACATAAGTCCAACCGGCACCGTGCCACAGACCGCCCAACAACATGGTAATCATCAGATTCAGGTAGCGTTGGTATTTTCCGTTGCGATTACCACCTAACGGAATGTACAGGTAATCGCGCAGAAAGCGCGATAGTGTCATGTGCCAACGACGCCAGAATTCGATGATGTTCACTGACTTATAAGGCGAGTGAAAGTTGAGCGGCAAGGTCACACCAAACATTCTGGACAGACCAATGGCCATATCCGAATACCCGGAAAAGTCAAAGTACAGTTGCAGGGCGTAACACAGCGCCCCGCCCCAGGCATCGATGAAGGTGAGATGCTCACCCGCAGCAGATGCGGCAAATACAGGCCCAACGTAAGTGGCAATGCCGTCGGCCAGCACTGTTTTCTTGAACAGGCCGATGAAAAAAATGGTTAGCCCTACGGACAGATTTTCATAGTTAAAACGATAGGTTGCAGCTTTGCCAAACTGCGGCATCATTTCCTTGTGGTGCAGCACTGGCCCGGCAATCAGATGCGGAAAGTAAGTGACGAACAGAACATAGTGGATGAAATTGTATTCTTTAACCTTCCCTTGATAGGTGTCCACCAGAAAGGCGAGCTGAGTGAAAGTGAAAAAAGAGATGCCGAGCGGCAGGATAATTCCGCCCAAGTTCCATTGCGTTCCGGCAATGCTATTGACGTTGCCGACGAAGAAGTTGGCGTACTTGTAATAAGCGAGCAGCAATAAATTGGTGGTGATGGCAACAATGAGCAACTGTTTTTTGCGTTGTTCGGCATGCTGAATACCGACTTTGGCAATCCACAGTCCGAAGGTGTAGTTGCACGCGATAGAGCCCAACAGCAAACCAACATAAGCAGGATTCCAATATCCATAAAAAAACAGTGAAGCTAGAGCCAACCAGCCAGCCGCCCAAGTGTGATTGATTCGTCCTAGCTGGAAGAAACCGACCAGAACAACGGGCAAGTACAAAAAAATAAAACCGTAGGAATTAAACAGCATTTAAAACTAACCTTAATATTTCGCGGTTTCGATTGATATGTATTGTTAGGTTTGTAAACTTTTACCAAGCCTAAACTGGACGCGGTGGAGTTGCGCATACACACTTCCCTTTGTTAGCAATTCTTGGTGTGTGCCGGTTTCGACAATCTCGCCTTTTTGCAGTACGACAATGCGGTCTGCTTTTTCGATGGTAGAAAGACGGTGTGCGATGACCAGTGAGGTGCGGCCTTGCATCAGGGTCTCCAATGCAGCTTGAACGTGACGCTCGGATTCGCTATCCAGCGCAGAGGTAGCCTCGTCCAAAATAAGTATCGGCGCATTTTTGAGGATAGCGCGTGCAATGGCGATGCGTTGGCGTTGCCCGCCAGATAACTTCACGCCGCGTTCACCGACCAGTGTGTTCAAACCTTGCGGCATTTCTCGAATAAATTCCATCGCATGGGCGGCTTGCGCGGCAATGATGATTTCCGCTTCGGGCACTTCACGCATCTGCCCGTAAGCAATGTTTGCTGAAATAGTGTCATTGAACAACACCACTTCTTGGCTTACCAGCGCAATGTTAGCGCGTAAACTAGCCAGCGTAAGATCGGCAAGATCATGACCATCTAGCGTGATACGTCCGCTGCTGGGCAGATAAAAGCGTGGCACAAGATTAGCCATGGTGGTTTTGCCGCTACCCGATGCACCGACCAGTGCGACAGCTTGCCCTGCCGGGATTTCCAGGTTGATGTTGTGCAATGCTAGTCGGCCATCTTGCTGGTAAGACAAACTTAATTGTTCAAATGCTATGTGGCCATTGGCACGTCCCAATGTGATTTTTCCTGTATTGATTTCACCGGGTGTATCAAGCAATTCAAATACACTTTCTGATGCGGCCAGCCCGCGTTGCAAAAATTCACTCACACCCGTTAGCCTTTTAATAGGCGCGGTTAGCATCAACATGGCTGCGATAAATGAAAGGAATCCGCCCACCGTGGTTTCATCGTTGTGTGACTGCACCGTGGCTAAATAGACGATGATGGACAGGGCTATTGCCGCAATCATTTGCACCACAGGGACGTTGATCGCTGCTGCCATGGTTTGCTTCATGGTGTGACGGCGCACCCAGTTGGCTTGGTCGTTAAAGCGATCGCTTTCATACTGTTGTCCGCCAAACAATTTGACTACTTTGTGCGCGGCAACGCTCTCTTCAATCACTTGCGTGATGTCGCCCATCGCTTGTTGTGAATCGCGGCTGGCATCACGTAAACGAGCGTTAATAACCTTTAGCATCATTGCAATGATGGGAGCCATCACCAAACTGAGCAGTGTGAGTTTCCAATTGAGGTAAAACAACCAGCCAAGTAAACCGATGATGATGATGGTATCTCGGATGGAAACCGTTACCACGTTAGTAGCAGCAGCGGTCACCTGCGTCACGTCGAAAGTCAACTTGGAGATGAGATTGCCTGTGGCATGATCGTCGTAATAGCGCGTTGGCAAAGTGAGTAACTTATGAAACATTTCGTCGCGCAAATCCATCACCACTTTATTACCCACCCAACCGATAGCGTAAGTGGCAACAAAAGAAGCAACGCCGCGCACGAAAAAAATCACCAGAATAAAAAGCGGCGCAAGTTGGATGACAGTACTATCCTTGTGAACGAACGTGCCATCCAGCATGGGTTTCAGTAACGCTGGAAGCAGCGGTTCGGTTGCCGCTGTGACCGCTGTGCCAAGGATTGAAACTGCGAAGGTGCGCCAATAAGGTTTGACGTAACCAAGGAGGCGTAAATAGAGTTGGGTGCTGGTCATGTTATTCTGAAATTTTTAAGGTGCTCATTGCAAAACATAGCTGGCGGAACGTTAACCATTAGCCCACGGATCAAGCAAGATCAATCTATCTATCCCCAGAAAATCCTTAGTATTGCGAGTTGCCAATGACATCCCCTTTTGTAGTGCAATCGCTGCTATTTGGGCATCCTCGGTTGAAATGGGCAGACCTGCTTTGCTGCGAACAGCAACTAAAGCAGCATATTCGTGAGCGGCTAATTCATCGAATGGCAAACAACTTCCGACAAAATCTTGATCAAACATTTGTTCAATTGCATCGGCAAAAGCGATCCTTCGTTTGCCGCTAGGCAGCAGAGCTACGTCTAGTAACAATTCAGCCTGAGTGATTGCGCTGGTATAAAACTCGGTGTCACCTTGCTGTGTAAACCAATCAAGCACTACGGCAGAAGGTTGCGGGCGCATCAACTCGGACAATACATTCGTATCCAGCAATATGGACTGCATAATTTAGCTTTGCGACGTTGGCGGGGTTCTAACGATCTGACGCTCAGGAATGGACAAAGCATCCACGTCTAAAGTCGCAAAATGCTTTTGAATCCGTTGTGCAAAAGAGGGCTGATTCCGCTTTGGCAGAACGGCACGCAGCAAAATCTCTCGCACCTCCTGCTCCATAGAGCAACCATGTTGCGCTGCTTGCAAACGCAAGCGGTTCTTGACTTCATCATCGATATTTCTAATCGTAAGTGCTGCCATCACACACCCCTCAAGTGATTTCATTGCTAGCAGTGTAGGCAGTTATTGTGATTGTAGCAATACCGTTGAGATAACTTACTTTGTGGTGCGCACACGCAACGAAGCAGTTGGACTAATTCGTGCATCAAGATGCAGTGCAAAAATGGGTTGATTTCATCGGGCGGACACAAAATCTGATACGCTCATTTATTCCATTTCTAAATCAATAAGGCACTAATAATCCACTCCCACGCAACGATAGGTTTGATCGTTGCGTGATCGTCTTCGTAAGTTTTTAAGGCGAATTCGAGCGGGTCTTCCAATGCGTCGAGACTGTCGAAGACTGTGTTGTGGAAGAACTTCTCGCGGTGTCAATTTCTCAAGCTCGCTAGAGCTTAGAGAATTGCCTACCTATGGTGCAACTCATCCCATATATGTTCCACGGGATTGCATTCCGGTGCGTAGGGCGGCAACGGCAACAGGCGCATGTTTGCGGGCGGCTTGAGATAGCCGCTGGCATGCCAGCCTGCCCCATCAAGCAACATGACGATGATGTCTTGAGAATGGCGTGCGGCGACCTCATCGAGAAAGACTTGCTTGCATCCGGTATTGACGTGAGGCAAGATCAAGGTGTCAAGTATGCCAGTGAGCGGCTCTACGGCGGCATATGCGTAGGTGTACTCGTGGGTCAGCATGGACTGGCATAAAGGGCGCATGGGTTTGGGTGCCCAACAGCGGCGCACGTCGTTGATACGTCCAAAGCGCGCTTCATCCTGAAACATCAGACGGATCGGTGCGCCTTGCGTCCGGTCTTTACGGATCTCTGCGAGTGTTTCGGGGAGTTTTTTTAAACGCTTCCCGCGCGGCGGGATCGCTTTGCGGATGCCGCTTGTCGGGAACAAGTTTGCGCCAGTTATGCCGATGCAACAGCTTGTACAGTGTAGACAGCCCCATCTCTCGACCCAGCGCGGCTTCGAGTTTAGGCTTAATCTTACCAACTACCAAGATGCCGCCTTGGGTGGCTGTCTCAAAAAACGGCTTGAGCAGCTCTGCCTCTTGTTCGTGCGTGAAGTTCTCTCTGCGCCTGCCCCCACGGGCTGGCAGGCTGCCATTGGCAACGATTTGCCCACGAATGAACTGGTTGCGTAACCGGCATACCCGGTCGGGGGATATTCCGATGGATTGGCCTGTCTGCTCCAGATTCAAGCCATATTTGGAGAGACAGAGCAACTGCCTGTGCTGGCCGTGCCATGCTAGCCATCTCCCGTTAAAGTCAAATTTGACGGGGAGATATTATTGCACTGTTGATAGAGAAATGGCTGAGCTGATACAAAATACCTTGATAGAGACTGAAAAATTTGTTTTGTTATTGTTGACTATCCTTAAGTTTCTCAATAACTCAATACGGGAGCTAACCACTGCTCTGCTTGTTTTATTGTCCAACCCTTCCGATTTGCGTAACTGGCGACTTGTTCCTTATCCACTTTTCCTGTTGCAAAGTATTGCGCTTGTGGATGTGAGAAATAGAAGCCGCTCACCGCTGCGGTGGGGAGCATGGCAAAGCTGTCGGTGATGGTGATGCCCGCATTTGCGGGGGCTTGCAGCAGTTCAAACAGAGAGCCTTTTTCGCTATGCTCAGGGCAAGCGGGATAGCCGGGCGCGGGGCGGATTCCGCGATATTTTTCGGCAATCAACGCATCGTTGTCCAACGCTTCATCTGCCACGTAACCCCAGAATTCACGCCGCACACGGGCATGCAGCAATTCGGCGAAAGCTTCGGCCAAGCGATCCGCCAATGCTTTGAGCATGATGGCGTTGTAGTCGTCGTTTTGTTTTTCAAATTCCGCCACGCGCGCATCGATACCTATACCTGCCGTGACCGCAAATCCGCCGATGTAATCCTCTACGCCACTTTCTTTAGGCGCGATGTAATCGGCGAGGCAGTAGTTGGGAATATCCGCTGGCTTCTTGGTTTGCTGGCGCAAGTTGTGCCAAGTCATCGCTACTTTTGAGCGTGATTCGTCAGTGTAAATTTCGATGTCGTCGCTATTCACCATATTGGCAGGAAACAAACCGAACACGCCATTCGCAGTAAGCCATTTTTCTTTGATGATTTTTTTCAGCATGGCTTGTGCATCGGCAAATAATTTACGCGCTTCCTCGCCGACCACCTCATCTTGCAAAATTTTGGGATAGCGTCCAGCCAGCTCCCAAGCATTGAAGAGCGGCGACCAGTCTATGTATTCGGCGATTTTATCGAGCGGGTACGCCTCGAATTTTTGCACGCCCATCAGGTGTGGTTTGGGCGGTGTGTAATTTTTCCAATCCGTTTTCACACCATGCGCGCGCGCTTCATCCAGCGTGACATACACCGCTTTGCTTTTCTTGCTTTCGTGCTGCTCGCGCGCGGCAACGTATTCCGCTTTGATGCCCGCCACGTAATCATCACGCAGTGTGTCGCTCAACAAGTTGCTGCACACGCCCACCGCACGCGACGCATCGGTGACATATACCGTTGCGCCGCTCGGATAGTTGGGTTCAATTTTCACGGCGGTATGCACGCGTGAAGTGGTCGCGCCGCCGATGAGTAACGGGATATTGAAGCCTTGCCGCTCCATTTCTTTGGCAACGTGCGCCATTTCTTCCAGCGAGGGCGTAATCAACCCGGATAGACCGATGATATCGGCGTTGTGTTCGCGTGCGGTATCCAAAATTTGCTGGCAGGGAACCATCACACCCATGTTGATTACCTCGAAGTTGTTGCACTGCAACACCACAGTGACAATGTTTTTGCCGATGTCATGCACGTCGCCCTTCACCGTTGCCATGACGATTTTGCCTTTGGCTTTGTTGTCGCCGGAACGCAGTTTTTCAGCTTCGATGTATGGCACTAAATGCGCCACGGCCTGCTTCATCACGCGTGCGGATTTCACCACTTGTGGCAAAAACATTTTTCCCGCGCCAAATAAATCGCCGACCACGTTCATACCCACCATTAGCGGACCTTCAATCACTTCCACGGGGAACTTGGCTTGCAGGCGAGCTTCTTCGGTGTCCTCAATAATGAAAGTGGTGATGCCGCGCACCAATGCGTGAGTCAGGCGTTCCTGAACTGTGCCCTTGCGCCATTCCAAATCTTCGACTTGCTCTTTACCGCCGCCCTTTACGCTCTCGGCAATCTTGACCAATTTTTCGCCCGCGTCAGGATGGCGATTCAGCACCACATCTTCCACTGCATCGCGCAGCTCACGCGGAATTTCTTCATACACGCCAAGCTGCCCCGCGTTGACGATGCCCATGCCCATACCCGCTTTGATGGCGTGATACAGGAACACGGTGTGGATCGCTTCGCGCACGGGTTCGTTGCCACGGAAGCTAAACGACACGTTAGACACGCCGCCGGAAATTTTCGCGTAAGGTAAGTTTTTGCGTATCCAAGCAGTGGCTTCGATGAAGTCCACCGCGTAGTTGTTGTGTTCCTCAATGCCCGTGGCAATGGCAAAAATATTCGGGTCGAAAATAATATCTTCAGGGGGAAAACCGACTTGGTTCAACAAAATGTCGTAACTGCGTTTACAGATTTCCGTCTTGCGTTTGAATGTATCGGCTTGACCTTGTTCGTCAAACGCCATCACCACAGCCGCCGCGCCATAACGCCGCACCAAGCGGGCTTGGTACAGGAATTTTTCTTCGCCTTCTTTGAGCGAGATGGAATTGACGATGGCCTTGCCTTGCACGCATTTCAACCCCGCTTCGATGATGCTCCACTTGGAGGAGTCGATCATCAGCGGCACTTTGCAGATGTCAGGCTCGGATGCAATGAGATTCAAAAATTTCACCATCGCGGCCTCGCCATCCAGCATCGCTTCGTCCACGTTCACGTCAATGACTTGCGCACCCGTTTCTACCTGCTGCTTGGCAACTTCCAAGGCTTCGTCGTATTGCCCTTCCAGAATTAAACGCTTGAATTTGGCTGAGCCCGTGACGTTGCAACGCTCACCGACGTTGACGAACAGCGAGTCATCACCAATGTTGAACGGCTCCAAACCGGACAAACGACACTTATGTTCAAGGTTGGGTAAGGCTCGCGGAGGCACATCTTTCAACGCATCAGCAATCGCTTTGATGTGTGCGGGCGATGTGCCGCAGCAACCCCCGGCGATATTGAGGAAGCCGCTAGTAGCAAATTCTTTCACTACCTTGGCAGTGCATTCCGGTGTCTCGTCATAGCCCGTATCCGATAGCGGATTGGGCAGCCCAGCGTTGGGGTGCGCACTCACATAGCAGCTCACTACACGCGACAATTCCTCAATGTAAGGGCGCATCAAATCGCCACCCAGCGCGCAGTTCAGACCGATGGACAATGGTCGTGCATGGCTTAGGGAATTCCAAAATGCCTCAGTGGTTTGACCCGACAAAGTGCGCCCAGAAGCATCGGTGATTGTGCCGGAAATCATTATTGGGACGCGTACTTTGTACTGCTCAAAATGTTTCTCGATAGCGAACAGCGCGGCCTTGGCGTTGAGTGTATCGAAGATAGTTTCCACCATCAGCACATCCGCGCCACCATCCAGCAAACCGCGTATTGCCACGCCGTAACCTTCAACCAACGCGTCAAAGCTGATGTTGCGGAAGCCAGGATCGTTTACGTCTGGCGAGATGGAGGCAGTCTTGGTGGTCGGACCCAGTACGCCCGCGACAAAGCGTGGCTTGTTGGCAACCTTCGCCTCGAACTCGTCGCACACATCCCGCGCCAAACGTGCACCAGCAAAATTCAGCTCGTAAGCCAAGTCCACCATGTCGTAATCATCCAAAGACGCGGCGGTAGAATTGAAGGTGCAAGTCTCCAAAATATCCGCACCCGCTTCCAAGTATTGAGAATGAATCTCAGAAATAAGATGCGGCTGGGTCAAAACCAGCAGATCGTTATTTCCCTTCACATCGACGGGGTGGTCAACGAATGTTCTGCGGACGGCGTTATTGAGGTAGTTATTGGGACAACCTTCATACAAAACCGTGCCGCGATAGTGCTCTTCAGTCAGTTTATAACGCTGAATCATCGTACCCATCGCCCCATCCAGAATGAGAATGCGGTGTTTTAAGAGTTGTTCAATCATAATATGCGGCTTGGGACATGATAATTAGCTTAACAATTGCAATTGGTGATTTTAACACGCGCTTCTAAAACTAAATTAAACCGAAAATTTTTGATTGAGTAGGTCTTGATATTTGGCACAATTTTTGCTTGGTTGTGGTTACGCAAATTTCAAATAGCTTGGTTATTTTTATTGCTTTGTTGGGTTACAGGAGCAAGTCATGCGCAGCTTTATCTTACTATTCACAGTTCTTGCAAGCGTAATTACGCCTTTGGCACACGCAGAGTCAAACGTAGAAATTACTTCGCCAATCGATGGCAGCAAACTATCGCTTAATACCTTAACGGTAGAATACAAAGCTTTTTTAGAAGGTGAAGATGACCATGTGATTATCTTTATTGACGATACAAAAATGCAATCCATGCGCAAATCAAGAACCGAGTATCAAATAGAAAAAATGCCTCTGGGGAAACATGAAATTTGCATCAAAGTAGCATTAAAAGACCATTCGCTGACTGGGCAACAAAAGTGTGTGCGCATAACTGTTGAAGCAACTCCACAGGTTGGTTATGGCAATTTTTCTGGCTAAAATGCTTTCTCAACTACCAGCGCGGTTTGCTTAGAGTCCTCCCTGTATTTGGCTTCTTACTTGTTGCCAAAATTTAACCTCCGATACTGCACTGCCTCTGCAATATGTTTTACCTCGATACTTCTCACCCCTTCCAAATCAGCAATCGTTCGCGCCACTTTCAACACACGGTGGTAGGCACGAGCTGAAAGGTTAAGTCGGCTGATCGCCTGCTGTAGTAATATTTCGCCTTGAGCATCTGGTTTACATAATTCATCAATCTCTGTTACGGACAGCAGTGCATTGGATTTTTCTTGTCGGGTAAGTTGGCATTGTCGTGCAACCTCTACGCGAGCTTGCAAGTCAATGCTGGCTTCACCGTTGGCTTTGCCCAATAAATCATCTTGCAGCACGGCAGGCACTTCAATTTGGATGTCGATACGATCCAGCAAGGGGCCGGAAATCTTGCTGCGGTAGCGCGAAATTTGGTCGGGTGTACAGTGGCATTTGCCGTTGTAATGCCCGTGATAACCGCATGGGCACGGGTTCATTGCGGCGATTAGTTGGAATTGCGCGGGAAAGTCGGCGCGACGCGCGGCTCGTGAAATGGTAATACGTCCCGACTCCAACGGCTCGCGCAACACCTCCAAAACGCTGCGTTCAAATTCTGGCAATTCGTCCAAAAATAATACGCCGTGCAGTGCCATCGATACTTCACCCGGACGTGGATTGCTGCCACCGCCCACCAGCGCAACCCCCGATGCCGTATGGTGCGGCGCGCGATAGGGTCTGGTTTTCCAGTTTGCCACATCAAAGCTGCCATCTAACGATTGCACCGCTGCGCTTTGCAAAGCTTCAGCCTCAGTCATCTGCGGCAAAATGCCGGGAAAGCGCGCAGCCAACATGGACTTTCCTGTACCCGGCGGCCCACCATCAGCACGCTGTGTCCCCCTGCTGCTGCGATTTCCAGTGCGCGTTTGACTTGTGATTGGCCTTTCACCTCGCGCATGTCCGGGTAGTGTGGTGGCGAAGTTTGCGGCTGGCTAACGAAGGGTCGCATCAACTCGCGCCCCATTAAATGTGCGGCAACCTGCAATAAAGATTTTGCAGCGTATACCGTGGCATCTTCTACCAACGCGGCTTCAGCGGCATTGGCTTGCGGCAGAATAAACGCCCGTCCACTATTTGATGCACGGTAAGTCATCGCTAACGCACCACGAATCGGTCTCAACTCGCCAGTCAGCGCAAGCTCGCCCGCGTATTCATATTCGGCCAATTTATCTGAGGGAATTTGTCCTGTGGCAGCAAGAATCCCCAACGCAATGGGTAAATCAAAACGTCCGCTTTCCTTGGGTAAATCGGCAGGAGCAAGGTTGACAGTGATGCGTCGTGCGGGAAAATCGAACTGGCAATTTTGCAGCGCGGCGCGAACGCGATCTTTGCTTTCCTTTACTTCAGTTTCCGGCAAACCAACAATCGTGAAGCTCGGCAAGCCATTGGCAAGATGCACCTCTACGGTCACCAGTGCCGCCTCCATGCCGGAGAGCGCGCGACTATAGAGTACCGCCAAACTCATTTGCTGCGCTGTGCTTCCAACTCGGTCACTCGCGCTTCCAGCGCGACCAGTTGTTCTCTGGCTCGCGCTAACACTTGCGTTTGAATATCAAATTCTTCGCGCGTCACCAAATCCAGCTTGGCGAATCCTTGTGCGAGCAAGGCGCGTGCATTTTTTTCAATATCTTTTGCCGGGCTGTTACTTATCGCGGCATTTAGTTTTGACGATATGTCTTCAAAAGTTTTTGCGTTCAACATAACGTTACTCCTTGGTGATTGTTGTTGCTCAGTGTAGCAAAAATCATTCACTTCAACCCGGCTCGCTATCTTCCCGCTTCTTAATTTTCAAAGCCAGCTCATAAAGCTCGTTGCGTCCATCACCGCTGATTTGTGCAGCGAGTTGCACAGCTTGCTTAAGCGGAAGTTCTGCGAGCAAAAGCTTTAAGATGCGCTCAGTCTCCAAAGGCAATCCTTGCAGGGGCGGCGCACCAGAAACCAGCACAACAAACTCGCCGCGTTGTTGATTGCTATCGGACAGCAGCCACGCTTCAGCATCTTGCAGGGTACATGAGTGAATAGTTTCGAACAGCTTGGTAATTTCTCGCGCTATAACAATTCGCCGCTCGCCACCCAATACGGCACATAAATCGACCACGCATTCAACGATGCGATGCGGTGCTTCGTAAAATGCCAACGAATAGGGGTGTGCTTGCAAGCTTTGCAAAACCGTGCGGCGCGCAGCGGATTTATTCGGCAAAAATCCGTAGAACAAAAATTGCTGCTCATTGAACCCTGCACCCGATAACGCCGTCACAACGGCACTCGCACCCGGAATCGGAATGACGCGCAAACCTGCCGCCAGCACCGCTTGCACCAACAACGCGCCGGGGTCACTCACTGCCGGTGTGCCGGCATCGCTGACAAAAGCCACGCTTTGCCCAGCTTGCAACATAGAGATAATTTTGTCTGCCGCGCCACGCTCGTTGTGTTGATGAACAGCAATTAGCTGCTGCGCACGAATGTTGTGATGCGATAGCAAATGTGCCGTGTTGCGGGTGTCTTCGGCGGCGACGACATCGGCTTGCGCCAACACATCCAACGCGCGCAAAGTGATGTCGCGTAAATTTCCTATCGGCGTAGCAACTACATATAATGCGACTTCCAATTTTTGCGGATGTTCGTTATGCAACGTGTACTCCTGTTTGTTTCGACCATGTTCGCACTATACGCGAGTGCTGCTGCGCAAACATTGGTGCGGCCTGCTGAAAAATCTGCGCAGTCCGTCATTAAATTTGAACCTACTCCTGTTCCCTCTGGCGAAGTGAAATCACCTGAAACGGCAGTCAAGCCGGCGCGCCATATCGCCTTATTGCTCCCTACCAAATCGGCTATTTTTGGCGCATCGGCAGACGCTGTTCGGCAAGGCTTTGTCGCTGCTGCTGCACTTGAGAAGCAAACGCTACCCGTTCGGGTTTACGATAATTTCGACGAAGACAAAAGTGTGACGATAGCTTACAAACAGGCGTTAGCCAGCGGTGCCATTGCAGTGGTGGGCCGCTTTCGCGCAACGGCGCATTGGCACTGGCCGCGCTCAAAGATTTCCCCGTCCCCACGCTCAGCTTGAATGTGGTGGACAACACGCCTGAACAAAATTTGTATTTTTTTGGTATGGCAATTGAAATGGAGGCACGTCAGATTGCTCAAATCATCAAGCAAAAAGGATTGCATCAAGCCATCATCATCAGCTCACGCGCGCCGCTCTCCAAACGCTTGCAAGCGGCATTTGAAGACGAATGGAACGGTATGGGTGGGCAAATTTTGCGCGAGGTTGAATACAACGATGATGCAGCCGTTTTTGACGATATTACCGAAACCGGCGACACCGCGATCTTTATCGCCATGGATGCCGACAAAGCACGCTTAGTCCGCCCCTTTTTAACCGCTAAATTGCCGCTGTATGCAACGTCACGCGTCTTCGCGGGCAACGACGGCACACTCATCAATTTTGATTTGAACGACATTCGCTTTGTTGATATGCCTTGGCTGCTACAAGCCGATCACCCCGCTGTGATGACCTATCCACGCGCCACACCGCCACTGACTATCGACAATGATCGACTCTACGCTTTAGGCATAGACGCGTTTCGATTGACGCAATTGTTGTTGACTGACAATGTGAATAACAACTTGCCATTGGATGGTGTGAGCGGACAAATTCAACTGCGAGGTCACACCTTTCAGCGCGTCGCTACACCCGCTGTTTTTGTCCAAGGTCGAGCACAGTTAAATGACGCACCCGCAGTTCGTCGCGTCGACTTTCCTGACGCACTGCCGAATAAGCCATGAATACCGGCTTGCATGCCGAACAATGGGCTGTGCAACATTTGCAGCAACAAGGTTTAAAACTCATTGCGCAAAATTATCGTAGTCGCTACGGTGAGATTGACATCATCATGCAAGACAAAGAGGTGCTGGTGTTTGTAGAAGTGCGCTTACGACGCAATGTGGATTTTGGCGGAGCGGCGGCAAGCATTGATGCACGCAAACAGCAGCGAATTATTCACACCGCACAGCAATATCTCGGCAGTCTGAAATACACGCCACCGTGCCGGTTTGATGCAGTTTTGATTGATGCCGAGAGTAAAAAATTTGAGTGGCTGAAGAATGCATTTGATGCGAACTGATTACATTACCAATCAGCTCGCATCAGTGATTACATCCCGGAAATATAATCCGACAACGATTCAATCTCCGCGTCCGTCAGAGATTTGGTGATTTTGTTCATCACATTTCCCTCGCTGTTCATGCGTTCACCTGCTCGCCAATTTTTCAACTGCGCAGCCAGATACGCTTTATGTTGACCGCCAATCACCGGGAAAGTGAAGACATCGGGGGCTTTACCTTTTCCATTTTCACCGTGACAAGTAACGCAAGCCAGAACGCCTCTCGCCGCATCGCCTTTCAAAAATAAATTCTTGGCGACTTCACTCTCGCCTTTACCATTGCCCTTCATTTGCCTTTGGCTGGCATAGTATGCGGATACATCCAGCAATTCTTCATCACTAATGGTTTGCGCCATGGCATTCATGATTTGATGTTTACGCTCAAACGTCTGAAAATTATGTACCTGCTTGGCAAAATAAATCGAATACTGTCCTGCCAGATTTGGAATTAAATCCTCCACACTCAAACCCAACACACCATGACAACCTTGGCAAAGCTGTGATGACGCTTTACCTTTAACAGGATTACCCTTACCGACGCGCAGCTTGATTGCATCAGGCGCATCGCTAGCAAAAACGGCCGTAGCCGAAAACAAAATAGAGATCGCCAAACAAGTAATAATATTTTTTGAGTGCCACATAATAAGTAAATTCTCCCGAGAAAGTCAGATTAAACCACATCGTTCGTGCAATAACAAAATGCCTTACAGCGTATTAACGGCATCCTTACGTTTTAGATGACGGATTGTAGGATAATATCGGCAATCATCCGCCAGACTTTAATAAAAATGGACATCAACAAACGTATCGCCAAACATTTCAGCGACAGCGCTGAACTTAAACTCAAAGTGAAAGACTCGCTGGCAAAGCCCATCGCTGCCGCCTCACAGGTGTTCTTTGACTGCGTGACCAACGACCATAAAATTTTATGCTGCGGCAATGGCGGTTCAGCGGGCGATGCGCAACACTTTGCCGCCGAGTTAATAAACCGTTTCGAAAAAGAACGTCCCGGTCTAGCTTGCGTCGCGTTGACTACTGATAGTTCCATCATCACCTCGATCGGCAACGATTACGATTTCAACCAGATTTTTTCCAAGCAAGTAAACGCGCTGGGTCTGCCCGGCGACACTCTGTTGGCAATTTCTACCAGCGGTAATTCAGCCAATGTTTTAGCTGCTATTAAAGCAGCCCATACGCGCAGTATGACGGTCATCGCGCTGACTGGTCGCAATGGAGGGGAGATGGCGAGAGCACTGCGCCCAGACGACATCCTGATTTGCGTCGATGCGCAAAGCACCGCGCGCATTCAGGAAGTGCATTTGGTGTGCTTGCATAGCTTGTGCGACATCATCGACTATCTTTTATTGGGCGAATAGTGCTGTATCTTACTTGCCCAATAATACCGTTCGTGGTGAGCTTGTCGAACCACCTACTCTCAATTCAATACCCTTTGACAAGGCCTTTAGTCCTGAGCAAAGTCAAAGGATCAGGGCGAACGGAATGATAGAAATGGATCGTGTGTATCCCCTGCCAAACTTTGAAGCCAAGTTTTGCGATGCGAATAATTTCGCCGCGCAGCTGGCTAAATTGCCGCACCCGCTGGTGTTCACCAATGGCTGCTTTGATGTTTTACATCGTGGTCATGTTACCTACCTTGCACAAGCGCGCGCGTTAGGCGCATCACTCATCGTTGGGGTAAACAGCGACGCATCAGTCAAACGTCAAGGCAAAGGCGATGATCGGCCCATCAACGCAGAACAAGACCGCATGGCGGTTTTGGCTGCATTGGAATCGGTGAGCTTGGTGATGAAGTTTGACGAAGACACGCCGCTGAATTTGATACTCGCTTGCAAGCCTGATGTGCTGGTCAAAGGCGGTGATTGGAAGCCAGACAACATTGTCGGCAGTAAAGAAATCTTAGCGAGAGGCGGTTCAGTACACAGCATTCCATTTTTACATGAACGCTCTACCACTGCGTTGTTGAAGAAAATTCGTAGCCTGTAATCCTCACCCGTCACTCCCGTTTTCACGGGAATGACGACTTACCTTACTTCAGCGTCTGCACTGCGATCAATTCAAAATTCGCTTTTGCAATTTCTAGATGAACGTAGCGAAACACGTAGCCCAATGAGTTTTATTTTTGACGAAGGTCTGCAATGTTCATCATTAGATTATGCAGTTGCGCTACTGACAGCGTGGTGTCAGTAATCCAAAATTAAACCGCGCCTTGCATCACCACTTCAAGACGCGAGCGACCTTCGGGGGTAGTCATCACCATCAGTACATCTTTTTCTTGTAACAGATAAGTGGTTGGAGGATTGAATTGCCAAGCATTTTGCCGCTGAATTGCCAACACCATCGCATCTTTATTATTGTGATACAGCGCACCCAAGGGTTGATTATTCATCTCCTGTGGAATCTTAATTTCTTCCATACGCAAGTTGCTGTCCGATTTGAGCATTTCGTCGAGGAAGTTCATCACGTTGGGGCGCACCATGGCAGAGACGATACGCAACCCCCCACTAAAATCGGGGGAAACAATTTCGTCCGCGCCTGCTCGCCTTGTTTTGTCGGCATTTTTCAAATCATGGCAGCGCGCTACCACACGCGCATTGGGCTTGAGTTGCTTGGCACTCAAACTAATCACCAGATTGGAACTGTCTTCATGCGCCACCGCGAATACGCCCTTGGCGCGCATGATACCGGCCGCCATCAAGACATCGTTGTCCGTTGCGT
This sequence comes from uncultured beta proteobacterium, assembly GCA_963695355.1. Taxonomy (GTDB): domain Bacteria; phylum Pseudomonadota; class Gammaproteobacteria; order Burkholderiales; family Gallionellaceae; genus Gallionella. Next base: position 1,625,584 of record OY968775.1, read on the forward strand.
CGCCATGCAAATATAGTTGGTTGGGATGCGCTTCAATGTAATGTTGGATCGTTGGCAAATCACCATCAATAATCACACTGGGCAATCCTGACATCTCTAAATCCTGCGCAACATTACGCCCCACCAACCCCACACCACAGACGATGTAATGATCTTTTAATTGCGCGATCTTCTTTTCCATTTTCCTTCTCCGTCTTGCTTCGCTAAATTCACCTTCTAACATAAACGCCGTGACCGTTGATAACACATAGCCCATGATGGCAATGCCCGTAATAGCAATAAACACGGTGAATAGCCGCCCATATTCATATTCTGGCATTTCTACTACCTCGTGAAACCCGATGGTCGTAATCGAAACAAAGACCATATAAAAGCAGTCCATCCACGAGTAATGCACGCCACCCAAAATGCGATAGCCCACCGTGCCGACGACGAACACACTGACCAATGCCAGTAGTGACACCAGCAGCTTACGCACTACTTTTGATTCTATATTTTGCGAAAACTCCATTAACCATCCTTTGCTCAAGCCAACCGCGAGTTTAACGGTAACGCGCCGCGACACAAAATTTGTAGATTGCGCCTTTGCTGCGATAATGCACTATTCCTTTTGCCGTACATATTACTCACGAAATGATTACCCCTACCGAAATCACTTTGCATCAACAATCCCGCGCACTCGAAATCGCTTTCGACGATGGTGTGCACTATCGCCTGCCCTACGAATTTTTGCGCGTGTTTTCGCCCTCTGCCGAAGTGCGTGGGCACGGTCCTGGACAAGAAACGTTGCAAGTTGGCAAAAAGAATATCGGTGTAAATGGCGTTGAGCCTGTTGGCACGTATGCCCTCAAAATCCTATTCGATGATGGTCACGATAATGGCTTATACACTTGGGAATATTTGCAAGAGTTGGGCAAATATCAGGATGGTATGTGGCAGGACTATTTGACCAAGCTGGAAGTGGCAGGGAAAAGCCGCGAACCCGGCGCGGATCAACCCGTTACTGGAGCACCCAGGAGTTGTGGACGATAAATACCGGCCTGTAGGAGCCAGCCATGCTCGCGATATTTGGATAATTCGCGAGCAGGGCTCGCTCCTACCTAGCATCAATTTTGAGTTGGAATAGACTATGAATAAAACCACCCACTTCGGTTTTGAAACCGTAGATGAAACCGAAAAAGCTAAGAAGGTCGCTGGGGTATTCACCTCGGTCGCCAGCAAATACGACGTGATGAACGACCTCATGTCGGTTGGCTTGCATCGCCTGTGGAAACGCTTTGCCATCGAGATCAGCAGCGTAAGGGCAGGACAGCGTGTGTTGGATGTGGCTGGCGGCTCGGCAGATTTGTCGCGGCTGTTTTTGAAGAAGGTTGGTAGCAGCGGGCAAGTGGTACTCACCGACATCAACAACGCCATGCTGCGTGTGGGGCGTGATCGATTGCTCGACGAAGGTATCACCACACCCACCACGCAATGCGATGCCGAACACCTGCCCTTCCCCGATAATTATTTCGACTGCGTGAGCATCGCCTTCGGCCTGCGCAACGTCACCCACAAGGATGCAGCACTGCGCGAAATGCACCGCGTAATCAAGCCCGGCGGACGCGTGATTGTGTTGGAATTCTCCAAAGTTGCCAAGCCGCTGGAAAAAGTTTACGACCTCTATTCCTTCAAACTGCTACCCAAAATGGGCGAACTCATCGCAGGCGACGCGGACAGCTACCGCTACCTCGCCGAATCCATCCGCATGCATCCGGGACAGGAAGAGTTGAAGCAGATGATGGAGGACGCGGGATTAGAAAAAGTGGAATACTTCAATATGACAGGCGGCGTGGTGGCGGTGCATCGGGGGTATAAGCTGTAACGCCGTGTTTGAAAGTATCATTGCCGTGTTGAGTTTTGCATGACTTGTTAAACCAAAGGAGTAAAAGCAATGTTCCAGCTATATGGCAGACCGCTCCAGAATATACGGCGTTTTTGCCATCTACTTTACGTTGGGCTGCACAAATGAAAAGTGAGGTCATGATATGAAAGTCAAACGCATTGTGGCTAACACGGCAACACCAGACCTCAAAAAAGCGAATGCCTTTTACAGGGACATACTGGGTCTTAATCTGCTCATGGATCAAGGTTGGTTTCAGACTTACGGTTCAAATGCAAAGATGACTGTCCAAGTTAGCTTTGGATCCGAGGGCGGCTCGGGGACTCACGTACCCGACTTGTCTATCGAAGTCGACGACATCCAAATCGCAATAGCACGGTTCAAGAAGGCGAATGTCCCTATCGAGTACGGGCCTGCGAGCGAGCCCTGGGGCGTTCAGAGGTTCTACGTGCGCGACCCTTTTGGAAAACTCATCAACATCATGCAGCATGAGTGAGCGAGTACAGCCCAACCCGTCAGTCAAGGCGGACTCCGCTTCGCGGAGCCGCTTACTTTCACGTTGACGCTGTAGAAAAACACTTTCCCAACGATTTTGCAGTCAAGCCCGCGCGCATCCGGCGGAATACGCTCCGCTATTCCGCCCTACATAACCCGGCTCTTGCATCTGCCTCCGACTTTGGCGATGCTACGCAACACTCTTGTAATGCACGAGTGTGTCCATGAAAACCGCTACCATGACTGCGTTGCACGTGCAGCCCTAACTGCGCCAAGCCGCAGAGGAGATATTGAGACCCAACGAATTTTTTGCAACTCAAGCCAAACGCCCACCCCTAAAATCACTTAATGCTTGTTCGATTTCAGCTTGCGTATTCATTACGAACGGGCCATATTGAACAATCGGCTCTTTGAGCGGCTTGCCTGCAACCAAGATAATTCGGGCATCTTCCGTTGCTACAATCGTTATTCCATCAGCCTCTGGCGCGTTGTTCAAAATACCCATGCGTTTAATCGGCACGGTTGTTTCGCCCACTTGTACTGCGCCTCGATACACGTAGATGAATGCATTGTGTGTATTGGAAATCGCGGTAGAGAATTCTGCGCCAAGTGGCAGATGTACATCCAAGTACACAGGCTCTGTCGTTTCACGCGTAACCGCGCCGATCACGCCATTACTGTTTCCCGCAATCACTCTCACCTTCACCCCCGATGCGGTCAGGTATTCGGGAATCTCCGCGCTGCCTATATCTCGATACCAAGGGGCAATCATTTTTCTGTTGGCAGGTAAGTTTAGCCACAACTGAAAGCCTTCCATCACGCCATCTTTTTGTTCGGGAATCTCGGAGTGAATCACACCCCGACCCGCAGTCATCCATTGCACTCCACCATTTTCCAATAAGCCTTCGTTGCCGACGCTATCACGATGACGCATACGGCCTGCCAGCATATAAGTGATAGTCTCAAAACCACGATGTGGATGGTCAGGAAATCCCGCGATGTAGTCGTCGGGATTATCGCTACCAAAAGCATCCAGCATCAAAAAAGGGTCGAGGCGTTGTTGCAATTTGCCTGTGAGTACGCGGGTGAGTTTGACTCCCGCGCCGTCTGAGGTGGCGATACCTTCGACTAAACGTTCAATCGTGCGCGAGCGGCGCGGCGTGAATGGGGTAATGGTGTTCATGGCAATCTCCAAATTAACAGTTATGTGCTGCGCTTTATTTCAGCCAGTGTGTGGTCTAACGTGGGGTACAGCAACCGTACTTTCAACTCCCGTTTCATGCGCGTATCCGTCATGCGCCGTGATTCATTCATAAATGACCACATCATCGGCGACACTTTTTGGCGCACTTCTTCACGTGATAAACGGGGCGGGCGCGGCAAATCAAATGCGTCGGCGACGGCATCGAAGTAGCCTCCCATTTTCATCTCGTCTTCGTCCACCGTGTGATACACGCGACTGGCATTTCCATAACGTAACGTAGCAACCACGATGCGCGCCAAGTCATCAGCGTGAATGTGATTGCTGTAACCATCCTCAATGGCGGTGATGGCTGGCGAGCCAGAGCGCAAGCGCTCTAGCGGCAATCTATCCTGTGCATAAATGCCCGGTACGCGCAAAATACTGGCGCGCACCCCGTTGCATTTTGCCCAAGCACGAATTTGCTTCTCTGCATTCACACGCAGTTTTGCACGGTTACTTTGCGGATTGAGCGGTGTTGTTTCGCTCACGTAATTTCCGCCACAATCGCCATACACCCCACTGGTGCTGATGTAGATAAGTTGCTTGGGCAACGTGTCCGCAGAAAGGGCTGTGAGCAAGTGGCGGGTGCGTGTATCGGTGGGTGATTGCGGTGCCGGGGGTGCGAAGTGCAGCACCACTTCAGCCAGTCCAGAAATACGTGCAAGGCTAGCGCGATTATCTAAATCTGCCATCACAGGTGTTACGCCTAGTTCGCGTAATTGAGCGGCGTGTGCAGGATTGCGAATCAATGCGTATAAGCGGTAACGCCCACTCAATAAAGGAATGGTGCGCAATGCAACATCGCCGCAACCAATAATTAACAAGCGTCTCATGGCGTGATTATGCGTTAAAATCGCAACTTTAGCGCAACTCAACTATTCAACATGACGTTCCAAACACAGCTACAGCCCAGCGGTCACAGTTTCCCTATTGAAGCGCACGAAACCATATTGGAAGCCGCCATCAAGAATGGTTACACGCTGCCGTATAGCTGTCGCGACGGTGTGTGCGGGACATGCAAAGGCAAGGTGGTCAGCGGACAAGTGGACTACGGCAAGTATCAGGACAGCACGTTAACAGAAGCAGAAAAGACCGCAGGTATGGCGCTATTCTGCTGCGCAAAACCCTTGTCAGACTTGACGCTGGAATGCCGTGAAGTGAATGCAGTAAAAGATATTCCTGTCAAAATTATGCCGTGCCGTGTGCATAAAATGGAACGTCCCGCAGCCGATGTGATGGTGCTGTCGCTCAAATTGCCCACCAATGAGCGTCTGCAATTTTTAGCAGGGCAATACATCGACATCCTGCTCAAAGACCAACAACCGCGCAGCTTTTCATTAGCCAATGCGCCGCACAACGATGAGTTTTTGGAGCTGCATATTCGCAACATTTCGGGCGGTGCGTTCACCCATCACGTATTTGAACAAATGAAAGAGCGCGACATCCTGCGCTTCAAAGGCCCGCTCGGTACATTTTTTTTGCGCGAAGATTCCGTAAGGCCCGTCATTTTTGTTGCCAGCGGAACAGGCTTCGCACCCATCAAAGCCATCATCGAACACGCCCTGTTCATCGGCGTAACACGCCCGATGCACTTCTACTGGGGCGCACGCAAATTGGCGGATTTATACATGCTGGATAAAGCCAAACATTGGGAAAGCAGCGGCATTAAATTTACCCCGGTACTTTCTGATGCTATCGCGGAAGATAATTGGCAAGGTCGCACCGGCTTTGTGCATCAAGCCGTGCTGGATGACTACAGCGATTTGTCCGAGCAAGAAGTATATGCCTGTGGCGCACCGATTGTGGTGGAAGCGGCTCATCGTGATTTCACCACACAGCGCGGGTTGCCAAATGATGCGTTCTTCTCGGATGCGTTTACTTACGCACCGAAAAAATAAATCTAATTGATCCTATCGCAGGGTGTGCAGCTTTCTACTTACCTACTCATTCTCGTTATTTTTCTCTTTACCGCCACCAGACTTCTGCAATTCCTCCAGCACCTCGCGCGGGTTATTTTGGTCAAGCATAAACTTTGTGCTGGTCATCAAACGCATAGTGGAGTCACCGATAGACTTGTCACCAACGGTGTTGAGGTAGGCATCGCGTCTTTCATATTCGTGCAATTCATGTGCGGCGCGTGCGGCAATGATAGGATATAAGGCCGAGGTTTCGCCTTGCTCCATCGCGTGAGCGGCGGCCTTTTCGGCTGCGCCATAGCGACCCTCGAAATACGCGCCGATTACCTCATCCAATGATGCGCGCATTTTGGTTTTAGAGCGTTGCTGGCGAAAGTCGCGCACATCATCAGGCATCTGCATGATGGCAATCAGCATCCGCACAAAAGCATAGAACACCACCAATGCCACCAAAAATAAAATGACCGTCAGTATGAAAGACAATTCAACACGATAAGGCGGGTACACCAGCAACACATACGCCGAGTTATGCGAAGCAGTCGCTAATGCAACTGCTGCCGCGAACAAAACCAGTATCCATACTAAATATTTCATCTTGTCACCTTCTTTGGCAATACAGTGCCTGGCTTAGTCTCATTCTCACGCGTTGAACGATAGCTGCGCACCGCTTGCAAGCTTGGGCTGATGTCCGGCAAGTCAATGTTAATGCTGGCTTCGGCAAGATTTTTTAACCCTGCCACCATGCGCAAACCATCCGGCGAGCCCGTATCAAAATAACGCACCAGCCACTGCTGCATATCAGTGAATTCTTGCTTAAAGCTTTGCTCGTCGCGCGACATTAAAGCGAGGTGTGCGGACATTAAATGCAGCTTGAGATTTTCGCGTAGGAAAAATTCCTGATTAGGCGGCAACAAAGGAATTTCAGACTTGTTGGTGTTTTGAATGCGCACCATTTGTTTGGCCTCATACCAAATTTCGCGTATCAACCTTTGCCAAGTCGATTCATTACTTGGCGGCTGTATGGTGGGCACACTCGCTGAGCGTTGTTGCTGATAAGACAACGGCAAGCCATCCACCGCAAGTAGCAAATTATTTATTTGCAAATTGATGCCCGCCACATCCAGAGTGGGCAAGGCGCGCAGCTTATCCAAATCTTGATTGATCGCTTTGCGTAAGCCATTCAACGAGGGTTTATCGAGATGCTGTAAACGCGCATCGGCATTTTGCATGGCAATCAATGCGGCTTTTACGTTGGCTGACAACTGCAATTGCTGCGCGGCAATCAAGAGTAATTGCTCAACGTCGGCCAGCGCAGTTTCGTCTCGGTTCGCCAACAAATCGTTATACAAAGTTTCCAATGCCACGCGCTGATCTTGCGTGTCGGCGAAGCGCGCTTCTAGCAAAGCCAACTTGGCGGATTGCTCACGCACCGTATCCTGCTCTTGCTTCAACATGACTTGGCTGGCTTGATTGTTACCCGCCATTTCCGCCAAGCGACGCGTCACTTCTTGCTGCATGTTACTGAGTTGTTGATGCGCATCAAACCATTGCCAAACGAAAATCACCAAGACAATTGCCAATGTCATCTGCGTGATGCTCATGTGTGCAATACGATTAACGATGGCATTCTGATGCGGCGCAGGCTGAGCAGCGGCATGTGGGGCAGGATGGCCTTGCTCCGCAGGTTTTGCTTGCTGACTCATGATTTTGCCTGATTCCACGCAATCAATCCCGTTAAAAATCCATCATCGCCACCCGCTGTCACCACCACTTCACGCCAGCCTAATTTTTGCGCGGCTTGCGCAATACGCTCGTGAGGCACGAATAACGGCAGGCCTGTGAGGCGCGTCCTGCTTGGCTTGTCGAGCATCTCCCACAAATACGCCAAAGCTTCGCTACTGGTCACGGTGATGATATGCGGATCGGCGGCGAGCAAAGTGGCGGCATCATGCTGAGGTTTGGCGCGTTGGTAACAAGCGGCATATTCAACGTTTGCGCCTCGCTCCTTCAAGGTATCGCCCAGCAATTCCCGGCCAGCTTCACCACGGAAAATCACCACGCGCCAACCTGCCACGTTCTGCAATTCCGGTAGCGCTAACAACGCTTCACTATCGAATTTATCTTGCGGCGCAATAATTTCTGCCACGCCTAAAGCGCGCAATGCTTTCGCGCTACCCTGCCCGACAGTGGCAATTTTTAATGCCGCTGGCAATGTACCCGCCCCTTGAATGGCCTCCATGCCATAGCGCACCGCGTTGGGACTAATGAATATAGCCAGATTAAATTCGGCCAGATGTGAAACAAGTTGACGCAACGGAAGGGGGTCAGCAATCGGGCTAATTTCCAGCAGGGGAAACAAAATACTGTGACCGCCTTCCTGAATGATGCGCTGTGCTAACGACACTGCCTGATCGCGCGGGCGAGTGACTACAACGTTCAGTCCAGTCAGGGCGGACATTTTAAGATGGGGTATTTGCGTATTGAGTTTACAAAGCCAACTCAGCCAGAATCACATCCGCACCTTGCGCACGCAATTCATTTGCGATGATCGTTCCAAGTGCTTCCGGATTGGAAACTTCACCAATTGATTCAGCACGCATCATGCGCTGTCCATCCGGGCTGGCAACGAAACCGCGCATGCGCAGCTTGCCATTTTTCACTTCAGCAAAGCCACCCAACGGCACTTGGCAACTGCCCCCCAAAGCGCGGCTCATGGTGCGTTCCGCCATGACACATGCAGCCGTGTCGGCATCATGCAAAGGCTGCAACAAGGCAATAATATCCGCACGGTCAGTACGACACTCGATACCCAATGCGCCTTGCCCAACCGCTGGCAGGCTATCTTCACTGGTGATGATGCCGCGTATGCGATCACCCAAACCCAAACGCTTTAGACCTGCCGCTGCCAAAATAATCGCTGCATATTGACCTTCATCCAACTTGCGCAAACGCGTTTGCACGTTGCCGCGCAACGGTTCGATTTTTAGATGCGGGAACCGTGCGCGCAATTGGCTTTCGCGACGCAAGCTGGACGTGCCGACCACACTGCCCGCTGGCAAGGCAGCCAAGTTATCAAATTTGTTTGAGATAAAGGCATCATGCGGGTCTTCACGTTTGCCGATTGCCGCCAACACAAAACCTGCTGGCAAATTCATCGGTACATCTTTCAACGAATGTACTGCCAAGTCGGCACTGCCATCTTCCAAGGCGGTTTCCAGTTCTTTAACGAACAAGCCTTTGCCACCAATTTTGGACAGCGTCACCTCCAAAATTTGGTCACCTTGAGTAGTCATTCCTAATATGCTGACTTCAGTTTGCGGATATAATGCACGCAACCTGTCGCGGATATGTTGGGCTTGCCACATGGCGAGCGCGCTTTCACGTGATGCAATGACGATACGCTTAGGTACAGTTGTCGATACTGGGCTCATCGGAATTTTCCTAAAATTTGTTAAATAAGTCGGCGCATTCTAACATAAGGTGCGCCGTGCTTTTGCGCCGAGAACGTGATGAATTTATTTTCTGCTCCAGCTGATATTTCCAGTAAAGACCTGCCTCTACGCGATGATGTGCGCCTGCTCGGTCGCATTCTGGGAGAAACGTTACGCGAACAAGAGGGTGAAGAATCCTATCAGCTAATTGAAAGTGTGCGCCGAGCTGCCGTGCAGTTTCGCAAGACACAAGACGACCGTGACCGCGTTCAACTTGAGAAGACGTTGGATGCATTGAATCCAAGTGAAACTTTGGCTGTGGTACGCGCCTTTAGTTACTTCTCACAGCTCTCCAATATCGCGGATGACTTGCATCAAAATCGTCGCCATCGCTCTCATCTTAAAGCCGGCGATGTGCCTAAAGATGGCAGCTTGATGCTTGCATTAAAACGCATCGAAGATAAAAAAATTAGCAAGAAAACTCTGCAAACCTTCCTCAATAGTGCGGTGATTTCGCCGGTATTAACGGCACATCCCACTGAGGTGCAGCGCAAAAGCATTCTCGATTGCCAACTAATTATTTCGCGCTTGTTGTCGGATCGTGATCGCGTGGACATGACTCCCGATGACCTCGCGGAAAACGAAGAAGCATTGCATCGCTTCGTATTGATTTTGTGGCAAACACGCATGTTGCGTACTGCCAAGCTCACGGTAAATGACGAAATCAAAAACGGACTGGAGTTTTATCGCTACACCTTCCTCACTGAAATTCCAAAAATTTACGCCAATCTGGAAAAGCAATTAGAAGCGCGTTTTGATAAAGACATCAAGATCCCCGCACTATTGCGTGTAGGCAGCTGGATAGGCGGAGACCGCGATGGCAACCCGTTCGTTACACACGATGTGATGACCGATGCGGTGCAACAGCATTCGTCATTGGCGTTTGAACATTATCTGAGTGAAGTAAACATTCTCGGCAGGCGCTTGAGTTTGACCGACCGCTTGGTGGACATTAGCGATGAGTTGCGCAACATGTCCGATGCATCACCCGATCAATCTACCAGCCGCGCTGATGAGCCTTATCGTCGCGCTTTGGTATTGATTTACTCGCGACTCTCGGCAACCGTCAAACATCTGGGGCATGAGATTTCACACCTGCCTCCAGTCGATAAAAATGCCCGGTCTTATTCATCGCCGGCTGATTTTATTAAAGATCTGGATGTGCTGATCGATTCACTGTTTAAGCACCATGCCGTGTATTTGGCACGCGGTCGCATCGCCTATTTGCGCCGCGCGGTGGAAGTATTTGGCTTCCACCTCGCGCCGCTGGATATGCGTCAACACAGCGCACTGATTGAGGAAACTGTCAGCGAGTTGCTCGGCATCGGCGCGGCTTATGCAAAGTTGGACGAAGCCGCGCGACGCAAAACTTTGTTGATCGCATTGCAAGCCAACAAAGTTTTGCTCGGCGACATCAATCAATACGGCGCAATCGCACAAAGCGAATTGCGCATCATGCAGGCTGCGGCAGACATCCATCAACGTTTCGGCAAAGACGCACTGCCCAACCACATTATCTCCAAGACCGATGCGGTGAGCGATATGCTGGAACTCGCGCTGATGCTGCAACAAGTCAATCTCTTGGAATGTGGCGCAACGCCTGCCTTGCACGTCAACATCATTCCGCTGTTTGAAACCATTGAAGACTTGCGCGGCTGCGGTGTCATCATGGATGAGTTGTTTGCCATCCCTTACTATCGCCAGTTACTCAAGAGTCGCGGTGATGTGCAGGAGGTGATGCTCGGCTATTCCGACAGCAACAAGGATGGCGGCTATGTCACCGCCAACTGGGAGCTGTACAAAGCCGAGGTTGAGCTGGTGAAAGTGTTTGAAAAATACGGCATCGAACTGCGCCTGTTCCATGGGCGCGGTGGCACAGTTGGTCGCGGCGGCGGCCCAGCTACGATGCAATTTTGGCTCAACCACCCGGCAGTGTGAACGGACAAATCCGCATCACCGAGCAAGGCGAAGTGATCTCCAGCAAATACTCCAATCCCGAAATTGGTCGACGCAATTTGGAAACGATGATTGCTGCCACCATGGAGGCGACGTTGCTGCATCACCACGGTGCGGACAGCACCATGCCCGAATATCACCGCATTATGGAGGCCTTGAGCCGTGACGCGCTCGCCGCTTATCGCAGACTGGTTTACGAAACACCCGGCTTCACCGAATTCTTTTTCACCGCCACACCGATACGCGAAATCGCAGAACTCAACATCGGCAGCCGCCCTTCGTCGCGCAAAGCATCAGACCGTATCGAAGATTTGCGCGCCATTCCCTGGGTGTTCAGCTGGGGCTTAAACCGCACGCTGTTACCGGGCTGGCTCGGCTTTGGCAGCGCGGTGCAACAATTCATCGCTCGCGAGGGCGAGGCGGGATTGGCGCAACTGCAAGCCATGTACAAAAACTGGGCGTTCTTCCGTGGCTTGATGTCCAATATGGACATGGTGTTATCCAAAACCGACATGGGTATCGCGGCAAGTTATTCCGAGCTGGTTGAAGACGTTGAAATGCGCGACAAAATTTTCGGCGCAATCAACAGCGAATGGGAAAGCACCGTGGAGATGCTATTCAAAGTAACAGGCAACACTACCCTACTGCAAGATAACCCCGACTTTGCGCGCAGCCTGATGACACGCACCCCGTACATTGATCCACTCAACCACCTGCAAGTTGCGCTGCTGCAAAAACATCGCGCAGGCGATAAAGACGAGCTGGTCAAGCGCGCGATCCATCTCACCATCAACGGCATAGCGACAGGGTTGCGCAATAGCGGTTAATCATCATTCTCACAAGTGAACGATAAAGGAATAAAATTGCCTCACCAAGACAATTTTATTCCTTCGCCACTGCTAGCCATGCGCAAAACAAAACACGCAACCTCGGCCTTCATTCTCCTCAGCCTAATCGCATTACTCCTAACGGGCTGCTCCACAACCGTCGGAAAATCCATCAAGGTTTCCGAATCGCAACTCGCCCAATACGAAGCGATGCCCAAGCCACAGGCGATTGAGTTGCTTGGCTCAAATATCAGCAAAGCGCGCAGTGCCAACATGCCATTCCTTGCGCCGCATTATTTTAATGAAGCCAATGAGCTGTTCACCGCTTTACAAACCTCTCCTGACAAAACCGCAAAAAATATCTGGGTCGCAGACATTGCCAAAGCACATACCCTGCTCGACAAAGGAGAAACGATTAGCGCACAGGTTCGTGAACGCTTCCCGCGAGAATTAGAACTCAAAGGTTTGCTAGATCAATTCAACACTTCCACCAGCTATCTTGACGAATACAAAGAAGTCATCGGCAAATTTTCCGGTTTGATTGAAAAAGTAGAATTGGGCAAGGCAGACAATTTAGACAAAGACAAAAATGAATTGATAAAAGCCATGCAAGTGTTGGATATCAAAGCCGTACAATATTCGGCGCTGCATGAAAGCGATCTAACCAACCTAGCCACGTTACAAAAAATCGATGCGGCCAAGCTTGCACCTACTGTTTTGGGCAATGCGCAACGCGTCTATGCTGATGCCTTTAAACGCATCGGTGCTGCGCCTCACGATGTCGAGCTGGTGAAGCATGCCAGTGAAGAAGCCCTATTTGCGGCACACCGCGCATGGTTCATCACCGAACGCATCCTCGCGTTACAAAAACTATCTTTGGAAGGCATTGCCTTGGAAGAGGAAAAATACTTCAGCGACTTATCTGCCACCATCGGCCAAAAAGATTTACGCGACCAGGCATTATTCAAACAGTTAGAAACGCTTGCCAGCATCGCCAAGGCCGCCATACAAGATCAAACCCGCCTCAGCTCCACACAAGGTGCAACGCAAAGCTTGGAGAAACGTTTGAAAGAAAGCGAAGCGTTGATACAGCAATGCAATGCGCTCAACGCATCCCTTACAAACCAAGTTTCTGTAAGGGATATTCAGATTAAAATTCTCAGCGGAAAATCAACGCCAACTGAAGTGCGAGCCTCACCATAAAGCAAGGTTAAAAATTTACCAGTATGTGGAAATACCAATTTGTAATTCGTGTGCAACTTGATATTCATACGAAATGCGCGCATCCCAATTACGTTTAGTACCCAATCGATTTTCCCAGCGTACCAAGCGAGTATTAGACTGATTTCCGTTAATGTAAGTCTTTTCGCCCAACGAAAAATTAGTCTTCCAACCCTCTGCTGTCGTTCCAATCAAGCCGAATCGGCTGACTGCTCCAATCGTTCCAGAATTCAGATAGGGAGTTTGCCCAAACAAATCAATCATGCCATAAGCGGTCATTCCGCTTGTTATCTCAACCGCTTTCCCCAGTCCGCCGGTCAAATTAAAAGTCGTGCAATTCCTACAACTTAAATCCTGACTATCGAAACCAAACTTGATTTTCCATGCCCACCCACCATCTCCGAGCAAGGGCGTTTGGGCAACATTTAAAGTTTCAATATTAACCAAATCCAAATTTTTAAACTTAAACAACTCGTTCACGTATACAACTTTAAAATCAAACATCGTCAAATTTGAATTGGCTATGCGACCGGTGTCAAGTTCAAGGAAATCATAATAGGTCGGCCTCAAGCGCAGCTCAATTCCATCACCCAAATGACTGTTGTGCAGCAAGCTCATACGAATCATGCTGGGCTTCGATCCTACATGTGGCGGAGACACGTTTGCTACGGTTGTTATATCTTCAATAGAGGGTAAATTCTGACTTGTAAGCTTTCCACGTTCCATCAGACCTTTTTGCTTCGCCTGCTTAAATTGCATATTTTTACTGTCACCGACAATACGAAACTCGTAGTAATCAAGTAACGTATTGGTAATGGCGATTTTTTCATTTTCAGGCAATGAAAAGTAAGTCTCTTGTTCAAAATTTAGCGATCCATCAGCTAATTTTCTAACAAGATATTTTTGCGCTGCAGTAAGTGCCGCATAGTTGGCGTGATAACTATTTAGCCGCGAAGGGATCAATCGCACCTTATGCACAACTGGCCGACCCTCTCTTTGCAACGATTCAAGACGATTAAACACGGTGACGGGTATAGACCACGGCGCGTGCTGTGGCAGCAACGGTTGCCCAATCACCAGCTCCAACAACTCCGACATTCTGTAAGCACAATTTTCTTTCAAAAAATAATATGCAAATTTGACACGCATAATTTCCCAGCTATGCGCGACGATTTGATCGACTTCATCTTTAGAAAGTGCCAACTCGTATTCCCACATGTCGCGCAATTCATTTTCCGCATACATGTGATTTTGCTGATAAAAGCGAGCATTCGAAAAGCTAGCCTCATAGCCGCCAAACAGTCCTTTGAGTACGTACTTCAATCCATTTTCTTGATTAGGAACATTCGCACCGAAATTGATGCTTTCATCCAATAAATCATTTTCAATCACCGTTCGGTCGGTATTGAATTTGAGCAAAATATGTCCGTAGAATGAAGCTGGGTTACTGAGATAGCCTGTTGCAAATACCAAACTCAATGAATCAACATGCCCACTTTTAAACCATTCATTAAACCCTTTGCACGTAACGCTTGGCGGCGTTAGCCCATTCCAATTCAGCATTTTGCGCAACCATTGGTAACGCGCCGGGAATCGACACTGCGCATGGGCATCTTGGTTTTCGCTAGGCTCTTTAAAAATAGCGGCAATCGTTGCGGCAAGTTCATCAGATGGGCTAGTCGCACCTTGAGGAGACAGGAAAAATTCCGGTGAAATTACATCACTGCGCAAATGAATGTTGTTGCCAATTCCTGATTGCTTAAAGTGCATCAAGCCTAACCAGTATGGATGATGCGCAAGCCCCTTAGCCTCTGCTTGTCGGATTAAGTCGGCAACATCAACTTTCGGCTCAGCAACTGCTGAAGCATTGCCAGCCACTACTAACATGGCGAATAAAACAAGGAGTTTTAAAATCATTGAATACTTAAAACAAGCTGAAACATATTTAACTGCTATAAAATAAAAGAGCCTGCTGAAAAACTCAACAGGCTCTTGCCAAACAATTTAGTTCAAATGATTAAATTGCTTTGCACTGTGATGCGAACTCACCTGATACTCTAGCTTGAACAAGGTTGTAATATTCCTCTGCTTTGACCATTGTTGTTTTTTCTGCATAGGCAACATTACCAAGAGCTTGGTTAAAGTCAGCGCGAACTGACCGAATGATGTCACCACGAGCTGCTGTATCGCAATTCATCATGCCGAGCATCGCTTGCAAATGCTTACCATCACCTTTAACTGTTTCTTCTTCAAGGTTTGCATAGGAAGTGCCGACTAGCATTGCGACCTTGGCGTTGCTACCACTACAAGTATTCTGTGAAGAATAATTTGAAGTTACCGCTGTTGTACCCAAATCCCAAATCACGTTGGAGATAACTGCTGCAACTGGATAGTTCACAAAAATCATTGCACCGATACCGCAATCAGTCCAAGGATTCAAAACTTTTGAATTAGCTTTTGCTGCCTCTGCAGCAGAGGCAGACGTAGATACAGCTGTCAAAGCCAGCAAAGCAAGGGCTGCGATTAGCTTCGCAATCTTGTTCATAATTCACGCTCTCCTATTTTTATTTATAAATAAAGTGCCAAAACATATTAGCAATTCACTTTTTTGCTTCAAATATGTGCGGCACATTTACCGAAAATCGGTAATGAATAGTAAGGTGTAGCCATCTTCCGCGTCAAACTAAACATTAACCCAGAATCCCTTAATGCAGCGAGGTACACAATCGTTGTCTTCTGCAACAATTACTTCTTCATTCTGCGTTCAATTTCAAGCAACGTTTCTTGGGCAATCGGCACTAATGCCCCCCCCAAACTCACAGCCTGATGTGCGGCTTCGAGTGCTTCTTCATAACGCGCTTGATCGTTCAAAATTTGCGCCAAGTTATTAAAGGCGGCAACTGAGTCGGGATGATCAATAGTGGCAGACCGGAATGCCTGCTCAGCTTGATCAAAGTCATGCAGGCGATAGGCGATATTTCCCAAGCCTATTTGCGCGGTGAGATTTTTCGGCCACCGACCCAATGCAGCTCTGTAGGCAGTTTGTACATTTCCTGTGTCACTGATTTTCTCAAGTGCACTTATCGCAGAAATATAAGATTTTTCTTCAGCAGTTTCCGGAATTTTACTGGGCTGCAATGTAACCATCGCCCAGTATCCGCTCCGTGCCCACGTATATTCAAATGTCCTCATGGGTAATATTTGTCGCGGCTCTAGTCCTGAGCGTAGGATGATTTCTGCACGGTCAATATCGTAGCCAATCACCACTGAGTAATGCCAAACAGGGTACCAACCAAAGGCTAGATTTTGCAGTACGACAACGGGTGTTCCGGCTGCGATTTCTCGTAGCATATCGCTTAATGAGGGTGCTAATTGATAGGCGATTGCGCCGTGTCGTCTCGTGGCAGCCAGCATTTCAACCTGAAGACTGCCATGCTGGTCGGGCACATAAAGCTCCGACTTGAGCATTTCAGGTGTTGCCACAATTCCAACAGCACTCAAAGACATTGCCAGCGAAGCAGGGCCGCATTGATATGCCTCTTGCGCAAAAAAGGGTACTTCGGGGAGTTCAACATGCTTAGGTAAAGCGACGGGTGGCGAACCCAACAACATACGAACCTGCGGTGGACTGGCACAAGCACCCAAGCACAAAAGAAAAACGCCCACTAGGAAGCGGGCGTTTTGGATAAACATAATTTATCGTTTAATTGAACGGGTGAAGGGGAACACCTTGGTGAATCCGAGAATGTCGGTCACTAGCAACACGATGAATACGGTGAATAGCAAACTGAGAACATCTCCGCCCGCAGGCATTTGGTCTAATTTTCCGGCTATCTTACGTGCTTCATCGTCGGTCAGCGCAGCGACGCGCATTTTCGCTTCTCCGGCTGTTACGCCTTTTGACTGTAATTGCGCGAGCACGTCTTCACGATCAATGAACGCGGCAATTTTGGCATGATCTTGCCCTGCCAGCTCATGCGCAATGGCTTGATCTGCCTCCACCATGCCAGCAAAAGCTGATTGCAGCGGCAAACCCATAGCTAGCAAACTGACAATTACCATGCGGCTAGTCCAGCACATAAAACGGGAAGGTTGTTGTGTCATCTTATTTCTCCTTGAGTAAATGATTCTGGTTAAGTAGCTCTAAAATTTTGAGTGGCTGCATTTGAACTACGCCTTCAAAAAAGTGAAGTTCGGCAAATAAAACCAAGTTTGAGTATATCAAACAACCGGAGCGGCTCAGCCTTTCTTCTATTGCGCAATGTTTACTCCGCCGTCACTTTAATACAGCGCGATACACCATTGGGCATGTGGGTGCTATTGACCACTTTGATACAGATTTCATGCGCCCCTGCATCCAAGGGAAATAGCACGAAATTGCCCTGCATCTGGCGCAACATGGCGACGCGTCGCTCATCAACATAGATGTGCGCATGATCGCCTTCATCTTCGCCAAGTGTGATGCTGTAATCTAATTGCGTGTTTGCTTTGGCATCCAACTTTGCGCCATCGGTAGGAGAAATAAAGTCTATTTTCGAAACAGTGGTAGGGGGTTTTGTGGGTGGTGCAACGGGCTTCTTGTTACAGGCAGATAGGGCGAGTGCCAAGATTGCGATGATGAGGGAAAGGTTTTTCATGTTCATCTTATATGGACACCTCCCGGTTTGGCAAGAGATATATCGTGTTTTGGTGATACGTAAATCGGCTGCAGTCTTATATCCGGCTTTGTTGCAGACGGTATTGCTGTCTGCGAGCCCTGATGGAATTCGCCAAGAACGACCTCATCTCCTTTTCGCGCTCGAAGCGCTTAAAATCATTCAGGCTTACGTTCTTGCGGTCCGACCTGTTTCGCCATCACACGGGTTTATCTACCTGCGCAACCTATCAGCATTCCACTCCTTCTCAGTGGTTGTTCTTCGTCATGCGGGCACTTGGCTCACATAACCCTTTTGGTACTCCCGACCATGCGCCAAAATCGCCCATGCCGTTCGTGCCATCTTGTTGGCCATCGCAACGATCGCCACATTTGTCGGTCGTCTCTGGAGCAGCGATTCGCTCCATGCGCCTTTGTCTTTCGCCTTGAACATCACGGTTCTGGCTCCATGGATCAGCAAGGTGCGCAAATACGTATCGCCACGTTTACTGATGCCTAATAACTTGACCTTGCCGCCCGTGCCACTTTGCCTTGGCACCAGACCCACAAAAGCGGCAAACTCCCGTCCAGACCTGAAGCAATTTGCCTCGCCCATCGTGGCGACAAGAGCCGTTGCGGTCAGCATTCCTATGCCGGGTATCTCGGCGATCTTCCGGCAAGCCGTCTGCTGCTTCTGCCAATCTTTGATTCTGCGTTCAATATTCTGCACATCCGCTTCGATTTCATCGAGACGCTGCCGTTGTTCCTTGACCGCTTCAAACAGCATGTCTGGCACGATCTCTTCCAGCTCAGCCATTCGTTGTTGTATTTCTGCTAGCCCCGCTTGCCGACCCCCTTTTAAGGTAATACCAAACTCGTAGAGCAGTCCGCGCAGTTGGTTCACCTGCATGGTACGGAACTTGATCAGCGACAATCTCATTCGGTGCAATGCCAGCATGGCTTGCTGCTCTTCCGTTTTACCGGCGACCGTGCGCATCCCCGGCTGCCTTATTGCTGTCCATATCGCTTTCGCATCCGCCGCATCGGTCTTGTTGCCTTGCACGAAGGGCCGGACAAACTTGGCATGAATCAGTTTGACTTCATGACCCGACATCATCAGCTTGCGCCGCCACCAGTGCGCGCTGCCGCATGCCTCAAGTGCAATCAGTCCGGCTTCCCGCTGCGCAAAAAATTCCAGCAGTTCCTGCTTGCCAAACTTGCGATTATGAATCTCGCCACTCTCGTGTTCCACCCAGTACACTTGGAAAACACGCTTTGCGATGTCCAACCCATATGTCGTAAAATTCATCTCAGCCCCTCCGTCCGTTTGTGGAAAGATCTCATTATCTCCACCTTGGCACGTAGATGCCGTCAGGTCCGCGAGGGGCTACCTCATTCTTTAATTCCCTACCCCTGCTCCCCGTGGGGAGGGAGGCGTCCATCCCATCTCCTTTTGAATGATGCATCAACAGCATTCTCCTCCTTGTCAGAAGAGGGCAGCGTAATCCACAAGCTAACTAAACTCCTTAACAATATGCTGCTGTCGTCGGCTGATGGCGAGTTTTTCATCTAGGCCTTTTAACTTGACGTTCCATCCCGCACTTTCGGCGTTGTCGTCACCGCCCCGTTCAAATCCCTCAATCGCTTCTTTGGCCACTAAACAATTGCGATGGATGCGCACGAAGCGTGCGGCGAACTCCGTCTCTAATGCCGACAACGATTCCTCGATCAGGTGTTCACTTTCTCCTGTGCGGATGGTGATGTATTTCAATTCTGCGCGCAGATACAAAACTTTCTCGATGGGAATAAGCTGAATTTTGCCGCGCTCGTGTACCGAAAGATTTTTACGCGGCTCTGGCAATAAATCGCGCAGCACTTCGGTTTGCACAGGGACGGAATCGCGCGCGCGCGTCAGTGCTTCGAATAACCTGCCTAGCCGTATCGGCTTAAGCAGGTAATCAATGGCGTGCAATTCGAAGGCTTTAATCGCGTAGTCATCATAAGCGGTAGTGAAAATAATCGCAGGCGGTTTAGACAGTTTTTGCAAATGCCGCGAAAGCTCAATGCCATCCATTTGCGGCATTCTGATGTCCAGAAGCACCACGTCGGTAGGCGTGTTCAGCAACATATCCAACGCCTCTTGCCCGTTGCTTGCCTCACCTACAATATCGAGGGGCAACTGCGCATTGCAATCATTCAATAAATCACGCAAACGACTGCGAGCCGGCGGCTCATCGTCCACGATAAAAACACGTAAGGCTAGTTGAAGCACTGCACTCATATAAGCTCCTTCACGACATACGGAAATGCGATTTCTACCCGATAAAAATCTTTGCCAACTTCAACTTGGTAATGCGCTTCCACATCAAATAATAATTCCAAACGCTCGCGAATATTACCCAACGCTATTTTATTCCCTTTGTGCGCCACCTCACTGCGCAACAAGCAGGGATTTTCAACTCTAATATGCATGCGCTTATCACTCATTTCCAAAGTGATGTTAATGCAGCCACCTTGTGAGAGGGGTTCAATGCCATGATACACGGCGTTTTCCAGCAAGGGTTGCAATAGTAGCGGTGGAATCAGCGCGTCATCTGGCACGTCTTTCAACTGCCAATCTATGCTCAGCCGCTCGCCCATACGCAATTTTTCCAAGGCCAAGTATTGTTTGCACAATTTAATTTCCAAGCCCAACGGTGCCAGGTCTTGCACATCCGCCATCGCCATACGGAATAGGTCTGACATGTCCTCCAGCGCTGCTTCTGCCTGTTTGGGCTGAGCACGAACAATACCCAGCACCGCATTGATTGTATTAAACAAAAAATGGGGTCGAATACGCGCACGCAATACCTGCAAACGCGCATCCAGCAAGGCGTGTGAAAGCACTTGTGTGCGCAGCCGGAAATACATGAGCAGAATGACGCACACAATCACACTCAGTAAGGTGTAGCGCACCACATCAAAATACGGCCCGCCACCCACCGGGCGAAGCAGGTCTTTACCAATTGAATAAATCTCCAGCGTCACCAACACCACGATGATATTCACCACCAGCGTGCCGCGCCAATAACTCAGGCGGCTCAGCCACGGCTGCATTGCCCACAGCAACAACAAGCTACCCAAGATAATGGGGGTTTGCAGTGCAGCAATTTGTATGACGTTATCAGGCACATCTGCCCAACTGTTTGCCAGCAGCAATGCCAGTGTCAATGCGAGGCCAATATTGATAAGTAGAATTCGCAGCGTGATGCCAAGATTCCGAAAGTTAGGCAACCCATCAGCGCGGGTATTTTGTTTTATACTGCGCGCCTCATTCATAGCGTGAGAAATCCAAGGACATCACCAAACTCAAAGTTTCTAAGCAAGGCAAGGCGCGAGCAAAAAATTGCGACGCTGCATATTTTAATATGTGAGGAGTAGTTTTTTGTAAGCAACACAGCATGGCGACGAAACTTGGAGTTTGGTGATGTCCTGAGTTTTTCATGCGCTTATTCTGGGCATAATATGGCAAGCACACAAGATAAAAATACCTGGTCGGGACGATTCAACGAACCCGTGGCAGAATTGGTTAAACGCTACACTGCATCGGTGGGCTTTGATTACAAGCTCGCCCCGTTCGACATACAAGGCTCGTTGGCACATGCAGAGATGCTATCCCAATGGGCGATCATCTCTACACAAGACCTCAGCGATATCCAACGTGGCTTGGCACAAATCAAAAGCGAAATCGTTGCAGGCGAATTTGTTTGGCAGCTTGATTTGGAAGATGTGCATCTCAATATCGAAAAGCGTCTCACCACGTTGGTAGGCGATGCTGGCAAACGCTTGCACACTGGACGTTCACGCAACGATCAAGTCGCCACCGATGTGCGCTTGTATTTGCGTAGCGCGATTGATGATTTGCTAGAACTCATCAAAGCGCTGCAAAGCGCGCTGGTCAATCTAGCCGCGCAACACACGCACACCATCATGCCCGGATTTACGCATTTGCAGGTCGCGCAACCCATCAGCTTTGCACATCACCTGATGGCGTATTTCGAAATGCTCAAACGCGATGCAGAGCGTTTGCAAGATTGCCGCAAACGCGTAAATCGCCTGCCACTTGGCGCAGCAGCGTTGGCTGGCACTAGCTATCCCATTAAACGTGAAATGGTCGCCGAGTTATTGGGCTTTGACGGCGTGTGTGAAAATTCACTAGATGCAGTTTCTGATCGCGACTTCGCGATTGAATTTACTGCCGCTGCCGCACTTATCATGACGCATCTATCACGTTGTTCGGAAGAATTGATTTTGTGGATGAGTCCACGCTTTGGCTTCATCGACATCGCCGACCGTTTTTGTACCGGCTCTTCCATCATGCCGCAAAAGAAAAATCCTGATGTGCCAGAACTGGTGCGCGGCAAGACGGGGCGCGTGAATGGTCATTTGATTGCCTTGCTCACCCTGATGAAGGGGCAACCGCTGGCGTACAACAAAGATAATCAAGAAGACAAAGAACCGCTGTTCGATACGGTGGACACGCTCACGCAAACCTTGCGCATTTACGCCGACATGATAGGCGGCATCACCGTCAAGCCGCAAGCCATGCGCAGTGCGGCTTTACAAGGCTATGCCACCGCTACCGACCTCGCCGATTATCTGGTGAAGAAAGGATTGCCGTTCCGCGATGCACACGAAGCCGTTGCGCTGGCAGTGCGTTTTAGTGTCGAACGCAATTGCGATTTAAGCGATTTGAAACTGGAGGAATTAAAACAATTCTCCGCGCTGATTGAACAAGATATTTATGCGGTGTTAACGCTGGAAGGCTCACTGGCTTCGCGTAACCACATTGGCGGGACTGCGCCGAATCAAGTGGAGGCGGCGATTACACGGGCTCGTACTTACCTTTCAAAGTAATTCAATGCAATAGGTTCATGTAGGAGCGGCTTTAGCCGTGAATGGTTATCGCGGCTAAAGCCGCTCCTACATATAGTACGCCAGCCTAGCTTTAACCCAACAACCCCTTCAATTCCCCGCTCTGATACATCTCGGTCATGATGTCCGATCCACCGATGAATTCGCCCTTGATGTACAACTGTGGAACAGTCGGCCAGTTGGCATAATCCTTTACGCCTTGGCGAATTTCCGGGTCTTGCAACACGTCAACGGTAAATGGCTCAGTTACGCCCAACGCGCCAAGAATGCGTATCGCGTTAGCGGAAAAGCCACACTGCGGAAACTGCGGACTGCCTTTCATGTACAACACCACCGGATGGGTGGTGACTTGTTCGTGAATTACTTTTTGGATGTCTGTACTCATGATGTTATACCTCAGTTGAATGGTAGGGAATTTTAGTAGTACCGCAGTAACAACGCAAGAAGAAGCTTAGCTCGCCCAATAAACCAAGCACTCACTATTTTTGGTAAAGTACCCGCTCAATTTACGCTGCTGGACTGGCGTGCAAGCAAACAATAAGGAATGTAATGGAAACCTCCGCTTCACTTGAGCTCGCCAAGCACGCGCTGCTGATGTTCGGCATTATCCTCGCCGTTGGCACGTTTTCCGGCTTTATTGCACGGCTGTTGCGTATCCCCGATGTGGTGGTGTTTTTACTTATCGGCATGGTGCTCGGCCCCAGTGTGTTGGGCTGGGTGAACATCAAAGCGGATTCGAGCATCAATCAGTTCATTATGATTTTTGGCTCGAGCTATATTCTGTTTGACGGCGGCGCATCGATCAAACTCAAAGTATTAAAAGAAGTGTGGATCACCATTCTAATTATTGCCACCATCGGCGTGCTGATAACTGCCGCCATTACTGGCTTTGCGGCGTATTACTTCTTGGGGCTTGCGCCTATTGTTGCACTGTTGCTCGGCTCAACACTCGCTTCCACCGATCCTGCAACTCTCGTCCCCGTGTTCAAACAAGTGCGCATTAAAGAGCGCGTGGCGCAGACGGTAATGAGCGAATCGGCATTCAACGATGCGATGGGGGCGATACTTACATTCACGGTGCTGGGCATCGCAATGGGATCGGGCGAATTCTCGATGAGTCATGCCCTGCTTGACCTACTCAAACAATCATTCTTGGGCATTATCATCGGCGCATCGTTAGGCTATCTCGCTGCCATTTTCATCTCTCACGAAAAATTTGGCTTCCTCGCCGAGTTCGCCCCCGTAGTAACTTTGATGGCAGTGATCAGTGCGTACATGGCTGCGGACGGCGCGCACGCCAGCGGCTTTATGGCAGTGTTCGTGTTCGGCATCATGCTGGGCAACCAGGAATCGCTAGGTTTCAAGCGCACTCAGCAGGAGGGCAAACAACTGGAAGAATTTGTGATGACCACGGCGTTCATCATGCGTATGTTTATCTTCATCCTGCTCGGCACCCAAGTGAATTTCGCGCTGATGGGTCAATACTTGTGGAGCGGAGTTGCAGTCGTTATGATTTTCATGTTGGTAGCACGACCTGTTACCGTATTCCTTTGCGCCTTACCTGATCGCCGCGCCAAATGGAGCTTTAAGGAGTTAATGTTCATGTGCTGGACGCGTGAAACGGGCGTGATTCCCGGCGCGCTAGCAGGCATGTTGGTCGGCATGAAAGCACCCGGCGCGGATATCATTGCTTCAGTCACTTTCATCGCCATCTTGATGACGATTTTGATTCAAGCGACGACCACCAAATGGCTGGCGAAAAAACTCGACTTACTGATTGAGTGATACCGAGCGGCTTAATTTCCGGCAGTGGGTTTTCTCCCGCGAGTGGCAAGTAAACTTAACATGATGCTCATTCCAAGCACCGCTATGATCACGCCCAATGAGACCGACACAGGAATCTTGAACCAGTCCACGATCAGCATCTTGGTGCCGACGAACATTAGCACCACTGCCAAACCGTACTTGAGCAAGTGAAAGCGTTCAGCCATGTCGGCCAAAAGGAAGTACAGTGCACGCAGCCCCAGGATGGCAAAGATATTGGAAGTGAGAACGATGAATGGATCGGTGGTGACAGCAAAAATAGCGGGAATACTGTCCATAGCGAAAATGAGGTCGGAGGCTTCAATTAGCACCAATACCAAGAACAGTGGCGTGAACCAGCGCACGCCCTTTTCATAAATCCAGAATCTGTCGCCGTGATAATCATCGGTGATTCGTACATGGCTGCGCAGCCATTTCAGCAGCGGATTTCTGGTCATGTCGGGGTCGTGCTCGGCGAATAGAAGCATCTTGATGCCGGTGATCGGCAGGAATGCGCCAAAAATATACAACACCCAGTGGAACTGCGCGATTAACCATGCGCCAAGCAGGATCAGCACAACGCGCATGACGATGGCACCCAGCACGCCGTAGACAAGCACGCGCTTCTGATATTCCAATGGCACAGCGAAATAGCCGAACAACATGACGAAGACGAAAATATTGTCCATCGCCAGCGTTTTTTCCAACAGATAACCTGTGAGGTATTCCATCACCTTGCTGTCCGCCACATCACGTCCAGCGGTGTGCTCCAACCAGCCCCACAACGCGCCGCCGAACAGCATCGCCATCACGAACCACACCAGCGACCAGGTCATCGCTTCGCGCAACGTGACCTTCTGCGCGCCATGCCGTCCAAGCAGGAACATGTCCACGGTCAGCATCGCCAGCACGAACACGCCGAATCCAGCCCACATCCACCAAGCACCTGATTGCAATTCGCCCATTACCATCCTTTGCATCTATTCAATTTATTCCCAGTAAAAATATTAGTCCCTCGGTGTTTCAGAACGTGCATAAAACCAATTGAGCAAAAAAGGCGGGGTCAACGTGGTCAGCGCGACGACAATGAGCAGCGTGGCGTACAACTCGCCAGACAGAATGTTCTGACTGAAACCTAATTGTGCGAAGATTAGACCCACTTCGCCGCGCGGGATCATTGAGAGACCGATGGCCACTTGATTACGGCGCGGTTCGCGGATGAAGAAACCCGCCGCGAATTTGCCTAGAAAGGCTACGAGGAGCAACGACCCTGCCAGACCCCAGATGAAGGCCGAATCCCAATTGATCTCGCTCAGGTTAAGCGACACCCCCACCATCACGAAGAACAACGGCGAGAAGGTGTGAATCAGAGGGCGCATTTGCTCTTCGAGGCGGTGTGCTAATTTTGGGCTGGGTTCGAAATTGAGCGCAGCTCTTCCCAACAAAAACTTGAAACCAAAATGTTGACTGAACGCCAACCCCGCCGCGAAACCGCCCATGATCTCGGGCGCGCCCACCACATGCGCCAGCCACGAGAATAGCAAGATCAGCGATAGTGCCATGGTCAGCAGCAATCCCGGCGTGGCAGCGCGCTGATCGAGGCGATCTATCATTACGGCGGCAAACTTGGCAACGATGGGTGCTAACACCATGAACAATACGATGTACAAGCTCACCTCACCCAAAGCCTTAAGCGACACCTGCTTCTCCACCGTGAATTGATAGAGAAAAGCAAGTGTCAGCACGCCGAGAATGTCATCCAACACCGCCGCGCCAATAACGATCTGCGCCTCGTCGGAATGACGCTTACCCAAGTCGTCCAACACGCGCACAGTGATGCCGATACTCGTGGCGGTGAGCGTACCGCCGATAAACAGTGCAGTAAGTTCGGACAAGCCAAACAACCAGGCGCTGACTGCATAACCCAGCCCGAACGGCAGGGAAAAGCCGGCCACTGCCACGATGTAAGGTTTGCTGCCAGAGCGCACCAGCCGGCTCAAGTTGGTATCCATCCCCACTTCAAACAGCAGCAGGATGATGCCGATCTCGGCAAGCAGCTTCATTGTAGTATCGGGCGATACCCATCCCAGTAGCGAAGGGCCAACCAGCGGTCCTGCCAGCAACTCGCCGATGACAGAAGGAATACCGAATCGCGCTACTGTTTCAGAAAATACCCGCGCTGAGATCAGGATAATGGCGAGGAACAGAAAAAATTGATGGAGCGCCATATTATTGTTATTTCACCTGTGTTACCGGGATGTTCCCGAGGCTTGTCACTTGGGTTGCCACTGAGCCGAGCACAAAGAAATTGTTGGCCATCACTTGCCTTGAATGACTTGGATATGTGCAATGCCCAGCATTTGATAAAGGTGAATCTGTCGCTGTAGCGGCCACCAATCGTAAAGAAATACCTGCAAAGGTCGCCACATGGCAACCCATCCGACGATCGTAAGACTTTCGCGTGCGATGGTAATGCCGGTATTGGTACCGAGCATTCCAATGGCGTCTGCGGCGATCAGGCAAAGCGAAACAAAAATCAAGCCGATCACAAGACTCATTCGACCTTGCTGCAAAAATTGTTTCAAAGCGGAACGTGCACGTACCGCTTTGTAGATAAAATGATTATGGATCGCACTGGTCAATAATTCGACAGGATTTCCATCTGACGGCCAATGCTCAAGGTGTATTGTTATATAAAAACGGCTACCCGGTGCAAATCCAGATGCCCATGTTTCGATGAAATCTTCCGCTTGCGTATCAAGGTCCTTATTTTGAAAAGGTGTCGGATCCATCGTGTTAAACATCTGCGCAATCTCGCGCACTCGAAGTGCCAAATGATGGGTGGGGGCAGGATTGTTTGATGTTGTCATAGGGGTTATAGAAATGGGTTGCTACGCAACAGAGTCTATTAGTCTCGCTGAGGATGCTTCTTATTTTCATATTGAGCACGCGTCATTATTTTGTTCATAACTATGCCCCCCTTGACCCGATAATTATATTTCATCGTTATTTTTTCTGTCAGCAAATGAATGTCGCCAGCCATCGGGGCAATTCCCTAACTGGCTGAAAATTGCTCTGCTGGCTTCTGTAGCACAATTCCGCGAAACCAACCGCCTGCCATCAGCGGCACATCGCTTACCACTTCCAACTCAGCCACTGCACTTAACACTTCTTCAAACACCACATCCATGCGCGTGGCGATGTGTCGCGAGATCGGTGTAAGTGTGCGGCGTAGCCAAGCAGTCTGTTGCGGCTGCAAAAACTTATCGAACAGAATAATTGTGCCACCGACTTTCAGAACCCGCGCCGCCTCTCGCAAACACAGCTCAGGTTGCGGCACAACGGCAACAATAAGATGTAACACTACGCAATCAAATTGTGCAGCGGCAAACGGCAATGCCATACTGTCGCCCAATACAAAATCCACTTCTAAATTTTCACTGCGCAGCCTAGCTCGCGCCAACATCGCCGCGTTGAAATCCAGAGCAGTGTAATGGTGCAGCGGCGGCAGCAAAGGTAAATCCAGCCCAGTTCCCACGCCGCTCACCAGAACGTTTTTACGCTCATCATTTGGCAATGCGTTTAACGATTGCTTGCGCGCCGTGCGCATCGGGCGTTCAATCACCGCATCGTATAACGGCGCAATCAAGCTATAGCTCAATCGCAATAATGGGTTCTGACGATAAGGTGTTTGTAGATTTTTCATGGCTATAAAAATAGGCTCATTTATCGCAAGCCATAATCCACAACCAACCCTAGAAACACCGCCGCACCAAACCAGTTGTTATGCAAAAATGCTTTGAAGCAATCATCACGATTTCTATTTTTGATGAGTGAGTAGTGATACAGCGCAATGCCTTCTGCCGCCATCAAACCCAAGTAATACGCCATGCCTAAGCTAGCCATTAGCCCGGCTACTGCGAGCAACACTAAGGCAATTTCGTAGCAAGCCATCACTGCGAACACATCGTGTTTCCCGAACCACAATGCCGAGGAATGAATGCCGAGTTTCACGTCGTCGTCTCTATCGACCATCGCGTATTCGGTGTCGTAGGCGATGCACCAGAACATGTTCGCCAACAACAACACCCACGCCACTGGTGGCACGCTACCTAGCGTTGCAGCAAACGCCATCGGTATGCCGAAGCCAAAAGCAATGCCGAGATAAGCTTGTGGAATGGCGAAGAATCGTTTGGTAAACGGATAACTGGCAGCTAATAACACCGCAGGAATAGATAACACAAATGTCAGCTTATTTAGCGGCAAGATGAGTATAAGTGCCGAGAAAGCCAAGCCTGCTGCCAGCCACAACGTTTCGCGTTCGCTGACTTTACCGCTGGTGAGCGGGCGATTTTTAGTGCGCTCCACATGCTTGTCGATATGGCGATCTGCATAGTCGTTGATGACACAACCCGCCGAGCGCATCAGCAAAGTACCGAGGGTGAAAATAACCACGATGCGAGACGCAGGATGCCCGCCGCTCGCAATCCACACGCCCCACAACGTCGGCCATAGCAACAACAGAATGCCGATGGGACGGTTGAGGCGGGTGAGTTGGATGTAGAGGGAGAGGCGTTCGATAAGAGTCATAACGCGATACTAACCCACCATGTCGTTCCCGCGAAAGCGCGGAATCCAGCTAATCAAAGATTCTGCGCAGCAGACCAAATATAAATCATGTTGTCACGCTGCGCGTGATTCATTTAATCGGCTGGATTCCCGCTTTCACCCGCAAGGGGGTACGCCGTGGTTGTAAGGGGCTAAAGCCCCAACAACACACGCAGCGGGGGAATGACGGTTGTTACTTTAGCCTCAGTATCTCTGGCAAAAAAACTTCCGTCACCAACAACGGTTCGCCATGCAAATAAAACAACGAGCGACGCGCCCATAATTTTGACGGCGGATTTGCCAAATCTGTAGCCGCTTGTTGATAGAGAGGGTGATTACTGCGCAGCGCTTTGTAATGCAACGGCTGACGCTTTACTAATGGATGGGCGAACAGCAATGCACCGAGCGGTTGATTGCCTAACCCTGCCACGGCACGCCACACACCGTGCAGTGCCTGCGTTGCGCATACACTGTGCGCATACACTACGGGTTGGTTGTCGGCATACAAAAAAACATCGCGTGAATACGCAAGCCGTTGTGAGGCAATGCCTAGCAAAGCAGATTCATCCAACGCGAGGCGCGCCAACCCGCTGCGTACCTTGCGCACCGCGAAGTGATTGCAACGTTGTTGAATGCGTTGCGTGAGCGAACCGTGATTGCGTAGCCAAGGTGCTAGGTTGGCATCGCAGCCCAAGGTGTCGCCGCGCCAGAATTTGTAGGTGGTGTTAGTCATTTTTCAAAAGCATACAAGACCTCAATCCCCTCTCCCTCCGCTGCGCTTCTCCCTCTCCCGCTGGCGGGAGAGGGTTGGGGAGAGGGTGATTAGACATGTAAAAAGTCGTGTTTGTTTGCCATCCAACGCCGAAGATGTACTTGCGCAGCATCTGGGTAGTCGCGCAACAACTCATCCGCCGCTACACGTGCTTGTTCCAAAATTTCTTCATCGGTAGTGAGGTCGGCAAAGCGCAACATTGCTACACCACTTTGCCTTGCGCCAAGCAACTCGCCGGGACCGCGTAATTGTAAGTCTTGTTGCGCGATTTCGAAGCCATCGGTGTTTTCAAAAATCACTTTTAAGCGTGCGCGCGCTAATTCGGATAACGGTTGTTGGAATAATAAAATGCAGGTGCTTTGTGTCGTACCGCGCCCCACTCGACCACGCAATTGATGCAATTGCGCCAACCCCATACGTTCAGCATGTTCGATGACCATCAAGCTGGCTTTCGGTACATCCACGCCGACTTCAATCACAGTGGTGGCGACCAAAAGTTGTAGTTGGTTCGCTTTGAAAGCTGCCATCGTTGCTACTTTCTCTGCGCTGCTCAATTTTCCATGCACTAAACCAACCCGAAACTCAGGGAAAGTTTCGGTCAACAATTGAAAAGTCTCCAGCGCATTTTGCAACTGCAGGATTTCCGATTCGTCGATCAACGGACACACCCAATACGCTTGTTGGCCGTGTGCACAGGCTACGCGAATACGCTCACATACTTCATCGCGGCGCGTATCGCTCACTAGCTTGGTCACAATCGGCGTGCGGCTTGGCGGCAATTCGTCTATCACCGACACATCTAAATCGGCGTAGTAACTCATCGCCAAGGTGCGCGGAATGGGCGTTGCACTCATCATCAGCTGATGCGGCTCTGCGCCTTTATTTTTTAGCGCAAGCCGTTGCTGCACACCGAATTTATGTTGTTCATCCACGATCACCAAGCCCAGTTTATTGAATTCGACCGAGCTTTGAAACAGTGCATGTGTGCCGATGGCGATTTGCGTTGTACCCTGTGCAATGCGTTCTATCGCTGCGGTCTTGTCCTTTTTCTTCAAGCTGCCAGATAGCCATACCGGCTCTAAACCTAGTGGAATCAACCATTCATTCAGCTTGATGAAATGTTGCTCGGCAAGAATTTCCGTAGGAGCCATGAACGCAACTTGATAACCGTTTTCAATCGCCTGCAACGCTGCCAGCGCTGCAACAATAGTCTTGCCGCTGCCCACATCACCCAGCAACAGCCGTTGCATGGGATGCGCTTGGGCGAGGTCATTACTGATTTCGGCAAACACTTTTTGTTGCGCTTTAGTCAGCGAAAACGGCAATGCTTTGATGAGCTTCTTGGTCAGCTTATTCTTTGCGGCAAGCGCGGGTGCAATGCGCAAATTTCGTTCACGATGATGTATCCGCATCGAGAGTTGCTGTGCCAGCAATTCATCAAACTTGATACGCCGCCAAGCATGGTGGTTACGCGCTTCCAGCGTAGTTGCCGATATATCGGGCGGCGGATTGTGCAGCAATCTCAGGCTATCGCCAAAACTCGCCAGTTGCAATTTTTTAAGCAGTGCTTCTGGCAACGTTTCAGTGAGCGGCACGACATCCAGTGCGTTGCTAATGAACTTGCGCAAGGTGATTTGCGACAGCCCTGCCGTAGTCGGATAAATCGGCGTGAGGCTTTGCTGCAGCGGCGTATCGTCATCCACTGCACGGCACTTGGGGTGTACCATCTCCAGCCCGTAATAGCCCATACGCACCTCGCCGATAGCGCGTATTTGCTTGCCTTCCGCGAGTTGCTTTTGTTGGCTGGGATAAAAATTCAGGAAGCGCAAATACAGCTCGTCGCCGCCATCCTGTAAGCGGCACACCAAAGTACGGCGCGGACGAAACGTGACTTCGCTGTGTGTAATCGTGCCCTGCACTTGCACTATCTCGCCAACCTGCACGCTATCGATGGGACTAAGATGCGTTTCATCCTCATAGCGCAAAGGTAGATGCAGCAACAAATCAGCGCGATGATGTATGCCGAGCTTGGCGAGTTTTGCCAAAGTGACAGGTGAAATTTTTGCGGGGGTACTCAATTCAGAGTTTTTTCTGTGCAGCTTCGTAACGGTCAGTCGCTCGATTTTGCGCAATTGTATAAATCTCGGTGAGGTCTTCAAGACTGACATCAATCACGCTATCCATCTGCGTCAGTGCCCATTCAATATCCGTTTGTTGCGGAATAACACTGGGTTGGATTTTGGGTTGCAAACTCACACTGAGTGCCACAGGATATTTTCGACCGGGCAACATATTGTTGATGAACAATGCCAACAGCAGCATGATTCCCGCGTTCAAGATGACGATTTCGCCCACCCATTGCCAACTCATAGCAGAAAATTGCGCGCTGCTTAACACCAGCGTCAGGGCAGTAGCTGCGCCGGGTGGATGCAGACAGCGCAACACATACATCAAGAATATTGCTGTGCCTACGGCAATGCTTGCAGCCATGGTAGTTTCGGGAATGAACAAGCAGCACATCCATCCTGCGATTGCAGAAACGCTATGCCCACCTACCAAATTCCAAGGTTGTGAAAAGGGGCTGTGCGGCGCGGCAAACAACAATACCGCAGAAGCAGCCATCGAACCCAGCATCAACAACGGATAAGTATGCTGCGGCAAATAATGCAGCGTCCAAGCTAAGAGCAATATGGCGACCCCTCCCGCCAAACCACTGCGAAGCTTTTCCGCAAGCGGAATCGGACTTGCATGTGGCTGGAAGGATTTTAGGAATGCGCCAATATTCATCGCTTAACCCTCCACCACGCCATCCAACCCCAACCCAAGTATCGCCGCATCACGTGTTAGCAGCGTGAGTTTTTCATCGTGCGCTTGCGCAATCAATAGTCGATCAAACGGGTCAGGGTGGGCGCATTGCAAATTCCGCACCGCCTCGATATGGCGCGGCAAAATCGGCAAAACGATGAAGCCTTGCGATTCGAGTTGTTCGGTGACTGAGCCTTGCGGCAAGGGCAGTTTTCCCCTGGTGTTTTTCAGCAACATTTCCCACACGCTCACCGCACTCACAACGATTTCGGATTTGGCAATGATGCGTTGCGTGACTTTGCCCAAGCGAGCATCTGCTGTCATCCACCAATAGACCAAGTGGGTATCGAGCAGGTAGCGTTTCACAGCAATGTGTCGCCGATGAGTGACGCGGCAAGCGCGGCATTGGTGGAAGGGCTATCCCAATCCGCCTTGCCTTTTGGTAAAGCAGACCACGCACCAGGCTTGCGAGTGAAATCTTGTGCGCCCACTTTAACCAGCCTAACAACTGGCACGCCCTTGTTGGCAATCACCACCTCTTCACCCGCCAGCGCGGCTTGCACCAATTTTGAAAGCTGGTTTTTAGCTTCAAGCATATTGCATTGCATGGCTATCTCCTTACGACATTTTTAACTTAGTAGTAGGATTTTATCCTCACTTAGCTAAGTTAGCCAATACAATTTAATCTTGCACCACTAACACGCCATCCATCTCCACCAATGCACCACGTGGCAATGCTGCCACACCCACCGCAGCCCTTGCTGGATAAGGCTGGCGGAAGTAGCTCGCCATGATTTCATTGACCTTATTGAAATGTCCAAGATCAGTGAGATAGACGTTCAGTTTTACCAAATCGTCAAAGCTACTGTCGGCAGCACTCGCTACCGCACGCAAATTTTGAAACACTTGATGAATCTGCGCTTCAATGCCATCGACCATTTGCATGATGCCCGGATCAAGACCGATTTGCCCTGACAGATAAACGGTGTCACCAACTTTAATCGCTTGTGAGTAAGTGCCGATAGCGGCAGGTGCATCGGGGGTTTGAATAATTATTTTTCTTGGCATGTTGACTCCTTAAATCTGAGGATATAAAACGCGGCGCGGCACATCTGCCGTGACCAAGTTGGATTATAACCGCCTGCGTCACCACCCCGCTGCACCGCTTTCCCCTCCGCCTTATTTTTTGGTTGATCGTTCACCGATATGCTTCGCTTCGGCAAGTAAATTTAGCCAGTCATCGGGCGGATTACCGCACTTCAACATGCGTTTGAAAACACGGTAAGCGTCGGTATCGCTGTTATAAGCGCGTTTGGTGTTTTCGTCATTGACCCACGCATACACGATGATTTTGCTTTCTTGATGGTAGCGAAAAAACAATCGGTATTGCTGAAAAAACTTGGCGCGAAACCAGTGCTTATGATCGCCACCCAGCGTTGCGCCTTGACGATATTCTGCTCGCGTTGGGTCTTGCGGGATAATTTCAAAAGCCAAGGTGTTGATCGCCGCCAGTCGCTTACTGGCATTTTTGTTGAGGTATCCGCCGGGGTCTTTTTGCTGCAACGCGGCTACTTGTTCAGTTAAGGTTTCAACGGTATCCAGAAAAAGTGGGTGCACAAAAATTGTCCAGCCATTGATAACCAATGCGGACGATTTCGAGGTCATTCGTCTTCAGCTGCTAGGGGCATATCCAAGTTAACCGTAGCATTTTTTACCAGCGACTTGATGCGTTTGCGCAAACCAGAATCAATGCTTTTCAAATGTTCGGGGTGAGTGGCAATATCACGAGCGAGGAAATTTAGGAATTTTCCCAATACGGGATCATGCTCAATTTCGCTGGTTGCGCGTGCCAGCATAACAGCACCGTCCGGCTGGATTTGATAGCGGATTTTGTCACGCTTACCCAGCTTGAGCGCATGACGAACCGCATTGGGAACGGTGGTCTGATAGCGATCCGTCAGAGTTGATTCGAGCTTGATTGTGTGAGCCATGGTAGCTTCTCCCGCGTCTATAAATTACGAGTGGGTAAGGTAATGCAATTGCATTGCATAGTCAACAAAGAACGCAAGGGGTCGTGCTCAAATATATTTCCAAACTATTTTACTCGACGCAAATTTGATAGCAAAGGCGCAATCGACATTGCGCCGATGATTGGCTTTGGGTTACGCCTTGTTGCGATGCCAGCCTGTGGTATGTGATTGCCGATGCTAATGGCTTGCGCGTGGGACATGTCGTGGCGATTGAGATTGCATCACCAAGCCCGCAATGCCGCAAGGGCATTCCCACGAAACAACGGAGTTAAAGCTCCTGTTTCTGAGTGAAGGGTCTTCCCCAACAAACATAGTCGCTACGCTCGTTGTTTGTTGTGATGGCGCGGCAACGCTGAACGTGGAGGCGGTTGCTTCGGTGGGGGTTAGGGGGTTCCTTAGTCTTATAAGCTAAGATTTTAACGGCAAGGTTTACACGGGTTGCACGCTAAGAATAAGCGGTTGAAATGAAGCTTGGGGGCGGGATAAGGTTGGCGATGAGTGGGTGTTTCTTTGGTAGTTAATGCGTTCCTATAACAAGCGTGCAGATTGTCCCTGTGTTTTTAGAAGGGCAACCGCTTTTTTGTCGAATGAAACGAAAGTTTCCCCGCCCAGCCAGTTACCCTCGTAAGCAATAACACCATCGGCGAAATCGCCACCCAGCTCAAGAATAGCCAAACCTGCTTCAACAGCAGGTCGATTCATCACCACATTTTCAGTATCAAGCAAAGCCCGTACAGCGATCACCACGTTTTCTTTGGGTAACTGCGCACCACGGAGCAATATCCAAACAAACTCGCACAGGCAAGGCAGAGAAACTGCAATCAATGACGCTTTTTCTAAAACTTTCGCTGCCGCGCGAGCTTGTGCTGCATCGTCTTGCAAAACGGCGCGCGCTAGCACATTGGTATCAACCGATATTTTCACTTTTTGCCTGCCCAACCAGCAGCGGTAATTTCATTCATTTCTTCGATAGACATTACCTTACTGGTACTGCCAGCGAGCAGACCAACAAAGTTTTTTATGCTCCCTGATGGTCGTGCAACCCGCACCCGAAGCTCCCCACCGGGCAGCTTATCAAAATCTATCTGGTCTCCAGGTTTGATACCGAGATGTTGCAGCACGTCTTTCCTGAATGTCACTTGTCCTCGTGCTGTAACTGTCAATGTGGTCATGGTGGTGTCCTTAGCAATTTACGGGTTAGTGTCCGTCAAGGTAATGCAAAAAGCCATTACTGTCAATTTACTGTAAGGCTACTACGTTTGTATTCGGGCAGTCGCACACTCAGGTAATGACTGTCGGGGCTTCGCGCCCCGTGCGTTTGCGCAATTCTGAAATTTGCAACGCGATGCTAATCAAGGTGGACAGGGCTTCTTGTGCGTCTAGGTGGTGTTGTGAAACATCGGGTTCAAAGCTTTCCAAATAGATGCGCAATGTCGCGCCTTCCGTACCTGTGCCCGACAAACGGAACACGATACGCGAGCCATCCACAAACAGAATGCGCACGCCTTGTCCTGTACTGACAGTGCCATCCACCGAATCGGTATAACTGAAATCGTCGCACAACTTTACTTGCAGATGTCCAAACTGCGCGCCCTTCAACGTATCGAAACTATCGCGCAGCAACTTCATTACGCCATT
Organism: uncultured beta proteobacterium; assembly: GCA_963695355.1. Classification (GTDB taxonomy): domain Bacteria; phylum Pseudomonadota; class Gammaproteobacteria; order Burkholderiales; family Gallionellaceae; genus Gallionella. The sequence goes on from OY968775.1 coordinate 1,661,818, forward strand.
TGCCGCCTCGGTGGGAATGCCTTCGTAGTCTTGCCGCGAATAAACATTGCGCCCAAACTTCGCCCAGTGTTCACGCACTACACTTTCCACCGATTGCTTGCGAACCGCGAGGATGTTGAGCCAGAACAGCACAGCCCATAGACCGTCTTTTTCTCTAACGTGATTCGAGCCTGTGCCAAAACTTTCTTCACCGCACAATGTCACCTTGCCAGCATCCATCAGATTGCCAAAAAACTTCCAACCGGTGGGCGTTTCATAACAGGGAATACCGAGTGCTTGCGCGACACGATCCGCCGCTTCACTGGTTGGCATAGAGCGCGCAATGCCCGCCAATCCTTGCTTGTAGGCAGGTATCAGTTTCGCGTTGGCAGCGAGGATGGCAAGACTATCGGAAGGCGTAACAAAAAAATGGTTGCCCAAAATCATATTGCGATCACCGTCGCCATCCGATGCCGCGCCGAAATCAGGTGCACTTTCTCCATACATGACATCGACCAATTCATGTGCGTAAGTGAGATTGGGGTCCGGGTGTCCGCCGCCAAAATCCGGCAGCGGAACGCAATTCATTAAGCACTCGGCCGACGCGCCCAAACGACGCACGAAAATCTCTTGCGCGTAATCGCCATTAACCGCGTGCATGGCATCAAACTTGATTTTGAAACCGCCACTCAACAGACTGCGTATTGCAGCGAAGTCAAATATCGATTCCATCAAGTCGGCGTAATCGCTCACAGGATCAATCACCGACACCGTCATGTTACCGAGCTTGCTGTCGCCCAACTTATCCAGCACAACATCAGCTGCATCCATGATGCGATATTGCGTAATTGATTTGCTGACTAAAAAAATTGCTTCAGTGATTTTTTCAGGGGCAGGACCGCCATTCGCGGAGTTGTACTTTATGCCGAAATCCCCATCCACCCCGCCAGGATTATGGCTGGCCGACAAGATGATGCCTCCGTAAGTTTGATATTTTCGAATCACGCAGGATGCCGCAGGCGTGGAAAGGATGCCGCCTTTGCCCACCAGTACACGCCCATAGCCATTGGCAGCTGCCATCTTGAGAATAATCTGAATCGCCTCACGATTGTAGTAACGACCATCGCCACCCAATACCAAGCTTGAACCTGCAGGTGCTTTAATCGTATCGAAAATAGATTGGACGAAATTTTCCAAATAACGCGGCTGTTGGAATATAGGAACGCGTTTGCGCAAACCTGATGTGCCTGGCTTTTGGTCGTTAAAAGGAACGGTTGTAACGCTGATGGCTGGCATTATTATCTCCTCCGAATGTGTAATATTTTATTTGACATCTTACCACTTGATGACTCAACAAACTTAGCTCGCCAATTCCCCCAAGTAGCCCAATTCCTGCAATAATTGCGTGCGGGAAAATAAAACTGAAAGCGAGCACATTGAATGTTAAGTCAAGATGAATTAAAACAAGCTGTGGCAAAAGCGGCGATTGAATATGTGCCGTTCGATTGCATCGTTGGCGTGGGTACGGGTTCGACCGCCAATTTTTTTATCGATGAGTTGGCGAAAATTAAAAGCAAAATTCGCGGTGCGGTTGCCAGCTCGGAGGCCTCAGCAAAACGCTTGCAAGCACACGGCATTGAGGTGTTGTCGCTGAACGATGCAGGCGATTTGCAGGTTTACGTGGATGGTGCAGATGAAATCACTCGTCATCTGCAGATGGTGAAAGGCGGCGGCGGTGCGCTGACACGCGAGAAGATCGTCGCCGCAGCCAGCAAGAAATTCATCTGTGTATGTGATGCCAGCAAGCTGGTTGATGTGCTGGGCAAATTTCCGTTGCCGATTGAAGTTATCCCCATGGCGCGTAGCTCGGTGGCGCGACAGCTGGTCAAACTGGGTGGTCAACCTGCGCTGCGTGAAGGATTCACTACCGATAACGGCAATCTGATTCTTGACGTACATGGACTGCAGATTATGAATCCGGTTGAGCTGGAATCAACTTTGGATCACATTGCGGGTGTCGTCACTAACGGCTTATTTGCGCGTCGCTCAGCGGATGTGTTGCTGCTGGGCACCCCCGATGGGGTGAAAACGATGACGTTATAACGACTGTCATTTACCCGTCATATTTTTTGTTTATGTTGTTGGTTTTTGAAGGAATGAGTCATGCCTAGTAGCGATCATATTTCCCGCCAGTTTGATGCCGACCTCGAAGCGATTCGCGCCAGCGTGTTGCAAATGGGCGGCCTAGTTGAAAGCCAAGTTAAAAGTGCGGTTGAGTCTCTGGTGAGTGGTGATATCGCACTGATGACGGAAGTAATTGAAAACGACCGTCGCGTTAACACCTTGGAAGTCAAAATTGATGAGGCTTGCGGTCAAGTCATCGCGCGCCGCCAACCTGCAGCAGGTGATTTGCGTCTGGTGATGGCGGTGATCAAAACTATCACTGACCTAGAGCGGATTGGAGATGAGGCAGAAAAAATTGCCCGTATGGCGAAATTACTTTCGCAAAAATCCGGCTTGGTTTTGCCTCGCTACCAAGAGATTAAGCATGCTGCGGAAATCGCGCTCGACATGCTGCGCAAATCCCTCGACGCTTTCGCCCGCCTGGATATCGTCATGGCAGCCCAAGTGGTTCGTCAGGATGATCAAGTGGACGAAGAGTTCCGTGCCATCATGCGCTATCTCATCACTTTTATGATGGAAGATCCGCGCACCATTTCAACTTCGCTGGAAATTTTATTTGTCGCCAAAGCCATCGAGCGTATTGGCGACCATGCGAAGAATATTTCCGAATATGTGATCTACATGGTCAAGGGAAGAGATGTTCGGCACATCACTGCGGATGAAATTGATCGCGAAGTACAGTTGTAAACTGATAATTTGGAGTGCGCAGACTCGTCTGCGCGTTAAAAATGCGGCGACATGTCGCCGCACTCCATAAACAACCTCGCATTTTAAGCGTTAAGTTTGTATATCCCGCTGCAACACTTCACTCAACATCCGCACCACACCCTGCTGCCAATCTGGCAAGTGCAAATCAAATGTCTGCTGTAATTTTGTCGTGTCCATACGCGAATTGTGCGGACGTTTCGCTGGTGTAGGAAAAGCACTGGTAGGAACGGGTTTAATCGCTTCGGGCGCAACCTTGATTTGAATTTCAGCACGTCGCGCTAACTCAATCACAAAGCTGGCATAGCCATGCCACGATGTTTCACCGCCAGCCACCAAGTGATACAACCCCGATATATCAGCGTGTTGTTGTGCAGCGCGAATTGCATGAGCCGTTACATCAGCTAACAAATCCGCCCCCGTTGGTGCGCCAATCTGGTCGTTAATAACGTTTAAGCTGTCACGCTCCTGAGCCAAGCGCAGCATGGTTTTTGCGAAGTTTCCGCCGCGTGCACCATACACCCAACTGGTACGGAAAATTAAATGTTTGCAGCCAGACTGCTGAATGAGTTGTTCACCTTCCAACTTGGTCACACCATATACGCTGAGTGGCGCAGTCGCATCTGTTTCCAACCAAGGCGTGTCACCACTGCCATCAAACACATAATCCGTAGAGTAATGTATCAACCAAGCATTGATGCGCTTGGCTTCTACTGCCAACACAGCGGGCGCAAGCGCATTAAGAGTACGCGCCAACTCTGGCTCGCTTTCAGCCTTGTCCACCGCAGTATGCGCGGCGGCATTAACGATGATGCCCGGTTTAATTGAACGTACAGCTTCAGCGAGCGCATCCAATTTGGATAAATCACCGCATAACGTGCTGTTGCGATCCAGCGCAATTACTTCACCTAGCGGCGCGAGACTCCGCTGCAGTTCCCAGCCGACTTGTCCATTTTTGCCTAGTAACAGAATTTTCATCAGGCACGTGCAGCGTAGTTTTTTTCTACCCACTGACGATAATTTCCAGACAGGACGTTATTCACCCAATCCTGATTATCCAGATACCACTGCACGGTTTTGCGTATACCTGTCTCAAACGTTTCAACTGGTTTCCAACCCAACTCACGTTCAATTTTTCGCGCATCGATCGCATAACGGCGATCATGTCCGGGACGATCTGTAACAAAGGTGATCTGTTCACGATAAGATTTCGCATCGGCTCGAGGGCGTAATTCATCGAGCAAGGCACACACGATATGCACAATGTCGAGATTGGTCTTTTCGTTCCATCCGCCGATGTTGTACACCTCGCCCAGCTTGCCTTTTGCCAGCACACAGCGAATCGCGCTGCAATGATCCTTGACGTATAGCCAATCACGAATCTGCTGTCCATCGCCATACACGGGCAGACTTTTCCCCGCCAGCGCATTGACGATCATCAGGGGAATGAGCTTTTCGGGAAAGTGATACGGGCCATAATTATTTGAGCAGTTCGTGGTCAGCACCGGCAGGCCATATGTATGGTGATACGCACGCACCAGATGGTCGCTCGCTGCTTTGCTGGCGGAATACGGGCTGTTCGGTTCATAGCGATTGGTTTCGCTGAAAGCCGCATCATCTTTGGCAAGCGAGCCATATACTTCATCGGTCGAAACATGCAGAAAGCGGAATGCCGATTTCTCGGCATCCGCGAGACCCGACCAATAGGCACGCACCGCTTCGAGCAAATGAAACGTGCCAACGATATTGGTCTGAATAAAATCTTCGGGGCCATGGATGGAGCGATCCACATGGCTTTCTGCCGCGAAGTTCACCACCGCGCGCGGACGATGCTGCGCCAAAAGTTTGGCAACCAAACCCGCATCACCGATGTCACCTTGCACAAAAATATGGCGCGGATCATTTTTCAGCGAAGCAAGATTTTCCAGATTACCCGCGTAAGTGAGCTTGTCTAAATTGATAACTGGCTCATCGCTTTGCGCGAGCCAATCCAACACAAAATTTGAGCCGATAAATCCCGCGCTGCCTGTGACTAAAATCATGTTTTTCTTTCTGCTTTATGAAGTGCCGTGATTATACCAATCCGCTGTTGCCCTGAGACCTTGCTCCAAGGTAAATGGCGGATGCCAACCCAGCTCGTTGCGAATTTTTTGATTGCTGACTTGCAACGACCCAAACAACCTATCCACTTGGGCAGACCGTCCAAAAATTGCCGCAGCGGCACGCACCACGCTCGGTGGAAAATAAAACGAGCGGCACTTTTTTCCCAGTGCAGCCGCAATTTTTTCTACTAGCATCGCTGTTGAAACATCTTCACCATCGCTTAGCAAGTAGGTTTGCCCCGCCGCTTCGGGAAGTTGCGCACAGGCAATCAATGCGTCGACCAGGTTGCCAACATAGAGCAGGCTGCGCAGAATTTTTGCACCCGCAAGTGGCAGCGGTATGCCGCTATCAATCGCATTCATCAAACTGATGAAATTTCCTTTTACGCCTGTGCCGTATATCAAAGGCGGTCGAACAACTACAACTTCCAAACCCGACTCTTGCGCGATGCGCTGCAAGGCTTGTTCCGCACGCCACTTTGATACTCCGTAAGGGTCTTGCGGATTGGGCTGGTCGGATTCCGAGTAAGGCGAATTTCCAGTAGTGCCTTCCCCATTCACCTTAATTGAACTCACATACACAAATCTTTTTACACCCGCTTGTGCAGCCTGCCGCGCCAAATTTTCTGTTCCATGCAAGTTGACATTAAGAAAAGCGGTTAGCGGATCGGCAGCGTCATCTTTCATCACATGAACCCGTGCGGCGAGATGAATCACCACATCAACATCACATAACGCAACGCGCCAATCGGTGGCTCCATCTATCGCACCCACCACAATTGGCTCGACATCCACCACTGAGCTTGGTGCGCGCACTGCTGCTGTCACCGTTTCACCGCGCCTTAGCAGCTCGGCGCAGAGTGCCTTACCGACAAATCCATTCGCACCTGTAATCAAAAATCGCATCATGGTTTGTCTATCGGTTGGTCAGTCGTCGCCAAAAAATCTTCAGTAAAGGGAGCGAACAAAAAAATCTCGCCATGCTGGACAGATGCCATTTCATAAACTTCAAGCTGGTGTGGCTGCTGCGATGCGCGTGATGAATTACTTTTGCGTTCGGGCATAACGCCACTTCGTAACCCGACAATCTTAACCTTGCGCACAAATCCACATCTTCGTAGTACAAAAAATATCGTTCATCGAAGCCACCCAACGCTTCGAAAACTTCGCGGCGAAACAACATAAACATCCCGCCTACCCAATCAGGATAAACCAACTCACTTCCCACCGTGTAATCGCTGCCCTTGCAACCACCCGCCGCCTTGCACAAAATTTTGAGCGGGGTTGGAAAGCGGCGCGCACTGTCTTCCATTTCCCCATCTTGATTCACTACCAGCGGAGCGGCCACGCCGACTTTAGCACCATTCAAACAGTTCATTAACTCAGGAAAAGGGTTCTTGTTTAATTGAACATCGGGATTCATTACGCAAAAATACGGTGCTGAAGAGTTCGCAAAAGCCTGGTTTTGATTCGCACCAAAACCTTTGGGAGCTGCGTTGCGAATAATTGTTATTGGAAACGGAAAATCAGCTTGATTAAACGGCAATGCTTCATCCAAATTCAGCGTAAGAATCAGCTCAATCGCGAGTGTTTGGCAATGCGTGCCAATATCGTTCAATAGGCCATTTACTAAATGGAGATGCCCGTGGCTGATAATAGAAATGGAAATTTCTGCGGCGCGCTTCTCCATTATTTTTTCCAGCGCAAATACAGCGCGTACATCAACAATCTCCGCGCATATTTTGTTAATGAATATAAACTCAGGCTAACCCATTGAACAAAATTAATATGCCCCTTGGCGCAGATACTCTTATAAGTGTCCAGCTCTCCTTTTTCCATCAGCCAAAGCTGTGAACTTAAGCCGCCTGCACCATACAAAGGCTTGTAGGCTGACTCCAATTCCACATTCAGTTTAACCAGACGATGTCCCGCGTACAGCAGTTTCAACCACAACAAATGATCCTCGGTATGCCGCTTGCCGTTCTGAAATCGATTAGGCACGCCGCGCTTTAACATTACCGTTGAGGGGAACAACCGGTTTGTCAGCAACATGCGTAATGTTGAAAGTTGCATAACTTCCCATGATCCTATTTCCCAACTTGGTATTGAATCGGGTTGATCAAGCACCCGAACCAAATGTCCGCTCAGCGTTACGTCAGGATGGGCAAGCATGTATCCATATTGAATCTCCAGCTTTCTCGGATGCCACGCATCATCTGCATCTAAGAAGGCAATATAAGGTTGGCTTGCCAAATCCCAGCCCGCATTTCGTGCGCAAGCAACGCCTTGATTGTGACTGAACGCTGTGACTTTTACCCATGTGGGATATTGCAGTGCTATGCTATTCAGAGCCTCCAATGTGCCATCCCCACTCGCATCATCAACTAATATAACTTCATGTGGCTTCACCGTTTGTCGTAAGATTGACCTGATCGCACGGTCAATTGTTTTGACACAACGATAGCAGGGAATCACTACGCTTATGGGGGCAACCACTTTATCTCCCATTAGGTTTTTGTCCAAAATGGCGGCAAGCCCATCACTCGCCGACCGCTGTCCAAAAACTTTCTCGCTGTGCGCTCCCCCAAAACTTTCCAGATAAGCAATCGTAAATACGCCCGCAGTACAACCCTCAACCACAACCCGCTAGGAAAACTAAAACCGTGCATCCGTTGTGCTCGCCGTATTTCCCAAAACATTTCCAGCGAATTCTTTGGGTTGCTACTAATGCCGCCCTGCCGCATTCCACTCAGCACAAGATTAGGAATGAAGCTGGCATCAGAAGTCTTTAGTTCCCGTAGCAACAATTCATAATCTCCCGCGATACGAAATGTTTCATCAAATTTTCCATATTGCTCAAACAAACTGCGACGGTGCATCACGCCTTGATGCTGAATACACATAATTTTCTTAAATTGACTCTTGGTTTTTTCCCACGGCTCATTGGCCAAATAAACTTCCTCGCCATGGAAGTTAAGCAGCATGATTTTCGCATAGGCCACCCGAATACTAGACGGCAGTTTAATTAAATGTTCCGCCGCCTGCGCCAAAACATTTTCGTTCCATAAGAAATCATCCGCCCCCAGAAAACAGATCCAATCGCCCTTCGCTTGCGCCAACCCTTTATTCCAAGCGTTATAAATCCCGCGATCCGGCTCAGAGATCCAATAAGCAATATTTCCCCGATTTGCCTTAAGCATTTCCACCGTACCATCCTGAGAGCCACCATCAATGACGATCAGCTCTTTGTTTGGATAAGCTTGAGACGCAACACTATCAATACATTGTTGCAGCGTAGCCGCCCCATTGAAAACAGCAACAATCACCGTCAACAAAGGGGCGGGTAAGACGGTCGGTAAAGGTGATGTCGTCATTATTGGAAAAATGATCAAGTAGCTTTTTCGTAATACTTGCTGATGACCTTTTCCAGATAGTCATTGCCAAATTTGACACCAGCCTTCTCCAGCACAGGATAAATTGCACGGGTGTCTATGAAATACTCCGCACCTCGCTCCACAGTGCGGTAAATCGCAGGCTTGCCAACAGTCCGCTCAATCGCACTGACGATGGTCGTCATTGGGTAGTTAGTCACATTGGCAAGGTTAACCGTCACCTTTCTCGCTGAAGTATCCGCAATGAATTGTTCGGCAATAGCCGCCATATCCACCACATTGATGATGTTGCGCTTGGCTCCGCTCCACAACTCAAAAGATTCACTACGAGAAATGCGCGCGTACAAAAAATTCAGTAGCGTATGCGGATTGGGAGTGATCCCGGCAACCTGTGGTAAGCGAAAAATCAGGCTTTGTGGATGCGTGCCAGCTACTTGCTCCATCGCCAACTTATGCTGAACATAAGGCGTAGCTTGCGCTTCGGGATCGGCGACACTACAAGTTCCGAAATACACGAAGGCATTAACATGCTTCGCTTGCCGCAAGGCATCCTCTAAACGTTGACGTTCCCGTGCGAACTCATTTGCATCCGTGCAACGCGAATTGGAAACCCCCGCAGCATAAATACACACATTTTCTCGCTGTGAATATTCATTAGCGAAAGCGTGTGCTATTAAGCCAGAGCCAATAATCATAATTGATGGAACTACTTCAAATCACTAAAAAAATGCTCTGATAAAAAGCACCATATCGCCCAGAGACTTCTTCCGGTGTCAATATGGGCTTGGCGACACCCTGCCCTACTAACAAATCGTGACGGACATTCCCTCTTGTTCTATCATCATGCGAATCACATCCGCCATTCTTGATGAAGCCTGCCACCCCAGAACTCTTTCAGCCTTATCGGAACATCCCTGGCTCCAATACAAATCTGTCGGGCGGAATAATGCGCTGTTGGACACCACATGATCACGCCAATTTAGTCCCAAGCAATTAAAAGTACAGCTAACAAAATTCTCCAGTGAATTTGCTTCGCCCGTTGCGATAATAAAATCGTCTGCGGATTTTTGTTGCAACATACGCCACATCGCCTCAACATACTCCGGTGCCCAGCCCCAATCGCGCGAAATATCCAACCGCCCCAGCTCCAACTTTTCTTTTGAACCCTTGGCGATGCGACAAGCCGCCGAGATAATTTTACGTGTCACAAAACGTCGCGGACGCAAGGGTGACTCATGATTAAACAAGATACCATTGCAGGCGAACAATCCATAAGCCTCACGGTAATTTGCCACCAGCCAATGCGCAGATGCCTTGGCCACCCCATACGGGCTGCGCGGGTGGAAGGGCATATCTTCATTTGCCGCCACTTCTCCCACATCGCCAAAACATTCACTGGAGCCGGCGTGATAGACCCTAATCGGTTTCTCAAGAAAACGCACTGCCTCCAGTAAATTGAGCGTACCCAAGGTAATACTCTCCAGCGTCTCGACAGGCTGTTCAAATGAAAGCCCCACCGAAGTTTGCCCGGACAAAAAATAAACTTCATCAGGATCACTGCGCTTCAAGGCGGTTAATACGCTTCTGAAATCATTCGAAGCCATCGAGACCAATGACACCCGATCTTTTATACCCAACAACGCCAAATTACCAAATGAAGTTGCCTGGGCATCGCGTGAAGTCCCCCAAACCTCATAGCCTTTGCTTAACAACAATTGCGCAAGATACGCCCCGTCTTGCCCGCTCACACCGCACACCAATGCTCTCACTTGACTAGCCCCCGATAAATTTCTAACGTTTTAGCCGCACAACGATCCCACGAATAACCGTTACATTTTCTAAAGCCTTTCTGAATCAAGTCAGCGCGCTTTTCCGCTGATTGCAGTACGACCTCCACCGAGGCGCAAATTGAATCAATGCGCTCAGGGTCAAAGTATTCACCCGCATCGCCAACAACTTCAGGAATCGAACTCGTGTTACTGCAAATGACCGGACAACCTAATGCCATTGCCTCCAAGGGCGGAATGCCGAACCCTTCGTACAACGACGGGTAAATAAACGCAGCCGCACGTTGATAATAGCTCACCAACACATCATCACCGCCACCAACCTGCTCAAGCTGATAAGGCTTAATCGCAAGCTCCTTGGCCAGCTCCATTTCATCTGCGCGAAATGCGCCACCGCCAAAACAAACTATTCGAAAATTATTACGAAGCCACGTCGAGCCGGCGTATGCACGCAAAAGCGCTTTGAAATTTTTATACCCTGCGCGTTCACCCACGTAAAGCAAATAAGGCAATGTATCGTTAAAAGTTAATCTATCCGAGTCCCTGCCGCCATTTAGCAAATCATAACCGAGATGCACAACCGAAACTTTTTTTGAATCCAATTTGTACAACTCCAAAAGATCACGGCGGGTATTCTCGGAAATGCAAATCACATGACTCGCTCGCGAAATTGCCGCTGCTTTGCGATTCACAATATCATCACGCGGCGGGAACTGCCCTGGGAAACGACAGGCAAATCGCTCTTGAATCATGTCAAAGACCGTTAACACCGTTGGGATAGAAGCTGGCACAATTACTTTCCGTGCGTAATAGGTCTCATGCACAATATCCGGGTTCGTTCTTGATATAGCAGCCCGGTCAAATATATCACCCACCCAGTCAAATACCCGCCCCCCTCTTTGTGGACGCTTACCACCTTTGACACCCCTAACCATGCCCGAAGGCAATTCTGCCAGATAGTTATTGACATGCATGGCCGCTGAAACAACCACTTGCTCCTCACGAACTATCCTTTGAGCAAGATTAACAAAGTACCGGGAAATTCCACCATATCCTTGGATTCGGAAAATTTGCGAGTCGTAGAGAATCTTCATATTACGTTTTGAAAACTTCCGCTAAGTTTCCCCAAATTTTTAATGGCAGATTTAATCAGGGATTCTATTGATCGCACGTTAAGTTAATGTCCAGTATTCGATACTTCAATATGATTGAGATGAGGTTATCCAGCTATGGCAGCTTTATAAACATCAATAGTTTGTTCTGCACATCTTTCCCAGCTAAATTTTTTGGCTTGCTCTAAAGATGCAAGTGCCATTTGAGTCCTGACATCTGAAGAATTGTAAATTTTCAACATGGCCTCACACAATTCATCCGCATCTTGCGGATCAACCATTATCCCGGCATCGCCCACCACCTCTGGCAGTGATGAAGTATTTGAAGTAATCACCGGAACGCCACACTGCATGGCCTCAAGCGGAGGCAGACCAAACCCCTCGTAAAAAGAAGGGTAAACGAACATCGTCGCACCGCTGTAAAGCGAGGCCAAATCTATATCTGGCACATATCCCGTTACGATAATGCGCTCTCGAATTTCAGGGCTGGTTGTAATTTCGTTAAAAATATTATCGAAGTCCCAGCCCTTGGTGCCCGCCAAAACCAAAGACAGATCTGTTATATTTTGCTCTTTAACCAAGCGCGTGAAACACTTGATCGTTTGGATAATATTTTTACGCGGCTCCAAGGTCGAAAGGCTAAGCATATATTGACCTTCAGGGATGCCAAATTTTGTTCTGACATTTTCCTGCATTGCTTGATCCTTACTCTGGTAAAACATGTCCGATGCGGCCAGAGGCGTTACGAATACCTTTGCTGGATCCAGTGCAGGCAAATAGTTACACAAATCAATTTTAGTTGCTTGAGAAATGCAGGTCACCCAAGTATCGTTTTCTATGCCCTTAAGCACCCTGTGTATCAGACCATTCTCTTGGAACTGAAAAAACTGGGGGTATAAAACTGGAATCAGGTCGTATACGGTGATGACCTTTTTCAGTTTTTTGCTTTTTTTTATTTGCTCGGGAAAGGTATAAAAAGGTGAGTGGTATATCTCGGCCGCTTCCAAATCAATTGGATACATAATGCTGCGGGCGAATGCCCTGTCAGCTATCCGATTGTTAAGCAGCCTCCCCATTAGTTTCATATAAAAGGATGTAGATGAGCCAGTATTTATCCGTTTATGCCTTTCTAGGAAAATTTCCAACAAACCTTCGTTAACATTGGGTTTTAATAAAGGGATACCCGCCAATGGAACATTCGATTGCAAATAGCTCATGCACTCAAAATAGCTGATGACACTTAGTGTGGATGAAAACAAAGTGACAGCCTCGGCAAGCACCAACTCCTTTGCCAAATTCTCGATAGCTCTGAAAACACCCGTTCGTGCGCCGGGAATATAAAATCCTTTTCCCAAAACTGAAATGTCGTAAATTACCCGCATAGTTACTTAACCCACCTGACTTTACTCATAAATCAGTATTTATAGAAACACCATGCTTATATTTCATGCGGGTTTCAGCACCATTTTTGTCGTCTTAATTACTGACTTCTGAGTAATCTCTGCGGGTTCAATTCCTCGCTCCCTGGGGCGAATGCTGATTGAAAACCAGTGGATTGAAAGCACCTTTAATACCCCGTAGTTTGCGCGGAGTGCTCTATTAACAACCCCCCGACTAATCAACCAACAATTAGGCAAGGCGATCCGTTGGCAGACTTCTATAAAGCCACGATGGCACTTTATCGGCTGCGCGTGTAGTGTTGGTTGCTTTAACAAACAAATACTGCCCCAAATCATTCTTGCGGGAATCCAGCCTGCTCTTGAGATGATTCAAGTCAACATAAGCTGCGGAGTTATTCACATGTACATCAGCAGTAAAGTGTTCTTTAACATCAAAACCTTCAAATTGTAGAAGCGTCACCAATTCGTGGCGAGTGTACTCTCGATTATGCCGCCCGTAGGGACCGTAGCCACTGTAAGGATCATAAATATTTTCGCCGGCAATCAAGCGCGCAACATTTTCTAATCGAGCAACATTAGGAGTGGTGACAATCAATGTCCCTCCAGGCTTAAGCACTCTTTTAATTTCGCGGAGTACTTTGCACGGATCGTTTAAAAGATGCTCGATGATTTCAGCAAAAATAACGACATCAAATTCACTCGCCGCATATGGGAATGTATCGTTCTCCACATTAAAGTGTTGATAGCTAAATGTCTTAGTATTTTTCGTTCCATTTGCCGAATCCGCGTAAGTAACTTCCTGTGTGTGCAGACCCGCCGAAAGAGGGCCAAAATAATTCGCTAGACTTAGCTTTAGCTTGGTGAACCGCTCCAACAACATAGTAGTAAAGTAAGGATTGGCTCCCAGCTCCAGACAGCTCCCGTCCAAACTGCTGACTAAACCCAGCGTGTAAACAAATCTTCTGAAATCATGTGAGCCATATGCGCGCATTTCTTGTTCTGGCGCATCTGCCACCCTCACGGAGGTCACAAACTCAAACAATTCCGCCTCACTAAGACCATACGGAACAGGCAGCACGGGGCGCAATGGAAACAACTTTTCAGGCGAACCACCAAGCTCGCGACGAATGCGGCGCATAATTCTTTTAATCAGCATATTCTTCCTTAATGTGTTGCGACCAAACCTATTTGCGTTTTTAATTGCAGTGCGCTTTCTTGCCAAGTTAGACAGTGCATCCCCTCAGATTTCGGGTGCCCTCCATTTTGAAATAGCACCAACCAGGTGATTATCACATCAGCCAATTCTTCGGTGCCAAGACCACTGAAGTAAAAAGCGTACTCCCCCGCCACCTCACGTAACACGGGAATGTCGCGCGCAATGATGGGTTTGTTGTGCTGCGCAGCCTCAATCAAGGGCAAGCCAAAACCTTCGCCCTCCGACGCAACAATCAAACAGGTGCTGGCCGCGTAAACTTGGCTCAGATATTCGTCGCTGATTCCTTCCAACCAATACAAGTGCTGATTCAACTCTGGGTGCTGCTGAATTTTGTTTATCAACTTATCTACTAGCCAACCCCTTTTGCCCACAATTACCAAATTGATATCAACGTTTTGCGCCCAAAGTAACTCAAAAGCTGCCAGTGTCTGAGCGTGTCCCTTGCGCGGCTCGACTGTACTCACCATCAGAAAACTGGGTTTTGTATTTAGCGCATCTAACACCCCTTGCGCGCTTTCTGGCATTCCCTTACTAGGGAGACTATTCTCAACATCCGCCCCCAGGTGGAAACTGTTGACTGTCGGACCCGATAGTCGTTGCGGCGGATTCTGTTTCAGCCAGGCACGCACCTCTTCAGCCACCGCTTCAGAAATGCAAACCAAACCTGTAGAGACTTGTGAAATACTCCGCAGCCACGCTTCAAAAATCACGCTGGTGCCTTCCGGCCACCACTCGGGATGTTGCACCAACAGAATATCGTACACGATGAAATATAGCTTGATACCACGGCACTGCAAGCGCATATGAAAATCATACATTTCATCAATCATGTGCGCATTCAGATCGAGTGCCAAATAGATATCGCCCTGACAAAAATCAACAATGTCATCGGTTACATCTTGCGACTCTATTCCAACAAAGGCAGCAATAAAGACACTCGCATATTTATAACGGACACCGTCAAAATATATCGGGCGAACATCCATGCCTTGCGGTGGATTTTCTACGAATTGCCGCAACAAGCTCCGGACTACACGTTGAATGCCTGATTTAGCATCACGCCGCACAATCTCCGATACATCAAGCAACAACTGATTAGGCGCATCACGCCCGATGTTAAAAGCGATGCAATCCGCAACGCTAACAAGATCTGCACCTGTCGGTTTGCCGACATCGTTGATCTCGGCGATCGACCGCAGTAACTCAGGTACGGTTTTTAATGTTTCCACTGAAGTCAAAGCTGCTCTATTTTCTTGCACCAGCTTTTCAAGTGCCTGAATAGTCCTCCGTGCGCAAACATCCCAAGTAAAATTTTTTGCCTGCTGCAACCCATGAACACTCAACCTATTGCGAAACGCCTGATCCTCAAGTGCCTGAGCCATTTTTTTAGCGATGCTTGACGGCGAGTAAGGATCGAAGAGTGCCTCGCTCAAGCCAATTACTTCAGGTACGCTGGTGCAATTCGAGCCAATGACGGGCGCGCCGCAGGCCATAGCTTCCAGCGCAGGCAAACCGAAGCCTTCGTGCTTAGAAGGAAAGACAAATAGCGTGGTCAAACTGTAGAACTCAAGTAATTCCTCGTCTGATATATAACCCGTCAACACCAACTCATCTTCGGTTAGACCAGCCTGCCTAGCCAGTTTCTGCATGTCGTAACGCCTGTCTGCGGTTATCTTGCCAACGATCAGCAATTGATAATGCGCACGCAATGACAAAGAAAGCATAGCGTACGCACTGATCAGACCTTCAAAGTTTTTACGCTCATCAAAACCACCTGGTGCATACATAACCACGTTGCGCTCAATTCCATATTGATCTCGTAGTTGACGGATGCGCTCTGGAGTCAGTGCCAGTGGACGAAAATTCTCACCAGCCGCCGCTGAAATGTTAACAACAAGATTTTGCGGCAATTGCAATGCATCAATCGCCTCGTCTCGCGAAGCTTCAGAAATTGCGAGCAGCAGGCCAGCACCCTTTAAGGAATGCACCTTACGCAAGTAATAATCTCGCTGTGTACGATTTGTCAGATAATCCCGCTGATTGATCAGCGGAATCAGATCGTACGAGGTAACGGCTGTACACAACTCTGGAGCATACGTACCAACAGAGGTAACCGCATCATCCAAATATCCCTCGAAAAGGCTAGCAATATGAACCACATCCGGTTTCAATTGTTGCAAAAAATGCTCACGAATTTTTTCGGCGGCACGCGCACGCCATCTGTTAGATGGCTTGTCTTCTGACACAGGCACTGGAACTTCAAATATCCGAATACGCTCCAGTGGGATCAAACCATCGAAGGCATGACGAATACTCAAGATACTTTCTGGAAATGCGCCATTCAATGCCAACCAGATTTCATGCTCACCCGCTTGCTGTGCCATCGCTAACGCAAGAGATAGGGAATAACGACCAATGCCCCGAAAACGGCTTGCGCTCTGTGCGCCTTGCAAATCAATCACTATTCGCACTAGCCGTTCTCCTTGTTGCGCTTTTCCAGAGCTGCCTTGAGATCAGTATAAATACGGCGTGAACGAGAATTGAGATCTGCGACCGTCATCACCGAAACAGTTTTAGCCCCAGTGGCACAAAATCCCAACCTACGCGCAATCGCCAAGACATAGCGTCTGAGCCTGGTGTGACTGCGAATAAACGGCCAAAATGGAAGAAGAAGCACCCTGACAAATCGCTTAGCTTGCAACAGAAAAACACTCATGATCCCCTGCTTCCCCGCAACGTCCTGACCGCCCAACGCAATGGTGCGGTGAGCCGCCATGGCAAACTATCTCTTATGGCGATGACAAAAGCTTCGGCCTGCTGAGCCTTAGCTTCGGCCTGCTGCGCTTTAGCTTCGACCTGCTGGATTTTGATATCGTAGTTGTTTGCAAGCCTGTCAAGCGAGAGACCATAATCAGCCCTGAAGGCGGCGGCTAACGCAACAGCAATCTCTGATGCACCGCCCTTTTGAGCTACAACCGCATAATCAGGACTTGCACCATTTAGCACACTGATCAATGAAGGAGCTTGATTTTCGGCAAGTCCCTCCTGCTCTTGCAGCCTCAATATTTTCGTTTTTGCAAACCCTGCATACTCAACCATGAAGGATAATAATTGAAATGGAATTGGGCGTTGATGGGTCGGATCCATATAAAAATTTGCAGTACCTACTACGATATTTTCCGGGTTAGGCGTTTCAAGGATAAGCAAACCACCGGGTTTAAGCACGCGTAGTGCTTCTTGTATCAAGAATTGCAGCACTTCAAATGATAGGTGTTCGGCCAAGTGAAAAGCCGAGACCAGCATTTGGCTTTCAGAGGCAAGCAATTGCAGGCTCTGTATAGCATCACCGTACCTGACCTTCAACCCGCGTTCCTGTGCCGCATCAAGCATGCCTTGGTCAAGATCGATGCCGAGCACATCAATTTCATTTTCCTGCATGAGTTGCAACCATTCGCCGCGCCCACAACCCAAATCAACTCCTTGGCAAATGCCATTAAATTGCTTGAGCGGTAAGATGAACGGGAGATAGACTCTCATTCTTGATTTGATCAGTTCATGCGATCCGCGATACCGGTCTTCGAAAGCTCGGTAAAAATTATCATTCTTAATTCTCCGGCACGTTAATTCCATACCGAAATTCGACAAGACCTCTACAGAGGTTCCGCCACCAACAACCTCAAAAGAAGCTGCATTATCAACCCAATGGTAACAGCCTTCATGATGTGATATCCCTCGGTGCAACGCCGCAGAAACTGAATATTTGCCAACCCCTAGGTTTGCTTTGAATTTAAACAACAACTCATACTTACCAAGTTCGGAAATATTAATTAGATTGCCCAACAACAAAGAATTTGTGCCATATACAACGTTTGTTGAGCCATCATAAACAGCTATGCCAGCCGTCAAACTTGGCTCCAGCACGCGGGCTTGGCATATCAACCGTATGGTTAACTCTTCACCTGACTGCAGCACATTATTGACTATTGAGTGGACAATGCACTCCGCTTGTAAAAGCTCAATACCTTTACTCTCCAAACTCGCTGATCCAGTGTTTATTTGACTTCCCTCGATTTCAAGCACGTTTCTTGGTATTTCAGATTTCGGCGAAGCATTCGTTTTTGAATTCAAATTTACCAAACCAGCAACTTCGATTCTCAAATGACCATTCTTGAATCGCTGCTTCGCCCATAAAATAAGCTGTGCATCGACCTTGTTGGATTCGTTTAGTTTCTCAATTACTGAGGAAGCAATCTCATGTTTTTCCTTTCTCGCTTTAGTAGAATTAAGCAAAGGTAACGCAACATGCGGTCGATTAAAATCATCGCAAATTTTGTCTATAAACCCCTGAGCTTGGTCAAACGTACCCACCAGGTCATAATCTTCAAGACTGCTGATAGCGGCATCGAGTAGGTCGTTTTCCGACAGATCAGAAGGCTGATTAGATTTACGCTGAGCAAAATGCACAGCCTGCATGTTGGTGTATGTATTGAATAAGCCATGTGTGTCTGAATATAGATATTCCTCCAAACCAAGAAAATACGAGGCAAGCACCTGAGGATCACCAAGCACTGGATCCTTCAAAACACCGTCGCAGATCAATTTATTTACAATTGACCGATTGAAATAATATTGACTCAAGAAACGATCAACGGGATCACGCAGCAAAGTACAGTAATAGTATTCCTTAGCCAGCTCTTCATTTTGATAAAACCAAACGTGACCTGCAACTAACCTCTTCTCTGTCGAATGACTAACTAACAAGGAATGTCGGTTTGAAAGGGACGAAGATTGAACTCGCTCGCCCATAATCTCCTCCATAGCCTTTGTTAGGCTTGTGCCAGCCGTTTTTGGAATGTGATCAAAAAAAATTTTTTTTTTGCCTGTCATCAATACACTCCCTGCCTTTTTTCAAGAACACCCTAAGTGGTTAGACAAAAATACTAGTAAAGCAAAGCGTCATGTACTGCGAACAAACTTTGCAGGAATTCCAGCATAAATAGCATTTGGTGGGATTACTCCCGTAATTACAGATCCCGCACCAATTACTGCATTTTTACCAATTTCACACGGCCCGATAATCGTTACATTCGATGCCACCCACACACCCTCTCCTACGATTATATCCCTCCCGAACTCAGGCACTGCAGCCTGTCTCAGAACGACCAACCTGCCTGCAATCGTGGGTTCCGGTAAGCAAGCTTACGTTGTGCCCCATAAATGCATAGTTTCTGATATCCACATTCCCTGACACCGTATTAACGACCGCATTGTTCAGACGAACTCCCTTTCCGATTAGCAATCTTGAAGGGTCGCCCCAAATTCTATATTTTTTTAATGAGCTTTCAGTATAAAACTCTTCGGCAAGTTCTTTCACCATTACCCTAAATCTATCGCTTGCCCCAAGTCTTTTAATTAACCATAAGACAATAATTTCCGAAAAATTTAGTCTCATCTTTTTCAGTTCCTTTTCACAGCTACAATTTTCGGCTCAATCCAACTTACCCCAACAAAAGATGCTTTGGAAATGTTGGTCACACTAAAAGTCAGTACCAAATCTCGCCATTGCAAATTTCCCTCCAAATGCGTTCTTCCCAATGTTATGGCGGTAGAGAGCGAATAACTTCCAACACCTATGTTCATTGGAAAGCAAATAGTAAAATCTACCCTATCTCCTTGCTTCAAATTGACCAAATATATTTGGTGATCAGATGAAGTTGTCCCGAATACAGATTGGCCTAATCGGTCTTTGATGAGGTAACCCAATACAAGCTCTGGTAGATTTCCATTGGCCCTTGCAGTAATTTTAAGAGTGACATTTTCCCCAACATTAATCACCTCAATGGACTCCCCCTTGCTATTGAGAATAATGGCGGACTCTATCTCCGCTTCACCTGTACCTGAAGTGGTCTGCACCTTACCCGTACCCAAAACTGCCTGTTTTATTTTGGAGTTTTCTTTTCGCGCGAGCATGGCATTGTAGTAATCCATCACCGCTTCCGGCTCGCCAATCTTGGCCAACCTTCCAGCATCTAGTAGGATCGCACGATCACAGATGGATTGTATCGCCTGCTTGTCGTGCGAGACGATCAGCAGGGTCGTGCCTTGTTTGCTGAACTGGCGAATACATTCGAAACTCTTGTGCTGAAAATAGCTGTCGCCCACCGATAAGGCCTCATCGATAATCAACACATCTGGTCGCCGCGCCGTGGCGACACTAAACGCCACACGCATTTGCATGCCGCTGGAATACACACGCACTGGCTGGTCGATGTAATCGCCGATTTCTGCAAAGGCTTCAATTTCGGGCATCAAGCCAGTGATCTCATCAACGCTCATCCCCAACAGTTGCCCGGCCATGTAAACGTTTTGCCGTCCGGTGAAATCGGGATGGAAACCCATGCCCAACTCAAGTAATGCCGCTACCCGTCCGGTAATGTTAACGCTGCCTGTGGTGGGCTGGGTAGTGCCCGTGATCATTTTCAGCAGGGTGCTTTTGCCCGCACCATTTATGCCAATGATGCCAACCGCTTCTCCCGGATTGACCTTGAAATTCAGGTCTTGCAATACCCACTTGAGTTGATGGCGTGGCTTATTAAAAGGTATCAGCCACTCCGCCAACCGTGACCAGCGCGTGGGGTATTGTTTGTAGGCTTTGCCTAAATTCGTGATAGTTATAGTACCCATGTTTACTTAGGGAAACGCCGAATAAGTCTCAACTATGCTTCGATACATTTCCCGTTCGTCCTGAGTGCCGCGCGTAACGCGGTGTATCGAAGGAGCGAACGGGAAACACTCAGGACGAACGGACTTATTCGGCGTTTCCTTGGTTATTCTCACCATATTTTGGCAGGTCATGTCCATGATTGCGGATGGGATGATTTTTATCACAGCTCGTCCACCATTTCGCCGACATGTTTACGAAACAAGCGTATGCCAAAGACGCACATCGCAACAGCCAGAATGAATACAGGTAGCAGGTTTTGCCAAGACGGCCAGCGCCCTCCTACAAGAATATCTTGGAATGCTTCAATAAGCGTAGCCATAGGGTTATAACTCATGAGCAACCGCACGGTTTCTGGCAAAATGCTAACCGGATAAATGATGGGGGTTGCCCAGAACCAAAATTGAAGCACGATTCCAAACAGTTGGCCAACATCTCGAAAAAACACATTAAGCACGCCAAGGAAAATGCCCAGCCCGATTGCAAACGCGACCAAGATGGCAAGCACGGGAAACATAGCAAAATAAATCAGGCCTGGAAAATTACCCGATACCAGTAAAAAAATGGTGAACAGGCCAAATACGATCACAAAATTCAATAGTGCATTTGCAACCACAATGATGGGCAAACAAAGCCTGGGGAAGCTGAGTTTCTTGAGTAAATTGGCATTCTCGATGAAGGTGTTTTGTGCACGGTTTACAATTTCTGCAAACAACCCCCAGGTGAGTACGCCAGCACATAAATAGATGCTGTAAGAAAAGATACCCTCTGCCCCCGGCAATCTGGCGCGCATGACTTGGGAAAAAATTACCGTGTAGACAATAATCATTGCCAACGGATTTATAATCATCCACGCGATGCCCAACAGAGAATTCCGGTATTTGGTTTGAAATTCGCGTCTGACGGTTCCAATGATGAAGCCGCGATAATTCCACAAGACTTTTAGCATGTTCTCATCACATTTTACGCTTGGCGGATATCGCCGCAGTTTATTGATCCTGCCGAAGTCAATTCACATTTTGATGTGCTCAAGACAAACTGGATTCGCATTTCATCCCGCCAGTCCTTCAGATTACTTCCCATCCCGATAAAAATACTTGCGAGGAGTTGGCATGACTGCAAGTTTTGCCAATCGCGGTACACTGCTTTATCTGTTTCAATGTTCCGTGTGGGTTGGTAAGTTGGCATGAAAATATCTTTACCCTTTTCTGGCTGAAGCTGCATCCTTTTGCATTGCAATAACCCGTGCTGCCTCTACTCGCAAATCTTTAATTTCCTTTTTTAAGGCTTTGTGTTCTGCAACTTTTATTTTAAAAAACTGCACTGTAATTCGCGCTTTATCCTCGATCCCTCTTGGTGTCAGAAAATACACATAACCCTTTTTGTTTTTGCTGTTACGAAAATTGTTGGCTTTAACCAAACCCTTTTCAATCAAAGCTTGAATGCAAAAATTTACGCGTCCCAAGCTAATGCCCAATTCATCGGCCAACTCTCGCTGGCTGACTTCCGGATTCGCTTCCAGACGCTTCAATAATTTGTATCGGTATTCGTCGCTTAACATAATCTCAAGCTTAGTGAATGT
This sequence comes from uncultured beta proteobacterium, assembly GCA_963695355.1. Lineage (GTDB taxonomy): Bacteria > Pseudomonadota > Gammaproteobacteria > Burkholderiales > Gallionellaceae > Gallionella. Next base: position 1,683,998 of record OY968775.1, read on the forward strand.
TCAATCATTGAACATGAAATCTATTATTGAGTCAAGTGGCCTTGGTGGGCGAGACCGCCCTTTCGCAAACCTCTTTCGCTGATTGCTGAACATGGGCGAGGAGGGTGCAAATTTTTGCCACACTTTGCGTTGATACAAGCGCGCCAATTGGCAAATGGAAGCTCGTAGAGGAGTGGCATCTGGCATCAACGTTTTCTGCCTTCAACAATCTGATAAGAACATCTAGCGGCATACCAAATTCATCTTCATTCACTTGGAACGCCACGCACTGATAATTCGAGTAACTCACTCCACAAGGTTTAACTAGCCGCAACCCTAAAATGCCAGCCAAGTGCGCTTCATAGCAACGAAATAGCGTTTCGTTATTTTGTTGGTTTGCTGAAAAATCCTCAAGACTCATCAGCGCGATGGCACATTGTGCTTCGGACATTCTGCCGTTCACGGTCTTGATGACTGTGGCGGGTACGTTGCCTGCTCCCGCACTGCTGCGCATCACTCGCAGCTTGGCTGCTAGCTCGTCATCATTGGTACTGATGCAACCACCCTCGGTCGCATTCAAAATGTTGGATTGGTGAAATGAAAACACTTCGGCGCGCCCGAAGTTACCGATACGCACACCGCCCACCATGCAACCAAATGCATGTGCCGAATCAAAATAGAGCTGCGCCTTGCGTTCTCTGGCAAGCTGTTCAAGGGTTTTAACGTCACACGCCCCTCCCCACAAATTCACGCCCATGATCGCGCTCACATCTTGTTCGATCAACTTGCTCACTTGATTGATGTCAATCTGATGAGTGTCTGGATCAACATCGCAAAATACCGGCTCCAAGCCCGCCCAACTCAGCGATTGCGCCGCAGCGATATGATTGAACGCGGGCAATATCACCTTGCCAGTTAGCTCCATCGCATTCGCCAGCATCATCAATGCGACGGTTTCATTGGTAACGCAGATCGCATGTTTAACGCCGAGGAATTGCTGAAGTTTCTGCTCAAGCTCGCGGTTCAGCGACCCGTACTCGGTGTAATACTGTCGCTCGAAGATGCCACGAAAAGCAGCCTCGTATCGTTGCGCAGAAGGAAAATAGAGCTGCCCAATAGGAATGGGTTTATCGAATGCAGGGGGCGCACCAAACAACGCAAACTCTTTGGTAGTCGTCATTGCATTTCTTTCGTGCGCAAACGCTGGGTGATGGCTTCCGCGTTGGCACGCATGAATTTCAATAGTTCGACCATTGCCGCGATGTTTTCATTACTTACCAGATGCCCGCAAGGCGGCAGAATTAAACGCTCTGCGAGTCTATCTGTCACGGGCAACTCGGCAGTGATGTAAGGATAGGCCATGCGTTTGCGGTGCAAGGGTGGTGTGTAATATGCACGCGCAAGGATCATTTCCGCATTCAGCACGCTCACCGTATCGTCACGCGACAACGGCCACCCCTCAAGCACCTCCACCACGATGTTCTTATATCCGGGTCGTTGGCTTTCGTCGAACTCCAACAGGCGGATGCCCGATAGCGGGGCAAGCAATCTCTTGTAGGTGTGGTAGCGATCACGATTGCGCACAACTTGATCTTCCAGATCATCCAGACCCGCCAGTGCCATCGCGGCATGGACTTCGCTCAGTTTGGCATTTAAGCCTCCCTCTTCAATGAGGTCATCTTGTTTATTGAAGCCAAAGTTGCGCATCATCGCCAATCGTTCCGCCAGCCGCGTATCGTTGGTAGTGATGTAACCGCCCTCAAAACCATTCACCAGCTTGCTCGCGCCCATCGAGAAAATCTCTGCCGCACCAAAGCAGCCTATTTTTTTTCCATTGCATGATTCATACACAGACTCAACAGAATCAAACAACAAGGGGATATTTGTTTCTTTCGCCAATGCTGTCAAACCATCGATGTCGCAGAAGTTGACAATGGGATGCACACCCAAAATCAGCGCAGTATTGGCATTGATGCAAGGTCGTACCGTTGCCGCACTGTTGGCAAGCGTCTCTGCTTCTACATCGCAAAAATGCGGCTTCAATTTTGTCCAAGCGGCGATATCGGCCATGCGGCGATAGGTGAACGAGGGCATCACGATCTCGTCCTTGCCTTTGAGGGCCAGTGCCTTGATGGCAAGCGCCAATGCCCAGAAGCCGCTGGAAAACGCGATGCAATGTTCAACCCGATGGAATGCAGCAAGGCGTTGCTCAAGCAACTTTACCAACGAGCCGTTGGTGTACTGATGCTGTTCGATAAAGGTTAGTGAGTAGCCGAGGAATTTTTTAAAGTCCGGGCGCACCAGATTCGACGTTGGCTTGGGTGTTGCGAATAGTCGCGTGCCACCAAATATCGCCAACTCGTCGAGATTGTTTTTGATAGCCAAGATATGGTTTAACGAGTTAACAAGACATCGTAACGGTAATACGAGGCAAAAAACTCTGACGGCATCGTTGAAAAACTGGTTTTCCAACCTGCTTTCGCGGCAAGCTGCGCGAACTCATTACGCGTGCGCCATGTTCCTATTGCAGTAGAGCTATCCAACAACTCCTCTTCACTGGGCTGTCTATTTTTGTAAAATTCTTTTGCTTTATCTTTGTCGGGCAAATTGCCAATCAAAACCGTTTGCACATGGGTGAATTTATCAAACAAAGTACGCAGCACCTCGTCCACATCTGTCGCAGGAAAATAGCAAAAACTTGCGTAACACAACACTTTGGAAAATCGCTCTGGACGTGACTCTTGGCGCACATATTCAGCCGCGCCCTGCATCGTAAACTGATAATTCGGCAGTCGTTCAAAATGCTTTTTTGCCACCGAAATCAGGTATTCGGACAAGTCCACGCCCGCATATTCCCTACAGGAATCAAAAAGAAAACGCGACAGCGCGCCATTGCCACAGGCAAGTTCAAGGAGCGTATCGTCCGGTTTCATGCCAAGGCGGAACTTGATGTTTTCGATAATCATTTTTATCTGCTCATCGGACACGGGCTTACCCTGCACGGTTCGGCGAGTCTGCCCTAAAAAATCATCGGGCGCGCATGACCGCGCATGTTCATCGTGATCGAATTTGGGATAGGGGGTGTTTTTGTTTAGCATGTTTGGGAACTTGAATATTGGCTTTGAGCTGATTCTATCAAATGCCCGCTTTGATCATATCTAAAATCATTTCACTGAGCTTGATTGTCTGTTCTGGCTTCATTCGCTGATCGATAGGCAAAAACAATGTTTGGTGAATGCAGCGTGCCTCGATCAAGACGGGGTTTACGCGTGGCAGCGCGTCTTGCCAGTAGATGGGAATAAAAATATTTTGTGCGGACAATTCCGCTCTTATTTTGTTTGTCTGACCATGTAGCATGAGTGGATAACACATCGGTACTTCGTGTTCACTTGGCTCCCAATGCACATCGTTGATAGCACCTAATTTTTGCGCCATTATCAGAAAATTCTCTTTGCGACGTTGTGCCACTTGCTGCCAAGAGATACTTCGCATTAGCCGTTGCGTCAATCGGGACATGGCCAGCGGCGTGGTATCTTGCAACGAAATCGGTATTTTCTGAAAATCAGAATATCCCTCACGGGCGGAATAGGCCATACGAACAAGCAAAGGCCTCATCCGCTCAATAGAATCCTGATCTTCCGACGCGGGCGGCGCGAGATCTAGTGATGGCGAGACCGCCAACAATCCCCCATCAGGTACGCCAACAAATTTGCGCGGCGAGTAAATTGTCGCCAAAACCTTCTCGTGCGGCTCAAACAAAGCTTGGCTGTTGTCTACAATTAAATGCCGCCCCGGAATAACTTTGAGTAGTTTTGCGATATTTTTTGCACACAATCCAAAATAATTCACATACAACACAACCGCCTGCTCTGGAATAGTTGCAGGCAAATCTTTTGGGTATAGCGATTCATCCAAAGCATAGAACTCAATTTTTGCTCCTGAATCTACAACGGCTTTAATAACCGAATCACAAATGTATGACGGCAAAAATACTCGCCTAATGTTTGCACACTCAAGAACGGCGCGAATTGCGGCGCGACCAGACTGCAACTTCAACGCATCAGGATATAGCTCTTCATAGCAAGGCAAATCCAGGCCAAAATAGCCGCCGATTTCGTCAGCAACTTCACTATCAATTTGTAGGTGTTGATTCAACGTTTTTACCTGCTTCCCAAATCAATCGATGCTACTAAATTGAACTGCGTCAAATGGTGTTGAATCGCTATCGGCCCTAGCTCCATCAGCACGTCTATGACGGAGAGGAACGGCAACCAAGCTGCACCGCGCTGTTGGTAGCGAACATTCTGCGCTTCAAGAAAGCTCAGTGTGATACCTTGCTTTTGAAAAGTTTCCTGATGGTATAACTCTGTCCCGCCGATGGGGTTGGTGTAATCCGTTGCCCCCAGCCTCTTGCAAATCTCCAGCACACGCGCCTCTCCGGCAAGACTGTTATCTTTTTCCATGTCTGACGAAACGATGATTTTGCTTTTGATGCCCAGATAATCCGCAATGCACCGAATCAAATTTTCGTTGAAGCGCGCAACATTTTTGTCTGCGGACATCAGTATGTCATTAAGCAACGGAAACACTTGCTGGAAAAATGGTGCTTTGGAATACGCTTGCTTGACGAGATTGATGATGTCCTTGTAAGGCTGCGCGTCCTGCACATAACTTCTAGCATTGATGGGCAATTCGTAAGCCCCTTTTTGCACGGGCAAGGTAATCATGCGGTCTTCGCCATTTAACAGGATGCGATTGCGGTTGACCCAGCCGCCTTTGATGTATTGCACGTCGTCATGCAGAACGAACACATCGCTTGCCGCGATGAGCTGAAAATACCCTATGTATGGAAAAAAATAGGGCTGCATAATCGCCACCTTCATGGCTAGCCTTCGATCAATACTCGAATCACTGCGGCTACCGCATTAACCATCTCAACAGACATGGTCGTTCCCGTTGGCAACACCACGACTCTGTTTGCAACCTGCTGAGTGTTTGGCAACAACAATCCGGCATGAGGATATAAATCCCGATAAGGCTGCATGTTGTGACAGCCCGGCCAGAAGTATTTGCGTGCTCGGATATTTTCGGCGTGCAACGCTTCTATCATTCGATCACGCGACACTGAACAGTCTGTGCCAACTTCCATGACGACATACTGATAATTGTTACGCTCGGCTTCGTTAAAGGTGAGCAAGTTGATGCCGCGCAATTCTGCCAATGCCTCCCGATACGCATAGTGGTTGCGACGATTTGCGGCGATTACCTCATCTATCGCATCCAGATTGACCAAGCCCATTGCGGCGGCGACTTCAATCATCTTGCCATTCGTACCGGGATGAACCACATTATCCAACGCGACAAAACCAAAGTTGCGCATCAGGCGCATCGTTTCGGCCAACTCATCATCGTTGGTGACGACTGCGCCGCCCTCGAAGGTATTGAAGAATTTGGTCGCATGAAAACTCAGCACCTCACATGCGCCAAAGTTGCCTATCATTTTTCCCTGATATGAGCAGCCAAACGCATGAGCCGCATCAAACATCAGTTTGAGGCCATGCTCGTCGGCAATTGATTGCAACTCATAAACCGGCGCACCGCGCCCCCATAAATGCACACCGATAATGCCTGTCGTGCGCGGTGTAATCATGCGGCGCACCGCAGCCGGATCGAGATTGTGCGTGACGGGATCAATATCAGCGAACACGGGGGTGATGGCCTGCCAACTCAAAGCGTGAGCGGTGGCGATAAAGGTATAAGAAGGGACGATAACCTCACCCTCCAATCCCAGCGCACGAATGGCAATCTCCAATGCCACCGTGCCGTTGCACATCGCTATGCAGTGCTTGACGTTGTGATAGTCCGCCACGCGCTGCTCAAATTCCTGCAACATCGGTCCGTTGTTACTCAACCAACGATTGTCAAAAATCGTGTCCACATGCTTAATGAATGCTTCGCGACTGCCGATATTGGGGCGACCGACATGCAGTTGCTCGCCAAAGGCCGGTGATGCTCCGTTGATAGCAAGGTCTTGCGGTTTAAGGATTGGCTTCATAGCAAAGGATTGCTTTATCCAAAGGTTAATTAAATGCCGGTACCAATGTTTTTGATTATCCCACGATGAGTCATTTCGTTGATGACTTGTTGAACGCAACTAGATAGTTCGGCAGTACCCGTATTTACATCGAGTTCGGCCTTCTCGGGAGTTTCATAGGGCGATGAGATGCCTGTAAATTCGCCAATTTTTCCGGCACGCGCTTTTTTATAGAGGCCTTTTACATCACGTGCTTCGCATATCTCGATCGAAGTATCGCAATAAATTTCCATGAAATCACCGTGAGCAACAAGGCTCCGCACCCGTTGTCGATCAGCCCGATACGGTGAGATGAATGCTGTCAGTACAATCACCCCGGCTTCCATAAATAATTTGGCCATTTCACCAACGCGCCGTATATTTTCTTCGCGATCCTTATCGGAAAAACCCAAGTCACCACAAAGTCCATGACGCACATTGTCACCATCCAGCACAAAAGTTCGGCATCCATGCTGATGCAAAGTCTCTTCGATAGCATGAGCCAGCGTAGATTTTCCCGAACCGGATAATCCTGTGAACCAAATGATTGCGCCACGATGGCCGTTTTGCGATTCGCGCCGCGCACGCGTCACGGTGGCATTATGCCAAACCACATTGGTTGACGTTAACCCTGATGTTGTCATTTAAGTGCCTTGATTGCCTGCAGGTAAGTTGTATCCGATTTTGCATACACAAAAAAATCCGGGTTATGCAAATCGGCTTTGTTGTAGCGCAATTCATCGGTGGCACGATCACAGACCGTGCCTCCCGCTTCATTAACAATGGCGTGTGCGGCGGCGGTGTCCCATTCCATCGTTGGACCTAAGCGCGGATAAAAATGTGCTGCGCCCTCTGCAACCAGACATAGCTTGAGCGAGCTGCCCATGCTGATGGTTTCACAGTCGCCCAGTTGATTTAGCAATGCTTCGGTGCGCGCATCGCTATGTGAACGACTGGCAACGACCTTTATCGTTTCACCGGCGATATGTGTTTTTACTTTGATAGCCTGCGCTGTGCCTGCAAGACGTTGAACATAAGCACCCGCGCCCTGCCGGGCGAAATAACAGACTTCTAAAGCAGGCGCGTAAACCACGCCCAAAATTGGTCTGCCATTTTCAATCAGGGCAATATTGACAGTAAATTCGCCATTACGCTTAATGAATTCCTTTGTGCCGTCCAACGGATCAACCAACCAATATTTCTTCCAAGTCATGCGTTGCGCAGCACGGATTTCGGCTGACTCCTCGGACAATACCGGCCAATCTGGAGTTAATTTTGCTAGTGCGTTGCAAATGATGCGATGTGATGCAAGGTCAGCTTCGGTCAAAGGGGAACAATCTGCTTTACGACTAACAGCCACATCAGACGCAGCGTAGATTTCCGTAATGGCTGCGCCAGCTTGTTTAGCTATCGAGATACCTTGAGTTAACAACTCCATAGTAAAACTAGGATTTTTGGAAATCTTGGTAGGCTAACGCGACCCCCTCAGGTAGCGCAACGGTAGGCATCCAGCCCAACGCACGAATCTTTGACACATCCATTACCTTACGCATCGTGCCGTCCGGCTTGGAGATGTCCTGCACAAACTTGCCTGTAAAGCCGACCACTTCAGCAACGGCCTCCGCCAACGCCCGTATGGTCAAATCCTCACCCGTGCCGACATTGATCAGTGGGCATTGTGTGGGGTCTATCAGGGTGTCATAACGCCGCTCATCCAATGTCGCAAGAAACACGAGTGCACTTGCCAAGTCGTCCACGTATAAAAATTCACGCTTGGGTGTGCCACTACCCCACAGCACCACTTCGCTCACCTTCGCCACTTTTGCTTCGTGCATCTTGCGTATCAGTGCGGGCAGAACATGAGAATTATTCAAATCATAATTGTCGCCCGGGCCGTATAAGTTGGTGGGCATAGCGGCCAGCCACTTCGTGCCATATTGACGATTGTATGACCAGCACATTTCGATGCCAGCGATCTTCGCCAACGCGTAAGGGCGGTTGGTCGCTTCCAAGGGGCCAGTGAGCAAGTATTCTTCTTTGATGGGCTGCGGACAATCTCGCGGGTAGATGCAGGAACTGCCCAAAAAGATCAGGCGATTTACCTTGCTTGCATGAGCTGCGCGACAGATGTTAGCTTCAATGAGTAAGTTGCTCATTAAGAAATCCACGGGCAAGGTGTTGTTGGCATGAATGCCGCCGACTTTTGCCGCAGCTAAAAATACAATCTCGGGGCGCGATTGATTAAAGAATTGTTGCGTTGCGGTCGCATCCTCTAAGTCCAACTCCGCATGGGTGCGAGTGACAATGTTGGTGTAACCCTGCCGTTTCAGCTGACGGAGAATGGCACTGCCGGCCAGACCGCGATGACCCGCCACGTAGATTTTGGCTTGCTTGTCCATCACCGCTTACTCGTTGTAATCGTAAGCCGCAAAGCCGTGTTGCTTGACCAACTCATCGCGCTTGGCACTCTTGAGGTCTTCACGCACCATTTCCGCAACCAGTTCATGGAAGGTGATCTTGGGAGTCCAGCCGAGCTTTTGTTTGGCTTTGCTGGGGTCACCCAATAAGGTTTCGACTTCGGTCGGACGGAAGTAGCGGGCATCCACTTGCACGATACATTTGCCCGTGGCGTTGTCGTAACCCTTCTCATCAATTCCCGTGCCTTCCCAGCGTACTTCGATGTCGAGTTCTTTGGCGGCAATGCTGACGAAGTCACGTACGCTGTATTGCACGCCTGTGGCGATGACGAAGTCTTCGGCGTGGTCTTGTTGCAACATCAACCATTGCATTTCGACGTAATCTTTGGCGTGACCCCAGTCACGCAGGGAGTCCATGTTGCCCAGATATAAACGCTCTTGCAGACCCAGCTTGATACGCGCCAAAGCACGGGTGATCTTGCGCGTGACGAAGGTTTCGCCGCGTATCGGGGATTCGTGGTTGAACAAGATGCCGTTACACGCATAGATGCCATATGCCTCGCGGTAATTAACCGTGATCCAGTAGCCGTACAATTTGGCCACGGCGTAAGGGCTGCGCGGATAGAACGGGGTGGTTTCTTTTTGCGGGGTTTCTTGTACCAGACCGTATAACTCGGAGGTGGAGGCTTGGTAGAAACGGGTTTTCTTTTCCAAGCCGAGAATGCGGATCGCTTCGAGGATACGCAAGGTGCCGATACCATCGGCATTAGCGGTATATTCCGGCGTTTCAAATGAAACTGCGACATGACTCATGGCGGCGAGGTTGTAGATCTCGTCGGGCTGGACTTGCTGGATGATGCGTATCAGATTGGTGGAGTCGGTCAGATCGCCATAATGCAAGATGAAGTGAGCTTGTTTGACATGGGGGTCTTGATACAGATGATCGATACGGTCTGTGTTGAACAGCGATGAACGGCGTTTAACACCATGCACGATGTAGCCTTTCTTCAGGAGGAACTCGGCAAGGTAGGCTCCGTCTTGGCCCGTGATGCCGGTGATTAGGGCGATTTTTTGTGTACTCATTATTACCTCTTCAGTTAAATTTACCATCAGCCTCTGCCATAATTATCTTCGTAGCGTTGTATGTCATCTTCGCCTAAATAAGTACCTACTTGAATTTCCACGATATGCAGCGGTTCATCGCCCAAATTCTCCAAGCGATGTTTGGTACCGATGGGAATATAAGTGCTTTCGTTTTTTTTCACCGTAAACACCTCCTCGCCATTGGTCACAGTTGCCGTACCTGACACCACCACCCAATGTTCAGAGCGTTGCCGATGGCTTTGCAAACTCAATCTCGCGCCAGGTGCAACTTCGATGCGCTTAATTTTGAAGCCATCCTGATCTTCTTCCAACACCGTGTAACTACCCCACGGGCGGTTCACTTTGGCGTGGAAAATATGCTCAGTTGCGCCGCGCGCTTGCAAAGCATCAACCACTTCGCGTACCCGCTGGGTTTGGTCGCTCTTGGCAATCAACACCGCATCGGCGGTTTCGATCACGCATATATCTTCAATGCCTATCGCGGCAACCAAGCGTTTTTCAGCGCGAATCAAGCTGTTTTTGCAACCCACTGCAACAACATTCCCTTGCAGCGCATTGCCACTCTCGTCCTGTGCGGAAATTTCATGTACCGCTTGCCAACTACCCACATCGTTCCAACCGATTTCGCAAGGGATAAGCGATACGCGACTGGATTTTTCCAACACACCATAATCAATCGAAACGGAAGGCATTGCCGCAAAATGCTTTTCTACAGCCCGCTGAAACGACCCTACGGTACGACTCTCGGCTACAATGGTTTGCACAACGCCATATACTGCTGGCAAAAACTGTTGTATTTCAGCGAGTATCGCGGAAGCACGCCAGACAAACATGCCTGAGTTCCAATAATAGCCGCCTTCCTGTAAAAAATTTTCAGCCGTTCTTTCATCAGGTTTTTCAGTGAATTGATCCACTGCATACACCCCCGATGAAGCACTGTCACGATGTGCTTTGATATAACCAAACCCTGTATCGGGACGAGTGGGTTTTATACCAAAAGTAATCAAACTGCCTGTTTCAGCAGCGTTGATAGCCGCACTCAAATGCTCGCGGAATTGCACTTCTTCTTTAATGATGTGGTCGGCAGGTAGCACCACCATGATGGGGTCGCTGCCATCCGCCATCAAGTATGCCGCAGCCAATGCTATAGCTGGCGCGGTGTTGCGACCTATCGGCTCGAATACCGTTTGATAAGGCAACAAGGCGTGATACGCCTCGCCCTTTGCGTGTGCCTCTTGAGTAACAATGAGTACATTTTTGTGATCAATCACGGGCGACAATCGATTGATAGTCGTTTGCAACAACGACGCATCACCATCTAACGCTAAAAATTGCTTGGGTAGATTTTGCCGTGACAATGGCCATAAACGACTTCCGCTACCACCCGCGAGGATGACCGCATTGACTGGACGATTCATTAAAATTTCTCCGGCTAAATTTTGGCTTCGTACTTGAACATATTTATATTTCTGTTTAATGAAGCGACAGATTAGCCTGGCTCAACGCCTCTTCGCCCAAACTGCCTGCTGCGGCTTTAAGGCGTAGCTGACTCATCAGGTAGTTGTATTGCGCCTGATACAAATCGCGGCGCGTTGAGTAAAGCTGCTGCTGTGCATTCAACACATCAAGATTAGTGCGTATGCCGACTTCATGGCCGAGCTTACTCGCATCCAACAAGCTTTGGCTAGAAGCGAGGGCTTGTTGCAGGGCTTGCACTTGCGCCATACCGCTCACCACGCCGAGATAGGCTTGGCGTGTTTGCGTGGTCACGCTACGACGAGCATTTTCCAAATCCTGCTTGCTGCGCTCTTGATTGGCTTCTGCCTCACGCGACTTCGAACTCACTGCACCGCCTTGGAACAGCGGCACATTCAATTGCACACCTATGCTTTTATTGGTGTTGTCATTTGCGCCAAAGCTGCCGCCAGACGTATTACTTTTTGCATAATTAGCCACCAAGTCCAGCGTGGGCAAATGTGCAGCTTGATTACGCCACACTTCTTTATCTGCGAGGCTGGCGTAGGCTTGTGCGACGGTTATTTGAGGATTATTGTTTTGTGCGTCGGCTACCCACTGCTCGATATCGGTGGGCTTGGGCGCTTCCAACTTAAACCCTACGCCTAATGGTTTCAAATCTTTTGGCACTTCATTGATAAGTTGCTGGAGACTGCTGCGCTTTACATCCAAATTGTTTTTCGCTGCCACTTCTTGTGCCATGACCAAATCCAGACGTGACTGGGCCTCTAAAGTATCGGTAATGGTGGCTGTACCGACTTCAAAATTGCGCTTCGCTTGCGCCATTTGTTCGGTGATTGCAGTTTTTTGCGCCTCGACCAACTGCACGCTGTCCTGCGCAATCAATACGTCAAAATAATTCTGCGCGACACGCAATACCAGGTCTTGCTCTGCGGCTTTGAACTGCGCATCTGCTTGTGCAACTTGCAATTGAGTTTCAGTGTAGTTGAGCCAATTTTGTGCGCGAAATAATGGTTGCGCTAAATTCACGCCATAGCCATTCGAGTTGTATCGTTTGTTTCCGTTCGCCGCACTAAAAGGAGAGCCTGCTTGATAGTTTGTCGTTTGATCATTGAAGGTCGTGTTGGCATTCATGTTAATCGAAGGCATTAGTAATGCGCGACCTTGTGCCAGCTTTTCTTGCCCGGCTTGTTGAGCGGCACGCGCAGCAGCAAATACCGGATCACCGGCTTGCGCTGCATGAAATGTTTCGAGCAAATCCGCCGCTTGTGCTGCGCTACCTGCAGCAACGGTTGTTATCGAAATTAAAGCGAGTAATTTTAGTTTCATGATTTTATACAGCCAATATATTAGATATTGCTAATGCTACAGTTTCCGCTGCAATCACGCAAACCCAACCAAATCTAAAATACAAAGCGTTTTGGTTGTTGTGCATTTTGCAAGGGCGCGACATTCGCTTCCATGATGTTCACGGTTGTATAAACATCTTGAGCAACCCGCGTAATGAGTTTGGCTTCCATCACGGGCGCATCCCCAACGATGGCAAACAAACGCCCGCCAATGTTCAGGCTATTTTGAAATGCTTGTGGCAAAACTGGCGTTGAACCGGTTAACACAATGACATCGTATGTTGTGCCATTACCCCATCCTTGCGCCGCATCACCGATTTCCAGCGTTATGTTCTCGCGTTGGTAGGATTGCAAATTTTGCTTCGCCCGCGCACTTAATTCGGGAACAATTTCTACCGATGTCACGTGAGCCGCCAAGACCGACATTAATGCCGTCAAATAACCGCTACCCGTCCCCACTTCCAATACTTTATCACTATGCGTGAGATGCAACTCTTGAACGATGCGCGCCTCAACCTTGGGTTGCCACATTGCAACACCATAACCCAATGGAATTTCCATATCGGCAAAAGCCAGCGTTTTGTTGTTGGCAGGAACGAAATTTTCTCGGCGAACCACTTCCAATAATTTCAAAATCCGCCCTTCCAAAACTTCACACGGTCGGATTTGCTGCTCTATCATATTGAAGCGCGCTTGTTCCATGGTATGCATCTCCCTCTCCTTCACGTGTATGGTTTTGTGTATTCGAGCCTCAGTATAACAACACGCCCTTGCCAGCTCAACAATTCATACATTACCCGCGCTTGATCCGCCACACTGACCAATCTCGACTTGATGTGGCCGCAAACAATCAACTAACACTCAATCGGCTTTAGCAAAACAAGGCTTCCTTTATGAATATTGTCAACAATACTGCAAATAAATTGCCACAATTCCAGAAATAAATGCTAGGATTTACCAAGATTGTCGACAATCGGAGTGATCTGATGCAAATCAAAGTACCAGAGCAGGGCACGCTTGCTGATGTTGCGGCGCATCGTTTAGCGCAAAGCATTGTCACTGGCGAGTTAGCGCAGGGACAAAAATTAAACGAGGCAGAACTGGCCGAAAGTTTTGGTATGGGGCGCGGTCCGTTACGTGAAGCCTTGCGTCATCTGGAGGGCATGCGCTTGGTTAAACGCGTGCCCAACGCTGGCGCAAGTGTAGTGGTGCTTGATCGCAAAACCCTCTCCGACCTGTATGCAGTGCGTGAAGCGTTGGAAGGTATGGCTTGCCGAATTGCCGCAACTCAAATGACCGACGAAGAAATTGCCCAACTTGGCAGCTTGCTCGACCAGCATGAAATGCAAATCAAAAAGCAAGGCGGTAAAGTCTACGCGCAAAGCGAAGGCGACCTCGACTTCCATTATCAGATCGCTCGCGGCAGTCGCAACCAGATGTTGATGGATATGCTGGGCAGTGAACAATATCAATTACTGCGCATGTGCCGTTATCGCACCAGCCGCAACGCTCAACGCACCAAGCCTGCCTTGCAACAACATCGCCAAATCGTCGCGGCACTTGCACAGCGTGATGGTGAATTAGCCGAAATGTTAATGCGTCGCCACATCCAAGGGGCTTGGCGCAGCATCAGCGAAATGATTGATATAGAGGAGGCGCAAGCATGACACCCACCACCCAATCCCCCGGACAAAAATTGCGTCGTGCAGCAGAGGCAAATCGTCCCTTACAAGTCGTTGGTGCCGTCACCGCCTATTGCGCGATTCTTGCGCAAAAAAGTGGACACAAAGCGCTGTATCTTTCTGGCGGCGGCGTGGCGGCTTCCTCGCTGGGCATTCCCGATCTCGGCATCACTACACTCCATGACGTTTGCGAAGATGCCCGTCGCATCACCGCTGCAAGCGATCTGCCGCTACTGGTAGACATCGACACCGGCTGGGGTGGTGCCTTTAATATTGCCCGCGCTACTCGCGAAATTGCACAATCGGGCGCAGCAGGTTTCCATATAGAAGATCAAGTGATGCAAAAGCGCTGCGGGCATCGTCCCAACAAGGCCATCGTCAGCCAAAGCGAAATGACGGATCGCATCAAAGCAGCGGTAGATGCGCGTACCGACGAAAGCTTCGTCATCATGGCGCGCACGGATGCCTTGGCCGTGGAGGGTATGCAATCCGCCATCACGCGCGCACAAGCCTGCGTGGAAGCCGGTGCCGACATGATCTTCCCGGAAGCAATAACCACACTGGAGCAATACGCTGAATTCACCCGTGCTGTGCATGTGCCAGTGTTGGCGAACATCACCGAATTTGGTGCCACGCCCCTGCTCACCACTGAACAGTTGTCAGGCGCTGGCGTGAAGCTGGTGCTATATCCGCTCTCTGCTTACCGCGCCATGAGCAAGGCCGCACTCAATGTATATCAACACATCCTCGCCGAAGGTACACAGCAAAACGTGGTGGCTACGATGCAGACGCGTATGGAGCTTTACGACTATCTGGGCTATCACGAATTCGAGCAGCAGCTTGACCGCTTGTTTGCCGATAAGGGCAGCGAGTAACAACTAGATCGTTCGTGGTGAGCCTGTCGAACCACCAACGCCGCAACATAGCCCTTCGACAAGCTCAGGGCGAACGGATAGAAAATATCTTGATCAAGGAGAGAGACATGGCAGAAGAAAGCACTTTACCCAAGCCAAAAAAATCCGTTGCACTTTCCGGCACTGTCGCGGGTAATACAGCGGTATGTACTGTCGGACGCACCGGCAACGATTTGCATTATCGCGGTTATGACATTCTGGACTTCGCCGAACAGGCCGAGTTCGAAGAGATTGCGCATCTACTGATCCACGGCACGCTACCGAATGCCGCGCAGTTGCAAGCTTATAAGGCAAAACTGAAAACGCTACGCAGTCTGCCTCAACCCGTGAAGCAGGTATTGGAAGCTATCCCTGCAAATGCCCATCCGATGGATGTGATGCGCACCGGTTGCTCGGTACTCGGTACGTGCGAACAAGAGTCTGAAACACATGACCCTGCCAAGACGAAAGAGATCATCGACCGCATGCTCGCCTGCTTCGGTTCGATGTTGGTGTATTGGCATCACTTCAGCACTTCGGGCAAACGCATCAATGTGGAGACGGACGACGATTCCATCGGTGGGCATTTCTTACATCTGCTACACGGTATGCCTGCCAAGGCCTCTTGGGTACGCGCCATGCACACCTCGCTGATCCTGTATGCCGAGCATGAGTTCAACGCCTCCACCTTTGCCGCACGTGTCATTGCCGGAACTAACTCCGACATTTACTCATGCATCACCGGTGCAATCGGTGCGTTGCGCGGCCCCAAGCACGGTGGCGCGAACGAGGAGGCGTTCCGCATCCAGAGCCGTTACGCATCTCCCGATGCCGCCGAAGCCGACATCCGCGAGCGAGTGACACGCAAAGAGATCGTCATCGGTTTCGGCCATCCGGTGTACACCATCTCCGATCCGCGCAACGAAGTGATCAAGCGTGTTGCCAAACAACTGGCGCAAGAAAAAGGCGACATGCTGATGTTCGACATCGCCGCACGATTGGAGTCCGTGATGTGGGAAACCAAGAAGATGTTCCCCAATCTCGATTGGTTCTCCGCTGTGTCGTATCACATGATGGGTGTGCCGACCAATATGTTCACACCGCTGTTCGTCATTTCGCGCGTCACCGGCTGGGGCGCGCATGTGATGGAGCAACGTGCCGACGGCAAGATTATCCGTCCGAGTGCAAACTACATCGGGCGGAGAATCTGGCCTGGGTGCCGATTGAAAAACGTTAAAACCAATTGTCCACGAAACTCACGAAAGACACGAAAATAAAAACCAACCTTTCTTTTTTTTGATTTGTTCGTGCTTTTCGTGAGTTTCGTGGAAAAAATGTTTCGAATTTTTATTGAGGAAAAATTAATGAGTGCCAATGTGGAAATGAATAACCGCCCCGCTCCCGACCAAGTGCTGGTTGACATCGCAAAATATGTTTGCGGCATGGAAATCAACTCAACTGAAGCTTATGACACCGCGCGCAACTGTTTGATCGACACGCTGGGTTGCGGCCTACTGGCATTGCGCTTCCCCGAATGCACCAAGCACCTCGGATCATTAGTGCCGGGCACCACGGTGCGTAACGGTGCACGAGTGCCCGGCACTTCGCATGAACTCGATCCGGTAAAAGCTGCGTGGGACATTGGTGCAATGATACGTTGGCTGGATTACAACGACACCTGGCTGGCTGCGGAATGGGGCCACCCTTCCGACAACCTTGGCGGCATCCTTGCTGTGGCGGATTATTTGAGCTGTTGCAAGGTAGCCGAAGGCAAAGCACCCCTGACCATCCGTGATGTATTGACCGCAATGATTAAAGCTCATGAAATACAAGGTGTGCTCGCGATTGAAAACAGCTTCAACCGCGTCGGGCTGGATCACGTGGTGTTGGTGAAAGTTGCATCCACCGCCGTGGTGACACGTCTGTTGGGCGGCACTGAAGCACAGGTGATCGACGCGCTGTCGCAAGCATTTGTCGACGGACAATCGTTACGCACCTATCGTCATTCTCCCAATGCCGGTTCACGTAAATCCTGGGCAGCAGGCGATGCTACTTCGCGTGCGGTTCGACTCGCAATGATTACCATGACAGGCGAGATGGGCATCCCCGGTGTACTGACTGCACCGCAATGGGGCTTCTACGATGTGCTGTTCTCCAAGACCAACAAAGACCAGAAACTCAAACCGGAAGAACAACGCAAATTCGCACTGCCGCAACCCTATGCCAGCTATGTAATGGAAAATGTTTTGTTCAAGATTTCCTTCCCTGCCGAATTCCACTCGCAAACTGCGTGCGAAGCAGCGGTGCGTTTGCATCCGCACGTGAAGGGCAAATTAAATCACATCGGCAAGATTGTCATCACGACTCACGAGTCCGCTATTCGCATCATCTCCAAGGTGGGCCCATTGGCCAATCCGGCAGACCGTGATCACTGCATTCAGTACATGGTAGCCGTGCCGCTGGCTTTCGGTGATCTAGTCGCGGAGCATTACGAAGATAGTTTTCACAATGAGAATCCAATCATTGATCAGTTGCGTGAAAAGATGGAAATCGTCGAAGAACCTCGCTACAGCCGCGAATATTTGGAATCGGACAAGCGCTCGATTGCGAATGCAATCCAAGTGTTCTTTAAGGATGGTAGCAACACCGAAAAGATTGAAGTGGAATACCCAATCGGGCATCGTCGCCGTCGCGCCGAGGGAATTCCGGTTCTGGAGCAAAAGTTTCTGAGCAATCTGCGCACGCGCTTCCCTGAACAACGTTGCCAGCAGATCATGGCGCTGTGTCTCGACAAAGCCAAGCTGGAAGCGATGCCGGTGAATGAGTTTATGGAGATGTTCATCATCAATTAACTCGTAGGATGGGTTGAGCGTAGCGATACCCATCAAAATTTTATGTGCTGAATGGTGGGTATCGTTCACTCAACCCACCCTACATGGGGAACACGGCAATGAGCTACCAAACCGAGTATGACCTTTCGATGAAAGATCCTGAAGGATTCTGGCGCAAGCAGGCCGAAGCCTTGGAATGGTATAAATTCCCGCAACAGATTCTGACGCGCGATGCGGATGGCATCGGCTATTGGTTCGCCGATGGTGAGATGAACACCGCTTACATGGCGCTCGATCATCATCTGAATAACGGGCGCGGCAACCAAATCGCACTCATTTTTGATTCCCCTGTTACCGACACCAAAGCAACCTTCACCTATACAGAGCTGACCGATTCCGTGGCACGCACTGCCGGAATGCTGGCTGATCTTGGCGTAGTGAAAGGTGACCGCGTCATCATCTACATGCCGATGATTCCGGAAGCGGTCATCGCCATGCTGTCCGTGGCACGTTTGGGTGCCATCCACTCTGTGGTGTTCGGCGGTTTCGCGCCACCGGAACTGGCATTGCGCATCGACGATGCCAAACCGAAAGTCATCCTCACTGCTTCCTGCGGCATCGAAATCAAGCGCATCGTGGAATACAAACCGCTGCTAGACAAAGCCATAGCACTCGCAACACACAAACCGCAGAACTGCATCATTTACCAACGTCCACAATGCGCCGCGCCGCTCACTTCCGGTCGCGATTATGATTGGGCATCACTGTTGGCAAAAGCCAAGCCCGTCGGTTGCACGCCCGTGAAGGGCAGCGATCCGCTATACATCCTTTACACATCAGGTACGACTGGCAAACCCAAAGGCGTGGTGCGCGAGAACGGCGGTCATGCAGTGGCACTCAAGTACAGCATGAAGGCGATCTATAACGTCGAAGCGGGAGATGTGTTCTGGGCCTCGTCAGATGTGGGCTGGGTGGTCGGCCACTCCTACATCGTGTATGCCCCGTTACTGCAAGGTTGCACCACGGTGGTTTACGAAGGCAAACCGATCATGACCCCCGACGCGGGTGCGCTGTGGCGTGTGTGTGCCGAGTACGGTGTGAAGGCGTTGTTCACTGCGCCGACTGCGTTCCGTGCGGCCAAGAAGGAAGACCCGCAAGCCTTGCTGATGAAGAACTACGACTTGAGTAAACTGCTGACCATCTTCTCCGCCGGAGAGCGCCTAGACGCGCCGACCGAAGCGTGGCTTGCCGACAACAGCGGCAAACCTGTGGTCGATCACTGGTGGCAAACCGAAACGGGTTGGGCCATCACCGCCAACTTGCAAGGCATAGAACCGATGACTATCAAGCCCGGCTCTTCCACCATGCCCGTACCCGGTTTCAATGTACAGATACTCGACGAAAATGGACATCAAGTGCCGCGCGGCTCGCAAGGATATATCGCCGTCAAACTGCCGTTACCGCCTGCTTGCCTGAATCGCATTTGGGGCGACGACCATAAATTCCGCGACAGCTATCTCAGTTTTTTGCCCGGCTACTACACCACTGGCGACGGCGGTTATATTGATGATGACGGTTACGTGTTTGTCATGGGACGTGTGGATGATGTGATCAATGTCGCGGGACATCGCCTATCCACGGGCGAAATCGAGGAAGTGATTGCCACCCATCCGGCAGTGGCGGAATGCGCAGTCATTGCACGCGACGACGATTTAAAAGGACAAGTACCGATGGGATTGGTGGTTCTCAAGTCCGGCGTAACCATCAGCGAAGCAGATTTGCAAAAAGAACTCATCGCACGTGTTCGCGAAACCATAGGCGCGATCACTTGCTACCAAGACACCTTCATCCTGGCGCGCTTGCCCAAGACGCGCTCCGGAAAAACGCTACGCAAGACACTGTGCAAAATCGTCAATGGACAGGAATATATCGTGGCCTCCACGATTGATGATCCCGCTGTGATTCCGGAAATCATTGAAGTGCTACGCGGCAAAAAGTTAATCTTGTAATTAAAAATGTCGGCTAATGGAAAATCCAAATTAATAGCAAAACAATAACCACACTTAATAAAGTCTGGTTGCGTTTTTGCTGAATTAGTATTTTTTGTAAAATGTCATTTCGTTGAGGATCGTTATTTTTTGTTAGGGACTGATGTAGCAAGCGCGGCAACTGAGGTAGCAGTGTCGCGTAATGCGGGGCTTCCTGGCGCAAGGTTTTGAGTAAGCCACGCCAACCGACTTGCTCGCTCATCCAGCGTTCTAGCCAAGGTTTGGCGGTTTTCCAAAGGTCTAACTCAGGATCGAGTTGCAGCCCTAAACCTTCGATATTGAGCAAAGTTTTTTGTAGTAAAACTAATTGCGGTTGGATTTCGATACCGAAGCGGCGAGAAGTTTGGAACAAGCGCAGCAGCACGCGACCAAATGACACCTCGCGCAAAGGCTTGTCAAATATGGGTTCGCACACCGCACGAATTGCCGCTTCCAACTCATCCACTCGCGTTTCTTTGGGAGCCCAACCCGATTCGATATGTACTTCGGCAACGCGCTTGTAATCCCGGCGAAAGAAGGCGATGAAGTTTTGTGCGAGGTAATGTTTATCGCTATCGGTAAGCGTTCCCATGATACCGAAATCCAGCGCGATATAACGACCATCCGCCGTGACTTGCACATTGCCCGGATGCATATCGGCGTGAAAAAAGCCATCGCGGAAAACTTGCGTGTAAAAAATCTCCACGCCATCCGCCGCCAACTTGGGAATATCAACGCCCGAATCCCGCAACGCATTTACTTGGCTAATGGGCATACCGTTCATGCGCTCCATCACCATCACATCTGTGGTGCAAAAGTCCCAGTACATTTCAGGTACGAGCAGTAATTTTGAGCTGGCAAAATTACGTTTAAGCTGGCTCGCATTGGCTGATTCGCGGGTTAGATCCAACTCGTCCGCCAAGTATTTTTCAAATTCACTAATCACCAGTTTCGGTTTGAGGCGGCGACCATCTTCCCAAAGCTTTTCAAGCAAGTCTGCCGCCACCTTAAGCAGCGCGATGTCATGTGCAATGATCTTTCCTATACCTGGTCGCAAAATTTTCACCGCCGCCTGACGACCATCCGGCAACACGGCGAAATGCACTTGCGCGACCGACGCGCTGGCAACAGGCGTTTCCTCAAAGCTTAAAAACACTTCGCTCAAAGGCTTGTTATAGTTGGTTTCCAGCAACGCGATGGCTTGTGAGGAAGGGAAAGGCGGGACTTGATCTTGCAGCTTGGCAAGTTCATCGGCGATGTCCGTTGGAATCAGATCGCGTCGCGTTGAAAGCATCTGCCCGAACTTGACGAAGATTGGTCCCAAGTTTTCTAACGCCAAGCGTAATCGCATTGCGCGCGGTTGTTTAACGTTGCGGAAAAACAGCAAAAAGTTGAGCGGGGTGCGTAGCCAGCGCGTGCTGCCATGTGCCAACAAAAATTCGTCCAAGCCAAATCGCAGGACAACAAAAATGATTTTGATTAAGCGAAAAATTCGCATACTATTGATTCGTCGAGGTGAGACGTTTGATACGTTGTTCCAACCTCGCCATGTCGTCACGCAAGGTATCCACCTGCTGCGAGAATGTCGATAGCTGATGTGGTTTGGTGATGAGTGAGCGTTCTTCAGTCCAGTATTCGGCGGCTGCTTGCGATAAGTTTTCCGCGCCGTCGTGTAGTTGCTGTCGGGCATTTATTGCGGTTTGCACAATGCGTTCGGCAACAATGTCGCCAGTGAACTTGCTCAAATCATCCGCCACATCCCAATGCAAATTTTGCGACAAATAAAAAATTTCTGTGAGTAATGCGGCATCACCTTCGCTATGAATTTCATTGCGCGCAAATTCATCTTGCGAGGCAAGGCGAGGCAGCAATGAGGGTGCAATATCGCACACTGCATCCGCGCTGCTTTCGGCATCAGCACTACGCAGTAAGCCATCTTCAAGTATCGTGTAAGCAAAAGAAAACGGCGCGATATTGAATCGCGCCGTTTTACCTGCAAATCTTTTCAGTCGTGGTAATGCCCAACTGTTCTGCATGAGCAGATGATTCAGTGCTGCAACAGTGGGTTGGGCAAACAAGGCAACCTAATGCAGCGTGGTTTGCTGGATGCCTGACAACAGCCAAACCGCCTTGTCATCACGCAGATTTTTTTGTACATGCCAAATTTCATCGACGTTTTCTGCTGCGCCGCCATTCTCGCTCAATTGACCCGTAAAGCGGGTGCTGGCAATTGCCCAATCACCTTCGTTCGCCACTTCAAGCAACTGCGCGTTAATCGCAATCACATCAGTTTTCTGTGGCGTGTTATCGCGTTCTTGTAACTGCATGGAAATTTCAGCAAACATTTCCGGTGTGGTGTATTCGCGGATGTCATTCAAGTCTTTACGATCATTCGCGGCTTGCAGGCGGATGAAAGAAGTTTTCGCGCTGCGCAAAAATGAATCAATTGGAAAGTCAGCTGGGATGTTGCCCGATTGCGTAGGAGCGGCATTGCTCAAAGTTCCGCCGGATTGCGGCATCGTTTGTGGTTCGTAATAAGGCGCGCCAGCTCCGGCATATTGCGTCGTCTGTTGAGGCTGTTTTTTACGGAACATCGAAATTAAAAACATCACCGCAGCACCTGCCAACAGCATCATCAGGATGTTGCCCATTGCGCCACCCATGCCGCCCATTCCACCTGCGAACAAGGCACCCAAGCCCGCACCAATTGCTAAACCTGCCAAAGGTCCCATCCATTTATTACCTGCTGGCGCAGGGGCTGCGCTGGGTGTATTCGGCGCGGCTGCGGGTGCGCGTTGTGCTTGTTGGGGAGCGATAGAACGTTGTTTACCAAAGCTACCACCGCCGCCAAAACGACGTGCTTCGGCAGTTGCGGCAAACAAGCTCAGTGCGGTTAAAACAATCGTCAATAACGTTAGAAATTTTTTCATGTAATCCTCAAGTAGGGTAAATCAATGGTGATGCGGGTTGCAACGTTGGGGCGCAAACAAGTAAATTCAAGTGGCAAGGCATTAAGGCTGAATGGCTTTAATATCGGTAACGAAATATTCAGTTTCGCCAAAGCATGAGCTAGGCACGGCTTTATGTTGGGCATAAGTTAATGATACGCGCTGACCAATCAATTGATTGATGTGCGTAGCAACGGCATCATCACGGACCGAAAAAACAAACTTTTCCGGAGCAGCACCCGGCAGTGCCACTAGCGACAATTCACCTTCCCACGTTTTGCATACCCAGCCTTTGTTGGAAAACTTTTGCATGAAGCCCGCACGCTCACCCGTTGAATAGCTCCAGTGTAACGTGACCCAAGCCCATGCGGAAAAAAGGGCAGTCAGTGCGACAATAAAACCCGCGCCATAAAGAGCGGTGCGTTGCGGTGTGGGCATTATAAGTTCCGAATAGATTTATAGTGTGTGGATTATAGCGGAGGCGTGTAACAACCGTGCGCTTGTTAGAACGGTGGCTCACAAATAAATTGTAACGGCTCATTGTTATGCGGATGAGCAAAACTCAACAAACGAGCGTGTAACAATAACCGTTCAGCAGCGAGGGCAACTTCACCACCATACAAAGTGTCGCCCAAAATGGGGTGGCCAATCTCGGACAAATGCACCCGTAGTTGGTGAGTGCGCCCTGTTATGGGCTCAAGCTCCAGAAGGCTGGTGTTGCTGGCAGCAGCATGACTGAGTAGGGAATAACGTGTGAGTGAAGGCTTACCCATTGCATAGTTTACATGCTGCTTGGGGCGATTTGGCCAATCGACAATGATAGGCAGATTGATTTCACCATCTGTTTCTAAGGGCTTGCCAGATACCCGCGCAACGTATCGTTTACTCACTTCACGTGCCGCAAAGGCCATCGACAAAAGTCGATGCATCTCTGCGCCGCGTGCCAAGACCAGCAAGCCGGAAGTGTCTCTATCTAAACGATGCACGATACGCGCATCGACGAATTGCTGTTGTATGCGGGTAGCCAAGCTGTCGGTTTTATCCACACCGCGACCGGGCACTGAGAGTAAGCCAGAGGGTTTGTTAACTACAACCAAAAACTCATCTTGGTAAAGAAGCTCCAAGTCGGAGAGGGACGGGGGGGCGTAAGCTGCTGTCACTTCATTCAAAATCAATTACTCAATATGCGAAGCCGAAATTGAGAACTCGATCAGCTCTTCAGGATTGTCGGCAAATGACTGCCCTAAACTAATCGAGCCTTTGCCGGTCAAGAGGGCTTCCTGACAAATAATGTGTAGCGTGCTGCCATCATCTAAGCGGATGTAAGTTCCGTTACTACTCTGATCGGTGATAAAAAATTTGCCAAGGCGCAGCTCAATGAGTGTATGCAAGCGTGAAGCAAGCGCATTCTTAACCACAATATCGCAGAAGCTTTCTCTGCCCAGTGATACATTACGATTGATTTTGTTGAGCTCGACTGAGCGATTGCCATAACGCAAAAGCATTTCATTTTTGTTGTCAGGTGTTTTGCGAAAGGCGGGTATGCCGCAGCGCGTAGCTTCAATGTCTTCCCGATCCCAAGTCACTTGATAAACATCTTGTTGCTCACGTTTTCCCTTGAATTCGGCACGCATAATCAGATGCATTCTGCGTTGAAGGTCGGCAGGCAAAACGTTCAATACCTCCCGAGTAGCCATGATTTGTCCCGCACGAGTAATTGCAGCGACACGTGCGGCAACATTAACGGTGTTACCAAATACATCATTAGATTCTTTAATCACTTCACCATAATTGAAGCCGATACGGATGTGCAATGGCGAACCATTTACGGGTTGGACATTTTTTACCGCTGCTTGCATAGCGCATGCTGCACGAAAGGCATCCTCAGCGCACGGGAAAACTGCCATCACCTCATCGCCCAAAGTTTTAGTTATCTTGCCTTCATAGAGCGGAACTTTATCGCCTATCGTTTGCAAGCAGTTCGCAATCACTCCGCGCGCCAAATCATCGCCCAACTTCTCATATAGCGCGGTGCTGCCGCAAATATCAGCAAACAGAACGGCCAGTTTTTCTACGTGCTTAGGCATCGTGCAAGTTAGAAGAAAATAAATGCGTGATGTCCATCATAACGTGAGAGCGATCAAACGCGTAGTGTCTGCCCTAAGCCTTTTTCACAAACTCGGTTTTCAACTGCATTGCGCCGATGCCGTCTATCTTACAGTCGATGTCATGGTCGCCATCTACCAGGCGGATGTTCTTCACCTTGGTCCCCACCTTCACCACCGAGGATGAACCCTTGATCTTCAAATCTTTGATGACCGTCACCGAATCCCCATCCACCAACACATTACCAAACGCATCTTTATAAACGCGCTGCTGCTCACCACTGGCAACGGGCGCATCTTTAGGCCATTCGTGCGCACATTCGGGGCAGACATAATTGCCGCTGTCTTCGTAGGTGAGTTCGGAACTGCATGTTGGGCATTTTGGTAAAGCGGTCATGGTGACTCCTGTGATTTGAATAGATTGAGTTAATGGTAATCTTCTTCGCGCTGATGGCGCACGGCAGTGATGGTCACAGTTTGATCGTTTTCTATCTTGAACAGCGCGACATAGCCTGTACTACACAAAGGAATCAACAACTCACGCAGAAGTGAATGGTGTGTTTCATCATCGGCTTTTCGGCATGAAAAAGGGAATATCTCAAGCAGCTCCAAGGCTTTGTAAATGGCGACCTCGGCCTTTGCGGCAGTGGCTACATCTTGTTCCAGCAAAAAATCAAACAGGCGCATCAAATCATCTTCAGCCTCAAGCGTGAAGCGGATGCGGTAGCTCATTTAGCAGATTTCTTATTGCGGACTTTTTCCAATTTCGCGCTGAGTTTACTCAACACTTTTTTTGCGGAAACATACTCTCCACTTTCCTGAGCCGCGTTCAGCGAAGCTAAACCACGCCGAATAAATTCTTGTTGTGTCTTGCGAAACGCCACATTGCGGCGCAACGAGTCTTCGACGAAGGCAGAAAGCGATTCGCCGGGTCGCAATATTTCTTCAGCGGCTTGTCTTAATTCGGGCTGTACGCGCAGCGCGGGCATAGTGGCGGTTTTCACGGGAGACCTCGTGCATTACAAAAGTGATGCACATCATCGTGGAAGTCGGGGAAATATGCAAGGACGGGGTTATGTAGGGCGGAGTAGCGGAGCGTACTCCGCCGGATGTATGCATGCGGCGCACTGCCCGTTGGTTAGTGCGCCTTACGCGGGCTTCAGAGCTTGTATAGTAGCGTAGCGGGCAGAATTCGAAGTTGACAATAAGTTCGTCAAGTTTTCCAATGAACTTTGTGTTTGAGCATACCCCCGAAGCATTAAGTATCAGGCTTGCGTGTTAATCAGCGTACCTGTATTACTTGAGCCACCATTCAAGTCTTGTAACAAATTTTGCAGGAATGTTTGCAATGTGGTTGAGGTGTTAGCTGAAGCTTGGGTTTGAGAGGCGGCGACCGCATTGATTAAATTTTGAAAGCTGGTTCTTAAGTCGCCAAGCGGATCTGTAGTGCTGGGTGTAGTCGTTGTGCTGGGTGTTGTAGCAGGAGTTTGACTGGCCGTTGTCGAGGTATTTTGGCTGCCTGTCGCAGGCGTACTCGGTGTGCTGGTTGAAAGTTGCTGTATCAGACTCTGTATTTTATTTGCAAGGCTGTCGTGACCATGTTCATGGTGGCGTATTTCTGTAGTCGCAGCACTACCATCGTTATCCCCATCAGAATCACCACTACTTGTGGCAGGTACGGTACCCGTAGTCGGTATGGTATTTGTGGCTGGAGTGCCACTAGTTGTTGGTGTGCCATTGGTTGAAGTTGCACTGGAATTCGCCGCCGCGTGTAGTGCTGAAAATAGGCTGTGAATAAACGTCTTCAACGCTTCTTGGGGAGACTGGGTTGAGCTTGCAGTCGAAGTTGATGCGGGCGTTGTGTTCGTGCTTGGCGTGGCGGTTGTGCTGGCGGTTGAAGTTGAACTAGAAGTCGAAGTGGTGGAAGCCGACGACGTACTAGCTTGATTAGTTAAGGTTTGAATCAGTGCTTGCTCTATTGCAGCAAGGAAGTTTGACCTTTCAG
Organism: uncultured beta proteobacterium; assembly: GCA_963695355.1. Taxonomy (GTDB): domain Bacteria; phylum Pseudomonadota; class Gammaproteobacteria; order Burkholderiales; family Gallionellaceae; genus Gallionella. Next base: position 1,710,887 of record OY968775.1, read on the forward strand.
TACCCCCAGTTTTTTTGCTGCCATCATCATCATCACCATCAGCATCTCTTGATCTGACTGACTGTGTTGAATTTGCTGTGGATGGTGCATAAGACGAAATATTTTGGCTGGTAACATTACTGATTGCATTCACGGTAACCTCCTTCTAACGAATTGAGTGACGAAATGGGTCAACAGTGAGTCCCATTAGTCGTAGTTATCGACAAACTTTCAGAAATCTTTAATGATTATTTTGGAAATTAAGTTTGGCGCATCAACTTAGCCGTGGATTTTGTTAAGCTGCTTGGCAATGATGTCGTGATTCAGCCACAACACCGGTCCGGCAGGATTGGAGGTTTCGTGGAACATCAGCGGTCCGGTTCCTTCCAGCACCAGCGTACTTAGTATGTCAGTCACCAGTTCACTGCGGTTTTTATGCATGTCGGTGATCGCATCCGATGTGCCTATCATTATGTCAGCTAGCTCGGGGGTGTTGTCCATCGGCCATGCGGCGAAGTTGCGGAAGGTTTTCATTACGTCGCTGGCATTGTAGTGGTCGATTTTTTGCAGCAAGCCTTCCAGAGTGTGTCCGTCTTGCAACACGGCACGGCAGGCTTGCCATTGCGCTTCTGCCCATGCGCCACCGTGTTCCTTTTTGAGTGCGTTGAGCAGCGGGAATAACGAGAGCTCTACACCGACGAAAATGTCGGATGAGTTGGTGCGTATCTCCGGGCAGTTATACACCGTGGCTTTGATACCTTGCGCCCAAGCTGTCTCCGCAATATTCTCTAAACGCTTTTTGGCGTAGCCTTGGGTATAGCTGGTATAAGTTTGCCATTGGTATTGATCGTCGATCAAAATCTCTGTGCCGTGGTAACCGTAGGCGGTGTAACGTACTTGCCCGCCAGATTTCTCTAGGCGATTGCGAATGGCGGCACTGCCTTCGATGAGGCGCTGAAAAGTGTTGGCGGTGACTTCATCAAAATTCATTAGCAGCAGTTTGCCAAGATCGCTGTCAAGCAAGGTTTGCGAGGGCAAGAAGCGGTCACCGCGACCTTTGTAAACGCGGTTGGCAATCGCCAAAAACACCTTCACCTTGAGTATGCCGCCCGCCATGGTGTGTGCGAAAAACGCGTTGCTGCCGTCCGGAATCATGCCGTCTAATTGGCTCATCACTTGTGCGACGGAATCTTTAAAACGCTTGACACCAACTGCGCGGCATTTTTCGATGTGACCCCAATCGAGCTTCTCATCCTGCCAGCCTTTGAGGGTGAAGTTGGCAATCATGTCATTTGGTGTGGGTGTTCCAACTGGTGCGTCCAGATCAAAGCCCGCCATCAGCGGTACGTTGATGATACGACCGCCAAGATTGGCTTCGGCGGCGGCAAGCTCATCAGCAGTGAGTGCCCGCAAGGCGTTATTTTCATCGCGGCGACCCACCGTTACACCGACGATAGTCATGCCCGCGTTGCGCGCTTCATTGACTAATCCATTCGCATAACCTCGACCGAATAATTCGCCGAACAATACGAACACATCGCCTTTGCGGAAGATGTTGGTCTGCGGAAGATTGCGTAATGGAATAGGTGCTTGCATAAGAATGTTCCGTTTTATGAGGGATGCGAGTTTGACATTATGCCGCAGCACGCTGGCTGAGGCTAATGAGCTGCGTGAGTTTGGCCTTGGCTGCGCCGCTGCTGATGACCTGAGAAGCAGTATTTACGCCTTCTGCGAGCGAGTTGGTCAGCCCTGCAACGTAAATCGCTGCGCCTGCGTTTAGTAACACAATGTCCCGCGCAGTGCTAGGTTGGTTATCGAGTACCGATAGCAACATGGTTTTTGCTTCGTCAACATTGGTAACGCGGATCGTATCCAGTGATGCTGCTTGCAAACTGAAATCGGAAGGTTGCACGGTGTATTCGATGATGTTGCCATCCTTCAGTTCGGCGATGCTTGATGGCCCGCTGATAGTGATTTCATCCATGCCATCCGAGCCATGAGCCACCAGTACATGACGGCTGCCAAGGCGTTGAAGAACGCGCGCCTGAATGCCAACCAGATCGGGATGAAATACACCCATTACCTGATTGTCTGCACCGGCAGGATTGGTGAGTGGCCCCAATACGTTGAAAATGGTGCGCACGCCGAGTTCGCGGCGTACTGGCGCAGCATGTTTCATCGCGCCGTGAAAATTGGGGGCGAACATGAAGCCAATCCCAATCTCGTCGATGCTGTGGCCGACTTGTTCAGGTGTGAGATTGAGATTCACACCTAACGCTTCCAGTACGTCTGCCGAGCCGCAGGTTGAAGACACCGAACGCCCACCATGCTTGGCGACACGCGCCCCTGCTGCTGCCGCAACCAAGGCACTGGCAGTGGAAATGTTGAAAGTATGCGCCGCATCACCGCCCGTACCGCACGTGTCCACCAGATGATCGCGCTTGCTAACGGGAACTTTGCTGGAGAATTCGCGCATCACAAAGGCTGCGGCGGAAATTTCTCCTATGGTTTCTTTTTTGACGCGCAAGCCAACTAGGATGCCGGCGATCTGCGCAGCAGAAACTTCGCCGCTCATGATCTGACGCATCAACGATAGCATCTCATCGTAAAAAATTTCGCGTTGATCGATCAAACGTACCAGTGCTTGTTGCGGTGTGATCATGTTTATTGTTTTCCTTCCAGAAAATTTTTCAGCATGTCGTGCCCATGTTCGGTGAGTATGGATTCGGGATGGAACTGCACACCATGCACAGCAAGCGTTTTGTGGCGTACCCCCATGATCTCGTTGTCGTATGTCCAAGCGGTGACTTCCAGACAATCAGGTAAAGATTCGCGTTCAATGACCAGTGAGTGATAACGCGTTGCAGTGAAAGGATTGGGCAAGCCTGTAAACACGCTATTGCTGTTGTGATGAATTTGCGAAGTTTTGCCGTGCATCAGTGTTTTGGCGTGGATGATATTGCCGCCGAAAGCTTGGCCGATACTCTGATGACCGAGACACACACCAAGCAGTGGAATCTTCCCCGCAAAATGTTTGATGGTTGCGACAGAAACGCCTGCTTCATTGGGTGTGCAAGGGCCAGGCGACACCACAATATGTTGCGGATTCAAGTTGGCAATTTGCTCAACGCTAATTTCGTCGTTGCGTTTCACTAAAACATCCGCACCCAGCTCGGCGAAATACTGCACCAAGTTGTAGGTGAAGGAGTCGTAGTTGTCGATCATTAACAGCATAGTTTATGTGTACCTATTTCATTTCGTAGGATGGCTGGAGCAGCGATACCCATCAATTTATACCGTGGAGTGATGGGTATCGCTGCGCTCCACCCATCCTACAGTATTATATTTTTCGTATGATACTCAAAGCCACCGCTTCGGCAACCTCAATTCCATCCAGCGCCGCAGACAAAATCCCGCCTGCATAACCCGCACCTTCGCCCGTCGGGTACAACCCTTTGGTATTGATACTCTGATAATCATCCTTGTTGCGCTTGATGCGTATCGGCGATGAAGTGCGAGTTTCCACGCCGGTCAGCACCGCATCAGCCAGATCGAATCCTTTGATCTGCTTTGCAAACGCGGGCAATGCTTCACGTATCGCAGTAATGGCGTAATCGGGCAATGCGGTAGCAAGGTCGGTGAGATGCACGCCGGGGGTGTATGACGGCTGCACTTCGCCAAACTTTGTTGAGGCTTTGCCCGCCAAAAAATCGCCGACCAGTTGCGCTGGTGCTTGATACGTGCCACCGCCTAATTCAAAAGCGCGTGACTCCCAGCGACGTTGAAATGCCACGCCTGCTAACGGGTCGCCAGGGTAATCTACTTCAGGGGTGATGCCCACCACGATGCCCGCATTGGCGTTGCGTTCGTTGCGCGAATACTGGCTCATGCCATTGGTCACCACGCGTCCCGGCTCGGAAGTCGCCGCCACCACTGTGCCGCCCGGACACATGCAAAAGCTATACACCGAGCGGCCATTGCTGGCGTGATGTACCAGCTTGTAATCTGCCGCGCCTAATTGTGGATTGCCCGCGTTTATGCCATAGCGCGCGCGGTCGATTAACGCTTGCGGATGCTCGATACGAAATCCGATGGAGAATGGCTTGGCTTCGATGTAGATGCCGCGCTTATGGATCATTTCGAACGTGTCGCGTGCGCTGTGCCCAACAGCCAACACCAAATGCGTCGTGGCAATGCGTTCACCACTGGCGAGCACCACACCACTCACTACACCCGCTTCAATTTCGATGTCATCCACGCGGCTTTCAAAACGAATTTCGCCGCCTAGCGATTGGATAGTGGCGCGCATTTTTTCCACCATACCGACTAACTTGAACGTACCGATATGCGGATGGCTTTCATACAAAATTTCCGGTGGCGCGCCTGCTTTGACAAATTCATCCAACACTTTTCTGCCCAGATAGCGCGGGTCTTTGATTTGGCTATACAGCTTGCCATCGGAGAATGTACCCGCGCCGCCTTCACCAAATTGCACATTGGATTCTGGGTTGAGCACGCCTTGCCGCCACAGTCCGAAAGTATCCTTGGTACGCTCGCGAACCGCCTTGCCGCGTTCCAAAATCAGCGGACGAAATCCCATCTGTGCCAACAATAAACCGGCAAATAAACCCGCAGGGCCTAAGCCGATTACGACGGGGCGGGAATTGAGTTGTTCAGGAGCGTGAGTAACAAAGTGGTAGCGGGTGTCTGGTGCAATGTTGATATGCGTATCGTTTTTACATCGCGCTAAAACCGCCGCTTCATCGCGCACCGTCACATCCAATGTATAGGTGAATAAAATAGCACGCGGCTTGCGCGCATCCACCCCGCGCTTGAACACGAGGTGACTAATCAACTCATCCTCAGAGATGTTCAGCCGTTTGAGGATTGCAGCTTTGAGTTCGCCCTCAGTATGCGAGAGCGGTAGTTTTATTTCGGTTAAACGTAGCATGTTTTAATTTTTGTGCGGCGGATAGACATCGCATTACGCATTAGCTAGGTAGAAAAATTTCTGCTTCCATAAATGTCACAGCGTAGCCACTCAACGTTACTCGATCACCATTGAGCTCGCACCGAATATCACCGCCACGTTTGGAAATTTGTCGTGCGCTCAAAATAGATTTGTTCAGACTTTTCGCCCAGTAAGGAGTTAGCGCACAATGGGTAGAGCCTGTCACGGGGTCTTCTGGAATGCCGAATTTTGGTGCGAAAAAGCGGCTTACAAAATCTACATTACGCCCACGTGCAGTTACGCATACGCCTCGTAAATCCAGTTCTGCCAATTTGGCAAAATCAGGCTGGATAGCACGGACGATCTCTTCACTATCGACAACCACGAAGTAATCATCCGCAGCGAAAGTTTCAACGGCTTGCACGCCAAGCCCAGCAAGCAAGGAGGCAGGAGGCGCGCATGATTCAGCTTGAGCAGCGGGAAAGTCCATTACTAACATTAAGCCGCTTCGCGTTACGTTCAAAATGCCGCTGCGTGTTTCAAAAACAATACTAGCTTGGGTGTAGCCTAAAATTTCAAATAAGACATGTGCTGCTGCTAACGTGGCATGACCACACAAATTGACTTCAGCAATGGGCGTGAACCAGCGTAAATGAAAGCCATTTTCCGTGGGCACAAAAAACGCGGTTTCGGAAAGATTGTTTTCAGCGGCAATGGCTTGCAACAAATCATCTGCTAACCAAGTGTCGAGCGGGCAAACCGCAGCAGGATTGCCTTCAAAAACTTGCGTTGTGAACGCATCGACCTGGTACTGATTTATTTTCATTATCTTTCATGCACCAGCGAATGGATTGACGATGGTGAGTTGTCCGTCAATCAGCTGGCCATGCTGCATGTCTTCGCTGTAAATTGTTTCGCATCCCGCTTCTAACGCAGCTGCGACAATTAGGCTGTCCCAATAACTAAACGCGTGTTGCTTGCGCAGTTCGGATGCGCGTAAAAAAACACTGACACTCTCAGGAGCAACATGACAATCACGGTACAAGGAAGTCGCCAGGTTTTGAATCGCGGTTTCGTCGTAAGACGATTTTCTAAGCAGGTTGATGCTCAGTTCGCGGATAACTTGACTGTTTATGATCGGATGATCGAGCGAATCTAGCAGGTGATTGGCGGCTATTCTTTTGGCTTCGTCGCCAGTGCTTAAAGCGTAAAACCAGATGTTGGTATCAACCCAAGCGTTGTGTTTAACGAGAGCCGGTGCGGTCATACAGTTCTTCTCGTTTCATTGGCAGACCGTCTTCTTTGGTCTGTGCAGGATTGGCGCGCAATTGTGCCAGCACTCCTTGTGCGGGGATTTCAGAATCTTCTTTGTCGAACATCACGATGATTTTTGCCATGCGTGATTGTGAGGGAAGCTGGTCGCTCACAATGTTAATTCGATGGTCAATAATGGGTGCTTCGATTTCGATGGCAATCATGTTGGAAACTCCTATCGTGTTCAGAAAGACGATTTAACTGACTTGTTGCGATTGCAATCATAGCGATTCTACGGGCTGGTGTGTAAAACAGTAGCCTAGCGATGCGGCTGAACATCCAGCCCTTCCAGCACCATCTCCGCAGCACGCAGCACGGCGCGTGCTTTGTTTTGGGTTTCTGTCCATTCGCTGTCGGGGTTGGAGTCGGCGACGATGCCTGCGCCGGCTTGCGCGTAGAGCATGTTGTTTTTGACTACAGCAGTGCGCAATGCAATCGCCAAATCCATGTCGCCGTTAAAGCCGAGGTAGCCGACTGCGCCCGCGTAGATGCCGCGTTTGCTGGGTTCCAGTTCGTCGATGATTTCCATCGCGCGCACTTTTGCCGCGCCGCTGACTGTACCTGCAGGGAAGGTGGCTTTGAGTACATCCATCGCATTCAAGCCGTGCTTGAGTGTGGCCTCGACGTTGGAGACGATGTGCATGACGTGCGAGTAGCGTTCGATGATCATTTTTTCGGTGAGATTCACCGTGCCGTTTTGCGCGACGCGCCCGATGTCGTTGCGCCCCAAGTCGATCAGCATCAGGTGTTCAGCCAGCTCTTTCGGGTCTGCTAATAATTCTTCGGCGAATGAGACATCTTGTTGCACTGATTTTCCACGCGGACGTGTTCCGGCGATGGGGCGCACCGTGACGGCATCGCCTTCGAGACGTACAAGAATTTCCGGTGACGCACCGACTACGTGATGATCGCCCATGTCGTAATAAAACATATACGGCGAAGGATTGACGCTGCGTAGCGCGCGATACAGCGACAGCGGTTCGGCTGGGAAGGGCTGCGCCATGCGTTGCGACAACACCACTTGCATGATGTCGCCATCGAAAATGTATTGCTTGGCTTTTTCCACGGCAGCCTTGAATGCGGCTTCGCCGAATTCGGACTTGGCTTCAACGCGTGGTGACGGCGGTGCGTAAGGTATCGTTACTGGCAAGTGCAACATACCGACGAGTTCGCGCAATCGTTCGCGCGCAATTTGATACGCGTCTGGTTGTGCGGGATCGGCATACACAATGAAACTAAGTTTGCCGGAAAGATTGTCAATCACTGCGAGTTGTTCGGTGAGCATCAGCAAAATATCAGGTGTGCCGATCGCATCAGGCTTTTGTACTTTAGCCAATCGCGGCTCGATATAACGTATCGTCTCGTAGCCGAAATATCCCGCCAATCCGCCGGTAAAGCGCGGCATGTTGGGCAATGGTGCAGGCTTGAAGCGCGCCTGATAGTCGCGGATAAAATCCAGCGGATTGTCGATAGTTTGGGTGGTTTCGTGCGTGCCTTCAGTAAGCGTCACCTGCCTGCTACGCACAGTAATACGGGTGTTGGCAGGCAGGCCAATGAAGGAGTAACGCCCGAAGCGCTCGCCGCCTTGCACGGATTCCAGCAGGTATGAAAATGGTTTGTTGGCAAGCTTGAGATACAGCGACAGCGGCGTATCGAGATCGGCAAAAGTTTCGACGACCAGCGGAATGCGGTTGTAGCCTTGCTTGGCGAGTGCGTGGAATTCTTGTTCTGTGATAGGGGACAGCATGAAAAACCTCCTGTGGTTGGTCGATATTTTGTGCGGTACAGCGGCGGGCAAACGTTGCCCGCCCTACGGCATCAACACCGTCGCCAACAAATTGTTCGATACAAGAGGTTGTTCATTTTAGATACGCTTGATTAACGGCATGGCAGCCGGAAGGTTGGCGATGACTGCATCTTGATCCAGTGTTTCCACAGGCTCGCCGTGGTTGTAGCCGTAAGGCACACAGAACACCGGGCAACCTGCTGCGCGAGCAGCCAATGTGTCACTCAGCGAGTCGCCAATCAACAGCAATTTTTCAATCGGCACACCAAAGAATTTCGCCGCATGCAGCAAAGGCATCGGATGAGGTTTCTTTTCCGGCAGCGTATCGCCCGCTAACGTTATTTCGAAATACTTGGCCAACCCGATACCGGCGAGCAGTGGTGTGGTGTAACGTTCGACTTTGTTGGTGATGCAACCCAGGCGGAAGCCTGCTGCTTTCATGGCATCCAAGCCTTCGATCACGCCGTCGAATGTTTTACTCTCGAGCAACAGCTCGGTGTAGTGTTTCTCGAAAATCGGCAGAGCATGGTCATATAACGCTGCATCCGGTGTGGCGTGCATGTCGCCTGTTAATGCGCGCTTAACCAGCCAGCTGATGCCGTTGCCGATGTAGCTGGACAGCAATGTTTGTGACACGGGCGCGTAATCGATGTCGCGCAACATACGATTGGCAGCTTCCGACAATTGCGGTGCGGTATTCAGCAACGTGCCGTCAAGGTCGATGACAATAGCGCCAACCGGTAATGGGAATTGAGTGAATGGCATTACTTACCCACTTTTGCCAGTTCAGCGCGCAACTCTGCGATTACAGTGTCGTAGCGATTTTTGTCGTTCTCATTGCGCTTGCTGAATACTGCCGAGCCTGCCACAAATGTGTCTACGCCTGCTGCTGCCACTTCGCGAATGTTGGCTGGGCCTACGCCGCCGTCGATTTCCAAGCGACATTTGTAACCGCCTGCGTCGATCATCTTGCGCACGGCGCGTGCTTTGTCCAACACGTAAGGAATAAACTTCTGTCCACCAAAGCCAGGGTTGACCGACATCAACAACACCATGTCCAATTTAGGCAATGTGTATTCCAAAATGTCTAACGGCGTAGCAGGGTTAAATACCAAGCCCGCTTTGCAGCCGCTTTCTTTAATCAAACCGATAGTGCGGTCGATATGCTCAGATGCTTCAGGGTGAAAGGTGATGTAAGTCGCGCCTGCCTTTGCAAAATCAGGAATGATGCGATCCACTGGCTTGACCATTAAATGCACATCAATGTCAGCAGTTACGCCATGCTTGCGCAACGCTTCGCACACCAAAGGCCCAATGGTCAGGTTAGGCACGTAATGATTATCCATTACGTCAAAGTGAACGATGTCCGCGCCGGACGCGAGTACGTTATCGACTTCCTCGCCGAGGCGAGCAAAGTTGGCGGAGAGAATGCTGGGAGCGATTTGGTACATGTTGATTCCTTTAAGGAGAAAGTTAAAAGTAATTAAGTTATATTTTTATTCGGCGGCTATTCTAACCGAATAGTTAAAAAGCTCTACTAGGCTTGTATGACTGTGAGTTTGCAGAAGTCGCCAGCTTACACGCGCAGACGAGAGCACCAAGTTTGCATCATATCTAAGGTGAGCTTGCGATCCGATTCGGATAAGTTAGTCAGCCATCCTTGAATCAGCAAGGCTTGATCTGTGCAGAGGTTGGTGGATTGTGAAAGCAATTCCGCCAACGGAATGCCGAGTGTGTCTGCGATTCTCTCTAACCGTTGTAACGATGGCAAATGGCTGCCCCGCTCGAACCTTGAAACGGTTACGGTATCCGCCCCTAGCTTTTCCGCAAGCTCTGCCTGTGTTAGCCCCAGAGCTTTTCGCCGCTCCGCGATATTCCTGCCCAGCAACGCACCAATAGTCGTTGAACTCTTCTTCACTGTATCCAGCCCACAAGTTATTTACTAGGCGTGAATTGTTGTGTCTTTACAATAATTGATACATGGCGTAATATGTTATAAAATATCAAATAATGCCTATCTATATCAACAAAGCTTGCCATGTTGGGGCAGGTAAGTAATTAACCGCAACGTCAGTCTAGGGGATAGAAGTGAAAACAATTAAATTGGTTTGGGTCATGCTTTTCAGTATCGCGGTTGCTTCATGTGGTGGCGGAGGTGGGAGTAACGGAGGCAATACGAGCGGTACTGCTGCGCCAAGTTACGTAGTGCAGGGCGGATTAGTTTGGATGCCAGAAACATTCCAAGACAATTGGATAAATGCCAATTCATATTGTGCCAATACCACCATCAATGGACAAACTGGCTGGCGTATGCCTACTCAACCCGAACTAAGCGCACTCTATGCGTCAGGATTGATGAAAGGACATGGGTGGGCATTGAGCTACGACTGGTCATCGACCTCAAATGGTGCAGGTAATCACTATACCGTCGGTCTGTACGATGGAAGCATTCACACGACAAGTGATACATCAACATTTTACGTATCATGTGTCCGCTCATACATTAACGGTAATGGTGGAGGAACGGGTACGGGAGTAACGTTCTCTAGGTTTATAGGCTTCAATACCCTTCAAAATACTCATATAAACAGCGTTGGCGTTTATGATGCTGGAGCATATACAGTTAGAGCGGGAGCTGAATACAGTTGGAGCAATCCATTGGAGTCAGGGGGAACAATTTTGCCTGGTGCTACCTTGTATTACACGCCAGCATATACATCTACCAATCCCAATATACCTTCAATGGGTGACAAAATTCAACTCTTGTTTAACAGTGGGAATCAAGCAATTTGTTTTGTTAATCTACCAGTCCCTGCAAATAACTATCCTATTTGCAGCAGTGTTGGCATCAACTTTGATAGAGTGGCTGGAATGATAACGCTTGCATCTACACCCTTATTAGCACTGTTCACCCCAACAAATATCACTGCAACGGGGTCATTAACCTTTGCGCCGTTTTAATAAGTTTGTAGATTAGGTTGGGCTTCACTAAGCCCAACCTAACTCTTTACTATTTATTGCTAAACACGAATTCCCGCGAGGCGATAAAAACCTTGCAGGTCGCTAAGGTCATCCAGCACTGCTGCCGCTCCGGTAAAATCTTGGGTATGCGTATATTGATTGATGGTGACATAAGTTTTGATGTTTGCAGCAAGCGCAGAGCGCAGGCCATTGTTGGAGTCTTCCAGTGCAATGCAATCACTCGCAGCGATGCCCATTTTTTCTAGCACCCAAAAGTAAATGTCGGGCGCAGGTTTTTTGTGCGGCACAATGTCGCCGCAGCCATTGGCCGCGAAGTAATTCGCCCAATCTTTCCCCAAAGATACTTCCAATAATGCGGAAACGTTCTCTGGTGTGGTGGTGGTGGCGATGGCGAGAGTAATGCCTGCTGCGTGTGCCTCTTCAATAAGTTGCTTAATACCAGGACGCAAGGGAATTGAGCCTTCGCGAAGCATCGTGGTGTAGTGAATGGTTTTTAGTGCGTGCAGATTTTTTACGAAGCCGTCGAAGTCGGCGGGCTTGGTAAAGCTAGTCAAAAAATCGCTGAGGAAAAATTTGATACGCTCTTTACCGCCCGTGACTTTAAGGAGCTTGTCATATAGCGCGACATCCCAGTTCCAGTCGAGCCCGCTTTCAGCGAAAGCTTTGTTGAATGATTTACGATGTCCGTCTTCGGTGTCGGCAAGCGTGCCGTCCACGTCAAAAATAATGGCTTTAATTGTCATACTATCCTCATTAAAGAAGTCGTCATTCCCGCGAAAGCGGGAATCCAGTTAAAAAATAATTCCACGCATTGCGTGGACAAAATCAAAAACACCTTTTGATAAAACCGCTGGATTCCCGCTTTCGCGGGAATGACAGAGGTGTTAACGCATCCCTGGTAACTTGCCCGCCATACTCCGCATCATCTTCGCCATGCCGCCGCCCTTGCTGAACATTTTCATCATTTTCTGCGTTTGTTCAAATTGGTTTAGCAGTTGGTTGACGTGCATCACTTGTACGCCAGCACCCATGGCGATGCGACGTTTGCGTGAAGCTTTGATGAGCTCAGGTTTACTGCGCTCTTCCAGTGTCATGGAGTTGATGATGCCTTCTAGGCGGTTAATGGATTTGTCATCCACTTTTGATCCTGCGGCGGCTTGACTGAGTTGCGCGGGGAGTTTGTCCATCAGCGCGGACATGCCGCCCATCTTGCGCATTTGCACCATCTGCATTTTGAAGTCGTTGAGGTCAAAACCTTGACCACTTTTCATTTTCTTGGCAAGTTTTTCTGCTTCGGCGTGGTCGACACCGCGCTGCGCTTCTTCGAGTAGCGACAGCACGTCACCCATGCCAAGTACGCGTGATGCCATACGTTCAGGATGGAAGGCTTCGAGGCCAGTTGGCTTCTCGCTCACGCCGACAAACTTGATTGGTTTGCCGGTTATGTGGCGCACCGAAAGTGCCGCGCCACCACGGGCATCACCATCCAGCTTGGTTAAAATAATACCCGTTAACGGTAGCGCTTCACCAAACGCTTTGGCGGTATTGACTGCGTCCTGCCCCGTCATGGCATCCACGACGAACAAGGTTTCAATCGGTTTGAGCGAGGCGTGCAACTGTTTGATCTCCGCCATCATCGCTTCGTCAATGGCAAGGCGACCTGCGGTATCGACAATCAATACGTCGTGATGATGTTTGCGCGCAAAGTTCAATGCACTGAGCGCAATGTCTTGCGGCTTTTGGCTAATGTCCGAGGCGAAAAAATCAATATTGAGTTGTGTGGCGAGGGTGCGCAATTGCTCAATCGCGGCGGGGCGATACACATCGCAACTCACCAGCAAAACCTTCTTCTTGTTTTGATCGTGCAGCAATTTGGCCAGCTTGCCGCTGGTGGTGGTTTTACCCGCGCCCTGCAAACCTGCCATTAAAATCACAGCGGGCGGAACGGCGGCCAAGTTCAGCGCATCGTTATGTTCGCCCATTAACTTGGTGAGTTCACGATGCACCACACCAATGAGAGCCTGCCCCGGATTTAAGTTGCCAATCACTTCTTGACCAAGCGCGGCCTGCTTGACTTGCGCAATAAAATCTTTCACCACAGGCAGCGCAACATCGGCCTCCAGCAACGCCATGCGCACTTCACGCAACGCGTCCTGGATGTTGCTTTCGGTTAAACGCGCCTGGCCGCGCAGATTTTTGATTACGCCAGAAAGGCGTTGGGTAAGGTTGTCCAGCATGAGAGTTTTACAAGTTTGGTGTAGAATTATATAAGTCTAAAACATCCTGACAAAAAATGCCTAACGTTCTCCTCTCAGTCCTCGCTTTTATCGCTTATGGTGCGCTCGCCATTTATTTTTGGCGTGAACACGCTCGTGGTGCGGGCGATGCGTTAAATCGTGGCGCAGCGGGACATTTGGTGTTGCTGCCGCTAGGCTTGCACGCTTATTTGCTGATGCAGGATATGTTTGCCAATGGTGATTTCAACTTGAGTGTCGCCAACGCATTGTCTTTGATTGTATGGCTGACACTGGTGGTGTATTGGATCGCCCGCTTCTTTTATCCTATCGGCGGATTTCAAACTTTGATATTGCCAGTAGCGGCGGTAGTCGTTATTTTTCCGGAATTATTTCCTTCAGATCATGCGCTGAACAACACCAATTTGTTCGCCTTTAAGGCGCACATCTCCGCCGCGATGTTAGCTTACAGCTTGTTCACCATCGCGGTGTTGCATGCGGTGCTCATCGGGCAAGTAGAAAAGCGATTGCATCATGCGCAAATGCCGCGCGTGTTGCAAAGTCTGCCGCCATTGTTGACGATGGAAACCTTATTGTTTCGTTTGGTTGCGGTTGGTTTTGGCTTGCTGACCCTCACACTCGCCTCTGGCATCGTGTTTTCTGAGCAGATTTTCGGCAAGGCTTGGCAGTTTAATCATAAAGTGTTGTTCGGCTTTATTTCATGGGGAGTGTTCGCGGTGTTGTTGTATGGACACCACTTCTATGGCTGGCGCGGCAAAGTTGCGGTGCGTTGGACGATCAGCGGATTCGTATTTTTATTGCTGGCTTACTTGGGCAGCAAGTTTGTTTTAGAGGTTTTATTGCAACGGTAATAGCTTAGGTTAGCAAGGTTATTTTGCACCAATTCCATGTGTCTCAGCCTTACCAATACTTTGAAGCGTACCTTGCAATATGATTTTTTTGCTGAACAGGCTTTTAGCATTGTCCCGATATACTATGTCCTCAGTCATCGTCCCATAAAGCTTGCCCTTGCTTCCATTTCTAAAAATCAAGATATTGCCTTTATCAATTCCCTCTAACCCTGCAAGTAAGTCTCTATCCGCTTTCAAAATCGCATCTTCATTTGTTGCTGCACCATAATCGTTATCGTGCTTTTGAAAGAGTTCGTCCATACGGTTAATGGGTAACTGATTTCCATCATAGCCACCCGTGTAACCTTTACCCCCATAATTGCCATAGCGCGGCAAATTGTTTTGCCACTTCTCAGTAAAAATTAGAGGTTTATCTTTGATTGGCAATTTAGCAATTGGGGGTAACTTGTCGTCGATATTGTCTCGAACACGCTGACTGGCGAGTGCCGCATATTCATTAGCATCGTGAAGAGACTTTTGGCTTGCCTCTAGTTTACCTGCTTGCAGTTCACGTTTTGCCTGAGCTAATTTTTCTTTCGCTGCTTGCTGCATACCATCAGCAGCAAGATCGTTGATAATCTTCTCACTGACTTCAATTCTTTTTTGTAGCGATTGGCGAGCTAAATTGGATTCAGTTTGTTGACGTGTAATTTTTTGAGGATCTGTTTCTCTTGGAAATAAATCAGCGTTTCCTTAGTTACTTTAAAAAGCAACTTATAGTTTTATTGGTGGTGATAACTTTCGTGCGTATGAGTTTGATGAATGAAAAGGAAGCTTTCAGCAAGTGTTTGGCACGGTTGCTGAACGACGCTGGTGTTGGCACGGCCAGCCCCACTCACATTGCTCACGAATTCAACCGACGCTATCTAGGAAAATCAATCTCGGTACAAGGCGTTAGGAAGTGGTTGAGCGGAGAAGCCATTCCTGCACCAGATAAGATTCGCACTTTATCCAAATGGCTCAAGGCATCACCGTACTGGTTGCACTATGGTGAAGACAAACCAGTGCAGACATTAACGGCGGAAGAGGCTCCTGCCGAACAGCGGCTTGCTATATTACCGAAAGACTTTGAGCGTTTGAGTAACAGACCATAAGTTAATGGTCTGCGAAGTTATCCACGGCTTGTTGCGCCTGCAAAAACGCTAAAGTCTATTCTGCCTCAATATCTTTGAGCGATTCAAACTGCGAGTAGAGTTCGATCATTTGTGAGTACATTCCGTTTAACCGATTTATGACGTAAACTTGTCGCCACTGGAATAAAGCGGAGGCAACCATGCACGCAACCTATCAACTCAAGCCTGACGAACTAAACGAAAAGTTTCTTCAGGCAATCAAAAAGCAATTTCAAAATAAAGCCGTTGAAATAGCCGTGTCCGATGAGCTTGCTGCCGAGTCGCCAAATAATCAGCAGCGTAAGGCGGGCGCACTGAAAGGGCGCATTAAAATGGGTGACGATTTCAACGCGCCGTTGGCAGATTTTTCCGAGTATTAACCGTGAAGCTGTTGCTGGATACGCATGTTCTGCTTTGGTATCTGGGGGGACATTCCAATCTTGGAGTGGCGCAGCGTCAGCTCATTGAAGATCGCCACAATCAAGTTGCGGTGAGCGTAGCCAGCCTGTGGGAAATGACTATCAAGATTTCTATCGGCAAGCTCACGCTTATGGACGACCTTGTGACAATTGAAAACACGCTGCTCCAGCAAGGCATTCACATTCTGCCGATTCAAACTGCGCATTTGCAATGCCTGCATAATTTACCGTTACATCACCGTGATCCGTTTGATCGACTTATCATCGCGCAAGCACTGACTGAGGAGATGACTTTGGTATCTGACGATACGGCTTTTTCCGCCTACGCTGTTTCGTTGGCGGGTCGCTAACAACGATAGCTGGGGTACTTGCAACATCTCCTCGCAAACCTTTTAATTGCCTGAGGGTTGCGTGCCACCCCCAAAATGTCGTAGAATCCGCGCCCTTTCGCTAGGCTAATTACAAAGATAGGTTTTATATGGTCATCATTCGTCTTTCCCGTGGCGGTTCCAAGAATCGTCCGTATTTTAATGTGGTTGTTGCTGACTCACGCAATCGTCGTGATGGTCGCTTTATCGAGCGCGTTGGTTTTTACAATCCATTGGCTGCTGAAGGTCAAGAAGGTTTGCGCTTGGAACTGGCTCGCGTTAGCCATTGGCAAAATAAGGGCGCGCAGTTGAGCGACGCAGTTGCCAAGTTGGTTAAGCGTGGTGGTGCAGCCGCTGTCGCAGCTTAAAGAAACAACTAGCCCTATGATTGTTATGGGGCGAGTGGCTTCCGCTCACGGTATAAAAGGTTGGGTCAAAATTCAGCCTTACACCGAGTATCTCGATAGCCTGCTGGATTATAAGACGTGGTGGATAGGTTCCGAGCAAGGTCCGTGGCAGGAGGTTAAAGTTTTAGAGTGTGAAGCACACAATAAAACCTTGGCGGCTTTATTGCCTAACTGCCCAGATCGTAATGCGTCCGAAAGGCTCAAGGGCTTGTTGATTGCGGTGCCACGCGCCAGTTTGCCTAAACAGTCCGAAGATGAATACTACTGGAGTGATTTGATCGGTTTGTCAGTGGTCAATGAAGTGGGTGTTACGTTAGGGTTGGTGATGCAATTGCTGGAAACGGGCGCGAATCAAGTGCTGATGGTGCAAGGCGACAGCGGCGAGATCCTGATTCCGTTTGTGGCGACAGCCATCAAGCAAGTGGATGTGAAGAGCAAGACGATTCGAGTTGACTGGTCGGCAGATTACTTAAGATGATATTTGATGTCATCACGCTGTTCCCGGAGATGTTCGATGCGTTAACGCAATACGGCATCACACGGCGTGCAGCGGAGCAAGGCAAGTATGTTTTAAAGACGTGGAATCCGCGTGATTTCACCACGGATAATTACCGCACCATTGATGATCGCCCTTATGGTGGTGGTCCCGGAATGGTGATGTTAGGCGAGCCGTTGGCAGGCGCGATCAACGCAGCCAAGCAGCGGCAAGCAGCGAGTGGCGTTAAGAAAAGTCGGGTGGTGTATTTGTCGCCTCAAGGCAGGTCGCTCAGCCAAAACGTTGTTAAAGAATTAGTAGCGCAAGCAGATGAAGGTTTGATTCTGGTGGCGGGACGATATGAAGGTGTCGATGAACGCCTGATTCGTCAAATGGTAGATGAAGAGATTTCCATCGGTGATTATGTTTTATCCGGTGGTGAATTAGCGGCGATGGTGTTGGTGGATAGTTTGGTGCGGCAACTGCCCGGTGTGTTGGGTGATGCCGAATCAGCCGAGCAAGATTCTTTTGTGAGCGTCTTGCTGGATTGTCCCCATTACACTCGCCCCGAAGTGTTTAATGGTGAAGCCGTGCCCCCAGTGTTGTTATCTGGCAATCATGCAGATATACAGCGTTGGCGGCTTCAGCAGTCGTTGGGCAGGACGTGGTTGCGCAGACCGGATTTATTGGCGAAGCGTGATTTGACAAAAGAGGAGTCTCGGCTTCTACAAGCATTTCAAAATGCTTATGAGAAGGAACAAGACCCGAATAACTAAGGAGCAGTAAAGTGAATTTGATTGCACAACTGGAACAAGAAGAAATTGCACGTTTGGGTAGAACCATTCCTGCATTCGCACCTGGCGACACTGTCGTCGTAAGCGTAAACGTGGTCGAAGGCGAACGCAAACGCGTTCAGGCTTTTGAAGGAGTCGTCATTGCCAAGCGCAATCGCGGTCTGAATTCTAGCTTCATCGTGCGTAAGATTTCCGCAGGTGAAGGCGTAGAGCGTACCTTCCAAACCTACTCGCCTATCATCTCAAGCATTGAATTGAAACGTCGCGGCTCAGTACGTCGCGCCAAGCTGTACTACTTGCGTGAACGTTCAGGCAAATCAGCGCGTATCAAAGAAAAACTGGCAATCCGCGCTTAAGCGCAAGCAAGTTTTTTGCTGGATAAAAACGGGAGCTTCGGCTTCCGTTTTTTATTTGTGCGTTATCATTGCAACATGGACTATCAGGCAAAATTAACCGTACCGTTTGGGGTATTAGGCATACGCTGCGATGAATGTTCGTTGCTCGGAATTGATTTTCTATCGGCCACGGAAAAATCACAGCACGCAACCAATGCGTTTGCCAAAACCGTGTGCGAACAATTGCTCGCTTACTTTGCCAACTCCGATGCAAAATTTTCTGTGCCACTTAAGCCTAATGGAACGGCGCATCAACAAAAAGTCTGGCAGGCCATGTGCGACATCCCGCGTGGGAAAACACGCGGCTACGGAGAGGTCGCATCTGAATTGAAATCCGCTGCACAGGCCGTTGGGCAAGCCTGTGGTGCAAATCCCATTCCCATTATCATTCCCTGTCATCGCATCATAGGTAAATCTGGCTTGGGCGGCTTCATGCGTCATGCCAGTGGTGAATCAATCGACATCAAGCGCTGGCTGCTGGCGCATGAGGGCGCAACTCTCTCTCCCTTAATGGGAGAGAGTGAGATTTGAAATCCGCTCACCCTGAGCTTGTCGAAGAGTCGTTCATGGTTCGACATAGCCATTCGACTAGGCTATTAAAAAGCCATAGCCAAGTACACCCGCAAGGGGTACGCCGTGGTTGTAAGGGGCTAAAGCCCCAACAACACACGCAGGCTGGTTATCAGGGCGAACGGATGTTGCTTGGCTAATGCTATGAACAACGCCGACCTCCTCGACGAGTTTAACGATAATCTTTGGCTGGAAGACGGTCTGTCTCGCAACACCTTGGAAAGCTATCGGCGCGATTTAACCAAGTTTGCTACATGGCTGGAGCAACAGCGTGCCGCATCCATCCTGCAAGCCACCCACGCAGACATCCAAGGCTATCTCGCGCATTTGGTCGTTGAGCAAAAAGCCAAGCCGAGCAGCACGGGTCGCAACATCTCCAGCCTCAAGCGGTTGTTCCGTTATCTGCTTAGGCAAGGCAAAATCACCACCGATCCTACCTTGCAAATCGACACGCCCAAATTACCGCGCAACCTGCCCAAGACGCTCACCGAGCAAGATGTCGAGCAACTGCTCAACGCGCCCGACATTCAAACGCCTTTGGGTATGCGTGATCGCACCATGTTTGAAGTGCTGTACGCCACGGGCTTGCGTGTGTCCGAGCTGGTGACCCTGCGCATCACGCAGGTGAGCATGGATATGGGTGTGGTGCGCGTGATGGGCAAGGGAGGCAAGGAACGTCTTGTTCCGCTGGGTGAAGAAGCGTTGGACTGGCTGCGCCGCTATCTGGCCGACGGGCGTGGCGTGTTGCTGGGCGAACAAATTTGTGACGAGCTGTTTGTCACCGCACGCGGCGAAGGCATGACGCGGCAGATGTTCTGGTATCTCATCAAGAAGCACGCGCAGCGCGGCGCAATCACCAAGCCGATGTCGCCACACACCTTACGCCATGCCTTCGCCACTCACCTACTCAACCACGGTGCGGACTTGCGCGTGGTGCAAATGTTATTGGGTCACGCGGATATTTCCACCACGCAGATTTATACGCATGTGGCGAGGGAGCGGTTGAAGAAGCTGCATGAGCAGCATCATCCGAGAGGATAGCGACAAAGACTGTTCGTGCTTGTCGAAGCATGAGCGTGAATTCTACCTCGTTGTCCAGCAGCGTACAGGATGCCTGCCCTGCTGAACTGATTACTTTAATTTTTTACTTCGCTGATTGTCTTACTTATCAGGATGTCGTTCTTATCAAAAGAGAACGCCGCTGTTTGAGATTCCGAATCCATCTTTGCTGCAAACAAATTAACGAATGGAATATATGATGCGGCATTTGCTTCTGCGTGTGCGTAACTATACGTTATGCTTTTTGAACCGTTCGCACCTGTGGTAACAGTCTGAGGTTTACCCAATGTTTGTACAATTTCAGTGTAGGTTGCTTTGCCCTGCATGAAACCATTTGCCTTTCCTTGATCGAATTTATTGCCAACTGAGCTGCTAGCACAAGCACTCAATGTTAAAGCCATCATTACAGCGATTCCTGTTGTTTTCATCATGATTTCCTCAATGCTCTCTTGTTTGAAAAATAGGCTTGTTGTGAGAGCGTTCCAAAAGCCTAGCTTTGCGGGAGTAGATACTCACACATGCGTTCGGTAAGTTGCTAGAGGTACATGTACCGTGGATTTTTGCGCATCATAAAGGAATTATGATGGCATGCCAAATCTCTCAAGAAATCGTCAAGACCCTGCGTTGGTTGCACTCGGAGAGGCGATTAGACGTGTGCGATTGTCGAAGGATATTTCTCAAGAGAAACTGGCACTATTGGCTGAGGTTGACCGTAGTTATGTCGGACGTGTTGAGCGCGGTGATAACAATGTTGCAGTCTTAACGCTGGCAAGATTGGCTAGTGCGTTGGATATGTCCATAGCCAAATTGATGAAGGAAGCTGGACTATAACTTGTATAAGTTATAGTCCAGCTGTTGGGTTGCCTCGACAGTTTAGTTGTTCATGTTTCGACAACCTCAATGCGAACGGCTCTTTAG
This sequence comes from uncultured beta proteobacterium, assembly GCA_963695355.1. Lineage (GTDB taxonomy): Bacteria > Pseudomonadota > Gammaproteobacteria > Burkholderiales > Gallionellaceae > Gallionella. The sequence goes on from OY968775.1 coordinate 1,731,561, forward strand.
GCTACTTCACTTGCCCCGCTCAATACTAATCCCCACCATCTTGCAGTTGCGTATCGCTTGCAGTTTGGCGACACTAACCTTGACCCACGGTGCGTTGAAGTCCTTGAGGATGATTTGCGCGATGTGTTCCGCCAGGGTTTCCATCAAGGAAAAATGCCCCTCGCTCAGTACGGTCTGGAGGTGTTGCGCGACATCGGCATAATCCAGCGCGTCGTTGATGTCGTCGCTGGTGCAGGCACGGCTGTTGGGCAGGGCGATGTCGAGGTCGATCTGCAAAGTCTGCGGCACGCGCTTTTCCCGTTCGTAAATGCCGATTAAGGTGGTGACCTTGAGTTCGCGTAGAAAGATGATGTCCATAATTGTCAGGTTGGTTGTGAGTGCGCGAATAGCCAGTTTGTCGTTCCCGCGAAAGCGGGAACCCAGTTAATTAAATGGCTGGATTCCCGCTTTCGCGGGAATGACGAATCCGTAGTGTTTGTAAGCACGCTCAAGTAAAATCCGCATTCAATCATTCTAAGGCATTCCCGATGTTGACCATAGTTTTTGTAATTGCCGCGTATTTGTTGGGCTCAATTTCGTTCGCGGTCGTGACGAGCAAGGCGTTCGGCATTGCCGATCCGCGTACTTATGGGTCGGGAAATCCCGGTGCGACCAACGTACTACGCAGTGGCAAGAAGGCGGCTGCGGCATTGACGTTATTTGGTGATGCGGCGAAAGGCTGGCTGGCGGTATTTTTGGCAATGCAGTTGGGTTTGAGTAATGTGCAAATCGCGCTGGTTGCGTTAGTGGTTTTTATTGGACATCTGTTTCCGATATTTTTGAACTTCAAGGGCGGCAAGGGGGTGGCGACCGCGCTGGGGGTGTTGCTCGCGTTGAGCGGCTGGCTGGGCTTGGCGGTGTTGGCGACGTGGTTGTTTATGGCGGTGGTGTTTCGCTACTCGTCTTTATCTGCCTTGGTTGCAGCGATTGCCGCGCCGCTATACGCCTTTATGCTGGGCTTGCCGCATGAGTGGGTGCTGGCATCATTGGTGATGTCGTTGCTATTGATTTGGCGACACAAGAGCAATATTCAAAATCTGTTGGCGGGTAAAGAAAGTAAGATTGGCAGCAAGAAGGCTGAGAAGTAAATGTTTTGTCATTCCCGCGCAAGCGGGAATCCAGTCAATTAAAAAACGCGCAGCGACAAAGCCATATTTAGTCCCGCTTCGCGGGGATTATTCAACTAACTGGATTCCCGCCTGCGCGGGAATGACGGCTGCTTATGTTGCTGAGGTGATCTCTGCCAAATTCCAGCGTGCCTTTACATTAAAGCGATAGTCTTTGTTGCCCTGTTGTTGCGCGTATCTTAGCGCACCAGCAAAAGCAATCATCGCGCCGTTATCCGTGCAAAATTCCAAATCAGGATAAAACACTTTACCGCCACGCTTTTCAATATCGCTGGTTAAACGGCTGCGCAGCATTTGATTTGCGCCTACGCCACCTGCAATGACCAATTGATTCAATCCTGTCCGTGCTAAAGCCGCTCGAGCCTTATGTGCTAGTACATCGACGATGGCCTCTTGCGCGGCGTAGGCAATGTCGGCCCGCGTTTGTTCATTCAAAATCTTCTGCTCATCGTTATTGCTTTGCTTCACCAGTGTCAGCACCGCTGTTTTTAATCCACTGAAGCTGAATTCCAAATCGCCGCTGTGCAACATTGGGCGCGGTAATTTGTATAGATTGGGGCGACCCGATGCGGCGAGTTTAGCTAAAGCTGCCCCACCTGGATAACCTAAGCCCAATAGCTTTGCGCTTTTATCAAAGGCTTCGCCCGCTGCGTCGTCCAGCGTTTCACCGAGTAAGGTGTATTGCCCTACGCCATCCACTCGCATCAGTTGAGTGTGTCCACCAGAAACCAATAAGGCAACGAATGGAAATTCAGGCGCTGGGTCGGACAGTAATGGTGAAAGCAGGTGACCTTCCAAATGATGGATGCCGATAGTTGGAATGTCGAGTGCGTAAGCTAGTGCATTCGCAACACTTGCTCCAACGAGTAATGCGCCTCCCAAGCCGGGGCCTTGGGTATAAGCGATTACATTTATTTGGGCTAGCGATACGTTAGCCTCGCGTAAAACTTTTCTCACTAAAGGAATAACGCGCTGCACGTGATCGCGTGACGCGAGCTCAGGAACAACACCGCCGTATTCGTTATGCATGGCGATCTGAGAATGTAGTGCATGCGTTAGCAAGCCACGCCCCATCTGGTAGAGCGCGATACCGGTCTCATCGCAAGACGATTCTATTCCGAGTGTGATCTGTGACATTTTTTAGCTTTTCGAGTGAGATTGCATTGTAGTGAATAACGCAATCAAACAGGTTAATCGCAAATATTATAAAAATATTTCAGAAAAGTGTTGACGAGAGTTTTTACATCTCTATAATGCGCACCTCTTCGCTGCCTTGGTAGCCGTTCTTTAAAAGATAAAACGAACAACCGACGAGTGTAGGTACTTGGTTTTTGGGGAAGTTTTGACTCTTTCGGGAGATCGAAACGACTTTAAAAATATAGTAATACTTACACGAAGTCGAAACAAATCATGTCAATGATTTACTTTGAGTAAGACCGGTTCAGCAATGAACCAAAACAGGAATTAAACTGAAGAGTTTGATCCTGGCTCAGATTGAACGCTGGCGGCATGCTTTACACATGCAAGTCGAACGGCAGCACGGGGGCAACCCTGGTGGCGAGTGGCGAACGGGTGAGTAATATATCGGAACATGTCCGGAAGTGGGGGATAACGTAGCGAAAGTTACGCTAATACCGCATATGCCCTAAGGGGGAAAGGGGGGGATCGCAAGACCTCTCGCTTTCGGAGTGGCCGATATCGGATTAGCTAGTAGGTGAGGTAAAGGCTCACCTAGGCGACGATCCGTAGCTGGTCTGAGAGGACGACCAGCCACACTGGAACTGAGACACGGTCCAGACTCCTACGGGAGGCAGCAGTGGGGAATTTTGGACAATGGGGGCAACCCTGATCCAGCCATGCCGCGTGAGTGAAGAAGGCCTTCGGGTTGTAAAGCTCTTTCAGACGGAAAGAAACGGTCACGGTTAATAACCGTGGCTAATGACGGTACCGTAAGAAGAAGCACCGGCTAACTACGTGCCAGCAGCCGCGGTAATACGTAGGGTGCGAGCGTTAATCGGAATTACTGGGCGTAAAGCGTGCGCAGGCGGTTTCGTAAGACAGATGTGAAATCCCCGGGCTTAACCTGGGAACTGCATTTGTGACTGCGAGACTAGAGTGTAGCAGAGGGGGGTAGAATTCCACGTGTAGCAGTGAAATGCGTAGATATGTGGAGGAATACCGATGGCGAAGGCAGCCCCCTGGGCTAACACTGACGCTCATGCACGAAAGCGTGGGGAGCAAACAGGATTAGATACCCTGGTAGTCCACGCCCTAAACGATGTCAACTAGGTGTTGGGGAAGGAGACTTCTTTAGTACCGCAGCTAACGCGCTAAGTTGACCGCCTGGGGAGTACGGTCGCAAGATTAAAACTCAAAGGAATTGACGGGGACCCGCACAAGCGGTGGATTATGTGGATTAATTCGATGCAACGCGAAAAACCTTACCTACCCTTGACATGTCCGGAACTTTCCAGAGATGGATTGGTGCCCGAAAGGGAACCGGAACACAGGTGCTGCATGGCTGTCGTCAGCTCGTGTCGTGAGATGTTGGGTTAAGTCCCGCAACGAGCGCAACCCTTGTCATTAATTGCCATCATTCAGTTGGGCACTTTAATGAGACTGCCGGTGATAAACCGGAGGAAGGTGGGGATGACGTCAAGTCCTCATGGCCCTTATGGGTAGGGCTTCACACGTAATACAATGGTCGGTACAGAGGGTTGCCAACCCGCGAGGGGGAGCTAATCTCAGAAAGCCGATCGTAGTCCGGATTGGAGTCTGCAACTCGACTCCATGAAGTCGGAATCGCTAGTAATCGCGGATCAGCATGTCGCGGTGAATACGTTCCCGGGTCTTGTACACACCGCCCGTCACACCATGGGAGTGGAATCTGCCAGAAGTAGGTAGCCTAACCGCAAGGAGGGCGCTTACCACGGTGGGTTTCATGACTGGGGTGAAGTCGTAACAAGGTAGCCGTATCGGAAGGTGCGGCTGGATCACCTCCTTTCTAGAGAATCCCAAGGCTGAGTGCCTACACTCATCGGTTGTTTAAGAATCAGTTGCTGGCCGTTAGTCGCTAGTTATTAGTTAAAGCAGTTCACTGCCTCCTAATACTAACGGCTCATCGCTAAAGACTGCATTTGGGTCTGTAGCTCAGCTGGTTAGAGCACTGTGTTGATAACGCAGGGGTCGATGGTTCGAGTCCATCTAGACCCACCAAGGTTAGGCTGTGGCACACAATGGGGGTTTAGCTCATCTGGTAGAGCACCTGCTTTGCAAGCAGGGGGTGAACGGTTCGATCCCGTTAACCTCCACCACATACAATCTTCCATCGTTTGGTAGTTGAAACGATAGGAAGTTGGAGTCCTCTTGTGGGAATCTCTTTAGTGCTTTGGTGTGGATTTAGCGTGTGTGACCGCAGCGTAAGTTGCCAATCAAAAAAACAGGAAAAGAATTTATATTCAAGCGGAGGCGTTTGAATATTGGTTTTTAACCGATAAGTAGTTCTTTAAAAATTTGGAAGAAGTAAAGTAACACGTGATTCGCGCACGGAGAGGATGGCTCATTCATTTGAGTCATTAACAAGTGCGTGAAAACGTGTGGGATTTGATTGTATCAAGCTAGTTCATGATTAGTCATTGTGAATTAGACACAAACCTTTGCGAAAGCTGAACCCTTAAATCAGTTCAGTGGTAGTAAACGTTAAAAATGCGAAACACCATAACGCCTGGTCAGCGATGACTAGGGCTTAACGTTATAGGGTCAAGCGAATAAGTGCATGTGGTGGATGCCTTGGCGATTACAGGCGATGAAAGACGTGTTAGCCTGCGAAAAGCCACGGGGAGCTGGCAAAAAGCTTTGATCCGTGGATATTCGAATGGGGAAACCCGGCGCGCAAGCGTCATTCCCTCCTGAATACATAGGGAGGGTAAAGCGAACTCAGGGAACTGAAACATCTAAGTACCTGAAGGAAAAGAAATCAACCGAGATTCCGTAAGTAGTGGCGAGCGAACACGGAGCAGCCTGCAATTTTTAGCATTTTTGTTAACCAAACAGTCTGGAAAGTCTGGCCATAGTGGGTGATAGCCCCGTAGGTAAAAACAGAAGTGTGGAACTAGGATTGCGACAAGTAGGGCGGGGCACGAGAAACCTTGTCTGAACATGGGGGGACCATCCTCCAAGGCTAAATACTCGTAATCGACCGATAGTGAACCAGTACCGTGAGGGAAAGGCGAAAAGAACCCCGGAAGGGGAGTGAAATAGATCCTGAAACCGCATGCATACAAACAGTGGGAGCGGACTTGTTCCGTGACTGCGTACCTTTTGTATAATGGGTCAGCGACTTACGTTCAGTAGCGAGCTTAACCGAATAGGGGAGGCGTAGGGAAACCGAGTCTGATAAGGGCGATAGTTGCTGGGCGTAGACCCGAAACCAAGTGATCTATCCATGGCCAGGATGAAGGTTGGGTAAAACCAACTGGAGGTCCGAACCCACAAATGTTGAAAAATTTGGGGATGAGCTGTGGATAGGGGTGAAAGGCTAAACAAACTTGGAAATAGCTGGTTCTCTCCGAAAACTATTTAGGTAGTGCCTCACGTATCACTCTCGGGGGTAGAGCACTGTTATGGCTAGGGGTCTATTGCTGATTACCAAACCATTGCAAACTCCGAATACCGAGAAGTGCGAGCGTGGGAGACAGACATCGGGTGCTAACGTCCGGTGTCAAGAGGGAAACAACCCAGACCGCCGATTAAGGTCCCCAAGACATAGTTAAGTGGAAAACGAAGTGGGAAGGCTAAAACAGTCAGGATGTTGGCTTAGAAGCAGCCATCATTTAAAGAAAGCGTAATAGCTCACTGATCGAGTCGTCCTGCGCGGAAGATGTAACGGGGCTCAAACTATGCACCGAAATCGCGGATATGAGCGTTCCTTTTAGGACATGCTAAAGAAGTTTCGCAACGCGTAGCGTTGCAAAACGCCTCTGACAAATCAGTCAGGGGAAATTCCTTCACCTCAATTGAAGGTTTGTCGCATCTCACCCCTGACGGGGGTCGAAGCGACAACTTGTGCGTGTATTAAAAGGAACGCTCATATGGTAGGAGAGCGTTCTGTAGGCCTGCGAAGGTGTCCTGTGAGGGATGCTGGAGGTATCAGAAGTGCGAATGCTGACATGAGTAGCGATAAAGGGAGTGAAAGGCTCCCTCGCCGAAAACCCAAGGTTTCCTGCACAACGTTCATCGATGCAGGGTGAGTCGGCCCCTAAGGCGAGGCAGAAATGCGTAGTCGATGGGAAACAGGTTAATATTCCTGTACCTCAATATAATGCGATGTGGGGACGGAGAAGGTTAAGCAAGCTGGGTGTTGGATGTCCCAGTTCAAGCGTGTAGGGAGATCTCTTAGGCAAATCCGGGAGGTCAATTCTGAGGCGTGATAACGAGGCACTTAGGTGCTGAAGTTGCTGATACCAAGCTTCCAAGAAAAGCCACTAAGCTTCAGTTATATTGAGACCGTACCGCAAACCGACACAGGTGGGTGGGATGAGAATTCTAAGGCGCTTGAGAGAACTCAGGAGAAGGAACTCGGCAAATTTGCACCGTAACTTCGGGAGAAGGTGCGCCCCGCTAGAGTGTAGGACTTCGCGTCCGAAGCTCGATGGGGTTGCAGTGAAATGGTGGCTGCGACTGTTTAATAAAAACACAGCACTCTGCAAACACGAAAGTGGACGTATAGAGTGTGACGCCTGCCCGGTGCTGGAAGATTAAATGATGGGGTGCAAGCTCTTGATTGAAGTCCCAGTAAACGGCGGCCGTAACTATAACGGTCCTAAGGTAGCGAAATTCCTTGTCGGGTAAGTTCCGACCTGCACGAATGGCGTAACGATGGCCACACTGTCTCCTCCTGAGACTCAGCGAAGTTGAAATGTTTGTGAAGATGCAATCTACCCGAGGCTAGACGGAAAGACCCCATGAACCTTTACTGTAGCTTTGCATTGGATTTTGAATAGACCTGTGTAGGATAGCTGGGAGACTATGAAGCGGGAACGCCAGTTCTCGTGGAGTCAACCTTGAAATACCAGCCTGGTGTGTTTGAGATTCTAACCTAGACCCCTAATCGGGGTTGGGGACCGTGCATGGTAGGCAGTTTGACTGGGGCGGTCTCCTCCCAAATTGTAACGGAGGAGTACGAAGGTATCCTAGGTACGGTCGGACATCGTACTGATAGTGCAATGGCAAAAGGATGCTTAACTGCGAGACTGACAAGTCGAGCAGATACGAAAGTAGGTCATAGTGATCCGGTGGTTCTGTATGGAAGGGCCATCGCTCAACGGATAAAAGGTACTCTGGGGATAACAGGCTGATTCCTCCCAAGAGTTCATATCGACGGGGGAGTTTGGCACCTCGATGTCGGCTCATCACATCCTGGGGCTGTAGCCGGTCCCAAGGGTATGGCTGTTCGCCATTTAAAGTGGTACGTGAGCTGGGTTTAAAACGTCGTGAGACAGTTTGGTCCCTATCTGCCTTGGGCGTTGGAAATTTGAAGGGACCTGCTCCTAGTACGAGAGGACCGGAGTGGACAGATCTCTGGTGTACCGGTTATCACGCCAGTGGTATTGCCGGGTAGCTAAATCTGGAAGAGATAACCGCTGAAAGCATCTAAGCGGGAAACTCGCCTTGAGATAAGATTTCCCTGGGGGTTTAACCCCCCTAAAGAGTCGTTCGAGACCAGGACGTTGATAGGTCAGGTGTGGAAGCGCAGTAATGCGTTAAGCTAACTGATACTAATTGCTCGTGAGGCTTGATCCTATAACATTAAGTCAATGTTATAGTGTGTGACGCAATGCAATTGAATTCCCAGACTTTACTTCTTCCAAAAATAGCGTTGCTTGATGCCATCAAACGCATTAAGTGACAACAAACACGGTACGCTGCAATTCACCGCAGTGAACCTAACAGTTTGTCTGACGACCATAGCGAGTTGGTCCCACTCCTTCCCATCTCGAACAGGACAGTGAAACGACTCCGCGCCAATGATAGTGTGGATTACCCATGCGAAAGTAGGTCATCGTCAGACTCCTTATAAATAAAAAACCCTCAGATGAGAATCTGAGGGTTTTTTATTTGATACGGAATGTTGCTCGTTGTTGCGATATCGAAGGAATATAAACGCTATAAGGTAGTGTATTCGAAGCTTACTTTCTTTGGCGAGATGGCGTGTGTATTGCTATAATATGCGCCTAAGTAATTCGGCTTGACGTAAATTACTTGCCATTGAGTATCTGCATACCTTTGAGCAAATTCATCGCCTGATTAAGTTGATAGTCATTCTTTGCACCAAACTCTACAGGAACAAATTTTTCAGTATCGTCTTTACTTTCACTAGAAGAGGGAGGCTTCTTAATTGGAGAATTGGGTTTCTCATCGGAACTTTTGTCATTGTTTAAATGCCGCCCCAAATCGGCTTCATGCAAAGTTAACATACCATTGTCATGTGCTGCAGTGGATGGATCCTCTACCAAAATATCCGGCTCTATTCCTTTAGCTTGGATGGAGCGTCCGTTGGGCGTGTAATAGCGGGCAGTGGTGAGCTTGATGCCGGTGTTATTTCCAAGTGGCAAAATGGTCTGCACGGAGCCTTTGCCAAAGGTCTGCGTGCCCATGATGATGGCGCGCTTGTGATCTTGCAGTGCGCCAGCGACAATTTCTGATGCTGAAGCCGAGCCACCGTTAACTAATACGATTAGCGGTACGCTTTTTACGGCATCAGGAAGTTTCGATAAATAATCAGAACTGATGCTGCTGCGAATGTAGTTTTGAGGGGTGGCAGTCAAACGCATTTTGGCATCATCTGTGCGCCCTTCGGTATAAACCACCAGCTTATCTCTGCTTAGAAAAGCCGCAGATACACCAACAGCTGAAGTAAGCAGCCCACCCGGATCATTACGCAAATCAAGCACTAAACCTTTCAGCGAACCTTGGTTCTGCTTGTATAAAGCTTCAATGGCCGTAGCCAGATTCTCTCCTGTTAGCTCTTGAAATTGAGTGATACGAACATAGCCGTAACCCGGCTCAATTTGCTTGGATTTAACACTTTGAACCTTGATAACTGCACGGGTTAATGTAAAGGTGAGCAGCTTGGGCTCGTTTTTGCGGGAGATAGTCAAAATGATTTTGCTGCCAGCTTTGCCGCGCATGTGACTGACTGCATCATTGAGTGATAAGCCTTTCACCAGCGTGTCATCCATCTTGATGATTAAGTCGCCGCTCTTGATGCCAGCTTGGAATGCAGGCGTATCTTCTATCGGAGAAATGACTTTAACTAAACCGTCTTCCATGCCGACTTCAATACCAAGCCCACCGAATTCGCCATGTGTGGTGTCGTTCAACTCCTTGAAAGCTTCAGCATCAAGATAAGCAGAATGCGGATCCAGCCCATTTAGCATACCTGTGATAGCCTCTGTGATGAGCTTCTTATCTGAAACCGGTTCAACGTAATCGCTTTTTATGCGACCAAACACTTCGGTAAATGCACGCAAATCTTCAATCGGCAGTGGGGTGATAACAGGCACTTTTTCAGCCATGGCCGCGTATTGCAAACTAATTGACACACCAGCAACCACACCTAAACTCACCAAACTAACTTTTTCTAAAAGACGCATATTTTCCTCGGAATTATTTTGCTGCGAGCCACTTAATCGGGTCGAAGGGTTTACTTTCGTGGCGTAGCTCAAAGTATAAACCCGATTCTTCGTTGCCGCCGCTATTGCCCACTGATGCGATGGTGTCACCGCCAGTCAATAAGTCGCCGACTTGCTTGAATAGCGTTTCATTGTTGCCATATAAACTCATATAGCCCATGCCGTGATCGACGATGAGTAAATTACCGAAGCCGCGCAGCCAGTCTGCAAAAACTACACGCCCAGCAGCGACGGATTTTACCGCTTGTCCATTTGCCGTTTTTAAAAAGAGACCTTTCCATAGCACTGTGCTATCAGGTCTGGGCGTACCAAAATGATTGGTGATTGCACCTTTGACAGGCAATGCCAGCTTGCCCTTGAGCTGATTAAAGGGGGACTCATCGAAGTGATTGTCGGGTAAGTTGTCATTGCCAAAAATTGAATTTGATTTGGGTTGTGCCAACATTTTGGCGAGCTTATCGACCAATTGAGCAAGATGAGTTTCGTCACGCTGTAAGTGATTCACTTCGCGGCGTTGCTGGCGCAGTTGCTGTGAAAATTTCTTCAACATCTCTTGCCGAGCTTGTTGGCTTCTTTTTAAGTTGCTTCGTTGTACACTTTCTTCGGCACTTAACGCGGTAAGTGCGGCACTTTGTTCTAGTGTCTCTGTACGATTAGCTTTAAGTACGTCGAGATTGCTGCGCAGCGCATTTATTCCCGTAGCACGGTCACGAGCGATGTATTGGTAATACTGAAGATTGCGTGCCAACTGGCTAGTCTCTTGGCTGTTAAAGAATTGCTCGAAATAGCTTGGGCTGCCATTTGTGTATTGCAGATACAACTGTTTGCCGAGTAATTGCTGCTGTGCTTGTATCGAGCTTGTTAAATTCTGCTGTTGGGTTTGAAGGTTATTCAGTTTTTGATCTGCTGATTTTCGCTGTTCGGTGAGTTCAGCTATTCTGCGATTGCTGTCGCTGATGGCACGTTCAGATTCACGAAGTGCATTTGCAGCTTTCGATTTGAATGCGTCGGTTTGTTCAATTTCCCGCTGTACGGTGGTGATGCGTTTGCGTAGGTTTTCAAGTTCCTGTTGCTGCGTGGAGGCAAACGCGGCGGTGTTTGCGATTAGGCAAAACAATAATGAGTAGAGTGTTTGTTCAAAGTGAGTCACTGCACTTGGATTAAACTTTGCCCCGTCATTTCCACAGGTTGCGGTAGACCCATGATGGATAACAAGCTGGGGGCAATATCACGCAACGCACCTTGCTCTATCAGTTTGAATTTGCGTCCGATGTATATGAAGGGAACAGGGTTCAGCGTGTGCGCAGTGTGTGCTTGATGTGTGTGATGATCAATCATTTGTTCCGCATTGCCATGATCTGCGGTAATGATGACTTCTCCGCTGATGGCTTGCATGGCTTTAACGACACGCCCAATGCACACATCTAGGGTTTCGATCGCTTGCGTGGCGGCAGCCATGTTGCCACTATGCCCAACCATATCACCATTCGCGTAATTACAAATGATTGCGTCGTACTCACGACTCAGGATGGCGGCTTCCAATTTGTCCGTCACTTCAAATGCGCTCATTTCCGGCTTAAGGTCGTAGGTTTCAACCTTCGGTGAGGGTACTAAAATACGATCTTCGTTAGCGTACGGCTGCTCTTTTCCACCGTTGAAAAAATACGTGACGTGCGCATATTTTTCGGTTTCGGCAATGCGTAATTGTTTCAAACCCAGGTTGGAAATATATTCGCCAAAATCATTGTGTATCGCATCTTGCGTGTATGCGCAGGGGTAATTAAATTCTTCGCCATAGCGACTGAGCGTCACGAAGCTCGCCAGCTTGGGGCGATAGCTGCGAGCAAATCCGCTAAAAGTTTCGTCGGTTAAAGCGTGAGAAATTTCACGTGCGCGATCCGCGCGGAAATTCATAAACACCACCACATCGTTATCTTGCATCGCCACTGCAGCAGTGTCATTAGAATGAATAGAGGTTGCTTTCACAAACTCATCCGATTCGCCGCGTGCGTAGGCTAACTCCAATCCGCCGAGTGCATTGCTTGCAGAAAACTCTGAACGACCTTGCGTGAGCAAGTCGTAAGCGGATTGCACTCGATCCCAACGCTGATCTCTATCCATCGCGTAAAAGCGTCCAATGATGCTGGCAATTTGCCCCACACCCAATGCGGCACATTTGTCTTGTAGTAGTTGCAGCGAAGAGGCCGCGCTTTTTGGCGGGGTGTCCCGACCATCTAAAAACGCATGCAGGTAAACCTTCTTTAAGCCATTGCGCGCTGCCATGTCCAGCATGGCGAAAATATGATTTTCGTGACTATGTACCCCGCCGGCGGACAGCAATCCCATGATGTGTAGCGCGCTGTTCTTTTGTTTGGCAAGCACAACGGCATCACTCAAAGCAGGGTTGGTGTAAAAGCTGCCATCTTCAATAGCAACATCAACTTTGCTTAAATCTTGATACACCACACGACCCGCGCCAATGTTGAGATGTCCAACTTCTGAGTTACCCATTTGCGTGGCGGGTAAGCCCACAAATTTTTCAGATGCGTTGATTAAGGTGTGCGGGTAATCGTGCCACAGCTTGTCCCAATTGGGCTTCTTGGCAGCTAGGACAGCATTGTTGTCAGCATCTTCGCTGTAACCGAAGCCATCTAAAATAACGAGTAATACAGGCGTGACATTCATTGAGGTAAAATAAGTGGTGGCTAATTTTGTAAGCCGTAATTTTAGCCGATTATCGTATTGGGAGGAGTGATTATGACTGGAAAATTGATCGATAAAGAAGAAGATATTCAGCAGGCGGCGCAAGCGATGAAAGCCATTGCGCATCCGTTGCGGCTGAAAATTCTGTGTGTATTGGGCAGCCAAGAGCTCAGCGTGCAAGATATTGTCGAGCAAGTCGGTACAACACAAAGCAACATCTCGCAGCATTTGGCGAAGATGCGTGATCAAGAGGTGTTGGCAACGCGCAAAGAATCGAATTGGGTGTATTACCGGATTGGTGACATTCGCACACTCAAGCTGATTGGCATGATGAAGGATGTGTTCTGTACTACTTAGCGGTTTAATGAGCCAATACGGATGAAGGCTTGATTTCCCATCAATATAAGAATATACTTATTTAGATTAAAGTTGCGGATGACGAGGACATAGTGAAAAAGTATTGTTTGGGAATTTTTTTGTTGGTGAATATCGCGGCATCTCAAGCGGCGGAGCAACTTGCTGTCGCGCCTGTGGAGTTTCGCGAAGTGGCGCAAACCTACAGCGTAGAGGGCGTGGTTGAAGCCACGCGCCAGTCCACGGTGTCGGCGCAAATCGCGGGGCGTGTTAAAGAAGTGCTATTTGATGTGGGTGATCACGTCAATAAAGGGCAGGTCATTTTACGCATCGATCAAAGCGAAGCAGCGCAGGCGGTTGCGGGTAGCCAAGCGCAGGTGTTGCAAGCGCAAGCCAATTTGCAAAATGCACGGGCCACATTCGAGCGCAGCAAACAGTTGTTCGCGCAAAAATTTATTAGCCAAGCTGCGTTGGATAAAGCTCAGGTTGATTTCCAGGTGGCATTGGCTCAAGCTGCTGCAAGTAAAGCGGGCGCGGGGCAAGCAACTTTGACGCAAGGCTACACCACGGTCATTGCACCCTATGGCGGCTTGGTAGGCGCGCGCATGGTTGAAGTTGGCGAAATGGTCATGCCCGGCAAGCCGTTGATGACGGGCTTTGATCCAGCCGCGTTGCGCGTGGTGGTGAATGTGCCGCAATTTAAATTGGCGGAGATTGGCGCACATCCTCAAGCCAGTGTTGAAGTGCCCGCTTTGAATCGTTGGATTAAAGCAGCGACCGTCATAGTGCAGCCGTTAGCGGATGCACGTACTCATAGCACGCAAGTGCGAATTTCACTACCGACCAATCAAGCCGGTGTATATCCGGGAATGTTTGTTCGGGCACATTTTGTGGTGGGTAAACTGAAGAAAATTGTGATTCCCAATAGTGCCGTATTGCGCCGCAGTGAGGTGGTTGCGGTGTATGTGGTGGATGAAAAAAATAGCGTGAAATTGCGTCAAGTCCGCTTGGGTGACGTTCAAGCGGAAGGTGCAGTGGAAGTATTGGCGGGGTTAAATCCGGGTGAGCGGGTTGCATTAGACCCGGTTAAAGCGGGCATGCAAAAGTAAAAATTCAGTAAAACTGCCATAAGCCGTCACAAGCCAATGATAGAGGGCGCTTGTTGGCGGCTTTGAAATTTATTAAGGTGAAAAAATGGGTATTTCAGGACGCATTGCCAAATATTTTCTGCATTCGCAAATGACACCGTTGCTGGCACTGGTCGCAGTGCTTTTAGGGACTTTTGCGGTGCTGGTTACGCCACGCGAAGAGGAGCCGCAAATCAATGTAACGATGGCGAATGTAATGATTGCCTATCCGGGCGCGTCGGCAAAAGACGTGGCACAAACGGTCGCTATACCCTCCGAGCAAGTGCTGTCACAAATAGCGGGGGTTGATCATGTTTACTCCGTATCACAACCCGGTATGGCTGTGATTACAGTTCAGTTCAAAGTGGGGGAGCAACATGTACCATCGCTAGTCAAGTTGTATGACGTAGTGAATTCACATGCGGATTGGCTGCCACGCACCTTGGGCGTGTCGCAACCTATCATTAAGGCTAAAGGTATCGACGATGTGCCGATAGTCGGATTGACTCTGTGGCGAAAACAAGTTGCCGGAGGGAGTGTTGAGTTAACTCAAGTGGCTCATGCAATCGAGTCCGAGTTAAAGCGTGTGGCGGGTACCAGAGAAGTGTCCACAATAGGCGCAACGCAACGCATGGTGCGAGTGTTGCTAAATCCCGAAAATCTGAATGCGTATCAGCTTTCGATTCAAGATGTGCGTGCAGCATTGCAATCGGCGAATGTCTCGGCAAATGCGGGTGTGTTGGTGCAAAACAATCGAGAAGTGCTAGTGCAAACAGGCAGCTTTTTAAGTAATGCCAATGAAGTTAAGCAGCTGGTAGTCGGTGTATTTGAAGGCAAGCCGATATATTTGCGCGATATTGCCGAGGTGCAAGATGGTGCAGATCAACCCGCCAGTTATGTGTGGATGGGTACTGGGCCAGCGGCAGAAGATAAGCACATACTAGGTAATGGTGAATTTACCGCCGTCACCATCGCCATCACAAAAAAACCCGGTGCTAATGCGGTGGACGTAGCTAATAAATTATTGGCACGTATAGAAGAGTTGAAGGGCAGCGTGATTCCCGCCGATGTGCAAGTTAACACCACGCGAAATTATGGTGAAACCGCAAACGATAAAGCGATGAAGCTGATAAAAAAACTGCTTTTCGCTACCGCAGCAGTCGTGCTCTTGGTTTGGCTGACAATGGGGCGGCGCGAAGCTTTTGTCGTGGGGATTGCTGTTTTGCTTACTTTGGCAGCCACGTTGTTCGCTTCTTGGGCGTGGGGATTTACGCTCAATCGCGTGTCATTATTCGCACTGATATTTTCAATCGGGATATTGGTGGATGATGCGATTGTGGTGGTGGAGAACATCCATCGCCGTCGCGCACTAGCGACCCATCAACCGTTGTCAGAGATCATTCCGGAGGCGGTGGATGAAGTGGGTAGCCCGACAATTTTAGCGACCTTTACCGTGATTGCCGCCTTGTTGCCGATGGCGTTTGTTAGCGGATTGATGGGGCCGTACATGAGCCCGATTCCGATCAATGCCAGCATGGGCATGTTGATTTCGCTGGCAGTCGCATTCGTCATCACGCCGTGGTTGGTATTGAAGTTTGCCGGTGCACATCATGAAGAAATTCGCGATGAGCGCGATACCAAATTGAGCCGCTTTTTCCGTGCCGTCCTAAGCCCATTTTTAAATGGTGTGCATGGCAAATCGGCGCGCCGTAAATTGTGGCTGGTAATACTGGGCGGTTTGCTACTCGCTATATCTTTGGGTGTCGTCAAGTTGGTCGTGTTGAAAATGCTGCCGTTCGACAACAAATCGGAATTTCAAGTGGTGGTGGATATGCCAAGCGGCACGCCAGTTGAACAAACCAATGCGGTGTTGCATGAGCTGGGCAGTTATTTGGCGACAGTGCCGGAAGTCACAGATTACGAGGCATATGCGGGCACGGCTTCGCCCATCAACTTTAACGGCTTGGTGCGGCAATATTATTTGCGCAGTGGCGCAGAGCAGGGTGATATTCAGGTAAATCTACGCGACAAACATCAGCGCAATCGCAGCAGTCATCAGATTGCCACGTCGGTGTTAGCGCCGATACAAAAAATTGCACAGCAATGGAATGCAAAAGTAAAAATCGTAGAAGTGCCACCGGCCCGCCGGTGATGTCACCAATCGTGGCGGAAATTTACGGGCCGGATTATGAAGGTGCTCGCAATGTCGCCACTAAAGTGCATGAGCAATTTGCTAAAACCGACAGCATTGTAGGTATAGACGACACGCTTACCGAGGCCGCGCCCAAGTTGTTATTGCAGGTGTTGCAAAGCAAGGCGGTATTGTTGGGTGTCGCACCTCACGACATTGTGGATGTGATTGGTGTGGCACTTTCCGGGCAGGATGCGACATCGTTGCATGATGCCACCTCGAAGTATGCGCCGCCCTTGCGTATTGGCCTGTCTGCCGAACAACGCAGCAACATCGACGCGGTTTTGAAACTTAAAGTGCGCGCTAAAGATGGTGTGCTTGTACCGCTCTCCGAAGTGGTGCAAGTGATACCCGTGCAACGCGATTACCCGATTTACCACAAGGATTTGTTGCCCGTGGTGTATGTGGTAGGTGATATGACAGGCAAGCTGGATAGCCCGCTGTACGGCATGTTTGGCATCAACACTAAGCTGAGTGGCATGCCGCTGGAGCAAGGCGGAAAGCTGGAGAGCTATTACTTTAAACAGCCCAGCGATCCCTATTCGGGCTATGCATTGAAGTGGGATGGCGAATGGCAGGTGACCTTTGAAACGTTCCGCGATATGGGCATTGCCTACGGGGTCGGTTTGATTTTGATTTACCTGCTGGTCGTCGCACAGTTCAAGTCTTATCTGGTACCGCTTGTTATCATGGCACCGATTCCGCTCACTATAATCGGCGTGATGCCCGGTCACGCGCTATTTGGCTCGCAATTTACCGCCACCTCGATGATAGGCATGATTGCTCTGGCAGGCATCATCGTGCGGAATTCGATCTTGTTGGTGGATTTCATCAATTTGCAAATACGTGATGGCATCGATTTGCAGCATGCGGTGATTGCGGCGGCGAGTGCGCGTGCCAAGCCAATTATCCTGACAGGTCTGGCCGCCATGCTGGGTGCGCTGTTCATACTCGATGACCCGATATTTAACGGGCTGGCGTTAGCACTTATTTTCGGCATTCTGGTTTCAACTATGCTGACTTTGGTTGTGATTCCTGTCCTGTATTACGCCACGCTTTACAAAAAAATCCAGTAAAATTGATTCGCAGATATGAAGGAGTATTGCCATGAACGCAGAACGAATTGTCCGCACCGTTGCGGGATCTTTTATTTTGATAACGCTGTTGTTGGGGGTGGAAGCCAGCCCATTTTATTTGAGCAATAAATTTTTGTGGTTCACCGCTTTTGTGGGGGCAAATCTCTTGCAGAGCGGCATCACTCGATGGTGCTTGTTAACTGATATCCTTGCCAAATTCGGGATAAAAAATACCTCGTGTTGAAAAACGCATTTGCAGCATTACGCTTAACCCACCTTAGTTTGGCCTTAGTCGGACTGATGTGGGTTCTCCCTTTTCTGCATGTCAGTCATGCGTATCCGATAACCACTTTTTATCAAGAGTGGTGGAGTGGGTTGTTGGGCGTATTGGCGATGGTTTTGCTGGTTGAACGCAGCTATTGGGAAAAGCTTGAAGTGCCGCGTATTGCCCAACTCCCCCTGGCGTTGATTGTAGTGGTCTTGCTGCAATGGCTGCTGGGTAGGGTCGCGTATTTCGATCAAGCGTTGTTGTACGTGATGTATCTGTTGTTCGCCATGTTGTTGATGTTGTTGGGCGCGCGCCTGCGCGATAGGTTAGGCCTACAAAAGCTATCGCATCTGCTGGCGATAGCGTTGCTGATCGGCGCGGAGCTCAATGCCTTTGTCGGAGTACTGCAACATTTCAGTTGGCATACTATTTTTGACGCGGTGGTCATCGCTAAAATGTCAGCGGTGGTATATGGCAATCTTGCCCAACCCAACCATTTTGCCAACTACATTGCGCTGGGAATGGTTTCGTTGGGATTTTTATTTCAACAGAAAAAAATCAAGTCCGGCTATGCAGCGTTGCTTGCTGTGCCGATGTTGTTTGTGATGACGATGAGTGCATCGCGTAGTTCGTGGTTGTATTTATTGTTGATGGTGCTGATGGCTTGGTGGTGGTCACGACGTGATGTCAGCCTCAAGCCGTTGCTGCGCTATAGCGTGTTGCTAATTGCAGGTTTTGGTCTCATGCACTTGGTGGTGCAGATGCAAGTGATGACGACGGAAACGGGCAGTGTCAACACCGTTGCGCGTTTACTTGACCACGAAGAGACGGGCAACATTCGTTTGTATCTGTGGCATGAAGCAGGATTGATGTTCATGCACTCACCCTTACTTGGCGTGGGCTTTGGTCAATTCGCGTGGCAGCATTTCCAGTTGTTGCCCGAACTCAGGCAAAGCAATATTTTGGGTTTGTACAACAATGCGCATAACCTGATTTTTCAATTGGCGGCGGAAGCAGGCGCGATTGGGTTGTTGATATTGTTTGCTTCACTGGGCGCGTGGGGGTATGCGATCCGTCGTGTAAAGCCGGGTGCTGAACATTGGTGGGGCTATGCCATTTTGGGGGTATTGGCGATCCACAGCTTACTCGAATATCCCTTGTGGTACAGCTATTTTTTGGCGGTGGCGGCCGTATTGTTGGGCGTGTTCGATGAGACGCGTTATCAATTGAAGTTGCGTTTTATTGGCAGGATGTTGATGGTATTTACGCTGCTAATGGGCTTGGTGATGTTGTTGCAATTGATGTTGGGCTACAAGGGAATGGAGCAAATGTTGGCAGCTAACCCCGTTTCAGATGTTAGCGCGCCGGCTTCTTCAGCCTCCCGACGAGACACGTTGATTGCTTTGCATGGCGTGCCTTTACTGTCGCCATATGCGGAGCTATTTATGAGCGAGCGCATGGCGATAGATGTGCAATACGCCAATGAAAAGCTGGCGTTAAATACACGGGTTACGCGTTTTGTGCCGATTGCTGTGGTGGTCTATCGCCAAGCGTTGTTGTTGGCGCAAGTCGGACAATTGGCGCAAGCGAAAACAATGTGGAATCAAGCGACCTGGTCTTACCCCGGAGATCGGCTGCTCCAGCAGCAAAAGTTGGCGGCACTTGCGGTGAAAGACCCCGCGCACTTTTGGGGTCTGTTAGAATTCGCCCTCCAAAAAGAACAGGAGCGCGTCAGTGCAATTCATAACAAGTAATATCATGCCTATTTTTATTGCGCTAATGAGCGGCGCAATGTTGTTGTGGTCGCTTATTGGCAACCGTGTCAGAGGCATCAAAGAGGTTGATTGTGTCGGTGCGCTGCAACTCATCAATCACAAAAATGCGCAGATACTCGATGTGCGCGAGGACAGTGAATACAAGGACGGACACGTGTTGAATGCGATACACATTCCGTTGGGCAAGTTGGGCGCACGTATTGGCGAGTTGGAAAAATTTAAAAGCCAGCCGTTGGTGGTGATTTGCCGTAGTGGTAGCCGCTCCAGTTCGGCTTGTGTCACGTTGGGTAAGCAAGGGTTTGCACAAGCCTACAATTTAGAAGGCGGTGTGATGGCGTGGCAAAAAGCCAAGCTGCCACTGGAAAAATAGCAGGGAAAATCATGGCAAAAATAGTGATGTACACGACGGAAATTTGCCCATATTGCGTGCGTGCCAAGCAATTACTGCATAATAAAGGCGTTGCCGAAATCGAAGAGGTTAGGGTTGATTTGCAACCGGAACTACGCATTGCGATGATGGAAAAAACGGGTCGCCGTACCGTGCCGCAAATTTATATTGATGAGTTGCATGTGGGTGGCTATGACGATTTGGCGGCACTGAATCATGCGGGTGAATTGGATAAACTTTTAACAAAATAACGGAAGGGAAGTAGCATGGATCAAGTAGCTCAAGAAGCAAAACAGGCAATGTTCAACATCGACAAAATCTATCTCAAAGATATTTCATGGGAAATACCGCATGCGCCTGGGATTTTCCTGGAGCGTGATGCCTCCACATTTGATGTGCAGTTGAATACACTCGCCAACTCGGTTAAAGAAGGCGTATTCGAAGTGATGATTATGGCGACGGTCACTTGTAAAATGGGCGAAAAGGTTGCGTATTTGATCGAGGTTAAATATGCGGGAATTTTTCAGGCTCATAACATTCCGCAAGAAGAAATCGAACCGTTGTTGGCAGTCACGTGCCCTGAAATCGTATTCCCCTATTTGCGCGAAGCAGTGTCGGAAATGACAGTGCGCGGCGGTTTTCCACCGTTGTTGCTTAATCCGGTTAACTTCTTGGCTAGCTATCAAAATAGTAAAGCACAGCAAGCCGCGCCCGTTACAACTCACTAACGGGCATCTATAAAACTCCAATTTCGTCGCCATGCTGCGTTGCTCACAAAAAATTACTCCTAACATATTAGCTATATGTGTCGTCGTAATTTTTTGCTCGCGCCTTCACAAGAAACAAGGAGCGTTTATTGCGACTATGTTTCTTGGGGAAGGCCCTAGCGGTTTTGCCTAGCTTAGAAATTAGACTTTTCTGAGATACCCTAAATGATGCGATTTTTTCTTTGCTTGTCTTCGTTAGTGCTGCTTGTCAGCGCGAGTGCTGTGCAGTCCACGGAATATATTTCGGTAAAAGATAGCCACGCTATCTTTTACGACGCGCCGTCTGTCAAAGCAAAAAAACTTTTCGTGGTGAACCGCTACATGCCGCTGGAACAAGTGGTGGTGCTGGATAACTGGGTCAAAGTGCGCGATAAATCGGGCGGCTTGTATTGGGTAGAAAAAAAATTATTGAGCAGCACGCGTTATGTGTTCGCGTTGTTACCTGTCGTGGATGTGCTGGATCAACCTGTGGACGGCGCGACACGTGTGTTTCAAGTGCGCCAGCAGATTGCGCTGGAGTTACTTGAATCAACGGGTGCGGGCTGGATCAAGGTCAGGCATCAGGACGGCGAAGTGGGCTATGTGCGCAGTGCAGAGGTGTGGGGTGGTTAAATGAAGAAGCTCCACAAAAATCCGTTCGCATTGAGCTTGTCGAAATGTGAGTGGATATTTGTGCTTCGACAAGCTCAGCACGAACGGTTATCAATTTCAATTCGTCCCGAATCAATAGTCAGATGGCTAGCAGTTTTTTCAGTGCCGCGTGTAACGCGGTGTATCGAAGGTGCGAACGGAAAATGTATCGAACCATGCTAATGACTTTTGCAGAGCGTTTATGAATATCACCATCATCGGCGCAGGCGCATGGGGAACCGCTCTCGCCATCAGCCTTTCTGCTCATCATCGTGTGACCTTATGCGCGCGTGATACGGCGCAAGTGGCAGCAATGCGCAGTGCGCGTTGTAATCGGCCTTACCTTCCCGATATTGCCTTACCCGACAATCTTGAATTAAGCGCGAATTTCACCGCAACATTAGCGACGGCGGAGCTGGTAATTATTGCCGTACCGACTGCTGGCTTACGTTCAGTCCTGCAACAAATCGCCGCCTCACCAAAGCATTGCGGGGTAGTTTGGTTGTGCAAAGGCTTTGAAGCCGAGACCTCAAAGCTACCTCATCAAGTGGTTGCCGAGGTGTTGCCAGCAGGCTTCCAATACGGCGTATTGTCCGGTCCCAGCTTTGCGCAAGAAGTGGCGCGTGGTTTGCCCACGGCATTGACACTGGCCTCCAGTGATGAAGAATTTGCGCGCAACACCGCGCAAGCCTTGCACCATTCACGGCTACGCATTTACGCCAGCAACGATGTCATTGGTGTGGAAGTGGGCGGCGCGGTGAAGAATGTGCTGGCGATTGCGTCGGGAATATGCGACGGCATGGGGCTGGGCTACAACGCCCGTGCTGCCTTGCTCACACGCGGGCTGGCAGAAATCTCGCGGCTCGGTTTGAAGCTCGGTGGACGAGCCGAAACCTTGGGCGGCTTGTCCGGTGTCGGCGATTTGATCTTGACCTGTACGGGTGATTTGTCGCGCAACCGTCAGGTGGGATTACTGCTGGCGCGCAAACAAGGTTTGCAGGAAATTTTGCAACAACTCGGTCACGTAGCCGAAGGCGTTTACACCGTGCGCGAAGTGCATCAACTCGCGCAACGGCTGGGTGTGGCAATGCCGATTAGCGAGGCGGTGTATCGCGTGTTGTATGAACATATTCCTGCTGCGGAAGTGATTGTTGACTTGCTGAGTCGTGCACCGAATATGGAATTCGGCGATACCTGAGTCGCTGCTCGTGGACTTTTACGCAGTCCGCGCAGGGTGATCGATATTGCGCGGACTGGCTGGTTTACACCTGTGGGCTCAGTAAAAGAGAGCTACGTGCCCTACGCCAGAGGGAGGGCTAGTAGCGGGTGAAGCGATCACGACGATGAAGTACTTTGTATTACCATTGCTTGTGTATTTGTAGATGCGGACTTTGTTATTGCTACCATCTGACTCAGTTTTACCTGCTGCAGAAGTAAGAGCAATGAAGTCGGCAGACGGTACAGCAGTGGTTCCATTCGTTACAGAGCCAGCTGCGTCAAACGTCAGTGTTCCGCTGCTTCCAGCGCAGTCGAACTTATGCAAAGTGACATTTTTTATAACAGCAGATTTGGTAACATCGACTAGGTTGACCGAGATAAACAGATTGTGTCCAGCTTGTAAAGGCCCATCAGTGGCCGGATTTGCGGTAGGTTGTGATCCCGCAGAACAATAGGACACAATATTTCCGTCGGCATTTACCAAGCCATCATGAATATTCCAGACAGGGGAGCTGCTCAACGCAGCTGCCAATGTGAATTGCGGGTTGGCGAAGGACATTGTACTCGCGGAACCTGCCCCAGTGATTGTTACATTCTGAGCGGTAGTGTGACCATCGGTAGTAAAAATGTATTGCAAGAACGGGAGTGTTCCAGCCGTACCTGCATCTGCAGGATAGGTTTGTGTACTACTATTACTACCCCCCCCACATCCTACAACCAACAACGCAGCTAATGCGGTTGTGAAAATGCCAAGCCTTAAACACTTACGGGTTGTTATGTAGTTCATGGTGTGTCTCCTCTGAAATAAAGTTCACTATGGTTTCAATCGCGCTTTTCACATGATCGGAATCGTCAGCTTAATTTGCCCAATTGTCAACATGACACCTTTTTCCATTTGTCATTATTGCGCCTCTGAGCAAGCGTAGGGTGTGCCAGTCTTTTTTGCCCACCCCCAGCCAAAACACCTGAGGGCAAGCGCGGACAATAAATAACGGTGGGCAATCATGCCCACTCTACAAAAGCTAAACTCTCCGAAACACCAAATCCCAAGCCCCGTGTTCCGCGCTTTTCAAATTTTGTGAGCTAGCGTAGGGCGCAATAACTGAAAGGCATTGCGCCGTATGTTAATCCTGCGCTCCATTCGGCGCAATACGCTATCGCTATTGCGCCCTACGTCTCTCCGAACTTAAACCAGCCGAAACACTAAGTCCCAAACGCCATGCCCCAGGTTGATTCCGCGCTTTTCAAATTTGGTTAGCGGACGATAATCGGGACGCGGTGCGTAATCGACCACGGTGTTTTTCAATAACGCTTCTTCGCTCAACACGCGCAGCACTTGCTCGGCATAATCCTGCCAATCCGTGGCAACGTGAATATATCCGTTCAACTTTATTTTCTGCACGAGTGCGGCGATAAAGGGGGCTTGAATCAAACGGCGTTTGTTGTGGCGTGCCTTGTGCCACGGGTCGGGGAAGAAGATGTGTACGCCATCCAGTGAAGCATCGGCAATCATGTCGCGCAACACTTCCACGGCATCGTGTTGAATGATGCGGATGTTGGTGATGTGCTGCGCTTCAATCAACTTGAGTAAATTGCCCACGCCGGGGGTGTGAACTTCCAGACACAGGTAATCATTTTCGGGGTGCGCGAGGGCGATCGTCGCGGTGCTGTCGCCCATGCCGAAACCAATCTCTAAAATTTTTCGCGCGCTACGCCCGAAAGCGGCATCGAGATCGAGTGGCTGCGCGGAATATGGGATGCCGAATTGCGGCAGCAAGGTTTCGCAGGCGCGCAGTTGCGCGGGCGACACGCGGCCTTGGCGACGCACGAAGCTGCGGATGTGGCGGGAGGGTTGTTCAGTGGTGTTGGTCATGGTGTCTTGTTATAAACCGTTCGTGCTGAGCGTAACGCAGTGAAGTCGAAGCATGAGATTGCTCCCTTCGACTGCGGCGATACAGCCGCCTACGCTCAGGGCGAACGGTGGTGGGTGGTTAGGGTCGCGTACTGGCAATAATCCCCGCCGTCGGCGAACTCGGACTCGCGCTATAAAGTTTCTTTGGCATACGTCCCGCGAGGAATGCTTCACGTCCTGCTTCCACGGCTTTTTTCATCGCTGAAGCCATCAACACGGGCTGTTGCGCACCGGCAATCGCGGTATTCATCAACACGCCTGCACAGCCCAGCTCCATCGCAATCGCCGCATCGGAAGCCGTGCCGACACCCGCATCCACGATGACGGGGACGCTGACTCTGTCCATGATGAGTTGCAGATTCCATGGATTCAAAATACCCATGCCCGAACCAATCAGCGAGGCGAGCGGCATGATGGCGACACAGCCAATGTCTTCGAGTTGTTTGGCGATGATGGGGTCGTCCGAGGTATAGACCATCACCTGAAAGCCTTCTGCGACCAGCGTCTTCGCGGCAGCGATGGTTTCGATGACATTGGGATACAACGATTGCGGATCGCCTAATACTTCGAGTTTAACCAGCGAGTGTCCATCCAATAATTCGCGCGCCAAACGCAACGTGCGCACCGCGTCATCGGCGGTGTAGCAGCCAGCGGTGTTGGGTAGATAAGTGAATTTCGACATCGGCACGGCATCGAGCAGATTCGGCTCGTTGGCGTTTTGACCAAGATTGGTGCGACGTATCGCCACGGTAACAATCTCCGCACCGCTGGCATCCAATGCGGCACGTGTCTCGGCGAAGTCTTTATATTTACCCGTGCCAACTAACAGCCGAGATGAGTAACTTTTTCCTGCGATAACTAATGTGTCGTTCATGTATCTTCCTTGTGACTTTGTTCAACTGTCATTCCCGCGAAAGCGGGAATCCAGTGTGTTTATACAAAATGCATTTTGTTTCTCTGGATTCTCGCTTTGCGAGTTTCCGCTTCGCGGATTGCCTGCTTAACCCTCTACGCGGGAATGACGAAATCAGGGAGGTCAGCCGCCACCGACTGCGACAACCACTTCCAGCTTGTCGCCATCCGCCAGTTGCACTTGCGGGTATGTGCTACGCGGCACGATCTCGCCGTTGCGCTCTAAAGCAATGCGTTTGCCAGTGTAGCCCAAAATTTCTATTAGGCTGGTAACGCTGAGGGGAGTAGAAAACTGCTTCACCTCTCCGTTAATGGTTAAGTTAATCATGCCGGGTCATTTCATTGATTGTTTGCATGCCCTTATTTTCCCACATCCCCCAAAGCGCATCTTCGAAATGTTTGGCAAAGAGAGGCGCATTAAATAATGGGGAGGTTCGGACTTGCTCACGTAGTCCGGCACGCAAGGCAGCCAGCTTGGGCAAATCACGGGTGAATCGGACAGCCTTGGCAACGTAGTCATCTTCACTCGTGGCAATCCAGTCTGGTAGGCCGGCATGGTGCATGATGCTTTCGCCTAAATGTGAAATATAAGATTTCCCCGTCATCGTTAATATAGGCACACCCATCCATAAGGCTTCATAGCTGGTAGTGCCGCCCGGATAGGGAAAGGTATCTAAGGCAATATCAATGCGGGCATAACTTTTTAGTGCTAATTCACGCCCGGAAGTTGCTTCGATGACTAACCTGTCTTCAGTAATTTCGTGGGCAGCAAATCGCCCAATCAATGTCCTTTTGAAACCCTCATCGAGTAAAGCATGGGTATTCAGATATAGCTGGCTTCCGGGAATTTCTTTCAGAATTCGTGCCCAGCACGCCATGACTTGATTATTTATTTTGTCGATTCTGTTCAGTGAACCAAACATGATGGAGTGATTGCGTAGTGCTGGTAATTCCAACACTTCCCCCCCTTCTTTGGGAGGTGTGAAACAACAAAGTGCCCCATGCATTCGCCATCCTTTTTCGACAAAATGATGCGCCTCGCTATCGGGAAGCATCCACTGATCACTGAGTATGTAATCCATTTCTTTGAGACCGGTAGAGGCAAAATACCCCAGCCAAGTGCATTGCACGGGCGCAGGTTTCCAGGCGAATACGGGTAAACGGTTATGATTGGTATGCCCGGAGAGATCCAGCAATACATGTACCGCGTCAGAATGTATGAGGTGTGCGGCAGCCTGGTCGCTTAATCCTACCAAGGAACGCCAATGAGCAAAGTATGGTTTGATTCGGGCAGTAAGCTCGTCTTCTTTGGATTGGGTGTTGTAAGCAATGAATTCAATGTGAGAATAATCGAATTGGGGAAATAGGTTTTCCAAGAAGTAACAAACGACATGGTCGCGTAAGTCACCAGACACGATACCTGCGCGCAATTTCTGAGGCTGAGTCGCGCATTGCCAAGTGACATAGCGGGAAGTGGCTTTGTTGGCTGCGATTTTGCCGAAGCGTAGTGCTTCAACGAGATATTCTTCAGGGCTATGGCTAACGTAGTTCAAAGAAAATAACAGGCTCGTGTGCGCATCGAATTGTTCAGGCTTGATTTCTAATACTTTGCGATAACACGCCTGCGCTTTGCTAATTTGCCCCAGAAAACTGTAGTTGCATCCCAGGTTGAAGTGTGCGGCCGAAAAGTCGGGCTGAAGTTCGATGGCGCGCTGAAAATGTTCTATTGCGTTATTACGTTGCTCAAGCTTAACGAGTGCGTTGCCAAGATTGTAAATAGCGCCTACATAATTCGGTCTGATTTGTAATGCGTGCCGACAGCAAATTAATGCTTCATTTGGTTGCTCAAGCTTGAGCATTACGTCCGCCAAATTATTGTATGCCTCCGCAAAATCAGGCTTGAGTGTCAGGGCTAGACGATAACTTCCTTCCGCTTCCTTTAGCTTGCCTAGACTGACCTGTATTGCCGCAAGGTGGTAGTGCATTTCTGCATTACTTGGTAAAAATCTGACCGCATTTAACAATGCAGAAAGTGCTTCTTGGTATCGCTCCTGTTGGTGTAAGCAAACCCCCAATAGCTGTGAAGCAACGGCCAGCTCAGGGAATTGTGTAATGATTTGTCGAGCTTTTGTTTCTATCGCAATGCAATGCTCAGGATTCCCTGAACTTAATTCAGCAATAGTTTGATCAAGGCTGTTAAGTTTAGACAGAATACGTCCGAGGTTGAGCTGGAGGTCGGCAGAATAAGGATTTGTTTTTAGAGCCTTTTGATAATGCAATAACGCCGCATCTGTGTGACCAAGTTCGTAAAGTGTCGCGGCTAAATTACTCAATGCTTCTATGAAGTTTGGATTAAGGTTAATTGCTTGTTGATAAGCTTGAACGGCTTGTTCTAACTGCTTTAGGCCACGCTGAGCATTACCCAGGCTATAAAGCATATTTTCCGAACGAGGCTGTAATGCCAATGCTTGCTGGTAGCACTTCACAGCTTCATCAAATTGGCTGAGGCCTTGCAACACATTCCCTAAATTGCTCAAGGCTTCAACGTATTGGGGCTTGAGCGCCAATGCGCGACGGTAGCTCGACGCAGCCTGTTCTAATCGACCAGCACTTTTGAGTGCGACACCCAAATTGAAATGTGCGCTGGCATCGTTGGGGGATAGTTCGGCAGTCTTTTGAAATGCAATCAGCGCATCTTTGCCTTGCATTTGCAATGCGCCCCCCAACAATTGCCAAGCAAAGGCCGCATTGGGATGTTTTGCCAGCATTGAACGCGTTTGGTTTTCTAACTCAGGGTAGCGACGCGAGTTGTAGAGTGCAATCAGTGGGTCAAAGTCGGCAGCGGTGGGTGGAGCGTAATTCATTTCTCAAATCAGTAATCAAACAGCGCGCAGTGTTCCAGCATTTTTGCAGATGGTCAATGCGCGCCCTGCTAAATCAAAAGCTGTTGCCAGTTTCTCGTTGCCATCGCTTTGCGGTAAGCTACGCGCTTTCCAAAACAGTATGTGAAATCGAAATGGCTCAATATGTAATGTCTATGCTCCGCGTGAGCAAAATTGTCCCGCCTAAACGTCAAATCATCAAAGACATCTCGCTCAGTTTTTTTCCGGGTGCGAAGATTGGTTTGCTTGGCTTGAACGGTTCGGGTAAATCCACTGTGCTGAAGATCATGGCGAACGTGGATAAAGAATATGAAGGCGAGGTGCAACACCTGCCCAATATCAAGATCGGTTATCTGGCGCAAGAGCCGCAGCTCAACCCTGAGCACACCGTTAAACAAGAAGTGGAATCGGCTCTTGGCGAGGTGATGCAAGCGCAAGCCAAATTGGATGAAGTGTATGCCGCATATGCCGATGAAAATGCCGACTTCGATGCGCTTGCCGCCGAGCAAGCGCGTCTCGAAGCCATCATCGCCACATCGGGTTCGGATGCTGCGCATCAAATGGAAATCGCCGCTGATGCGCTGCGTCTGCCTGAGTGGGATGCCGTGATTAAAAATCTATCCGGTGGTGAAAAACGCCGCGTCGCCTTGTGCAAATTATTGTTGGAAAAACCCGACATGCTGCTGCTCGACGAGCCGACCAACCATCTGGATGCCGAATCGGTGGAATGGCTGGAACAATTTCTGGTGCGCTTCCCCGGCACCGTGGTGGCGGTGACGCATGATCGTTACTTCCTCGATAACGCTGCCGAATGGATCTTGGAGTTGGATCGCGGCCACGGCATTCCGTGGAAGGGTAATTACTCCAGTTGGCTCGATCAAAAAGGGGCGCGTTTGAAGCAAGAAGAATCAAGCGAATCTGCTCGGCAAAAAGCCTTGAGCAAAGAGTTGGAATGGGTGCGACAAAATCCCAAAGGCCGCCAAGCCAAATCCAAAGCGCGTATCGCCCGCTTTGAAGAACTCAACTCGCAGGAATATCAAAAGCGCAACGAGACACAGGAAATTTTTATTCCGATTGCCGAGCGGCTGGGTAACGAAGTCGTTGAGTTCAACAACGTGTCCAAAGCTTACGGTGACCGTTTACTGATTGATAACCTCAGCTTCAAAGTGCCGCCCGGCGCGATTGTCGGCATCATCGGCCCGAACGGCGCGGGTAAATCCACGCTGTTCAAACTCATCACGGGCAAAGAGCAACCCGATTCCGGCGAAGTGAAAATCGGCACAACGGTTAAGATTGCGCACGTCGATCAAGCGCGTGATTCACTGGAGAACGACAAGACCGTGTTTGATGCCATTTCCGGCGGCAACGACATCCTCACCGTGGGCAAATACGAAACTTCGGCGCGTGCCTATATCGGTCGCTTCAACTTCAAGGGCGGCGATCAAGCCAAAGTGGTCGGGCAACTGTCGGGCGGTGAACGCGGTCGCCTGCATCTGGCGAAAACCCTCATCTCTGGCGGCAACGTGTTGCTGCTCGATGAACCCTCCAACGATCTGGACGTGGAAACCCTGCGCGCGCTGGAAGATGCCCTGCTCGAATTCGCCGGCTGCGTCGCCGTTATCTCCCACGACCGCTGGTTCTTGGATCGTATCGCCACTCACATTCTTGCTTGCGAAGGCGATTCCAAATGGACGTTCTTCGACGGCAACTATCAGGAATACGAAGCGGACAAGAAGAAACGTTTGGGTGAGGAAGGCGCGAAACCGAAGCGGATTCGGTATAAGCCGATTAGTCGGTAAGCATCCGATAATTCGCAATTCGGTTCGGAATTGTTATCTATAGCGATTTGGTGAAAATGATGCCAGTACAGCACTATCCATTAGGCGAGCCATCCCTGTTAGTTTAGGGTTTATCTGATTTAACTTTTATTCCTTCGACCAGTAAGCTGTAGCAATGCCATCACCCAGATCGGCCTCTATCAAGCGACGACGCACTTCTAACAGTCGCCCGATTAGCGCGGGTTCATGCTTGGCATATTCCTTTGCGTCCGGGGTGCGATTTACTACCACGCCGAGCAATTCAGTGATCGCATTGCCAATAGAATTCTGGCTGATGGTGACAATCAGCTTACCCTCATCATTGCGGTAGATAAGCTGCTTGAATGCGGGTTGCCAGCGTATCGCATTGGCGTATTTTGCATCCACGATGCAGTGGTCGCGCACCTTCTTGGCAGTCTTCATAAAATCATTGTTAAACAGCAGCACGCTTTCCACCTGCTCAGGGAAATATACATCCTGAAGCATAGCTGCATTGTGCGTCGAAACTTGGGAGAAAAAAGTGCGGTAGAAGTCGATAAAGCCTTTTAGCACCTCGTCATATTCTTTCCAAAAATGCACGTCTTTGAGTGCGGCTGCGCCTCCCTGTATCTCCCAGCTGGGCAATCCTTGCGGGTATCCAGTGAGGCTGATGCGAGTGTCAGCCTCACTCGCGGGTTTGAGAATTTTGAGATTCAGTGCCTTGTCGAAAAACTCGCGATACACATCACGCATGTATGCCTGAAATAAACTGTGTTGCCCACCATCGGTAAGATTGGGGTTGTTGGCATCGGTCAGCTTGGCGTTACGCAGCCCTTCCTTGGGGAAAACGACAAAGTGATTATGCAACATGCGTATGCTGGGCACGCCTGGAGAGGTCATCGGCCACGTCGCATCCAAGCTTGCTTCACCTGCCAGAATCAGAGCCTCATCCGGATCAGGATATTGCTCCAACATGTAATCGATGATGATCTGATTCATCCGATTCCATACATGCTTTACGTTATCTGCAACCTGCGTACGTCGCACGGGTCTCCCCAGCGGGTTAAGAATTGTCTTGGAAGTGTTGTAGATGATGGAGCAATCAAACTCGGTGCTGTGTCCCAACGCTTTGCGGTATAGCAACAGATTTTCCGGGTTCATCAGTAAGCCGTTATTGCTCACCAGATCATTAAGATTTTCGGTGCTATTGAAAAATTCGTTGTGCTTCATTCCCTCTGGAACTTCCAGCGGAATAGATCTGAAAGGTGTGAGTATTTCGCGTGGCCCGGATTGCATCGTGACGCTCCTTGATATTCGGGGCTTTATTAGCGTGTTGGTCGAAATTTAAACAAAAATCTACACTATTAGAGATCCTTGAATTCGCTATCAAGGCTCGCATTAGTCACACTTAAAGAAAGGAAGAAAGTGTGGAAATGTAAATCAGGTCTGCGCCCAAGGCAGACCATCGAATCGCCAGCCATTATGAGAGTTGCGGTGGTGGGTGTCGTTGAGGTCACCTTCAAAACCATGCGTGACGTTGTATATATCTTTCAATCCGGCGTTTTCCAATGCCAGCCCGGCATCGGCAGAGCGTCGTCCAGAGCGGCAGATGAGTACGACGGGGCGGTTAACACTCGAAGCCTTGCGTACATGTGAGACAAACATCGGGTTAACATCCCAATCTGGGCCGTCTACCCAAGGAATGTGGATAGAGCCGCTGGGGTGACCGACAAACATGTATTCCATTTCACTGCGCACATCGATGAATACTGCTTCGGGATTGGCTTGCAGGAAGTCGTGTGCCTCTTTGGGTGTCAGGTGTTGCATGTTCATTCTCCTTCTTGGTAAGGTTCAGATAGGCGATTATAAACCTATCAATTACCGGCATCTCTTGTAATTTTTTGGCTGAATAATGTATCCATCCAAACCAGTTTTTTCAAATTTCTCCCGCTAGTTACATTAGTCCATTAGGCTGTTTTAGTGTCTATACCTATTTGGGGGCGAGTTAATATAGCCCGAATGAGGGGTATACTCTTGACTATATTAAACTGGGGGCTGAACATCGAATCACTTAGTACCTTTTAATAAGTGTTTTTTGGTCAAGGGCATTATTATTTTTATGGGCAAAAAAGCAAACTCATTCAAAAATTCAACGCACAAGGAATTTTCGTGGGCGGAAGATTCACTCTTTATTCCGCCTGACATTGGCGTAGTTAGAAAGCCAAACGAAATACTTGAGTCTGCGACCTCGCGAATAGTTGACTTTAAGCCTGTCGTAGAGAAATTGCTTGAGACGCTTATTGGGACTGTTAATGCAACTTTCGGCGTAGCTCGAATACTTCCCACACATGGTCAGACACATCAATTGTTTAGTTCAGTCGGCTTGCCAGCCGAACTGCTTATGCTTGGAAATACACTCGACTTAAATTGTGAAATTTGCAGCAAAGATTCTATTGGCAGTGGCATTTGTTCGGCTGACCTTAGTGCTTGCCAGAAACGGCAGGATTGCCTCAATGCGGGCTGTCAAATCCAATCATTGATTACCGCACCAATTGAAAGTTTTTCGACACCTAAAAGCACAATCGGGACACTCACGCTTTTCTTTAACGAACCACAAGAACCGTCTGAGCGTATTTCAAAAATTATGCTCTCATTCGCCGAACTACTTGGCACACTCATCGAACATAATAAGTTGAATCGCGATGCCAAACGTACCGAGCTGATCGCGGAACGACAAGCTATCTCTAATGAAATTCATGACTCGTTGGCGCAATCGTTAGCCTATACACGGATGCGCACGAGCTTGTTGCTTGAATCCATCAGGATGCGCAATGAATTGATGGTGAACAAATATGCGCACGATATTGATGAAGCATTGGAGAGTAGTCAAAAAACCGTCCGTGAATTGATTACGGATTTTCGATGCGCGCTGGATCCTTCAGGGCTGCTTCATGCATTACAAACCTTAGTCGAGCAATTCCGTCAGCGAAATAATATTTTTCTCGAATATACCAATCGGGTAGCCCATCTTGAATGGCCTCTCGAATATGAAATACAGGTATCCCATATTGTGCAAGAGGCACTGGCCAATATTGCCACCCATTCGGGTGCAACGCATGCTCGCCTGATTGTGGATTTATCCAAGAATTATTTTATCTTCACCATTGAAGATAATGGTGTCGGTGGTTGTACCTTTGCACCTATTGAAGGACACTATGGCATGATGATTATGCGTGAGCGGGCACTCCGAATTGGAGGAGATATAAAAGTGGAAAGCAGCAAAGGGTTTGGCACGCGAGTGCAATTATTTTTCCCTGAGCCCGGTTCGGATTGGAGAGCAGTTAATGAGTGATAAGTTAAAAATTGTTCTAGTCGACGATCAAAGTTTGTGCCGTAGTGGATTAAGTGAACTGCTCTCGAATTGCTATGGCTTTGATGTCCTCGGTGCGACTGGGACTGTCGAAGGACTCAACGTGTTACTGCGAGAGCAACCCGATTTATTGATAATGGATTTGCGTATGAAGCCGCTGGATGGATTGGCCATGCTCGAACAAATTCGCATTGAGGGCTGCTTGACACCGGTTGTCATGTTGACCATGAGCGATTCCGAAGAGGATCTGGCCAAAGCGATACGTGCAGGGGTGCGCGGCTATTTGCTCAAAGATATGGCACCCGAAGATGTTGTAGATGCCATTCGGCGAGTTGCAGCAGGCGAGTTAGTCGTCGCGCCAGCTATGACCATTAAAATGATTGAGATGTTACGCGGAGATCAACCGGGAGAGGAGCCAAAAAATTCTCTCAAATTACTCACAGAGCGGGAACGGGAAATTTTGCAACTATTGGCGCGTGGTGAAAGTAACAAGGCTATCGCCAATACGTTATTGATCAGTTATGACACGGTGAAACAACATGTTCGCCACATTCTCACAAAACTCAATCTCTCTTCACGAGTTAAGGCAGCGGTGTTGTTCACTACAGAAAATAACTCAACAAATAAAGATAACGTAAAATTACGCTAATTCCGCTTCGGAATTTTTGATTGTTGTTATTTGTCATCCTATTTGCATACAATTAATCAGGGTAATAACTTGGCATCAAATAAAGCACGCGCTCACTTCACACTCAGTGGTTATCATTTCAATCCTGATGACATCACGCGTCTGCTGGGCATCGAACCTACCTCGGTTGATGCATCGGGCGCTCACAGTGCCCTCGATAAACCCGTGATCAGTTCATGGGAGTTATCAACGGAAACGATGACGGACAATGTTGACGTTTATAAAATGACGGATACCATCATTAAAAAAATTGAACCGGCCAAGGAAAAAATTCTGCAAGTAATTAAAAGCCACAACTTATCCCCCAGAATCTGCGTAGTACTGGAAATGTCTGTTGGTAAGGGCGAAACCTGTCCGGACGTGGGTTTCGGCACCAGAACGATTCGTTTTCTGGCCGATATTGGTGCTTTTATTAATGTGGATTACCAGTTTTCGGAGCGTAGTTGAGCTTTAAACCCAGATAATCCATTAGCCGAATTGAAGTATTCTGAGCGGGTCGAGGTTTACCCGATTCCCAATGGAATCCATTAGAGAAAATCATTTCTAGGCAGATAGATAGGCGAATATATGGCGCAATCATCGGAGACGGCAGCCCCTTTCGAGATCAAATTCACCTCGCGCGAAGTCAGCGCGTGGGGCGGTATGGCACTGATGAAGCGCATGCTGGACAGCATGGGTTTTCGCGCGGCGGCATCGCGGTGGGATTTGCCCGAGCCGGGCTCCAATCGCGGCTATCCGCCCGTCCAACTCATCGAGCAGCTACTGGTCTCGATCTGGTGCGGCGCATGCCGCTTCACCCACCTCGACATCACCCGGCTGGACAGCACCTTGACGCGCCTGTTTGGCTGGACTCGCGTCGCCGGACACAAAGCCATCGTGCGCCTGTTCGGGCGCTTCGACATGATGCGTCACGAGCGGGTGCAGGCCAGCGTCTATCGCTGGTTCTTCGACGCGGTCTGCACCTTGCCCAGCCTCACCGTGGACATGGACTCCACCGTCATCACCCGCCACGGCGAACAACAAGGCGCGGCGCGCGGCTACAACCCGAACAAGCGCGGGCGGCCATCGCACCACCCGCTGCTGGCCTTCGTGGCGGAAGCGCGCATGGTCGCCAACTTCTGGCTGCGTCCGGGCGATGCCAACAGCGCCAACAACGTGCTGCAATTCATCGAATCCACCTTGCATCACCTGGGCGACAAAACGGTCGGTCTGCTGCGAGCGGATAGCGGCTTTTACGATCAGGCGGTCTTCAAGCTGCTCGAAGGAAAGAACATCAACTACATCATCAGCGCGCGCCTGACCCAAAGCTTGCAGCAAGCCATCATCCGCGAAGCCCGCTGGTTTGCGCTGGAGACGGGATTGGAGCTGGCGGAGATCACCTATCGGGCCAACAGCTGGGATACGGCAAGGCGCATCGTGGTGGTGCGCCAGTCGATCAAACGCAAAAACGCACCGGGCAAAACGCTCTCTTTGTTTGCCGATGACCCGGACATTCAAGGCTGGCGCTATGGTGCGATGGTCACCAGCCTGAGCCTGCCCGCAGTGGAAATATGGCGCGGCTACCGGGGGCGGGCGGACTGCGAGAACCGCATCAAGGAGTTGAAGAACGACTTCGGGCTGGACAGTTTCAACCTGAACAGCTTCTACGCCACGGAAGCGGCGCTGGGTTTTGCCATGCTGGCTTACAACCTGATGAGCACATTCCGCCAAGCGGTGATGCGCGCAAAAATTCAGCCCACGCTGGCCACGCTGCACCAGCAGGTGCTGGCGGTGGGCGCATTCTGGAATCGCGATTCAAAACAAAACCAGTTGCTGCTCGCAGTTTCGCGACGACGAAGGGCTTGGTTTGACGGGCTATGGGCGAATGCCGGCGATCCGCCCGTGCTGCCATTTCAGCCTAAAATCGGCTAATGGATTATCTGGGTTAAATAGCACTCTGTCTTAAAACGAAAAGCACGCATTTAATGCGTGCTTTTCATAAACAAAATCCAGACTTGAGTTGTTTAGCGTTATCCGCGCGACCTTCGACCGTCAATCAAAATATCGCGCAGCTGATTGCCTTAATATTCTTGTTAGGGTGTCTTGGGTGTAGTGTATGGAACTTCTTTCTGGTGCGGTTCCCAGGTTGTTTCATAGCCAACAAAAAACTGCCCCGGTACAATTTCTTTCTGATGAGTTGTTACGTGGAACGCGTGGCCTTCTGGGACCTTGGGACGGATAAAAGGTTTCTTGTCATCACTCATGATCATATCTCCTTGCTGGTTGAAAACGGGAGGAGTTTCAACAGGCCAGTCCCTCCCACTTAACTGGCTAAATTGTGCTATCTAGCGCGTGTAATGTCCCTTCTTTGGAATCACATGGCGCACACCGCCCTGTGGATTCTCGACATCACCCTGATAGCGCGGAATGAGGTGAATATGGACATGGAATATACTCTGCCCGGCTGCCGGTCCTACGTTAACGCCGATATTGTAGCCATCAGGCTTGAATTCCCCGTCCAGTCGCTTGCGCTCCTCGGTGATCAGCCCCATACAGGCATTGACCTCTTCGGGTGTCAAGTCGAAAAAGCTGGCTACATGGCGACGTGGGATCACCAGGGTATGGCCGAGGCTCACCGCGAAGCTATCACGCGCACTGTAAGCAAGTTCATGCTCCAGTGATACGCCACGCGGATCTTTGCAGAACAAGCATGGATTGTTCGGATCTCGCTTTTTTTCTGCTTTTTCTACAGACGACAATTCGATCCCCTTGTCAGCGGCTTACGCTATTGGCTAGGACCATTGATCTTGCCTTACGCATTTGCTCCTCGCAATGTCTTAAGCAGAGTGGCTGCAGGGCATGCGAAAAACATTCGATAATGACTTCAAACTCATCGGCCACTTCTTCTGCAAGCCAGGTATTGTTTGTTAATTCTGCCAGCACATTCTGTGCTGTCATCTTATTTACCCTGCATAGTACCGCCAGATGAATAGGAAGTTGCTGCTCCATACTGACTGTTAATGCCTTTTCATAAGACCTTATCGCTTCCTCTAGGCGCTCGGGGTTTTCTTCTGTTTCTCCGAGATGATGTAATGCAGCAGCACGGTTATTATGTGTAGCAGTTAACTCTAATGGATAATTATCCGCATCGAGTACGGCAAGCGCGTTTTTATAGGCAACAACGGACTTTTGCAGTTGACGGTTACCTTTAAGCAGTTTTCCGTGCGCATGGAGAGTATCTCCAAGCTGATGCATCGTAAACATCCAGTCTTCCGGATACTGATCTCGCGTCCAAACCAGCAAAGCATTGGTATAAGCATCTACAGCGTTATTTAACGGCTTGGTAGCATCAAGTAGCCGACCCAGTGCCTGGTTAGCCGTGCCCAGGTTATATTGCGTAGCTGCCCATTCCAATGGTGAGTTTTCCTGTTTGAACTCCGTTAATGCATGGCTAAAACACTGAATAGCACGTTCAAACAATTCAGTATCTCTGCGCTGCTGTCCCAGTGCCGCAAGGATG
Organism: uncultured beta proteobacterium; assembly: GCA_963695355.1. Lineage (GTDB taxonomy): Bacteria > Pseudomonadota > Gammaproteobacteria > Burkholderiales > Gallionellaceae > Gallionella. Next base: position 1,768,976 of record OY968775.1, read on the forward strand.
TTTCCAAGATAATTCTGAGTCTCAGCCCAAGCCAATGGCTCTTGGTCGTGATATTGGTCTGTTAGCGATCCCTTAAGAGCCTCGCGCACAGGCTCAAGAATATTGGAACTGAAACGATGTTGTTCAAAATTTCCCCGCGTGTAAAGAAAATTATCAGCGACGGCGACCTTGGTATCCGGCGTAGCCGCCTTAACCCATTCATCGCCAAGCCGGCCTAAAGAATTTGCTAATGCTCGCTCTAAGGCCTTATTGCGAGGGTAGAGTATGTAATTCGTTGAGAATTTCATGTTGTCTGGCCGAGTATTTCATTGATGCCTGGATCGGCACCGACCGCTCCACCAAGCTCGATTTCCTCCTCGGTCGCTTCACGTATAGACAAGACTTCCAGCATGAAAGTGACTTCTCTGCCGCAAAGGGGGTTATTACCGTCGACAGTCAATGTCTTGTCGTCGAATCGGGTAACGATAAAGTCTCTGGGTTCACCCTGCTCATTTTCCATAGTGATAGTCATACCGATTTCCCGATACTCTTCCGGGACATTTTCTAAACGATCGGTAAATACCAGTGATTCATCTCTCTCTCCGTATAATTTTGTAGTGTCTATTGGCACTTCGATGATGTCGCCGACTTTTTTACCATACAGTTCCTTGGTCACTTCTTCGGACATCACGTCATTTACGCCATGTACATATCCCAGCGGATACTCCACGGTAACCAGCACGTCGCCGGTTTTGTTATCGATGACCTTGTAATTTAGTTCAACGAATTTTTCGTCTTCAATAGTATTTGACATGACTGGCGGAGCCTGATGATGATAAAGTTTTCTTAGAACAGCGTAGCGCCGAAGATTTTCACCTTGTCCTTTTCATAACCTAGCACCAGTCTGCCCAGCCATTCACTTTTATTTTTTTTGTTGATCACTTTATATAAAACTGTGACATATTCTCCACGGCGTATCATGCCAAGATACGAATAATTATCTGACAGATTTTTCGCAAGGTCGCTTCTCGCAAACTGCTTACCCATTTCAACCTCATTAGCGCCCGCAATAAAAGAACTCGAAAAATTACGCGTGAAAGCACCGTAGTTTCCTTCATTAGAGTATTTAATAAGATCAGCCCACATCGGGTTGGCCAACTCTAAAATCTCTTCATCCGTTTTTTCAAGAATGCTCATAAAATATCTCACCTGCACAGTGTTCCATCATATTATCCATGGCGAGACCAAACCACTCTCTGGATAGATAAAAAAAGACCAACACCTGATATGTCAGTCCTTTTTTCGCAAATATATTTCACGGCTTTAAATCCAAGCCTATATCTGCTTAGTGCGCTTCGGGTGGTGCTTTCTCTACATCACCTACCAGGTGGTAAAGCGGTGCTTTTTCCATCGTGTACTCACCCGTCTTGGGATCACGACGGGAAACTGTCAGTACATGCCAGTTCTCATCATCCAGCTTCATTGCATCACCACGGTAGTAATATCCTGGCCAACGTGTTTCCTTGCGGAACAGCGTGTGATGGAACACACTTTCAGAAGTCAGGAAACGGTGTTTTAACTCCCATGCACGTAACAACTCGTGTATATCGGAAGCGGCGACGTTTTCCAGATCCTGCCCAAAGATGCACATCTTCTTGAGACCGATATTCAGCAGCTTATCGTTGGTCATGTAGTTTACGCCAAAACCACCACAGTACTCATCCATCAGCTTCTGCAAACGATCAAGACCCTGTTTTGGATTGATGAAGTTAGGATTGACAGTACCCGCGACCACTTCGTTGCTATAGACGCGATAAGTTTCCAGAGGCTTGTAAATCTCTTCCTTGCGGCGACTGATCTGGGTGTCAGAAACCCGGATACCCTCTGCCTTGCCATCATCAATATATTTACAGGCAGCCTTGGCAGCCAGGCGGCCTTCAGTAAAGGAGCCTGATGAGAATGCGTGAGGTGTGCCGCCAGCCGCATCACCCGCACCAAACAGTCCTTCAATGGTCGTCATGCGGTTGTAGCCCCAGAAGTACTCGGGTGGAGACAAATCTTCAGGGCCTGAACACCAGGCACCACAACCCGTTGCATGTGAGCCCATGACATAAGGCTCAGAGGTGGTCAGTTCAGGGTTTTCGTATTTTGGATCAACGTCAGTTGCAGCCCACAATACTGCCTGACCAACCGTCATGCCGAGGAAGTTGTGCCAGCCAATCTCTTCAAGATGAGGATCCTGGAAGGCTTCCATGGTCACCATGTGAATTGGACCGCGACCGGCATTCACCTCGGAGATGATTGCGTGGTTACGCAGGCAGGTCGGAATGGGACGATGCGTACGGTGTGAAACTTCCGGGTCTAGGTATTCCTTCCCGACCATTTTCTGCAGTTCCGGGAACCACTTGGATTCATATTCTTCACCGTAGGCATTCTGGGTGTAGGTCTTGAGATGCAGGAAGTAGGCACCGACAGGACCGTAACCATCCTTGAAACGAGCCAGAACGATACGGTTTTCCATCTGTGTCATTTTCGCGCCAGCTTCGATCATGAGACCATACGCAGAACCTGACGACCATGGCGCGTACCAGACACGGCCCGCACCTTCACCTACTGAACGCGGCTTGAAGATATTGGAAGCACCGCCGGCACCACAGATAACGGTCTTGGACTTGAATACGTGGTAGTTGCCCGTGCGAACGTTAAAGCCGACCGCACCCGCTACGCGATTCTCCTTGGAATCATCCATGAGCAGATGGGTTAAGCAGACACGGTTGAATACCTTGTCGGCTTGTTTCTTCGCCGCTTCAGCAACGATAGGCTTGTAGGATTCACCATGAATCATGATCTGCCAACGTCCTTCGCGCAAATAGGAACCCTTCTTCTCGTTGCGCATGATGGGAAGCCCCCAATCTTCAAAGTTATGCACAGTGGAGTCAACGTGACGCGCCATATCAAAAGCGAGGTCTTCACGCACCATACCCATCAGGTCGATACGCGCATAGCGTACGTGATCTTCGGGATTGTTCTCGCCAAAGCGTGTACCCATGTAGCAGTTGATCGCGTAAAGACCCTGGGCTACCGCACCAGAACGCATGATGTTTGCTTTCTCTGCAATGACAATCTTTTTGTCCCTGCCCCAATATCTTGCTTCAAATGCAGCACCCGTGCCACCAAGGCCCGCACCTGCAATCAGGATGTCGATATCATCTTCAATAATTGTATGGTAGCTCATTAGTATTGCACCCCTTTTTTAATTTCCAGGCCATTGGATTCCAGAGTATGTAAACCACCTTCATCCATGCGAATGTATTTCGGCTCGTTAAACAATAATTGACTGTCTCGCATCTCTTGACTGGGAGCAGGCTCGTCTGCGAGTTTTGGTGTCCCTGAGCCCCAGGGCTTGGTTGTGATAGGCGCTAACAGATCCATTTCTTTTTTTCCGTTGCGGAACTTGATGCGCCACGCAATCGTGCCTTTCTCTTCATCACGGATCACTCGAACACTGTGTCCAAGTGGTGCAAAGTCGGCATAACCGCGCACATCAATCGCATGGTGTGGACAGGCTTTCACACAGGAATAGCATTCCCAACACATGCCGGGTTCGATGTTGTAAGCACGACGTAGCTTTTTATCGATGTGCATGATGTCAGATGGGCAGATGTCAACGCATTCTCCACAACCATCACAGCGCGTCATATATACAAAGGTTGGCATAATATATTCCTCTATTTTTTATAGATAATTAGTCAAGCACAATTAATAGTGCTTTGCTCTTTCAGCCTTGATGCAAAGCCCCATGTTTGGAGGGTTCTTGCCCATATACATAGGGATATCCGGAAACTTTCGCTGTACTTCAGGATCCGTCAAATCATAGTCAGGAGGCAAATTCTCCCGAGAACCATCGACTCGGGTAATTTTTTTCTGGTGGGCAGCAGCAGGCTTAAAGAACATGTGGGCAAACTTGGAAAAATATACGCCGCCAAATAGAACGGTGCTGGACAGGATGAACAAGGCAAAGAAAATGGTCAATCCACCGCCAGTAAATGACCAGATTAATGCGAAAGTCGAGGTGGCAAGAAGCGAAAGAATAAACAAATCCGCGCGCTCGAAACGAAACCATGGAAGACCTTCCGCAGACACATCAACGCGGATAAAAATCCAGAACCAGTATCCACCAACGGCCAACATCATTGCGCCGATATGCCATAGCTGTGGCAGCAAGGCAGGGGTAGGCGTTTCCGGTGTCGCATAGCCAAAAATCATGATCGTGGTAGTCACGACGAAAATAATGAATCCGTACATGGTCAACAGGTGGGAAAGCCTGCGTCTTGGATTGCTGAATTCGCCTGAGGTTAATACCTCGTTCATCAGCACAGAAGCGGCAATCGATGCTTTTTCTCCACCACCCACTGACCGCTTTGCGCTCTTCTTCGCTTTTTTCGCATTTTCGAAAAAGTATTGCGCGCTTTTCTTATGCATCATGTCAAGTATGGTTCCGCCTATGACCAGCAGGACCATCAAGATGATATACCCTTGCATGTAGGCGGTTGGAATTGATGCCGAAAGTTCGGCAAAGGGATTGCTCGTGAACATTAGGTTCTCCTCAAAAAATTTTTAAACGCAAAAATAAAAATATTATTTAATCGGTTGGTCGTCGAATAAAGAAAAAGTTACACACCACAAAAATACTTCATCCAACTAACCAACCCCCTCTTACTTTACTTAAACAAACGAACAGAAATTGGTAAAAATGGAAGGCAAAGAAGTCGTCCTTCACCCATCATTCCACCAAGCTTGCATAGTAAGCGCGCAGTATTTCCAAAACTTCGGGCCGGCTGAATTCGGAGGGAACGTCAGTACCTTCAGACAACATCTTGCGCAGTTGTGTGCCTGAAACCTGTAATCGGTCATCGTTGGAGTGCGGACAGGTTCGTCCTGAAGCCATGCCGCCACATTTGTAACACCAGAACGCCACGTCGATTTTAAGTGGCAATGTTTCCAGCGCATCTTTGGGTATCGTGTCGAAGATGTGATGCGCATCAAATGGTCCGTAGTAACTTCCAACCCCGGCATGATCGCGGCCAACGATGAGATGAGAGCAACCGTAGTTCTGGCGGAATAGAGCATGTAGTAAGGCTTCGCGCGGCCCTGCATAGCGCATATCGAGCGGGTAGCCAGCTTGAACTACTGTCTTTGCAACGAAGTAATTTTTTGTCAACGCGATGATGGCGTGTGTGCGCACTTCAGCGGGAATATCACCGGGTTTGAGATTGCCGAGCAGTGAATGAATGAGCACACCATCGCAGATTTCTATTGCGACTTTTGCGAGGTACTCGTGCGAGCGGTGCATCGGGTTGCGTGTTTGAAATGCGGCGACTTTGCTCCAGCCCAAACTTTCGAATAAAGCGCGCGTTTCTCGCGGGGTCATGAAATGTGGGCCGTACTTTTGCGGGAAGCCACCCTGTGATAAAACTTTAACCGGGCCGGCAAGGTTGACTTCGCCTTGCGCCATAACCATTTTCACACCGGGATGTTCGATGTCGGTGGTGCCAAACACAGTGGCACATTCGTGCGCTTTGTCGATGGAGTATTTTTCGGTGACCATCATCGTGGCGATGATGCTATCGTCGTCTGGGTCGGTTAGTGCGATGTGGGTGCCAGTGGTGATTATGTCTGCGGTATTCTTGTCGGTAGAGAGTGTGATAGGGATCGGCCAGAACAAGCCATTGGTCATAGTCATGCCGTCACAGACACCTTGCCAGTCTGCGTGAGTCATGAAGCCATTGAGCGGCGTGAAACCGCCTATGCCGAGCATGATGAGGTCGCCTTTTTCACGCGAACTGACACGAACTTTTGGGAACGAGCGCGCGAGTTTTAGTTCGGCAATCAGCTCTTCACCCGCTAACAACAACGGTTTCAAATCGCCCCCGCCGTGCGGGTTCACCAATGACATACCAACCTCCCATTCGCCAATTATTTTTATCAGGGCGACTCTTAAGATTCAGGTTATATTCCACACGTCAGTGCACTTGTGTGAAATTTGGAATCGTAAAACGTCCCTATGAGCGTCGTGGTAATGCTAAGACTTTCAACGTGAAACTACGATAACCCTTAAGAGCTATAAGCCCATAGCTCATCACGGCTATGGTTGATGGGGTTATCAGTTGCGCATACTATCGCCCTAGCCAAATACGAACTTTAGTATCGCCAGAGCGATATTCAAATTACCCATGGACCGTTAATGAAAAACCATAATTTTGGCGACTCTCAGAGTACGACTTCTCCGCTGCACGACCCGCTGGCATCCCCTGAGCCAAATGCGAAGACCGAAGTTAAAAACACCACCTGTTACATGTGTGCCTGCCGTTGCGGCATCAGGGTACATCTGCGTAATGGTGAAGTGCGTTACATCGACGGCAATCCCGATCATCCATTGAACGGCGGCGTGATTTGTGCCAAGGGTTCGTCCGGCATCATGAAGCAGTATTCTCCCGCACGCTTGACCAAACCTTTGCGTCGCAAGCCGGGATCAGAGCGCGGTGCGGGAGATTTCGAGGAGATTAGCTGGGAGGAAACTTTCACTATTTTGACAGAGCGGCTGGGCAAGATACGTGCGACCGACCCGAAAAAATTCGCGCTGTTTACCGGACGCGATCAGATGCAGGCATTGACGGGTTTGTTCGCGCGCCAGTTCGGTACGCCCAACTATGCTGCACACGGTGGCTTTTGTTCGGTGAATATGGCTGCCGGAATGATCTATACCATCGGTGGCTCGTTCTGGGAATTTGGCGGTCCCGATTTGGAACGTTCCAAGCTGTTCATTATGATCGGCACGGCTGAAGACCATCACTCCAATCCGATGAAGATAGCATTGTCAAAATTTAAGCGCGAAGGTGGCCGTTTCATCTCTATCAATCCGGTGCGTACCGGCTACTCGGCTATCGCTGATGAGTGGGTGCCGATTCGCCCCGGCACTGATGGTGCGCTGATGCTAGCCTTGATCCATGAAATCATTGCGCTCGGTTTGTATGATCGTGATTTTCTGGTGCGTTATACCAACTCCGGGCAATTAGTGAATCTTGATGATGCGCATGACGAGTTCGGTATGTTCGTGCGTACCGAAGTGCCCGAGGAAGAGGGTTGCTACGACCCGCAGAACAAGCTGTGGTGGGATCGAAATACCAACAAGCCGGTAATCACACATAGCGAAGATGCCGACCCGTTCCTCCTCGGAGAATTCAAACTGCAGGATGGCACGCCCGTTAAGCCCGCATTCCAGTTGCTTCAAGATCGCGTTAAGGATTACACGCCGGAGTGGGCGGAACAAATCACCGGTATTCCAGCTGACACGATTAAAAGATTAGCGCATGAAATGGGTATCACTGCGCGCGACCAGAAGATCGAATTGCCAATTGCATGGACGGATTCGTGGGGTAAAGAACATACCAGCGTCATCGGTAATCCGGTATCGTTCCATGCCATGCGAGGACTAGCTGCGCATTCCAACGGTTTTCAAACCATACGTGCGCTGTCCATTTTGATGACGCTGCTGGGCACCATTGATCGTCCCGGTGGATTCCGCCACAAGACACCGTTCCCGCGTCCTATACCGCCCTGCGCGCGTACGCCTAACGATCCGCGTGCGGTACAACCGAATTCTCCGCTGGATGGTATGGCACTCGGTTGGCCGTCCGATCCTGACGATCTATTTGTCAATGCGGATGGTAGCCCGGTGCGTATCGACAAGGCTTTCTCGTGGGAATATCCGTTGTCGGTTCATGGCCTGATGCACAACGTGATTACCAATGCATGGCGCGGCGATCCCTATAAGATTGATACACTGTTGTTGTTCATGGCCAACATGGCATGGAACTCGACGATGAATGCCAGCGAAGTTCGCAAAATGCTGACCGACAAAGAAGAAAATGGTGAGTACAAGATTCCTCACATCGTGGTGTGTGATGCATTCCATTCAGAGACCACAGCATTTGCCGATTTGATTTTACCTGATACGACTTATCTCGAACGTCATGACGTGATGTCTATGCTTGATCGTCCGATATCAGAGTTCGATGGTCCGGTGGATGCGGTGCGTATTCCAGTGATGCCACCAACTGGCGAATGCAAGCCATTTCAAGAGGTGCTGATTGAACTCGGCACACGTTTGAAGCTGCCAGCGTTCGTTACTCAAAAAGGTGAGCGCAAGTATCGCGACTATCCCGATTTCATCGTCAATTGGGAGACCGCGCCGAGTTCCGGCATCGGTTTCCTTATGGGCTGGCGCGGCAAAGGTGGTGAAAAATCCATCAAAGGCGAACCGAACCCGAACCAGTGGGAGATGTACGCCAAAAACAATTGTGTACATCACCATAAATTGCCACGCTCCTATCAGTTTATGCGTAACTGGAACAAGGGTTATTTGGAATGGTCGCAGCGTAGCGGTATCACGCGTTATTCCGAGCCTATTCTTATTCATCTCTATTCTGAGGTGCTGCAAAAATTTCGCCTCGCAGCACAAGGTAAGAGCATCACACGGCAACCGCCCGCACACTTGGCGAAGCGAGTAGAAACTTATTTTGATCCGCTGCCGTTCTACTACGAACCTCTGGAAACACAAACAACTGACAAGCAAAAATATCCGCTGTCGGCATTGACGCAACGACCCATGGCGATGTATCACTCGTGGGATTCGCAGAACGCTTGGTTGCGCCAAATTCATGCTCACAACTATCTCTATGTCAATTCACGCACCGCGCAGAATGCCAACATCGCCGATGGAGACTGGATATGGGTCGAGTCGCAATGGGGCAAGGTGCGTTGCATGGCACGGTATAGTGAGTCGGTAGAACCTGGAACAGTGTGGACGTGGAATGCCATCGGCAAGGCGGCAGGCGCGTGGAATTTGTCACCGAATGCAAACGAATCACAACAAGGCTTTTTGCTTAACCATGTCATCTCGGAAGAGTTGCCAGAGCACGCAGAGGGCAAGCGATATTCCAATTCCGATCCAATCACTGGTCAAGCAGCTTGGTACGACGTGCGCGTTCGTATCTTCAAAGCGGAACCGGGTGAGCCTGAGCAGACTTCGCCGCAATTCGAACCCATGAGAAAATATCCGGGCATGAAAGAGCATCCAAGTTGGCTGGCTTACTTTGGTGGCAGCAAGAAGAAGGGTGGTGCAAAATGACCCAGCTTGGAATGATTGATTTGAAAGGCTCGTTATGACTCAACTCGCCTTGGTCATCGACCTCAATGTCTGCGTCGGTTGCCACGCCTGCGTAACCAGTTGCAAGGAATGGAATACCTCCGGATCGGCGGGACCGTTGTGCGATGAAAATCCCTACGATGCCAACCCCACCGGTACGTTTTTCAATCGCGTGCAAACTTTCGAGGTCGGGCAATATCCCAATAGCGAAACGGTACATTTTCCGAAATCCTGTTTGCATTGCGAAGACCCGCCGTGCGTGCCGGTATGTCCGACTGGCGCATCTTACAAGCGCAAAGAGGACGGCATTGTGCTGGTGGATTACGACAAGTGTATTGGTTGCAAGTATTGCACTTGGGCGTGTCCTTATGGCGCGCGCGAGATCGATGAAAAGCAACAGGTGATGAAGAAATGCACCTTGTGTGTGGATCGAATCTACGATACCAAGTTACCCGAACATGACCGTAAGCCGGCGTGTGTATTGGCTTGTCCGACCAGCGCGCGTCTGTTTGGGGATGTGCATGATGAAGAGTCGGTGGTGTCCAAAGCGATTCGCGAAAGCGCGGGTTACGGGCTGATGCCGGAGTGGGGGACGCATCCCGCCAATCATTATTTGCCGCGTCGCAAGACCAAGCTCAAGATTCATGAAGATGAACTGGAGCGCGCTGATAATCCGCTCAAAGTGGATGGTCAGTTGCCTAAGCCGGGCAAGGGCGAGCCATCGATGGATGACGCGTCGGCTTGGTAACAATGCAATTTAACTTGAAACTACCCCTATGAAACCAGCTTTCTCAGTCATATTTCTAACGACGTTAATCGGTGCGGGACAAGGTTTGTTTCTCGCCTTGTTCACACATCAGTCGTATGCGTTGTTCGGATTGTTGCCGATGCAGTCCAACGCGTTTTACGGTTATGGCAGCGTGTTGGCATTGCTGTTTTTGATTGGTGGATTGATCGCATCGTTCTTTCATTTGGGTCGTCCGGAACGAGCTTGGCGTTCCGCCACGCAATGGCGCACCTCATGGTTGTCGCGTGAAGTCATTGTATTGCCTGCATTCATGGGCGTGGTGTTTCTCTATGGTACAGCACATTTGTCTGGCTACAACCCCGAGGTGGTGACGCTGCCGGGAGGCCTGTTGATTGACTTGTCAGCCGTGTTGGGTGTCGTCGGCACGTTGTTGTCGTTTGCGTTGTTCATCTGCACCGGAATGATCTACGCCTGCCTGCGTTTTTTGCGCGAATGGCATACACCTTTGACGGTAATCAATTACATCTTGCTCGGTGGTTCTTCGGGTTTCATACTCGCGGCATTCTATTCGGCTTCGGCTGCGCCGGATCAATCAGATTTTTTTGCGGGTTGGGCGATGATCATCACGCTGCTGGCTTTTATCGGACGCGGCACGTCGTTGGTCCGCAACGCTCACTTGAAGCCTAAATCGACAATACAAACCGCTATCGGCATCAAGCATCCGCATATCGTGCAACGCTCTATGGGTGCCATGGGCGGCACATTCAATACGCGCGAATTTTTCCACGGCAAGAGTGCTGCATTCATGCGTACAATCAAGCCAACTTTCCTGGTTCTGGTATTTGTTGTTCCGTTGATCTTGCTGGCGTTGGGTATGTCCTCCCTCGTATTGCTTGGCGTTGCGTTTATACTTCAATACATCGGGCTGTTGGCTGAACGCTGGTTCTTTTTTGCACAGGCGAATCACCCGCAAAATCTTTACTATCAGACCATAGGTTGATAGCAAAGTAGAGATTATCTGGTGATATTTAGTCTAATGGATTTGCGACGCTACATTCATAGTTTTTCCCAACGTTTCGACTTTCGGGCAGATGCATGGAGAGCCGATTTGGTGGCGGGTGTGACTGTGTCGCTGGTCGCGATTCCGCAATCTCTGGCTTACGCGCAACTCGCCGGTGTGCCCGCCTATTACGGTTTGTATGCGGCACTGATTCCGACGGTGATAGGCGCGTTGTTTGGCTCGTCCAATCAGCTCTCAACCGGCCCGGTCGCCATGACTTCTTTGCTGACTGCCGCCAGCATCGCGCCCTTGGCAGAACACGGCAGCGAGTTGTTTTATTCCTATGCGATTTTGCTGGCATTCTTGTCCGGAATTTTTCAAATTGCGTTCGGTGTATTACGCATAGGCGTGCTGCTAAACTTTCTTTCCAATCCGGTTTTAATGGGTTTCATCAATGCCGCCGCTATCATCATCGGCTTGTCGCAATTGCCGACTTTATTGGGTATACCCGCCGCGCAATCCGAGCATTTTTTGCTCGATATTTCGCGTGTCATTATGCACATCGACACGGCGCATTTGCTGTCGCTGGGTTTTGGTATATCGGCAATTTTAATGCTGTTGGGATTCAAAAAATTCGCACCGAAATTGCCCGGCGTACTCATCACCGTTGCCTCGCTGACTTGGCTGAGTTACGCCATCGGTTATGCCGATCTGGGCGGCAGAGTGGTGGGGCTCGTGCCGCAGGGATTGCCGACTTTGAGCTTGCCGCCGCTGGATTGGCATGCGACTGTCGCGCTGTTGCCCGCCGGGTTTGTCATCGCGCTGATTAGTTTTATGGAAGCGATGTCAAGCTGCAAAGTCATCGCCATCAAGACCCGCGCACCGTGGGATGAAAACAAAGAATTGATCGGGCAGGGTCTGGCAAAAGTCGCGGCGGCGTTTAGCCAGGCCATGCCGGTGAGCGGCTCGTTTTCGCGCTCGGCACTGAATCTCGCATCGGATGCCAGAACGCCGTTGTCGTCGATTATTTCAGCGGTTTTTGTGCTGCTCACTTTGCTGTTTTTTACCTCTTTGCTGCACCATTTGCCCAAGCCAGTTTTGGCGGCCATTATTATGATGGCGGTGATGAATTTGATTAACTTTCAATCCATCAGAAATGCATGGCGGGCGAATCGGGATGATGGCTTGGCGGCGATTGTCACTTTCGTTTCGACTCTGGCGTTTGCGCCGAATATTCAAAACGGAATTCTTACCGGCATCATTTTGTCGCTCTCGCTGTTGTTGTTCCGCATGATGCACCCGCGAGTGGCGATACTCGGTTTGCATAGCGACACCACTTTGCGCGACGCGGTGCGCCACAATCTTCCGCCGCTGCACCCTAAGCTGGGTGCGATTCGTTTTGATGGCGCGCTGCGTTTTGTTAACGTTTCATATTTTGAAGACGCGCTGCTCAAGCTGGAAAGAGAAAACCCGGAAATGGAGTGTATTTTAGTGCAGTCCAGCGGAATCAACGAGATTGACGCGTCGGGTATAGAGATGCTGAAAAATGTGTTGGAGCGGTTTAAGAGCAGCGGCATCAAACTTGCGTTCAGCGGATTAAAAAAACAGGTTTCCGACGTGATGGACAGAACCGGCTTAAGCGAAAAAATCGGTGCGGAAAATATTTACGCCACCGACAGTTGGGCGATAGAGGGTCTTTGCCAACGGCTGAATAATCAGACTCACACACAACCATGAAAAACATTTCCGCCCTGAATCTTTTGCAATACTTTCGTCCGCGTTTGATCGATGCGTTAAAGGGTTACAGCAAAGCGCGTTTTAGCACCGACGTGACGGCGGGTATTACCGTCGGCGTGATTGCGTTGCCACTGGCGATTGCGTTTGCGATTGCGTCCGGCGCGAAACCGGAGGCGGGGATTTTTACCGCCATCATCGCTGGGTTTCTCATCTCCGCGCTAGGCGGTTCGCGGGTGCAAATCGGTTGGCCGACCGGCGCATTTATTGTCATTGTGTATGGCATCATCGAGCATTACGGTTTCGCCAATCTGCTTATTTGCACCATTATGGCGGGTGTGATGCTGGTGGCGATGGGGGTGGCGCGCATGGGAACTCTAATCAAATTTTTCCCGCGCCCGTTGATACTTGGCTTCACCAGCGGCATTGCGGTGCTGATTATTTTCAGCCAAGTAAAAGATTTTATGGGCTTGAAAACCACCAGTTTGCCTGCCGATTTTTTTCCCAAACTCACCGCGCTTTATCAGGCACTGCCGAGCTTCGATCTGGTCACATTATTGCTGGCATCGTGTTCGGCGGCGTTGATTTGGTTCTATCCAAAAGCCTGGGCAAAAAACCTGCCTTCGCCGCTGGTTGCATTGGTGCTCGGCACATTGGCGGTGACTTTTTTCAAGCTGCCAGTGGAAACCATAGGCACAAAATTTGGCGGGATACCGCAAGGGTTGCCGTCATTCGATATACCGGAATTTAGCTTTGCAACATTGCGGCATTTGATTTCTCCCGCCATGACGATTGCATTATTGGGTGCGATTGAATCGCTGCTGTCCGCGTCGGTGGCGGACGGGATGATAGACGACAAACACGACCCCAATCAGGAGCTCATCGCGCAAGGTATCGCCAATATCGTCACGCCATTTTTTGGTGGCATTCCTGCCACAGGCGCGATTGCCCGCACGGCGGCAAATGTGCGCTCCCATGCCAGCAGCCCCATTTCCGGCATTGTGCACGCGCTCACCCTGCTGATTATCGTGTTGGTTGCCGCGCCGCTCGCTAAAAACATTCCGCTGGCGACACTTTCGGCGATACTGCTAATCGTCGCAATCAACATGGGGGAGTGGGAAGGTTTTCGCACGTTAAAAAAATATCCGCGCAGCGATAGCGCGGTGTTGTTGGCGACATTTTTTTTGACGGTAGTATTCGACTTGACGGTAGCGGTCGAGCTCGGCATGTTCATCGCGATCTTTTCCTTCATTCGTCGTATCTCCGATTTGACTCACGTTAGTATCGCGGAAGAATCGCCGCATATCGACGATAGCAAAGCCATACGGTTGGACAAAGGCGTACCCACAGGTGTAATGGTTTACCGTGTGTTCGGGGCGTTGTTTTTTGGCGCGGCGGACAAGCTGGAAGCTATATTGCAACAAACTCATACTGAACCTGAGGTGCTAATTTTGAAAATGCACGAAGTAATCAGCATGGATGCCAGCGCGTTACACATGTTGGAGCACCTGCATGGCAAATTGCAAAAGAACAATAAACATCTCATCCTGTGCGGGCCGCATACACAGCCTTATTTTTTGATGAATCAAGCAGGCTTTTTTGAGCGGATAGGTAAAGAAAATATCGTTGCAAATCTGGATGACGCGATAATGCGCTCCAAAGAGTTGCTTAAGGGGACCTCTAATAATTGATTTTCCACATGCGAGAAACGATGCATGAGTAATATATTTTGCAACTTGCAAATATTTGCAATTTTTTGAGGCAATTCTGATCATTATCGTTTGGTTTCAAACGCAATTCACCCGCTTTACTCGATTACGGGCACAACTATCCTCTCACGTCTGGTTAACTGCACCAGACGCATCATGTTGTATACTAAATTCATCATTCCGATTTTGACTTTTGCACGCAGCAGCCCAATCGTGCGCACCCAGTGTCCACCCATTTGCGCCTGTGCACCAAAGACGTGTTCCACACGTGATCTGACCTTGGACTTTTCGTGGTTGTCGGCCTTTTGTTCTTCGCTAAGCGGATGACCGCGACTGCCTTTCTCGCAAATTCGACTGGTGATGTTTTGTTGCGCCAAATTGGCTTCACGCTCTTCTGAGCGGTATGCGCTGTCAGCATAGACAGTGCGTTTGTCGCCATTGGCATCCGCTTCTTTGTCCAGCAAGTCGTCAATAGCTTGACTGTCATGCACCGCCGCATTTGTGACGGTGTAGCTCTGGATCAGTTTATGCGCTTGATCAGCGTTGATATGGTTCTTGTAGCCGTAGTAGGTTTCGTTGTTCTTCTTTGTCCAGCGGGCCTCTGTATCTTTCTGCGACAACTTGTTTTCGTTTTCCTCTTTGCACCATTCAATGGGTATCGCACCTTCCTTGATGAGTGCGTTCTCTTCTCGTGTGTTGCGTTGTCTGGGTACTTCGACAAAGGTGGCATCGATCATTTGTCCCGCACGCGCAACATAGCCGCGTTGTGACAGTTGCTCATGGAATCGGTTGAATAGCCCCTCTATCAGTTTCTGTTCTTTCAGTAGCTCACGAAACAGCCAGACAGTTTTAGCATCGGGCACTTTATCTTCCAGTTGCAGTCCCAGAAAGCGCATGAAGGAGAGGCGATCCCGGATCTGATATTCGATACGGTCGTCGGATAGGTTGTGAAGTTGTTGCAGCACCAGTATCTTGAACATCAGTACAACGTCTGTCGGCTTCGCTCCCGCGTTGCTCTTGCGCGCTTTGTCATGAATTCGGTTCAAGTCAGTACGGAAGGCTTCCCAGTCGATCTGCTCATTCAAACCAACCAGTGGGTCACCCATCTTGGTCAGTTTGTAAGTCCGTTCCGTAATATCAAAAAATCCAGGTTGCCTTTTATGTTTCACACTGCACGCTCATACCTTAAAATGACTTCTACGTATAACGCGATACCCAGCTAGTTCGTGTACTGTCGCCAACGATATCAGGCAAATTAAATGTGTCACCATGAAATAGACATCGATAAACTGACGGAAGATGAATTGATCAATTTGAACAATCGAATCGTTGCGCGCCTCAAATTCATGCAACAGTACCGTGCTCATTCTAAAATGCTCGAGTTCAGCATTGGAGACCGTGTTTCATTCCAGCCAGAAGGCCATTCGGAACTGAATGGGATGTTGACACGTTATAACAAAAAAACAGTCACTGTTATTACGGACAGCGGGCAGCAATGGAACGTTGCGCCAAGCTTTTTACGTAAGACAGATGCCGCATTCACTACTACTGCAAATTCCACTAACATCCTCAATCTGACAAAAAGGTGAATTCGTCAGCAATTTTTAGAGGTGCCCTTAAGTAGCAATATGCTGCAACGATTGCACCTAATTGGCGTATAGCCCTGTTAACTTGTATTTCCCGCGCACTTGGTGTGTGGATAATGCAGATATTGATTTTAAGCGTAGCTCACCGATTTTGTTTGTCCGCGCCGTCATACCCCGCAGCCCTGCTGCGGGGATGGGCAGGGGGCGAGCGAAGCAATTTTATTGTTGTCGGCATTTACTTTAAGCTTTTTGATTTGATAGCTCAGTGGATAGGCTAATGTTACAAAAAACCTTAACGATTGATTTTGTCAGCCTACTTGTGAGCGTGTTGCTCATTGCCTCGTACCATGTTTTTCTTCGTTATAAAATCAAAAATGATCCAACCTACACCGTACAGGCAATCAACAGAATTGCCCGGACTGCTTGGGTGGAAACCATCATGAGAACAGACAAGCATGCGGTATTGGCTGTACAGACGCTGCGTAATTCCACCATGGCAGCCACCTTTCTGGCTTCCACCTCGGTGCTGATGATAATTGGCGTGCTTACCTTGAGTGAGCAGGGCGGGAAGCTTGATGCTACTTGGCATGTGCTCAATACATTTGGTGAGATCAACCCCGTGCTTTGGATGGTGAAGTTGTTAGTGTTACTACTTGATCTATTTGTCGCTTTCTTTAGTTTTTCTATGGCCATCAGGGTGTTTAACCATGTGGGGTATATGATTAACGTTCCACTGGTGTTGAATCACAAAATGATCACGCCCGCGCATGTGGCAACTCATCTTAATCGCGCCGGCAGCTTCTACAGTTTGGGTATGCGTGCGTATTATTTTTTGGTGCCATTGGTGTTTTGGTTATTCGGGCCACATTTCATGCTTGCCGCGACCATAGGCTTGCTGTTCGTTTTGTATCGCATCGACCGAGCACCCACGGTTGCGACTTTTGAATACAGCGACATTGAGTAATATCGGAGCCAAAAATATTTGGGGCTATACGCGATTCCAGAAGCGGAATGAGAATCTTGGAAGTTGGTATGAAGAATAACTCCAACGGGTTATTGTCCATACCCGTAGTAGGTATGGACGGTAGCGAGCAGATTATTCCTATAATGCGCTTGGCAGTAATTTTAATAACTTGCAGGAGATGAACATGAACTTTGATAAAGAATTTGATGCGAGTGGGTTGTCTTGCCCTTTGCCTATTTTGAAGACCAAAAAATCGCTTACTGATATGGCTTCCGGGCAGGTGCTCAAGGTAATTGCCACGGATTGCGGTGCGGTTAAAGACATGCAGGCTTTTGCCGATCAGACTGGCAACACACTGCTGTCCTCCACCGAAGAAGGCGGCAAATACATTTTTCACATGCAGAAAAAATAGAAAAATAAGTTATCTGCTTTCAACAAAATCATCCTTAATAAGGGGAAGTCATGACTACTAAAAAAATGGCAATCATCGCCACCAAGGGCACGCTGGATATGGCGTACCCGCCATTCATTCTGGCTTCTACCGCTGCGGCTTTGGGCTACGAGGTGCAGGTGTTTTTTACCTTTTACGGATTGCAATTGCTGCGCAAAGATTTATCGGATGTGATGATTAGTCCGTTGGCCAATCCGGCTATGCCAATGCCTATCCCGATGCCAGTGATGGTGCAAATGTTGCCGGGCATGGAATCCATGGCAACCATGATGATGAAGCAAAAACTTAAAAAACACGGGGTTGCATCGCTGACAGAATTGCGCGACTTGTGTCTGGAAGCCGAAGTGAAATTCATCGCCTGCCAGATGACAGTTGACCTGTTCGAGTTCGATAAGAGCGAATTCATTGAGCAGTGTGAGTACGGCGGTGCGGCCATGTTTATGGGATTTGCAGGGGATACGGATATTTGCTTGTTTGTGTAAGTTGGTCGTTTGTTGTCGCAAGGTAGTGTTTATTTAATTCAACCTAGGGGAGTCTGTATGAAGATCAATAAAATAGTTGTATCGATGATTGCCGCTGGCGTAATGGCATCACCACTGGCACACGCGACCAATGGCATGTTTCCAGTCGGCTATGGAGCGAAGAACGAAGCTATGGGTGGAGCGAGTATTGCGCTGCCACTGGATGCTATCGCGGCAGCCAACAACCCTGCAGGTATGGTGATAGTGGGTGACCATACCGATTTTGGCCTGATCTTGTTCAAGCCAAATCGTACTGCTCAGATCGCAGGTAATGTTTGTGGGGCAGGCTGTTCTTTGGATGGTACTTATGACGGCAATGGCAAGAGCAACTTCTTCATTCCTTCATTTGGCTATAACAGGATGATCGACGCGAATACTTCGCTTGGCGTTTCCGTGTTTGGCAACGGTGGCATGAACACCCAATACAACACCAACCCGCTTGGTGCTTTTGGCGCAACTGGCCCCATGGGTATCAATCTGGAGCAGCTTTTCATTGCACCTACTTGGGCGATGAAATACAACGACACCGATGCAGTGGGTGTCGCTCTGAACTTGGCCTATCAGCGTTTTAGCGCAACTGGTTTGCAACCATTTGATTGCCTTGCCTATTTTGGGGCTTGTCCAAATGGAGTTGGCGGCTTTACAACCAATCCTGCGGCTAGTCCTACTGCGAGTCCAGGTAATATGACCAATAATGGAACAGATTCCTCAACGGGCTATGGAATCAGGCTTGGTTGGACAGGACAAGTGAAACCAAACGTTACATTGGGTGCTACTTATCAGAGCAAAACCAAAATGGGCAAGTTCAGCAAATACAGCGGTCTGTTTGCTGACCAAGGTTCTTTTGATATACCGGCAAATTATGGAATCGGCATCGCAGTGAAAGTCCAACCAGAAACTACGGTCGCATTCGATGTCCAGCGTATTGATTTTGAGGGTGTCCATACCATCGGTGCTTCAACGTCCATCCCTCAACAATTTGGAAGTAACGGGGGGCCGGGATTTGGGTGGAAGAGCATCAATGCTTACAAACTAGGGGTGAGCCATGCTTACAATTCCAACTTCACTGCGCGCGCAGGATTTGATCATTGCGACCAACCGATAGGCAGTAATGATACGTTCCTGAATATTTTGGCACCTGGTGTGGTGCAGAATCACCTGACATTGGGTGGAACATGGAAGCTGGCAAACAAGTCTGAAGTAACCGTCGCTTATATTCATGCGTTTGAACTGACCGTGAATGGCACTAACTCTATCCCTGCATCTCAGGGTGGTGGTAACGCTAACATCAAGATGCATCAAGATTCGATTAGCGTTTCTTACGGCTGGTAGCTTTCTAACAAGCCTATATTTTCAAACCTAAAGCCCGCAGTGATGCGGGCTTTTTATTTTTGAGCGACGTTATTTTTGGTTAATCCGATCATGATAACGCGCACGATAAAGCAGGCGGGGATGAGACGGGTCGTCGTTGAATGCAGCGCGGTCATGCAGCACGTTGTTGCACAACAATCCCATGCCGGGTTCGAGGCGTGTGCGGTGGATGTGTGGCAAATCAGCTGCGAGCAGCTTTTCCAGCGCAGCGACAGCTGCCAGTGTGATGGCATCCTGTTTCCATTCTATGCTGCGAGTGCGTGCGGTATAGCGCATGTGCAAATTGCCTGAAGCATCAAGTGAAAAAACTGGCCCGCTTTGGGCAGGACGTACGCCGTCCGTTTCATCCACTCGTTCAGGAATGGTCATGGCATCCTTGGCTGAAAGCGCATAGATATGTTGCGGGTCTAGGTCACGCAACAATAAGTAAGCCATTTCGTGATCCATCAAGCGATTTGCGCCGCCACTAAGGGCAGGGTGTACGCAATGCAACAACATGGCGCGGATAGTGCGTTCGGGAGAGTTGTAATAGCCATCGGTATGCCATTTGATTGGGCGATCCGTATAGGGGATGTAGTGCTGGCGTGTACCGTTGTCAATCACGCGAATTTCGGAAAGGCCATCTTCACCTGCTAGCCAATTGGCATCAAGGTGTTCCAGACTAAATTGTTTGCCAAATTGTTTCACCATGCGCTCGTCCATTGCAACTTGGCTAGCGTAAATCACCATGTTGCTGCGCTGGCAACGATCAAATAACGCGGCATGTTCTGGCAAAGTTAGCGCGAGTGGATTTTTGATTTCAACGATCAGTTCATCTGTGTTGATGATGGCGTTAGCCTGCTTGTGGTCGCGCCAGCGCAAGTAGGCATCGGTGTTGTTGGGGTTGAAAGGGTTTTGCATTGAGCATCCTCGATTCCAAATAAACCGTTTGAGGAATTGCGCCATTCCCGCGCAGGCGGGAATCCAGCAAAAAGACAATTCGCGCAGCGGGCAAAACCAAAAATGTTGTTCCGCTTCGCGAGAGTTATTCAATGAACTGGATTCCCGCCTACGCGGGAATGACGATATTTGGAGTAGCAGTGCTATAAATTATCAATCACCACGCATGCTTTTGCGTGTGCGTGACGGTCTAGGCTCGGCTTCAAACAAATTACGCATAGTGTTTTCTACCATATCCACTGCCTCAGGTGCTTCGATACTCATCATCTGATCGATGACCCATTCGACATCTTTTTCATCCATGACTTCGCGTATGCAGAAGGCCAAGTAACGGGTGAAGGCAAACTCAGGACCATCGATGCCATAGTTGAAATCGGCATATTCTCCCGCGCGCTGGTTGAGTTTGCCGATGAAATTCTGCTTGTGTTCAGCGATGCTGTTACCCATCAACCGGCTTTGATTTTCCGCCAAGGTTTCCGCAACACGGTTGGCCAATACGCTGGTAAATTCGAAACGGATTTCGGCGGTTAATTGGTGATAGGCGATTCGGTCAGACACCTGTATTAAGAACACCAGAAATTCGGTGAGAAATAAAAAATATTGTGAACCGATGGCGATTTCGAAATTCGCCTTGCGGGTGTTTTTAAGTGCGTTATCGGCGATGCGCCAAATAGTAAATGCCAATGCGCCGGCAATTTCTTTTGACGTTTTTTCACGATCACTTTTGAACCATTGGCTTTTGATGCGCATATCGATTGAGTCGGGAGTTTGGTATCAGCCTTTTTGCAGGAAAAACTCATATTCACCCGTCGCCACTTCGACTGTGTCAATGATGGTTACGTCAGTCATGCTGGCCCAACCGATGATGTCGGAACGGATGCCGGGGCAGTTGCTGATGAGCTTGAGGACTTCGCCAGATTTCATGCCGTTTAGCAGTTTCTTGGCTTCCACAATGGGGCCGGGACAAAGTACGCCGCGTATATCAAGTATCACGTTCGATTTACATTCAGCCCCTTTGCCCTTCATGATGTAATAACCCGTGCCGCCATCCGGCATGGGTTCGGTTTTTAATACCTCATTATTGGTTTGTTCCGCCCAAGAAAAAAGATCGTCCTTAGTGCCCGGGCAATCAGAGATCAGCAACAGTATTTGCTCATTTTTTAAATCATCAACCACGCGCTTGGCACCCAGTAACGGTGCCGGGCAAGTTAGGCCGCGCATATCCAGTTTGATGTTGGCGTGCAAGTTTCGAGTGTTCATGTTGGTTATCCTAATAAGTATTGAAGCATCGCCGTTTCAATAGCCGCCCTTACCATATGGCTGTGGCAGGCCGGCAACTTTCGCTCCTTGCTTGGCAGGGCCGATAGGGAATAAATCATACAGTGCTTTGCTATCTGCCTCCGGCCAGAATTCATTCACTCCTTTCAACATATTGCGAAAATTGGGCGTATGCCCATGCTCGCGATATTGGTCGCGCATGTAGTTGATGATTTGCCAATGCCGGGGTGTCAGCTCGATACCTTCCGCCGCCGCGATGACGGTCACAATTTCATCACTATAGTCAGGCTCCAACAGATAACCATCAATATCGGTTTCAATTTCGTTTCCTGCGACTGTGTATCCCATGAGTATTCTCCTTGTTTAATTAATCGTCACTTAACCCGGAAATGACTTTGTACGGTATAAAAATGCCGCAACCCAACTGACGGTTCCCACCCAAGCCCGCATATTGTAATTGCAGTGATGCATCCGGTTTTAGATCATGTATAACTAAGCTATACCCTTGGATGGATTGTTGTTCATTGTTGATGGAGTGACGTTTGCCGCAGATTAAATTGGCTGTGATCCCCATCTCGCTTAACTGTTTCTTGATGTCTTCTATGAACAGCACTTCGTCTCTATCGCCCATGACCAATTGTCCGTGCAGGGTAGGGAAGGGCAGTATCGCGCGTGATTTATATTTGCCAATTGATAGTAAATTGGAATCTAGCTGTAGTGTGCTTCCGGACAGGCTCGCAGCAATAATATCGGCGACTGTTATTGGCAAGCGCAGCACCAATTTTGTGCGTTTTGTGAGAAAGATACCTTCATTATTTTCTGTTGCGCGCAATGGCAAAATCCCCACGGATTTTTCTGTGGCGAGTTGAGGTGAATGCCGCAGCAGTGCCTTCCATAAAGCAAAAGGATAAGCACTGGGGAGTGTCGCACTTTCAAGGTCGAACACCATGTCGATCATCTCGGATGTTTTAAAGGTCATCGGGCATATTTTTCTGAGAATTTGCCCAGCTTTGCATCGCGGTCGCCCACTGTTCTGCCGTAGCCGGGTCAATGTCAAAAATTGTAAAACGCTTACCTTCACGAATGCGAATCCTCATCAAGCTCATCCCGCCCTCAACGTGATCTATTTGCTGCAATTCGATTTCTTGGCTACCCAAAGGTACCTTGATTTTTTCTAACTCGATGATTTGTGCCATAGGTGTTTCCGCTCACTCAATAAAAGAAAATAAATCCTCAAAAGATATTCTGAGCGAGGCTTTATACATGTCTTCAGTCTATCGCTAATGCACTTGATTTTGGAATACTACTAGGGGAAGACCTAACACCCTCCTTAAGGGTTATTGAAGATAGCCGCTAAGGGTGATGGAATGGTTTGACCGATACATCGTAGTATTCCAATGCGCTGAGAAACATGGGCAAATCGGTTAAAAGCGTTACAACACAGACAGATTACAGATTCCCACCTTTGCTGGGTCATTACATTGATTGCTTGCGTCAAGTTATGGGCAATGCGACTGAAAGGAAATTATTATGGCTAAGAAGATGCATGATACCCCGAACCTTGATCAACTCGAGGATGGTCCGTGGCCTAGTTTTGTGACTGGCTTAAAAGAGTTGGCCAAAGATAAAGATTACGTTGTTGACTTGCTTGGGCAGCTTGAAACTTCTTACAGAACCAAAAAAGGTTACTGGAAGGGTGGAACGGTTGGTGTGTTTGGTTATGGCGGCGGTATTATTCCGCGTTTTACCGAGCTGAAAGATGAGGAAGGCAAGCCAATTTACAAAGATTGTGCTGAGTTCCACACGCTGCGTGTGATGCCTCCCCCCGGTATGCATTACGACACGGACACACTGCGTAAATTCTGTGATATCTGGGAAACGCATGGCTCCGGTTTGATTGCCTTCCACGGACAGTCTGGCGACATCATGTTTCAAGGCGCAACCACTGATAACGTGCAAAAAGCATTCGATGAGATCAATGAGATGGGCTTTGATCTGGGTGGTGCGGGTCCTGCGGTACGCACATCAATGTCATGTGTGGGCGCGGCACGTTGCGAACAGTCTTGCTACAACGAAGCCAACGCACAGCGTAGTGTGCTGAACACTTTCTTGGATGATATTCACCGTCCGTCTTTGCCTTATAAATTCAAATTCAAATTTTCAGGATGCCC
The DNA here is from genome assembly GCA_963695355.1 of uncultured beta proteobacterium. Lineage (GTDB taxonomy): Bacteria > Pseudomonadota > Gammaproteobacteria > Burkholderiales > Gallionellaceae > Gallionella. The sequence goes on from OY968775.1 coordinate 1,792,635, forward strand.
GAACGACTGTATGAATTCTGTGCAGCGTGCCGATATGGCAGTGATTGGCACATGGCGCGACAATATTCAAACTGATGAAGCGTTGGCAAAAAAATGGTTTGCCAAACATGGTATGGACGAGTTGGTGAACGATATTGTTGCGCGATGCCCGACCAAGACTTTTCAGCTCAAGCAAATCAAGAATGTTAAAAGCGGCCCAAGTATCACTAGCGTTGCGATAGATGACACTCACGCGATTGAGATCGACAACCACGATTGTGTGCGCTGCATGCACTGTATCAATGTCATGACGGGCGCGCTGGCTCCCGGAAAAGATAAAGGCGCAAGCGTGCTTGTGGGTGGTAAGAGCACGTTGAAGATTGGTGGCTTGATGGGCACGGTCATTATCCCGTTCATGAAACTTGAGACGGATGAGGAAGTGCAGCAATTGGTTGATCTAGCTCAACGCACCATAGATTTTTTCGCGGAAAATGCGCTAGAGCATGAGCGTACCGGAGAGATGATTGAGCGTATCGGCTTGATCAATTTCTTGGAGGGTGTGGAAGTTGAGGTTGATCCGAATATGGTTTCTACGCCTCGCACCAATCCATATGTACGCACTGATGGTTGGGACGAAGAAGTCGCCAAAATCAACGCTAGAAAAATAGCAGCTGCCTGAGGAGAATAGAATATGAATCAAGTCGTTCAGGCTGAGAAGCCCGCCCCAAAGCGTAAACCAAAAGAAACTGGCGTTCCTGACAATAAAAAGTATCTGCACCCGGTGCTGGCGAAAAATTACGGCAACTGGAAATATCATGACCGTCCGCGTCCCGGTGTATTGCACCATGTTTCGCATACGGGTGATGAAGTTTGGTCGGTTCGCGCCGGCACGCAGCGCCAAATGGACGTAGGTACTATTCGCTTGCTATGTGATATCGCTGACAAGTACGCTGAAGGTCATGTGCGTTTTACTATTCGCTCAAATATCGAATTCATGGTGTCCAAGGCGGAGAAGGTTGATCCGCTGATTGCGGAACTGGAAAAGCACGGCTTCCCGGTGGGCGGAACGGGCAACTCGGTTTCTATGATTGCTCACACTCAGGGCTGGTTGCACTGCGACATTCCAGGCACCGACGCTTCCGGTGTGGTTAAGGCATTGATGGATGAGTTAATCGTTGAGTTTAAGCGTGAGGAAATGCCTAATCGTGTGCATCTTTCTACGTCATGTTGCGAAATCAATTGCGGTGGGCAGGCCGATATCGCCATTATTGTGCAGCACACCAAACCTCCCGTTATCAACCATGATTTAGTCGCCAACGTGTGTGAGCGACCCACGGTCGTGGCACGCTGTCCGGTGGCGGCGATTCGTCCGGCCATGGTAAATGGCAAACCTTCACTGGAAATTGATGAATCCAAATGCATGTGCTGTGGTGCTTGCTATCCACCCTGCCCGCCGATGCAGATCAATGATCCGGAGTATTCCAAGTTGGCGATTTGGGTAGGTGGCAAAAATTCCAACGCGCGCGGCAAACCAACCTTCATGAAAATGGTTGCGTCCGGCTTGCCAAACAATCCGCCAAGGTGGCCTGAAGTTAACGAAGTGGTGAAACGCATTTTGCGCGTTTACAAAGCGGATGCACACCCCTGGGAGCGCATGGCTGATTGGATAGATCGTATTGGCTGGCCGCGTTTCTTTGAAAAAACTGAATTACCTTTCACCAAATATTTGATTGATGATTGGCGCGGTTCACGTTCTACGTTCAATGCTTCTACTCATATTCGTTTCTGAACTTAGTTTTCTAATTTGGGAGTGACTGCATGAAATTTGGAGTTGTTGTTAACGAAGGACCTTATCAGCATCAGGCTAGCGATACGGCCTACTTGTTCTGTAAGGCGGCGATTGAAAAAGGCCATGAAGTGTGGCGGGTATTTTTCTATCACGACGGTGTGAACAATGCTTCTAAGTTGACCGAACCGCCTCAAGATGATCGTCATATTGTGAATCGCTGGAGCAAGCTCGCCGAAGAGCATGGTGTTGACTTGGTAGTTTGCGTGGCAGCAGCATTACGGCGCGGCATCAAGGAAGAGAACTTGGCGCAAGGTTTTCGGATTTCCGGATTGGGCCAGTTAGTCGAGGCGGGTGTTAAAACGGATCGTTTGATGGTGTTTGGTGATTAAGGGGACGAGATGAGTGAGATTAAAAAATTCATGTTCGTAAACCGCAAAGCTCCTCACGGTACGATCTACGCACTGGAGTCACTGGAGGTGGTATTGATTACCGCTGCTTTTGATCAGGATGTCTCACTCGTTTTTATGGATGATGGGGTGTACCAACTGAAAAAAGGGCAGCAAACAAAAAATATCGTCACCAAGAATTTTTCTCCTGCCTACCGTGCGTTGGAAGGTTACGACATCGAGAAGTTGTATGTTGAAAAAGAATCGATGGAAGCACGCGGTCTAAGTGAGAAAGATTTGCTGGTGGATGTAACCGTGCTCGGGCGTGCTGAAATGGGCGAATTGATGAACCAGCAAGACGTAGTGTTAAGTTTTTAGAGGGGGCATAAATGCTGCATATCATCAATAAATCCCCGCTGACCAATAGCTCACTAGATAGTTGTTTGCGCGTTGCACAATCAGGCGATATTTTATTTATCGAAGACGCGGTCTATGCGGCTACATCGGGCAGCGCGTATGAAAGCAAAGTACGCGAGGCGATGGGGCGTTTTAATATCTATGTTTTGCAGCCCGATCTTGAAGCGCGCGGATTGGCTGATCGCATTATCGAAGGCGTTTCACCTGTGGATTATGGCGGGTTTGTCGATCTAACCACAACCAATAAAAACTGCCAATCTTGGCTCTAACCTGCATTTATTAAAAGGAGATTTACTATGGCCAATATCGAAGTAGAAGGCAAATCATATGAAACAGATGAAGAGGGTTACCTTGTAAATCTGTCGGACTGGAATACCGCAATCGCGAACTATATCGCGCAAACTGAAAGCGTCGAAATGTCGGATCAGCATTGGGAGGTCATTAACTTTTTGCGTGAGTATTTTGAAGAATATCAAATTGCCCCGGCAGTTCGTGTGTTGACCAAAGCAATCGGCAAAAAATTGGGTGCCGACAAAGGTAACAGCGAATATTTGTATGGACTGTTTCCTTATGGTCCAGGCAAGCAAGCCTGTAAGATTGCCGGATTGCCGAAGCCAACGGGTTGCGTCTGATTTAAATATTTGATAGACATTTTTCAGCTGACTCACGATGAGCACCTTATTCGCAATCCTGTTTTACTTTGCAACCTTGGTGTTTATGGTGGGTACGCTGTACCGTATCAGCGTTTATACCCGCACTCCTGCCCCGCTTAAAATACCCACTACGCCCGCACCAACTACCACGGGTGGGGTAGTGCTGCGCATGATGCGTGAAGTGTTTCTGTTTGAAAGTTTGTTTAAAGCAAATTTATGGACATGGGGCTTGGGGTGGTTATTTCATGCCAGTCTGGCGCTCGTGTTGTTGCGTCACTTACGTTATTTCACCGAGCCTGTTTGGGCATGGGTCGCATTCATTCAACCGTTTGGCATGTATGCAGGTATCACTATGTTGCTTGGTGTCGCTGGATTGTGGGCGCGACGTATTTTTGTTGAGCGCATTCGCTACATCTCCACACCTTCTGACCACTTGATGCTGGCACTATTCATGGTGATCGCGTTATCTGGCCTGACGATGAAATTCGCTGCTCATACTGATGTGATAACGGTGAAAGGGTTCGTTCTTGGACTGATGTATTTTGATTGGCAAGCTTTGCCTTCCAGTATCGCGCTTTACGCCCATCTATTCTTGGTTGCCGTGCTAATGATGATTTTCCCCATCAGTAAACTGTTACATGCCCCCGGGTTGTTTTTCTCACCTGGTCGCAACCAAGCAGATAATCCACGCGACAAACGCCATCTGAGTGCTTGGGCTGCCAAGTTGGAATCGGAGAAGTAGCATGGCGGACATCACTGCACCGGCTTACCGCATTATTCCCATCATTCCCGCACTGAAGCTGGGCGCGATGGAGGGCAAAGGCCCCTACGTTGCCAGCGACAAGATCAACGAGGCTATCGGTTTTCCCGGTCAACTGGTAGAAGATTGGCACGACAAAGCCATCGGCAAGATGGGCGAGCTGCTTTCCAAATACCGCTCTCTCAAGGTCTACATGGATGCCTGTGTGCACTGCGGCGCATGTTCGGACAAATGCCATTACTTCATCGGCACACAAGACCCGAAGAACATGCCGGTCGCGCGTCAGGACTTGATGCGTAGCGTGTATCGCCGCTACTTTACCTTGCCCGGCAAAGTGTTCCCCAAACTCGTCGGCGCGCGCGATCTAACGCGCGAAGTGTTGGACGAGTGGTATAACTATTTCAATCAATGTTCCGAGTGCCGTCGTTGCTCGGTATTCTGCCCTTACGGCATCGACACTGCGGAAGTGACGATGGCGGCGCGCGAGATTCTCGACTCGGTGGGTTACGGCCAGAAGTATTCCAATGAGATCATTGGCAAGGTACATAAGATTGGTAACAACCTCGGCCTGCCAGCACCAGCATTGATTGATACGCTGGAAGGTTTGGAAGAAGATGTCAAGGATTCGACGGGTATCGATGTGCGCTTTCCTATTGATGTGAAAGGCGCGGAAGTTTTGCTCATCACGCCGTCTGCCGACTTCTTTGCCGAGCCGCATATCGACAGTCTGATCGGTTACGCCAAAGTGTTCCATGCCACCGGCACCAGTTGGACGTTGTCGTCGATGTCCTCCGAGGCGGGTAACTTCGGCATGTTCATCGGCAATTACGAGCAGCTGCGCACTATTGCCATGCGCATCCGTCAGGCTGCCTTGGAGTTGGGAGTGAAGCGCATTGTGGTGGGCGAGTGCGGCCATGCATGGCGCGTTGCTTACAGTTTTTGGAACACACTGACCGGTGTGGGTGACGGTGCTGATCCAAATGATCGCTTCGCACAGATGCTGCAAAAACAATTGGATCACCGCTACAAACAGCCTGCACATATCTGTGAGTTCACATGGGACATGATCCAGGACGAACGTTTGAGTTTTGACAAGTCAAAGAACGACAAGCACGTCATCACCTTCCACGATTCCTGTAACGTGGCACGCGGTTCACGCATGGGCGACTATGCCGGTGGGCAGTTTGATATTCCGCGCAATATCATCAAGGCAGTTGCCAATAATTTTTTTGAGATGGATCCCAATACCACGCACGAAAAAACGTTTTGTTGCGGCGGTGGCGGGGGATTGTTGACCGATGATCTTTTGGATTTGCGCGTCAAAGGTGCATTGCCGCGTATGGAAGTGTTACAGCAGGTCGTTGACGAACACGGGGTCAATTTTATGGCATGCATCTGCGCGATTTGCAAGGCGCAATTTACCAAGGTCATGCCGATGTACGGCTTCGATAGAAGAATGATAGGCGGCGTTCACCAATTGGTTAGCAACGCAATTATCTTAAGCAAAGAATAAAAGCTGTTATTCCGTACTTGGATAGTACATGGCATCAAGTAATAATTTTTTGGAGATAGCGTATGTCATCAACAACTGAAACAACTCAACCCATGACGTTCCGTCGTTACAAAGACGGAGACAATAAAGTAGGACGCTTGAGCGAGAAGATTATGCAGTCGAGTTACACGCACAAGTGCCCGACTTACATTCAATCCACCCCGCCTTGTCAGGGAAGCTGTCCAGCAGGTGAAGATATACGCGGCTATTTGGCGATTGTGCGCCAAACAGAAAAGCCGCCGATGGGTGCGGACGGTAAGCCAACCATGCCTTGGCAAGAATATGCCTGGCGGCGTTTGACTGAGGCCAATCCTTTCCCGTCAGTAATGGGGCGTGTATGTCCTGCACCGTGTGAAACTGGCTGCAATCGTAATGCGCTGGAGGACCACGTCGGCATCAATTCGGTGGAACATTTTCTTGGCGAATATGCCATCGCCAACAATCTTCAATATAGCACCAGTGCACAGCCTACAGGAAAAAAAGTGGCTGTTATTGGTGGTGGTCCGGCCAGTTTGTCTTGCGCTTATCAGCTCACGCTGAAGGGGCATGAGGTCACGGTATTCGACGAGCATGAGCATCTCGGTGGCATGATGCGTTACGGCATTCCGGGTTTCCGTACCCCGCGTGATGTACTCGATTCTGAAATCAATCGCATTATTGATTTAGGGGTGAAAACACGCTTGAATTGTCGCGTGGGAACAGACATTACACTGGCAGAAATTCGTGAGGAATTTGATGCGGTGTTTCTTGGCATGGGGGCGCAAGCGGGTCGTGCATTGCCACTCGAAGATAGTGCTGCACCCAATGTGGTGACTGCGACGGCTTTTCTGAAAGCCTTTAATGACGGTCGTCTCCAGCATGTTGGCAAGCGCGTGGTGGTGGTCGGTGGGGGTGATACCTCGATAGACGTGGCGACGGTCGCACGTCGCTTGGGGCATTTGGAAAGTTCGCAGCCTACCGATTTCGAGCAGGCTATTGCGGGTCAGATGGCACATGACGTAGCTGAAATTTCGGTGAAAGAGGGTGCTGAAGTAACGCTAACTTCGATTTTTGCCATCGACAAAATGCAGGCGAACAAACACGAGATTGAGCAAGCACTTGCCGAAGGGATTCACATCCACGGCAGCTTGGTGCCAATTGGTATTGTGCGTGGTGCAGATGGGCGAGCCACCGCGTTGCGCGTGATGCAATGCGAAGCAAAAATCGTTGGCGGAAAGTTGGAAGTAAAAAACATCGACGGTACTGAGCGTAATATTGAGGCTGATTTGATTGTGTCCGCAATCGGACAGGCGGTGGACTTTACGGGTCTCGAAGAATTCAATAATGGCAAAGGTGCGGTCTCGGCAGATCGTAATTATTTGGTTGCCGGACAAAAGGGTGTATTTGCCGGTGGCGATATTATTCGTCCTCATCTGCTGACTACGGCTATTGGGCATGGCTCAATAGCGGCGGAGGGCATACACAATTATTTGAATGGCTTGGATTTGGAAAAGCGTCCGAAAATTGATGCACATCAATTCGATTTGATGCGCAAGATGATGGAAAAGGGACTCGAAGTTAAAGAGGTACATGAGCCATTGCGTGGCACTGACAAATCCAACATGGCGGTACACAATTTTGACAATCGTTCGGATCGTTATGTCATCCCGCACGACAAATTATTCTTGGGGCATTTTTCCATCGTCGCGCGCAATAAACGCAGTGTCATCACCTTAAACAAAGAATCTGCGCTGGGTAATTTTGACGATCGCTTGGGTGTGCTACTGCAAGATCAAGCGGTGGCGGAAGCCAAACGTTGCATGAGTTGCGGGATGTGTTTTGAGTGCGACAATTGCGTGATGTACTGCCCGCAAACTGCTGTTTTCCGTGTTCCAAAAGCTAAGTCCACGCTGGGTCGTTATGTGGATACCGATTACAACAAATGTATCGGCTGCCATATTTGCGCAGATGTTTGCCCAACCGGCTATATCCAGATGGGCTTGGGCGAGTAGCCAAATGCTAAAACTGATTGCATTGCTGGTGATGCTTTGTGGTTGTGCATCTGCGTATGCCACAGAAAGCTACGGCATGCCCAAGCTTGATGTTGGCAAGGGCGGTCAGTGCGTAAAGGATCCACAGTGGATGCGCAAGAACCACATGCATGTGCTTTTGCATCAACGCGATGAAACGGTACACAAAGGCATACGTGACGGAGAATTTAGCCTGAAGAATTGCATCGAGTGTCACGCCAGTCTGCGCGATAACAGCGTGATCGGGCGTGCCGACAGTTTTTGTGAAGGCTGTCACCGCTATGAAGCGGTCAAGCTCGATTGTTTTGAATGTCATTCCAGCAAACGTAAATCATCCTTAGCGCAGAAAGAACCCTAAATGAGCGAGATGAATGTACAGCGCAGGCAATTCCTAAAAACCTCGGTTGGGGCGGCGGCGGTGGCTATTGCCCCTGGGATGTTGCTGTTTGATATGGCTCACGGCAAAGCGGAGGCCGTATCGAGCAAGGTGCGTTGGGGTATGTTGATTGACACCGCGAACTGTGCGGACGGTTGCAATGATTGCGTAACCGCATGCAACAAAGAAAACGGTTTATCAGGTGGTTTGAGTTCGACTGATTCGCAGTGGATACGCAAGGTTGAGCTCAAGGATATGCGCGGTGGACGCACCTTGGCACTGCCGATGATGTGTCAACATTGTGAAAATCCACCCTGTGTGGATGTTTGTCCAACCGGTGCTTCGTTCAAACGTGCTGACGGCATCGTGCTGGTTGACAAGCATCTGTGCATTGGCTGTCGCTACTGCATGATGGCCTGTCCTTACAAGGCGCGTTCTTTTGTACATGAACCGCTGCACGATCAAAATCCCGATGTTCCGCGAGGCAAAGGTACAGTGGAAAGTTGCACGATGTGCGTGCATCGCGTGGACAAAGGCCAGCAACCGGCTTGTGCCGAAGCCTGCCCGAATAAATCAATTTTGTTTGGCAACCTCAACGATCCTGAGAGTGAAATTTCCAAAAAAATACGCACGGTTGCCTCCACTCAGGTGCGCGCTGATCTTGGGCTGAATACTGGCATTCGTTACCAAGGGATATAAATAAAATGGCCAGCCACTCCCCGTTGCAGTTCAAAAATCGACTTTTCTTCGCACTGATCGCGGCGGCCGGTGTGATTGTGCTTGCGGGATTGTTCGCCGTGCATTTGATGGAAGAGCACGGTCACATTATCACCGGGATGAACAATCAGATTGTCTGGGGCATCCCGCATGTGTTCGCCATATTTATGATTATCGCCGCATCCGGTGTGCTCAATGTTTCGTCTATCGGGTCCGTGTTCAATAAGCCTGCGTATAAGGCTAGGGCACCTTTGGCTGGTCTGCTGTCGATTGCCATGCTGGCGGGTGGTCTAACTGTGCTGATGCTCGATCTGGGTAGGCCGGATCGCATCATTGTTGCTGCGACACATTTCAATCTAACTTCAGTGTTCGCTTGGAATATTGTGTTGTATTCCGGCATGTTTACTGCGGTGGCCGTGTATCTGTGGACCATGATGGAGCAACGCATGAAGCCCTGGTCGAAACTGGCGGGTTTTGTCGTGTTTATTTGGCGATTCGTACTGACTACCGGCACGGGCGTGATCTTTTCTTTTTTGGTGGCGCGCCAAGCATATGGGACGGCGATTTTGCCGCCGATGTTTATCGTTATTTCCTTTGCGTGGGGGCTGGCAGTGTTTCATATCGTTCAGTCTGCTATTTACAAGTGGAACGGTAAAACTTTGGACGAGTATGTGCAAAAACGAATGAGAAATTTGTTGGGAGTATTTGTGATCGCTGCGCTTTATTTTGTGGCGGTCTATCATTTGACCAATTTATATTTTTCGCGTCAGGCGGATTTCGAGCATTTCATTCTCTTGGCAGGTGGTATTTACCCGCTGATGTTCTGGGTGGGGTATGGTCTGCTCGGTAATCTCTTGCCTCTGGTGCTGATCTATATGCCAGGCTTGGGTAAAACCAGCCATGTGGCTTTGGCATCAGCGCTGATTGTTCTGGGAGGTTTTGCACTGTTATATGTGCTGCTTATTGGCGGACAGGCATTTCCACTTTCCATCTTTCCGGGCTTCGAAGTAAAGAGCAGTTTCGGTGATGGCGAAATAGGTATCTACCATCCCTCTTTGCCTGAATTTCTATTGGGCTTGGGTGGTGTCGGGATAGCCTTTTTGATTACTGCCATCGGGATTCGAATGTTGGATTTTGTGCCACATGAGATACCAAAAAAAGTAGTAAGCCCCCTATAAATTTTGATGAACCGCTTTAGAGGTTTCATAACATGACCAGCAGAATGTTAATTTCTGCAGCGCATAAATCATCCGGAAAAACGATGGTCAGCATAGGCTTGTGTTCCGCGTTAAAAAAACGCGGATACGTAGTCCAGCCGTTCAAAAAAGGCCCCGATTACATTGATCCGATGTGGTTGTCACAGGCCGCCGGACAGGCATGTCGCAATCTGGATCTATACCTTATGGAGCGCGATGATGTCGTCGCGACATTCGCGCGGCATAGCGCGGAAGTGAATCTGGTGGAGGGCAACAAGGGCTTGTACGACGGGCTTGCACTGGATGGCAGCAACAGCAACGCGGCCTTGGCGAAATTGCTCGATTTACCGGTGTTCTTAGTCATTGATGCGCGTGGTATGACGCGCGGTATCGCGCCGTTGATTCTTGGTTATCAGGCGTTCGACCGTGAAATCAATATCGCCGGAGTGATCCTGAATAATCTCGGCGGTTCCAGGCATGAGGGAAAATTGCGTGCGGTCATTGAGCATTACACCGACGTGCCGGTGGTCGGCGCGATTCATCATGACGTAAGACTCAGTATCATCGAACGTCATCTCGGCTTGATGCCCAGCAATGAGTCATACATTGCGACAGCAAAGATCAAGCAGATTGGTGATGCTATTGAAGAGCAAGTCGATCTGGATAAATTGCTTGCACTGTCGCAAAAAGCACCGCTGAATGTACCGCATAAAGCGGATATAAGCCCGTTGCCTTGCGGTGAGCGTGTGCGTATCGGCATCGCACGTGACCGTGCTTTCGGCTTTTATTACGCCGACGACCTTGATGCGCTGGAAGCGGCAGGGGCGGAGCTGGTGCCATTTGATGCGTTACGCGATGCACGTCTGCCGGAGGTGGATGCGCTATATATCGGAGGTGGTTTTCCAGAGACCTGCGCTGCGGAGTTGGAGGCCAACAGTGCGTTACGAGCCGAGATCAAGCATGCCATTGAAAACGGTATGCCAGCCTATGCTGAATGCGGTGGGCTGATGTATCTGTCGCGCAGCATTTCATACCAGGGGCGTAGTTATCAGATGGTCGGCGCGATCCCCGGCGATGTGAAGATGCACGATAAACCCATTGGTCGGGGCTATGTACACCTCAAAGAAGATGAAGCGCATCCGTGGCCGCGTCCCAATGCGCCAGCGATGCAAATTAAGGCGCACGAGTTTCATTATTCCAGTTTGGAGAATCTCCCACCCGATACTTGCTACGCTTATCATGTTGAACGCGGATACGGCATAGATGGAGAGCGGGACGGGCTTATCCTAAATAATTTGTTGGCCTCCTATACCCATTTGCGCACCATAGGCAGTTGCTATTGGGCAACCCGTTTTGCCGCATTCGTGCGGCGCATCAAGCAGCATAAAAAATTGCTCACTGAGCAAGTTGCGACTGTAGTAACTGAGGACAACGCCCCTGCAATTCGCATGTGAGCAACGACATGCGAAAGCCACCAAGAGGGTCGGTGGCAAGGGCGGATTTGATCCGGCAATATTGTTGTTAACCCACAGGAGGAGAATATCATGGCACACATCGTCGTATTAGGAGCAGGAACTGGCGGCATGCCGGCTGCTTATGAAATCAAGGCGGAAATCGGCAAGGAACATCAAGTCACGCTGATCAACGCATCCAGCACTTTTCAGTTTGTGCCTTCCAATCCGTGGATTGCAGTGGGCTGGCGCACTAGGGATGAAGTTAGTTTTGAAATTCGCCCGTGTGTTGAGAAAAAAGGAATCAACTTTATCGCCGAGTCCGTTTCCAAGATTAGTGCAGAGGAAAACTCGCTAAGTCTGGGCAACGGTGAAACCGTGAAATACGATTATCTGGTTATTACAACTGGGCCAAGATTGGCATTTGAAGAAGTGGAAGGGTCAGGCCCTGCCGGACACACCCAATCTATCTGCACGCTGGATCACGCCGAGAAAGCTTATGATGCCTACAAGAAATTACTTGCCGACCCCGGCCCGGTCGTTATCGGCGCAATGGCTTTCGCGAGCTGCTTTGGCCCAGCCTATGAATTTTCTTTCATCATGGATGCCGACCTGCGTAAGCGCAAGTTGCGTAACAAAGTGCCGATGACTTATGTGACCTCAGAACCGTACATCGGGCATCTTGGGTTGGCGGGTGTAGGCGACTCCAAAGGGCTGCTCGAATCGGAACTTCGTAGCCATGACATTAAATGGATTACCAACGCCAAGACCACACGCGTTGAAGCGGGAAAAATGTTTGTGTCGGAGCATAACGACAAGGGCGAAGTCATCAAGGAACACGAATTGCCATTTAAGTATTCGATGATGCTCCCCGCTTTTAAAGGAGTGGATGCCGTGGCAAGCGTGGAGGGTCTATGTAATCCGAGAGGTTTTGTGATGGTTGATGACCATCAGCGGAGCAAGAAGTACAAAAATATCTTCTCGGCGGGTGTTTGTATTGCCATCCCCCCGGTTGAAGGGACTCCTGTGCCAACGGGCGCGCCTAAAACGGGTTTCATGATTGAAACCATGATTACCGCGATAGCTCATAACATCCGTGATGAACTTCAGGGTAAACCCACTCACGCAGTTGGAACATGGGGTGCAATTTGCCTTGCTGACATGGGTACTACCGGAGCCGCTTTTATTGCAATGCCGCAAATCGGACCGCGCAATGTCAGCTGGTTTAAGAAAGGAAAGTGGGTGCATTGGGCGAAAATTGCCTTTGAAAAATATTTCATTAAGAAAATGAAAAAAGGGAATTCGGAGCCTATTTACGAAAAATTTATTATGAAAAAATTTGGCATTACCCGACTAAAATAAACGCCGCCAATTCAAGGCCGATTACGCCGCCATTTTCAGCTAGTTGAAAATGGCGGCGGTCTGATTCTAGCCTCAGAAACTTTTACAATTACACATTGATTCATCGGGAAAGCAATATGCCACAGCAACATTATCAAGCCGCAATCGCTGCCTTTGATCAAGCCAATTCAGAAGATCCCAACATAGAGTTATTTGAGGGTAAAGAATTTCCCAAAGAGCTGCTTTACGCACAACGCATGAGCGACATGCAGCAACGCTTTGCTCCTGAAGCATCCGAAGCGGTAAAGCTTGCAGTGCGTGCCCAACATATTCAGCGTTGGAAGATTCCGCGCAGCAATTACCCGATGGACAAGTCAGGCTATATGCTCTGGCGTACCGGGTTATATAAATTCCACGCAGAAACCGCTGGAAATATTATGCAGAAAGTTGGCTACGATAATGAGATGATTGCTCGCGTCAAAACTATTGTGAGCAAAAAAGGGCTAAAAACTAATTCAGAAACACAGATGATGGAGGATGTGGTTGACTTGGTTTTTCTCGAACATTACCTGCTCGGATTCGCGGGACAACATCCCGAATACGACGAGGCAAAGTGGATCGTTATCATCAAAAAAACGTGGCAGAAAATGTCACCTCATGCACACGAATTTGCTCTGTCCAGCATGATTAAATTGCCCGAATCACTTGTCCCCTTAATTCTGAAAGCGGTTCAGTAACATGGATTACCTGCCGATTTTCGCCAAAGTTAAAAGTAAGTTGTGTCTTGTCGTGGGTGGTGGCGAAGTCGCTAAACGCAAGGCGGGCGTGCTGCTGGAAGCGGGAGCAAATGTGCGCGTGGTTGCACCGGAGATCGAGTCTGCACTGTCAGCGCAGCAGGGAGTTGAATCTATTTTTGCGCGTTTTGAAGCACACCATCTTGATGGTGTCACCCTCGTCATCGCGGCGACCAATGATCGCAGTGTCAATCAACACGTGTCTGAATTGGCGCAAGCGCGCAACATTCCAGTGAACGTGGTGGATGACCCTGAACTATGCAGTTTCATCATGCCCGCGATACTCGACCGTTCACCGCTGATGGTGGCATTTTCCAGTGGCGGTGCGTCGCCCGTATTAACCCGCATGCTGCGTGGCAAGCTGGAGACCCTCATTCCGCAAAATTACAGCCGCCTTGCTGCGTTCGCAGAACGCTTTCGTGAGTTGGTTAAACAACGTGTCGCTAATCCAGCCAAGCGTCGCATCTTTTGGGAGAATGCATTGGATGGCGTGGTCGCCGAGAAGGTGCTGACAGGTGACGAAAGCAGTGCCGAAGCGATGTTGCAACAGATGCTGGCTAATGAAGACAATATTCAGCGTGGCGAAGTTTACCTAGTCGGAGCAGGCCCAGGCGACCCGGATTTATTGACCTTTCGCGCTTTACGTTTGATGCAGAAAGCCGATGTGGTGGTGTATGACAATCTTGTATCCAGGCCTATAGTTGATATGACGCGGCGTGATGCAGAGCGTATCTACGTTGGCAAAAAGCGCGCAGATCATACTTTGCGTCAGGAAGAAATTAACGAACTGTTGGTACGCCTTGCTAAGGAAGGCAAGCGCGTGTTGCGCCTCAAAGGGGGTGATCCGTTTATTTTTGGTCGCGGGGGGGAGGAGATTGAAACCTTGGCGGCTGAAGGCATTTCTTTCCAAGTTGTACCCGGCATTACAGCCGCATCAGGTGTGGCTTCCTATGCGGGCATTCCGCTCACGCACCGCGATCACGCGCAGTCTTGTATTTTCGTTACGGGTCATCTCAAAGATGGCAGCATGAATCTCGACTGGGATGCGCTGGCGCGACCCAAGCAAACCGTGGTGGTGTATATGGGTCTGCACGGCTTGGATATGCTGTGCGGAGAACTCGTCAAACATGGTTTACCAGACACTACGCCCATCGCAATTGTGCAACAAGGCACGACGCAAAATCAGCGTGTGGTTACGGGCACGTTGGTAACGTTGCCTACTATAGCGGCAATTGAAAAACTGCAAGCACCGACGCTGATTATTATCGGCGGCGTGGTCACGCTCAGAGAAAAATTGCAGTGGTTTCATCCGCAGCCGTGACGATAAATAAATTATGAGTGATCTATTGAGCCTGACGCGCGCCGCGAAATTAGTTGGGGTGACGCGCTCCGCGCTACAAAAGAAAATTCAGCAGGGAGAGCTGGTTGCTTACGATGGAATGGTCACGGTTGAAAATTTATTGAGCAGCTACCCGGATGCTCAGTTGGAAGATAACGTTGAGTTCAAGCGCATCTCGCAAATCAAAGAACGTGCTTTCGGCAAGCGGGTATTCGAGTATGTTTTGCCGGATGCGGAAGTGCTGGCGGCAAGGATTACCGAGTTAAGCAAAACGCTTGCAAATAGTCAGGAGCAAGTTAAGCAATTCAATGTCCTGCTGGACAAGCTGTGGAATAAATTCAGCGAAATTGAAAGCCAAAGTAAGAGTGAGGTACGCACGGCGATGGAAAACTTGAAGGCTTGGATCAAGCAAGAAGTCTCGGCCACCTTGGAATCTGGCTACAACAATTCTGTCGCAATCAAGGATGGCGTATTGCGCATTATGACTGCACAAGTCACGGTCTTACCGAGCAAACATGATTTCTTGGTTGAAGGTCAAGACACGTTATTAGAAGCCGCGATGCGCGCAGGTATTCCGCTAAATTACGGTTGCAGCGGTGGCAATTGCGGGCTGTGTAAAGCAAAAGTAGTGTCTGGTCAGGTTAAGAAAATACGCAACCACGATTTTGTCATTTCTGAAGCCGACAAAAATCAGGGTTGCGTCTTGTTGTGTAGCAATACCGCCGTCAGTGATGTGGTGCTTGAAGCTGCCGTAGCGGGAGGTGTGCAGGACATCCCATTTCAGCAAATTAGTGCCAAGGTAAAAGCGATAGACGCGCTTGCAGGAGACATGGTTTTGTTGCATTTGCAAACGCCTCGCAGTGAGCGTTTGCGTTTTCTCGCTGGGCAAAGCGTGACCTTGCGCGTCGGTCAATCTTTAACTGCCGAATTGCCTATTGCCAGCTGTCCCTGTGATGATCGTAACTTGTTATTTCACCTGCGGCGATTACCCGGAAATTTATTTTCTGACTACGTTTTTGAGCGACTTAAGTGCAACGATGTGGTGGAGGTGGAAGGGCCACAAGGCGAATTCATTCTGCATGAAAAATCGCCACGCCCATTGTATTTTTTTGCGTTTGATGGGGGTTTTGCACCTATTAAAAGTGTGATCGAACATGCCATGTCGCTGGAGGCAGAGTCTATCCATTTATACAGAATCGGATCAAGCCAAGAGCATATTTATTTACCCAATGTGGGACGCGCATGGGCTGATGCGCTGGACAATTTTCACTATGAGCAACAAGTGGCAGGCTTTGATTTGCGAGCGGTAAACGGCAAGCGCGAAAAGAAGCTGAATGAGCAACTCAGCAGTATTGTTGCAAGCAATGCAGAGATCACTCAAAGCGACATTTATCTCGCTGGCCCTGAATCGGCTTTGGTGATTGCCGAGCAATTTTTTCTGGATATTGGTTTACCCAAGACGCGTGTTTTTGTCGCCATCGTTAACTAAAAAGTTACAAAGCATTTTCCGTAGTCCAATGCAATGCAAGGAGATGAAATGAAATTCAAGAGCATGTTGTTTTTTGCACTACTCATTTCCATCACAACAAGTGCGCAAGCTGCCGATACGATACTCAGGCCATTTATCTTGGCATCAAAAGTGGCGGGAACAGTCGTTGAAAAATCCGCACAAGTAAAAACAGTGCTCACGGCGGCAGGTTACTCGGTGGTTGGAGAATACTCGCCATACACAGGGGCTGATATCCTTATCGTCACCAATGATGAATTGAAGAAGAACGCTGCAGCATCCGAATTTGGTGGTTATGGTGTGGTACAGCGCGTATCAATTACCGAAGCAGGAAAAGAAGTGCAAGTGAGCTATACCAACCCCGTTTATATGGCGAACGTGTATCGCATGAAAGGAAATTTGAGCAGTGTGGCGACGGGGTTAGCGGCTGCACTGGGCAAGATGGAAGAGTTTGGCGCACAAGGTATGACTGCCGAAAAGGCGCGCAAATATCACTACATGATGGGCATGGAGTATTTCGATGAACCCGATGTGTTGGCGGAATATGCGAGCTACGAAGAAGCCGTGCAGGCGGTGGATGCAAAACTATCCGCAAATAAAAACGGGGTCAGCAAAGTTTATCGCGTCGATGTTCCGGGTAAAAAAGAGAGCGTATTCGGCGTTGGATTAAAAGGCGGTGCGGATGCAGGAAAGTATATGGATGACCGTTTCATCATGTTAGAAATTGATTTTCATGATGTGAAATCCACCGCGCACTTACCGTATGAAGTGCTGGTTTCCGGCAATAAAGTTTATGCCTTGTATGCGCGTTTTCGTATCGCGATCAATTTTCCCGATTTGAGCATGATGGGAAAAATAGCTTTATGAACATAATGAAAACACCGGATGCGATTCGTAATGTGCTGAAGAAAACTGTGCAGAAATAAATGTTTTAATTTGATGTTTGCGTGATTAGAGGTTTATCTCTAATATCGGAATATAATGATATTCTAATTTATAATTAGATAGGGGAGTGTGATGGCTGGAACTGATACTTTGGATGATCCTAATCGCCGCAATTTTTTAATTAAGGCAACCTCTGTGGTCGGTGGAGCTGGCGTGGCCGCGACCTGTGTGCCATTTGTTGCCAGCATGAATCCCAGTTCTGACGTATTGGCTAAAGCGGAAACGGAAGTGGATCTATCCGGTATCACGCCGGGTGCGATGAGAACTGTGGCTTGGCAGGGGAAGCCGGTATTTATTTTGCGTCGCACACCGGATCAAATTAAATCCTCCGGTGCTTCTAATGGCGGGTCAGATCCAGAGCCGGATAGCAAGCGTGTGCAGCACCCTGAATGGTTGGTAGTAGTTGGGGTCTGCACCCATATGGGATGCGTGCCGAACAAAGAAGAGCCAGGTTGGACCTGTCATTGCCACGGTAGTCAGTATGACGATAGTGGTCGGGTCACACGCGGTCCCGCGCCCAAGAATCTTGAAGTACCTCCGTATCGCTTTGTGTCAGAAAACAAAATTATTATCGGCAAAGCCTAGGAGACAAACATGCCCAGTCGCATTATTAAATGGATAGATCAGCGTTTTCCACTCACCAGCTTCGTCAAGCATGAGTTGACCGGCTACCCCACACCACGCAATCTCAGCTACTGGTGGAATTTTGGTTTTCTCGCCGGATTTGTGCTGATGTTGCAAGTGGCCACAGGGATATTTTTAGCGATGCATTACAAGGCGGATGTTGCGCTGTCATTCGATTCCATACAGCACATTATGCGTGACGTAAACTACGGATGGTTGCTGCGTTACATGCACTCAACAGGTGCTTCAGCTTTCTTCTTTGTGATCTTTGTCCATATGGCACGTACCTTGTATTACGGTTCATACCGTGCGCCACGCGAACTGTTGTGGTGGACGGGACAGGGTTTGCTGTTATTGCTCATGGCCACCGCATTTATGGGCTATCTGTTGCCTTGGGGGCAGATGTCATTTTGGGGTGCAACAGTCATTACCAATTTGTTTCAAGCCACACCTTTTTACGGTGAGCAAGTGGTCATTTGGCTGCGCGGTGATTACACAGTTGGCGATGCAACACTGAGCCGATTTTTTGCACTGCATTATCTATTCCCATTTATTATTATCGGAGCAGTGATAGTGCATCTGGTAGCGTTGCATTCGGTGAAGAGCAGCAATCCGAGCGGTATCGACCTAGCAGCGAAAGACAATATTCCGTTCCATCCTTATTTTACGATCAAGGATCTATATGGTCTGGGGCTGTTCTTGATGGTGTATTGCGTGTTTGTGTTCTTTATGCCGAATAGCTTGATCGAGCCCGCCAATAATATCCCGGCCAATCCGATGCAGACCCCGAATCACATTGTTCCTGAATGGTACTTCCTGCCTTTTTACGCGATATTACGTTCTGTTCCGAACATGGTTGGCGGTGTAGTGGCGATGGGTTTGTCGGTGATGATGTTTGCCTTTATGCCATTTTTGGATCGTTCACGCATTCCCGGTGGTGCGCACCATCGTCCAATCTATCGCTTGCAGTTTTACCTGTTTTTGTTGGATATGCTGGTGTTGGGGTATGTCGGTTATGTTCCTCCGACCAGTCAAACTATGTTGATCGGGCAGATAGCAACACTGTGCTACTTTGCTTCCTTCTTTCTGGTTCCATTCGTTTCCAAAGTGGAGGAGCACTGGTTAATAAAACGCGGTCTGCCTCCTCAATTGATGGCTTTGATGGAGAGTGAGTCGATCGAAATATCCAAACGCAAACTCAAGCCCCAACGTCGCAAAGGAGATATGGCATGAAAAAATTCATGACACTATTGGTTTGCTGCTGTTTCGCTTCATCGGCTTCAGCTTCAGAAGCGCAACTGGAGACAGTTAAAGTGAGCGTTGATGTACAAACGGTAGCGCGCGGCGTGGATGCGGTAATGAATTCCTGTCACTCTTGCCACAGTCTGAAGTACATCAAATATCACGATCTGGTTAACTTCGGCATAGACAAGAGCATGGTAGATACATGGCGTGGTGATCAGCCAATGGACTCGGCAATGCTCGCGCAGATGTCGGACAGTGATGCCGTGCAAGCCTACGGTAAAGCACCGCCTGATTTGAGTCTGATGGCAAAGGCTCGCGATGGCGGGGCGAGTTATGTGTATTCCTATCTGTTGGGCTATTACATCACTCCGGAAGGAATGCCGGGAAACCACATTTATCCCGCAACCAAGATGCCTGACATACTCGGTATCAGCGGTATCACTGATGAAGCCGGGCGTGCCGGGGCGCAAGGCAAGGCGCATGACATCGTTTCATTTCTTGCATGGGCTGCCGATCCGGATGAGCAAGCGCGACATAAGCTTGGCTACTATGTGCTTGGCTATTTGTTTGTTTTAACTTGTATGTTGTATTTGGTCAAAAACCAAATCTGGTCGAGGCTGAAATAATTTCTTACAGAGTGAGGTGCAAAATGAAAAACGGAATCTTGCAGTGTGGGGCAGCTTTTTCGGCATTGTTGTTTTCTTCGGTAGTGTTTTCGGCACCGATGCAACATGAGATTAGCTACAAAAAAGATGTCGAGCCTATCATTCATGACTATTGTTTGAATTGTCACGAGCCTAACGGGAAGGGTTATGAGAAAAGCGGATTGGATATGCGCACTTACTCAAGCTTGATGAAGGGAACAAAATTTGGCACCGTTATCAAGCCGAGCGATAGTTTTACCAGCATCTTTATTCAAGTGATTGAGGGGCGTGTTCACGCGTCCATCAAGATGCCGTATGGAATGAATGGTGGCCTGGCAAAAGATAAAATAGAAACTCTGAAAAAATGGGTGGATCAGGGCGCAAAGAACAACTGAGCGTTGGCGGATGAAACAAGAAGGGATGTTGTAATGGATGCCAAATTATTTGCAGCGGTAAAAAGTGCCGATATTGATCGTGTGCGGCAAATTTTAGCCGCAGGGGGTAACGTAAATGCCCGCGACAGCGACGGTGCAACATTGTTGATGCAAGCCGCGCATCTCGGCAACCTGAATGCGGTGAACGCCTTAATTGCGGCGGGAGCGGAGGTGAATGCCAGTGACGCGCACGGTTGGACAGCGTTGATGAAGTCCGCGTACAACGCGGAGCTGAATCGCGGATTTGCCGAAGTGGCGCAAGCCCTCATCAATGCGGGCGCAAACATTGAAGCACCGATTGGCTATGGCATTCGCCCGCTGATGCTCGCGGCAGGATACGGTGAAACAGCAGTGGCCGAAGTGCTGCTGAAGGCGGGTGCTGATGTGATGGCGCGTAATGAAGGTGGCCTTACAGCACTTATGATGGTGAAGCAAAAACACTACGTGGATGTGATTAATCTGTTGCACGAAGCGGAGCGGGATGCCGGGGTTGGGGAGGGCAGCTGTTCGAGTAAAAATGCCCCCGATTCTCACGTGGTGACTTTTCTGAAGCCCGTCCCGAAATCCTGATCACTCAATATATAAACCAGTTTTGTTCTAATTTCATGAAAGATCGAAGTGCCCTATTTTATTTACAAAATATTTGAAACACCCATCCGCCGCTTGAATATGTTGGAACAGCACGACATGTTTCGGGATGCGTCAAATCGGGCCAAACAACTACGTGCCGAGCTTGAACCCGATGCCTCATGCACCATTAAAGTGATGTTTGCCGAAACCGAATTAGATGCCGAGGATTTGCTCAATCAAGTGCGAGTTGCAGGCCCTAATCCACAGGATGATTAACATTCACAATGGATGAGGCAGCCTATCGGCAGGCACTGACAACATCGAGCCTGCGCTATTGTCCGTTTGAAAAAACCGTTTTAACGCATTGCGCGGCTTGTTCGAGCGCGGAGAAGCATAATATTGCCGAGCGTGAAATCATTGCTTGCAAAAAAGCTGAAGCACATGAGCGTTGTATTGCCTTGCGCGATTTGTTGCGCCACAACTTTACTTTCGCGCTGGGGAAATTGCACATTGACGGGTCGCTACCCCACGCACAAGAAATGCGTATGCAGTGCGGGGGCTTGAAAGGCTTGCAATTTGAGCTGAATGGCAGTGAAGAGGTCTTTGATGTTGCCGCACTGGTGGTAATGGCGCAGGAAAAATATGGCGAGTTAAACGATTTTCCTTATGCGCAGATGGTTCGTTTGGCCAATACACTTTACAAAGCGCGATAGTTTTTTGCCGACGGATAATTGAGTTGCACACAACAGGAGCGACACTAGGAATTATGCCCATACAACCTATAGAAATAAAATTACTCCAACAATCTCGGCTGCTGGAAATTACTTTCAGTGACGATGTTTGTTATCAATTGCCATATGAGTTCCTGCGGGTGTATTCGCCGTCAGCCGATGTCAGCGGGCACGGTCCCGGACAAGAAGTATTGCAAACAGGTAAAAAAGAGGTGGGAGTAAGTGAAGTCATTCCGGTGGGTAGTTATGCCGTGCAAATCAATTTTAATGACGGGCATGACACCGGAATTTACACTTGGGAATATCTTTATAAGCTGGGCCTGAGTCAGGCCGCGTTATGGCAGGATTACCTCGAACGGATAGCTACTGCCGGTGCAAGTCGTGAGTCAAGCGCGGGTGCAAAAAATACCCGATAAAAATAGTCGAGATGGCTTAAAATTACCCATCTAATTCCCGTGTCAAAATTTAGGAGTAAGCAATGAGTTTTAACGAAGCAGATGTGCAAAGTGCGTTGAAGAATTTGATCGACCCTAACACCAAAAAAGATTTTGTCAGTGGCAAATCGGTGAAGAACATCAGGGTCAACGGCAATGATTTGTCGCTGGATATTCTGCTGGGTTACCCGGCCAAGAGTGTGTGGGACGAAATCCGTGTGATGGTTGAAGCACACCTTAAAGCTGCATTGCCCAGTGTGAGTAAAGTTAGTGCCAACGTGTCGAGCAAAGTTGTGCCACATGCGGTGCAGCGCGGCGTGAAATTGGTGGAAGGTGTAAAAAACATTATCGCCGTGGCGAGTGGCAAGGGCGGTGTCGGTAAATCAACGACTGCAGTGAACCTGGCGTTAGCACTGGCTGCCGAAGGTGCGCGTGTTGGCGTGCTGGATGCGGATATTTATGGGCCTTCTCAACCCACCATGTTGGGGATTTCAGGGCAACCCGTATCGAAAGATGGCAAGTCCATGGAGCCGATGAACAATCACGGTCTGCAAGCCATGTCCATCGGCTTTATGATTGATGGCGATGACACGCCCATGGTTTGGCGCGGCCCGATGGTGACGCAGGCACTCGATCAGTTGTTACACCAGACGCGCTGGGATAACTTGGATTATCTGGTGGTGGATTTGCCACCGGGTACGGGTGACATCCAGCTAACCCTGGCGCAAAAAGTACCGGTCACGGGTGCAGTGATTGTCACCACCCCGCAGGACATCGCGCTGATGGATGCGCGCAAGGGACTCAAAATGTTTGAAAAGGTCGGCATCAAGATTGTCGGTATTGTCGAGAACATGAGTACCCACATTTGTTCCAAGTGCGGCCATGAGGAGCATATCTTTGGCGCAGGCGGCGGTGAGAAGATGTGTGCCGACTACAGCGTGGAATTCCTGGGTGGTCTGCCATTGGACATTCGCATTCGTGAACAAGCGGATTCAGGTAACCCTACTGTAGTAGCTGACCCTGACGGAAAAATCGCCAAAGTGTACAAGCAGATTGCACGGCGTGTCGCAGTTAAGGTCGCGGATATGGCGCAGGATCATAGCGCGGCGTTCCCCAAAATCGTCGTGCAGAACAGCTGATATTTCATAAGGAGTCGAACATGGATATTCCAACACGGGACGGCGATGGCTACCTTGAAGACATGCAGGCTTGGAGTCCAGAAATCGGGCGTGCCATGGCGGATGCGGATGGTTATGAATTAAGCGATGTCAAATGGTCGCACATCCTCAAAGCGAGAGAGTATTTCGAGGAGTTTAATGTCGTGCCTCCCATACGCAAATTTGCTAAATATATCGAACAGGATCAGAAGGAATTGTTCGATACGTGGATGACTGGCCCGATGAAACCCATCACCAAGTATGGCGGTTTGCCCAAACCTACTGGCTGCGTTTAACTTAAAGCCACGTCATTCCCGCGCAGCGTGTGTTGTTGGTGCTTGCTCCCATTACAACCACGGCGTACTCCTTGCGGGTGCAGGCGGGAATCCAGCGATTTTATTCAACATGCCTTTAGTGTCTGTCCTTGCGGTGCAAAAACTTTTGTCCAACTGGATTCCCGCCTGCGCGGGAATGACGGTCAAATGAGTAATACGAAAATAATTCTTATTCGTCAGTCAACAGCCGACGCTGCGATTAGCCTGCTCGATAAATTGCAGCGCCCCTTGCGCGACTTGCGTATCTCGGTAACTGACCGGTGCAATTTGCGCTGCACTTACTGTATGCCACGCGAAACATTCAGCAAAGACTATGCCTTCTTGCCGCGTACTGAATTGCTCAGTTTTGAAGAGATCGAGCGATTAGCCAAATTGTTTGTGCAACTCGGTGTGCAGAAAATTCGCCTGACGGGTGGAGAGCCATTGCTACGGCGTGGCATCGAACACCTCATCGAAAAATTCGCCAAATTGCACACGCTGGAAGGTAAAGCAATAGATGTCGCGCTGACCACCAATGGCGTGTTATTAGGCGATAAAGCGCAAGCCCTTAAAGATGCAGGCTTGTCGCGCATCACCGTAAGTCTGGATGGATTGAGTGAAAAGGTCTTTCAGCAGATGAGCGACTCTGACGTTGCAGTGAGCAAAGTATTAGATGGTATCGCTGCTGCACAGCGCGTGGGCTTTGCATCAGCCAAGGTCAACATGGTGGTGAAACGTGGAGTGAACCAGCACGAGATCATTCCAATGGCGGAACATTTTCGCCACAGCGGCATTGTGCTGCGCTTTATCGAATATATGGACGTGGGCAACGCCAACGGTTGGTGCATGGACGATGTGATTCCGGCACGCGAAATACTGCAACAACTCGCGGCGCGTTATGAGATTCAACAGATTGATCCCAATTATCGCGGCGAAGTGGCGGAACGCTGGCGATATGCCGATGGCGGCGGTGAGGTTGGTGTGATTGCTTCGGTGACGCAAGCGTTCTGCCAGAGTTGCACGCGCGCCAGACTTTCAACCGATGGTAAGCTATACAATTGCTTGTTCGCCACTAACAGTGGTCTGGATTTGCGCGAGCCGCTACGTTTGGACAATGACGACGATGCATTGACCAACCTTATTACTTCGCATTGGCAACAGAGACGTGACCGTTATTCGGAACTGCGCCAAGCCGCATCGGAAATCAAACTACCTAAAATTGAGATGTCTTATATCGGTGGTTGAAAGGTGAATTCAATAACATGACAAGCAAAAAAACAGCGAGTGAGTTAACGCATTTCTCAGCCGCAGGGCGTGCAAAGATGGTGGATGTTTCTGACAAGTCAGTGACTCAACGCGTCGCCATTGCCAGCGGCGTATTGCGTATGCAGCCGGAAACTCTGGCGCGTATTCAAGCCGGAAAAATTGCCAAGGGTGATGTGCTGACGGTGGCGGATGTGGCGGCGGTGATGGCCGCCAAACGCACGGCGGATATGATTCCCATGTGCCACACCTTGCCGCTGACAGGTGTGGAAATTTCTTTTAATGAGATTCTTGAGCCTGACAACAGCGGTTGCGTGGGTCTGGCAGTCAGCGCGACGGTGAAATGCGCGGGGCAGACTGGCGTGGAGATGGAGGCACTCTCGGCGGTCAGCGTGGCTTTGCTCACGGTGTATGACATGTGCAAAGCGATTGATAAAGGGATGCGTATCGAACACGTGCAACTGGATGAAAAGCACGGCGGCAAGAGCGGTGTGTGGAAGCGTGGCGAAGCAATTAAACAGGAAGCGAAATGATACGGGTGCTTTTTTTTGGCCCGGTTGCGGATCGTGTGCAGTCACGCGAGATGCAACTCGACTACGTTGCCGGGATGACATTGCATGATGTGATCGCCCAACTGGGTGCACAGCATCCCAATGCGTTCGGCATCGTTAGCTTCATCGCGGTCAATCAAAATCAAGTGCGCGACAAGCAAACTGTGCTGCACGATAACGACGAGATTGCGTTTATGGCGAAGTTTTCGGGAGGGTGAAGTGAATCCGAATGGCTTATCAGAAACCAATCACATCCCCCTTTGTAAAAGGGGGAGCGAGGGGGATTCTTCTAATCACGGAGCACCTAAATCCCCCCTAACCCCCCTTTTGCCAAGGAGGGGGGATCCAGTCCGCATCCAGCAAGCCGATTTCTCACAAGACGAAGAAATCAAAGCATTAAAAGCCAGCTCAAAACGCATGGGCGGCATTGCCACATTCTTGGGCTGCGCGCGCGATTTTTCCGAAGGGCGCGATGTATCGCAGATCAGCTTCGATGCCTACGGCAGCATGGCACTTGCCGAAATGAACAAATTACGCGACGAGGCGATTGAAAAATTCGACCTGCTGGATGCGCGCATCGTGCATCGCATCGGCACCGTGCAAAGCGGCGAAAATATCGTATTCATCGCAGCGGGAGCCGAGCATCGCGCACCCGCGATGGAAGCCTGCCGCTGGATCATCGACGAACTGAAGCAACGTGTACCGATTTGGAAAAAAGAGATCACACCGCAGGGTGATGCGTGGGTAACGCCGCATCCGTAGTGTTTACGGTTGGTGAATTAAGTACGGAAATGGTTGTTAGGAGGTAAGCTAAAATGACAGTTCAGTAACAGTAGGAGACATCCGACTCTGCTCATACTAATACGTGTATGCCGACAGACAAAATTCAGGGGTTTACAATGAATTAATCAGTTATAAAAAATAAGCACGCTTCATTATTTTTGGTTCACCGTCATATCCACTGTGATTATTATCAACCTAAACTCATATCCAACTTGCCACAATGAAACAGAATTCTCGCCCGATAGTTGGTGAAGTTGCGAAATCCTCTGGCGTTAGCTTTGATGAGTTGGATAGCGCTATTGAATCCTTCAGCGCAGGCGTTGTTGATTCTGTGTTCGCCGTAGTTGAGCAAGCCCGTCAGATGTCGCCTGAGCATCTTGACTACTTTTTTGATCGGCTCCAGTCGGCTACGCATGGCGTTATTGGACCATGCGTCAAAGAAACGTTTGGCAGCCCCCGTGTAGTGATAGCACCAGAATTGAGTGAACGTTTCTTTGATACGCCATGCCCGGCTGGTCTTGAGGTTAAGCTGATTCAGGGCACGAAACGAAACCGCTTCAGACGAGCGTCCATCGGCATAGCGCTTGAGCCACGCCCATTTGCTGCCTGTCAGCGGCGAGCTACCGGCTTGAGCCAGGCTGCGGTGTTCTTGTTTGCGCACCGCATCAACCGCTTCACCGAGGTACTTGGAAACATGAAACCGGTCATGCACGATGTCGGCTTGGGGGAGGCACGTTTGTACTGCGCTCATAAAAGCAGGCCACATATCCATAGCCACCGCTCTAACCTGAGCGCGTTGAGTCGGGCTGAGTGTTTCCAGCAGACTTTTGGCTGCTGCCAATTTTCGCTCAGGTACCAGATCAAGCACTCGGGAGCGGTCGATGTCGGTCAGTATGCTGACGTAGGTGTGTCCCTTCTCGGAGCTCTTCTCATCCAGCCCCAGATGAGGCACATCGTCATCAAAGCGGCGCAGCATGCCTCGCTCTACAGCACTCACCATGATGCCGTTGACGGTGCTCCAGGCAAGCCGCGTGAGTTCGCAAACGCCTTGGGTGGTGGGGCAAGCGTGCAGCAACTTAACCACAAAGGCTTCCATCAGAAGCGTGACCCGGCTGTAGCGTTCCGCCCATGGCACGGCCAATTCTTCGACGGTGCCGTCGCTGTATTTGAGTTGGGGGACGCGCGCTTTGATGAGGGTTTCAAACTGGCAGGTATCCAAATGCCGCCACTGGCGCTCAGTCCAGCCGTTGATGTGAGCTCGCTTGGTACTGTCCCTAGGGTCCGCCCATACTTGACCTTGCTTGAGAACAACTTCAACCACGACGCGCTGATCCGTCAAGGAGAGGTCAACAGACTTCACCGACCAAGGCGTTTTCAGTCCAAGAAGATGTTCGTAAAGGGTTGTGTCTTTCATGATGGTGTCGGTGTGGTTGAGAAGCTGAATTCTCCAGCATCGAGGAAAAAATCACAGTGCAATTATCGAAGAACCTTATTTTTAATAATACTGACCGCTGTGTCCATCTAATCACTGTTAGCCGCTTCGAGGATAATCCCATCTATTACTATTAGCTAGAGCAACCATGACAACAAGAGAGAAAATCAGGCAACTTGCAAACCAATACGCCGCACGTCTAACAACTGCAATTGATGGTCGCGTTGCCGAAATGCAAGGCGATGACGTTTCCCACTATCTGATTTATCGGGTACTCGGTATCAGCGAGCAGGAAGGGCATCTGATTGACGTATATCAAAACAAAGGGCGATTTCTCTACAAGTACGCTGGGTCATTCCTTGAGGAAGCCACAAAACTTTGCTTCAAAGAGGCGTTTCCAGATTCTGGTTCGTTGAGAATCGAGAACACTCGTGGCCTGCGCCCCAAGACGTTCGAGATTGACTGCCTTGTCGGAAACGACGCGCTGGAAATTAAATGGAAAGATGCCACTACAGACGGTGACCACATCACGAAAGAGCACACCAGAATTCAGGTCATTTCCGATGCAGGCTATACGCCAATTCGCGTAATGTTCTACTATCCAAACCGAGCACAAGCCATCCGCATACAGGAAACTCTTGAAACACTTTACGAGGGTGTTGGCGGAGAATATCACTACGCAGATGCAGCATGGAGCTATGTCAGAGAGAAAACCACGATTGATCTGAAAAGGATTCTCGAAGAGATTGCCGAAGAAAGAGGCCAACCATCATGAGCGAATTATTAGATCAAGTAACTCATGGTGACTGTCTTGATGTTATGGCACGCATCGACAATTCGACGATCGATCTTGCATACCTAGATCCCCCTTTTTTTACTAACCGACATCATTCCTCTGTTTCACGCGATAGAAGCACAAAGTTTGTTTTTGCAGATACCTGGAGCGGACTAGCCGATTACGCGGAGTTCATGGAGAGCAGAATCCGTCACATCCATAGAACCCTAAAAGACACCGGTTCTATATTTGTACACTGCGATACAAATGCTAATTTTTTGCTTCGCAGCATCCTAGATGAAGTATTTGGTGAAAACCAGTTCCGCTCGGAAATAATTTGGGCGTATCGACGCTGGTCAAACTCTGCGAAGGGATTATTGCCAGCGCATCAGACCATCTTTTTTTACTCAAAAACATCTAGCTATAAATTCAATCGGGTTTATGGAGCCTACTCGGAAACAACAAATATCGATCAAATTCTCCAGCTTCGAGCAAGGGACGAGCACGGCATATCTGCATATGCTACTGATCAATACGGAAACATCATTTTCGGTGGAGAGAAAAAGGGGGTTCCACTAAGTGATGTATGGGAGATTCCTTTTCTCAACCCAAAAGCAAATGAGCGCACGGGGTATCCCACACAAAAACCTATTCTGCTTCTGGAACGTATTATCGAAATATGCACTGATGCCGATGATTTAGTTCTTGACCCATTTTGCGGGAGCGGAACTACCCTTGTTGCCGCTAAGCTTCTTGGCAGGCGTTCAATGGGAATTGATAGCTCTCAAGAGGCTGTAACTCTTACTCAAAGCAGGCTAGACACCCCGATAAAAACTGATTCAGCGTTACTCAAGAAAGGGCGCGCCTCTTATGCTAATGCTGATAAAGAAGCCTTGTCGCTTCTAGCCGGACTGGATTTTCTTCCAGTTCAGCGCAATGCAGGAATAGATGCCTTTTTAAGAATCCAGATTGATGGCTCCCTCGTTCCAATAAGGGTTCAGCGCAGTACAGAAACAATCATGGATGCCGCAAACAAACTCGCCCGGTCAGCCCATTCTAAGAAGGCCGTGAAAGCGATATTGGTGCGAACCCAAAAAAACGACGATCTGTTTTTCGATGGAATGTTGCCAAGGTTGATTGAGTTGGTTGATTCGACCGCTCTGCGTGTCAGCGAAAGAGTTTCTGAGCTGTTGGCCGAGATTGCAACGGGAAAAGCGGCTAACACTGCGTTCCAAGGGATGCGCCAAAAATCGGCGCACCGCTGAGTTCAAATGTTAACTTCCGATTTGGGTCGAAATTAGCTCAGCGAATCCAATCTGACAATAGCGATCATCAAATCAAATAACTTCAACTCTTTCTAACCAATGACAGTCATCTCTATCGTCGGACACTCCAATTCAGGTAAGACCACGCTGATCGAAAAACTGATTCGAGAATTCAGCGGTCGTGGCTTGCGTGTTGCCACGATCAAACATGCGCATCACAAGGTGGAGTTGGATACGCCGGGCAAGGATAGTTATCGCTACAAGCAGGCGGGCGCGGTGATGAGTATGTTGCTCACTCGCGATGCGCTGCAACTGGTGGCGGATGCAAAAGAGGAACGTGAGCCGGAGCAACTGGCGCAACGATTTTTGGGTGAGGCGAATTTGGTGCTGGCGGAAGGTTTCTCTCATGCGCCCGGCGCGAAGATTGAAGTGTTGCGCCGTGAATGCGGCAAGTCAGCGCGTTGCACTATCGAAGACGGATTGATCGCCATCGTTACTGATATGGATGAGGTCTTTCCACAACTGCCGCATTTCGGGCTGGAAGATATTTCCGCGATTGCCCAATTTATCATTGACCGTAAATGATTTCCAATTGCACTGCACTCATTCTGGCAGGCGGCGAATCGCGCCGTATGGGGCAAGATAAAGCGAGTTTATTGTTGGGTGAACGCACTTTGCTACAAAGCGTGGTTGCTACTCTGCAGCCGTTGTTTGCTGAAGTCATCGTCAGTGTGCGGCAACCGCGACACGAGATTGATTTGCCGCAAGTGTGTGATGACCCCTCGAACACCGGGCCATTGGCTGGTTTGGTTGCTGGATTGGAAGGCATCAACACGCCGTGGCTATTTGCGCTGGCTTGCGACATGCCATTTATCACGCCTGCTGTGATTGAATATCTGGCGCAGCAACGTGCTGATTGTCAGGCGGTGGTGCCGATGGTGAGTGACTATCCGCAACCGTTGGCCGCATTTTATGCGGCAAGCTGTTTGCCCCTCGCACGGGATTGCCTCAATGGTTCTGGCAAACATAGTCTGCGAGAATTGCTGGAACGTTTGCAAGTACGCTATGTGAATGAAGCGGAGCTGCTGAGAGCCGATCCAGAGCTGCTTAGTTTTTTTGATTTGGATACACCGCAAGACGTGGAAAATATTTTGAACAGGAGGGAAGAGAGGTAATGGAACATTTGCAAGTCAGTGTGGCGCAGCGCATCGTTCTTGAATCGGTTGCGACGCTGGGTGTTGAATCGGTAAAGCTGGAGCAGTCATTAGGGCGTGTGTTGGCGGGAAGCATTTTTGCCAACCGCGATCTGCCACCTTACGATGTGTCGGCGATGGATGGTTTTGCAGTGCGCAACGCGGACGTGATGAATGCGCCAGTGACATTGGAAATCATCGAAGACATCAAGGCGGGCGACATGCCGACCAAGATCGTTCAAGCAGGACAATGCTCGCGAATCATGACTGGCGCACCGCTGCCACAGGGTGCGGATGCGGTGATACGGGTTGAAGATACTCAAGTTGAATCTCACACCACGGTGCAGATCGTTAAGGCTGTGAAGTGCGGCAATGACATTCGCTCGCAAGGTGAGGGCATGAAAACGGGAGAGGTGGTGTTGCTGGCAGGCACTGAAATTACACCGGGTGTGATTGGCATATTGGCAACCGTTAAGGCGGCGCAGTTTGCAGTTTATCGTCGTCCGCGCGTGGCAATCCTTTCTACGGGAAATGAACTAGAAGGCATGGATGATCCTGTCGATCCGAATAAGATTCCCGACTCCAACACTTATGCATTGATGGCACAAGTGCAGGCACTTGGTATCGAGCCGATGCTGCTCGGCATTGCGCGCGATGATTCGGTTGAGTTGGAACAGTATCTGCGGCGTGGGTTGGAATTTGACGTGCTGCTCGTTTCCGGCGGCACATCAGTAGGTGTGCATGACTACGTGCGCCCTACCATCGAGAAGCTTGGTGCGCAGATGAAATTTTGGCGTGTAGCGATGAAGCCTGGACACCCGCTAGCTTTTGGTACAACTAATAAAACAGCAGTGTTTGGGCTACCTGGTAATCCTGTGTCCAGCATGGTGTGTGTAGAAGAATTCGTTGCACCTGCATTACGCCAAATGATGGGCAACTCGCGGCTACATCGCCGCACCGTGGAAGCAAGTTTGGCGCATGACATCAAACATCAAATCGGGCGTACCGAATTTGTGCGAGTGCAATTGACGCGCAACGCGGGGGGCTATGTCGCTAGCACAACTGGCACGCAAAGCAGCGGCGTGCTGCTATCCATGGCGAAAGCGGATGGATTGTTAATTATCCCAGCCGGGAGCAAAGGACTTGCGGCGGGTGAACAAGCCACTGTGCAATTGCTGGATGGCACGATATTTCAAGATGAAGCTGGATTCAGGGAGTAAGCAATGAGCATTGCACGCATTGGAATTTTAACGATCTCAGATCGCGCCAGTCGCGGTGAATATGAAGACAAAGGCGGGCCTGCCATTCATGCGTGGTTCACCCGTGTGCTCATTTCACCCTGGCAATCAGTGGCGCGCGTAATTCCAGATGAGCAACCTCAAATCGAAGCCGCGTTGATCGAATTATCCGATGTGGAAAGCTGCTGTTTGATCGTAACGACTGGCGGCACGGGTCCGGCATTGCGTGATGTCACACCGGAAGCCACCGAAGCGGTGTGCGGCAAAATGATGCCGGGTTTTGGCGAGCTGATGCGCACTGCATCACTGAAATTTGTACCCACTGCGATTTTGTCGCGCCAGACAGCGGGCATACGCGGCAAGAGTTTAATTGTAAATTTGCCCGGCAAACCCTCCGCGATTGATGATTGCTTGAATGCGGTGTTCCCGGCGATTCCCTATTGCATTGATCTCATCGAAGGGGCGTATCTGGAATCGGATGTTGGACAATGCAAAGTGTTTCGTCCGGCGCACGCCAAGCCAAAGTAATTGCCACTCAGATTCCCCATCAATCGGCTTTCTAATGTAGGAGCGAGCTTGCTCGCGAATCGCTTTCGCGAGCAAGCTCGCTCCTCACGTCAAAGCCGTCTATGAACGCTTGCTGGCACGAGGAAAATCAAAGATGTCCGCGCTCGGTGCGGCAATGCGTAAGTTGGTGCATCTGTGCTTCGGGGTGCTTAAAACTCGGCAGCCTTATCAGTCAAATTATGCAAAAATCACTTGACGGGGAAGACGGTATCTACAAATGGTTTTAGTCTAATGAGTTATCAGGGCTTAACTTGGCAAGTCGAAATTTTTTTGCCTACGAATTTACGGATAGTTTTTTGGTCATTGCATTCCGCTCTCTTGCATATTCTCCCGTCAGCACAAATCCAGTCAGGTTGCTCAGAGCGTCGAAGAGTCCCATTTTAATTCCTTGTCCTGTTGCTAATACTTGCCATGTACCCACAGCATCGCGCGCCACTGGCGAGACGGCGATGGGATGCGCTGGGGTTTTCACCACCACCGGCATGGCAGGAAAATTCACCGTTGTGTCTTCGCCATTCAACACGCGCGCTAAGGTACGCCCTGCGTGCATGATGGGTAGGATAAAAGGCAACACCTTGCCTTCGATCTCGGCGCAATCGCCCAGCGCAAATATCGATTCGTCGCTGCTACATAACCGATCATTGACTACGATGCCGCGATTGACGGTGATGCCTGTCTCGCGTGCAAGTTGGGTGCGCGGGCGTAATCCAACGGCGGAGAGGACGAGGTCGGTTAGTATTGTGCGGCCATCGGCAAGCGTGAGCGTGTATCCCTCTGAGGCTTTATCCACGCGTTGTACGGACGTGCCGAATCTCCATGTCACACCGAGTGCCGCTAACGGTTGCAACAGTTCTTTGCCAGCTTGCTCTGGCATCAGACTGGCGAGTGGATAAGCACCGGGGTCGATGACCGTAACGGCATATCCCGCAGCAGCAAGGTCGTTGGCGAATTCGCAGCCGATGAGTCCGCCGCCCATGATGGCAATGGATTGAACTGTTACGAACGCATCTCGCAGCTTTGCATAATCAGCAAGATCGTTCACTGACATCACTTCATGCGCCGCATCGCCTTGCAGCGGAACGCGAATGGGATCAGCACCCAACGCTAGCACCAGCTTGTCGTAATACAGTGCGCCTGCGGTGGTGTTGAGCTGTTTATCGGCACGATGGATGGCATGTACTTCAGTGTGCGCAAGCAATTTGATATTGAGCTGTTTTGCCATATCGGGAGCAAATGTGATGACCAAACTCTGTTCATCTTTGTTCTGCGCAAACGCATTCGACAGCATGGGCTTGGAATAATAGTCGCCACTGTCACGCGAAATTAAGGTGACAGGAATCTCTCGGTTCAATTTGCGCAATTCGCGCACCACGGTGTAGCCCGCGAGACCGCTGCCCAATACGATGATGGGGTTCATGGTTATTCCTTATCTTTTAGATTTTGTCATTCCGGCCTACGCCGGAATGACAATACTTATTCTTCAAGCAAGCTGCGCAACATCCACGCATTTTGTTCATGCACCGTCATACGTTGCGTAAGCAAATCAGCCGTGGGCTGGTCATTCGCTTGATCGGCGATTTTGAAAATTTCGCGGGCAGTGCGTACCACGGTTTCTTGCCCTTCCACCAATTGCCGGATCATTTCTTTGGCATTCGGTACACCATCACTTTCCCTGATCGAAGTGAGTGCGGCGAATTGTTTGTAACTGCCCGGAGCGGGATAACCCAACGCGCGAATGCGCTCGGCCACCATATCCACCGCGTTCCAAGTCTCGGTGTATTGCGCCATAAACATCAGATGCAATGTCTGAAACATGGGGCCGGTGACGTTCCAATGGAAGTTGTGCGTTTTGAGGTAAAGCGTGTAAGTGTCCGCCAACATGCGCGACAAGCCGTCGGCAATGGCGTGACGATCTTTTTCTGAAAGGCCGATGTTGATGCTGGTTGAATTAGCTTTAACTTTGCTCATGATATTCTCCTTCAATAAATTGCCTCATCACACTTCAATCATCTCGAAATCCGCTTTGGCTACACCGCAATCAGGACAAGCCCAATTGTCCGGGATGTCTGTCCACGCTGTGCCGGGTTTGATGCCCTCATCGGGCAATCCCGCCGCTTCGTCATAAATAAATCCGCACACCACACATTGCCAAATTTTCATGTTGCTCTCCTTAGTTAAGCGGTTACTTTTGCCAACGTGGCGCGATATTGATTGGCGTGACGCTCTTCCACCTTTGCCAATGCGGCGAAACGCTTTGCTGCTTTGTTTAGCATCGTCTGAAATTGTTCTGCGTGCTGTTTTGATTCGGCGATTTGTTCTTTGATTTCACTCACCGCATTTTCCTGACCTTCCTGCTGAGCGGTTTTAAGAAAGCCGGGATACATTTCGGTGTATTCGTAAGTTTCGCCCTCAATCGCCATTTCAAGGCAGCGCACGGTACTCATCGTTTCTTTGGGGTAGAGCAGGTCAAGGTGTCCCAAAGCGTGTTGCACTTCTTGCGCAGCGGTTTCCTCAAAGATGCGCGCCGTGTCTTCATCACCCGCTGCACGGGCAATTTTGGCGAAGTAGCGATACTTGATGTGTGCCATTGATTCCCCGGCAAAAGCAGCTTCAAGATTGGCTACCGTTTTTATTTCTGGTCGTTTCATGTTGTTCTCCTATTCGTTTGATTAAGTGGTTTGCTGTCCACGGCTGCAATTTAGGCTTTGTCATCTGATAAATCTAATTGATTGTTTAAACGATAGTGATTTACTATACCTATCAATATAGAAACTCGTCATTCCCGCCTACGCGGGAATGACGGATAGTTGGGAGATGTAATGACACTCAATGAACTACGTTTCATCGTTGCCGTGGCGCAGGCGCGCAACTTTCGGCGTGCCGCAGAAAAATCTTTTATTAGCCAGCCGGCTTTATCGTTGGCAATACAAAAGTTGGAAGAAGAGTTGGGCTTGAAGATATTCGAGCGTGGCAAAGTTGATATCACGCTCACGCCTGTTGGTGCTGCCATTGTCGAGCAGGCTCAGCGTGTGTTGGAAGAAGCGGAACGTATTCGTGAGATCGCCGCGCAGGGAAAAAACCAGCTCGCCGCACCGTTGCGAGTCGGCATCATTCACAGTGTCGGGCCGTATCTTTTGCCCGACCTGATTCCCGCATTGAAAAAGGTTGCACCGACGATGCCGCTGGAAGTAGAGGAGAACATCACTGCTAATCTGGAGGCGCTGCTGCGTAACGGCAAGCTGGATGTCATCATCGTCGCGCTGCCGTTCGGCGATGCCAGCATCCTTACTCACCCTTTGTATGACGAACCTTTTGAAGTGGTGGTTAGCAACGAGCATCGCTGGGCGGCTCGGCGCAGTGTTAAAGCGCAAGAGTTGTCTGGTGAAAAGGTATTGTTACTCGACTCCGGGCACTGCTTTAGCAACCAAGTTGCCGAAGCGTGTCCTGATCTCAGTCGCAAGGGCGCTGACATTCAGCAAGGCACCTCACTGGAAACTATCCGCAACATGGTCGCCTCCGGTCTCGGTATCACCGTGATGCCCGCATCTGCCAACAGTGCGCGTTATCGTAACCGTTTGCTAAAAATCGTGCCTTTCGCCAAGCCAACACCATCGCGGCGTATTGCGTTGGCGTGGCGTAAGAGTTTTGCGCGAACACAGGCAATTGATGCATTGGCACAGGCGATTTCCCAAGCCAAGATTGCAGGCATCCAACATCTTGAATAGCGATACGCAACCAATCAAGCCACTAGGCTTGTCGTTGTAGAGAACTGTGCCACCAACAATTTTGGCGGAATAAAAAAAGCCCGATAGTGGCTATCGGGCAAGAGGGGTTGCCGGGGAGATTTTTTAGAAATTGTAGCCAACTTTAGCTTGCACCAAGGTGTTGTTCGCACCTTTCATGCTGGCTGAAACATCCTTGTTGCGAGTGTCTTGCCAGCGCGCGCCCAGTCCTAAGTTCACCGCACCAATGCGGTAATCCAAGTCAGCGCCAATTTGCAGAGCAGCCATGCTGGTTGATTTTCCAGCTACTTCAGCTTTGACATAGCCCACACCAGGACCCACTCCGAAAGTCAAATCTTGAGCGATGCTTGTCGTCCAGCGCGGATTGATTTCAAAGGTATTCAGCTTCAAACCGTTGTGATCGAATTGACCATAAGAGATTTTGCTGCGGATTACGCCTGAAGGTGGTTGCAGTATCAGGCAGTTAAATGCTATTTCCGCGCCGCTATAGTTGCTGCTGCCAGCAGGTGTTCCGTTAAGTTGACCGGCAGCAAGTGACAGCGTTACATCGGGCTTGTAACTAGCATCACGTACAGGTAAAAATTTCCAGTCCGCAGCGAGTGTGGCGGCAGAGGCGGATACAAGACTGAGACCGAGCAGGGTATTGATGATAGTGCGTTGCATTTTATTTATTCCTAAAAAGTTGAATGGAACTGAACAATAATCTTTTTCGCGAAGCCGTTCAGTGACAAAAATCACAGAGTGGGCATAAATACTTTTACCTTTGCTTGCTGAATACTCTTGTCAAAGCGGGTTACAGTTTTTTGATTACTTTGAGTCCCGCGCTTTCCCAGGCGGTCATTCCGCCATTCACATTGCTGACTTGGCTGTATCCGGCTTCCTGTAACAGTTTAACCGCCTTTGCAGAGCGTCGACCAGAATGGCAAATGACGGCAATCGGCTTGTCTTTGTAGGCTACGATTTCTTGTAAACGTGAACTCAACTGTCCAAGCGGAATCAGCATTGCATTGGGTGCATGGACTTCGGCATATTCTCCTGCCTCTCGCACATCAAGCAACAATGCGCCTTGCGTACTCATGTTTTGCGCCTGAGTGACATCCACGCCATCGGCAGCCTGCAATTGCTGTGCGCCAAAAAAAATGCCGACCATAGTTGCAAGTGACAATATGATTTTAGTTTTACTTGATTTCATGCTGATGTCCTTATAAATGAATGATGAAAAATCGGGTGAGCTAGCTACCAAGTTTCATGCTAATGAATGGTGCTGCTTACCGTCTGTGATAAATATCACGCAATGCAATAAATAATAAATTGCCATAGCGAATCTATGCCTAGTAAGCGGGAAACATGTTTTAATATTTCACCTATTTTGATAAATGCGAGCGGTATAAAAAATGAAAAAAGATTTTTGGTTGGAGCGTTGGGAACGGGAAGAAATCGGTTTCCACCAAAGTGAAATCAACTCACATCTGCGCCAATACTGGCAGGAATTACATCTCGCACCCGATAGCGAAGTTTTTGTGCCGTTATGCGGTAAAAGCATCGACATGTTATGGCTACGCAGACAAGGACATTCGGTGCTGGGTGTGGAGCTGAGCGATATTGCGGTGCAAGCTTTCTTTGCCGAAAACGGCTATACCCCGCATCACGTTACCCATGAAAAATTCAACGCTTGCGAAGCGGATGACATTCGTGTTTTGTGCGGTGATTTTTTTGATTTGAATAAGGATGATCTGGCGAAAGTGGTCGCAGTGTATGATCGGGCTTCACTGGTGGCGTTGCCACCAGACATGCGTGAGCGGTATGTTAATCATCTGGCGAGTATCTTGCCGCCCGCAACGAAAATTCTGCTGATTACATTTGATTACACACAAGCAGAAATGTCAGGCCCGCCGTTTGCTGTGTCCGCTGATGAAGTGGCGGCACTCTATAGCAAATATGCAGAGGTGCGCTTGTTAGCCGAACTGGATGTGTTGGCGCAAAACCCGCGCTTTCAAGAGCGCGGTTTAAGCCGAATACAGGAAAATATCTTCCTGCTAACCATGCACTAGCTGCAAAATATTTTAGGTGGAACTGTCTGTTCAGAAAGTGTGCTTAAAGCCGAAAGGTAGTGCAAAAGCGGGTGTAAAAGCTGCGGCACTCATCAAGGCATCGCACGTTATTTTGGCAGTCAACGCATAAGGGGAAGGAAATGCAATTACGAAAATTAAATGTATTGGTTTGCATGGGTACGCTGTTGGCAACAATGGCACATTGGGCGAATGCGGGTGAAGTAAACGCGGCGGTGGCGGCAAATTTTACGACTCCCGTACAGCGGATTGTTGAGTTGTTTCAAAAAGAGAGTGGGCACACGGTGAAGCTTAGTTTCGGTTCCAGCGGAAAATTCACTGCGCAGATTAAAGAGGGCGCGCCGTTTGATGTGTTTTTATCGGCGGATGAAAAAAATCCAAAACTTTTGGAGCAAGAGGGGTTGGCGGTTGAAGGTTCACGATTCATTTATGCCTTTGGCAAGTTGGTGCTGTGGAGTGCTCAGCCAAATCTGGTAGATGCCAAAGGTGAGGTGTTGCGCAAAGGGGGCTACAACAAAATTGCCTACGCTGAACCCAAACTTGCTCCTTACGGTGTGGCAGCAAAAGAGACCTTGGAAGAGTTGGGCTTGTGGAACACGGTGCAGGGCAAATTAGTGACGGGTGAAAGCATCACCCAAGCTTATCAATTCGCGGCGACAGGCAATGCCGATTTGGCATTCATCGCACTCTCGCAAATCACTAAAGACGGCAAAGTGACAGAAGGTTCTTGGTGGATGGTGCCCGCGCATATGTACAACCCGATCAAGCAAAGTGCAGTGCTGTTGACTGCCGCACCAGATAAAGTCGCTGCACGGGCATTCTTTGCATTTTTGAAGAGTGAAAAAGCGGTAGCCATCATTCGCACTTATGGGTATGAGTTGCCCTGATAAATTGCCATGACTGCGCTGAGCACCGATGATTTTGGGGCTATCTGGCTTACTCTAAAGTTGGCTACGATAGTGACTGTCATCCTGCTGCTGATCGGTATCCCCATCGCTTGGTGGCTAGCGCGTACTAAGTCTTGGTGGAAAGGTGCAGTAGGTGCGCTGGTTGCACTACCTATCGTATTGCCACCCACGGTGATAGGATTTTATTTGTTGGTGGCGATGGGACCCAATGGTTGGCTCGGTCAATTCACGCAATCGTTGGGGATAGGGTTATTGCCGTTTACCTTCACGGGGCTGGTGATTGCTTCGGTGTTTTATTCGCTGCCATTTGTGGTTCAGCCGTTGCAGAATGCTTTCGAGGCGATTCCCGAACACCTGTTGGAAACCGCCGCAACGTTGCGCGCCCCTGCATTGGACACATTCTTCAGCGTAGTGCTGCCGTTAGCTAGGCCGGGTTTCCTCACTGCTACCTTACTGGGCTTTGCGCATACCGTCGGTGAATTTGGCGTGGTGTTGATGATAGGTGGCAATATCCCGGACAAAACCCGCGTGGTGTCGGTGCAGATATACGATCACGTTGAGGCGATGGAGTATGCATCCGCACACTGGCTGTCGGCAAGCATGGTGGCATTCTCTTTTGTGGTGCTGCTACTGCTTTACACATTTAATCCGAGTGGTCGGCGGCGCAAATGATTCATGCTCGCTTCAAACTTGCGCACGGCGATTTCACCTTGGATGTGGACACACAAATGCCCATGCGCGGAGTTACTGGTATATTCGGTGCATCGGGTTCTGGCAAGACCACATTATTGCGCTGTATCGCAGGATTGGAGCGTGCTACAGGGTCGCTGCATATTAACGGCGAAGTGTGGCAGGACGACACGACATTCATGCCGACACACAAACGATCATTGGGTTACGTGTTTCAGGAGACCAACTTGTTTCCGCATTCATCGGTGCGCGCCAATTTGGAATTCGGGATGAAACGCATCATGCCATCCGAACAAAAAGTAAAACATGAGCAAGTGGTGGAATGGTTGGGCTTGGGTCATCTTGTTGAACGCAGCGACCCGACTAAACTTTCCGGTGGCGAATGCCAGCGTGTCGCCATTGGCCGCGCGTTGCTCACCAGCCCGCGCCTGCTGTTGATGGACGAACCCCTTTCCGCGCTTGACACTGCGAGCAAACAAGAAATTCTTCCATATCTGGAACGTTTGCATCGTGAACTGGAAATTCCCGTGCTTTACGTTAGTCACGCGCTGGATGAAGTCGTGCGACTGGCCGATCATTTGCTGCTGCTACAACAAGGTCGTGTCATCGCCAGTGGTGCACTCAATGAGACCCTCGCTCGGCTTGATCTGCCTACGGCACATCTCGATGATGCGGGTGTGGTGATTGAGGGGAAGGTGGCGCAGCACGATGAACACTATTACCTCACGCGATTGGATTTTTCTGGTGGTAACTTATGGGTTGGACAAGTCAAGCAGCCACTGGGTAGCAGTGTGCGTGTTCGCGTACTGGCGCGCGATGTGAGCATTGCATTGCGGCAAGTGAGTGATTCCAGTATCACCAATATCCTTGCCGCGCGCATCATCGAAATTAGCGACGAGGGTGCGGATAAAGTGAATGTTCGTCTGAGCATTGGAGAATCACACGTGCTGCTGTCACGTATTACACGCCGCTCACGTGACTTGCTTGAATTAAAAGTGGGGATGGATGTTTTTGCGCAGGTGAAGAGCGTGGCACTGATGGCATGATTGCGTTGCACTGACTATTGGGTTAACCGATCAGGCTGTTGCCATTTTTCGCAAACGGATACTTCACAATTTTTGCTTCCAGCAATTTTTCACTAATGGCAATTTGCACGGTGTCGCCGATTTGTACGCTGTCCGGTACACGCGCCAGCGCGATAGATTTTCCCAGTGTATGTGAAAATCCTCCGCTGGTAACTTTGCCTTCGTCATGGATAAAAATGACTTTTTGTTGCCCATGCAACATACCGCGATCCAGCAACACTAGCCCCACTAATTTATTAGTTATCGTAGCGGCAAGCAGCGCAGATTTGCCGATGAAATCCGCCATCTGCGCGCCCATCGCATAATGTGCAGCATGCAAAGGTGTTTGCTTAAGCCCAGATAATCCATTAGCCGAATTGAAGTATTCTGAGCGGGTCGAGGTTTACCCGATTCCCAATGGAATCCATTAGAGAAAATCATTTCTAGGCAGATAGATAGGCGAATATATGGCGCAATCATCGGAGACGGCAGCCCCTTTCGAGATCAAATTCACCTCGCGCGAAGTCAGCGCGTGGGGCGGTATGGCGCTGATGAAGCGCATGCTGGACAGCATGGGTTTTCGCGCGGCGGCATCGCGGTGGGATTTGCCCGAGCCGGGCTCCAATCGCGGCTATCCGCCCGTCCAACTCATCGAGCAGCTACTGGTCTCGATCTGGTGCGGCGCATGCCGCTTCACCCACCTCGACATCACCCGGCTGGACAGCACCTTGACGCGCCTGTTTGGCTGGACTCGCGTCGCCGGACACAAAGCCATCGTGCGCCTGTTCGGGCGCTTCGACATGATGCGTCACGAGCGGGTGCAGGCCAGCGTCTATCGCTGGTTCTTCGACGCGGTCTGCACCTTGCCCAGCCTCACCGTGGACATGGACTCCACCGTCATCACCCGCCACGGCGAACAACAAGGCGCGGCGCGCGGCTACAACCCGAACAAGCGCGGGCGGCCATCGCACCACCCGCTGCTGGCCTTCGTGGCGGAAGCGCGCATGGTCGCCAACTTCTGGCTGCGTCCGGGCGATGCCAACAGCGCCAACAACGTGCTGCAATTCATCGAATCCACCTTGCATCACCTGGGCGACAAAACGGTCGGTCTGCTGCGAGCGGATAGCGGCTTTTACGATCAGGCGGTCTTCAAGCTGCTCGAAGGAAAGAACATCAACTACATCATCAGCGCGCGCCTGACCCAAAGCTTGCAGCAAGCCATCATCCGCGAAGCCCGCTGGTTTGCGCTGGAGACGGGATTGGAGCTGGCGGAGATCACCTATCGGACCAACAGCTGGGATACGGCAAGG
Organism: uncultured beta proteobacterium; assembly: GCA_963695355.1. Lineage (GTDB taxonomy): Bacteria > Pseudomonadota > Gammaproteobacteria > Burkholderiales > Gallionellaceae > Gallionella. The sequence goes on from OY968775.1 coordinate 1,834,850, forward strand.
CGCATCGTGGTGGTGCGCCAGTCGATCAAACGCAAAAACGCACCGGGCAAAACGCTCTCTTTGTTTGCCGATGACCCGGACATTCAAGGCTGGCGCTATGGTGCGATGGTCACCAGCCTGAGCCTGCCCGCAGTGGAAATATGGCGCGGCTACCGGGGGCGGGCGGACTGCGAGAACCGCATCAAGGAGTTGAAGAACGACTTCGGGCTGGACAGTTTCAACCTGAACAGCTTCTACGCCACGGAAGCGGCGCTGGGTTTTGCCATGCTGGCTTACAACCTGATGAGCACATTCCGCCAAGCGGTGATGCGCGCAAAAATTCAGCCCACGCTGGCCACGCTGCACCAGCAGGTGCTGGCGGTGGGCGCATTCTGGAATCGCGATTCAAAACAAAACCAGTTGCTGCTCGCAGTTTCGCGACGACGAAGGGCTTGGTTTGACGGGCTATGGGCGAATGCCGGCGATCCGCCCGTGCTGCCGTTTCAGCCTAAAATCGGCTAATGGATTATCTGGGTTAAGTGTAGTCATGCTTGCTTTGATTTTCATCCATAATGCGAGTTAATCTGAATTTTGAAGGATAACATTATGAGCAATACTCCCTTGGATAACGCCGCGCTTAATCAAATTTTTCTTGATGCGCGTACCCATAATTCCTGGCAAGATCGCCCTGTGCCAGTTGAGTTGTTGCATCAACTCTACAACATTTTTCGCATGGGGCCGACTTCCGCCAACTGCAGCCCTGCACGCATTGTGTTCGTTCAATCCAAGGCGGCAAAAGACAAGCTTGCCCTTGCACTTGCCGAAGGTAATCGCACCAAAACCATGTCTGCGCCTGTAACTGCCATCATCGGTTATGACCTGCGATTTTACGAAAAGCTGGGTAAGCTTTTTCACAACGCGCCCGATGCGCGAAGCTGGTTCGACAAAGATGAGCAGACAGCATTTACCAGTGCGTTCCGCAATAGCTCACTACAAGGTGCTTATCTGATGATTGCAGCACGCGCATTGGGTCTCGACTGTGGCCCCATGTCAGGTTTCGATAATGCACGTGTTGACCAATTATTCTTTGCCGGAACGGCGGTGAAGTCGAATTTTATTTGCAACCTCGGTTACGGTGATATGAGTGGTGTGCACCCGCGTAATCCAAGACTGGAATTTGATGAGGCGTGTCGTATTGGATAAAGGTAGGTAGGCACTCTAAAACGAGCGGCAAGATGAACAATCTTGCGCCACAATTTCATTCATTAAAATACGCTAGAAGCCCTTTTTCAAAGTGCTGGGCAAGCAGCTTCTACTCTAATACCTTTTCGAATATATCGACCTGACTCGTTTTGAGGTTTTAAAGGGATGGCAACGAAACACACTACATAAACTTTTTAGCCCGCCACATCCCCCAAAGCGCATCTTCGAAGTGTTTCGCGAAGCGTGGTGCGTCGAACAAGGAAGAGGTGCGAACCTGTTCGTGTAGCCCGGCTCGAAGTGAAGTCAGCTTGGGCAAATCGCCGGCAAAGTGAATGGCTTTCGCAACGTAGTCATCCTTGTTGGCTGCTATCCAATCCGATAATCCCGCGTTATGCGCAATACTCGTCGCGGTACGAGACATAAACCGATCCCCTTGCATGCTCAACACGGGTACACCCATCCACAGTGCCTCGGCACTGGTCGTCACGCCGGGATAAGGAAAAGGATCCAAGGCAATATCTACACGATGATAAGCAGTTAAATGATCGGCGCGTTGTGCAGTCGGACCTTCCAAGATCAATCGTTGTGCAGCGATGCCATGTGCGGCAAATCGCTGCATAGTGGTATCCGCGACCGATGCATCTTTTAACTGATGCGCTTTAAGCAGCAGCCGCGAGGAGGGTAGAGTAGTCAGGATGCGCGCCCATAAAGCGACGGTTGCATCATTTATTTTGGCTAAATTATTAAAGCTGGCGAAAGTGATAAAGCCATTTGCGAGTGCGGGTAAAACAGATATGTTCAACGATGCGTCGGGAGCGGACAGGCAAATGTAAGTTTCGGGTAAACGCCAGATTTGTTCGGAAAAGTGTCCGGCATCTTCTGACGGGGTGGCAATCGGATCGCCCAGTACGTAATCCATCTCCGCTACCCCGGTGGTGGTGGGTAGGCCGAGCCAAGTACATTGCACAGGAGCAGGTTTCCAAGCAAATATCGGCAAGCGACTGTGTGCGGTATGACCTGATAAATCCATCAGCACATGCACGCCATCCGAGTGAATCAACTGCGCGGAGGCTTGGTCGCTCAACCCAACCAAAGCATGCCATTTTGAAAAGCGGGGCTTGATGCGAGCAGTGAGGTCATCTTCCTTGGTTTGTGTGGGGTAGGCGATTAGCTCGATGCGAGTTGGGTCAAGCAGTGCAAGGAGACTCTCCGTAAAGTAGCCGACAGGGTGATGATTTAAGTCCCCTGAAACGATACCCACTTTCAATTTTTGTGGCTGGGGGTTGCAGAGCCATGCGGTGTATTTTGCAGCGACTTTTTGAGTGGCAATTTTGCCAAAGCGCAATGCCTCGGCAAGATAATCCTCTGGTGTGTATCGGGTACTGAAGTTTAAGCAAAATACCAAATTGCCTTGTGCGTCGATAAAATCAGGTTTGAGTTTTATGGCATGACGAAAGCTGGCTTCAGCCTCGCTGAGTTGCCCAAGTTGCTTTAAGGAATTACCCAAGTTGTAATGTGCCTCGGCGTAATTCGGGTTGATCTGCAAAGCACGGCGATAACTAATTACTGCATCTTCGTATCGCCCTGCACTTTTCAGAGCAACCCCCAAATTGTAATGCGCGTCGGCTTCGTTCGGCATTAGCTCGGCCATCTTTTGAAAGGCAGTCAGCGCGTCTTTATTTTGCATCTGGAGCGCACCGCCCAAAAGCTGCCAAGCAAAACCAAAATCTGGATATTGCTCAACCAAGGCGCGCGCGCGATCTTCAAGTTCTGCATAGCGGCCTGTGCTGTACAGGGCAATATGCTGATTGATCACGTCGGCTGTAGGCGTTGGAGAAGAGGCAACTTTTCTTTCGCAGCAGTGCTTAAACTTTTTCCCGCTGCCACAGGAACAAGGGGCGTTTCTTTCAGGTTTCATGCAAACCATTCTGTATCGGTTGTCAGGCGGGCATTTTACTGCCGGGCGAATGGGGGCGGCAATCTAACTGTTATCCGTTTAGCTTTGAAAAATGGAATCTAACGCTACGCTTGTTGTATTGGTTTGTAGTTGTTGTGATGGTGCGAACTGTCGTAAAATCGCAGCCTAGGCGGGTGTAGTTCAATGGTAGAACGGCAGCTTCCCAAGCTGCATACGAGGGTTCGATCCCCTTCACCCGCTCCAAAATCATTTTTGCGTGCGTATCGCTACGTCTCTTGCTGTTTAATGTTTAATGCTTAATGCTTAATGGTAGGAGCGAGCTTGCTCGCGAAGGCTTTTCGCGAGCAAGCTCGCTCCTACAAAAACTATCTCCTTTTATTTTAATGCCACATCCGGCACAACGACCCGGCTATCGTGCATCACGATGCGGGCTACAAACCAGATTGCCAGCGCGTTCGCTGCCAATGCCACATAACCCACCACTTCATAATGAACGATTTGTCCTGCGCTGCTTTGCGTGATGATAAACCCTGCCAAGGTACTGGATAGCGCCATTGCCAGCGATTGCACCGTGGCATTGAGCGACATAAATGTGCCGCGCAATTTGGGTTGTGCAGCCGAGGTGATGATCGCCATCGCGGGGATCATGCGACCTGATACCAATACAAAAAAGAATGTGGTGTAGATCAACCACAGCCACAGCGGTGCAGACGTGATTTGGGTCACGATCAGCAAGGGTAGTGAGGCGGCGATGGCGACGAGGCGATAAATTTTTACCTTGCCATGTTGGTCTGCAAAGCGGCCAATCAGCCTAGCCGTAACCAGTGTTGCCGCGCCACCCGCCAGATAAATCAGCGGAATTTGTTGTTGTGCAATGCCGATGTTGTGTACCGCGTAGAGAGTGATGTAGGGAATCACCGTGAAGCCGGAAAAAATAATCAGTGCGGAAAACAGCAGCGCATGCAGGTGATTTGTGTCGCGCAGCACATCAAGCATCGGAACGAATGGATGGGCGCGTTTTTGCGCGCTGATGTGAAGGTGTAATTGCGGCAACACTTGCTGGCCGATAACGACAAATAAAACGGTTAACAGCGCGACCAACACGAACGGTGCGCGCCAGTTCAGCAGGTTTGCCAGCCACAATGACACCGGCACGCCCGCGATGGTGGAAATGGAAAATGCCGACATCACAATGCCGCTGGCAGTGGCGCGGCGTTCAAAGGGAATGACATCACCGATGATGGTTTGCACCATTGCGCCCATCACCCCGCCGAACGCCCCCGCAAACGCGCGCGCCACCATTAGCGTGGCATAGCTGGGTGCGAGACCGCAGGCCAAAGATGCCAAGCCGAACAGAATAAACATTGTCAGCAGCAAACGCTTGCGCTCGAAGCGATCCACAAACGTTGCGGCCAATAGTCCCGAAAATGCCGCGCTAAAGCTATACGATGCAACCAGCAAGCCAAATTCATGGGTGCTGATGCCAAAGAACTTAATCAGAATCGGTCCCAGCGGCATCATGATCATGAAGTCGAGAATGTGGCTGAACTGAATCCCCGCGAGGGTGAAGAGTAGGCGGCGCTCGTGTGTGGGTGTCAGGGTGGTTTGCATAGTTGGTGGCTAATTTTTGAATCGGTATTCTATCAGTGGATATAAGCAAGGGTAGGGCGGATAAAAATGTTGGTTCTTCGATAATTGCACTGTGATTTTTTCCTCGATGCTGGAGAATTCAGCTTCTCAACCACACCGACACCATCATGAAAGACACAACCCTTTACGAACATCTTCTTGGACTGAAAACGCCTTGGTCGGTGAAGTCTGTTGACCTCTCCTTGACGGATCAGCGCGTCGTGGTTGAAGTTGTTCTCAAGCAAGGTCAAGTATGGGCGGACCCTAGGGACAGTACCAAGCGAGCTCACATCAACGGCTGGACTGAGCGCCAGTGGCGGCATTTGGATACCTGCCAGTTTGAAACCCTCATCAAAGCGCGCGTCCCCCAACTCAAATACAGCGACGGCACCGTCGAAGAATTGGCCGTGCCATGGGCGGAACGCTACAGCCGGGTCACGCTTCTGATGGAAGCCTTTGTGGTTAAGTTGCTGCACGCTTGCCCCACCACCCAAGGCGTTTGCGAACTCACGCGGCTTGCCTGGAGCACCGTCAACGGCATCATGGTGAGTGCTGTAGAGCGAGGCATGCTGCGCCGCTTTGATGACGATGTGCCTCATCTGGGGCTGGATGAGAAGAGCTCCGAGAAGGGACACACCTACGTCAGCATACTGACCGACATCGACCGCTCCCGAGTGCTTGATCTGGTACCTGAGCGAAAATTGGCAGCAGCCAAAAGTCTGCTGGAAACACTCAGCCCGACTCAACGCGCTCAGGTTAGAGCGGTGGCTATGGATATGTGGCCTGCTTTTATGAGCGCAGTACAAACGTGCCTCCCCCAAGCCGACATCGTGCATGACCGGTTTCATGTTTCCAAGTACCTCGGTGAAGCGGTTGATGCGGTGCGCAAACAAGAACACCGCAGCCTGGCTCAAGCCGGTAGCTCGCCGCTGACAGGCAGCAAATGGGCGTGGCTCAAGCGCTATGCCGATGGACGCTCGTCTGAAGCGGTTTCGTTTCGTGCCCTGAATCAGCTTAACCTCAAGACCAGCCGGGCATGGCGTATCAAAGAAACGTTCACTCAATTCTGGTGCTATCACTACACGGGGGCTGCCAAACGTTTCTTTGACGCATGGTCCAATAACGCCATGCGTAGCCGACTGGAGCCGATCAAAAAAGTAGTCAAGATGCTCAGGCGACATCTGACGGGCTTGCTCAACTACGGCGAACACAGAATCAACAACGCCTGCGCTGAAGGATTCAATAGCGCTATCCAACTCATCAAAGCTAACGCCAGAGGATTTCGCAACTTCACCAACTATCGGGCGAGAATTCTGTTTCATTGTGGCAAGTTGGATATGAGTTTAGGTTGATAATAATCACAGTGGATATGACGGTGAACCAAAATGTTCATACTCCCTGCGATATGTAACTCTTCCCGGAATCGCCGTATAGCAGTGATAAAATCCGCTGCACAGTTTTTACGCTCGTAACATTGTGTGCTACACGCACCTGCTTTTCCCTCCATATTATTAAAGGTTCACGATGTATCCAGTTCACGATGTTGATGCCATTCTTCTACTCGCTATGTCGCTCGCGGCGAAGCGGCGGCCTGCGGAGCTGGTCGAGATCATTGCTGCGGCGGATCTGGCGCAAGGTGTTATTCCGCTTGAAGGAAAATTGATCGAGTCGTTTTATCGGCTTTCAACATACGGGTTGATTTGCCAGCTGGATGGTGGCTATACGCTTACGGCGGATGCGCAGCAAATTATGACGACGGGTCAGCGTAAAAAAGCAGTCCCTGAAAAACGGATATTTAGCATCAAAGAAAATCTTGCCGATTACCATTTCAATGGTGAACACGCCGCGATTTTGGTAACCGAGGCGCAAGTCAGCGCCGCTATATTGGCGCATCAAGCGGCTAAAAATAATATGGGTAGAAGTTGGCTTGTGCCGAAACCCAAGCCCGTCGGGGATAATAATAAGCGTCTAGGTTCGCGTAAGCCTTTTCCATTTCATTCTCATAAAAAATGAACGACACCACTCCGAAAATTTCAGCATCATCAGCAAGCGTTGCTGGAAAATCTTTCAGCGAATTACCGCTATCGCCCGCTATGCAAGGCACTTTGCAGCAACTCGGCTATTTGGCAATGACTCCGATACAAGCTGTCAGCTTGCCGATTGCACTGGCCGGACATGATCTGATTGCGCAAGCAAAAACCGGCAGCGGCAAGACGGCGGCGTTTGCGCTGGCGTTGCTCACGAATTTGAATCCGCGTCGCTTTGCGGTGCAAGCGATGGTGCTATGCCCGACACGTGAGTTGGCCGATCAAGTCACGCAAGAGATACGTCGTCTGGCGCGCTCTGCAGACAACATTAAAATTCTTACGCTGTGTGGCGGTAGCATCATGCGTACTCAGATCAGCAGTTTGGAGCACGGTGCGCACATCATCGTCGGCACACCGGGCCGCATCATGGATCACATGGAGCGCGGCACGCTGAATTTGGAAGCGCTTAATACGCTGGTGCTGGACGAAGCGGATCGCATGTTGGAAATGGGTTTTGTGGATGACATTGCTTACGTGGCGAAGCGTTGCCCCGCGCAACGCCAGACGCTGATGTTCTCGGCGACTTACCCGGAAGGAATCACGCGATTCGCGCGCCAGTTCATGCGCAATCCGCAAGAGGTAAAGTTGCGCGAGCAGCATGAGGAAAGCAAGATACGTCAGCGATTTTACAAGGTCGAAAACGATGATCGTTTGCAGGCGGTTGGCATGCTGCTTAAACATTATCGCCCTGTCAGCACGCTGGCTTTTTGCAACACCAAACAGCAGTGCCGCGCTTTGCTGGAAGTGTTGCATGGGCTGGGCATCCATGCGCTGACATTGAATGGCGATTTGGAACAACGCGAACGCGATCAGGTGCTGATTCAATTCGCCAATCGCAGCAGCTCGGTACTGGTGGCAACCGATGTTGCCGCGCGTGGGTTGGACATCGCGCAGCTCGAAGCGGTCATCAATGTGGATGTCACGCCCGATCCCGAAGTTCACATCCACCGCATTGGCCGTACTGGTCGTGCCGATCAGAATGGTTGGGCGTTGAACCTGTGCAGCTCTACTGATCGCAATCGCATTATCACCATCGCGCAAACGATGCGCATCGAACCGGAATGGCATGACCTGAGCGCGTTGCAAAATGACGACGACTCTCCACTCGTGCCGCCTATGGTCACACTGCAAATACTCGGTGGACGCAAAGAAAAAATCCGCCCCGGTGATGTGCTGGGTGCGCTCACGGGTGAAGCGGGATTTACCCGCGAACAAGTCGGAAAAATCACCGTTACGGATCAATCCACCTACGTTGCGGTGATACGCAACATCGCTCACGAAGCCGTGCGTAAATTATCGGCGGGTAAGGTGAAGGGTAAGACGGTGAAGGTTCGTGCGCTTTAGGAGAGGTTTTTTGGAGTTGTCTAATACATCCGTTCGCCCTGAGCTTGTCGAAGGGAGGAGACCATACCCTTCGACAAGCTCAGGGCGAACGGATGTATTAGAGCCTATTAAGTTGCTCCAACATCAGCACCCACAGCCAACCAAAGCGATTTACCACTCACTTCTAAATAAGTAAGGTAAGTCCGCAAATCAAATTCCAGTTGATGATAGTTGGGTTCCATATACCGACACAGTTGATAAAAAGCCTTGTCGTGTTGGCGCACTTTGATGTGCGCCAATTCGTGAATCACGATCATGCGTAAAAATTCCGCTGGCATTTCCTTGAACACAGCCGCCACGCGAATTTCTCGTTTAGTTTTGAGATTGATGCCCTGCACTCGTGAAGCGCGAGTGTGCGTGCCTAGCGCGTGCCGCATGACATGCAACTTGCTATCAAACACCACCTTGCTTAATGGCGCAGCGTTGCGCAGATACTCACTTTTGAGTTGCAGCACGTAGTCGTACAAAGCCTTGTCAGTGCGAATGCTGTGTGCAAGCGGATATTTTTTTAGCAGCACTTCCGCTAATTGATCTTGCGTAATCAACTGGTGTACTTGCTCGGTTAGCGCGAGCGGATAGCCTGCTAGAAAATTTGTGGATTGCTTGGGGTTCAATGAATATGATTCGCTGACTGCCAGCCTAATTTTTTACAAGCTTTAACGATATGTCTAGGTTGAACTTCGTCTTCATTCGGTAAATGATCAGGCAAGTTACTGCTCATGAATTTCTCTGCAGCAAGAACTAATCTTGAGCAAAAATAATCGGATTTCATTTCGACTAAATACTTGCCGATCTTGGTCTTGCAATACCATTCCTCCATTTTCTTTACGCCCCATTTGCTTCGATAAGAACAAATGAGTAATTCGCAAACCATAAATAGAAATACTGCTAGCAATGCCGAAAACAAAGGGTTGCTGTTGATAGTCGGTGAGTCAACCAAGCTGAACAAACATAACCCTCCAAATGCTAGGCGCACATACTGAGGCACAACTGTCATAGAGGCATGTAGAGCTGAGTATCCTTTTTCAGAGGCGGATTTTGTAAAACCTCTCAAAACTCTTGTTTCTTCAGGTGTTAACTCATGCGGGCGAATCAAGTGCATTATTTTGGTAGAGCCATCAAGAAATTCAGTCAGCTGACTCTCGCGAACTTCACACTTTGCAGAATTGCTAGTTTTTTCCTTGGAGGCCTCAAGAACTTTGTTGGCACTAGTAGCTATTCCGACATGACTCCAGCTGCTTACTGTTGAAAATTGAATAAATCGACTTGTTGCCGTGTTATTTTTTATTGCAATTATGTCTCCTGCTTTCATAGTACTTTTTGTATTGCAAGAGGTGGCAAAGTTTGTGACAGCCCACGACTGAAAATCTCAGCAACGGGCTGTGCTAATAAATATCGCTTATTTCGCCTTCACCGATTTCGCTGCAACCTGTGGCAAATGCCAGATGTCGCGGTTGTAATCCATGATGGTGCGGTCGCTGGAGAATTTTCCGCTGGTCGCCGTATTGATGATGCTCATACGTGTCCAATGCTCGGTATCGCGATACGCCGTTGCGACTTCTTCTTGCGCATCGACATAGCTGCGGAAATCTGCCGCTGTCAGCCACGGGTCGTCTGCGCTGTAAACGGAATGGATAATCGGATCAAAAATTCCCGGCTCAAATAGGTTGAAATGTCCGCTTTCCAACAGGTGCATCACGCGGCGCAGGTCTTCATCCGCAGCAACGATTGCGCTTGGGTTGTAGCTTCCGCGCGTAGCTTCCACCTCTTCAGCGGTGAGGCCGAATAGGAAGAAGTTTTCATCGCCGGCTTCTTCGCGAATTTCGATGTTCGCGCCATCCAGCGTGCCTATGGTCAGCGCGCCGTTCATCATAAATTTCATATTGCCCGTGCCGGATGCTTCTTTGCCGGCAGTGGAAATTTGTTCAGATAAATCGGTTCCCGCGCAGATGATTTCCATTGCCGAGACGCGATAGTTAGGCAAGAAGGCGAGCTTTAGCAAGCCCGCTGTAGCCGGATCGTTGTTGATAACCTGACCTACTGCGCTAACTAGCTTGATGATGCGTTTTGCCATCATGTAGCCGGGCGCGGCTTTGCCGCCGATCAGAACACAGCGTGGTGTCCAGTTCGCCGTGTCGCCGCGCTTGATGCGGTCATACAAGTGGATCACATGCAGCACGTTGAGCAGTTGCCGTTTGTATTCGTGAATACGTTTTACTTGCACATCGAACATCGCGTTGGTGTCGAAAGTCACGCCGCAATCACGTTGCACCAACTCGGCAAGACGCGCCTTGTTGAGTTGCTTGATATTGCGCCATTCGCTGCGGAAGGCGGCATTGTCGGCGTGCGGCGCGAGTTGTTTGAGCTGCGACATTTCGGTGATCCAGCCTTCACCGATGGTACGTTTTATCAAATTACTCAGCGCGGGATTGCTCGATACCATCCAGCGGCGCGCCGTCACACCATTGGTTTTGTTGTTGAATTTTTCCGGCCACAGTTCGTAAAAATCATGGAACAAATGTTGTTGCAATAAACGGGTATGCAATTCCGCCACGCCATTTACCGACACGCTGGCGACTACCGCCATATAAGCCATACGCACATGTTTTTCACGACCCTCTTCGATGATAGACATACGACGCTGACGTTCTATGTCGCCAGGCCAACGCGTTGCTACCACCTTCATAAAGCGGGCGTTTATCTCGTAAATAATTTCCAGTAGCCTCGGCAAAAGTTTGCCGAACATACTGACCGACCAACGCTCCAATGCTTCAGGAAGTAAGGTGTGATTGGTATAAGCTACCGTGCGGGAAGTGATGCGCCAAGCAGCATCCCAGCCTAGCCCATGTTCGTCCATGAGCAAGCGCATCAACTCAGGTACGGCGCAAGTGGGATGCGTGTCATTTAGTTGAAAGAAATTCTTGTCGGCAAATCCGCTGAAATCTTTGCCGTGTTTGTTCACCCAGTTGCGCAGCACATCTTGCAAGCTGGCAGAGGCAAGAAAATACTGTTGGCGCAAACGCAATTCTTTGCCGTTTTCGCTGGAATCATTCGGATACAACACCATGGTGATGTGTTCGGCATTGTTTTTTGCCGACACCGCATCGGCATAGCTGCCCGCGTTAAATTCATTCAAATCAAACTCGTCTGTCGCAGTGGATTTCCATAAGCGCAAGGTGTTGACCGTGCCATTGCGATAACCCGGCACGGGCACATCGTATGGCACAGCGATGACATCGTGCGTGTATTTCCAGTGCGCGCGCACTGCACCGTCAAGGTCACGGTAGTGCTCCGTTTGACCGCCAAATTTAACTCGCACGTTAAATTCTGGACGCTCAATTTCCCAAGGATTGCCATTTTTCAACCAGTGATCCGGCTCTTCCAGTTGGTAGCCGTTTTCGATTTTCTGGCGAAACATGCCGTATTCGTAACGCAGACCGTAACCCTTAACCGGTAACTGCAAGGTGGCGCAGCTATCCAGAAAACATGCCGCCAGGCGACCCAAACCGCCATTGCCCAAGCCTGCATCATTTTCCTGGTCGATGATTTCTTCAAACGCCAAGCCCAGTTTGCCCAGCGCGTTAGGGATGGAAGATTCCACTTCCAAATTCAACAAGGCATTGCCCAATGCTCTGCCCATTAAAAATTCCAGCGACAAATAATAAGTGCGCTTGCAGTCTTGCTCGTTATAGGCAAATTGGGTTTTCTTCCAACGCTCGACCAATCGATCACGCATCGACAATGAGAGTGAGGTGTAAACGTAGTAAGTGGCTTGCGTTAACTTGTCGCGACCCAAGGTGCGGCTGAAATAACGGCGGAAGTCTTCGACGATACTTTCACCATTCATACCCAAGGCGGGAAGATCGGTTATGGAGGGAAGCGGTTTACTGATAACAAAAGGCTTGGTATTGATGATAGTTCTCCAAATGGGCGTTTAGCGCGTGATTATACTAAAACGTGAGGCGATTAGGACGATCAGACCTTTCAGCTTCGGTATAGTTACGCCATGCACACACTTTCTGAACTTCGCGCTGGCAATTTGGTTGGCATAAAACGTCTTGATTTATCTTGCGGCTTGACCGAGTTTCCCAATGAAATTTTTGCGCTTGCCGATACCTTGGAGATACTCAATCTGTCAGGCAATGCTTTAACTTGCTTGCCCGATGACCTGCACAGGCTATACAAACTGCGGGTGATTTTCTGTTCGGATAATCAATTTTCTGAGTTGCCGGCGGTGTTGGGGCGATGTGTGCAATTGGAGATGGTGGGCTTCAAGGCTAATAAAATTAAGCATGTTCCCGCAACAGCATTGCCACCCAAGCTGCGCTGGTTGATCCTGACCGACAATCAAATTAGCGAATTGCCTGGCGAGCTTGGTACATGCACGCAACTGCAAAAACTCATGTTAGCGGGTAATCAGTTACCGGAATTGCCTGACCTGACAGCGTGTACACAACTGGAATTGTTGCGCATCTCGGCAAATCGTTTTGCAAAATTACCCGATTGGATATTTTCATTGCCGCGTCTGGCATGGCTGGCACGCGCGGGTAATCCGTGCAGTGATGCATGCGAGGAGGCATTTGCCGCGCCGCATGCCATCGCGGACATTGCGTGGGAAAATTTAGAACTGCAACATAAGTTGGGCGAGGGCGCATCGGGCGTGATTTATCTGGCCAAGCAGAAGTTGGCTGATATTTTTTTGCCGGTGGCGGTAAAAATTTTCAAGGGTGAGGTAACCAGTGACGGCTTGCCGCGCAGTGAGAAATCCGCCGCCATCGCGGCAGGCGAGCACCCCAATTTGATACCCGTTATCGGAAAAATCAGCGGGCATCCTGAAGATAAATTAGGCTTGGTGATGTCGCTGGTAGATCCGTGCTTCGTCAACCTAGCCGCTCCGCCTAGCCTAAAATCTTGCACGCGGGATATTTATGCGGCAGACGTTAAATTCACGCTGGCGAATGTATTGCAAATCGCGTTCAGTATTGCGGATGTGGCGGCGCACCTGCATGCGCAAGGGGTGATGCACGGCGATTTATATGCACACAATATTTTGTGGAACGAACAAGACCAATGTCTGCTCGGTGACTTCGGCGCGGCATCATTTGTTCCGCAACACGATGTAAATTTTGCCACGGGCATGCAACGCATCGAAGTGCGCGCCTTTGCTTGTTTGCTGGAGGAACTGTTGGAGCGTTGTGACGTACCGGCAGAAGCGCGGCACATTGTGGATGGGCTGCGTGAATTGCGGCTCCGCTGCGATCAACCTGAGGTCAATTCCCGTCCTTTATTCGCTGATATTCGGTCTAACCTGAGTTCATTCAGTGCTGAACTGCTTAAAAACTTCACTTCACTCTAAGGCTTTTGTGACCAACTCACGCACGTCTTTGGATAAGTCCTTTTCATTGGCGAGATATTGCAGCGCGGCTTGCATTTTGGTTTTTAACTCAGACCGATATTTTTTCCAATGATCCAAGCTGCGTGCCAAACGTGCGGCCGTTTGCGGGTTGATGCGATTGAGTGCAATCACTTGCTCGGCCCAAAATGTGTAGCCGCTGCCATCCAGTGCATGAAACTGCGCCGGATTGGCATTGCAAAAGCTGAAAATCAGACTCCGTGCACGATTGGGATTGTTAGGGGTGAAGGCAGGGTGTTGCAGTAGTTTGCGTATGGCTTGCACATCACACTGGTGCGCGCTGGCTTGGATGCTGAACCATTTATCGATGACTAACGCTTCGTCGGAAAAATCATCATAAAAGCGTTGCAGAGCTGGTGTTGAGTTGTCACGTTGCACTAAACCGATGAGCGCGGCTTGTCTATCGGTCATGTTGTTCGCTGTAAGTTCTTGGGCAAGCGCGAGCTGTAGGGTGCTGTCGTCGTTCCATTCCAACAGATAAGACAAGCATAGATTTTTTAAGCCACGTTTGGCGGCAGATTGTGCATCGGCAGAATATTTGCCTGGCGTGAGATTGGCTTGATAAACCGTGGTGAATTCTGCTTTAAGCCTTTGCGTCAAAGTGCTGCGCATAAACTGACGGGCATGATGGATAGCGTGAGGGTCAATCACCGCGCACTGTTCTGCCAGTACGCTTTCTGAAGGCAGGCTTAATACCTGTTCGCGGAAAGCAGGACTCAGGGTTTCATCCAGCAGTGTGGTGCGTAACGCATTGATAAATAGCGAGTCCAAGGTCGGCGGTTCGCCGGTTTGTACTTGCGCAACGAGGGTTAACAGGCGTTGCATCGCCAAGCGTTGACCGGCCTCCCAGCGATTAAATGGGTCGCTGTCATGCGAAAGTAAGTGCACCAATTCATTATCGCTGTAGTTGTATTCCAAAATCACGGGTGCGGAAAAATTGCGCAGCAGCGATGGTGTGGGTTGTTGCATTACTTCAATGAAACGGAAGGTTTGCTTTGCTTTGGTAAGTTCCAGCACGCAAGTTTTTTGCGCCATTTTTACGCTGTCCAAATGCAACGGCATGTCATGGCCATGCTCGTCCAGCAATCCGATTGCAAATGGAATATGCAAGGATTTTGGCGTGAGTTGATGCGATAAAACAGGAATGCTTTGAGTGAGACTCACGTCATAGGTGTGTGCGCTGCTGTCGTAATGCGTGCTCACCTGCACACGAGGTGTTCCGGCTTGGCTATACCAACGTTCAAATTGGCTCAAGTCGCGGTCATTTGCATCAGACATGGCGGTACGAAAATCATCGCAGGAAACCGCTTCTCCGTCATGGCGGGAAAAATACAAATCCATGCCTTTGCGAAAGCCATCACGACCCAGCAAAGTCTGATACATGCGTACCACTTCCGCACCCTTTTCATAAATCGTGGCGGTGTAAAAATTATTGATTTCAACATAGCTATCCGGGCGAACCGGATGTGCCATCGGGCCTGAATCTTCGGCGAATTGCACTCGCCGCAAGCCGCGTACATCTTCTATGCGTTTAACTGCCCGGCCACTATCCGTGCCAACCATGTCGGCGGAAAATTCCTGATCGCGGAACACGGTCAGCCCTTCTTTTAATGAGAGTTGAAACCAGTCGCGGCATGTCACACGGTTTCCCGTCCAATTGTGGAAATACTCATGGCCGATGACGGCTTCGATATTGGAGTAATCAGTATCGGTAGCGATGCGCGGATTGGCCAACACATATTTGGTGTTGAATATATTGAGGCCTTTGTTTTCCATTGCGCCCATGTTGAAGTCGCTCACCGCCACAATCATAAAACGCTCCAAATCTAACTCCAGGCCAAAGCGTTGTTCATCCCAGCGGATGCTGTTTTTTAACGATTCCATGGCGTGCGAAGTCTTGTCGAGATTGCCAGCCTCTACCCAGACTTGCAGTAACACTTTACGACCGGATTGCAGTTTGTAGTGTTCTTCTTGGCAGACTAAATTGCCCGCGACGAGTGCGAATAAATATGACGGTTTGTTGAACGGGTCTTGCCACTTGGCGTAATGCCGACCATCGTCCAAATCACCTTGCTCAATGAGGTTGCCGTTGCTCAACAATACCGGATATTTGGTTTTATCGGCGCGCAACATCACGGTGAATTTCGCCATCACATCGGGTCTGTCTGGAAAGTAGGTAATCTTGCGAAATCCCTGAGCTTCACATTGACTGAAGAAGTTACTATTGGAGACATACACGCCCATCAGCGAGGTATTTTTGCCGGGGTGAATACGGGTAGTGATTTCCAGGATGACAGCATCCGGCGCGTGATGAATTTGCAAAAGTTCGGCTGACAGCGTGTAGTCTTGCTGCGCTTTGAGTGGGCATCCGTTCATTCGCAATGACAACAACTCTAATTCTTCGCCGTGCAGTTGCAAATCAGCTTTGACATCAGGCAGGTTGCGTCGCATAGCGATGCGCGTACTTACAGTGGCTGCAATGGGGTCAAGATCAAAACCCATTTCAACCGTATCTACCCAATAGGCAGGCGGGGTATAGTCTTTGCGGAAAATGGCGTGGTCAGTTTGAGTTTGCATCTGAATAAGCCCAATGTGTAATAAATTTCATTGAGCTTATCAGGAAATTAGGATGCTTTGCTGCGTGTACCAGTAAACATAGCAGTGATGTTCTTTGATCGAAACCAATCAAAATTGTGTTCGTATCGACACGAAGTGACGATGAATTACCTGTCTTGCGAATAAGCGACATGCAAACCAGTTACATCCGCTCGGTAAAGCAAGGCTTCTTTTTTCGAAAGCATTTTATTCAGAGTGACATCAAAATAAGCCAGTTTTTTAGTGCGTTTATTGACCATACACAGCACGGGCTCTTTACCCGACTGTTTGAATTGTGTGTAGAGGTGTTCCCAATCGTGACCATCCTTAATAAATTTACTCATGATTTATCCTTCCGCTAAGATTACGCTGCATGAATGCCGCGTGGAAGAAACCTTAACAGAAAAGTATGGCTGCACTAAGTCCGCATATCTGGAATTCAGAAGCGCGGACAAGCGGCATAAAAAACAGATGAATGGTTTGTTTACGGGAATAAACGGCCGACGCAGACTAACTACGATGTGGTGCTTTTACTCAACAACTTGCTCGTCTTGCAAGTATCACTTTTGCTGATGTAGAGTGAGTTGGACATTTTACATGAAAGCAATAGCTGCGCCAAAATTATAGTTTATAACTATCAGTTAGTTAGATATAGTCTTGTGATTTTAGAGTGACATTTTTTGACGCAGTGTTCCAAAATTGGCATCTGTATTGGTTTTTCAAGAGGGCGGCTTCATGGCTGAGGTTGATGCCTACAAAATTGCGGATTGCTTGGCTGTCGTACAGCGCGTCTTCTATTCCTTCGTCGGATAAGCCAAAGCATTGTTACGCGATGTACATGCGCAGCACGCGTTCAAGACCAACAGGTGCTCGAACGCGTCTGCCACAGTTCGGGTAATGCGGCGCAATGACTTGTGCCAGTGCGTGGCGGCTCCGATTTGCGATAGTAATCGATCTCGTCTGGTATGTTTCTTTTTGCTGGCGTATTCCAATTCGGCAACACTTGTGTGCATCGCGTTATCTTCTGGCTGTTGTGAATGATGAGTTTTATCTGCTGCGGTGTTTCTCTGGGGAATCAATCAGCGTTTCCCCTAAGTAAAAAACAACCTAGAATGACAACCGAACGCCGATGTGCATGCCCTCTTCAAGCTTGGCTTCACCCGCATTCTTCAAACCCACATTGATTTTGCGATAACCAACATAAGCTGTCGCTTGTGGGATGACTTCGTATTCAAGGCGTGCGCCTGTTTCAGTAGTGCGATCAGCATCGCCAAAGGTCATAATGTTAGGTGACCAGTAAGCTGTTCCTACGATGCCTAAACGTGGTGCAGTAGGAGGTGAATATCGAACCAAGCCACCTAATGCCAGCGCAGTAGTGCGGTTGGCGTTCACTTTAGCCAGCAAACCTTTAATGCCCACACCTATTGTCAAACCAGGAGCATCGGTGCTGACTTGATCTTTCACCAAGATGCCAAAATCAGCGTAAGAATTCGTTTTACTGGTGTAGAGATAACCAAGGTGCATCTCACTTTTCCCCAAGGTAGAGCTGCCTAACGCAGCGCTGTATTGCAACTGCGCGCTGGTATCGCGCAAGTTAATATCAAAGGTATCCGCGAGCACAGAGGTGCTAATGGTTAATAAAGATAGTGCAACAACATGGCGTAACGACATAACTTCACTCCTTAAAAAATCTATATTGAATCGGTCAACTTGACTTGCAACTAGGATAACACAGGCGATTGGCTGCATGAAACAACGCTGCTGAAAAGACTGATGTTACTCGGCCATATCGAAGGCGATATCACCTTCCGCGACTTTTTGTCCCAGCAACATATTTTTGAAATCGAACAGGTTTTCATCCAGCAAATGCGTGGGGGCGACATTGTGCATCGCAGTGAAAATCGTTTGCGTGCGTCCCGGATATTGGCGCTCCCATTCCGCAAGCATTCCCTTGATATTTTGCCGTTGCAGATTTTCTTGAGCGCCACATAAATTGCAAGGAATAATCGGGAATTCCATCGCACGCGCAAAGCGCGCGATGTCTTTTTCTGAGCAATATGCCAACGGACGAATCACGATATGGTCACCCTTATCAGTCACCAATTTTGGCGGCATGGCCTTGAGTTTGCCGGCAAAAAATAAATTCAAAAACAATGTTTCTATCATGTCGTCACGATGATGTCCGAGCGCTACTTTATTGGCTCCCAGCTCACTTGCCACGCGATAGATAATGCCGCGCCGCAACCTTGAACACAGCGAGCAGGTGGTTTTTCCTTCAGGAATTTTTTCTTTAACGATGGAATAGGTATCCTGCGTTTCGATGTGATATTCCACACCGAGTTTTTTCAAGTAATTCGGCAACACGTCGGCAGGAAAGCCGGGTTGCTTTTGGTCGAGGTTCATCGCCACGATACGAAAATCGATCGGTGCGCGTTTACGCAGGGCGAGCAAAATATCCAACAAAGTGTAGGAGTCTTTTCCGCCACTCAAACACACCATCACGCTATCGCCGTTTTCGATCATGTTGTAGTCAGCGATGGCCTGACCGACATGATGTTCGAGACGGCCGCGCAGGCGATTGAAGTTGCTTGAATGCCTTCCATCAGATTGTTCGAGATGTTCGGGTTGAATAATGTCGTTCATAGTTAAACTTTCAAATGTTGGCACTTCTTCCGCCATCAACGGCGATGATTTGCCCAGTGATGTAGGGTGCATCTTGAATCAAAAAGACGACCGTCTTGGCAATGTCGTCCGGCTCTCCGATTCGTTTCAACAGAGTATGCGCGATAATCTTACGGCGTTGCTCTTCATCTGCCCATGCTTCATTTTCTGGCCACAGAATTGGCCCCGGTGAAACTGCGTTGACCCGCACTTGCGGTGACATTTCCACAGCCAATCCGCGTGTAAGTGCCACTAATCCGGCTTTAGCAACGTTGTACATCAAGTATCCGTGCAAGGGACGTTCCGCATGAATGTCAGCAATGTTCACGATGCAACCATGACGATGGCGTAATTCATCGGCAGCAGCTTGCGCAAGAAACAACGGAGCCTTCAAATTGCTCCCCAGTAGATCATCCCAATCCTTTTGGTTCGCTTGCGCTAAGGGCGTGGGATAAAAACTCGATGCGTTGTTTACTAGCACATCAAGTCTACCAAATTTTGCGATAACCGCTTTCACCAATGCTGGCAAGGCATCCAAGTCTAGCAAGTCAGCTTGAAACACTTCAGCACTATTGCTGCGCTTATCGTTCAATTCATTTCGTAACGCTAGCGCATCGCTTTCAGCATGACGATAATGCACGGCAACGGTTGCGCCAGCCGCATGCAAACGGCGACAAATCGCCGCCCCCACACGCTTCGCGCCACCCGTCACCAGCACTACTTTATCTTGCATACACCTTCATCCTCAAATTGAACCAAGCTGTTAAAATCATACATCTGCGAATTATACCTGACCATGTCTAGCCACCCCACTTTACCGACCCCCAGCACTGAAGCTATTCAACACAGCGCGCAACTTTGCGAGCACATTCGCAACGACATTACCGCAAATGGTGGCTGGATTTCGTTTGCACGCTATATGGAATTGGCTTTATACGCACCAGGCCTAGGCTATTACACAGCTGGCGCACATAAATTTGGCGAGTCGGGAGATTTCATCACCGCACCGGAGCTATCGCCATTGTTCGGGCGCATCGTGGCACGACAAGTGGCAGAAATCATGTCCCACAGTGCGCCGCACATTTTGGAACTGGGAGCGGGCAGCGGAAAATTAGCGGCGGACATGCTGGCCGAATTGGAGCAACTTGGAAGTTTGCCAGACAGCTACTCGATTCTCGAAGTTAGTGCCGACTTGCGCGAACGTCAGCAGAAACTCATACGCGAACGCTTGCCGCATTTGTTCAATCGCTTGCATTGGCTCGATGCTTTACCAGAAAAATTCAACGGTGCCATTGTCGCCAATGAAGTGCTCGACGCATTACCCGTGCATCTGGCTCATTGGCAAGACAGCGCAATCACTGAGCGAGGTGTGGCACTCAGCGATAATAATTTTGTCTGGCAAGAACGTGCGATCAGCGACGCAGATTTATTGGAAGTCGCACAAAAAATTTCAGTCCCCAATAGTTATGTCAGCGAAATCTGTCTCGCCGCGCACGGGCTAATCAACAGCCTTGCGCAACGACTTGAGCAGGGTGCGATGTTATTCATCGATTACGGTTTCGGTGCGCGCGAGTTCTATCATCCGCAACGCAGCAACGGCACGCTGATGTGCCACTATCGCCACCATGCACATGACGACCCGTTTTTTTTGCCCGGCCTGCAAGACATCACCGCCCATGTGAATTTCACCGACATCGCCGAATGCGGCATTGATGCGGGTCTGGAGCTGATGGGCTACACCTCGCAGGCATTCTTCCTCATCAACTGCGGCATTACCGAATTATTGAAAAATACCTCACCGGAAAATCTGCGCGACTACTTGCCACTTTCGGCACAATTACAGAAACTCACCAGCCCGGCGGAAATGGGTGAGTTGTTCAAAGTTATTGCTATGGGAAAAAATATGGGAAGCCCATTGCGAGGTTTTTCACGGGGAAGCTTAATTCGCTCGTTGTAAATTTAGCTCGCAGATGTGCCTTTTAAAATCGTGAATACGCTATTAGGCGGCAATCCAAACAGCCATTATTACTTGCAATAGTTCTGGTGACTGTGAAAGTGCGCAATCAAATATTAAAAATCAGGTGAAGCTGACCGATAAGCCGGGTTCTGTCGTGGACAGTCATTCCTCTACGCGTTAAGTTGCCTTAACGCTTTAGCAATCTACCCGCAGACGACGCGAGCAACGTCATAGCCTGCTTATTTGATCTTGCTCCGAATGGAGTTTACCGTGCCGTCCGTGTTACCACGCACGCGGTGGGCTCTTACCCCACCGTTTCACCCTTACCGTTTTCTTGCGAAACTTAGGCGGTTTATTTTCTGTGGCACTGTTCATCACCTCGCGGTGTCCGGTCGTTAACCGGCATTCTGCTCTATGGAGCCCGGACTTTCCTCTCCGCATGTAAACATACGCAGCGACTGCCTAGCCAGCTTCATTGGAGAGTCTAACACGAGAAACTTTTCGCTTTTGAAGCAATGCGGTCTAGTGCGAAGCTAAATCACCCAACGTTTCAATTAACGGATCAAGAAATTGTTCATAACGCCGCCAGCGCTCTACCGAGGAGTTGTAAAGTGGTTGGCGTACCTGTACCAGGCTTGCCGTTTGTACCGAACGGTTATATTCGTGGAAGTTAATACAACCATCATTCCAAGCTAGGTTGCAAAAATCCGTGATGCGTCGCGCTTCTTTTTCTTGATCGGCCACGATATTTTCATAATGAACATCGAGAAATGCGTCTGCCGGTAGCACATCGCGCCAATGTTGCATAAGCCGTGAATAGTCAACGTAGTATCGGCCCAGCTCGATTAAGTCATAAGTTGGATGCTGACCACGGGTGAACAACTGAGAGAAGCAGGAAAAGCAAGTATCGATAGGATTGCGTATTACGTGAATAATTTTTGCATTGGGAAACATGGCATGAATTAAACCTAGTGCTAAAAAATTGCCTGGCATTTTGTCGGTAATGTGACGAGCTTCTGGCGCATGTTTTTCTAGCCTAGCGAGATAAGTATCAGCCCAATTAGCAAGAATTCGGGGTGTAAGAGAGACAATATTATTTGGATAAGTTGTTTCCTTGTGTGCTGAATCACCTCGAACAATGTCAAGCAAGTCCGGCAACTCTCCTGCACCATAAACCTCCGGATGACTGGAAATTATTTGCTCAGTGAGGGTAGTGCCAGAACGTGGCATCCCTAAAATAAAAATAGGGGTATGGGATAAATTACCAATACCCCTTAGATGAGCAACCGTTTCTTTGCTAAATATACGGATGATGTCATCAAAGCTTTGAGAAACTTGATCTGCATCATGTTTGAACGTAGCTCGCTTTAGCTTGCAACCTTCACTGAAATGATGAAATGCCTGAGCGTAGTCACGCGTGTCGTCAAAGCATTTTCCTAGCGCAAAATGCAAATGAATAGCTTGTTTGACTGGCATTGATGTGGAGTTATTTCGAGCTAGATTATCCGCTGCAATCAAAGCCACCATATTCTCATCACCAACTTTTGCTTTACTAATTTGCGACAGTAAGAAACGCGCATCAAAGCTGCCAGAGTCAATTTTCAATACGGTATCTAGCACCTGTTCAGCTGATTTCAGCTCGCCACTTTGCATACATAATTGACTAATTCCCAACATAGCTTCTTTGCACTGCGGATCACATTCCAGGGCTTTGTTGTAACTGGCAACCGCATTATCCAGTTGCCCTATCCATTGCTGTACGACCCCTAGATTGCTATGCACTTTTGCATAGTTAGGTCTGATTTCCAAGGCGCGTTGGTAGCTTGCAATTGCATCGTCAAATAATTCCATTTCTTTTAGTGCAGAGCCTAAATTACTATGCGGCTCAACAAAATTTGGCTTAAGTTTTATCGCTCGCCGATAGCTAGAAATGGCCTCATCTATAAGCCCTATATCTTGCAAAGCCACACCCAAATTGTTGTGTGCCTCGGCAAAATCAGGGTTTATTTGCAGCGCCCTGCGACCACTTTCAATCGCTTGATTAAACTTTCCTGCAGCGCGCAATGCCGCACCCAAATTAGCATGCGCTTCTGCATTTCCCGGCAAAAATTCGGCAGCTTTATGGAATGCCTCCAAAGCATCTTTACTTTGCATTTGCAAAGCCATGCTCAACAACTTCCACACAGCACCATCTGTTGGGTGGCTCTCAATAAATGCGCAAGCAGCTATTTCCAGATCACCATAACGACCTTCCTGAAACAACGTGTCAAAATGCCTTAGATCAGCAACACCAGCGGATGAAGGAGTGGATGAGCTAGACATTACTTTTGTCAAACAGCAGTGCTTATATTTTTTGCCGCTACCGCAAGGACATAAATCATTTCGGTTAATTTTCATGGATAGTGTTTTTCATCAAAGGCTCGTCGCATTATTTTAGCAGTAACCGGCTCTAGCTATTGAATTGAATGGAGTAAACTTGCGTCCGACGCTGATTCATTAAATCCAAGTATGAGAGAGCACTTCAACACTGAAACGCGCGCACGACTGCGAACTTTACTGGCCATTGGCTATGCTCTGTTTATTAGCTATGCCAGCTTGTCGCCATTTCTGGGTTGGCGCGAACAGGGGTTGAGTTTTTTAGACGTGCTACACGCACCACTGCGGCTGACTTATACCCCGTTTGATGCAACGATTAATTTGTTGGCTTACCTGCCGTTTGGTTTATTGGTAAGCCTGGCGTTGCGCAAGCATTTTGGCATTTTGACCAGCTTGTTGATGGGATGTCTTATTGGCGTGCTTCTTTCTGCAAGTTTGGAATATGCGCAAATGTATTTACCCACCCGCATCAGTTCGAATATGGATTTGCTCACCAATAGTGTGGGTGCATTTTTAGGCGCGGCAATTGCGGTAAGCATCACTTCTTGGACATGGCTATTTTCAAATTTGGTCAATTGGCGCAGCCGTGTTTTCCATCATGGTAAAGAAATGGATTTTGGTTTGGCGTTGCTTGCCTTATGGATGTTTGGCCAAGTCAATCCCTCCCTGCCGATGCTGGGCAACGTGTTCATCAGCGAAGTGGCGCGTCAACCCTTCGCGATGTCATCCGCCGATCAGTTTGATGGCTGGGAAGCCTGCGCCGTCATGCTAAATCTACTGATGCTAGGCACGTTGATGCTGACTTTATTACGCATGCGCCGCAAGGCGATCAATGCATTACTAGTCGTGTTGGGCGCAGTGGCTGCAGCAAAGTTTTTCACCGCTGCGGTGCTGTTAAAGTCTTGGGCATTGTTGTTGTGGATTAACAGCGAGGCCGTGCTGGGGGTGCTGTTCGGCATGGCGTGTTTATTTTTTGTTTTGCGTTGGTCGCGTAACGCAATCATTAGCGTCGGTGTACTCGCTTCATTGTGCTACTTAGCCATCATCAATCTGGTGTTTGGCAGCAACAGCCCGGATTCCGCAAAGGCCGTTTACCAATGGCATTACGGGCACCTGCTGACCTACAATGGCCTAGCACAAACCATCGCGCTAATTTTTCCGATGCTGTTAGTGTTTCATTTGTGGCAGGTACGAAAAAAATAACGATAGGAGACAAGGTGAGCTATTTCGATAAACATGTTTTTTTCTGTACTAATCAGCGCACGGATGGCAGCTCGTGTTGCAACAATCACAACGCGCAAAAAGCGCGTGATTACGTAAAGAGTAGGGTTAAAGAACTGTGCATACCAAGCGAGGGAAACCGCATTCGCATCAATTCCGCCGGGTGTCTGGATCGATGCGAAGAAGGCCCGGTGATCGTGGTGTATCCGGAGGACACGTGGTACACATACGTCGATGAAAGCGATCTTGATGAAATTATTGAAGAGCATTTCAAATGTGGTCGGATTGTTGATCGGTTGAAAATCTAATGGCTACTCAGCGGCATGTTATTTGCGTAGGCGCAACCGGGAAGCTGGAAGGTGTACTGCATCTTCCTGATGCCGCGCCTACCGCCATTGTTGTGGTTGCCCACCCACTACCCACGATGGGTGGCACAATGGATAACAAGGTCGTCACGACACTGACCAAGGCCTTTGTCGAATTGGGCTATGCAACGCTACGCTTTAATTTTCGTGGAGTAGGAGCAAGCGAGGGAAGCTACGATGAAGGCAATGGTGAAACGTTGGATGCAATTGCGGCAGCCAATTTTTTACGTGAAGAATTCCCCAGCTTGCCATTATTGTTAGCCGGATTTTCATTCGGTGGCTATGTGCAAGCCCGCGCCGCAGCCGAGTTAAATCCGAAACAAATGATATTGATCGCACCTGCGGTTGGGCGTTTTGCCATGCCGAATGTACCCGCCAATACGTTGTTGGTGCATGGTGATTTGGATGAGGTGGTATCACTCAATGACTTGCTTCATTGGGCGCGGCCGCAACATTTGGCAGTGGTGGTGTTAGCGGGCGCAAGCCATTTTTTTCATGGG
Source organism: uncultured beta proteobacterium (assembly GCA_963695355.1). Lineage (GTDB taxonomy): Bacteria > Pseudomonadota > Gammaproteobacteria > Burkholderiales > Gallionellaceae > Gallionella. Next base: position 1,860,137 of record OY968775.1, read on the forward strand.
CGATTGGTGCAGTTAAAGCAAATTTTGATGCAGCACTTTACTGCCAAATCGTAATTGGCAACCCGCTAGGGTGTTATGATGCGCGCCATTTTTCAGAGCAATTTTTAGGGAGTCATTATGCTGTGGCTTAAAGCATTTCACATTGTGGTGGTCATCAGTTGGTTCGCGGGACTATTTTATTTGCCGCGTATTTTCGTCAATCACGCGATGGCAACTGAGCCGGCTGAGATTGCACGATTGAAGTTGATGGAACATAAACTGTATCGCTTTGTGACCCCCATTTCTTGGATGGTGTTGGCTTCCGGGTTGTGGTTATGGCTCGGATTTGGTTTTAGTGGTGGATGGCTGTACACCAAAGTCGCGCTGGTACTTTTTCTGTTTGCCTATCATGGTTATTGCGGCAAGTTAGTCAAGATGTTTGCGGCTGACCTCAATACGCGCAGCCATATTTTTTATCGGTGGTTCAATGAAGTTCCTGTATTGATTTTGATTGCAGTTGTTATTCTCGTTACCGTCAAACCTTTCTAAATTTTGGTTCACCGTCATATCCACTGTGATTATTATCAACCTAAACTCATATCCAACTTGCCACAATGAAACAGAATTCTCGCCCGATAGTTGGTGAAGTTGCGAAATCCTCTGGCGTTAGCTTTGATGAGTTGGATAGCGCTATTGAATCCTTCAGCGCAGGCGTTGTTGATTCTGTGTTCGCCGTAGTTGAGCAAGCCCGTCAGATGTCGCCTGAGCATCTTGACTACTTTTTTGATCGGCTCCAGTCGGCTACGCATGGCGTTATTGGACCATGCGTCAAAGAAACGTTTGGCAGCCCCCGTGTAGTGATAGCACCAGAATTGAGTGAACGTTTCTTTGATACGCCATGCCCGGCTGGTCTTGAGGTTAAGCTGATTCAGGGCACGAAACGAAACCGCTTCAGACGAGCGTCCATCGGCATAGCGCTTGAGCCACGCCCATTTGCTGCCTGTCAGCGGCGAGCTACCGGCTTGAGCCAGGCTGCGGTGTTCTTGTTTGCGCACCGCATCAACCGCTTCACCGAGGTACTTGGAAACATGAAACCGGTCATGCACGATGTCGGCTTGGGGGAGGCACGTTTGTACTGCGCTCATAAAAGCAGGCCACATATCCATAGCCACCGCTCTAACCTGAGCGCGTTGAGTCGGGCTGAGTGTTTCCAGCAGACTTTTGGCTGCTGCCAATTTTCGCTCAGGTACCAGATCAAGCACTCGGGAGCGGTCGATGTCGGTCAGTATGCTGACGTAGGTGTGTCCCTTCTCGGAGCTCTTCTCATCCAGCCCCAGATGAGGCACATCGTCATCAAAGCGGCGCAGCATGCCTCGCTCTACAGCACTCACCATGATGCCGTTGACGGTGCTCCAGGCAAGCCGCGTGAGTTCGCAAACGCCTTGGGTGGTGGGGCAAGCGTGCAGCAACTTAACCACAAAGGCTTCCATCAGAAGCGTGACCCGGCTGTAGCGTTCCGCCCATGGCACGGCCAATTCTTCGACGGTGCCGTCGCTGTATTTGAGTTGGGGGACGCGCGCTTTGATGAGGGTTTCAAACTGGCAGGTATCCAAATGCCGCCACTGGCGCTCAGTCCAGCCGTTGATGTGAGCTCGCTTGGTACTGTCCCTAGGGTCCGCCCATACTTGACCTTGCTTGAGAACAACTTCAACCACGACGCGCTGATCCGTCAAGGAGAGGTCAACAGACTTCACCGACCAAGGCGTTTTCAGTCCAAGAAGATGTTCGTAAAGGGTTGTGTCTTTCATGATGGTGTCGGTGTGGTTGAGAAGCTGAATTCTCCAGCATCGAGGAAAAAATCACAGTGCAATTATCGAAGAACCTAATTTTTTATGCCCGACTTTTTTGCTCCCTGCCCGCGCGGTCTTGAAGCGGTTCTACATAGCGACCTTGCAGCAATGGGCGCGCAACAGGTGCGCAGCACCGAAGGCGGCGTACATTTTTCAGGCGATTGGCCGCTGTGTTATCGCGTCAATTTGGCAAGCCGCGTTGCCAGCCGTATTTTATGGCGAGTGAAAGAAACCCAATATCGTACTGAGCAGGATATTTACCAATCCGTGTTTGCCTTGCAATGGCAGCGTTGGTTTGATGTAACTAATACTATCCGCGTTAATACCACGGCAATACGCTGCAACTTGAAGAGTTTAGAGTTCATCACGCTGTTAGTAAAGGATGCAGTGTGTGATCGTTTTCGTGCGCACTGCAACGAACGCCCCAGCGTGGATACCTTGCAGCCCGATGTGCGTATTCACGTGTTCATCGAAGAGGATAAATTGATGTTGTATGTGGACACCTCTGGCGATGCGCTGTTTAAGCGCGGGGTACGCCAACACACCAACATCGCGCCAATTCGTGAAAATTTGGCAGCAGGTATTTTGCGATTGATGGGCTGGCAACCCGGCACACCCTTGCTCGATCCGATGTGCGGCAGCGGCACATTTTTGATTGAAGCCGCGCAGATGTCGCTAAACATACAGCCGGGAATTGCGCGTAAATTCGCCTTTGAAAAACTATTGAATTTTGATGCCGCGAAATGGAATGCGTTGCGCGAACACGCGATTGCCGCACAGCTACCCGCCAAGCCGCTAGAGATTTATGGCGGCGATTTGTATGGCGATGCGCTTAAAACCACGTGGCGAAATTTGGAAGAGGCGGGCTTGTCAGAATGCGTGGAACTCAAGCAAGCTAACGTGCTGGAAATTACCGCCCCTGCGGCAAGCGGCATGTTGGTGGCGAACTTGCCTTATGGTGAACGCATGGGGGAGTTGGATGAATTGGCTGAGTTATACCCCAAGCTGGGTGATGCCCTGAAAAAGAAATTCGGCGGTTGGACAGCCTATCTATTCACCGCCGATAAAGCCATATTAAAACTGATGCGCCTGTCTCCCTCCAAGCGCACTCCGTTATTCAATGGCGCAATCGAATGCCGTTTGCTGGAATATAAAATCGTGTCGGGAAGCAATCGTAAAGCGGGTAATTCAGACGGCGCGTAATGCGCGATGCCTTTACCCTACGCGCCATAAACGTCCCGATAGGGTGATTGGCTGGCGATAACGTGCTGAATGTCAGCGGGGAATAGTGGCGATTTCCCTTTGCTCAATTCACGGGCTTGAGATACATCAATTTACTGCTTGTAAATTGTTAATCTATCCCAATATTAATACTCGCTTCCATCTGATTCGGAGGTGTTTATGAAATTCGTTAAATATACGCTTGAATGTCTTGCCTATGGTTTGGCTGTTGCTGTCGTGGTTCACGGCATGGTGGTAATAGCCGCTTGGCTGACCATAGGTGTCTGGATAAATGAGGGCGGTAAATATTGGTACGCATTCATTGGTTCAGTGGCGATGTTCGGATGCTTGTATGCCTTTTTTGACACACTGAATGCGAAGGTGAGCGATAGAAAATGGTATCAATATAAATTCGTACCCTATCTCATGGTTACGTTGTTTGTGATTTTCCCTGCGATAAGTTTCAGTATTTACAAATTCAATTACTCCGGGCCACTTAAGCTGATGGTGATAGAAGAGCGCCAGCCACTCTTCGTGACAGAGAGTGACGGGTCAATCGAAAACAAATATGTGCTCAAGCTAGTGAATGAAACAAATAAAGGGCACCTCTAAAAATTGCTGACGAATTCACCTTTTTGTCAGATTGAGGATGTTAGTGGAATTTGCAGTAGTAGTGAATGCGGCATCTGTCTTACGTAAAAAGCTTGGCGCAACGTTCCATTGCTGCCCGCTGTCCGTAATAACAGTGACTGTTTTTTTGTTATAACGTGTCAACATCCCATTCAGTTCCGAATGGCCTTCTGGCTGGAATGAAACACGGTCTCCAATGCTGAACTCGAGCATTTTAGAACATGCCTATGAATCATTCTCAGTTTCAGCTGCCTAACGTTTCGTACTCAACGAAACGAGGAAATGAATCATGAAGACGATGCCAACGAATGTATTGGACTGGCAGAAACGGTACGGAACTGAAGAAGCCTGCGCCCAAGCACTGGCGCAGCAACGCTGGCCGGACGGGTTTCGTTGCCCGCGATGCGGGCATGATCATGGCTATGCCATCACCACGCGCCACCGTTACGAATGCGCCCATTGCCACTACCAAGCCTCGCTCACGGCGGGGACATTGTTCCACTCCACCAACCTCTCTCTTACCCAGTGGTTCTGGGCGGTCTACCTGGTCGCCTCGGACAAGGGCGGTATTTCCGCCATGCGACTGGCCAAACAAATCGGCGTGTCCTGGATCACCGCCAGCCGGATGCTGCGCAAGATACGCATTGCCATGGGACACCGGGACAGTATTTATCGGCTGCACGACCTGATCGAGATTGACGATGCCTTTGTGGGTGGCCGACGCAGCGGCAAGCGGGGGCGCGGTGCCGAAGGCAAAACCCCGGTGCTGGTGGCGGTTGAGAACCGGGATCAGCGTGCCGGTTTTATCGCCATGCAACAAGTTCCCGCCGTGACGAAGGGGGCGGTGGCGAAGTTTGTGCGACACCACCTTCCGCCCGGTCAAGCGGTGCGCAGTGATGCGCTGATCTCGTTGTTGGAGATCGGCAAGACACAGCACCATGCCGCACGGGTGACACCGCCCGACAAGGCGGGAGAATGGCTGCCTTGGGTGCATATTGCCATCGGCAACCTCAAGGCGTTTTTGCTGGGTACCTATCACGGTGTATCGTCCAAGTATTTGCAAGAATATCTCAATGAGTTCTGTTATCGGTTCAACCGGCGTGAGTGGGAAGCTGAATTGCCATTACGCCTGCTCAACGCTTGCCTGACGCATACTCAGGTCAAACTGAAAATGGTTTAGAGGCATATTTTAGAATGAGCACGGTACTGTTGCATGAATTTGAGGCGCGCAACGATTCGATTGTTCAAATTGATCAATTCATCTTCCGTCAGTTTATCGATGTCTATTTCATGGTGACACATTTAATTTGCCTGATATCGTTGGCGACAGTACACGAACTAGCTGGGTATCGCGTTATACGTAGAAGTCATTTTAAGGTATGAGCGTGCAGTGTGAAACATAAAAGGCAACCTGGATTTTTTGATATTACGGAACGGACTTACAAACTGACCAAGATGGGTGACCCACTGGTTGGTTTGAATGAGCAGATCGACTGGGAAGCCTTCCGTACTGACTTGAACCGAATTCATGACAAAGCGCGCAAGAGCAACGCGGGAGCGAAGCCGACAGACGTTGTACTGATGTTCAAGATACTGGTGCTGCAACAACTTCACAACCTATCCGACGACCGTATCGAATATCAGATCCGGGATCGCCTCTCCTTCATGCGCTTTCTGGGACTGCAACTGGAAGATAAAGTGCCCGATGCTAAAACTGTCTGGCTGTTTCGTGAGCTACTGAAAGAACAGAAACTGATAGAGGGGCTATTCAACCGATTCCATGAGCAACTGTCACAACGCGGCTATGTTGCGCGTGCGGGACAAATGATCGATGCCACCTTTGTCGAAGTACCCAGACAACGCAACACACGAGAAGAGAACGCACTCATCAAGGAAGGTGCGATACCCATTGAATGGTGCAAAGAGGAAAACGAAAACAAGTTGTCGCAGAAAGATACAGAGGCCCGCTGGACAAAGAAGAACAACGAAACCTACTACGGCTACAAGAACCATATCAACGCTGATCAAGCGCATAAACTGATCCAGAGCTACACCGTCACAAATGCGGCGGTGCATGACAGTCAAGCTATTGACGACTTGCTGGACAAAGAAGCGGATGCCAATGGCGACAAACGCACTGTCTATGCTGACAGCGCATACCGCTCAGAAGAGCGTGAAGCCAATTTGGCGCAACAAAACATCACCAGTCGAATTTGCGAGAAAGGCAGTCGCGGTCATCCGCTTAGCGAAGAACAAAAGGCCGACAACCACGAAAAGTCCAAGGTCAGATCACGTGTGGAACACGTCTTTGGTGCACAGGCGCAAATGGGTGGACACTGGGTGCGCACGATTGGGCTGCTGCGTGCAAAAGTCAAAATCGGAATGATGAATTTAGTATACAACATGATGCGTCTGGTGCAGTTAACCAGACGTGAGAGGATAGTTGTGCCCGTAATCGAGTAAAGCGGGTGAATTGCGTTTGAAACCAAACGATAATGATCAGAATTGCCTCAAAAAATTGCAAATATTTGCAAGTTGCAAAATATATTACTCATGCATCGTTTCTCGCATGTGGAAAATCAATTATTAGAGGTCCCCTTGTGTGAGTTGTTGTGTAGATATCCTGAAAATCATGCTCTTCAATTCTCAGCGTATGTATCTCCACTGAATTTTTTTCATTTAAGGTTCCCTTAAGCTTGGACTTTTATTGTGTAGTCCTCTTTGATTGACCGCAGAGGTCATGAACACAAATGAGCAATTTTCAGTTGCAATTCAACCTAACTCAGGTTTGAAGCGTTGATGTGTACGCGCCATCAAAAGAGTTACAGCGTTTTGAGTAAAACTTGCAGCCAAGGAGAATCACTATGAAATCGTGTTCTGTGTCAAAAATAACGTTGATCCAAATGGTCAGTTCCAGCGTGATGCTGTTTGCGTTGGCAACGGGCTATGCAACGCATGCGCGTGCAGAGGATCGTTTTTCAGGCATGCTCGGTGTTGAAAGGCAGAAAGTTGAAAAACCGCAAGATGGACAAGAAGGTCGTCGTCCAGAAAAGCGCGTTGAGCAACCTGGAGCTGAAGTCCACAGAGAGCGGCAAGTTGAACGTCGTCATGAAAGGCGTGAGGAAAGACGCGATGAGCGGATTGCGGAGCGTCAACATGAGCGTCGTGTAGAACGCGTTGAGCACCATCAAGAACGCCGTATCTATCGGCCACCCGTTTGGCGTGGTGACATTCGTTACTTTGATCGGGATGATGGATACCGCTGGCGTGGTGGTGCTTGGCGACATGCCAGGCACGACGGTAGGTTAGGTTGGTGGTGGGTCGTGGGGGGCGGGTCATGGTACTTCTATCCTCAACCTGTATACCCATACCCGGATCCCTATATGCCATCAGTAGTGGTGACGCAATCTGAGCCTGCGCAATCAACCCCCGATATTGTCGTTGCGCCGGCCACGGTTAGCCAATCATGGTATTACTGTGAGTCATCACAAAGCTATTACCCATACACTGCTTCGTGTCCAGAGGGCTGGAAAACGGTACCAGCAACGCCACCCGAGGTATCGGCACAATAGGATATGAATATGCGGTGGAATCATAAATTGATGGGAAGCACACTGCTACTGGCGGGTTGCGCTTCTATGCCGAGTGGTCCGAGAGTGGCGGTAATGCCCGCACCGGGGAAACCCTTTGAGCTGTTTGTGCAGGAAGACAGAATTTGCCGACAATATTCAGAGCAATCTATCGGCAAATCAACTAACGACTATGGCAAACAAACCTTTGCTGAATCTGCAATTGCCGGTGCGGCAATTGGCGCGGCTGCGGGTGGGTTAATGGGTGGCAATGAAGGGGCTACCTCCGGTGCGGGGATGGGTTTGCTAACGGGCAGCATGATAGGCGCGGGTGAAAGTGATTACAGCGTATCTGAAGCGCAGCGCCGCTACGACATCGCCTATCAACAATGCATGTATGCCAAAGGGAATCAATTACCCGGTCAACGGTATCAAAGCAATGTGTATTATCCACCGCCTCCTCCGCTACAACACTAGTTAAGGAAGTTCAGCAAAGGACCGTTCGTGGTGAGTGTTTTTCGTTCGCTCCTTCGATACACCGCGCTAGGCGCGGCACTGATGGGACTACTAAGTATTGGACTAAGACGCAAACAAACCGCGCCTAAGCCATTACTTATCCTAAGCCATTACTTATCAGGACGAACGAAAAATGTATCGAACCATATTGGCGACTATTGCAGAGCTTCCTTAAGGCAAGATAATGGAGAGCGGAGTTACTTAATCAACTCCGCTTTTTCTATCGTCACACCATATAGATTTATTTCAGCAGGTGTTTTTAAGCGCACATTGGGCACAGTGACTTGTCCTTGCTGATTTGGGCCGATGTTAGCTGTGATCACTAACGGCTGGCTTTGTGCGTTAGGTTGCCTAGTTGCAGCATCGTAGCGCACTAAGCGAACTTGCACATGTGCAACGGCTACGTTGGTAGGATTTTGCACCACTGCAAATACATTTCCTTTGGCATCCATTTGCGCCGCACTCTGCAAATACTTGGCGGGGTTGCGCGGCAAATCGAGACGAGTGTATCGCTCGGTGGATGATTTGCCGATGTCGGAATCCGAGTCCGCCGCAATTTCGTAATGCTTCAATGCCGTATCCACATCGCCGCGACCTTCCGCAAGCTGCCCCAGCAAATAAAAGCTGGGCGCAGTAGGCAACAACTCATTGCTGGCATTCAACGCCGTTTCAGCTTCAGCTTTGCGACCCAAATTATTCAGTGCGATGCCGCTCTGCACGTGCGGACGGAAATAATCAGGCTGCATTTTGATGGCTTTTTCGTAATAGCCGAGGGCTTCTTTGTTTTGCTTTTTCGACATCGCCACATCACCTAACAGCTCTTGAAAGCGCGCCTCGCGTGGCTCGGCGGCTATGGCTTGTTTGGCGAGGGTAGTGGCTTTTGCGGCATCACCTTTGGCTAAGGCTTTCACGCCGTCGTCGTAATCTTTGTAAGCGGCTTGCGTGGATTTTAATTTGCCGACTTTTTGCGCGTAGATTTCTTTGCCCCATTCACCACCTTCGCCCAGCTCCGCGAGCGTCACTTTGTTGGCGGCAACACGCTCTTCCGATGGCGGATGGCTGGCGAATAATCCTTCGATGAAATTCGATTTGTGATCTTGGCTCAAGCGTACAAACGTTTCTTGCAGCGTCACGGCGGCGCTGGGGTCATAGCCCGCTTTTTTCATGTAAGCCATGCCATATTTATCAGCTTCAGATTCATCATCACGGCCAAATTTGGTAGAGATAAGTTGCGAGCTGAGTTGCGCGCCGCCCACAATCAAATTCGCATAGCTTTTATCTTGCGCCGCAATGCCCGCCGCCATCACCGCGCCTTGCAGCAACATACCGTGTTCCATACTTTGCGCACCGTGCCGTGCAGCCGCATGAACAATCTCATGCCCCAACACCGCTGCCAGTTCCGCCTCGCTATTCAACTCATAAAGCAAGCCGCGATTGAACGCGATCTTGCCGCCCGGCATCGCCCACGCATTGGGTACAGAATCATTCAGCACCACAAATTCATAAGGCAATTGACGATCCGAAACCGCGCCGAGTTTATTGCCCACACTCTGCACATAAGCGGTTAACTCAGGGTCAATCACATAATCGCCGCCCTGCTGCTGGCGCGCAGGTGCATAGTTTTTTTGCCCCATCTCGATTTCTTGGGATTCTGAAACAAATTGAAACTCGCGCTTGTGCGTCACAGGATTCGTGCCGCAACCGACTAATGAGATTAGCAAAGCAATGACGGAAAATTTGTAGAGATTAGATTTCATCACGCGCTCCTAAAAATGGCTTGTACCAGGTTCGGATTGTAGCTTAACGCTGCTATGATGAATTCGGTTGCTACGGATGAAAAAGGCATCGACCTGTCCGATTTGGAGAGCGATTTATTGAAACGCGAAATCGACATCATCGAGGCGGTCAGATAAAAATTACAGCGCGCATGGATGCACGCTTGTTATATTGACGTTAGCAATGCCAATTGCGCCTCACTCAAATAACACCATTCACCTTCTTTCAAGCCCATTTCACCAAGCTGCAACTGTCCTATTGCCGCGCGATTCAACGCCACGCAATGATTGCCCGCCGCAGCCAACATGCGTTTTACCTGATGATATTTACCTTGTTCCAATACGATTTCTAATTGATGCGTGTCTAGCCTGCGGCAGGTGACGGCGGCTAAGGGGGCGGGTTCGTCATGCAGTTTTACGCCTTGCAATAATTGCGCGACTAACGCTGGAGTGATTTCATCGTGTGTGGTGGCGACATAAATTTTCGGGATGTGTCGCTTGGGCGATGATTGCTGATGGATGAACGCGCCGTCGTCCGATAGCAGCAATAGCCCGGTGGTGTCGTGGTCGAGGCGACCGACGGGCTGCACATCGCGTCGCGTGAATTGCTCCGGCAGCAGGGTGTGTACGCCGGGATGGTGGCTGGCTTTGCGCGAGCATTCGATATTGCTAGGTTTGTTGAGCGCGATGTAAACGTGTTCTCGGTACGTCCATAGTTCGCCATAGAGCGTGAACTGCAAGCCTGTTGTTTCAAAGGTTACGCGGGTATCGGTAACCACGTTACCCGCGATGCTCACTTCGCCATCGGCGATCAATTCGTTGCACCATTTGCGTGTGCCAAAACCTTGCGATTGTAGGATTCGGTCTAGTTGTAGTTTAGGCATTCGGAAATTCACCGTCCAAGTAAAACCATCTATTGTCTTCAAAAACGAAGCGGCTTATTTCGTGCAAGCGATGTGCTTTGCCAGCAATTTTGTAACGCGCGACGAACTCTACGGTTGCGCGAGTGGCTGATTCAACAACGTGCTTTTTTACTTCAAGTCCCAGCCATTTGGAATGATCTGAGGCAAGGTCTAACGCGGCAGGGCGGGTGCTGGGATGCCAAGTCGCCAGCAGATATTTTTCCAGCTTGAGCGTGTATGCACTGTAGCGAGAGCGCATCAAACTGGCGGCATCCGGTGCGGTGCGTTGCTGGTGATAGCGACCGCAGCAATCGGCGTAATCACTGCCCCCACAAGGGCATGCTGTGTTTGCCATTATTGATTCGGTGCTGCTTATCCGCGAATCCATTCGCATTGAGCTTGTCGAAATGTGAATGGATTCTTGTGCTTCGACAGGCTCAGCACGAACGGTTATCAAGTTCAATCCGTGCCGAATCATTAGCCCGCCTCACCAAATTTACCCAGCAGCACTTTGGGTTCAATTTCTATCATGCCCGCCTCGCTGGTGAACATGATGTGACCCTCTTGCATAGTGTATTGCAACTGCATGGTGCGATTGGCTAAGGTGGCTAGCGCGAGTGTGGCTTGTGTGGGGAGCTTTAGCACGGTGAGGTTTTTCAGGCGTTGCAAATCTTTGCTATTTTCATTCCACCAAATATCTGCCGAACGCCCGTAGCAAATCACGACGACCTGCTTGGCGCGCCCGCTGGCTTTGCGGATGAGCCGCTCATCGGGCAAGCCGACGCTAATCCACGTTTCAATTGCACCCGTTAAATCTTTGTGAGCGATGTCAGGTTCTTCATCCCCGCTGATGCCCCTGCCAAAGGTCAAGGCTTCGTTCGCATGCATCGCAAACGCCAGTAAGCGAACCATCATGCGCTCGTCAGTTTCCGAAGGATGGCGCGCCAAAGTTAAGGCGTGGTCGGCGTAATAGTGCCTGTCCATATCGGCGATTTGCAGGTTAGCTTTGAAAATGGTTGCTTTGATGGCCATGTGTGGAATTTTCAGGGATTAAGGGATGATGGGCACATTCTGGCAATGGAAGTTGGCGGGATGTTTGATTGCCAAAATTGGCACGTTAGGCTAATAACACGGGTACGCCTGCTTTCTTTGCGGCTTTGCGCAAGTCGGCATCCAGAGTGGCAAGCGCAACGCCCTGACGCAACGCCAATTCAAGATAAGACGCATCGTAAGACGATAATTTATACCGGCGCGCCAGATTCAATGTGTTGTTCAATGCGTGATGGTTGCATGTACTATCAACTTCAATGGCAATGCCAGCAAGCATCTCAAGAAATGCCTCACTGCGTGCCTCCGTCACTAATGCTTGAGATTCGGCACGCGTGATGACATTAGCCACTTCCAGCCCCCAAACCTGAGGAACAATCGCATGAGCGGATTTCAACTGCTCCAATACACCTCTGGCATAGCGCATATCTTGCGGCTTGCCGTCGCCGAAAAACCAGCGCATCACCACGGAGTTGTCGACGACAAAATTCATTTCCGACCCGCGTTAATCAACGTCCTAACATCCACCCCGCGAACGGGATCGGTTTGCATCAGGGCTTTTAACTTCTCGATGCTGTCCGCTTTGTTGCGGGAAGCTTTGCCGATGCTAGGCACAAGGTCGGCGATTGCATCGCCACGATTGGTAATGGTAAAACTTTTGCCTGCCTGTACTTGACGCAACAATTCGGGAAGCTTGGTTTTGGCCTGATAAGAGCCGACGGCAGTTTTCATTTCACACCTCATGCAAAATAATCAGTCAGACCAGTTTATAGACTAGATTGAGGGTGGTCAAACAAAAAATCGGATAAGCACATCGGGAAATATAGGGAAACACCGAATAAGTCCGTTCGTGGTGAGTGTTTCCCGTTTGCACCCTTCGATACACCGCGCCACGCGCGGCACTGATAAAAACAACTAGCCATTCGACTAAGCCAACAAGTTGGCAAGTCGCTGGTTATCAGGGCGAACGGGAAATGTATCGAACCATAGTTTTGGACTTATTCGGCGTTTCCATAACTGTGCTTTGCGGCTACCCCCATGAGAGGTGCTCGAATTTCATGCCAAGCAAGACATACCCAGCAGCTTGGCTGCTTTATTCAAGCGCATATCAAAGCACGCAAACAATATCGGGGTTTGTGCGATGCGACTCACTTCAAAAGCTGCCGCAAGTTGAATACTGTCGTAGCCGCGTAACGCAAAAGTATCCGCATATTCGCCCGCCCGTTCAACCAAGGCTTGGCTGATGTCCAACACGACATACTTAGACCAGTCTTTAGCAAGTGCGTCCTTGGCTTGTTGAATCAGCAGCGCGTCTTCCGGGACTTCACGCGCCCGTCTGGACAACGCGGCGTGCGCTTCCGCCCAAGCGATACGGCACACCGCTACCGCCTCCGCTTCCAGTAGGTGTGCTTTGAGCGCGCCACTCTCCTGCTCTACGATATAGAGCTTCACCAACGCAGATGTGTCACAGAATAAAATCATCCGCGATCATCCAACACCATTTTGGATACGAGCGTGCCTTTAGGTTTCAGTATCAGTGCCGCGCCCTCCGGCTTACCACCTCGCCAAACCGCAACCCCTGCTGACAATAAGCGCGATACGGGCGAGCCGTCCGTTGGCGAAACACCTTCAAGACGCGCCACCACTTTGCGATGCGAAGTTAATTCAATCAACTGACCAGACTGCGCCTGACTGACGTATTGCGCTAAATGTGACTTAAATTCTCGCACGGATACTTGCATAAAAGACCTCTTTTATTGGTAAATCTAATTTAATTGTGATCTTAATTATCAATAACGTCAATGAAATTCGTCCTCAATTGCAAGGTGGCAGATAGAATGAGCGCACAAAGAACTTGTTGAAAAAAAACCGCCCGCGAAGGCGGGCGGCTTTGAGTGTATACCTGAGTAAATTAAAACGGTGGGAATGTCAGCGTACCGTTCACGGTAAACGCGGTAGGCTGGGGAGCTGTTGAGCCGATATTGATTGCCATGGGGGTGTTGGTGAAGCTGACAGTCCCCGCAATTTTGTTAAAAGCGATACCCGCATTTGAGCAGGTCGGCAAAAGCACATGCGCTGTAAGGGTGCAACTAGGACTAAGATTGTTAGCTGATGTAACTTGATTGACCACTGCGGCCTGCGCTGTTCCACCCGAAGCAGCAGTTGTTGTTACAGTCAGCCCCTCTGGTACGGAAACGCTTGCTGGCGTATATGTAATCGAAAATTGTTGCTGAAAACTATTTTGTGAGTACAAAAATATACTACCCGCAACTATGGGGGCAGAATTCGCGAAAGTGCTTACGCCATTAAACGCGGGGGAGAATGTGAGTCCCGTTGCGCCGCCACCTGCTGCTGTCACGGTAAACGTCCCCACTGTAATCGGCGTACCCGTTGCTCCGCCTATCGTGATGGTATGTACACCAGCCGCCAGACCCGCAGGCACGGCAAATGAAATGCTGGTTTGCCCATTGAAGGTAAGAGCTGCGGTAACCGCCGTTGCACCAAACTTCACAATCGGCGCAGGCCGGAAACCCAACCCCAGATTCGTTCCCGTGATGGTGACTGTCGTTCCCACCGCCCCAGTGTTTGGGCTAAAGCCCGTGACGGTTGGTGTTGTGCCACCACCGCTTGACCCGCATGTCGTCACACACGATCCGCCTTGAACAACGTTGACGTTTGCACCATTAGCCAATGTTCCGGTGAAGCCTCCATCAGAAAAGAAGTCCACCGCATCAGACGGCTGCATTTCCACATACAAAGGCGCGCCAGTGGTTGGGGTATTTTCAAGGCACATCGAGGTAACGAGTTTAGTTGCGCCGTTGTAAGTTAAACCACCCGCCGCACTTAATACAAAAGCCGCAGGGCCGGTTGCCACGAATGGGTCGCCAATGTTCGGGCCGAAGTTGCCGACGCTGCCGTTGTAAGTTTTGGCATATACCGCTAATTCGGTGGCTGTGGGCGCATGGACTGGTATGCTGTAATGTGCAGATGCACAAGTGGTTACTCCTCCGCCCCCCGTTGGCGTACTCGTCGTACCGGTGAACGTACCGCCGAAAGTAGTATCACCCCAAGTGCCGTTAAATGCTTTAGTGCTGACGTTCAATGTTCCCACCCAAGGCGTACCAGCAGCATCACCTGTAAATGCGTAGGTTGAGCCTGTGCTGAGTGTCGTCGCCATGCTGCCTGTTACCGCGCCATTGCCGTTTACTGCGTCGGTATAAGTACCTGTCACTGCACCGTTTGCATCAATCGAAAACGTCCAGCCACCGCTAGCCGCACCGCTGAATGTTCCCGCATAGTTGCCAGCAAACAAACCGTTGATACTTGCGGCGATATGAGTCGTTGCTTGTGCACTGGTATAAACCGTTGCGCCGGTTTTTACCGTGGTGATTAACGCGTCAAGAACCGTTGCTGTGGTAGCCGTAAAATCAGCCGTCTTGCCCACAGCAGCTGCGGCAACAGCTGCATCAATGGTAATCGTACCCGTTGCAGGGTCGGTGCTGCTGATCGACATCAAGAAGCGCACGATGTTTGCCACCGTGGTGTTAGTAGGGGTTGCGTTAGCACCCACTAAGTCTAACGGCGTGACAACCGCCATCGGTGAGCTAACCGAACCAATCAAAATGCTACCAACATAGAAGGCAACGGTTTGACCTGCTGGACAGGTATATTGACCCGTACTATTCGTCGTGCCAGAAACCGTAGTAGATGTGCCGCATTTATAGTCCATGCCCACCACGGTGGCATCGACAAATTTACCCGTGACGTTGGCAGCACCGCCTCCGCCGCCACTATCCCCGCCGCCGCAGCCAATTAAAGTAAGCACTGCGATGAGCAGTACGGCGATGCTTCTGTTCAGTATGTTCATGTCTATCCCCAAGTCGTGAATGAAAGGTAAATCTCAGCGTGATTGCTGACTGAACCATAGCTGACTTTTTACTGGCTGTGCATCCCCTGAACAGGGGTATTGGGCAAATTTTTTGTGTTAAAATTTTTAATGTTTTTCCATCAGTAAAAAAACTGCCCGCTTTCGCGGGCAGTTTTCATATCGAACAAGGAAACAAGCCAGTTAAGCCAGCCCCAATAAAATGGCTACTTGGCTTTTTTCAATTCGGCGATAAACATCTGCCGTGCGGCTTCCAGCATTTCGCCGCTGCGCGCGTAATAAGTGTCGGCATAAAACGATTTATCTGAGGTCGTAGAAGTCTCGGTACTCGTTATTCCGGACTCTATCTCGGCTTTGAAGTTTTTTGCTTCGCTGAATAGCGGTTTATCCGACACCACTGCTTTCTTCAGTGTAAGGAGCGGCGCGCTTCCCCTTGCACTTTGAAACTTGAAGTAGGTGTTGTCGGCTTGCAAGTGGTGAATATCGGCAGTCTTGATTTTCGCCACGTTCAGCAGACTCCGTCCAGAGGTTTGCATCACAGAAAAGTCCACTACCATGTTGACGGACAGCAACACCACCTCCCGATTGAGGTCGTACCCGATTTTGACCACTTTGAGCGGGATATTGGGACCAAACAGCCCGCCTGGAATGGATGCAAACCGCTTCGAGTTGTCTGCAAATATACCTATGCCTGCTGGTGCGACAAAAATAGATTTTGACTTGGCCCCTCCGCTGCCACCACCATTGGCTACATCAACATTGCCTTTGGTCTCGGTTTCCCAAGGGGATGGGTGCAACACTTCTGCTAGATCACCATAATTCTTGGTCGCCTTGATCGTTTCAAACGGAACGATCTCAATGCCCATCGCACCGAGGTCACTGACAGTTTTGGCATATAACTGCTCCACCATGGCTTGCATCTTCGCGGTATCTTGGTCGGGTATGCTTCGGGCTTTACTCTTCGACTGTTGGCTGCCGACTGCTGTGGCTTCATTTTCAACCACAAACTCTACCGAGAAATTAACGATACCTACTTTCTTGACATCTTCGAGTGTGTCGCCATCTTTCATCTTGACGTACTGGCCAGATTGATCGGGAGCGGGTATATCAAACGAATAGACGGGCATTTCCTTGCGCATCTCTTCGGCAAATTTCGCATCGACTTCTGCTTCAGCCGCCGCACTGCCCTCGGCAATTTTCTTCGACAGATTGTCGATCATATCGAACATGCCCGCGTGTGCGGGTGTGACCAGCAGAGCCGTCAGTGCCACCGCTGAACAGCATAAGTGCGATAGCCGAAATTCTTGAAAAGTGAATATCATGTTTTTCTCCTTAAAGTTGCGATGAATGAACCAGAAAAATCTGAGGAGGTGTCATTTTAAGATAGCCAAGGGATGGGCATCAATCCCCTGAACAGGGGTATCGGGCAAGTTTTTTTTGCGGTACTGTCAGCATGTTTTCTAACGGTCTCCGCAAATTTTTATGCGTCAAAAATTATCCATTTGGTGTGCTTCGCCTTGGCGACTGGGAATGTCGCTGGCGATTATTTTGCCGCTATGCACGTGGCTTTTATTTGTCACTCCGATGGTGCAGACCGACGCGCAAGGCGCGCTGGAATTAAATCAGGCAGAGTTTATTGCGCAAGATACGGCAACCCCGCCCGATGCCCATTCGCTTCACTGGCAGCCGTTAGCCTTGCCTGATTTATGGACAGCTCGCGGTCTGTATGCGCAAGGCGTCTGGTATCGTTTGCGTGTACACCTCGACGCGCCGCCGTCAGAATTGTGGGGCATTTATCTGTTCCGCCTGCACTTGAACGCGGGGGTGTATCTCAATGGTGAATACCTTGGTGACGGGGGTCGCTTCACCGAGCCGATGGCGCGTAACTGGAACATCCCGCTGTATTTTACTGTGCCGCCGGGATTGTGGAAAACGGGCGATAACGAACTTTTGGTTCGACTGCGCACCGATATTGGCTATGGCATGTTAGCCCCGCCACAGGTTGGCGCGGAAGCGGTTCTCAAACCGCGTTTCGAGTTGCGCCGTTTTATGCAAAATGACCTCAGCGCTTATATGGCGGTGGCATTGGTGCTGGTGGGTGCGCTGCTGTTGGGTTTGTGGATGCGGCGCAAACAGGACACGATGTATTTGTGGTTCGCAGCTTCCTGTTTTTGTTGGGTGATTTTCAGCAGCACGCTTTTTGTGCGCGATCAGCCACTGTCGAATACTTTATTTTTGTGGTTGATTCACACCGCGCTGGATTTTTGGATGGTGTTTTTGCTGGGCTTTGTGCATCGCTATCTGGGCATTGCGCATTTGCGTCGCGAGCGGATTTTTATCGCCGCGCAGGTGTTGTTAGCCATTGCCGCGCTGGCTTCCCCCTTGCTGATTGCCTACTCCTTTACCTTGGCCGCGCATACCTTAACGTTGATGGCGTTGTTCTATCTGGTGTTCATCAGCTGGCAGCGCAACCTCGCGCAACCCAAATCTGAATATCTGCTTATCTCGGTGGGATTGTCAGGGTTATTCGTGGCGGGCTTACATGATTTTTTAATGGAGCGACCGCTGCCTGATTTGCAATCGTGGGAAATGATGGTGGCATTGTGGCGACATCAAGTTCACTTGCTGTATTTGGCTGTACCCGTACTGTTGATTTTTCTGGCTTGGCATTTAACGGGGCGTTTTATTCACGCGCTCAATGAAGCCGAAAAACTCAATCTGAATTTGACCGGCATGGTCAAAGAAGCCCATCAGCAACTGAGCGATGATTTTGAAAAGCGGCGCGTACTGGAACGTAATCAGGCGGCGGCGGAAGCGCGTGAAGTGGTTTTCCGTGATTTGCATGATGATCTCGGCGCGAAACTTTTAACCTTGGCGATAGGCGCGGAAAGCCCTGTTCATGCGGACATTGCGCGCTCGGCATTGCAGGATTTGCGCGATGTGGTGTCGCGCTCCAATCAGGATGCCATCGCGCTGACATTTTTATTGGCAAGCTGGCGCGATGAAATGGGAGCGCGGTTAATGGCGGCGGGCGTTAAGCTGGATTGGCAACAATCCGAGGTATTGCCCGATCCCGCAGTGTCGCACAGTGCCGCGTTACACCTTGGACGCATCCTGCGCGAGAGCGTCTCTAATGTGTTGCGTCATGCCCAGGCAAAAAATTTGCGGGTGGAAATTCAACATCAAGACCAGGATTTTTTAGTCTGCCTGGAAGACGACGGCAAAGGGCTGCCCAGCCAAAGCACGCAAGGCGGACGGGGTATGTCGAATATGCGATCCAGAATCCGCAACGTCGGCGGCGAAATCAGCTGGGGTTTGGGCAGTTTGGGAGGGTGTCGCGTAACGATGGGGATACCGCTCACCAATTTGGGTGTGGTGGGCGAGTAACAAGTTTTCACCATTTTGTCATCCCCGCGCAGGCGGGAATGACGGGGTAGCGGATTCTTCGGGTTAAAACGGCAATGTCGCCGTCAGATAAAAATTATCCGATTGCGCAACATTGCGTCCGTCCAACATACTGGAATACTCCACTGCCAGCATTAGCGGCAGACCAGTTTGCTTGGTCAAATAGTCGCCAAACCGATTCCAGCTCACGCCTGTTCTGGCGACCACATCCCAACCCTCGGTATTGGCTTCCAAACCGCTCACCGCCTGACCACTGGGCGAAGTGTAGTGGGTGGGGGCGGTACGCGAATACTCTACCCGCGCCATGGCGCGCCAGTTATTCCAACGCTTTGCGCCTTCCATTTCCAGCTTCCAGATGTCACCCACTTTTCGATCCAGTGTTTCGCTTTGCGCTTGCATCACCAACGGTGAACCGCCCGCCGCGTAAGGACGCGCTTGAAATTTATCCGCCAACGGAAGAGTGTATTGAACATAAGCGCGCAACTCCGCAACTTGCAGGCGATAACGTTGCTCGGCAGCCAGCATCAGCGCGCTGCTGCCGTCGGTTAAATGCACGTCCATCAAATTATCGGGATCATCTTTTTTCGCCATGCCGATTCTGATTGCGGGGACGATAATCGTGGAACGCTTTTCGCTGTGTGCAACGCGCCAACGCACGCCAAGCTGCGGATCAAGTACACCCTCCGTGACGGCAGTGCCGATGGGTTTGTAACCGTAAGGTGCGGATGCCAATGTGCCTTGGACTGTCGCCGTCGCATTGGGTATGCCCGCACCCGTGACCGAAAAATCAACTTGGTTAGTCAGCTTTCCCCAGCCAAAAATAAACCCGGCAGTCAGGTTATCTGACACGCCATAGCCATAAGTGAAGTTGACGCGCTGCCCCGACAATTTTGAGTGCAATTGAGTCACGCCCAAATTGGGCGGGGGAGGCGAGGCAAACAGCGCGTTGAGCGGCAAGTTGTTCAAGCCCGCAAACAGCGGCTCTTCTTGGCTTTGATTGTTGAAGTACGTTGTGCCTGAGCCGAGGCGCGTTTCCGCAATCAACACTTGCCTGCCCGTGGGCAAAAGTTCGTCGGACAGCACGCCATCAAAATTGATTTCTTGCGCGTAGAGGTGGGTGGAAAGTGTGCCGAGGATAAAAAAGCCGAGGGAGCGAATTTGCATAAATTTTGAAGTTGAAGGTTGGCGTTAGTAACGAAAATTTGTTACTGCAAGGGGGATTTTAGCACTGCCTTATATCAAACCGAACTGCTTGCCGCGTATCGCGGCCTCTGCGCGCGTAGAGATGTTTAGTTTGCGATAAATAGTTTTGACATAACTGGCAATGGTGTTTTCACTCAATGCCAATTTGCCGGCGACTTCATGGATGCGCAATCCCCGTGCGATATGGGTCAGCACTTCCACCTCACGCGGGGTGAGATCGTGTTTGGTCGTATCGCATATTTTCGGTTGCTGAAAGTGTTGGAGTATGCGTCGTGCAATTTGTGGCGAAAGTGCGGGAATGCCATCGCGCAATTGGGTAAGTTGGCGCACTTGAACTGCTTGCGGCTGTTCTTTCAACAAGTAACCCTGCGCACCCGCAGCAAGGGCTTCGAGTATCGTGTCGTCGTCTGCCAGGATGGTGGTAACCACGCAGACCGTTTCGGGATGCTGCTGCATGATTCTCTTCAACACTTCAAATCCCGATCCATCGGGCAGTTGGATGTCGAGCAATGCCAGATCGTATTGATGCGTGGCGGCAGCCAGTAAACTTTCGGCCACGTTGCCGAAGCTATCGGACAGGCATTGTGGGAAGGCTTGTTGCACTGTATTTTCGAGTACAGTGCGCGCTTCTGGAATATCTTCAACGATAAGAATTTTGTTCATGTACAAATACTTAAATAAACGGGCTGAATTGTTGCCATTTCGTACGCGCCTCCTATAAAACGACAATTTTTTGAGTGTAGCCAGTATAGGGGTGTAGGTGGCATTGCGCTATTGTTCCGACTATAATCCGATTTCCTTTAGGTTTCGTAAATATATCAAATGCAACTTTTCGCTTTTGGCCTTAACCATCAAACCGCGCCGCTCAATGTGCGCGAGCAAGTCGCATTCAATGTGGATGGGATGGAGAACGCGCTGCGCGATTTGGTCGATAAGGGCGGCGCGAAGGAAGCGGCGATTCTATCCACCTGTAACCGCATGGAGATGTATTGCAACGCCGAGCAGCCCGATCAGGCGATTGATTGGCTGGCGCAATATCACAATATGCCGCGTACCGACATCGAGCCGTATCTGTACACCCTGCCGCGTGAAATGGCGGTGAAGCATTCGTTCCGTGTGGCGAGTGGTCTGGATTCTATGGTGTTGGGCGAGCCGCAAATTTTGGGTCAGATGAAGCAGGCGGTACGACAGGCCGAGCAGGCTGGCACGATGGGATTTTTGTTGCACAAATTATTTCAGCGCACTTTTTCGGTGGCGAAAGATGTGCGCACCCAAACCGAGATTGGCGCGAATTTAGTCTCAATGGCGGCGGCGGCGGTAAAACTGGCCGAGCGTATTTTCCCCAGTATTTCCGAACAAAAAGTGTTGTTCATCGGCGCGGGTGAAATGATCGAGTTGAACGCGGTGTATTTCGCTGCGAAATCACCGAAACATATCACCGTGGCGAACCGCACCCTGGAGCGCGCAGAAACCTTGGCGCAACGCTTCAACGGTCACGCGATTACGCTGACTGATTTGCCCGAACAATTGGCATTGCACGACATCATCGTGACTTGCACCGCCAGCCAGTTGCCGATACTTGGTAAGGGTATGGTGGAGCGTGCATTGAAGGCGCGCAAACATCGCCCGTTGTTCATTGTTGACTTGGCTGTACCGCGCGACGTTGAGCAAGAAGTGGCCGAGTTGGACGATGTGTTTTTGTACACTGTGGATGACATCGCCGAAGTGGTGAAAGATGGCTTGGATGCGCGCCAGGGTGCGGTTAAAGAAGCCGAAGTGATTATTGATTCCGGTGTGGTTGATTTCATTCATTGGATGGAGTCGCGCGAAGTCGTTCCAACCATCCGCTCATTACGCGATCATGCAGAACGCAATCGCCGCCATGAGTTGGAGAAAGCTCTTCGACTATTGGCCAAAGGTGAAAGCCCTGAAAAAATTCTCGAAGCCATGAGCAATGGTCTGACCAATAAGTTTTTGCATGCGCCTACTCATGCGCTGAATCAAGTTCATAGTGGTGACCGCGAAAAATTCCTCGACGTGATACACCGCATGTATCACGTCAACACCGACGAAAACTAGCTGTTGTGAATCCGAGTATTTCTACCAAGCTCGCTCAACTGAGCGAGCGTCTGCTTGAAGTCAACCAACTGTTAAGCACCGAAGAAGCCACCAAAAGCATGGACAGCTTTCGCAAGCTTAACCGCGAACGCGCCGAGCTGGAGCCTGTGGTGGAGCTGTATCACGCCTATCAATCTTGTCAGGCGGACATTGCTACTGCGCAGGAAATGGCGGACGACCCTGAGCTGCGTGAATTTGCCGATGCCGAAATCAAGCAAGGCAATGAACGTTTGGTTGAGTTGGACAAGGAGTTGCAATTGCAGCTTTTGCCGAAAGATCCCAACGACGAGCGCAGTGTGTTTTTGGAAGTTCGTGCGGGTACAGGCGGCGATGAGGCCGCCATATTTGTTGGTGATATTTTTCGCATGTATTCCCGCTTTGCCGAGCGCAAACGTTGGCAAGTGGAAGTGATTTCAGCCAGCCCCGGTGAAATGGGCGGCTACAAAGAAATCATCGCGCGTATCGTCGGGCAAGGCGCGTATTCCGTTCTGAAGTTTGAATCCGGGGCACATCGCGTACAGCGTGTCCCCGCGACTGAAACGCAAGGTCGCGTGCATACTTCGGCGTGTACCGTCGCCATCATGCCCGAAGTCGATGAGGTGAATGACGTGGTATTGAATAATGCCGATTTACGCATCGATACCTTTCGCGCGTCAGGTGCGGGTGGGCAGCACATCAACAAAACCGATTCCGCTGTGCGCATCACGCATATTCCAACGGGCGTGGTGGTTGAATGTCAGGATGGCCGTTCGCAACATCAGAACAAAGCACAAGCGATGCGCGTCTTAGCAGCGCGAATTAAAGATGCGCAAGTGCGCGAACAAAATGCCGCCACGGCTGCCACACGCAAGAGCTTAGTCGGCAGCGGTGACCGATCGGAACGCATCCGTACTTACAACTATCCGCAAGGCCGCATCACCGATCACCGCATTAACCTCACGCTGTACAAAATGGATGCGATGATGGATGGCGACATCGGCGAATTATGCGGCGCACTCATGGCGGAACATCAGGCCGAACAACTCGCCGCCATGGCGGAAGATGTTCTGAGATAAAACCGTTATTGCTGAATTTAGAGTTAGTGCCGATTAACTTCCGCCGTTCGTGGTTAAGTAGTGACTTGGTCTGGTGGTTGCCCATCATCCTGAGACAAGGTAAAATCCGCTCCCTTTCACATAAAAACAGCGCGTCGCAGCGACTGTGTTTTTTTGGGAATGCCCTTGTAGTGTTTGCTGAGATTAGTGAATGGCGGCGCGTGCTGCCATTTTTTTGCTTTAACGTTTGTTGAGGATTTTTGTGAGTCTCTCTTATTTACCAGTGCAGCAAGGTTTGTACGATCCACGCCAAGAACGCGATGCTTGCGGTGTGGGCTTTGTGGCGCACATCAAGGGCAAAAAAAGCCATGACATGGTGAGTCAGGGCTTGCAGATTTTGGAAAATTTGACGCATCGCGGCGCGGTCGGTGCTGATCCTCTGGCGGGCGACGGGGCTGGCATTCTGTTGCAGATTCCCGATGCGTTTTTGCGCGCGCAATGTGCAGCGCAAAATATCACGCTGCCTGCTGTGGGCAGCTACGGCGTGGGCATGTTGTTTTTGCCGCGTGATGCTGCTGGACGTGCCGCGTGTGAACAAATCATTGCCGATAAAATTACCGCTGAGGGTCAGCAGTTATTAGGTTGGCGCGATGTACCAGTGAATAGCGCGATACTCGGCGAAAGCGTCAAGCTGGTCGAGCCTGTGGTGCGCCAAGTGTACATTGCTCGCGGAAGTAATTGCGCGGATACCGATGCGTTTGAGCGCAAGCTGTTCGTCATTCGCAAGACCGCTGAACATGCAGTGCGGAGCTTGGTTGGCAATCAGGGCAAGGGCTTTTACATGCCGTCGTTGTCGGCACGCACGATTGTTTACAAGGGTATGTTGCTGGCGGATCAAGTCGGCAAGTATTACCTCGATTTGCAAGACGCAACGGTAATCAGCGCGATGGCGTTGGTGCATCAACGTTTTTCGACCAATACTTTTCCCACTTGGGATCGGGCGCATC
Source organism: uncultured beta proteobacterium (assembly GCA_963695355.1). Lineage (GTDB taxonomy): Bacteria > Pseudomonadota > Gammaproteobacteria > Burkholderiales > Gallionellaceae > Gallionella. The sequence goes on from OY968775.1 coordinate 1,884,279, forward strand.
CTTACCGCATGATTGCGCATAACGGCGAAATCAATACGGTGCGCGGCAACGTGAATTGGATGGCGGCGCGTCATGCCGCGATGTCGTCGAATTTGCTGGGCGAAGATTTGGAAAAACTCTGGCCGCTGATTGTCGAAGACCAATCCGATTCGGCGTGCTTTGATAATGCCTTGGAGCTGCTGGTGGCGGGTGGATATTCTTTGCCGCACGCGATGATGTTGCTTATCCCTGAAGCCTGGGCGGGCAATCCGCTGATGGACGAAGAGCGTCGCGCTTTCTACGAATATCACGCCGCATTGATGGAGCCGTGGGACGGCCCCGCAGCCGTGGCGTTTACCGATGGCCGCATGATAGGTGCCACTTTGGATCGCAACGGTTTGCGTCCCGCACGTTACGTGGTGACCGATGATGATATGGTATTGCTCGCATCGGAAATGGGCGTGCTGAATATCCCACAGCACAAGGTGGTGAAGAAGTGGCGTTTGCAACCGGGCAAAATGTTTTTGATCGACATGGAAGCCGGACGCATCGTTGATGATGGTGAGTTAAAGCAGCAAATTGCCACGGCGAAACCTTATCGCCAGTGGATAGAAAAATCGCGCTACTTCTTGGGCGATTTGCCCGCAGTGGATAGCCAGCAGGCATTGCATGCCTCTTTGCTCGACACGCAGCAAGGGTTCGGTTACTCGCAAGAGGACGTGAAATTTATTCTCGCGCCTATGGTGAATGCGGGTGAAGAGCCAACAGGTTCGATGGGTACAGACGCTGCGCTTGCGGTGTTGTCGAATAAAAACCGTTCGTTCTACGATTATTTTCAGCAGTTATTTGCGCAAGTGACCAATCCGCCGATTGATCCAATCCGCGAAGAAATTGTCATGTCGCTGACTTCCTTTATCGGGCCGAAGCCGAATCTGTTGGGCATCAACGAAACCAATCCCGCATTGCGTTTGGAAGTGCATCAGCCGGTGTTGTCGAACGATGACATTGCCAAGTTACGCAACATCGACAAGCTGACTCAGGGGCAATACAAATCGCTGGTGCTGGATATGACCTATCCCGCAACACAAGGCGCAACGGGCTGTGAGACTGCCCTGCAAGCCTTATGCAGCGCGGCTGATAAGGCGGTGGCAGATGGATTCAATGTATTGATTTTGTCGGATCGTGCCATGTCGGCGGAGCGCGTGGCGATCCCAGCATTGGTGGCGTGTTCCAAAGTACACTTGCATCTGGTACAAGCAGGTTTGCGCACCAGCACGGGTTTGGTGGTGGATACAGGCTCGGCGCGTGAAGTGCATCACTTCGCTTTACTGGCTGGATACGGTGCGGAAGCGGTGTGTCCGTGGCTGGCTTACGAAACTATTGCCAACATGAACCTGCCTGCGAGTGTAGATACGAAGGAAGCGAAAAAACGTTTTGTCAAAGCCATTAACAAAGGCTTGATGAAGGTCATGTCCAAGATGGGCATCTCGACTTACCAGTCTTATTGTGGTGCGCAAATTTTTGAGGCCATCGGGCTGAACGCGAACTTTGTTGCCGACTATTTCACAGGCACGGCAACGCAAATCGAAGGTATCGGTTTGGCTGAAGTGGCCGAAGAAACGGTACGCACGCATCGTGGTGCGTTTGGCAATGATCCCGTGTTGAGCAACGCGCTGGAAGCAGGTGGCGAGTATGCCTACCGTGTCCGCGGCGAAGAGCATACATGGACTCCCGATTCCATCGCCAAATTGCAAAACGCCACGCGTACCAACAATCCCGCCACCTACAAGGAATACGCCAAGCTCATCAATGAGCAAGCGACGAAACTAAAAACTTTGCGCGGCTTGTTTGAAATTAAATCGGCAGGTGTTGCTGTGCCGTTGGATGAAGTTGAGCCAGCCAAGGAAATCGTTAAACGTTTTGCCACAGGCGCGATGTCACTCGGTTCGATTTCGACCGAAGCACATACCACGCTGGCAATCGCCATGAACCGTATCGGCGGCAAGTCGAACACGGGCGAAGGCGGCGAGGATGCGGCGCGTTTCAAAACCTTCAAGGGTGGCGAAATGTTGTCCGACATCATCGGAAAAAATCGTATCGAAGCTGATCGTCAGATGTTGCCGGGCGACTCGTTGCGTTCCAAAATCAAGCAAGTTGCGTCGGGTCGTTTTGGCGTGACAGCGGAATATCTGGCGAGTGCCGATCAGATTCAAATCAAAATGGCGCAAGGCGCGAAGCCGGGTGAGGGCGGTCAATTGCCAGGCGGAAAAGTGTCGGAATACATTGCCAAGCTGCGCTTTTCCGTGCCGGGCGTGGGGTTGATTTCACCGCCACCGCATCACGATATTTATTCCATTGAAGATTTGGCGCAGTTAATACACGACTTGAAAAATTCCAATCCAAGCGCGTCGATTTCGGTGAAGCTGGTTTCCGAAGTGGGCGTGGGGACGGTTGCGGCAGGCGTGTCCAAAGCAAAAGCGGATCACATTGTGGTCGCGGGTTTCGACGGCGGTACGGGTGCATCGCCCATTTCCTCAATCAAACATGCGGGTACGCCTTGGGAATTGGGTTTGGCGGAAGCGCAGCAAACCTTGGTGTTGAACCAGTTGCGCGGACGTATTGCCTTGCAAGTGGATGGTCAATTGAAGACCGGGCGCGACGTGTTAATCGGTGCGTTGCTGGGCGCGGATGAGTTCGGCTTTGCCACTGCGCCGTTGGTGGTGGGTGGCTGTATTATGATGCGCAAGTGCCATCTCAATACGTGCCCGGTTGGCGTAGCTACGCAAGATCCAGCACTGCGCAAAAAATTTACAGGTCAGCCAGAACACGTGGTGAACTACTTCTTCTTCGTGGCGGAAGAGGTGCGCGAACTCATGGCAAAAATCGGCATACGTAAATTTGATGATCTGATTGGACGCAGTGATTTGCTCGGCATGAATCGGGGAATCGCGCATTGGAAATCGCAAGGACTGGATTTCTCCAAAGTGTTCCATCAGCCTCAAGTTGTTGCCAGCGTGTCGCGCCGCCATGATGGCGGGCAGGATCACGGGTTGGAAAAGGCTTTGGACAATGGCTTAATCACGCAAGCGCAATCGGCTTTGAATGATAAAAAGCCTGTGGTGATAGCCAGCAAAATCAGCAACGTCAATCGCACGGTTGGCACAATGTTGTCGCATGAAGTGGCGAAACGTTACGGGCAAGCAGGTTTGGTTGGCGACACCATCCAAGTGAATTTCAACGGCACGGCAGGGCAAAGTTTTGGCGCGTTTTTGATGCGCGGCATTTCGTTTGAGTTGCGCGGTGAAGGTAACGATTACGTTGGTAAAGGCTTGTGTGGCGGGCGTATCGCTATCATGCCACCGGCCGAAGCCAAGTTGGTGACACACGAAAATATCATCGTCGGTAACACCGTGTTGTACGGCGCGACTTCCGGTGAATGCTATTTCAGCGGTGTGGCGGGCGAACGTTTTGCAGTGCGTAACTCAGGCGCAACCGCCGTGGTAGAAGGCTTGGGCGATCACGGCTGCGAGTATATGACGGGCGGCATGGTCGTGGTGCTGGGGCAAACGGGACGCAATTTTGCGGCGGGGATGTCGGGCGGCGTGGCGTACGTGCTGGACGAAGAAGGCGGTTTTGAGAAACGCTGCAACTTATCCATGGTGGCATTGGAAGCTATTCCCGAAGAAGCCGCAGCCAGCGAAACGGGCGAAGTGGAATCGCATGGTCGCGTGCATTTTAATCACCTTAACCAAGCCGATGAAGCGGCGTTGCGTGAGTTAATCGAAAAGCATTTGCGCTATACGCAAAGCCCGCGCGCGAAACATATCTTGGATAACTGGGCGATGTTTTTGCCGAAATTCATCAAAGTAATGCCGACCGAATATCGTCGCGCGCTACAGGAAATGGCAGCACAACAAGCCAAAGAATTAGAGGTCGCATAATGGGCAAGCCAACTGGGTTTATGGAATTCCAGCGTCTGGCAGAGGCGAATCTGCCTGTTGCTGAACGCGTGAAAAACTATCGGGAATTCGTACTGCATCTCAACGATGAGCAAGCCAAAGTGCAAGGTGCGCGCTGCATGGATTGCGGCATTCCGTTCTGTACCAGCGGTTGCCCTATCAACAACATCATTCCCGATTGGAATGATTTGGTGTATCGCGGTGATTGGAAAAACGCGCTGGACGTTTTGCATTCGACCAACAACTTTCCTGAATTTACGGGGCGCGTTTGTCCTGCACCATGCGAAGCAGCGTGTACGCTGAACATCAATAACGACGCGGTGGGCATTAAGTCCATCGAGCACGCCATCATTGATAAGGGTTGGGAAAATGGTTGGGTCGTGCCTGTTCCTGCCGCGAAAAAAACGGGTAAAAAAGTTGCCGTGGTAGGTTCGCGGCAGGGCTGGCTGCTGCCCAACAACTCGCGCGAGCCGGACATGTGGTCACCGTGTTTGAAAAAAATAGCCGAATCGGCGGATTGATGCGCTACGGTATTCCCGATTTCAAAATGGAAAAATCGCACATCGATCGCCGCATGGATCAAATGCAAGTTGAAGGAGTAACCTTCCGCACGGGCGTATTTATTGGCTTGGACGATACGGCAGGAGATGCAGAAGTTTTGAGTGCTGAAGTATCGTCCTCGCGCCTTCTCCCGCAATCGGCTGGCTTCGCCAGTAACGTGTCGAAGGCGCACACCAACATCGGCGTGAACAACATGGCGACCGAAACCATCGCACCAGAAAAATTGTTGGCAGATTTTGATGCGGTGGTGTTGTCGGGTGGTGCGGAAACGCCGCGTGATTTGCCCATGCCGGGACGTGAGTTGAACGGCATTTATCCGGCGATGGATTTTCTGCCGCAGCAAAATCGCGTCAATGCGGGCGATGTATTGCCGCAACAATTGCGCGCCACGGGCAAGCATGTTGTCGTCATCGGCGGCGGCGATACGGGGTCGGATTGTGTCGGTACATCCAATCGTCATGGCGCACTATCTGTCACGCAATTTGAAGTGATGCCGCGTCCGCCTGAGCAAGAAAACAAGCCGCTGGTATGGCCGAATTGGCCAATGAAATTGCGCACCTCCAGCTCGCATGAAGAAGGTGCGAAGCGTGATTGGGCAGTATCCACCAAAGCATTCATCGGCAGCAATGGCAAAGTGGAAAAGCTGCTTTGTGTGCGCGTCGAATGGAAAGACGGCAAGATGCTCGAAATCGCGGGCAGCGAATTTGAGATACAAGCAGATTTGGTACTGTTGGCGATGGGCTTTGTCAGCCCGGTGCAAAAAGTGCTGGATGCATTTGGTGTGGAAAAAGACGCGCGCGGCAATATCAAAGCGGATACGGAAAATTATCGTACCAGCAAAGATAAAGTGTTTGCCGCAGGTGACATGCGTCGTGGACAATCGCTCATCGTTTGGGCGATACGTGAAGGCCGTCAATGCGCTCGCGCAGTGGACGAATTTTTAATGGGATCATCAGTATTACCTCGCTAATCTAACTGGGAATTAACATGGACTTCAAGCTAAAAAACGACACCTTCTTGCGCGCTCTGTTGCGTCAACCCACTACCTACACACCCTTGTGGATGATGCGCCAAGCCGGTCGTTACTTGCCTGAATACCGCGAAACGCGCAAACAAGCAGGCAGCTTTTTGGGCTTGTGCAAAAATCCAAACTACGCAACCGAAGTTACGCTACAACCTTTGGAGCGTTTTCCGTTGGACGCGGCGATTTTATTTTCCGATATTTTGACCGTGCCTGATGCGATGGGCTTGGGCTTGTATTTCTCGGATGGCGAAGGCCCGAAATTTGAGCGTCCATTGCGCACAGCCGCAGAAATTCAAGCGTTGCGCGTACCCGACATCGATAAAGACTTGCGCTACGTAACCGATGCAGTCACACAAATTCGCAAAGCACTGGATGGCAGCGTACCGTTGATCGGCTTCTCCGGCAGTCCTTTCACCTTGTCCTGCTACATGGTCGAAGGTGGTGGCAGTGAAGATTACGCCAAGGTCAAAACCTTGATGTACAACGAGCCTAAGCTGATGCACCACATCCTCGAAATCAGCACGCAAGCGGTCATCAACTACCTCAATGCGCAAATCGAAGCAGGCGCACAAGCCGTGATGATTTTCGATTCATGGGGCGGCGTGTTGTCACATGCAGCGTTCCACGAATTCTCCCTGCCTTACACACAACGCATCGTTGAAGGGCTGATCAAAGAAAAAGACGGCGTGAAAATTCCGAACATCGTTTTCACCAAAGGCGGCGGCATCTGGATCGACAGCATCGCCAACATCGGCTGCGACGCAGTCGGCTTGGATTGGACAATGGACATCGGCATCGCCCGTCAAAAAGTGGGTCACAAAGTTGCGCTGCAAGGCAACATGGATCCGGTGGTATTGTTCGCCTCACCCGATGCGATACGCGGCGAAGTGGAAAAAATCCTCAGCAGCTACGGTTTCGGTAGCGGTCACGTATTCAACCTCGGTCACGGCATCTCACAACACAGCAACCCGGAACACGCAGCAGCGTTGGTGCAAGCAGTGCATGAGTTGAGCAAGAAGTACCACTAAGGAATAACCCCGGTATGAGCGAGCTTGCTCGCGAAAACTTTATCGCGAGCAAGCTCGCTCCTACCAAAAAGCCGCAGCTAATCCCTGCGGCTTTTTTGTTGCCGCAGCAAAAAAAGCTCGTCATTCCCGCGCAGGCGGGAATCCAGATCAAATCAAAAAGCACTCCCGCATTGCGGGAGACAAGACCAAACAGCCTCTTAAATATAATCGCTGGATTCCCGTCTGCGCGGGATAACCAGCGACTTGTTCGCTTGCGGGCTTAGTCGAATGGCTAGTAGTAATATCAATGACGAGACTAGGGTTCACGAAAAAATTCGTAGTCATTGTCGCAATCCACTCTGGGTATTACAATAGCCCCTCACGTAATACCACAGCGAGGCTGCCATGACCACCACACTCACCAGCAAAGGGCAAGTCACTATTCCCAAACAAATCCGCGACGCGCTCAACATGCCGCCGGGCTGTGCGGTGCAGTTTGCGGTCAATCGTGAAGGCGATGTGGTCATCCACAAAGCGGATGCGCGCACCAGCCGCAAGCCAGACCGCTTTGAAGCGGCGCGCGGCAAGGCAGACATCAAATGGCGTACCGATGACTTAATGGCACTACTGCGCAACAAAGCCTGATGTTGTTGGTTGATACCAATGTCTTGATCGACGTTCTGGAAGACGACCCAGAATGGGCGGACTGGTCTATCGCGCAACTGCGCGCGCAATCCAAAGTACACCCGTTGAACATCAACCCCATTATCTACGCCGAACTGTCGCTGACCTTTTCCAAAGTGGAAGCACTGGATAAAACCATTGCCAATCTCGGCTTAACGCTATTAGAGATGCCGCGTCCCGCCCTGTTTCTCGCGGGTAAAGCCTTTGTGCAATATCGTCGGCAAGGCGGCAAAGCCAACAACGTACTCGCCGATTTTTTTATCGGCGCACATGCCGCCGTACTCGGCTGCTCGCTACTGACACGTGATGTGCAGCGTTACCAAAGTTATTTTCCCAGCGTGAAATTGATTACGCCGTAAAGTTTTGGGAGGCATCAAGACTTCAAACTTTGTCCTGCTGTTAAATGATCTGAATCAGGCGGTCAAGCACAATATCGAACGATTCCCAGATGACTTCATGTTTCAACTCACCGCCGATGTGTTTGATAACTTGAGGTTCCAATCTGACGCCTCAAACTTGAGGTCACAAATTGTGACCCCGCGTCATAATTATGTACTGGAGCGAAACAAAAAGATGCAACATTGCAAGTACTGGTGCTTGACTAAAGGCCTGACAGCAGGCTTAATCAGCTCCGTAATATGAGCTGATTAAGGAGCTATAAATGGCAATGGAAATGATACTGTCCGATTTGTCGGTAAGCATGACGGAATTCAAGAAAAACCCCAATGAAGCACTCAGGGAATCGGGCGGGCGTGCTGTGGCCGTACTTAGCCACAACAAACCAGCGTTTTATATGGTGCCGCCCGATCGTTACGAAGCCATGCTGGAAGAGATCGACGACCTGCAACTCGTGCGCGTGGCCAAGGAACGCCTAAAACAAAAAGGCCGCGCTATCGAGGTATCGCTGGATGACCTCTAAGCAGGCCGAGCGCAAACCCGCCGCAAAATACCGCCTCAAGTTCGTGCCGGATGCGTGGAAGGAGTGGCAAACACTGGACGGCTCAATCAAGCAGGCACTCAAACCGCTACTGGCAAAACGTCTGCAAAGTCCGCATGTACCCGGTGCGCTCCTGCACCGGGAGTTGGCAGGCTGCTACAAGATCAAGTTGCTCAAGCAGGGATACCGTCTGATTTACGCAGTCGAGGACAACGAGCTGGTTGTGCTGGTGCTGTCCGTGGGCAAGCGCGAAAACAACACCGCATATAAGGTTGCAGCAAAACGTATTAAATAATAGACGGGCAATAATGAATCATTTTTTTCAGAAAATCGAAGCCGCACTGCAACCCACCGCAATTCAATACGCACCGGAAGACACAGAGCCAAAAGCACTGGTGCATCAGTGGATGCACGCGCTGGCTTATGGATACGCGCCGTTCGCGGCGGAGCGGGGGGTGAGCAAGAAAAAGCTCATCGCCATTTTGAAAAAAGCGCAGCTCTACACCGATGCGGCAACGTTCAAAAGCAAACTCCCCGGCACACCCATCAAGCCGCCCAAAGCAAGCACCTTCACCTTTATCGACCTCTTTGCGGGGGTGGGCGGCATGCGAATCGGCTTTCAGAAAGCGGGCGGCACTTGCGTGTTCTCATCCGAGTTTGAGAAGAATGCACAAGCCACTTACGCGGAGAATCATGGCGATTACCCGTTCGGTGACATCACCCAAATTCCCGTCGCGGACATACCCGATCACGATGTGTTGGTGGCGGGATTTCCGTGCCAGCCGTTTTCACATGCAGGTTTCAATAAGGGGATTGACTCACTATGTTGCCACTAAAAAATGTCTTGAAACCTGGAACGGTAATAGGCGAAGGAGTTCGCGCCTATACGATTGAGAAAGTCACCGCTGAGGCGATATATCTCCGAGGTCATCCAGGGGCTCAGCGAGGTGAACGTGAAACTCGTAATGGAGTATTGAGAATTATTCCGGCAGTCGTCATCGAGGACATTCTTCATGGCTTGGAATCGAAGCGCATCCAGATGGATGACATCATGCGCAGAAGAGGCGATGAGAAAGGGGAAGACTTATTTTCAATGCTGGGCGTTGACCATGACAAATTCGTACTTGGGTACGACAGCACAATTTACAAAATTTGTGAGCAGTACTTGGATAGCTCAAAAAATATCAGCTTACTTAACGCCTCCACAGGTTTGGTGAATTTACTGCCTAAATCCTTCCTCCTCCTCGCCGGTATCTCCGGCACTGGCAAAACCCGTTTCGTGCGCGAGCAAGCCGCAGCACATCGCGGTGGCGATTTAAGCAATTACCGTTTGATTCCCGTGCGCCCCGATTGGCATGAGCCTTCCGATTTATTGGGTTATGTGTCGCGTATCGGGGCAAATGGTTCGGCGCGTTATGTGGTGACGGATTTGTTGAAGTTTGTGGTGCAGGCTTGGCAGGATGCGGCGGCGTTGGCGACAACATCCGCCGATGCCTTGCCGTGCAAAGCGGCGGATGAGATAACCCCATTTTGGTTGTGTTTGGACGAGATGAATCTGGCACCGGTGGAGCAATACTTTGCGGATTATTTGTCGGTGGTGGAAACGCGCAAGTGGGAGGCGGGAAGTTACACCTGCGATCCGTTGTTGAAGGCGGCGACGATTCAGCAGTTGGATGCGGATGGCGGGCTCGCACTGCGCAAAGAATTGAAATTGGACGATGCGCAATTCGACGGACTGTGGGCGTACTTTGTGTCGGTAGGTATTCCTTTGCCGCCCAATTTGATCGTGGCAGGCACGGTGAATATGGATGAGACGACGCACGGTTTTTCACGCAAGGTGATCGACCGCGCGTTCACCATCGACTTCGGGGTGTTTTATCCCAACGACTTCGCGGAGTTTTTCCCCGAGGACAAAATCAACTTCGCAAAAACGCTGGGCTTCCCGCTGTTGTCCAGTGCAAGTAAGGAGGCGTTGGCTGGCGTGTCCGCCGATGCGGGTGGTGCTAAAAGTATTGCCTTTATGGGGGCGATCAATGCGGTATTGCGCGGCTCGCCGTTTGAATTGGCGTATCGCGCGCTGAATGAGTTGTTGCTGGCGTTGGTGTGCTTTAACCCGCAAACCGATGCCGAGTTGCAGGCGGTGTGGGATGATTTTTTGATGAGCAAGGTGTTGCCGAGGATTGATGGCGATGCGGAGAAGTTGGGTGTTGAGAACGACACCAGCCTGCTGACACGATTGCGTGATGAGGTTGCCAGGCAGTTTGTGAACAAGGCGGAAACGCGACCGGACTTGCTGCGTGAACGCAAAGACGGCGGAATGTGTGCGGTGGCTTGGCGCGCAGAGCAAAAGTTGAGTTGGATGCAGGCGCGGCTGGATGCGAATGGCTTTACGACTTTTTGGCCGTGATGCGATTCCGTATTATCAAGCATCAACCCTATCGTCATTCCCGCGAAAGCGGGAATCCAGTAGTGATATGAATTCCGCAACGCGGTCAACCTTGCTTTTTGTCTCGCTGCGCGAGGTATTTCTATCGGGCTGGATGGCCGTTCCTCGAAACTCGCCATCAATGGCTCGTTTTCCCGCCTGCGCGGGAATGACGATTTCGATGAACGCCATATTTCGTTTGATGAATTCAAGGCTGCCACATGCCTGACATCCTCACCCTTAAAACACCGCACTTTGATTTGTCGGTGTGGACGAAAGAGATAGACAAGGCGCAAGCCCTGCTGGGTAAGACACATGCGGCGCGCGGTACTGACTTGCCAACAAATTCACTTCGATTTAATCCTGCTTTACCGGTTGATGATGTTGGTCTTCCCAGGAATGAATTGGCTTTGCCCGCACCGCTGTTCTTTGAGAACAAGCAATACGAGTTTGAGTTTTCGTTTAAGGGTGCGGTGAGTACGGCGGTTGAGCCGGTCATCCTTCATCGTTTGCGCGGTGTGGAAGAATGTTTTCACTACAAGCAGCGTTCGCTGCGCGGCAGTATCAATTTTGGCAATGACATCGGCTGGTTTCGTTTGGGTGTGCGCTATGCGGTGGCGGGACGCGAGGTCGCGCAGTATCTATCGTTTGAGGTGTTGCCCACCAAGATGGTGATGGCGGATGACCTCGCCGTGATTCATCGTGACGTGGATGTCTGCTATCCGTTGTGGCGTTTTTCCTTGGCGCAGAAGACGGACCAAGAGCTGGCAAAATCGCGCAAGCCGCACGAGCGTTTTCCGTTGTTGTGGTTGGCGCATTTTGGGCAGTTGCGCGCGGTACTGGAGGCGGGCGTTCAGCGGATTTGCCGCGCACCGCACAAGCGTTTGTTGCCTTTTGAACAGGCGGTTAGGGCGGAGCGTTTGCGCGGCCGTTTGTCGTCCAGGCTGGAAGAGCGCGTCACCGCAGATTTGCAGTGCGGCGAGTTGCAACACCGCTATCGCATCACGTCTCAACGCTTGTCGGTGGATACACCGGAAAATCGTTTTGTGAAGATGGTGCTGGCGAAAAGTATTTTGGAAATCACGCGCTTCAAAGAACGTGTGGAGCGTGAAGATAAGTCGCCAGAGCAGGGGCGTATCTCGCCCACGTTTCTGAATGAGTTGAACAGTTGGAAAAAGCCGCTGGAGCAATTGTTGAATCGCCCGTTCTTTGCCGATGTCGGGGCGTTTGAGGGATTAACAGCCGAGTCGTTAGTGTTGCATCAACGCTCTGGCTATGCCGCCGTGTACCGGATATGGCAGGAGCTTAAGCTGTATTTGGATACGTTCGGGCGGCACGCTACTATTTCCATGAAGTCGGTGGCGGAGCTGTATGAGGTGTGGTGTTTGCTGGAAGTGCGGCGCATGTTGTTGGAGCTGGGTTTCGTTGAGGTCAAAACCGAACGCGCGCAGTTGAATGGCAAACGACTGGAGAAAACGCTGATTGAAGGTATGGGGGCGGCTTTCCACTTTTCACGTGAAGACGGCATTCGGATCAAACTGGTGCATGAACCGACTTTCTCCTCGACCAAACACCCCGCCTTTGGAAAAATCTATTCTTGGACAACCGAGCAACGCCCGGATATTTTTTTGGAAGCAACGCTGCCCGATGGCAGTAAAGTGCAATGGATATTCGATGCGAAATACCGTATCGACACCGATAAAGAAACATTCGATGTGCCGCCCAATGATGCAATCAACCAGATGCACCGCTATCGCGATGCGTTGATTCATGTGCATAAGGCGGCTGATAGTCAGCCCGAAAAAACGCGTCCCATCTTGGGCGCATTTGTGCTGTATCCGGGGCGCTTTGACGAGGTGGACAGCAACAATCCGTATGCGGAGGCGATTGACGCGGTGGGGGTCGGCAGCTTTCCGTTATTGCCTGGCAGACCCAATCGTTGGCTGAAACAGTTTTTGGCAACACGTTTTCCGCAACAACATGAGAAACATTACGTCATCCCCGAATCGGATCAGTATCTGGCTGAAGATTCGGCACGCATTGCCACGATGGGAACCTACCTTGGGCGTTACAAGGATTTAACCTTGGCAACTTCACTAGGGGGTGATCGCAGCAAGGATTATGTTGAACGCTACAAAAATGGTACGGCTGGTTGGTATCACATGCCGGTGACTACAACAGACAAAAAATCCGTTGAGCGCAATGTGTTGCGTGAAGTGCGTTATCTCGCTACCGGGGTTTATTTCAGCGACAAAAAAGACAGATTCATTTCCCATCTCTATGAGGTCAAGTCGGTGCGGCTTGTGGAAAGACGCGAAATCTCCGCCGAGCAGGCGGGAAAGGCAAGCTCTTCGAGTGATGAGTATTGGCTGTTTGAATTGGGCTATGCGCAGCCACTGGAGTCGCAAATTAAAATGAGTATTCGCTCCGGTAGATTTCCTTTTGAATTGGTGCAAGCGGCCGATTTGTTAAAAGCAACGGATTGGAAAGCCGTGACCAAGCGGTATGCGTTGCTAACTTAGAGCAATGACCGACATCTGGAGCAAAGAGAAAAGATCGGAGGTAATGTCGCTGATCCGCTCGCGCGGCAACAAAGCAACCGAGCTGCGCCTGATAGAGATTTTCCGCGAACACGACATCACCGGCTGGCGGCGCGAACAGAGGCTGATAGGAAAACCGGATTTCACATTCAGACGAGAGCGGGTTGTTGTTTTTGTGGACGGTTGTTTCTGGCATGGCTGCCCAAAGTGCTACAAGCGACCCAAGAGCAACCGGAAATTCTGGGATGAAAAAATTGCCGCCAACCGGAAACGTGATAGATATGTGGGTCGCGAGCTGCGCCGGGAGGGATGGAAAGTTGTTCGCATTTGGCAACACCAGCTGGTGAAAGCTTCACGTGTTGCGGGTAGTGTTGTGCGCGCATTGAAAATGACCGAGGATAGGGAGAATTCTTTTCTGTCCGTCACACGAAAAAAATTACTCAAAAAATAATGCCGATTGTTCGTATTGCCCTCGATATTCCACTCGCCACTTTGTTTGATTACACGGTGGCTGAAGGTGTACAGGTTGCAATTGGTCAGCGCGTGGTTGTGCCATTTGGCAAGCGGCAGTTGGTGGGGGTGGTGATGGAGTGCGTCGCCACGTCGGAGATGGATGCGGCGCGCATCAAGCCGATGAAGCAGGTGTTGCGCGATAGTGCGCCATTGTCGGCGGAGCTGCTCACATTGCTGAATTTTTGCAGTGACTATTATCGCTATCCCATCGGGCAGACGGTGTTGTCGGCTTTGCCGACGCGGTTGCGTTCCGATAAGCCGATCATCACGAAACCGATATTGAGTTATCGCTTGAGCAGCAGTGGTGCGGCACTTGATTTGGGAAATTTCCCCAAGCGTAAAGTGGTGCAGCGGCGCATTCTGGCGAAGCTGGCGGAACAGTCGTGTAACTTGGCGCAGCTCAAGGCGTTGTCGGCGACAGTAGGTACGCAGTTGAAGGCGTTGGTGGCGGAAGGGTGGGTTGAGAGTTTTGATGGGGTGTCTGATATAAAAAGCTCCGTTCGCCCTGAACGTGGCGTAGGGAAGTCGAAGGGTGAGCCTGTCGAAGCCGACTCATGTCCTTCGACAAGCTCAGGACGAACGGATGGTGTGGTCAGCAATCACACTTTTGACAACGCGCACACGCTGACCAGTGAGCAACAACTCGCCGTTGATGCTGTCACGCAAGCCAGTGGCTACGGCTGCTTTTTACTGCACGGCATTACGGGCAGCGGTAAGACTGAGGTGTATGTGCATCTCATGCACCACGTGTTGAGCCAAGGTGGTCAGGTGTTGTTGCTGGTGCCGGAAATCAATCTCACGCCGCAGCTGGAAAATTATTTCCGCAATCGATTCCCCGATGCCGTGTTTGCCAGTTTGCACAGTGGGCTGAGTGAAGGCGAGCGGCTGCATCACTGGCAGCAAGCGCAGTCGGGTGCGGCGCAGATTGTGTTGGGTACACGGCTGGCGGTGTTTGCGGAGCTGCCCAAGTTGGCACTCATTGTGGCGGATGAGGAACACGATAGTTCGTTCAAGCAGCAGGATGGTTTGCGTTATTCGGCGCGCGATGTGGCGATTTTCCGCGCGCATCAGTGCGGTGTGCCTATCGTGTTGGGTTCGGCTACGCCCTCGTTGGAAAGTTATTACAACGCGCAGAGTGGTCGTTACACAATGCTGGCTTTAACGGGGCGCGCCAATGCCACCGCGCAATTGCCAACGGTGCGTTGCATCAACACCAATCAGACGGTGATGCAGCAGGGCATCAGTGAAAATTTACTGCGCGAAATAGAGAAGCGCATCGCCAACCAAGAGCAGAGTTTGTTGTTCATCAATCGTCGCGGGTACGCGCCGGTGTTGATGTGCGGCGGGTGTGGCTGGTTGTCGGATTGCAAACATTGCGCGGGCAAAATGGTGTTGCATCTCAACGAAAAACGCTTGCGCTGTCACCACTGCGGCTATCAAATTCGCCAACCGAGTGCATGTCCGAGTTGTGGCAGTGCCGATCTGCATCCGGTCGGCAGCGGCACGCAGCGCGTGGAAAGTGTGTTGCAGGAACGCTTTCCCAATGCGCGAATTTTGCGTGTGGACAGAGACAGCACACGCAACAAGCGCGCCTGGAAAATGATGCGCGAACAGATACACGCCAACGAAGTGGACATTTTGGTGGGCACACAAATGCTCGCCAAAGGGCATGACTTCCCCGCGCTGACGTTGGTGGGCGTACTCAATCCCGATAGCGCGCTATACAGCAGCGACTTCCGTGCAGCGGAAAAACTGTTCGCGCAGTTGATGCAAGTGGCAGGGCGCGCGGGGCGTGCCGATAAGCCCGGCGAAGTGATAATTCAAACTGCCTTCCCCGAACACCCCTTATTCAGGGCGTTGCAGACGCACGATTTTGCGGGCTTTGCGGCATCGCAATTGGCAGAGCGGCAGATGGCAGGTTTTCCACCGTTTACTTATCAAGCAATGTTGCGCGCCGAAGGAAAAATTGAAAGCGACGTTTACGCTTACCTTAACCGCGCGCATGCCGCCGCCAAAGCATTGCAGATGGATGTGGAAATTCTCGGTGTCGTGCCTGCCGCATTGGCACGCCGTGCTAATCATCTGCGTGCGCAACTGTTGGTGCAGGCCAATACACGCCGTGCGATGCAAAATTTCTTACGTGCTTGGCAACCGCATCTTGAGGGATTTAATCAAGCTAAGCTGCGTTGTTCGCTAGACATTGACCCGCTAGAGTTTTAGAGTGGTAACGGTTTTTAATATAAGGAATAAATAATGTCTATCCATCGTTTTTACACTAAAACACTGAGCGAAAAATTGCTCTACACCTCTTTCTTGTTGTTGGTCGGACTGGGCTATTTGATGGCAATTTCTTACTTATATGTCACGCATGAAAAAAATGACGGGAAGCCTGGGTTATCCGTTTCAGATGTGGCGAGTAGCTATTACGGCAACCGCAGTGGCACACGCTTAGAGGCGGCAATTCGGGGTCCGATGTCGGGCTTCATTGAGGAAGAAGATCGGATGCGTCTGGTTGCATGGTTAAAAGATGGTGCGGGAGAAGACCATTACGCCAAAGAGATTCATCCTATTCTGGAAAAGACTTGCCTCAATTGTCATAACAAAGCAACCAGCCCTAACCTGCCGGATTTCACCACCTATGCGGGATTGCACGAGGTATCGCAGGTGGATACGGGCATGTCTATCGCAAGCTTGCTAAAGTTGTCACACATTCATTTGCTCGGCATCAGCATGTTGCTGTTTGTGATTGGCTTCATTTTTATCCAAAGCGAGATCAATGTACATTTCAAACGCTTCCTTGTGGTATCTCCTATGGTCGCTGTGTTTGTGGACGTGGCATCGTGGTTTTTGACCAAGTGGGATGATCACTACGCCATCGTAGTGATTGTGGCAGGCGGGATATTGGGCTTCTCCATGGCGTTACAAATACTGATTTCACTTTATCAAATTTGGTTTTTGAAGCGTCCGGATAATCCGGATCTGCATCCACCATTGAAATGATTAGCAATCTACAAAAAATCGTCGGCGCAAATAACGTGCTGACGGCTGAATCCGCCGCGCCTTTCTGTAAAGATTGGCGCGGTCGTTATTCTGGCGTGGCTATTGCGGTGGTTTTTCCTGCGGATACACAGCAAGTTTCTGAAGTGGTAAAGCTGTGTGTTGAAAATAAAATCGCCATCGTGCCGCAAGGTGGTAACACCAGTTTGTGCGGTGGCGGCGTGCCGTTGCCGTTGTTGGTGGGCGGCGAGCAGGTGGTGGTTAACCTGTCGCGCATGAATAAAATTCGCGCCATTGATGCGCTCAACTACACGATGACAGTTGAAGCGGGTTGCACGTTGGCGAGCGTACGTGATGCGGCAGAAAAAAATAATCGGCTGTTTCCATTAGGGCTCAACGCTATTGCCGATCATTGCGAAATTGGTGGTAACCTTTCTACCAACGCGGGCGGCGTGAGCGTGTTGCGCTACGGCAATATGCGCGATTTGGTGTTGGGCTTGGAAGTGGTGCTGCCGGATGGACGCATCTGGAACGGCTTGCGCAGCTTGCGCAAAGACAATACGGGTTACGACCTCAAACATTTATTCATCGGCGCGGAAGGCACGCTGGGCATTATCACTTCTGCCGTGTTGAAACTATTTCCACGCCCACAATCCAGTGCTACAGCGTGCGTGGCGATTGTCAATCCCGATGCTGCCGTGCGATTGTTAGCGCACATTCGCGCAACGTGCGGACAAGCCTTGAGCAGCTTTGAAATCATCTCGCGCAGTTGTATGGATTTGGTGTTCAAACATATCGATGATGTACAGCAACCTTTCAAGCAGCAATATGATTGGTATGTGTTGGTTCAATTGGCGGATGGGCTGCAAGGCGCATTAGATGGTGCTTTGCGCAGTGGCTTATTGGGTTTTGGCAGCGAAGTGTTGGAGTTCGACATCACGACTGATATGAACGATGCGGAGAGTTGGTGGAAGCTACGCAGGAACATTAGCGAAGCGCAAAAGCGCGAAGGCTTGAGCATCAAACACGACATCGCGGTTCCCGTTAGCCGCGTAGCGGAATTTATCGCTCGTGCGGATGCCGCACTGCATAAGGCTTACGAGGGCTTGCGTATAGTGGCGTTTGGACACATGGGTGACGGCAACATTCACTACAATTTATCGCTACTTGATGCTGAAAAAAACTTGGTCTTTATCGAGCAACATGAGGCTGAGGTCAATCATATTGTCTATGAGGTAGTGCGCGAATTGAACGGCAGCATTAGCGCAGAGCATGGCCTTGGACAGCTCAAGCGCGACACCATCCGTGACTACAAAGATCCGATAGAGCTGGAGTTGATGCGTAGTATTAAACTCACGTTGGACCCACAAGGATTGATGAATCCAGGCAAGGTGATTTAGTGCGTTAGGGAGTCTCTGATTAAGTCTCGCAAAGCCAATTCCCTTAATGGTTGCGATGAAAACGGCTGCTTCCGTAAACGGCTGGAGATTTTTCCGTTTCCGTCAGCAACGCGGCTCATGGCGGATCTAATCAGAGATTCCCTAGCAGCTTGTTTACCAAGGCTTTAATTTGAGCAATTGAATGATTTTCCCGTCGCCTTTGCCTATGAGTACCGCCAAGTCTTTAACCTTGGCGCGCATTGGCAGATAGCCCAAATCTGCTTCGTTACGACCACTTGATCTAATCGCGGTATCAATTTCATTGGTGTCATTCGGGTTGAGTTTTTTCAATTCGGAAAGTGGTTTGGCGGCACTCGCCGCTGCCAAACTGTGCTCGTTATACGGCATATAGTATTGCGGATATTCCGGAAGATCCTTTCTCAAAAATATGCCGGTGACAACTTCATTTCTTTCTTTGATGTTGGTTGGTATTTCCGAGTAAACGTAAATCGGCCCAGAGAGTGGGAGTGACCGGAAATCAGCGTGTGGTACCTTGGCAAGATCTTCTTTGCGTATTGAATTTGCAGTCACCAAATCAAAAGAATCTTTGCTAAATACGGCGAATACTGGGCGTGCCTGGGATACGATAAACATGCCATAAATCAACGCGGTCACTTGTATTAGACCGATTAGCATCAAATCAAAAGATAATGCTTTGCGGCTCTTTCTAGTGTTGAAAATAATGAGAGTGATGAGCGGCCCAAGGGTTACATCCACGCCAAGTAAAATCAATAGCACCTGTTGTCCACCGAGTGCCGAAAATAGCGGCGGCTTGTACCAGAGTAGTAACATCAATGTGCTGACAACTGCAGCGATAGACGCACTGATAAGCAAATGGATGGATGCAGCTTTGAAGCGTGTGATTTGCATGGTGGCAAAATTTTACAATATGAGAAAAGTTGGCACAATAAGCCGAACAGTAACTGCCAAATGCTATAATCCGCGCCTCTCTAAAGGTGCTGTTTCATGTCTGCTGTATTAAATTTCAAATCCCATTTGTCCGAGTTGTTTGCGCAGGCGTTACGCGAGGTTGAGCCTGATTCAAAACAAGCCGAGATTCTCATTGAGCGTCCCAAGCAAGCATCGCATGGTGATTACTCGTGCAATTTGGCAATGCAGTTAGCCAAGCCGTTGCGCAAATCGCCACGCGAGATTGCGCAGTTGTTGATTGCAGCTTTGCCTGCCTCAGCCATCATTGCGAAGGTGGAAATCGCGGGTGCGGGGTTTATCAATGTGTTCATCACTACCGCAGCCAAGCAGGCGATTGTGCAAGCCGTGTTGCAAGCAGGTGTTCAATATGGTCGCATCAATGTAGGTGCGGGACGCAAAGTGGGGGTTGAGTTTGTTTCCGCTAATCCAACTGGCCCGTTGCATGTGGGGCATGGGCGCGGTGCGGCGGTCGGCGATTGTTTGTGCAGTTTGTTGGACGCGGCGGGTTGGGATGTGACGCGCGAGTTTTACTACAACGATGCGGGCGTGCAGATCGACAACTTAACGCTGTCCGTACAGCTGCGGTGTAAGGGCATCACGCCCGATGATCCATCTTGGCCGGAAGCGGGTTATCGCGGTGATTACATCGCCGATGTGGCGCGCGCTTTTATGGCAAAAGAAAAAGTTGATTCGGATGATCAACATGCTCAAGCGTCCGGTGATGCGAATGATGCGGAAGCGATACGCCATTTCGCCGTGGCATATTTACGTCGTGAGCAGGATTTGGATTTGCGCGCCTTCAAAGTGAATTTTGATGTGTTCTCTTTGGAGTCCGCGCTCTACACCGATGGCAAAGTAGCCGCTACGGTTAAAAATTTAATCGCCAGTGGGCACACTTATGAACAAGATGATGCGCTGTGGTTGAGCACGACCGATTTTGGCGACGACAAAGATCGTGTGATGCGTAAGACCGATGGCGGCTACACCTATTTTGTGCCGGACGTGGCTTACCATCTGGATAAATGGCAGCGCGGTTTTACGCGCGTCATCAATGAGCAAGGAGCGGATCATCACAGCACCATTACGCGTGTGCGTGCGGGTCTGCAAGCCTTGAATGTCGGCATTCCCAAAGGCTGGCCGGACTACGTGTTACACCAGATGGTGACGGTGTTACGTGACGGACAGGAAGTGAAAATCTCAAAGCGAGCAGGTAGCTATGTGACGTTGCGCGATTTGATTGACGAAGTAGGTTGCGATGCCACACGTTATTTTCTTGCCGCTCGACATCCCGATTCGCAGTTGGTTTTCGATATAGATTTGGCGAAATCTAAAAGCAATGACAATCCTGTGTATTACATTCAGTATGCGCACGCGCGTATCAGCGCAGTGTTGGCGCAAGGGGGTTGCAATCACGAGGCATTGTTGCAGGCGAATGTGAGCTTGCTGGATAGCGAATACGAAACCACGCTGTTGCAAAAGATGATCGATTATCCGCAGCTGATTGAAACGGCTGCACAGGATTTGGCACCGCATCTCATCGCGTTTTATCTAAAAGATTTGGCGGCTGATTTGCACAGCTACTACAATGCGTCGCGGTTTTTGGTTGATGATGAAACGCTCAAGTGCGCTCGCTTGGCATTGATTGCGGCAATCGCACAAGTCATCCGCAATGGTCTGGCACTGTTGGGTGTCAGCGCGCCAGAAAAAATGTAGCAAAAGGAATACTAAAGATCATGGCAAAACCAGCAGGAAATAAATCCGCACCACCCAAGCCCGGCGGCAATAAAATGTTTGCGGGCATTTTGGCGGGGATGGTGATAGGCGTAAGCATGGCTGCGGGGCTGGCTTGGTATGTGATGAAATCTCCCAGCCCGTTTATTCAGAAAGTACCAGTAGAAAACAAGCCACCTGTGGCTGTTGAGAAGCCAGTTGCAAAAGAGGTCGCTCCACCTAAACCAAAAATGCAGGCCGCAGATTCTGCAACCGTAAACGGTAAGCCGCGTTTTGACTTTTATAAAGTGTTAACTGATAAATCGGATGGCGTAATCACGCCCCCCGCCAAATCAACCGACAATGTTAATGCTGCGAATGAGGTCGCGCAGATACTCCAAGCAGGCTCATTTTCTAATGTGGATGATGCGGAAAAGTTGAAAGCCAAGCTTGCTATGTTGGGGGCGGAGGCGAACATTCAAACCGCCGCAATTCCCGATAAAGGCGTGTGGTATCGTGTGCGCTTAGGGCCATACAAAAACGCAAGCGAGTTAAATAAAGCAAAAGACTTCTTGAAACAAAATGGCGTGGACAGCACTCCTATGCGAGCGCAATAATTGTCCACCGAATGTGAGCTTAGGCGTTCAGGGTTCGTGGGATGGCAATAGTCGTAGAAATTTTTATTATCAATTTTCAATTAGTAAGGAGCAATACATGAAAAAAATGTTTAAAGGCTTGTTAGTGGCAGCGGCATTATTTGTCAGCGGTACAGCGATTGCTGAAGCGCAGCTGGGCAAGGATTACACGCTGTTACAGCCCGCGCAGCCAACCAGCACTAAAAAAATTGAAGTGTTGGAATTTTTCTTTTATGGCTGTTCACATTGCTATCATTTACACACGCCGTTAAGCGCGTGGGAAAAGACGATGCCCAAAGATGTGGAGCTGGTTTTTGTACCAACTATGTTCCGAGATTCGATGGAGCCGATGGCGCGCACGCTGTACGCATTGGAAGATATTGGTCAGCGTCCTCAGGTGCATGAGGCACTTTATAAAGCGTGGAATGTGGACAATATCGACTTGAGCGACGAAGCCAAGATTACCGATTTTGTCGCCAAGCAAGGTGTGGATCGCGCTAAATTCAAAGCGGCTTACAACTCATTTGCGATGCAGAGCAAGGTGACACGCGCTAAACAAATGGTGCGTAGCTATAAGATAGAAGGCACGCCCACTCTGATTGTGGATGGCAAATATGTTATCTCAGGTAAACAGCCAGATGATACGGTTGCGGCATTAAAAGAAGTAATCGCGCTGGCACGTAAAGACCATCCTGCCTCAGCGGCAGCACCTGCTGAAGGCAAGGCTAAAAAATCAAAACATTAGCAGCACAATCCACCTGCAAGGTGTACACCACAAGGGTAGGCAAATCCGTTGCCAGTCAAAGACTGGACGGAGTTTGCACCGCCGTGGTTGTAAACCGACTAAAGCCGGAACAACCACGCAGGCTGGTTAGCTTTGCATAGCCATGCGACTAAGTGAACACAAAACGTCCACTAAGTCGCTGGTTATAACTGGCGCGTCGAGTGGCTTAGGTTTGGCCCTCGCGCGCCATTATCTTGTGCAAGGTACAATCGTTGCGGTGTTGGCAAGACGCGACGAGTTGTTACAACCCCTCGGTAGCGAATTCCCCAATCAAGTTTATTGCTACTCATTGGATGTGCGTGATGCCACTGCAATACAACGTGCCGCAAATGATTTTATGACGCGGGTTGGTTGCCCCGACATTGTGATAGCCAATACGGGGGTGAGTGTCGGTACGCTGACGGAATGTGCCGAAGATGCCGACACTTTTCAGCAAGTGATGGACATCAACGTGCTGGGGATGGTGAAAACTTTTCAGCCGTTTGTAGCGGCGATGCGTGAAGCGCGCAAGGGTACGTTAGTTGGCATTGCCAGTGTTGCGGGGTTTCGTGGACTTCCTGGTGCAAGCGCCTATTCGGCCTCAAAAGCAGCAGCGATTTCTTATCTCGAATCCTTGCGCGTTGAGTTGCGCAATACGGGTGTGAAGGTGGTGACAATTTGTCCCGGCTATATCAAAACGCCTATGACCAAAGTGAACCCTTATCCCATGCCTTTTATTTTGGAGGCGGATGAAGCGGCGCGGCGTATTGCGCTCGTCATTAAGCGGCAAGCCGCCTTCGCAGTGATTCCGTGGCAAATGAATTTGGTCGGTAAGATGCTGAAGTATTTGCCAAATTGGCTATACGATAGACTCTTCGTCAACGCGCCGCGCAAGCCTCGCGTTAATGGCTAGCGTCACAGGAATACTTGTTAAAGTGGTTTGCCCTTTGCCAAATTAGTGAGTTTTCTGTATTCTGTGGGGCTGTTTGACTTAACGTCTGGCAGATTTTCGGATGTTAAGAAATTTTTACAACCCATTTTTACTATTAAGGAATTACGATGAAAACTCTTTTCGCTTTGTTGGCTTTATTTGCATTTGCTGGAAATGCGGCTGCTGAACTGAAACAAAATGCACCCAAAGCACCAAAAGCTGCTGGCGCAAACCAATACGAAAACACAGGCAAAATTTTGGAAGTGATCGACACCTCAATGTACACCTACATGCAAGTGTCTAGCGCTAAAGGCCCAATCTGGTTGGCTGCATCGAAGACTAAAGTTGCTAAAGGTCAATCTATCAGCTATCCCAATGGTGCGGTAATGACAAATTTCGCGAGCAAGTCATTGAACCGCACTTTTGATTCAATCATCTTCCTTGATAAAGTTGAAATTTTGAAAAAGTAATCAAAGTTACATTCAACAAAAAGCCCCAGTGAATGCTGGGGCTTTTTGTTTGTGGCGAGCATTATCATCCAGCTTGGTTTAGCATAACGTATGCGGTTCTATAAAAAATTCCTTGATAAGGGCGTACCAGAATATCTGGCTCGCTATTATTGGTGGGCTTATCTGTGGGATAAAAGCATCTGGTTTTTTGATCATCAGTCCATCATCAATGCCATCTTGTTCGATCAGTATGAAATGCTGCTGAAAAAGACACTTGCTCAAGTTGAATCGAAATCTGGAGCGAAGCTGCTCCAGCTAACTTGTGTGTACGGCAAGCTCACGCCATCACTGTTACGGCACACCAGCAACGAAGTACATCTGTGTGATGTGGCTATAGGTCAATTGAAATTGGCGCGTAGCAAGACGTTGGAAGAAGCTGATCGCTGCCATTTGGCGCGCATGAATGCTGAATCACTAGCTTATGCAGATGACGTGTTCGATCAAGTGATTCTGTTTTTTTTATTCCATGAAATGCCGGGCAGTGCTCGACAAAATACCTACAACGAAATTGCGAGAGTGGTGAAATTAGGTGGCTCGATAATACTTACAGAGTATGGTTCTACACCGTGCAATCATTGGTTGTACCGGTTTTGGCCATTCCGCACAGTGCTCAGTTATCTGGAACCATTTTTGCCAAGCTTCTGGCAAGAAAATGTCACGGAAAAGTTAACTGAAGCTTTGCGAAGTTGTGGCAAAGAATTGGTTGGTGAGCCTCACGTTGAGTATTGCTTTGCCCGATTTTATCGAGTGATGCGTTTCGACGTGAAGCCGTAAACTACCCCGTTAGTTTCTTTTTCAGTATGTCGTTGAGCTGGGCTGGATTCGCTTTACCTTGACTGGCTTTCATCGCCGCGCCAACAAAGAAGCCGAATAGCTTATCTTTACCGCTACGGTATTCGGCCACTTTTTCTGCATTCGCTGCGAGAATGTCATCAACGATTTTTTCAATTGCACCGCTGTCGGAAACTTGTTTTAGGCCTTTTGCTTCGATGATGGCATCAGCCTCACCGCCTTCCGACCACAACACGCGGAACACTTCTTTTGCGCCAGAGTTGGAAATCGTACTATCGGCGATACGTGCCAACATGCCACCGAGTTGTTGTGCGCTAATAGGGCATTGCGTCATGTCGAGACCATCGCGATTCAGCTGCGCACTCACTTCGCCTACTAACCAATTCGCACATAGTTTTGCGTTGGCAGCGCCAACAATGGACATGCTTGTATCAAAAAATTCTGCCATCTCACGCGACGTGGTGAGTCCGTTTGCATCGTAAGCAGATAATCCGAATTCACTAACGTAGCGAGCTTGCTTGGCTTTCGGTAATTCTAGCAACGTGGTGCGTACTTGCTCCAACATTGCGGGGGTGATATCCAGCGGCAATAAATCAGGGTCAGGGAAATAACGATAGTCATGCGCATCTTCTTTGCTGCGCATAGATTTTGTTTCGCCCGTATCGGGGTTAAACAAAATGGTGGCTTGCTGAATTTTTCCGCCGTTCTCGATGGTGTCGATTTGCCATTGCACTTCGTAATCGATAGCTTGTTGCATGAATTTGAACGAGTTGAGGTTCTTGATTTCGCGGCGTGTGCCTAATGGCTCACCAGGGCGACGCACCGATACGTTTACGTCGCAACGGAATGAACCTTCTTGCATGTTGCCATCGCAAATGCCGATCCAGCGTACCAGTGAGTGCAAGGCTTTGGCATACGCCACGGCTTCGGCAGCAGAGCTCATGTCCGGCTCGGAAACGATTTCCAGCAGCGGTGTTCCAGCGCGATTCAAATCGATACCCGTCATGCTTTGTGTTGAGCCATGTACTGACTTACCTGCGTCCTCTTCCAAATGTGCGCGCGTGATGCGCACCACTTTTTCGTAAGGCTTTGCTCCTGAGCCTGTCGAAGGACCAGATAATGGTTCAACTTGAATGGTCAGTGCGCCTTGCCCGACAACCGGCAAATCAAATTGACTGATCTGGTAGCCTTTTGGCAGATCGGGGTAGAAGTAATTTTTGCGCGCGAACACCGAGCGTGGGGCGATGTGCGCGCCGACTGCCAAGCCAAATTTGATCGCACGTTCCACCGCGCCTTTGTTCAATACGGGCAGCACGCCTGGCAAGGCGATACTTACCGCATCGGCTTGCGTGTTAGGTTCAGCACCAAACGCAGTGGATGCGCCCGAAAAAATTTTAGTGTTGGTGGAGAGTTGCGTATGCACTTCCAGCCCGATGACGATTTCCCAAGTCATGTTTTATTCCTAATGAAAGCGCGAAAAATCTGACGCTAGATATTGATTAAATCTTTCTTTTGGATGCTCGCTATTGTTCTTGGTATTTTTTCCATTAAACCAAATGCCTCTCTTACCGACATTTTTCCCGTTTTTATTTTGGACACATTCTTGAATAAACTCTTCAGAAGAGAGAATCCACGTGCATGGAAGCCCCTTTTGATCGAGCCTTTCAGAATAGAAAATGAAAAAATAGTTTTTCCTATTTTCCGGAAAATCAATAGCCGCAAATAGAGCCGCATCACCAAAAACCACGTCTTTTGAACGAGCTTTAATTTGAACTTCAATAAATGTTCCGTCTGGCTTGCGAATAACCGCATCTACTCCAAAGTCATCCACTAATGGGACATAAACATCAAGCCCTTCTTTAAGCATCTTCCCGATAATCCAATACTCAATTCGCCTACCAAATCCAGCGCTATGACGGAATGGAATGCTCATCTGAATTAAATAATTTGCGGCGCACGGCTATGCCAGTCGGTCGCCAGTTGATATTGATGCGCCACATTTAACATGCGAGCTTCGTCGAAATAGTTGCCAATGATTTGCAAGCCAACTGGCATGTCATTTGCGCCAAAGCCGCATGGAATAGACATGCCGGGCAAGCCCGCTAAATTCACCGCGATGGTGTAGATGTCGGATAGATACATCTGTACCGGATCGTCGCCTTTCTCGCCCAGCTTGAAAGCGGTGGAGGGTGAAGTCGGCCCCATGATGACATCGCAATGTTTGAATGCCTCGGTAAAATCTTGCGCGATGAGGCGGCGTATTTTCTGCGCTTGCAGATAATAGGCATCGTAATAGCCGTGGCTCAACACATACGTGCCGATCATAATGCGGCGCTTCACTTCCTCGCCGAAACCTTGTGCGCGGCTTTTTTCATACATGTCAGCGAGGTCGGTGTAGTCTGGTGCGCGATAGCCGTAGCGCACGCCGTCGAAACGCGACAAATTGCTCGACGCCTCGGCAGGTGCTAGCACGTAATACACAGGGATGGATAATTTGGTATTCGGCAGACTAATCTCGACGACCGTTGCACCTAGCTTTTTGTATTCGGCGATAGAGGCTTCAACCGCTTGCGCGACATCGTTGCTCAATCCTTCCGCGAAAAACTCTTTGGGCAGCCCGATGCGTAAGCCGTTCAGCGGCTGGTTCAGGTCGCGCGCATAGTCTTCCCTGTCGCGTTGCAGCGAAGTGGAATCGCGTTCATCAAAGCCCGTCATGACGTTCAACATCAATGCACAATCTTCTGCGCTGCGCGCCATCGGCCCGGCTTGATCCAAACTTGACGCAAAAGCAATCATGCCGTAGCGCGATACCGTGCCGTAGGTGGGCTTGATGCCGGAGATGCCACACAATGCAGCAGGTTGGCGGATTGAACCGCCTGTATCGGTGCCTGTTGCTGCTGCACATAACCGCGCCGCTACCGCTGCCGCTGTACCGCCAGAGCTACCGCCAGGTACACGTGCTGTGTCCCAGGGATTTTTCACTGTGCCGTAATGCGACGTTTCGTTTGATGAACCCATGGCGAATTCATCCATGTTGGTCTTGCCCAGATTCACCGCGCCTGCGTTATTGAATTGCGTGATGACGTGCGCGTCATAAGGAGAAACGAAATTGTGCAGCATTTTTGAGCCGCACGTGGTGAGCCAACCTTTGGCGCAAAAAATATCTTTTTGTGCAAAGGGGATACCCGTCAGCGCATCGGCTTTGCCAGTTGCAAGACGAACATCGGCGGCTTGAGCTTGTGCCAGTGTGGTTTCGGGTTGCAGCGTGATATAGGCATTCAGCTTGGGGTTAAGCGCGTTAATGCGGTCAAGATAAAGCTGAGTTAGTTCCATGCTGGAAATCTTTTTGGCGCGCAATGCGCCGCCGATTTGTTGCAGACTTAAATTAAACATGATGAGCTTATTCGATGACTTGAGGAACAAGGTATAAGCCGCCTTCGACTTGCGGGGCGACAGCTTGGAAAGCCTCGCGCTGATTGGCTTCCGTCACCACGTCGCTACGCAAACGTTGTGACAAATCCTGCGCATGTGACATCGGCTCAATTCCGCTGGTATTAACAGCCTGCATTTCAGCTATTAGGCTAAAAATTTCTGATAGCTGCGAACGCGCTGTTTCAATTTCATTTTCGTCCATAGCAAGCCTCGCCAAACGGGCGACTTTCTGGACATCTTGAGTGGTTAGTGACATAGCAAATGCTCCCAAATGCATCTAAAAAAACGATTTTCGTCGCCATACGGTGTTACTCACAAAAAATTACTCCTAACATATTAAATATATGAGTCGTCATAATTTTTTGCTCGCGCCTTGTCTGGCTTAGAAACTCGAATTTTTAGAAGCATCCGTGTATATAAAAAGAAGGCTAATAGGGTATCATATAAGGATTATTCAGCGCATTACTTTGACGACAGGACATCACACAATGTTTAGATTTCTCGATAGCTACTTTTCCAACGACTTGGCAATTGACCTGGGTACAGCGAATACGCTGATTTGGGTGCGCGGGCAAGGCATCGTGCTGGATGAGCCGTCGGTAGTGGCAATACGCCAAGAGGGCGGGCCGAACGGTAAAAAAGTCGTGCAGCAAGTGGGTATCGCTGCCAAGCAAATGATGGGGCGCACACCGGGCAGCATTAACGTGATTCGCCCGATGAAAGACGGCGTGATTGCCGACTTCACTGTCACTGAATTGATGCTCAAGCATTTCATTCGCAAAGTTTACAAAGCGGGCATTTTTAGCCCTAGCCCGCGTATCGTTATTTGTGTGCCATGTGGTTCAACACAGGTTGAGCGTCGTGCGATTCGTGAATCGGCAGTTGGCGCAGGCGCGCGTCGCGTGGAATTGATCGAAGAGCCCATGGCGGCGGCGATTGGTGCGGGTTTGCCGGTGGAAGAAGCAACGGGTTCAATGGTCGTGGATATTGGTGGAGGCACTACCGAAGTCGGTGTGATTTCCTTGGGTGGTGCTGTGTACTCTGGTTCAGTGCGAGTCGGTGGAGATAAGTTCGACGAGGCGATTATCAATTACATCCGCCGCAACTACGGCATGTTGATTGGTGAGACCACGGCTGAAGAAATCAAGAAAACGATTGGTTCAGCATTTCCGGGCAGTGAAGTGCGTGAGATGGAAGTCACAGGGCGTAATCTTGCCGAAGGTGTGCCACGTAGCTTTACGATTTCCAGCAATGAAGTGTTGGAGTCCATGACTGATCCGCTCAACAACATCGTCAGCGCGGTGAAAACTGCACTAGAGCAAACTCCACCAGAATTGGGCGCGGACATTGCAAGTAAAGGTATGGTGTTGACTGGCGGTGGCGCATTGTTACGCGACTTGGATCGTTTGTTGATGGAAGAAACCGGGTTGCCAGTTTGGATTGCTGAAGACCCGTTGACTTGCGTGGTGCGTGGCTCTGGCATGGCGTTGGAGCACATGGACAAATCAACCAGCATCTTCACAACTGAATAAGTTAAGTAATTTTTTGTAACACATACAACTTCAAAATCCTGATTGAAGGTTATTGATGGATAGCACTCAATCCTTCCGATTTTTTAATCGCGGCCCCAGTCCGGTGGTGCGGTTAATATTTTTTTCCGCGCTTTCTCTATTGCTGATGTTTGTCGATGCACGATTCCGTTATTTGGAATCGGCGCGTAGTGTCGTGTCGGTGCTGATTACGCCGATACAGCGCCTAACTGCCATGCCCGCATATTTGCTGGACCAAATCGGTGGCATTTTCATCACCCAACAAGCGCAGCGTGATTTGAAAAGCACTAACGATCAGTTGCTCCTTCAGCATCAACAAGATGCCGCACAATTATTGCAATTGCAATCTAGCCAATTAGAAAATCAACAATTACGCACACTTTCTAGCTTGCCGCTTAGCCCCGGATACACCGCGCAATTGGTCGAAGTGGTCTATGCAGAACGCGATGTTTTTAAGCGCAGAGTTTTGATTAGTAAAGGTGCGAATGCCAAGATGGAAATGGGTCAGGTTGTGATGGATGATAAGGGCATCGTTGGACAAATTACTCGCGTGTATCCTTGGTTGTCAGAAGTGACTTTGATTACCGAGAAAGATCGTGCCGTCCCCGTGCAAGTGCTGCGTAATGGCTTGAGAAGTATCGTGTTTGGCGCAGGTGATACCAGTCAGTTGGCCTTGCGTTTTATGCCGGAGAGCGCCGATATTCAAGTCGGCGATGTGCTGGTTACATCAGGAATCGATGGGGTTTATCCGCAGGGGATTCCCGTTGCCAAAGTGGCCAAAGTTGAACGTGACCCGTCTTATCCTTTTGCGCGAATTTTTTGTTTACCTACCGCCGGGGTCGATCAACATCGGCACTTGTTAGTGTTGGCTAACCCACCAAAATTGCCAGAACGCCCAGCAGAAGAACCTGCCGTTGGCGAGACGGATAAGCGCGCTAAAAGTCGGAGAAGAAATTAAATGCGTACGCTCGACGTTCAAAGTAAGCCGGAAATTCAACGCCCGATTAGAAATGCATATATCGTGATTTCGGTATTGGCAGCGTTGTTTTTGAACGGGTTGCCGTGGGGTGGAGTCTGGTTGATGCTGCGTCCCGATTTTGTTGCATTGGTACTGTTGTATTGGTGCATGCACAAGCCTTGGCGATTTGGTATCGGACTATCGTGGGCGGTGGGGATACTGGCGGATGTGGCCGATGCCAGCCTGTTTGGACAGCACGCCTTGGCGTACACGCTGCTCGCATTCGGTGGCGTGGTGCTGAGCCATCGTTTGAAAATGTTTGATTTGCGTCAGCAAACTTTTCAGGTATTCGGCATCATCACGATGACGTATGTGGTATTTGCCATCATCAATTGGCAGGTGAATGGTTACATCGTATGGGGATATTTTTTGGGCTGTCTGACCTCGACTTTGCTGTGGACACCTTTCAACCTCCTATTCCATTCGGTTCAGCAAAAACGCTTGCGCGAACGGGTATCTTAGCGGCATGCGCGTAACCTTTTATCGCAACGTTGAGCGATTATGAAAAAACCGGTTGAGTTTAAAAATCATCAGCGGGAAATTTTTCATTTCCGTTTACGCCTGGTTGTCAGCATGATTTTTGTGTTGGTATTGCTGGCGTTGTTGATACTTCGTTTTTTATATTTGCAAGGCATACGTTATAGCTATTATCAAACTTTGGCGGAGAGCAATCGCATCTCGGTTGTGCCTATCGTTCCCAATCGGGGCTTGATACTTGACCGCAACGGTGTCGAGTTGGCGCGCAACTATTCCGGCTACACGCTGGAGGTCAATCTCAATAAAGTAAAAAATTTGGAAGCGACGATTGATGAGCTTTCCGGCGTGATTGAAATTGCGCCCAGAGATCGCAAACGCTTCAAAAAATTAGTGGCGGAAAGTCATAATTTTGAAACCCTGGTGATACGCAGCAAATTAACTGACGAAGAAATCGCCCGTTTCGCCGCGCAACAATATCGCTTCCCCGGCGTGGAAATTAACGCACGTTTGTTCCGCGATTACCCTATGAGTGACAAGGCTGCCCATTTGGTGGGCTATATCGGACGCATCAATGAAACCGACCTCGATCAACTCGAAGCGGATGACACGCTTGCCAATTATCGCGGCTCGGATTACATGGGCAAAACAGGACTGGAAAAAAGTTACGAAAGCGAACTGCATGGTACAACGGGTATCGAGCAGGTAGAGGTCGATTCAGCGGGTCGTGCGGTGCGTATGTTGTCGCGCACGCCCCCTGTTTCAGGTAACACCATTGTGTTGAGTATCGATGCGAAGTTGCAAGAAATTGCCGAAGAAGCGTTCGGTGATTATCGCGGCGCGTTGGTGGCCATTGATCCCAATAACGGTGAAGTGCTCGCCTTCATCAGCAAGCCTGGCTACGATCCGAGTTTATTTATCGATGGTATCGATTCGGATAGCTGGGATGAGTTAAATAATTCTCCCGATCATCCTCTGAACAATCGTGCTTTGCGCGGGCAATATCCGTCGGGTTCGACAATCAAGCCCTTCATGGCGTTAGCTGGGCTCAATTACAACATTCGCACACCCACGCATACCATCAGTGACCCCGGTTTTTATACGTTGTCGGGTAGTAGTCATCGCTATCGGGATTGGAAAAAGGACGGGCATGGCACGGTCGATCTTTTCAAATCCATCGTGGTGTCTTGCGACACTTACTATTACGGGTTGGCCGTCGAGTTAGGTATCGACAATATTTTTGAATTTCTCTCGCGCTTTGGCTTCGGCAAAAAAACCGGCATCGATTTGGAAGGCGAAACGTCCGGCTTGCTGCCTTCGCAAGACTGGAAAATGAAACACTACAAACAAAAATGGTTTACCGGCGATACCGTTTCGGTCGGCATTGGACAAGGTTATAGTTTGGTTACGCCAATGCAGTTGGCATATGCGACTGCCACGCTGGCGAATAACGGCGTGGCTCACACGCCGCACCTCGTTAAGGAAATTCGCAGCGCACAGGCTAAGGATAATCGTGTGATTGCCAGTCCACCTTTAGCTGATTTGAAAATAAATCCTGAGCATCTTGATTTGGTAAAACGTGCGATGGCGGCAGTGACTCAACCCGGCGGCACAGCAGTGGCGGCATCAGCGGGAGCGGAATATCACATCGCGGGCAAGACAGGGACGGCGCAAGTGGTGGGCATGAAGCAAGGTGAGAAATACGATGCGAGTAAAATTAGTGAACGAAATCGCGATCACGCGTGGTTCATTGCTTTTGCCCCTGCCGAGCAACCCAAGATCGCGCTGGTGGTGTTGGCAGAAAACGGCGGTCACGGCGGTGGAACGGCTGCACCGATTGCGCGCAAAGTTTTTGATTATTACCTGCTAGGCAAAGTGCCTAAGCCGCTAGTAAGTGCTGATGTAAAAGAGGAACCCGAACATGACTAGGCGACAATTCTGGGTGCGAATAACCAAGCAAGTTGATCGTCCATTGCTCCTCGGTATCAGCCTGCTGATGCTGACCAGTTTGATCATTTTATACAGTGCGGACAATGCTAGCTGGGGTAAACCTTCCAGCCAAATGCTCAATATTGTGGTTGCGATGTCCGCAATGTGGGTTGTGGCTAACTTGCCGCTACATTATTTAATGCGTACCGCTGTGCCGATATACGTGTTGGGTATGGTGTTGTTAATCGGCGTTGCCTTGTTTGGTGAAATCAGCCACGGTGCGCGCCGCTGGCTCAATCTGGGTCTCGCAACCATACAGCCTTCCGAGTTGATGAAAATCGGCGTGCCGTTGATGATGGCTTGGTACTTCGAAAAACATGAAGCGACGCTCACCTTGAAAAATTATGTCATCGCAGCGCTATTGTTAATTTTGCCGGTGTTATTAATTGCACGTCAGCCCGATTTGGGGACGGCTTTGCTGATCAGTGCGAGCGGATTTTACGTGTTGTTCTTGGCGGGTTTGAGCTGGCGCATCATGGCGGTGATGGGCGTTGCTGCACTCGCCAGTGCCCCCGTGTTGTGGTCGATGATGCACGACTATCAGCGCCATCGCATCATGATGTTATTCGACCCGTCACAAGACGCATTGGGCAAGGGCTATCACACCATCCAAGGCATGATCGCGGTGGGGTCGGGCGGCATCATCGGCAAAGGTTATTTGAATGGCACACAGACACACCTCGATTTTCTACCGGAGCGCACCACCGATTTTATTTTCGCAGTGTTTTCGGAAGAATTTGGTTTGATCGGCAATCTGATTTTACTCACCATGTACTGTTTCGTTATCTGGCGCGGCTTCGTCATCACAGGCAACGCCTCCACTTACTTCACGCGTTTGATGGCAGGTTCGATCACCCTAACTTTTGCCACCTACACTTTCGTTAACATGGGCATGGTCAGTGGCATATTGCCTGTGGTTGGCGTGCCCTTGCCACTCATCAGTTATGGCGGCACTTCGATGCTCACCTTGCTACTCGGATTCGGTATGTTAATGAGTATTGAGACGCACAAGAAATTGGTCAAAACTTAATATGAAAAATCGCATCGCCGTTTCGCTGTTTTCAATTTTCATGCTCACTGCGTGTGGCACGACACAGAAGCATAAAATTGAAATTCCCGGCAAGCCTGCAACTCAAACTGCTGGCGGTGCTTATCTTACTGGCGACGGTCCGGGTGCCGATGCCCCTGAAAATTTAGATGCGATACCCGATGCAACTGTTCGCACTGAACCGCTGCATCGTTATGCCAACCGATCTTATGTTGCGCTGGGCACACCCTACACACCACTCACTAAAGCGGGCGATTTCAAGCAGCGCGGCGTTGCTTCATGGTACGGTAAGAAATTTCACGGGCAGCCCACTTCCAGCGGTGAAAAATACGACATGTACGCGATGACCGCCGCGCATCCCACCTTGCCGATTCCCAGCTATGCACGCGTAACGAATCTCGCTAATCAAAAATCAGTCGTAGTGCGTATCAATGATCGAGGCCCGTTTCTGCATGAGCGCGTGATTGATTTGTCTTACACCGCTGCTTACAAACTCGGCATCGTCAGCAACGGTAGTGCGGAAGTCGAAGTGGAAAGTTTGAACCCTGATGTTGTCATTACGCCCATCGCAGTGAGCGAGCCCGTACAAAGCACGCCGTTGGAAAGTGTAGTCATTACCCCTGTAGCCGAGGTTGCGCCTGCTGTTGTGCTGAATGAAACGGTAGCCGCACCGCAAGCGACCGACAGCAATATTTATTTGCAACTCGGCGCATTCAAAACGCAAGAAAATGCCGAAGCGTATCTAACAATCATGCGTAAGGAGCTGTGTGACTCAGGCAAAGAATTTAAACTCATCAATAAAGATGGAATAGTGCGTGTACAAATTGGATCGTATGCGAATCAGGCTGAAGCGCGAAGTAGTGCGGAGAGTTTGGCGTGGAAGTTAGGGTTTAAGCCGATGGTGATTTTGCCTTTGCAAAATCATGACTGAAATGACATGCAGAAAAGTGCCTGACGAACGTCCGCTTTAAATCGATGATAAGTCCATGCACCCCTACAAAAAACTCCTGACTGTCTTTTTATTTCTAGGTTTGCTACTTGCCATCTTTCAACTCTCAGGTCTGCGCGAACACTTCAACCTCGCATACCTGCAACAAAAAATCACCGGGAACCAGATTAGCGGTTTGATGATTTTCATTGCCCTTTTTTCGCTGGGAAATTTGATTCAAATTCCCGGTTGGATATTTCTCGCTGCTGCGGTGTTGACCTTGGGTAAAACGTGGGGCGGGGTGGCAACTTATATCGCAGCGTCACTATCGTGCGTCACTACTTTTTGGGTGATTCGCATGGTTGGTGGCGATGCGTTACAGCAGGTGAAAAATAAACTGGCTATTAGGCTGCTTGCCAAACTAAATGCGCGACCCATTGCCA
Source organism: uncultured beta proteobacterium (assembly GCA_963695355.1). Classification (GTDB taxonomy): domain Bacteria; phylum Pseudomonadota; class Gammaproteobacteria; order Burkholderiales; family Gallionellaceae; genus Gallionella. The sequence goes on from OY968775.1 coordinate 1,919,496, forward strand.
GCATTCTGCTGTTGCGAGTTTTATTTCAAACCGTCCCCGCACTGAATTACGCGCTCGCCATGTCTGGCGTGAAATTCCGAAACTATCTTATCGGCACGTTGCTGGGACTGCCTTTGCCGATCATTTTCTACTGCTGGATTTTCGATTATCTGGCGAAGGTGCTTAAAATTGTTTAGAGAAGCTTTGAAAAAGTACGTCATTCCCGCGAAAGCGGGAATCCAGCAAGACAATAGATTCCGCGCTTGCTCCTCGGTGATTGTGCTGGGGGAAGCGGACAACTAAGATTCTGTCTCGCTACACGAGGGCTTTTTAACTCACTGGATTCCCGCTTTCGGGGGAATGACGAATCAGTATTTTGCCAACTTTCTAGTTGGCAGCCCAACGCTTAATCAGCGCGTCCAACGATAATTTTCCTGCACCGTGGAATACAATCACCAGCATGAGCCAGCCCCATAGATAGTGCATGTTGACTCCTGCTGCACCAAGGTCTGGATAGGAAATCACGGCAATGATGTTGAACACGAATAGCGCACCTGCTGCGGCGCGACTGCTCAAGCCAAACAGGAGTAGCAGCGGTAAACTTAGCTCGGCTGCCGTGCCCAACCATGCAGCCGTTTCCGGTGATAGCAGCGGCACGGAGAATTCATTTTCAAACAGCGAGAGCGTGCTTTCCCAACTTTGAATTTTGGCTAACCCTGATCGAAAAAATACCCAGCAGAGGTAGCCGCGTATTGCTAAATCAAACACGGGCGTGAGGTAGCTCCAATAGCCAACGGCTTGTTGATAGAGCTTGATGAGTTGCTTGAGTTTGTTCATGACTGCCTCCGATGAAAATTATTCACACTAATTTTGGAGTGCGCAGACATGTCTGCGCGCCCCATACAAAAATTACGCTCCTAGGCGGCTGATTGCACGATTGCCGATATGTCGCAACAAGCACGCGCCAAAATCAAAATCTGCCGCTACGGTTTGCGCGGCTTGCAACGCTTCTGCCAAGGCCTTGTGTTGGCCGAGTTGCGATAAGAATTCAAATTCAGCCACGCTTAACGGGTGTAGCGTCACTGCAAATTGTTGGCGTAACACGAGGCCATATTCCGCGCCTGCACTCAAATCAACATTGCCATCTCCCTCATAATCATTCTGGTTGCTTTGCCAAATTTTGACTGACGGATAAGGTGATGAGACCAATGCACTGGCCGCGCAAAGTTCGATACGCGATTGCGCAAGTTGTTCGGCGGGTATCGCAGCCAGTTGTGCAACCTCAAACTGAACTGATTCAGGCTTGCTCAGAACTTGGTGACACGCCCATTCGATACGCGCCACATCGGGCAGATAAACTAGGTCTGTCAGCGATGGATGAACACTTAAAAACTCCGCGAAGGCACCACCGTAGTTGCGCACATCGCCGCTCCACGAAGGCATGGCATGAATGTAGTCATCGCACACAGCAGTAAAAAATCCATCGCCCACCAAGCGTTGAATGACCGGATAAACGCTGCCCAACACGCGGCGATAATTGCTGAACACGTTGTTGCGATAAATGGCTAAGCCAGTGGTCACATGGCTGTTTTTCGTAGCTCGGAAGAGCATCCCAACATCTTGTGAGGGATTGAACAGTGCGTTGATGAATTGTGATTGCTGCTCAAACAAATTGGACATGCTCTTGCTCCAAAATGCTTTTGGCGGTCGCTGCTTCCGCTAGCAATGTTTCCAACGGCGGGATGTCGCTGTCCCATTCAATCAAAGTGGGCTTTGCTCCAAATAGCTGGATGGCATCTCGATACAATTGCCATACTTCGGCGCACACCGGACGGCTATGTGTGTCGATCAAACAACCATTCTGGCTTTCATGTCCAGCTAAATGAATTTCCAACACGTTGTCAGCAGGCATCGCAGCCAAGTATAGGCGGGCATCAAAGCCATGATTGATGGAGCTGACATAGATGTTATTAACATCCAACAGTAAGCCGCAGCCAGTGCGCTTGGCGAGTGCTGCGACGAAATCCCATTCGCTGAGTTCTTCGTTTTGCCAGCGTAAATAGCTGGAGACGTTTTCAATCAATATTTGTTGACCTAAAAATTCTTGAACTTCATCGACACGTTCACACATCAACTCAAGAGCTTCGTTGCTATACGGCATAGGGATTAAGTCATTCAAATGTCGCCCTCCCAATGCGCCCCAACACAAATGCTCGGAAACGAGGCTAGGTGAAATGCGTGCGATGAGTTGCTGAAGTTGTTTTAAGTGATGCGTATCTAACACATCGGCAGAGCCTAACGACAAACCCACCCCATGCAGGCTGATCGGGTAATTGGCGCGAATTTTTTCCAGCGCAGCAACACCGGGACCCTCGCCAAAATAATTTTCACTATGTACTTCCAGCCACGCCACGTCGGGGCGTGAGTTAATAAATTCCGGGTAATGCGGCGTACGCAAACCCACCCCCACCCCGCCAATAATAGGTGTTGTTGGCGGGAGGTTGTGTTGCGGGGATGAGTTTGAGTTCATGATAATTACATCTTCTTCATGCCATCTTTTGCCATGCCATCCTTGTCCATTTTTGCAACTACCGTTCCGCCGGTGATTTTGGCGCAGGTGCCTTTGGGTACAGAAATCCATGCGTCTTTTTCGTTGTCTTTGGTGGTGTGACCTTGGCATGAGTTGCCTGCTGAAGCGCAATCATTCAAGCCTGCCTTGGCGATGCCCGCGCATTTCTCCATATCACCTTTGGCAGCAAATGCGGAGGTAGTTGTGGTAGCCAAACCCAGTGCCAACAAACCGGCGATAGCAGTGCGAATAGTCAGATCAGTTTGATTCATGATGTTTCTCCTTAGTGGTTGTGAGTGACAGCAAATGCGTGTCACAGGCTTAGTCGTGTGAACCTTCCAAACCTTACAAACAATTTTACGCTAGCAGATATAATCTGCGCTATGAATCAAGCCAAGCAGCAAGACATAGATGATCTGCAAGAACAGCGCAGCTACCTCGTACGCTACGCCATGTTGCAATTGCGTGACCCGCACGTGGCGGAAGACGTGGTGCAAGAGACACTGCTGGTTGCGGTGGAAAGCCGCGATAAATTTTCCGGGCAATCCACATTGCGCACCTGGCTGACGGGCATCCTCAAGCACAAGATTCTCGACTTGCGCCGCAAGCAACAGCGTGAAGGTGAGCTACCTCATACCGATGACGAGCAAGACCCGTATGAAAACATTTGCGCTGAATCGTTTGAAGAGCATGGGCATTGGGTAAGTCCGCCACAAGTTTGGGCAAACCCATCGCAATCTTTTGAAGATCAAAAATTCTGGCAAGTATTCGAACAATGCAACCAGCGTATGCCGCTCAACAGTGCGCAGGCTTTTATGATGCGCGAATTTATGGACATGAGCACTGAAGAAATTTGTAAGGAACTAGCGATTTCCACGACTAACTGCTGGGTGCTGTTGCATCGTGCCCGACTCGCGTTGCGCGAATGCTTGGAATTACAGTGGTTTGGAAGAAAGGGGGCGTGATGTTGAATTGCAAACAAGCATCCGAATTGCTCTCGCAAGCATTGGATCGAGACATCACACTACGCGAAAAAATCTTATTGAAGCTGCATCTGTTGATTTGTCATGGATGCAGTAATTTTTCCAAGCAAATGACGGTGATGCGTGAAGCGTGCCGCAGCTACTTGGAAAAATAGCTCTCGAAACGCTATAGATAAATGACTGCTGGAAAAACTGAGACGGCAAGCACCAGCACCAGCCATTCCAAATTGTTGCGCACGAGGTAGCCCGTGAAGTGCAGAACCAATATGGTGATTGCAACTGCGTAATACAGAAGTAATAACAACATGAGATACGCCTTTCTTTGTTATGTCAGTTTAAGTTAATGGTTAATGGTTAATGAAGTCATCATAACTGATGGGGCCTTGGGTAGCTAGTTACCCGGCTAGGCCTACATAAACATTCTGCACATCGTCGTCTGCATCAATCGCCTCTAGGAATGCTTCTACTTCCTCGCGTTCGGCATCGCTGAGTGTGACGGTATTTTTTGGACGATAGCCTAGCTGGGCAGACTGTACGGTGAAGCCGTGCGTGGGTAAAGCTTTGCACACGGCATCAAGGTCAGTGGAATCCGTTAAAAAGAGCGTTGCGCCATCCTCACCCGCTTCAAAATCTTGCGCACCCGCTTCAATGGCGGCGAGTTCTGCATCGGCATCTTTAGACGTCGGACTCGCTTCTATCATGCCTTGGTAGTTGAAATCCCAGGAGACCGAACCTGCTGCACCCAACTGTCCCTTGCGAAATAGCACGCGGATGTTGGGGTAGGTGCGGTTCGCATTGTCGGTTAAACATTCAACAATCACTGGCACTTTATGCGGCGCAAAGCCTTCGTAGGTGAGCCGTTCCAAGCTCACGCCGCCGTCGAGCAGTCCCGCACCTTTTTTGATCGCACGATCCAAGGTGTCTTTCGGCATGGATACTTTTTTCGCTTGTTCAACTAATAAACGCAAACGCGGATTCATGTCGGGGTCAGCACCTGAACGTGCCGCGACCATAATTTCTTTGGACAGCTTGCCGAAGATGCGGCCTTTGGCATTCGCTGCGATTTCTTTGTGTCTAGCTTTCCACTGTGCGCCCATGTTTGCTCTCTAATCTATTACTGAATCTTGGTTAAGAAAATTGCCAGCGCGCATCTTGCCTTAAGTGGTGGGATGCATCAATCTCAAATGGTGATTATTGGAATTTCCTATAACACCATGTCCTCTGCCGTCATTCCCGCGCAGGCGGGAATCCAGTGCTTCTATTCAAAATGCTTTTGCCTCCGCGTTGCGGAGAGTCTTTTTAACAACTGGATTCCCGCTTTCGCGGGAATGACGGGCTTTTACAATGATCACATATAACAGAATTTAACCGCCCACCCCATTCGCCACATCCTCAACCACCCGCAAAAACGCATCGCCATATTTCTCCAGCTTGGCTTGTCCCACGCCGCTAATCTGCGCCATTTCGTCCAGGTTGACGGGGCGACGATTGAGAATTTCCAACAAGGTGCTATCGTGAAAAATCACATAAGGCGGTAAGCTTTGCTCGCGTGCTAGCTCCATCCGTTTGGCTTTGAGGGCTATCCATAACGGATCGTCACTTGCTCCCGCAAAAGGCTCGCGTGACTTGGCGTTACGTTCGGTGCGCCGCGCTTTGCGTTTGATTGGATCGGCATCTCGGCGCAGCCACACGGGTTGCTCGCCGCGCAACACGGGGCGCGCAGCCTCAGTGAGGCGCAGGCCGCCGTACGCTTCCATGTCCACATTGAGTAACCCCGCAGCGACCAGTTGGCGATAGACGCTGCTCCATTGTGCTTGCGTCAATTCTTTGCCGATGCCGAAAGTGCTGAGTTGCTGGTGGTTGAATTGCTCGACTTTCACCGTGGACTTGCCAATCAATACGTCAATCAAATGCGCCACGCCAAAACGTTGTCCGGTGCGATACACACACGACAATGCCATCTGCGCCGCTTGCGTTGCATCCCACGTGTCCACGGGGGACAGACAGTTGTCGCATTCATGACAATCGCCGGGATGTGCTTCGCCGAAGTAGCGCAGCAGGGTTTGATGGCGGCAGGATGTGGATTCACAAAAGCCGAGCAGCGCATCGAGTTTTTGTAGCTCCACGCGTTTACGTTCTTCAGGGGCGTCGCCGGAAAGTAGCATCTGGCGCATCGACACGACATCACCCAAACCATAAGCCATCCAAGCATTTGCGGGCAGACCATCGCGCTCGGCGCGTCCGGTTTCTTGATAGTAACCTTCCATGCTCTTGGGCAGATCGAGGTGAGCGACGAAGCGCACGTTGGGCTTATCGATGCCCATGCCGAACGCAACGGTAGCAACCATGATGATGCCTTCTTCACGCAGGAATTTTTTCTGGTTGGTGCTGCGTGTCGCCGCATCTAACCCTGCGTGATAGGGCAATGCGTCCCAGCCTTGCTCCTTGAGCCATGCGGCAGTTTCATCGACTTTCTTGCGCGACAGGCAATACACAATGCCCGCGTCATTGGCATGTTCAGATTCGAGGAAGGCTTGCAACTGTTGCCGCGCATTGTTCTTCTGCGTAACGCGGTAACGGATGTTGGGGCGATCAAAGCTGGAAACGAATTGCTGTGCCTGCTCCAACGTTAGCCGCTCAACAATTTCGCGCCGTGTCGGCGCATCCGCTGTGGCGGTAAGTGCGATGCGCGGCACGTTAGGGAAGCGTTCGTGCAACACCGTTAGCGCGCGGTACTCAGGACGGAAATCATGACCCCATTGCGAGACGCAGTGCGCTTCGTCAATGGCAAACAGGGCGATGTGGGAACTGACATTCAGCTTCTCCAGCAGACTCAAAAAACTTTCCGTCATCAAGCGTTCTGGCGCGACATACAACAACTTCAAATCACCGCGCAGTAATTGCTGAGATATTTCCCGCGCTGCTTCGGCACTCAAGCTGGAGTTGAGAAAAGCGGCTTGCACACCAAGCTGTTTGAGCGCATCGACTTGATCTTGCATCAGCGCGATCAGCGGTGACACCACGATGCCGACACCCTCACGCAATAAAGCAGGGAGCTGGTAGCACAGAGATTTACCACCACCCGTCGGCATCAGTACCAGCGCATCGCCACCCGCGACAACATGCTCAACGATGGCCTGCTGTGCGACACGGAAAGTGCTATAGCCAAACGTGTCACGAAGGATTTGCTGGACGATGCTTGAACTCATAAGGGGACCTCTAATAATTGATTTTCCACATGCGAGAAACGATGCATGAGTAATATATTTTGCAACTTGCAAATATTTGCAATTTTTTGAGGCAATTCTGATCATTATCGTTTGGTTTCAAACGCAATTCACCCGCTTTACTCGATTACGGGCACAACTATCCTCTCACGTCTGGTTAACTGCACCAGACGCATCATGTTGTATACTAAATTCATCATTCCGATTTTGACTTTTGCACGCAGCAGCCCAATCGTGCGCACCCAGTGTCCACCCATTTGCGCCTGTGCACCAAAGACGTGTTCCACACGTGATCTGACCTTGGACTTTTCGTGGTTGTCGGCCTTTTGTTCTTCGCTAAGCGGATGACCGCGACTGCCTTTCTCGCAAATTCGACTGGTGATGTTTTGTTGCGCCAAATTGGCTTCACGCTCTTCTGAGCGGTATGCGCTGTCAGCATAGACAGTGCGTTTGTCGCCATTGGCATCCGCTTCTTTGTCCAGCAAGTCGTCAATAGCTTGACTGTCATGCACCGCCGCATTTGTGACGGTGTAGCTCTGGATCAGTTTATGCGCTTGATCAGCGTTGATATGGTTCTTGTAGCCGTAGTAGGTTTCGTTGTTCTTCTTTGTCCAGCGGGCCTCTGTATCTTTCTGCGACAACTTGTTTTCGTTTTCCTCTTTGCACCATTCAATGGGTATCGCACCTTCCTTGATGAGTGCGTTCTCTTCTCGTGTGTTGCGTTGTCTGGGTACTTCGACAAAGGTGGCATCGATCATTTGTCCCGCACGCGCAACATAGCCGCGTTGTGACAGTTGCTCATGGAATCGGTTGAATAGCCCCTCTATCAGTTTCTGTTCTTTCAGTAGCTCACGAAACAGCCAGACAGTTTTAGCATCGGGCACTTTATCTTCCAGTTGCAGTCCCAGAAAGCGCATGAAGGAGAGGCGATCCCGGATCTGATATTCGATACGGTCGTCGGATAGGTTGTGAAGTTGTTGCAGCACCAGTATCTTGAACATCAGTACAACGTCTGTCGGCTTCGCTCCCGCGTTGCTCTTGCGCGCTTTGTCATGAATTCGGTTCAAGTCAGTACGGAAGGCTTCCCAGTCGATCTGCTCATTCAAACCAACCAGTGGGTCACCCATCTTGGTCAGTTTGTAAGTCCGTTCCGTAATATCAAAAAATCCAGGTTGCCTTTTATGTTTCACACTGCACGCTCATACCTTAAAATGACTTCTACGTATAACGCGATACCCAGCTAGTTCGTGTACTGTCGCCAACGATATCAGGCAAATTAAATGTGTCACCATGAAATAGACATCGATAAACTGACGGAAGATGAATTGATCAATTTGAACAATCGAATCGTTGCGCGCCTCAAATTCATGCAACAGTACCGTGCTCATTCTAAAATGCTCGAGTTCAGCATTGGAGACCGTGTTTCATTCCAGCCAGAAGGCCATTCGGAACTGAATGGGATGTTGACACGTTATAACAAAAAAACAGTCACTGTTATTACGGACAGCGGGCAGCAATGGAACGTTGCGCCAAGCTTTTTACGTAAGACAGATGCCGCATTCACTACTACTGCAAATTCCACTAACATCCTCAATCTGACAAAAAGGTGAATTCGTCAGCAATTTTTAGAGGTGCCCACAAGAAAAATTAACTTGGCAATGCAAACCCGCAAGGGGCTTCCCCACCAAACATAGTCGCTACGCTCGTTGTTTGCTGTGAAGGCTAGAATGAGCACTCATGCCCATGATGGGCAAATCTTCACGGCGCAGATTTAACGCCTCCAAAACTTTCAGTGCAGCATAGGCATCGTTTGCGGCGTAAAGCATTTGTTGCGGCGTGAGTTGGAGCTGCGACCAATTGGAAGTGGTCACGTGCCTAGCCTTGGCAAAACGCTGCTTGAACACCTGCGCCACGGCTGCCCGCACGCCCATCTCCTTGTGATAGCCGTCCATGCTGAATACCGTGTTGAGATCGACCACCGCATTGAAATGCACACCCAGTTTCGAGAGTATATGTTTGCGATCTGACTTGAGGCCGAAGCCCACCTTGATGACATGTTCCGATTGCAGCAGCTCCATCAGAAACGGATGTCCTTCCGAACGGTGCAGCTGAAATAGAAATGCCTTGTTATGCAACGCAAACTGCGCCACGTGCGGTCACTTCGCTGACATCACCCACCACAAACGTCGGCTTGGATTCGGTATCAAAACCCACAATGCCCGCTGCCATGATTTCAGAAGTAGCCGAGGCAAATTCTGCGGTGGTTGTCGGCAGATGGATATACTCCAGTGTGAGGCCGACAAAGGGTGCTAGCAACGCGATTTCAGTTTTGGTCGGCGCGACTTTATTCATAAAATGAAAAAACGCAGATCAAACGGGCTTGCTACCCATTGCCTCACCCATGCGTATTGCCTTGGTGGGTTGCCAAGTTGGAGTGAAGTTCAGCGTGTCTTTCGGGAACAATATCACGACAGTGGAGCCGAGCAGGAAGCGACCCATCTCCTGCCCCTTTTGCAATGAAATTTCCTGACCGTCGTAGTGCCATTCGCGTACCGCGCGCGAACGTGGTGGGTTGACGACACCATGCCACACCGTGGCCATGCTGCCGACTATCGTTGCACCGACCAGCGTCAACACGAATTGCCCGAATTCACTATCGAACACGCACACCACGCGCTCATTGCGCGCGAACAAACCCGGCACGCCGCGAGCGGTGGTCGGATTCACCGAGAACAGTTCGCCCGGCACATAAATCATGCGGCGCAAACGTCCCGCGCACGGCATGTGGATGCGGTGATAATCCTTGGGGCTGAGATACAGCGTGGCAAAACTGCCGTCGGCAAATTGTGCCGCTAAATTTGCATCTCCACCCACTAACGCAGTTGTGGTATAGCTGTGACCCTTGGCTTGAAAAATACTGTCGTGTTCGATTGCACCGAATTGACTGATCGCGCCATCCACCGGGCAGATGAAATCGGCATCCGCCAGCGGGCGTGCCCCTTCGCGCAAGGGTCTCGTGAAAAACTCATTGAAACTCGCATAGCTCGCCACATCAGGATTGGTCGCCTCCTGCATATTCACTCTGTAGCGTGCTACAAAGCGGCGTATCACCGCCGTGGTCAATCCACCCAAACGCGCGCTGGCAAATTTGCCTGCCAACACAGTCAGCAACTGCTTGGGCATCAGGTATTGCGGTAACACGGCTAAACGATCAGACACAATGAGTTCCGGTATTTTTGAAAGCGCGGATTATAACGGCACAGAGGAATTAGTTTTCCGTTTCTCTTTCACTGCCCTCGCTCGCAACTGCCCACATGCGCCTTCAATATCCTGTCCTGCAGAGTCGCGCACCTTGGCAAGGATGCCATGTTGTTTAAGCGTGCGCACCATTTCAGTGATGCGTTCGGATGATGGGCGGCGATAGTCGAGACCGTCCACTGCGTTGAAGGGAATGAAATTCATCACGGCGTATTTGCCACCGAGCAAACGAACAATACCCTTCACCTCGTCATCGCTGTCGTTAATTCCTTCGAGCAAAGTCCATTGATATTGCGTCGGATAGCTGCTCGCGCGCGCATACACCTCGGCACGTTCCACCAACTCTTCGATAGCAATTTCAGGTGCGCGCGGTAGAAGCTTGGCGCGCAGTGTTGCATCAGTGCTGTGCAATGAAAGCGCGAGTGCGGGCTTCACTGCAGGAATTGAAATGAGTTTTTCTCGTTCGCCCTTTCTCCCTCTGGGGGAGGGTTGGGGCGGGGGAACACCCTTCATCAACCGCTCAAACACGCGCAAATCCCCCACCGTAGAAAGCACCAAATTCTTATGCCCGATGTTGCCCTGTGTACCAAGAAATTCAATCGCTTCCAGCACGTTATCGAGATTGTGTGCAGGCTCACCCATACCCATAAACACCACCTTGCTTACCGTACGGCGTTTACGCGCCAACACCACTTGCGCGACGATCTCGGCACTGCCAAGTTGGCGTTGTAAACCCGCGCGGCCACTCATGCAGAACACACAGCCCACGGCACAACCCACCTGCGTCGAAACGCACAAGCCGCCACGCGGCAGTAGCACACTCTCCACCATCTGACCGTCATGCAGCTCAACCAACAACCGTGCGACCTCATCATCAGCGTGATACTCATCGTGCAGGCGCGTCAGCCCATTTAAATCAGCTTCGATGGACGGTAACGCATTGCGTAACGCGAGAGGAAAAAATTCAGCAGCAGCACTGTGCGCTCTATCATATGAACCAACCTGACTCCATCCGCGCAACAGCCTATTTTCATGGCAAGGCTTGGCACCAAGATCACGCAGATGTTGGCGAAGATAGGCAATGCGCATCGGGTAATGAATAGTGGTAATCAAAGTGAGCTTGAAAATACTTGGGGGAGGTAGTGCGAATTTTAACCCAAGCTTAGTCTCGGCATACCGCTGTTTCGATGGGCTTCCAGCCAGTGAAGGCGTTGCTGGTATGAGTGGTCGTTGGTCAACCTCGCATTGGCTCGACACCCCGAGTGAAAGAATAAGCAATTTTGCCTTGCCGAACAATCAACCAACACGAGCCGCACCAGTTACTCCATCAGCTAGAAACCACCGTGTTTCAGGGAATGGTTGCACCGCAGCTCAATTTTGCTTCTAACCTTATTGGTGGTGCGACGCAAACGTATAATGCTGTGGGATCGAGAGCGATATTTAAGGAGTGAGCATGATGGAGTTAGTTTTATGCAAAGAACTTACGAGCACACTCAGCAACTACCGACAGGCAATAATGCGAACAACAGATCAAGAAGCAGGGGATGACTACTCGAGGCTTGCAGCCGTTACTCAGCAGGTGATCTCAGTGCTGCACCGCTTCTCTATATGCAGCGCGGATTTCAGCAGTCGCCTATCAATCCTTACACTTTGATGCTAAAACTTCCAACTGCGTAAATAAAACAGTTGGAGGCTGCTGGTATTTTTAACCGAGTTGCTGCCCATGCTCACGCGTGGCATGAAATTGCACCTTGGGCCAGCGCTCCTGCGCAAGGCGCAAATTCACACCCGTATCGGCAAGGTAAGAGTAGTTGCCATCCACGTCTTTCGCCAAACGTGCTTGATTGGCTTTGACGAATTCGTTGAGGTGGTTATTGTCAGCGCAGGTGACCCAACGCGCGGTATGAATGCCGGCACGCTCAAACATTGCATCCACGCCATACTCAGCTTTGAGGCGATGTTCGACCACTTCAAATTGCAACTGTCCGACCGCGCCTATGAGCAAGGTGTTGTCCACCAGAGGCGCGAAAACTTGCACCGCGCCTTCTTCGCCCAATTGACGCAAGCCTTTTTCTAATTGCTTGGCTTTCATCGGGTCGCGCAGACGCGCGCGACTGAACAGTTCTGGCGCGAAGTAAGGGATGCCTTTGAAAGTCAGTGCCTCGCCTTCGGTCAACACATCACCGATTTGCAACTGACCGTGATTATGTACGCCGATGATGTCGCCCGCATAAGCTTCTTCAAGCCGTGAGCGTTCGTTCGCCATAAAGGTGACGGCGTTGGCGAGTTTCATATCTTTGCCGGTGCGGCGATGTTTAACTTTCATGCCTGATGAATATCGACCAGAGCACACACGCAGAAAAGCGATACGGTCGCGATGATTCGGATCCATGTTGGCTTGTATCTTGAATACAAAACCAGTGAACGCGGCTTCGGTAGGTTGCACAATGCGCACATCAGTGGCTCGCGGCAACGGCGCAGGTGCCCAATCGACCAAGGCGCGCAAGATTTCGCGCACGCCAAAGTTGTTCACACCAGAGCCAAAAAACACTGGCGATTGCTGACCTTTGAGAAACTCTTGCAAATCAAACGATGCGCCTGCACCCATAACCAGTTCAGTTTCGTCGCGCATGGTTTGCATCTCGCTTGGTGCTTCTTGTGCCATCTGCTCGATGTCCGCGCCGCGCAGCACTTCCACATCCTGATTGGCTTTTTCTTCGCCCGGCGTAAAGCGCAGCACTTCGTCATTCAACAAGTGATACACACCGCGAAAGCGTTTGCCCATGCCTATCGGCCAAGTTACGGGTGCACATTTTATTTTTAGCACGGATTCGATCTCATCCAGCACCTCTAACGGCTCGCGCACTTCCCGATCCATTTTGTTGATGAAGGTGATAATGGGCGTGTTACGTAAACGGCACACTTCGAGCAACTTGATAGTTTGTGCTTCGACACCCTTTGCCGCATCCACCACCATCACGGCGGCATCAACGGCAGTCAGCACACGATAGGTGTCTTCAGAAAAATCCTGGTGACCCGGCGTGTCCAGCAGGTTAATGACGCAATCGTCAAAGGTAAATTGCATCACCGAGCTCGCCACGGATATACCGCGCTGCTTTTCGATTTCCAGCCAGTCGGAAGTCGCGTGACGGCCGCTCTTGCGCGCCTTTACCGTACCTGCCATCTGAATCGCACCGCCGAACAACAACAGTTTTTCAGTGAGCGTGGTTTTACCCGCGTCGGGATGCGAAATAATCGCAAAGGTGCGGCGACGTTTCACCTCAAGCACGATGTCATCAGAACTCGCTGAAGTGGTGCTAGTTATAAGCTCTTCCGTTGATGAATTCATGTGTAATTAAGTGTGTTAAACATAAAACAAAAAGGCTCGCTAGAATTTAGCAAGCCTTTCAATTTAACCAATCAAAACTTCCTGATTGATTTTGCGTCCTGCGCAAGCGAAATCTCTTAATTGATTTTGCGTGCTCATGCACGCGAAATTTGACCCGGAGCGGAATCGAACCACCGACACAAGGATTGTCAACTTGCTCAACTGAAAACCGTAGCATTATATATCAATGCCTTGCCTTACCCGCAATTTTTTAAGGCAGCTACAGGAAGCACATCAATGCTGAGGAGTATTTTTACACAGCTACGTTTTAGCTACGGTGAACGATAAGCAGAATTCTCGCTTATCGGCATTACCGCTTCACTACAATCCCAGTTCGCTATGCGACCCAATACGCGCCAATTGCAAAAGTTTGTCATCAGGTTTTCGATAGATCAGCACAAGGTCTGGTTTAATGTGGCAGTCTCTAAAATCTTTCCAGTCACCTGTTAATGCGTGGTCACGATATTTCTCAAGCAGCAGCACATCATTAGCCAGTAACTTTACAACTTCAATAAAATCGTTCTCCAGCGAAGTGCGATGCTGACCTTTTGCTTCGCGTTTGTAATCCCGCTTGAATTGATTGGTTCGCTCAATCGTCCGCATTCAAATCCGCCATCAGCGCGTCAACACTGTTAAACGATTTTGTTTTAACACGGCGACGTGTCTCTTTCATGGCTTGAATAGTGACGGCATTGGGAACGAGCGGCTCGAAGGGCAAAGCCTTTTCGTGTGCAACACGGGTGAGCATGATACGGAACGCATCGGAAACAGTCAGCCCCATTGTCGCAAGGACAACAGATGCTTCTTCTTTGATGTGTTCATCAATGCGCGCACGGACAACGGTGTTGGTAGCCATAGTGAACCCCTTTCTTTTGAGCTACAGTGTGGCTCAACTATCGAATATCGTCAATAGAGTAAATTCCAGCAAGCTGGCGCAGAATGCAGGGGATGCCTACGCATGAATTGCAACAGCTTGGTGGATGGAAGACGGGGCAATGGTGGAACGTTACGCACACCTTGCGCTTGACCGTCTGGCAAGTGCGGCAGCTCGGTTGGATTCGGTAAAGTTGTTGGGCTACGATTTGGTTACGGTCACCAAATAAAAAAGGCTCGCATCGCTGCAAGCCTTATAAATACTGGTGGCCCGGGGCGGAATCGAACCACCGACACAAGGATTTTCAATCCGACCCAAAAACGCCTTAAATCAAGTAAATGCCTTGCTGCTTATCTACAAAGGCGCGCATTCTAGCACACTTGAAATCGAGTAACAGAGCGAGTGTGATATTGAATTGTAGAAGCTCTGATCGGCACTTTTTTATTATTTGATAGTCGAACCTTTGGAGCAATCATCATTTATAGTTTAGTCCAGAGGGTTTACTTTTCTGTGGAATGGGTGTTATTGTGTACATATGGGGGGCAAACAAATGTTAATAACTCACGATCGTGAGCGTCTTATTAACGCTATCATCTACTTCGCTGAAAATACCAACAATTGCGGCATTACAAAGCTTATGAAGCTTTTGTTCCTGCTTGATTTTGAGCATTTCAAATCAACTGGTAGAAGCGTAACTGGTCAGGATTATTACGCCTTCCCCAAGGGGCCTGTACCTGGCGAAATTCACGCCGAACTATCAAATGACATCGAAGGTGATTTAGCAGAGTCCATAGGCCTCAAAGCTGAACTTATAGGGCCGTACACGCGCTACACAGTCATTCCTAAACTCACCTTTGATGAAGGCTTTTTTTCAAAACGAGAGTTGCGTTTTTTGGATTCAATAGCGAACCAATACAAGAATCATACTGCAAAGGAAATGGTTGATGTGACTCATGCCGAGAATAGCGTTTGGGATAGAGTTTTTGCTGATGGTGAAGGCAAGTTCCAGCCAATACCTTATGAGCTTGCATTACCTGAAGCCAACAGACCGGAACTCATTCTTGAAAAATCGAAGACGTTCGCCGCAATCAAAGCACACTTCGGAGATATTGAAGCACGCCCCCACTAATCGTTTCCCGCAAAGGTTCGTATGGCTCTTCAAATCGGGGAAATTCTTTTCGACCCAACCTTTGTTTTCGCTGATGGTCAGACAAAAGGTAAGCTCCTTATAATACTAGCTCGTTCTTTAGCTAATGATTACATCGTTGCTAGGACGACATCAAATCCTCAGCGCAAGAGTTTTTCATACGGCTGCCACAACGACGAGCCAGACCCGAATTTTTGCATCCCTCAAACAAAGCTGGTATTCCCGAAAGATACTTGGGTCTGTTTGGATCGTTTGTACACTTTTGACGATTTACTGCTAGAAGCAAAGGTGGCTGCTGGTGCAATAACCCCCAAGGGGGTGCTGCCCGTTGATATGCAAAAAGCTTTGATGGATTGTGCCGCTGGTGCTGACGATACCGAAGTGAATCAAGCGAAGGCAATTCGAAACGCTCTATCGAACATTGTGTAGTACCAATTTTTTAAAGGTGCTAAACAGTTATTCCGCGAAGACTGAAGGTGTGAAGAGCGGTAAATGACAAACCTTCGGTGAATGTCTGAAGTTCACCCCGCTGCCTCTCTGAGTAACAGCGTAGATCACCCCTCTTCATGTCGGTTTTGAATTTATTGAGTTTCAGTTTCACCAGACAAATACGTTTGTACGTTAACCTCACATACATGCGTTCGTTTTTTCCAAAGAGTTGCGGTAAACTGCCCCTACTGAAATACAGTGCAAAACCTGTAACGACAGGACTTACGACAACGCGCAATTAGTCTGAATACACCCTGTTTTACAGCAAAAAATTATGGCAGACAGCAAGAAAAAACGGAAAACTTCAATTGATGTTCCATTGAGCGCGGCTCTTGATGCGCTGTCGCCAATGATTAAAAGAGCCGACTTGCTTGCTAGGGAAGCAGATGAAGCACGTTCTAAACAACCCCCGGCCAAATTCGGAACCCTTCATCATGAACCTGAACTACATTTAGGCGACCGTATTCAGGAAGCTCGAAGAGAGGCGGGTTTAACCCAAGGTGAATTGGCTGAAAAAACAAAGCTGGTGGATATTGAGGGTGCTGGCATTTCGAGTTCTGTTATTTCGTTGTATGAACGTGGCGTTAATCGACCTGGACCGAGAGAGATTCGTATCCTTTGTGAGTCTCTCAGGACTACGCCAAACAATCTAATTTATGGCGAAGAAGACCCCTTTGAGCCACTCGATGCGATTAGCCGTTATTGGGGTGGAATTAAAACTGAGGGCGAGCTTTATGCAGCAATGACGTATTGCTTCTCACGACTTCATAAACATCATAAAAGCTCGATCATGGAGCTAATGATGGCAATACTTAGGGGGTGGGAAAAGAATTTTGATAAAGAGCTGCATATAAATGCCGAAAAAACTTTTTTGCAATATTCAGATGAACTCAGGCTGGAATTAGCAAAACGACGACAAAAAAAATAATCAATCACCCGTATTAAAAGCCAGTTAGCCGCAAGCAACTGGCTTTTTTTTCGCAGTTAAATAAATTTAACGTTCAATTTAGTAAATGAATTATTGACAATTGCATAAAATGGTCGCATCATTTAGCAACTAAACGTTTCGTTGTATTAACTATAAATGGAGGCCATCATGGCGATCAAACAGCAACCAACCCTCACCAAGCAGGACTTTGAACAAGCAATCGTCACCCTACGCCTGAGCGTATCTGAGGTGTCCAGAGAATCAGGCCTTCCACGTCACATCGTCAGCCACTTCCGCAATTACGGCGATGGCTTAAAACCAGAACAAGCCGCCAAGTTGCGCGACTACTTTGAATCCAAAGGTGTTGAGTTCACCGAAGAAAAAGAGACACCCGCATCACCTCAAACATCCAGCGAACAAGCCTCCAAGCAGCCAACCCTCAAGCTACCCGCCATTCTCGAAGATGACGGTCTCACTCAGCGTACCGCCCTAGTTTGTCGCCACTTCTTCATTGATGAGCGGCTCAACAACAATCAGATCAAGGATGCAGGCAGTCGTTTTGAAGAAAGTTTCAACCAAGCAAAAACATTGCTAGGCGTTGAGCTGGCGCGTGATTGGTCTGGCAAATTTGATGAGGACACTGAAAGCAAACTACGTGAGTTGTGGGGGCATCTGGCCAGAATCGGCCTGTTGAGCCTGCACCTGCAAGGCCGCGTTCTGGTTGACCAAGATCGCATTCTTGCAAACACCCTTGCTGAAGACGACAAACTCAAGCCCATTACTTTTGGTGACCTACTTTCTGACACATACAGCGAAGTAGTGGCAGTGTTGAACGATTCTGAAGAGACGGAAGAAGAGGAGATCGCACCATGATGCCCGTACCCGTATTGCCTAGCGTAGGCGGCAAAGTGCCAGTAGCAATCATCTTTGTTTTGGGTGTGTTGGCGGTGGCCATGCTGGTGAACAAACCAGCAACCCCACTTAAACCACAACGATAACCAACGCTGATAGGAATTTCCGCCATGACTACATTCGCCATCCTCAATGTCGAAACAGGCGACTTCTACTCGGAGTCTCCTGTTCTCAAAAACGAAGCAAAACGCGCTGGATTGACTTGGAATCACACCAGCATCCTTCCGGCCTTCGCACGCCGCTATGCACGCATCAAAGACGCTATACGCCGCTCTCAGCAGCTTTCCGACCAGACAGATTCGGTATGCGCTGTTGTGGATTTGAGAGAACCATCATGAAACCCTATGACTGTTCAGCACAGTATCAAGGGCATGTGCCGCGTTACATGCAAAGCAATTGGCTTATCAAGCTCACTGAAAATCAACATGGCATTGTTGCCCGTTACTCCATTAAAAACGGCGTGATGATGGATTCAGCCATTCAAACACTTTTTGAGCAAGGGCTAGCTCTTGCCATTCAACAGGTAATGCAGCCCGTGTTAGTGCGGAGTGGGATCAAGGAATGCCAGCCCACGAACACGGGAAGCGTTCAGCCTGAGAGGGTTGCCGCATGAGTACCGCCGCTCGAATCGACACCCGCGAAACCCTAAAAGGGGCGGTGCATGCTTCTCTTGGTATCTATGCGAATACTGTAAACCACTCCGCAATCAAACCAAAAAGGC
Source organism: uncultured beta proteobacterium (assembly GCA_963695355.1). Classification (GTDB taxonomy): domain Bacteria; phylum Pseudomonadota; class Gammaproteobacteria; order Burkholderiales; family Gallionellaceae; genus Gallionella. The sequence goes on from OY968775.1 coordinate 1,937,971, forward strand.
AAACCGATGAGGCGGAGCAGACTAATCGCAAGGCGCGCTTCCAGCTACAGCGGGCTGCCCAAGGATTGTTGCCTCAGCAACGCGTGGCACATTGCCAACGCTCAACGAATAATTCACACGGTGTGTTTGTGTATCGAAGCGCGGACAGTGCAAGGTATGGCAATCTTTCAACCTGTGGCAGCGTATGGCACTGCCCAATCTGTGCGGCACGCATCACTGAAGCAAGACGGCAAGAGTTACAACAAGCAATCACTGCGCACGCGAAAGCTGGTGGCGAAATTTACTTGATGAGCCTGACATTTCCGCACCTTGACCACCAGTTTCTAAAAGACAATCTTCCACTTTTCTCCACCGCGCTTAAAAAATTCAAGAACTCGAAGGGTTACAAAAAAATCATGAAGGAAGTCGGCGCGCTAGGTAGCGTGCGTGCGCTGGAAGTAACACACGGCGATAACGGCTGGCATCCGCATACACACGATTTGGTATTTGCCAACAAAGGGCAGATTGCGAAGCTGGAAGAGTTGCGCGATTTGTGGATTGAAACGCTCATCAAAACTGACATCGCAGACCGCTCACAGTTGAACGATATGCTTAGAGCGGCTTTCGATGTGCGCAACGGTGATTACGCTGCCGAATACGTTGCTAAATTCGGGCACGAAGCCACCGAAGCATCCAAGATGCTCACGAATAACAGCTGGGGCGCAAGCCATGAAATTACTAAATCCTACGCAAAGGTAGGCAAGCGGTTCGGTGGTCGCACCCCATTCACTCTGCTGGCTGATTACATCAAGGGCGACAAAGAAAGTGGCGAACTCTTTACTGAATTCGGCTTGCACTTCAAGGGCAAGCGGCAATTGTTTTGGTCGCCAAAATTGCGCAAGGCATTAGCGATAGTTGATGAAAAAACCGATCAAGAAATTGCCGAAGCTCCGCTAGTCGAAGAGGAATACGTGACTACTCTGGATCACGAACAATGGAAATTGGTATTGAGATGTAATGCGCGCTTTGAATTGTTGAAGGTCGCTCAAGAATACGGCGCGGAGGGTGTGGCTGCATTGCTGGATGACCTGGCTGGACGAAGACCCACGCATCAAGGCTTGTACCACGAACGCTGGCGGAATGGCTACGTGCGCCGTAACTGAACTTGTAATCGCTGTGCGCCGAAGCCGCCAAGCATCGACGCACAACTCGCCTTGATAGGAGAAGGCTGAATGAAGAATACCACCAACAAGAAAAATTTGCACAACCACCCCAGCGAGAAAAGTCTTTGGGCTTACTGGATGCAGGCTATCGAGCCGAACTCACAAGAGATTAACGAAGCTTTTCTAGGCTATCACCCACAATGGATTGTGCGGTCTCAAGTCGGGTCTGAAATTTCGGCAGAACACTTTTGCTACATGCGCAAGACTGTTTTACGAATCAGCCAGAGACAATGCGCTGCCTACCTTAGAGTGAGTTTGAAAACTATAACCAGATGGGAAAAGGACGAAGCTGATATTCCGTTTGCCGCGTTGGAATTGTTGCGCGTTGTTTATCACAGTGCGCAATTCAAACTTTCCCATCCTGAATGGGATGGTTGGTTTATCAGCACCACAGGAAAACTCATTTCACCTTACAGCCGCGATCTTGCATTGACACCAGAAGATTTGAATTTAGTGCCGTACCTCCACAACTGGAATGCCACGATGAAAGATGAAGTTGAAAAACTTACTGAAGAACTGGCAGCTGCAAGAGCTGAAAACACCGCATTGCGTGAACTATTCCTTGCAAATGGTATTACCGATGAAGTAGCCGCGATGCAAGAAAAAATTAACGGCCTGATGACCAGAATCAACACAGCGCGAGTAATCCCATTCGCAATAACTGAAAACGAACCACTCTTAAAGGAGAAAGCAGCATGAAACCAAGGCGCGACATTACCCCGTACATGGCCAGTGTAGACAGCAGCACTAACACAACCTTGACGCTCCTCAAATTGTTCAAGCGAATACGCACGATTAAACCAACTCAAAAACCAGTTAGTCGCTATCAATCGCGCTTGATGCAGGCGCAAGCTGTACGCAAAGCTAAGTTGCACATCACAAGGTAATCAAATGCTATTCCTCACACAAAGCGAACTGGCAGAATTGACCGAACGAAAACTCAAGCGCGGGCAAATCGCATGGCTTGAAGCTAACGGTTATCATTATGCGGTAGGCGCGAATGGACACGCGAGAGTGTTGCGCGAACACGTACAGGCGAAACTATGCGGCATCAATATCGCAACCGCACCAGCCGCACTAGAACCAAACTGGGGCGCAATGTAACACCGCATCATGGGACGCAAGCGCACCATCAATCACGACCTACCACCGAGGATGACCCTCAAGGGTAAAACGTACTATCACGTGTCCACCGATATGCCGCGCAAATGGACGAAGCTCGATAAGGACTTATCAATTGCCAAACGCCTTTGGGCTGACATCGAGGGCGAACCAATTGGCCGTGACAGCAGCACATTTAGCGGCGTTGCCGTGCGCTACCGCAAAGAAGTGTTCCTAACCAAAGCACCGCAAACCCAACGTGACAACGAAAAAGAGTTGGCGCGACTTGAAGCGGTGTTTGGTTCTATGCCGATAGATGCAATCAAGCCGCATCACATCAAACGCTACTTGGACGAACGAGGCAAGGTAGCACCTGTTCGGGCTAACCGCGAAAAGGCTTTATTCAGCCACATCTTTAACTGCGCTAGGGCATGGGGCTACACTGATTCACCCAACCCTTGCGCAGGTGTCAAAGGCCACCGCGAAGCTGGGCGTGATCGCTATATCGAACACACAGAATTTTCCGCCGTATGGGAAAAGGCGCATTACACCGTACAAGACGCAATGGACTTGGCTTATCTCACAGGGCAACGGCCAGCCGACTTGCTCAAGCTGAACCGTGGTGATATTCGAGATGGAACGCTGTGGTTCACTCAAAACAAAACAGGCAAGAAGCTGCGCATCAATATAGTGGGTGAGTTAGAGACGCTGATAGATCGCATCATGGGGCGGCAGCATAGCGTCACGGGTGGCGATGCAATGTTGCAGGATGGCAACGGTCAGCGATTAACTTACGGTGCGCTGCGTACCCGTTTTGACAAGGCAAGGAAGGCAGCTGAAGTGGATTTTCAATTCAGAGATATTCGCGCCAAGACTGCAACCGATACTGACGATTTAGCACGCTCACAACAGCTGCTTGGGCATAAGACACGTGCCATGACTGAACACTACACACGCAACAGAAAAGGTGAGAGAGTAGAGCCTCTCAAATGAGGAATTGTAGAAATCACTCTACAATTGTAGAAAAATAAAAAAGGCGTGCATCGCTGCAAGCCTTATAAATCCACCTAAATACTGGTGGCCCGGGGCGGAATCGAACCACCGACACAAGGATTTTCAATCCTCTGCTCTACCGACTGAGCTACCAGGCCATTATTACTTTTTTCGCCTGCCTTAATAAAAACGGCTAACTTGCGAAGCCGCGCATTATACCGATAACGCGCCAAATGACAAACCCCGCCGTAGCGGGGTTTGCTTATTTCTACTGATTAAACTGCTGCAACTGAGCACAGCCTGCTTAATTACATCATGCCGCCCATACCACCCATGTCACCACCGCCCATACCGCCAGCAGCTGGCTTGTCTTCCGGCAACTCGGCAACCATGCAAGCCGTAGTCAACATCAAACCAGCAATCGACGCTGCGTTTTGCAAGGCAGTGCGTGTTACTTTGGTTGGATCAACTACGCCCATTTCCAACATGTCTGCATACACGCCAGTCGCCGCGTTGTAACCAAAGTTACCTTTACCTTCCAACACTTTGTTGATAACCACAGAGGGCTCTTCACCTGCGTTAAACACGATTGCACGCAATGGTGATTCCATGGCACGTAACACGATAGTGATACCTGCATCTTGGTCATGGTTGTCGCCTTTTAATGCAGCTACCGCAGCCTTAGCGCGCAACAATGCTACACCGCCGCCAGGCACGATACCTTCTTCAACTGCTGCGCGGGTTGCGTGCAATGCGTCTTCAACGCGAGCTTTCTTTTCTTTCATTTCAACTTCAGTTGCTGCGCCAACTTTAATCACTGCAACGCCACCCGCCAACTTCGCTTTACGTTCTTGCAATTTTTCTTTGTCGTAGTCGCTAGTTGATTCTTCAGCTTGTTTGTTGATTTGGCTGATGCGGCCTTTGATTGCTTCTTCTTTGCCTGCGCCATCGATAATGATGGAGTTGTCTTTGCCTACTTCGATACGTTTAGCTTGACCCAATTCAGCGAGCGTTACTTTTTCCAAAGTCAGACCTACTTCTTCAGCGATAACCGTACCGCCAGTCAAAATCGCGATGTCTTCCAACATGGCTTTACGACGATCGCCGAAGCCTGGCGCTTTAACAGCAACTGTCTTTAGAATGCCACGAATGTTGTTCACAACCAATGTTGCCAATGCTTCACCATCTACATCTTCAGCAACGATCATCAATGGGCGACCTGATTTTGCAACTTGTTCAAGTGCCGGAAGCAAATCACGAATGTTTGAGATTTTTTTGTCGTGCAACAGAATGTAAGGATTGTCCATCGCAACTAATTGACGATCTTGGTTGTTGATGAAGTAGGGTGACAAATAGCCGCGATCAAACTGCATACCTTCAACGATATCCAACTCATCTTCCAAGCCAGAGCCGTCTTCAATCGTAATCACGCCTTCTTTGCCAACCTTGTCCATCGCAGCAGCAATTTTTTCGCCGATTACGGTGTCAGAGTTTGCAGAAATACTACCCACTTGCTCGATCTCTTTATTGGTTGTACATGGCTTTGACATCGCCTTCAACTCAGCAACGGCTGCAATCACCGCCTTGTCGATACCGCGCTTCAAATCCATAGGATTCATGCCGGCAGCCACAAACTTCATGCCTTCTTGAACGATGGATTGCGCCAGCACTGTTGCGGTCGTTGTGCCGTCACCTGCTACATCAGATGTCTTGGAAGCAACTTCCTTAACCATCTGCGCTCCCATATTTTCAAACTTGTCTTTCAGTTCGATTTCTTTTGCCACAGATACACCATCTTTAGTGATCGTTGGTGCGCCGTAAGAACGATCCAACACCACGTTGCGACCTTTAGGGCCGAGCGTCACTTTAACTGCATCGGCCAAAATGTTTACACCAACCACCATTTTTGCACGCGCTGCGTCGTGAAATTTTACGTCTTTTGCTGCCATGATTATTCTCCCGAAATTTCCAAATTTAATTAAGCTTCAACGATGCCGATAATGTCATCTTCACGCATCGTCATATATTCATCGCCGTTCATTTTGAAGGCTTGACCCGCATATTTGCCGAACAGCACGCGGTCACCAACTTTCACATTCATAGGCTGCAACTTACCGTCATCACTCATTTTGCCGTTACCGACAGCGATAATCTCACCTTGATCGGGTTTCTCGGTTGCCGCGTCAGGGATGACGATACCCGAAGCGGTTTTACGCTCCTCTTCCATACGTTTAACGATTACACGGTCGTGCAATGGACGAATTTTCATGCTGAATCTCCTAAAGCTAAAGGTTTAAAAAATGCGGAGGCGAAGTTTAGCACTCTCTGCATGCGAGTGCCAACATTGGGATGGATTGTTAGATTGCAAGCGGGTAAAGATTATTTATGTGGTATCGTTTGCAATCTAACTTGGGAGTTTTGCGGACAGCCGAAAGAGTAAATATTGAAGTTATCAATTCACTCTGCATTTATTTCAAATGCTCGGTTGATAATTTATTTGAATACATACCCGACTGATCAAGATCATGTTTCACTGTTCACCAGTTAGCTAATTTTTTGAGCCGTTCCTTTGAACTATTGATCCGGCCACTCTTATCCGTGAATCAAGCGGCATATTTTACGCGTGAATCTTGGAAGTATTTCTTCACACGCTCAGGTGATTTTTCTAGCGTCTGCATGTGTTCAGTTGCAGCAGCTCTGTCGCGCTGTTTGCGTTACTGTCGGTCAATAACGTGAATGGAGAAGAAAATCACATGCACAGTTTTGCCAAGGTCGTTGGTGCGTTGCACGATGTGTAGCTAACTGACCACAAGTCACATTCAAATTGGGCACAGTAACCAATAGTCAAATTTTTGTAATTAGAAAAAGCGGTAAAAAATTATGGGCACAGGATGGGCACAATTTGGGCACGGAATGGGCACGAGAAATTTTCTTGCAAAATGTATGACCGCAAGTCACATGACCATAAGTCTGATTTTTGGTGCGCCAAACACGATGAGTGTGGGCAACGGACAGTGCGAAAATCGCTTTCCCTATTGCACATGAATGTTCCACAAGCTGCACGTCATACTCACACAAGTTAGGCGGTAACAATATGGAAGTCGGTTGCCATGGCTATCGGGCGCACATGGTTACGCTCTTTCCGCATCTCTACAATGCCGTAGTTAGACATGGTTTTGAGGGTGCGCGAAAGATTACTGGGCTTACGACCTGTCATTTCAGCCAGTGACGAAATAGATTCTGGCTGTGAATCTTTGATTACATGCAGTAAGGCGCGATTGTCATCACTTAACACTTCAGCCAATGATTTCATCGAGGTGAACCATATCTTGGGTTCGTTTGGCTTGGGTTTGTATTTGCCCTTGGCAATGGCATAAATACGTTCACGTATTTTCTCTTGAGGCATGATGCCAATGATTAAGTTTTTCATTTTGCTTGCTCCTTTACTATTTTGTCCACGTCCGCAAAAAAATCTTTCAGTAACTGGTAGGCATCTTTGAATTCATAAAGCTCGCCCTTATCTGCAATGTGGCGATGCTTATGGTCAAAAGGTAACACCTGTCCTGCGTACTTAAATCGTCCAGACGGTTTGACTGCGTGGGCATTGTCATAACCCATTACTCTTGTGCCGTTCTGTTGATGCAAGGTGAGTGCATAACGAACACCGTGGGGGATCAATACCGTCGCTTCAACACGCCATGCGTGTATCTCTACCCAGTAACCATGCTCTTGCTGAATGATATTGCCATTCAGATCAAGCAGGGTTTCGATTCCACTATCGGTTTGCATACCTGATTGTATCATCTGATGATAGTAATTGTATTCGACACCTGCGCATGATTTCCAAAAAACGAGTTGATTGTCCTGCTTACTACGAATTCCCGAAATAAAGTAGCGGAGATATTTTCGTACTTAGTGAGCGCAAATAAAAGCTCGACCGAATAAATCATTGCACATTTCACACCGTTTCTGCCGGCGAAGCCAAGAAATCAACGATTTGTGCCTTATGATGAAGGTTAACAGGCTTCGCCACATACTGCTCATAACGCCTCCTTGTGACAGGCTTGAATATTTTTCCTGTCAGGCTTGCCACCCAGACTCCAACATTTGCCACAATCATTCTTGTGGCAAACAGTGCGCATCGGGAAGTAATTCCAAAATTTCCCGCTGCACCAAAATATCGTGCTCTTCATAAAAAGCTTGATCGCTGGTAAGCAATTTCTCATCAAAGTGGTCAATCTCTTTTTTACCCAGCCAAACCCAATCGACTGGCAGGCAGAAATAGGCATCGTTTTCCACCGGGAAATCTGACTTTACGATCACTTGAACGTAAAAATCGCTTTCAGTTATCCGAAAAAATTGTAAGTGTTTGCTGGAATAATTTGTTGATAATTGACCTTGATGCGATAAGAGTTCAAAAAGTTGCCTAAGTCCATGAGACTTATTTCAAACAAATTGATGGGCCTCATGAAGGCTTTATATTGGTTGGCCAATGCGAGGGCGAGTGGTTAAAATGAACAACCGACCGGCTGAAGCCGGTGGGTTTAAGTATTCAGAAAGGCGACTCAAAATTTTAGAATGGGGGCGTTATGAATGAAGTTGAATGGGCTGAAAACATCAAAGATAAAATTAATGATTTTTTATCAAATCCGAAATATTTAGCGACTACTAGGGAAACGCTGATTTATTTCCAAGAGAAACACCGCAGCAGATAAAATCACACCATTCACAACAGCCCGAAGACAACACGATGCAAACAAGTTTCTCCGAACTGGAATACGCCACCAAGAAGAAGCAGACCCGACGTGACCGCTTCTTGTCACAAATCGAAGCGGTCACCCCATGGGACGCGCTGACACAAGTCATCGCACCGCACTATCCGAACAGTGGCGGACGGGGTCGCCCCCCGATTGGACTGGCGCGCATGCTGCGCATGTATGTTGCCCAACAATGTTTCGGCTTATCGGACGAAGGGATAGAAGACGCGCTATACGACAGCCAGGCCATCCGCCGTTTTGTGGGCATCAATTTGAACCGCGAAGCCGCCCCCGATGCGACGACACTGCTCAAATTCAGGCGTTTACTCGAAGAGCAGCACCTGACCGAATCCATCTTCAACACGATCAACGCCCACCTGGCAGACCAGGGGTTGTTCCTGCGCGAAGGCACGATAGTCGATGCCACCCTGATTGCCGCCCCGCCTTCCACCAAGAACAAAGCGGGGGAACGCGATGCCCAAATGCACCAGACCAAGAAAGGCAACCAGTGGCATTTCGGCATGAAAGCGCATATCGGTGTGGATGCGCAATCGGGACTCGTGCATACCCTCGTGGGTACTGCCGCCAACGTGCACGACGTGACCCAAGCGCAAGCCCTGCTGCATGGTGAAGAAACCGATGTCTTCGGTGATGCGGGTTATCAGGGCGTGGAAAAGCGCGAAGAGAATCTGGAGCTGCCGGTCACTTGGCATGTGGCGGTGCGCCCTGGCAAACGCAAAGCCTTGCCGGGAACGCTGTTGGGCGATCTGCTGGAGAAGGTTGAAAAAGCCAAGGCCAGCGTTCGAGCCAAGGTCGAGCACCCGTTCCATCTGGTGAAGAACCTGTTGGGTCACCGCAAGACGCGTTACAAGGGTCTGGCCAAGAACACGGCACAACTGTTCACGCTGTTCGGCTTCGCCAATTTGATGCTGGCGCGCCGATGGTTATTGGGTGATGACAGCCGAGTTGCGTCTTGAAAAGGAGTTGGAAGGAAAATGATGAGTGCAAACACGATAAAACACGCTGACACGCTGAAATGATCCGTTTCGTGCGCCTGCGTGTGACCGCAGTCAAAGGGGCGGACAAAAAAACAGATTAAATCAGTGCTTCCCTAGAAAAAACTTATATATGCATATGAGATTGAAAAGTACTGCGATTCTGAGCAGGACAATAAGCGAAAAAGTAACACGATGGAATATGAAACAGATATTCTTATAATTGAAGAATTGTCCGAAACAGAATGGGTGCCACGCGTGGTTATTGAAACTAAAATTGATTCGGTTACAACTCATGATGCCATTACGTACAGCAATAAATCAAAAACACACAAATCCGTTCACCCATATTTGCGATACGGCATATTTATTGGCAATCATTCAAATAAACATATTCCTGGTAGGCTAATAAGGCATAGCGATGATTTTGATTTTATGATGTCATGTGCTGACTATGAACTTAGTCAACTTGAACTGAATACGTTAAAAGAAATTGTTAATTCGGAAATAATCGCCTCTCAGACATTAACAAGTCTTGTGTTTAATACACGAGCAAAGGATAAACAAAGAATATTTGCTCTTCATCGTCCTTTGGTTTCTTATCCTTGTTGAATGTCGGCTATATAGCTGCCGGTCGCGACTGACCGCTACGGGGTCGAAACGAGCAGGTCGCGAGTATCTGGTTCTGACAACCCAATATACGTCTCACCAATAATTTCCCAATACCAGAAACCCTTCGTTCACGATGTTGTGAAACCGCCAGGGCGGGCTTTCCGATCCTCAATTGTTGGTCATTGTATATGATTCAAGTTCATCATACTTGGGTCTAATAGGCCTACCTAGTGGCGGACTCACATTATAAGTAATTTGACCTTAAGTCACCTTCAACTTGGGCACAGTAACCAAGGGTCAATTTTCGATAATTTCAAAAAGCGGTAAAAATATTTGGGCACAGGATGAGCACAATTTGGGCACGGAATGGGCACGAGAAATTTTTCTGTGAATTGAATGACCATAAGTCACATGACCATAAGTCTGATTTTTGGTGCGCCCGGCGGGATTCGAACCCACCACCCTTGGCTTCGGAAACCAATACTCTATCCAAATGAGCTACGGGCGCGTGTATGAGGGAGTCAGGAAATAGGCACGAAGTTCTGATTGCAGCTTACGGTCATTTTACCCTACCACGCCCGAATGACCATAAGCTTCGGAAACCAATACTCTATCCAAATGAGCTACGGGCATTCAGGAGAAAAATTGAAAATGTGGCTTACGGTCATTTACCTTAACCCGACAGAATGACCATGTTTAGAAATCCAATACTCTAATGAGCTGGAAAAGCGCGCAGCATAATGGTTTTCGTCCAGATCGTCCACGCCAAATAGCATGAAAAATGTTATCGTGTTCACCAAAGTTGACTCTCGCTTAATCCGCTATGCCTTTCACAAATCCCACAACCGAGCAAATCCGCAAGCTGTTGCTAAGTGTTCATAATATTGCAGTAGTTGGCTTGTCGCCAAATACTGCACGCCCCAGCTTTCGCGTGGCGAGCGGCTTACAAAATGCAGGGTATCGCATTATTCCTGTGCGCCCGTTGGTTGAGCAAGCACTGGGGGAAAAAGCGTTTCCTGATTTGGAAAGTTTGCCAGTGTTGCCCGACATCGTGGATGTGTTTCGCGCGTCGGAACACGTGCCTGCTATCGTTGAGAGCTGTATCAAACTCGGCATCAAAAACCTTTGGCTACAAGAGGGTGTGATACACGAAGCGGCTGCGCAACGCGCTGTCGATGCAGGCATGACGGTGGTAATGAACCGCTGTATGTGGCGTGATTATGTGCAATTGTGTGACAATGCTCCCAAGGAAATATGATGAATAAAACACGCTGCGCCTGGCCAGGAAATGATGAGTTGTATCAACGCTACCATGATCACGAATGGGGCGTGCCGTTGCATGACGACCAAAAACTGTTTGAGTTTTTGATTTTGGAAGGCGCTCAGGCGGGACTAAGTTGGATTACCATTTTGCGCAAACGTGAGAATTATCGCACTGCCTTTGATGGATTCGATGCAACCCGCATTGCCCGCTATGATGCGCGTAAAATAGAATCACTGTTGCAGGATGCGGGCATTGTGCGCAATCGTTTGAAAGTGCAATCGACGGTTATCAACGCGCAAAAATTTCTTGAAGTGCAAAGTGAATTTGGCAGTTTTGATAAATTTATATGGCAGTTTGTGGATGGCAAGCCACGGCAAAATGTTTGGCGTAGCCTGAGTGAAGTTCCCGCCTCCACGCCAGAATCGGATGCGATGAGTAAAGAGCTGAAACGGCGCGGATTCAAATTTATTGGCAGCACAATTTGCTACGCACACATGCAGGCAACGGGTATGGTGAATGACCACACAACAAATTGTTTTAGGCACGCTGAGCTAGGCAGCAAAAAAGGTTCTTAACCCATGTTATTAAAATTCACCAAGATGCACGGTGCTGGCAACGATTTCGTTGTTCTGGATGGCACGCGTCAAAAAATTGATCTGAGTCCTGAACAAATGCGCTTACTGGCGGATCGTCGGTTTGGCGTAGGCTGTGACCAAATCTTGTTGGTGGAAAAAGCCCAGCATAGAAGCGCAGACTTTCGTTATCGAATTTTTAATGCGGATGGTGGCGAGGTGGAACAATGCGGGAACGGTGCGCGCTGTTTTATGCGTTTTGTTTACGACAACAAGCTCACCGGCAAACGTGAAATATCGGTGGAAACCCAATGCGGATTGATTGTTCCGCGCCTTGAAGAAGACGGGCGCGTGACGGTGAACATGGGCGCACCAATTTTTGAACCTGTGCGTATTCCGTTTGCTGGTGGCAGTGGTGCAATCAGTGAACCACTGGAAGTGTCGGGACAGACGCTGCAAATTAGTGCCGTGTCGATGGGCAATCCTCACGCCGTGCAAGTGGTGTCAGATATTGAACTCGCACCCGTTGAAATCTTAGGTGCGCAGATTGAGCATCATCCGCGCTTTCCCAATCGGGTGAATGCGGGCTTTATGCAAATCACTGATCGCCATCACATCAAGCTGCGCGTTTATGAGCGTGGCGCGGGAGAAACTTTGTCGTGCGGAACGGGTGCTTGTGCGGCGGTGGTAGCGGGCATTCGTCTCAACCTGCTGGATAACCCGGTTAACGTAGCTACCCGAGGCGGTACATTAACGATTACTTGGCAAAGTGGCGATTCTCCCGTACTGATGACGGGTCCGGCGATGTCCGTATTTATTGGTGAAATTAATTTATGAGGAGTATCCATGGAATCTGAAGTCGTCGCACAATATTTACGAGACAACCCCTATTTTTTTGATGATCACCTTGAAACGCTGACCCAAATTCATTTGCCCCACCCGCATGGGGGGCGCACGATTTCATTGAGTGAGCGGCAACTTGTTGCCTTGCGTGACAAGAACAAAGACCTCGAAAAAAGTATGCGCGAGATGATTGCGTTCGCCAAAGAGAATGAAGCCCTGCAACACAAAGTGCATGAATTCGTCATTGCGCTTTTTGGTGCGCGTGACTTGGATACTCTGCAAAGTATGATTCCCTACATGTTGCGCGATATTTTTTCTGTACCGCATGCAGTCATGCATGTGTGGCAGACCAACCCACCCAGCGAAGCAATGCTGATGTTTTCTGATGCGCAAAGTCAACCCATTTGTGTGCATCACCCGGTAGAGGACACCGCCACTTGGTTTGGCGAACATGCCGCACAGCTACGCTCTTATGCCTACCTCACCTTGCATGCAGGCAGCGGCACAATCGGCATGTTAGTGCTCGCTAGTGAAGACAAGCAGCGCTTTTACCCTGAAATGGGCACGGTATTTTTACAGCGCATCAGCGAGGTTGTTAGTAGCGCGCTGCATCCCTATTTAGCCGATTAGTGATGTCGGATGTAGTTAATCCAAACCAAAAATACTCGCAGGGCTACTTGGCGTGGCTGCGCAATGAGAAACAATACTCCGAACTGACCGCAGTAAATTATGCGCGTGATCTGCGACATTTATTCGAGTTGTCTGGTGACACGCCGCTTGCCAATCTCAAAATTCACCACATCCGCCGCTTTATCGGTCAACTGCACAGCAAAGGGCTGAGCGGTCGTTCACTCGCGCGCATGTTGTCGGCTTGGCGTGGCTTCTTCACCTATCTGATGCGCGATCACTGTCTTACTGACAATCCCTGTGTCGGACTGCGCGCCCCCAAATCACCCAAAACTTTACCGCAAGCACTATCGCCAGACGAAGCAACACGCATGGTTGATTTGCCGACCGACTCCACGGAAGCCATACGCGACAAAGCTATCTTCGAATTATTTTATTCCTCAGGCTTGCGTTTGGCTGAATTGGTCAATCTCGATCCGCCACAACTCGATATGACTGTGGGTGAAGTGCGTGTGACAGGAAAAGGCAACAAAACGCGCATCGTGCCACTGGGTCAATTTGCGATTAACGCTTTGCAAGTGTGGCTGGCAGTACGTGAGCAGCTTGCAAAGGCAGATGAAGCCGCCCTGTTTGTCGGGTCACGCGGGCTGCGCATCTCAGCGCGCGTGGTGCAACTACGCATGAAGCAATGGGGCATTAAGCAAGGCATCACCAGCAACGTGCACCCACATTTGTTGCGTCACTCGTTTGCCACTCACGTATTACAATCCAGCGGCGACTTGCGTGCGGTACAAGAGATGCTCGGTCACGCCAGCATTTCCAGTACGCAGATTTATACCCATCTCGATTTTCAATACCTCAGCAAAATTTACGATGCCGCGCATCCACGCGCCAAAAGGAAACCGGAAGAAAAATCATGACCAACCCAAAAACAAAATCGCCCTCCACGCCACATCGGCCTTCTCAGGGAAACCGTGATTTTCGTAATCGCACCAAACGCAGCGGTAAATTTAGTGAAGCGCAAAACGATGCTCCGCGCCATGTGTTACAACACCCTAGTGGCAACATCAACTCACCCGCCGCCATCATCCTCAACCCTGGTCGTGAAAAATCAGTATTGCATCGCCACCCGTGGATTTTTTCCGGTGCGATCAAGCAAGTGGATGGAGCGCCTGTCAGCGGTGACACCCTGCCCGTGCGCGGCGCACAAGGTGAGTTTCTTGCTTGGGCAGCATACAACCCCGATTCAAAAATCACCGCGCGAATTTGGTCATGGCGTGAAGAAGAAATTATTGACGCAACTTTTTTTCGCAAGCGGATTGAAAGTGCGTTAGCGGCACGCATTTCTTTTTCAAACATTTCGCAACAGGAAAAATGGCTAGCCTTCCCTCGCCCGCCGGGAGAGGGACTGGAGGGCGAGGGGACGCACGTTAACGATTCCTCCCTCACCCCAACCCTCTCCCAAAGGGCGAGGGAGGTGGCACACAGCAACGGCATGCGCCTCATCCACGCCGAATCGGATGGCCTGCCTGGACTGATCGTCGATCAATATAATGACGTGTTGGTGATGCAGATAGGCAGTGCAGGCGCAGAGCGTTGGCGTGATGTATGCGCTGACATTTTGCAAGAATTTTGCAAACCAGTTTCCATTTATGAACGCTCCGATTCTGATTCGCGCCAGTTAGAGAAACTGGATAAGCGCAACGGCGTGCTGCGCGGCAACTTGCCGAACAGCGTAGAAGTGATTGAGAATGGCCTGCGTTTCAAAGTGGATGTGGCAGAAGGTCAAAAGACCGGCTTCTACCTCGACCAACGCAATAATCGCGCGTTGACTGAAACCTTGGCGCGTGACAAAGACGTGCTAAATTGTTTTTGCTACACAGGCGGCTTCTCGCTGTATGCCTTACGCGGTGGCGCAAAATCGGTATTGTCGATAGACGCATCGGCAGATGCACTCCACATCGCTGAAGAAAATTTAACTGCGAACGGGCTGGATACGACGCGTGCCGAATGGCAGGAGGCGGATGTGTTTCAAGTGCTGCGCACCCTGCGCGATCAGGGACGCAAGTTCGACCTCATCATCCTCGACCCGCCCAAATTCGCCCCCACTGCCGCCTTCGCCGAAAAAGCCGCGCGCGGTTACAAAGACATCAACCTGCTCGGTTTCAAACTTCTCAGACCAGGCGGCGTACTCGCCACCTACTCCTGCTCCGGCGGCATCAGCGATGATCTGTTCCAAAAAATCATCGCAGGAGCGGCACTCGATGCGGGCGTGGATGCGCAAATTTTGCATTACCTGCACGCCAGTGCCGATCATCCTGTGTTACTGAGTTTTCCAGAGGGCGCGTATTTGAAGGGGTTGGTATTGAGGATTTCAGGCGAAGTTCGGTAGCTGAACGATTGCGAGTAACAACCCTTTTGTCTGTCTAACCACGGCAGCCTGTAGAACAAAATCATAACTACGCACGAGCCATAATCGGAGTAACCGATCTCTTTCGAAACACAATCTCATGAGGTATACGCCCCGGTCTACAACTTGACTTCTTAAGTTCAGAGTGAACAGCCTAGACTTATTGGTACAGCGCAGAAAACTGTTTGCGCAGCTGTTCCAATTTGGGTTTGTCATGCACTACGATGTAAGGCTGATAAGGGTGCAGTGCCAGATAATTTTGGTGATGATCTTCCGCCGGATAGAACTGCTTTAACGGTACTACTTGGGTAACGATGGGCGATGAAAAGATTTTTGCAGCGGTGAGTTGTTGTATGTAGCTTTGCGCCTGTTGCTGTTGCATGGTTGTCGTGTAAAAAATCGCCGAGCGATATTGTGTGCCTGAATCTGGCCCTTGAAAATTAAGTTGGGTGGGGTTGTGCGCGACGCTAAAAAACACTTGCAGCAATTGTTGATACGAAACTTGTGCGGGATCAAAACGCACTTGTACCGATTCGGCATGGCCTGTTGTGCCTTCGCTAACCATTTCGTAGTGCGCTGTGCCGGCTTCTCCGCCAGCGTATCCGGACACCACCTCCGTTACGCCTTTGACGTGTTTAAACACCGCATCCACGCCCCAGAAGCATCCGCCTGCGAATACAGCGGTTTGTTGTGCGGCATGGCTGGCTTGAGCCACCAGTAGACTGAACACAACGATGAGTTTGGATAAAATTTTGTGCATGATAATTCTCCTTAAATTTTATTACGACACCACCTCCCACTGACAAGGAGGATCTGGGAGGGGTTGCACGAACTCCAACCCCTCCCAGCCTCCCCTTGCCAGGGGAGGCGCAAATTAGCTTCACACCTAGGCATTACTTGGTCTTAACCAAAAGTAAAAGCAAACGCTTCTGCCCCCGCATCTAAAAATTCAATTTTGAACGTATGTTCACGAATTTCGCTGCCTTGTCGAATCAGTTGATAAAGCCGCTGTTCTGTGACAACTCCATTGCCCTGTTCATCAATATCCACGCCGCGATCAGCTTGCGGAATCTCCCCGTCAATGGTGACTTTGAAGGGAATGGACTTGCCGTTTTGTGTACCCAGAACCAAGTGCAAATCACGCC
Source organism: uncultured beta proteobacterium (assembly GCA_963695355.1). GTDB lineage: Bacteria > Pseudomonadota > Gammaproteobacteria > Burkholderiales > Gallionellaceae > Gallionella. The sequence continues at coordinate 1,954,492 of OY968775.1, forward strand.
CGTAAAAATGGAAGCTGATCGCGCCGCCCAATTTTTTCAGCAGGGCGGATTGCTCGCCAATTTGCCAATCACCACTCAATGCCCATTGGTTGACTCTGAGTGAGGCAGGTGTACTGTACGGACGCGCGACATCTTTGTTGATAGCCTCAGGCGAACTGAAATTTTGTTGGCGTGTATAGCCCAGATACGTTTCGGGTGAACGTCCTGTTTTATCAGACATCGCGGCGGCGGTTGCACCAGAACCAGCCACTTGCACCAGATCCCTGGCTACTGCCAGCTCGCCGTTACGCGCTTCTTTAAGCAAGCTTTGTATCATCTGCTCGGTTTCCTGATACGCGCCTTCGCCAAAATGCGTGTGACGAATTTGACCGTGTGCGTCAATCAAATAATGCGCTGGCCAATACTCATTTTTGTAGGCATTCCAAATCGCATAGTCGTTGTCCATCGCCACGGGGTAAGTAATGCCAAGGTCACGAATGGCTTGTTCAACATTGTGCTGATTTTTTTCAAACGCAAACTCAGGGGCGTGTACGCCAATGATGACTAAACCTTGGTCACGATATTTCTCGTTCCACGCCTTGAGGTAAGGCAGCGTGCGCAAACAATTGATGCATGAGTACGTCCAAAAATCCACTAGCACGACTTTGCCGCGCAATGATTCAATCGCCAGCGATGGCGAATTTAGCCACTGCGTTGCGCCCAACAATGGTGGGGCGGTTTGCACATTGTTTTTGTTGCTGACAGTTGTTGGTTTGGCTAATTGTGCAATCAATTTTTGTTCGGTATTAGCGGTGTTAAAAAATGAAAACTGCGCCAAGAATCTGGTATCCCAACCGAGTGCGATGACCACTACGCCAACCACAACGGCGATACCCAAACCACGCCGCACCCATTCTTCCGCACCCAAGCCGCGCTTCATCAAGCTGAACACGCGACCGCCTGCCAGCAATGCGAAGCCCAGCGAAGTGGCTGCACCCGCCGCGAACACCAACAGCAAAATCGCACTGTATAAATTTGCACCATGCAATGCCGCCCCCGCCAACACCAAGCCCAATATCGGACCCGCGCAAGGAGCCCATAAGAAGCCCACTGCCACACCTAACAGCAACGATCCTTTAATACTGGATTGTTGCTCGGCGCGCTGCTGCAAGCGTCCGCCCAGTGAGACGAATGGACGCATCAAGCGATCTGATAAGGCTGGGAATATCAGCGCAAGCCCTAGCAACAATAGCAAACCCATCGCCGCATAGCGGCCGTATTGATTCACTGCAATCAACCATGCGCCACCCACTGCGGCAAAACTGGCCAGCACCGTAAACGTGGCGGCCATGCCCAACAAAATTGGTAAGCCTGTGCGGCGGAACGATTGCTCGGAGCGTGCAAAGATGAATGGCAAAACTGGCAATACGCACGGACTAAAAATCGTGAGTAATCCGCCGAGATATGCGAGGAAAAATATCAGCATGGCTATCTCGAATAAGAAATGAAGCGTAACGCCACGGTGTTCATGCAATAGCGCAAACCAGTTGGCTTGGGACCATCATCGAACACGTGACCGAGGTGTGCGTCGCACAAATTGCACTGCACCTCGGTGCGCTTCATGCCGAACATGCCATCTTCCATGTTGTGTAAATTATCCTCTGCAATCGGTTGCCAGAAGCTAGGCCAACCTGTGCCGGAATCGTATTTGGTTTTGGCATCAAACAGCGCGTTGCCGCAGCAGATGCAACGATACAAACCCGGATCATGCCTGTCGTAACCAGGCTGAGAAAAAGCCCGCTCTGTACCTTGCTGGCGTGTCACTAGGTAGGCTAATGGCGAAAGCGTTTTCTTCCATTCTGCATCTTTGCGCACCTTGTCTAAACTGACACGACCCAGCATTTTCCCGTCATCAGAAAATTGCGTGATGGTCACTTTGTCAGGACTTGCAATCCCTTTGGCATAAGCACGTGTTGCAAATGCAATGCCGAAGCTGGATAGGGTAAATATAAATTGTCTGCGTTTCATGTTGTGTTCCTCCTGTGCCTTAGTAGCGTGAGAGTGATTTTCCTTACAGATAGTTTTGCAGCGCAAATAAAAAGGGCTTGCAGTGCTGCAAGCCCTCATCTTATCAAGCGAAAAAACTTACGCTGATTTATTACCGAATAAGCCAGATAGCGCGGCCATCGCTTGATGGGTTAAATCAACATTACCTTCCGGCACTTTCCCATCTGGCGTTAGTTTATCAACCACTTGGGGTAATAAATTCGATAACTGTGCCGCCATATCAGTAGTATTGATGCCAAATTTCGCGGCTATATCGTGCAAGCCTGTAGAACTCAAAGCAGATTGAATTTGCTCAGCAGATACCGGAAGGTTTTTTCCTGTACTCACCCAAGACGCGACTTGTTCACCCAACCCGCCTTGTGTAAATTTTTCTACCAGTCCTGACAAGCCGCCCACTTTTGGGTCATTCAGCATACCCATTACAGAGCCCAATAAATCTCCCTCTGCACCATTTGCGCCGCCAGCTTGACCTTGAATTGCACCTACAATCGTATCGAATAGACCCATGATTTTCTCCTGTGCTAGTTAGTAAATTTATAAAATTAAGCTTGCCTAGAAACTATTGTTAATCTCTCGGAACTTACCGCAAACTTCAAACCATCATACTCGCGCAAACAAATATGTCATCTGAAATTCACTGGTTGCTTTTTCTTAAAATATCTTCTGCTTCTTGCAAAGTCACTTCAAATGTTTCTGCTGGCAACCCGGCACACCAGCGTTGCCACATAATACGCAGGGCACGTTCCATTGCTGCCGCAACCACATCTGGACGACCTCTGGCGGATTTTGCAAAACGTTCTCGCAACTCTGCGCGAATAACTGACAATTCAGTTAGATGGTTAGCCCAATATATGCCCTTTTGAACGAAATCATTTGCATCATGGGCAGCGAATGCCTCTAGTCCAACGTGACCGAGAATTGATGCTCCTGCATAACCAGCCATTGTGTTTCCTGCCAGGGTTAAGGTTGGCACACCCATCCATAAAGCATGGAAAGTGGTAGTGCCTCCGCCATACGGAAAGGTATCCAAACAAATATCAATTTGGTGATGCAGCTCCAAATAATTTTTAATGCCGCTACGCACATGGAAAATTAAACGGTCTTGCGCGATGCCTTCTTGCGCGAACCACTCGAGCAGTGATTGATGTTCACCATCTTGCGGCATTGCGCCTAACAGTAATTTAGAGTCGGGCAAGTTGTGCATAAGTTGTGCCCACAATGCAACGACGGATCGACTAATTTTACTTAAACGGTTAAAGCTACCCAATGTCATGTGACCATTATTGATGATCGGTAGCGCGTTAACCGGAGGGGCATCTTTATAAGGCAGAAATACCGATGCTGCTGGCAAGCGCACAATTTTTTCTGTGAACTGATTGTCGAATCGGTTATCGGGGAACAAGAAACAATCTGACTGGTAGTAATCCATGGCGAACAGCCCCGTTGTATTTGGGTAACCGATCCAACTTACTTGTATGGGAGCGGGCTTGAGCGCAAAAGCAAGCAATCTATTTTTTCCTGTATGGCCAGAAAGGTCGTATAAAATGTCAATACCATCTGCTTGTATTTGTTGCGCCAATTCACTTTCTGATAGAGCGACTATGGATTTCCATTCCTTGACATATCCTTTAAGTCGGTTGGAAACACCGTCTTCTATGGGGTAATTGTAGTAAATATGTAGTGATAATTGGGCTTGTTTTGCCAAACACGCCAATACCGGCTCTAAAAAATGTGCAACAGGGTGATTGCGTAAATCAGCCGATACAAAGCCAATCTTCAAAGCACGCCCGGGTTCACGTAAATTGGTATGTCGAGGCCAATTTGCTTGAAGAGGTAATTCAAATTTTTCTGCAAAAAAGTTGTGCTCCCTAAATAACTCTTGCGGTTCAGTTGCGATATGATTAAGGCAAAAAAGTAAATTGCTGTGTGCCTCAGCAAATTGAGGGTTGATTTGTAGTGCCTTTCGAAAACATGTTCCAGCAGCATCAACTTTTCCAAGCTCGCTTAACGCATTTCCGAGATTGTTGAGTGCTCCTGCATAATTAGGTTTAAGCCGCAATGCACGATGACAATGTTCAACTGCCTCTTCAAGTTGGCCTAATCCTAATAAAATATTTCCCAGGTTATTATGTGCAGCAGCATAGTTTTTATTGATGTTCAGGGTGTTACGGTAGCTTGCCACAGCCTCATTTAATTGCCCCAGACCATCTTGAGTTACCCCCAAATTATAATGCGCCTCTGCATCATTTTTAGCCAATTCTGTTGCGTGCAGCAAAATAGGCAGTGCCTCAGTCAGCTTGCCTTGACGATGCAAACATATCCCCAGTAGCTTCCATGCGGGAACCAAGGTTGGAAATTGCTCAGTCCATATTCGGGTTTGCTTCTCTACCTCAATCAAATAACCTTCATTAAAACGGCCAAGGAGTTGATTGATTTCAGCTATGGTGGGCATTGCCCTTGCAGGCTGCTGGATAGACTGGCGCTCACAGCAATGCTTGAATTTTTTGCCGCTGCCACATGGGCAAGGGTCGTTTCGGGAAGGCTTCATGTCGAGTCTATTGTTTGATCAAGCTCTGGAATCGATTAAGGTGGAATGATCGCTATTTTAACAGCCGGTCATGTGCCTGCCACATCCCCCACAACGCCTCCTCAAAGTGCTTGGCAAAGCGAGGGGCATCAAACAAGGGAGAAATTCTGACCTGCTCCCGCAGATTGGCACGCAGAGTCGCCAGCTTGGGCAAATCACCGGCAAAGTGAACGGCCTTCGCCACATACGCCTCCTCGCTCGCGGCAATCCAATCTTGCAAACCCGCCGCCGTCAACAGACTGGCTCCCTGCCTAGCCAACAAAGTCTCGCCCGCCAATGTCAGAGTAGGAACCCCCATCCACAACGCCTCACACGTGGTTGTCCCACCGGGGAAAGGAAACGTATCCAACAAAACATCCACCTCGGCATAAGCCGCAAGATAAGCGGCCCGTGAAACGGGGCCATGCATCGAGACGCGCGCCGGGGAGATACCGTATTGCTGCAAACGCTGCTGTAACTGCGCCACCACAGTGGGATCGTTCAACTGCTTAGACGCTAACCGCAACCGCGCATGGGGGAGTGCAGCCAATATTCGCCCCCAGGTGATTAACACATCGTCGTTTATCTTGGCCAGATTCTGGAGGCACCCAAACGTGACGAAGCCGTTGGTCAAACCCGGTAACGCGGCTACCGGTAAATCCGTATCGGGGGGCGTAAAGCATAAGCGCGTGTCAGGTAGGTACCATATTTGTTCACTGAAGTTGGCACGTTGAGATTCAGGCACCCCCGTTGCATCTGCCAACAAGTAATCCATCCCGGCCACCCCCGTGGACGCGAAGTACCCCAGCCAAGTCACTTGAACCGGAGCGGGTTTCCAGGCGAATAGCGGGAGGCGATTGTGAGCGGTATGTCCGGACAGGTCGAGCAGCACATGGATGCCATCCTCATGAATCAACTGGGCTGCGGCTTGGTCATTGAGGGCGAACACCGACTTCCAGGCACTGAAGTAAGGTTTGATGCGGGCAGTGAGGTCGTCATTGATGGGGTTATTGGTATAGGCGATTAACTCAATCCGGGCTGAATCGAGTTGTGCGAGGAGGCTTTCCAGAAAGTACCCCACCGGGTGACTGTGTAAATCAGCCGAGACAACTCCTACCCGAAGCTTGGGTGGCTGAGGGTTGCATTGCCAAGCGGCATAGCGCGAGGGGGTTTTACCGGCCACATTCTTGCCAAAACGCAGGGCTTCGTCCAGGTAGTCTGCGGGGCTTTGGAGGGTGTAGGTGGCGGCCATGAGTAGGTTGCTGTGGGCTTCGAAGTAATGGGGTTTAATATCGAGTGCGCGTCTATAACTTATCCGGGCCTGGTGGTGTTCGCCAAGAGAGGATAGGGCGATACCCAGGTTGTTGTGCGCTTCGGCAAAGTCCGGTTTGAGTGAGATTGCGTACAGATAATTTGTTATTGCATTTTCATATTGCCCCACATCTTTCAGAGCATTACCCAAATTGCTATAACTTAAAGCAATATTCGGATTGCATCCAATAGCCCGCTGATAGCAGCTGATAGCCCGATCCAGTTGACCAATGGCTTTGTACGAAAGCCCCAAATTATTGTGTGCATCAGCATGATGGGAATCTAACGTTAATGCATGCTCACAAAGTGCTATGGCCTGATCGAATTGCTTTAAATCATAGTACGCCAAGGCCAAATGGCTAAGCACCTCTGCAGAATCGGGTTGAATTTCTAGGGCATTTTGATAGCAACGCACAGCCTCTTCAAATTGTCCAAGTTCACGAAATAATCCGGCCAGATTACGATGCGCTTCAACAAACATTGGATCTGTTGCTATCGCATGTTGAAAATGTACGACTGCTTCATTCAGGTCGCCCAGCTCTTTAAGTACACAACCCAGATTGCAATACGCCCCTGTAAAATTGGGCTTAATTTTTACCGCTTGTTGATAGCTTTGCGCCGCTTGGTGGAGTTGCTTGAGATCTCTGTACACATTCCCCAAGTTGTAATACGCATCTGGGTAATTTGGTCTGAGATGAATGCATTTCTGATAACAAATCACTGCTTCATCAAGTTGGGTGAGGTCGTGTAATACACCCCCTAAATTACTGAGTGCTTCAATATAATTCGGCCTTAATTTTAAGGTATGGCGATAACTCGCCGCCGCTAATTCAAGTTGCCCTGCACTTTTGTATGCAACCCCTAAATTGAAATTTGCCACCGCATCATTCGGGGATAAGGACACCACCTTTTGGAAGGCAGCTAACGCATCTTTGCCTTGCATCTGCAGTGCACCTCCCAACAATTGCCAAGCAAAAGCAGCATTGGGATGTTCTACTAACAGGACTTGAATTTTGTCTTCCAATTCTGCGTAGCGGCGTGCGTTAAACAATGCTATCAAAGGAGTGAAGTCGGACTCTGTTGGTGGTTTGTAACGCATTTTCTCTAGTGTTTATTTTGGCCTGCCACATCCCTCACAGTGCATCCTTGAAGTAAGTGGAGTGCTTTAGCGGACGTGCAAGTAATTAAGAATGATGCCGAAAACTGTTGCATGCTGGTGTTGATTTCGGAGTTGATCAATCTTTGTGTATTTCATGGACTGATGCGACTACCCAGCCTTACCTAAATGACAAACCCTTTAAGTCTCCATTTATCTTTTGCGAGGGGTGTTGTCGCCTTTTCTAAGAGGTTGCGTTCCATCTTGGCTGCAGCAAACTCTCGTTTCAACATCATGAATGTGCTGTTGATGTGTGGCAAACTTTGACGCAACAAAAATAACATCGAGCCAAGCATCTCTTGTGCCTCTATCATAGTGTGTAACGATTCGGTGGCAACGTTCAACTTTCAGATGGACTTTATTCGCATCAATCTGCCTACTGATTAGCGAAAGATTCGATTTCATAGGCACGTTGTTCGGCAGGGATCAAATCTCTGCGCAGCCAAGCGACCTCACCGCGATGCGGAAAACGAATCTTTGCTTCATAGATAACGTGAGTCGCATCCAGTTTCTCGATCAGGCGTGGCAGGAAATTGGCCGAATGGTATTCCATGTAGATCACACCGATCTCGGCTAGCGATGCGGCAGGCGCATCCAGCAAAAACCACTCGCCACCTTCGGTATCCATTTTTAACACGTCGATTTTTTTGTATTGTTGCTTGATTGAGTCCAAGAATTCAACAGTGGCTTTGCTTTCCACTGTCGCTGAAGATGCTGAAACCATCTTCCCCGCGAAGATCGAATTGGCCACCCCATCGTTCATGCCGCTATTCAGGGTCACGGTGCCATTTTGATTGGTCAGCGCGGCCTGAACCAGCGAGACAGAGTCGAATCCGTTCAGATTCACGGTTAGCGAGGTAAATAAATCTTTATCCGGCTCGACGGCGATGATTTTGCAATGGGGTTTGAGTGTTTTGCAGGCCAGCGAGAAACTGCCGATATTCGCGCCGCAGTCAACGATCACTGGCTGATTTCCGAGTAAGTCCAACAGCTGAAAATTGTAAGAACTACCGGACAATACTTCTGCAACGATTTTCATATTGTATGGGGTTAGGCCATTCATAGTTAATCCTTTAAGATTTTTTTGAAGTAGTTAATGGTTTCTTTGAGCCCGTCTTCCAATGCTACTTTTGGCTGCCAGTCCAGCACTTGTTTCGCCAGCGTAATGTCGGGTTGACGTTGCACCGGGTCATCGGTGGGCAGAGCACGGAAAACGATCTTGCTCTTGGAGTCGGTGAGCCTGAGTATCGTTTCGGCCAATTGGCGGATAGTAAATTCGACAGGGTTGCCCAGATTCATCGGGCCGATTTCAACCTCTTGATTCATCATGCCCAGCAGGCCATCCACCAAATCATCCACATAACAAAACGAGCGAGTTTGACTGCCATCACCGTACAAAGTGATCGGCTCGCCGCTCAGTGCTTGGACGATGAAGTTGCTGACCACCCGACCATCTTTGGGGTGCATGCGCGGACCATAGGTGTTGAATATACGGGCGACCCGAATATCCACCGCACTTTGCCGATGGTAGTCAAAGAACAAGGTCTCGGCACAACGTTTGCCTTCGTCGTAACAGGCACGCGGCCCAATGGGATTGACATGGCCCCAGTAACTTTCCTGTTGCGGATGCTGCTGGGGGTCGCCGTACACTTCACTGGTGGAGGCTTGCAATATCCTCGCGCCGCGCCGTTTGGCCAAGCCCAGCATATTGATTGCGCCGAGTACCGAGGTTTTGGTGGTGGAGATGGGATTGTTCTGATAATGCACGGGGCTGGCGGGACACGCTAAATTAAAGATGCGATCCACTTCGACGTAAATCGGCAGCCAGATGTCGTGACGGATCAGCTCGAAGTTAGGGAGGTCAAGCAAATGGCGGATGTTGTTTTTGCTGCCGGTATAAAAATTATCCAGGCACAGCACCTCCTCTCCTGCTGCGACTAGGCGTTCACAGAGATGGGAGCCGATGAAGCCGGCTCCGCCTGTAATCAGGGTGGTAGGGGTCATTATGTCGTACCGTGTTGTTTCTGCCAATTTTGCCACATCCCCCACAATGCTGCTTCAAAATTGCGGGAAAATTGCTTGGCCTCAAATAACGGTGAGGCCAGCACTTGTTGACGCAAGTCGCTGCGCAACATGGCCAAACGATCTAAATCTGCCGCGTAGGCTATGGCTTTGGCAACATAGTCATCATCGTCATTAGCGACCCAATCTGCCAGTCCTGCATTGTGCAAGATGCTTTCGCCCATGTGAGACAAAAAGCGATCACCGCGCTTGGTCAATACCGGCACGCCCATCCACAGTGCTTCTGCACTGGTGGTGCCGCCGGGATAGGGGAAGGGATCAAGGGCGATGTCCACGCGCTGGTAGGCAGCGAGCAGCTCGGCTCGTGGCGATGAGCCTTCCAGTATCAGCCTATCCGCAGCGATGCCGTGCGCGGCAAATTTTTTGCGGACGCTGCTACAGAGGGCGACATCATTGAGCTGCATGGTTTTGAGAAACAGCCGTGAACCCGGCACGGCCAGCAGCACACGTGCCCACAATGCGACTACGGTACTGTTCATTTTGGTTAAATTATTGAAGCAGCCAAATGTGACTTGCTTATGAATCCGGGCGGGTAACGGTTTGGGTTCTACGTCCACATTAGGCGGGGTGAAGCATAAATAGCTATCGGGTAAACGCCAGATTTTTTCGCTGAAATGGCACTCATCTTCGGTAGGGGCGACATAGGCATCGGCTAACAGATAATCCATCTCCGCAACACCGGTAGAAGCGAAATAGCCCAACCAACTGACCTGAACGGGGGCAGGTTTCCAGGCGAACATTGGCAAGCGGTTCTTGGCGGTATGGCCGGACAGATCAAGCAACACGTGTACCCCGTCATCGTGAATCAACTGTGCTGCAGCTTTGTCGCTCAACATGAATACTTCACGCCACTCGGAGAAATAGGGTCGGATACGTGCGGTAAGCTCGTCAGCCTTGGGATTGTTGGTATAGGCGATGAGCTCAATTTTGCTAGGATCGCATTGAGCTAGGAAGCTTTCTATAAAATATCCAACGGGGTGGCTGCGGAAATCGGCAGAAATAATGCCGACTCGCAGGCAAAGCGTTTGATGATCGCATTGCCAAGTTGCAAAGCGTGAGGATACCTTTTTAGCGACGCTCGCGCCGAAGCGTAGCACTTCGGTCAGACTATCTGCTGGGCTGCGCTGAGTGGTGTAGTTCAAACAAAATAATAGACCCGTGTGAGCATCAAAGTAATCAGGTTTTACATCCAATGCATTTTGGTAGCTCACTATGGCATCGTTAAGTTGCCCAAGGTTTTGGAAAGCTCCGGCCAGATGATTATGAGCTTCAGCGTAATTGGGATTGATTTCAAGTGCGCGCCTAAAGCTTGCAATCGCTTCACTAATTTGCGAATAGTCAGATAAGACGAGCCCGACATTGTTATGAGCTTCGGCGAAATTAGGTTCTATCCTGAGTGCTGTTAGATAGCACTGCAAAGCTTCTTCGGTTTTTCCCATATCATTTAAGCCATTGCCGAGATTGTTGTACGCCTCTACGAAATTTGGATCGAGTGAAATTGCATGGCGACAGCTGGCTACTGCATCGACATACCGTCCCAACAAATTTTGGGTCAACCCAAGATTGTTGTATGCCTCGGCATAGTCTGGGTTGATTGCCAAAGCTGCCTTATAACACTGCGCCGCCTCCTCCAGATTCCCCAGATCATGGCAAGCCAAGCCCAAATTACTGAGCGTTTCCGCATCATCGGGCCAGATGGCCAAAGCCTGACGGAAACTGCGCACGGCCTCATCCAGCTGTCCCAGATCACGCAACGCCACCCCCAGATTACTCAACACCTCGGTATTATCCGGTTGAATCTTCAGTGCCTGCCGATAGCTCTCGACCGCTTGATCGAATTGACCCAAGTCGCGCAAAGTCACTCCCAGATTATTGTGCGCTTCGGCGAGATTCGGTTGTAGTTTGATCACACGCCGATAGCTCGCCGCCGCTTCTTGCCATTGTTCGAGATGACGTAGTACGCCACCTAAGCCACTGTGCGCGGCGGAAAAATCGGGTTTAATCTGCACGGCACGGCGATAACTGGCGGCGGCGGCTTCATACCGACCCAGTGCCTCGAAGCTGACACCCAAATTGTTGTGGGCTTCCGCAAAAGTTGGCTTGATCGCCAAGGCACGTTGATAACTTTGTACCGCATCATCCAAGTGCCGTGCATCCTGCAAGGCGTTACCCAGATTCATCTGCGCGCCGGCATCGCCGGGCAACAGCGCGGCAGTCCGTTCAAAAGCAGCCAGCCCACTCTTGCCCTGCATCTGCAAAGCGATGGCCAGTAACTTCCATAACCCTGCTTCATCAGGGTAACGCTCCAGTAAAGCCGAGGCACGGGTTTCGACCACCGCGAACTGCCCCGCATTGGCCAGCTGACCTAACTGATTCAGATCGGCGGCGGGCAGTTTCGCGACAGACTGTTTCCCCTCGCAACAATGCTTGTATTTTTTGCCGCTGCCGCAGGGGCAAGGGTCGTTTCGGCCGGGGTTCATGCTAGCCGCTCCTGTTTAGCCTGCCACATTCCCCACAAAGCCTGTTCAAAGTGCTGGGCAAAGCGCGGCGCATCGAACAACGGCGAGGTGCGCAGCTGCTCCCGAAGTCCCGCCCGCAAAGCCGCCAACCGGGGAACATCCTGGCTGAACCCAATTGCCTTCGCCACATAGTCATCTTCACTCGTGGCGATCCAATCGGGTAGGCCGACATTATGTGCAATGCTGGCAGCGGTGCGGGATAAGAATCGATCTCCTTGCACGCACAACACCGGCACACCCATCCACAGCGCTTCTACACTGGTCGTCACACCGGGATAAGGGAACGGGTCTAAGCCAATATCCACCTGATGATACGTCGCCAAGTGATCGGATCGCCGCGAAGTCGGCGGCACCAGGATCAATCGTTCCGCCCCTATACCGCGAGCTGCAAAACGCTGCAATGTTTGGGTGATCGTCATTTCATCTTTGAGTTGATGTGCTTTAAGCAGCAAGCGCGAGTGCGGCACTGCTACCAGGATGCGCGCCCACACTGCCACAGTGGCATCATTCATCTTGGCTAGATTATTCAAACTACCAAAGGTAATAAAACCATTGCTGAGTGCTGGCAAAGCTCGGACTGCCAAGGCTACATCGGGGCTAGACAAACAAATATAAGCTTCCGGTAATCGCCAGATTTGCTCCGAAAAGTGCCCTGCATCTTCCGGGGGAGTGGCGATAGGGTCGCCTAATACATAGTCCATCTCGGCCATGCCGGTGGTGGTGGGCAAGCCCAGCCAACTGGCTTGAACAGGGGCGGGTTTCCAGGCGAACATCGGCAAGCGGTTCTTGGCGGTATGGCCTGATAGATCCAGAAGCACGTGCACGCCATCATTATGTATCAACTGCACTGCGGCTTGATCATTGAGGGCGAACACTGGCTTCCAAGCACTGAAGTAAGGTTTGATACGGGCAGTGAGGTCGTCTTCATTGGGTTGGGTCGGATAAGCAATTAACTCAATTTGTGCCGGGTCAAGACGCGCTAATAAATTCTCCGTGAAATAGCCGACAGGGTGATGTGCCAGATCTCCCGATACGATGCCAACACGCAGTCGTAGTGGTTGGGTTTCACAACGCCAAGTGGTATATCGTGTGGTGGCATGTTGAGTGGCAATCTTGCCAAAACGCAGAGCTACGCTCAAATAATCCCGGGGAGTTAAATTGGCATTGTAGTTAAGTGAAAGCAGTAAATTGCTATTGGCTTCGAAATAATTGGGGTTGATTTTGAGTGCTTGACGGAAGTTATCTTGAGCCTCGCTGAATTGACCTTGGTCAATTTGAACAAACCCCAAGTTGTTAAATGTTTCTGCGAACTTTGGATCAAGTAAAAGTGCTTTACGATAATTTTCGATGGCGGCAATTGGCTGCCCAAGTGTATGGAAGCAAAGCCCCAGATTATTGTAAGCCATTGCAAAAGTAGGCTTAATTTTCAAAGCACGCTGATAACTTTGTACCGCATCATCCAAGTGCCCGGCATCCTGCAAGGCATTGCCCAAATTCATGTGTACCCCTGCGTCTCCCGGTAACAATGTGGCAGCCTGTTGGAAAGCCACTAACCCGCTCTTACCCAGCATCTGTAAGGATATGGCAAGTAGCTTCCACAATCCTGCTTCTTTAGGGTAGCGTTCAAGTAAAGCTGCGGCACGGGTTTCTACCTCAGCAAACTGCCCCGAATTGACCAGCTGACCTAACTGATTCAGATCGGCGGCGGGCAGTTTCGCGACAGACTGTTTCCCCTCGCAACAATGCTTGTATTTTTTGCCGCTGCCACATGAGCACGGGGCGTTTCGATCAGACTTCATAGTCGCAAACCTTGTACTTTGACTCGCCACATTTCCCAGAGTGCCTCTTCAAAATTGCGAGCGAATTTCCCTGCATCGAACAATGGTGATTCAATGACTTTTTGGCGTAAAACATCATGCAATACCGCCAATCTTTCAATGTCTGATATATGCTCAATGGCTTTAGCGACATAATCATCCTCATCGTTCGCGATCCAATCAGGCAGACCAGCGTTGTGCAAAATGCTTTCACCCATATGCGATAGAAAACGATCGCCGCGCTTAGTTAGTACAGGCACACCCATCCATAGTGCTTCCACGCTAGTTGTGCCGCCCGGATAAGGAAAGGGGTCTAGCGCAATGTCCACGCGTTGATATGCTGCAAGAAGCTCGGCACGAGGTGAGGCTCCTTCCAACAACAATCTATTCGCACTGATCCCGTGCAAAGAAAATTTGTGACGAGTAGCATCACAAACGCCAACATCATTGAGCTGGAGTGTTTTAAGAAAAAGACGTGAATTGGGGATTGCTTGGAGCACGCGTGCCCATAATGAGACCACAGCCTCGTTCACCTTGGTTAAATTGTTGAAACTGCCAAAGGTAATCATCCCATTTGAAAATGCAGGAAGTTTCCTTAGCTCTACATCCACGTTGGGCGGAGTGAAGCACAAATAGCTATTGGGCAATCGCCAGACTTTTTCCGTGAAATGATTTTCATCCGCATGAGGTATCACGTGTATATCCGCGAGCAAATAATCCATCTCGGCCACGCCTGTGGAGGCGAAGTATCCCAACCAAGTACATTGCACGGGAGCGGGTTTCCAGGCGAATACTGGCAAACGGTTATTTGCGGTATGCCCAGAAAAGTCTATCAATATATGCACGCCATCATCATGAATTAACCGTGCAGCCGCTTCGTTGTTTAGTCCAAACACATTCCGCCATTGCGTGAAATAGGGTTTGATACGGACAGTAAGATCGTCTGTTTTAGGGCTGTTGGTGTAGGCGATCAGCTCTACTTTAGCCGGATCAAGTTGGCCAAGTAAACTCTCCGTAAAATACCCGACGGGGTGATTAGACAAATCACCCGATACGACACCCACACGCAGACGCTGGGGCTGGAAATCACAGCTCCATTCGTCGAACTTATGGTGTACACCTTGAGTCACGCTTTCGCCAAAACGTAGTGCTTCGGCAAGATAAGCTTGAGGCGAAGTGCTTGCGGTGTAACCGAGGGAAAATAATAAGTCACTATGAGCAATAGCAAAGCTAGGCCTAAGTTGTAATGCGTGGCGATAGCTAACAATTGCACTTTCAGTTTGACCAAGCATATTCAGTGCATTACCCAAATTATGGTGCGCTTCAACAAAATACGGCTTGATTGACAATGCGTTGCGGTAGCTAACTAAAGCACTGTTTGATTGTCCAGAGTCGTTCAAAGCATTACCGAGGTTGTTATGCGCTTCGGCAAAGTCGGGGCGTAATGCAATTGCGCGACGACAACTTGCCGCAGCCTCTTCAAATCGACCAAGTTCATGTAGCGCAAACCCCAAATTATTGTGTGCTTCGGCATCCTCCGGCAAGCACTGCACAGCTTTTTGGAAGGCAGCGAGGACTTCTTTTCCTTGCCGCTCAAGACACGCCCCAAGTAACTTCCAACCAAACCCATAATTCGGATATCTCTCCAATAATAAGTGAGTTTTATTTTCAGCCTCCAAAAATAATTGCGCATTAAATAAAGCGATTAACAATTTTATTTCAGCAGGGGTCGGGATTGGTTGATTGATTGAACCCTTGCGTTCGCAACAGTGCTTATATTTTTTACCGCTGCCGCAAGGACAGGTGTTGTTTCTGTTAGGTTTCATGTCACATTTCCCTGCGCATGATGATTTTCTCGAACCCATTTTTCTATCGCCTTAATTCGCGCTTGATTCACTGCGGTAGCGATAGCAGCACCGTCACTACACTGACTGGCAATTTCGCCCGTATCCACTGACCTCGCCACAGCTAATAACTGCAATAAATATGCTGCTTGCGGATACTCATCCAGCTCGTGGCTGGCACGACCGCGTGCATCGGAAGCGCAAGCTTCCAGTAATTGCGTAAAGCGTTCAGGTCTGCGCCACGCGTCGGCCGATTGAAATAATTTGATGATGGTGTCGGCGCGCAGTTCAAATGCCCTGTGGATGTCGCCGTGATAACGTGCCGCTAACAAAGCGAGGTCGCGACATTCGCCGGGTACTCTCAAACGTTGTGATAGCTTTTTGACCAGTTCAACGCTGCGCGATTCGTGTCCGATGTGGCGCGGCAATATATCTTTGGGTGTGGAGGCCTTGCCCAGGTCATGTGTCAGTGCGGCGAAACGTACTTCCAGCGCGTAATCGTGTTGTGCTGTGTCATCGACCACCATCATGGTGTGGATGCCGCAATCGATTTCGGGGTGATGTTTTTCGGGTTGTGGCACGCCGAATAATGCATCGACTTCGGGGAGGATTTTAGCCAGCGCATCGCAACTGCGCAGCGTCTCAAAAAAACGTGAAGGCATTTTCTCCATCAGGCCACGCGCCAATTCTTGCCACACGCGCTCTGCCACTAGGGCATCAACTTCTCCGTTGTTCACCATGTCACGCATCAGCACCAATGTCTCCGGTGCAATGCTGAAATCAAACCGTGCTGCGAAACGCGCTGCACGCAAAATGCGCACAGGGTCTTCGTTGAACGCCGCGCTGACGTGACGCAAAATTCCTGCGCGCAAATCGGCGATGCCGTTATGCGGGTCAATTAAATTCCCATCATCATCCTGTGCGATAGCATTGATGGTGAAATCACGGCGCAGTAAATCTTGCTCCAGCGTGACATCCGGTGCGGCATACACGGCGAAGCCTTGATAGCCGCGCGCGGTTTTGCGCTCGGTGCGCGCCAAGGCATACTCCTCATGAGTTTTTGGATGCAGAAAAACCGGGAAATCTTTGCCGACTGGCTGAAAGCCCTGCGCCACCATTTCTTCAGGCGTGCCGCCAACCACTACCCAATCATGGTCTTGTACGGGCAAGCCGAGCAAGCGGTCGCGTACCGCGCCACCGACACAGTAAATTTTGACCTCATTTTTCATTGGGAACTGGTTGCTGGTTTTCTAAACTTTTGCCCGCGATAACTCCCATGCGCTGTTTGAGTGATCGCGGTGCGGCACCAAATTGATACGCGTAATACAGTGTGTTACTCATCACTTTTTTTACGTAGTCACGCGTTTCATCAAAAGGAATTGACTCGGCGTAAATCGCACCTTCCAATGGTTGGCTGCCGCGCCATTGCCGCGCTCTGCTTGGGCCTGCGTTGTAGGCGGCGGAAGCCAACACGGGGCTATCATCAAATTGGGCCAACACAGTTTTCATGTAATAGGTACCGAGTTTTAAGTTGGTATCAAGTTGATGAATAAGCTCGTTGCGGTAACTTTTCAAGCCCAATCTTTTGGCAACCCAGCGCGCGGTCGCCGGCATAATTTGCATTAAACCAGCCGCACCCACATTTGATCTGGCATGTGTCACAAAGCGGCTTTCCTGACGCATCAGTCCATACACCCACGCTTCGTCCAGCCCATTATCGCGGATGTGTCCCTGTAACGCATCACGATAAGGTGCAAGAAAACGCATACTGAAATCATGCAAGTTGACGGTCTTTTCTGCCGCGCCTATCGCACGGTCATACATCTCGTTGCTGCGCGCCACTTCTGCAGCGGTAAGCAACTCACGGTCATTAAAATTGCGCAACATCCAACGCCACTCTTCCAAAGCATCCGTGCCTAACGACATCCGGTACAACGCCAACGTGCGCTGCACACCCGGCAACTCCATCATCTCGGCAACCGCTTCTTTGCTGGGTTTGTAGCTAGGTGTTGCTGCGCTCATCACGGGTGTGCTGCCCAATTCATCCGTAGCCAATTGCCCATAAAAATTATATTCCGTGCTTAACGGTGCAAATAAATTACGCGCTTCGAGTGGGCTGCCCAATTTTTGCAGCGCGCGTGCTTTCCAATAACGCCACGCCCCCTCTTTTTGTTGCTGCGTAGTCATCTGGTTGATGCTGTCCAATACTTCTGGCCAGTCTTGCGCACGCAGAGCCATGCGAACTCGCCATGCCGACTGAAGTTCACTTAAAGGGGCATCTTCCGCCAGCTTGTACCATTGCAAAGCGCGGTCATCCAATTTGCGCGCTGCTTCAAAAGCCAGCCAGCTATAAAAGTATTGCTGTTCATTGACGGGGAAATAGGTCGCGAGTTTTGCCCAGTGATATGACGCTAAATCCGACGACTGCTTCGCCAAACGTTGCAAAGCGAATAGTGCAACCACGCGCTGACCTTGTGTTGCCAGTGCCGGATGTGTCTTAGTAATAATCGGTGCAACAGCTACTTCACCAGAGACTGAAGTTTTAGCTAAACCGCAATCTGTCAAATTTGATAGTACATTGCCGCAATCAGGGGTGGCTTTTTTAGCATCCTCTGCAACGGCGTGGGTTGGGGCTTCCACTGCAGCTGCAATCGGTTTGATTGTGGGTGTTTTGTGAATTTCAAGTTCTAGCTTATCCAAGTAACGATCTGCATCTCTTGCCGCGCTATCCAATGCTAGCTGCGACACTGCATACTTGCCCGTCAATTTCGCCGCAAGTTGTTTTGCGAGAGACACATTGCCTGCCTCTAATGCCAAATGCATACGCTCATCAATATCCTTTTCATTGATGACACCCGCAGCGATTGCCGCATCAAATGGAATGCCGCAGCTTTCCGGCTGGCCCTTGCCGGTGAACCATAATCCATGCGCATCCCGCAGGGCAATGTCAGTATGATTGCGAAGTTTGGATTGCAGCAGGTAACAGGTTAACTCGGTATCTTCATTTAACACACGCGGGTACTCGGCATCAAATAAATCCCACTGTTGCTTTTTGCCAAGCTGCTTGAGCCAGTCAATACGCAAACGATTGACCATCGGCGTGTCTTCTGGACGGGCTAAAAATTGCTTGATAGTCGCCACATCAACTTTTTCCAAATCCAACTTCAATTGGTAATAGCTGACGTAAACCTCTAAGGGAGATTTTTTTAGCCGCTGG
Source organism: uncultured beta proteobacterium (assembly GCA_963695355.1). Taxonomy (GTDB): domain Bacteria; phylum Pseudomonadota; class Gammaproteobacteria; order Burkholderiales; family Gallionellaceae; genus Gallionella. The sequence continues at coordinate 1,973,050 of OY968775.1, forward strand.
GCAAACTGAGCCAATTTTTTGGCGTTGCCAACACGAAAGGCATCACGTGCCGCGAGGAAATCCGCATCTTCATTGGCATAAACAGACGTGCTGATGAGCAGCAAAAAATACACGATAAATTTCATCAGGACGCAACGACTTTCTTATTCGACTTAACTGCGCAGGATTCTACCATCTACCCATGAGCGGATAACGGACGGCTTTTTGCGCGCACCCACCTTGCCGCGCAATACCCACACTTTTTCCCCGAATAAACGTTGGCATTCGGCATAAGTTTTTGCGGGACGTTTTCCGCTGCGATTGGCACTGGTCGAAACCAGTGCGCGACCTACCCCTTTACACAATTGCTCCGCAGATTGAAAGGCGGTGAGGCGGATAGCCAAGGTGTGATGCATGCCACGCAAGCAACGCGGCGTTGTAGTAAGTGCCGGCATTAAATAAGTGGTTGCTTGCGCGCCACCTTCTGCCAGAACAGCTTGCTGCTTGGCATTCAGCGGCTGTGTAAAGTTTTTTACTTGCTGATAATTTGCCGCAATGAGAATCAAACCCTTGCGTTGCGGACGTTGTTTTAGCTTGAGCAATTTCCGCACAGCTTGATAATTATTAGGGTCGCAACCCAAACCGTAACAAGACTCAGTGGGGTAGGCAATCAGTCCGCCGCGCTTGAGGTGACTGGCGATTGCCCGATAGGAGGCAGCCTGACGAAACAATTATTTTTTACGTCCTATGGCTTTATGACCAATATCGCGGCGCATTTGACATCCGTCAAAATGAATCGCATCGGCAATCTCATAAGCACGCCGCTGCGCCGCCTTGACCGTATCCCCCAATGCAGTCACACATAACACGCGCCCACCCGTGGTGACCACTTGCCCATCGCGCAGCCCCGTTGCAGCATGAAACACATGCGCATCTTCTGCGGCGCGATTTGGCAAGCCAGTAATCACATCGCCCTTGCGCGGTGTGTCGGGGTAATTCGCCGCTGCCATAACGATACCCAGCGCGGTACGTCTATCCCACTCGACTTTAACTTTGTCGAGTGTGCCGTTTATCGCATGTTCGACGATGTGCAGAAAATTTGTCTTGAGGCGCAGCATGATCGGTTGGGTTTCTGGGTCACCCATGCGGCAATTAAATTCCAACACTTTGATGCCGCCATCGGGTGAAATCATCAGACCCGCATAGAGGAATCCTGTGTAGGTAATACCTTCACTTTCCATGCCCTGCACGGTTGGCATGATGACTTCACGCAATGCGCGCGCATGAATTTCTGGGGTTACAACTGGCGCGGGGGAATATGCGCCCATGCCGCCTGTATTAGGACCGAGATCACCATCCAGCAAGCGTTTGTGGTCTTGACTGGTCGCTAATGGCAACACATTTTTGCCATCCACCATCACAATGAAACTGGCTTCCTCACCCGTCAAAAATTCCTCAATCACCACGCGTGCGCCTGCGTCACCCAGCTTGTTATCGGACAGCATCATGTCGATGGCGGCGAACGCTTCGTCGTTGCTCATCGCTACCACCACGCCTTTACCTGCTGCTAGACCATCTGCTTTAACGACGATAGGTGTGCCATGTTTTTCGACATAAGCACGCGCGGCGGCAATGTCGCTAAACGTTTCAAAGAACGCAGTGGGAATGTTGTGGCGCGTCATAAAACGCTTGGCGAAATCTTTGGAAGATTCCAATTGCGCCGCCGCTTTAGTCGGGCCGAATATTTTCAACTCTGCCGCGCGAAAAGCATCTACAACACCCGCCGCCAAAGGTGCTTCAGGGCCTACCACAGTCAGATAAATCTCTTCACGTTGCGCAAATGCCAGCAGCTCATCAACATTATTGAGCGCGACATTTTCCAATCCATCCTCCAGTGAAGTGCCTGCATTGCCCGGCGCGACATACACTTTTTGAACTTTAACGTTCTGTGCCAAACGCCACGCCAGTGCGTGTTCACGACCACCACCACCTATAACTAAAATTTTCATAACGAAACCTTAGGCTTAATGGCGGAAGTGACGATAGCCTGTCAACACCATCGCCAAACCGTGCTCATCCGCTGCCGCAATGACTTCGTCATCGCGCATCGAACCACCCGGTTGAATGACTGCTTTTGCACCGGCTTGCGCCAGCACATCGATGCCATCGCGGAACGGGAAGAATGCATCTGATGCGACCACCGAATTTGTTAGACTCAAGCCTGCGTGCTGTGCTTTGATACTGGCAATTTTGGTGCTATCCACTCGGCTCATTTGTCCCGCTCCCACACCTAAAGTTTGTCCGCCTTTGCAGAACACGATGGCGTTCGATTTCACATACTTCGCCACGCGCCACGCGAACAACAGGTCTTGCAACTGCTCTGGCGTGGGTTGAGTTTTAGTCACGACTTTGAGTTGTGATGCTTGCACGTTGAGCGTATCCGGTGTTTGCACTAGCAGTCCGCCGCCAACGCGCTTCATGTCGTATTGATTGTGCGCATTGGACAGTGGTACGGTAAGTACACGTACATTTTGTTTGGCAGCCGTCACTTTCAATGCAGCTTCAGTAGCACTTGGCGCGATGATGAGCTCGACAAATTGATTGGCGGTGATTTGTGTTGCAGTCGCAGCATCCAACTCACGATTGAAAGCGATGATGCCGCCGAACGCGGACGTGGTGTCAGTGGCATACGCCAATTTGTAAGCGTTCAATGGGGTATCGGCAATTGCCACGCCGCATGGATTGGCGTGTTTGACGATGACGCAGGCGGGTTGTTCAAACGTTTTCACACACTCCCACGCGGCATCGGCATCGCCGATATTATTGTACGAAAGTTCTTTGCCTTGCACTTGCGTGTAGTTGGCGATGCTGCCAGCCAACGGAGTCAGGTCGCGATAGAACGCTGCCTTTTGATGCGGGTTTTCTCCGTAGCGCATGTCCTGCACCTTGGCGAAGTTGAAGTTTATTTGGGCAGGGAATTCACTGCGCGTGCCATCGCCGTTGACCGTGGTGAGATAGTTACTGATCGCAGAATCATAAGCGGCAGTGTGTGAGAAGGCTTTCTTCGCTAAATCAAAACGTGTGGCATCAGACACCGCACAAGCGTTGGTCTGCATTTCTGCCAACACATCCGCATAGTCGGTAGGGTCGGTGACGATGGCAACGTGTCCGTGATTTTTCGCTGCTGCGCGCACCATTGTTGGCCCACCGATATCGATGTTCTCAATGGCGTCCTCCAACGAGCAATTCGGTTTGGCTATGGTCGCCGCGAACGGGTACAAATTCACTACTACTAAGTCGATGGTTGGGATGCCATGTTTTTCCAGCGTGGCAACATGTTCAGGCAAATCGCGGCGCGCCAAAATGCCCGCATGAACTTTGGGCTGCAAGGTCTTCACGCGACCGTCCAGCATCTCCGGGAAGCCCGTGTAGTCTGCCACTTCGGTACAGGGAATGCCGTTATCGGCAAGCAATTTTGCCGTGCCTCCCGTGGAAAGGATTTTTACACCAAGCTGATGCAGTCCCTGTGCAAATTCTAGAATGCCGGATTTATCCGACACGCTGATGAGTGCTTGTTTGATTGCCATGTTATTTCCAAAATATAAAAAAACTTTTTCCGTAGATTAAACGGATTGACGCAGATAAAAGCAACACCAAAGTCATCACTCAGTATGTGTGTGAGAGCAAGAAAAAATCTGTGTAATCTGCGGATCAAATAGTTGTTGAAGTTAATCTATTCCATGCAGCTGCATTTTCTTGCGCAAGGTATTACGATTGATGCCCAGCAATTCAGCAGTGCGTGTCTGGTTGCCGCCCGCATATTCCAGCACCATTTCAATCAACGGCTTTTCCGCGCATTGGATTACCATGTCGTACATTCCACTGCACGGCTCTTCCCCGTCCAGATCTTTGAAATAAGCCTTTAGAGCCTTACGCACATAGTTCGCCATCTCGTTTTCATTTATCGGGATACATTCATCAGTCATGCAACCTCCTCGGCGTAGAGTAGGTGATGACTACGCTGCGCTTGCTCTGTAAAAAAATTATCCACCGCTGCCATTTGTTCATGCGGGGTTTCCAGTTGGTTCATTTGATGGCGAAATGCTGCCGAACCCACCAGTCCTTTGGTGTACCAAGAAATATGTTTGCGCGCGATGCGCAACCCACTCAATTCGCCGTAAAAATCGTACAAATCCAATACATGCCCCACCAGCACGCGATGAATTTCGCTCACTTGGGGTGGCGGCAAATGCTCTCCGGTTTTAAGAAAATGCTCGAACTCGCGGAACAACCAAGGACGGCCTTGCGCGGCTCGCCCTACCATCACCGCATCAGCACCGGAGTATTGCAAAACATGCTTGGCTTTTTCTGGCGTAGTGATGTCGCCATTAGCGATGATGGGAATGCCCACACTGGCTTTTACCGCTGCAATGGTGTCGTACTCCGCCTCTCCCGTGTAGGCGCAAGCGCGGGTGCGGCCGTGAATGGCGAGGGCTTGGATGCCGCTGCTTTCGGCAATTTTGGCGATGCGAATCGCGTTGCGATTTTGCTTATCCCACCCCGTGCGTATCTTGAGTGTCACAGGTACATTCACTGCACCGACTACTGCTTCCAACAAAGTTTGCACCAGCGGTTCATTTTGCAGCAATGCCGAACCTGCCATCACATTGCAGATTTTTTTTGCGGGACAGCCCATATTGATGTCGATGATCTGCGCGCCATGATCGACGTTATGTTTTGCTGCCAGTGCCAGCATCTTCGGATCGGCTCCGACAATTTGCACCGAGATCGGATCAACCTCACCTTCGTGGTTGGCGCGTCGCTTGGTCTTTTCCGAGCCATACAACAATGAATTAGATGCCACCATCTCACTCACCGCCATACCCGCCCCCATGCGTTTGCACAACATGCGGAAAGGTCTATCCGTCACCCCGGCCATAGGGGCAACAATCAGATTGTTCTTCAGTTCGTAAGGGCCGATGCGCATTGGGTACTTTCGGAGAGGGCGCGCATTATAAAGCAACTGGTGTGAGCTACCAAGATAACTATTAGGAGTGCGTTATCAAATGGCGCATCTGCTTTAAGCTCAAATAAGGGCAACCTGTTCGATGTTGAAATCGTCAAAGAACGCCGTTCGATTACGCCAGACACCGCGTTAAGGTTGTGGCGTTACTTCTGCACAGACGCGCAGTCTTGGCTAAACTTGCAACTCAGCCACGACTTAAAAATTGCCGAGACTGAGTTAGCGACGCCTATTGAGCGGGAAGTTCACGCGATGGCGGTGTGATTGGGTTCACTGTAAGGCAGGTGGAATAAGTCTTGCGGGGATGGTAAGTAATAAATCGAGTCTGACCCTATTTACTGCTCGTGTAACCGTGGTCGGTGATGGTGGAGACGAGGGCGTTGCTCAGGTCATCTGTGCCATTGGCATTGCGGCGTTTACCCCACGCATCGTAAGAGAGACGTTCCACCACTGCGCCGACTTCGTTGGTGATGGCAATGATTGAGCTTTATCCTCAGGTGTTGTGGCTGGGGGCTTGTCCATCGAGGTGGAAGTAGCGTAGGTAGGTCGTCCAAGTGTTGGTCGCCGCTGCCCAAATCAAATGCAGGTTGAAGTTAATTGAAAGCTTGCGACCTGATTACGCTCAGTCAAATTTTCCCAGCGTAAACCTTTCTGCTTTGCGCAAGCGGACAGCGCGGGGGAATATCGCTATCATGTTGCCCATGAATTTTGATGTCATCATTGTTGGCGGGGGCTTGGTCGGTGCAAGCTTGGCTGCTGCACTCAAGCACAGCGGGCTATCGCTGGCGTTGGTTGAAAGCCAGCCAATGTCGATTTTGCGACCAGAGATTAGCCCTCAAGCTGCCCCCCCTCACCCCAACCCTCTCCCATCAGGCGAGGGAGCAAACGAGTCGCTACGCGAACGTAAATTTGACGCGTGGGATAGTCGCATCTACGCAATCAGTCCGGGCAGCCGCGATTTTCTTGAACAATCTGGCGCGTGGGCGTTGCTGGATAAGAGTCGCATTGCACCCGTGGAAGAGATGCGTGTATTTGGCGATACGGGCGCAGAGCTGGATTTCAGCGCGTATCAAATGGGCGTGCCAGAATTAGCCTGTATATTGGAGAGCAGCCCGCTGCAACATGCTTTGTGGCAAGTGTTGCAGGCACAAGAAAATTTAACGTTACTGCATCCCGCTCGTTGCCAATCCCTCACTATCACACAAGATAATGCCGAACTTACGCTGCAAGATGGGCTATGCTTAAACGCCGAACTCATCGTTGGCGCGGATGGTCGTGATTCCTGGATACGCCAGCAAGCAGGAATTACAGGTACGCCTATCGAGTACGAGCAGCATGGCGTAGTGGCCAATTTTTCTTGTGCGATCCCGCATCGTGGTATTGCACATCAATGGCTTCAATCGGACGGTATCCTCGCGTTGTTGCCGCTACCGGGTAATCATGTGTCCATGGTTTGGTCGGTCAGCCCGGAACGCGCCGCGCAACTAAAGGCTCTGCCGCACGACGAACTGTGCAAGCAGGTCGCTTCGTCTGCAAAAAATATGCTGGGCGAGCTGCATCTCGTCACGCCACCTGCCAGCTTCCCCTTGCGATTGCTCACCCTGCAACACATCACTGCACCACGTGTTGCACTGATTGGTGATGCCGCGCACAACATGCACCCATTGGCCGGGCAGGGAGTTAATACGGGCTTCCGCGATGCGCGCCAGCTAGCGAAAATATTGCTAGCGCGGGGTGCTCAAATTGATTGCGGTGCTGAACAATTACTACGCGGTTATGAACGAAAGCGCAAAGAAGACATCTATGCCATGCAAGCGATGACATATAGTTTGAAAAATTTGTTTAATAATGCCAACCCGCTGCTGCGCACGTTACGCAATTCAGGCTTGGCAGCGACAAATCAAATCACGCCCCTGAAAAAATTACTGATGCAACACGCACTTCAATAAAGATTAGGCACTCCAATGAAAAAACTTTCCGTATTTAATATCTCAACATTCATCACGCTTTTTCTATGCGCATTTTTATCTACCGCTCACGCGGGTGAAGTAGAGATACGCAAATCGCTGCAAGCCAAATTCCCCGGCATTGGCTCGCTTGAACACGTTGTCAGAACGCCTTACGCCGATCTATACGAAGTTATCATTGATAATGATTTGATGTACACCGACTCAAAAGGCCAGTTTATTTTTGAAGGCAATATCATTGATGTAAAAACCCGCCGCGAACTCAGCAAAGAACGTCGCCGCCATTTATTTAAGATTGATTTTGACAAGTTACCTCTCAACCTTGCAATCAAAAAGGTGAAGGGTAATGGCAAGCGCAAGATGGCTATTTTTACCGATCCTAACTGTAGCTTCTGCAAACGCTTGGAAGGCGAGCTCAACAAAGTGACGGATGTCACGATCTACTTGTTTCTTTATCCGGTTTTTCCCGGCTCGGATGAAATTGTGCGCAACGTGCTGTGTGCAAAAGACCCGTACAAAACTTGGGAAGATTTAATGCTTGGTGACATCACACCGAAAAGACTGACCTGCAATACCAACACCGATCAAGTGCTGGCACTGGGCGGGAAATTACGCATCAACGGCACGCCGAATATGATTTTTGCGAGCGGTATGCAAACACCGGGATTTGCGCAAGCCGAGGCTGTGGAAGCGTCTTTGAATGAATCGAAGATAGACTAAGGCGTTAGATTAGGTTCTGCGCCTTTGGGGAAGAACACCCATAGTTCGCCTTTTTGTTTCATCTTGCCTGCCTGCATTCCCGCTTGCTCGCCAAAACCCCAGAAAAAATCCGCGCGTACTGCACCTCTAATTGCGCCGCCGACATCTTGCGCCATCATCAAGCGATTCAAGGGTTGCGCCGTGTCGGGATAGGTCGTTGCAAGAAAAACCGGCAAGCCGAGGGGAATCGTTCGCGCGTCCACCGCGATGCTATATTCTTCAGTCAATGGCACGCCAAGTGCGCCCAACGGAGCGGATAACTCACTGGGCAATTCACGGAAAAAAACATAACTGGCATTTTTTTCCAGCAACGCATTGAGCTTGTCGGGATTTTTCTCTGCCCACTTTTTGATGCCTTGCATCGAAGCTTCTTCCAATTTCAGCCCACCCATTTCCACCAACTTCTTTCCGATGGAAGTATAAGGATGTCCATTCTGATCGGCGTAACCCACCTTCATCAAGCTACCGTCCGGTAACTCAATGCGCCCCGAACCTTGTATCTGCAAAAAGAATAATTCGACTGCGTTATCCACCCAAAATAATTCACGTCCCTGTAGCGCAGCTTTGTTGTTATCAATGTCTGCACGATTGAAATAAGGCACGACTTTCTTGCCTTGCAACCGCCCACGCAAGCGCATGTTTTTCAGTTCCGGGTAAACCTCACTCAACTCTATGGTCAGTAAATCCTCTGGCACACCATACAACGGATAACGAAACTTATCTGTGCGTTCACGACTACCGTATAGCTTGGGCTCGTAGTAACCTGTAATCAAACCTTGCGATGTTCCATCAGGGTTGAATACTTGGTAAGGCGTAAAGTTTTCCTCAAAGAAAGTACGCAATACGATGTTGTCAGGTTGCCCTAATTCATTGGCTTTGGCGCACACTGCTTGCCAGTTGGTTTTATTTTTTAATGCGCTGCAACTCTTGCCAAATGCCAGCCAAGTTTTTTGTAAATCAAGTGATGTCCAATCGGGCAACATCTCCCATTTGGTCACTGCAAAAGGTGAAACAGATGTGGGTGCGACCGCAACAGGAGGAGTGACAGGTGGGGTAACTTCGACGGGTGGCTTTTTATGTGACGCGCACGCCGTCAAAAAAAACAAGGCAAGCAATACGGTGTGGGTAGGAGCGAGCCATGCTCGCGATTGTTTTTCTCTTCGCGAACATGGCTCGCTCCTACCTTCTGAATTAGTGCAAGACACGCGGAACACTGAGAACAAATTGCGGAATTTCAGCATCAAATTGCGATCCATCATCCGCCTGCATTTGGTAGCTGCCGCGCATCGTGCCGACCTGCGTTGCCAGCACTGTCCCGCTGGTATATTCAAAACTTTGGCTGGGGTTAATCAGCGGCTGTTCGCCCACCACACCTTGCCCGCGCACTTCCTGAGTGTTGTTATTGGCATCGGTAATAACCCAATGTCGGCTAATTAACTTGGCGGGTACAACACCCAGGTTGGTGATGGTGATGGTGTAGGAAAACACAAAACGGTTGTCCGCTTCGTTAGATTGGTCGGGCAGATAACTCACCTGTGTTTGTATATCGATGCCGTGAGGATTATTTTTTTCCATGCGCGGCATTTGAACCGATTTTCCCTTATCTCGCAAGGGCTTCTCTAAATTTTACAGGGCAGCTCTACTAACCCACTTTTCGTCGTTATGCTGCGTTGCGCACAAAAAATTACTCCTAACATACCAATCGTATGTGTCGTCCTAATTTTGTGCGCGCGCCTTGCCTAACTTAAAAAAGTGAATTATTAGAACTGCCCTTATATGCTAACCTTGCGGAGCTAATTTTCTATCGAGAAAAAATTCATGAATGGTTATTTGAAAAAAATACTCAACGCGCGCGTTTATGACGTGGCGGTTGAAACAAATTTGGAAGTCGCACCCAATTTATCTGCACGCATCGGCAATACAGTCTTGCTAAAACGCGAAGATATGCAGCCGGTATTTTCATTCAAGCTGCGCGGTGCGTATAACAAAATGGCGCAACTCACGCCTGAGCAGTTGAAGAAAGGTGTGATTGCAGCATCAGCGGGAAATCATGCGCAAGGCGTGGCACTGTCCGCACAGAAGCTCGGTTGCAAAGCCACCATCGTGATGCCATCTACTACCCCGCAAATCAAAATCGACGCGGTGAAAAATCGCGGCGCGAAGGTGGTGCTGTTTGGGGATTCTTATTCCGATGCTTACGCATATGCGTTGGAATTGGAGAAGGAAAATAAAATGACCTTCGTGCATCCTTACGATGATCCCGATGTGATTGCAGGGCAAGGCACCATTGGCATGGAGATTTTGCGTCAACACCCTCAGCCTATCCATGCGATTTTTGTCGCCATCGGCGGCGGTGGGCTGATTTCAGGCGTGGCGGCATATGTAAAAAGCTTGCGTCCCGACATCAAAATCATCGGCGTACAGCCTGTTGATTCCGATGCCATGTATCGCTCGGTGAAAGCCAAACGGCGTATCACGCTCGACCATGTCGGGCTGTTCGCTGACGGCGTAGCGGTCAAGCAAGTCGGTGTTGAAACCTTCCGCTTATGTCGGAAATTAGTGGACGAAATCATCTTGGTCAGCACCGATGAAACCTGTGCTGCGCTCAAAGATGTTTTTGAAGATACCCGCTCCATCCTGGAGCCAGCGGGCGCATTGGCGATTGCGGGCGCGAAGTTATATGCTGCACGCGAAAACCTCAAAGGCGAAACGCTGGTGGCAATCGCCTGCGGCGCAAACATGAATTTTGATCGTCTGCGTTTTGTCGCCGAGCGTGCGGAAATCGGTGAAAAGCGCGAAGCCATCCTAGCCGTGACCATCCCCGAAACAGCGGGCAGTTTCCGTAAATTTTGCGCCTTGCTCGGTAAACGCAACATCACCGAATTCAACTACCGTTATGCCGACCCCAAAGCCGCGCAAGTGTTTGTGGGCATACAGGTGCGCGACCAATCTGAGACTTCTGAATTGGTAAGCAAGCTGCAACAAAACAAATTGCCGACGCTAGATTTATCCGAAAATGAAATGGCAAAACTCCATGTCCGTCATTTGGTTGGTGGGCATGCACCTGCGGCAAAAGATGAAATTATTTTTCGTTTCGAGTTTCCTGAACGTCCCGGCGCGTTGATGAATTTCCTAAACAGCATGAACCATAGTTGGAACATCTCGCTATTCCATTATCGCAACCACGGCGCGGACTACGGTCGCGTGCTGGTCGGCATGCAAGTGCCGCATCACGACAAAAAAGCCCTGCGCGAATTCCTCGACACCCTAGGCTACCGCTATTGGGACGAGAGCGAAAACCCCGCGTATCGATTGTTTTTGGGCTAAACCTTCATGGCTCATATAGCGAACAACAAATCGCTAATACGCAAACACATCCTCTCCTTGCGCGAACAGCTATCGCCTGATGTGCGTGCCACGCACAGTGCAGCCATCACCGAGCGTTTGCTGCAGCTCCCCGAATATCAACAAACCAATGCGCTGTTGGGTTATATGAATTTTGGTGCGGAGTTCGAGAGCTCCATTTGGGTTAAACAGGTGTTGGCGGACGGCAAGCGGTTGGCTTTGCCCAAGGTGAATCGGCAAACTAATTCGCTTGATTTGTATTGGGTGGATGACTTGGAAAGACAGCTGGTGGCGGGTTTGTGGGGGATTCTTGAGCCGTTCGCGGAACGCTGCGAGAGGCTAAATACCCTAAATGAGGTAGAATTCGCACTTTTGCCGGGGGTGGCTTTCACCCGAAGCGGTGCGCGGCTGGGTTATGGCGGCGGTTTTTACGACAAATTGCTGGCACAAGTTGCGCATCGTCCGACTTTAGTGGCGGCGGCGTTTGGGCTGCAAGTGGTTGAGAGTGTTCCGCAAGAGGCCACCGATGTGAAGGTTGAGTGGGTGGTGACTGAACGGGAAATTATAAATTGCTCGGTATGATTTGAAACGAAAAAAACCGTTCGCCCTGAGCTTGTCGAAGGGTTGGGGTCACACACCGTTATGCTTCGACTGCGCTACGCTGATAAAACAGCTAGCCATTCGACTAAGCTGCCAGAAAACGGCAGCCAAGTCGCAGGTTATCAGCACGAACGGTGTGGCGAGCAGCCAGATGAACAGCAGTAAATAATTAAGAGAGAGTGTATAGATGTCATTACTACCTGATTACGATCCGCAAGAAACTCAAGAGTGGTTAGACGCGCTTGAGTCGGTGTTAGAAAACGAAGGTGCGGAACGCGCCCATTTTTTGCTGGAGCAGTTGATAGATAAAGCCCGCAACTCTGGTGCCGGCGTACCTTTCAGCGCGACTACGCCGTATTGCAACACGATACGCGTCAGCGAAGAGCAACGCTCCAGCGGCAACCATGATTTGGAGCATCGCATCCGCGCGTTGATGCGTTGGAATGCGATGGCGTTGGTGTTGAATGCCAACAAAGATTCTTCAGAGTTGGGCGGGCACATCGCCAGTTTCGCCTCTGCCGCGACACTTTACGATGTGGCGTTCAATCATTTTTTCCACGGCAAAACTGACGCGCACGGTGGTGACTTGGTGTACTTCCAAGGTCACTCGTCCCCCGGTGTTTATGCCCGCGCCTTTTTAGAAGGACGCATTTCGGAAGAGCAAATGTACAAGTTCCGTCAAGAGGCGGATGGCGACGGATTGTCCTCTTACCCGCATCCTTGGCTGATGCCAGATTTCTGGCAGTTCCCAACTGTATCAATGGGCCTCGGCCCGTTGATGGCGATTTATCAAGCACGTTTTATGCGCTACATGGAGCTGCGCGGCATGGCTTCTACGGCGGGTCGCAAGGTATGGGCATATTTGGGTGATGGAGAAACTGATGAACCTGAATCGTTAGGCGCGGTGTCGATGGCGGGTCGTGAGAAGCTCGACAACCTGATTTTTGTTATCAACTGCAATTTACAACGCCTCGATGGCCCAGTGCGCGGTAACGGAAAAATCATTCAGGAGTTGGAAGGCGTATTCCGTGGCGCGGGTTGGAACGTTATCAAAGTAGTGTGGGGCGGTCAGTGGGATCGCTTGTTTGCCAAGGATAAAAAAGGCTTGTTGCAAAAACGTATGCAAGAGGTGGTGGACGGCGAATATCAAACTTATAAATCCAAAAATGGCGCATATGTGCGCGAACATTTTTTCGGCAAATATCCCGAATTGCTGGAGATGGTTACCGACATGTCGGATGAAGAAATCTGGCATTTGAATCGCGGCGGTCACGATCCGCACAAAGTGTTTGCAGCTTATGCGGCAGCCACACAACACGTTGGACAGCCTACCGTTATTCTGGCTAAAACCGTTAAAGGTTATGGCATGGGCGAGGCGGGTGAAGGTCAGAATATCACTCATCAGCAAAAGAAAATGGCGGGCGAAGTACTGCTGAAATTCCGTGACCGTTTCAACATTCCATTGAACGATGAGCAAGTTGCCAGTTTGAATTTTTATCGTCCGGCTGAAGACAGCTTGGAGATGAAATATCTCAAAGAGCGCACCAGCGTGATGGGTGTTGTGCCTGAGCGTAAGCCGGTCACCGAGCCATTACAGATACCTGATTTGTCGGCTTTTGACGCGCTGCTAAAAAGCACAGAAGACCGTGAAATTTCTACCACGATGGCGTTCGTGCGTTTACTCGGCATTTTGGTAAAAGACAAAAATATCGGCAAGCAAATCGTGCCGATTGTGCCGGATGAGTCGCGCACTTTTGGTATGGAAGGTATGTTCCGCCAGCTGGGAATTTTCTCGCAAGTGGGGCAACTTTACACACCGCAAGATGCCGATCAATTGATGTTCTACAAAGAGTCTTCAAACGGACAAGTATTGCAGGAAGGTATTAACGAAGCGGGCGCGATGTCGTCCTGGATTGCCGCAGCGACTGCGTATGCCAACCACGGCAAAGCAATGTTGCCGTTCTACATTTACTACTCGATGTTTGGCTTCCAGCGCATAGGCGATTTGGCTTGGGCGGCAGGCGATCTGCGCGCACGTGGTTTCTTGTTGGGAGGCACAGCAGGACGCACCACGCTGAACGGTGAAGGCCTTCAACATGAAGATGGTCACAGCCATTTGATGTCCGCAACGATTCCAAATTGTGTGTCTTATGACCCAACTTTTGCTTATGAACTTGCGGTAATCATTCATGACGGTATGCGCCGCATGTTTGTGAATCAAGAGGACGTGTTTTATTACCTCACCGTGATGAACGAAAACTACGCCCACCCTGCCATGCCGGAAGGCGCAGAAACAGGCATTCTCAAGGGTATGTATCTATTCCAGGAGGGCAAAGCTAAATCCGCCAAGTCTGCCAAAGTGCAACTGATGGGTAGCGGCACCATTTTGCGCGAAGTAATTGCGGCAGCGGAGTTGCTGGAAAAAGATTTCGGCGTTGTGTCCGATATCTGGAGCGTGACCAGTTTCACTGAATTGCGCCGTGAAGGATTGGATTGCGAGCGTTGGAACATGCTTCATCCCGAAACAAAAGCACGCGTCAGCTACGTTGAACAATGTATGGTGGATCGCAGCGGCCCGGTGATTGCCGCGACGGACTATATGCGTTCCTTCGCCGATCAAATTCGCGGCTTCTTGCCCAAGCATTTCAGGGTGCTGGGTACAGATGGTTTTGGTCGCTCGGACACACGCAAGAATTTACGCCACTTCTTTGAGGTGAACCGTCATTACGTGGCTATTGCTGCACTCAAAGCACTGGCAGACGAAGGCACAATCAAAGCAAGCGAAGTCAGCAAAGCAATCAAGCTTTATGACATCAATCCAGACAAACCAAACCCAACGACGGTTTAAGGTTAGGGGAAAACACCGTGGCAGAAATTAAACAAGTATTAGTGCCGGACATCGGCGATTTTAAAGATGTCCCTATCATCGAAATTTTCGTCAAGGTAGGCGATAGCGTAACGGCGGAGCAATCGCTAGTAACGCTGGAAACCGACAAAGCGGCGATGGAAGTCCCTTCGCCGTATTCGGGCATCATCAAAGAAATAAAAATAGCAATCGGCGATAAAGTCTCGCAAGGTTCGCTGATTTTAACTTTGGAATGCGCAGACTCGTCTGATGAAACAACTAGCCATTCGACTAAGCTGTCAAAAAACGACAGCCAAGTCGCTGGTTATGCGCAAAATGCAAATGCGGCTGCACCAGCCGCTAGCAGCGACGTGTCGCCGCACTCCAAAACTGCGCCTAATGCTGCACCAGCGGCTGCCGCAAAACCTGTCGCCCCTGAAATAGCGCAAGTGATTTCATCAGGTGGAAAAGCGCACGCCAGTCCCGCGATTCGTCGCTTTGCTCGTGAGCTAGGCGTAGAAGTTGCGCAGGTTAAAGGCAACGGGGTTAAAGGTCGCGTCACCAAAGACGATATTCAAAATTACATCAAAGCTGCGCTGGCACAACCGCGTGGCACAGGCGGTAATGGCTTGCAGGTATTGGCTTCGCCAGTAATCGACTTTGCCAAATTTGGCGCAATCGAAACCAAGCCGTTATCTCGCATCAAGAAAATCTCCGGCGCAAACTTGCATCGTAACTGGGTGACCATTCCCCACGTGACGCAATTTGACGAGGCGGACATCACCGATATGGAAGCCTTCCGTAAAGAACTCGGTGCGGAATACGCCTCACAAAATATTAAAATCACCCCTTTGGCATTTATGCTCAAAGCCGTGGTCACGGCGATGCAAAAATTCCCTGAGTTCAATGCCTCGCTGGATGCTAGCGGCGAAAATTTGGTACTCAAGCAATACTTTCACATCGGCGTGGCAGTCGATACACCTGATGGTTTAATGGTGCCTGTGCTGCGTGATGTGGATAAAAAAGGCATCGTGCAACTCGCCAAAGAATTGGGTGAAATTAGCGTAAAAGCGCGTGAGAAAAAAATTCCCGCTGTCGATATGCAAGGCGGATGCTTTACCATATCTAGCTTGGGCGGCATCGGTGGCACTGCGTTCACGCCTATCATCAATGCCCCGGAAGTGGCTATTCTGGGCGTGTCTCGCTCCAGCATGAAACCTGTGTGGAAGGATGGCGCGTTTGTACCACGCTTGATGTTGCCATTGTCTTTGTCTTACGATCATCGCGTGATTGACGGCGCATTGGGTGCGCGCTTCGCGGTGTATCTCAGCCAAGTACTGGCTGACATTCGTCATCTCGCGTTGTGACGGAATCGCACCACAGTTGAAACCCATCGGCATTTTCGGCGGCACGTTTAACCCGATTCATTATGGTCATTTAAGGCTCGCTGAAGAAATGTTGGAACTGGCGGGATTGCAGGAAATTCGCTTCATTCCAACAGGAACGCCGCCGCATCGGGATATGCCACAAGTATCTGCACAACAGCGCAGTGAAATGGTGAAATTGGCAATTGTTGATCAGCCTGTTTTTATTTTAGACGAGCGTGAAGTTAAGCGCGCAGCGAAGTGTTACACCGTCGATACGCTGCGTGAATTGCGTGCAGAGTTGGGTGAGCAACGCCCCCTCTGTTTGCTGATGGGCGGCGATGCGTTTTTGCAATTGCACACTTGGTACGAATGGGAGCAATTATTTGAATTGGCGCATATCGTGGTGGGGTATCGTCCTGGCTTCACTATTGAAGAGCGCATCGTTAATGCGCCGACTGAATTGCGAAAACATTACCAAACACGCTTGTGTGCTGCGTCCACATTGAGTCAACAAGCACACGGGGGCATTGCTGTTTTGAGCATCCCCAAGTTAGAAATTTCGGCAACGCTGATCCGCAGTCGCATTGCCGAACAACGCACCATCCGTTATCTATTACCCAATTCGGTAGCGGACTACATTCACCAACATCACCTGTACACACCATGCTAAATACTGAAGATAAAACCCAAGCCGTTGTCGCTGCACTGGAAGACATTAAAGCCACCGACATCACCGTCATCGATACCAGCAAACTCAGTTCCTTGTTTGATCGCATGATTATCGCCAGCGCAACCTCGCGCCGCCAAACCAAAGCCCTTGCGGATAACGTAGTGATTAAGCTCAAAGAGCAAGGCGAGGAGATTATCGGACGCGAAGGCGAAGACAGCGGCGAGTGGATATTGGTGGATTTGGGTGAGGTGTTAGTTCACATCATGCAGCCCGCGATACGCGAGTATTACAACCTTGAAGAATTGTGGAGCAAGGCGCAAGCGGCGCGTCCCAAGTTGGTTGGAACAAAATAACACCCAAAAGAATTGTCCACGAAAAACACTAAAGTCACGAAAGAAAAACAGGAGCGATGGTTGCGATTCTGTTTTGATTTGTTCGTGCTGTTCGTGTTTTTCGTGGACAAGTGTGTTTGATTTTTTGCGTTGCGCATGACATGAAACTCATCATCGTATCTGTTGGTCACAAAATGCCCGATTGGATTACGCAGGGGTTTAACGAATACATTAAGCGCATGCCTCGCGAAGCTAAGATTGAGCTATTGGAAATCAAACCTGAGTCGCGCACCTCAGGCAAAACCACCGAACAAATCATGCAAGCCGAAGCGCAACGTATTCTGCATGCCTTGCCTGCGAGCAGCTTAAAGATTGCATTAGATGAACGTGGCGCAACGCCGACCACTAAGCAACTCGCCGCACAGATGGAAAATTGGATGCGCGGCGGGCAAGATGTCGCCTTCATTATCGGCGGTGCAGATGGGCTGCATGAAACGGTGAAGCTAGCCGCGCAGTACCTAATGGCATTGTCTGCGTTGACCTTGCCGCACGCGTTTGTCAGGGTATTATTGGCTGAACAGTTGTATCGTGCCCATAGCTTGATGCACAATCACCCTTATCACCGTGAATAGCACGCAAGTATCTTACATTTATACGGTCGCAACTCGTTTGGGGATTTGTTTATGGCCATGATTAAACAGCAACGTATCTACCTCGCCTCGCAAAGCCCGCGTCGCCGCGAGTTACTCAAACAAGTCGGCATCAATTTCGAGATGTTGTTGTTGCGCGATGACCCTAAGCGAGGGGTGGATGTGGATGAGACACCTCATGCGATTGAGAACCCTGAAGAATATGTGAAGCGCATCTGCCAAGAAAAAGCCAACAAAGGCTACCAACTATTGCGCTATCGTAACCTGCCTATCTTTCCTGTCTTAGCAGCTGATACGACAGTTACCTTAGACGGAAAAATTTTCGGCAAACCAAGAAATGCCGAGCATGCCGCTGAAATGTTGCGCGAATTTTCTGGTCGCGAACATCAAGTGCTCAGCGCAGTCGCCATTACGTTGGGCGATCAAATTGAGTTTGCCGTTTCCACCTCTACAGTACGTTTCGCCACGTTAAACGAAGATCGCATCCGCCGCTATTTGCTCACCAAAGAATACAACGACAAGGCGGGCGGTTATGGCATACAGGGTCAAGCTGCGGCATTTATTGAACACATTTCCGGCAGTTATTCCGGCGTAATGGGTTTACCCTTATTTGAAACCGTGCAATTGCTGCAACGCTTTAACTATCCGACCCCATGAGCGAAGAAATTCTGATTAACGTCACCCCGCAAGAAACTCGCGTGGCGGTGATGCAACTTGGTGTGGTGCAAGATTTACATATCGAGCGTAGCAGTAGCCGTGGCATCGTCAGCAACGTTTATTACGGTAAAGTGGTTCGCGTATTGCCAGGAATGCAATCGGCGTTTATTGATATCGGGCTGGAGCGTTCGGCCTTCCTGCACGTGGTGGATATTTGGGCAAATAATCACGGCGAAGAACAGCCCAAACCCATCGAAAAAATTCTTTTTGAGGGGCAATCCCTGCTTGTGCAAGTTATCAAAGAACCCATCGGCAGCAAAGGAGCTCGGCTAACGACGCAGCTCAGTATTGCGGGACGCTTGCTAGTGTTTTTGCCGCAAGAAACTCACGTGGGTATATCGCAACGCATTGAAGGTGAAGAGCAGCGTGATGCGCTGCGTGCCAGGCTGCAAGCGGTGTTACCGCCAGATCATCAAGGCGGATACATCATTCGTACGGCCGTGGAAGCGGTTAGCGATCCCGATTTTCAGGCGGATATTTCATACCTCGACAAGTTGTGGGATAACTTAAAAAACACTGTCAAAACTGCCAGTGCACCGCAATTGCTCTATCAGGATTTGAATCTCAGCTTGCGTGTGATGCGCGATTTCGTCAGTGATAGCACCACCAAAATTTTGGTTGATTCGCGCACGACACACCAAAAAATGTTGGAGTTTGCCGACGACTATAACGCTTCGGCGATTGCCAAGTTAGAGCACTACCCCGGGGTACGCCCCCTGTTTGATTTGTATGGCGTAGAAGAAGAAATTGAGCGTGCTTTGGCAAAGCGTGTCGATCTCAAGTCGGGCGGTTATCTCATCATCGACCAAACCGAAGCGATGACCACGGTAGATGTGAACACGGGCGGGTTCGTTGGACTGCGCAACTTTGATGACACCATCTTTAAAACCAATTTGGAAGCCACGCAAGTGATTGCACGGCAACTACGCTTGCGCAATTTGGGCGGCATCATCATCTGTGATTTTATCGATATGGACACGCAAGAACATCGTGATGCGGTGTTGGAAGAATTTAAAAAAGCCCTATCACGCGATCACACCCGTATCAGCGTAAACGGGTTTTCTTCGTTGGGTTTGCTGGAAATGACGCGCAAGCGCACCCGTGAAAGTTTGGCGCATGTACTGTGTGAGCCTTGCCCAGTGTGTCACGGGCGCGGCGAACTTAAAACCGCGCAGACTGTGTGCTACGAAATCCTCCGCGAAATTCTCCGTGAAGCGCGACAATTCAGCGCGCGTGAATACCGTATCCTTGGCTCTCAACAAGTGATCGACTTATTTTTGGAAGAAGAATCGCAAGCTCTAGCAGAGCTGTCCGAATTCATTGCCAAGCCAATATCTATGCAGGTTGAAACGTTATACAGTCAAGAACAATACGATGTGATTTTGATGTAAAAAATATTGCCGACATCGTTTATAAAAATAAAACAGCCGACCTCGAGTCGGTTCTTTATTAGCTACCGATTATCGTTTCGGGATTGAGGCTACTTCCAATAATCGTCACGACTTTACGTCGCGATTGTTCGCCTTGTTTAAGTTCGACATTGCGCAGTGGCACATCAAATAATTCGGCAATGAATTTCAGAAGCGCTTCATTGGCTCGCCCTTCGACAGGTGGCGCGGCGAGTTTTATTTTGAGCGCATCGCCGTGCAAGCCCACAATTTCGCTACGTTTTGCACCAGGCTGAACATGTAGAGTCAGTGTAATTCCGCCATCATGAAGTCGATACCAAGCGCTCATTTAGAAAAGCCGTAATGCCATATTTTCCAGTAGTGCAATCGGTGCAAACAAAATGATTTGGCAAATTACAATCAGCACCAACGGCGATAAATCGACATTGCCTACAAGCGGCAAGGCGCGCTGTATGGGGCGCAAAAATCGTTGCGTAATGGATGACAATAACGGCGCAAGCGGTGTGTATGGATTCACCCAGGATAAAATTGCCTGTGCGATTAACGCGCCCATCAGCAAGTACACGCTCATTTTTAGCAGCTCCACCACGCTCAACATCATTAAGCCGAGTGAGGGAAAATTCAACATCGAATGTCCTGTCAACACTACATGAGTTAAGGTCAAATATATAAACTCAACGATAAAAGCCAACAGCAAGGTTGCGGTATCTAGCAGCCACAGCGAAGGAATGTAGCGACGTGCGCGCAACACCACGAAGTCGGTAATCGCCATGATGAATTCACCCAGCGGATTACGCAGCGGCGTACGCAACCATTGCAGTAAAAATCGAAACAGCAACAAGCTGGCGAAGCCTTGCAAAAATACATTCAACAAAAATTGCGTGATCTCTGTGAACATTATGCTTTACCCAACTCATCGCCCATTTCGCGGGAACGCGCTGCGGCAGCTTGTGCTGCTTGAGCGATATGTTGCGCAACATTATTTTCAGTCAAGCTCATCAACGCGCGCTCGGTCGTGCCATTTTTAGAAGTAACTTTAGTGCGCAGTGTGCCTACGTCGTCATCGCTGCAAGCCGCTAATTTGCTTGCTCCCAGAAAGGTCGCCAGGCTTAATTGACGGGCTTCGCGGGCATTGAATCCCTGTGTGATTGCCGCCTGCTGCAACGCCTCTATCATATAAAAAACATAAGCAGGGCCGCTGCCGGAAATTGCCGTCACCGCATCTAACATTGTTTCGTCTTGCAACCACAATGTCTCGCCCACAGTGGCGAGAATATTTTGTGCTTGCTCACGGTGCGCTGCGCTGACCGCTGATAACGCATACAAACCCGTCATGCCGGATTGAATCAAAGCCGGTGTATTGGGCATAGCACGTACTATGTTTTGGGTATTCGCCCAGCGTGCCAAATCTTGCGTGCGGATACCCGCCGCAATGGAAATGAGTAGTTGCTGTTTTTTCAATAAAGGTCCGAGCTGTTGCGCCACTTCGCGCAATTGCTGCGGCTTCACTGCAAGCACGATGCAATCGCTGCCCTGTATGCCTTCTGCTGTGGTCTCAACTGCACGCACAGCGAAATCTTGTTGCAACTTGGCGCGACTATCCGCGTTGATTTCGACTACGCTGATTTGTACAGGGGCAAAGCCTTTGCCAAGTAAGCCGCCAATCAAAGCAGTCGCCATGTTGCCACCACCGACAAAACAAATTTTCATATATTTCCCCTACAATCCTAAGTAATTCCTATCCGCAGATTACACAGATTGACGCAGATTTAATGGGTGTTGTTTTGAATCTGCGTAATCTGTGGATTCAATAGTTTATTCCTTGAATAATCGCGCTCACCAAAAATAGCTGTGCCTATGCGCACCATCGTTGCACCTTCCGCAATCGCTGCGGCAAAATCATGTGACATACCCATCGACAAGGTATCGAGCTGCAAGCCTTGCTGGTTAAGCTGATCGCGCAATTTTCGTAATTGCACAAAACCTAATCGTTGTGCCTCAACGTCATCGCTAGGAGCGGGAATCGCCATTAGTCCGCGCAACTTCAAGTTGGGTAACTTGGCGAGTTCATACACCAACTCTGCCACCTCATCGGACGCAACACCGCTTTTACTTTCCTCGTTACTGACATTCACTTGCAAGCATATTTGCAATGGCGACAAATGCGCAGGACGCTGCTCGGATAATCGCTCAGCAATCTTTAATCTATCCACGCTATGTACCCACGCAAAATTTTCTGCGATGGCACGTGTTTTATTACTTTGAACCGGTCCAATAAAATGCCACGCTATCGCCAAATCCTGCAACATCACCATCTTGTCCAACGCTTCTTGCACATAATTTTCGGCAAAGTCACGCTGACCCGCCTGATATGCCTCTCGCAACATATTGGAGGGAAATGTTTTACTAACGGCGAGCAGCTTTACTTCATCCGCAAAGCGACCTGACTGACTCGCGGAACGCTCGATTTCAGTACGCACAGCTTGCAAGTTAGAAGCGATTGTTGTCATAATCTAACACGTTACCAATTCACGAATCATGCAGTTAAAAAACAAGGGAAGATTATAATGGATATCACCGAACTGCTTGCCTTTAGCGTTAAAAACAAAGCTTCCGATTTGCACCTCTCTGCTGGGCTGCCACCGATGATCCGGGTGCATGGTGACATTCGCCGTATCAATCTCCCTGCGATGGAACATAAAGAAGTACACGCCTTGGTGTACGACATTATGAACGACGGGCAACGCAAAGCTTACGAAGAAAACAAAGAAATCGACTTCTCATTCGAGATTCCCGGTTTGGCGCGATTCCGCGTCAACGCCTTTGTTCATAATCGTGGCGCGGGTGCGGTTATGCGTACGATTCCGTCAAAAATTCTTTCTCTGGAAGATTTGAAAGCTCCGAAAATTTTTGAGTCCATTGCAGATTTCCCACGTGGCTTAGTTTTGGTTACAGGTCCGACGGGTTCAGGTAAATCTACTACGCTTGCCGCCATGGTTAATCATCGCAATGAAAATGAAATGGGACATATCTTGACGGTGGAAGACCCTATCGAATTTGTGCATGAAAGTAAAAAGTGTTTGATTAACCAGCGCGAAGTTGGACCACACACTTTATCTTTCCAAAATGCTTTGCGCAGTGCGCTGCGTGAAGATCCCGATGTGATTTTGGTCGGTGAGATGCGCGATTTGGAAACCATACGCTTGGCGATGTCGGCGGCGGAAACAGGGCACTTGGTATTTGGTACGCTACACACCAGCTCTGCTGCCAAGACCATAGACCGTATCATCGACGTATTCCCCGCCGATGAAAAAGAAATGGTACGCGCGATGCTGTCTGAATCGTTGCGCGCGGTTATCTCGCAAGCCTTGCTAAAAACCAAAGATGGCACGGGTCGGGTTGCCGCACACGAAATTATGATTTGCACCCCCGCGATTCGTAACTTGATACGCGAAGCAAAAGTGCCACAGATGTATTCCGCTATTCAAACTGGTTCGGCTATCGGCATGCAGACGCTAGATCAAAATCTTACCACCTTAGTCAAGGCCAATCTCATCACCTCGGCAGAAGCCCGCACCAAAGCTGCCAACAAGGATTCGTTCAACTAGAAGAATAAGCCGTTTATTTAGGAGTTTTTAATGGAAAGAGATCAAGCCACCGAGCTAGTTCATAATTTATTGCGCGGTATGGTGAGTAAGGGTGCGTCCGATTTATTCATCACCTCCGGCTTTCCGCCTGCGTTCAAATTGGATGGCAAAGTAACACCCGTTTCCAGCCAGGTACTGACTTCGCAGCACACGCAGGAACTGGCTCGCAGCATTATGAATGACCGACAAGCAGCCGAATTTGAAAGCAGCCACGAGTGCAATTTTGCGATTAGCCCATCGAGCATCGGTCGGTTTCGCGTCAATGTATTTATGCAGCAACAACGCGTTGGCATGGTGTTGCGTACCATCACCACCAAAATCCCCGACCTTGACGAAATGGGCATGCCGCCCGTCCTCAAAGATATAGTGATGTCCAAGCGCGGCTTGGTGATTGTGGTCGGCGGTACAGGTTCGGGAAAATCAACCACACTGGCTGCAATGCTGGGTCATCGTAACAAAAATAGTTATGGCCATATCATCACCATCGAAGACCCCGTTGAATATGTGCATGAACATATCAACTGTCTCATCACTCACCGTGAAGTGGGCGTGGATACCGACTCGTGGGGACATGCGCTAAAAAATACGCTGCGCCAGGCACCTGATGTAATTTTGATTGGCGAAATTCGCGATCGTGACACCATGGAATATGCGGTGGCTTTCGCCGAAACAGGTCACCTGTGTGTCGCCACATTGCACGCCAATAGTGCCAACCAGGCATTGGATCGCATTATTAACTTCTTTCCTGAAGAACGTCGTGCGCAACTGTTGATGGATTTATCGCTGAACGTAAAAGCGTTTATTTCACAACGCCTGATTCCAAAGAAAGATGGCAAGGGTCGCGTGGCAGCGATTGAAATTATGCTCAACTCCCCCTTGATTGCCGACATGATTTTCAAAGGGGAAGTCAATTCCATCAAAAGCATCATGGCTCAGTCACGCGAATTGGGCATGGAAACCTTTGACGGCGCATTATTCAGACTATTTGATGACGACATCATCTCTTTTGAGGAAGCATTAAGGAATGCCGACTCGGTAAATGATCTGCGTCTGCGTATCAAGCTGGAGAGCAAACTTTCACTGGATAGAGATGTGATGAGCGGCACCCAACACATGCGCATGACTTAAAAGGTTTTACTGCGCCATTTAGCACTAGGAAAAAGCGATAGAGACATCTCTGTTGATCTCAAGATAAGCCTTTAAACTGTTAACTCTCACGTCGGCGAAATCATCCTCAAGCTGGGTGTGAATAGCCAGTACCATACGGCAGCAAAAGTGTTGATCGTTCCGCAGATTGAAATACGTTCGACTGTTATTTTAAGAAGTAGCTTAGTATGTTCAAATTTAGGTTCTTCGATAATTGCACTGTGATTTTTTCCTCGATGCTGGAGAATTCAGCTTCTCAACCACACCGACACCATCATGAAAGACACAACCCTTTACGAACATCTTCTTGGACTGAAAACGCCTTGGTCGGTGAAGTCTGTTGACCTCTCCTTGACGGATCAGCGCGTCGTGGTTGAAGTTGTTCTCAAGCAAGGTCAAGTATGGGCGGACCCTAGGGACAGTACCAAGCGAGCTCACATCAACGGCTGGACTGAGCGCCAGTGGCGGCATTTGGATACCTGCCAGTTTGAAACCCTCATCAAAGCGCGCGTCCCCCAACTCAAATACAGCGACGGCACCGTCGAAGAATTGGCCGTGCCATGGGCGGAACGCTACAGCCGGGTCACGCTTCTGATGGAAGCCTTTGTGGTTAAGTTGCTGCACGCTTGCCCCACCACCCAAGGCGTTTGCGAACTCACGCGGCTTGCCTGGAGCACCGTCAACGGCATCATGGTGAGTGCTGTAGAGCGAGGCATGCTGCGCCGCTTTGATGACGATGTGCCTCATCTGGGGCTGGATGAGAAGAGCTCCGAGAAGGGACACACCTACGTCAGCATACTGACCGACATCGACCGCTCCCGAGTGCTTGATCTGGTACCTGAGCGAAAATTGGCAGCAGCCAAAAGTCTGCTGGAAACACTCAGCCCGACTCAACGCGCTCAGGTTAGAGCGGTGGCTATGGATATGTGGCCTGCTTTTATGAGCGCAGTACAAACGTGCCTCCCCCAAGCCGACATCGTGCATGACCGGTTTCATGTTTCCAAGTACCTCGGTGAAGCGGTTGATGCGGTGCGCAAACAAGAACACCGCAGCCTGGCTCAAGCCGGTAGCTCGCCGCTGACAGGCAGCAAATGGGCGTGGCTCAAGCGCTATGCCGATGGACGCTCGTCTGAAGCGGTTTCGTTTCGTGCCCTGAATCAGCTTAACCTCAAGACCAGCCGGGCATGGCGTATCAAAGAAACGTTCACTCAATTCTGGTGCTATCACTACACGGGGGCTGCCAAACGTTTCTTTGACGCATGGTCCAATAACGCCATGCGTAGCCGACTGGAGCCGATCAAAAAAGTAGTCAAGATGCTCAGGCGACATCTGACGGGCTTGCTCAACTACGGCGAACACAGAATCAACAACGCCTGCGCTGAAGGATTCAATAGCGCTATCCAACTCATCAAAGCTAACGCCAGAGGATTTCGCAACTTCACCAACTATCGGGCGAGAATTCTGTTTCATTGTGGCAAGTTGGATATGAGTTTAGGTTGATAATAATCACAGTGGATATGACGGTGAACCCAAATTTATTTTGACTCTATTCTTTTATCTGTCTTCTGAATTAGGGAAGCTCATGGATCAACTGCTAGGGCCATTGAATACGGATTTATACTTGGTGTGAATAGCAGGAGTTTCTAAGCTCTGCACTTGAAAGTCGATATCATTTATCGCATGTGAAACGTATTTATCCGGTACCTTAACGAAAATAGTGAATCGGTTTACATGGCCATGATGAATTAGCAGTGGTGTATCAGCACCGATTAAGGATAGTCCCTTCAAATTGCTTATTGCGCTAACAGACACGTGCATATCTTTAGGGGACCTCTAATAATTGATTTTCCACATGCGAGAAACGATGCATGAGTAATATATTTTGCAACTTGCAAATATTTGCAATTTTTTGAGGCAATTCTGATCATTATCGTTTGGTTTCAAACGCAATTCACCCGCTTTACTCGATTACGGGCACAACTATCCTCTCACGTCTGGTTAACTGCACCAGACGCATCATGTTGTATACTAAATTCATCATTCCGATTTTGACTTTTGCACGCAGCAGCCCAATCGTGCGCACCCAGTGTCCACCCATTTGCGCCTGTGCACCAAAGACGTGTTCCACACGTGATCTGACCTTGGACTTTTCGTGGTTGTCGGCCTTTTGTTCTTCGCTAAGCGGATGACCGCGACTGCCTTTCTCGCAAATTCGACTGGTGATGTTTTGTTGCGCCAAATTGGCTTCACGCTCTTCTGAGCGGTATGCGCTGTCAGCATAGACAGTGCGTTTGTCGCCATTGGCATCCGCTTCTTTGTCCAGCAAGTCGTCAATAGCTTGACTGTCATGCACCGCCGCATTTGTGACGGTGTAGCTCTGGATCAGTTTATGCGCTTGATCAGCGTTGATATGGTTCTTGTAGCCGTAGTAGGTTTCGTTGTTCTTCTTTGTCCAGCGGGCCTCTGTATCTTTCTGCGACAACTTGTTTTCGTTTTCCTCTTTGCACCATTCAATGGGTATCGCACCTTCCTTGATGAGTGCGTTCTCTTCTCGTGTGTTGCGTTGTCTGGGTACTTCGACAAAGGTGGCATCGATCATTTGTCCCGCACGCGCAACATAGCCGCGTTGTGACAGTTGCTCATGGAATCGGTTGAATAGCCCCTCTATCAGTTTCTGTTCTTTCAGTAGCTCACGAAACAGCCAGACAGTTTTAGCATCGGGCACTTTATCTTCCAGTTGCAGTCCCAGAAAGCGCATGAAGGAGAGGCGATCCCGGATCTGATATTCGATACGGTCGTCGGATAGGTTGTGAAGTTGTTGCAGCACCAGTATCTTGAACATCAGTACAACGTCTGTCGGCTTCGCTCCCGCGTTGCTCTTGCGCGCTTTGTCATGAATTCGGTTCAAGTCAGTACGGAAGGCTTCCCAGTCGATCTGCTCATTCAAACCAACCAGTGGGTCACCCATCTTGGTCAGTTTGTAAGTCCGTTCCGTAATATCAAAAAATCCAGGTTGCCTTTTATGTTTCACACTGCACGCTCATACCTTAAAATGACTTCTACGTATAACGCGATACCCAGCTAGTTCGTGTACTGTCGCCAACGATATCAGGCAAATTAAATGTGTCACCATGAAATAGACATCGATAAACTGACGGAAGATGAATTGATCAATTTGAACAATCGAATCGTTGCGCGCCTCAAATTCATGCAACAGTACCGTGCTCATTCTAAAATGCTCGAGTTCAGCATTGGAGACCGTGTTTCATTCCAGCCAGAAGGCCATTCGGAACTGAATGGGATGTTGACACGTTATAACAAAAAAACAGTCACTGTTATTACGGACAGCGGGCAGCAATGGAACGTTGCGCCAAGCTTTTTACGTAAGACAGATGCCGCATTCACTACTACTGCAAATTCCACTAACATCCTCAATCTGACAAAAAGGTGAATTCGTCAGCAATTTTTAGAGGTGCCCATAAGCGAAGTTGCTGTGTGTTAGGGGTGTAAGCTTAACTCAGTCTCTGCAGAATTTCTCTTGAACAAAAATGAACCTCCCCGTAGCTTGCTGCGAGGAGGTTCATTCGAGCGTATGATGCAAACACTCTTTGCAGTAAGTTTCGACAATGAAAGAATAAAGGTTCACCGTCATATCCACTGTGATTATTATCAACCTAAACTCATATCCAACTTGCCACAATGAAACAGAATTCTCGCCCGATAGTTGGTGAAGTTGCGAAATCCTCTGGCGTTAGCTTTGATGAGTTGGATAGCGCTATTGAATCCTTCAGCGCAGGCGTTGTTGATTCTGTGTTCGCCGTAGTTGAGCAAGCCCGTCAGATGTCGCCTGAGCATCTTGACTACTTTTTTGATCGGCTCCAGTCGGCTACGCATGGCGTTATTGGACCATGCGTCAAAGAAACGTTTGGCAGCCCCCGTGTAGTGATAGCACCAGAATTGAGTGAACGTTTCTTTGATACGCCATGCCCGGCTGGTCTTGAGGTTAAGCTGATTCAGGGCACGAAACGAAACCGCTTCAGACGAGCGTCCATCGGCATAGCGCTTGAGCCACGCCCATTTGCTGCCTGTCAGCGGCGAGCTACCGGCTTGAGCCAGGCTGCGGTGTTCTTGTTTGCGCACCGCATCAACCGCTTCACCGAGGTACTTGGAAACATGAAACCGGTCATGCACGATGTCGGCTTGGGGGAGGCACGTTTGTACTGCGCTCATAAAAGCAGGCCACATATCCATAGCCACCGCTCTAACCTGAGCGCGTTGAGTCGGGCTGAGTGTTTCCAGCAGACTTTTGGCTGCTGCCAATTTTCGCTCAGGTACCAGATCAAGCACTCGGGAGCGGTCGATGTCGGTCAGTATGCTGACGTAGGTGTGTCCCTTCTCGGAGCTCTTCTCATCCAGCCCCAGATGAGGCACATCGTCATCAAAGCGGCGCAGCATGCCTCGCTCTACAGCACTCACCATGATGCCGTTGACGGTGCTCCAGGCAAGCCGCGTGAGTTCGCAAACGCCTTGGGTGGTGGGGCAAGCGTGCAGCAACTTAACCACAAAGGCTTCCATCAGAAGCGTGACCCGGCTGTAGCGTTCCGCCCATGGCACGGCCAATTCTTCGACGGTGCCGTCGCTGTATTTGAGTTGGGGGACGCGCGCTTTGATGAGGGTTTCAAACTGGCAGGTATCCAAATGCCGCCACTGGCGCTCAGTCCAGCCGTTGATGTGAGCTCGCTTGGTACTGTCCCTAGGGTCCGCCCATACTTGACCTTGCTTGAGAACAACTTCAACCACGACGCGCTGATCCGTCAAGGAGAGGTCAACAGACTTCACCGACCAAGGCGTTTTCAGTCCAAGAAGATGTTCGTAAAGGGTTGTGTCTTTCATGATGGTGTCGGTGTGGTTGAGAAGCTGAATTCTCCAGCATCGAGGAAAAAATCACAGTGCAATTATCGAGAACCAGAATAAATAGGGTCAGACTCTATTTAATTTGCCACACTTGGAATAAATAGGGTCAGACTCGATTTAATTTGCCACACTTGAGCCGTCTCAACATCTAGCAGTCAATTATTGATCCGGCACGCATTGAACTTGATAACCGTTCGTGCTGAGCCTGTCGAAGCACAAGAATCCATTCACATTTCGATAAGCTCTATGCACGGATTTGCGGATAAACAGTACCGAATCTATAAGGAGAATGCCTTGAGAGAAATCACTTACGTTTGGCCGTTGCAAACCGCTGTAATTGTGTCAATCGTCGTTGCCATCATCGCCACAGTGACATCGTTCGCACTATCGGTACTGCCTATGATAATGTCGGGTGCAAATGGCGCATCTGGAAATGTTCTGCTCTTCTGGTTAATTACTCCATTGACCGCCGGAGCCACTGCATTCGTTTCAACAGCGGTAGGCTGCATCACCTACAACTTTGTTGCGCGCAAGTTTGGTGGCATCAAGGTAATGCTAACTTGAACCACCCTAACCCGGCCGAGAGGGACGCGCCAAAAGCGGCGCGCCCCTCACTTCACGTTAGACGCATTCAGAAACACACGCGGCAATGATTGCGCTCGCTATGGTAAACTGCGTTTTATCAAGCATCTACCGCAATGGAGGTCAGCGTGAGCACAAATCTGGAAGTTCTGGAAACCGAAGTTCTCAAGTTGGCTCCGGTTGATCGGTCACACCTGCTTGAACGGCTGATCGCCAGCCTTGATATAGATCCTGAAGTCGAGGAAGCTTGGGCACGCGAAGCGGATCGGAGGGAAGCCGAGATTGAATCCGGTCTGGTCGTTGCAGCTCCTGGACAGGAAGCCATCGCCCGTCTTCGAGCAAGACTTCACCGATGACCTATACGCTCCACCCTGGGGCGGAGCATGACGTTGCGAACGCGCTCGACTTTTACTCCGAACACGCCGGGTCTGTGGTTGCTGAACGCTTTCTCGAAGAGTTCGAGTACGTCGCCAAGTTTTTGGTTGAACACCCCGACATCGGTACACCAACAACGAAAGGGCGAAGAACTTTCCCACTAAAAGTCTTCTCGTACTCGGTCGTATATCGAACACAAGAAAGCAACATACTTATTTTGATCGTGCGCCATCAGCACAGGAAGCCGGGCTACGCTGGTGGTAGGCGGTAGGTATGGATTTTCTGCGTACTCCTCGAAGCCTAACTCCGCGCTCAAGTTCGCTCCCTCCGGTCACTGGGACGCGCCTTCGGCGCGCCCCTTAATTCACTACAAGGGCTTCCCCAGATTCGCAAGTGCTGTTGATGTTTTTTTAGTTCATGGCTGCTTCCTGTTTCGTTTCATATCGCGCTGCTTGCATCGTGCGAGAAGGTGAAGGACTGCTAAACTACAACCGGTCATGTTGGGCATTCGCCCGGACCCTGATGAAAGACGCGCGCCGGGACCTCAATCGTTAGCCGGGTTCAACTTCTCCCCCGTAAATTAGTCAGGCCCTCCCGGCGCGGGTCCAACCCGCTTCACATCAACGCTGGCAGTGCATCGGTGATTCTTTAGTCGCCGCCCGGCGGCGCGTATCTTCCTTTCAAGTTTCTTTTTTGGCAGACAGTTTTGGTTTTTAATCTTTGATTAACTCCAGTTTGAAATCTTCGCCAAACTTCAACACCGCCCACGCCAGCCGCGCATTCTTCGCGGCGATGGCGATCACCGCGCGCCAGTAGCCGCGCCGCTCCTGCAACGATCTGGCCCAGCGGCTGAAGCGATCCTGCTTGTCGCCGATGCTGTTGAGCACCGCACGCGCGCCCATGACGAGCAGGCTGCGCAGATAGCTGTCACCCGCCTTGGTGATGCGTCCGAGCCGCGCCTTGCCGCCGCTGCTGTATTGCCCAGGCACCAGACCGATCCACGCCGCCACTTGACACCCGTTATCGAAATCGTGGCCGCCGCCGATGCTGGCCAGCATGGCACTCGCGGTGACAGGCCCGATGCTACAAGGGCTTCCCCAGATTCGCAAGTGCTGTTGATGTTTTTGTCGCGAGCTTTTGATCTGTCCGGTTTTGTAGCGCGCAATCTGTCCGGTTGTCATATTGCCCTAGGAGGGCGATATGAAGCCGACACAAGTGCTACAGGAGATACGGAAGATGCGATTTGAAGAAGCGTATGAAGGATGGAACGAAGGTCGGCTGACGCAAGCTGAAGCGGCCCGAATACTGGGTGTGTGTGAGCGCAGTTTCCGACGCTACATGGTGAGCTACGAAGCGGACGGGTTGGATGGACTGATTGACCGGCGATTGGAACAAACCTCAAACCGCCAAGCACCGGTAGATGAAGTGATGGCGATGACCGATGAGTACCGGTGCCGCTATATGGGCTGGAACGTCAAACACTTCCATAGCTGGTATCGGCGCACGGGTGGAACACGCAGCTACACTTGGGTCAAAAAGCATTTGCAGAAAGCAGAATTGGTCCCCAAGGCAGAGAAGCGCGGAGCGCACAGAAAGCGTCGTGAACGTTCCGCCCTGCCAGGCATGATGATCCACCAAGACGGTAGCACCCACGCATGGGTAGTTGGGCAGATGTGGGACTTGATCAATACCATGGATGATGCCACCAGCGAGCATTACTCGATGTTCTTCGTTGAAGAGGAAGGGACGGCAAGCAGCTTCCAAGGCGTGCATGACGTGATTGAAGCACGCGGCCTGTTCAGTTCGTTCTACAGCGACCGGGGCAGCCACTACTGGCACACGCCCGAAGCGGGTGGCAAAGTCGACAAGGACAACCCCACCCAATTCGGACGCGCCCTAAGACATCTGGGCATCGAGATGATCGCTGCCTATTCACCCGAAGCCCGGGGGCGGTCGGAACGTGCCTTTGGAACACATCAGGGTCGCCTACCTAATGAGTTGGCTGCGGCAGGCATTAAGGATAGGGATACCGCCAACCGCTACCTGCGGGAAGTTTATATGCCGGCCTTCAACGCCGAGTTTGCCTGTCCGGCGCAGGAGGACGGCACAGCCTTTGTGCCGTGGATCGGAGGCAATCTGGACGACATCCTGTGTGAGCAATACGAGCGCACAG
Source organism: uncultured beta proteobacterium (assembly GCA_963695355.1). GTDB lineage: Bacteria > Pseudomonadota > Gammaproteobacteria > Burkholderiales > Gallionellaceae > Gallionella. Next base: position 2,005,550 of record OY968775.1, read on the forward strand.
TGGGCAACGATAACTGCGTGCGTTTCGATGGGTTGAGCTTGCAGATTCCGGCGGATATCCATCGTTGCCACTACGTCAAAGCGAAGGTACGAGTGCATCGTTATGCCGATGACAACCTGGCTGTATTCCACGGGCCGCGCAAGCTGGCCGACTATAATCGGGAAGGAAAGGGGTTAACACAACCATTGAAACAGGTCGCTTGAACCGTCCGCCAAGCGCGTCGCTTTGGTTGGGAATCTGCTTCGGGCTACGCCCTACGCCGCTTCCCAACCAAAGCAAAAAAAGCGGACAATTCATGTGCTACAAAACCGGACAATTCTAAAAACCCGCGACAGAACGTGTTTGCCGTGCACGGCGTAGATGATACTGGCCGGCCCGCGCTGGTCAAGCCGAAAGTTTCACGCGCGGATTTGCTGCCACTGATCGCGCAATTGCCGCCGTGTCTGATCGGCATGGAAGCCTGCTCCGGGGCACACCACTGGGCGCGGCAGTTCCGGCAGCACGGCCACACGGTTAAACTGATGGCGCCGAAGTTCGTCGCGCCCTACCGCATGACCGGAAAGCGCGGCAAGAACGATGCGGCGGATGCCGCCGCGATCTGCGAGGCCGTCACTCGCCCCAATATGCTCTTCGTTCCGGTCAAGGAAGAACACCAGCAGATCATCTTGTGCCTGCACCGCACCCGGCAGGGTTTCGTCGAAGAGCGCACCGCAGCCTACAACCGCCTGCGCGGCCTGATCGCCGAGTTCGGCATCGTGTTACCGCAGAAAGTGACCTGCCTGCGCCGCGAGATCGGCGCACATCTGGAAGACCTGCCGGGGTATGCCAACCTGTGCGTCGGCGACCTGTTGGCGCACGCCGATGAACTCGACAAGAAGATCGTCGAATACGACCGCGCCATAGCACAAGCTGCACGCGACGACGCGCGCAGCAAACGATTGATGAAACTCCCCGGCATCGGGCCTGTCACCGCGAGTGCCATGCTGGCCAGCATCGGCGGCGGCCACGATTTCGATAACGGGTGTCAAGTGGCGGCGTGGATCGGTCTGGTGCCTGGGCAATACAGCAGCGGCGGCAAGGCGCGGCTCGGACGCATCACCAAGGCGGGTGACAGCTATCTGCGCAGCCTGCTCGTCATGGGCGCGCGTGCGGTGCTCAACAGCATCGGCGACAAGCAGGATCGCTTCAGCCGCTGGGCCAGATCGTTGCAGGAGCGGCGCGGCTACTGGCGCGCGGTGATCGCCATCGCCGCGAAGAATGCGCGGCTGGCGTGGGCGGTGTTGAAGTTTGGCGAAGATTTCAAACTGGAGTTAATCAAAGATTAAAAACCAAAACTGTCTGCCAAAAAAGAAACTTGAAAGGAAGATACGCGCCGCCGGGCGGCGACTAAAGAATCACCGATGCACTGCCAGCGTTGATGTGAAGCGGGTTGGACCCGCGCCGGGAGAGCCTGACTAATTTACGGGGGAGAAGTTGAACCCGGCTAACGATTGAGGTCCCGGCGCGCGTCTTTCATCAGGGTCCGGGCGAATGCCCAACATGACCGGTTGTAGTTTAGCAGTCCTTCACCTTCTCGCACGATGCAAGCAGCGCGATATGAAACGAAACAGGAAGCAGCCATGAACTAAAAAAACATCAACAGCACTTGCGAATCTGGGGAAGCCCTTGTAGTAATTTAGAAAACATTTTCATAAGACAGCAATGTCGCCTATTTCCGGGATGCCTGTCAAGCATCATCAACGCCTATCTATTCTTCATGGGGTTAGCAAAATTATCGGCTGGACTTTAATTTTAGGGCAACCTAAAATTCTGCGGATGGAAGCTCAAACTGTTTCTCAGGATTCACCCAAATTACTTGACCGGTTGCGTGCCGAGATTCGGGTGCGCCATTACAGTATTCGCACTGAAGAAACGTATGTAGATTGGGCGCGGCGGTTTATTTTGTATCACAACAAACAGCACCCCAAGGATATGGGCGCGGAGCAGGTGCGGGATTTTTTAAGTCACCTCGCCGTGGAGCGCAATGTGTCGGCTTCCACGCAAAATCAGGCCAAATCCGCATTGTTGTTTTTGTACCGTGAGGTGTTGAGTATTGATCTGCCTTGGTTGGATGAGGTGATTGCGGCGAAGTCCGCCAAGCGATTGCCGGTGGTGCTGACACCAACCGAAACTCGCCGCTTATTAAACGCAACATCGGGAACAATGGGGCTGGTGACGAGCTTATTGTATGGCACGGGGATGCGCTTGTTGGAAGGGTTGCGGCTGCGGGTTAAAGATGTGGAATTTGAGCGGCGCGAGATCATCGTGCGCGAGGGCAAGGGCAACAAAGATCGCGTGACGGTGTTGCCGGAGAATTTGATTTTGCCGTTGATGGCGCATTTGGAAAAGGTGAAAGCATTGCATGAGCGCGACCTTACGGCGGGGTTTGGCGAGGTGTATCTGCCCGATGCGTTGGCGAAAAAATATCCCAAAGCGGCACGCACTTGGGGTTGGCAATTTGTGTTTCCATCAGCGGTGCGCTCGGTTGATCCGCGTTCGGGGGTGGAGCGTCGCCATCATCTGTATGAGGCCAGTGTGCAGCGTGCTGTGCGCGAGGCGGCAAAGCTGGCAGAGATTGCCAAACCCGTTACGCCGCATACTTTGCGCCATTCGTTTGCGACGCATCTGTTGCAAAGTGGCTACGATACCCACACCGTTCAGGAGCTGCTCGGCCATTCGGATGTGGCGACGACGATGATCTACACCCATCTGCTGAATAAAGGCGGCATGGGTGTGGTGAGTCCGTTGGATAGGTGAGGAGGCATGAGCAACATGCCCATCGATTTAACTTTGTCGCCTTTACGACCCGCGTTGCAAGCGTTGCTAAACCTTCACGGTAAGCACCTGCAAGCCGCGCTGAATTTAGATTTCAGTACCGCAAGCATTGAAGTGCGTACCTTGTTGCAAGCGGTTTTGCAGGTGAATCATGCCTACCTCCTGAGTCATCCGGAATATCAATTAAGTGACGAACAATATGCGCGCTTTTCGGCGTGGTTTGAGCGTAGATTAAGCGGTGAACCCATCGCTTATATTCTGGGTGAGCGCGAATTTTTCGGGATAAATTTCAAAGTCTCGCCAGCTACTTTGATTCCCCGTCCAGAAACGGAATTGCTGGTTGAGTTGGCCTTGCAACGCATGTCACAACAAGGCGTGTGCCGTGTGTTGGATATGGGTACGGGCAGCGGTGCAATCGCGTTAAGTATTGCGCATGAACGTCCGAATGCTGAGGTGGTGGCAGTGGATGCGTCCGAAGCCGCGTTGGAAATTGCGCAGCTCAATGCGCAACAACTCAAGCTTAAAAATGTGAAGTTGATGCGCAGTGATTGGTTCGCCGCATTACAAGGTGACCGCTTCGATGTGATTGTTTCCAATCCACCTTATATCGCTGCCGATGATGCGCACCTAACGCAGGGTGATTTGCGCTTTGAGCCGCGCACCGCATTGGCATCGGGTGCGGATGGATTGGAAGATTTGATCCGTATCTGTGCGCACGCAAAATCTCATCTCAATGCGCAGGGTTGGTTATTGCTGGAGCATGGCTATAACCAAGCAGAATCGGTGCGAGTGCTGTTGCAGCAATTGGGATTTTCAGATGTTTTTTCCGCCAAAGACTTAGCGGGAATTGAGCGCGTGAGTGGAGGGAAAATTTAACCTCAAAATTAGAATTTCAACTCAGCACTCCTTGAAATTCCCCATCAATTTTTTGCATCAGCCTGCAAATCCTTTGCTAGATTTAGTGGCTACCCGACAAAATCCCACTAAATACCCCTCTTGTAACAAATCACTTTAGCTTATGCGGCTAATCTATTATTTTTTAAGCATATTTGTTTTTATTAAGATTTTCACGTAACCCTTTGTCCTATAAAGAAAATATCCTGTTTTTCTGCTTGACCTTGCCATTATTTTTCAATATAGTGGGTTCAAGTGGTAAAAAGTGGGTAAAAGTGGAGATTCGGGATGTTTCAGGGGGCGGCGCAACTTAATTTAGACAGCAAGGGCAGGCTTGCGATACCGGGTCGGTATCGTGACAAGCTGCTGGCTGACTGCGCCGGCAATTTAGTGCTCACTGCGGATGCGGATGGTTGTTTGTTGATGTATCCGCAACCCGAATGGCAACCCATCCGCGAAAAGCTGCTCAAACTTTCCGCGCTCAATCCAAAAATTCGTGCTTTGCAACGTCGCCTGATCGGTTATGCCGAAGATGTGGTGATGGATGGTGCGGGGCGCGTGTTGATTTCCCCAACTTTGCGCAGTTACGCGCTGCTGGATAAGCATGTGATGCTAGTGGGTCAGGGTAATAAATTCGAATTGTGGGACGAGCAAAAATGGCAAGCGCAGCAAGAGGCTGGCTTGTCCTTTTTGGAAGGTGAGCTGCCGCCTGAGCTGGAAGGATTTTCGCTCTGAAAAACTTATATGTAAATTCTGCTTTGATTACGTTGAGCAGAGGTTTTTGTGAGTGAGGAGTTCACCCACACCACTGTATTGCTGAATGAAGCTGTTGCCGCGCTAGAAATAAAGCCGGATGGAATTTACGTGGATGGCACATTTGGCCGGGGTGGGCATAGCCGAAAAATTCTTGAGCAACTCGGGGCAAAAGGAAAACTAATCGCTTTCGATAAAGATCCCGCTGCGGTAGCAGTTGGTGCGCAGTGGAGTGATGTGAAGTTCCAGATTGTGCATAGCGGGTTTAAGCAATTGGCTGGGGCGTTACGCGAACTTGATGTAGAAAAAGTGGATGGCATTTTGCTCGATTTGGGTGTGTCGTCTCCGCAGTTGGATGAAGCCGCGCGGGGATTTAGCTTTCGTTTTGATGCACCGCTGGATATGCGCATGGATGTGAGTGGTGGAGTGACGGCAGCACAATGGTTGGCAACGGTGGAAGAAAAATTACTGGCGGAGGTGATACGTGATTATGGCGAAGAACGGTTTGCTAAACAGATTGCAAAAGCGCTTGTTGTTGCGCGCGCAATTCACCCTATCGAAACCACGCGGCAGCTCGTCGAGCTGGTTAGCCAAACGGTACGTACCCGTGAAGCAGGGCAGAACCCGGCGACTCGCACCTTTCAAGCTATACGGATTTATCTCAACCAAGAACTCGAAGAGCTTGCGCGGGTCTTGCCAGAATGTGTGACGCATCTCAACAGCGGAGGACGGCTGGTGGTGATTAGTTTTCATTCGCTGGAAGACCGCATCGTGAAGCACTTCATGCGCGATATGGCGGAGGGCGACAAGCTGCCACGCGATGTGCCGATACGTGCGAGTGAAGTGCCGCACGGAAAGTTGAATTTGATTGGCAAGGCGATACGGGCGGGGGAGGACGAATTAGTCGCAAATCCGCGCGCGCGCAGCGCGGTGATGCGTGTCGCAGAGCGTAGTGATGTTGCGTAGTGGTGTGGCATTGAATGCGGTATTGCTGGTAATCGTGGTGTTGTGCGCGCTGAGTGTGGTGACCTCGCAGCACAAGGCGCGCAAGTTGTATGTCAGCCTGCAGCAAGAAAAAGAAAATGCGCAAAAAATTGAAGTGGAGTGGGGTCAATTGCAGCTAGAGCAAAGCACCCTGGCAACCTTGTCGCGCATCGAAAGAATTGCAACCCAGAGGTTGCAAATGCAGGTGCCAAAAAATGGGCAAGTGCAATACATACGATTAGAACCTGAAAATAACGCCGAAAAATAAATATGAATTATGCAGCCAGTGCCAATCAAAATATCACGGTGAAATTGCCGGGATGGCGCGCCACGCTGTTATTTTCACTGTTGCTATTGGGATTGGCCGGATTGGTGGGGCGAGGTGTTTTTTTGCAGGGCATACACAAAGATTTTCTGCAAAAGAAAGGGAATGCGCGTTACAGCCGTGTGATTGAAGTTAATGCGCATCGCGGCATGATTACGGATCGGAATGATGCGCCACTGGCGGTGAGTACGCCGGTTGAATCAGTCTGGGCAAGCCCGTCTGATGTTGAGGTGACTAGTGGTCAAATCAAAAAATTAGCGCAAATCCTCGGTATGAGTGCGGAAGAGGTCAAGGCTAAGTTGATGGATGAGACGCGAGACTTTGTCTATCTCAAGCGGCAGCTTCCACCCGATCAAGCCGAAAAAGTAGTTGGCCTTAATCTCTCGGGTGTTTCCTTGAAGCGTGAATATCGCCGCTATTATCCGACGGGGGAGGAGGCGGCGCAGACACTCGGCTTTACGGGGCAGGACGACAATGGACAAGAGGGTTTAGAGCTGTCATTGCAGCAACAATTGGCTGGCAAAGTCGGCAGCCAGCGAGTCATTAAAGACAATCACGGGCATATCGTTGAGGATGCGGGTAGTTTGCATGCGCCCAAGGCGGGTGGGAACATTGCCCTGAGCTTGGACAGTAATGTGCAGCACTTGGCGTATCGCGAATTAGAAAACGCAGTGAAGTCGAATCATGCTAAAGCTGGTGCTGTGGTGGTGTTGGACGCACGCACGGGCGAGGTATTGGCGCTCGCCAATTACCCTGGCTACAACCCAAATAATCGCGCCAAAATTAACATCCAATCCATGCGCAATCGTGCGGTTGCAGACTTGTTTGAACCCGGCTCAACGATGAAGCCATTTACCGTTGCTACTGCTATTGAGGCTGGCAAAGTAAAGCCAAACACGCTCATTAATACCGAGCATGGCACGTATAAAGTTGGAAATCGTGTCATTCATGATTCGCACCCTGAGAGCATGTTGACTGTGGCTCAGGTGATTCAAAAATCCAGTAACGTGGGCGCGGCAAAAATGGCGTTGTCATTGAAGTCGGAAGTGATGTGGCAGAGTTTATCAGATAGTGGATTTGGCGAGCAAACAGGTAGCAACTTTCCCGGTGAGGCGAGTGGGAAATTGCGTGATCCAAAAACTTGGCAGCCTATTGAGCAAGCCACCATGTCATATGGTCACGGCATCTCGGTCAACCTGCTGCAATTGGCTCGGTCATACACTATCTTCGCCAATGGTGGAGAATTGAAGCCAATTTCAATGTTGAAATTGACCGAGCCGGTGGTGGGTAAAAAAATATTTTCCGAGCGTACCGCGAATGTTATGCGTGACATGCTGGAATCGGTGGTGAATGTCGAAGGCACTGCACCGCTGGCGCAAGTGGCGGGTTATCGTGTGGCAGGAAAAACGGGCACAGCACATAAGCTCGAAGGCGGCCATTACGTGAATAAATACGTGGCTTCGTTTGTGGGTTTCGCACCTGTTTCGCATCCGCGTCTCATTGTGGCAGTGATGATAGATGAACCCAATAATGGCCAGTATTACGGTGGTCTAGTGGCTGCGCCTGTATTTAGTAAAGTGACCGCCGCCGCCCTGCAAGAGCTCAACGAGCCGCATGATGCACCGCTGGATAACGTGATTGCACCACCCGCAGAAGTTATTCAAGAGGAAGTTTGATGACGACTTCGCAAATTTCTCTTGAAGAGCAATTGAAATCGCTAGGCGTAAAAATCGCGCGTTTGGTAACAGACAGTCGCGCCGTGCAGGCGGGTGATACTTTCGTCGCCTATCCGGGTGAAAAGTTGGATGGTCGGCAGTTCATTGCGCAAGCGGTTGCGCAAGGGGCGAATGCGGTGATTTACGAAAAACTTTTGTCCGGGCACCCGTGGGATTCACAACATTTCGCTTGGAACGCCGAATGGAATGTACCGAATTTGGCTGTATCGCATTTGCGCGAGGCGGCAGGATGGATTGCGAATGATGTGTACGGCGCGCCGTCTCAAAAATTGCAGATGATCGGCATCACGGGTACCAACGGGAAAACCTCTACGGCGCACTGGATAGCGCAAACATTGAACGCTGCCAAGAAACCCTGCGCATTAATCGGCACGCTGGGAAATGGCTTCGTTACTGGCTTGCAGCCTAGTGCCAATACCACCCCTGATGCGATTCATGTGCATGCGTTGCTTGCTGAATACCTGAGTCATGGCGCGCAAGCGGTGGCGATGGAGGTTTCTTCACATGCGCTCTCGCAAGGACGCGTAAATGGTGTTGCCTTTGATGTCGCACTGCTGACTAACTTGAGCCGAGATCATCTCGATTACCACGGTGATATGAAAAGTTATGCGGACAGTAAACGCAAACTATTTCAGTGGGATAAATTGAAATTTGCCGTGTTGAATTTTGATGATGAGTTTGGCGTTGAGTTGGCAGAGCAGTTGCTGGATGCGTCGGTAGAGGTGGTGGGATACGGCTTGAGTGATCCGGCACTAAAACACGCCGAGCGATTGGGCTTGCGCATGGTTTATGGTCACGTCACTGAAATGAACGGGCAGGGATTGCGTTTGGAGATTCATTCAAACTGGGGAGCTGCGCAGTTAAACAGCGGGCTAATCGGACGATTCAACGCCGCGAATTTATTGGGCGCGCTAGCGGTATTGCTGGTGAGCGAAGTGAGTTTGAGAGATGCGGTATTGTCATTGGGCGACATGCAACCCGTCGCTGGACGCATGCAGCGACTCGGTAACGCGCAACAACCGACAGTCGTTGTGGATTATGCGCATACACCGGATGCGCTGGAAAAGGTGTTGTTAACGTTGCGCGAAATTGACGCGACAAAATCTGCCAAATTGATTTGTGTATTCGGCTGCGGCGGTGATCGTGATCGCGGCAAGCGCGCCATGATGGGATTGGTGGCTGAAAAATTCTCAGATCATTGCATCGTCACGAGTGACAATCCGCGCAGTGAAAACCCTCAGCACATCATTGACGAAGTGATGGGTGGGATGAGTGGAAATAATCATGAGATTGTTCTTGATCGTACTGCCGCAATAGCCCGTGCCATAAGCCTTGCAGCGCAATGCGATACGGTGCTGGTGGCGGGTAAAGGGCATGAGGATTATCAGGAAATCAGCGGCGTTAAACATGCTTTTAGTGATGTGCTGGTTGCGCAGCAAGCCTTAAAAAACTGGATGCCAGAGGTGCGTGCATGATGACGCTGCAACAGGTGGCGCAAGTCCTAAATGGCCGCCTTGTAGGTAAAAACCTGCGTATCAAATCCGTATCGAGTGATAGCCGAAAAATTTCAATTGGGGATTTATTTGTTGCGTTGCGCGGCGAAAATTTTGACGGCTATGGCTTCGTCAATTCGTCGGCACAAAATGGCGCGGTGGCGGCGTTGGTGAATGCAGATAGCTATCACAATCACGAGATGGATTGCCCGTTGATATTGGTCGATGACACGCGTCTCGCCTTGGGAAAATTGGCTGAATATTGGCGCAAACAATTCGCGATTCCAGTGGTGGCGATTACGGGCAGCAATGGTAAAACGACGGTAAAGGAAATGTTGGCGAGCATTCTACGGTTGGCGGCAGGAAGTGATGATGCGTTGCTCGCGACCCAAGGAAACTTTAATAACGATATTGGCATGCCGTTAACGCTGCTGAGATTGAATACAAAACATCGCTATGCCGTCATCGAAATGGGTATGAATCACTTTGGTGAGATTGATTATCTGACGCGCATTGCCGCACCGAATGTCGCGCTGATAAACAACGCAAGTGGGGCGCATTTGCAGGGCCTCGGTTCGGTTGAGGCGGTGGCGCAAGCCAAGGCTGAGATATTTAACGGCTTGCAAGATTATGGTATGGCCATCATCAATGCGGATGATGACTTTGCACCGCTGTGGCGTACGCAGGCAGGCGCAAATGAGTTGCTGGAATTCGGTCTAAATTCCCAGGCAGACGTAACGGCAACCTGGCAGCCAAATGACTTTGGTTTGCGTATGAATGTGACTACGCCAGTGGGAGCATTCGTTGCCACATTGCAAGTGCCTGGCGAACACAATGCCCGTAATGCTCTTGCCGCAACGGCTGCGGCCATTGCGCTCAATATTTCTTTGGAGACTATTGCGGCAGGATTGGAAAATTTTGGCGGTGTCGCGGGGCGTTTGCAGCGCGGAGTCGGCAAACATGGGGCAACCATTATTGACGATACCTACAACGCTAATCCTGCTTCATTACGTGCGGCAATTAAGGTGCTGGCGCAAACCACAGGCAAGCATGTTTTGGTATTGGGTGACATGGGCGAGCTAGGCGACGATGCCGCAATGTTCCATACCGAGGTGGGCGGAGAAGCGCGCCATGCCGGCATTGAACGGCTATTGGCACTCGGCGATTTAAGTCGCAATGCCGTGCGAGAGTTCGGCAAGGGCGCGCAACATTTTGAGTGCATCGAAGATTTGCAAAACGAGTTGGATAAAGAGCTGGATGCGAGCACCACGGTGTTGGTGAAGGGTTCACGTTTTATGAAAATGGAACGCGTCGTGCAGTATTGCACTGCTGGAGAGCAATAATGCTGCTCGCACTCGCTCATTGGCTGTCACTGGATGTACGCACCTTCAGCGTATTCAACTACATCACATTACGCGCGGTATTGGCGGCGATGACGGCATTGATCATTTCATTTATGTTGGGTCCTTGGACGATACGCAAATTGGCCTCAATGAAGATTGGTCAATCCGTGCGCACGGATGGTCCGCAGACGCATCTGGTCAAAGCGGGTACGCCCACTATGGGTGGCGTGCTTATCCTGATGTCGGTAGCAATTACCACGTTGTTGTGGGCTGATCTTTCCAATGCGTATATTTGGGTGGTGTTGTTTACTACGGTGGGTGTCGGCGCAATTGGTTGGGTGGACGACTATCGCAAAGTGGTGCATCGTAATCCCGATGGCTTGTCAGCAAGGGCCAAAATGTTTTGGCAATCGCTCATTGCATTAAGTGTGGGTTTCTTTTTGTGGCATCACGCTACCTTGCCTGCGCAGACCGAATTCATTGTGCCGTTCTTTAAACATCTGGTCATTCCACTCGGTATGGTTGGTTTTATTGTGATGGTCTATCTGGTCATCGTGGGTACGAGTAATGCCGTGAATCTCACTGATGGCTTAGATGGTTTGGCGATTATGCCGACCGTCATGGTGGCGAGCGCGCTAGCGATTTTTGCTTACGTGGCGGGGCATGCTGAATTCTCCAAATACTTGGGCGAACCTGCGATTCCAGGCGCGGGTGAATTGGCTGTGTTCTGCGCAGCAATCGCCGGGGCGGGTTTGGCTTTTCTGTGGTTCAACGCGTATCCCGCTGAAGTATTTATGGGTGATGTCGGCGCATTGGCATTAGGGGCGGCACTGGGGACGGTGGCGGTCATCATCCGTCAAGAGTTGGTGTTGTTCATCATGGGTGGCGTGTTTGTGGTCGAGGCTGTGTCAGTGATGTTGCAAGTCACGTATTTCAAATACACCAAGCGTCGATTCGGTAAGGGCGAACGTATTTTGCTAATGGCACCGTTACATCATCACTTCGAACAGAAGGGGTGGAAGGAGACTCAAGTCGTTGTTCGCTTCTGGATCATCACCATGCTGTTGGTGCTGATTGGTTTAGCTACGTTGAAACTAAGATGAACGCACATCAAAACAAATCGGTGTTGGTGCTCGGTCTTGGTGAGACGGGACTGTCTATGGTGCGCTGGTTAAGCACGCAGAATGCCAGTTTGCGTGTTGCGGATAGCCGCAATGCGCCACCGAGCTTGAATGAGGTGGGTCGTTATGTTGCCGCCGAGCAGATTTTTTGCGGCAACTTTACGGATGCATTGTTTGATGGCATTGAGTTAATTGCCATCAGCCCCGGCGTGCCGTTGCGTGATCCTGCTGTGGCACGAGCGATTGAGCGCGGCGTTGAAGTGGTCGGTGATATTGAGTTGTTCGCGCAATCCTTGCCGAAAAAAAATCGTCCGCACATTCTCGCCATAACAGGCTCAAACGGCAAGACCACTGTGACCAGCATGATGGAACATTTATGCAAGGCTGCCGGCAAAGATGCGGTAGCTGCAGGCAACATTTCTCCAGCGGTATTGGACGTGGTGTTAGAGCGGGGTGTAAATCAACCGGAGGTGTGGGTGTTGGAGCTGTCCAGCTTCCAGCTGGAAACAACTTCCAGCCTAAATGCGGATGCCGCCACTGTACTCAATATCAGCGAAGATCATTTGGACCGTTATACCGACCTTGATGAATATAGCGCAACCAAAGCGCGAATTTTGTCCGGATGCAGCGTGCAAGTATTGAATCGTGACGATGCGCGCAGCTTGGGTATGGCGCGACCAGAATGTAAAACCATTACCTTTGGCTTGAATGCGCCCTTTAATGAAATTGATTTTGGTATCGCTAAATTTGATGAGGAAATCTGGTTGATGCAAGGTCGGCAGCGTTTGATTAAAGCCAGTGAACTGCAAATTTTTGGTTTGCACAATGTCGCCAATGCCTTGGCAGCATTGGCATTGGGGCGTGCGATTGATTTCCCGATGGCAGCCTTGCTGAACGCGCTGCGTAGTTTTAAAGGATTGCCGCACCGCGTGGAGCGTGTCGAGGTCATCAATGAGGTGACTTATTACGACGACTCCAAAGGTACTAATGTTGGCGCAACGGTCGCTGCGCTGGAAGGCTTGGGCTGCAAAGCGGTGCTGATTGCAGGAGGGGAAGGAAAAGGGCAGGACTTCACGCCGCTCAAAAAGGCGGCAGCCAAGCATGCCCGCGCAGTGGTATTGATTGGACGCGATGCGCCGCAGATCGCCGCAGCATTGGGCGGCAGCGGGGTATTTGTCGTGTATGCAAAAGACATGAGCGATGCCGTGCAACAAGCCGCGCTGCTGGCAGAAAAGGGCGATGCGGTATTGTTGTCGCCCGCGTGTGCGAGCTTCGATATGTTCCGTAACTACGAACATCGCGCGGAAGTTTTTGTGCAAGCGGTACATGCGCTCAATCAACAAGCTACATCATTTTTGTTGGGCGACGAAGGTGTGGAATCAAGTAAGGACAGCGCATGGTTTCATTAGTCAAAACCCGTGCCACGCCACCCCAAGCGCAATACGATGAGTTGTTGATTTGGGTGCTGATCGCATTGCTCTCGCTCGGTTTTGTGATGGTGTATTCGGCATCGATTGCGACTGCCGAGGCAGGTAAATTTACGGGATACCAACCCACCTACTATTTGATGCGTCACGGCATATTTATAGCAATTGGTTTACTTGCCGGGGTGTTTGCCTTTCAAGTTCCTGTACAAATGTGGCAAAACTACGCGCTGTATTTTTTTATGGCGGGGGCGGTATTGTTGGTGCTGGTGCTGATTCCGCACATAGGCCGTGAAGTGAATGGTAGTCGCCGCTGGTTGTCATTGTTTATTTTTAATTTACAGCCGTCCGAATTGATGAAGCTGTTCGCGGTGCTATACGCGGCGGATTACACCGTGCGCAAAGGCAAGATCAAACACTTGTTCGTTAAAGCGTTTGTGCCGATGTTGGTGGTGATGGTGTTCGTCGGCGCGTTACTTTTGCAAGAGCCTGACATGGGGGCGTTTGTGGTGATTGTTGCAATCGCATTTTGCACGCTGTGGTTGGGAGGCTTCAATTTAAAAGTATTCGCCGCTCTGATGATTGCCTTGCCGCTCGCATTTGCCGCTCTAATTTTATCCTCTCCCTATCGTATGCAGCGCGTCATCGGGTTTATGGATCCGTGGTCTGATCCTTACGGTAAAGGCTACCAGCTAAGCCACGCGTTGATTGCATTTGGGCGCGGGGAATGGCTGGGAGTCGGGCTAGGTGGCAGCGTAGAAAAATTGTTTTATTTGCCCGAAGCGCACACCGATTTTTTGATGGCCGTGATTGCCGAAGAGTTGGGATTATTTGGCGTCACCGCTGTGATTGTGCTGTTCGCCATGTTCGTGTTACGTGCATTCCACATCGGTCGGCATGCTGCATTTCTGGAGCGCAATTTCTCCGCGTTAGTCGCGCAAGGCATTGGTGTTTGGTTGGGTGTGCAAGCGATGATTAACATCGGCGTGAACATGGGCATCTTGCCGACCAAAGGATTAACCCTGCCATTTTTGAGTTTTGGCGGTAGCGGCGTGGTGGTGAATTGTGTCGCTGCTGCGGTGTTATTACGAGTGGACTACGAGAACCGCCGTGCTGCAAGAGGTTTGCCGATATGAAAAAAACAGTTAGTCACAGAGTTCGCCGAGAACACAGAGAAAATCAAAAATCCGCTCTGTGCGCTCTGTGTTCTCTGTGGCATGAATTAAGGGTTTGCTGATGAATCGTTCAATCCTCATCATGGCGGGTGGTACGGGCGGACACATCTTCCCCGCAATCGCGGTTGCGGATGTGTTGCGCAACAAAGGTTGGAAGGTAACGTGGTTGGGTGCGCCGAATAGCATGGAAGCCGAGCTTGTACCCAAGCATGGCTATGATATGGCACTGGTGCGTTTCTCAGGTTTGCGCGGTAAAGGCATAGCCCGGAAGTTGATGCTGCCGTTAAATTTGTTGATTGCATTGTGGCAAAGTGCCGTCGCAATTTTTCATCATCGTCCCGATGCCGTGTTGGGCATGGGCGGCTACATTACTTTCCCTGGGGGCTTAATGGCGGCGATGTTGCGTCGCCCCCTGGTGATACACGAACAAAATTCCATCGCGGGATTAAGCAATAAGGTGTTGGCAAAAATCGCCACGCGAGTGATGAGCGGCTTCCCCAATGTGTTGCCGAAAGCCCTGTGGTGCGGTAACCCGGTGCGCAGTGAAATCGCCGCCTTGCCGCAACCGGAACAACGTTTTGCCGGACGCAGCGGCAAGCTGAATGTATTGGTGGTTGGTGGCAGTTTGGGTGCAACGGCGATTAACGCGATCATTCCGCAGGCACTTGCGCTTATTGCGCTTGAAGTGCGCCCCCATGTGATTCACCAAGCAGGCAAGCAACACGCCGAGACGGTAAAGCAATCATATCAGCAAGCCAATGTGCAGGCAGACATCAAGCCATTTCTGGATGATATGGCAGCGTTTTATGCCAACGCGGATTTGGTAATTTGTCGCGCGGGTGCATTGACGATAGCCGAGTTGGCAGCCGCAGGGGTGGCAAGCATTTTGATTCCTTTTCCGTTTGCGGTGGATGACCATCAAACGCATAACGCACGTTTTTTGAGCGAGAAGAATGCAGCGATATTGTTGCCGCAAAGTGAGATGAGTGCGGAAAAATTAGCGCAATTGTTACGTGAGTTAAGTCGTGAAAAATTATTGTCTATGGCAATGCTGGCGCGTAGTTTGGCTAAGGCTGACGCGGCATTGGCGGTCGCAAACGTGTGTGAGGAGTTGGCAGCGTGAAGCACAAAGTTAAGCATCTGCATTTCGTTGGCATCGGCGGTTCGGGCATGAATGGTATCGCCGAGGTGTTGCTGAATTCGGGTTATCAGGTGAGTGGGTCAGACTTGAGTGAGAACGTCGCGACACATCGTTTGAAAGAATTGGGTGCAACGATTTACCTGGGTCATGCCGAGGCAAATTTAACCAATGCCGATGCAGTGGTGGTATCGACCGCTGTCGGTAAAGATAACCCTGAAGTTGTGGCTGCGCGGGCGCGGCATATTCCTATCGTGCCACGCGCCATGATGTTGGCAGAATTGATGCGTTTGCGTCAGGGTATTGCCGTAGCGGGGACGCATGGCAAGACCACGACAACATCGCTGACAGCCAGCATCTTAGCCAAAGGTGGACTAGACCCGACTTATGTGATCGGTGGGAAATTAACCAGCAGCGGTACGAATGCAAGATTGGGGCAGGGCGATTTTATCGTCGCCGAAGCCGATGAGTCCGATGCTTCATTCTTATATTTGCAACCGATCTTGGCAGTCATCACCAATATTGATGCCGACCACATGGAAACTTATGGTCACGACTTTGCCAAGCTTAAACAAGCGTTCGTCGATTTCGTTGAGCATCTGCCGTTTTATGGTATGGCGATGCTGTGTGTGGATGATGCCAATGTGCGTGAAATTTTGCCGCGCATTTCCAAACCGGTTTGCACCTACGGTCTGAGTGAGGATGCGCAAGTTCGCGCGGTTAACGTACGCCATGAAAGTGGCAAGATGCACTACACCGTGCAGCGTCGCGGCATCGGCTCGGATAAAGATTTGCACATAACGCTGAACTTGCCTGGCATACACAACGTGCTGAATTCTCTGGCGGCGATTGCAGTTGCTTTGGAAGTGGGCGTGACCGATGACGCAATCGTTGCGGCGCTTGCTGAATTCGAAGGGGTGGGCAGACGCTTCCAGCGTTACGGCGAAATTAAATTACCGCTGGTTGCGCTCCCCCACCCCAACCCTGATAAAACAGCTAGCCATTCGACTAAGCCCGCGAGCATGCAAGTCGCTGGTTATCCCCCGAAGGGAGAGGGAGCAATCGTTGCCGCTTCTCGCGGCAGCTTCACACTTATCGATGATTACGGGCATCACCCCGTGGAGATGGCGGCGACTTTGGCAGCGGTACGCGGTGCATTTCCCGATAAGCGTTTGGTGCTGGCGTTCCAGCCACATCGCTACACGCGCACCCGCGATGTGTTCGATGATTTTGTAAAAGTGTTGTGTACGGTCGATGCGCTGGTGTTGGGTGAAGTGTATGCGGCAGGTGAGCAGCCGATTGTGGCGGCTGACGGTCGTGCATTGATGCAAGCTTTGCGTGTCGCGGGACAAAGTGCCGCTGTGTTTGTCGAGCAGATTACCGATATGCCACAAGCGATTATGTTGATGGTGCGCGATGGCGACGTGGTGATCACCATGGGGGCAGGGTCGATAGGTTATACGCCGGGTGCATTAGTGCAATTACAACAACCATGAATATGAGCGAGATAAAACAATTTGGCGATTGCGAGTTACGCGGGGAGTTACGTCATAACGTGGCGATGAACAAGCACGTCAGTTGGCGTGCCGGTGGTGTGGCGGAACGCGTGTATCAACCTGCTGACTTGGCTGATCTGCAAGTGTTCTTGCGCAGCTTGCCTGTAGATGAGCCGCTGTATGTGGTTGGTTTGGGCAGCAATTTATTAGTGCGTGATGGCGGTGTGCGTGGCACTGTGCTGCTGATGCACGGTGCGTTGAAAGAATTACGTTTGGAAAGTGCTAACACGCTTTCCCCGCAAGGAGGAGGGCGTAGTTGTAAAGATGCTGAAGCATCAACAACCACGCTCTATGTCGAGTCAGGTGTGCCAGGTGCGAAATTGGCGCGCTTCGCGGCAACTCACAATTTAAGTGGTGCTGCTTTTTTCGCGGGCATACCGGGCACAGTCGGTGGCATGTTGGCGATGAATGCGGGTTGTTACGGCAGTGAAACGTGGCAAAGAGTGCAGCGCGTTTTGGTGGTAAATCGTCGTGGAGAGTTGTTCCAGCGCAGTGCAGAAGATTATGAAATTGGCTACCGTCATGTTGCCGCACGCGGCATTCAAGAAGAGTGGTTTGTCGCGGCATGGTTAAGGTTTGACGCGGGTGAAAGTGATAGTGCGCGTCAAGAAATTAAAGCATTGTTGAATAAACGCATCGTGACACAACCGTTGAATTTACCCAATGCGGGTTCAGTATTTAGGAATCCTCCCAATGATTATGCAGCGCGATTGATTGAGCTGTGCGGGCTGAAAGGCAAGCAGATTGGCGGTGCGCAGGTATCGGAAAAGCACGCCAATTTCATTGTGAATGTTGGGGGGGCGACAGCAGCCGACATCGAGAATTTGATTAAAGAAGTGCTTGATGTGGTCGATATGAAGACAGGGGTGAAGTTGCACCCCGAAGTCAGAATCATAGGTGAGGCAGCATGAACAAATTTGGAAAAGTCGCGGTGCTGTTTGGCGGTAAATCTGCTGAACGCGAAGTGTCACTCAAAAGCGGCGCGGCGGTATTGGCGGCTTTGTTGCGTAGCGGTGTGGATGCCCATGCATTTGACCCCGCAACACGTAATTTACAAGAACTCAAAGACCAAAATTTTAGCTGTGCCTTCATCGCGCTGCATGGACGTTACGGCGAAGACGGCACAGTACAAGGCGCACTGGAGTTATTGGGTATTCCTTACACGGGCAGCGGGGTCATGGCTTCGGCATTGGGTATGGATAAGTGGCGCACCAAGCTGGTGTGGCAGGCGGCGGGTTTGCCAATACCCGATTACGAAATGTTGAATGCGCATAGCGATGCGGCAACTGTCGTAAAAAAATTAGGCTTGCCGCTATTCGTAAAGCCCGCCAATGAAGGCTCCAGTGTGGGCATCAGCAAGGTAAAGGCAGCCAGTGATTTGCAAGCTGCGTATCAAGAAGCGGTGAAATATGACTCGTTGGTGATTGCTGAAAGTTTTGTTGGCGGCGGCGAATACACCGCTGCGATTTTGGGCGAGCAAGCTTTGCCTGTTATCAAGATTGAGCCCGCCAACGAGTTCTACGATTACGAAGCCAAGTATTTGCGAGATGACACACGCTATCTATGTCCGAGTGGATTGAGTGCCGAGCAAGAAGTGGAGATGCAAGGTTTAGCGAAACAAGCATTCGCACTCATCGGCGGGCAAGGTTGGGGACGTGTGGATTTTCTGATGAGCGAATCAGGCAAGCCATATGTGCTGGAAGTAAACACCTCGCCAGGGATGACTGACCATAGCCTAGTGCCGATGGCAGCGCGGCAGGCAGGTATTAGCTTTGAACAGTTGGTGGTGAAAGTGTTGGAGTTAGCGCATGTGGGATAACCACGCACTGTTGCGCAACATCGCCAACACACTATTTGCATTAAGTGCACTTGCGATTTTGTACGGCGCGATTTATTACACGGTGCATTTGCCCAATTTATTTCCGATACAGAGTGTGCGTTTGAGTAGCGCGCCGGCAAGAGTGGTGGCGAGTGAGGTGTTGCAAGTGGTGCGTAGCGAAGTGCGCGGTAATTTTTTCACGGTTGATATTGATCGTGTGCGACGTTCGGTAGAGAAATTGCCGTGGGTGCGCAAGGTCAGTATTCGACGCGAATTTCCCAATCGCTTGGTGATGGAAGTAGAGGAGCATCAAGCTTTGGCGCGCTGGAATAACGGTGCATTGGTTAATCAACAAGGCGAAGTTTTTGCGGCAACAAGCGAGCAAGTGCTGCCGAGTTTTATCGGACCTGATGAAGCCTCACATGAGGTAACTGAGCAGTATGCGCAACTGAATCAGCAGCTCGCAACGCTTGATTTGCAAGCGACTCAGCTGGCCTTGTCACCGCGCCATGCTTGGCAAGTGCGTTTGAGTAACGAGATGGTTTTGGAGCTGGGGCGTGAAGATATGCAACAACGCTTGGCAAGATTTGTAACGGTGTATCCCTACAGTATCGCTGCGATGAATATGAAATATGTCGATCTGCGCTATCCAAATGGATTCGCGGTTAGCAGCGCAGTTAAGAGCTAAAGCAGCGCAGTTAAAAAATAGAGATGTAGTAGGAGAAATAGGATGAGTAGAAATAAAGAAAATAAGAATTTGGTGGTTGGTTTGGACATAGGCACGTCCAAAGTGGTGGTCATTGTCAGCGAAGTGAAAGCGGATAACTCGCTGGAAGTGATCGGCATGGGCATGCAGCCTTCCGCCGGAATGAAAAAAGGCATGGTGGTCAATATCGAAGCCGCAGTGGGCGCGATACAAGGTGCGGTGCAAGAAGCGGAGCTGATGGCAGATTGCAAGATTCATGATGTTTACACCGGCATCGCGGGCAGCCATATCCGCAGTTTAAATTCACGCGGCATGGTGAAGATTAAAGATAAAGAAGTCACACAAGCAGACATTGATCGTGTGATCGAAACAGCCAGCTCGATCAGCCTGCCTGGCGATCAGCAGATTCTGCACATCCTTGAACAAGAATTTAGTATTGATGGACAAGAGGGAATCAAAAAACCGTTGGGCATGAGCGGCATGCGCTTGGATGTTGAAGTGCATATCGTCAATGGTGCAGTCGCCGCCGTGCAGAACATTATGAAGTGCATCCATCGTTGCGGCTTGGAAGTGAATGAGTTGATCTTGCAACCGTTGGCTTCAAGTAAATCAGTGCTGGAAGAAGATGAAAAAGAACTCGGTGTGTGCATCGTCGATATTGGCGGCGGCACCACCGACATCGCCGTATTTACGGGCGGTGCAATACGCCACACCGCCGTGATTCCAATTGCGGGCGATCAAATCACCAATGACATTGCGATGGCATTGCGTACCCCGACACAAGACGCGGATGACATCAAAATCAAGCATGGTTGTGCGCTGCGTCAGTTGGTCACCAGCGGCACGATAGAAGTGCCCGGCGTGGGTGAGCGCGGCCCGCGCACCCTGTCGCGTCAGACCTTGGCGGAAGTCATCGAACCACGCGTCGAAGAATTGTATTCGCTTGTGCAGCAGGAACTACGTCGTAGCGGCTTCGAAGATTTGCTCTCGTCCGGCATCGTCATTACCGGCGGCAGTAGCGCCATGCAAGGCATGGTCGAGTTGGGTGAAGAAATTTTCCATTTGCCGGTGCGTTTAGGCATTCCGAAATATGTAGGGGGCTTGTCTGATGTGGTGAAAACGCCTCGCTTGTCAACGGGTGTAGGGCTATTGCTGTATGGCTTGGAAAACCATCAGCGCAATGTTGAGACGCGTAGCAAAGTGAGTAGTTTTGGTGACATAACCTCAAAGATGAAGGCGTGGTTTACGGGGAACTTTTAGCAGTTTGGTTAGTGGTGTTCAGGTTTAATTTTTAATTTTAAGGAGAGCGAAATGTTTGAACTTTTGGAAGCGCAAAGTCAGGATGCAATCATCAAAGTGGTTGGCGTAGGCGGTTGCGGCGGCAACGCCGTGGATCACATGATTGAACAAGGCGTGCAAGGCGTTGAGTTCATCGTCATCAACACTGACGCGCAAGCGCTCAAACGAAGTAAGGCCACCACTCAATTGCAGATTGGCTCAAACATCACCAAAGGTTTAGGCGCAGGGGCGAAGCCGTCAGTTGGTCAAGCCGCTGCTGAAGAAGATCGCGAACAAATTAAAGAAATGTTGCGCGGCGCAAACATGGTGTTCATCACAGCAGGTATGGGCGGTGGCACAGGAACAGGTGCTGCCCCTATCGTCGCGCAAATCGCCAGAGAGTTGGAGATTTTAACCGTGGCAGTGGTGACTAAACCGTTCGCCTACGAAGGCAATCGCATGCGTTTTGCCAAGGCGGGCATCGAAGCGTTGCACGAGCATGTTGACTCCCTCATCATCGTGCCGAATTCAAAATTGATGGAAGTGCTGGGCAACGACATCACTGTACCGGAAGCCTTCAAAGCCGCTAACGGCGTGCTGCAAGGCGCAGTGGCAGGTATTGCTGAAGTGATTAACGTACCGGGATTGATTAACGTCGATTTCGCAGACGTGCGCACCGTGATGTCAGAAAACGGCATGGCGATGATGGGTTCAGCAATTGCCACAGGTGTGGATCGTGCGCGCATTGCCGCAGAGCGCGCAATCGCCAGCCCGCTGTTGGAAGATATTGATATGTCCGGTGCGCGCGGTGTGTTGGTGAACATCACCTCATCCAGCATGTTGCGCTTGAAAGAAATCGACGATGTAATGGAATGCGTGCAGTTCGCCGCTGAAGAAGCAACCGTGATTGTCGGCTCAGTGTTCGACGAAAACATGGGCGATGGCCTGCGTGTAACCGTGGTGGCAACAGGCTTGGGCGCACCCTTGGCGCGTAAGCAACCTAAACCGGAAGTCGTGTATCGCAGCGAAGAAACTTATCAGCGCACCGGTACAGATAACGAGCCTATCGCCAACGTGAACTATGGTGAATTGGAAACGCCAACCATCATGCGCAGCGGACGCAGAGCCGCAGTGGATGCGATGGAAAAATCAGGCGTGGATACTTATGACATTCCTTCATTTTTGCGTAAGCAGGCGGATTGATTTTGGAGGATATGCACCGAGTACGCCGCATACTTTGCGTTGGGCGACTATATGAGACTGGTCACTAATCCGACGTTGCGAGAAGCACTGCATGGGCTATATGTTGCGCTGTTCAGTGCCAAGCGGGCGTGCCCAGAGGACTTTCGCGGTGGCCGTCTTACCGCGATACAGACTGCGATAATGGCTATCGAGGACTGCGGCTGGCGAGTCGTCGGCATTGCGAGAGAGGCTCTTGATTTGTTGGCGACAGTAGATTTCAACAAGAATAAGTTGCCCCGGCAGCTCTGTCGAGGGCACATCATTGACCGTATTGAGACGACTAGGTCGCTATTCGACAAGCGCGAAGAGCCAATGGCACTTAAAGATTTCTGCAGCACGTTTCTGCATAACGACCGCACTGTGATCATGCTCAACAAGCAGAATGATCACACTAAGCCATTTCCTGATTACATTGAAATCGACAACCCAGATGCAGCCCTGTTCCCTAACGGCTCGCTTATGAGTTGGAAGCATCGCAAGAAGGAGCGAGAGTACCTGCGGCACTGCATTCTGGGTTAGTGTAAATGGTCATGAGTAGCGTTATGACAAAACTGTCGCTGCGATTTACTGGAACCAAAGGGGGCAGTCTCACAATAGTTTCCGACCCACCCAAACTAGCCATGCCATTATGTTAAAATTCACCCCATGATTTCTCCCATAAAAACAGCGATGGTTAAGCAGCGCACCTTAAAAAACTCGGTCAACGTGACGGGGGTGGGTTTGCATAGCGGCGAGAAAGTCACGCTGGGTTTGCGTCCTGCGCCGTCTAATACGGGCATTGTGTTTCGTCGCGTGGATGTGAAGCCTATCGAGGAGATTCGTGCGCGAGCTGATCTGGTGCATGACACGCGACTCTCCACCTGCATGGAACAAAACGGGGTGCGGGTGGCGACCATTGAGCATCTGATGTCCGCGCTGGCTGGGCTGGGTATCGACAACATTTATGTTGATTTGGATAGCGCCGAAGTGCCGATTATGGACGGCAGCGCGGGGACGTTTGTGTTCTTGCTGCAATCTGCAGGCATCGTTGAGCAGTTTTCTGCAAAAAAATTCATCCGCGTGAAAAAGACCGTTGAGGTTAAACAAGGCGATAAGTGGGTGCGCTTTGATCCGCATCAAGGCTATAAATTAACCTTCACCATCAATTTTACGCACCCCGTTTTTGCCAACACCAAGCAACATCTGGTGGTAGATTTGGGTGAACATTCCTACATCCATGAGATAAGTCGCGCACGAACTTTTGGGTTTATGCACGATGTGGAAAATATGCGTGCGCAAGGTTTGGCGTTGGGTGGCGGGTTGGACAACGCTATCGTGATGGATGATTACCGCGTGCTTAATCCTGATGGTCTGCGCTCGGATGATGAGTTCGTCAAACACAAAGTGCTCGATGCGATTGGCGATTTGTATTTGTTGGGTCACCCCGTGATTGGCGCATTCTCAGGCTATAAATCAGGCCATGCCATGAACAACGCCTTGGTGCGTGAATTACTCGCCGATCAGGAAGCGTGGGAATTGGTCACCTTCGACAACGTCGAAGCCGCCCCCGATTTTTTACGTCTGCAACTTCAAACGATTTAATCTCAAACCAGAAGCGGGGTATCTATGTTGATCCTGCGTTTTTTCGTTGTGTTGGTGGTGCTAGTGCTGGCACTCAGTGTTGCGATGTCTATCTTCAAGCGTGATGCCCGCTATCTCAAATTTGCCCGACAAGTTTTACAACTAAGCGTGTATTTGTTGCTGGCGTTTGCTTTGCTGTATGTCTTGGAACGCTATGTATTTTCGGGCTGGGGCGTGCTGCTTTGAGTTTATAAAAGCAATTGTCCGCAGATTACACAGATTGCCGCAGATAAAAAACGGAATTTTTTTATCCCCATCCATTAATAAATCTGCGTGAGTCTGCGGATCGGGTTGTGCATCTTAGATTGAATCTTTGGCTAGCTTTTCAATTGCCAATTTCAACGGTGAGTCGTTCAAGTTTAAGCTGAGTTCATTGAGTCTATTTTGAGCCGTTCTACTCAATTTGTGCGGGATTAATTGGGGCTGCGGCTTATCGAAAGAGACTTGCACTTTGACGCGGATGGAACTCACCGCGCAGCCTTTATTCTGCAAGGCAATCACTAACTCAGGGGCAATTTGGCGTAGCTTGGCGGCAAGTGTCGAGTTGGCGACAGCAATGCTCAACGTACCCAATTGCAACGCGAGTATTTGCGTGGAAGGCGCGAAATAGCTGGGTGCGACCGCAATAAATTGGCAATGTAAGTCGGTTAAGGTTTGCGCTTTGTTGAGTATAGCGCGCAATTCTTGGTTGTTGCTGAGTAGCGATTTGATAGGTTGTGACACGAGGTTAGTCTTGCTTTGCTTAGGTTAAGAGAGGGCATTTTATCACTTCGTATATGGTAAAATGCCAAGGTTGATGATAGTCGAGGGTGAGGTACTCATGCCTCACCTTTTAATTTGTGGTTGAGAAAATAAAAATATGATTTCCAAAGTGTTAAAAAGTATCTTCGGTAGCCGTAATGATCGCTTGCTCAAGCAATATCGCGCCACAGTTCAAATCGTTAATAATTTTGAAGCTGGCATCGCAAAGTTAAGCGATGACGGGCTGCGTGAAAAGACTGAAGAGTTTAAGCAGCGTTTTATTAAAGGCGACACGCTGGATGCCTTGTTGCCCGAAGCATTTGCCGTAGCACGTGAGGCAAGCTCACGTGCGCTGGGGATGCGCCATTATGATGAGCAGTTGATAGGCGGCATGGTATTGCATTACGGCAAGATTGCCGAGATGCGCACCGGCGAAGGTAAAACGTTGATGGCAACGTTGCCTGCTTATTTGAATGCGATTTCCGGCAAGGGCGTACACGTGGTGACGGTGAATGATTACTTGGCGAGCCGTGATGCTGAGTGGATGGGCAAGCTGTATCGCTTTTTGGGATTGTCGGTCGGCGTGATTTTGTCGCAGATGGTATCGAGCGATAAAAAAACCGCTTATGCAGCCGATATTACCTACGGCACGAACAATGAATTCGGCTTTGATTACTTGCGCGACAACATGGCGGGTCAAGTTGAAGAGCGTTTCCAGCGAGCTTTGAATTTTGCCATTGTCGATGAAGTCGACTCGATTCTGATTGATGAAGCGCGCACACCGCTGATTATTTCGGGTCAGGCAGAAGACAACATTGATTTGTATGTGCAGATTAATAAACTTGTGCCGCAGTTAGTTCGTCAAAAACCAAAAGTAAAAGATGACGACGAGGACGGCCCTGGCGATTTCAGTGTTGATGAAAAAAATAATCAGATTTTATTGACCGAGTCGGGTCACGAACACGCCGAAAATATGCTCACCGAAGCAGGATTGTTGCCGGTCGGCGGCAGTTTGTATGATCCGTCTAACATCACGTTGATTCACCATCTGTACGCTGCGTTGCGTGCGCACAACTTGTTTCATCTCGATCAACATTACGTGGTGCAAAACGGTGAAGTGGTGATTGTTGATGAGTTCACGGGTCGCTTGATGTCGGGACGACGCTGGTCGGATGGTTTGCACCAAGCCGTGGAAGCCAAAGAAGGCATGGAAATACAAAAGGAAAATCAAACGCTGGCAGCGATTACGTTCCAAAATTATTTCCGTCTCTATCAGAAGCTCGGCGGCATGACGGGTACGGCAGACACGGAAGCGTACGAGTTCCAGCAGATTTACAATCTGGAAACAGTAATCGTTCCGCCGCATCGTCCGACGATTCGTAATGATCAGATGGATAAAGTTTACCTGACCACGAAAGAAAAATATCGTGCAGTGGTGGCTGACATTAAGGATTGTTATGAGCGTGGACAGCCTGTTTTGGTGGGTACCACCTCTATCGAAAACTCGGAGTTGTTGGCGCAGTATTTGGAACGTGACAAAGTGCCGCATCAGGTATTGAACGCCAAGCAGCATGAACGTGAAGCGCAAATCATTGCGCAAGCCGGTCAACCCAAAATGGTGACAATTGCCACCAATATGGCGGGACGCGGTACGGATATTGTGTTGGGCGGTAGCGTTGAAAAACAGATGGAATTTATTCATGCCGATGAAAGCTTGGATGAGGCAACCAAAGCGCAGCGTATCGCACAATTAAAATCTGATTGGAAAGGCTTACACGAGCAAGTGATTGCTAGTGGCGGATTGCATATCATCGGTACGGAGCGCCATGAGTCACGCCGCGTGGATAATCAGTTGCGTGGTCGTTCGGGTCGACAAGGCGATGCGGGTTCAAGCCGCTTCTATTTGTCGTTGGAAGATCCGTTGTTGCGTATTTTTGCGTCAGATCGCATCACCGCAATAATGAATAAATTTCAAATGCCCGAGGGCGAGGCGATTGAACATAGTTGGGTGACGCGTGCGATTGAAAATGCGCAACGCAAAGTGGAGGCGCGCAACTTTGATATGCGTAAGCAAATTCTGGAATTTGACGATGTCGCCAATGACCAGCGTAAAGTGATTTACCAGCAGCGCAGTGAGTTGTTAGAGAGTGCCGACATTACCGAGACTATCCAAGCGATGCGTGAAGGCGTGATAGAAGGTGCTATCGACCAATACATTCCGCGTGAAGCAATGGAAGAGCAATGGGATGTGCCGGGCTTGGAAAAAGCGTTGGCGGCAGAATTTCGTTTGGAATTGCCTTTGGTGCAGTGGTTGGATCAAGAAAAACAATTGAACCAAGAGGGCTTGCGACTACGCATCGTCGAACATGCACAACAGCAATATCAGGCCAAGGTTGATATGGTGGGTGCAGAAGCGATGCATCGCTATGAGAGTGGCATCATGTTGCACAGCTTGGATGTGCATTGGCGTGAACACCTTGCCGCGTTGGATCATTTGCGCCAAGGGATTCATTTGCGCGGGTATGCACAAAAAAATCCCAAGCAAGAGTACAAGCGAGAAGCGTTTGAATTATTCTCATCCATGCTGGATGCGATAAAGCTGGAAGTCACGCAAATATTGATGATGGTGCAAGTGCGTACTGAAGAAGACGTTGCGTTGGAAGCGGAAGCCACCGGACTTGAGAATGCGCAATATCATCACTCTGATTATGATGAAGCCTTGGCGCAACCTGCTAAAAAAGAAGTGCCTCAGCAGTGGAACAATGGAATAAAAGTCGGACGAAATGATCCTTGCCCATGTGGATCAGGTCGTAAATATAAGCAATGCCATGGTCAACTTGGTTGAGTTTCCTTAAATTGGAAGGAGAATGAAATGTCACTAATAATTGATACGCTGCGCACTTCAACGATTACCGAAGAGCTGAGCGATGCGGAAGTGGATGTTCTGGCGGGGTTGTTTGACGTTCAAGAATACCAGGATGGTGAGGCGATTGTTCAGCCGGGTGATGACCAGCCAGATAATTTGTATATTTTGGCGCATGGCGATCTTGAAGTGAAAATCAAAAGTGGCATCGAAGAAACTATTATCCACGTTCTCAAGCCGGGAGATTTGGCCGGCATTATTACCTTTGTAGGTGGTGCGGCATCGGACATTAGTGCTACTGTTTCCGCAGTGGGTAAGACTAAAGTGTTAAGTTTGCCCAGAGCAAAATTTGAGACCCTGGTGAACTCCCATCCGATGATAGTGTATCGCGTGATGCGAGGAGTGGCGCGTAATGTTCATGGTATCGCACGGCGCATGAACAGAGAGTCAGCTGAGTTGGCCAACTATATTTATCGCTCACATGGACGCTACTAAGTTACCTTTTGTTTGCAATAAATTGTTTTAGGAAATGTTATGCCTGTTAATTTAACCCCGCCTATCGCATCTGAGTTGCTGCCCGTTGCGGGCGTTTCATTGGGCATTGCCGAGGCGGGAATTAAAAGCCCCAATCGAAAAGATTTGTTGGTGATGCAATTATGTGACGGCGCACGCGTGGCGGGGGTATTCACTACCAATCGCTTTTGCGCCGCTCCCGTGATTGTCGCGCGCGAACATCTTGCTCATGCAGACGGCGTAAAAGCATTGTTAATTAACACGGGTAATGCCAATGCGGGAACGGGTGAGCAGGGCATGCTAGATGCACGAACCACGTGCGCCGCGTTGGCCGGATTGTTGAACTGCAAGCCTACGCAAATTTTGCCGTATTCCACCGGCGTGATTATGGAGCCATTGCCTGTGGCGAAAATTGCCGCAGGATTGCCGGGCGCAGTGGCGAATATGCGACCCGACAATTGGCACGGTGCCGCACAGGCAATTATGACCACGGATATTGTTGCCAAAGCAATTTCCAAACAAGTGATAGTGGATGGCGTGACTATCACTATCACGGGCATCGCCAAAGGCTCCGGCATGATCCATCCGAACATGGCGACGATGTTGGGCTACATCGCAACCGATGCCGCGATCAGTCAGCAGTTGTTGCAAGAAATGGTGCGCGAAGCGGCGAATCGCTCGTTTAATTGCATCACCGTGGATGGCGATACGTCGACCAATGACGCGCTGATGCTGATTGCCACGGGGCAGTCAAGGTTAGTCGAGGTGAGTGCATTTGACAGCGCCGCTTATTATACTTTGCTCGAGGCGATTAGCGAGATTGCAATTTACTTAGCGCAAGCGATTGTGCGCGATGGTGAGGGTGCAACCAAATTTATCACCGTTAAAGTCGAAGGCGGTAAAGATGCCGAGGAATGTAAAAAAATAGGTTACGCAATAGCGCGTTCACCTTTAGTGAAAACGGCGTTCTTTGCTTCCGATCCAAACTTGGGACGCATCCTCGCAGCGATAGGCTATGCGGGGGTTGCAGACCTTGATGTAACCGCGCTCAAGCTTTATCTGGATGAGGTATTGGTTGCTGAAAATGGCGGGCGTGCAACTAGCTATCGTGAAGAAGACGGTCAGCGCATCATGCAGCAAAGTGATATTACGATACGAGTGGTACTTAACCGTGCTGTCGCGAATGCAACCTTGTGGACTTGTGATTTCTCTTACGACTACGTTAAAATCAACGCAAGCTATCGTAGTTAACAAATTTAGATTTAATTTTAGGAGTGGTAATGAATAACGCACATACAAAAAAGATTCTCGGTTTAATGTTTGCCACCATGCTGGTGGCCGCATTAGCGGGCTGTAGCAAAAAGGCACCGCAAGACGCAGCGAACAAGTCTGAAGCCCCTGCTGCAGCAACAGTCGAAGCGCCAAAAACCTATCAAGAGGGTGTTGATGCTTATCAAGCAGGTAAGTTTGATGTTGCGGCTGCTAAATTTAAGGAGCTTGCCGATAAAGGAGATGCATCTGCGCAATTTAATTTAGGTTCGCTGTATCACCAAGGTCAAGGTGTGGCTCAAGATGATAAGCAAGCTGCACTCTATTTTGCTAAGGCAGCGGAGCAAGGTCATACGGATGCAATGGATAACCTAGGTCTTCGTTATGCAAAAGGCGAGGGTGTTGCTCAAGACTGGGCGCAGGCTTACAAATGGTTCTCTATTGCGGGTATGAGGAAGAACGTCTCTGCTGCACAAAATGCAAAAGTTGCATTAAGCAAAATGACACCCGAGCAAATCGATCAAGCGCAGGTTGCAGCCAAAGACTGGATGGAGCAGCATCCTAAGTAATCATTGAGCGAGTGATTGCCCAAGAGACTTGCTGTGACAGTCACTATTGATAAGCTATTCGCTCAAGCACACCGCTTGCTTGAGCGTCTTGAAAAAATAATTCCCACATCTACTTCGACAGAGCCTGCTTGGGATGATGCGCAGGCTTTCCGTTGGAATCATCAGCAACGCACCTTACAACCCGTATCAAATTTTCAGCGCATTGCACTGACCGACTTGCTCGGCATTGATAATCAAAAACAACTAATTCAGCAAAATACACTGCAATTTGTGCGCGGTGGGTTGGCGAATAATGTTTTGTTGAGTGGTGCGCGCGGTACGGGCAAGTCGTCGTTAGTCAAAGCTTTGTTGAATGAATATGCTGACCAAGGATTGCGGGTGATTCAAATTGATAAGCAAGGATTGGTCGATTTGCCGATTATTGTCGGATTGGTGCAAGGTCGTAGTGAACGATTTATTTTGTATTGTGATGACTTGTCATTCAATGCGGATGAGGCTGGGTACCAAGCGTTAAAAGCCGCTCTGGATGGCGATTTGGTGGCTTTTTCGGATAACCTGCTCATTTACGCCACGTCGAATCGCCGCCATCTGATGCCCGATTATATGAAGGAAAATCTGGCAACGAAATATGTTGGTGATGAAATTCATCCGACAGAAAGTGTGGAAGAAAAAGTCTCACTCTCCGAGCGTTTTGGCGTATGGATTTCTTTCTATCCGTTTAGCCAAGATGAATACTTGGATGTTGCCGCGCATTGGTTGCAACACTATGGTTGGCAGCAAGGCATGACGGACGAGGTGCGTGGTGAGGCATTGCGCTGGTCATTATCGCGCGGCTCGCGCAGTGGGCGCGTGGCCGGGCAATTTGCGCGGGATTGGTGCGGTGCTCGCTACGTTGCTAACGCTTCCGCATGACCACACAAAAAATAATCGAAGTTGCCGCCGCTGTTATGCAACGACCCAATGGAGCATTCCTATTGGCACAACGTCCAGCAGGTAAAGCTTATGAAGGTTATTGGGAATTTCCCGGCGGTAAAATTGAGCCGGGCGAGTCGCCTTATCAAGCATTGTGTCGCGAGCTTGATGAGGAGCTGGGTATCGCGGTGACCACTGCCTATCCTTGGTTGTTACGTGAATTTACTTACCCGCACGCGACAGTCAGGCTGCATTTTTTTCGCGTAGTCGCTTGGCAAGGTGAGCCGCATGGACGAGAAGCCCAGCAACTGAGTTGGCAACGTTTGTCTGACTTGTCGGCCGCACCTATTTTACCCGCGAACGCGCCTATTCTTCGTGCACTATCGCTCCCCCATGTTTATGCCATCAGTAATGCGGCTGCATTAGGGCGTGATGAATTTATGGTTCGATTGGAACGCGCTTTACAGAATGGTTTGCAACTGCTGCAAGTGCGCGAAAAGAAATTATCCGCAAATTACTTATTCGAGCTTGCTCAGCAAGTAGTGCAACTCGCACATCGTTATGATGCGAAAGTGCTCGTCAATGGCGATGCAGAATTGGCAAATAAAGTCGGTGCAGATGGCGTGCATTATTCTGCGGCTCAATTATTGAGTTGTACGCAGAGGCCAACATTTCATTGGTGTGCAGCGTCGTGCCACAACACAATAGAATTAAGGCGTGCAGAGGCGTTGGGTTTTGATTTCGCGTTGCTTGGCCCCGTGTTGCCGACCCAAAGCCATCCTGGCGAGCCGCATCTCGGCTGGGGAAAATTCGCCGAGATAGCGAGCAGAACGACCATACCGATTTACGCATTAGGAGGTTTGAGGGTGAGTGACTTAAGTGTGGCACAACAACATGGCGCGCACGGTATTTCTTTGCTTAGTCAGGCTTGGTAAGGTGGCTCTGTAAAGTCTTGCCCGGTATCGGGTTGTTCAACGCGATAATCTTCATTCGCCCACTTCCCCAAATCAACCAGCTTGCAACGTTCGCTGCAAAATGGTCGCGCTTTATTATTGGTGTCCCAAACGTGCTCGATACCGCAATGTGGACAAGCCACGACCGGTGGGGTGTTGCCAGGCATTATGAAGAGAGGCTGCAAAAAGTGAGCTCGAATGGTATGTCTTGCTCGAATTGAGAGGATTTTGCCGCGTAGTTGGCTGCGATGAAGCGAATGTTAATCGCGTACTTGTTGGCGCTGACTTCAGGAATACAAGCCAATTTTTCATCCAGGCGCACCCGTAGAATTTGCGCAACGTGACCGCCTTGCATCTGCTGAAATGCACCTTGCAGGGCAGTAAAATGGCGTGTCTTGCCGTTTTCCCGCAGCAGTTTAAGGATGATGGTGAGCCCAGTCTGGATAGGAAGAAACTGTGCCAGCCAACCGTTTAAGGCAATTCGTCGCGCGGCAACATCCTGTTGTTGCCAGTAGTGATAAGACGGCAAGTCAAATTCGCATGTGCCGCCAGGAATGACGGTACGCTGTTTAATGCCCATCAACCATTCATTTTCACGCAAGGTTTGTCCAATTTTCCCGGCCATGCCAAATAGGTTTGCTGAAGCGGCATCAAGCTCGGCAAGAATTTTGTCGAGTGCATCTTCAAAAATGGCAGGGTTGTTGTGCAAGGTGGCGAGATAGCGTTTTTGGCGTTCCATCTCTTGCAATAATTCAGATTTTAAATCGGCGCGGCACGCCACATCAAAAATTTCAAACAGGGTGAGCAGCGCAGCATGATGATCAGTGGTTTCGCCGCGCTCGATAAAGTAATCAATGCGTGCGAACAAATCCTCCAAGCGCAACAGGGTGCGCACTTTCTCATTAAGGGGGAATTCGTAGCTAATCACGCGAACATCATCCAATAATTTGGGGGATAAAATGAGTGCGGAACGATATATTGAACACAGTGGTAACGTCAATTGTTGTTTTGCGGGGAAGCATAAAATTTATGCAGAAAATCTACTTGTGCTGTCAGGTTGTCTATGCTGGAGTCGTTGCTTATTACCTCGTCAGCGCGGAGCAAGCGCTCTGCGCGGGGTGTTTGTTGGGCAATAATTTTGCGCACTTCACTTTCGGTCATTTGGCTGCGTGTCATCACCCGCGATACTTGTTGTTCTTCAGTGCAATCGACCACGAGGGTACGCTGAATCAGGTGTTGGAATGTTGGGCTGGTGAATAGTAGTGGCACAGTAATGATGACGTATGACCTATTCTGCAAGAGTTGCAATTCACTTTTCGCTTGCGTGAGTATCAATGGGTGAAGAATACTTTCTAAACGCTGCTTGGCGATGGCATCCGAAAAAATGAGTGCGCGCATTTTGTCGCGATTTAACGCGCCGTCCCTACCAACGCAATCACTGCCGAAAGCCTCGCAAATAGCGGGAATGGCATCACCGTTGCTGCGTGTGAGTTGGTGGGCAATGATGTCTGTGTCTATGATGCCTGCACCACGCTCGGCGAATAACTTGGACACCGTACTTTTGCCACAACCTATGCCACCCGTTAGCCCAACGCAAAGGTTCATTTTAGGGGGGCGAGCAGGTGCAAATACTGGTGTGTAAGCGTTTGCCCCCAGAACAATGCAATTAAACCACCCCCTGCCAAGTATGGACCGAAAGGAATCGGGATGTTGCGACCATGCTTGAACAGCGCGATTAGGCTGATGCCCATGATTGCGCCTACCAATGAAGATAGCACCAGAATCAGCGGCAATAGCTGCCAACCAAACCATGCGCCGAGCGCACTGAGCAATTTAAAATCGCCATAGCCCATACCTTCTCTACCCGTGGTGAGCTTGAATAGCCAATAAACGACCCACAAAACCAGATAGCCGATTACTGCGCCAATCACCGCGCTGTGCAAATCAGCAAATGTGCCGAAGAGATTAAATAACAAGCCTGTCCAAACTAGCGGCAGTGTGATGTCATCAGGTAACAACATTGTGTCAAAGTCAATGGCGGTCAAAGCTAACAATGCCCAAATGAGCAGTATCGCGCCAATGGCTGCTGTGCCGTAACCAAAGTGTGCAGCGGCAAATGCGCATAGCACGCCACTCGAAGCTTCTATGATGGGGTAGCGGGGTGAAATGTGTGCGCCGCAACCCTTGCATTTCCCGCGTAAAAATAGATAGCTGATAATGGGGATGTTCTCAATAGCGGTGATGGCGTGTTTGCAATGCGGGCACGCAGAGCGCGGCACAATAAGGTTGTAGGGTGGAGTAGGTGCAACAGCGATCGGAATGTGAGACGTAATGGCCATATTGGATTCACGATCGTCGGATTGGGATAGCTCGGCGCACTGCTCGCGCCAACCCTGTTCTAGCATTTTGGGTAAGCGGTGAATGACTACATTGAGAAAGCTGCCCACCATTAGCCCTAAAATTAGGCAAGTTGAGATAAATGCAGCGGGGTAGGTTTGTAGTAGTTCTAAAATTCCCATGCTAGAAGGCGGTGACTTTTTTCATTAAACCACCTGACCCATTTTGAAGATCGGTAAGTACATCGCGATAACCATGCCGCCAATCAATGTACCGAGTACCACCATGATGACAGGCTCCATGAGGCTGGATATAGCAGCGACTGCATCATCTACTTCAGCTTCATAAAAGTCCGCCACTTTGCCGAGCATGGCATCCAGTGAGCCGGCCTCTTCACCAATGGCCGACATTTGTAACACCATGCTGGGGAACACTTCGGTGTTTTGCATCGCGGTGGTTAAGCTGCTTCCCGTGCTAACTTCGCGTTGAATCGCTTTAGTGGCATTGAAGTAAACTGCGTTGCCTGCCGCCCCTGCCACTGAATCAAGAGACTCAACCAGCGGCACACCTGCTGCGAACATGGTGGCGAGGGTGCGAGTCCAGCGTGCGATGGT
The DNA here is from genome assembly GCA_963695355.1 of uncultured beta proteobacterium. Classification (GTDB taxonomy): domain Bacteria; phylum Pseudomonadota; class Gammaproteobacteria; order Burkholderiales; family Gallionellaceae; genus Gallionella. The sequence goes on from OY968775.1 coordinate 2,039,742, forward strand.
TGCTTTACGAATGAGTTCTCCGAAAATGGGCATTTTCAAAAGCAGCCTATCCATTTTGTCTTGCATGGTTTTATTGCGTTTCCAAAAGTAAAAGAAGGCATAGAAGCCGCCCCCAATCCCACCGAAAATAAGATACCAATATTTTACAAAGAAATCTGAAATCCCCATTAATACTAAAGTGGGGGCAGGCAAATCTGCCCCGAAACTAGAGAATAATTCTTTAAATGCCGGGATAACGAAAATCATAATAATTGCGGTAATGAGAAACGCAACGACAATGATGGAAACGGGGTAAAACAGTGCCGACTTAATTTTGCTTTTGAGTGCTTGGGTTTTTTCCATATAGGTGGCCAAGCGTTCCAGCAACGAATCGAGAATACCCGCCGCTTCACCGGCACCTATCAAGTTGCAATACAGCTGATTAAAATAAAGCGGATGTTTTCTGAACGATTGCTCTAAGCTACTGCCCGTTTCCACATCGGTTTTAATGGTGAGAAGTAGCCGCGCAACAGAAGGGTTGGGATGACCTTTACCTACTATGTCAAAAGTTTGCAGCAGCGGTACGCCCGCTTTCATCATCACAGCCAGTTGGCGCGTAAACAAAGTGATGTCTTTATCTGATATTGCTTTGCTGCTGACGCGCATGCGCTTGATTTTGATGCTATTGATGCCTTGGCGACGTAAGTAAGCGGAAACGCTGGCCTCTCCGGGTGAGCGCATTTCACCCTTAATAATCTTGCCAGACTTGTCCTTGCCTTCCCAAGCGTAGGCGTATTCTTTTGCTTTTTGCGGTTGTTGAGCTTTTGATGCGACAGCCATAGTGTCTCCCAGAATGCTATCTAACTTTGCTCGGCATGATGCCGAGCTTTGGGGTACTTGTAAAGCGGTAATCCGCTGCAAAATTCAATGGTTGGCTTGAATTGTTTGCGTGGATTATTCGATATGAGCAGGGAAAATCCGTGCTACCTTAACAATATGCCCCTGTGTTTGAATGATTTCGATAGGATAACCCGATATTTTTACGCTCGTGCCCGCTTCAGGAATGTCTTCGAGATGGTCCAGAATTAAGCCATTCAGCGTTTTTGCACCATCGAGCGGGAAGTGTAATCCGAGTTTGCGATTCAGCTCACGTAAGCTGTTACTGCCTTCCAGCAAAAAACTGCCATCATCGTGACGCAGAAATTTGCTGGCTTGCGCAGGCGATTGCGTAGTGAATTCACCGACAATTTCTTCCAAAATGTTTTCCAGTGTAACCAATCCGAGCAGTTCGCCGTATTCATCCACCACTAAACCTAAACGAGTATGACGCTCCTGGAACTGTTGCAACTGTTTGAGCAAAGGTGTGTCGGACGGAATGAAATAAGGCTCGTGAAGTATCTCGCGTAACTGTGCCACGTCCAATGTGGAGTCTTGTAATAAAGCCGGCACACGTTTGAGATGCAAAATACCGATGATGTTGCCGGGAGAGCCTTCATAAACGGGGAGTAGCGTGTGGTGACATGTAATGATTTGTTGGCGTAATTCGTTAGCATCTACGTTTATGTTAATTGCCTCGATTTGATTGCGTGGGATCATCACATCGTTTACGGCGATGCGTTCTAGGTCAACTAAATTGAGTAACATTTTTTGATGTTTGCGCGGCAGGAAATGTTCGGCATCCAATACTAAGCCGCGCAATTCTTCTAGCGTCATTTTTTGCTTGCTCTGGTCGGTTTGAACTTTAATGCGCAGCAACCACAATATGCCTTTGACCAAGCTGGTTGCAACCAAAACAACCGGGTGAAACAATGTGACTAACGGGGCGAGTAAATAGCTGGAAGGCAGTGCAACTCGCTCGGGGTGGCTGGCTGCAATGATTTTGGGCAAAATTTCACTCGCTACCAGCAGGATAAACGTGATGCCGAGCGTACCTATCAACAAGGCCAACTCATTCGCGCCGAACACACGCAAAATAAATACGTTAGTCACAGCCGCCGCCGCCACATTGAGTAAAGTGTTGCCGAATAAAATTGACCCTAATAGTTTGTCAATTTTCGATAGTAAACGGGAAGTCAGCTTGGCACTCTTGCTGCCTTTGCGTACCAGGGCGTTGAGCCGATAGCGATTGATTGCCATCATGCTCGTTTCTGCCGCCGAGAACCATGCGCCCAACACTAGCAGCAAGATCAAAATGCCGATTAGCGTGCCTAATGAAATATCGTCCAAGTTAGTCCTTCATAATTCCGATAAGGGAAGATAAGGGAAATGGTGTGCGAGCCAAGTGAGCGTGTCAAGTTGTGCGCCGATAACTATAAATCATCATAGCGATGCCGATCACTACCATCGGCAAACTCAGCCATTGTCCCATGCTTACGCCGAAAGTCATGTAGCCGAAAATACCGTCGTCAGGATTGCGCGTGAACTCGCCGACAAAACGGAAGCTGCCGTAGCCAATCAAAAATAAGCCCGATACTGCACCGACGGGGCGCGGTTTTTGTGAAAACCACCACAACAAAATGAACAGCGCAATTCCCTCTAATGCGCATTCATAAAGCTGAGACGGGTGGCGCGGCAGGTTATCAACATGCTGGAACACCATGCCCCATGGCACGTCGGTAGGCCGACCCCATAATTCACCATTGATGAAGTTGCCAAGCCGACCGAACGCTAGGCCGGGTGGGACGAGAGGCGCAATAAAATCCATCAGTTGTAGCCAGCGTATATTTTGTTTGTACGCGAACCATGCCATTGCGACCAGCACACCGAGGAAACCGCCGTGAAACGACATGCCACCCTCCCATACAGCGAAGATTTTAGCGGGATGCGAGAAGTAGAAGCCGGGGTTGTAAAACAGCACTTCGCCCAAACGCCCGCCGAGAATCACCCCAAGCACGCCATAAAATAACAAGTCATCAAGCAATTTGGCGTTGAATTTTGGCTGATTGAGTTGGGCGATGCGTTTTTTTCCGAGCCACAAGAAAGTGGTGAAGCCCGCCAAATACATCAAGCCATACCAATGTATAGCGAGTGGACCGAGTTGCAGCGCGACAGGATTGATATGTGGATAAACGAGCATGAGCGAATGCGGTAGAATTGAACAGTTGATTATACGGGCTTCTCAACGCACCACCCAAATTCAAAACAATATAGAGGATGAAATCATGGCTACTGCACAACAACTCAACACCCAATTCGGCATTAAAGGTCAGCTTAGTTTTCGTGAAGACGCAAGCGGCTTGGTTGTTGCTGACATTAACAATGCACAAGCTACGGCATCGCTGTGTTTGCAAGGCGCGCATCTGATGAATTGGCAGCCAAAGAGCCAGACTGTACCAGTGGTATGGTTGTCGCGTGATGCCAAGTTGGCGCAAGGCAAGTCTATACGTGGTGGCGCACCGGTATGCTGGCCTTGGTTTGGCGCGCATGCTACTGAAGCTGGTTTTGCGGGGCATGGCTATGCGCGTACCGTTCCTTGGCGCGTGATTGCTTCAGGCAGCGAGCCCAATGGCGCAACACGTTTGACGTTGCGTTTAGAAGAAAGCGACAAGACCCGCGCACAGTGGCCTCAGGCTTCGCAGCTTGATTTGACTGTAACGATAGGCGAAACGCTGCGTATGGAGTTGAAGACGGAAAATACAGGCACAACGGATTTTGTGGTTGGCGAAGCCTTGCACACCTATTTTCATATAGGCGACATCGGCGCAGTGCGCGTCACGGGGTTGGATGGATGTGAATACTGGGACAAGGTCGGCGGCTCAGCACTCAAAAAGCAAACTGGCGCGATTAGCTTTGCTGGCGAGACAGATCGCGTTTACATCAACACCGCCGCGACATGTGCAATTGAAGACGACAAGCTGAAGCGCCGTATTCATATTGCCAAGGCTGGCAGTCTTTCTACCGTTGTTTGGACACCGTGGATTGAAAAGGCCACTAAGATGGGCGACATGGGGCAGCCAGACGGTTGGCGCGAAATGATCTGTGTGGAATCGGTCAACGCCATTGAGAATGTGGTGACTGTTGCAGCTGGTACAGCGCATAGCTTAGTTGTTGAGTATCGCGCTGAATCCCTTTAAATACGCTTGATCATTAAAGGCAAAGTATTCTTGTCAACTTTATTGAAAGTTGTCGCGTTGTAGGCCTGCTGGCTGAGATGGTTGATTGGCGAAGTCAGCGGAATTAGATTAGAATCATCGGTGAAGGCAAAGCCTTCGTAATTGTTTAATACGCATTTAATTAAAAACTGGAGAGAAAATGAAATCTATTATCGCTAGCATGGTTGTAACAGCAGGTTTGATGGTTGCAGGCACTGTATTCGCAGAAGACATGCCAGAATTGGCGAAAAAAAGCGGTTGCACAGCTTGTCACTCTGTAGACAAGAAAGTAGTTGGACCAGCTTGGGCTGATGTGGGCAAGGCTTATAACAGCAACGGTGCAACTTCAACTGGCGTTAAAGTATCCGACATCTTGGCTGGCAAATCAGCTGAAGCATGGTTGGTGGAAAAAGTTTCTAAGGGCGGTAAAGGTAACTGGGGCACAATGGCTATGCCGGCTAATGCACCAAAAGTATCTGAAGCTGACATCAAAGAATTGGTTAAGTTTGTATTGAGCCATAAGTAAGACTTAGGAGCAATCCTCAAAAAAGCCGGCGTAAGCCGGCTTTTTTATTGGGTGTGTTTACGGGAAATTATACTGTCAATCTTACATAATCTCGCCGCGTTGTTGACTTGCTGACTGGGAGTTAGTTGGCAAATTCAGCAGGGTTGATTTAGAATCAAACGCGAAGGTAAAACTTCGTAATTGTTTAAGTAGTATTTATTTAAAAATGGAGAAAAGATGAAATCAGTTATCACAAGTATGGCAGTAGCAGGTTTGGTATTCGCAGGTAGCGCAATGGCGGCTGACATGCCAGAATTGGCAAAGAAAAGCGGCTGCACAGCTTGCCACGCAATCGACAAAAAAGTAGTTGGACCGGCTTGGGCTGACGTGGGTAAGAAATACGCTGGCGATGCAAAAGCAGAAGCGATGTTGCTTGAAAAAGTTGCCAAAGGCGGCAAAGGTACTTGGGGTGCGGTCGCTATGCCAGCTAACTCACCAAAAGTTTCTGATGCTGACATCAAGACATTGGTACAGTTTGTATTGAGCCTGAAGTAATTTAGGTTGGATTCACAAAAAAGCCGGCTTACGTCGGCTTTTTTGCGTTGGTGCAGAAGTTTTTGCGTCTTGAGCTGAATAGGTCGTCAACGTTACTTGAACACCCCCGTTGTGAAGCATGAGTACTATGTTGGCTGGCAAGCTGAACAATAAAAATGTTAAAATGAACCCAGAAGGTAATCCTTCGCATTCTTCCAAAGTGCGTTAATTATGAAACGGAGAGAAACATGAAAGCTATTGTTATCAGTATGATTGCTGCGGGGTTATTGGTTGCCGTGGGGGCGATGGCTGCGGATGTGGCACCTGCTGCAGTCGTGGCACCAACAGAAGCAGCAAAACCGGCGGAACTTGGATTTGTGGAAATGCCTGTGGCAGCCAAAAAAAACAACTGCACGGCGTGTCACGCTATTTACAGACGCTTGGTTGGACCGGCGTGGTTGGAGGTATCTAAAAAATATAAAGGACAAACAAAATTCACTTACGCCAGCAAAGAATATTCTTTACTGGAAGGCTTGATGGTGAAAGTGTCAAAAGGCGGCGCAGGTAGTTGGGGTGCGATGCCGATGCCTGCAAATGACGCGGCTGGTGCAAAGCAAGCCGAAATTAAGGAATTGGTGACGTTTGTAATCGGCTTGGAAAAAGCAGATGCGGATAAAAAAGCTGCCAAGAAAAAATTTGATGAAGAGAAAGCTGCAGCTAAGAAATCAAAGTAACAAACATTGACTAACAATAGCGATGCTCTCAAAAAAGTCGGCGTAAGCCGACTTTTTTGTTGGTATGAAAATTGACAATCCATTCAGCTGCTCTGCATAATCGACCTGCATTTTTCTAGGAGTTCATCATGTCATCATATTTTACTCGCGCACTACTACCTTTAGCATTTGCACTGGCACTTTACGGTTGTGAAAAATCTGCCTCGGTTGATAAAAAATCCAGTGATGAATTAGTAGTGCGCATTGGCGCAGCCGCGCCATTGACGGGCAATCAGGCGCATATCGGCAAGGACAACGAAAGCGGCACGCGTATGGCGATTGATGATGCCAATGCAAAAGGTATTGTGATTGGCGGGCGCAAAGTACATTTCGAGTTGATTAGCGAAGATGATCAGGCCGACCCGAAAACCGCGACCATAGTTGCGCAGAAGTTGGTTGATGACAAAGTGAGCGGGGTAATCGGCCACTTGAATTCTGGTACAACCATTCCCGCTTCAAAAATTTACAACGACAACGGTATCCCGCAAATTTCCCCGTCCGCTACCGCAGTGAATTACACCGCGCAGGGTTTCAAAACCGCGTTCCGTGTGATGGCGAATGATGCGCAGCAAGGTCGCGTGTTGGGTGAATATGCAACCAAAAACCTGGCGGCAAAAAAGATCGCCGTGATTGATGATCGGACTGCTTACGGTCAAGGTCTGGCGGATGAATTCATCAAGGCCGCGCAAGCCAATGGTGCGCAAATTGTGGCGCATGAATACACCACCGACAAGGCGGTCGACTTCACTGCCGTGTTGACCGTAGTTAAAGGCAAGCAGCCGGATTTGCTGTTCTACGGCGGCATGGATCCGCAAGCGGGGCCAATGGCGAAACAGCTAAAAGGTCTTGCCATGAAAGTAAAATTGATGATGGGTGATGGTGGTTACACACCTGAATTTATCAAGTTGGCCGGCGATGCGGCGGAAAGCAGTTATGCCTCATTGCCTGGTGTGCCGCTGGATAAAATGCCGGGCGGAAAAGAATTTGAAACGCGCTTTGTGGCGAAGTACCAACCTATTCAACTTTACGCACCGTATTGTTATGACGCAGTGAACGTGATGATTGCAGCGATGCAAAAAGCCGACTCGGTTGAGCCCGCCAAATACCTGGTTGAATTACCAAAAATCAGTTTGGATGGTGTGACAGCAAAAATCCAATTCGATGAGAAAGGTGATTTGCTAGGCGGCGCAATTACGATGTATCAAGTGCAGCAAGGCAAGTGGCATGCACTGGAAACACTGGGTACAGTCAGCGCGGCGGCACATTGATACATCGCAATAAAACTCCAAACGACACGCAACTGCGTGTCGTTTTTATTTGTTAGCAGATGGAAATTTTTCTTCAGCAAATCATCAACGGGTTAGTCCAAGGCAGCGTGTACGCTTTGGTTGCGCTCGGCTACACCATGGTCTATGGCATCCTTGGTCTAATCAATTTTGCGCATGGCGAAGTGGTAATGGTCGGCGCAATGCTGGCACTGTCTGCATTAACTGCAATGTTAGGTTGGGGTGTGCCGCCAGTGTTGGCATTGCTGCTGAGTGTCGGATTAGCAATGGCAGGCTGCATGGCACTCGGTTATAGCATCGAGCGCATTGCCTATCGTCCGCTGCGTCATGCGCCTCGCCTGGCTCCGCTAATAACCGCTATCGGCGTGTCCATAGTGTTGCAAAATCTGGCGATGATGATTTGGGGTCGTCAGTACCACTCATTTCCAACTTTATTTGCGACGAGCTCGCACGTGATTGGTGGCGCAATCATCAACGATATTCAAATCGCCATCGTCATTCTTGCTGTGCTGATTATGGCAGGGCTGATGATAGTGGTGCATCGCACGCGCTTGGGTCGGGCAATGCGCGCCGTGGCTGAGAATCAACACTCGGCGCAGCTGACGGGTGTTGATGTCAATCGCGTTATTTCAATCACCTTCATGCTGGGTTCTGCGCTGGCAGCGATTGCAGGTCTGATGGTCAGTGCCAACTACGGTTTGGCGCATTACTACATGGGATTTTTACTCGGTCTAAAGGCTTTTACTGCTGCGGTTTTAGGTGGCATTGGCAATCTGCGCGGTGCGATGTTGGGCGGCTTGTTGTTAGGCTTGATTGAGAGTTTGGGTACAGGTTATATCGGCGATTTAACGGGTGGAGTTTTGGGTAGCAATTATCAGGACGTGTTCGCATTTTTTGTGTTGATTGCCGTGCTGGTATTTCGCCCTTCGGGTTTGTTGGGAGAGCGCATTGCTGAACGTGCCTGAAAAAAGCTCCCTCACCCTAACCCTCTCCCGAAGGGCGAGGGGATTATCGTTTTGGCTATTGTTGGTCGCACTGTTGCTGTTGCCATTCATCACTGATGCATTACTCGGTCGCGGTTGGGTGCGCATCGTCGATTTTGCCATGCTCTACATCATGCTGGCATTGGGGTTGAACGTCGTGGTTGGGTACGCGGGCTTGCTTGATCTGGGCTACATCGCGTTTTTTGCAGTGGGTGCGTATTGCTACGCGCTGACGGGTTCGCCGCATTTGGCACTCGCATTCCCGATGCTATATCCCGATGGTGTGCACCTGTCATTCTGGATAGTGCTGCCGCTGGCGGCCTTGATAGCAGGCGGTTTCGGCGTGTTACTTGGCGCGCCAACATTGCGTTTGCGCGGTGATTATCTGGCAATTGTCACACTGGGTTTTGGCGAAATCATTCGCATTTTTTTGAATAATCTCAACGCACCTATCAATCTCACCAACGGTCCGCAAGGTATTAGTCGCATTGATCCCATCAGTGTTTCGGGTGTGTCGTTGAACACCACGCAGGAAATTTTTGGCATCACGTTACCTTCAGTGCACCTGTATTTTTATTTGTTCCTCGCCTTCACTGTGCTGGTGATTTTTGTTTCGCAACGTCTGGAAAAATCGCGCATCGGGCGCGCATGGATGGCGATCCGCGAAGACGAAATTGCGGCATCCGCGATGGGCATCAACACACGAAATCTCAAGCTGTTGGCGTTTGCGATGGGGGCGATGTTCGGTGGCGCATCGGGTGCATTGTTCGCGGGCTTCCAAGGTTTTGTCAGCCCGGAAAGTTTCAGCTTGATGGAATCCATTATGGTGTTGTGTATGGTGGTGCTGGGCGGCATGGGCAACATCGCGGGTGTCATTTTGGGCGGCGTGTTGCTGGCACTGTTACCAGAAATTTTACGACACAGCGTTGTGCCGTTGCAGCAAGCCCTATTCGGAAAATCCATCATCGACCCGGAAAGTTTGCGTATGTTGATGTTTGGTGGCGCACTCATTGCCGTGATGTTGTATCGCCCGGCAGGGCTGTGGCCATCGCGAGTGCGCAGGCGTGAGCTGAGTACCGATGAAGCGGATGAAAAAGTATGAGCAGTGCAGCACCCTTATTGCAGCTCTCTTCCATTGGCAAACAGTTTGGTGGTTTAACTGCGCTTAGCGATGTATCGCTGCACATTCAGCGCGGTGAAATTTATGGTTTGATCGGCCCGAACGGTGCGGGTAAAACCACGCTGTTTAATGTGATTACCGGGTTGTATCAACCAAGCGCGGGCGAATTTCAATTCGATGGAAAAAGTTACCAAGCCTGCAAGCCGCATATCCTGGCGCAAGCGGGTATCGCTCGAACTTTCCAAAACATTCGTTTGTTCGCAAACTTAACCGCGTTAGAAAACGTGATGATAGGTCGGCATCTGCGCACACAAGCAGGTGTGCTTGGCGCACTATTTCGCAACCAAAAAAATCGTAACGAAGAACATGCCATCAGTGAACGTGCGCACGAATTACTGCGCTATGTCGGTATCGATAAGCCTGTTGAAACACTTGCGAAGCACCTTCCTTACGGTGAACAACGTCGCTTGGAAATCGCACGTGCCTTGGCGACAGAGCCGTTGTTGCTGGCACTCGACGAACCCGCTGCGGGCATGAATGCCACTGAAACGGAAAGTTTGAAAACTTTGCTGCAAAACATTCGCAGCACAGGTATCACCGTGTTGCTCATCGAACATGACGTGAAACTCATTATGGGATTATGTGATCGCGTTGCTGTGCTGAATTATGGAAAAAAAATTGCTGAAGATTTGCCGGAAGCCGTACGCAATAACGCTGATGTGATTGCCGCTTATCTGGGAGGTGGAGATGAGCATTGATTCAACGCAAAATCACATCAACCCCGTTCGCCCTGACCCTTCGACAGGCTCAGGACTAAAGGCGGATGTCGAAGGGTTGGCAGGCTTCGACAAGCTCAGCCCGAACGGACTTAAAAACTCCAGCAACAGCATTAACAACTGTTTGCTCGAAGTCCGCGATCTGCAAGTCGCCTACGGCGGCATCCAAGCAGTAAAAGGCATCTCGCTGCAAATTGCACCGGGCGAATTGATCGCGCTAATCGGCAGTAACGGCGCGGGCAAAACCACCACATTAAAAACATTGGCGGGATTATTGCAGCCCGTTAGCGGAGAGATTCAATACGACGGCAACAGCCTAAAAAACATTGCCGCGCATCAACGTGTGTCTATGGGCATCGCACTGGTGCCGGAAGGTCGCGGCGTATTTGCGCGGTTGACCGTGGCAGAAAATTTACAAATGGGCGCGTACAGTCGCAGCGATAAAAATGAAATTGCCGCAGACCTTGCGCGCATGTATGAACTCTTTCCACGTCTCGCCGAACGCAAAGACCAACTTGCCGGAACACTCTCTGGTGGTGAACAGCAAATGGTCGCTATGGCGCGTGCTTTGATGAGTCGCCCGCGTTTGTTGATGTTGGATGAGCCGAGCATGGGACTCGCCCCGTTGATGGTGAAAAAAATCTTTGCAACGATCAGCGACATCGCGGCACAAGGCATGAGCATTTTGCTGGTGGAGCAAAACGCCAAACTCGCCCTGCAAGTTGCGCAACGCGGTTACGTGATGGAAAGCGGCGCGATTACTTTATCGGGTGAAGCGAAGGAATTGCTGGGTAGTGATGCCGTGCAGCGTGCGTATCTAGGGGGTTAGCTGTTAACTAAAAATCGGTAGTAACAAATTTTGGTATGAAAATTTAGGACACAAAAAAGCCGCTTTCGTCGGCTTTTTTGTGAACCCAACTTAAATTACTTCAGGCTCAATACAAACTGTACCAATGTCTTGATGTCAGCATCAGAAACTTTTGGTGAGTTAGCTGGCATAGCCATCGTGCCCCATGTACCTTTACCGCCCTTAGCAACCTTTTCAATCAACATTGCTTCAGCTTTGGCATCTCCGGCGTATTTCTTGCCAACTTCACCCCACGCTGGGCCGACTAATTTCTTGTCGATTGAGTGACAAGCTGTGCAACCGCTTTTCTTAGCCAAGTCTGGCATATCAGCCGCCATTGCGCTGCCAGCAATCATCAAACCTGCCGCCATGCCTACAATAGCAGCAGTAATCATTTCTGTATGTTTGCCCATAGATATCATCTCCGTTGTTAGATCTTTGCCGTCGTCAGCAGAATGCGAACGATCAGGCGGGAGGATACGTTTGAGTGCGCAAAGTGATATTGACTTAGATCAAATGAGGCTAAAGAAAGTAGCCCGATTAAATCTTTACGGGTCAATTCCCCGCTGCTTGCGGCGGGGAATTTTATTTCAAGCAGCAACGCGCAAACGTGTCGTGTTTGAATATATCGGGGTCTTTTATAATCGCATCAGGCGGCAGACCAAGATCGGCAACAACTCACCCGCCGAATATGCCAACAACTTTTATACAAAAATTTTTAAGAATGCTGCACAACTCCCCAACATGCCCGTCCACTGTTTTGGGCCTCGCTCAACGTCAACGGATCACATTGACGGCACGGGGAGTTTTGCAAGAGGCTCATAGGTTGGCAAAGTCACCTATTTACTAAGGAGCTGTCTACAAGCTTTTGAATTCTTACTTGTCCCGTTGCCACAAAGTTTCAAGTAAAGCCTGCTCCCGGTTAATGCAGCGACTCAGCACAAACAATAAATCCGAGAGCCGATTCAAATACGCGAGCGAGTGATGCGGCAGCACTTCTTCGTGCGACAACAAAACCAGATCACGTTCGGCACGTCTCGCTACGGTGCGCGCTACGTGACACAACGCGCCCGCACGTGAGCCGCCAGGCAAAATAAATTCACGCAGCGGTGGCAGGTCGGCGTTGTGGTGCGCGATTTGTTCGTCTAGCCAAGCGACATTTTTTTCCGCGAACAAATGTTGATTGGGTATAGCCAGCGCGCCTCCCAAATCGAACAAGTCGTTTTGTATGTGTAACAGTGTGGTGCGAATATTGGCGGGCAGGGTTTCGGTGAGCAGCACGCCGATCTGGCTGTTGAGCTCGTCCACGCTGCCCAGCGCGGCGATGCGTGTGTGTCCTTTGTTGATGCGTGTGCCATCGGCGAGGCCGGTGCTGCCGTCGTCTCCGGTGCGGGTGGTGATTTTGCTGAGTCTCATTTTATTCGCCCTGTAAGCAGGTTAAGTAAATCGCCGCATCCGGCTGAGTTGCGTTACGCTGCGCCTGCCAAATCATTTCGCTGAGACATTCCATCATGCGATGTTGCGCATCATGCTCCGATTCAAACTTGTGTGTCAGACGAACAAAATGCGCGCGGATGCCAGCGGGCTGGTCGATGGAGATTTGTTCTTCGATGGTGAGGTGCATCATCAAGTGCAGAAAGGGATTGGTCGCGCCATGTTCAGGCGCGTAGTCTTTGTCCTGATAGTCGTCGGGTCTGTCGAACACGTCATGGTATTCGGGGTGTTTAGCGATGAGTTGCACGACCAAATCTTCCAGCGGCGTGAGCAGCTGGTTGGCTTTGCGTTTGCGCCAGGATTCAAATAAAAAATTGCGCGCTTCGTCGCGGGAGGGGTTGAACATTAGAAGCCTTTGCTTAAATTGGAAGTAGGATTCTTGTATGGAGTGCGCAGACTTGTCTGCGCGTTATTAAAGCGGCGACGAGTCACCGCACTCCAAAATACTTGCGCAGAACGTGATAGGGATTTATTGAATGTCTTCATCCTTCCTTTTGTACTCACACAAATCATAAATGATGCACTCGCCGCATTTTGGTTTGCGTGCCTGACAAATGTAGCGGCCATGCAGTATCAGCCAGTGATGTGCATCGAGTATGAATTCTGCCGGGATAACTTTGAGCAGCTTCTGCTCTACATCCCAAACCGTTTTGCCGGGGGCGAGGTTGATGCGATTAGCCAAGCGGAAAATATGTGTGTCCACGGCAATGGTGGGCTGTCCGAAGGCGGTGTTGAGTATCACATTGGCAGTCTTGCGACCCACGCCGGGTAATGCTTCCAGTGCCTCACGAGTTTGCGGGACTGCGCCATTGTGTTGCTCCAGCAAGATGCGGCAAGTTTGTATCACGTGTTTGGCTTTGGTTTTGTACAAGCCGATGCGCTGTATGTACCCGCGCAGCTTTTCTTCGCCTAGTGCGAGTATCGCCTGCGGGGTATTGGCGACGGGATAAAGTTGCCGTGTGGCACTATTGACGCTGATGTCGGTGGCTTGCGCCGAGAGCATCACTGCCACTAACAACTCAAATGGCGAGTGATATTCCAGCTCGGTGGTGGGGTGGGGATTCGCCGCTTGCAGTCGTTCAAAAATCTCTCGACGCTTTTGCGCATTCATCCCGATGCTCCGATTAAACGGCGGGTATCGCGGTGCTATTAAATTCCTTGGCCTTGTTTTCACCGCGCAGCACGATCCAATTTCTGGTGGCGATGAGCAAGCCTAAAGAGATGAACGCGCCCGGTGGCAATATCGCCAATAGGAAGCCGTGGTAGTTGGGGATGACGTGTATCACCCAGGATTTTGCGGCTTCACCAAATACCAAGTCGATGCCGTTCAATAAGGTTCCGTGCCCGAATATTTCGCGGATGCCACCCAACACGGCCAATACCGCCGTTAAGCCCAAACCCATTGCAAAGCCGTCTAATGTGGACTCCAGCGTGGGTTGCTTGGAGGCAAACGCTTCGACACGTGCCAACACAATGCAGTTGGTGGTGATGAGCGGAATAAAAATCCCCAGCACCAAATACAGCCCGTGCAGGTAAGCGTTCATAAGAAACTGAACTATAGTCACCAGCGCGGCGATAATGAGAATAAATACTGCGATGCGGATTTCTTTGGAAACGAAAGTGCGTATCGGCGCAATCGCCGCTCCCGTCAATGCCATAACGATAGCCGTTGCCAGCCCCAGGCTCACTGCATTGACCACAGAGCTGCTAATCGCCAATATCGGACACAAGCCAAGCAGTTGCACCAAGCCGGTGTTTTGTTTCCACAGTCCGTTGCGGAAGATGTCTTTGAATTCTTGAGTGGTCATGTTAATTACTCCTTGCTGGGTGTGACAGTCTGTTGCGCAAACAATTCATCACGGTGCTGCGCATAATACTGCGAAGCTTTGTGTACCGCTTTAATCATGGCGCGCGGGCTAATGGTTGCGCCCGTCATGTAGTCAAATTGACCACCATCTTTTTTCACTTTCCAATCCTTGTCTGGGCGATTGGAGAGTGAGATGCCATTGAAACCTTTGATCCAATCACTCTTCGCCGCATCGATATAGTCGCCCAATCCCGGCGTTTCTTTGTGCTTTACTACACGCACACCGCTGATGGTACCGTCATATTGCAATGCCATGATGAAGCGTATCTTGCCGCTATAACCATCGGGCGCAATCGCTTCCATCACCAGCATCGAAGGCTGATCTTGCAAGCGGCCGCGATAGGCAGTGGTAGGCTGTGCATTACCTAACAGCGGGTCGGCGGCAATGCTCAACGTGTCCTGCATAATCTGGTTATCAAATTTTTCTTGCGGCACAATCTGTTTAATCAAATTGAGCTTTTCGGCTTCTTCACTGGCGGCGATTTTGTCGTGCGTGATATTAAAGGTGAAGGCGAGCGCTGCTGTGCCCACCACTGTAAACATCAGTAGGCGCAGCGAAGTTTGCATCGAGGCTTTGAAAATAGGCTGCATGTTATTTCGCATCCTTTTTGGCGTTCTTTTTTCCAAACACTTTCGGTTGCGTGTACGCATCAATCAACGGTACGCAAATGTTCATCAGCAATGTGGCAAACGCAACGCCGTCTGGGAAGCCGCCATATGAGCGAATCATGTAGGTGATGAATGCCGCACCCGCCGCAAAGATTATTTTTCCTTTGGGTGTGGTCGGGCTGCTCACCGGATCAGTCAGAATAAAAAATGCCCCTAACATCGCTGCGCCTGAGAACCAATGAAGTATCGGGGTGGCGTGATGTGCTGAATCAAATAAATGGAACACGCCCGCAATCACAAACAAACTGCCGAGATAGGCAACCGGAATGTGCCAGCTGATGATTTTGCGAGCGATTAAGTAAATGCCGCCGAGCAAAAATCCTATTGCGACCATCTCGCTACCATGCCCACCCAACTGGCCAAAGATTGGCATCGCAATAATTTGACTGAGTGGCTCGCCCTGACCCAAATGGGTTTTGACCGTATCCAACGGTGTTGCCATGGTGATCGCATCGAACTTCAAACTATTCGGTAACACCTGAGTAAATATGTAAGCCAGCTGTTCGCTGAAGCTCAGGCTATTTTGCGCGAGGCTTTGCGGGCTGAGCCATTGCGTCATCGGCAATGGGAAAGAAATAATCAGCACGGCATAACCGATCATCGCCGGATTGAACGGGTTGTTGCCCAGCCCCCCATACAGATGTTTGGCGACAGCAATGGCGAACGCCGTGCCGACCACTACCAGCCACCACGGTGCGAGCGGCGGAATGGCAAGCGCCAACAACCATGCGGTGAGCAATGCGCTGTTGTCTTGCAAAGCTGATGCAATCGGGCGATTGCGCAATTTCAACATCGCCGCTTCGGTAGCCAGTGCGGTGATGCTCGCCAAGGTCAGCGAGACTAAAATCGCCGGACCGAAATACCACACGTACAGTGCAATCCCCGGAATGAGCGCGAACAACACCTGACGCATGATTTGCGACACGCTGGTAGGCTTGGTAATGTAGGGTGCAAAAAGCATGGGGATTTATTCTTTCGGTGTAACGCTGCTGGTTGCTGATGCACTCAGTCGGCGAGCTTCCATCTCGGCTAGCTTGGCGATTTGTTCAGGGGTGAGTTCTGTATCCGCAGGAACGCTAGGTGCGGCAGAGGCTGCCATTTTTGCCGCTGCAGCCGCTTTTTCTCGTGCCGCCAATTTGTCGGCTTTTTCCTGTTTTTCACGTTCGAGACGCAATTCATGAAACTCATGCCGCTCGCGTGCGATTTCGGAATTTTGTTTGTCGCGTGCGGTTGCGCGCAACTCACTTTTGGCGAAGCGATAAAACTGCACCAAAGGAATATTGCTAGGGCACACATAGCTGCATGCGCCGCATTCGATGCAGTCGAACAAACTGAATTTTTCCGCCTTTTCCAGATTTTTGGATTTGGCGAACCAATACAAGTCTTGCGGTTGTAAATCGGCCGGGCAAACTTCCACACAGCGCGTGCAGCGTATGCACGGCATGATAGGTGGAGGGTTGGGGAATAGCTTATCTGAAGCCGCGATGACGCAGTTGGTGGCCTTCACCACTGATACCTCGTTATTGGGCAAGCGTATTCCCATCATCGGTTCACCCATGATGGTTTGCCGCGATTGCGGCAACACGGCTGCGTGTTTGAGCAGCATGCTTACTGGCGTACCAATCAACACTTCAACATTTTGCGCGCGATCCACTTCACCGGTAATGGTGACGATACGCGATACCACCGGTTCGCCGAATTGAACGGCACGCCAAGCGCTGGCGGCAGTGGCAACGTTAAAACATTGCACACCAATATCAGTAGGCAATTTACCTGACGGCACCTCCAAATTCGTCAGCACTTTGATGAGTTGCTTGGCACTGCCACTAGGATAGAGCGTTGGTATAGCAACCACTTCGATGTTGCGAGCATTGGCTGCGATCAGTTGCAATGCTTTTATCGCTTCCGGCTTGTTGTCTTCTATGCCTATCAATATCTCTTCCGCACCCAAGATTTGGCGCATGATTTCCGCACCGCCGATGACTTCGGAAGCGCGTTCACGCATCAGCATGTCATCGCAAGTGATATAGGGTTCGCATTCCGCACCGTTCAAAATCAGCGTAGTGACTTTATGTTTGGTGTTGAGTTTTAAGTCGCTGGGGAATGCCGCACCGCCCAAGCCAACCACACCTGCCATACGCAAGGCGTTGCGCAAATCTGCTGGCGAGCTGTGTTGATATGCAATCGGCGTGCGAACAATCCATTCGTCTTTTCCATCAGGAATCAATGTTGCGCACAGATCCGCCAAGCCAGAAGGATGCGCCACGACTTCCATATCGATCGCGCTGATCGTGCCGGAGGTGGACGCATGGATTGCGCTCGACATCGTGTCTTGCGGCATACCGATGAGTTGCCCTTTAAGCACGTGATCGCCAACCTGCACAATAGGCTTGGCGCGGTTTCCCGCGTGCTGATGAAATGGAATTACCAGCTTGTCGGGCATGGCTAACTGTCCAATGGGCACGGCAGTGGATTGCGATTTATGCGTGGGCGGATGAATGCCGCCGTGGAATTTATACAGCGTTCTCATGCGGTAGCTTTCATCACATCCAGCGGATACTTCCACTTCCAATTGCTGGTTTTTTCTTCGATGGTCACCATGCTGATGCAGTCCACCGGGCAAGGTGCCAAGCACAGTTCGCAACCCGTGCATTCTGCAGTGATGATGGTGTGCATCTGTTTGGCAGCACCTGAAATTGCATCAACGGGGCAAGCCTGAATGCACAAGGTGCAACCGATGCAAGTGTTTTCATCGATGAATGCATAGCCTTTGGGTTTGGGCGCGTTGGTTTCACCACCGAAGGGTTTGTATTCCACGCCCAAAAAATCCGCCAGTTTATGGATGCCTTCATCGCCACCGGGCGGGCAGCGATTGATGTCGGCCTCGCCCGCTGCAATCGCCGTTGCATATGGCTTGCAGCCGGGGAAGCTGCATTGTCCGCATTGGGTTTGCGGCAAAATGGCATTGATCTGCTCGACCAACGGATTGCCTTCCACATGGAATTTAATCGCAGCAAACCCCAATATCGCACCGAGTACGATGGCAAGGGTTGCCATGACCAATAAGGCATTCAACATGTTAGTTTGTAACTAGGCAGAGAAAATAAAGAGAGAAACTCATAATTTGATGAGTCCGGAAAAGCCCATAAACGATAGGCTCATCAGGCCGGCGGTGACCATTGCAATGGATGATCCTTTGAAAACTCCGGGAATGTCTGAACCCTCCATGCGCTCGCGTATGCCCGCAAATAAAATCAACACCATGCTGAAACCCACCGCGCCACCAAAGCCAAATAATAAGGACTGGGCGAAGTTATGATTTCTCGTGACATTTAATAACGGAATACCCAGTACCGCACAATTGGTGGTGATGAGTGGCAGATATATGCCCAGTGCCTGATATAACGGCGGAAAGGATTTTTTCAGCAGCATCTCGGTGAGTTGCACAATACCCGCAATCACCACGATGAAAGAAAGTGTCTGCAAGTAAGATAATTCGGGGCCTAGCAGATATTTGTCTATCAGATAACTTGCGCCGCACGCCAAGGTTAGAACAAAGGCGGTTGCCGCGCCCATGCCTATGGAGGATTCCAATTTTTTGGACACGCCCATGAACGGGCACAAACCCAAGATTTGCACCATCACCACGTTATTTACAAATACCGCCCAAACCAGTAACAGCAAGTAGTCAGTCATTTCATGCCTCTACAGAATAGAGGCGGATTATCCGCTCATTCCTATATTGCTTCAACAGCAGGTTGGGCATATTGATATTCCAAAAGGTTTGGGGTTTTTGATGCTGATTACGCCGACAAAGTGCGAGTGTTTGTAAGGGGAGGATTGTGTTTAGGGCAGTTTATACGCGCACTGAGCCATTTCCATTTCAGTCGGTAAATCCAGGCAATGCCTTAAATCAAGATTGCGACTTCTGGTTGGTGTAGGTGCTGATTTTTTTATGGGCTTGGGTGTAGCTTGAGTTTCATTGGTAGTTGACGCTATTGGCTGAGCAATGCCGGGATTAGCCATAGCTGCAACTTTATTGACTGCTTCTAGGGAGGCTGGCGATGTTGCGGCAACAGCTTGTGGAGTTGCGACTGGTGTGGGAGTAGGGACAGTTGGAATTGTTGTGGCAACAGTCACCGCAGATGCAGTGCTAATGGCTGGCGCTGATTTAGCAGTTGCTACAACGGGTGGCTTGGCAAAAGGCATGGGCGGTTTGACCACTACTTTTTCTTGCGTGCCCATAAATGGGTCTAAGTAGCCACCAAAAAAAGCCGCTAGCCCACCCGTTAAAACCAAGGCAAATAGTCCCACTGCCAAACGTGAAATTTTTTCGCCACCTAACCTGCTCATGATTTTCCCTTCATATCGTACCCCTACAGCATGCGTGGAATTTTAACACTCAAAGTTGAGTTTGATAGTGCGGGAATTTAAATAGCGCGAATGGAAGCGCATGCTTCGTTAATCAGCGCCGGGCCGCGATAAATCAAACCGCTGTAAATTTGCACCAAGCTCGACCCCGCTTTTATTTTTTCCGCAGCATCCGCGCCATTCAAAATACCACCCACGCCGATAATAGGCAGCGCGCCTTGTAACTCAGTAGCGAGTTGGCGTATCACCGTGGTGGACTTGTCACGCACGGGCGCACCGCTTAATCCACCTGTCTCTTCGCTATGAGGCAATCCTTCCACGTCTGTGCGTGAGAGGGTGGTGTTGGTAGCGATTACGCCGTCGATATGATGCGTCATCAGCAATTGTGCGATTTGAGTGACTTGTTCAGCTTCCATGTCAGGCGCGATTTTTAATGCGATGGGAACATATTTGCCATGTGTGTCAGCAAGTTTTCGTTGCTCGGCTTTTAGGAGGTTAAGCAAAGCGTCGAGCGCGTCTTTATCTTGCAGACTGCGCAAATTTTTAGTGTTGGGTGAAGAGATATTCACGGTGATGTAGCTGGCATGAGCATAAACTTTACGCAGACAAATCAAATAATCGTCCGCCGCATTTTCAATCGGTGTAACCGCGTTTTTGCCGATGTTAATGCCGAGTATGCCGCGATAATTTGCACGCTGCACATTGGCAATCAGCTTATCTACACCATCATTATTAAAGCCCATGCGATTGATAATGGCGTCGACTTGCGGCAAGCGAAACAAGCGCGGCTTGGGGTTGCCCGCTTGCGGTAGTGGCGTAATTGTGCCGATTTCGATAAAGCCAAAACCCAGCGCAGCAAGACCGTTGATGCAGTCACCATTTTTATCCAAGCCGGCAGCGAGACCGACAGGATTGGGGAAATTCATACCCATTACGGTGCGCGGATTGTTAGGAATGCTTGGCGAGAACATGCTGCTCAAGCCCATAGCATAGGCGGCTTGCAGGCCGCTGAGTGTGAGGTGATGTGCGGCTTCCGGGTCTAATTGAAACAGGGCGGGGCGAATGAATGAATACATGCTCAATCTTTTTTAACGACAACTGGGATGGGAAATTTTTTCTTCTGCTGGAATAACTCCATACGTTTTTTGCCTCGCCAATTTTCTGCAATGACATCGCTGAGTTGAACGCATAGCAATCCGAATGCTGCATAGCCAAGTTGCACAAACACAGAGTTAGAAATGTTGATAGACACGCTACCCCCATTACTTTGATAAGCCATCACGGTAATGTTGCAGACGATGATGCCGGATAAAGTGACGCATACCACGCGACCCCAATCACCCGATTTGAGACCGGAAAAGATAGTGCTTTCGTTCCACAACAATTGCATGGCAATCAGTAATAGCAACGGTGAGAGCCACAGCAGAGCAAATAATTGTTCAGGAAATGCCGCCCCGCCCACCAAGCCTATTGCGCTGAATGCCAGTAGCG
Organism: uncultured beta proteobacterium; assembly: GCA_963695355.1. GTDB lineage: Bacteria > Pseudomonadota > Gammaproteobacteria > Burkholderiales > Gallionellaceae > Gallionella. The sequence goes on from OY968775.1 coordinate 2,060,528, forward strand.
CAAAGGAAAGTTTTTCGGTTTGGAAATCAGGTAAGCGTATTCCCCTCGAAAGTAATTTAAGCAGTCCCTTGAATGAACCCAGCAAAGCACGAGTGCTGAGGATTGCCGGTGCGAGCAGGGCAAATAATGGTGTGTAGAGCAATATTTCCAAGGCTAAATTTCCATGTAGCGGAACCCAGCTGGCCACATAATAATTCAGGTAAACCAAAATCCAGCCTAGGACAGCACTTGATCCGCTCACGGCAAAATAATAATTGCGCTGAACGCTAAGCGGGTTAGTGCCGGTGTATAACTTGACCATGTGGCTGGTGAGAAAAACATAGCCAAGTAAGGTGATCGTTGTCAGTAAAGTTGCTGGAATAATAATGCCGGCTTCAACAATATTGGCGGGAGAAGTGTTCCACTCTTCCCCGCTTATCCAGAGCCCAATGAACGGCAAAATTAGTAGTGAAAAAACAAAGATGCCTAGTCGTATCATGGTGTGTTAGTTCCTAAATTGGTGCGGATGTCGATTTTGTCGAGTGCTTGCCATGTGCCGTTAATCAAGCCTTGTGCGGGTTGGTAGTCAGTTTTGTACGACATCTTGCGGCTTTTTTCTATCCAATAACCGAGATACACAAAATCCAAATTCAACTTGCGACATAACTCAATCTGCCACAACACGTTGTAAACACCGAAACGTGCCTGGGGTAAATCGGGTTCGTAAAAGGTATAAACCGAGGACAAGCCATCGTTAAGCAAATCAATCAAGCTGACCATACGCAGGGTGCCTGCTTTGCCCTGAATGTGAGGCTCACGAAATTCTACGAGCAGCGAATCGACATTGCTTTGCAGGAGAAAATTTTGGTACGACTCGCGGTCATCATTATCCATGCCGCCGTCTTTGTGACGTGCGCTTTGATAGCGTTGATAAAGATCGTAATGCTCAGAGCTGTCTTGCAGTGCATGCACAGTGACATCGAGATTGGCATGTTGCTTCCAAGCGCGCCGCTGTGAACGGTTTGCGCTGAATGAGTTGGCCATCACGCGCAACGGCACGCAAGCAGAGCAGTTATCACAATGTGGACGATAGGTGTAAGTGCCGCTGCGACGAAAACCGTGTTGGACCAACTCTGAATACACCGGTGTGCTAATCAGCATGGCGGGTGTGGCAACTTGCGAGCGTGCGAGTAAGTCTGGCAAGTAGCTGCAAGGGTAGGGCGCGGTCAGGTAAAAATGCAGCGCGGTTAGCGGAATATCATTTAGTAAGCTCATGCGAACAAATCGGTATCAAACTGCCAATGGGTGTGTGGCTCACAGTGTACCAATTCTTGCAGACGTTCGATAAATTTGCTGCGCGGTATTTCTTGTGCACCCAGCGAAGTAAGGTGTGGCGTGCTCATCTGACAGTCAATCATGCCGAATTGCCAGCGCGCTAGTTGTTTGGCGAGGTATGCAAGAGCGATTTTCGATCCGTTGCTTACGTGACTAAACATTGACTCGCCGTAAAACATGCGCCCTAAACTAACACCGTAAACGCCACCAGCTAATTCGCCATTCTTCTTATAAACTTCTACTGAATGCGCGTGACCGATGCGATGCAGTTCACAATAAGCAGCGATGATGTCTTCGCTAATCCATGTGCCATTTGCGCCGTCACGTGGTGCGGCGCAGCAACGCATCACTTGTTCGAAGTCTTGATCGAAAGTCACTTCGTATTGATGTTTGCGCAACACCTTGTTGAGTGAGGTTGAAACTTTGAATTGGCCGGGGATGAATACCGTACGCGGATCAGGGCTCCACCAAAGAATCGGCTCGCCTTCGTTATACCAAGGAAAAATCCCCTGTCGATAAGCGTCGAGCAATCGCGCCGCAGATAAATCACCGCCCACTGCCAGCAATCCATTGGGTGAATCCAATGCCATTTCAACTTGAGGGAATTGGTGATTTAACCAAGGGATCATAAATGGTATCTATTCAGAAAATAAGTTTGCGGTTATATTGCCACAAACCCAGAAAATGCGCGGCAGGGAGCGAAAATGTTATCAAGTTTATTTGGCAAAAAGTCGGATCACCCGATGGGGGATATGAAATCTGTCCAAGCAATGTTGGAAGATTTGCCGAAAAACGATGTGTATAAATTGTTGGCGGAGCTCACCGAGTGGATTGACTCGGTTGCCGAAAATACCGAGTTCAGAGTCGATCATCAACTCGCGGTGTTACGTTTGTTGGATGACACTGCGCAGCCGCATGTAAAAAAGCTGACACGCGAATTCTTCACGCCGCACGAGCTTAATAAATTCCAAGAAAATCGTATGTGGATGACGCTGGATAATTTTTCCCGCAGCACTGCCACGGCGTATTTCGCCATCTTCAAACGTTATGGTAATGACGACAAAGGCAGTAGCACGATTCGAGTGCAAGTTCCGTTGTTATTGGCGCATAGCGTGAATGCCCATATTGCTCAATTGAAATTTGTTTGTGCGCAATACGGTGTGATTGATAAAGCGATTTGGACTAACCTTGCGCAACTTTACCAATGTGCCGAGCTGCAAAAATTCATGGACACCCCCGTTAGCTTGACATCGGGCGTGGCAGCTAATACCACCGTGAAGTGCCAAATTGCGCGCTTATTGGGTTGGTATGGGAGCGGCGTGAATAGCATGAGTCCTTTATTCATTCATCTTTCAGAGCGTATCGTGGCGCAGTATTGCGCGGCCATAGATTTGCACGCGGGACAAAATGAAACGGACTTTTTGAGTTTCGATTTAAATCAACCTGCCGCACCAGCACGGGCTAATCCCGAAATGGCCGCTCAGCCTACTATGCGTTTTATTAACGCGGTGGGCGTAAAGCCGAAGCTGGCAGCTTTAATCACTACACTAGAAAAAAATATTCTCCCTGATGATCTGAATTTGGGTGGCGTTTACGAAGCTAAAGTAGTGTGTGAGGTAGCGAAATCACTACTAAGCTTTTTAAAAGAACCACCGACGCGGCAAAGTGCGCGACGCAGTGTCAAAGTGAATATGACCGTCGTCAGTGGCTTTGAAAATACCGTTGAACATATCACTGCGGGGCTGAATTTAAGCACCGCTAAACCTGTTCAATGGGAACTTGAAGACATTAGTGCGAATGGATTTTTAACCATATTGCCACCACAAGGTTTTGATGGTTTGCGTATTGGTAGTTTGCTCGGCGTACAACCCGCGGGTGTATCGAATTGGGGTGCGGCGATGGTGCGCCGCATGTCTCGCGATGAAGCGGGGCAACTACACATAGGCGTTGAAATGCTGGCGAATCAAATTGCTTGCGTGGCGTTGATGCAAAGCGGCGCGGCAAGTGGGTACTTTGAGGAAGGGCAACTTGCGTTGTGGTTGTATGCGAAGCAAGTTGATGCTTCGGGTGAAGTGCAGATAATTATGCACGTTGATGCGTTCTCCGATGGACGCAGCTTACAAACTGAGATTGATGAAAAAAATTATTTGCTGATACCGACTGGCTTGGTGGAAAAAGGCGCGGATTATGATTTGGCGAAGTTTCGTTTGGTTGAACAAGAAGGTAGTCACCACGACGAATCCTATTGAGTTCAAATGCACTATGAGTTCGTCATTCCCGCGAAAGCGGGAATGACGTGGCGAAGTTACCTAGTTTGAATCTTAAACTTCAACCAAGACGCAATATCGCTTATCTCTTGCTCGCAAACCGAATGCTGCATTTTGTATTCATGCCAATCCACATCACACCCTAGCGCGAGTAAAGCATCTTTCGATTTTTCTCCCGCCGTAAAAGGAATCACGCTGTCACTGTGACCATGCGCCAGAAAAATCGGCGTGGTTTTCGTTTCAGCGCACATTTCAGTTTTGGTTTGTTCAGCTAACGGTAAATAAGTGGAGAGTGCCAGTACGCCACCGAGCGGCACAGCTTGGCGCAATGCGGTATGTAATACCACCGCACCGCCTTGTGAAAACCCTGCTAGAAAAATGTTTCTAGGCGGAATTCCGCGCGCCTTTTCCTGCGCGATCAGTGCTTCAACTTTGTTTTGCGAAGCACGAATCCCCTCGGCATCTTGTCGCCCGCTGATGTTGGGTTCAACGATGTCATACCAAGCGCGCATCACAAAGCCGCCGTTGATGGTGACGGGGCGCATCGGCGCGTGCGGGAAAATGTAGCGCACCGTAACGGGCAACTTGATCTGTTGCGCAATCGGCGCAAAGTCTTCGCCATCCGCTCCCAATCCATGCAGCCAGATGATGCTGTGTGTGGGATTTTTGCCAGTGTCGAAAGTGATGTGAGGTAGAAGAGCCATGTCAGGTTTATTTTGTTATTGGTTTGCTTCGACTTCGCGGCAGAAAACTGCCGCTACGCTCAGCACGAACGGTCTTTATGAATAACACTCCCCCCGTTCGCTCTGAGCGTAGTGCGTAGCACGAAGTCGAAGAGTTCTCATCGTTTTTACTGTCTTCATTGCTTATGTTGGCTCAGGAATAATTTCTCGCAGCACTTGAAAAATCTCGCGGAAATTCTTTGGTGGCTTGCTGGCTTCGATTTCCTTTTGCGCGTTGCGTATCAGCGTGCGCAAGCGTTGTGCGTCGGCTTCCGGGTGCGCAGCGAGCAGCTCAGTCAGCGCGCTATCGCTCTCCAACAATCGGTCACGCCAGCGTTCCAATTGATGCATATAGGCGATGTGGTGCTGCGACTTTCCCTTCCACGCATCCAGTTTGGCGATGATGGGCGCGGTCTCCACGTTGCGCATCAGCTTGCCGATGTATTGTAACTGGCGGCGTATCGCGCCGAACTTGTTGAGGTTCTTAAACTCGCGTATCGCATCGTGCAGATTTTCCGGGATGTCGAGTTGCGCGAGTTGATCCTTGCCCAGCTCAGTCAGCTCTTTGCCGAGATCACGTAGCTCATGCATCTGCTTCTTGATCTTGGTCTTGCTCGGCGGCAACTCTTCTTTGTCTTCGGCGACGACAGCTTGGTTGCGCAAGCCGCGTCCTCGTGTGGTTTGGCTAGGTGCTTTGGGCGCATTGGGGCGGATGACTTCTACTTCGCCATCGTCGAACTCCTCGTCATCTTCATAATCCTCCTCGTCGTCATCGCTGAGATGAATGATAAGCGGCTCGTTTTCGTTGGGGTTTTTATTGTGTGTGGTCATGTCGGATGGTGCTGCAAATTTTCAAAAAACTAAAGTGGAAAGCTGCTGAGTAGCGGACGCTTATGCTTCATGTCGAAGCACTTAATGTGTAAGGGATAATAACGAAAGCGTGGCGAGCAGGATCAAAATCTTTGCTGTTGCGAGTGGCTAAGGTCAATTGATGATTGATGGCTACAGCGGCCTGCAAAGCATCGGGTAATTTCCAGCGATGTTCGCGGCGCAGGCTTGCAGCAAGGTCGGCATCTTCTTCGGTCACTTGGTAGGTTGTGAATAAATTGAGGAAAGTCTTTGCGGGTATTTCGTTGACGGGGTCAAAGCCCGTTAGCACTTCGGCTCGCGTGATAACAGAAATAGCCGATTGGCGGTTCTCCAGCAAAAATTGAGTTGCCTCTGGTCTCCCGTTGAAATGATCAATCAAAATGACCGAATCAAGCAGGTAGCTCAATGACCGCTCCATTCATTACGCAGACCTTGTTGGGTAATCAAACCATCCTCGCCTTGTCGAATACCACTGGTGAGCTTCGCTAGTTCCTCGAATGACTGTATTCCGCGCGCCTCTGCTTTTTGGCGATACAAGAGCAAAGCGCGACGCACCACCTCTGTTTGCGGGACGTGTTCTATCTCGGCTCGATGGGCAAGCCAGTCGAGTTCTTCAGGTTTGAGACTGATAGTTGTGCGTTGCATCATTCCACTCCTTGCTTTGCATTGGTCAATGCGAGCATGTTAGCAATCCAAAAGGGGTTTGCAAATCTAATTAAATTTGCGCCATAAATTGCTTCCCAACTGATTCTCGATCTCAGCATTGCTTGGTGGTAGCCCGTCGTCATCACTGAATTGAATGATGAGCGGCTCTTTTTCGTTGGGGTTTTTATTGTGTGTGGTCATGTTGGTTGGTGTTAATGTTTCTTGTAGATTGGGAGAGTTATGGTATTCGAGTATATTTATCAACTAATTGATTGCAAGCATCGTAATTTCTGGACAAATTGAACTTCTGTTTCCAGGTTTTGAAATTGTCTTTTTTTGCTTTGATTTGCGTAATCTTTTCAGACGGGTAAATTCCAGAGCCATATTCAAAATATTGGCATATCTCATTGTATTCAATTCTCAACTTTTCACTTTTATGTAACGCCAGAAAACAAGCTGTGTCGGTGGTTTGAATAAATAGATCCAACGGCTCTTTCGTGTTGTCGATGAACTCTGCGTGTAAATAATCTCCCTGAATAAAACCTGTAAATTTTCCGTCAAATACCTTTGAGCTGATTATCTCCTCATTAGTACGAGTGCTACATTCGTAATCTGAAGCAAAAGAGATGTCGGTATTCATTAGTCCAACGACGAAGAGGATAGAGGTTAGGAACGTCGAATTCGATGCATCCAAGCGATTGCCCCAAATGTTAAACGAGCGGGAAATTAGTGCTTCCATATAGTGTGTGAATACCCGTTGGCGATGCTGCTATGATAACGCCTTTCATCAATTATCCCTCTGCTTATGAAAGCCTTAGCACATCACTCACGTCCCTTCGACTCCGCTCAGGACAGGTTCTCTCACACCGATGCAGCATTGCGCCACATTGCGCAAGATATGCTGGCGTATGCCAAGCAGCGCGGTGCAACGGCTGCTTCTGCCGAGGTTTCGGAAGGGTTTGGGCAGGCAGTGACGGTGCGGCATGGCGAGGTGGAGACTATCGAATACAACCGCGATAAAGGGTTGGGTATCACCGTTTATATCGGGCAGCAGCGCGGCAATGCCAGCACCTCGGATTTTTCGTCACAGGCGATACGCGATACGGTGGATGCGGCGTTGTCGATTGCGCGCTACACCGCGAAAGATGATTGTTCCGGTTTGCCCGATGCGGATAGGTTGGCGCGCAAGCATATTGATCTCGACTTGTATCACCCGTGGGTATTGCCCGTGGAGGATGCGATTGCGTTAGCGCAAGAGTGCGAACAAGCCGCGTTGGATACAGATAAACGCATCACCAATTCCGAAGGCGCGACGGTGAATGTGCATGAGGCGCAATTCATCACGGCGAATAGTTTGGGCTTTATCGGCGGCTATCCCACGTCGCGACATAGCGTGAGTTGCGCAGTGATCGCGGGTAAAGATGATGCGATGGAGCGCGATTATTGGTACAGCGTGGCGCGGAATGCGCGTGAGATAGTCGAGGTGAAGCAAATCGGCCGCATCGCCGCCGAGCGCACCGTGCGTCGCTTGAAAGCCCGTCAATTGGACACCATGCAAGTGCCGGTGATATTTGAAGCATCGATTGCCGCCAGTTTGTTGGGGCATTTTGTTGGCGCGGTGAGTGGCGGTAGCTTGTATCGCAAATCTTCTTTTTTGCTGGATAAGATGAATCAGCAAATCTTCGCACCCCACATCAACATTCAGGACATTCCGGACATCCCTCGCGGCTTGGCTTCCAGCCCGTTCGATGATGAAGGCGTGCAAGTGCAACGCCGTACCATTGTTGAAGATGGCGTGTTGCGCGGTTACTTCCTCGGTAGCTATGCGGCGCGTAAGCTGGGCTTGAGCACCACGGGCAATGCGGGCGGCAACCATAATTTAATTTTGCAATCGGGTGAATTGGATTTTGCCGGGTTGGTGAAAACCATGTCACGCGGCTTGGTGGTGACTGAGTTGATGGGCCAAGGGGTGAATGGCGTGACGGGCGACTACTCGCGCGGCGCGGCGGGATTTTGGGTGGAGAACGGCGAGATTCAATATCCCGTGCAAGAAATCACCATCGCCGGCAATCTCAAGGACATGTATCGCAACATCGTCGCGGTGGGCAACGATGTTTTGGTGGCAGGTTCGAGGCAGAGTGGGTCGATTCTGGTTGAGGGTATGACGGTGGCGGGACGTTAAAATTTAGCAAGGGAAGCAGAGATGAAGTTAAAGTCAGCAGGAATACTGATTGCGCTGTGTGCCTTTAATAAGGTGGCTTTTGCGGAGGCCGTCCCAGCCACTGCAGACTATATTTATCAAGTTAAGCAAGGCGATAATCTTGGCAAGCTCTCCAGAGAATTATTGGACTCGCCCGCTCGCTGGAATGAAGTATCTCGCTATAACAAACTCAAAAACTCCAACCTGATAACACCCGTGCAAACGTTGCGGATGCAGTTGGCTTGGCTGAAAAATGTTCCCGCTGAAGCGCGTGTTGAATCGTTAACGGGCGCGGTGACGTTGAATGGGTATGCGGTAAAAGTGGGTGATGCTGTGCTGTCGGGTGCGACCTTGGAAACGCCAGAAGGTGGGAGTATGCGGCTGAGTTTGCCTGATGGTTCAACGATGAATGTGCTGGAAAAATCCAATGTGGCGGCTAGGCAGCTAGAGAAAAAACAGCAAGGTAACTTTTTCACTGCGGTATTTAGATTGGTAACAGGTCGTATCGAAGTGTTTAAAAAGAAATATCCTCTGGGGCAAGCGCCGTTGCACATTCAATCCAAGAACGCGACGATTGGCGTGCGCGGTACGTATTTCCGTATGGGGCAAGAAGGCGACAACACGCTGGCTGAGATTGAAGAAGGGCAGGTTGCCTTTGGCGCAGAAAAATCCACCAATCAGTTGGCGTTGAGCGGCGGGCAAGGTTCGGTGGCGGATGGCGTGCATTCGATGAAAGTGATTCCGCTATTACCCCAGCCAAAGTTTCCCGCACTTGATGCAGCGTTCTCGCCAACATCGGTCACTTTCACTATGCTTGAGTTAAGCGGTGCAACGGGCTATCGCGGTGAAGTGGCAACTGATGAGGGCTTTGAGCAGCTTGTTGTGCCGGTGAACTCGGCAAGTAACGTGATTAAAATCGCTGGTTTGGGAGAAGGCAGTTATTGGTTGCGCTTGCGCGCCGTGGACAAACAAGGACTGCAAGGCAGGGAAGGCAAAGCTGCCTTTTCGGTTAAGTGGTCGCGGTCCACTTCTCACGCTTTAACATTTGACCCACCGCCAAAACCTGCCCTGCCTTCCAAGGCATTGCCGCTGGTGGTACTCAATCCGCCAACCTTCGAACAAGGTGACCAAATTATCGTCAATTGGCAGGGCGAAGCGAAGTTGCAATATGAGCTGCAAGTGGCGAGTTCAGAGGATTTCTTGCAGCCTTGGATCACTCAAATTTCGCAAGGCACTCAATTAGCTGTGCCAACGCCGATGCCGGGTCAATACTTCATGCGGGTGCGTGTCCTGGATGAAAAACATGTTGGAGAATGGAGCAACTTGGTAGATTTGGACGTGAAGTAAATGTACTGTGCAGCTTTCCGATCAGTGTAGGCTAGTTTTTCCCCTATACCTCAACATGGTAGAATCCGCGCCTTTCCAGTTTTCCAGTTTTCAATCCTTTAGGAATCGTCGCTATGTTCTCCAGCAAAAACACTATCGCTATTTCCGATCCAGAGTTGTGGGTCGCTATTCAAAATGAAAATCGTCGCCAGGAAGATCACATCGAGCTGATCGCCTCGGAAAATTACACCAGCACTGCGGTGATGGAAGCGCAAGGCACCAAGCTGACCAACAAGTATGCCGAAGGTTATCCGGGTAAGCGTTATTACGGCGGTTGCGAGTATGTGGACGTGGCAGAACAATTGGCAATCGACCGCGCCAAGGCATTGTTCGGGGCGGAGTACGCCAACGTGCAACCGCATTCCGGTTCGCAAGCCAATCAGGCGGTATATGTTTCTGTGCTCAAACCGGGCGACACTATCCTCGGCATGTCGCTCGCGCACGGCGGTCATTTGACCCACGGCGCATCAGTGAATATTAGCGGCAAACTGTACAACGCCATCCAGTATGGTTTGAATGCCAAAGAAGAAATCGACTACGACCAAGTGCAGGCGTTGGCGAATGAACATAAGCCCAAGATGATCGTGGCAGGCGCATCGGCCTATGCACTGGTGATCGACTGGAAGCGTTTCCGTGCCATCGCCGATAGCGTCGGTGCCTATCTGTTTGTGGATATGGCGCATTACGCGGGCTTGGTAGCAGCGGGGCTTTATCCAAGCCCAGTTGGCATCGCGGACTTTGTGACTACCACCACGCACAAGACTTTACGTGGTCCGCGTGGCGGATTGATTTTGGCAAAAGCGGAACATGAGAAAGCCCTTAACTCCGCCATCTTCCCCCAGTTGCAAGGTGGCCCGTTGATGCACGTGATTGCGGCTAAAGCGGTCGCATTCAAAGAAGCCGCTAGCAAAGAATTTAAGGTTTACCAAAAGCAAGTCATCGACAACGCGCGCGTGATGGCGAAAGTGCTGACTGAACGCGGCTTGCGTATTGTGTCAGGCCGTACCGACAGTCACGTGTTTTTGGTGGATTTGCAAGCCAAGCACATCACGGGCAAAGATGCCGAAGCCGCGTTGGGACGTGCACACATCACCGTGAACAAAAATGCGATTCCAAATGACCCGCAAAAACCCTTCGTCACCAGCGGCATTCGTATCGGCAGCCCAGCCATGACGACTCGCGGATTCACAGAAATAGAAGCGTTGAAACTTGCCCATCTGATTGCCGATGTGCTGGATGCGCCGAATGACGATGCTGTGATTGCGCGCGTGGTTGGCGAAGTGAAAAAGCTTACGTCACAATTTCCAGTTTATGGAGATTAGTTACTAGACATTAGTTGCTAGTCGGTAGTTAAAAAGCCGTCGCGCAGCGGCGACAAAACTAACTAACGACTACTGGCTATCAACTACCGACTGCTTTTATGAAATGCCCATTTTGCAAACACCCCGACACCCAAGTAGTCGATACCCGCGAGAGCGACGACGGCGATAGCATACGCCGTCGCCGTCGTTGCTTGTCGTGCGATAAGCGGTTCACCACCTATGAAAAGGTGGAGTTACGTATGCCGCAGGTAGTCAAACAAAACGGTATGCGTAGCGAATTCGATGAAGAAAAATTGCGTACCAGTTTCAGTCGTGCGCTACATAAACGTCCCGTTTCAGCTGAGTTGGTGGATGAAGCTATCGATCACATTGTGCAAAAACTCTACGCGTCGGGCGAACGCGAAATCGGTTCCCGACAAGTCGGCGAGATGGTGATGCGAGAGTTGTTCAAGCTCGACAAGGTCGCCTACATCCGCTTTGCCTCGGTGTACAAAAGCTTTCAGGACGTGGGAGATTTTACCGAAGCAGTCGAGGCGGTGCGCAAGTCGCCACGTCGAGCCAAAAAGATTTAGGCATCCTATGTTCACTCCGCAAGACAGCACTTGGATGGCTCAGGCTTTACGGTTAGCCGAGCAAGGCCTGACTAGCACCAGTCCCAATCCCCGCGTCGGCTGTGTGCTGGTTAAGGATGAAAAAGTCATCGGCAGCGGTTGGCATCAACGCGCGGGAGAGCCTCACGCAGAAGTGTATGCGCTGCGCGAAGCAGGCGAGGCGGCACATGGTGCAACGGCCTATGTCACACTCGAACCCTGTGCACATCAAGGCAAAACACCACCCTGTGCCGATGCCCTGATTGCGGCAGGTGTCTCGCGCGTAGTGGTGGCAATCGAAGATGCTAATCCGCTAGTAGCAGGTAAGGGCATCACAAAATTACGTGCGGCGGGTATTCAAGTCGAATGTGGTTTGATGGAAGCGGCCGCACGCGAATTGAATGTCGGATTTTTTGCGCGCATGACCCGTGGCACACCTTGGCTGCGCAGCAAAATCGCTACGAGTTTGGATGGCCGCACCGCCTTAGCGAATGGTGTCAGTCAATGGATTACGGGCGAGGCGGCTCGGCAAGATGTGCAGCATTGGCGCGCGCGTTCCTGTGCCGTGCTGACGGGTATCAATACCATTTTGGCAGATGATGCGCAATTGAATGTGCGCGACATTGCAACCTCGCGCCAACCGTTGCGAGTGGTGTTGGATAGTCAGCTACGCATACCTTTGAGTGCGAGCATCCTTGCTCCCTCTCCCTTCGGGGTAACCAGTGACTTGGCTGGCGTTGTTGGACAGCCTAGTCAAATGGCTAGTAGTTCCATCAGAGGGCTACCCGCAAGGGGCATGTCCGTGGTTGTAGGGCAGCAAGCTGCCGACAACACACGCCAGGGGAAGGCATTGATTTACACCGCCACGCAAGATGACAATAAACGCTCTGCGTTGGAAAAGCATGGCGCAACCGTTGTGGTGTTACCCAATCAAAACGGACAAGTTGATTTGCCCGTGATGCTGAAAGATTTAGCCCAGCGCGGCATCAATGAAGTGCTGGTTGAGGCGGGCAGCACCTTGAATGGCGCATTGCTGGATGCAGGGCTGGTGGATGAATTAGTGCTGTATCTTGCGCCGCAACTATTGGGTGATGTGGCGCGGGGTATGGCGAACTTGGGTGAGTTGACCCAACTGGAGCAGCGTGTCGAATTGCAATGGCAAGATGTGCGGCAAGTGGGTAATGATTTGCGGATTTTGGTGAAAGTAAAAAATAAGCGTTATTCACAAGATAACTCCCAAACTTCCAATAACCGATAGCCCATTGTAGGAGCGAGCTTGCTCGCGAATTCTTTTCGCGAGCAAGCTCGCTCCTAAAGGTGATTATTGATCAAATAAACTCTCTAGGAAAAATACCACCCGTAATCTTGTTCAGGAGTGAAAAATGTTTAGTGGCATCATCGCAGACGTAGGGCATATCGCAAACGCGGCAGATCGTGACGGCGGATTGCGTCTCACCATCAACACGCACACGCTGGGGCTGGACGATGTTCAGCTAGGCGACAGCATCGCGGTGAACGGTGTGTGCCTCACCGCCGTTGTCCTAGACGGCAATGCGTTCACCGTGGATGTATCGCGCGAAACACTCAATTGCACCGTGGGGCTGGATGCGATCAACGCGCCCGTCAATCTGGAAAAAGCCTTGCGCCTGTCGGATAGATTGGGCGGGCATCTGGTCAGCGGTCATGTGGATGGCGTGGGCGAAGTGGTTGCATTCGATGATTTGGGCGAAAGCTGGAAGCTGCTAATCCGCGCCCCGCAACCCTTGGCGAAATTCATCGCCATCAAAGGCTCGATCACCGTCAACGGCGTGAGCCTCACCATCAACCAAGTGCAGGGCAACGCGTTCGCGCTGAACCTCATTCCTCACACGCTGGTGATGACCAATCTGAAAAATCTAACAGCAGGCAGTCGGGTCAATCTGGAAGTGGATTTGATTGCGCGCTATGTGGAGCGGATGATGATTGCGGCGCAGGGCTGAATTGTAAATTTACGCTCGTTGGTTATTACGTCGCGGCAAAAATAACTCTGCTATCGGTACATTGAAAGCGCGTGCAATTTTTTCAATGTTGTCCAAAGAAATGTTGCGTACCCCTCGCTCACAATGAGCAATGAAGGTTCGGTGTAGTCCAGTTTCAAATCCTAAAAATTCTTGTGACCATCCGCGTTCAGCGCGAAACACCCGCATATTTGTTGCGAGTATTTCACGTGCAAAACCAACAGGAGGGGAATGAAAAGCCATGTCATAAGTTTCGCCTTATTGACGCGTTTAAGTCAGCCGCGTATAAGTCACATTGCAACACTTGGTATTTTGGTGCGTGCGAACACTCTTTAATTTATAAAAGGAAAAAACATGAAGAAAATTGCAATCGTTACACTCTTATCGACTTTTATTGCCGCTCCAGCGCTGGCTGACAACACGGGTAACTTTTACATGGCGGGTGATTTGGGCTCGTCGAGCTACAGCAATGCTAAAGGCTCTGACGGCATAACATCTTTCAATAACCCAGGAATGGCACGCATCGCTGGCGGTTATCATTTCAGCCCAACGTGGGCAGCAGAAGTGGGCTACTCAACTTTTGGTGATTCCGTTATTGATTATGGCGCAACAGGTAAAGACACCGTAAAAGTTAGCTCTGTACAAGTTGCCGCTATCGGAAATTTACCGCTCAGTGCTCAATTTGACTTGACAGGTAAAATTGGCTTCGCAAGCAACAGCGCAAAATACAGCACAACAGTTGTTGGCATCGGTGCGGCTGATGAGTCTAAAACTGACTTGTTGATTGGCGTTGGTGCGCAATATCATGTTAGCTCGCAATTTAGCCTGCGTGCGCAATACGATAATTTCGGTAAAACAGGGAAGGGTGCTAGCCCGATTAAGGCATCTGCATTTACTGTAGGTGTGGCTTACAACTTTTAATCGCTGTTAGCACAAAGAAGCCCGCTATGCGGGCTTTTTAACAACTGCGATATTTTTAACCAAAGGGGATAATCACAATGCTTAAGAAATTTTTTGCTACATTTTTTGCCGCCGCTATCCTGCTTTCTGTGTCTGGTTGCATCTCGACTTTAGCAGATGTTCGAGCCGCCAAAGGATCGGGGGTATCCAGAACATACGCAGCAACTGAAGAGGAAGTTTGGAAAGCTGTTCCCTTAGTTTTAGTGGAACTCGGTCTGCAACTTGTCAGTGAGGACAAACAGAAAGGACATGTTTTGGCGCAGCACGCTGGCAAGGCATTTGTTAGTTATGAGGCAAATGTGGCTATCTTTATCGAGTCCGTGAATGGCGCAACAAGAACTAGAGTTGAGGTGGTTTCAAAACCTATAGATTCAACACAAATATTCGCACCCGGCTGGGGAAATGACATCCTCAATAAGCTGGACGAAAAACTCAGTTCAAAAGGTTAGTCCGCAAAGGCGCAATCATTCATTGCGCCTTATGAATTATGCCGCCAGTGGCACTTCAACAAACATGCTTTTTGAAGCAGGGGGCGGGATTTGCAGTCCGCCTGTTTTCATATCTTCAAGATGGAATTGGATTACCTCTTGAATCAGCGCGAGTGCTTCTGCTTCTGTTTCACCCACCGCGATGCAGCCAGGTAAATCGGGGACAAACGCCCCGTAACTGGAAGTCCCTTTTTCAATTACGACCATGTAGCGCATGAGATTACTCCTTTAATCCAGCTTGCTTAAGCGCGCTGTTTAATGTGCCGGGAGGCACATCCACGCTCGGTTTGCCAGCGACAGTTACAGTACCCGATTTTGTACTATGGTGCATTTGGCGATGGCTACCACGTTGACGCACGGTGAACCAGCCATCCTTTTCCAGCAATCGCAATAACTCAGATACTTTCATGAGCAAATGCTACGCCAGTAACTGAAAAATTCCTAGTCATGTCAGAGCAGAGCTTTAGTTATCAGCGTCATTTAGCTCAATCTGACCAATGCTGAAATGGTAGAATCGCGCCCTTATCGGCGGCGCATGGTGTGCCGCTTTGCAGTTTATTCGAGGTTGGTTACATGGTAGGAATTTCACCCGTTACAGAGATTATCGCGGAGATACGTGCCGGACGTATGGTGGTGTTGATGGATGACGAAGACCGCGAGAATGAAGGCGATTTGGTGTTCGCGGCGGAATTCACCACGCCGGAAAAAATCAATTTCATGGCGAAGCATGGGCGCGGCTTGATTTGTTTGACGCTCACCGAGGCGCATTGCAAGCAATTGGATTTGCCCTTGATGGTGCGTGAAAATGGCTTGCCGCTGGCGACTAATTTTACGCTGTCGATTGAAGCGGCGAGTGGCGTGACCACGGGCATTTCAGCGGCTGACCGTTCGCGCACCGTGCAAGCCGCCGCTGCGAAAAACGCCAAGCCTGGCGACATTGTGCAGCCCGGCCATATCTTCCCCTTGCGCGCACAAAATGGCGGCGTGTTGGTGCGTGCCGGACACACCGAAGCAGGTTGCGATTTGGCCGAGTTGGCTGGGCTGACACCCGCTTCGGTGATTTGCGAAATCCTCAAAGACGATGGCGAGATGGCGCGCCTGCCAGACTTAATTGAGTTCGCCAAATTGCACGATTTGAAGATCGGCACGATTGCGGATTTGATTGAGCATCGCAGCCAGCATGAAAAATTGGTCGAGCGCGTGGCACGGCGCAGCGTGCAAACCGCGTATGGTGAATTTGAGTTGGTGACCTACGTGGATAAAACCACGCAGCGCACGCACTTGGCGTTGGTGAAGGGCGATATTCGCCATGATGCGGAAACCTTGGTGCGGGTGCATGAGCCGTTGTCGGTGCTGGATTTTTTAGAGCAGACCGATCACGCGCATTCCACCAGCGTGCATGAAGCCTTGCAGAAAATGGCTCAGGTAAAAGCAGGCGTGCTGGTGTTGCTGCATCGCGTGGAGACATCGCAAGACTTGTTGGCGCGTGCAACGTTGGATACGAGTAAGCAACAAACCACGCAATGGGATCCGCGTAGTTATGGCATCGGCGCGCAGATACTGCGCGACTTGAATGTGGGCAAGATGCGGCTGCTGGCTACGCCGCATAAGATGCCGAGCATGGTGGGATTTGGGTTGGAGATTGTGGGTTACGCGGCACATTAAGCTTGACTGCCATTTGATGAAACATCGGCTGTAGGAGCGAGCCCTGCTCGCGAACAAAAAACAATCGCACGCAGGGCGTGCTCCTACATAAACTTAATCACTATGAATTGTTTCAGAAAAAGGAATCTTAAGCATGAAAGAAATCGAAAAAAATCACAACGGTAAAAATCTGCGCATTGGCATTGTGCAAAGCCGTTTCAATCCTGAGATTTGCGAGGGCTTGCTCGGCGAGTGTCGCGAACAGCTTATCAAACAAGGCGTGGCGGAAGATGACATCTTGCTCGCCACGGTGCCGGGTGCATTGGAAATTTCATTGGCATTGTTGCAGATGGCAGAGAGCGAAAAGTTTGATGCGTTGATTGCCTTGGGGGCGGTGGTGCGAGGTGACACTTATCATTTTGAGATTGTGGCGAATGAGTCCGCGCGTTGCATCAATGAAGTTCAGTTGGCGTGTGGTGTGCCGGTTGCCAATGCGGTGTTGACCACCGATACAGACCAGCAAGCGATACAGCGCATGCACACCAAGGGCGGCGAAGCGGCGCTGGTAGCCATTGAGATGGCTAATTTATTGCGAGCGCTGACATGAACAAAGATCAAGAAGGCACGTTGGTTGAAGTTAAACATAACGTGAATAAAAGTCCGCGCCATCGCGCGCGTGAGTTGGCGTTGCAGGGTATTTACCAGTGGCGGATTACGGCGGGTGATGCGACGCAAATTGAAAAGCAGATTCACGCTGAGAAGAATCTCGGTCGTTACGACAAAGCGATGTTTTCCAATTTGCTGCTAGGAACATTGAGGCAGCATAGCGAGCTTGAGACATTGCTTGCGCCGCACCTGGATCGTCCGTTGGATGAGCTGAGCCCGGTTGAGTTCGCGGTGCTGATGCTGGGTGCATTTGAATTATCGGCGCAACTCGAAGTACCTTACAAAGTTGCCATCAACGAGGCAGTCGAACTCGCCAAAACTTTTGGCGGCACGGACGGGCATAAGTTCGTCAACGGCGTACTCGACAAGCTCGCGCCGCAAGTGCGTGCAATTGAATTTTCAGGACACAACAAATCGTAGTGAATTTCAGCTTGTAAAATATGCGAGGAGAAATGATGTCTGCCACCAATTTCAAAACTGAAAACAACACTTACCGAAAGTTAATTGGTAACGGCTTGACCTATAAAATCCCCCCTTTTCAACGCGACTATAGTTGGGCTGAAAATGAGTGGGAGGATTTATGGGCAGACATTTTGGCGACCATACAAGATGGTGGTGAGCCAGCCCATTACATGGGTTATCTTGTGTTGCAGTCTAGTGACGACAAAGTATTTGATGTGATTGATGGTCAGCAGCGACTAACTACTCTAAGTTTGATTGCCTTGGCGGTGTTGAAACAGCTAAAAAAATTGGTAGAGGAAAATCAGAACGCCAAGAGTAACCAGCAACGCATGGATCAGATACGTCAGACGTATGTTGGCTATCTAGACCCAATTACTTTGGTGTCGCGTTCAAAACTGACGCTGAATCGGAATAACGATGATTATTTTCAAACGTATTTAGTGCCGCTTGGGCATTTGCCACAGCGCGGCTTCAGAGCCTCTGAACATGGTTTACGCAAGGCTTTTGAGTGGTTTGAAAAGCGTATTAGCGATTACTTGAAAAATATCCAAGGGGATGCGGGCGTTGCCTTGGCAAGTTTGGTTGAGAATATGAGTGATCGTCTATTTTTTACGGTAATTAACGTAACTGATGAGTTGAATGCCTACAAGGTTTTTGAAACACTGAATGCGCGTGGAGTCAGACTATCAGCCACAGATTTATTAAAGAACTATCTATTTTCTGTGTTGCACCGAGCTAGCGAGCATCAACATGAAATGAAAGTGTTGGAAGACCGCTGGGAGGCAATGGTCGGACGATTAGGAAGCGAAAGTTTCCCTGACTTTTTACGGGTACATTGGATCAGTCGGCGAGCCTTTGTGCGGCAAGCGGAGTTATTCAAAGCAATACGTGAAAAGGTAAGTGGACGCGAAGCGGTTTTTGAACTGTTGCGTAGCATGGAAGAAGACATGGATATTTACCTTGCCTTGACTACACCTGACGCATCGCAATGGTCATCCGACTTAAAGAGCTACGCACGAGATTTGCGCATGTTTAGCGTGCGGCAACCCTTTCCTTTACTGGTTGCGGCACATCGAAAATTTTCGGCGAGTGACTTTGAAGTTTTGTTGCGCAGCTGCGTGACCATTTCAATGCGCTATAACGTCATTGGTGGTCAGTCGCCAAATGAACAGGAGCGTGTTTATTCCTCAGTTGCGCAAAAAATTACCCGTGGCGAATATGCTGATGTGAATGCTGCTTTACATGGAATGAAAACAGTCTATCCGAACGACGATACCTTCAAGGCAAGCTTTGCAGAGAAGGTGATACGCACCTCTAGCTCACGTAATTTGAAAATTGTGCGTTACATTTTATGTGCGCTTGAAAAGCAAGTCAGCGGACAAGACTATGACTTTGCAAGTGAAACATTTAATGTTGAGCATGTTCTTCCGCAAAATGCCACAACAGGTTGGGATGCTTTTAGCGACGATGAAGCCCAAGCAATGCTGTATAGGCTGGGTAATATGACACTCATTGATAGTAGTGCAAATCGAGATATGGGCAATAAGCAATTCTTGGAAAAAAAACCGATATTGGCTGCCAGTGTTTTTCAATTGACACGCAAAATTGTAGAAGACAACCAAAACTGGACACCTGACCGTATTGCTGCGCGACAAAAAAGTATGTCCAAGATTGCAACGAACATTTGGCGCATCGCACAACTTTCGTAACTCATGTCTGAGTTCGACCTCATTCGCCGTCACTTTACACGCGCCACACCGAACACATTACTCGGTATCGGCGATGATGCCGCGTTACTGCAAGTAAGCGAAGGCAATGTCCTGGCGGTATCCAGCGACATGCTGGTTTGCGGCACGCATTTTTTTGCGGATGCCGATCCCTATCTGCTGGGACACAAAACACTCGCGGTCAATTTATCCGATATGGCTGCAATGGGTGCGAAGCCGCGTTGGGCGACGTTGGCGTTGTCGCTACCCAAAGTTGATGATGCTTGGTTAGAAAAATTCAGCGCAGGATTTTTTGCATTGGCACAACAGCATGGCGTGGAGTTGGTTGGTGGTGATACCACACGCGGGTCTTTGAATCTGTGTGTCACCATCATGGGCGAAGTACCGCAAGGTAAAGTGTTACGGCGAGATAGTGCAAAGGTGGGTGATGAGGTGTGGGTGTCAGGCACGTTGGGCGATGCAGCGTTGGGATTGGCGCATTTGCAGGGAAAAATAGACCTGCCTGAAAATGCCCGTATTCATTGCCTTGCAGCCCTTCACCAACCCGTGCCGCGCGTGGCTTTGGGGTTGGCTCTGCGCGGCATTGTCACCAGTGCGATTGATATTTCGGATGGATTGATCGCGGACTTGGGGCATATTTTGCAATGTTCCAAGGTTGGGGCGGAGATTGATTTTCAGCTAATTAAAACCTCATCGTCATTGAAGGAACATCTAGCCATTCGACAAAGCCAGCAAGCTGGCAACTCGCTGGTTATCCCGCGAAAGCGGGAATCCAGTTCAATAAAAGCACTGGATTCCCGCTTTCGCGGGAATGACGATATTGAAAAATTATTGCAAAACTGCATACTCGCTGGCGGCGACGATTACGAGCTATGCTTCACTGCGCCCGCTGCTTATCATGCGGAGATATTGCGCATAAGCGAGCAGCTTGATTTACCGCTCACCCGCATCGGTAAAATCATTGCCGGGCAGGGCTGCACCGTGCGCGATGCGCAAGGCAATCCACTTAACATTGAAAGCGCGGGTTATGACCACTTCCGATGAGCTGCTAGTTAAGCCAAGCTGGAAATTTTTACTCAGTCATCCTGCGCACTTGTTGTCGTTCGGTTTTGGCAGCGGCTTGGCACGCAAAGCACCCGGCACGTTTGGCACGCTGGTCGCTTTTCCCATGTATTGGTTTCTTGCCCCGCGCTTATCCGACTGGGTATTTATACTGGTGCTGATCTGGGCATTTGCGATTGGGGTTTGGGTGTGTGACAAAACCGGCAAGGCCTTGGGAGTGTCTGATTACGGCGGCATTGTGTGGGACGAGATTGTCGCGTTCATGTTGGTGTTGCTTTTCACTCCGCCTGGATGGCATTGGGCATTGCTATCATTTGTGCTGTTCCGTTTTTTCGATATTTTCAAACCGCCGCCGATTCGATATTTTGATACACACTGGCACGGTGGTCTGGGTGTTATGTTCGACGATCTGCTCGCGGCAGGCTACGCATTGTTGTGTTTGGCGTTAGTGAAAAGCGTGCTGTATTAAGCTGTTTTACCAAAGGGGAAATTATGCTGCGCACCTTGATATTGTTTCTGTTACTGCTGGTTAACGCTGCCGCATACAGTCAAGAGTTCACCGCTAAAGTGATTGCCGTGTTGGACGGCGACACTGTGTTGGTCAAGCGTGCAAAAGGACTGGTGAAAATTCGCCTAGTCGGAATTGATGCGCCCGAAAAAGCGCAGACCTTTGGCGAATCGTCTAAACGTTCATTGTCTGATATGGTAATGGGCAAACAGGTAAACATTAAAAGTCAGGCGATTGATAAGTACGGGCGTATGGTTGCGTCCATCAACGTGAATGGCTTGGACGTGAATGCTGAACAATTGCGGCGCGGCATGGCGTGGGAGAACTCAAATTTTCACAGCGATAAAAAACTACTCGCGCTACAGGAAGAAGCCAAGCAAGCCCCGCGCGGTTTGTGGGCGTTGAGCGATCCTACTCCGCCGTGGGAATGGCGCAAACAGCATGTTTCTATTGCGCCTGTAGCAGATGCCGCTCCGCCACCAACGGCGAATAAACCTATAGCATCCTTCGACCCAAACTGCGGCACAAAGAAACATTGTTCAGAAATGACCAGCTGCGAAGAAGCGAAATTTTATTTGGCGAGTTGCGGCGCGAAAATGTTGGATGGTGATGCGGATGGCGTGCCTTGCGAAAAATTATGCGCGCCAGCCAATTCAAAAGCTAATTGAACGACAGCCTTGCGCATCACAGTGCAACGCTGAACCGTGTTGATACCAATCACCTAAAACCCAACGTTCGCAGTTGTGTCCATCCACGATATGATCGTGACGATTGGGGCGGTGGGTGTGACCGTGTATCAATCTTGGATAGTGATAGGCGCGCAACAGGGCGGCGACAGCATCGTCGTTCACATCCATAATCTCACTAGATTTATTTTGCTTGGCGACAGTGCTGTGCCGGCGTAATTGCTCGATGTGCGCTTTGCGTGCCGCGAGGGGTTGAGTTAAAAAATTCTTTTGAAAAGCTTCGTCGTGAACTTGGTTGCGAAAATTTTGATACTCAATGTCGTCAGTGCATAAAGTGTCGCCGTGGCTGAGCAGCGTATTCGTGCCATACAAATCAAGCAGCGTAGGGTCATCAAGTAATGCCGCTTTGCAAGCTTGCGCTAACTCAATCCCCATCAATAAATCGCGGTTGCCATGTAGTAAATAAACTTTTACATCTCGTTCTGCAAGGCCACGTAATGCACTGATAACTTGGCTGTGAAAGGGATCGTGCAAATCATCATCGCCCGCCCAGTATTCAAAAAGATCGCCGAGTATGTAGAGTGCTTCGGCTTGCGGCGCAATGTCGGCGATGAAATGCTGGAACGCCACCATGCTGTGCGGTTGGTCAGCACTGAGATGCAAGTCGGAAATAAATAAGCTGTGAGCCATAAAGTAAAACGGCGCGTTAAGCGCCGTTTTGTTATTGAACTACTTCCGCTTTGGTGATGATGACATCTTCTTCCGGTACGTCCGAGAATCCAGCTCGGTTGCCGGTTTTAACTTTTTTGATGGCATCGACGACTTCTTTGCCTTCAACTACTTTGCCGAATACGCAGTAGCCCCAGCCGTCTTGTCCCGGGTAGCTGAGGAAGCCATTGTCTTTCACGTTGATGAAGAATTGTGCGGTTGCTGAGTGTGGGTCACCAGTACGCGCCATGGCGATGGTGTAGTTCTCGTTTTTCAAACCATTATTGGCTTCATTTTGGATGGGTGCATTGGTTTTCTTTTGCTTCATACTGGGTTCAAAGCCGCCGCCTTGAATCATGAAGTTGCCGATGACGCGGTGAAATATTGTGCCTTCATAGAAACCGGAGTTCACATATTCAAGAAAATTTTTCACAGTGTTGGGTGCTTTCTCACCGTCCAGTTGTAATGTGATAGTGCCGAGATTGGTGTGCAGTTTGACCATGGATTTAGTACCTTGAGTTGATGAAGGGGTGGGAATGGGTTTGGGTTTATTGGGAATCAGTTGAGCGTAAGAAAATTGCATGGTGCAGTACATCAGCAAGGCAAGTAATGCGGTAATAACTTGTTTCATATTATGCAGCTCCTTCGTAAATAATTTGCCAAGTGTTGTTTTGCTTAATCCAGTATTGCCGTTTCTTCATTTTATTTGCTAAATTATTGCTATTGTAGTCTTGCTCGAAATTTACCACCACCATATTGGGTTGGTCTGGATAGGCGAATACGCTGACATTGCTGATGCCCACTTTAATCCATGATTTGCCGCTGTTCACTAACTGCTTTTGTTTTGCCCACGCCGCGTAATTCATGTTGCTGTCGTTCGCAAAGTTGGCTGAATAGTGTTTGAGGTATGCGGTAGTGTCGAGGTTGGACCAATCTTTGCGCCACTGTTCAATTTCTTGCATCAACGCGGCATGGTCGCTTTGATCGGTATCCGTACTTGGATCGAGTTGGCTGGCGATGATAACGGGTGTAACTCCAATTTGCAGATAAGGCGCGAGCTTGTTCAAATCTTCATTGGTCAACACGACGCAGCCATTGCTAGCCTTTGGTGGACGGCTATAAGTGTCGCTAGGTGTGCCATGTAGCCAGATACCCTTGCCAGTGTGATTGTTTTTTTCATCCCACTCATTTGGGTAGCTGAGCGGGAAGGCACCGCTGCCATACATATCAGGAAGCTGCGTTTTAGATAAATTAGAGGCTATAAAGTAAACACCTATCGGTGTGCGTTGATCGCCTTCGGAAATTTTTTTCGTGCCTAACTTGCCGATGGTGACGTAAAAATCGGTAACGTAATGCGGCTCGCCATTTACGTTTTGATAAACAAATAAAGTGGAGCGGCTGGTATCGACGACCAAAGCATATTTTTGCTCAGTATTAAGCTGCCATAAAAAGCGTGGCACGAGCTTGGTATCAGAAGGTGAAAGAATGCGATTGAGTCGGACGCGAGCTTCGTCGCGCAAGTCATCAATCTGCTCGTGGGTTGCATTTGCTGCGTCACCAAAATGATTGAGTGCACCTGCGCGCGCCATCAGTAAATCACCTTTGACTAATTGTGCTAGCCTAAAGTTAGGGTTGTCACGCAATAGCTTATCAACCTGATTCAGCGCGTTATCAAGATGATTATCATTGATGGATTGCAGGCTTTTTACTAGCTGTGCTTCGCTATCATGCGTATCCGCAGCTTGGGCGAAGCCTGCCATTAAGCCGCACAGCAACAAATGAATGAGTTTCAATTTTGACATGGCTTATTTGACACGCTCTTCTTGTATCAGCCATTTTTCGCCAGACTTAGCCATCAATAAGGTTTTGCTACTTGAGGTTTTAAACTGGCCAGCCGCATATGACTGACGAAACTCAACCCTTGCATGATCGATGTCGCTAAATGTGGTGGTAGGATTACTGATGCCGACATGAATCGTTTTTGGTTTGCTGATGCGTTCTTTACGTTCAGCTTCCCAAGCTGCGCGGCTTGCTCCTTTCGGCGCTTTGAAATCAGCCGCGTAATGCGCCAAGTATTTGCCGGTGTTTTTTGCCGACCAAGCCGCAGCCCAGTCTTGCACAGTTTTCAACACATCTTTGCTTTGATCTGAGGTGACTGTGTGCCCGGTTGTTGCCGACTTTACATCAGTAGGCTGGATTAGGACAGCAGGTGATTTAACCACGGCGGCGGGTGTTGAGGTGGCTACTTCAGGGCGGCCGGGTTTGCGTGAGGTATCGCCGAATAAATCTTGAATCATCGCCAATTTGGTTTGTGTCGCAGTGTTGCCGTGATCTAATTTCAAGGCGCGGTCGTAGGCCTGACTCGCCATTTTTGCGTAGATGTCGCCCAAATTCTCGTGTGCAGTGGCGTAGCTGGGATGGGTGCGTATTGCCATCTCCAATGACAATCTGGCTTTGTCGTATTGCCCTTGATTGGCATACAGTACGGCGAGGTTGTTATAAGGTTCTGGAAGTTCCGGGTAGTCATTGGTCAAAGCAGAAAATACTTTGATCGCATCGTCTGTTTTATTTTGCTCCGTGAGGACTAACCCTTTAAGGAAACGTGCTTGCGCGTCTTTGGGTTTTTTGTTGAGTATTTCATTGACCTTGTCTAAGGCTTGGTTGTACTGCATTTGCTTAAATAATTTGTTCGCATCAACGAGATCATCAGCATTGGCGTAAATGCTTGTGCTTATCAATAATGCGCCACCTAATAAACTGGCCTGTAGTTTAAAACACTCAAACATAGTCATGATGCCAAAATCCTAAGAGGTTATTCCATAAGGCGTGAATTCTACCAAAGAACCTAATAGAGTTGACACGGAATGTCTGTCCTAGTTGCTTGATATTTTCGGGTAGAATTCGTACTAGTATAAATCTACCCCATCTTTTGAAAGTGAAGTAATGAGTAGCGCGCCAACCCCCATCGTTTCAAATTTCATCCGCACCATTATTGATGCAGACTTGGCCAGTGGTAAGCACAGCAACATAGTTACGCGTTTCCCGCCGGAGCCGAATGGCTATTTGCATGTGGGACATGCAAAATCAATATGTTTGAATTTTGGTTTGGCACAAGATTATCAGGGTAAATGTAATTTACGTTTTGATGATACCAACCCCGAAAAAGAAAGTCAGGAATACGCACAATCCATTCAAGACGATGTGCGTTGGTTAGGCTTTGAATGGGATGGTGAGGTGCGTTGGGCTTCTGATTATTTTGAACAACTTTATCAATTCGCAGTCGAGTTGATCGAGAAGGGTTTGGCTTATGTGGACGATTTAACGCCTGAGCAGATGCGTGAATATCGCGGCACATTGACTCAGGCAGGCAAGAGCAGCCCATTTCGTGAGCGCTCGGTGGCAGAAAATTTGGACTTGTTTGCGCGGATGCGGGCAGGTGAATTTGCCGACGGTAGTATGGTGTTACGTGCCAAAATTGATATGGCTTCGTCCAACATGAATTTGCGTGACCCCGTGATATATCGCATTCGCCGCGCTCACCACATCCGTACTGGGGATGCGTGGTGCATTTATCCAATGTACGACTACACTCATTGTATTTCGGATGCGTTGGAAGGCATCACGCATTCTTTGTGCACTTTGGAATTCGAAGATCACAGACCTTTATACGACTGGGTGTTGGATAACCTGAGTATCAATTGTCATCCGCGCCAATATGAATTTTCACGACTGGAGCTGCACTACACCATCACTAGCAAACGCAAGCTGTTGCAATTGGTAAATGAAAAGCGCGTGTCAGGTTGGGATGATCCACGTATGCCCACAATTTCGGGAATGCGTCGCCGTGGTTATACGCCGGACGGCATACGCGAGTTCGCCAAACGCGTTGGAATTTCTAAAAGCAATAACACTGTAGATATGAGTGTTTTGGAAGGCTGCGTGCGTGAAGATTTGGAAGCCAAGGCTGCGCGCGTTATGGCAGTGATTAAGCCGCTCAAAGTGGTAGTAACGAATTTTATTGAGGGGCAGACCGAGTCGCGTGTTGCGGGGTTTCATCCGCAACATCCAGAGTTTGGCGAGCGTAGGGTGCA
Source organism: uncultured beta proteobacterium (assembly GCA_963695355.1). Classification (GTDB taxonomy): domain Bacteria; phylum Pseudomonadota; class Gammaproteobacteria; order Burkholderiales; family Gallionellaceae; genus Gallionella. The sequence continues at coordinate 2,086,843 of OY968775.1, forward strand.
TTTTGCGAAAGAAATTTGGATAGAGGCTGACGACTTTAGTGTGAATCCGCCAGAGGGTTGGCAACGACTTACTGTTGGCGGAGAAGTGCGACTGCGTTACAGCTACGTATTGCGCTGTGATGAATTGATTAAAGATGCAGCGGGAAATGTAGTTGAACTCCGATGTTCAATTGATTCTGATACGCTGGGTAAAAATCCTGTGGGTCGTAAAGTTAAAGGCGTGATTCATTGGTTATCCGTGGAACATGCTTTGCCTGCGGAAATTCGACTTTATGATCGATTGTTCACCGTGCCAGAACCAGATGCCGATAAGAATGTGGATTTTTGCACATACCTTAATCCAAAATCATTAACTGTTATGCAAGGTTGGATCGAAGCAGTTGTTCGTGAAGCTGCATCAGAAACGCGTTATCAGTTTGAGCGGTTGGGTTATTTTTGCGCGGATCGTTATGAGCATCAGCCGGGCAAGAGAATAGTATTTAACTTGACTGCAACCTTGAAAGATACCTGGGAAAAATAGCCGATACTTTAGAATTAATTGGGCTAAATAAAAAACGCATGGCTTCCGCCATGCGTTTTTTACTTGGCCAACTAAGGCCTATTTGCTTGGGCTGAGATGTGTAACCGCACCGAAGCTTCCTACCCATTTACCACCTTTTGAATCTGTGTCCATCGCAAAGACGGTATCAGAGAATAATCCATCTTTGGTGGTAAGCGTTTTGAATTTATCGCCGTCAAAACTGGCGAGCCCATTATTTGTTCCTATCCACATTTTTCCGGCGGGGTCTTGGCTCAACATGAAAACATGATTTCCTGGCAATCCATCTACCATGCTGTAGCTCTTCCACTTGCTACCGTCGAAGCGTGCCAAGCCGCCACCCCACGTACCGCACCACACGATGCCATTTTTATCAACCAGCAATGATACGATGTAGTTGGGATTGTATGCGCCGCCACCACTCACACCTTCGAGACCCATTTCTTTAGCTTGTCGTGCATGATGTTCGGAAAATTTGGCCGGATCAGTACCGAATTGTGGATCGTTTTTAATTTTCTCGAAATCCACACCCACGCCTTTTTCGTGATTCCAGTTTTGCCATTTGTCGTCTTTGAATTTTGCCAAGCCACCTTCGGTCGCTAGCCAAATTGTGCCATCTTTACCTTCGGTCAAGCTATAAACCCAATCGTTAGGCAATCCACCTTTGGTATTTTCAACGGTATAAACGTCCCACTTGGAACGATCTTTGAGATTTCCACCACGGATACGGTTTGCGCCGGACCATGTTGCAATCCATATATCGCCGTTGGATGCCTTGAGTACTTTGTAAACAAACGCATCAGCTAGTCCGTTCGGGATATTGTAGTTTTCCCACTTGTCATTAGCTTCATCGTAGATAGACATGCCGCCGCCATACGTGCCGACAACGATATGACCATCTAACTTGCTGACGTGGAAGATACCTTTGGAAAGAAGCCCATCGCGATTATCAAATTGGCGGAAATCGTCGGTTTCAGTGTTGTAGCGTATCACCCCATTTGAAGTGCCTACCCATACAATTTTTCCGTCAATGAAAATGGCTTTAACATTTTCATTTCCAACTCTAAAGTGGGTAAATTTTGCATTTTTGTCAGGTACACTTTTTCCGCTTCGACCATCTGGTTGCTGCGCGTTTTGATCACCTTTGGAGCCTTGACCATCTCGATTGACATCAGGATGTCCAGGCGGAAGTTGTGCGGGTTGAGCCGCTGTCGCGTCTAATTTTGGGGCTGCGGTTTGCGTGTCTTCAGATTTTTTTGTGCAGCCTGCAGTATAAATTCCAGCAGCGAGGCAAACCGCCAAAATTGCAGAACGAGTTAATGATTTAGTGTTAGGTTGCATTTTGTTCCCCTGGAAGATTTTGTTGCAAATTTAGAAACTGGATACGTATGTTATTGACCAATGCGAGCTACCCCGCGCTGTGTTCCTGCCCAAATGTCACCATTGGGCGCAATGGCTAATGCATAAACATTGTTTGCTAATAGACCTGAACCCTTGTCGTAATTGTGCCAAGTTTTGCCATCATAGCGGCTCAATCCGTTGTTTGTGCCAAACCAAAGAACTCCGCTTGGTTCCTGGATAATGCTATAGACGATGTCGCCTGCTAAGCCGTCGCGAGTAGTGTAATTACGCCAATGTTTGCCATCGAATCGACTCACCCCACCTCCCCACGTGCCCGCCCATATTGCCTGGTCAGGTGTTACTAGAAGTGCAAATACATAGCTGGGGTTGTAAGTCATTTTTCCACCGCCTGATAGCATGCTTAAATCATGGCGGGAGCGGGTACCTAACCCTGTGTTAGAGCTTGCCGCAAGCTTGCTTTTGTTGGGGGCACCAAGCCCATCCTTGTGACTCCAGGCGCGCCATGTTTTGCCATCAAACATTGAAACGCCACCTTCTGTGCCAAACCACACTTGATCTTTTTTATCTACCGCTATGCCATATACCCATTCGTTGATTAATTCTTTCACATAAGTAGTGAATTTCATGTCATTGAGGCTTACTTTATTAACTCCAGCCCAAGTTCCTATCCATAAATCCCCATTGCTTTGGCTGGCGAAAGAATATACCCAATAGTCAGCTAAGCCATGCATCGGAAAATAAGTCTTCCATTTCCCATCGCGATACCGTGAAACGCCGCCCGCATTCGTTCCAAACCATTTGTAGTCATCTTTATCTATGGCGACAGCGAATACATATTCGTTAGCCAAGCCGCTATCACGTGTAAAAGTGTTGCGTACTGCGCGCGTGGATAAATCAATTTCACTCACCCCAACGGAACTACCTACCCAGAGTGACTTTTTTTTTGGCTCAATTGTGAGTGCGCGCACATTAACGAATTCGCCAACCTCGAAAGTTTCAAGGACATGAGGGAGGCTGCCATTAGCCGCTTCAACTGTTTTAATGCCAAAAGCAACAATGCAAAGTGAAAGTAACAGTCTGAGGAATGTGTGAAGCATAAATTTGAGTAGTTTTGTTCGGAATTGACAGCTAAATTTGCAAAGAGTGCACCGACCCTAATTTAAGGTGCGAATGAAGAAGATGATATCAAGAATTTCCTGATCATTTAATATCCCTCTGTACATGGGCATGGCATTTTTACCGTTGTTTATGGAGTTCAGCAAGTCAGTGTCTGACTTGATTAAACCCTCATTTTTTGCAAAGCTAGGTGCGTCAGGCATGACGCTAATTCCAGTTGCACCATGGCAGTCGGCGCAGTATTTCACATAATTCTCACTTCCGGTTATAAGCTCAACAGCCTCGGAAAAATTGGGTGTTAGAGCTAATAAAAAATATACCTGCGTGGCAAAAATAAAACGGAATGGAATTAGCATTTCAAGCCACATAAAAGTTTTGATTGTTCTTGTTTGGCTTTTTCAGCAAGATCTGATTGCCTTTTTTCATAGGCTATTCTTGCCTGTTTGGTTTTTTTATCGGCAGCTTTTTGCAAATCCGGTAATTTCGCACCCCAAAAATCCGCTTGCTCTTTGTTGGGAGTAATGCCCAGTATATTTTTTAGTTTATTCCCATCTTCTGGAGATTGGTACAAGCCGGCTAGTAGTTTAACTGCGGGCAGATAGTTTTGCTCAGCCGATTTTTTTGTCCAGAAAAATGCTTTATCAGGATTTATTTCTGTCCCATATCCGAGCGCGTACATTTGCCCTAGATTGTATTGACCTTCGGCATCTCCCTGAAAAGCGGCAGTAAGAAACCATCCAAAGCCCTCCTCATAATCGGTTGACCCCGTCATCAACTCGCCAAGGCGGACTTGAGCGGGGAAATAATTCTGGTCAGCGGCTAGTCTTAGGTATCTCGTGGCCTCTTTAATATCCTCTTCATTAAATGACTTCTCCGCGCTAGCAAAGTCTTCCTCTGGCGTTGCTAAAGCAATTGAAGGCTGCAAACTAAAAAATAAAGCACCAGCCAATAGCAATTGAACGAATTTTGTATGCATTGTGATAATCCTCTTTTTGTTAGCTCTCGCAACTTCCTGACTACGCCCCTAAGTGTATCAAAAATACGTATTCAAAGGCAATTCAAAGCAAAGCTTTGGGTGCCGATTAGGGTGTTAAGTTGGGTCGAAGTTCATTTTTGTTTTAGTTTAAAGCTATTGGTCTTGGCGCACTTCATGACGGGCAAACCCCCCTTCATTTGAAATAGGCTGCGCTTCTATTTCTTCTAGTTTCCTATATAGGCTGGATAAGCCTATATTTAGTTTTTGTGAGGCTGCACGTCGATCACCTCCAGCATCTTCAATAGTTTTTAATATGAGGTGAGTTTCAAATTTCCGCACTTGTTCGCGCAATGAACCTGAGGCTTGGAAGCTGTCGCTTGGTTGTGATGGTTGGGCGACTTTAGAAATTGTGGCAGGCAGGTCCGCAACGGTGATGCGACAATCATCGGCTAAAATGAGCGCACGATCTAGTACGTTCTCTAACTCGCGCACATTACCAGGCCAAGTATGGTTGACGAGAAGCTCTTCAACACCCGTGTCTAGTGAGGCTTTCATCCCGTTGCTTCCTAAACGGCGCGAATTTCGCTGAAGTATAAAATTTACTAGTCCTGCGATATCTTGGCGGCGGTCCCTGAGTGGAGGAACGTGAAGGTGAAAGACACTTAGTCTGAAGAAGAGATCTTCGCGAAACTTTCCATTGGCGACCATCTCACTTAGATTGCGGTTAGTTGCAGCAACAATCCTTACATCAACGGGACGATATTGCTCACTACCTACAGCACGCACTTCTTTTTGTTCAATTACATGTAACAGTTTAACTTGTAGCGAGAGTGGTAGTTCGCCAATTTCGTCCAAGAAAATTGTGCCTGTGTCGGCTTCTAAAAATAGTCCTTTTCTGACTTTGTCTGCGCCGGTGAATGAGCCCCGCGTATGACCGAAAAATTCGCTCTCGACCAGATTTTCTGGAATCGCGCCACAATTTACCGGAATGAAAGGACCATCCGCACGCAAGCTTTGTTGATGAATTAGTCGAGCGACCACGCCTTTTCCTGTGCCGCTTTCGCCAGTGACTAATACTGTGCTGTTAGTACGAGCCACTTTGGCGGCCATGTGTTCCATTTCACGCATGGTTGGTGAGTTAAAGCCAAACACCTCTTGGTTGCTACCCAGAACCAATCTCCGCAATACCCTATTTTCTGCACGTAGTCCGCGCAGATCACCTACTTTGGTAAGGCGGTGTAACAACTCATCGTGATTAAGCGGCTTAATCATGTAGTCAGCGGCACCTGCTTTAATAGCTTCAATAGCTGTGTCGACTGATGCAAAAGCAGTCATCATGATGAAAGCGGTGTCGATGTTTGATGCTCTGGCTTTGCGCAGTAAATCAATACCGCTCATATTAGGTAATTTGATGTCGCTAAGGACAATGTCAATATCGCCGCGCAATAGTCTTTCAAGTGCCGTCTCGGCATCACCAGCTTGTTCGACTGCGTGGCCAACCTTACGGAGCTGTGCTGACACCACCTGGCGGATTGCGGGCTCGTCGTCAACAACAAGAAGTTGCAGTGTCCTCATGCCATTAGTTCCTCGTCTGTCGGTATTGGCAGTGTAACTAGCAAACGCGTCCCTTCACCGAGCTTAGAGTCAATGTCAATCGTACCTTTATGACCCGCAATGATGGAGTAACAAAGCGCTAAGCCCAATCCAGTTCCTCTTCGTTTGGTGGTAAAAAAAGCTTCGAAAACACGCCCTAGTGTTTCTTGATTCATACCACAACCATTGTCTTTAACGCTCATGCAGACCCTATCGTTGAGAACTTCTGTGTGCAAGGTAATTTCCAATGCGCGGTCTGTGATTGATTCCATCGAGTCTGCCGCGTTAATAAGCAGATTCATAATAACTTGTGTGAGTTGGTCAGCCACCCCAAAAATAGCGGGTAGTTGGCTGTCCAGATTGAGCTGCAAGTTTACTTTGTGCATTCTTTTATCATAGCTCATCAAACCGGCAGTTGTGCGTGCTAATGCGTTTAAATCTAACAATTGTCGCTCTACAGGTTGTGGTGCGGCGAATTCAGATATTTCACGGGTAATTGCAGAAAGTCGATGAATGTGTGTTTGTAGCATCGACAATTTGCTGCTTGCCGGGCTGATGTTTTGCGCAGATGATTGTGAGTCAACCATTTCTTGAAGCACGCCCGACATGGCCGCGATTGGATTGCCAATCTCATGTGCTACTCCAGCTGCGAGCGCACCTACAGCAGCCATTTTTTCTTGATGGAAAAATTTTTGCCGGGCAATCACCAATTCTTTTTCGCGTTCATCTAGCGCACTCGCCATTTGATTGACCGCTTGCATAAGTTCGCCTACTTCATCGTTGCGCGTGACGGGTGTTGCAACATCGCGTTTGCCTTTGATGATGTCCCACGCCAAGGCTTTCAGTGTGAGCAAATCTTGCGTGAGACGCGTAAAAAATAAACCAATAATCGCACCCAGTAACAGTAGTCCGATGATGCCGAACATCATGGATGCCAGCGCAGCTGAGTCCCACTGGGTGTTGAAGCGTTCAGCCGAAGCCTTTTGTTCTTGGCGTGTTTCATCAATGTGTTGAGTAATTTCAATTTTCACCTTAAGTAGTTCGGAATTCATTGCAGCCAACTCCGATGGCGAAGGGTGAGCTGATACTGCCGCCTGCGCGGCGGCTTCATCTATACGTGAAAGGTTTACGCTGGCTAGCGGATATTCGGCTGCAAGTTCAGCATTTTTCTTTTTGAGTAATTCAAAGTTCGTTAAAAATCTTTGTACGATAGCTTTAGGGTCAGAAGCGTCAGCATTCATGAAAACCCCCATGACAATATGGAATGCTGTCGCATCTACCTGCCGAAGTTGCTCTTCAATTTTATAAAAATTTTGCAACCGCTCAAATTCGTTGGCAAGTTCGGATTTTTTGTTAAAGGTGAATGTGGTGAGGAGCACCGCATAAATAACCACCGCAGCGAATGCCAAGAATCCTTTAACTCGAAGCGGCACTTCCGATGCTGACCGTGGTGAATCATCAAGTGAAGCGGCATCGTGGTCGGGATTTCCCCCGGCGATTTTGGCATTCAGTGCGGTCATTACTGATGTCCTAACGTAAGGATCGTTGAGTGAGGGTTATTGTAATTCACTGTTTAACTAATCCCGGTTTTATGGCATGAATTCGCGGTGTTAGTTTATTTGAGTACTTGAAATAAATTGCTGAAATCATCTGTCCAGATTTTCATACCCGGAATCGGGTCAATCGCCACCCGGTTTTGCATGACATCGGGTGCATTTAAAAAATCTTGGTTACGTGTCACGATAACCCAGTTGCTGGGTGAATAGTGGATGTCATCAGATTTGTCGGCAATCAAAACTGCTTCGTAACCCGCATCATCTGCCAGTTGCTTAACCACGGGTGCTAAGTTTAAATAGCGGCTGGTGACATGAAAGGCTACTGCGCCATCAGGTTTAATGTGCTTCAAATACAGTGCCATTGCTTCGCGGGTAATTAAATGCACCGGCACGGCATCACCTGAAAATGCGTCGATGGCAAGCACGTCAAATTGTTGCGGGGATTCGCGTTCCAATAGTAAGCGCCCATCACCTAGCTGGACTTCAATTTTAGCAGGGCTTTCGTTCAAATAGTAAAACTGCTCTTTCGCGTAATCAATCACTTTGGGATTGATTTCGTAAAATTTGACCAACCCACCTGGTTTGCTATGACCCGCAATCGTGCCGATTCCCATCCCAACGCCGCCGATTTTTTGTTGTCCGGGATGAATGTGAGCAAGTGCCATACCGACTCCTGAACTTTCACTGTAATAACTGGTGGTGAAATGACGGTTGGCAGGATGAACAAACTGTTTTCCGTGCTGAATCGTACCGTGCATTTCCACTCGATAAGATTCAGCATCGCTGATGCCATAGCCGATTTGCTTGACACTTAACCGACCATAAAAATTACGCACTGCGGCAATAGTGTTGTCCATTTTTTGCAAGACGTTATAGTCGTAGGCAAAATAAGTGACGATGCAGAGTGAAATTATCGAAGCGAGTTTCGGCAATTGAGAATCGGTAGATTTTTTGGTCAGTACCCATGCCATTAAGGTGAGCGCAGCAAGTCCGATAGGCAATTCCCAGAACGCATTAAAAATCTTAGGTGCAAGTAGCCCAACAAACATACCGCCTACCGCACCACCCAATGACAAAATCAAATAGAAGCGCGTGAGGAAGCGCGCAGCGGGTTTTGCTGCGGCAAGCTCGCCATGACAAAACATGCAGACTAAGAATAGCCCGGCGCAATAAAGTGGTATGGCAATGTTGATTGCTAAGAATCCGTAGTTTGTTGTGAGTCCCCAAGCCATTGCAATCACGATTGCTAACGTTGGCCATAGTAAAAATTTACGTACATAAAAATTGCGCCCCTCGAAGCACAACACGAAAGTCAGCAAATACAGGGTGAGCGGTAGCACCCACATAAACGGGATAGATGCAACGTTTTGCGTGATGTGATTCGTCACGGCTAACAACATCAATGATGGCAAAGCGGCGAGTGTGAACCACAAACCATAGTCTTTTATTTTAGGCGCGCTACTTACCGATTCGGTAGCCATGTCTGTTGGGGGTACATCAATTTTCAAGTTGCGCGCACGCCACGCACTACCAATACACAACATCACAAATACCGCGTAACCAATACTCCAACCTATCGCCTGGGTGCGAGTCGCAACCCATGTTTCAATCGCAAAAGGATAAGCGAGCAACCCTAACAATGCACCTAAATTAGATAACGCAAAAAAACGATAAACACGTTCTGCAATTTTGGGGTTGGCATGTTCGCGCGCAAACCAGGATTGCATTAGCGGCGCAGTGGTTGACAGCATAAAATATGGCAAGCCGATAGTAAGTAGTAGCAGGCCGAGAATGCGCCATAATGGGTCTTCCGTGCCGACTGGCTTCCAGCCAGATGCGGCAACAATCGGCAAGACACCGAGACTAATTAGCAGCAATACGATATGCAAAGAGCTTTGTAGTTTGGGTTTAAGCAGGCGGCTGGATAAATCTGAATAGGTGTAGCCACCTAATAACGTCAGTTGAAAGAATACCAAGCAAGTCGTCCACACCGCTGCAGTACCACCAAACCAAGGCAGAATTTGCTTGGCGATAATGGGTTGAACTAGAAATAACAAAAAGCTGGAAACCAGAATCGTGGCGGCGTAGAGAATCATTTTGATGGTTAAGCGAGTGAAATTAGAACGTGTTGTAGATTATCACTAATTTTTCGGATAGGTAATGTGTGTTTGCAACTAAGGAGCGTATATGCTCGCGCAAACAACAGCACCCATCAATTGACAATCAGACAATCAATGGGCACTGCGTGTCGGGTAATAGCAAAGCCTAGTTGATTACTATGGGAGATGACATCCCGATGTTCCGCAGTCTGTTTTAACCCAAGTGCCAGGAGCTTTGAAACCAGTGGTTTCGATTGAAAGCATGCTGCCTCGATAGTAAGGGCCATTGCTATACCCGCCACTTAAAACATTCACGCCAATCGGTGCCGCTGTGCCTTTTGGAACGGTGGCACCAGCCAACAAAGTTGTTGTGGGGATACCGCTGGCGGGGACACCGCTGGCAGGAACAATACTGGGCGGAATTTCCCCGCCTATAGCAAGAATTTCAGGACCCAAGTCATTTAGGTTAGTTAAGAACGCTTTGTTCTTCCAGCCATGCGCTGTCCCTGTGTGGCACATTGTGCAGCGATATGTACCATTTGCTGAAATTGGCCATGAAGGAGCATTGACAGTTCCTCCTTGTGTAGTTAAGTAGGCGTGGCTTTGGTGTAGGTTCGGGAAAGAAAAGCCACTAAATCCGCTCGAAAGCGTGCCGATAGCCCCAACACCTGAAATAGCCCCAACACCTGAAGCAGCGATGGGTTTTGCATATTGGTTTTCTTCGTGGCAACGGAAGCACAAATTGTTTGAACCGACATTGTGATTGTTAGGTGCATCAGTGTTCCAGGCACCTTTCAATATAAAGTTGTCGTTACTACCATGTGGCCCCCAAACACCATTGACATCGCCGTTAGTCGGCACAACACCATCAAGCATATTGGTTGTCGAGCCATGACAGTCGCCACACTGCATAGTTTGTGTTCCAACTGCATTGGCAACAGTTGCTATACCACCGTCGGCATTTGAACCATTCCATGGTGCACGCAAAAGGTTCGCATCGCGGGTAAGAGGATTCGATGAGCGTCCAGTCTGCGCCATAACAGGATGCCAAGAGCGGTGATTGTTTGTGCTATAGCGAGTCGGATCAGCACCTGAATCAAAGGTGGTCGAGTCACCCTGGTGGGTTGAAGGAGCTTGAAACTCCATAGCAACATCGCTGTAGTACAACATGCCATTTGTACGTTCCTGTGTGCCCCCTGTCAGGCTTGCAATTGGAAGGGGAGGTGGTGTTGTGTTATCAAATGCATAATTTGAGTGACATTTAAGGCACACTTGATACTCGCGTGTTACATACGTGCTGGTAACCGCCGTGTTTATGGCTGTACCAACGTCGCCTCGCTTCACATCAAAATTTGTTGGCGTTGACCCAAATTCTGGCGAAAGGTAGATTGGTTCTACGCCAAATGTGCCCCGCAAAGATCCTGAAGCAAGATTGTTGTGTGGCGTGGTATCGCCAAGAACAATGTTATGTTTGTGCGTGCCAGCAGGATCAGGAACGATAGCGTTTGCATTGAACAGGCGATTTTTTGTTGCGCGGTGGGGATTATGGCAATCGGTACACTCAGCATGCCGATTAATTAAGCCGCCGCCAATGCCTGCGCTTGCTTTACCCAATAAAAGCTGTGACTCTACAAAATCTTTGCCACACTGATCTCCGAGAGTATTGCAGCTAGGTCCTCCTCGACTGGAGTCATTGAAATTTCCACCTATACTATGAACCTCAGGCTGCAATGAAATAGGCATCCGGTATGTAAGCAAAAAGTCACTCTTTATATCGGGTGTCAAATTAGGCGGCGCGATAGGGTCAAGAATGCTTGCGCTCGATAAACTGTGGCACTGGTAACACGTCTCTTCACCTGCGGCACTACCGCCGCTCTTTGGGATGCCCGGAGCATCAAGCGCATTTGTCCCCTCTCGTAAAAGACGGCGGGAGCCCGCCACGCTATGCGTATCATGACAGCTAAGGCAAGAAGCCTGCCATACTTTGGTGCCGCGAGCGAATTCTCTTAGGCTGGCTGCAGAGTCGAGGTACGTTTCGGTAGCAACCAATTCATTGGCATGGGCAGAGAAGGCCCATGTTGCCGCTGCTTTGTCATGGCAAGCTAGGCACATAATGTCATTGGTGGAATCGAACAGTCCAGGGGTAGGCTGTATTTGCTGAAGTCGATTGCCGCGTAAAAATTTAAGTGGGGAATTCGTGGCAACTGTATCCGCTAAGTGCGGATCGTGGCAAGTTGAACATTGCATTTGGTCATTTTGCAAAGGGAACTTCGGCTTTGGGTTAGCACCAACAATTTGGTTGCCAACAATTGTCCTACCGCTGACAACGACTGGTGGGTTGCGCAATTCACCATCGGCTGCAGCTAACGCTGAATTGTAAGGGAATGAAATAGGATGGTCATTGCCCAATTCTATGCCGATATTCCGGGTGAAACCAGTGTTTGCTCCTAATCCACTTGGAATGACACCACCTGCTCCGGCACCGGTCATAGGGATGGTGACAGATCCCTTACCATTTAGCACTCCAACTGTTCCTATTGCAACTGTGCCATCATGACATGACAGGCATAACTTAGAATCACCTGTTGGCTGTGTCGTTATCGCATCCATTGAATCCGATGTGTAAGTGATATAAGTCGCTGAAGAAAAACTGCGATTCCAGAGGGGACCAGCAACGCTTTGGTTTGCATTGTGTGGAGTGTGGCAAAAAACACAGACTTGGCTTTCGCTTACGGCCTTGATTCCTCGCAAAGGCACAACACCAGCACCATCCAAGGCTGCTGACAAATTATGCTTAGTTGCTTGAACATTTGATATAACGGTAGCTTGAGCAATACTTACGCTCCAACTCAACAAGGTTATAGCCACTACTAGTGTGGTATTTCTCAATGGAGAAGAGTCAAGCCTGTTCATTGTGTTCCTCCTAAATACTGTAAAATCGTCACACGACCATTAAACATATCAGCGATATAGATATAATTTTGATTGTCAGTCCAGACACCAGAGGGTAAATAAAATTGTCCCTCTTCTTTTCCACTTCCACCCAAGGCTAGCAATGTTTCCCCCTTACTATTAAACACTAATAGCTGGTCATAAAGGGATTCTATCACGTAGATATTATTTGCTTTATCTATGGCTACGCCCTTGGGCCGCACTAAATTTCCTACATACAGCCCCCGCTGACCAAACTTTCCAACCATCTTTCCTTCGGTGTCGAATACTTGTATGCGCGAATTTAGAGTGTCGGTAACATAAAGGCGGTCATTAGCAAACGCTAAATGAGTCGGAAAATTAAACTCACCATCACCTTCTCCACGTTGACCTAACGTTTTTAGCAACTTCCCATCCTCACCGAATACTTTAATGTCGTGAGCATAAGTATCTGCCACATAGATAACCCCCCGCTGTGCATCACGAGCCAAGCCAGTAGGACGCCTGAGTATATCTTCGCCAAATGTGCTTATTGGATTTCCTCTGTTATCGATGCGATACACCCCGTGAAGTTCCGCATCGGCTACCAAAATATCACCTTGCTCTTCCACTGTTATACCTACCGGGGATTTGAAATGTGAATTGCTTCGAGCCATTTCCCAGACTTCTAATTTTCCGGCTGGCTTGTCAAAGACATAGACAGCACCCTTGCTAATATCGGTGACATAGACTCTACCCTCCGCATCAACAGCCCCCGATTGTGGGCGTTGCAAAACAATTGGAGCAGAGTAGGGTTCCGTTAGGCCAGCCAACCAGTCGATCAGTTTCGTCATTACGTCCCGATTAGCAAAATTAGCAGGGCGAAAATTTGTCTCTCCAGTTAATTCCCCAATGTATTTAAAACGTGGCTCGTCGGGAGGTGACGGCCATATTTTGTCTGGCATACCGGGTGTTAATCCGGTGATTTGCATCACTTTGGGAGTTTCTGCGCAGCCACCAATGAAAACACATATACCCAGCAAAAAAATAAAATTACGCTTTATTGAGATTAATTTCATAATTTTTTGAATGTATTTAGGGCGGTCAAAGTATGGAACTTCGCCTTACCTTGGGTTTTTAGAATATATAGCTGTGTGGTATTCGCCGTCGTCGCTTAAGGCTAAAGTGTGGGTACACTTTAACAGACACGGTAGTTCATTTGCGAACCGATTTGAGCAAAACGAACAGTTAATATTCATCATGACGAATGAGCAACTGTTTGATATGAGTATCATTTAGGCTAATATTTGCTGTTAGATGTATAAGTTCTTAAGTCTGAATTTTGCAACGGCGTTGTTTTGGGTGTCTGCAATTGCTTTTAAAATACTCTTTTTGCCATGAAATTAATCATTGAGCGTTTTTGGTTGAAGCTCCTGTCAAAATTTACACGAAGATTGAATTCCAGCAACCCCAAGATATAGTTAACATTATTATCCCAAGAGTCTGATGATTCTGTTAATGCACCTTGCTGGGCATTATGGGTAGTACCAAATATCGAAGATAAAGTCATTCCACGAATTCCGAACGGGCGGTTGTGCATATAATTTATTGCGGCTCTTGTGTTAATGCTGCTTCGGCTTGGTGTGGTGAGAGAGGCGGATTGATTGACCTGCTGCAGATTGATGCTGGCAGTTAATGTTTGGTGGCGGGGCAGAGCCTCGGTTCGCGATAATTGAAAATTATAGAGTTGTACAGGCCCAATTCTATTGTTACTTCCAAAATCTCGTGTATCGCTGGCACTGATGTGAGCAATGGTTTGAGAACGAGCATTAACCCCTGGATTAGCTGTCCATACAGTTGAACCATTTGTCGTGAGTAAAATGGGTTTGGTGAATTCGTTGTTGGTGGACACCCCAGTGGCAAGGACTTGATTTGCGTTGGATGTCAAAGTGCCACTCAATATTCTGTTTTGTTTTGTTAAGCTGTGACCTGCGGATAAATTCAACGCTAACGAGTTGCTGGAAATTTGCGTGTTTGAAGAGGTTGTATTTTGGCTTGAAATATTAGCCCCGATATATTTCCTGTAAACGAACCCCATTGCGTTGGTGCTATCACTAAAGCTCTTGGATGAGTTTAAGGATGCGGTCGTACTGATGATTTGACCGTGTACGTTGTCATCATTTACGGCCACTTGGGCGTTGGCGCAAGTCTCTCGGGAGATTGTGTAGGCACCGCTTAAACTGAAATAGCTACCGTCGGTTACATTCCCACTAAAAGATGAGTTGCCGCCAACCACACCAAGCGAATATACGCGCGCGCTGCCGATTAAATTGAGTAGTCTGGACGGTGATGCCCAATTCGAAAACAAGCTGAATTGTTTGGAGTCAATACCACTTTTAAAATTTCCCTGTTTAGAATTTGTGTTTTGCAGGCTGAGAATGCTGTTGGTTGAAAATTCCGAAGTTGGTCTAAAGTTATAGTTGAGCGTAAATTTTTTATCGAGTGTACGCGAGTCATATCGAGGAAATAAACTGCGTTTAACACTCGCATTTACTTGTACACTGTGGAGCAGAAGCGGGATATGAAGGAAATTTAAGCTGACCAAGTCATTTGTGTTCGGGGAAAAAATCAGGTCACTGGTTATGTCTCGAGAGAAATCTAAGCTTCCCCGCACAGAACCGTTGCGCGATAAAAATTTTTGAGATAAAGATAAAACCGTTATTTGAAGGTTGGAGTCTCTTGATGACACGCCACTACTTTGACGGGTGCGGCCTCCTCTAATTGCCGCCTCAAAAGGAAAGCGACTGAGTGGTATCAGCGTTATCGAAGCGTTGCCATTGAAAGACAAAGCGGTTGATTTGTTGCTGCTTGATTGACTGGAATTTGAGTAACCCTTGCCAATCCCCAAACTTGCTCCAGCATTCACCGTTGAGAACCAGGGTTGCCAAATAAAAGAGCGAGCCTTTACTCCTGAATAAGCAGATACGGCGAATTCTTGCGAGGTCTGAGTGGTATTAGCGTTGGAAGTTCGTCGCAGTTGATATACCATTTGGCCGCCACCATCAAAAGCCAGTCGAATGGGAGCCAAGGTGAAAGAGCTGACCGGTGAAGAGGTGATACCCCCTCCTGTTTCAGCGGAATGTGATAAATTTGCACAGCCGAACATTAACCCTGCCGACAAAAAGGCGTAGGGTATTAAGCAGTTACCGCCCTTATCATTTTTTCTCGGCCATTTTTCTTTAAACATTTTAGGTTAGTGTCTATAAAAACGGGGAGCATTTATAATCTGTTTTAGGCTCCCACAAATTCCCTAATACAGTGCGTTTTCCAAGGTATTATACTTATAATAATCAATGAGCGAGCATCAACTCGGTTATTCTATTTTGCGGTATTTACTACGGTGCCAGAATTTTCGGGTGGTTTTGATGCTGAGAGGGGTAAAAAACGTGACTCATCAATGTTCATAGGTGTTTTCTCACGCAAGTTAGCCAGCAGGGTATTCCAAGCCTTATCACTCGCGTCAGCGAGCCACAATTCTCTGGCACGTTGCTTGACGGACTCAAAATTGGATAGTCCCGGATTTTTGCGCTCAGTCAGACGGAAAAGCGCGACACCTTCAAGTAATCTTACTGGCTCGGATATTTCACCAACTTTGAGTTTATTGACGGTTTCTTGAGGTAATCCCGGAAGCATCCCATCATGCAGATAACCCATATCACCACCTTGATCTACAGTTTGCATGTCCTTTGAGTATAACTTGGCCATTTCAGCAAAATCTTTGCCTTCACGTATTTGCCGAAGTAAATTTTTTGCATCCTCGATAGTTTCATTCCATGCATCAGATGAGGGATCTACGCTAAGCAAAATAACCGAGACTCGTTGCTCTACTGGCGGGGTAAACTTTTCAGGATGGCTGTTGTAGTAAGTCTGAACTTGCGCTGTAGTTGGAGGAGTTACTTTCCGGGTAACCTCCTCCAATTTTTTAATTAGGAATTCATTTTGGAACCGCTTAGTGATAACGGGAAGCACGCGCCCCTTAGCTTCAGCCCAATTGGGGTCATTGGCAAATTTTGACTCGTAATCCGCCACCTGCTGATTGATTATTTTCTCATCGGGCTTTAATTTGCGGCGATTTGCCTCATTGAGTATCAAAGCATCCACAACCAATTTGTCACCCACCGAGCGCTGCAATTCAGCTACCACCTGATCAGCGGGCTTGCCATGGAAAAATTTGTTTTTAGCTTCTTTTATGTATTCAGCTTCGACATCTTGCCAGGGAATCGTTACTTTTCCGATTGTGGCAAAAACAGAAGGTGTTGTGTCAGCAGCGACTTTATCGGCAGCATTTGCTGCGCCAACCCCCATCGTGCTTAATAATGCAGTCAACGCGTATGCGATGTACCTTGGAGTGCCGATATTTTGATTCACTATGGTGACCTTTCCTGAGAAATTTTTAAGCATATGAAGCATAGTGGGTATGGCTAACCCTGTCAAATTTGTTGATGTTTATTTAAGTAGCGCAGGGAAGAATAGACTGTCATATCAAAATTCGGAAAATATCCCGAATATCTTTCGGCTCCGAGTCTGATTCAAACAAGCCTAAAAGATTCCATCTCTATGGAAAAAGTTTGCGGCTCGTGAGGGCATACAACGAAAAAAGCCGAACGGTGAACCGTCCGGCTTTTCCATTGCTGGACTAAGTGACTGCTATTACTTAGTGTGGCAAGTCAAACAAACCTGGCTGCCTGTGTTACCACCAGCTAAACGCAAGAATGTCGAGTTTGTGCTATGTGGGTCATGGCAAGTCGCGCATTCAACGAACGGCTGGTTACCGCCGAGATCAGGACGTGAGAACAAGGTAAAGTCATCAGTTTGCTGACCTGATACACCATTGGTGTCAACGTACCATACCAATTTACCAGAACCAATTGTGCGGTTTGCAACACGACCAGTACCACCCAGTGAAGAGTTGTTGCCTACTGAACCCGTTGCGCCAGCGATAGCATATGAAGTGTCAACTGATGGACCGCCTGGAGTCGTTGCGCTAAAGCCACCACCGCCGTATTGCATGCTGATTGGGTGATCGTTACGAAGATCCGTACCCAAGTAGATCATGTCACCCGCAAAGCCGTTATCACTAGCCGACAATGTGCTCATGATGCTGGTTTCTACCCAGCCGCCGTGACCTGTTTTAGAGCCGTTAGTGATTCTTGACAGGTTGGCACCTGAAGACACTGAGTTTGAGCCAGGTGAGTTAATCATTGCGTCCATCGCTTGTGTGCCGTCATGGCATGACAAACAAGCGATAGATACTGAACCTACTGGTGCTTCTTGAGCGTCGAACGTTGTTGTACCCAAGCTGCTGTAACGTGAGTAGCCAGCTGTTGAAAACTGACGGTTCCACAATGGAGCGGATGCTGATTGGTTTGCGCCGTGTGGTGTATGGCAGAATACGCAGATTTCAGTTGTGCCATCTGTTTTGTTACCGCTATTGCCCAGAGCGATACCGCCTGCGCCAAGGTTATGTTTTGTGCTGGCGATACCAGTACCAGCTGCCATTGCTGCGCTGCTGATTGCTACCAGAGCCAAGCCACTTGCCAATTTTGAAATTGTTTTCATAGTGAGTCCTTTTTAAGGTTATAAAATAAGTGTTGCCGTCATTGATGCACCGTTCGTTTGATTACTAGTGCAGCCGACTTGAAAGCAGGTAGCGTGCCAATAATTTAACTTTATAATTATAAACGAAATAATATTTTAAGTGCGGGCGAGGGAGTCTCGTTATTAGGAATAAATGGCTGGAGATAATCTCAATTATGGGATTGTCTTTCCGGGCAAAGTCCGAGTGAGCATCCCTTTGCAAAGTCAACTTGCGCAGAGGACTCGTCATTTAGCATGAGATAGGTCAGTGCGCGGCCATTGTAAGAAATGGGGTTTTGATTATTTAATGCGATGGCATGGTTGTAGTCGCGCAGGGCTTCCTGATAGTTGCCCAGGAAATAGTTGGCTGTGGCGCGGTCTGAGTAAAAGGTATCATAATTAGGGTAGATGCTGATCGCGGTAGTGAAGTCGGTAATTGCTTCTGGATAACGTTGTGCTGTTCCGAATTCGTGACCGCGATTGGCATAAATGCGCTCAACGCCTGGCATCTGTTGTTTGTCGCGTACTAATTTTTCGGCATCATCCCACAGTAGCAAGCCCGAAGTGAAAGTGTTGAGGCGATTGAGGGATAAGGGAATAAGTAATGTGGCCAGCACGCCTAGCAATATAAAAGTGCGCTTGGGAGAGAGTTGTGCAAATATTACTGGCAGCGCGGCTAATAAAAACGGCATCCACAAGTAGCTGCGGTACAATACAAAAGACTCTTGTGCCCGCACGGTGGTTAATTCGGTCAGAAATAGCAACCAAGGGCTCAAAAGCGCAAAACCTAATAAACCCAACTTTCCCTGTTTTAACAGCAACCAAATTGCCACGCAAAAATATATTGGAAATCCAATCCAGCCGAGCAGTTGCGGCCAGCATAGTAGTGATGTGGCGAATGGTTCGCGCATATCTACGGACATCCAAGCCGGATTGGGCACTAACCATAGCAGGAGGTACTTGAAAAATAAAAAAGTTTGAGTTTGGATGCTGAGTAGGTAGGTACTAGGTAGTGCGGTCATGCCTTGCCGACTGGCAGAAAGTTCCACTATCCCTACCCCGTTGGGTTCATAGGCACTTGCGATGATGCCTATTTTGTTGGTGATGTAAGTGATTGTGACCGCGATGACCGCGCTTAGCACATAAAATGGAGCAGTTTGCTTGAATAATGCCAGTGATGGTTTGCGAATGAGAAACGTCATTGCCATTGCCACGGCAGGCACAGCGACACTATGTTCTTTTGAGAATACCGCAGCAAGGTAAAATAGTGCGGCCCAAACATCCAATGCCGCCCACCACGTAATAAGCCTTGTAAGTAGGTGATTAACATCAGCAGGCTAAACAGCATTGCCATCAAAATAGAGCGTTGAATCAGATAAGCCACCCCGTAGATAGAAATGGGGTGTAGCGCAAAAATGAGCGCGGCAAGAAAAGCCAGCCAAGCAAGCTTGGGAAATTTTTCGTTGGAATCGGTGGGATTTGTTAGCGTAATTTGAAATAGCTTGCGTAATAAAAAAAACAAAGCGAGAACATTGGCCGCATGTAATAACACGTTACCAAGACGTAGCCAAAACATATCATAGCCAAGCAGATGCACTGTCCACCCTAATGACGCATTTGATAACCAGCGCTTGCTAAGTTCGGGATCAAGATGCCAGTATTGAGAAAGAGCCTCAAAGTCGAGGTCATCAAAAACAAAGGGGTTGTGTAACGATTGGATATAAAGACCGATGGCAGCGAGCAGCAGTAAGCTGACTTGGAGCCCCAATCGCAAAAATGACGGTTTGAGTTTCATGGTTAAAATTCGGCAATCATGCGATTGCTAGTGGTGAAAATGAAACTAGCAGCAATACAGTCAGATTGTATTGCTGCTAGACGTAAGGTTTATCCAATCATTCTTAACTCAAGAGTGTCGTGCTTGAGTAACAAAGATTGTTTATGCTTTACAAGTTACTTTGCATTTTCCGTTGGAGTCGCGCTTCCCGCAGAGGAAGTTTTCGGCGATGGGGCGGCGGGGAGGGCTTTGCTTGCTTCCACAGCGCCGATTTTGCTTGAATCCTTGTAGATATCATCCGCTTTTTTGCTGGATTTTCCAATCCACCCACCGTCTTCCGGGGTTGCGACGGGTCGGAAAATATCAACTTTAGTGAAGTATTGATCAACCACATATACGCGTCCGTCATCGTCAACCGCGATTCCAGCCGGCAATGAGTAAGCCGCCGGCCCATTTGTGTTTGATCTGCTGCCGATGGCCAGCAGCAGCTTTCCTTCGGGATTGAAAATTTGGAAGTTACCAAAGGCCGCATCAACTACATACACGTTGCCTGATGGATCAACTGCGGCTTCCTTGGGACGGGAAAATTGGCCGGATTGACGACCAAGTGCACCGAAAGAGCTGAGATATTTTTCATCCTTGTCAAATTTTTGTACACGGAAATTGCCGCCATCTACAACGTAGATGGATCCATCAGGCGCAATCGTTACATCGCGCGGCAAGTTGAACTCACCGCGGTCCCACGATGTCCCAAGTTATGTAAAAAATTGCCAGTTATTCCATCAAAAACGACTATTTTGTGTTCGTCTGAACTGCTGCCACCAATATCCACGGCGTAAACTCTTGAACCATCAGGGGTCACTGCAAGCCCGGCTGGTTTGTACAACAACGTGGCATCCCCGAATGAACGCAAATATTTTCCATCTTCTGCGTATACCAGCACTTGATGGAGTGACGCATCGAGCACATACAGATTGCCGGCTTTATCTATATCCAAGCCCATTGGACGAGCCAATTTCCCATGGCCATCATCATCCTCTTCCAAGCCGATCTGAGAGAATTTTTGAGCGGGAATATCAAAAACCATGACGGAGCGACGGGGGGCATCACCGACATATACCTTTCCGTGGCGAACTGCAATCGCATAGGGTTTGACGAAGCCAATTGCTCTTCTTTTTTCGCCAGTCAACGCACGCTTTAGAATTCCATCTTCGTCGTCAGGTAGGACGTCTAAGTTGCCTCTTATCATTCGTTCGAAATAATAGCGAGGTTCGTCAGGTTTTGGAGGGAAAGCCAGTTGCCCGGATTCTTTCTTGGTGGGAGTCTCTTGCACTGGAGTAGACGTAGTGCAACCACCCAGCACAGCAGTGGCGATTAGTAAAATAAATAACAAATGGCGTTTGGTCATTGTTTAGTCCTCAAATAATTGCACAATTACACTGCCTCGTTGTCGCGAGTTGATTAAGGATACACTAAAGGGAAATTTATATGCAACCATTCAGGCAGAACTTTTTCGGTGTTGCTACCCTAAAACAACGGGTGGTTTCACGCAACGAATGAGGTCATGATTTGCAGCAATGAGTGCAAATGTGTTACGATTTTCAGCCGAGATAACGGGGGCTTCGGTGACTGCATACTAAGCTTGTTCTTTGCGATTTTTGGACGGCTACCAGGCACTCACATGGTTGCTCTATGGCACTTTCACGCAGTTTACATAATTGAATTGAGACTTAAATAAATGCTTAAAACATCTATGAATAAAATTTCTTTATATTTACGTGTGAGCGTTCTGGCGTTTGCAACTTTAGCTTGTAGTAACGCTTTGGCAGGTTCTCACGATCCAAGAACACCCGGGGTGACACGCTCAGGCAAGGTTATTTTCCACAACTATTGTTCAGTCTGTCACGGTGACAAAGGTGATGGGCAAAGTCGTGCAAGAAACGGGTTGAATCCCCCCCCGCGTAATTATACAACTCCTGAAGCGGCAATTGAATTGACACGCGATCGTATGATTAAGTCTGTGACGCAAGGCAGACCTGGCACCGCGATGATTCCATGGGTAACTGAATTGAGCGGGGAAGAAATTGCGGGCGTGGTGGATTATATTCGTGGCACGTTTATGCATATAGGCAACCAAGCCGTAGCCGCTACCCGTGCAAAACCCAGTGCTGCATTGTTGGAAAGTAAAGGTGGTGTGATATATATGCAAGCTTGTGTGTTATGCCACGGTGAAATGGGTGCGCGCCCGACAACAGGGAGCATGAATCCTCCACCGCGCGATTTTGGTTCACCTGTGGTGATTGCGGAGCTGGATCGCAAACGCATGATAGCCTCGATCACTAATGGTCGTCCGAATAGTGCGATGCGCCCATATGGAGATAAATTGAGTAAAGCCGAGATTGAAGCGGTAGTTGATTTTATTGATGCAGCGTATATGCACCCTGCTCCTGCAAAAAAATAAATCATGAGTAAGCATGTAATTTCTGCGCTGCTGTCAGGGCTAGTAGTGCTTGCGCTGCCTACGTTCGTAGAGGCGGCAAATCCCAAGATGCCCGATATTTCGGATATGACCTTGCCGATGCCAAATGGTTTGAAGGGCGACTTCGCCAAAGGGGCCACCTTTTTTATCCATAATTGCGCGGCATGTCATGGTGCAAAAGGTGATGGCAATGGGCCACGTGCCTATTTCATCACTCCGCCGCCGCGCAATTTTTTGCTTGATACTTCACGCCAGAGATTAAATCGCCCCGTTATTTTTGAAGCGGTGACCAATGGTCGCGTGGGGACGAATATGCCCGCATGGGGCAAGGTGTTAAGTAATCAAGAAGTCGCTAACGTCGTAGAGTTTGTGTTTCAAAATTTCATTCAACCTTCCCAGTTAGAAAAAAAGGGAAGCAAGGGTAAATGAAGCAATTTGCGCTGCTGGCAGCGATGTTCATCGCGCTGGCCGGATGCTCCAAGTCTGAGCCAAACGCCAGCAAAACTTCATCACCATCCCCCACCCAAGCTGTTGCTGCAAGTGGCGTAGTTGCCTCATCTGCGAATTACGAGTTGGGGCGAAAAATATACAACTTCCGCTGCTACTATTGCCATGGTTATTCTGGCAATGCAAAAACTTTAGCGGCCTCTTTCGTTACACCCAAGCCTATAGATTTCACTCACACCTCGCCCGATGCTTTGCCGCGTGAACGCATGTTGGCTTCGATTAAATCGGGTCGTCCGGGCACAGCGATGATGAGCTTTGAACATATTTTGCAGCCGAATGAAATTGCGGCAGTCGCCGATTTTGTGCGCCAGGAATTTATGATTAACAAGGCCGAAAATACCCGTTACCACACCGTTTCAAATGGCTGGTTGAATCACGAGCGTTATAAAGCAGCTTACCCGTTCGCACTGGGTGAACTCGCACTCGACACACCTTGGGAAAAGCTCACACCTGAGCAAGCAGACGGCAAGCGATTGTTTCTGACTTCGTGCATTTCTTGCCATGATCGCGGCACAGCCAAAGGCAGCGAAAATAAAATCCAATGGGAATCTTATCCATTGTCATATCCACGTAATGGTTACTCACCGGGTGATGTCGAAGAAAAAAAGCAGGCAAATAAAGTTGATGCGATGACCAGCGCAACGCCGTATTTGATACACGAAAAGCCCCCCAAATTTACCGATTTAACAGAGTTGGAAAAGCAAGGCGAAGTATTATTCCAAGGCAACTGCTCGTTCTGCCACGCGGCGGATGGCACGGCGAAAAATTGGATCGGCAGCTTTATGCAGCCGCATCCGCGTAATCTCACTGACCCTGCTGCGATGGCTGGTATGACTAAAACGCGTTTGCGCAAAGTCATTAACGAAGGTCTGCCCGGCACATCCATGCCCGCGTGGAAATCGGTGTTATCCGAACAAGACATTGAGTCCGTCATCGCTTACGTCAGCCGAGCTTTCCATCCCTTGCAGCCCGAATCATAAATCGGAATCATCATGCTCAAAATCTACAACACATTGGCGCGGGACAAACAAGAGTTTGTTCCTATCACCGCAGGCAAAGTCGGCATGTATGTGTGCGGCATGACAGTATATGACTATTGCCACCTCGGTCACGCGCGCGTGCTGGTGGTGTTCGACATGGTGTATCGCTGGCTCAAAGCGAGCGGTTTGGATGTCATCTACGTGCGCAATGTGACCGACATCGACGACAAAATAATTAAACGCGCCGCAGAGAATGGCGAATCCATCCACCAGCTCACCTCGCGTTTCATCGCCGCGATGCACGAAGATGCTGACGCGCTGGGCGTGCAACGCCCCGATCACGAACCGCGCGCAACCGATTACGTGCCGCAAATGCTGGACATGATAGCCAAGCTGGAAGCCAATAAATTAGCCTATCTCGCAGATGATGGTGATGTGAATTATGCGGTGCGCAAGTTCGATGGCTATGGAAAATTATCGGGTAAATCGCTGGAAGATTTGCGTGCCGGTGAACGTGTCGATGTCGCCGATAGCAAACACGACCCGCTTGATTTCGTGTTGTGGAAACACGCCAAAGCCGATGAACCTGAAGAGGTGAAATGGGATTCACAGTGGGGCAAAGGCCGCCCCGGTTGGCACATTGAATGTTCCGCAATGAGTTCACAATTGCTCGGACAACAGTTCGATATTCACGGCGGCGGTGCGGACTTGCAGTTTCCTCATCACGAAAACGAAATTGCCCAAAGCGAAGGCGCGCATCAGTGTAGCTTTGTAAATTATTGGATGCATAACGGCTTCGTCAATGTGGATAAAGAAAAGATGTCCAAGTCGTTGGGCAACTTTTTCACTATCCGCGACATATTGAAAAAATACGATGCCGAAGTCGTGCGCTTCTTTATTTTGCGCGCGCACTATCGCAGCCCACTGAACTATTCTGATGCGCATTTGGATGATGCCAAAGGCGCGCTGACGCGGCTTTATACGGCGTTGAAGAGTGCTCCCTCACCCCTAGCCCCTCTCCCGAAAGGCGAGGGGAACTTGCTTCCTTCTCCCTCCGGGAGAAGGACTGAGGATGAGGGAACACACTGGAACACCCCCCACGCCACCCGCTTCAAAGCCGCGATGGATGACGACTTCAACACCCCGGAAGCGGTTGCCGTACTGTTCGATCTAGCCAATGAAGTAAATCGCGACCAGTCTGTAGAAACCGCAACTCAACTCAAAACCTTGGCAGGCGTACTAGGCTTATTGCAACGTGATCCGCAAGAATTTTTGCAAGGTGCAACCAGCGAAGGCGGGTTGGACGATGCCCTAATCAACACACAAATCGAAGCGCGCATCGCTGCCAAACAAGCCAAAAATTTCGCTGAGGCAGACCGAATCCGCAAAGAATTATTGGCAGCGGGAATCGTGTTGGAAGACAGCGCAGCAGGCACAACATGGCGCAGAGCTTAAGGTAATTTTCCTGCCGCGACCATGCGGTTGAAGAGGGTGTTGGGTGATAGCCAAACCACTAAATCATCGAAGCCATTTTGCACCAAATCGTGGCTAACAAAGTCATTGTTAATTTTATCTGAATTCTGTGTTTCATCAGCAGATGCCGTAGCTGAATTGGCACCTTGAGACACAATGACAGCGACCGCAGTTGAAGTTAGATTAGCAGTACAAGCTGAGGTTGTGCAAATACGCATCACGCCAGCGGTGGCTAGCGTGAAAGGAGCGGCTGTAGCGAATGTTGGAGTGACGGCGTATATTAATACCTTACCATAAGCATCTTTGTCAGTCACCGCTAAATCTTTGTACGGGAGTGTTCCGTATTGCGAATTGGGGGTGGCTGCTGTACATGTAGCTTCAGCCGCCCCGTCATTATTGGTGTCTGGGCAAGGTAACCGTCCATTGGTCACGGCGAATCCTAGTAATGCATCACGAACTTCACCCATGTATTTTTGAGTTTCATTCCTGCGTTGTTGCGCAACCTGACTGGAAAGTGTAGGTAATAATCCAGCCAACAACACTCCCACAATAGTGAGTACGATAGCCATCTCTACCAAGGAAAAGCCAGCTTGTGTTGAGTGGGTATTGGTGAATTTCATCATGGGAATGTAATCAACATGTCATTTGAACTCACGCTGGGGGTTATGTAACTATCAGAATTTGAAGTCCAGCCGTTTTGATTTGCTGTATCTTCAAAGTAATCACTGGCTGTGATGCTTTGAGTTAAACCGTTTCGAATAATAGAACCCAGTGGCGTTCCAGGCATAATGAATAAACCTGATATTCCAGCTGTACCGTTGAGAGTTAAAGTTGCACTGCAATTGCTTGGATTAGCTTCAAGAAAATTTTTGCCCACAGTGTAATAAATCGTCTGCCCCCATAGATTGTAAGAAAACCAACCTGGCAAGGCGTAACTTCCTCCCCAATCCACTGTGCCTGCAATATCTGCCCTATCAGGAAAACGCCCGCGACATTTGGTGTAATCGCTCCGGCAGTCTGTAATTACGCCAGATGAACCATTATCTAAGCAGCCTGCATCATTATATTTTGCTGGGTAGGGATAATATCCATTGGCTGAAAAGTAACTCGACAACACAGCTTTTATTTCTTTCCCCACACGTTTTTGAATGAGGGGCATGAGGTCACGTGTGGTAATCACCATCAAGGTGTCATTAACCACTGTCGTGTCACTGCTATTCTTGATTAGTCCACGAATAAATGGGCCATTGGTTGCGGCATTGTTACGTGCAACAGAAACTGCGGGCGGCGATGCACTGTCTAGGTAATTGCTCGCGGTGGTTTGTTGCGCAGCAGTGCCGCGCTGTTGCCCTGCGAGTATCGTTCCAGGCGAAAATATTATGGCTACAGCTTCTGAGCCAGATGGCGTTGCAAGGGTATTCCCGTCTTTTTCATAGACTTGCATGGACGCACGCGTGTCGCTATTTATGGGCTTGTTGTTGTCACTTTTTTTACGAAAAGCACCATCAATCGCATACCACAATGTTTCGCCATAACCATCTTTAGGTTCCTCTATACCTAATGTTCTCCATGGTAATCGACCAATTTTTCCTGCCGAGCACGAACCTTGAGCATCACCATAACCAGCTGTACCAGGAGCATCAGTATCTGGACAAGGGAAATCACCAGGTCTTGGGTTTCCTGCGATGTCACCTTGCGAAACAGCGTAACCAATCAATGCAGTCTTAGCCTGTGCAAGCGCATCCGCCGTTTTTTTATCCCGCTCAATTTGTACTGACGAGCTATTCAGCGCGCTGACCAAAAACGCTGCGGTTCCCAAAATCATTATCACCAGCATCACCATCAATGCCGCTCCACGCTGTTTGTGGCGAGTTGGTTTGAAAATAAAGATGTGGCTGGAGAGCATGATTTTAATCGTCGTTAGCTTGCGTTGGTTTTTCAATGCTAGGCTTGGCGGTGTTGGGGTTTGTGGCTGGATTTAATGTGACGTGTTGCCCTACTTTGAGTCGCACCATTTTGTTTTGGTCTGGGAGGTTGACCATGACGCTGGCGTTGTCGTCGCTTTGCCCGACTGATCTCGCTGTGCCGTTAATCCATGCGGTGCGTTTGCCACCATCTCTTTGCACGATGCCGTTGACAGTGACGGTGTGATCATTTTCTTCAGGGGTAGTAGCGGTGTCGGTGTTGGTAACGGTGGTGGTTGGTTTGTAGTTGTGATGATCGAGTTGGGCGCGTTGCGCGGGGGTAAAAAACAGGCGACCCAGTTCTTCGGCTTGGGCGGGGGCGGCGGAGGTTAGTAGGAGGGTTAGGATTAGCTTGAATCCCCATTGTGTATTGCACGGTTGGTCTTTGTAGGAGCGAGCTTGCTCGCGAATTCCTTTCGCGATCAAGCTCGCTCCTACAGTAAACTTTTGGACTAATGAATTTTTGATATTCACGATTTTGCATTCCTATTTTTCAAGGTAATCCACCCACCTGTACACTCGGCTTTCAATTGAGCCTGAATTGTCGGGTCAGCGTTTTCACTGCGCTTTAAGGTGCAGCCGTCGAGTTGATACCAGCCGATGTTTTGGAGGCGCAATGCGGTTAAGAAGTTCAGTAGTTGTTCCTCGTGCAGTAAATCGAAGTTAAGCTTCATTTCACTGTAATGGATGTCGAAGTTGCCGCTTGCAATGGCGGGTTGCGGGGCGTAGTTTTTTTGTGGTGCGATGCTGTATTTGAAATCGGACACTAAATTTTGTTTTCGCAGTTTTTCCAAGCCTTCAATCCAATCGAGCCGTTGGTCATCACCGATGATGTTGCGCGCCATCAGTTTGCCATATTCATCGGCGTAAATCGCCATATTTTCTTTGTCTTCATTCGCGGCGGTTAAGTGGTTGCGCGCATCGTGACTGGCACTTTGCGCACTCTGCAAATCAAGCTGAGTTTTGTCGGCATATTTGCCGCTACTGAACAGCATGACTGCGCTAAGCCCAAGGGATACGCACATCGCCAGAACGCTCCAGCGAATAATCGGAAAGTCTGCGGAGGAAAATTTCATAGCGCGGGTCGGTGGGAAATTTTCAGCGAGAAGCCGAGCGGGCTTTTAACCGCTTCGCTTTGATCGGCAATGTTACCTGTGGGGCTGGCATCAAACGGTTTGCTCAGGACTGTGACTTGGTAACCTTGCGCGGTTAAGTCTTTTTGAAATTGCTCCAGGTAATTTAACGCGGCGCGATAGTCGTTGGCGAAATCAGTCAGATGGCCTTTGATGGTCAATACTTGCGCGGGTACATCGCCCCGTGTTTTGGGTGCGACGGGCTCAGTTGTGCTGGTTTGCCAAGCGAGATCATCCATTTCGAGCTTGGGATAATGATTGAGCGTTAGGCTGATGGGGAACAACACTTCGTTCGATACGATGTTGTATTGGGCGAGTTTACGCATCACGGTTACGCCCGATTTCATGTCGCTTGCTTGCGCATAAGTATTGGGGAATGACGCGGTAATTTTTTGCGACTTGTCTAAAGTTTCTTGTGTCTTTTGCTGCAATGTTTTCGCTTCATCCACGGCGCTGCTGCTCTGCCAAACATTCATGGCACTCCAACCCAAGGCGGCGATAAATATGGCGGCACTGGCAAAAATTAGTAAATGCTTGAGTTGCCACAGCGTGTGATAGTAGGTGTGATTCGCATTGGCGTAATGCGCGGTGGGCGGATTCTTTGCCAGCTGACGTAAAAAAATCTGTGTCGCATCGGAGTTGTTGCCAGCTTGCTCAATGTGGAGTTGTTTACTGACTTTGTCAATATCGACGAAGTCGTAAAACATGTCCACGCTCATGGTGAGGCGGTTATACAGTTGGTCACGGTCAGCCGCATTGCACAGAATATACACATCCAGCGTTTCGCCGGAAGGTAGCAGGCTCAGGCTTTTTAAGTATTGATAGGTGCGCAGTAATTCTTTAACCACGGCATCGTGAAAAGTTGTTTCGCCCTGCACGGGTGTGAGACGAGAAATTTGCAGATGATGATTGCTGAAATACGTTTGGCGCAGCCCGGAATATTTTTCCCAGGAAATAAGCAGTAGATGTTTTGAGGCATAATTTTTAATCAGTGGTGCGCTGATTTGTGGAACAGAATAAATGCCTGCCAGCGCGATTTTCCGCGCCAATAAAATATCCACCCAGGGCGTGATGAGCGCGGGGTTGGTTAGCGCGGAGAACAACATATCGTCGTCGCGCCGCCCGGTTTTTTGCCGCTGTAGCAGGGTGGCTTGGTGATACGGTGTGCCGCGATAAAACTGTTCGAATTTGCGCTTTAACAATGCAGTGCGGCTGCTGCCCACTAAGTGTGGAACAATTTCGTGACGAAAATCTTCTTCAATTAAATCCGTCAACATATAGCAAGGGCATTTAATCGACTGTAGGAAATTGGTAAATTTTTCACGACCTTCGGGATTGTTATTGAATTCCCCTTGTGCAACGATTTCTCCACCCAGCATGTGTTGTGCATGCAGGTGATCGACGCTTAAAAATAGCAATAGCGAAGGCTTCACCATCAGATTTTTACCTTGCCAATCAAATCGTAAATCGGCGATAGCACAGACAGCATCACCCATCCGAGCAGTGCGCCTAAAATAATCGTCATGGTTGGCTCAATCATCACTTGCACTTTCTTGATAGAGTCTTTTACGTCGCGATCATAAAAATAACTCACGTTGAGTAGTGCCTTATCCAATGAACCTGTTGCTTCGCCGACTTTAAGCATGCGTATCACCAGGGGCGGAAACATTTTGGTGCTTTGAAAACTTTGGGTGAGGTTTTGTCCCGATTCAATCTCCTGTGCAACATCGCTCAGGCTTTGTGCAACTGCACGGTTGTTGACCACCTCGCGCGAGATGTCGATGCAATTGAGAATGCTGATGCCGGAACCATACATGATGGCAAAGGTGTTGGCAAAACGCGCGAGGATAATTTTGCGTAATATCGGGCCTATCAACCACATATTAAGCTTGAAGTTATCCAGTTTGAGTTGCATCGCTGGGCTGGTTGAGATGGTGAGCTTGGTGAGCAGTGGCACGGCAATCGGCACAGCGATGATGACGTACCAATAGTTTACAAAAAAATCTGACGTGGCGAGCAGGATGCGTGTTTGCATCGGAATTTCTTGTCCCATGCCTTTGATGAAACCAACCAGTTGCGGCACCAAATAAATCATCAGGAAGAAAGTAATCCCCAATACGATCAAGCCGACAAAAGCCGGATACAGCAAAATAGTTTTAGTGTGCGAAGCCATTTCATCTTGCCACTTTAGTGATTGGGTAATGTGCTCAAACACTTCGGGTAAGCGACCACTCTCTTCACCCGCTTTAGTCAGGCTGATATATACTTTATCGAAGGCATCCGGGTGCTCACCCATCGCCAATGACAACTTTTTACCGCCCTCAATCGACTCAACCATGCTGGCAATCACTTCTCGAAAATGTGGCGCATTCATTGTATCGCGCAAGTCGGCCAGGCTCTCCAATAAAGGCACGCCGGCACGCGTAAGTTGTTCAAGGTTGAAAAAAAAGGTAATCAAATCGGGGCGTTTAACTTTGCCGTGTCCTGACCCGACAGTGCCGCTATCAACCTTTGCATCAATTAAATCTAATCCGCTGCGCTTTAAGCGCATCTCCAAATCCACTAGATTGGCGGCATCTTGCAGCCCTTTGATGGACTTGCCCAGATCGTTGATGGCGCGGTATGCGTAGAGAGACATTAGCCTGCTCGATCCGTTAAATCGACCACACGTTTTACTTCTGCGAGCGAGGTTACGCCTTGCAAGATGCGTCGTATTCCATCCATCGCTAGGGGGCGAAACCCTTTGGATAGTGCCATTTCTCTGATCTGCCGCGCGCTGGCGCGATGCGAAACCAAGTCATCCAAATCGTAATCCATCTTGAGCAATTCCATCAGCGCAAGCCGCCCTTTATAACCTTGGTGATTACAACTTTCGCACCCTACGGCGTGATAAACCGTGATGTCGTGATGCGTACCGATGCCAAGCAATTTGCGCTCTTGCGCATCAGGCGAATAGGGCTTCTTGCACTCTTTGCACAAGATGCGCACCAAGCGTTGCGCAACGATGCCAATGATATTGCCCGCCATGATGTCCGGCAAAATTCCAATGTCGAGCAGCCGAGGAATCGCGCCGATCGCCGAGTTGGTGTGCAAGGTTGAATACACTTGATGCCCTGTCATCGCGGCGCTGAAAGCCATTTCAGCAGTGGGTTGATCGCGTACCTCACCAACCAAGATGATGTCAGGGTCTTGGCGTAACATTGAGCGAATACCGCTGGCGAAATCTAATTTTGCCGCTTCGTTTACCGAAGTCTGGCGTATCAGTGCGAGTGGATATTCGACAGGGTCTTCCAAGGTCATAATGTTCACTGACTCGGTATTGATGTGATTCAACACGGAGTACAGCGTGGTAGTTTTACCGCTACCTGTTGGTCCGGTGACGAGCACCAACCCCTCAGGCTTGGCGATGATCATCTTCAGTGTGTTCAACGCGTCATCATCGAGACCAATTTGATCGAGCGGCACGATACCTTTTTGCCGATCCAAAATACGCAGCACCAAATTTTCGCCATGCGTGGTGGGGTGTGATGCAACACGGAAATCAATCGGGCGACCCGATAAACGCAGCGAAATACGACCATCTTGCGGCGCGCGTGTTTCGGCGATGTTCATGTTGCTCATTACTTTGAGGCGCACCACCATCGCAGGCCAAAAGCTCTTGTGCAAACTGCGCACTTGTCGCAACACACCGTCGATACGGTAACGAATGCGCAAGAAGCTGCTCTCTGGTTCAAAGTGAATGTCGGATGCACCGCGTTGTACCGCCTCGGTGAGCAGCGCATCAATCAATCGCACCACTGGCTGGCTAAATTCATTTACCCCAGACTGCACCGTCTGGTATTCCATGTCGCCCGGTTCAATTTCATGCAGGATGCCGTCAATCGACAACTCGAAGCCGTAGTATTGGTCAATCGCCCGCAGAATATCCGACTCACTGGCAAGTTGATTGACCAAGCGATAGTCATCTTTGAGCAAGGCACGGACTTGATCTAGCGCGATGATGTTGCCCGGATCGGCCATTGCCAAGACCAGCACACCATCGGCCTGATTGACGGACAACGGCAGCAATTGATAACGCCGCGCAACATCTTTGGGAATTAGGGCAAGCGCGGCGGAATCGATGATGATGGTGCCTAAATCAACACTCTCATGCCCCAAGTTTTCCGATAATACGTCGCGTATGGTGGCCTCGGAAAGAAAGCCGAGACGAACTAATAAACGGCCCAACGGTTGATGGGTTTTGCCTTGCTCTTGCAACGCAATGCGCAATTGGTCATCGCTGATAACACCCTTGCCGACGAGGATTTGGCCTAATTGCTGAGGGACGATTTTTTCTGCCATTTAATTTTTTAGATAAATTTCTGCGTGTGTATTGAACCTGGATAATTCACGACAAAGCTCGTCATTCCCGCGAAAGCGGGAATGACGGAGTTAATGAATAATCTGGATTGAATCGACATCATAGTTACCTTGACAGTTCGTCGATGCGCTGTGAAATTTTTGCGTGATTGAAATTTGCGCTGTGCGATTGATCGAGCTGTAAAGCGCGCTGATAATGCTGCGCAGCCAACTTGCCTTGCCCCAAATGATCGAGGCTGACTGCCAAGTTAAATGCCAAGTCAGCATTTTGGGTGTCCAAAGTGTAAGCGTTGAAATAAGCTTGTTGCGCCTCACCCCAGCGCGATTGTTCGGCGTACAAATTACCCAGCGCGAAATGCAACGCAGCTGAGTTGCCCTGTTCGTGCAGCAGCGTTTTTAGGCGGCTTTCATAGTTCTCATTGTTGCCGAGTGCAGACATGCCGGCATTCGCCACCGCATTTCGCGGATCCAAATTCAACACCCGCAAATAATACTGGGCGGCAATTCTATCTTCGCCGCGTTGCTGCGCAATCGCCGCCAAACCAAGCAAGGCATCACTGTTTTGGCTCTCTTTGCCCAGCATATCGAGATACAGTTGTCGCGCCTCATCCAGCTTGCCGTTGCGATACGCAGCGTAAGCGCGATTGAGTAAGGGGTCTAGCGACTCGGTGGATTGTGGCTGAATGTGTATGGCTTTAGCGGATGCGTTTGGTGTTGCAATATCAGCGACGTTATTTTTTGCAGCGTTGTTTTTCTGCGCAATTTGTGTGGCACGCTTGGCAGGTGATTTCCCAACTTTGCTGGTAGTTGTTGTCGCTAAAGCGGAAGGCGGAACTTCATCTTTTATAACCTGCGAAACTGCAATATTTTGCGGCGCAACTTTAGTCGGCGCAGCTTGCACAATGGGCGCAGAAACGGGTCGGCTAATCGGGCGCAATGGCTGATTGTCATTGCTGTCCGAAGTGACATACCAAACATAGCCGCCGCCCGTCGCGAGCAATGCAACTGCGCCGCCCAAACCATACAACAAGCTTCGGTTGACCGTAGGACGCGTTGTCGAAGCATGCGGAAGCTTTGCGCGAAACAAATTTCGTCCCGCATTGCGCGCATCCTCTTCATCGGACGGTGCGGCAGATGAACGCGCTGAGCCTGGCAAAGGTTCTAAGCTTAGACCCTCACCCCCCGATGCAGCAAGGGCTTCTTGAGATTTTTTGCGTGCGTCGAGTAACAGGCTCATTGGTTTTGCAGCAGGCTGTTGGTCGGTTCTTTGAAGAAATTTTGGTCGGGTAAGTTGTCACGGAACTCGTTGTAGTCGCGGTTCACGCTGGCATCTTTAATAACGGTTGGGCGCAAGAAAATAACTAATTCTGTTTTCTCGGTTTTATCATTGCGTTGCTTGAAAAGGTTTCCAAGTACGGGGACACCACCAAGGAAAGGTATTTCATCACTGAGATTATTGATGCTGTCCTGCATCAATCCACCCATCACCGCAACCTGATTATTTTCAATTTTTAGCACGGATTCCATTTCACGAGTTTGTGTTTGTGGAATGCGACTGACCACCCCTGAACTAGCTAATGTCGGGTTCGGGTCGTTAACGTAACCGAGTAAATGCGAAATGGAGGGGCGCATATTGAGCAACACAGTATCGCTATCGTTGATTTGCGGTGTGACGCTCATGGTGAAGCCGATAGGAACGGTATTGGGCGTGGTCGAGAAGGTGCTGAATGCCGAGCTGGTGCTGGTGGGTGCAGAAGTTGTGGCATTGATAACAAAATATACCAAATTATCCACTACGCGAAGCACCGCAGTTTGATTGTTCATCACACTCAGCTTTGGACTCGACAACACCTTTACTTTACCAAAGGACTCCAGCAATGAAATATTCGCCGCCAAATTACCGAGTACTGAAGTGGGGTTGAGGTAGCCCAGCTTAAACATACTGCCGCTATTTGTCGCGGGCAATCCAGCCGAGCCGCTCTGTGAAAGTGTAAATCCTTTTGTACCCCTGGTGAGTGCCGACCAATTGATACCCTGTTGATATTGGTCGCTCAGTTGCACCTCAACCACTGTTGCTTCAATCAACACTTGGCGACGGGCACTGGTCATAATTTGGTCGATGAACTCCTGGATTTTTTCGTGCTGTTTGCCCGTGGCGCGTACTGTGATGATGCCATTTTCTGGGTTGGAGATAACCGAAGCTGCTTCACGGAAAGTGTTGCGGCGCGTGACGGTGGTCGCTTCCTCCTCACTGTCAATGGGCTCTATGGTGTCCTGAGCGGCGTTAGCACTTTTGCCGATAGTTTTTTTCTTGCTGCCCTTCGTGGCAACGATTCCGATCTTATTGCTATTTTGCTGCACCAAAGTTTCGCTGGAGCCTTGGGGGAACACTTTGTCTGTCTCACGCAAAATATCTTTGATGTTCTGTGTCAGCGTGTCCCAAAAATGATTTTTGGAAGTATTTTTGATCGTCAGGGAAGAATTGTTTGTGCCGGCGGAACTACCACCCGTTGCGGTGCCAGAAGAGGCTGAACCCACTTGGGTGGTGTTGGACATTGTGCCATCCGAATCGCGCGACATATTCACATAATCAATTTTGTAGCTATGCAGATAAGGCGAATCGGGCATCACGATCAGCGTGCCGTTGTCCAGTTCATAGCGCATATCCACTTGCTTGGCGATACGGGTGAGGATTTGCGGCAAGGTCTGGTTGATGGCATTGATGGTGACAGCGCCTTCAATGCCAGGCTGAATATCCAAGTTAATTTTTGCGTCGCGAGCCAGCGCGAACAGAATTTCTTGTGCAGAAACATTGGTGACAACCACGCTGTAAGTTTCGAGTTTGGTAACAGGTTTGGGCGGTGG
This sequence comes from uncultured beta proteobacterium, assembly GCA_963695355.1. Lineage (GTDB taxonomy): Bacteria > Pseudomonadota > Gammaproteobacteria > Burkholderiales > Gallionellaceae > Gallionella. The sequence continues at coordinate 2,122,164 of OY968775.1, forward strand.
TAAAGCAACGCTATTTTTAATTGGTTGGGGAATGCTATCAACTGTCGCGGCTGGGTTGGCGGGTTGTTGTATATGTTGGCTAGATGGCTGAATAGGACGCGTGCCACAGCTCGCCAAAACGATGCTCAGGGCACACAGATTTAGGATGTTGCGTGGAATCATTGTTGATTCTCCTTATACCTTATTGCCGCGCAGCCTAGCAGATATGCAAGGTTTTCTCAATATACAATGAGATATGCGACTTTATTCATACGTCACGTAAACTGCGAACCCCAACTTGATTAGTAGGTGTAGATCGTCGTGGCAAACGCGTCTTGATATTTTTTTGGCAATGCTTTTAAGCCGACACGCGCTGCATCAACTGTTGGATACGCGCCGTAAAGCGCACGCAGCCCATCTTTTTTTCCAAATTTGGCGGGCAGAATATAAATTTCAGATAGCTTGCCGAGTGCATCTGCGCGTTGCAAAAAACCTTCCATCTTGGTGGTGTTGATATCTTCGTTGTAAAACAGCTGTATGCTCGCTACCACTTTTTTATCGGCAAGTAATTGCTTGCCTGCTGCGAGACGTTGTTCATATAAGCTGCCTGTCGGTTTGGCAGCAGGCTCGTTCTTTGCGGGGGTGGTGTGCGGTGAGGCAACACCGGGAACTAAGGGCAGGGTGACATACGTGCCGCTGACGGCTGTATTTTCCGGAATGATAGTTGGGTTTGTTGTGACAACAATAGAGTCTGATGCGGGCGTTGAGGCTACCACGATGACGGGTGCTGAGGCGGGCAACGTCAGCGGTAATGCAGCCGATGCTGGCATAGCGGGTTTGGGTAACGGCGGGGTAGGTTTATTCATAAACCACATAATGCCGATGTTGACCAAGACCAGTGCCGCAAGTGCGCCATAAAGTACCGGGTTGCGTAGTGAATGCGTGGCGATTGATTTCAGTTCACTATCTTGCATCGCCGTTTGGACATGCCTTGCTTCGATGTTGTGCGTGCCTTCTACAAAGGCCGCCAACAGTGACTTGTCGGCCAGTACGTTGGCGCGGCGCATGAGTCCATTGGAGGCATCGGCGATGAGTTTAACGGCGGTTGGTGCAAAAACGTTGGGGCCGTGATAGCCCGCTGCGCGCATTCTGAAATCCAGATAGTTGATCAGAATTTCACGCGACAGCGGCTGCATGTTGAAGTGATGCACAATGCGGTCTTTAAGTTGACGCATGTTGGGCTGGTCAAGCTTAACGTTCAGTTCGGGCTGCCCGAACAATACGATTTGCAATAACTTGAAGTTGCCGATTTGCAGGTTGTATAGCAGGCGCAATTCTTCCAGCGTGTCCAGTGGCATGGCGTGTGCCTCATCAACCAGCACGACGACACGCCTGCCTTGGCGGGCTTTTGCTTCGAGCTTGCTTTGGATGTTTTGCATGATGACACCCACACGCTCGCCATCAATTTTCAGCCCCAGGCCGTCGGCAATCGCATACAACATTTCTTCGCGCGACAAGCTGGGGTTCGCGAGATAAATCGTTTCGATATGCTTGGGCAGACGTTCGAGCAACATGCGACACAGCATGGTTTTGCCGCTACCCACTTCGCCGCTCACTTTAATGATGCCTTCAACTTCGCAAATTGAATAAATCAGTGCGTCGAGGATCTCACCGCGATTCGCGCCGGAGAAAAAAAACTCGGTGACGGGGGTGATACGAAACGGCGGTTCGGTGAGCCCAAAATGTTCTAAATACATTTTCGATACCTATGAGTTAAGGTTTTCATGTGAGCTCATGCGGCTGTGCAGGGTGGTGCGATTGATGCCCAGCATCTTGGCGGCTTCGCTGATGTTACCGGCAGCCAACTCTAAAGCGGCGGCGATATATATGCCTTCTTGCTCATGCAGGAGTTGGTCTAGGCTGAAGCCGCTTAACTTTAGTTGTGTCTTGATTCCTTCGGGTGTCAGCACGGTTGCCGTAGCGGTATGTGTTTCAAAGGGATCGAATTCGTCTTGCAGTTGCGCGGCGGTGACGGTCTTGCCGGGATATTTTGTGCTGAGGCGTATCACGATATTGCGAAGCTCACGGGTATTGCCGGGGAAGCTGTATTGCTCCCATAGCTGTAGCGTTTCTGCGCTCATCACGAAAGCGGCTTGTTTGATTTGCTGTGCATAAAACGCGCGGAAATGATCCAGTAGTAGCAGCTTATCTTTACCCAATTCACGCAATGGTGGAACTGAAATGGCAAAAACACTTAAGCGGTGATACAAATCACTGCGGAACACACCTTCTTTGACCGCCGCGCGTAAATTACGATTGGTCGCGGCGATGATGCGCGCGCTGCTTTTGCGTGTGGAAGTTTCACCCACGCGCTGATATTCACCGTTTTCCAACACCCGTAACAACTTGGTTTGCAACTCTAAAGGCAGCTCGCCTATCTCATCCAGAAACAGCGTGCCGTTTGACGCGTCTTCAAAAAATCCGGCTTGAGCCGATGTTGCGCCGGTGAATGCGCCTTTGCAGTAACCAAACAAGGTGGGCTCAATAAGTGTCGGGGCAATTGCGGCGCAATTTAATATCTTGAATGGTGAGTTGGGACTCATGCCAAATTTTTGAATGGCAGAAGCGACCAGTTCTTTGCCGCAACCTGATTCGCCTTCGATGAGCACTGGAAATGGAATGGTGGCGTACATCATAATTTGATTGCGTAAGGAGACTATTGCCGGGCTCTCGCCGATGATGCCCAGCGAGTTCTTGGGTTGGGACTGCTCGCTGCTTTCAACTTTTAATGCTTCATCAAAGTATTGTTTAATTTTTTCAGGCGCACAGGGTTTGGCGATGAAATCTATCGCCCCCAATGTGCGTGCATGGCGAGCATTACTTTTGTCATTTTGCCCGGACAACACAAAAATTTTGATTTGGGGTGCATGCGCAAGCAATTCCGCAATCAGGCTAAAACCTTCATCAGGACGATGAGGTACGGGTGGCAAGCCCAAATCGACCAGAGCCAATTGCAAGGGTGTGGACATTTTGCGCAGCAATTCAACCGCTGCAGTGCGCGATTCCGCTTGGTAAATTTGGAAGTCCGCCTCAAATGCGAGTGCCAACCCTTCGCGGATTAGCGGGTCATCATCAACGATGAGTAATGTTGGAAGCATTGCAGCGGTTTTCAATAGTGGCTCTAAAAACTGGGGTGTAATAATGCTGAGCATAGCGGCAAGCGGCCTTAAGCTCAATAGCTATCAATAACACTGTGTCATTCCCGCGAAAGCGGGAATGACGGTCATTTTGATTTTTTGAGTTTGAGTGAATGTTTGGGAATTGGGGGCGCGGTAGTTTAGAATGCGCGCTCTTAATTTTTGGAATACCAACTTGTCATCCCCAGCTTTAGTCGAAATCCGCGATCTGAATTTTTCTTACGATAAGCGACCTATCTTACAAGGCATCAATATGACTTTTCATAAAGGTCAGGTGATTGCCATTATGGGATCGAGCGGCTGCGGCAAGACCACCATGCTGCGTCATATTGGCGGTGCGCTCAAACCTACCAAGGGCTACGTCAAGGTGGATGGGCAGGTGATGCACGAGTTGAACCTAGCGGGCTTGTATAAGATGCGCCGCAAGATGGGCATGTTGTTTCAGTTTGGCGCGCTGTTTACCGATATGTCGGTGTATGACAACGTGGCGTTTCAAATGCGCGAACATACCGATTTGCCCGAAGAAATCATTCACGATTTGGTGTTGATGAAGCTGCACGCGGTTGGGTTACGCGGCACGCAAAACCTGATGCCTTCGGAACTGTCTGGTGGCATGGCGCGGCGTGTGGCATTGGCGCGCACCGTGGCACTCGACCCGATGCTGATTATGTACGACGAGCCGTTTGCGGGGCTGGATCCGATTTCGCTGACGGTGGTGGGGCAGTTAATCCGCAAGCTGAATGATGCGCTGGGTGCGACCTCCGTGGTTGTGACGCACGACGTGCAGGAATCTTTGAAGATTGTCGATTACGTGTATTTTATGGCGAATGGTGTCATCGTTGCCGAGGGATCGCCCGATGAAATTCGCGCTTCCGATAAAGCCTTTGTGCGCCAGTTTGTACATGGCGAAATGGATGGTCCTGTGCCGTTCCATTACCCCGGCGGTGATTACCGTCAAGATTTGAACTTGCGGACTTGATATGACGATTGTTAATACTATTCGAGGGGTCGGCAGCCGCACCATCAATGCCGTGTGGCGCATCGGTCTGGCGACGCGGTTCTTTTTGCTGATATTGCGCCACTCCGATAGCAGCTTCCGCCGCTTTCATCTGACCATCAAAGAGCTGTTTTCCACGGGCGTGATGTCGCTGATTATCATCGTAGTGGCCGGGTTGTTCGTCGGCATGGTGCTGGGTTTGCAGGGCTACGAAACACTCAAGCGTTATGGCTCTGAATCCGCGCTGGGGGTTATGGTTGCTTTGGGACTGGTGCGTGAGCTAGGTCCAGTGGTGGCGGCGTTGTTGTTTGCCAGCCGCGCCGGTTCGGCGATGACAGCGGAGATTGGTTTGATGAAAGCCACCGAGCAAATTTCGGCGATGGAGATGATGGCGGTCAATCCGATTGCACGCATTGTTGCACCGCGTTTTTGGGCGGGGGTGATTTCCATGCCTTTGCTGGCCGCGCTGTTTAGCGCGATGGGTATCTTCGGTGGCTATTTCGTGGGCGTGGTGCAAATTGGTGTGGACGAGGGTTCGTTCTGGTCGCAAATGCAAGCGGCTGTCGATTTCAAGCACGACATCTTGAATGGCGTGTTGAAAAGTTTTGTGTTTGGCACGGTGGTCACCGTGATTGCGTTGTTTGAAGGATACGATGCGCCGCCCACTGCGGAGGGTGTGTCGGGCGCAACCACACGCACTGTGGTGACTTCTTCACTGGCGATTTTGATGCTGGATTTTGTTTTAACTGCAATGATGTTTGGAGGGGCTTAAGTTATGGAACGCACAACACTGGATTTGTGGGTGGGCATGTTTGTGGTAGCGGGCATAGGCGCGCTGGTGATGCTGGCGATGAAGGTGGGTAATCTGGGAACCTACAACGTGTCCGAGTCTTATCAAGTACAGGCTTATTTTTCCAACATCGGTGGCTTAAAGCCCAAAGCCTCGATCAAAAGCGCGGGCGTGCTGGTCGGGCGAGTGGTCGATATAACCTTGGATACAGAGAAGTATGAGGCCAAAGTAGTGATGAGCTTGGACAAACGTTACCAGTTCCCCAAAGATACCTTCGCCAGCATCCTGACTTCGGGATTGTTGGGTGAGCAATACATCGGCTTGTCAGCGGGCGGCGATACTGAAACGTTAAAGGCGGGCGAAGTGATTAAGCAGACACAATCAGCGGCAGTATTGGAAGATTTGATTGGTAAGTTTATTTACAATAAAGCTTCAGAGCCAGCCAAATAAAGGAAAGTGGAAATGACTAAATTAGTAAAATTGTTGTTAGGTGTGGCGATGCTGAGTGCGGTGGGTGTCGCACGCGCTGATATTGCCGCACCCGATGCACTCATCAAAAATACCGTGCAGGATGTCACCACCATCATCAAACACGACCAAGACATTCAAGCGGGAAACCAGAAAAAAATCCTCGCACTGGTGGATTCAAAAGTGCTGCCTAACTTTGACTTCACGCGCATGACGCAATTGGCGGTAGGCAAGTATTGGCGCACTGCGACAGCCGAACAAAAGCAATCCTTGGTAACCGAGTTCCGCAACATGCTGGTGCGCACGTATACCAAAGTGTTCACCGTTTACCGCGACCAGGCCATCGAAGTGAAGCCGCTGAAAATGGCGGCAGATGCCACTGAAGCAACGGTACAGACTGTGATTAGTAAACCGGGAACACCGCCTGTGTTGGTCAATTACGAAATGAAAAAAGCTGCCGATGGGTGGAAAGCATTCGACATCACTATTGAGGGGGTGAGTATGGTGATGAGCTATCGCGGCACATTCGCTTCAGAGATACAAGAAAAAGGCATCGACGGGCTAATCAAAACCCTCGCAGATAAAAACGCCCATCCAAGCGACGAAGGCGATGTGCGTAAAGCGAGCGCCAAGTAATGAGCAGTGAAAAAATGATGGTGTCAGGGGACGTGACAATGGAAACCGTCCCCGCCTTGTTCGCTCAAGGTTTGCAGCATCTCAGCAGCAAAGATTTGGTGGTCGATTTATCGCAAACTCACGCGGTCGATTCTGCCGCAGTGAGCATGCTGCTGGCTTGGCAACGTGCCGCGCAAAGCGGACAGCGTGCTTTACAGATTGAGAATATGCCAGCTGATTTACTCAGCTTGGCGAAGTTGTATGGGGTTGAGGAAATGTTGCCTAAGCAGCCAGCTTGAGAATTTAACCGCAACTCAAAAATCTTGAGGAATTATCTATACCGTAAGTCGTGCGTGCTTCTCTTGCGAGAATTTTCTGGCATTGCGTTTTTTCAGCCAGATGTAAACGCCAGTTACCGATAACATCACAATCAACAAGCCCAGCACGCAAACAAAAATCTGGTACGGCCTGCCGAACACGCGCGCCATGTGCAAAGCATAGAGCCAGCTATCAACTGTATTGCCAGCGTGCTCACCAGTTGGCTGATGAAGCTTTACAAACGTGCCTGCATCACCATCAAACGTGACTGTAGTGCTACCACCTTTGGGAGCGCGCTCAAAAATATCCCGACTGCCGCGAATCTCATAAGAGTACGTTCCGAATTTGGGATTGTATGACAAACCTAACGGTTGTCCTGCCGTGAAGTTATGTTTGATGGACTGCTCTGTGATTAGTCTTTCACCAGTCGATTGTGCCGCACGCCAATCAAGATGAGGTTTATCTTTTGTTGCCTGTTTGTTCTCCGTTATTCTCTTTTGCATTAATTTGTATTCATCGAGGGGTGATTGGTAATCAAACACAATTTTTGTTACCCAATCGTAAATCGGAGCGCGCATATTCATCATCACGCTCGACCATGCAAAAACGAACAGCATTGCCCAAAGCCACAGGCTGGTGGCGCGATGCAAATCAAAATTCAGTCGATAGGTACTCGCCTTGCGTTTGATTAACCACGCTGCTTTCCAGCGTCTCCAGAAACCAGCAGTTGAAATAGGCAGCGTAAGATAAAAACCATTGAAGCAATCCAGTGTCCAAACTAGCGCTGCAATACCCATTGTCCATTGCCCAAAATTACCGAGCGCAAGCCGCCAATGTAAATCGTAAATAAAAGGCATTAAGTTGATGATACCTTCCGAAAGATTTCCCCGATTGCGTCTCCCAAGTTCTTGCCCAGTCCACGGGTCGATGAAAAATTGGGTAAAACCGAGGTCGTAGGGTTTGCCAGTCTCTGGATTTTTTTCAGGAATGAATCCGACCATTGCCTGATCTGTTTCGGTCAACGTGATTCTTTCCACCCTCGCATGAGGAACTAAAATTTCGGCGCGAATAGCTAATGCGGAAAGATCAAGAGGTTTTGCATCCGGCGTTGGTGGTAACGCGAAAAGCTGTGGCGCAAATACGCGTTCCAGCTCGCTGTTGAATGCAAGTAAAGTTCCTGTCAGTCCCGCCATGATGAGAAACACCGTTATAGCAAGCCCGGCATAACGGTGTAATAGCACCCAAAAGTGACGTGTCATATCAACGCTCTGATTGATGTTCTATGAAGTCGGGTGACTTTGCATCACCCGACATGAACAGTAAATTTAGAAATCGACTTTGACCGAAGCCATCAAATTGCGCGGATTGCCATAAGTTGCAGAACTACCATCACCATTTTCAAAATAAACTTTATCGGTCAAGTTTTGCGCATTCAATTGAGCCGCAACTTTATGACTGCGAACGCTAGTGCGGTAGCCAATCATCGCATCCAGCCTGCCATAGCCAGGCAGTTGCGCAACGTTGGTATTGTTTACCTGACGCTGCCCGTTCAGATAGACACCTGCACCAAAAGTAAAGCCCTCAACCGCACCAGGTGCAGTATCGTATTTAGACCATACACTGGCATTTTGCAAAGGTACGCCTGCCCAATGCTTGCCTACCGTGTTACTTGCGCCTGCGGTGTTGTCTTTAGTAACCGTCACGCTGTCCAGCGTGTAGCTGCCAATTACACTGACGTGATCGGTAACTTGCCCTGATACGTCAAGTTCCAATCCTTGGCTCTTTACTTCGCCCACCGCGAGTGAGAATCCTGTATGTGCCAAGTCGGGAGTCAGCCGATTTTTCAAGCGCAAATCAAACAAGGTTGCCGAGGTTGATATTTTTCCTCCCAGCAAACTTGCTTTTGCCCCCAGCTCATATTGAATGCCTCGCTCAGGATCGAATTTTGCATTGGTAAACGAAGCCGATGTCCGAGCAGTGTTGCCGAATGATTCGGAATAACTGCCGTATAACGATACCTCGCTGGACAGTTTGTATAGCACGCCCGCACGTGGCGAGAATTGGTGCTCAGTAGGAATATCCGTTCTATAAGCACCTGAGCAATTCGGATAACAAGTTGCGTTGGTTTGTCCGTAAACAAGCGAAGCCTCATTTTTTGCATAATCAAAACGCCCACCCAACAACAATTCCCATTGTCTGTTCAAAGCGATTTGATCTTGCGCGTAAATTCCAACATCTCTGTACACTGCACGGAACAAAGCATTGTTTGCCGCCGCGTCTATCAAGGGCTGAATCGCACCAGGATTGATGTTGCCATATACGGGAGCAAACACATCCATCGGAGTAACTGTCGGCGTTACGTTATAAGGCGGGTTGTAGCCCATTGTGTCTTCACGGAACCAGTAGGAGTCTAAGCCCAACAACAGATTATGTTTGATTGAACCCGTATTCAACTCACCCGTTAAATCCAGATTGGTTGAGTAGGTTTTGCGCGCAAATGGAGTGGAAACCAATTTGCGTGGATATAAATGCGTTGCCGCGTCATATCCAGACGCGAGTAGATAAGTTTGCACCTCGTCCACATTGTTGTATTGGAGGCGATGAGTCAATTTCCACGCATCACTGAATTTATACGACCAATCGAAAGCCAGCATTGCTCGCTTGGTCGTGTCGGGGAAGCTAGACCACATGACGGGATCGCTCTGCGTCCAGTTTCTCGGCACGTTTAGCGGACGGCTTCCGACAATCGGAATTTGTTGCATGGTGTAACCGCGCCCCGCATCCTTGTTATCGTAGTATTCAAATTGCACGTTTGAATCGAACTTGGTTGAAGGCAACCAGGCAAGATAAGCAGCCAACGCTTTGTTGTCGTGCGGGTGATAATCAATAAAACTGTCACCTTTATCGTAAACACCCATCACGCGATACAGCACCGTTTTATTAGCATTCGCCGCACCAGTTGTGTCCACCGTGGTTCGGTAATTGTTCCAGCTACCGGCTTGCTGCTGCACACTGGATTCTGATTTGGCTTGTGGTTTTTTGGTCACGATATTAACCAACCCACCTGGTTGAACACGACCGTACAACATCGCTGATGGCCCCTTTACTACCTCAACTTGATCCACAAATGCCATATCCTCTGTGCCAGTGAATCCGCGCGATTTCAGTCCGTTTCTGAACATATCTCCACCGTTTGAAAACCCGCGTATCATCATCGAATCGTAAAACACACTAGTCGGCGTTTGCACCCCACTGACATTTTTTACCGCCTCCTGAATGGAAATAGTTTGCTTGTCTTCCAAAATTTCTTTTGGAATTACCTGCACTGCCATAGGCGTTTCCAAAATCGGCATATCAGTTTTAGTTGCACCTTTTGCATTGCTGACTTGATAACCTTCATCTTGAGCTTTTTTTGCGGTGATGGTGATTTCGGATAAAGTGGTTGTGCCTTCATCAACTTCGATACCCGCAGCGTACACCACCTGATTGAGTGCCAGCGTGAGTACGCTGAGAGCAAATAGCTGTTTATGCTTGGACTTTATTTGTGCTGTGCTGTGCTGTGCTGTGCTGTGCTGTGCATTTTAATTCCCCTTGATGTGAACATTTGTGAAATGAAACATGGGAAGCATAGCGATTAACAATACAGTTGGGAATGCGACATATTGTCGCACCATTGATTTGTATGGCTTGCAGAGACGGTGGCGTATTAACAGGATTTGATTACGGGATGCGATGCAGCTAGAAAAAAGATGGCTTACGCAATTCAATGAACACACACTGTTAAATTTCGCTGCTCGTATTGTGAAACACCAGCAGCGATTTGAAAGATGTCGCACACCGGGAGGAGTACAGATGACATCAGCAGAAGTTAATTGCGTAAGCCGATGGGAATGATAGCGAAAAATTTTCGTTTGTAAATGCGACATGATGTCGCACCCTGATTAAGTAAGGTGTTGCGAGAAATGCACCCTATTATTTTTCTGTCCGTTCTTCAGCCACGCGCATCCCCCTTCAGTTTTTAGTATCATGCGCACCTCGCGCAACATCATCATTACCTGTGGAATTTATGATAGTCACTCCAGAAAGCATACAAAGCAATATCGCGCAAAACATGGCGACCGAGCATTTAACCGTGGTTGGCGATGGTCAACATTTTGAGGCGGTGGTGGTTAGCGAGGCGTTTGCGGGCAAAAGCCGCGTGCAGCGTCATCAATTGGTTTACCAAACCTTGGGCGATCGGATGCGTGAAGAGATACACGCGCTGTCGATGAAGACGTTTACCCCGCAAGAATGGGCGGCAAAGTAATGCAAAAACTGGCGATTCAAGGTGGGACGAAACTTCGCGGTGAGGTACGGATTTCGGGCGCAAAGAATGCTGCGCTACCGATTATGTGTGCCAGCTTGTTAACGGCAGATGAGTTGCATTTAAGCAATTTGCCGGACATGCACGATGTCAAAACCATGGAAAAATTGCTGGCGCAAATGGGCGTAAAGATTTCTGCATCGTCGCAAGCAGCCACGTTTGGCGGTGCGCAAGTGGGTAAGCTGGAAGCGCCTTACGATATGGTGAAAACTATGCGTGCCGCGATCCTGGTGCTGGGGCCACTGGTGGCGCGCTTTGGTGAAGCCCGTGTTTCCTTGCCTGGCGGCTGTGCGATTGGTTCGCGCCCGGTGGATTTGCACATCAAGGGTTTGCAAGCGATGGGTGCGGAAATCCATATCGAGCATGGTTACATTCATGCCACCGCCAAGCGTCTAAAAGGCGCGCACATCAGTTTCGATTTGGTCAGCGTGACAGGTACGGAAAATCTGATGATGGCGGCAACGTTGGCTGATGGCGAAACCGTTTTGGAAAACGCCGCGCGCGAACCGGAAGTGGTGGATCTGGCAAATTGCCTGATTGCCATGGGCGCGAAAATCAAAGGCGCGGGTAGCGATACCATCACCATCAGCGGCGTTACAAAATTGCACGGTGCGAACCATCGCGTGATGCCAGACCGTATCGAGAGCGGCACTTTTTTGGTAGCGGCTGCGGCAACGGGCGGTAACATCACCTTGACCGAGGCGCGTGCCGATATACTGGATAACGTGTTGGATAAGCTGCGTGAGGCAGGCGCAAACATTAAGGTGGCAACGGGGAGTATTAGTATCGATATGCAGCGTCGCCCCACGGCGGTGAACTTGCGTACCGCACCGTACCCAGCGTTTCCGACCGACATGCAAGCGCAGTTCATGGCGTTGAATACCATCGCGGACGGTAGCGCGATTGTGGTGGAAACAATTTTTGAAAATCGTTTTATGCACGTACAAGAGTTGCGTCGTTTAGGTGCGCAGATTGATGTGGAAGGCAATACCGCGATTATCAAAGGTGTTGCCCAGCTTGAAGGTGCAACGGTGATGGCGACAGATTTGCGTGCCTCGGCTTCGCTCGTGATTGCGGGTTTGGTTGCGCAAGGCGAAACAATAGTGGATCGGATTTATCATCTGGATCGCGGCTATGAGCATATTGAAGCGAAGCTGGTTAAGCTCGGTGCTAACATCAGCCGCATCAAGTAGGATTTCAAACATTGTCTTTGTCCATTTTGGGCAAAGCTTGGGGGTTGCATGAGGATCACTCAACGACAACGCACTGCCATTGTGGAAGCGACCCGCGAAATATTCGGCGAGCATTCGGCTGTCCGACTGTTCGGCTCTAGAGCAGATGATGCCAAGCAAGGCGGGGATATTGATCTGTATATCGATATTCAGGGCATCGACCCGTTTCGCCAAGAAAAAGCACACAAGCTATCCGCCCGAATTTGCACAAAACTGGGCGATTTCTTTCCTATCGATATTGTCGTTAAAGATGACTCCATACCGGACGCGTTGATCTATCAGGAAGGGATGAGAGGTATTCCGTTATGAATAGCCGAGAACGATTGGACAAAGCACTTTTGCATTGCGAAAAAATTCGCCATGAGTTGCTGTTTTCATACGGCTGGATTGCAAAAGAAACAATCAACGAGCAATGGGTGCGCAATCTCGAATCGGACGAAATGAAAAAAGAACGGGTGATTGCCTTTTGCGCCCGTTTCGGCAGATTCCAGGATTACCTGGCCGACAAGGTATTAAGGACGTGGCTGGAAGTGGTTGGCGAACATGCGGGTACTGCGCTGGAAAATTTTTCGGTAGCGGAACGCGCGGGGATATTAAACGTACCGTCGGAACAAATAACCGAGCTTCGCACCATCAGAAATCGCCTGACGCACGAGTACGTCGAGAACGCAAAATCGTTTGCCGCCGATGTGAACGCGGTCATCCAGATGACACCCGCATTGCTGGTGATGTTGGACAGATTGGCAAGCCACTATCGGATGATTCAGCATAAGGGCTGATCTGATCCAGCCCGCAAGGTTACATTCTTTCCTTTCCAACCCTCCCTTGTCGGGGAGGAAGTAATCAAAACATATCCGCCTGCCGCTTTTCCTTTGCGGTGCGTTCGCTGGAAGATTGCTGCTGGAATGCCTGATTCAAACTGTTGGTCAGGTACAGCACCTGCATCTCGAACGAAAGATGTGGCGCATCCAGTTTGATGATCGAATCGCCCTGTTTCAGTTTCGCCGAAGCGTTGCCCACAAATGGCACGACGCTATCCACCAGTTTGTATTTGGCGGAAAGGGCTTTCAGCGTGGCTTTGAAGCTGTCCTTGGGCAACGTCATCATCACACCCGCCAGCGTGTCCGCATGATCGAAAATAAACGTCACCTCGGACAACCCCGCCATGCCCAGCCCGTCGCCATTTCCCTGCAACATCTTGCCGCCGGAAAATTTGTTGGTTCCGGCATCGGAAAGATCGGTTTTTCCGCCGACTTGTTGCTTCACCTGCGCGTAAGTGGCAACACCCAGCTCTTGGCCAAGCGGCGCGGCGTTGGCGGCGAATGCCGCAGGAGAAAAACCCAATAACATCAAAATAAGAAATACAAATTTCACGATTAACCCCCACAAGAACAAATTTTATGCCATGCTGAACATAGCGCGATAGCACCGATGAGCAATGATAAAACAGGTGAAAACAATGCACGGAAAGAAAGGTTCTTTCCTTCTCTCGCATCACCAAGCACCTCAATCTCATAATCTCTAGAAAGCCAAGCAAATCCAAGAAAAATGCTTGCAAAGCCCAATATTCCAAAAGCACTGATTCCAGAATTTTTACAAAGTGCTGCAATTGAAATACCTATCAAAGTACCCGTAATCATGCTCATCCATTTGGGAACGGACAAGTAATTCAAAGTTTTCTTTAATACCGTAACGTCGCACTGAGTCCCAGCCAAGCCAGCAATACCTAAGATAACGTAATATGCGCCGAACAAAAGCAATCCTAGCACGGTATTTTTCAATACTAATCTGAGAAATATCTCACCCGCATGAATGTTCAAAATGGCAAACGAAAAACCAAGGGGGAGACCAATCGCTGTGTGAAACACCATCGGTTTCCAGAATGCAAACAATTTCTCGTTTGACATATCGCGCCTCACTTTCCTGCCAATAAATCGGCAATTCTATTGGCTTCTTCTGCATTGCCAATCTCACGATATAACCCTTCTGCTTTTGCGTACCACTCATCCCAGCGTAAATGATCGACCGGCTGTTTTTGCGCTAACGCCAGCAATGCTAAGCTCTTGCAGGTCGGTGCTTCCCAACCCTTATCGCCCACCAGGCGGATAGCATTCAACCCCGCCAGGAGTTCTTTTTCTGCGGCGGTGTATTGTTTGGTTTCGCGCAGGGTGTCGCCCAGATTGATTTGCCAATGTGCAGTGTGATGCGCATCGCCGTTACTGCGGTCGATGTCGATGGCTTGGCGATATAGCTTGATGGCTTGCTTATACTCCTTGCGTCCGACGTGTATCGCCGCGATGTTGTTTAGCATAGTGGATTGTTCAGCCTTCGGCTGCATCGCCAGTGCTTCGCGGTAAAGTTGCAGCGCGCGTTCGGTATCGCTGCGGTCTCTTGCAATAGCACCCAGATTGTTCAGGTCAGCGGCTATGCCTTGCTTGTCGCCCAGCTCGCGGTCAGCCTTGAGCGCGCGCTGGCCATACAACTCGGCGCGGTCTAGGTCATGCAGGTTGTTGTACGTTAAGCCCAGCCAATTGTAAGCGGTAGCCAATTCCTTGGTGGTTTGAGACAGGGCTTCCACGCGCTGGAAAGCGGGCAGTGCATCGGTGGCGCGTCCCATGCTGTCATAAGCGCGTCCCAGACACAGTTGGGCAGCGCGTTCCTCTGTGCGGCTTAGATTGCTGTTTTGCAGCAGTTGTTTGGCTTCGCTTTCGGCACGCGCGTAATCCTGTGCGTTGAGGAAATTGAAGCAGGCTTCAACATCGGCCTGCGCCAAGCTGGGTAACAGCAGGCTGGCGATGAGGAGGGTAATTGTGGTTATTTTTCTGAGTACGGCAAACATCGGGTTGCTCCTTGAGTGGGTTGAGGGTGCATCATGCGGCGGCATGAAGGCTCAAGGAGGCGCGCGCGGGGCGCGGTGTTTAGCGCGGGAACTTAATGCGGGTGCGGCAAACGGATGCTTGCTTGCTTGCTTGCTTGCTTGCTTGCTTGCTTGCTTGCTTGCTTGCTTGCTTGCTTGCTTGCTTGCTTGCTTGCTTTCGGGAGGCGGGGTGGAAGGTTCATAGACACGAGTTTAGCACAGAGGGCATTTGAAAATCAGACCGCACACATGCCGCTATATGCCATCATGGATTTCATTTCGACCCGCATTTGACGGTAGAATGCACGCTTTCATAAACGCATCATCTAACCCGTTATGACCATTACCATTGCCCTATCCAAGGGAAGAATTTTTGAAGAAACTTTGCCGTTGCTCAAAGCGGCAGGCATTACTGCGTTAGAAGATCCAGAATCATCACGCAAGTTGATTCTGCCAACCAATCGTGCTGATGTGCGGCTCATCATCGTGCGTGCCTCAGATGTGCCAACCTATGTGCAATATGGCGCGGCGGATATGGGTGTAGCAGGTAAAGATGTGTTGAATGAACATGGTGGCACGGGGCTTTATCAGCCGCTGGATTTGAATATTGCGCGCTGCCGTATGATGGTCGCGGTGCATGATGATTTCGATTACGAAGCAGCGGTCAAGCAAGGTGCGCGATTGCGTGTGGCAACCAAATATGTGCAAACCGCTAGGGCTCACTTCGCCGCAAAGGGCGTGCATGTGGACTTGATTAAATTATACGGCTCGATGGAATTGGGCCCATTGGTCGGACTGTCGGATGCGATTGTCGATCTGGTGAGTAGCGGCGCAACGTTGAAAGCCAATCATCTGAAAGCCGTTGAGCATATCGCTGATATTTCATCGCGCTTGGTGGTGAATCAGGCTGCGCTTAAATTAAAACACGAGCTGATTCAGCCGATGTTGGATGCGTTTGCAGGAGCGGTAGCGAAATGAAAATCCGTCAATTTTCCAGCAGGGACGCGAATTTTAATGCCGACTTAACCAAGCTGTTGGCGTTTGAGGAAACCGCCGATGATGTCTTGGAAGCCACAGTGGCAGGCATTCTCAAGGACGTGCGTAAACGTGGTGATGCAGCGGTGCTGGAGTACACCAGCAAGTTTGATCGTTTGCCGTTGGCGAATGCAGCCGCAATGGAATTGTTGCATGATGAACTCCGCATCGCGTTTGATGGATTGCTAACTGAGCAGCGCATCGCGCTAGAGGCAGCCGCGCAGCGTGTGACTGAATATCACCAGAGGCAGGTGCAAGATTCGTGGAGTTACACCGATGCAGATGGCACGTTGCTGGGTCAACAAGTCACGCCGCTGGATCGCGTGGGCTTATATGTGCCGGGTGGTAAGGCGGCGTATCCGTCCTCGGTGTTGATGAACGCACTGCCCGCTAAAGTGGCGGGTGTGGCTGAATTGATAATGGTTGTGCCGACTCCAGATGGCGTAAAGAATCAGCTGGTTTTGGCTGCGGCGTATTTGTCTGGTGTAGATCGCGTGTTTACCATAGGCGGCGCGCAAGCCGTTGCTGCCTTGGCTTACGGCACAGCGACCATTCCCAAGGTAGATAAAATTGTTGGCCCTGGTAATGCTTATGTTGCCTCTGCTAAGCGTCGTGTATTCGGCGTGTGCGGCATCGACATGGTGGCGGGACCTTCAGAAATTTTGGTGATTTGTGATGGGCAAACTGACCCGGATTGGATCGCCATGGATTTATTTTCTCAGGCCGAACACGACGAACTGGCGCAAGCGATTTTGTTGTCACCCGATGAAAAATTTATCACAGCGGTCGGGCAAAGTGCCAATCGCTTACTGGAAAAAATGCCGCGCCGCGACATCATTCAAACCGCGCTGGAGAATCGTGGTGCATTGATTCACGTTGCAGATTTGGATGAGGCCTGTGCCATCAGCAACCGCATTGCGCCCGAACATTTGGAGCTATCGGTTGCAGAACCTCAAGCTTGGTTGCCTAAGCTGAAACACGCGGGTGCGATCTTTATGGGCCGTTACACTTCAGAAGCGTTGGGCGATTATTGTGCGGGACCGAATCATGTCTTGCCAACTTCCGGTACGGCGCGTTTTTCTTCACCGTTGGGCGTGTATGATTTTCAGAAGCGCAGCAGCTTGATACAAGTGTCTCAGCAGGGCGCGCAAAAGCTCGGTCAAATCGCTTCAGTGTTGGCGTTTGGTGAAGGCTTGCAAGCCCATGCGCAATCGGCGTTGTATAGGACTGACAAGTAGTAATAGCTATTTCGACGAGATAATTGCGTCAGCTTCCGTTAGCAAAAATTCCTTAAATGCCAACGCGGCAATAGACAGCCGTTTGTTGCTGCGATGCGCGACAAACCAGTGACGTACAAGCGGGAAGTGCTCAACGTTGAGCATCGCAAGCCGCTTGGTTTCTAGCTCCAGCTCTATACTGTGCAGCGATAAAATTCCCAATCCCATCCCCGCTTGAACGGCTTGCTTGATGGCTTCGTTGGTTTCCATTTCCATGCTGATGCGAGGTTGAATTTTGTGCTGCGCGAACACGCGCTCCATCGCGCTGCGTGTTCCCGAACCAATTTCACGCGACAAGAAAGTTTCGCTGGCAAGTTGCGCAAATTTTACTTGTTTGAGTTTGGCGAGCGGATGATTGATTGCGGCGATCACCACCAGCGGATTATCCAAAAATGATTCCGCGCTAATGTCTGCATCATCGGGTGTTTGTCCCATGATGGCTAAATCCGTGCTGTTGTCGGCAAGTTGCTTGAGTACGGCATCGCGATTGGCGACATGCAAAATCACGTTGATGTTCGGATGTTGCTGGCAAAATTTTGCGAGTAATTGTGGCGTGAAATAGTTGGCGGTGTTAACCACCGAAAGCGTCAGCTTACCCTGATTCAATCCCTTCATTTCATTAAACACCACTTCCATTTCACTTAACTGCTGCGTGATAGTGCGACTGTAGTGTTGCAACTCTCGACCCGCTTCGGTAAGAAAAATCTTTTTGCCCATCTGTTCGAATAATTGCAAGCCAATACTTTCCTCAAGTTGTTTGATTTGCATTGATACTGCGGGTTGAGAGAGGTATAGTTCCTCGGCAGCACGCGAATAATTCAGGTGGCTGGAGACCTTTTCAAATACTTGTAGTTGGCGCAAAGTAAGGTGCAGCATGGCTGGTGAGCTGGTGCAGTAATGGGGGTGCTGGAATTATATCTAACTACAACTATAAGTAATAGTTATAGGTTTAATAAAAATTATTGACTATCTCTTATATCATGAGTTCTCTATAGTCACTTCCGTACCAAGTCGCACCGTCTTAAATAGTACATAAAAACTAATCATTAATTTTTAGGGAGAATACGTAATGGATCAATCGAATCGTTATGCGGATCTGAGTTTGAAAGAAGAAGATCTGATTGCAGGCGGCAGGCATCTTCTAGTTGCTTACAAAATGAAACCAAAGCCAGGTTTCGGTAGTTATCTTTCATGTGCGGCTCACTTTGCGGCCGAATCTTCTACAGGTACGAACGTTGAAGTCAGTACAACCGACGAATTCACCAAAGGTGTGGACGCATTGGTGTATTACATCGACGAAGCAACAGAAGATATGCGTATCGCGTATCCAATTGAATTGTTTGATCGTAACGTGACCGATGGTCGCATGATGATTGTTTCTGTATTGACCCTGATTATTGGTAACAACCAAGGCATGGGCGATATTGAACACGCCAAAATTCATGACTTTTATGTACCTAGACGCGCTATCCAGTTGTTCGACGGTCCTGCAACCGACATCACCGATCTGTGGGAAATCTTGGGTCGCCCTCGCGTTGACGGGGGTTACATCGCTGGCACGATTATCAAGCCTAAGTTGGGTTTGCGTCCTGAGCCATTTGCCAAAGCCGCTTACCAATTCTGGTTGGGTGGTGACTTCATCAAGAATGACGAGCCACAAGGCAACCAAACTTTCTGTCCTTTGAAGAAAGTATTGCCATTGGTATATGACTCTATGAAGCGCGCTCAGGATGAAACTGGTCAGGCAAAAATTTTCTCCATGAATATCACGGCTGACGATCATTACGAAATGATGGCACGTGCAGACTATGGCTTGGAAACATTTGGTCCGGATGCAGACAAATTGGCATTCTTGGTGGACGGTTTCGTGGGTGGTCCAGGCATGATTACCACAGCGCGTCGTCAGTATCCCGACCAATACCTGCACTATCACCGCGCAGGTCACGGCATGATTACTTCGCCATCAGCTAAACGTGGTTACACGGCTTTTGTGTTGGGCAAGTTGTCTCGTTTGCAAGGTGCTTCCGGTATCCACGTGGGTACAATGGGCTATGGCAAAATGGAAGGCGAAAATTCCGACAAGGACATCTGCTACATGTTGGAGCGTGACGAGTGCCAGGGTCCGGTTTACTACCAAAAATGGTACGGCATGAAACCAACGACTTCAATCATTTCCGGTGGTATGAACGCATTGCGTTTGCCGGGTTTCTTTGAGAATTTGGGTCACGGTAACGTTATCAATACGTCGGGTGGCGGTTCTTACGGTCACATTGATTCTCCGGCTGCAGGCGCTATTTCTCTGCGTCAATCTTATGAGTGCTGGAAGTCAGGTGCTGATCCAATCGCTTACGCTAAAGAGCATAAAGAGTTTGCTCGTGCGTTTGAATCATTTCCGGGTGATGCGGACAAGCTGTATCCAGGCTGGCGCGAAAAATTGGGCGTACACAAGTAAGCTCAGTTGTAGATGTGAAAACGAAGTGAAAAAACGCCCCCACTCGTTGGGGGCGTTTTTTTCCAAAGCTAAAAGTCCATTTGGCGCAGGTAATTCGCGCAATCTTGGCATAAGAATTTATTGTTTGAAATTTGTTGGGTGACGGCTGCGCCTAACCCAACCTACTGGAGTTAACCATGACCAACAAAGATCAATACAAAGTAACAAAAGAGCCGTTCTACCAAGCGCAAGGTGCTGAAGTCACTTTGTATGAGGCGGCTTATAACGCACGCCTGCCAGTGATGGTTAAAGGCCCAACGGGTTGCGGTAAATCACGCTTCATCGAATACATGGCGTGGAAGCTGAATAAGCCGCTGATTACTGTGGCGTGCAATGAGGATATGACCGCCAGCGATTTGGTTGGGCGATACTTGCTTGATGCGAATGGCACGCGCTGGTTAGATGGCCCGCTGACGACCGCAGCACGTATTGGCGCGATTTGTTATTTGGATGAGATTGTTGAGGCGCGCCAAGATACTACTGTGGTTATTCACCCGCTGACCGACCATCGCCGTACTTTGCCTCTGGATAAAAAGGGCGAGTTGATTGAGGCGCATCCTGATTTTCAATTGGTGATTTCTTACAACCCTGGCTATCAAAGCTTGATGAAAGAATTAAAGCAATCTACCAAGCAACGTTTCACCGCGTTTGAGTTTGATTACCCTGTGGCGGAAGTTGAGGCCGATATTTTGAGTAAAGAAACGGGCATGGATAAAAATATTTCTGCCAAGTTAGTGAAGATTGGCGCAGTCGCGCGTAATCTCAAAGGCCATGGTTTGGAAGAAGGTATTTCGACGCGATTGCTGGTATATGCGGCGACGTTGATAAAAGGCGGTGTCGCCCCGCGTGATGCGTGCCGTATGGCTTTAGTGCGTCCAATCACCGATGACGCTGATATCCGAGATACTTTGGATCACGCGATTGACGCAATGTTTGTGTAATTTATGGAGTGCTGCGATATGTCGCAGCCCGTCCGCTGTAAAAAATGCGCAGACTAATTTGATGCGGCTAATGGCTACTTGATTAAGCTTTTAAATGGTAAAGGCCTAGTTGTTGGCTATACGCACACTTCATAGGAAAATTATGGAAACCATCACCATTCCCCCTGAGTTAGAAGGTTATTGGAAGGATCTCGATTGCAGGTTTAAGCAAGTCGAGCCGGTCTTTGCTGATTGTATGCGTGAAGCTATGGCGGTTTTGTCCCCACAGGGTGTGACCGAATATGTATCAAATGCACGTGTTCTTGGCAAAATGGGTCATGGTGTCGAGCCAATGTTGGTGTTTTTGGAGGCTGCGCCTGATACAGCAAGGATTTTGGGCGAGGACGCGATGCCGGCGATCATGGCGTGTATCAGAGTGATGTGGAAGTCGCCGAATGGCAAAGCGATTATGCCATTCTTGCAGAATATGCATGCGGTTGCGTTGAGGTTAAAATCAGCAGAAATAATGCGCCACTACTTGGATTTGGCGTTGGATTTTATGGATCGCACCACGGGTTCGGTGCATGGGATACACAAAACTTTTGCCAGTCCGGGACTGCCAGATTTCTTCGTTCAGGCACCACGCTTGTTGACTTTATTGAGTATTCATGGTTTACGTAATTGGGTGGATTATGGGGTGCGTTATTACAACCATCATCCACAACGTCAAGTCGAGTATTTTACGTTGCAGTTGGCTGATAGTCGCGCTGTGTTGCAGCGGGAGCGGCAGGGTACGTTGTTGGTGGATAACGAGCGCAAATTGGATATGTATATGCGCGCGTTGTGGCGCGATCCGGAGCAACTCATTCCGTATTCGTTGATTTTTGATCAGCTACTTAAGCCGCAGCCCTACTTTGATGATTTGGGTATTCGCTTGCCGGACGTGTATGACGATGCGCATGGTGTTGATGGCGTAAATCGTTACCGCGCCGCACTTGCGCATATCGCAGCACACAGGCGTTGGAGCAAGCCCGTCATTGCTGATAATTTCAGCCCGTTTCAGCGCAATGCGATTGAGATTTTGGAAGATTCGCGTGTGGAGTTTTTGGCGATGCGTGAGTATCCGGGTTTGCGTCAGTTATTTATGGCGTTGCATCCGATACCCGATGAAAATGCGGTCAATTACGAACGCGAGTCGGGTATTCGACATCGTCTAACGATGTTGTCTCGAGCCATTTTGGATGCCAATCACCCATACAAAAATGCCCATGTAGTGGACTGTGCGCGCCGTTTTCATTTGGTGATGGCAGTCGATGATGGCACTACTGCCGCTATGGCGGACATCGCGATTTTATTCATAGTCAAATCACGGATGCAAAACGATTCAGCAGCCAAAATTCATTTCACCGACACCGAGGTGGATTACCGCGATGACAACCGTCATTTGTGGCAATTCATTGAGCAGGGCGACGAGGAAGAGACGATTGGCGATGAGCGGGCTGAAACTCAAGCGGAAGAGGTGGTAGGGCTGCCGCCACGCCATTATCCCGAATGGGATTACAGCAACAGCACTTACCGTCCAGACTGGGTCAGTGTCTATGAGCGAGTTCATCCGAGTGGTACCCCGGCAGATATCGACGCTTTGTTGGATAAGCACGCTGCGTTAGCCAAGCGTTTGAAAAAAATGTTGGAGTTGCTTAAGCCGCAGAATAAAGTGCGCATTCGCTATCAGGAAGAAGGTAGCGAGCTGGATTTGGATGTGGCGTTACGC
The DNA here is from genome assembly GCA_963695355.1 of uncultured beta proteobacterium. Lineage (GTDB taxonomy): Bacteria > Pseudomonadota > Gammaproteobacteria > Burkholderiales > Gallionellaceae > Gallionella. The sequence goes on from OY968775.1 coordinate 2,144,474, forward strand.
TCGTTGATTGATTATAAAAGTGGCTCTGCGCCCGACCCGCGCATCAACATGAGTCATCGCAACGACGGGCGCAATATCGCGGTCATGTTGCTAGTGGATTTATCCGAGTCGCTTAATCAAAAAGCCGAAGGCTGTGACCAGACCATTTTACAATTGAGTCAGGAGGCGGTTTCGCTATTGGCATGGGCGATTGAGAAGTTGGGCGATCCGTTTGCCATTGCTGGATTTCATTCCAATACGCGCCATGATGTACGTTATTTGCATATTAAGGGTTTTAGCGAACATTGGAGTGATGAGGTTAAAGGGCGCATTGCTGGTATGGATGCGGCCTATTCGACACGCATGGGCGCGGCCATACGCCATGCCGGGCATTACTTGGGGCAGCAAGCCGCCGATAAGAAGTTGTTGTTGGTGTTGACTGACGGCGAGCCGGCTGACATTGATAGTCATGATGAGAGGCTGCTGATATCAGATGCGCGAATGGCGGTGCAAGAGCTCGATCAGCAGGGTGTTTACAGTTATTGCATCAATTTAGATTCCAAAGCGGATGAGTATGTGGCCGATATTTTCGGTAAGCAGTACACCATCATCGATAAAGTGGAGTCATTGCCAGAGCGGTTGCCGCAGTTGTTTATTTCCCTGACGAAATAAAGTTCATTTCACCCCTTGCTCATTTTTCTGGGCATGGTGAACCTCTGCCCGACCATTGGTTGATGTGGATTTTACGGCTGCGTTCGTGAAATAGATGCTTTATCAGTGGCAAAAAACTAATTAAACGTTGAGTTTTTGCCATGATGTGATGTGTATTGGTTAATTCAGTTTGACAGTTTAGTCTGCTGTCGGCATAATTGCGAGTTCAGTTTGGAGGGGTGGCCGAGTGGTTAAAGGCAGCAGACTGTAAATCTGCCCTCTTATGAGTACGAAGGTTCGAACCCTTCCCCCTCCACCAAATGATTTTAATTTTAGTTGGTTCTGGTGTAGTGGCAATTGCCGAGTTTGGTAGTTGTGTTAGTGGGCTTATGTTGATTGAGGGCACTGCGGGTGTAGCTCAATGGTAGAGCAGAAGTTTTCCAAACTTACGACGAGGGTTCGATCCCCTTCACCCGCTCCAGATTGTAATGCTTCTGCCCATGTGGCTCAGTGGTAGAGCACTCCCTTGGTAAGGGAGAGGTCGCGAGTCCGATTCTCGCCATGGGCACCAAAGAATTGGCGCGCCAAAAGTTTAGCGCAGTAATTGAGTTGTTTTATTTTTTAACGTTTGACATCGATAAGGAAAAATCATGGCAAAGAGCAAATTTGAACGCACGAAACCGCACGTCAACGTAGGCACGATAGGCCACGTCGATCACGGCAAGACCACCTTAACAGCGGCCATCACCATGGTGTTGTCGAAGAAATTTGGTGGCGAAGCCAAAGCTTACGACCAAATTGACGCAGCACCAGAAGAAAAGGCACGCGGCATCACCATCAACACCGCGCACGTAGAATACGAAACGGCTAACCGCCACTACGCGCACGTTGATTGTCCGGGCCACGCTGACTATGTCAAAAACATGATCACCGGTGCCGCGCAAATGGACGGCGCAATCTTGGTTTGCTCCGCTGCTGACGGCCCAATGCCCCAGACACGCGAGCACATCCTGCTGGCTCGCCAAGTGGGCGTACCGTACATCATCGTATTCTTGAACAAATGCGACATGGTTGACGACGAAGAGCTGTTGGAGCTGGTTGAAATGGAAGTGCGCGAATTACTTTCAAAGTATGACTTCCCTGGCGACGACGTGCCTATCATCAAAGGCTCGGCAGTTTTGGCAGTTAAAGGTGATCAATCAGACATCGGCGAACCATCCATCTTGCGCTTGGCGGATGCATTGGATAGCTACATCCCCACACCAGAGCGTGCCATCGACGGCGCATTCATTATGCCCGTTGAAGACGTATTCTCAATTTCGGGTCGCGGCACCGTCGTAACAGGTCGTATCGAACGCGGCATCGTCAAGGTCGGCGAAGAATTGGAAATCGTTGGTATCAAGCCAACCCTTAAAACAACCTGCACCGGCGTAGAAATGTTCCGCAAACTGCTCGACCAAGGTCAAGCGGGCGACAACGTCGGCGTATTGTTGCGTGGCACCAAGCGTGAAGAGGTTGAGCGTGGTCAGGTATTGTGCAAGCCAGGCAGCATTAAGCCGCACACCAAATTCACTGCTGAAATCTACGTGTTAGGTAAAGATGAGGGGGGTCGTCATACGCCATTCTTCCAAGGTTACCGTCCACAGTTCTACTTCCGTACCACTGACGTAACGGGCGCAGTTGAATTGCCGGCAGGAACTGAAATGGTTATGCCGGGCGACAACGTCAGCATCACCGTGCAACTCATCAACCCGATCGCGATGGAAGAAGGCTTGCGCTTCGCGATTCGTGAAGGTGGTCGTACCGTCGGTGCAGGGGTGGTTGCAAAAATTATTGAGTAGTGAATAACAGGAGGCGAACCGCAGAGGATTTAACCTTTGCGCTTGTCTCCTTAAGAGTTTAGGCCAGTAGCTCAATTGGTAGAGTATCGGTCTCCAAAACCGAGGGTTGGGGGTTCGAGACCCTCCTGGCCTGCCAAAAGTAAGTAAGTTGATCGGAATGATTGCGCATGCAAGACAAAATTAAGTTGGTCCTAGCATTTGCACTAATGTCAGCGGGTATCGCTGGCTATTATTATTTGCACGAGAGTGCCGCAGTGTTACGCCTGGGCTCGATACTGATAGGGGTATTGGCTGCAGCAGGTGTGGCTTACACGAGTCAATACGGCAAGACATTTTTTGGCTTTGCTCAGGATTCTGTTGCGGAAGCTAAGCGAGTGGTTTGGCCGACACGCAAAGAGACGATACAAACCACGGGTGTGGTAATTTTGTTTGCAGTCACCATGGCGTTGTTTTTGTGGGCGGTGGACGCGAGCTTGATGGTTTTAGTGAATAAGTTGATGGGACGAGGCGACTGATGAGCATGAATTGGTATGTGGTCCATACGTACTCGCAGTTTGAGAAAAGCGTACAGCGTGCTTTAGTTGAGCGTATTCAGCGTGAAGCGATGCAAGATAAGTTCGGGCAGATTTTAGTTCCTGTTGAAGAGGTGGTTGAGCTGAAGTCCGGGCAAAAAAGCATCAGTGAGCGCAAATTTTTTCCAGGCTATGTATTGGTTGAGATGGAAATGACTGACGAAAGTTGGCATTTGGTAAAGAGCACGCCCAAGGTCACGGGATTCTTGGGTGGCTCAGCGATGAAGCCATCGCCGATCAGCGCAAAAGAAGTGCAAACGATTATGCAGCAAATGCAGGCTGGGGTTGAGAAGCCAAGGCCTAAAGTGTTGTTTGAGGTGGGTGAATTGGTGCGTGTCAAAGAGGGTCCATTTACTGATTTCAATGGTTCGGTTGAGGAAGTAAACTACGATAAGAATAAAATCCGCGTGGCAGTGACTATTTTTGGTCGCTCGACTCCGGTTGAACTAGATTTCGGCCAAGTAGAAAAGGTCTGAAAAGCGAAAAGTGGTAGCCGAGAGGTTGCTGTTTTTCATGTTGGGGAGAGATTAAACGTTTCGTTCGTACCCGTTTGATAGGAGTGCATCATGGCAAAAAAAGTTGTTGGCTACATCAAGCTACAAGTGCCTGCAGGTAAGGCAAATCCAAGTCCACCGATTGGTCCAGCATTGGGTCAACGCGGCTTGAATATCATGGAATTTTGTAAGGCGTTTAACGCGCAAACTCAAGGTGTAGAGCCTGGTTTGCCAATCCCGGTGGTGATCACTGCGTTTGCTGACAAGAGTTTCACCTTCATTATGAAAACCCCGCCTGCGACGATTTTGATCAAGAAGGCGGCTGGAATTCAAAAGGGTAGCAAAACACCGCATACCGACAAAGTGGGCAAATTAACTCGCGTGCAAGCCGAGGCAATTGCAACAACAAAAATGCCTGATCTGACTGCTGCGGATATGGATGCTGCAGTACGTACTATCGCCGGAAGCGCGCGTAGTATGGGTATCACTGTGGAGGGTATCTAAGATGTCTAAACGTTATAAAGCCATTGCGGCAAAAGTTGATCGCAATAAATTGTATGTGTTGAATGATGCGTTGAATTTGGTCAAAGAGACAGCGGTTGCGAAATTTGACGAGTCTGTTGACGTGGCGATTAACCTTGGCATCGATGCGCGTAAATCAGATCAGTTGGTTCGTGGTTCAGTGGTTTTGCCAAAAGGTACAGGTAAAACGATGCGCGTAGCGGTTTTTGCGCAGGGTGCTAAGGCTGAAGAAGCTAAGTCGGCGGGCGCAGACATCGTTGGATTTGAAGATTTGGCTGAGTCAATCAAGGCGGGCAATTTGGATTTTGACGTGCTGATTGCAAGCCCGGATGCAATGCGCTTGGTCGGTCAATTGGGTCAAATTCTTGGTCCGCGTGGTTTGATGCCTAACCCTAAAGTTGGTACGGTTTCAGCTGACGTGGCGGGTGCGGTTAAGAATGCTAAAGCAGGTCAGGTTCAGTATCGCACCGACAAGAACGGTATTGTGCAATGTACGATTGGTCGCGCTTCATTTGCGCCGGAAGCATTGCGTGAAAACCTATTGGCACTGGTGGATGCGCTGAACAAGGCTAAGCCGGCGGCTTCCAAGGGTGTATATCTGAAAAAGGTATCGCTCTCCAGCACCATGGGTGCGGGTATCCGTGTTGAACAGGCGAGCCTGACAGCCGCTTAGTTGTAAAAATTTGCCAGCGAGAAATTGCTGGCGCAAGTTTTGGAATGCTGGGGTATGCAGCGTCCGAGACCGTAGGTGTTGAAGGCGTAGTTGGCCTGAAGCTTAAAGGTCAGATGTTTGACTGCCCACGTAGATGGTGTGCCCGTGAGCAGGAATGAATATTCTCCTGATTCAAGGTCGCTGTTGTAAACGATGGAGTGTGCGTGAGTACATTTCGGATAATGGAGGAAGACTTGAGTCTTAATCTGCAAGAGAAACAAGCGGTAGTAGCGGAAGTGAGTGCGCAGGTTGCGCAGTCACAAACTATCGTTTTGGCAGAGTACCGTGGCATTGCCGTCGCTGACATCACCAAATTGCGCGCTAACGCTCGTAAATCCGGTGTGTATTTCCATGTGTTGAAAAACTCACTGGCGCGTCGTGCTGTGCAAGGTACTCCTTTCGAACCTTTGGCTGAAAAAATGGTAGGCCCACTAGTGTATAGCATGAGTGCGGATGCTGTTGCTGCGGCTAAAGTGGTATTTGATTTTGCCAAGACGAATGAAAAGTTGGTAATCAAAGCGGGTGCAATGAGCGGTTCCATGATGTCTGCGGAACAAGTTGCTGTGCTGGCTGCGACACCAAGTCGTGACGAGTTGATTGCGATGTTGATGGCAACGATGAATGCAACGACTGCGAAGTTTGTGCGTACTCTGGCTGCAATCCGTGATAGCAAAGAAACCGCTGCTGCTTAATTATTTTTGAACTAACTGTATTTTAGGAGAACAACATGGCTGTAACTAATGCTAATTTGATGGATTCAATTGCAAGCATGACTGTGCTGGAATTGTCTGCACTGATTAAAGAAATGGAAGAAAAATTCGGCGTATCTGCTGCTGCAGTTGCAGTTGCAGGTCCTGCTGGTGGCGGTGCGGCTGCGGCTGCGGAACAAACTGAATTCACTGTGATGTTGACTGGTGCTGGCGACAGCAAAGTTAACGTGATCAAAGTGGTTCGTGCAATCACAGGTCTGGGCTTGAAAGAAGCTAAAGACCTGGTAGATGGCGCACCTAAAGCAGTTAAAGAAGGCGTATCTAAAGCTGATGCTGATGCAGTAGCCAAGCAATTGATCGAAGCTGGCGCAACTGCTGAAATCAAGTAACCCTGTGTGATGTAGAAAGGCTGACGGTTTTGCCGTCAGCCTTTTCCGCTTGTAAAAGCCAGCGGCTAAAAAGTCTGAAGAATGCTTTTTGTCCCCTGTCTTTTTGTGTTCCCTCAATCGTGGAGATTATATGAGCTACTCTTTTACCGAAAAAAAACGTATCCGTAAAAGTTTTGCCAAGCGAGTCGGCGCGCTGCCGGTTCCATTCCTGTTGTCCACTCAATTGGAGTCTTTCGCCGCATTTTTGCAGGCCTATACTCCTGTTGAACAGCGCAAAAATGATGGCCTGCAAGCCGCATTTAACGGCATTTTCCCGATTCACAGTCATTCCAAGAATGCGCGATTAGATTTTGTTAGCTACCAGTTGGGTATGCCGCCGTTTGATGTGAAAGAGTGCCGTCAGCGCGGACTAACTTACGCATCGCCGCTGCGCGCGCGCGTACGTTTGACCATTATGGATAAAGAGGCATCCAAGCCCACGGTTAAAGAAGTGAAAGAGCAGGAAGTCTATATGGGCGAAATCCCGTTGATGACCAATACGGGTTCGTTTGTGATTAACGGTACAGAGCGCGTGATTGTTTCGCAGTTGCACCGCTCACCGGGCGTGTTTTTTGAGCATGACCGTGGCAAAACGCACTCTTCGGGCAAGCTATTGTTCTCTGCACGTATCATTCCGTATCGCGGCTCATGGCTGGATTTTGAATTTGACGCGAAGGACTATGTGTACTTCCGTATTGATCGCCGTCGCAAAATGCCTGTCACCATTTTGCTGCGCTCGTTGGGCTATAACAATGAAGACATGCTCAAGATGTTCTTTGAGTTTGATGCATTCCATCTGAACAAAAAATCCATTCAGTTCGAGGTCGTTCCAGAGCGTTTGCGTGGTGATACCGCGCGCTTCGATATTCTGAACAAGGCGGGAAAAGTGATTGTCGCCAAAGACAAGCGCATCACTGTGCGCCATATCCGCGAAATGGAAGAAGCGGGCATCACCAAATTAGATGTGCCGAATGAGTTTTTGATTGGGCGTGTGATTGCGGAAAACATCGTGGACAAAGAGAGTGGTGAAATTGTCGCCAATGCCAACGATGAAATTACCGAAGCGTTGCTGGAAGCCATGCAAGAAGCGGGCATCAAGAAAGTTCCAACGCTGTACACCAATGATTTGGATCATGGCGCGTTCATCTCGCAAACTTTGCGTATTGATGAAAGCACTGACCAGTGGACGGCGCGTGTAGCCATCTATCGCATGATGCGTCCTGGCGAGCCACCAACCGAAGATGCAGTTGAGAATTTGTTTAATGGCTTGTTCTTCAGTGATGAGCGTTACGACTTGTCTTCTGTGGGTCGGATGAAATTCAACCGCCGCGTAGGTCGCGAAGATCTGACGGGTTCTCCGATTTTGTCGAATGAAGATATCGTTGCCGTGGCAAAAATTTTAGTTGAGTTGCGCAATGGTCGCGGCGAAATTGATGACATCGACCACTTGGGAAATCGCCGTGTGCGTGCGGTGGGTGAACTAGCAGAGAATACCTTCCGTGCGGGTTTGGCTCGTGTGGAACGCGCAGTTAAAGAGCGTCTGGGTCAGGCTGAAACCGACAATCTGATGCCGCATGATTTGATTAACGCCAAGCCGATTTCGGCGGCCGTTAAAGAGTTTTTTGGTTCTAGCCAGTTGTCACAGTTTATGGATCAGACCAATCCCTTGGCAGAAATCACGCACAAGCGTCGTATTTCTGCGCTTGGACCCGGCGGTTTGACGCGTGAGCGTGCGGGCTTTGAAGTTCGTGACGTGCATCCGACTCACTATGGTCGTGTGTGTCCAATCGAAACACCGGAAGGTCCGAACATCGGTCTGATTAACTCGTTGGCGTTGTATGCGCGCACCAATGAATACGGTTTTATCGAAACGCCGTATCGCCGGGTTGCGAACAGCAAGGTGTCGGATGAGGTTGATTATTTGTCGGCGATTGAAGAAGGTAAATTTACTATTGCGCAGGCGAATGCCGAACTGGATAAAAAAGGTCACTTTACCAACGACATCGTGTCGGCACGTCAGCACAACGAATTCGTTTTGGCGACACCAGAAAACTTGGAGTACATGGACGTATCACCCTCGCAGGTGGTGTCGGTTGCGGCTTCTTTGATTCCATTCTTGGAACATGATGATGCGAACCGTGCGTTGATGGGTGCAAACATGCAGCGTCAAGCAGTGCCTTGCCTGCGTGCTGAAAAGCCGTTGGTGGGTACGGGTATTGAGCGCACGGTGGCGATAGACTCAGGCACAACCGTTCAAGCGTGGCGCGGTGGTCGTATCGATTACGTGGATGCCGCGCGTATCGTGGTGCGTGTCAATGATGACGAAACCACAGCGGGTGAAGTGGGTGTCGATATTTACAATCTGACCAAATACATTCGTTCCAACCAGAACACCAATATCAATCAACGTCCTTTGGTTAAAGTGGGCGACGTGATTGCACGTGGTGACGTAGTGGCTGATGGTGCTTCTACCGACATGGGTGAGTTGGCGCTGGGGCAAAACATGCTGGTCGCGTTTATGCCGTGGAATGGTTACAACTACGAAGACTCGATTCTGATCTCCGAGCGTGTATCGGCACAAGATCGTTTTACTTCGATTCACATCGAGGAGTTAACGGTTGCAGCGCGTGATACAAAATTAGGCCCTGAAGAAATTACTCGCGACATTCCAAACTTGGCAGAAGCGCAATTGGCGCGTCTGGATGAATGCGGCATCGTGCATATTGGTGCAGAAGTTGCGGTAGGCGACGTGTTGGTGGGCAAGGTAACCCCTAAAGGTGAAACTCAACTTACCCCAGAAGAAAAATTGCTGCGCGCGATTTTCGGTGAAAAGGCATCTGACGTTAAAGACACCAGTTTGCGCGTATCGACAGGTAGCTCCGGTACGGTGATTGATGTGCAAGTATTTACTCGCGAAGGTTTGCAACGCGACAAACGTGCGCAGCAAATTATCGATGACGAGTTAAGCCGCTACAAAAAGGATTTGGTTGATCAGTTGCGCATCGTTGAAGCTGACGTGTTCGCCCGTCTGGAAAAATTGTTGCACAACAAAGTCGCCAACGGTGGTCCTAAGAAATTGGCCAAAGGTACGAAACTGAACAAAGAGTATTTGCACGACCTTGAGCATCATCAATGGTTCGATATTCGCGTGGCAGATGATGAAGTGGCTGCGCAAATGGAGCAGGCCAAAGATAGTCTTGCGCAAAAGCGTTTGGAATTTGACGCAGCATTTGAGTTGAAGAAAAAGAAATTGACTCAAGGCGACGAGTTGCAGGCGGGCGTGCAAAAGATGGTTAAGGTGTATGTGGCGGTTAAACGTCGCTTGCAGCCTGGTGACAAGATGGCGGGTCGTCATGGTAACAAAGGTGTGGTTTCACGCATCGTGCCTGTGGAAGACATGCCGTACATGGCTGATGGTACGCCAGTTGATGTGGTGTTGAATCCGCTGGGCGTTCCGTCACGGATGAACATTGGGCAGATTTTGGAAACGCATTTGGGTTGGGCGGCAAAAGGTCTGGGCAAGAAGATCGACGAGATGTTGCAAACCAATGCCAAGGTTGCCGAGGTGCGTAAATTCTTGAATAAGATTTACAACCATCACAATGGCCAGACGGTTGACTTGGAAGCATTCAGCGACGATGAAGTCATCGAGTTGTGCCGCAACCTTACCAAGGGTGTGCCGTTTGCGACCCCGGTATTTGACGGCGCGAGCGAAGAGGAAATCAAATACATGTTGGAGTTGGCAGGCTTGCCAATTTCGGGACAGACCACTTTATTTGATGGTCGTACAGGTGAGGCGTTTGATCGTCAAGTGACCGTTGGTTACAAGCATGTGTTGAAGTTGCATCACTTGGTTGATGACAAGATGCATGCGCGTTCTACCGGGCCATATAGCTTGGTTACGCAACAGCCGTTGGGTGGTAAAGCCCAGTTCGGTGGTCAACGTTTCGGTGAGATGGAGGTTTGGGCGTTGGAAGCATATGGCGCGTCGTACACCTTGCAGGAAATGTTGACGGTGAAGTCGGATGACGTGGCGGGACGTACCAAGGTTTACGAAAGCATCGTTAAAGGCGAGCATAAGATAGATGCGGGTATGCCGGAATCATTTAACGTGGTCATCAAGGAGATTCGTTCCTTGGGTATCGACATGGATTTGGTAAGACAGTAGTCGTTAGACGCCAGCTGTTAGTTAAGATCTCCGCGCAGCGGACGACCTCAACTAACGACTGGTAACTAATAACTAACGACTACCCTTAACTATTTGGAGTCATATAAATGAAATCACTATTAGATTTGTTTAAGCAAGTCACGCAAAAAGAAGAGTTTGATTCGATCAAAATCGGATTGGCATCGCCCGAAAAAATTCGCTCGTGGTCGTACGGCGAAGTCAAAAAACCGGAAACCATCAACTACCGTACTTTTAAGCCGGAGCGCGACGGTCTGTTCTGCGCAAAGATTTTTGGCCCAGTAAAAGACTACGAATGTTTGTGCGGAAAATATAAGCGCCTGAAGCATCGCGGGGTGATCTGCGAAAAATGCGGCGTGGAAGTGACCTTATCCAAAGTGCGTCGTGAGCGCATGGGGCATATCGAGCTGGCCAGTCCGGTGGCACATATCTGGTTTTTGAAGTCATTGCCTTCGCGTCTCGGTATGGTGCTCGATATGGCGTTGCGGGACATCGAGCGGGTGCTATATTTTGAAGCATACGTGGTCACAGAACCCGGCATGACTCCGCTGACGCGCGGTCAGTTGTTGTCGGAAGATGATTACCTCGCCAAGACTGAAGAGTATGGCGATGAATTTAGCGCGACCATGGGTGCAGAAGGTATTCGTGCGTTGCTGAACAATTTGGACGTGGCGAATGAAATCGAAACCATCCGCGCTGAATTGGCTGCGACCGGTTCGGAAACCAAGATTAAAAAATATGCCAAGCGTTTGAAAGTATTGGAGGCGTTTAATACATCCGGCATCAAGCCACATTGGATGGTGCTAACCGTATTGCCAGTGTTGCCGCCAGAGTTGCGTCCATTGGTGCCGTTGGATGGCGGTCGTTTTGCGACTTCTGATTTGAACGATTTGTATCGTCGCGTGATTAACCGTAACAACCGTCTGCGTCGTTTGCTGGAATTAAAAGCACCTGACATCATCGTGCGCAACGAAAAGCGTATGTTGCAGGAATCAGTGGATTCCCTGCTCGACAACGGTCGTCGCGGTAAGGCTATGACAGGCGCAAACAAGCGTCAGTTAAAGTCTTTGGCTGACATGATTAAAGGTAAGAGCGGTCGTTTCCGCCAAAACTTGTTGGGTAAGCGCGTCGATTATTCGGGTCGTTCCGTTATCGTGGTGGGTCCGCAGTTGAAGTTGCATCAATGCGGTTTGCCGAAAAAAATGGCGTTGGAATTGTTCAAGCCGTTTATCTTTAGCCGTCTCGAAGCAATGGGTTTGGCAACGACGATCAAAGCTAGTAAGCGTATGGTTGAAGCGGAAGAGCCGGTGGTTTGGGATATTCTCGAAGAGGTCATCCGCGAACATCCAGTCATGCTGAACCGCGCACCAACGCTGCATCGTTTGGGTATCCAAGCGTTTGAGCCGATTCTGATTGAAGGAAAAGCGATTCAGTTGCATCCGTTGGTTTGTTCGGCATTTAACGCCGACTTCGACGGCGACCAAATGGCGGTACACGTGCCGTTGTCATTGGAGGCGCAAATGGAGGCGCGCACCTTAATGTTGGCTTCCAATAACGTGCTGTCACCCGCGAACGGTGAGCCGATTATTGTTCCTTCGCAGGATATTGTGTTGGGTTTGTACTACATGACGCGTGAAAAAATTGGCGCGCAGGGTGAGGGCTCAATGTTTGCCAATATCGGCGAAGTGTCGCGCGCATATGAAACGCGTGAAATAGCGTTGCAAGCTAAAGTCATTGTGCGTCTGAAAGAGATTCATAAAGACGCGGATGGGCAGCCGGTGGAAAAATTGGTTCGTCATGAAACGACTGTGGGTCGCGCCTTGTTGTCAGAAGTATTACCAGATGGTTTGCCGTTTGCGTTGATAAACAAAACGCTGAAGAAGAAAGAAATCTCCCGCTTGATCAATGCGAGCTTCCGCCAGTGTGGACTGCGTGACACCGTCATCATGGCGGATAAGTTGATGTACACGGGTTTTACCTACGCGACACGTGCCGGTATTTCGATTGCAGTGGATGACATGTTGATGCCACCGCAAAAGAATGAGTTGATTGGCTCTGCTGAAAAAGAAGTTAAAGAAATCTACACGCAATACACCTCTGGTCTGGTAACAGACGGCGAGCGTTACAACAAGGTCGTGGATATTTGGCAGCGTGCCGGTGAAGTCGTTGCGAAGGCAATGATGGAGCAGTTGGGTAGCGAGCCGATTATTGAACGATTGACTGGCGAGCCGCGCATGTCTAAGGGCAAGCCTGTGATGCAAGAGTCATTTAACTCCATCTACATGATGGCAGATTCTGGCGCGCGCGGTTCTGCAGCGCAGATTCGCCAGTTGGCTGGGATGCGCGGTTTGATGGCTAAGCCGGATGGTTCGATTATCGAAACGCCGATTACCGCAAACTTCCGCGAAGGTTTGAACATGTTGCAATACTTCATTTCAACCCACGGTGCACGTAAAGGTTTGGCTGATACTGCTTTGAAGACAGCGAACTCAGGTTATTTGACGCGTCGTTTGGTTGACGTGACGCAAGACTTGGTGGTGATTGAGAATGATTGCGGCACGACCAACGGCACATTGATGAAATCCATGGTTGAGGGTGGTGAAGTCATTGAAGCATTGAGCGAGCGTATTTTAGGTCGTGTTGTCAGTACCGACGTGGTTAACCCGGAAAGTGGTGAGACACTTTACGAGGCGGGTACATTGTTGAATGAAGCGGCGGTTGAGCGCATTGAAACATTGGGCGTTGATGAAGTGCGTGTGCGTACCCCGTTGAGCTGCGAAACACGTTTCGGCTTGTGTGCGAAATGTTACGGTCGTGACTTGGGTCGTGGCGGTATGGTTAACGTGGGCGAGGCAGTTGGTGTGATTGCGGCGCAGTCTATCGGCGAGCCAGGCACTCAGTTGACCATGCGTACCTTTCATATTGGTGGTGCAGCATCACGTACCGTAGTGGCGAGCAGCGTTGAAAGCAAGTCGAATGGTGAGCTGAAGTACAGCGCGAATATGCGTATTGTTACGACGTTGCGCGGTGAAGTAATCGTCGTGGCGCGTAGTGCGGAAGTGATTATTGCTGACGATCATGGCCGTGAGCGTGAACGTCATAAAGTGCCTTATGGCGCGACGTTGACGATTAAGCAAGGTGAAGTGGTGCGCGCAGGTGTGATACTCGCCACATGGGATCCGCATACTCGTCCAATCATCACCGAATATGCCGGCCAAGTTAACTTCCAAAACGTTGAAGAAGGCGTAACCGTCGCCAAACAAATTGATGAAGTAACGGGTTTGTCAACGATGGTGGTGATTGATCCAAAGCGTTCTACTGCAACCAGCAAAACAGTGGTTCGCCCAATGGTTCGTCTTCTTGATAATAAGGGCGGAGACGTATTGCTTGCTGCAACGCAAACGCCGGTAAGTGTGACCTTCCAAACGGGTTCTATTATTACCGTTGAAGATGGCCAGCAAGTTGGCGTAGGCGACGTGTTGGCGCGTATTCCTCAGGAAAGCAGTAAGACGCGTGATATTACCGGTGGTCTGCCACGCGTTGCTGAATTGTTCGAAGCGCGTATTCCAAAAGATGCCGGTATGTTGGCGGAATGCACGGGTACAGTTTCGTTTGGTAAAGATACCAAGGGTAAGCAGCGTCTGGTCATTACCGACGTGGATGGTATTGCCAATGAATTCCTGATACCAAAAGAAAAGCATGTACTCGCACATGACGGTCAAGTGGTGAATCAGGGTGAAATGATTGTTGATGGCCCAGCTGATCCGCATGACATTTTGCGCTTGTTAGGTGTGGCCGAGTTGGCACGTTACATCACTGATGAAGTGCAGGAAGTGTATCGCTTGCAAGGTGTGAAGATTAGTGACAAGCATATCGAAGTTATCGTGCGCCAAATGTTGCGCCGTGTGCAAATCAAAGATGCAGGCGAAACTCGTTTTATTACAAATGAACAAGTTGAGCGCGCTGATTTGTTAGTGGAAAACGAAAAGATCATTGCGGCAGGTAAAGAGCCTGCTACGTTTGAATTCGTGTTGCTTGGTATTACTAAAGCTTCATTGTCAACAGACTCATTTATCTCTGCGGCTTCTTTCCAAGAAACCACACGAGTATTGACTGAAGCTGCGATTATGGGTAAACGTGACGATCTGCGTGGATTGAAGGAAAACGTTATCGTGGGCCGTTTGATTCCGGCTGGTACGGGCTTGGCTTTCCACGTGGCGCGTCGCAAACGTCATCTGGGTATGGATTTGCCGGAAGCGAGTGAAGCAGTTGTAGCAGAAGGATTGTTGGATAGTCCTGAATTGCTTGACACGACGGGTCTTTCTCACTAGAATTCGCAACCTTTTTTCCCGTCGCAAGCGGCTGAAGTCTTTTGCCTTGCTGCGGCGGTATTTTTTATTTATTGATTTTTAACAAAGTTTTAGAACAATTTAGGGTCTGATCAAAATGCCAACCATCAATCAGTTGATTCGCAAGCCGCGTGTCGCCATCGTAGAAAAGAGCAAAGTGCCAGCTTTAGGTGGCTCTCCACAAAAGCGCGGCGTGTGTACTCGTGTGTACACGACGACTCCAAAAAAGCCTAACTCGGCGTTGCGTAAAGTCGCAAAAGTGCGCTTGACCAACGGTTTTGAGGTGATTAGCTACATTGGTGGTGAAGGTCATAACTTGCAAGAGCACAGCGTGGTGTTGTTGCGCGGTGGTCGTGTAAAAGATTTGCCGGGTGTGCGTTACCACATGGTGCGCGGTAGCTTGGATACAGCGGGCGTTAAAGATCGTAAGCAGTCTCGTTCGAAGTACGGTACCAAGCGCGCCAAAAAAGCGTAATTTTCAGTAAGAATAATTTACAAGTTAATTTGAGGTTGATATGCCAAGACGTAGAGAAGTCCCCAAGCGCGATGTGTTACCTGATCCAAAGTTCGGCAATCAAGATTTGTCAAAGTTTGTGAACGTGTTGATGTCGTCAGGAAAAAAATCAGTTGCTGAGCGTATTCTTTACGGTGCACTTGAGCAGGTTGGTAAAAAGACAGGTAAAGACGCGATTGAGATTTTTAACTTGGCATTGAACAATGCGAAGCCTCAAGTTGAAGTGAAAAGCCGCCGTGTGGGTGGTGCGAACTATCAGGTGCCAGTTGAAGTGCGTCCATCTCGCCGTGTGGCGTTGGCGATGCGCTGGTTGAAAGACTTCGCGCGTAAGCGTGGTGAAAAGTCGATGGGTATGCGTTTGGCGGGCGAGCTGATCGATGCGTCTGAAGGTCGTGGCGGCGCGGTTAAAAAGCGTGAAGAAGTCCATCGTATGGCTGATGCAAATAAAGCTTTCTCGCATTTTCGTTTCTAAATTCAGACTTTACTTAGGTATTTTATCGTGGCCCGCAAAACCCCCATTGATCGTTATCGTAACATCGGTATTAGTGCGCATATTGACGCAGGAAAAACCACCACAACTGAGCGTATCCTGTTTTACACGGGAGTGAATCACAAAATTGGTGAAGTGCATGATGGCGCGGCCACGATGGACTGGATGGAGCAAGAGCAGGAGCGCGGTATTACTATCACCTCTGCTGCTACCACTTGCTTTTGGAAGGGAATGGAAAATAATTTTCTTGAGCATCGTTTCAATATTATTGATACGCCGGGACACGTTGACTTCACGATTGAGGTTGAGCGTTCGATGCGTGTCTTGGATGGCGCGTGTATGGTGTATTGCGCGGTAGGCGGTGTGCAGCCTCAGTCGGAAACGGTTTGGCGGCAGGCGAATAAATACAAAGTGCCGCGCTTGGCGTTTGTAAACAAAATGGATCGTTCGGGCGCAAACTTTTTCAAAGTTTACGACCAGATGAAAACACGTTTGCGCGCGAACCCTGTTGCGACTGTTATTCCTATTGGTGCGGAAGATAAGTTTGAGGGCGTGGTTGATCTGATCAAGATGCGTGCAATCTACTGGGATGAGGCATCTCAAGGGATGAAGTTTGATTACCGCGACATTCCTGCCGACCTGAAAGCAATGGCGCAAGAGTGGCGTGAGAAAATGGTCGAGTCGGCTGCGGAAGCCTCGGAAGACTTGATGAATCGCTATTTGGAAAATGGTGATTTGACTGAAGAAGAGGTTATTCTGGGTATTCGTACGCGCACCATTGCGTGTGAAATCCAGCCGATGTTGTGCGGTACTGCTTTTAAGAATAAGGGCGTGCAGCGTATGTTGGATGCGGTGATTCAATTCCTGCCATCCCCGGTTGATATTCCTGACGTGACTGGCGAAACGGAGGCTGGTGATCCTGCAAGCCGTAAAGCGGATGATGGTGAAAAATTCTCCGCGTTGGCATTTAAGTTGATGACTGATCCATTTGTGGGGCAGTTGACTTTTGTGCGTGTTTATTCGGGTGTGTTGAAAAAGGGTGACACCGTTTACAACTCGGTTAAAGGTAAAAAAGAGCGTATCGGTCGTATCGTACAAATGCACGCGAATAACCGCGAAGAGGTGGATGAGATTTTGGCGGGTGATATTGCCGCGTGTATTGGCTTGAAAGATGTGACGACTGGTGATTCCTTGGCTGATTTGGATAAACCTATCATCTTGGAACGCATGGTATTCCCTGAGCCTGTGATTCACGTTGCGGTTGAGCCTAAGACTAAGGCTGATCAGGAAAAAATGGGTCTAGCATTGGGTCGTTTGGCGGCGGAAGATCCTTCGTTCCGCGTGCGTACCGATGAGGAGTCGGGTCAGACGATTATGTCGGGTATGGGCGAATTGCATCTGGAAATTTTGGTTGATCGTATGAAGCGCGAATTTGGTGTTGAGGCCAACGTGGGAGCACCGCAAGTGGCATACCGCGAAGCGATTCGTAAGCCAGTTGAGTGCGAAGGTAAATTCGTCAAGCAGTCTGGCGGCAAAGGCCAGTATGGTCATGTTTGGTTGAAAATGGAGCCAAACGAAGCGGGCAAGGGCTTTGAGTTTATCGACGCGATCAAGGGCGGTACGGTTCCTCGTGAATATATCCCTGCGGTTGAAAAGGGTTTGCGCGAAACATTGCCTAATGGCGTGTTGGCTGGCTTCCCTGTGGTTGACGTTAAGGTGACATTGTTCGATGGTTCTTACCATGACGTGGACTCCAATGAAAATGCTTTCAAAATGGCGGCTTCGATGGGCTTCAAGGACGGTATGCGCAAGGCAAGCCCGGTATTGCTTGAGCCGATGATGTCTGTCGAGGTGGAAACACCGGAAGACTATGCGGGTACGGTGATGGGTGATTTGTCATCACGTCGCGGCATGGTGCAGGGTATGGATGACATGATGGGTGGCGGCAAGGCCATTAAAGCTGAAGTGCCATTGGCGGAAATGTTTGGTTACTCGACATCGTTGCGCTCAGCAACTCAAGGTCGCGCAACTTACACCATGGAGTTTAAGCATTATTCTGAAGCGCCAAAGAATGTCGCTGAAGCCATCATGAGTAAAAAATAATTGAGCAGTAAATAATTTTAGTTTAAGGGATATATATCATGGCAAAGAGCAAATTTGAACGCACGAAACCGCACGTCAACGTAGGCACGATAGGCCACGTCGATCACGGCAAGACCACCTTAACAGCGGCCATCACCATGGTGTTGTCGAAGAAATTTGGTGGCGAAGCCAAAGCTTACGACCAAATTGACGCAGCACCAGAAGAAAAGGCACGCGGCATCACCATCAACACCGCGCACGTAGAATACGAAACGGCTAACCGCCACTACGCGCACGTTGATTGTCCGGGCCACGCTGACTATGTCAAAAACATGATCACCGGTGCCGCGCAAATGGACGGCGCAATCTTGGTTTGCTCCGCTGCTGACGGCCCAATGCCCCAGACACGCGAGCACATCCTGCTGGCTCGCCAAGTGGGCGTACCGTACATCATCGTATTCTTGAACAAATGCGACATGGTTGACGACGAAGAGCTGTTGGAGCTGGTTGAAATGGAAGTGCGCGAATTACTTTCAAAGTATGACTTCCCTGGCGACGACGTGCCTATCATCAAAGGCTCGGCAGTTTTGGCAGTTAAAGGTGATCAATCAGACATCGGCGAACCATCCATCTTGCGCTTGGCGGATGCATTGGATAGCTACATCCCCACACCAGAGCGTGCCATCGACGGCGCATTCATTATGCCCGTTGAAGACGTATTCTCAATTTCGGGTCGCGGCACCGTCGTAACAGGTCGTATCGAACGCGGCATCGTCAAGGTCGGCGAAGAATTGGAAATCGTTGGTATCAAGCCAACCCTTAAAACAACCTGCACCGGCGTAGAAATGTTCCGCAAACTGCTCGACCAAGGTCAAGCGGGCGACAACGTCGGCGTATTGTTGCGTGGCACCAAGCGTGAAGAGGTTGAGCGTGGTCAGGTATTGTGCAAGCCAGGCAGCATTAAGCCGCACACCAAATTCACTGCTGAAATCTACGTGTTAGGTAAAGATGAGGGGGGTCGTCATACGCCATTCTTCCAAGGTTACCGTCCACAGTTCTACTTCCGTACCACTGACGTAACGGGCGCAGTTGAATTGCCGGCAGGAACTGAAATGGTTATGCCGGGCGACAACGTCAGCATCACCGTGCAACTCATCAACCCGATCGCGATGGAAGAAGGCTTGCGCTTCGCGATTCGTGAAGGCGGTCGTACCGTCGGTGCGGGTGTGGTTGCAAAAATTATTGAGTAGTAATACAATGCGCGCCCTCGCGTGGTCGGGTTGTAAATCTGGCTACGCGATTTTGTTCTTTAATTAGCGGCATTGCCGCGTAAACGCAAGAGAAAATTATGCAAAGTCAAAAAATCCGCATTCGCTTAAAAGCGTTTGACTATCGATTAATCGATCAATCTGCTGCGCGAATTGTTGAGACAGTAAAGCGTACTGGCGCGGTAGTTTTTGGTCCAGTTCCGTTGCCGACTAAGATAGAGCGTTTTGACGTGTTGCGTTCACCGCACGTGAACAAAACCTCACGTGATCAGTTTGAAATTCGTACTCATTTGCGTTTGATGGATATTGTTGATCCAACAGACAAAACTGTAGATGCGTTAATGAAATTAGATTTGCCGGCTGGTGTGGATGTGCAAATTAAGTTGCAGTAAGTTTAGTTGTAAGTAGTAAAAAATCGGCTAACCAATAGAAGTTAGCCCCTTAACAAGAGGAAATTAAAATGAGTTTAGGACTTGTCGGTCGCAAGATTGGCATGACCCGCGTATTTACCGAAGACGGTTCATCGTTGCCGGTAACTGTGCTGGAAGTGTCCAATAATCGTATCAGTCAGATAAAATCTGTTGATATAGACGGCTATTCAGCCGTGCAATTAGCACAGGGTGTTCGTCGTGCTAGTCGCGTTACTAAAGCTGCTGCTGGACATTACGCTAAGGCAGGTGTTGAGGCGGGTAGTAAGGTAAAAGAATTCACTGTATCTGTTGCGCAAACGTCAGAGCTCAAGGCGGGTTCGGTGGTGAGCGTGGAGATATTCAAGGCGGGTCAGTTAGTTGATGTGACGGGTACGACTAAAGGTAAGGGTTACGCAGGTACGATTAAGCGTCACCACTTTAAATCGGGCCGTGCGTCGCACGGTAACTCAAAGTCACATAACGTACCGGGCTCTATCGGTATGGCTCAAGATCCGGGTCGCGTTTTCCCAGGTAAGCGCATGACGGGTCATTTGGGTGATGTGCAAAGAACCGTGCAAAATTTAGAAATCGTGCGTGTGGATGTTGCGCGTCAATTGCTGCTTGTTAAGGGTGCTGTTCCTGGTTGCATTAACGGCAGCATTGTCGTGCGCCCAGCAATAAAGGCGGGTGCATAATGGAACTCAAAGTTATTAATGATAAGGGTCAAGCTAGCGCAAGCCTCAACGCTTCTGATGAGCTGTTTGGTCGTGAATACAACGAAGGTCTGGTTCATCAATTGGTGACAGCCTACATGGCTAATGCGCGCGCTGGTAACAGCAAGCAAAAAGGTCGTAGCGAAATCGCAAAAAGTACCCGCAAGCCATTTGCGCAAAAGGGTACGGGTCGAGCTCGTGCGGGTATGGCTTCCAGTCCTTTGTGGCGTGGTGGTGGTAAGATTTTTCCAAACACTGGCGAGGAAAACTACACGCAAAAAGTTAACCGTAAAATGTATCGTGCGGGTCTGGCTTCCATCCTGTCAAAAATCGTTAGTGAAAATCGCTTGATGGTGGTTGATGCGCTGACAGTTGATACGCCGAAAACAAAAAACCTAGCACTGAAGCTCAAAGGTTTGGGTGTGGATACTAATTCTGTACGCTTGCTGATTATCACTGATAGTATTGATGAAAATCTGTATTTGTCATCACGTAATTTGCCGAATGTGTTGGTGCTGGAAGCGAATCAAGCCGATCCAATAAGCTTGGTGCGTTTTCCTAACGTTTTGGTGACGCGCAATGCAGTGGCTAAGATTGAGGAGATGTTCGCATGAGTGCTAAACAATATAGTCAAGAGCGCATGATGCGAGTATTGATTGCTCCGCAAATTTCTGAGAAGGCAACGTATGTTGCTGACAAGCATGAGCAGGTGGTATTTCGTGTTACGACAGATGCGACCAAGTCGGAAATCAAGGCGGCTGTTGAGATGATGTTCAAGGTGCAAGTGACTAAAGTTCAGGTTGCTTGTGTTAAGGGTAAAGCAAAACGCTTTGGTCGCATTATGGGTCGTCAAAACAACTGGAAGAAAGCATACGTTTGCTTGGTTCCGGGGCAAGAAATTAATTTTGCTGCAAACGAGCAGGGGTAATCGTCATGGCACTCATTAAACTAAAACCAACAACTCCGGGGCAGCGTGCCGTATTGCGCGTGGTCAATCCTGAGCTGCATAAGGGTAAGCCAGTAGCAGCATTGCTGGAAAAGAAAACCAAGACTGCGGGTCGTAATAATAACGGTCATATCACTACTCGCCACATGGGTGGGGGTCATAAACAGCATTATCGTTTGGTTGATTTCAAGCGCAACAAAGATGGCATTCCTGCCACGGTTGAGCGTTTGGAATATGATCCAAACCGTAGTGCGAACTTGGCTTTGCTGTGCTATGCCGATGGTGAGCGTCGTTACATTATTGCACCTAAAGGCGTATCAGCTGGCGCAGCTTTGGTGAGCGGTTCTGAAGCACCAATCAAAGCGGGTAACGCTTTGCCTTTGCGTAACATACCAGTCGGTTCAACGATACATTGCATCGAAATGTTGCCTGGTAAAGGCGCGCAACTTGCACGCTCTGCTGGAGCATCAGTTCAGTTGCTGGCTCGCGAAGGAAGCTACGCTCAATTGCGTTTGCGTTCTGGTGAAATCCGCAAGGTGCATATTGACTGCAAGGCGACGCTCGGCGAAGTGGGTAATTCAGAGCACAGTCTGCGCTCTATCGGAAAAGCGGGCGCGATGCGTTGGCGCGGTGTTCGTCCTACCGTTCGCGGTGTGGTAATGAATCCGGTCGATCACCCGCATGGTGGCGGTGAAGGTAAAACTGCGGCAGGTCGTCATCCGGTCAGTCCATGGGGCGTGCCAGCTAAGGGTTTCCGTACACGTCGCAACAAACGCACTACGGGCATGATCGTGCGTCGTCGCTTTCAGGTTTAAGGGGTAGATATACTATGGCACGTTCGATTAAAAAAGGTCCGTTTGTTGATGCTCACCTGCTCAAAAAGATTGAGGCGGTTCGCGCAACTAACGATAAGCGTCCGGTTAAAACTTGGTCTCGCCGTTCAACGGTGTTGCCCGAATTTGTCGGTCTGACTATTGCTGTTCATAACGGAAAATTACATATTCCCGTTTATGTTTCTGAAAACATGGTGGGTCATAAGTTGGGTGAGTTTTCCTTGACGCGTACCTTCAAAGGCCATGCTGCAGATAAAAAAGCAGTGGTCAAGAAATAAGGAATGATGATGACAACCACTACAGCAGTAGCAAGAAAGATTCACCTCTCGGCGCAAAAAGGCCGTTTGGTGGCTGATCAGATTCGCGGTTTGCCCGTTGCGCAAGCATTGAATATTTTGAATTTCAGTCCCAAAAAGGCGGCGACTATCATTAAGAAGGCATTGGATTCGGCTATTGCGAATGCAGAGCACAATGATGGTGCGGACATTGATGAGCTTAAAGTCAAAGTTATTTACGTTGATAAGGCGGCATCGGGTCGCGGCTTTATTGCCAAGGCTAAGGGGCAGGGTAATCGTCTCGAAAAGCAAACTTGTCACATCACTATCAGCGTGGGGAGCTAAGGATTATGGGGCAAAAAATTCATCCAACCGGTTTCCGGTTGTGCGTTCGTAAAAATTGGGATTCTAAGTGGTACGCCAATAGCAAAGATTTCTCAGGCTTGTTGCTTAAAGATATTGATGTTCGTGCTTACCTCAAGAAAAAATTGGTAACAGCAGGTGTTTCCAAAATTGTTATCGAGCGTCCTGCCAAGAATGCAAAGGTAACGATTTACACTGCCCGTCCAGGTATGGTGATTGGCAAAAAGGGCGAAGACATCGAGACATTGCGAGCTGAGTTGCGCAAGCGCATGGGTCTTCAATCTGTTGACGTTGCAATCGAAGAAGTGCGCAAGCCGGAAATTGATGCGCAACTGATTGCTGAGAGTATTACGTCTCAACTTGAGAAGCGCATTATGTTCCGTCGTGCGATGAAGCGTGCGATGCAAAACGCCATGCGTTTAGGCGCGCAAGGCATCAAAATTATGAGCGCAGGTCGCTTGAATGGTATCGAAATCGCGCGTACCGAATGGTATCGTGAAGGACGTGTGCCATTGCATACGCTGCGCGCTGACATTGATTACGGCACTGCTGAAGCCAAAACAACTTACGGCATTATCGGCGTAAAAGTTTGGGTTTATAAAGGTGAGATGACAAACCAAGAGGCGATTGCACCAGTAGTCGCTGAAGTTGAAAAGAAAGTAAGGAAGTCGGGAGCTAAGCATGCTACAGCCAGCTAGAAGAAAGTATCGTAAGGAGCAAAAAGGCCGCAATACTGGCATTGCTACCCGTGGCAACAAAGTTAGCTTTGGTGAGTTCGGTCTGAAAGCAGTTGTGCGTGGACGTTTGACAGCTCGTCAAATCGAAGCTGCGCGTCGTGCGATGACTCGTCACATTAAGCGTGGCGGTCGTATTTGGATTCGTATTTTTCCGGACAAGCCAATCTCTAAAAAGCCAGCTGAGGTTCGTATGGGTAATGGTAAAGGTAATCCTGAATACTACGTCGCCGAGATTCAGCCGGGCAAGATGTTGTATGAAATGGATGGCGTGGATGAAACTTTGGCGCGTGAAGCGTTTCGTTTGGCGGCGGCAAAATTGCCTCTAGCCACCACTTTTGTAGTTAGACAGGTAGGGACATAACATGAAGACTAGTGAGCTTAAAGCTAAGTCGGTAGCGGATTTGCAAACAGAACTGCTGTCATTGACTAAATCTCAATTCGTTATGCGCCTGCAGGTTGCAACACAGCAATTGACCAACACCAGCGAATTTCGCAAAGTGCGCCGTCAAGTTGCACGCATTAAAACAATATTGACAGAGAAGGGTGCGCAGCAATGAGCGATGCCAAGATGAAACGTACCCTGACGGGTATAGTAACAAGCGACAAAATGGACAAAACGGTAACTGTTTTGGTTGAGCGTAAAGTTAAACATCCGCTATTGGGCAAAATCATTCGCGTTTCTAAAAAATACCATGCGCATGATGAAGCAAATGAGTTTCATACAGGTGATCAGGTAATGATAGAGGAATGCCGCCCGCTGGCTAAAACAAAGGCTTGGCGCGTTGCTGAGTTATTGGTAAAAGGTGTTGCTGTTTAATTGAAATTAAATCTTGCATATTTTTAAAATATGCATATAATGCGCGGCTTCGTTGTATCGCCGCTCGCGGCGACCTAACCCTTAACGGGTTCCAAAACTGGCCGCCGCTAGCGGAAAAAGTTGGAGATTAAATAATGATTCAAATGCAAACTGTTTTAGATGTGGCTGACAATACGGGTGCGCGCTCAGTAATGTGCATTAAAGTATTGGGTGGTTCTAAGCGTCGTTATGCTTCCGTTGGTGATGTTATCAAGGTGAGTATTCGTGATGCAGCGCCACGTGGCCGCGTAAAAAAAGGCGAAGTGTATAACGCAGTTGTGGTTCGTACCGCTTTTGGTGTGCGTCGTAGCGATGGTTCTTTGGTTAAGTTTGATGGCAATGCAGCAGTTTTGCTGAACGCCAAGCTAGAGCCAATTGGCACGCGCATATTTGGACCGGTGACACGCGAATTGCGCACTGAAAAATTCATGAAGATTGTTTCTTTAGCGCCAGAAGTGCTTTAAGCAACAACGAATCGAATCGAGGAAAATCATGCGCAAGATTAAGAAAAACGATGATGTTATCGTAATCGCAGGTAAGGACAAAGGCAATCGCGGTAATGTGCTGCAAGTGCTGGGTGATCATCTGTTGGTCGGTGGTATCAATAAAGTTAAAAAGCATCAGAAGCCAAATCCTGTCAAAGGTATGACGGGTGGCATAGTGGATATGGAAGCTCCGATTCATATTTCTAATGTGGCTATTTATAACACTGCCGCTCAGAAGGGTGATCGTGTTGGCATTAAAACGCTGGGAGATGGACGCAAGGTTCGCGTGTTCAAATCTAACGGCGAAGTGATTGACGCTTAAGGGGTATAGAGCATGGCTCGTTTGCACGATTTTTACAAAAATAAGGTTGCAGCTGATCTTATGAAGCAGTTTGGCTACACTTCCATTATGCAAGTGCCGCGCATCGAAAAAATCACCTTGAATATGGGTGTGGGTGAAGCGGTTGCGGATAAAAAAGTAATGGAATTCGCGGTTGGTGACATGCAAAAAATTGCAGGTCAAAAGCCTGTGGTGACGATGTCTAAAAAGTCTATTGCGGGTTTTAAAATTCGTGAAGGTTATCCGGTGGGTTGCAAAGTAACTCTGCGTAAAGAGCGTATGTATGAGTTCTTGGATCGTTTGGTTTCAGTGGCTATCCCGCGTATTCGAGATTTCCGTGGCATCTCAGGCAAGTCCTTTGATGGTCGTGGTAATTACAATATGGGCGTGAAAGAGCAAATCATTTTCCCTGAAATTGAATACGAAAAAATCGATGCTTTGCGTGGTATGAACATTACGATTACCACGTCGGCAAAAACTGATGAAGAAGCTAAGGCTCTTTTGTTGGCATTCAAACTCCCATTAAAGAAGTGAGAGATTAATAATGGCTAAGATGGCAGTAATTAACCGTGAGCAAAAACGTCGTGAAATGGTTGCGAAATTTGCACCTAAGCGCGCTTTGTTAATCGCAACAATTTCAAATATGAGTGCTAGCGAGGAAGATCGCGCAGAGGCTCGTTTGAAGTTGCAGGCATTGCCTCGCGATTCAAGTCCAGTTCGTTTGCGCAACCGTTGTGCATTGACGGGTCGTCCACGTGGCACGTTTAGAAAATTTGGTTTAGCGCGTATCAAGGTTCGCGAGTTCGCGATGCGCGGTGAAATTCCAGGCATCGTTAAGGCTAGCTGGTAGGAGAAATTATATGAGCATGAGTGATCCAATCTCCGATATGTTGACTCGCATTCGTAATGCGCAGATGGCAGAAAAAACTTCAGTCGTAATGCCTTCTTCGAAGTTGAAGGTGGCGATTGCGGAAGTGTTGAAAGACGAAGGTTATGTTGATGGCTTTAGTGTCATCGCAATGGGTGGTAAGTCAACATTGGAAATCGGCCTGAAATACTACGGTGGTCGTCCAGTAATTGAAAATATCCAGCGTATTAGTCGTCCTGGACTCCGTGTTTACAAGGGTTCTGAGGATATTCCTAAGGTGATGAACGGTCTGGGTATCGCGATCGTTTCCACTTCCAAAGGTTTAATGACCGACCGCAAAGCACGCGCCAATGGTATTGGTGGCGAAGTGTTGTGCGTAGTCGCGTAGCGAGGTAAGTATGTCTAGAGTTGCTAAAAATCCTGTTGCCTTGCCTAAAGGCATTGAAGCGACAGTATCTGCGAGCGAAATTTCGGTTAAAGGTCCTTTGGGTATGCTGAAGCAAGTTTTGTCGTCCGATGTGAGCGTAACTCAAGAGGGTGATAATCTTTTGTGTAAAGCACAAAATGACTCTACTCAAGCTGATGCCATGTCAGGTACGATACGCGCGTTAGTTGCGAATATGGTTCTTGGTGTAAGCAAGGGGTTTGAGCGTAAGTTGACCTTGGTGGGCGTGGGTTATCGCGCACAGGCAGCTGGTGATACATTGAATCTGACGTTAGGCTTTTCTCATCCCGTGTCTTACAAGATGCCGGCGGGCGTGAAGGTTGAAACGCCAACACAAACTGAAGTTGTTTTGAAGGGTGTCAATAAGCAGCAAGTGGGGCAAGTTGCTGCTGAGATTCGTGCTTTCCGTGAGCCAGAGCCTTATAAAGGTAAGGGTGTGCGTTATAGCGATGAAGTCGTGCTCTTGAAAGAGACTAAGAAGAAATAAGTTGGGCAGAAGTAATTCAAGCGGAAATTATTGAGGCATATATGTTGAATAAAAAAGAAGCTCGTCAGCGCAGGGCACGCAAAACTCGTGCACGTATTGCTGAAAAGAAAACGGTTCGTTTGGCTATTAACAGAACCAATTTGCATATCTACGCGCAGATTATTTCTGCTTGCGGTAGCAAGATTTTGGCGAGTGCATCTAGTGCAGAAGCGGATGTTCGCAAGGACTTGGCAAATGGCGGCAATGCAGCTGCGGCTGCAGTTGTGGGTAAACGTATCGCTGAAAAAGCTAAGGTTGCGGGCATTTCTCAAGTTGCGTTTGACCGTTCCGGTAATCGTTATCATGGTCGCATCAAAGCGTTGGCTGAGGCCGCGCGCGAACATGGCTTGCAATTCTAATTGGAGTTAAGTGATGGCTAAGCCGCAAGGAAAAATGCAGCAACAGGAAAAGCGTGACGACGGTCTCATCGAAAAGATGATTTCTGTTAATCGCGTGACTAAGGTTGTTAAAGGTGGTCGTATCATGGGATTTGCTGCACTCACAGTGGTGGGTGATGGTGATGGTCGTGTTGGTATGGGTAAAGGTAAGTCTAAAGAAGTACCTTTGGCTGTGCAGAAAGCGATGGATGAGGCGCGCCGCAATTTGACTAAAGTAAGTTTGAAGAGTGGTACCTTGCATCACACCGTTATCGGTAAGCATGGTGCAGCTAAAGTGCTGATGCAGCCTGCTTCTGAGGGTACTGGTATTATTGCTGGCGGCGCGATGCGCGCTGTGTTTGAAGCAGCTGGCGTGCGTGATGTATTGGCGAAATGTATCGGTTCAAGCAATCCATATAACGTTGTGCGTGCCACGCTCAATGCGTTGAACGCAATGAATTCGCCCTCTCAGATTGCTGCTAAGCGCGGCAAGAACGTTGAGGAAATTTTGGGGTAAGCCATGACTACAGCTAAAACAATTAAAGTAACGCAGATCAAAAGTCTGATTGGCACTAAGCAATCTCACCGCGCGACAATTCGCGGCTTGGGTTTGCGTCGTATCAACCACACAGTGCAACTGGAAGATACAGCTTGCGTGCGTGGCATGATTAACAAAGTGTTTTACATGGTTAAGTGCGAGGCATAAAGAATGCAACTCAATAAAATACAACCTGCAAGTGGTGCCAAACACGCGAAACGCCGTGTTGGTCGTGGTATCGGTTCAGGATTAGGCAAAACAGCTGGTCGCGGACATAAGGGGCAAAAGTCACGTACTGGCGGTTTCCATAAAGTCGGTTTTGAAGGTGGTCAAATGCCTTTGCAGCGTCGTCTGCCTAAGCGCGGCTTCGTTTCTTTGACGCGTTATGATACTGCGCAAGTTCGCTTGTCTGATTTGCAAACCCTGCCAGTGGATAGCATCGACATCTTGGCTCTTAAGCAAGCAGGCGTGGTTCACGCGAATGCGTTGACAGTAAAAGTAATTTTGTGTGGTGAGCTGACTCGTGCCGTTAAGTTGCAGGGCGTGTTAGCCACTAAAGGCGCGCGCGCAGCGATTGAAGCTGCTGGCGGCAGCTTGGTTGATTAAGGTTAATCGTACGTGAGCACAGTAGGTAAGGCGGAGACAAAAGGTAAGTACGGCGACTTGAGTGCTAGGTTGTGGTTCTTGTTGGGTGCGTTGATTGTGTTCCGCATCGGCGCGCACATCCCCGTTCCTGGCATTGACCCGGCAGTATTGGCTGACTTATTCAAGACGCAGAAAAATGGCATTTTGGGCATGTTCAACATGTTCTCAGGTGGCGCGCTGTCTCGATTCACTATTTTTGCACTAGGTATCATGCCTTACATTTCGGCATCGATCATTATGCAACTAGGTGCGTTGGCCGTTCCGCATCTGGAGCAGTTGAAGAAAGAAGGAGAGGCGGGTCGTCGTAAGGTTACGCAATACACGCGTTATGGTACGTTGGTGTTAGCGCTGTTTCAGTCATTTGGTATTTCTATGGCGTTGCAAGCGCAACATGGCTTGGTGCTAAATCCAGGGCCAATGTTTCAACTGACCACCATGATTACGCTGGTGACAGGCACGTTATTTTTGATGTGGCTGGGTGAGCAAATCACAGAGCGGGGATTAGGTAATGGCATTTCATTGATTATTTTTGCAGGTATTGCGGCAGGTTTGCCGCACGCGATTGGCAGTACGCTAGAGTTGGCTCGTACGGGTGCGTTTTCAATACCGTTGGTGTTGGCTCTGTTCTTCGGGGCGATTGCAGTAACAGGGTTGGTGGTGTTTGTTGAGCGTGGTCAGCGTAAGATTTTAGTGAATTACGCCAAGCGTCAGGTTGGCAATAAAGTATACGGCGGGCAGAGTTCGCATCTGCCTTTGAAGATCAATATGGCGGGTGTGATTCCTCCAATTTTTGCTTCTAGCATTATTTTGTTCCCTGCCACTATTGCCGGATGGTTTGGTAGTGGTTCGAGCATGCATTGGCTTAAGGACATTAGCGATAAGCTGTCTCCGGGTCAGCCGATTTATGTGATGTTTTATGCGGCAGCGATTGTGTTTTTCTGTTTTTTCTACACGGCCTTGGTTTTTAGCCCGAAAGAAACAGCAGGCAATTTGAAGAAGAGTGGTGCGTTTTTACCGGGGATACGCCCAGGTGATCAAACAGCCAAGTACGTAGAAAAAATTATGACGCGACTGACTATGGTGGGTGCGGTGTATATTTCTCTAGTATGTTTGCTGCCAGAGTTTTTGGTGGTGAAGTGGAATGTGCCGTTTTATTTTGGCGGTACATCATTGTTGATTATGGTGGTGGTAACGATGGACTTTATGACGCAGGTGCAGTCATATTTGATGTCGCACCAGTATGAAGGTTTGCTAAAGAAGGCAAACTTTAAAGGTGGGTTAACACGCTAATGTCCAAAGAAGATGTGATTCAGATGGCGGGTGAGGTTGAGGAGGCGTTACCCAATGCGACATTTAAAATTAAGTTGGAAAATGGTCACGTAGTATTAGGTCATATCTCAGGGAAAATGCGTATGCATTACATTAAGATTTTACCTGGAGATAAGGTAACGGTTGAATTAACACCGTATGATTTGAGCAAGGCACGTATTGTATTCCGTGCTAAGTAATTAAGTGGGTTTAAGGAGTAAAACATGAGAGTTCAAGCATCAGTAAAAAAGATTTGCCGTAACTGCAAAATCGTTATTCGTAAACGTGTGGTGCGTGTGATTTGCGTTGAACCGCGTCATAAGCAACGTCAAGGCTAATTGAGCAGCGCAGGCGTTGAGTGTTATAATTCTCAATTTGCTTTAATTTCAATTTTTAAGGATAGGGTAGCTGCATGGCACGTATCGCAGGGGTAAACATCCCAAACCATCAACATGCTGTGATTGCTTTAACGGCAATCTACGGTGTAGGACGTACAAGATCACTCGCTATTTGCGCATCAGCTGGCGTTAACACTGCCACTAAGATGAAAGACTTGACCGACGCAGAAGTAGAAAAATTGCGCGAACAAGTTGCAAAGATTACCGTTGAAGGTGATTTGCGTCGTGAAACGACAATGAACATCAAACGTTTGATGGACTTGGGTTGCTATCGCGGCTTGCGTCATCGTCGTGGTTTGCCGTGTCGCGGTCAGCGCACTCGTACCAATGCACGTACTCGTAAGGGTCCGCGCAAGGCGATTGCTGGCGCTAAGAAGTAAGTTTGCTATAACGCTTTAAAGGAATAGATTATGGCTAAGCCAAGCACGAAAGTGCGCAAGAAAGTTAAAAAGAATGTAGCTGAAGGTATTGCTCACGTTCACGCATCATTTAACAACACCATCGTTAACATTACTGACCGTCAAGGGAATACTTTGGCATGGTCAACTAGTGGTGCTCAGGGCTTTAAAGGTTCTCGTAAGAGCACACCTTTTGCTGCTCAAGTAGCTGCTGAAGTAGTGGGTAAATCTGCCGTGGAATGCGGTGTGAAAAACCTTGAAGTGCGCATCAAAGGCCCTGGCCCTGGACGTGAGTCTGCTGTGCGTGCATTGAATGCTGCTGGTTTCAAAATCACGAGCATTTCCGATATTACCCCGGTGCCGCATAACGGTTGCCGTCCGCCTAAAAAGCGCCGTATTTAATTTTTTGGGAGTCAATCTTGGCTAGAAATCTTGATCCAAAGTGCCGTCAGTGTCGCCGTGAAGGTGAGAAGCTGTTTCTGAAGGGCGAAAAATGTTTTACCGATAAATGTGGCGTAGAGCGTAGAGCATATCCGCCCGGTCAACACGGTCAAAAGAAAAACAGCCGTTTGTCAGAATACGGTGGTCAGCTGCGTGAGAAGCAAAAAGTTCGTCGTATCTACGGCGTATTGGAAAAGCAATTCCGTTTGACTTACAAGCAGGCTGATAGCCAACGCGGTATCACTGGCGAAAACTTGTTGGGGATTCTGGAATCTCGCTTAGACAATGTTTCATATCGTATGGGTTTCGGCGCATCACGTGCAGAAGCACGCCAAGTAGTGCGTCACAATGCGTTACTGGTGAATGGTAAGCGTGTGAACATTCCATCCTATCAAGTGCGTCCTGGTGACGTAGTTGAAGTGGCTGAAAAATCAAGAGCGCAATTGCGTATTAAATCGGCACTGGCTGCAGCTGAGCAACGTGGTTTTCCAGAATGGATTGAGATGGACTCTAAAGCGTTCAAGGGAACATTTAAAGCCAAGCCTCAACGTTCTGAATTGCCTGCAACGATCAACGAGCATCTCGTGGTCGAGTTGTATTCTAAGTAATCCACGCGGAGTAGTGTATGACTAAGAATAGTTTTTTGAAGCCCCGTATTATTGAAGTGCAGAGAATTTCTGCTACCCAAGCTAAAGTGGTAATGGAGCCGTTTGAACGTGGCTACGGACACACCTTGGGTAATGCGTTGCGTCGTATTTTGTTGTCATCAATGGCAGGTGCTGCGCCGACTGAAGTTAAAATGGCTGGCGTGTTGCATGAATATGCAACGATTGATGGTGTACAAGAAGATGTGGTTGATATTTTGTTGAACCTCAAAGGCGTGGTATTGCGTTTGCATAACACAGCTGAAGTGGTTTTGACACTGAACAAAGAAGGTCGTGGTGTAGTGACTGCGGCTGACATTAGCGGCAACGCTGACGTTGAAGTGGTTAATCCAGATCACGTAATCGCACATTTGACTGCCGGTGGCAAGTTGGACATGCAGATTAAAGTCGAACAAGGTCGCGGCTATGTATCTGCGATTTCACGTCTAGCTCCGAATGAATCACGTGCAGTTGGTCACATTGCTTTGGACGCATCTTTCAGCCCAGTTAATCGTGTAAGCTACGCAGTGGAAAGCGCACGTGTAGAGCAGCGTACTGACTTGGATAAATTGGTCATTCATATCGAAACCAATGGTGCGATTGATCCTGAAGAAGCGATTCGTAATGCCGCGCGTATCTTGGTTGAGCAGTTCTCTGTGTTCGCCGCACTTGAAGGTACCGAGCCAGTTGTTGAAAAAGTACAAACGCCTAAAGTTGATCCAATTTTATTGCGTCCAGTAGATGATTTGGAATTGACTCCACGTTCTTCAAATTGCCTCAAAGCGCAAAGTATCCATTACATTGGCGACTTGATTCAATACACTGAAAATGATTTGTTGCGCACACCAAACTTGGGTCGCAAATCGCTTAACGAAATCAAACAGGTTCTTGCCGAGCATAATTTATCGCTGGGCATGAAGCTGGAAAATTGGCCAGTCGCTGCGGTTTAAGCGATTAGCAACTTATAGAAGTCAGGAAGGTACACCATGCGTCATCGTTCAGGTTTAAGAAAACTCAATCGTACTAGCAGTCACCGTTTAGCGATGTTCCGCAACATGACTGTGTCGTTGTTGCGTCATGAAGTGATTAAAACTACATTGCCTAAAGCTAAAGAATTGCGCCGCGTTGCAGAGCCAATTTTGACATTGGGCAAATCGCCCAGCTTGGCAAATCGCCGTTTAGCGTTTGCACGTTTGCGTGATCGTGAAATGGTGACTAAGTTGTTTGACGAACTTGGTCCACGCTATGCAGCACGTAATGGCGGCTATTTGCGTGTTCTGAAATTCGGTTTCCGCCAAGGCGACAACGCTCCAATGGCTCTGATTGAGCTGATGGATCGTCCTGCTGATGCTATTGCAGTTGATGCTGAGTAATTAGCAAGAAGCACTAACGAAAAAACCGGATTTATCCGGTTTTTTCATTTGTAAGCGGCTAAAATGTTGGCACATAAACCACAAGGAGAAAAATCATGGCACACTGGTTTGAAGATAACTCTTTATCAATAGGCAACACACCTATGGTGCGACTCAATCGTATTAGTGGTGGCGCACCTGCCACTATCTTGGCAAAAATTGAAGGGCGCAATCCAGCATACTCGGTGAAGTGTCGCATCGGCGCAGCGATGATTGCAGATGCTGAAAAGCGCGGCTTACTTGGCGCGGGCAAACAGCTTGTGGAGCCGACCAGTGGTAACACAGGAATCGCGCTCGCATTTGTTGCTGCTGCACGCGGTATTCCACTGACGCTCACCATGCCTGAAACCATGAGTATCGAGCGGCGCAAGTTGATGCTTGCATATGGTGCGAAGTTGGTG
This sequence comes from uncultured beta proteobacterium, assembly GCA_963695355.1. Taxonomy (GTDB): domain Bacteria; phylum Pseudomonadota; class Gammaproteobacteria; order Burkholderiales; family Gallionellaceae; genus Gallionella. The sequence continues at coordinate 2,177,631 of OY968775.1, forward strand.
CTTACCGCAGGTGCTAAAGGGATGAGTGGTGCGATTGCCAAGGCAGAAGAAATTGCCGCAACAGACTCAAGTTATGTGTTGCTACAACAGTTTAAAAATCCTGCCAATCCAGCGATACATGAAGCCACAACTGGCCCAGAAATTTGGAATGATACCGATGGGAAAATCGACATTTTGGTGTCAGGTGTGGGGACGGGTGGGACGATTACAGGCATATCGCGCTACATCAAAAACACCCAAGGCAAAGCAATCACTTCGGTTGCGGTTGAACCCTCTGCAAGCCCCGTACTGACGCAACAGCGTGCTGGCTTGCCGTTGCAACCCTCACCGCATAAAATTCAAGGTATAGGTGCGGGTTTCGTTCCCGATACTTTAGATATGTCAATGGTTGATGACATCGAGCAGGTCACCAATGAAGAAGCGGTTCTGTTTGCACGTAGGCTGGCAAGCGAAGAAGGCATCCTGTCTGGAATTTCTTGTGGCGCGGCAATTGCGGTGGCGGTGCGATTAGCCAAGCGTCCGGAAAATGCAGGCAAAACTATTGTGGTGATTCTGCCTGATTCAGGAGAGCGTTATCTCACTTCGATATTGTTTGACGGCATGTTTGACGACAAGGGCATAGCTGCTTAGAAAATAATGCATACGCGGCAGGAGGTTAATCTTCAATCTTGCCGCGTAACACTTTCAACGCACCGCGTTTTGTTTTTCCTTCTAAGCGTTTTTTCTTTGCGGTTCTGGTTGGTTTTGTTGCGAGCCGATTCTTGGGTGAGAAGCCCACGCTGTTTATCAAGGTAGCGAGACGAGCAAGTGCATCTTCGCGGTTTTTATCTTGGCTACGATAGCGCTGTGCTTTGATGACAATCACACCGTCACTGGAAATGCGTCTATCCGCTAGGTGCTTGAGTTTTTCTTTGTAGTCATCCGGCAGTGACGATGCATTGATGTCGAAGCGCAGGTGAATGGCAGTGGAAACTTTGTTGACGTTTTGTCCACCCGCACCTTGCGAACGAATGGCATTCAACTCGATCTCGTTGTCGGGTATCGCGAGGTGAGCATTTATTCCCAGCATGAAAATTACGCAGTTGTTATTTCAACACCTGCTGCAAATACTTCCCCGTCACGCTGTGTTTGTTTTTCGCGATGTCTTTTGGTGATCCTTCCGCGATGATGCGACCGCCGCCGTCGCCACCTTCTGGGCCTAAGTCAATCACCCAGTCAGCCGTTTTAATCACGTCGAGGTTGTGCTCGATCACTACTACTGTATTGCCTTGATCACGTAGCTTGTGGATGACTTTCAGTAGCAATGCGATGTCATGGAAATGTAAACCTGTGGTGGGTTCATCCAGAATGTACAAGGTGCGTCCTGTATCACGTTTGGATAACTCAAGGGAAAGCTTCACCCGTTGTGCTTCGCCACCTGATAGCGTAGTGGCAGATTGTCCGAGTGTGATATAGCCTAAGCCCACGTCCAGCAAGGTTTGTAGCTTGCGTGCAATAAGCGGTACAGCTTTGAAAAATTCGTGTGCGTGTTCAACAGTCATGGCTAAAATCTGATGGACGTTTTTGCCTTTGTATTGAATTTCCAAAGTTTCGCGATTGTAGCGATGACCGTGGCACACATCGCATGGTACATAAACATCTGGCAAAAAGTGCATCTCTACTTTAATTACTCCGTCGCCTTGGCAGGATTCGCAACGACCCCCTTTCACGTTAAATGAAAATCGTCCAGGCCCGTAGCCGCGTTCGCGCGCGGAAGGAACGCCAGCGAATAGCTCGCGAATCGGAGTAAATAGACCAGTGTAGGTGGCAGGGTTAGAGCGTGGTGTGCGCCCAATCGGTGACTGATCGACGTTAATCACTTTGTCGAAAAATTCCAGCCCGGTAATTTCTGTATGCGGTGCGGGTTCGGTATTGCTGCGATACAAATGTTGCGAGACGGCTGGGTAGAGCGTGTCGTTAATCAAGGTGGATTTACCCGAACCCGATACGCCGGTCACGCAGACCAATAATCCAATCGGAAGATTGAGGGTGACGTCTTTCAAATTATTGCCGCACGCTCCTGAAATTGTGAGCATACGTTCTACATCGGGGGTCAGCATTTTGTCCGGCATCGGAATGCTGCGTCGTCCAGTCAGATAATCACCAGTGAGCGACTCCTTGCTATCGCAGATTTCTTGCGGCGTACCTTGGGCAACGATATGTCCGCCGTGTTCTCCCGCACCAGGCCCCATGTCCACCACATAATCTGCGTGGCGGATAGCATCTTCATCATGCTCCACAACGATCACGCTGTTACCCATATCGCGCAACATTTTGAGCGTGTCGAGCAGGCGATCATTGTCGCGTTGATGCAAGCCTATCGAAGGTTCATCCAGTACATACATCACACCGGTTAAGCCTGAGCCAATTTGTGAGGCAAGCCGAATACGTTGTGATTCACCGCCTGATAAAGTTTCAGCGGAGCGTTCCAATGACAAATAATCAAGCCCCACGTTGTTCAGAAAAGTTAAGCGACTGGCGATTTCATGCACAATTTTTTCGGCGATGGCGGCTTTGTTGCCTTGCAATTGCATGCCCTTAAAAAAGCCCAGTGTTTGTCTAAGCGGCATCGCACTAATTTCGTAGATATTTTTTTCGGCGACCCGCACATGGCGCGCTTCGATGCGCAGCCGTGTGCCTTTGCATTCAGGGCAAACGCAGCCATTGAGATATTTCGATAGTTCTTCACGTACTGTGGGTGAATCGGTTTCTTTATAGCGTCGTTCAAGATTGTGCACGATGCCCTCGAATGGGTGCTCACTTAATACCGACTTGCCACGTTCGTTCAAATTTTGAAAGGCAATATTTTCTTTTCCGCTGCCATATAACACCGCCTGCTGAATTTTCTCCGGCAGACTTTCAAAGGATTGCTCCAGATCAAAGTCGTAATGTTTTGCCAGGCTGGAGAGTAGTTGATGATAAAACTGGTTGCGCCTATCCCAGCCCTTGATTGCGCCAGAGCTCAGCGACAGGGTAGGGAAGGCCACGACACGCTTCGGATCAAAAAAAGTAATGTTGCCAAGACCGTCGCACTTGGGACATGCGCCCATCGGGTTATTGAACGAGAACAATCGCGGTTCAAGTTCTGCCAATGAATAACTGCAAATCGGACAGGCGAATTTCGCCGAGAATAGATGCTCTTCGCCACTATCCATTTCCATCGCGATAGCGCGCCCATCGGCGTGACGCAGCGCAGTCTCAAAAGATTCTGCGAGTCGCTGTTTGGCTTCCACATTGACTTTAAGTCGATCAACCACAATTTCGACTGTGTGCTTCTTGTTCTTGTGTAACGCGGGCAGATTGTCCATTTCGTAGACCGTGCCGTTCACGCGCAAGCGGGTAAAACCTTGCGCACGCAGCTCGTCAAACAGGTCTAATTGCTCGCCTTTACGCCCCATCACCAGCGGTGAGAGGATCATGATTTTTGTGTCTTCCGGCAGTGCCAACACATAATCCACCATCTGCCCCACACTCTGCGCGCGCAATACCAAATCGTGTTCAGGACAATACGGATCGCCCGCCCGCGCAAACAGCAATCGCAAATAATCGTGTATCTCAGTGACTGTGCCGACAGTAGAGCGTGGATTGTGCGAGGTAGCTTTTTGCTCAATGGCAATCGCGGGTGACAAGCCCTCGATTAAATCCACATCGGGCTTTTCCATCAACTGCAAAAACTGCCGCGCATAAGCGGAAAGTGATTCCACATAACGACGCTGACCTTCGGCATACAAGGTGTCAAAGGCGAGTGAAGACTTACCCGAACCTGATAAGCCAGTGATCACCACCAGTTTATGGCGAGGTAAATCGAGATTGATATTCTTGAGATTGTGGGTGCGCGCACCGCGAATTCTGATTTGTTCCATGCTGACCGAGTAAGGTGAAGACCACCTGCCAATATACGCGAAATTGGATGCTTCCCCAAACTGTCATTTTAGTTTGGGTCTTAGGAAGTTAAAGCGGGTTTAATTTTAATAATCTGAGTAACTCAAGGTACAGATTATCACGGCGATGATTACTCATAAATCAGTATTTATAGAAACACCATGCTTATATTTCATGCGGGTTTTAGCACCATTTTTGTCGTCTTAATTACTGACTTCTGAGTAAAACGAAATTCAGTCTCTTTCAAGTGCAAATAGAACGTGTGTTTGGGCACGCCGTTAAACTTCTGCAACCTGCGTTTGGCATAACTCCAGAACGACTCGATGCCGTTAATGTGATGATCGCCCCTGGCAAACTCATTGGCACTGTGGTTCACCCTGAAATGCTTATCAGCGCCAATATTCACCAATCCAACGTAACCGCGCCAGCCGTCCGAGTGAATCACCGTATCGGGTTCAATATGCCCCCGAATCATCCCTTGCAGCGTGGCTTTGGTGGTGTCAACTTCTCAAGCACGCCAGTGCTTAGAGAATTGCCTGCCTTTGGTGCAGTCGGGCACAATCTCGGTATAAACCATACCGTCCCGCTTCAACAATCCAAACACAATCGTTTTGCCGTACGCACCGCGCCCCCGTTTGCCCCGGACACGACGCGCACCAAAATAGAATTCACCGACCTCAACCGCACCTTGCAGCGGCGATTGTTGTTCGCACACGATGGCAATCTGACGGCGCAGTTTAAGGTAAATCGTGTTCACCGAACGGAGCAAAATACCCGTCAATTGAGCCGTATCGGTCGCGGTAAAATCCATCGCAAAATAGCGGATCAGCAGTCTGAATTTCGGTTCAACGATTCGAGAATGTTTGTAATACCTGTTTTTAATAGTTATCTCAGTAAGTTAGCACACTCTAGTTCGTGCTTAACTTCCTAAGACCCTAGAAAAATTATACAAAAATAATTAATCAATCAACTTTTCGACCAAGCCAACCCTAAAAGCGCAACAACGCAAAACGCCGCGCCAACAAGAAATGTGAACGATGCGCCAAGTTGATCCCATAGCAATCCAGCCACACCACTGGCAATCAACATAGCAAGCCCGCTCATCAGATTGAAGAAGCCGTAAGCCGTGCCGCGCAAGTCGGCGGGTGCAGTATCGGCAACCATCGTGGCGAGCAAGCCCTGCGTCATGCCCATGTGAATACCCCAGAGCGCGACACCAACCAAGACGACACCCCAATGGTTACTGGATGCAAGTATCAGGTCAGCAATAATCAACACCATCAAACCCAGTACCAAAAGTTTGGTATGACTGATACGATCAGAGAGCCTGCCGAATGGATAGGCGGATGCCGCGTAAACCAAATTCATTGCCACCATCACGAGGGGTATTAGTGCGATTGCAATACCACTTTGTTGCGCTTTGAGTACCAGAAATGCTTCACTGAAGCGAGCCAGCGTAAACACCGCACCGATACCAACTACCCACCAATATGATGCGCCCAGACGTTTGAGATTTTCCCGGCGAATCGGATTTGAACGCTTACCACTTTCATGATGTTCCGGTTCATGTATACCGAACAAAAGTAATGCCACCGCAATCAATCCTGGAATCACTGCAACCCAAAATACCGCCCGGAAGTCATTAGCCCACAACAGCATCAAACCAACGGCAAGCAGCGGGCCGAGAAACGCACCGACGGTATCCAGAGATTGACGTAATCCAAACGCAGCACCGCGTAGTTGAGGCGGCGCTATGTCCGCTACCAGTGCATCACGCGGCGCACCGCGAATTCCTTTGCCAACGCGATCTGCTAGACGAGCTGTCAACACAACGCCGATAGTGGGAGCCATTGCAAATAACGGCTTGGTCAAGGCCCCTAAAGCATAGCCAAATACGGCAAGTCCCTTGCGTTTGCCCAGATAGTCACTCAACACACCTGAGAAAACTTTAACAATAAGGGCTGTGGATTCGGCTAACCCTTCAATGAGACCTACCACAAAAACACTCGCACCCAGCGTGGTGACCATGAACAATGGCAACAGGCTGTGGATCATCTCAGAGGAAATGTCCATCAACATACTGACGAAGCCGAGTACCCATATTCCTTTGGGAATTTGGCTCAAAGTGTTTTTTGCTATTTTCATCGCTCGCCTCAGTGAATATCTGCACAGCTTAACATTCGTTATAATTTAGGTAGAAAAATTACGCCAATCACACCTCATTTCCTCCTAATTATTCATCGCTATCTTTCTAACCACGCGAATCTCCGCGTGATATGAAGGAGCAACATCATGGAACAAGCAACGAAACAAGCAAGGTATATGGCGGCATTTTTAGTGCTTTCTGCCGCCATTTTTGGCACTGCTTATGCCGCCAAAGTTACCGAGAACGATGCGCTGGCAATTAACACTGCAAAAACTAGTTTGATTCAAGCCATCACCGCAGCCGAGCAGCATGTCGGCGGAAAAGCATCCAGTGCGGATTATGAGCAGCACAAAGGCAAGTGGGTATTTGATATTGAAGTGGTCAAAGACAAGACCGTCATGGATGTAAAAGTCGATGCGACAAGCGGCAAAGTTATTGTCGCGACAGTGGATAAGATTGATCGCGCTGACGCAAATGACCGCCCGGATTGATTTATTCAAATGAGCTGCCAGTGCGGCATCGCTGCACTGGTAGTTCACTAAACCATATTTGAACTATCAAGGGAGTACAAAAATGAACGTTTCTACGCGAGAAAACACCGCACATCTTTTCAGCAAAGTCCCAGAAGTCACGTTGGCTTTTTGGATTATTAAAATCTTATGCACCACTGTCGGCGAAACAGGTGCGGACTTCCTGATTTTCAATTTGAACTTCGGTTTGTTACTCACTTCCTTGCTGATGGTAATTCCTTTGGCTGTTTTTCTGATGATGCAGATACAACACAAAAAATATGTGCCGTGGCGGTACTGGGTAACAGTGGTTTTAATCAGTATCGTGGGGACGCTTATTACCGACAACCTCGTCGATAATTTGGGTGTTCCATTGGAACTCACCACCGTAGCCTTTAGCATTGCATTATTGCTAATTTTCGCGCTGTGGTACGCAAGTGAAAACACGCTATCCATCCATACTATTTACACCAAGAAACGCGAACTCTTTTACTGGGCAGCGATTTTGTTTACCTTTGCACTGGGGACTGCTGCGGGAGACCTCGTGGCAGAAAGCTTGAATCTCGGTTATGCAATCTCTGCAATGATTTTTGGCGGGCTTATCGGGCTGGTTTCCCTAGATTATTATGTGTTCAAGTCAAACGCCGTTCTATCATTCTGGATCGCTTACATCCTTACGCGCCCGTTAGGTGCGTCAATCGGGGATTATTTGTCGCAACCTACCGACAAAGGCGGGCTGGGTTTAAGTTCAGCAGCCATTAACCTGATTTTCTTTATTACTATTCTCGGCTTAGTCAGGTATCTCACGCTTCAGCAAAGAAATGCTATTCCCAAACGTCGCAGCAAAGAGGTGAATCGTTAGGTTCAGATATTTTCAACACTAGGCCATCAAAATAGGAGGGCTATATGAACAACAAGACAACCGAACACGCGCTAAGCAAAGTCCCCGAAATTACGTTGCTATTTTGGATTATCAAAATTTTTGCCACCACGTTAGGCGAAACGGGTGGCGATGCGGTATCCATGTCAATGAACTTGGGCTATCTGGTTGGGACAATTATTTTTGCAGCGATCTTTATCATCGCTGTGGCTGCCCAGATCAAGGCTAAGGTCTTTCACCCATTTCTGTATTGGACAACCATCATAGCCACCACCACGGTCGGAACCACCTTGGCGGATTATGCAGACCGCTCGTTGGGCATCGGCTATGCGGGTGGCTCCACCTTATTGTTTGCCTTGTTGATAGCCTCTTTATTGACTTGGTATCGGGTACTCGGTTCGGTGTCCGTGGCGACCGTCATCTCACCCAAAGCGGAAATGTTTTATTGGGTGACGATTATGTTTTCGCAAACATTGGGTACGGCACTGGGTGATTGGACGGCAGACACAGCTGGTCTGGGCTATGGGGGTGGTGCGCTGGTATTTGGTGCGCTGTTGTTACTGGTTGTTGCGGCGTACTACTGGACAAAAATATCGCACACCATTTTGTTCTGGGCTGCTTTCATACTTACGCGTCCTTTGGGTGCAGTAGTCGGCGATTTTCTGGATAAGCCCATCAGCGCGGGTGGCTTGGCATTAAGCCGCTACTCGGCATCGGCAGCACTGTTGATATTTATTGTGGCGTGCATTTTGATGTTTGAACACAAGGCGGCAAAGCAAGGGCATTGATGCGTTACGCGACAACTTTCCCATCGCGATTGAGTGTTCGCCGAGATAACTATTTCATCGCGTACACTGCTTAGTATGGGAATCGCGAAGTATTGCAAATTAAATTACAGCAATAAACAAACAGTGAAAGTACATGACAATGCGCATCCTGCTTGTTGAAGATGACCAGATGATAGGAGAGGCGGTGTCTGTCGCGCTCAAGGATGCCGCTTATGCCGTGGATTGGGTGCGCGATGGTGCGACTGCCAATAGCGTGCTGCAACAAGCCGAGCATCAAGCAGTGTTGCTCGACTTGGGTTTGCCCAAATGCGACGGGTTGGAGGTGCTGCGCCGTTTACGGCAAAGCAGTAATCACGTACCGGTCATTATTATTACCGCACGTTTCGGAGTGGAAGCGCGAGTTAAAGGGCTGGATTTGGGTGCGGATGACTTTCTGGTCAAGCCTTTCGATGTGAACGAGTTGTTGGCAAGATTACGCGCAGTGATACGTCGTCAAGGCGGCCAAGCCGCGCCGCTACTCACCAACGGTAAAGTAAGCCTTGATCCGGCAACCCACGAAGCGCGGTGCGGTAATGTTGTTGAGACGCTGGGGGCCAGAGAGTTTGCCTTGTTGCACGCATTGTTGTTGCGCCCAGGAACGATACTCTCGCGTTCCGAATTGGAAGATCGACTTTACGGTTGGAATGAAGAAGTGGAAAGTAATGCGGTGGATTATTTAATTTCCGCGTTGCGCAAAAAATTTGGCGCAGACATCATCAAAAACATGCGCGGTGCGGGTTGGATGATGGATAAATCGATATGAAAAGATCTTTGCAACGGCGGTTATCACTGGAATTAGGTGGCGCCATTTTGCTGGCTGGTTTAGTTGCGGCGATGGTTTCTTTTTGGCTGGCATATACAGAAGCAAAAGAATTTCAAGACGATATGCTACGACAGATTGCTGTGCTGTCGGCTGGTAGAAGCGCACCTTTATCCCAATTGAATACTGATGCACCAACCACCTCGGATGAGGCACTCAGTGATCCCGAATCTCGTGTGACGGTTATTCATTTACCCAGTGAGTCTCGCCCAGCTTGGCTAGACAATGATATATCGCAAGGTTTACATACAGTGGATGCCACAGGACTGGAAAGTTTTAGGGTGTTTGTTTATCGCAGCCAGTCGGGAGAACACATGGCAGTATTTCAACCTACCGATGCGCGTAACGAAATCGCCGTCAATAACGCGCTGCACACTTTGATTCCTTTACTGCTGTTGTTGCCGATACTGGGATGGTTGATTGTGCGCATTATCCGCAAAGAACTTGTGCCGATAAATTCGCTCGCCAAAAGTTTGGATGAGCAATCAGCGGATCGTTTGCAGCCGCTTCAGGACGGTGATATTCCCAGCGAAATTACGCCGTTTATCCACGCCATCAATCGTTTGTTGGAACGCACTAACCAGCTCATTGCGCAACAAAAGCGTTTTATCGCCGATGCGGCGCACGAACTGCGCAGCCCGCTCACCGCCTTGTTGGTGCAGGCGCAAAATTTGCAGCAAGCAGCATCGTTGAAGATTGCTCAGGAGCGCGGCGTGGCACTTCAAGCAGGGATTGAGCGAACTAAGCAATTAACCGAGCAATTGCTCACGCTGGCTGGAACACAAATTGAAACTAATGAGGAAAATGTGGTCAGCTTATCGGCAATGGCACGCACCCTTATTGCCGAATATGCACCCATGGCAGAAGCTAAAAACATTGATCTAGGACTGGAGGAAATCGCGTCGTTTCCGATACAAGCATCCTTCGACACCTTGTGGTTGATTCTTAAAAATGGCTTGGAGAACGCTCTGAAATACACAGCCGAAGGCGGTGAAGTGACGTTGCGACTATCAGTCATCGATGGCGATGCCGTTATCGAGATTGTGGATAATGGAGCTGGTATCCCATCCTCAGAACACGAGCGCGTATTCGATGCGTTTTACCGAATGCCCGGTTCTATTGGCGAAGGAAGCGGTCTCGGTTTAGTGATTGCACGCGAAGCGGCAATACGTTTGGGTGGGGTGGTGAGTTTGCATAATCGGCACGATTGTTCGGGTTTGATTTTTCGTTATCAACAACAAGCCAGTAAATTCTAAAGGTGCGGTAAATGCGATTGAATTTTCTACTTCTGGTTACATGAAAATTCAATTTCCGCTTGTGGCCGATCCTGATATTAGTTTTTCAAAGTGATAGTGAGGATGCTCAAAAATTGAGTTTGTTTTAATGGAGAAGCTCATCAGGCTGGCGTTAGTTATACTAGCGCGATGAGTCGGAGGGTAAGACATTCGTGAAATTTATATGGAAAGATCAGGCATGAAGCCTAATAAAAATAACTTCCCCACCGCTGCCGACTTTGACCCGCTAATCGCGCTATACAATGCACGTCGCTATGCAGAGTTGGAAATCCAGGTGTGCGCACTGCTGGCGAGACATCCCGCTGCTCCATTTGGCTGGCAATTGCTCGGTGGTGCGCTCCAGATGCAGGGTAAAGAAGCCTTGGCAGCCTTTCAGAAAGTTGCCGCTTTATCTCCTAATGATGCAGGAGCATATTTTAATTTAGGCGTGGCATACAAAAGTGCGGGAAAACTAGAGCAAGCGGTTGAGAGTTATCGTAGTGCATTGGTACTGAAACCCGATTATGTTGAGGCATTGAGTAACTTGGGCAATGTGCTACAAGCCCTGTCTCAACTTGATGATGCGGTACAGTGTTATCGGCAAGCGTTAGTCATCAATCCTAATGCATTTGATACGCAGAATAACTTGGGGACGGCATTAAAAGATTTAGGGCAATTGGATGAAGCAGTCGCTTGTTATCAACGGGCTATTCAATATAAGCCTAATTACGCAGATGCGTATTACAACTTGGGAAATGCATTTAGAGAGCTCAGGCAACTTGTACAGTCAGTTCGAGCCTACCAGCAAGTGGTAATACTTAAACCAAATTTTGCCGGGGCGCATTGCAATCTGGGTTCGGTACTAAAAGAGTTGGGGCAGGAGAATGAGGCCTTTCTGTGCTTTAAACGCGCGATTGAAGTTGATCCATTGTTCGCTGAGGCGCATAGCAATTTGGGATCTATGCTGCAAGAGTTTGGCAGAGTCAATGAGGCACTACTCAGCTTTCAGAAAGCATTTGAAATTAAGGAGGATTCTCTCCAATTTGCTATTCAGGCGAGTTTGCCGTTGCCAATTATTCCCGCAAGTGTTGATGAAATAAAATATTGGCGAAAACATTTTCAAAGTGGTCTGGAATTCTTAACCAGTAGGGGCAAGGCATTAGAAACGCCGTTTGAGCAGTTAAATGGAAACTCTTTCTATCTTGCTTACCACAACAGTTGCAACCGACCTTTGATGGAAACATTGCATCATTTTTATCGTGACCGTGTGTCCGATTTATCGTTTGTTGCGTCACATCTAATGCCTGGGTCATCACTTAACAAATGCAAAAAAATAAAGGTCGGATTTATTTCTGAGTTTTTAACCGATCACACGATAGGCAAGCATTACAAAGGATTTATTGCTCATCTTGACCGCAGTCGTTTTGAGGTGGTGATCATTCATGCTCCCAAGGCAAAGCAAGATGCTTTTCGCAAAAACTTGGATGAATTGGCTAACAGTACGATAACGTTACCAGTCAAGCTGAAAAATCAGCAGGAGGTGGTTGCAGCAGAACAATTAGATGTGTTGTTTTATCCTGATATTGGCATGTCATCCGCGACTTATTTTCTAGCTTATGCGCGCCTTGCTCCGGTACAAGTAACCAGCTGGGCCATCCTGATACGACAGGATTGGATACGATGGATTATTACCTTTCCTCCTCCATGAATGAGCCTGAGAACGCTCAAGATTTCTATACTGAGCGATTGGTTCGGCTTAACCGTTTGCCGTGTTTTTATTATAAAACGCCAGCAGAAACGATACCGCAACTCACCAAAACAGAATTGGGTTTGCCAACATCGGGTACGTTATATGGCTGTCCGCAAAACATCTTCAAGATACATCCGGATTTCGACGCAGTATTGGCTGAAATTGCGCAGGGGGATACATCTGGATACATCATCATTCCGGAAGGGAAATATGCTGAATGGGTAAAAATATTAAAAGAGCGCTGGGCAAAAACTCACCCGGCTTTATTGGAGCGGGTGGTGTTTATGCCACGTATGAGTTGGAATCGATTCATGGCGATGATGTCGCATATGGATGTATTGTTAGACCCACTGCATTTTGGCAGTGGCAACACTTTCTACGATGCTATGGTGCAAGGCACGCCCGTGGTCACTTGGCCAGGAACATTCGGTCGGGGACGAAATGTCGCAGCTGCGTATCAACAAATGGGAATTGCCGATGCTCCCGTCGCTACACGATTAGAGGATTACGCACCGATTGCGTTGGCGTTGGGACGTGACTCGGTGCGTCGCGAGTCGCTGCGTAAAATATTACTTGCCTCCGCTAAACAGAATTTGTTTGAAGATATGCAGTCAGTGCGTGAGCTGGAAACATTTTTAGAGGAGGCAGTTATCGCCGCTGCCAAGGGTGAAAGGTTGGTGGATGGGTGGCGGGCAAGTTCACCCAAATGAGTGAGTAGGCGGCTATCAGCCAATTAGACTAGCTGTTAACATACGCGTCTTTTACATTATCCACATTCATCTATGAAAGACGCTTCAAATTCTATGAACCCTGCCGAGCGGCGCGCCAGCTTTGGCTTGGCAGGCATCTATGGTCTGCGCATGTTGGGCTTATTTATCATTCTGCCTATCTTTGCGTTGTATGCCGAGAAATTACCCGGTGGCGAAAACCATACGCTGATGGGCTTGGCGTTGGGTGCTTACGGTTTGACGCAAGCCATTTTGCAAATCCCTGCGGGTTGGATGTCGGATCGTTATGGTCGCAAGCCGATCATTTACGGCGGGCTGGTGGTGTTTGCCATCGGCAGTTTTGTGGCGGCGAATGCGCACGATATTTACTGGGTGATTATCGGTCGCGCGATTCAAGGTGCAGGCGCAATCAACGCGGCGGTGATGGCGCTGACTGCTGATTTAACCCGTGAAGAAGTGCGTACTAAAGCCATGGCGATGATAGGCATGACCATTGGCATTACATTTTCTTTGTCGCTGATTTTGTCACCGATGTTGAGTGGTTTTATGGATGTGCCGGGTATCTTTGCTTTGACAGGAGCGCTCGCGATTGCTGCGATGTTGTTAGTGCGGTTTGTGATTCCCAATCCCGCCATCACGCGTTTTCATACTGACACGCAAGCGAGCGGTAGCAAGTTTGCCGAGGTGTTGCGCAACAAAGATTTGTTGCGTTTGGATTTTGGTATTTTCTCGCTGCATGCGATTTTGATGTCCGTGTTCATGCAGGTGCCGTTTGTGCTTAAAGCCAATGGGCTGGACGTGGCGCAGCATTGGCAAATTTATTTGCCGGTGATGTTGATTGCGTTTGTGTTGATGGTGCCCCCCATCATCATCGCCGAGAAAAAAGCCAAGATGAAGCAAGTGTTTATGCTCGCAGTATTTTTGGCACTATGCGCGCAAGTTATGCTGATGTTGGGTCAACACAGTCTGTGGGCAATCGCTGCGGCGTTGCTGGTGTTTTTCACCGCGTTCAATGTGTTAGAAGCAACCTTGCCTTCGCTGATTAGCAAAATCGCACCGCTTGCCTCCAAAGGCACTGCGATGGGTGTGTATAGCAGTGTGCAATTCCTTGGCGCATTTTTTGGCGCGGTGATGGGTGGCATCCTGATGCAAAAATTAGGCGGTGATTCGGTATTCATCTTCAGCTTAGTTTTGTTGACACTCTGGCTGTTGGTCGCCAGCACCATGCGTCCTCCCGCAGCAGTGAGCACTAGGTTGTATCCGCTAGGCGAATTGAATGCGGTCGAAGGTCAGTTATTGCAGCAACAGCTCGCACAAATTCAAGGCGTGCATGAAGTGTTAGTGGTGGCGGCAGAACGTATGGCTTGTCTGAAAGTGGATATGCAGGGATTTGATAAAGACGCAGTTGAACAACTTGTGATGAAAGGGATGTGAAATGTCAGTGAACAAAGTAATTTTAGTAGGACGTTTGGGTAAGGATCCCGAGACCCGTTACATGACCAACGGTGAAGCCGTGACCAATGCCGCGCTGGCAACATCTGAAAACTGGAAGGACAAAAGCGGTGAGAAGCAAGAAAAAACCGAATGGCACAATCTGGTGTTTTATCGCAAGCTCGCCGAGATTGCCGGGGAGTATTTGAAGAAAGGTTCTCAGCTTTATGTGGAAGGTAAACTGCAAACCCGTAAGTGGGAAAAGGATGGTGTGACGCGCTATACCACCGAAATCATCGTCAACGAAATGACCATGCTGGGTGGGAAATCAACGGGTGGTAGCTTTGAAGTAGTAGAAAACCAATCTGCGCCAGAGCGTTCTAAAGCACCCGCTGCTGCTAAAGCTGCGCCAGCCGCCAAGAGCAGCATTGATAACTTTGACGACGATATTCCTTTCTGAAGGCTACCTTCGACTATAGTGTAAATAATTAATAACTAAGCCCCGCTCGTATCAGCGGGGCTTTTGTTTGCGATAAATAATTTAGTCGTGATTTAAGCGTAGCAACGCAAGCGCATCGAAAACTGCTGCAACGCTTCAATTCCGCTGTTTTCAGCACGATGACACCAATCTTCTAGCTCTTTCACGAGTTGCTCTTTTGTAGCGGTGGAACGCTGCCATATTGCCGCTAATTCTTGGCGCAAAGTATAAGCGACTTGGATTTTTTTGCTGGCTTCGATGACCAAACCCAACTTGGTTTTATCTTGATCACTCAGGGTTGCATGATCGAGGTGTAGCCAGTGTTTGATGCGCTTCATATCCAATTTGCCGAAACCCGCCTTGGCGAGTCTGAGTTGTGAGATTTCCTCGCGGTAAGTTTGCTGCAATGACTTTGCATACTTGGCCAGCACTTCGTAGCGATGTGTAATCACTGCATGCAGTGTGTCGGCATCACACACTTTTTTGCTAGCATCCAAGCGCAATTGTGGCGCTAAATTCTTTGCTTTTGCCAAGCCGAAAGATTGCAATGTGCGGATGTATAACCAACCGATGTCGAATTCGTAAGGTTTGGTTGAAAGCTTTGCCGATGTCGCATAGGCGTGGTGATTGTTGTGCAACTCTTCGCCGCCAATTAAAATTCCCCAAGGCATCAAGTTGGTAGAAGCATCGGCACATTGGTAATTGCGATAACCCCAATAGTGCCCCGCGCCGTTGATGATGCCTGCAGCGGTGACTGGAATCCATGCCATTTGCACTGCCCAAATTGTTAGACCAATTGCGCCAAATAAAAATAAATCAACCATCAACATCAGCACGATGCCCCACGAAGGATGCTTGCTATAAACGTTGCGCTCTAGCCAATCATCCGGCGTGCCATTACCATAACGCGTCAAGGTTTCTTGATTACGTGATTCGGCTTTGTACAGCTCGTAACCTTCTAGTAATACCTTCTTGATGCCCAGTATTTGCGGGCTGTGCGGGTCATCGACAGTTTCACATTTGGCGTGATGTTTGCGATGGATGGATGCCCATTCTTTGGTAACTTGTCCGGTAGTCAGCCATAACCAGAAGCGGAAAAAATGGCTGGGGATAGGATGCAAATCCAAGGCGCGATGCGCTTGGTGGCGGTGCAAAAAGATGGTGACTGAGGCAATGGTGATGTGCGTCAGTATGAGGGTAGTGAGAACATAACCCCACCAAGGTAAATCTAAGAATCCTGTCAGCATGAGCAATTCCTTGCGTTATAAATGCGATGAGTTGACGCTAGTGTAGCATCGATTAGCATTTGCTAAATTCGCTCTAAAACGGCTGCGAAAAATCCATCGGTGTTGTGCAAATGCGGGCGCAATTCCAAGTAATCGCCCATCGTTAAATCAATTTTTAATTGCTGCAAAACTTCGCTTGCCGGGCGCAGTACAAAGTCAGGATGCGCGGACAAAAAGGCCTGCACGATGTCTTGATTCTCTTCAGGCAAAATGCTGCACGTGGCGTAAACCAAGCGTCCGCCTTTCTTCACCAAGCGGCTGGCGGATGCGAGGATGGCAGTTTGCTTTTGCGTTAGCTCTTCGATGCTGCCGGGCGACTGGCGAAATTTCAAATCAGGGTTGCGGCGCAAGGTGCCGAGTCCGCTACACGGGGCATCCACCAACACGCGGTCAATTTTGCCAGCCAATCGTTTAACCTTTAGGTCGTTTTCGTGTGCGATCAGCATTGGTTGAATGTTGCTTGCACCGGAACGTTTGAGGCGTGGCTTAAGGTTGGCGAGACGTTTTTCCGACACGTCCATCGCGTACAGTCGGCCTTGCGAATTCATCAACGCCGACAACATCAATGTTTTGCCGCCTGCGCCCGCACAAAAATCCACTACCATATCGGTGCGTTTCGGTGAAACTAAAAAGCCCAGCAATTGGCTGCCTTCATCCTGAACTTCGACCTTGCCTTCGGTAAATAACGCATCTTTGTTCAGCGGAATTTTTTCTTTGATGCGTATGCCTAGGGGAGAGTAGGGCGTAGCTGTTGCTTCGATTTTTTGCAGTTGTAACTGCTGCAATACTTCCTCGCGTTTAGCGAATAGCGTGTTGACCCGAATGTCTAACGGCGCGCCTTGCTGCATGGACTGCCCGATGGTGAGGATGTCGGCATCCGAGTAAGTCGCGCGCATTTTTTCGACTAGCCAATCAGGCAATTCAGCCTGGATGGCTAACGATAAAGTTTCCAGTTTCACGCCCTTGACAGTTGCTAGCCATTCTTTTTCATCGCGCTGTAGTACGGGTTCGATTTCACGTAAATTGTAACCACCAAAGCGAATCAAATAAGCCAGTGCCATGCGGCGCGGCGTAGCTTTTTCACCGCAAGTGTGTTCCAGCAACATGCGATGGCGTAATGTACCAAACACCGCTTCCGCTACAAAGGCGCGCTCGTTCGAGCCGATTCGTTCTTGTTGGAAAAAATAGCGCAACGTGGTGTCGGCAGGATGCGCCAACGGCAAGATGCTGCGCAAGGCAAGGATGGCAAGGTCTAGGCGGTATTCAGTGATGAGCATTATGGGTATCTCTCAAAATTCATATTTCATCCCAACTGCTGTGTTGTGGAGAAAATTTCTTGCTGACATATAAACCATATGTGGCGCGGCAAAATTTTCTCCACGCCTTGCATTTGGGCGAACTCTGAATTTTTAGAGACACCCATGGTTTGCTTGTAATAATAAGTTGCAAGTGTAATGGTTATTTATCGGTGACACGAATATCGGAAATAACAAATTCTTCTATCGTTTCGTCAGCTTCGTTTACGCGACGGAATTTTACGGGCAGCATGCGATATTCTGGCGCGAGCCAAATTTCAAAATACGCGGTTTGACGTTCGTGCATTTGGCGTAAGTGGCGCGCCTGAATTTTCCCAATCGGTGTATCTAAGTCGTCCATAGAGCCAATTTCAATTTGCTGCGTGGCGAGTTGCTCACCATCACTTATAGGCAGCGGAAAAAATTCTCCGTTGAATGGTATCTGCGACAGTTGATACATAAAGCTCAGCATGTCTTGCGATCCAGCAAGCAGCGCAGTTTTATTCCCATTGGGCAAGTAGAGTGTTTGGTTGACCCAATCAAAGCGCGTCTCCAAGCTTTTTACGTTGTGGGTGGCAACGGTTTCTTCTTTGAAGAATTCCGGCTGTAAGCCATGCTCGTCAAATTTTCCCTCGCTGGTTTGCATAAAGTTTTTGGCTTTTAATAAACCGGCGAGGGTGGTGCTTTTAGTCTCGGCGTGTAACGTGTAACGGTCCTGTTCAACATCCAGTTGATGATGCACTTCACCTACTCTACTTGCGTTAACACCCTGGTAGGCAATGAACGTGAGCTGCACGTGTTTAGGGAAAAGTTTGTCAGTTTTTGATGCTTGCAATTTCTTCATCGTCACAGCAGCGAGCGGAGCAGATGCTGCCAGCGTGCCATTATCACCGATGGCAATGGGGCTGTCGGGTATTGGCTGAGCATTGCTTGCTTCGACTGGTTTCTCTACGTTTTCTAGCCTAACGGTGAGCGGTGGTAAATCTACTTTGGTGTGGGGAAATTTTATATAAGGCAGCCATAAAACGATGGCATGCACAAATGCGGAAATAGCGATGGCAAAGGCGATACGGCGTACGGGGGTGTTGAGAAAACGGATCACGGTACGAAGTCGATTTTGGTCAGCACCTGCGTGAGCTGGTCGCCGTCCCGATCTGTGACTATCATTTTGTAGGGGAAATTATTGTGTTCTGCCGCCAGCCAAATCTCAGTCTTGCTCGCATCCGCTTCAGGTGCGCTGACTAAATAGCTCGTTTTAAATGTACCGAGTGGAATGGTCAAATTTTGATTGGGTGTGATGCGATAGTTGTACATATCCAGCTTGCTGCCGTTGGTCATGTTAAAGCTGAGCGATGTGACATTTTCCAATGGCAGAAACATAAATTGATACATTGCGCTCAAACGGTCTTGTGTGCCGTTGGGCAAAGCAAAAACACTATTTTTTGGTTGCTGGATAAGCGTCAGTTTTTTGCTACTCCAGTCAAATTCGGCGCGATGATTTTTTGCTTCTTCCCCGCTGCGCAGGTCACTAAAATTCAGCGGCTGCAAACCTGAATCTGTTACCAGCCCATTGCTTTTGATGTTGATTTTCCCCGGCCGGAACAAAGCCAGAAGACCGACTGCGCGAGTGGTGCTGGTGAGCGTGTAATGATCTTTGTTGCGCGTGTAAGCCTCGGAAATTTGACCGACCTTGAGGCTGCCTTTGTAAATTTCATAAATGGCTTTAACGCTACTCGGCGGCGCGGCAAAGGTCGTACTCGCAACGCACAACATCAGCCATGCAATCAGTTTAAAGGTGACTTTCATGCTCATTCGAGTCCGGGTGAAATCAACGCATGACCGATTTGTTTGTGAGTTTGGAATTCAACTTTGCCATGCACATTCAAACTGATTTGCTCGTTGCATAACCAGCTAATGGCTTGTGGGTAAACGCGATGTTCCTCTTGTAACACCCGCTTCGACAAAATTTGCTCGGTATCGTTTGCCAAAACAGGCACCGCCGCTTGAATAATAATCGGGCCGTGATCAAGGTCAGGCGTGACGAAGTGCACCGTGCAACCATGGATTTTGACTCCATCCTGCAAGGCTCGCGCGTGGGTGTGCATCCCCGCGTAGGCAGGTAAAAGCGAAGGATGAATGTTGATGAGTTTGCCGTGATAATGATGCACAAACGTGGCGGTGAGGATGCGCATAAACCCTGCCAGCACCACGAAGTCTGGTTGATAGGCATCGATGGTTTTTGCAAGCACTGCATCAAAATCTTCACGGTCCGTATAGTCGCGGTGCGCCACAACATGCGTTGCAATGCCGTGTGTTTGTGCCACTTCCAAGCCAGTCGCATCGGCGCGATTGCTGATAACGGCGGAGATGGTGCAAGGTAGCTTGGCTTCCAGTAGGGCTTGCATGTTGCTGCCACGACCAGAGATCAGGATGACAATTTTTTTCACGCTGATTAGCGAACCTGCGTTTGATGTTCGTCGCCAATGCGCGCACGAATCACGCCGATTGCAGTGGCTGCTTCTCCCGCCGCATTGAGTTGCGCAATCGCTGCTGCCGCATGTTCTTTTGCCACGACAACGACCATGCCGATGCCGCAGTTAAAGGTGCGATACATTTCTTGTGGTGCGACATTGCCTTGTTCTTGCAGCCAGTTGAACAGCTTGGGCATCTGCCAAGCGTGACTATCAATGGCGGCTACAACATTGGCTGGCAAAACACGCGGCACGTTTTCGGTGATACCGCCGCCCGTGATGTGCGCCATGCCTTTGATCGTCATACTCTGCATGAGTGCCAGCAAAGGTTTCACATAGATGCGCGTCGGTGCCATGATGCAATCGGCAAGTGTGCGTTCGCCATCGAACTTGGCATTTAAGTCGGGCTTGCTGCGTTCAATGATCTTGCGTACCAGTGAATAGCCATTGGAGTGCGCGCCGTTAGAAGCCAGCCCAATCACCACGTCACCCGCGCAGATTTCGTTGCCGGTAATGATGTTGGCTTTTTCTACCACGCCGACCGCAAAGCCTGCAAGGTCATATTCACCGACGGGGTACATGCCGGGCATCTCGGCTGTTTCGCCACCAATTAGCGCGCAACCTGATTGTTCACAGCCCGCTGCAATGCCTTTGATAACCTCAGTGGCGGCATCAACATCCAATTTTCCGCAAGCAAAATAATCGAGGAAAAATAATGGCTCTGCGCCTTGCACCAATATGTCATTGACGCTCATGCCGACCAAATCAATACCCACCGTGTCGTGACGATTCAATTCAAAAGCCAGTTTGAGTTTCGTGCCTACGCCATCCGTGCCTGAGACCAAAACAGGTTCGCGATATTTCTTGGAGATTTCCACCAGTCCGCCAAAGCCGCCAATGCCGCTCAATACTTCGGGGCGCATGGTGCGTTTCGCAAAAGGTTTGATGTTCTCGACCAAGCGGTCACCCGCGTCGATGTCCACACCCGCATCGCGGTAGGAAAGCCCGGAAGGGTTGGCTGATGTCGGGTTATTCAAGTTGAGTTCTCGCTTTCTTCACGTTAGAGTGCTGCATAATTTTTCGACGCGAATTTTACCCGAAATGACCCTATCCCGCTTTGCTGTTGTGCAGTGGCTATCCGTTGCGGTGGTGCTGGCACTATTGCTCTACCTGTTGAGTGGCATCCTCACGCCGTTCGTGGCGGCGGCTATCCTTGCCTATATTTGCAATCCTTTGGTGCAACGTCTGTGTAAGTGGAACGTGCCACGAGCTCTAGCCGTCGTGCTGGTGATGGCAGGCTTGCTGTTGTTGTTCGCGGCACTCCTGTTGATTATGTTGCCGTTATTGCAAAAGGAATCTAGCTTGTTCATTGCGCGTTTGCCGGAATGGATAGACACGGCACGTGACTATCTTTTGCCGCGCTTGCAGCAATTGTTTGGCGCGGGTTTGCAAATTGATAGTGAAGCAATTAAAAATCTGTTCATCACGCATTGGCAAAGCGCGGGAGGCGTGGCAGCCAAGGTGTTGCCTTGGTTGAGCAGCAGCGGTGGGACGATTGTCGCGGTGTTGATTAACTTGTTGTTAATTCCGCTGGCGATGTTTTATTTGCTGCGCGATTGGAATAGCTTGATTGCGCAAATCGACCATCTTATTCCGCGTCATTGGTACGCAAAGGTGTCTGAAATTGCCGCCGAGGTGGACGGCATTCTGGCGGAATTCTTGCGCGGGCAAATCTCCGTGATGTTGTTAATGAGCGTGTATTACGTGTTGGTGTTGTGGCTGGTCGGGCTAGAGTTCGCCCTGCCCATCGGCATCGTCGCAGGCATGTTGGTATTTGTGCCTTACCTCGGCATGGTGACAGGCTTAGTTTTAGCCACGCTGGCGGCGGCGATGCAATTCACCTCATTCAGCAGCGTGGTGTTGGTCTGGGCAGTATTCGGCGCAGGGCAATTGATCGAAGGCATGTTCATCACGCCTTGGTTGGTGGGTGAACGTGTTGGACTGCATCCACTGGTGGTGATATTTTCCTTGTTGGCATTTGGGCAATTATTCGGCTTCTTTGGCGTATTACTGGCATTGCCTTTAGCTGCGATATTATTGGTGACGCTGCGTCATGTAAAAGCGTGGTATCTGACGAGTAGTATGTATAGCAAGCCATGAGTCAGTTGTTATTAGCCATCACGCCTGAACACCAACCGACCTTAGATAATTTCGTGGTTGGTCACAATCTCGAATTGCTCACCGCGTTGCGTCAGGCTTTGTCTGGCGGTGGAGAACGGTTTTTTTATCTGTGGGGCGAGGCGGGCAGCGGCAAAAGCCATCTGCTGCAAGCCTTTATTCAAGCCAGCTCCGAGGCACATCCCAGCACGGCCTACGCGCAAGGCAGCGTGCCACCGATAGTGGAAGTGGTGGCAATGGATGATGTCGAGCAATTGGATGACGCGGCACAAATCGAGTTGTTCAACCGCTATAACCAACTGCGCGATAACGGTGGCGTGTTGCTAGTAAGTGGGAGCGTTTCACCGTTGCATCTTAAATTGCGCGACGACTTGCGCACCCGCTTGGGCTGGGGTTTGGTCTATCAAGTGCATAGCCTGAACGATGAAGAAAAAGCCTTGGCATTAGCGCAACATGCCCACGCAAAAGGCTATGCCCTGTCGCAAGAAGTTACGCAGTACCTTTTGCGTCACGGACGACGCGACTTGCCTAGTTTGATTGCGGTGCTGGATGCGCTGGATGAACACTCAATGCGTTTGCATCGCGCACCCACCGTGCCTTTACTGAAAGAAGTTTTTCAAAATAATGACCTTTACACAATGTTATGAGCGGTGCGGAAATAAAATCTCCCCCATCCCCACCCTTCCCCCGGCGGGAGAAGGGCTTGTCTTCCCTCTCCCACCGGGGGAGGGACTGAGGGTGGGGGCTTCACATTTGAAACGAAACTGATTTAGAAATTGGAACTGAAATGAACCTAACCTTATTCGACTTAGACAACACCCTGCTCAACGGCGACAGCGATTTTGAATGGTCGCAATTTTTGATCCGTATCGGCATTCTCGATCGCGAATTATTTGAAGTGCAGAACCTCGCCTTTTACGAACAATACAAGGCGGGCACATTGGACATTCAGAAATTCCTTGATTTCCAACTCAAACCTTTATCGCGCCATCCGCGCAAAACCTTGGACGAATGGCATCAACAGTTCATGCGCGAAAGCGTCATGCCGATGATTACCCAGCCCGCACGGGATTTGGTCAAGCAGCATCAAACCGCAGGCGATGTGTGCGTCATCATCACCGCCACCAACAGCTTCGTTACCACACCGATTGCACGCGAGTTCGGCATTGAGCATTTGATTGCCACCGAGCCGGAACAAAAGGACGGCGAATTCACCGGACACGTCGCGGGTGTACCCAGCTTCCGTGAAGGAAAAATCACGCGCTTGAATAGCTGGCTGGCAGAGCGCGGCTGGACGCTGGATAGCTTCGCCGATAGCACTTTTTACAGCGACTCACTCAACGACCTGCCGCTGATGAGCAAAGTAAAGAATCCGGTTGCGGCGAATCCCGATGAGACCTTGTTGGCGCATGCGCAACAGCAGGGTTGGCGCGTGATCAATTTGCATTAGGTTCTTTTATGGCAAAAGCCAAAGATAACGAAAAAGTATTCTTCAAGCTTTTCAACGAAAAAGTTAATGGCTTGACGCTTTCTGGTCAGAAGACTTACGCGGTTAAGGATGAAAAAGAGCGAAAGCTCTCCTCCTCAGTTGACTACTATTTTGAACATAACAATCAACAAATACTTATCGAGGTTGATTCATACAACATGGCAAAAGTTGTAGTTGGTCAGTATCTGTTACTAAACCAATTCCGAGACAAAACCCTAACAAATCCGCTATTTTTGGTTATTCATACATATTCAAATTACGAACCAGAACGAACAATAAAATACCTTGAATATGTAAAAGATAAAGTTCTTCAAGGCAAAGGAATACCATTCGGCGTAATACACATCAACACGCTCAAGAGTTGGGATGGCGGTGATAGTGCTAGTTTTATTGGGCTGTTCGATATCTAAATCGGGACGCGCTAAAGCCCTACAAAATCTAACGCACTAACCCCGCTTCAACCTCCACCCGCTTTGCTGCACCCGCCAATCGTTCCAGCAAAGTTAACGCAAAATCCATCGCTGTGCCGGGGCCGCGAGAGGTGATGAGTTTGCCGTCTTCGGCTACGGCTGCTGCTTGCAAATTAACGTTGGGGAAATTGTTCAGCGCAGTGGGGAAGCTGGTGGCGCGCTTGCCATCCAGCAAACCGGCGGTGGCGAGCACGGAGGGTGCGGCGCAAATTGCGGTGACGTATTTTTCCTGCGCATGCATTTTCTTTACGAGCTGCAACACGCGTGCATCGGCTTTGAGGTTGTTCGTACCGGGCTGCCCGCCGGGCAATACGATCATGTCGAACTCCTGATTCAAAGCGGCATCCAGCGTGGTGTCGGGTTGCAAGGTGATGCCGCGACTGCCGCGCAATGCGCCGCTGGTGAGTCCCGCCAAGCTTACTGACACACCGCCACGGCGCAGGATGTTGACGATGGTGACGGCTTCCAGTTCTTCGCTGCCTTCGGCAAATAAAACGAGTGCGGTTTTCATAGCCCTCTCCCCAATTTGTAGGCTTGTACCAGTGCGTTTTTGATGTCTTGGTTTTGAGTCAGATCGGTGATATTTAGTTCGCGTTGCGCGATTGGCTGCAACAATTTGACCAGTTGCTGTTCCTGCCAGTGGCGGCTAAAACTATCGGTATCGAAAACCCCATCGTGTAAAAAATCCGCAGCGATTCCCTGCGCGTTACTGAATTCAATTTCAGTTTCTTGCATCACCTCGTAGAGATAGGAAATAGTGTCGATATGATGCTCGCGTGCCAGTATTTGCAGTAAGGAATGGCTATCCAGTTCTTTGGGTGAGTGCACGTCAAAATCAATATGCGAAGTTAAATCGTAATTTTCACCTTTGAAAGAAAACTCAACGCGGGCATCAATGCTATTTTTCATAAGCGGTATGCTTGTTAAAGTGAGGTGTAAAACTCTTTTCCGACGCGCTGGATGTGCGCGATCAGTTCTGGGTTTTCAATGTGATCGAACAGAGATAAATCAAATTTGTACGGCAATAATAAATCATCCAATTCATTTTCGATTTTGAGTAATTGCGCAAGGGTGAGGCTTTCGCCTTGTAGCGTGATGTCGATGTCAGAGCCATTTTGTTGTGTGCCTTTGGCACGCGAGCCATACAGAATGGCTCGTTGAATTTGCGGATAGCAGGCAAACACGGCATTGATTCGTGTTATGGTTTCAGGCTTTAGTCCGAATGGCAGAGGACTGTCTTTGCCTAGCATGGTTTGAAAAAATTGCGGAAGTGGCGACGCATCTTAATGCCCAATTGCTGTGCCTGGCTGGTCTTTTAATAACTGCATTTTTTCCGCGAAGGTTTTGAACAGGGCGTGATAAGCGAAAATGATGCTTTGTGCAATTTCACGAGCCGTTTTTTCGTTGTAACTATGCGCGGTTTGATTGCGGCTCTTGATCATTTCCATCCAGCCTTCACCATCCGCTATCAAGCCAAATTGATAAGCTTCGCGGGTTGCGTCACGCGAGCCCATGATGGAAGCGTTACCTTGAAATGCGAAAAAATCTTTTATCACATTCCATGCGAGTTCATGAGTAAACTCGAACGCTTTTATCAGACCTTGCTGCTCAATTTGACTGAGCGGACGTTGCTGCGCGAGCTGCACTGCACTGTCCAGTTGGGATAGAGCTTGTTGGTAATGATTTAGCCGTTTCTGCCAGCGGATGTCAGGAGTGTTCATTTTTTTCCTAACTTTGGGTGCGCCCTGAGTTTAATCGCGGAAGTTTTGATATTGCAGCGGAAAATCGGTGATGGTTTTTTTCACGAAGGCGATGGCATCTTGCAAGTCGTCGCGGTTCTTGCCAGTCACGCGCACCTCATCACCTTGAATGCTGGCCTGCACTTTGAGTTTGCTGTCTTTGATGTGTTTGACGATTTTTTTCGCCAGCTCGATTTCCACGCCAGTCTTTACTTCGCAGCTGCGCTTCACTTTATTGCCGCTGACTTTTTCAATCTTCTCACTAATCTCCAGGCACTTGATGTCCACACCACGCTTGGTGAGCTTGCCGTTGAGAATGTCCTGCACTTGGTCGAGTTGGAATTCGTTGTCCGCCCACACGGTGAGCTTGAGTTCGGTTTGCTCTACCCGTGCGTCTGAACCCTTGAAGTCAAAGCGCGTGGAAACTTCTTTGTTGGTCTGCTCGATGGCATTTTTAACTTCGGTTTTTTCTACTTCTGAAACAATGTCGAAGGATGGCATGGGGTTCTCCTATCTGTGTTGTCATTCCCGCGAAAGCGGGAATCCAGCAATTTCAAAAATCCGCACAGCGGACAAAACCAAATTTTCTGTCACGCTATGCATGGACTATTTGACCGTCTAGATTCCCGCTTTTGCGGGATAACCAGCGACTTGCTCGCTTCCGAGCTTAGTCGATTGGCTAGTAGTTTTATCAATGACGGCAAGGCTAATTAACCAAAGCTGCAAACGTAATTTACTGCGTCAGAACCCGCGTGAATATCAAAACTGCCGTTTTCGGCAACCTTGAAGCTCGTGCCCGCAGCATAAGTCTTAAATTCAGATTCGCCTTTGATTTTTACTTGGCAAGTGCCGCTGGTGATTTCCATCAGTTCCGGCACGCCGACATTAAAGGTGAGCTGGCTGTTGGGCATAATCACGCCGCAGGTTTTGCGTGTACCATCGGCGAAATACACCGAGTGCGATACGCATTTTCCATCAAAGAATACGTTGGCAATTTTGCCGACGCTGACGTTTTCAAATTTGTCTGACATGTTGTTCTCCGTTCGAAATTGCTTTCCCCCGCCCCAACCCTCCCCCGAAGGGAGAGGGGGCGAAGGATTTTATTTTTTGGTTTTCAAATTGGCCGCAATGCGCAGACGCAGTGCGTTCAGTTTAATAAATCCCGCCGCATCTTTCTGGTCATATGCGCCCTTGTCATCTTCAAACGTGGCAATGGTGGAATCAAACAGCGAGTCGGTTTTTGAATCGCGACCCACTACGATCACATTCCCTTTGTAGAGTTTGACGCGCACCCAGCCATTTACAGTGTGCTGTGTGTGGTCAATCAATGTTTGCAGCGCGCGACGCTCAGGACTCCACCAGTAGCCGTTGTAGATCATGCTGGCGTAACGCGGCATGAGGTCGTCCTTCAAGTGGGCGACTTCACGATCCAGCGTGATGGACTCAATGGCGCGATGCGCCTTGAGCATAATCGTGCCGCCCGGCGTTTCGTAACAGCCGCGTGACTTCATGCCCACGTAACGGTTTTCCACCAAATCCAAACGCCCGATGCCATGCTTGCCACCGAGTTTGTTCAGCTTGGTTAATACTTGTGCAGGACTTAATTTTGTCCCGTTGAGCGACACGATGTCACCGTTCACAAATTCCAGATCGAGATACTCGGCTTCGTCGGGTGCTTTTTCCGGCGATACCGACCAACGCCACATGCTGTCTTCTGCCTCGGCAGCAGGGTCTTCCAGATGGCGGCCTTCGTAGGAAATGTGCAGCAGGTTGGCATCCATCGAATAAGGCGAACCACCCTGTTTGTGTTTCATGTCGATGGGGATGCCATTTTTCTCGGCATAAGCCATGAGTTTTTCACGTGACAGCAAATCCCATTCGCGCCACGGTGCGATGACCTTGATGTTTGGATTGAGCGCGTAAGCACCCAGCTCGAAACGTACTTGGTCGTTACCCTTGCCCGTAGCACCATGCGAGATCGCTTGCGCGTTAGTCATGCTGGCAATCTCGATCAAACGCTTGGCAATCAACGGGCGTGCGATAGACGTGCCCAGCAGATACTCGCCTTCATAAATGGTGTTGGCACGGAACATCGGGAACACGAAATCGCGCACAAATTCTTCGCGCAAATCGTCGATGTAAATGTTGTCTGGCGCAATGCCCATCTTCAAAGCCTTGGCGCGTGCAGGTTCCAGCTCTTCGCCTTGACCCACGTCGGCGGTGAAGGTCACCACTTCACATTGATAGGTGTCTTGCAGCCATTTCAAAATGACCGAGGTGTCGAGACCACCCGAATAGGCTAGAACTACTTTTTTGATGTCACTCATTTATGATTTCCTGTGTACTAAGTTCCAGTTGAAGTTATTGTGAGGTGAGCTTGTTAACGAGTGAACGGATTCGTCCGGCAAACAGCAGGACACACACCATTGCAATCGGCCAAGCCATGATGAACGATTTAGCCCAACGCGCGAAGTAGCCGTCACTAAGGCCAATATTCACCCAAGTAACAAACGCAGTCATGATGAATGCCATGACGAAAGACATGAGCAAAGCGAAGAATTGCGGTGCGTAACGGGGGGCGATGCGCATCATTTCACCTTTCCCGTTCCAGTGTTGCGTTTAAATTCATCATGCTTGTTGCGTACTTTTTTGGTAAATTTTTCTTTATTGATAACAAAGCGTTCGTGTGTACCTTGCGCGATCAAATCGACCCCGTCATGTGCAGATACTGAAAACGTCAGCTTTCTGCCTTCTACCGCGAGCAGTTCGACCGTCGCTGTTACTTCCATTCCGGGTGGCGTGGCTGCCTCGTGGCTGACATTGATATGCGTACCCACCGATTGCTCTTGTGGCCAATCCAAATGCGGCTTTAGTGCCATGATACAAGCCCATTCCAGCAACCCAACCATGAAGCCGGTAGCGAAGACTTCGGGCATGGCGAGAAATTCGGGAGATTCGGGATACAGCACTGGAACGGTCTTGGTGGTTGGAACCAAGAACTTGTGTTCGTAGCGGATGCCCGATATCAATGTCGCTTTCATGTGCGTCTCTAAATCTGGTTGGTTGCTACTTTACCCAGCAGCAAATATTCCATCAGTGCCTTTTGCACATGCAATCTATTCTCCGCCTCATCCCACACTACGCTTTGCGGGCCATCCATCACGCCGGCGGAAACTTCCTCGCCGCGATGTGCAGGTAAACAGTGCATGAACAAAGCGTCTTTTGCCGCGACACGCATCATGTCTTCGTCCACCTGCCAGTCGGCAAAATCTTTCAGGCGTTCTTCGTTCTCTGCTTCCCATCCCATCGATGTCCATACATCGGTAGTCACCAAGTCAGCATCTTGCGCGGCTTCCATAGGGTCTTTGAATTCTTCGTAATGTTCGTGACCATACAATCCGGCGCGTTCCGGTTCGACTTCGTAACCGGGTGGCGTGGAGACATGCACGTTGAAGTCCAGTATTTCCGCCGCTTGCAGCCAGGTGTTGCACATATTGTTGGAGTCGCCAATCCAAGCAACGGTCTTGCCTTTGATCGAGCCACGTTGTTCGATATAAGTGTAGATGTCGGCAAGAATTTGGCACGGATGGTATTCGTTGGTCAGCCCGTTGATTACCGGTACGCGGGAATGCGCCGCGAAGCGTTCGATGATGCTTTGCTCGAAAGTACGGATCATCACGATGTCGCTCATACGCGAAATGACCTGACCCGCATCTTCCACCGGCTCTCCGCGACCCAGTTGCGAGTCGCGCGTATTGAGATAGATTGCCGAGCCGCCCAGTTGCTGCATACCTGCTTCAAACGACAGTCGTGTGCGCGTGCTGGCCTTTTCAAAAATCATCACCAGTGTGCGGTCAGAGAGTGGCCAGTATTGCTGATAGGCCTTGAATTTTTGTTTGATGATGCGGGTGCGCTCGAACAGGTATGAAAGTTCGTCACCGGTTAAATCTTTGAATTGCAAAAAATGCTTGATGGGTTTGGCTACCATGATGCTGTTCCAATTTATTTTAGGACTGCAAAAATTCTTTTATCAACGGACATAGAATATCGATTAACTGCTGAGCTTCTGCTTGCGACATTATTAAGGGCGGCAACAAACGAATCACATTGTCGGCGGTTACGTTAATAAGCAGTCCTTTTGCCAGTGCAAGTTTAACCAGATCCCCACAAGGTTTGGCGAGTTCGATACCCAGCATCAAACCTTGTCCACGTATCTCAACTACACCAGTTACACCTTCGAGTTGTGTACCGAGAGCCTGTTTGATGAAATTACCCAGCTTGTCTGCATGAGCCAGCAAGCCATCCTGTTCGATTACATTTAGCGTGGTGATGCCAGCAGTGCAGGCCAACGGATTGCCGCCGAAAGTCGAGCCATGATTTCCAGGGCCGAAAACGTTCACTGCTTTACCTGCCGTGAGACATGCGCCAATCGGCATACCCGAACCCAAACCCTTAGCCAACGTCATTACATCGGGCAAGATGCCCGCATGTTGATGGGCGAACCACTTGCCAGTTCGACCGATGCCGCATTGCACTTCATCCAGTATCAGCAGCCAGTTTTGTTCGTCGCAAATCACACGCAGTTGTTGCAGATATTCGATGTCCAAGGTGCGTATGCCGCCTTCGCCCTGGATTGGCTCGACCAATACCGCCACCACATTGCTATTGTGTTGCGCGACTTGGTGTACCGCTGCCAAATCGTTATAAGGCACACGCACAAAACCCGTTACCAGTGGCTCGAAACCCACTTGAACCTTGCGGTTTCCCGTGGCAGAAAGGGTTGCCAGAGTCCGGCCGTGAAAGGCTTTTTCCATCACGATGATGGCGGGATTTTCGATTTCGCGCTGGTGTCCATAAAATCGCGCCAACTTAATTGCCGCTTCGTTGGCTTCGCAACCGGAGTTGCTGAAGAACACCTCCTGCATATTGGTCAAACTGCACAACTTATCAGCCAACAATTCCTGACCAGTTACTTGGTAAACATTGGAGCAATGAATAAGCTTCCCGATTTGCTCATTCAATGCGGTGGTCAAACGGGAATGTGCATGACCCAAGGTATTCACCGCAATACCGGACAGCCCATCCAGATAACGTTTGCCTTCAGTATCCCAAAGCCAAGCTCCTTCACCGCGTGTAAAGGCGACGGGTAATCTGGCATAAGTGTTCATCACATGTGACATACAGCATCCCTAAATTAAAGACGGCGGACACGCCGCCGTCGAATCAATTGCAAGGCTGCATTATCCAGCGAAACAGCCCCACAAAGCAAACAAGCCGACATCACTGTCGGCTTGTTGCGGTACTACAAAACAAACGGGCAGTTATGCCATTGCTTTGATAGCCGCAGACAGACGGCTCTTATGGCGAGCAGCCTTGTTTTTATGAATAATCTTTTTATCGGCAATACTATCTACCGTGCTGACTGAAGTTTGGTAAACAGCTTGAGCGGCAGCCTTGTCGCCTGCTTCAACAGCCTTGATCACCTTCTTGATTGCAGTGCGCAATTCCGAGCGCAAACTGCTGTTATGCGCATTTTGTTTCACTGCTTGACGGGCACGTTTCCGAGCTTGTGCGCTATTTGCCATGACTACTCCTAATAAATTCGGTACGACGAAAGGCGCGCATTCTAGTGGCGAACCCAAACTTTTGCAAATCTTTTTGCGGGGGCGGGTGGTTGGGCGGATTTGGGTGGATGTTGCTCAGTGTGAGCATCTATAAGAAGTTACGCAACAAACTGCGTGGTGGAAGTTAGTTGCGTTAGAATGCCAACGTAATTTTTTAGGAATTGCATTATGAAACCTCTCCGTTTTGTTGATCTATTTTGTGGCATAGGCGGATTCCGCTATGGCTTAGAAATGGCTGCGCGAAAGCGGGATGTTCCAACTGAATGTCTGTTTTCTAGCGACATTGACGCGGCTTGCCAGATTTCTTACGAAGCTAATTTTGGCGAAAGACCGTGGGGAGATATTACGCTTAGTAAAGCGGATGATGTTCCCGAACACGACATACTTCTCGCAGGTTTTCCTTGTCAGCCGTTCAGCATCATGGGGCAAATGAAGGGTTTTGAAGATACGCGAGGCACTTTATTTTTTGACATTGCGCGCATTCTTGAAGCGAAACGCCCAAAAGTTTTTGTTTTGGAAAACGTAAAGCTTTTGAAGGGACATGACCAAGGGCGTACTCTCAAGGCTATTCAAGATACATTAACTTCATTAGGCTATTTTCACGATTACAGAGTTTTTAACGCATTAGACTTTGGTCTCCCACAGAAGCGGGAACGTATTTGGATCGTGGGCTTTAGAGAGGCAATGTCTTTCAAATGGCCACAACCTGGGTTGCCTATGAAACCATTGTCCGAACTTTTGGAAAACGATGTGCCTGATAAATTTTACGTCTCCGACCATATCCGTCAAAAGCGCTTGAAGCATTGTCAGCCTGTGGCTGAACCAACTATTTGGCACGAAAATAAGTCAGGTCATATCAGTGCTTATCCTTATTCCTGTGCATTGCGTGCGGGTGCTTCGTATAACTATCTTCTTGTGGATGGGGAAAGAAGACTTACACCAAGAGAGATGTTGCGGCTTCAAGGGTTTCCAGAAAATTTTAAGATTGCTTGCAGTGATTCTCAAACACGTAAACAAGCAGGTAACAGCCTGCCAGTTAATGTGTCAGAGGCTATATTGGGGGCGGTTATTGACGCGCTATGTATTCACGAGCTGGAGTATCACAAACCCCATGTGAATTCATTACCAGCTGAGCAACTTTGCTTGTTGCAGAAACAATCCTCTTACCAAACTCACACTGCCTATCATGCCGAGTCCCAAGCTTAGAAACGTTCAAAAATACAAACCGCCTTACCCGCTGAACGAGTTCCCAAAAAATCTTCCTTATGATCTTGGTCGTGAAGTGGTTTATCTTTTGGCAACAAGAGAAAGCCCGCGAGTTGAAGGTGGTGACTGGGAGGAGATTTTTGCGCGTTTAATATCGGCGCGTTGGAAGCCCTCTAATGTCGGCTTGGATGATGTCGTATTAGAGCAAACTGCTTGGAGTGCCAAAACGGTTAAGAATGACAATCCCGCTGAAGCGCAGCGAGTAAGGTTAATTTCGGGACGCAACTCGCCTGTTTACTCTTTTGGTGACAAGCAAGTGAGCGAAGTTGAACCGAACGAACTCGGCTCAAAAATACTGAATATTTGGAATGAGCGAGTTGCCGCGATAAAGAAAAATTACTTGCATATGCGCACAGTGGTTTTATTGAAATCGGAAGATTTGTTGGAGTTGGTGCTGTTTGAATTTGAAACCGAAATTTATCCGGAAGAAAGTTTCATTTGGGTGTGGAATAAGCGCGGAAATTTAGAGGGGATGGACAAACGCGGCACGCACCGCTTTACATGGCAACCGCATGGCTCGCAGTTTACGATTCTTGAAGACGTGCCAGAAAAGCGTTTGGCGGTTCGAATCAAAGCACCGTCATTACTATCTAGGGAGCAAGTAACGGGTGCATTGGGTTTTGATCGTTCTTGGGTAGAGATACTCTAAATACAGCCCAGCATGAATCTCCTCAAAGCCCTCGCCACCATCAGCGGTTTAACCCTTGTTTCGCGCATTCTCGCCTTTGTGCGTGACGTGTTGATCGCGAGTATTTTTGGCGCGGGCATTGCAAACGATGCGTATGTGTTGGCGACCAGGCTGCCGAATTTGTTGCGGCGCATGTTTGCCGAGGGGGCATTTTCACAGGCTTTCGTGCCGATTTTTGGGGAATATAACCAGCGGCGCGGGCATGAGGAGACGAAGCTGTTGGTCGATCATGTGACCACGATGTTGGCGTTGATTTTATTTATCATCAGCTTGATTGGTATCTTCGCTGCACCCGCGATCATTTATCTCACCGCTCCGGGTTTTATTAAAGACCCCGCAAAATTTAATCTGACCGTGCAGATGTTGCGCATCACTTCGCCGTATATTTTCTTCATTTCTTTAGTAGCGGTGGCGGCAGCGATACTCAACACGTACAACAAATTCTGGGTGCCTGCATTCGCGCCCATTCTGTTGAATACCTGCTTGATCGGCGGCGCATTGTGGCTGACGCCTT
Source organism: uncultured beta proteobacterium (assembly GCA_963695355.1). Lineage (GTDB taxonomy): Bacteria > Pseudomonadota > Gammaproteobacteria > Burkholderiales > Gallionellaceae > Gallionella. Next base: position 2,211,415 of record OY968775.1, read on the forward strand.
ATTTTGAGCAACCGATTATCGGTTTGGCTTGGGCTTGGTTTATCGCGGGCTTTGTGCAACTCGCGTTTCAAATTCCTTTCCTGAAAAAAATTGGAATGATGCCGACCATACGCATGAACTGGCATGACCCCGGTATGTGGCGCGTCATCAAGCAAATGGGCCCGGCATTATTTGGTGTGTCCATTAGCCAAATCAGCCTCATCCTGAACACCATCATCGCATCGTTTTTTGTGGCGGGCAGCGTGTCATGGTTGTATTACGCAGATCGTTTGATGGAGTTTCCTTCAGGCTTATTGGGCGCGGCACTCGGCACAATTTTATTGCCGTCGCTTTCCAAATGTTTTGCCAGCAATAACATGGTGGAATATTCCAAACTGCTCGATTGGGGCTTGCGCCTGACCATCATGCTCGCGCTTCCCTCCGCATTGGCACTCGGCATGATTGCCGTGCCGCTGCTGTCCACTTTTTTTCAACGCGGTGCGTTCACGGGCAGCGATGTGGTGATGGCCAGCTACGCGTTAATCGGCTACAGCGTCGGTTTGATCGGCATATTAATGGTGAAAATTTTAGCCCCCGCTTTTTACGCCAAGCAAGACATCAAAACCCCCGTTAAAATCGGCATCCTCACCCTTATTGCGACGCAAATGTTTAATGGTTTGTTCGTCTTTGGCTTGCAATGGCATCACGCGGGACTGGCCTTATCTATAGGCTTGGGGGCATGTCTGAATTCGGCCATTCTGTATTACTTTTTACGCAAGCGCGGCATCTATCATCCTGAGCCTGACTGGGGAAAATTTTCTGTCAAAATTGCGCTGGCACTCTGCGCGCTGGCGGTGACCTTGTGGTTGGGTATGGGGACAGAGCAAAGCTGGCTAACCAGCTCCGGCTGGGTACGTATCGGGCAGTTATCTTTGCTGGTAATCGAAGGCGTGGTGGCTTACTTTGCAGTGCTGGCGTTGCTGGGTTTCAGGCCAAAAGATTTCTCCAAGCGCGCGATTTCATGAAAACCACCCCTTCTTGTCCTTGAGCCGCTCGATCTCGCGGCGGTCTTTTTTGGTGGGTCTGCCGCGAAAATGGAAGCCTTGGTCGTTCTCTTTGAGTAGTGCAACAATGGCTTCGCGCTTCTCACGGCTTGCATCGGTTTCACGATAGAGTTTTTGTGCTTCGGGTGCTGAACCACGCCGATTAGACAGTGCCAACACCTCGACTATAAATTGCCTTTGTCCGATGTTGATGGTGAGCATGTCGCCCACTACTAAAGTCTTGGCGGGCTTGACGCGCATTTCATTGATCAGAATTTTGCCACACTCAACCGCATCAGCAGCAAGTGAACGCGTTTTGAAAAAGCGTGCCGCACACAGCCACTTATCAATGCGGAATTTTTCTGTTTCTTCTTCAGTATGCTTGGTCATACTCAGTGCGGTGCTTCAAGTTTATTTTAATAAAGGATGATCTTTCGGCAGTTGCTTCACGTACCACATGGTCAATTTGTGCCGCAAGGATTTTTCCGCAACTTGATCTTCAGGCAATGCCTGCATTACTTTATCGTGAACCATTAGCCGGTAGAGATACAGCAATTTTTCGCTGGCGGAGTCGGTGGGCTCAAATTCCACCACACCACGCCCTTCGGCATATTTGATGCCCGCGAGCATGGCTTCTTTGAACAACTCCGCTTCGTGCTTCAGCTTCTTCATGTGAGTATCCTCAAGTTCAATATCAATTGATTGTGTGTGCCATTTCTGCATGAAACAGTAGGAAAAAAGCCTTGAAATTTTCCCGCCATTCCCCATCTTGTTGTCATACGGGGATACCCGGTTAACTTAAGGAGAATGGCAATGGCTAACATTTTACGCTACAACCCTGCGGATGACGCATTCGATGATTTATTCCGTGGCTTCTTCATGCGCCCGGTGCGCTTTGAAGGGCAATCGGACGTGCAGATCAAACTGGATGTGCATGAGGACGACAAGGCTTACGCCGTGCATGCCGATATTCCCGGCGTGAATAAGGAAGACATCCACGTCACGATAGACGGCAACCAAGTGTCCATTAGCGCGGAAGTGAAGAAGGAAAAAGAAGTGAAGGAAGGCGAGAAAATACTGCGCAGCGAACGCTACTTTGGCAAAGTGTCCCGTGCATTTACACTGGCACAGGATGTGGACGAAGCCACCGCCGATGCCAAGTATAAAGACGGCGTGCTGGAATTGCGCTTGCCCAAACGCGCTAGCACTCAGTCTAAAAAGCTGACTGTTCAGTAACGGGTGTGAACTTGAACCTGCCACGGCTTGCGTTGTGGCAGGTTTTGTTTGTATTGAGAATTAAAACAAGGTAAACAGGTTAAGCGTAGCAGTTTTACTACCAGCCAAGAGAGTATTGTTCAGTTTATTTGGATTAGCCGCTATGTCTGGATTGATCTGGCTCCAATAACTACCGTTTGCAATAGTATATGACAGAGATGCCATCATATTCTGAGATAACTTATAGGTGGCGGTCATCATGATTGCATTATCGGTTGCGTTGGTGCCCGATCCATCATCAATCCCGCTTAGGCCGCGACGTATAGCGGCACCCACAGTGGCTATCCCAGGAAGTACACCCACTTCACCTGAAATGTTAAAAGCACTGCGAGTTAAAGTGCCGATGTTGTATGAGTTAGTGATGGTTGTGGCAGGTGCCGTTGCGTAGCTGGCATACAGTCCTATTGGCATATTGCGCCAATCGCCTTGTAGTTGACCGTCAATTGCAGTTGCGTTGGTTGAAGCAATGGCTGCAGTTTTAGAAGTAAGCGGAGCGGTCAAGTCTGTCGCACTCAGGGAGCTACCGCTCCAGCTTTGAATACCTACCCCGGCTTCCCAGCCAGCCAAATCAAGAAAGCCAGCTGCACGTAAGTAAGTAGAATCCAGCCCTGCACCCATTATGCTGCCCGAGCCAGAAGTATTGTTACCGCCTCGGAGATCGCCCGTACCCAATTGGTTGTATTTGGTCAGGTTGATGAAGCCGGTGGAGTTGCTGGCTACTAATGCGTAACCCGTTGCAGCCGCACCTGTGCCGATAAATTGCTGCGCAGAAATAGTGGAAGTGTGTGCGCCATTGAAGCCGCCCACACCGCTCATTTGATGTACCGCGCATGCACCGGTATTCAACAATTCAAATCCATATGACGCGCCTTGTGCATTCGTTGTGAAGGGAACGATGCCTGCACGCGCACTATCAGCCACTTCAAACAAAACAGGCATTTTTGCAGAATTTTGATTCGCGGGTCCCAACAAGCCTACTTCGGTTAGGAAGCCAGCATTTTCATTGATGCGGCCACCAAAAAACAGGGATAACTCACCACTATGACCCGGAGTATAAAATGTGCCGTTTCCGTCATTACGCGTTCCTGGGATTGAGGAGCCGGCATCTGCCGCGTTGGTTCTTTCATAACCCAATGTGGTTAAACCAGCCATATTCAAGTTGCTGGGAATCGAAAGGCGGTCACCATCGACTTTGCCTTGAATTCCCATCATGTTGAACGCATTGATTTTAAAAGCCCGCCCAAAAGCATTCAGCATTGGAAAGTGCTGATAGTGACAGGCTGAACATTCCATGCCAGTTTGACGGGCGAACAACGGTAGTGCAGATGCTTGAGGGGTGAATAGCATCGCAGCTAATATCGTTGTCAAAATAAACATAATTTTTTTCATGATCACTCCCTTATTTTATTTATTGCTACTTGTGGCGAAATGAAAAAACATAGCCGAAGCAGCACGCAGCCACATGTCATATCGGCATGAACACAGTTTTCTTAAGGGCAAGTTGAAAAGAAAGTGCTTTGGCGGTGCGAGAAAATGTCGGTTACAGGCAGGCTGCGATAGCAAATTGACAACTAATGTTGGATTTGATCGTGTCTGGTTATTGGGGTTTTAGGCGTTATGCATTGCTTTTTCTACAATTTCGCGAGTGAGATGGGGCGCGAACAGTTCGATGAAGTCGTAAGTGTAGCCACGCAGGTATTCGTTTTTTCGTAATGCGATTTTGGTGGTGCTGGAATTGAATAGATGCGCAGCATCAATCATACGCAGGTGTTTGTCCCGTTCAGGGATGAAGGCCATCTTGGCCAAAATGCCGATACCCAACCCTAATTCTACATAGGTTTTAATCACGTCTGCATCAATTGCAGTGAGGGCAATATTGGGTTCGATATTGGCTTTACTAAAAGCCGCATTGATTTTGCCGCGCCCGCTAAATGCAAAGTCATAAGTGATGATGGGATACTGCGCAATTTTTGCCAGGGTCAGCTTCTTCTCTTCCAGCAGGGGATGATTGGGCGGGGTGATCACGCAGTGATTCCATTCGTAGCACGGCAAGGTGATGAGACCATCATAAAGCGACAGGCTTTCGGTGGCGATGCCGATATCCGCTTCGCCGCTCAATACCTGTTCGGCAATTTGCGTGGGGTTGCCCTGATGCAGGCCCAACTTTACTTTTGGGTAGCGTTTCATGAATTTCTTAACCACGGGCGGCAGGGCATAGCGGGCTTGTGTGTGGGTAGTGGCGATGGTCAAGTGGCCACTATCCTGTAAATGAAATTCCTGTGCGACTTGTTTGAGGTTCCCTGCATCGTGCAGCATGCGTTGCGCAATCTCAAGAACGGCTTTACCCGGTTCGGTGATGGCTGCGATGCGCTTGCCGTTACGCACAAAGATATCGATACCCAGCTCTTCCTCGAGTAGTTTGATCTGTTTGCTGACACCCGGTTGAGAAGTGTATAGCGCGTTAGCTGCATCTGAAATCTTCAGACCTTGGCGCACGATCTCGTTGAGAAAGCGGAGTTGTTGCAAGTTCATAGTAGATTTTTAATATAGTAATTGGTTATAAGATACTAACATAAAAGTATTTAGAGATATAAGGATGCCGACCTAAAATGCGCGCCATAGATTCTATAAGGTGTTGAAGCATGGACTGGTTGTACACGTTATCGGGTTTTCTGGTCGGGCTGATCGTCGGCGTGACGGGTGTGGGCGGCGGTTCATTGATGACGCCCTTGCTGGTGTTGCTTTTTGGTGTTTCACCGGCTACGGCGGTCGGTACAGATTTGTTATATGCCTCGCTTACCAAATCGTTGGGTGGCTGGGTGAATGCGCGGCGCGGCTCGGTGGATTGGAAGGTGGTGGGTTTGCTCAGCCTTGGTAGTTTTCCTGCTGCCGTGATGACTGTCGTTTTGCTGAAGTATTTGGCACTGGATGAAAAGGCCATGCGCAGCCTGGTGACTAGCGTGTTAAGTGTGGCTCTGTTGCTAACGGCAAGCGCGCTGTTGTTGAAAAGCTGGATCAAACAGTTCGCACAACGCAAGGATGGCACGGTGTACGAGTTGCATCATCGTCATTTGCCAGCAGCGACGATCATTACCGGCATTATCGTTGGGACGCTGGTGACAATATCTTCGGTTGGGGCGGGTGTGTTGGGTACGGTTGCGTTGTTGTTCCTATATCCGCGTATGACGGCAGTGAAAGTGGTGGGTACGGACATCGTGCATGCTGTGCCGCTCACTGCCGTAGCCGGGATGGGGCACATGGCATTGGGTACGGTGGACTTTGTTTTGTTAGGTAGTTTGTTACTGGGGTCATTGCCCGGAATATATATCGGCAGTCATTTGAGCGCGAAAGTCCCTGAGGCGATATTGCGAACCGTATTGGCGGCGATGTTGTTGATTATCGGCACCCGGATGGCGTTGAATTAGTTTTTAGTTAGAGATAATTTTGTATTTGTCAGGAGATATGTAATGAGTATTAACCCAAAAGATTTATCCGATCAGGAAGAAATTGACCGCCTTGAACAGGCCATTCAAACTTTCCTTGAAGGCCATATTGACCCCGACCGCTTTACGGCAGTTCGACTGCAGCAAGGCGTTTACGGTCAGCGCCAAGATGGTGTGAATATGCTGCGCATCAAGATTCCTGGCGGTCGTTTAAATGTAGATCAGATAGAGGCGATCGCCGATGTGACAGAAACCTTTTCACAACGCGGCATCGCGCATGTGACTACGCGCCAAGCGATACAAGTGCATTTCATCCCGTTGGCGAAAATGCCCAGCGCGATGCGTCGTTTGGCAAAAGTTAACATGACTACACGCGAAGCTTGCGGCAATACGGTACGCAATATGTCGGCGTGCGCTTTATCTGGTGTCTGCCCTAAAGAGCACGTGGATGTGGCAGCACATATTGATGGTGCGACACAACATTTCTTGCGTAATCCGCTGAATCAGCAGATGCCCCGCAAATTCAAGATTAGTTTTTCTGCTTGCGAGTCTGACTGCGCTCAATCGCTGTTACACGACACGGGTGTTATTGCGGTCAAAAAAGACGGCCAGAATGGTTTTATGGTCAAGGCGGGTGGAGGATTGGGGCATAAGCCGCGCGAATCCATTGTGGTTGAGGAGTTCATACCTGAGCGCGAGTTGCTGTTCTCATTGGAAGCATTGGTGACGTTGCATAACAAATATTCCGATCGCACCAAACGTGCCAAGTCGCGTATCAAATTTTTGGTTGAGCGTTTTGGTGTTGAAGGCTTCTTGGAAAAATATCGCGAGGAATTCGAGCGCACCAAACAGGCACTCGCCGACCAGCCATACCCTCAAGGCGAATGGCGCGAACAAACCGGGCAGCAAGTGCCGGGGTCGGGTGCGCCGCGCAAGTTGTTTGCGCAGCATCAGGCAGGTTTGTTTGTGCTGCCGATAGCCTTGCCTATTGGTGATGTGAATCCAGCGCAATTGCGAGGTATTGCCCTGTTGTTGCGCGCACATGGTTTGGACGAAGTGCATACCACGCAGGATCAGAACCTGATCGTTCTAAATGTGCCGGAAAATAAGTTGGTGCTGTTGCGTACTGGTCTAGCTGAACTAGGTTTGCATGAGCCAGTCACAGGTGACAATGTGGTGGCTTGCCCGGGCACGTCGACTTGTCGTTTGGGTATTACTTCTAGCACTGTCCTTGGCCCGCTGTTGTCCGGCGGCAAGGCTGATCTGCGTATCCGCGTTTCGGGCTGCCATAATGGTTGCGCGCAACCGGAAACCGGCGACATTGGAATTTACGGCGAAGGCAAGCGTATGCATGGCAAGTTGGTGCCGCATTACCAAATGTATTTCGGCGGTAACGGCATGGGCGGCGGAGAGCTGGCTTTAAAAGGTCCGTCCTTGCCAGTAGCGCGAGTCAAGCAGGCGATAGCTCGTGTGCAAAGTGCACATTTGGCGAGTGGTGAGGCGAACTTTTTTGCCTGGACTCGTGCGCAGCAGCCGGATTATTTCAAGCAATTGTTGGCTGATTTGGCTGAAGTGAAAGCCGAAGAACTGCATAGCGTGATGCAGGATTACGGCAGCTCGGCAGATTTCCGTGTGTTGCAACTGGGCGGCGGCGAATGCGCCGGTGCATCGCAGGTGCTGATCGGCGCGAATTTCTTCGAAGCGGCGCACGAGCGCGAATATCGCAACGCACTGGTGTTTCAGCGCAAATATGACGAGGCGGCGCAGTGCAATGAAGCGATTCTGCGTTTGCTGGGATCGGGTTTGGCGCAATTGCTTGGAGGGGTTCGTCAGGATGATTTGAGTAAACTGGCCACTCAGTTACAACAACGTGTGCCTGGCGCGATTTCCGACCAGTTTGCGCAAGCGGTTGGCGCATTGGCGAATGCCCATGATCTTGATAGTGAGGGGCTGGCTGTAATTACGGCGTTGGTAGATGACTGGACGGTGAAAGTGGCTGCGTTAGCGATGCAAAAAGATGCGCAACTTGATTTGACGGAAGCTGCTGCCGGATTGCTGGTGTAGGAGGGTATATGCAACAAAAAATTGATCAGGTAGTGGCCGTATTGCAACAGGCGGTGCGCGATTTTTCACCGGTTTGCTTCGCCAACAGTCTGGGGGCGGAAGACATGGTGCTGACCGATGTTATTGCCAAGCACCGTATCGACATTGAGATGTTCAGTTTGGATACCGGCCGCTTGCCTCAAGAAACTTACGATCTGATGCAGGAAGTGCGCAAGCACTATGAAACGCCTTTGCAGGTGTACTTTCCGAATAGTGCTTTGGTTGAAAAATATATTGCACAGCACGGCATCAATGGTTTCTACGACAGCGTGGAGAACCGCAAGGGATGCTGCTTTGTACGTAAGGTGGAGCCATTGCGCCGTGCGCTACTCGGCAAGAAGGCGTGGGTTACCGGGATGCGCCGCGATCAGGCGGTAACACGTGGCACGCTGGAAGTCTCATCCTATGATGTCGATCAGGGTCTGCAAAAATTCAATCCATTGCTGGACTGGACCAATAAAGAAGTGTGGGCATACATCAGACAGTATGATGTGCCCTACAACAAATTACATGACCAGTTTTATCCCAGCCTTGGTTGCGCACCTTGCACGCGTTCTATCACGCCGGGTGAGGATATTCGCGCCGGGCGCTGGTGGTGGGAAGACCCGAAAAATAAGGAATGCGGCTTGCACGTCAGCCACGGCTCACAAGTGGCGCATGGCTCAGGCGTTCAAGCGGCGAGCAGTACTTCGTTGCAGGCTAGCCGTGAACGCATTATCGAAATCGTGTCTCAAACCAATGTGAAGCAGGAAGTCTCTGCCTAGGTGAAGCAATCATGAGCGAACTGTTGATCGAAGATAGACCAGCCAAGAATATCGTTCCTGCCCCTGCGGGAAACGTGAAACAAAAAGAATTGGGTAATGAAAGAAAATTGATGACTGCACATACTTTCACACACTTGGACGCTTTGGAAAGCGAATCCATCCACATCATGCGCGAGGTCGCGGCGGAATGTAAAAATCCGGCGTTGCTGTTTTCAGGCGGTAAGGATTCCATCGTTATGTTGCGCCTCGCCGAAAAAGCCTTTCGTCCGGCGAAGTTTCCGTTTCCGCTGGTACATATTGATACCGAGCATAATTTTCCAGAAGTGATTGCCTGTCGTGACAAGCTGGCAGCCGATTTGGGTGAGCGTCTGATTGTGCGTTCGCTGGAAGACTCCATCAAGCGCGGTACGATTATCATCAAAGATTTGGACAAGCCGCGTAATCCTTATCAATCGGTTACCCTGCTTGAGACTATCGCCGAGTTTGGTTTCGATGCGTGCATGGGCGGCGCGCGGCGCGACGAAGAAAAAGCGCGTGCCAAGGAACGCATCTTTTCTTTCCGCGACGAGTTCGGTCAGTGGGATCCAAAAAATCAACGCCCGGAATTGTGGGATATTTACAATACCCGCGTGCATAACGGCGAGAATATTCGAGTGTTCCCGATCAGCAACTGGACGGAGATGGATATCTGGGAATACATAGGTCGTGAGAAATTGCATATCCCCAGCATTTATTTTGCTCACGAGCGCGAAGTGATTCGGCGTGGTGGTTCAGTCATTCCGGTGTCGCATTTGGTGCAGCCTAAAGCTGGCGAAAGAGTCGAAGTGGTCAGTGTGCGTTTCCGCACCGTGGGCGACATGACTTGTACTGCACCGGTGGAATCTACCGCCAGTAACGTAGACGAGATCATCGAGGAGACCGCAACGACCCGCATCACCGAACGCGGTGCAACGCGTATGGATGACCAAACATCAGATGCCTCCATGGAACTAAGAAAAAAAGAGGGGTACTTTTAATGGATACCACAACCCAACTATTACGTTTTATTACCGCCGGTAGTGTTGATGACGGCAAAAGCACCTTGATCGGTCGTCTGCTGCACGATTCAAAATCCATTTTTGAAGACCAGTTTTCTGCCATCTCCAAAACCAGCGAAAAGCGCGGCATGGCGGCGGTTGATTTATCTTTGTTGACCGATGGTTTGCAAGCTGAACGTGAGCAGGGCATCACCATTGATGTGGCGTATCGCTACTTCGCCACACCCAAGCGTAAATTTATCATTGGTGACACGCCCGGACATGAGCAGTACACACGCAACATGGTCACGGCTGCCAGTACCGCGAATCTGGTGGTGATTCTGATTGATGCGCGCCGGGGCGTGTTGGTGCAAACGCGTCGCCATACTTATCTCGCCAGTCTTGTCGGTGTGCCGCACATCGTGCTGGCCGTGAATAAAATGGATATGGTGGACTACTCGCAAGCACGCTTCGATGAGATTGTCGCTGAGTACAAAAAATTTGCCGCACAACTTGATTTGCATGACATCACCTGCATTCCTTTATCTGCGCTGGTTGGGGATATGGTGGTAGATCGGGGTGAGAGTTTGAGCTGGTATCAAGGGCCTACCTTGATGGAAAAATTGGAAAGCGTGGAGATCGACCATGATGTGAATACCACCGATTTTCGTTTCCCCGTGCAATGGGTATGCCGTCCGCAAACTGATGAATACCATGATTTTCGCGGCTTCATGGGACGAATCGAAGCGGGTGAAATATCAGTGGGCGAAGAGATTACCGTGTTGCCTTCAGGCCGCACCAGCAGAGTAAAAGAGATCGTGACATATGACGGTAATTTGCAAATTGCCTATGCACCTCAATCTGTGACACTCACTTTGACCGACGAGATTGATATTTCGCGCGGCGATATGTTCGTCAAAGCCGATTGCTTGCCAACAGTCGCGAAAGAATTTGAGGCGATGATGTGCTGGTTGTCGGAAACGCCGCTGGATAAAAATCGCAAATATTTGGTCAAGCACACCACACGGATGGCAAAGTGCTTGTTTTCCAGTGTCGATTATCGCGTCGATGTGAATACGTTGGAGCAGCATGTCAATCCAGCCGTCAACATGAACGACATTGTGCGTGTGGCGATAAAAGTACAGCAACCGCTGGCATTCGATCATTACACTTGCAATCGTGCCAGTGGCAGTTTTATCGTGATTGATGAGGCTTCCAACAATACAGTTGCTGCGGGAATGATTGTTTAACCTCTGCAATTTATAAACCCCGTCATTCCCGAATAAGCGGGAATGACGGAGGTGCGCTGTTCGACACGCTGCCTTTGTAATCGGTAGAGTTACCCAAACTTGTGTGCTATGTTCTGCGACTATCCACTGTCGATCTAATTTATTTTATGAGTTTTTTTGCCCTAATTACCGCGCTGTTGTTGGAGCAATTTCATCCCCTCTCGTCACGCAAATACTTGCTCATCTGGCAATCATATTACGTCAACTTTTTTCAATATCACTTCAATGCGGGCGAACATAAGCACGGCAAAATTGCATGGTTGTTCGCGGTAGTGCCGCTGCTTACCGTCATAGTTGTGCTGTCCTATTTGTTGCATCAGATGCACCCAATTTTTTCTTGGGCGTTTAATGTTTTGGTGTTGTATATCACGATGGGGTTTCGGCAGTTTAATCGTTACTTTGCCAATATTCAGCAAGCACTTCGTTCTGATAGATTGGATGACGCACGCAGATTATTGTCTATTTGGCGCGGTACACCAACTCAGGAGTTAATTGCCAATGAAGTCGCCCGTGTCGCCATCGAAGAGGCTTTGCTAGTCTCACATCGCAACATATTTGGCGTGATTGTGTGGTTTGCATTGTTTAGCTTGTTCGGATTAGGGGGGGCGGCGGGCGCGTTGCTGTATCGACTCGGACAGCTTTTGCATCAACATTGGGCAGCAAAAGATGAGGTTGAATTAGCTGATTTTGGGAGCTTCGCTCGTCAAGCATTCCATCTGTTGGAGTGGTTGCCGGTGCGCATCACCGCACTGACATTTGCTATCGTTGGTAATTTTGAAGATACGATTTATTGTTGGCGCACGCAGGCCACAAACTGGTCGGATAAAGATGCGGGAATTTTGTTGGCCAGCGGAGCAGGTTCACTTGGGGTTCGTCTCGGAATGGCTATCCCGCAAGGCGGAAGTGCGCTGGAGAGAGCAGAGCTGGGCTTGGGGGACGAAGCCGATGTTGATTCTATGCAAAGCACCATCGGTCTGGTTTTGCGCTCTGTGGTATTTATACTACTACTGTTGATGATGATATCAAGCGTACTAAGCTAGTTCGTCGTACTGATTAAAAAACCATAACGACAGACTCCCCAACGTTTTCAGTTTTGCGAGGATGAACTGGCAGATAGGTTGGTGTCCGCCAGAACTTTATAAGTTCTTTCGAATATCTTTATGCGTTAAGCATTGAGTAGATTTCCGCTTCAGCCAAAATCCAATCCTGTACATCATGCCCTCTCGCAAACCCGCGATGTTCAGCCAGAAAATAGGCAGCCGTGGCAATCATCTGGTGTATTTGTTTGTCTGAAATTACAGTTTCAGTTTTCGCTGGAGATGATTTTTTTGAGGCAGGCTTTTTGACTGCTTTTATTTCTGGCTTTTCCGTTTTCGGGGTCGCGACTTTTTTGGTTGCGGTCTTAACTGCTGGTTCTTTAGCTACAGTCTTTTTTTCTACCTTAGCAGCAGCTACTTTTGTAGTGCCCTTAGGCTCAGCCAGAGTTTTTTTAGCCACTGGTTTTTTGGCGACGGGAGTTTTTACAGCCTTAGTTGCTAGCGCCGCAGTTTTAGTAACAGTCTCTTTTTTAGCTACCGCTTTTACAGCAGGCGTTTTAGCAATTGTCTTTTTGTCTGTTTTGCTGGTTGTACTCTTATTAGAGGTTGTTGCTTTTTTGATGGTGGTGACCATGATATTTCCTAATGATGTAAGGGGTTGTTGCGGACGTAATTAATGAGCCACGATGAAATCTTGTTTAAATTGGCGGCACCAAGTTTGAGATGGAACTTTATGAAATCTCACAACAGATAAAAACTTAATGGACGATAAAGCAAGTGTGTTACCAAATAATTACAACCTACTATGGGTGCAATTATAACACTTAAGCGAAATTGGCTATGGCTGAGTGCCGTTTGTAGGAGCGAGCTTGCTCGCGAAGTGTTTTCGCGAGCAAGCTCGCTCCTAACAATGGGTAATCAGCATTTCCTTAAGCTTTGTTGGCGGCAATGCGCAAAAATAATTCCAAGCGGCGTGCGTTGATTGTACCGTTCGCCACGGCGTTGCGTAGCGCGCAATTGGGCTCGTGTGAGTGGCTGCAATTTGCGAAGCGGCATTGACCGAGGTACGGCGCGAACTCAATGAAGCATTCCTCTATTCGGCCCAAGCTTAGGTGATGCAAGCCAAATGCTTGTACGCCGGGGCAATCGATGATGCGGCTGTCCGTATTCAGGTGATAGAGCCGCGCGTGAGTAGTGGTATGTTTGCCCGAATCAAGCGCGGTGGAAATTTCACGCGTGGCAGCATGTGCATCGGGGATGAGGGCATTGATGAGCGTCGATTTTCCCATGCCAGACTGTCCGACCAGTACACTGGTGTGACCTTGCAGATAGGGGAGCAGCGGCGCGGCATCTTGCTTGGCGGAAAGTTCCAGTACGCGGTAGTCAATGGCGCGATAAGCAGCGAGCTGTCGGCGTGCGGTTGCGCCACTTTGCGGTAGGTCACATTTGTTTAGCACGATGAGCGTGTTTAAGTTTTGATCGTGTGCGGCAATCAGGCAGCGCGCCACCAATGCATCGTCGAACGAAGGCTCGGTGGCAACCACGATGATGAGTTGTGTGACATTGGCAGCGATGATTTTTTGCCGAAAGGCATCTGATCGGTACAGCAAGGAAGTGCGCGGGGTAATGCGTTCGATGACACCTTGCGAGCCTGTCCTGAGCGTTGTCGAAGGAGCGGCGATACGATTGATTTCAACCACATCCCCACAAGCAACCTCACTTTTTTTGCCGCGTGGAACGCACTCTAAAATTTCGCCATCGGGTAGTTCTGCCAAATAGTGCCGCCCGAAGGCAGCCACGATTTGTCCTCGCAGCTTCAAATCTTCAGCAATGCGTCAACTTTCGCGGCGCAAATAAAATCATTTTCAGACAAGCCTTTGATGGCATGGGTGGTGTAAGCGACGGTGCATTTGTTGTACTCAACTGTCATGTCAGGGTGGTGATCTTCGCGGTGCGAAACCCAAGCCACAGCATTTACAAACGCCATGGTGGGGTAATAGTTTTTGAAGTCGAATACCTTGCTAATCACTGTGCCGCTTTGTTTCCAACCAACCAACTCTCGCATGAAAACATCAATCTCAGCTTGGGTGAGCGGTGGCACACCGCCTTCACAGGGTTTGCATTGTTTGTTGGTCAAATCACATGTTGTATTCATGATTGCACCTCACTTAAATTTGTAATATCGGTTGAGATACGCACCGAGATTTTGTTCATCTTGCTGGTCAAGCGTGATGCCCACATTGCCCGCGCAAAAGTGCATTTGCTTAATCATGCCCGCTACATTTTTTACCTTGCGATCTTTGCGCTGAAAAATTTGGTTCCCGTCTCCACCCATGATGGTGTTGTGACATTGGTTGCAATTGTTCTTGTCAAAAAGTTGCTTGCCTGTCTCGGCATTGCCTTTGGCGAAGGGGTTAGCCGAGGCGGTGGTGGCTGCAACTAACAAAATTAACATAGCGATAAATTTCATGGTGGTCTCCTTTATTGAGCTTGTAGGTGAGCAATTCGCACGGCGGCTGGTGGGTGCGAATCGTAAAATGTTGAGTACAACGGATCGGGGGTGAGCGTCGAGGCATTGTCTTGATACAGCTTAACTAATGCCGTCACTAAATCACTAGCCGCAGTTTGTTTGGCGGCATACGCATCGGCCTCAAACTCATGTTTGCGCGAATAAGCAGAGAGGACGGGGCTGAGTAAAAAACTGAATACCGGTAGCACTAAAAAGAACAGCAGCAGCGCAATCGCCTTCGATTGAGTAGTGACACCCAGACCTTGATAAAACCAAGTGGTCTGCATCAATACGCCGAGCAGCCACAAGAATCCCAAGCTCATCGCAAAAGTCATGACGATGCGTTTGACCACATGCTTGTGTTTGAAATGACCGAGCTCATGCGCGAGCACCGCCTCTACTTCGTTGATGCTCAGGCGTTCCAGCAAGGTATCGAAAAATACGATGCGTTTGGTTTTGCCGAAACCAGTGAAGTAAGCGTTGCCATGCGCACTGCGTTTCGAGCCATCCATCACGAATAATCCGCTGGAGGTAAAGCCGCATTTATTTAGCAGCATTTCGATGCGCGCCTTCATGGTTTGGTCTTGCAAGGGTGAAAATTTGTTGAACAGCGGTGCGATGAACGTCGGGTAAATAAATAACAGCAGCAGATTAAACGACACCCACACGCCCCACACATACAGCCACCATAGATCACCCATGCGCTCCATCAGCCACAACACGCCAAACAATAAAGGCAAGCCGAGCACTGCGCCGATCAACATGCCTTTCAGTGCGTCGATCAAATACAGTGAAAAAGTCATTTTGTTGAAACCAAATTTCGTCTCGATGACAAAGGTGCGATACAAGTTGAATGGTGCTTCCAGCAATGACGAAATGATCAGCACCAGCACAATAGTTGCCATGCCCTGTATCAGTGGTGAACTAAACCAGCCATTGCATAAATTCGCAATCCACTGAATACCCCCGCCCAGCGTGAAAGCCAATAAAATAAAGGCATCTAAGGCTATGCCGAGCAGCGAAAACCGCGTCTTGGTGCTGGTGTAGTCCGCTGCTTTTTGGTGATCTGCCAATTCGATTTGTTCGTGAAACGCATCAGGCACAACTGATCGATGTGCGGCGATGTGCGCCAGATGACGACGCGCTAACCAAAACTTGGTAAGCGATGAAATTGCCAAAGCAGCAATAAAAATAAAAGTGAATTGCGTATTTATCATGGAGGTAAATTTTGGAGTATGCTTGCCGCACTGGAGTTAAAATTTTCGATGAACGATTATGGCACAAAATCAAAACCACCTTATCTGGATAGATATGGAAATGACAGGCTTAAACCCCGATACGGATCGCATCATTGAAGTTGCACTGGTGATTACCGACAATAATTTGGAGACCATCGCCGAAGCCCCTGTATTGGTTGTCCATCAATCCGATAGAGTGCTGGATGGCATGGATGCCTGGAATAAATCGACGCACGGAAAATCGGGTTTGATCGATAAGGTGAAAGCCTCTACTCTGGATGAGGCGATGGTGGAAGAGCAGATGCTGGCATTTCTCAAAGAATATGTTCCAACGCGCACCTCACCGATGTGCGGCAATTCCATCTGCCAAGATCGTCGCTTTCTGGCGCGCTGGATGCCTAAGTTTGAAGATTATTTTCACTACCGCAATCTGGATGTGAGTACGCTCAAAGAATTAGCCAAACGCTGGAAACCGGATATGGCACAAGGCGTGAAGAAGCACGGCAAACACGAAGCACTCGCGGATATTCACGAATCTATCAGCGAGATGAAGCATTATCGGGAGCATTTTATTAAGCTGTAAATTGTTCTAAAATATTTCTGCAGGCTGCTCTGTCGCGAAGCCTGGTATTCAGTGGAGGGAATGATGCCTAATACACAAAATTTACCTGACTACGATGTTAAGCGCGTGATTGAAAAGTCGGACGGTTTTTACTGGCAGGATATTTTTGCCGAGAAAAAATATGGACCTTTCTTGACCCGTTTCGATGCCGTTCAGGACATGCTGGAGCAAGATGGTCTCGACGAAGAGGATGATTTGTTAGAGGCTGACGCGGCGGAGGATGAGATCGGTATTTCTGATTGGGTAGATCCCGATACGGGCGAGTTGGCGGAAGAGTCGCATACTCACATCAGTGATAACTAGCGGTCATCATCGCTTGGAAACACCCCACGATTAGTGGTTTCTTAACAATAGTCTGACGGAGTCGGCTCCCATGCGTCGATTGATGTTGCCACCAGTGCAATAGCGCGTTGTATAACTCACACTTTGTGCACATTCCATTGCACCACCCCCCAGATAGACAAATCTTGTTCAGGCTTAATGAGCATGTCAGGATAGTTCGGGTGTGCCGCACGCAGCACTTGACCCTGTGCGGTATGGATCAATTGTTTAACGGTAAATTCACCATCTACCACGGCGATGACCACACAGCCGTTAGTGGCAGGTACAGAGCGATCAACAACCAATAGATCCGCATCGAAAATCCCCATGCCGCGCATCGAGTCACCTGATACGCGCATGAAAAAAGTGGATTCTTTGTGTTGAATTAAATGCTCGTCCAAGCTCAAGCGGCAATCAACGTAATCATCCGCAGGTAAAGGGAGTCCTGCTGGGACGGCATGGCGCAACAAGGCGCGATGACGTTGAAATAATTCCTTGCTCGGATGAGTTAGTGATAGCAAGGCTGAGTAGTTGGTGCGTTGACCAAAATGAATCGCGTGTTGTTGCATGGCTTACTTTCGATACTTGCGAATTAACCCAACCAGCACACCGAATATTTCCAGTGAGCCTTGCGGGCGAATAACAGGGAAGGCCGGATTAGCAGGGCGCAAAATATATTTTCCACCTTCTTTCGCCAGCGTTTTGAGGGTGAAATTGTCATCGACGATGGCTACGACGATGTCGCCGATGTTGGCGAGATTGCGCTTTTCCACAATGGCAATGTCACCATCGTGGATGCCTGCGTCTATCATCGAATCACCTTTCACGGGAATCATCGTGGTTAGTGAGGGGGTATCAATCAGCATCTCGTCGATGACGTAATAGTCACCTTGGGTCGCGGTAATTGATTGCGGCATCCCTGCTTGCACTGACGATTCCGCAAAGGGTCGTGCGAAGAATTGATGCGTCGGAATCCACATACCATCCGGCGTGCGGTCAAGAAATCCAGCCTTGCCCAGCCGATCCAGAATCGCTTTCACCCAGGATTTTGAGGCGATGCCAAACACTTCGCATAGCGCCGCGTAAGAAGGAATACTTTTCCACTCGGCGTAATAATCTTGCAGCTTCGCCAGATATTCAGCGTCTTTGGGATTGGACTCGGAAGCGGGAGTATCGAAATCAGTCATGACATCACCTATACAGAACGAACGTTCATTGCATGGTAAAGAACGTTCGTTCTGTTGTCAATAGTGATTCAGTATTGAGTGCACGAAATGCACCCTACATCTAGCCGTTCGGCAACTCCACCACATCAACATCACCCCGCCACAATTGCCCCATCACAGTCTTGGCCAGCTCAGGCGAGCCACTGGTCCAGAATTTATCTGTCCCCGAATGAGTTTGCTCGGATAATAAATTAGCACTCTCCAAGCGGCGGCTCAGTTCGCGTGCCACAGCAGCAGCGGGGTCGATGATGGTCACTTGTGAGCCTGAAATTTCCTGAATCAACGCGATGAGAAACGGATAGTGGGTGCAGCCCAGCACGAGGGTGTCGGCTTGTTGTTGCAGCAAAGGCAGCAGATATTGCTCAAGCAATGCGCGGGTCTTGCCGCCCGATAAATCGCCTGCTTCCACTTGTTCCACCAGTCCCGGGCACGCTTGTACCACTATCTCCACCTCCGCACCGAAGCGTGAAGTGAGCTTGGCAAAATTTTCGCTGGCGAGGGTTCGGCTGGTCGCCAGTACACCCACCACGCCGGATTTCGTCAACGCTGCGGCAGGTTTGATGGCGGGTTCGATGGCGATGATAGGCACGGAAAATTGTTCGCGCAACGTGGCGACTGCCGCACCCGTTGCCGTGTTGCACGCCACCACGATGGCTTTGGCGTGTTGGCTGATTAAAAATTCGGTGATGGCTAGCGCGCGTTCTTCGATGCGATGATTGGGTTTGTCACCATATGGCGCATGTCCAGAATCCGCCACATACAGCAGGTTTTCAAGTGGCAGCTCGCGACGAATCTCGCGCAGCACTGACAAGCCGCCTACGCCGGAATCGAAAATGCCTATGGGGTTAACGGAGATCATTTTGTTGAGGTAGGGCGCAATGCCCCTTGGTTATTGCGCCCGTGGCTAGTTGTTTCATCAGATGAAGTAGCCCACTCTTGCTTGCTAGATGGGTTAGCTTGTTTTAAGTGCTTGACTTACATACTGCCACCTTGGTGAGTTAAACCAGTTCCCAGGGTCTATTTCTCTGATTGGTTCTAACCAGTGAACACCATCTTCAAGAGCGTCTTCTTGAAGTGAATATTTATCCTCGGATAAGTCTATTTCGAATTGAGAAATCATTTTTTGAATCGACTCATTTAATAAAAGGGCAACACCCATTTCATAATCAAGCATAATTATTTGCCCAAACGCCCCTTTTTTACCTGGATCCAGATCAATACAAAGGAGAGAGGTGCCTGAGTCGTCGCCTATTGGCACTCTTTTTTTGCCAAAAGTATATTGAGATTTAATTCCCTCATCTGAAAATCGCAAAGGCTTCATATCATTTTCCGATCCTAGTCCCTTTTGGGCCGAAATAATATCTTCTAGCCTAGAAAAAGGAAAACCATAGAAAAGGTTGGCGAGTTTTCCCTC
Organism: uncultured beta proteobacterium; assembly: GCA_963695355.1. Lineage (GTDB taxonomy): Bacteria > Pseudomonadota > Gammaproteobacteria > Burkholderiales > Gallionellaceae > Gallionella. The sequence continues at coordinate 2,230,694 of OY968775.1, forward strand.
ATTAAATCCATTGTGATTTAAGTAAAGTTCTCGGAAGTCAGTCGGTATCTTTTCTTTGATAACCTCCTCAAGTTCACTAAATTTTGATTCGTCTACTGGATTCTGAAACGCTTCAACAATTAGCGGTGCTTTTACACTAAGCATTCTCTTCAAGTTATTTAACATTGCTTCTCTCCTCATTTAAGCTAACTTAAATTTAGACATCATTTCACTTCTTCGCCCCCATCGCCAACGCCCTTAATCTGCTCTGCTCCAACTCTGCCGCATTCGGTTCTATCAGCCAGCCTTGCAAATTATCCAGCACCAGGTCGGTGAGGGCGTGTATCCAGTCGCCGCGTTCGTTGAGGCAGGGGATGTAGTGATATTCGCCGCCGCCCGCGTGTTGGAAATCTTCTTTGCCTTCCATCGCGATTTCTTCCAGCGTCTCCAGGCAATCCGCGACAAAGCCGGGGCAGACCACGTCCACGCGCTTGGTTTTTTGTTTGCCGAGCTCAAGCAGCGTGGCAGTGGTGTAGGGTTTAATCCATTCGGCTTTGCCAAAGCGCGATTGGAAGCTGACCGCGTATTGTTCTGGTTTCAAGCCGAGTTCTTGCGCCAGTAAACGCCCCGTTTTGTGGCATTCGCAATGGTAAAAATCACCCTTGTCCAAGGTGTATTGCGGCACGCCGTGGAAGCTCATCACCAACTTTTCGGGGCGACCATGTTTCATCCAATAATCGTTAACGTTATTCGCCAGTGCTTTGATGTAAGCAGGGTTGTCGTGGAAGTTACGGATGGTGCGCACGGCTGGCATGCTGCGCATTTTTTGCATCGCGCCGAATACCAAATCGAACACGGTTGCTGTTGAGCTGGCGGCGTATTGCGGATACATCGGCACGACTAAAATCTTTTGGCAATTTTGTTCTTTGAGTTTTTGCATCGCGCTGGCGATGGAAGGATTGCCGTAGCTCATGGCGTAGTCCACCACGAACGCGGCTTTGGTGCGGTCGCCAAGATAGCCTTGCAACAGCTTGGCTTGTTTCTCTGTATAAACACGCAGTGGCGAACCTTCTTTCAACCACACCGATGCGTATTTCGCGGCGGATTTTTTCGGACGAATGTTGAGGATGATGCCGTTCAAAATCAACCACCAGATTGGCTTGGGGATTTCCACCACACGCGGATCACTCAAAAATTCTTTGAGGTAAGGGCGCACGGCGGCGGCAGTAGGCGCATCGGGTGTGCCGAGGTTGACGAGCAGAATGCCGACTTTAGAAACTGTGCCGTGCGGGATGGTGGGTTCGATTTTGTATGCCATTTAATAATCCTTAGGTTGAGTTGCGTTAGTTTAACTCAGATATTCCATTGGGCTAAACCCCTGGTAGGAGTGAGCCATGCTCGCGAGTGAAAAGAACAATCGCGAGCATGGCTCGCTCCTACATAGAGGTTCTGTTCTTAACGAAGTGATATGAATTGATTTCAATACTGCGACAACGCATTGCCCAACAGCCGTGCGGTTATATCGACGATAGGTATCACTCGCTCATAGTCCATGCGCTTAGGGCCAACTACCGCCAGTGTGCCGACTAGACTGCCATTGGCGGAGTAAGGTGCAGTGATGACGCTGCAATCATTGAGCGATGCCAAGCCTGATTCGCTGCCGATAAAGATGTGTATGCCTTGCCCTCTGCGGCTGGCATCGAGTAATTGCAGCAACTCGGTTTTTTGCTCGAACAAATTAAACAATCCGCGTAGGCGATTCATGTCAGTGGAAAAATCTTCCACGTTCAGCAAATTATGTTCACCGCTGATAACGTAATCTTCGCCCTGTTTGGCTTCGGCTGCATCGCCTGCTGCGAGTGCCGCTGCCATCAAGGCACTCATGTCTTGATGCAGTTGTTTTAATTCGCCGCGCAACCGATCACGAATCTGCGAGAAACTGCATCCGATGTAATGTTGGTTGAGAAAATTACCCGCCTCGGTGAGTTGCGATTGCGTGTAATCACGTTCCATCAGCAGCACGCGGTTTTCCACTTCGCCATCTGGCATGACAATAATCAACAACACGCGTTTGTCGCCCAGACGCAGAAATTCAATCTGACGTATGGTCATCGCACTGCGTTTTGCCGTGGCGACCACACCGGTAAATTGCGTCAATTCGGAAAGCATGCTGGAGGCTTGCGCAATCAACCGCGAAGGGTTGTCGGGCTGCAACTGATGTTCCATTTGCTGAAGGCTTGCGCTATCCATTGGCTTGGTGACGAGCATGGTGTCAACAAACAATCGGTACGCCAAGCCTGTGGGGATGCGCCCCGCCGAGGTGTGCGGGCTGCTGACTAAACCGATCTCCTCCAAGTCAGCCATCACGTTGCGGATGGTTGCCGAGCTGATGTCCAAGCCGGAATGTTGCAACAGCGCGCGCGAGCCAACCGGCTGGCCATCGCTGATATAGCGTTCCACTAGGGTTTTGAGCAGCAGTTGTGCGCGGTCGTTAAGCATGGTGGGATTCTACCATTGCAGCAAAGATGCTCAACTGACTTTGCAAATTGGAGAATTACTACAGATTTTCATGCCTATTTTTGGAACTGAACTTCCATCTAGTACACTACTCTTACGCTTAGATTTTTTATAGGGAGTGATGAATGTTTCGTGTGTTTTCTGTATGGGCTTATACCGTAGTTGTTAGCTTGGGATTGATTGCTCAACCCGCTTTTGCGGAAACCCCCGTTGAGATTTTAGCTGCCTTAAAGAACACGGCCTTGAGCACGCCCGGCTTTAAAGAGTTTTCCGCAACACGCGGTGCTGATTTTTTTAAAACTAAGCATGGCAATGAATTAAGCTGCACGTCTTGCCACACCACCAACCCCGCTGCGCAAGGCAAACATGCCAAGACCGATAAGCCGATCAAGCCAATCGCTCCTGCTGCAAATGATGAACGTTTTACCGACATGAAGAAAGTCCAGAAATGGTTTAAGCGTAATTGCAACGATGTGCTGGATCGTTTGTGTACGCCCCAAGAACAGGGCGATGTGTTGTCCTATCTATTAACCATTCCAAAATCATAAACAATAAAAACTCAGGGAGTTGTGTGTGAAAAACAAACTTAACAAAGTTGTGGCAGCTATTTTTCTGATGTCGCTGCCGTATTCGGCGTTTGCGAGCGAGGCTACGCTGCCGAATTTAACCAGTGGTTATACCAACAACTCAACATCCTATATGTTGGCGTTGAACGACGCTGATCCCGCGACCAAGCAGGCGGTTGCCGTGCCGTTGGATAAGCCTGCTGAATTCAAACCCCGATTTTTTACCCTAAGCAAAGCGCATCAATATCTAGGTTTGGGTACGGTGTTGTTTATGGGCTTGACCGCCATGACCGCACCAGATGATGGTTGTGAAAACAATTGCGGCACTCGACCACCTCGGCAAACCTTTGGCACAACGCATACTCGTTTGGCGCGCACCGCAGCGAAGATGGCAATTGTCACGGTGGCAACCGGGCTGATTGCGCATTGGGATGATTTCCATTTGGAAGATGGATTTTCTGATCCCGATAATCAGCACGTGATGTTGGGTGCGACAGGTGCGGCACTGATGCTGTATGCCGTGCATAAATCTGCCACCTCCACCACGCCGACTAGCCATGCAGGCTTGGCTGAGTTGGGTGGCGCAGCCATGCTGGTTGCAATTAAATTGACTTGGTAACTGACGACATGATGACTCCCAAATTTAAAATCGTAACGTGCTTGCTAGGCGTGCTATTGCTTAATAGCGGCTATGCCATTGCCGGGGAAAACGTGCTGGAGTGGCTGCTGAATTTTCAACGCACCAAAGAAATTAAACCGGTCTCCGATCATTCCTATCAGTCTGAATGCGGTGATTGCCACTTCGCCTACCAACCAGGCTTGCTGCCCACAAAATCGTGGGCGAAATTGCTTACTGCCGAAGCATTGCCCAAGCATTTTGGAGTGAATGCTGAAATTGATGCAGGCAAACTCAAGGAAATACGCGATTACGCGATGGATAACGCGGCAGACCAATCCTACTACAAGCGTTCACGCAAAATCGCCAACGGAACGGTCAATGGTGATGTGCCTTTGCGCATCACTGAGTTGCGCTACATTGAGCGCACACACAAACACCTCCCGGAGAAAATGGTGAAAGGTAATGCGGGCGTGAAGTCGTTGAGCTTCTGCGACAAGTGCCACACTCAAGCCGCGCAGGGCGTGTTTGATAACGATACCGTGTCGATTCCAAACTATCCTGATTACAACGATTGATTTAACTTGCATTCCCCGCGCTCTTGGCGCGTGGATAACGCTTAAACGACAATAAATTGCCCCATCATTCCCCCGTCTTCATGTTCCAAAATGTGGCAGTGGAACATATAAGGGGCTGCGGCATTGGTGGTGTAATCGGTCATCTGGATAATAATTCTGACGGTATCAGACGGGTTGATTAGCACTACATCTTTGTGACCTTTTTCATAAGCGGCCACATTGGCGGCACTGCCGTTGCGGGTAAGGATTTCAAAATGCGTGCCGTGAACATGGAAGTTGTGGGTGACGTTCATCTTGTTGGTGATTTCCCATATTTCGATGTCATTTAACGGCACGGTCTGATCAATACGCGTGCTATCCATTGCTTTGCCGTTAATCAGAAATTGCCCCATACCGCCGCCCATGCCCATCGCCATATCCAGGCTAAAAGTGCGCTTTCTGACTGCCAGCGCAGGATTTAATGTCGGTAACGTAGTGAGGGTTGCAGGCACGGTGGTAATGCTCGCCGCGACTGTGTTGACGTTAGCGGTAACGATGACGACTCCACTGATTGTGTCGATGAGCGACAACGACTTGTTCATGTCATTGGTGAAATCCACCACGATTTCGGCGCGCTCCCCTGGGCTTAATTTCAAAGCAAGCAGATTGGTTGGAGTTGCTTGCAGGGCAGTGTCAGTGGCGATTTGTTTGAAACTACGACCATCACTGAAAGCAAAGTTATAGACACGCGCATTGGAGCCGTTCAGCAGACGGAAGCGCACTTCTTTGGCGGGCAAGCTGACGGTGGCATTGACCATGCCGTTGCACAGCAAGGTGTTGCCCATAAACCCGGACATCTGGCTTTGCATCGTCGGCAAATAATCAAAGCTGCCATCTGCCTTGAATAGTCTGTCCTGAACAATCAGCGGGATGTCATCCATGCCCCATGTCTTGGGTAAGTCCAATGTGTCTGTGTCCGTGTCTTCAACGATCAACAAACCCGCCAAGCCCATGTAAACCTGCCGTCCGGTTTGCCCTTCCGTATGGGGATGAAACCAGTTGGTTCCCGCTTTTTGTTTGACCGTAAAGGAGGCTGTCCACGTTGCACCGGGCTGTATGGTTTGATGCGGGCCGCCGTCCATGTTGGCGGGCAAGTGCATTCCGTGCCAATGCAAGGTAGCAACTTCGGCAAGGTTATTGGTGACGTTGAGCGTGATTGGATCACCATTTCTGACCTTGAGGGCAGGGCCTAGAAAATTACCGTTGATACCGTAAGTCGGCGTGGTTTTGCCTGTGAGAAAATTCATGCTGCCGCTTTGCAATGAGAGGTTAAAGCTCGTACCAGTTAATAATGCAGGTATGGGTAGAGTGCCACTCGCCTGCGGAGGATTAACAATGGGGACGTTGTTTGTGCTGCCATTGGTGTTTCCGCCTGACCCGCCGCATCCAGGTAATTGTGTTAATGCAGTTGCAGCGGCCAGTTGTAAAAATGTTCTACGTTCCATGAAATGCTCCCAATGTGTTTGCAAAATTTTTTGGTTTGTTGATATTCAGTCTTGATGCTCACTGGATTCTTTTGACATGTGTCTATCTTGATGCGCCGAATGATCGGCATGGCTTTCACCATGCCCCATTCCCATGTGACCCCGCGACATCCACACTACGACCATAATGACCACCATCACCGCCAATATCACTTCACCTTTTTGATGCTTTTTCATTTTTACTACTCCTTAATTTTTGTGTGGCGCGTGAGAAAATCACGCGCTCGTTTACGTCACTTACCTGCTGCTTGAATTTCGATTTTGCTGATTAGCCATTTTTTCGCTTCCGACTGCTCTAGCTCAAAGCGCACCTTGTCTCCCACTTTAAGTTCTGCGGGCAACGGATTGCGCAGGGGAAACCACATGGTCATTGCCGACCAATTCAGCGTAGTAATGGCTTGGTGTTCAAGCTGGACGGTACTTCCTTTCACTGCTTTGATAATGCCGTGACCTTCATGTCTGACTGGGCTGACCGATTGCTTGGACATTTGCTTCATGTCGTGTTCAGACATGCCTGCCTGTGCGATACCATTAGCCGAGATGAGCGTGATGCCGAGGAGGATGGTTAAAATTTTCATGGGTATTCCTTTCCTAAAGGTTGAATTATTGAAGTCATCATTTGTGTTGCGTGCGGACGATGAATAACTATCTTGGGGTATGCCGCTCGATGGCAATACAACCAGACAACGACGAATAGATCGCCGCACGAAGCTGGACGAGAATCAGACTATGAGTTCAGCAGACGGACTCGTCCCGCGTTAGACGCGAGCGAGCGGTGGCGGTAGCAGAGGAGCGAAAGTAGGAGAGCGGAAAGAAACCAGATAAGGAATAGTTTCAGATGGGGAGGTCTGCACAGCGACCAACGCTACGCTGGGTACAAGCAAATAACCTGCACAAAATAAATGGCAGACACCGCATGAACTGCACGATGAATTTTGCTCGTCCGCTGTGACAGAGGCTTTTCCGTGATGGTGGTGATGCTGTGCCATACCACCGTGTGCCATCTTCTTCGGCGTAGCAGTTTCGTGACATGAACCTTGCTGCATCGGCATGGACACCATCGCTGCCAGCGTGTTACCGCTGAATAGCGGCAACCACAGCAACATCAGGATAGCAACGAATTTTTTGAACGAGTTAGACATGTGTTGTAGTGTGGTCAAACACGGTTCATTTGTCAATTCTTGCCCGGACGATCATTAAAACTCAGCACTGATTATTTTAGCCACAGTGTCTGTCAGGGTGAACTTCAAGGCTACCCACTTCGGTTTCTTCCAATTCATTGATAATCGCCAATTTGAAGCGATCTATCCAATCTTTACCGAGTTCAATTCCGATCAATTCCAGCTTGTTTGCAATCTGTTCGGCTGTGACTTGTACCAAATCATATTGGATTTCGATTTTGTCTCCCTCAATTCTAATCTCATGTATTCCCATCATTTCGGTCAACGCACGTTTTACGAGTTCCGCCTGTGCTGTATCCAGCGGGGTCGATAACGCGAGGCGATGCTTTTTAATAACCGCTACTCCTTGCTGGGCGGGAGCCTTATGACCGGGAAATCCAATGTACAAATGCGGATTGGACAAAAATCGTTCTTTGCACTGTTCCGAACAAAATGCGTGATGGATGCCCTCATACTCAATGGCCAATGACTCAGGTGATACTTCCATGTGACAAACCGGATCTTTAACTGAATTATTCATGGTTAACTCCTTTCAGGCTGAAGAAATACACCTATTGCAAGACCGATTTTTACTGTACACGGTGCAATGTAAGCGGAAAAAATCTTGGTGTGTGTGCGGCATACTCGCGCCACTGCTCGCCAAAGCGAATTTCAGAATCACGCTCTTCGGTATGCGCCAAGCGCACATAGACCCACACCAGAATCGGAAACAGCAACAGAGTGATGATTGTCGCCCATTGCAACAGAAAGCCAAACATCACCAGCACGAACGCCACATATTGCGGATGACGGATACGTGCATAAGGTCCGGTGCGCGCCAGTTCGTTGCGTTGCACCGCCCGGTAAAGTGCGGGCCACGAGGCAGATAGCAGCCAGAAGCCGCCGCCGATAAAGACAAAGCTGAGTATATGGAACGGCCCCATGTGCGGGTTGGCGCGCCAGCCGAACATCATTTCCAGTAAGTGTCCCGCATCGTGTGACAACCAGTTCACCTCTGGATAATGGCTTTGCAACCAGCCGGACAGAAAATAAATCGTCAACGGGAAACCATACATTTCAGTGAACAGTGCCACGATAAAAGCTGAGTAAAGTCCGAGCGTACGCCAATCGCGCCGCGATTGCGGCTTGAAAAAACTGAAGGCAAAAAATATGAAGAATGCCGAGTTGATAATAACCAGCGACCACAGGCCATAAGCGTTTTCTGTAGAGTTCATTTTTCGCTCCCTTCGTTATTCTCATTATGCTTATCGTGATGACCATGCCCATGGTGCATGAACAGGTGCATCAACGGGCAAGCGAGCAGCAGCAAGAATGGCAACGCGCCCAGCAGGTGAGCGAGGTGCTCGGTAAACAGGTAAAAAGCTGCAATTGCCAGAAATACAATCAGTACCCAGTTGTATCCGCGAGGGGTGTAATGTGCGTTGTGTTCGGTATGCTCATCTTGTTTCATTTCGTTCTCCTGTAAAAGAAATTACTTCGCTGACAATCAATGTTCATATCTTGATTCGATTCAGTCTGAGCGCATTAAAAATCACCGACACCGAGCTGAAGCTCATCGCCGCCGCAGCGATGATGGGTGACAGCAGTAAGCCGAAAAATGGGTACAGCACACCCGCCGCAATAGGAATGCCGAGTACGTTGTAGATGAAGGCAAAAAATAAATTCTGGCGAATGTTACGCATGGTGGCGCGGCTCAATCGCACGGCACGCACAATGCCGCGCAGATCACCTTTTATCAGGGTGATGCCCGCGCTTTCCATCGCCACATCGGTACCGGTTCCCATGGCGATGCCCACCTGCGCCTGCGCGAGTGCCGGTGCATCGTTGATGCCGTCGCCCGCCATCGCCACGATTCGACCTTGTGCTTGCTGTTGCTTGACGATGGCGGCCTTCTGCTCGGGCAGCACTTCGGCTTCAATGCGATCTATGCCCAATTTTTTTGCCACTGCCTCCGCCGTGATGCGGTTGTCGCCGGTGAGCATGATGACCTGCACACCTTCTTCATGCAGGGCGCGGATTGCTTCTGCGGTAGATGCTTTGATCGGATCGGCTACGCCGATCAGCCCTGCTGGCTTGCCGTCGATTGCCAACAGCATTACCGTCTGACCATCGCTGCGCAACGCTTCGGCACGTGCGGGCAAGTCGCTCGCATCAATTTTCAGTTCCTCGAATAATCTGAGATTACCCAGCGCGACTTGGTGACCCTCGACAATTCCCGCCACGCCTTTGCCGGTGAGCGAGCGGAACTCGCTCACCGTTGCGAGCCGGATTCCTTTTTCTTGCGCACCGTTCACAATCGCCGCTGCCAGTGGATGTTCGCTGGCGCGCTCCAAACTCGCGCCAAACCGCAACACTTCGTTTTCGTCATACCCCTCAACGGCAACCATCGACATCAGTCTGGGTTTGCCTTCTGTCAAGGTGCCAGTCTTGTCCACCACCAGCGTGTTGACCTTCTCCATGATTTCCAACGCTTCGGCATTTTTAATCAGGACACCAACCAGCGCACCTCGTCCTGTGCCAACCATAATGGACATTGGTGTGGCTAATCCCAAAGCGCAGGGGCAAGCGATGATAAGTACGGCAACCGCGTTGACGATGGCGTGTGCCAGACGCGGCTCTGGCCCCCAGATTCCCCATATTGCCAGCGTGACGAGCGCGACCCCCACCACTGCCGGCACAAAATAACCCGCAGTGACATCGGCCAATCGCTGGATAGGCGCACGTGAACGTTGTGCTTCGCCCACCATGTGTACGATTTGAGCCAACAAAGTATCTGAACCGACGCGCTCGGCGCGCATCAATAAGCTGCCCGTGCCATTTACCGTTGCACCAATCAATCTCGCCCCGGTGATTTTCTCTACGGGTATAGATTCGCCTGTGACCATCGATTCATCCAGTGAACTTGCGCCTTCCAGCACCACGCCATCCACCGGCACCTTCTCGCCGGGGCGTACGCGCAACACATCGCCCGGCTGCACTTGCTCCAGTAAAATATCTTCTTCGTTGCCATTTGGGCGGACAATTCGCGCGGTCTTGGGCGCGAGACCCAAAAGCAACTTGATCGCCGCGCTGGTTTGGCTGCGCGCGCGTAACTCCATCACTTGCCCAAGCAGCACCAGTGCCATGATGACTGCCGCTGCCTCGAAATACACCGGCACAGTCCCCATCATGCTGCGCATTGCGGGCGGAAAAATGCCCGGCAACAGCATCGCCACCACGCTGTATGTCCACGCCACGCCGACACCGAGCGAGATCAAGGTAAACATGTTCAGGCTTCGGTTGACCACGGAAGCCCAGCCGAGCCGGAAGATCGGCCAGCCGCCCCACAGCACCGCCGGGGTGGCCAGCGCGAATTCGATCCATTGCAGCATCACCATTGAGACCGACTCCGGTATGGATTGCGGGACAAGGTCGGACACTGTGGCCAAAATAAAAACCGGCAACGCCAGCGCCGCGCTCACCCAGAAGCGGCGGCTCATGTCGTTCAATTCGGCGTTGTCTTCCGCCGAGGCGTTGCGCGGTTCCAGTGCCATGCCGCAGATCGGGCAACTGCCCGGCTCGCTGCGCACAATCTGCGGATGCATCGGGCAAGTGTATTCGGTGACATTCGACTTGGCTGGCATGGGGTTTACCGGCTCCAATGCCATGCCGCATTTCGGGCAGCTTCCCGGCCCGGACTGGCGCACTTCGGGATGCATCGGACAGGTATAGCCGCCCGCAGCCTGAACTGGCTTCGCCGTATGATGTGCATGAGTGGCGCTAACCGCAGTGTCTGCATGGGATGCAACCGGCTTGATGTACTCGGCGGGATTTTCCTGAAATTTTTTCAGGCAGTGTTGCGAGCAAAAATAATACTGTACGCCCGCATGCTCCAGATGGTGTGGCGATTTGCTGTCGGCCTTCATGCCGCAAACCGGGTCTGTCCCGGTGTTCTTTGGGCTTGTGTTCTCTGGGCTGGTGTCCATGGATTATCCTTTCAATGATGTTGGTGTGAAGGCACTTGGGAGGAGACGGCGGAATCGTGCGGTAACATGCACTTGGCTTCCACCATTTCGCGCAACGCGGTCTGTTCGGCCAGGAAGGCCTGCACCGCCAGCGGATCAAATTGTGTCCCGCTCATTTTGATAATTTCCGCGCGAGCCTGATCAAACGGTAGTGCCTTACGATAAGGGCGATCAGAAGTAATTGCATCCAGCGTGTCAATTACGGCAAACAGTCTCGCGCCCAAACAGATTTGTTCGCCACGCAATCCGCGCGGATAACCGCTGCCATCGAAACGCTCCTCATGGCTGAGTACGACTTCGGCGGTGGCTTCCATGCCGGGGATTTGCGAAACGATGCGGTGTCCTTTTTCTGGATGAGTACGCATTACATTCCACTCATCTTCATTGAGCATGCCCTGTTTTAACAAAATTGCATCCGGTATCCCGATCTTGCCTATGTCGTGAAGCAAGGAGCCCCAATAGATTTGCCGCAACTGATTGGCATCTGAGATAAAACGGCGCGCCAGCACCAAGGTATGACAGGCAACCCGCTTGGAGTGTTCTCCGGTTTCATGCTCGCGAATGTCCAACGCCTCGGCCAAGGCTTCGGCGAAGATCGCATCTGTCCGTTCCAAATCATCCATTTCTGCATTCATGACAATCCCTTTCAGGTGGAGGGCAAATATGCCGCGAAATCCCAGTTGATCACTTCAACCGCCATTTGAAGCTTCTTGGCGCAGCATCGCCTGCCAAGCGTATTTGCAATTCCATTGCTTGCGGCTGCAGGACGTTCACCTTGAAACGCAACAAGCCGTTACGGTGATGACCGCCCGGCGGCGAACCTTCCCAGCTCATGGGCATGTATTGTTTTTCATCCGCAATGAGAATGGCAGACTTGGTCAAATCATCGCCCAATGCCTTGGTATGGGTTTCCAGTATTACCTCAACATTCCATGTTTGCCCTTCCTTCTGGATGGGTTGCAAAGTCGCTGTTATTTTTATTTCGCGTTCATTGCTGACTTGCGGCGCATAACCAAATCCCGCCGCATTGCTTACTGCAATGAGTTCAATTACCCCGAAATCCTGCGTACAGGAATAAGTGGCTATTGCCGCAAACGCCAAACCAATCAAGAATTGTTTGCGCATTTTTTATGCTCCTTAGTAGCTTTAATGACCAAAGACGCGACATACAACAGGCCAGCCGCGTTAAACGCCAAACCCAGCCAGAACAACTCGACCTGGTATTCCGCAACCACAGCAAGAAAACCGGTGACACCCAAGATGGGCAGAATGTTGGTCAGGTAATGCGCGCAGCAGGAAACCATCGCAGCCGTCGAGGTCGTACCGGATACTGCAACTACCTTGCCCGAAGCACCGTGTTGTCCGACGAAATTCTTTAGGTAGGTGTAAAGCCCTACCTGAATACCGAAGCCCAACGCAAGCGGAACGATGAAATACCAGAATTTTGTGAATTGTTCGAGTGCGAAATCCATCCCGGAAATCAGACTGACCACTCCGGAATAAATGGCGAGCAATAACATGAGAGCCATGCCTCCAAACTGGAGTGGCCTGATGAATGTTAACTGTGCAGCATCAGCTTGTTGGTGTGCCATGTTGACCTCCTGTTCGATTGATCTTTGCTGTGGTGCCTAAGGTTCCCGGCGGCAAGCCGGACAATTGGCCACCAGGTTGTAGTAAAGGGCAAATACTGCGCCGCCCAGAAATCCAGTTATAGTCGCCCCGAACAGCCCATACGCGAATTCATCCAGCGTCCATGGTGTGTTGCTCTTGATCAAAGTCAGATCCAGCCCGTGAAACCAGGCATTTACAAAACCGATCATTCCATCCGGTAACAAAAAAACAGCCAGCGCACATATCAGGCTGACCGTGCCTGCCGTCAAAGCCAGCGCACTGCCCGTGCGCAAGGGACTTAGCCTATCCATGATTTAATCTCCCGAATTCAGGTGACGGGGAATTCGGCTCGCGGCAATGCACCATATCTTGCCGCGCAGCCGCGCCGAGTATCTCAGTGTTTATCTTGCGTGTGATCGTGCCTGTTTTTTGGAGGCATCTTGCCCTCTGCCGGAGTTGACTCAGGCATCGGCATACCCGTTTTTTCTTCCATGTGGCTGTGCTTCTTTACCTTCTTCTTTGCCGGTTTTTTTACCTCGCCGGCTTCAGTTTTGGCGGCCTCGGCTTTTTCCGCTTTGGCCTCGGCATGTTGTTCTTCGGCAGCAAATACGGTTGCAGTAGAAGCAGCAAACACCACAAGAGTAGCGGCAAGCAATGTAGATATCAGTTTCATGTTGTTCTCCTAAGAATTACGGTTAAATAAATTTACTACAAAAAAGCATGGAGTCTGCGTTTGAACACCTCCTTTCAATAATGCTTCAACGACCTCTCAGTTTGCTTGCTTTACACTTGTTTATTTGCAGCCAGCAACTGATCAATTTCCGCTTCCGCAGCCAGCCAGTTATCCAAATCGCAACAACGGTCGGCTTCGCTTCTTTCGGCGATGTAATAAGCCGCAACCTCAATATATTGTTGCCGTTGATCTTCGGACCGATTAGTTTCGATTTCAGCTTTGCTGCTCTTGATATTGGCACTCATGGTTTGTCTCCTTCGAATAAAAAATAACAATCGGTTAATTTCAACTCTTTTGTGCTATCGCACAGCGCATACGATAAAAGCTGTGTGCAGCACACAGGTCAATCTTCCATTGCTATCGCTTCAATAAGTTGGCACACGGCGTGCCCATCCGCCATGCCATCTGGCATATTCGCCCATCGTGCTGCCGCATGTTCCATGCGCATCTGCAATTTCTCCAAATCCTGCAACCTGCGACGGTTTACTTGGAGATGCTGCTCTATGATTTTCCGCACCAGCGGACAAGGGGAGTGACCATGGCTGCTTTCTTTCAAAATGTTGCGGATGTCTCCCACGCTGAACCCCAGCAGGCGCGCCTTGCGGATAAACAGTAAGCGTGCAAGATCACCGCTGCTATAGCAGTTATAGCCGTTACTTTCGTCGCGTATCGGGACAAGCAAACCACTGCGGGTGTAGTGACGCACGGTGTCCGCCGTTACCCCTGCACGTCTGGCGAGTTCTGAAACGATCATATCTTTCCCCTGATATTAATGAGTCCCGTTAATCCTTATGCGGTGGCGTTCCCGGCGCATGAGTATGCACGGCCTTTTTGGGCAACGTGACTGCACCGCCCATATCGGGAGCTGCGCGTCCGAGTTCTACTTCATGCGGATGTTCGGCATTCGCAACGTCATCGTGGTTATGGTTATGGGCATGTCCATCCTCTTCTTGAAGCGCGCCTTCACCGTGCCTGTCCTTGCCATCACGACCTTCGTCATGCTCGTGGGTATGATCCTGCCCCTCAGCTTTGGGCATGGACATCACGCCCAGACCATAACGGTAAACCAGTTCGCCGCCATGCCACGCGGTAGTCAGCAACAAGCCCGCCGCGATAACCAGCAAACCGGTGTGCAGCCAACCTTTATCTCTACCTCGGCGCGACGGGTAATACTCCCAACCCGCGATACCGAGTAACAGCGCAAATGTTGCCATCGCCCAGTTGCGGTGTTCGGTCATGGCGAGGTGCGAAGGCGCGTCATGAGCGACCGTGTTGTAGGCATACCAGCCAGCCGCAACGGTGAGCAGGGTAAACCCCATGCCGATCCATAAATTCCAGCGCGCTACTATCGTCAATTGATTGGCCAGTTCGCCTTTGGGCAAGAAACGGGACAACAGGTGAATGGTTATGGCGATGATTAACAGAGCCACAGCAAAGTGGACGAAGACCGGGTGCCAGTTGGGAATAATTCCAATCATCATTTTATCTCCACATCAAAAAACTCTCGGAACTTGATCAGCGCGTAGATCACCGGTATTACGAGTAGCGTCAGCACCGCCGAGGAGATCATGCCGCCGACCATAGGTGCTGCGATGCGGCGCATCACTTCCGAGCCGGTGCCGCTGCTCCACAGGATGGGCAACAGCCCGGCCATGATCGCGACAACGGTCATCATCTTGGGTCGCACACGCTCCACTGCGCCTTGCATGATGGCTGCTTGCAGATCGTTTACTGTCGGCGGCCTCCCTTCACTGGCGCATCTCGCCTGCACTTCCTGCCAGGCGTGTTCAAGATAAATGAGCATCACCACGCCGGTCTCCGCCGCCACGCCTGCCAGTGCGATGAAGCCGACTGCCACCGCCACACTCAGGTTGTAATCAAGCAACCACAGCAGCCACACCCCGCCGACCAAGGCGAACGGCACGGACAGCATCACTACCAGCGATTCGGTGACGCGTTTGAAATTCAGATACAGCAACAGGAAGATGATGAGCAACGTGATGGGAATCACGATCTTCATCTTGGCGGCGGCGCGTTCCATGTATTCGAACTGTCCGCTCCATGTCGCGTAATAGCCGGGCGGGAACTTCACTTGTGCGGCGACTTCCTTGCGTGCTTCGGCTACATATGAGCCGATGTCACGCTCGCGGACATCCACATAGATGTAGGCGGAGAGCAGCGCGTTCTCGGTGCGGATGGATGGCGCGCCTTTACTGATGCTCACCTTGGCGAGTTGGCCGAGCGGGATAATTGCACCGCTTTCTGTTGTCACAAGTACCTCGCGTGCGATCTGTTCCGGCGTGCCGCGTAATTCACGCGGGTAGCGTACATTCACGCCGAAGCGTTCCAGTCCTTCCACGGTGGTGGTAACCATCTCGCCACCCAATGCCGTGGCAATCACATCCTGTACTTCACTCACTGTCAGACCATAACGCGCCAGTGCCAATCTGTCCGGTTCGATGTTGAGATAGAAGCCGCCGGTGATGCGTTCGGCGTATGCACTGCTCGTGCCGGGTATCTTCTTGACCACGGACTCGATCTCTTTGGCGAGACGTTCCATCTCATCCAAATTTTTACCAAACACTTTGATGCCGATAGGTGTGCGGATGCCGGTGGAAAGCATGTCGATGCGTGCCTTGATCGGCATGGTCCACGAGTTCGCCACACCGGGGAATTGCAACGCCTTGTCCATCTCGGCGATCAGCTTGTCGGTGTCCATACCACTGCGCCATTCTTCCTGCGGCTTGAGGTTGATCACCGTCTCGAACATCTCTAGCGGAGCCGGATCGGTGGCAGTCTGCGCCCGTCCGGCTTTGCCATACACCGAGGCGACTTCGGGAAAACTCTTGATGATCTTGTTCTGTGTTTGTAGCAACTCCGCCGCCTTGGTCACTGACATACCGGGCAGGGAAGCGGGCATGTAGAACAACGTGCCTTCGTTCAGCGTCGGCATGAATTCGCTACCCAGTTTCATGGCGGGATACAAGCTTGCTACACATGCGAACACGGCTACCGCGAGCGTGGTTTTCTTGCGGCGCAATACGGCAGCAATGAGTGGTCGGTAGCCTGCGATCATCCAGCGGTTCAGCGGATTTTGTGCTTCCGGTTTGATGTGACCACGGATGAACAACAGCATTAGCACCGGCACCAGCGTGACGGAGAGCAAGGCTGCGCCTGCCATGGCGAAGGTCTTGGTGTACGCTAAGGGCGCGAACAGCCTTCCTTCTTGCGCTTCCAGCGTGAACACCGGCAGGAAAGACACGGTGATGATTAGCAGCGAGAAGAACAGAGAGGGGCCGACTTCTTTGCAGGAGGCGAGAATGGCGGCGGCGCGTTGGTCAAAGAGTGCTCCCTCACCCCAACCCCTCTCCCGAAGGGCGAGGGACTTTGCTCCCTTCCCCCCTCGGGGGAAGGGATGAGGGAGTGCTTGTTGATTCACCTCAAGCCTCTCCAAATGCTTGTGCGCGTTCTCTATCATCACAATCGCCGCATCCACCATCGCGCCGATGGCGATGGCGATACCACCCAAACTCATGATGTTGGAGTTGAGATTCAGAAAGCGCATGGCGATGAAGGCCATCAGCACGCCGATGGGCAGCATCACGATGGCGACCAGCGCACTCCTGGCATGCATCAGGAACACCATGCATACCAGTGCCACGATCACGCCCTCTTCGAACAATGTTTTCTTCAAAGTGGCGATGGCGCGCTGGATCAACTCGGAGCGGTCGTACACGCTTTGAATGGAGACACCCGCAGGCAATCCCGGCGTGATCTCGGCGATCTTGGCTTTGATATTGTCGATCACCTCCAGCGCGTTCTGCCCATAGCGCGCCATGGCGATGCCGGACACCACTTCACCATCGCCGTTGAGTTCCGCAATGCCGCGCCGCTCATCCGGCCCCAGTTCGACACGCGCGATGTCGCGCAGCAGTACCGGCGTGCCGCGTTCGGCTTTCACCACCAGATTTTCGATGTCGGTCTTGCCGTGCAGATAGCCTTTGCCGCGCACCATGTATTCTGCCTCAGCCATTTCCACTACGCGCCCGCCGACATCACGATTGGAATCACGTATCACCTGCGAAACTTTGCTGAGCGGGATGCCGTATGCGCGCAGTTTCACCGGATCGACGGTCACCTGATACTGCTGTACGAAGCCGCCGACAGAGGCGACTTCCGCTACGCCGTGCGCCTTGGTCAGTTGATAGCGCAGATACCAATCCTGCATAGTGCGCAGTTCGGCGAGGTTATGTTTCTCACTGAGCACGGCGTATTGATACACCCAACCCACACCCGTTGCATCCGGCCCCAACTGTGGCGCAACATTTTTCGGCAAGCGTCCCGCGATGCTATTGAGATATTCCAGCACGCGCGAACGCGCCCAATAAATATCTGTGCCGTCCTCGAAAATCACATACACGAACGACGCACCGAAGAACGAGAAGCCGCGCACCACCTTGGACTTGGGCACGGATAACATCGCGGTGGTGAGCGGATAAGTGACTTGATCCTCGACCACTTGTGGTGCTTGTCCAGAGTATTCGGTATAGACAATCACCTGCACGTCGGACAGATCAGGCAGCGCATCCAGCGGTGTCTTGAGCAGCGCATAAATCCCCGCCAAAGTGATGAACAGGGTGGCAAGCAATACCAGGAAGCGATTGCGCGCCGACCAATCAATAATTTTATTTAACATGTCAGTGTCCCTCGTGTTGCGTGTGATCATTTTCAGGCTCAGCCGTGTAGGAGCCAGCTTGCTGGCGATGGCTATTCACGGCTGAAGCCTGTTCTGAGCTGGACGAAGTGGCCGCTCCTACAGATGGTTCGCCCATGCCGCCCAATGCCGCTTTGAGATTGCTCTCTGCGTCGATTAGAAAGTTGGCAGAGATGACCACCTGTTCATCTTCTGAGATTCCACTCAATATCTCGACGTAATCATCGCTGCGATTTCCCAGACTTACTGCACGTGGCTCAAAGCGTCCTTCAGCCAAGCGCACCAGCACCACTTGGCGTGTACCGCTGTCGATTACCGCAGAGGTCGGCACGGTTAGCAGCTTGTTGCTTTTGCCCATCGCCAGCTGCACGTTGACAAACATGGCGGGCTTGAGCAACCCCTTGGGATTTTTTATCTCGATACGAATTTGCACTGTGCGCGTTGTGCTGTTCAGGGTCGGATAGATGAAATCCACCCTGCCATCGAATGTGCGATCTGGATAAGCATCGACCGTGATCTGTGCGCGACTGCCGAGTTGTACCTGCGCAATATCTTGTTCGGGAACTTCGGCAATAACCCACAGCGAGGACAGGTCGGCGATCTGATACAGCACTTCGCCAGGCATAAAGCGCATGCCTTGCACCGCCTTTTTCTCCATGACAATGCCGGAGATCGGTGCGTGGAAAATTACATGTGGTCGTGATTCACTATTCGCCGGTTTATCAAGTTGCGCACTTGAGATGTCCCAATTTTTCAGACGTGTTGCGCTGGCATCGGCAAGCCGCTGCATACTTTTTTTCGCATCGTCATCGGCCTCTTTCAACGCTGCCAAACCTTGCACGGCGAGCGCATATTCGCGTTGTGCCGAGACCAGCTCCGGGCTGTACACATCGAACAGCGGTTGTCCTTTGGTGACAGGCTGTCCGGTGGCGTTCACGTAGAGGCGTTCGACCCAGCCTTCAAATTTTGGTGCGATGGTATAAGTGTGACGTTCGTCGATTTCAATACGTCCCGTCACGCGTAGCACTTTGTTCAGCTTGCGCATTGTCGCGGCTTCGCTCTTTACGCCCAGTTTTTGTATTTTTTCGACGCTGATGTTGATCGTATTATTACCACCCGATTCGGTATCGCCCTCATAAACCGCCACGTAGTCCATACCCATCGCGTCTTTCTTTGCTACGGGAGAAGTGTCCGGCAAGCCCATCGGATTACGGTAGTACAGGATTTTTCGTTCGGCAGAATCTGCTGTCTGTTTCGTGCCGATAGCCGTGTGCGTGCCGAACCAATAACTGCCTGCTGCCACGCTCAGCAATATCAGTGTGCCCAAGGATAATTTGCCGATGGTGTTCATAATTCTTCTCCCAATAAGTTTTCAATATCAGCCAGCCGCAATTGCATGTCGTTCTGCACTTGTAGTTGTTGTTGCCGTGTTTTTAAAATTTGTTTCTGTGCTTCGATCAGCATGGCGAATTCCACCTTTCCAGTCTCGTAACCTGCCAGTGCAGATTGATAGGTGAGTTCGGCTTGCGGCAACAGGCGTGTCGCGATAAGTGATTCGCTGTGACGCGCTGATTCCAGTGCGGAAAGATTTTCAGATAGATCGGATTGAGCCTGATTGAGCAACGCTTCCTTGCGTGAGTTGGAAGCGGATAGCAGCGCTTCCGCCTCGCGTTCTTGCGCACGCCGCGTGGATTGTTGCAGCGGAATATTGAGCTCCAGCATCAAATCCCAACTCTTGATAGTGCTAGAGGATTGGGTAGGTGCGATGCCAAACGTGAAGCCGGGATAGCGATTGATGTAGGCTAGATCGCGGTTTTTCTCGGACGACTGGATGTTGGCTTCGGCAATGCGCACAGACGGATTATGTGCGCGTAAGCGCTCCAGCAATAACTGTTCATCAAGTTGCGCTGCAAGGGGTAAATCGCGCAACTGCACGGGTTCCGCTAGTGGCATATTCACCGGGCGTGACAGCAGGGAATTTAATCGCGCATGAGTGTGATGGCCTTCACTTTGTAGCGCGATCAGCTCACTGCGCAACATGGTTTTTTCGATCTGCACGCTTAATACATCTTGCTGCGTACCAAGGCCGTTGGCATAGCGCGTTTGGGCAATTTGCTCCAGGCCGTCGAGCAAGGCCAGCGTCTGCTGTGCCAAATTTTCACTGACAGTCGCTAAATAATGCATGGCATAAGTTTGCTTGATACGACTCGCCAATTCTGACCAACTTGCGGCCACTTGACCGTTAGCCTGCGAAATTTGTGCGGCAGCGACTTCGCGTTGCAGATCACGTTTGCCAAACCACGGAACGCTCTGCATCAACAGATAGCGCGTGCCACCACCTTGTCCGGGCAACAGCAGCGGGTTGTTCGCCCCCTGATTGGTGATGTCCATCAGCTCGGTGCGCAATACAGGGTCGGGCAACGCCCCCGCAGGCTCGGCACGATGTTGCGCCGCTTCTGCCTCATAGCGCGTGGCAGCCAGTTCAGGGTTATGCGCGCGTGCGTAGTCCAGCAATCCGTTGAGGTTGCTGCCTAATGGCTCATCAGTGGCACTGGCTGAGTTGAGCCACAGCGCGCCTAGCATGGTAAAAATTGATAAAAGTAATTTCATGTTCCGCTCCAGTTGCAATTGCAATACAAGCGAACAGCCGCTAGCGGCTGCCGCACGGAGCAGGACGAGAATCAGACTATGGAATGACAGACGGACTCGTCCCGCGTTAGACGCGAGCGAGCGGTGGGGGAAGCAGCGGTGCGGAAGTGATGGAGCGGAATGAAAACAAATATAGGGCGATATTAGATGCAGAGATTTGCACAGGGACTAATTCAACCTTTGGTACTGCGAGATAAGCGGTGCAGGCGAGATGGCAAATCGCATTGCATGTAGTGCTTTGTTCATCAGAGGAGGGCGACATATCTTCATGATTTGTGTGAGACGCTGCCATCATGCCGGCCATTTCAATGTTGGACATCATTTGCATCGCGGCTTCGTGGCAAGAGCCGCCTGGCATTTGCATGGATAGCGAAGCCGCCAGCGCGTTTCCGCTAAATAGCGGTAGCCACAGCAACAATAGGATAGCGACGAATTTTTTGGATAGGCGAGACATGCGTGTAGTTTGGACACTCCCGATTCATTTGTCAATCAGCTGCCTAGTTCGTATCGTCACCTCATCCAACTTCGGTGAGCACAGTTCGATAAAGTAAGCAACCCAACCGATTCGGATTGACACTAAATTCCTTACCTGAAATAATAATTCAGAATTAACTAAAAATTCTAGGAGGTAATAATGCTTGCGACAGTAACTGACAAAGGACAGGTAACTGTCCCTAAAAATATCCGTGACCAGCTCCACATTGCGACCGGCAGCAAGCTGGATTTTGAGGTGGCGGAGGATGGCAGCCTGCGGGTGCGCGTGCTGGTGCGCGGCTCCGATAACCTGTTCGGCTTGGTACATCGTCCCGGAATCAAGCCGCTCAGCATCAAGGCGATGGATGAGGGTATCGTCGCGGCAACAAAAACACGCAACCAACGTTCACGCAAATGATTGCGCTTGATACCAACGTCCTGGTGCGGCTTGTCACCCGTGACAACGAGGCACAGGCACAGCGCGCCAAGGCAGTGTTCGATGCGCACGGGGAAGAACACGGTGGATTGTTCGTCTCCGACATCGTGCTGGTCGAGTTGTGTTGGACGCTGTCGCGCAGCTACGAACTGGAACGTGCCGATATCGCGCGCACCGTGCGTGCCCTGCTCGACAACCATAGCATCGTCTTCGAATCGCCGCTTGCCGTGCGCAACGCGCTGTCCGGTTTTGAAAACAAGGCTGCGGATTTCCCGGATTGCCTGATTGTGGCCAAAGCCAGCCACGCCGGTTGCAGCCACACGCTGACTTTCGATCAGCGGATGAAATCGTTGCCCGGTGTTCAAGTTCTTTAACCCAGGTAATTCATTATAGACTCGGCATGAATTATTCGTGAACTTTACTGGGATTGATGTGTCCCATCGCGCATGGAAAAAGAAGACGCAAGAAAACAAACAAGGGAGGTACTTCACGAAAGGCGCAAGCAAGTAATACGCTCGTACCGCAAGGGAATGCCGGTGATGCAAATCGTTGAACACAGTGGACTCAGTTGGTGCGCAGTTAATGCTGCGATCAACTTGTACAAGGAGGCGGGAGCATCCGCGCTCAAGCCTGAAGCACGAGGCAAGAAGGAAGGCAGCGGGCGCATGTTGAGTGAGGCACAAGAACGCACGATTCAGCAGATTATTTGCGAGAAGCGACCAGAGCAGTTGAAGATGGAATTTGCGCTGTGGAGTCGTGCTGCTGTGATGCAATTGATCGAGCGTGAGTGCGGTATCAAGCTCTCAGTTCGCGGGGTTGGCAACTATTTGCAACGTTGGGGATTTACGCCACAAAAGCCGATCAAGAAAGCCTATGAACAACGTCCTGAGGAAGTGAAAGCGTGGCTGGATGAAGAATATCCGGTCATTGAGCAACGCGCAAAAGCCGAAGATGCCGAAATTCACTGGGGTGATGAAACGGCGATTGTGAATACCGATGTGCGTGGACGCAGTTATGCACCGGCGGGGAAAACACCGGTTACTTTAGCACCGGGCGGTACACGTCACAAACTGTCGATGATTGCGACGGTCACCAATCAGGGTAAGGCACGCTGGATGATTATCGATGAGTCGTTCAATGCAGATAGATTCACCGAATTTCTGGAAGCGTTAATTAAGGACGCAGGCCGGAAAGTATTCCTGATACTGGACAACCTGCGTGTTCATCATAGCAAGGTGGTCAAGGCGTGGGTGGCAGAACGGAAGGATAGGATTGAGTTGTTTTACTTGCCCAGCTACAGCCCGGAGTTAAACCCGGAAGAACGGTTGAATGCGGATTTGAAACATGCCATCTCCACCAAGGTTCCAGCACGCACAAAAGCTAAGCTGAAAGCTGCTGCAACTGAACACATGCAGACGCTAGAAAAATCACCCGAGCGTGTGAAGAAATACTTCCAAGACTCACGCGTAAAATATGCCGCTTGATTCACGGATAAAAGTGGCCGGATCAATAGAACAAAACCTCCGTAGGAGCGAGCTCCTACGAGAAAAAATTTTCTAATGGAAAATTACAATATTTCCATCCGTGTATCGTCTTCACAATTATGGATACAACGTTAACCTCTAATGCGCGAATGATCGAACAAGACAAACGTATCACCGAGACGATCTCCAGCGAGCGCGGGCGGCTTAAGAATTTCATTCGGCAGCGTGTACCAGATTCGGGTGAGGCTGAAGATATTTTGCAGGATGTGTTCTTTGAGTTTGTGGAGGCGTATCGCTTGCCTGAACCGATAGAGCAGGTTGGCGCATGGCTTTATCGCGTGGCACGTAACCGCATCATTGATCGCTTTCGCAAGAAGAAGGAGCAGCCGCTGCCGGAATTTTCTGATGAAGATGACGACGACCATTGGCTGGATGGGGTGTCGCCATCGTTAGATTCCGGGCCTGAAGCAGCTTATGCACTAGCGGTGTTGTTGGAAGAATTGACCGCTGCGTTAGCCGAGCTGCCAGAGGAGCAGCGCGCGGTATTCATCGCTCACGAATTGGATGGGCGTAGCTTCAAAGAGTTGGCAGACGAAAGCGGTGTCGGAGTGAGTACCTTGCTGGCGCGCAAGCGTTATGCGGTGCTGCATTTACGCGGCAAGCTGCAAACAATCTATGACGAATTTCTATAAATTCACTGAAGCCGCGCTGGCGGTGTTGCAAACGTACTCAAAATCCTCGTGTACCTTTTCGTACACTCCGGTTTTTCGCCCGTTTTCGCCTTGCCATCATCGGCTTGATTGAATTTTTAGTGTGACTTTAATTTTGTAAAGGAGTAATGAAATGAGTATGAATTGCAAACCAAAATGTGGAAAGATTTTCCTCCTAGTGGTGTTGGGCATTGCCGCATTGGGCTGGGTGGTGATGGCATTGTGGAATTGGCTGATACCGGTGTTGTTCACTGGCGGGCATGAGATCGACTATGTGCAAGCCATGGGTGTGCTGCTGTTAAGCAAGATATTGTTCGGCGGCTTCAGGGGTCGTGGTTGCTGGAAAGGGCGTTGCCAGCAACGCAGTATGGAAAACATGACACCTGAAGAGCGCGAAAAATTTCAGACGGGAATGCGTAGCTGGTGCTGCAAGCCCAAGCAAAAAGATACAGATTCAATAAAATAAAAGCATAAGGCCGTTCTCCCTGAGCGTAGGCAGTTTTACCGCCGAAGTCGAAGGGAGGTGGCAATTCTCCCTTCGACTCCACTGCGTTACGCTCAGGGCGAACGGTTACAATGCGGCACATCATCCAACCAAGGAAAATAATATGACCACCACGCTATTCACCCCAACCAACCTCGGCAAGCTGCAACTAAAAAATCGCATTGTTATGTCACCGCTCACGCGTTGTCGTGCTATCGGTAATGTTCCGAATGATTTGATGGAAAAGTATTATCGGTTGCGCGCAGATGCAGGACTTATCATCACCGAAGGTACCTCGCCCTCGCCAAATGGTCTAGGTTATGCCCGCATTCCCGGCATATTTTCCGATGCGCAAGTGCAAGGTTGGAAGCATGTCACTGATGGTGTTCATCAGGCGGGCGGCAAAATTTTTGTGCAGCTGATGCACTGTGGGCGCGTCTGCCATACCGCGAACATGCCAGCGGGCAGCAAGGTGATTGCACCTTCTGCCATTGCCCTGCCTGGGGATATGTGGACAGATAGTAGTGGCATGCAAGCCAACTCGATGCCAGTGGAGATGAGCGAAGACGACATCACGCACACCATTGCCGAGTATGTATCTGCCGCAAAGCGCGCGATTGATGCGGGTTTTGATGGGGTGGAATTGCATGGCGCGAACGGCTATTTGATCGACCAGTTTCTTAACACTGCTTCCAATCAGCGCACCGACCAATGGGGCGGGAGCATCGAAAATCGTATTCGTTTCGCGGTACAAGTTGCCAAAGCAACCGCAGCGGCAATTGGCGCAGACCGTATTGGTATGCGCATCTCACCTTATGGCGCATTCAACGGCATGACACCGGATGCGCTGATGGATACGTTGTATGAGCGTTTGATTAACGAGCTCAATACGGTTGGTTTGGCGTATATCCATATCGTCGATCACAGCGCGATGGGTGCGCCCGAAGTGAGCCCAACTTTAAAGGCCAAGCTGCGCGCCACGTTCAAAGGCGCGTACATTATGTCTGGCGGCTATGATTTAGCGCGCGCGAATGCCGACCTTGATGCAAAGCGTGGTGACCTCGTTGCGTTTGGTCGTCCATTTATTTCCAACCCTGATTTGGTGAAAAAACTGCAAAATGGAACTGAGTTGACCGCGCCCGATGCCAGTACTTTTTATACGCCGGGTGAAAAGGGTTACACGGATTATTAAACCCAAGATAGTTCATTAGAAAATTTCTCCTCGTAGGAGCGAGCTTGCTCGCGAAGCACTTTCGCGAGCAAGCTCGCTCCTACGTAGGTTTGCGTTCTAATGGATTATTTGGGTTGAAACATGACGTTGTTAGATTGACAGTTATCGCCCCCAACACTACATTGGGGGCTTACTAATTTAAGCATCTGAAAGTCCACATGAAACGCTACCTGCCTGTATTCATCTGTGTTGTCGCCCTGACCGCTTGTAGTAAAGAAACACCGCCTCCCGCGAAAACTGAACAACCTGCGTTGACCCAAATCGTGGGCGCATCGGCAAGTGATAGCAGTAACATTTACAGCGGCGAAATTCGTGCGCGCCACGAAACACAATTGGGTTTTCGGATTGGTGGAAAAATCGTTGAACGGTTGGTGGATGTTGGGTCGCAGGTTAAAGTTGGTCAGGTATTGGCGCGTGTAGATGGCGTAGATAGTGGCTTGCAGGTCAGTGCTGCCGAGGCGCAATTGCAATTGGCAGAGGCCGATGCAAAACGGTACCGTGATTTGTTCAGCAAAAAATTTGTCAGCCAATCGGCGTTGGATGCAAAAGAAACTGCGCTGAAATCCGCCGCTGCCCAAGCGGGGTTGGCGAAAAATCAATCGGCTTACACCGCATTACAAGCAGAGCATGCGGGGGTGATTTCGGCGACCTTGGCAGAAGTGGGGCAGGTGGTAAGTGCGGGGCAGCCGGTGGTGCGCTTGGCAGAAAGTGGTGAACGTGAAGTATTGATTGCTGTACCTGAATCGCAATTTTCTAAACTCAAAATCGGTGCTGCCGCAGAGGTGATGTTGTCGTCCGACGACAACACTGAGTTGCGATTGTCAGGGCATTTGCGTGAGCTTTCACCTGCTGCGGATGCGGCGAGCCGAACTTATGCAGCACGTATTGCATTGAATCAATCGCGCGGGGATGTGGCGTTGGGTATGACTGCCAAGGTGCGCTTTGCATCTAAACAAAATGGCAACGCTATCGTGATTCCGCTCACGGCGATTTTCCAGCAAGGTGATCAAGCTGCGGTGTGGATTGTTGCGGCGGATCATTCGATTAGCCTGCGACCCATTAAAATAGCCGCTTACCGAGATGCAGGGGCGGTGGTTAACAGTGGCTTGGTGGCAGGTGAACGTATCGTCAGCGCGGGTGTGCATAAACTGAATGCAGGAGAAAAAATCCACGCGATTGAAAACGGCGCGATTCAAACTGGTGCGGCTGAAACAGGTTCTGCGCAATGAAAGGCCCCAACCTTTCCGCATGGGCACTCACGCACCAGTCTATGGTGGTGTTCCTCATCTTGGTGTTGAGCGGCGCGGGCATCATTTCTTATATGAATTTGGGGCGGTCAGAAGACCCAGATTTCACTTTCAAGGTGATGGTGGTGCGCACCTTATGGCCGGGTGCAACGGCGCAAGAGGTGGAACGCGAACTGAGTGAACGTATCGAGAAGAAATTGCAGGAAGTGCCTTGGGTGGATGTCATACGTTCCGCCTCTAAGCCCGGCGAATCATTAGTATTCGTGATTCTTAAAGATTACACGCCGAAAAAAGAAGTGCCTGATGCGTGGTATCAAGTGCGCAAAAAACTCAACGACATCAGGCAAACTTTACCGGCTGGCGTGCAAGGGCCGTTTCCGAATGACGAGTTTGGAGACGTGCAAATCAACATCTTTGCTTTGACGGGCGATGGCTTTGATCTCGCCGCGTTGCGTCGTTATGCAGACCGAATCGCGCTGGATTTGAAAGCCGTGCCGGATGTGAAGCGCGTTGAGATGATCGGCGTGCAAGAAGAAAAGATTTACATCGACGCATCACCTACACGCCTCGCCAGTTTTGGCATTACGCCCCAACAAATTTCCGAAGCTTTGCAGAAACAAAACGCGGTCAATCCGGCGGGATTTATTGAGACGGATACTAATCGCATTCGGATACGAGTCAGCGGGGGGTTTGATACGGTAGCGCATGTGCGCGATGCGGATTTGTTAGTCAATGGTCAGCATTTTCGCCTAGGTGATATTGCCAAAGTTACACGGGGCTTGTCAGATCCAGCCAGCCCCACGATGCGCGTTAAAGGCCAGCCTGCAATTGGCTTGGGCGTGGTGATGGCGAAGGGTGGGAACGTCATTGATCTCGGTGAAAATTTGCAGCAAGCCATGCAAAAAATCACTGCCGAATTACCTGCAGGTGTGGAAGTGCATGTAGTGGCAAATCAGCCCGAAGTGGTCAAAGGGTCGATCAAATTGTTTGAAGAATCGCTCGCCGAGGCGGTGCTGATTGTGTTGGCAGTCACCTTCCTGAGTTTGGGTTGGCGCACAGGTACGGTGGTTGCATTGTCGATTCCACTTGTGTTGGCGATTACTTTTTTTATGATGAAGCTATTCGGCATCGACTTGCAGCGTATCTCGCTCGGCGCGTTGGTGATTGCTTTGGGGCTGCTGGTGGATGATGCCATCATCGCAGTTGAAATGATGGTGGTGAAAATGGAGCAGGGCTGGGAACGCACTAAAGCCGCCACCTTTGCCTATACCTCCACAGCGTTCCCGATGCTCACCGGCACGATGATTACGGCTGCTGCGTTTACGCCAGTGGGATTTTCCAAGTCTGCGGCGAGCGAATACACCATCTCGATTTTCCAAGTGGTGACGATTGCCTTAGGGATTTCGTGGATCGTCGCGGTGGTATTTACACCGTATCTCGGCTACAAATTATTAGACCAAAAAAAGCTCATGGCAAAAGCCCAGCAACATAGCGAGGATGTCTATGACACGCCGTTTTATCGGCGTTTCCGCGCGGTGGTGGAATGGTGTTTGAGCAATCGCTGGAAAGTTATCGCCGCAACTGTGTTGATATTTGTGCTGTCGATTATGGCGTTCGGCAAGGGCGTGCAAAAACAATTTTTCCCTTCTGCAAGCCGTTTGGAATTGATGGTGGATGTTTGGTTACCACAGGGTGCATCGCTCAAAGCCACTGAACATGAGGTGCGGCGCATTGAGGCGTTACTCAAAGACGACACTGCAATTGCTTCGTATTCTTCTTATGTGGGCAATGGCGCACCGCGATATTTCTTATCGCTAGACCAGCAGTTGTTCGCCGACAACTTTGGGCAGTTCGTCATCGTCACTAAAGGATTGACTGAGCGCGAAGAGTTGAAGCACCGTCTTGAAGAAAAATTTGCCGCAGCGGATAGCGGTTTTTCACATCTGCGCGTGCGCGTAGTGCGCTTGGAGAATGGCCCACCGATTGGTTACCCGGTGCAGTTCCGCGTGATGGGTGAAGACCTAAGCAAATTGCGCGAAATCTCCGAACAAGTCGCTATCCTGATGCGTGCCAACGTGCATTTGCAGAATGTGAATTTTGATTGGAATGACAAAATCAAAAGCATTCAAGTGGTGGTGAATCAAGATAGAGCGCGGCAATTGGGCACGTCTAGCCAAGAAATCTCACAAGCCTTGCAAGGCTGGCTGAATGGCGTGGCGATGACGCAATATCGTGAGGCAGACCAATTGATTGATGTGGTGTGGCGCGGCAAAGTGCGCGATGCGCGGCAGTTAGATCAAATTCCAAATCTCGACATTCCCCTGTCTGGCGGACGGCACGTGCCGCTGGCACAAGTTGCCAAATTAGTTCCCGTGTTGGAAGAAGGACTGATTTGGCGACGCAACCGTTTGCCCGCGATGACGGTGCGTGCCGACATGGCGGATAAAACTCAGGGCGATACTGTATCTGCTGAAATAAACACTCAGCTCGCCGAAGTGCGCGCCAAGTTGCCTGTAGGTTATCGCATCGAAACGGGCGGTAGCGTGGAAGAATCCGCCAAGGGTGAAGCCGCTATCAAGGCAGTGATGCCATTGATGTTGGTGGGCGTGATTACGCTGTTGATGATACAACTGCAAAGCATCAGCCGCACCGTGATCGTATTGCTCACCGCACCACTAGGTTTGATTGGCGTGACCATTGCGCTGCTGATCTTTCAAGTGCCATTTGGCTTTGTGGCAAACTTGGGTTTCATTGCACTGGCGGGAATGATTATGCGCAACTCGGTGATTTTGGTAGATCAAATCCGTCAGGACGAAGCGGAAGGTAAGAGTCAATGGCAGGCGATTGTGGGTTCGACGGTTCGACGTTTCCGCCCGATTATGCTAACCGCAGCAGCTGCGATTTTGGCGATGATCCCACTCACACGCCAAGTTTTTTGGGGGCCGATGGCGGTGTCGATTATGGGCGGCTTGGTAGTGGCGACGATGCTCACTTGTTTGTTTTTGCCCGCACTTTATGCGGCTTGGTTCAGAGTAAAAAAATCATGATTGTTTCCTGAGAAAACTTAAAATTCAAAGCTGGAAGCCGTTCTGGTTTTGGCAGTTCAACCTAAACTTAGAAACTTAACTATGAAATTCACCAATATCAATATCGGCAAGCGTTTGGCAATTACTTTCACTGTTACAACATTGCTTACGCTTTTGCTGGCTTTTGTGTCGTATCAAGCATTGGATAAGCTGTCCAATCAATGGGGACAATTCCGTACGGTTTCTCTGGAGCAGTATGATGCGGTGTTTAAAGGGCATGTCAAACTTGGCGATGCAATCCATCATTTCAAGAATTATGTTTTGCGTGGTCAAGACTACGACCAGAAATTTACGGCAGATATGGATGCGATTGATCAAGCCGTCACTGACTATGTTGGCAAGACAGCAGAAATAAGTGGACGTGAGAAAGCCGCAGTGGAACAGATTCGAGAGGGTGGGCAAGCTTACCGTGCCGCGCTGAAAAAAGCTGTTGAAATGAAAACATCAGGGGCATCTATCGAAGAGATTGATAAGGCTATCAAAGGGGCGGACAAGGCAATCGGTGCTGCACTCGATGAATTAAAAATGATCACGCAGAATGAAGCTGGCGCAACTGCTCTGGCAATTACCGACATCGCAGATAGAGGCAAGAAGGTTATCGTTGGTACGAGTGTGCTGATAGTTATGTTAAGCATATTGTTCGTATGGTTAACATCAATCAGTATCACTCGACCACTGATTGACGCAATAAGAATAGCCAGAGGTGTAGCTGACCGTGATCTTACGCAGCGCATTGAAGTGAAAGCCAATGATGAAGCGGGGCAGATGGTTCAAGCACTGAAAGAGATGAACGAAAGTTTATTTACCATCGTCAGTGAAGTTCGCCTGAACACCGACAGCATCACTGCCGCTGCACAGCAAATTGCGGCAGGCAATAGCGACCTGTCGCAACGCACCGAGGAGCAGGCCTCTACTTTAGAAGAGACTGCCAGCAGCATGGAGCAACTCACTGCCACAGTGAAGCAAAATGCCGAGAACGCCAAACACGCCAACCAACTAGCCGCGACTGCATCGAGCATTGCCGTTAAAGGTGGACACGTAGTAGGTGAAGTCGTGCAAACGATGGGCTCTATCAGCGCGAGCTCGAAAAAGATTGTCAATATCATCAGTGTGATTGAAGGCATTGCGTTTCAGACTAACATTCTCGCGTTGAACGCCGCCGTAGAAGCAGCCCGTGCGGGCGAACAAGGGCGAGGCTTTGCGGTGGTCGCCGCCGAAGTGCGCAATCTTGCGCAACGTTCCGCTGCTGCGGCAAAAGAAATCAAAACGCTGATTGATGACTCGGTGGTTAAAGTTGTGGCGGGTTCAAAACAAGTAGATCAAGCTGGTGCGACGATGGATGAAATTGTTAAGGCGGTGAAACGCGTCACCGACATCATGTATGAAATTTCGTCTGCCTCGAATGAGCAAAGTGCAGGCATCGAGCAAGTCAATCAAGCCATTATTCAGATGGATGATGTGACGCAACAAAATGCCGCATTGGTTGAACAGGCGGCGGCAGCAGCAGAAGCAATGCGTTTGCAAGCCAAAGAATTGGCGGAAACCGTGAGTGTGTTTAAGTTGTTCGAGCAGTACAGAAGCGCGCCGCACTTACAGAGCGTTGTGGGTAGCTCGGCTGAAGCCAAGCCAAACAACGAGCTCACGCTTACGCTGGCTGATTATAGAAACAAGCGACGTGTGGTGAGTAACACCGAACAACAAGCGGATTGGGAAGAGTTTTAACTAGCACTCCGGTTCTTCGACAAGCTCAAGGCGAACGGTTTTCTCTTTCTATTAAGCTTCACGTCCGTTCGCCCTGAGCTTGTCGAAGGGTAACGGCGGTCAAAGTGTCGGCTGTCTTTCCATTCCGCGCTTTGTCATTCATAGGTCGATGTGGTTTAATCTCGCAATGAAATTTCCCTTCCAAAAAATCGCGTTAATCGGCAAACATAAAACGCCTGAAGTGGCGGAGCCATTGCTACGTTTAGCTAAATTTTTGTCGTCCAAAAAACTGATTGTGGTAGTCGATAGTTTGACTGCCGAACATCTTAAAGACAGTCCGTATCCTTCGATGAGCCTCGCTGAGATTGGCTCTAAGGTTGATTTGGCGATTGTACTGGGGGGTGATGGCACGATGCTGAACATCGCGCGCACCTTGTCGCAGCATGGTATTCCACTAATAGGTGTGAACCAAGGCCGATTAGGTTTTCTCACCGATCTGACGTTGGAGAATATGCTGGAGACGATGGATGCAATGCTCGATGGCAAGTTTATCGAGGAGCAACGTTTGTTGCTCGCCGCAAAAGTGATGCGTGGTGATGTCGAGGTGTATCACGGCTGGGCGTTTAATGAAGTGGTGGTGCATCGCAATTACACCAGCAATATGATTGAGTGCGAAGTGTTGGTGGATGGCGAATATGTGTATAACCAGCGTGCCGATGGCTTGATTGTGACTACGCCAACGGGTTCGACGGCTTATGCGATGTCAGCGGGTGGTCCGATTCTGCATCCCAGCTTGGAAGTTTTCGCGCTTGTGCCAATTTGTCCGCATACCTTGAGCAATCGTCCGTTGGTAATTAAGAGTTCATCCGTGATTGAGATATTGACCCATCGCACCAGTGATATTCATATTCGATTTGACAGTCACACCGACTATGATTTGCAAGAGCACGATAAAATTGTTATCACGCGTCATCCTTCGCCGGTTTGCTTGTTACATCCGGTAGGGCATAGCTATTACCACACGCTGCGTGAAAAATTGTTGTGGAATCAAACTTTGTAGGTGTGATGTCGCACTTAGTTTATTCGCAATTCCAAGTAGTCATTTCTGCGTTGTCTTGATGACGAATTTATAAAACCACTCCATGCTGAAATTTTTAACCATCCGCGATTTCATCATCGTCTCTAATCTTGAGCTGGATTTTTCCAGAGGATTCACCGCGCTGACAGGTGAGACAGGCGCGGGAAAATCAATCTTGATTGATGCCTTGTCCTTGGCATTGGGTGAACGCGGTGATGCCACGATGGTGCGCCACGGCTGCGAGCGTTTGGACATCGCGGCTGAATTTGATATTACGGGCATGTCAAATATTCAAGCTTGGTTGAGTGAGCAGGAGCTGGTGGGTGATGAAAATATTTGCCTGATGCGCCGCGTGTTGGATAACAGTGGTCGCTCACGCAGTTTTATCAACGGACGCAGCGCGACATTGCAGCAACTCAAAATGGCGGGTGAGCAGTTGCTCGATATACACGGGCAACACGCACATCAATCCCTGCTGCGTCCTGAAGCGCAACGTGTGTTGTTGGATGGCTATGCGGGCGTGGCAAAGGAAGTGGTGCAAGTGACCACTTTGTATCGCGAATGGCAGTCGTTACGTCGTCGCTGCATCAGTCTGAGTGAGGATGCCGAAGCCGTTCAAGCTGAACGGGAGTTATTGCAATTTCAGCGTGCCGAAGTAGAAGGGCTGGGATTTAGCTTGCCTGACTGGAGTGCATTGCAAGAAGACTATGCGCGTTTGTCACATGCTGCTAATTTACTCGATACCGCAGCCTTTGGTGTCGAGAGTTTAAGTGAAGCGGACGATGCGTGTTTGACGCAACTGAATGCATTGATGATGCGTTTGCATGAAGGCATTGTTTACGATACTTCTTTGGGTGAAGTGGCACGTTTGTTGGAAAGCGCTCAGACCGAAATTCAAGAAGCTGTGTATGCCTTACGGCATTATCAGCAACGCTTGGAGAGTGATCCGCAACGCTTGCAGCAACAAGAGCAGCGTATTCAAAGTGTGCTGGATACGGCGCGTAAACATCGAGTCGCACCGGAAAAATTAGATGAAGTGTTGCAGCGGATTGTGGCGCGATTGGAAGAGTTGGGTGGTGACGCTAATCTTGCCGAATTGATGCAGCAAGAAAAGTCCGCATTGCAAAATTATTTTAAAGCAGCGCAAAAACTCTCTGTGGTTCGCCAACGTGCCGCCGAAAAACTCACGCGTGAAATGACTATCGCCATGCAGACTTTGGCGATGCAAGGCGGGAAGTTTTCTGTTGCACTGATCCCGCTTGCTGAAGGTAATGCATACGGATTGGAGGCCATTGAATTTCAAGTGGCCGCCAATCCGGGTGTGCCTTTGCGCAGCCTGGCTAAAGTGGCTTCGGGCGGTGAGTTGTCGCGTATTAGTTTGGCGATTCAAGTGGCAACCAGTCAGGTGGCTAGTGTGCCCACTTTGATCTTTGATGAGGTGGATAGCGGCATCGGTGGGGGGGTGGCTGAGATAGTCGGGCACTTGCTCAAAAAATTGGGCGGGACTTATCAGGTGTTATGCGTCACCCATTTGCCGCAAGTCGCTGCGGTGGCGAATCAACAATGGCAAGTGAGTAAAGTAGTGGAAAATGGCGTGACGTTAAGTCACATCACAGTATTGGAGAGTGAGCAGCGTGTCGCAGAAATCGCGCGGATGTTGGGGGGCGTGACCATTACCAACACGACGCGCAAGCACGCGGCTGAAATGCTGGGTTTACCCGCTTGAGGTATGATGCGCCGGCCTTTTTGAGATGATAACTATGCAAATTAAAATGATTTTCCTCGCCCTGTTGTTGGCCTCATGTAGCCTGAAGCCTTACAAAATGGATATCCATCAGGGTAATGTCATCACTGCGGAAATGCGCGAAAAGTTAAAGTTGGGGATGTCCAAACAACAAGTGCGCTATGTGCTGGGTACCCCGCTTATTAGCGATGCCTTTCATGGTAATCGTTGGGACTATGTATATCGACATGAGCAAGGTGGCAAGGTGATTGAGCAGCAAGGGCTGACACTGAATTTTTTGGACAACAGCTTGCAGAGTATTGATGATGGGAAGCAGCTTATTCAAGCAGATCCCAATGCGACCAAGCCGCCGCTAGTCATTGCCACAGCAGATGCACCAGTAGTAATGCCATCGCCACCTGTCGTGGCAAAACCAATGGTGGTTGTACCGCCCGTTGATTCAACTGCTGATTTGAAGGAAACGCTACAAGCTTGGGCGGATGCATGGTCGGCGAAAGATGTAGAGCAATATTTCGCCAGTTATGCCGACAGTTTTAAACCGGCTGGCATGAGCAAAAGTGCGTGGCAAGCGCAACGCGAAGCGCGTATCAGAAAATCAAAATCTATTGCGGTCACGTTGAGTGATTTGAAAGTGGAGTTGAGCGATGACAGTCATGCCAGCGCAACCTTTGTGCAAAATTATCGCGCCGATTCTTACCAAGATAAAACGCGTAAGATTTTGCAGTTGGAAAAAATTGATGACGCATGGTTAATCGTTTCAGAGCAGGTAGTGAAATAAGGAAATGGGTTCTTCGATAATTGCACTGTGATTTTTTCCTCGATGCTGGAGAATTCAGCTTCTCAACCACACCGACACCATCATGAAAGACACAACCCTTTACGAACATCTTCTTGGACTGAAAACGCCTTGGTCGGTGAAGTCTGTTGACCTCTCCTTGACGGATCAGCGCGTCGTGGTTGAAGTTGTTCTCAAGCAAGGTCAAGTATGGGCGGACCCTAGGGACAGTACCAAGCGAGCTCACATCAACGGCTGGACTGAGCGCCAGTGGCGGCATTTGGATACCTGCCAGTTTGAAACCCTCATCAAAGCGCGCGTCCCCCAACTCAAATACAGCGACGGCACCGTCGAAGAATTGGCCGTGCCATGGGCGGAACGCTACAGCCGGGTCACGCTTCTGATGGAAGCCTTTGTGGTTAAGTTGCTGCACGCTTGCCCCACCACCCAAGGCGTTTGCGAACTCACGCGGCTTGCCTGGAGCACCGTCAACGGCATCATGGTGAGTGCTGTAGAGCGAGGCATGCTGCGCCGCTTTGATGACGATGTGCCTCATCTGGGGCTGGATGAGAAGAGCTCCGAGAAGGGACACACCTACGTCAGCATACTGACCGACATCGACCGCTCCCGAGTGCTTGATCTGGTACCTGAGCGAAAATTGGCAGCAGCCAAAAGTCTGCTGGAAACACTCAGCCCGACTCAACGCGCTCAGGTTAGAGCGGTGGCTATGGATATGTGGCCTGCTTTTATGAGCGCAGTACAAACGTGCCTCCCCCAAGCCGACATCGTGCATGACCGGTTTCATGTTTCCAAGTACCTCGGTGAAGCGGTTGATGCGGTGCGCAAACAAGAACACCGCAGCCTGGCTCAAGCCGGTAGCTCGCCGCTGACAGGCAGCAAATGGGCGTGGCTCAAGCGCTATGCCGATGGACGCTCGTCTGAAGCGGTTTCGTTTCGTGCCCTGAATCAGCTTAACCTCAAGACCAGCCGGGCATGGCGTATCAAAGAAACGTTCACTCAATTCTGGTGCTATCACTACACGGGGGCTGCCAAACGTTTCTTTGACGCATGGTCCAATAACGCCATGCGTAGCCGACTGGAGCCGATCAAAAAAGTAGTCAAGATGCTCAGGCGACATCTGACGGGCTTGCTCAACTACGGCGAACACAGAATCAACAACGCCTGCGCTGAAGGATTCAATAGCGCTATCCAACTCATCAAAGCTAACGCCAGAGGATTTCGCAACTTCACCAACTATCGGGCGAGAATTCTGTTTCATTGTGGCAAGTTGGATATGAGTTTAGGTTGATAATAATCACAGTGGATATGACGGTGAACCAGGAAATGAATATGAGTAAAATAAAAATTGCTATTGCGGGTAGTAGCGGACGTATGGGGCGTGTCTTGCTGGAGAATATTGCGCAAGCTGACGACTTGGTATTGCACGCCGCGCTGGAACACAATGGCAGCGCGCTATTGGGACGTGATGTTGGCGAGCTGTTTGGCGCACCCTGCGGTGTAAAAATCAGCCCGGATGTGCAAACCGCGCTAACTGGTGCGGATGTGTTGATTGACTTCACGCGCCCCGAAGGTACATTGCATCATCTGGATATTTGCCGTCAGCTCGGTGTAAGTATGGTGATAGGCACGACGGGGTTTAGCCCGCAACAAAAAGCCCAACTTGGCGCAGCCGCCCAACACATCGGCATCGTATTCGCACCCAATATGAGCGTTGGTGTAAACCTGGTGTTCAAACTTTTAGAAACTGCCTCGCGTGTTTTAGCGCACGGCTACGACATCGAAATCATCGAAGCGCATCACCGGCATAAAATCGATGCGCCATCAGGCACAGCATTGGGCATGGGCGAAGTGATCGCGCGTACCTTGGGGCGTGACCTGTCGCAATGCGCGGTGTATGGACGTGAAGGTGTGACGGGTGAGCGCGATCCTTCCACGATAGGTTTCGCCACGGTGCGAGGTGGCGACATTGTCGGCGATCACACCGTGCTGTTTGCAGGCACTGGCGAGCGTATCGAAATCACCCATAAGGCCAGTAGCAGAGCCACGTTTGCGTTGGGCGCGTTACGCGCTGCACGCTTTCTGAAAGCAAGTCCGGCTGGCATGTACAGCATGCAGGACGTGTTGGGTTTGAAGTGAATTTCAATTTTGCATGGTTGAGTTCTAGCTTGACTGGCATGGGCTGCAAGCTACTAATTGCCTAGCTTTACCTTGCGGATCAAGCCTTAATCGGCTTTTGGATCATGTCCCTGATACACTCCCCAGACTCATCATTAGCAGTGCCGAAAATCTCTGGCAGATTCCTAGGATAGGACAAATTTCCCACAGAAATGCCCATATTACTCATAGTCAACTACTATGAATTAAAGTAGTTGACTGTCACGACAATAGCTAAATGTCCGCTTACCATCCGTTTAAATGGTCATTCTTGCTTTACTGCTGGTAGGGATAAACGCAATTTTAGATGTAACGGTGAGTTATTGTTTTAGGCGGATGAAATGTTCGAATTCGATTTTGATGAATGGGCAAAATTGGCGAAATCGTCTCCCGAGGCTTTCGAGGAGCGGCGACGTGCCGTGATAGAAGCGCAGATTGCCAACAGTGGCAATGTTCGCATGCTGCAAGGATTGCAATGCCGAATAGAGATGGAAAGAATGAGTGCCCGTACACCTATGAAGTCCTGTTTGCGTCTGTCAACTTTGATGTCGGATGCGTTCCTCAATATGAACGATGTACTTAGTGATTTTGTTTACGGTCGCAACAAAGCAACTCAGTCTTTACCCCAAAGCAAGAAGATTGCGAAGATCATCAACCTTTCCACTAAATCAAAAAATTGAACTGGGGCGCAATTAGGCGAGCGAGGTTTTTACACTTTCCCGTGCGCTCATCTTTATAAACCATGCTGCTAAATTGGGATGTTGCCCGCGCCAATCGCGTTCCGTTTGGCGCAAATCCAAATAAATCAGCGCGCTTGTTAAAGCCAAATCACCCAGTGTGATTGACGCTCCTTCACACCATTCGGCTTGTCCCAGTTGATGCGCAATAAAATTCAATGCACCTGTGATGGCATTGTTGTGACGAGCGATGATGTCTGTGTCTTGTTTTTCTGCTGGGCGGATACTTTCGGTACGCACCACGACTGCTGAATCCATGATGCCATCCGCCAAAGCTTCCCAACGCTTGACGCGCATCCGCGCTAACGCGTCGTTGCGCGGAATCAAGATAGGTGTGTCGTTCAATGTGTCGAGATAGTCGGCGATGACGGGTGAATCAAAAACACACGTTTCGTCATCCAATATCAGTGCGGGAATGCGGGCGAGTGGGTTAGCCCGCGCCACTTGGCTGCCAGGCTCACGCGGTGCATCAACCAGGTAAGTGTGCGGAATGTTTTTTTCCAGTAATACCAAGCGCACTTTGCGTACGTAGGGGCTGGTATGAGTGCCTAGTAACTTCATTTGTACCTCAAATAAAAAGGCCGACAACAGTCACACTGCTGCCGGCCTGGTGACAGTTCTAATTTAGGCGACTAACAGACGTTTCACTTTTGCATACGAAAGTAGACCACGCAAACGTTGTTCATTATTGCTGTTGGTTTCCATCACCGGGATATGCGTAACATCAGTATCGGTAAACACTTTCAATACATCCGCCACGGTCGCACTTTCGATGTCCTTAAGGTTTGCCACTTGCCAATCACCTATCTTTTGCATGATGTCTTTCACCAAAATGTCAGCTCGCGATGTGCTAGTCAAACGCATGTATTGCACAGGCTTTTCGCCAGAAATATCATAGGCAGTAATCATCCCCACCACCGTACTCATTTTTCCATCTATTACAAAAGCGCAGCGTACGCCGGTATGTTTCATGTGATCTATTGCCGCATCAATCGTCGAATTTTCAGACACAGTCACAGACGAATGCCAGTGAAAATCAGTCATCACCAACATCGCAGGGTCTTTTGCAGTGACGTGCCAAGACTCAACACCGGGGATAGGAAGGTTGTTGGTTTTAACGGTTATTAATTTTAGAGCAGTTGGCATGACTTGTTTTCCCTATTGTATTAATTGAATGATAATTGCGGGTATGTTTTGGAACGATAATTCAAGCGGCATTCTGCCAGTTTTTACTTGGCTATCCAAGTACTGGTTTTGACCAAGTAATCGTTTGCATTTCTTCCATAAACTGCCCAAGGTACATTACCCGCACGCCCCAATTGCACCGCAGCTGGTACAAAATTCACAACCGTCTTTTTTGATTAACGTGGCGTTGCCGCATTCTTTGCAGACCTTGCCGCTAATGGCTCTGTAACCGGTTGCGCGGTTTTGCTTTTCGGGGATTTCTAACACGCCCATTTGTTGAGTGGGGTAACCTTGCGCGTCGAGTATGCCGAGCATGGCGTAGCGGTGAATAATCAATTTGGCAACGTAGGATACGGTGGATGGATAACTTTCCATCTTGACGCTACCCGGTACGCGAGCCATGAAGTCGCCCAAAGGTTCGCCGAAGTTGAGCAGCTTACGCAGCTTCATGCCGATCCATGCAGGATCAATCACGCGCATGTCCAGGCTCAACACTTTGCACAACCCATCTAGTGCGCGTGGATAAACACCTGCCAGCCACATCGAATAAGGGCGGCGTTGTCCGTCAGGTAGCACCAGTTCTTTCAGACCCAGCACAAAGTCATCGCCGCTGCCCACATTGGCGATATCCACTGTCCAGCTCATCGTGCCATCCGTGCCTGTCTTGGGTTCTTTTTTGGCAAAGAGCGCGTCCATCATGGGTGTGGTGATGCCCTCGGTTGCTTCCAATGCTCCCAATTCTTCGATACGAAACTTAAGCAAATGTGCAAACGCGGCCACCAGACTCGGCATGCGCATGATTTCACCATGGGGAGGCATGGGCATGTCGAAAGCATCGTCACCGGAGGTCTTCATCAACATTTCCAGCTTCATGCGTATCCACACTGGGTCACGGGTGCGCATGTCCATAGACAGCGATTTTGCCAGTGCACCGAGGCCGCGTGGTTGTTCCGAGCCATTCACCCATACCTCAAAAGGATGGTTGTCCCACAAACTCGAAGAGTCGCGCTTGCCCGATGGGGTGGCTGGGGGTAGCAAGGCGTTTGCCCCCTCTCCCACTGGGAGAGGATTGGGGTGAGGGAGGGTTGTGGTGTGCGACACAAATGCGACAAAGCTGCCGAGTGGATGCTTCACCACTTGCGATACCCAGCCTGCGCTGCCTCCCGGCAATTCAGGGCGACCCGGCCAACGTAATGAAGCCAGCGCAGGCTTGGGCGTGGCTTCCAGCACGATGCGGCGATCTTGATCGAAAATAAAGTCTTGTGGTTGCTCTTCAATTTTTTCGGGTGTAATCGACAACACTGAACCCAATACACTGTTCGGACGATAGGTCGCGAGACCTTTTAGTCCAGCTTTCCATGCTTCGGTGTAAAGGTGTTGAAAATCTTCGTAGGGATAATCGGCGGGGACGTTAACGGTTTTGCTAATCGAGGTATCGATGAAAGGAGCTACAGCGGCGACCATTTTCATGTGATCGATCGCGGAGATTTCTAGCGCAGTGACAAAGGCAGTCGGTAGCTTATCCATATCGCCACCGAGTTTTTTGTACTCTCGCCAGGCG
Source organism: uncultured beta proteobacterium (assembly GCA_963695355.1). Taxonomy (GTDB): domain Bacteria; phylum Pseudomonadota; class Gammaproteobacteria; order Burkholderiales; family Gallionellaceae; genus Gallionella. The sequence continues at coordinate 2,271,473 of OY968775.1, forward strand.
TGATCTTCAACTGAATAATCTTTAGTGCCGCCCTCCGCCATGCGTTTTTTGCGTGTGTAAAACCACGAAAAAGCCGGCTCAATCCCGTTCGAAGCATTGTCCGCGAAAGCCAATGAAATAGTGCCTGTTGGTGCGATGGAGAGCAGGTGACTGTTGCGTATGCCGTGCTGGCGAATTTTATTTTTCAACTCGTCCGGCAGGCGCGAAGCAAAACGCGGTGCGTCCAAATATTGATTCGCGTCCAGTAGCGGGAACGCACCGCGCTCCATCGCCAAATCCGCCGAAGCGAGGTAAGACTCATCGCGCATGATGCGCGTGATGTCGGCGGCGAAGGCGCGCGCCTCATCGGTGTCGTATCGTTTGCCCAACATGACCAACGCGTCGCCCAATCCGGTGTAACCCAATCCGATACGGCGTTTGTTTTGCGCTTCTTGTTGTTGTTCGGGAAGTGGCCACGCGGTGACATCCAACACGTTGTCCAACATGCGCACCGCAGTACGCACCAATTTTTTGAACGGCTCATAATCAAAGCCAGCGTGATTTGAGAACGGATTTTTCACCATGCGCGTCAAATCAATTGAGCCCAGGCAGCAGCAACCATAAGGCGGCAGCGGCTGTTCCGCACAGGGGTTGGTGGCTTCGATTACTTCACAATAAGACAGGTTGTTATCTCGGTTCATTAAGTCAATGAACAGCACGCCAGGTTCGGCATGGTCGTAGGTGCTTTCGATAATTTGCTTCCATAAATCTGCAGCGCAGATGGTGCGATATACCCATTTGCCATCGGCGCGCTGCAATGCACCTTGTTCAACGAGTGTATCCGATGGCTTGGCGATATGCACCAACTCAAAGTTTTGATTGGCTTCCACGGCTTGCATCAAGGCATCGGTGACACCCACCGAGATGTTGAAGTTGCGCAGATCGCCTTGGTCTTTAGCGCGAATAAATTTTTCGATGTCGGGATGATCGCAGCGCAACACCCCCATTTGCGCGCCGCGCCGCGCACCAGCCGATTCCACGGTTTCACAGGAGCGATCAAACACGCGCATATAAGAAATGGGTCCGCTGGCGCGAGAATTGGTGCCTTTAACATGCGCACCTTCGGGGCGAATGCTGGAGAAGTCATAACCCACTCCACCGCCGCGTCGCATGGTTTCAGCAGCTTGTTGCAAGGCATCGTAAATGCCAGGCTTGCCATCGTTCATGCCAGAGATTGCATCGCCCACCGGCTGCACAAAACAATTAATCAGCGTTGCCTGTATCTTTAATCCAGCGGCAGAATTGATACGACCTGCGGGAATGAAACCGTTTTCTTGTGCTTGAAAAAATTCCTCTTCCCATTGTCCGCGTTGTTCATGGTTTTCAGCTTGCGCCAACCCGCGCGCTACACGACGGCGTACATCCTGTACAGATTTTTCATCTGCTTCGGCATATTTCTCCAGTAAAACCTCGGTGCTTATTTCTTGTGTCATTTTGAATGCTCCTAACTTACATCATTCCCGCTATCGCGGGAATGATGCCAATTGAAAAAGCTCGCGAAGCGAGGCTGAATGTCAGCTTCGCAGAAGTAATAACCACTGGGTTCCCGCTTTCGCGGGAATGAAGAGTAATTATCAGCTCGCGAATAAATTTACTAAACCATCCAAGCCTGCAAAATTGAGCGCGTAGCTGGCTTGTACTCTTACCACCGGTTTGGCGTGGTAGGCGATGCTGATACCTGCTTGCGCCATCATTTTTAGATCGTTCGCACCGTCGCCCATGGCGATGACTTGTTCAGGTTTCAGGTTGAGCGCGTCGCGTGTTCTCACCAGAAAATCTGCCTTGGCTTGTGCATCGACGATGTTGCCCAGCACCTTGCCTGTTAGTTTTCCATCAACAATTTCCAGCATATTGGCATACGCGAAATCAAGGTTAAGGCGCGCTTTCAATCGCTCGGTAAAAAAAACAAATCCGCCCGACACCAACAGCGTTTTAATGCCGTGCTTTTTTAGCGCGGCAAGCATAATCTCTGCACCCGGATTGAGCTGCAAGCGTTCGTCATACACGCGTTGCAACGCGTTTTCATCCAATCCTTTCAGCAACGCCACACGGCGGCGCAAGCTCTCGGCAAAATCAATCTCTCCACGCATTGCCGCTTCGGTAATCGCCGACACTTGGGGCTTGAGTCCCTGCATGTCGGCAATTTCGTCTATGCACTCAATGCTGATGAGTGTCGAATCCATGTCCATCACTACCAGCCCGAAATTAGCCAGCTGCATGGTGTTTGGTACGAAGCCGTAATCAATTTGATTGGCAAAGCAGTAGGATGTCACGTCGGCGCAAGGCTGGGCGTTTCTTAAACGAAATGCACGGTCAGAAATTTGCTCGCGCTGTTTACACTGGGCTAGCGCAGTCAGATGGTCGAGCTGTGTTGAAGTGATGGCGCAAGTGGATTGAACGATAAGATTCATGAAGTCAATTCGGATAAATTTGGGTAATGGAATACACGGTTGGATGGGTGTATTTTAATGCAGATTGCAACAGGACAATGCGTGATGATTTTGCGGTGGAGGCTGCGCGCTTCAGGATTCAATTACGCTACCGCGCTATAACTTAAGCGCGGCGTTGTTCGCTTTCGTAAATTGCCAACCAAGCAAAGTAATCAGGAATGGACATGGGTTTGGCAAAGTGAAAGCCTTGCAACATTTCAACGCCCATTGATGTGAGTATTTCAGCCGTACGTCTATCTTCCACGCCTTCCGCGACGCAGGTTAAATTAAGCGATTTGGCAATTGAGATAATCCCTGTTGCCATGCTGTGTCCGGTTTTTTCGTGAATACGTTTGATGAAAGAGATATCCAGTTTCAGTTCATTGGCAGGAATTTCGTGCAGTTGTGATAGCGAAGAGTACCCTACGCCAAAATCATCAATTGAAATACCAAAGCCTTTTGCATCCAATTCAGCAATTCTTTCGCGTGCGTATAAAACATCAGACAGCGCGATGTTTTCTGTAATTTCCAACATGATGCGTGAGGGCTCGATTTTTGCGATAGCCACGTCTTCTAGCAGTTGCTCAACGATGGTGTTGGAAAATAATTGTCGCTTGGAAAGATTTACCGACAAACGCAGTTCAGTCGGTAGCTTGGCAAGAGCCTGGAAAGCTTGCTGCCATACCGATTGCCCAAGCTTGTCAATTACACCCAAGTTTTCAGCCATAGGAATAAATACGGTGGGTTCAATCCAGCCATGTTCGGCTGCATGCCAGCGAGCCAATGCCTCTACTCCGACTACTGAGCCGGTATTTGCTGAAAAGATGGGTTGTAGCCAGCACTGTATTTGATCGTGATTAACGGCATGCACCAAATTGCTTTGCAAATAAAACGCTTCTTTGCCGGATTCTTGATCCGCGATAGAGGTGAAAAATTGGATGTTATTGCGACCCTGTGCTTTGGCGTGGAACATTGCCCGGTCTGCCTGAGCCAATAACATCTCGCTGTCGCTTGCATCATTCGGGTAGATTGCAAAACCTGCGCTGAAGGTGAACGGGAAATCTGTCCCGTCAATCGTAATATGTTCGCGAGTGAGCGCAGTCAGTTTTTGTGTGATTTCTTTGGCATCTTCTATGGTATTAAGGTCGGGACACAACACTACAAATTCGTCGCCGCCCCAGCGTGACAAAGTGTCCGAGCCGCGCAATGCGGAGCCTAATCTTGCCGACACTTCTTTGAGCAACAGGTCGCCCACCTTGTGGCCGAAGTTGTCGTTCACTTGTTTGAAATGATCGAGGTCGATAAAGCCCAGCGCAACTTTTTGTCCGCTGCGCGCAGCGCGGCTGAGTGCCATGTCCATACGGTCTTCTAGTAATACGCGATTGGGCAGGTCAGTGAGGGCATCATGTAAAGCCATGTGGCTAATTTGGCTCTCTTGTGTGTAAGTGGTGGTGATATCGCGCACCATGCCTCGAATGCACACTACTTTATTGTTTTGCATCACAGCCGCGAAGCGACCTTCGACCCATAAAAATTTGTTGTAATCGTTTTGGCGATAGATGCGAAATCGAATGGTAATTTGATCTTTTTGTTCGTATGCCAATGACCTGATTTGTTCAAGCAATTCGGGTCTATCTTCAGGATGTACGCAGTTATTGATATTGCCTGAGGTTAGCTCGGTTGTGCCCGTGAAAGCCTTCCACGCATCGGTGGCACGTAACAAACGACCATCGATGGACAATTCAATCACCGCATCTTGCAGTAATTCCAAGGTTTGCAGGTAAGCCTGTTGCTCTTCGCCATGAATTACTTCTGACGACATCAACGCGGATAGTGCTTGCGCAACGTGACTAATTTGATCGTCTTCACCTGCATCAGCATGATGCAGCAAACGGTCAGTTTCTGCAGAAATTTCATTAGTTTGTTGATCTTTGAAATGCATCGTTGCGTTAGCGAGTTCGCTCAACCTGCTGCCTATCTTTCTCAGCCAGTGACCCAGCACCATAAATATCAAAACACCAAATAGCAAAGTGATGGACAGTGTTGCCAGCAGCAGTGTTGACAATGGGAATTCGTTTTGTAGCGGTAAGCGTGCGACTAGTTTCAGCGGTAAGGTGATGCCCGGACGAATCGTTGCCTCGGTTAAATCAATACTGCCCTCTTGCTGCTTAACCCCATCGACGGCATATTCCGAGTAATTATCTTGGTTGGGCTGATATGAAATTTGCGCTGCGCTGCCAGTTGAGCTAACCAATGGGCGATTGCCCAAAGCCAAAAAAATATGGGTATTCGGCGGGCTTAAGCTTTTCAGTATCTCGCTATCCCATTCCTTAAAGAAATGCACATTGATGCCGTCATCCGGCATCCGTGTTATTTTTTTGATTTGCGAAAACAATTCATCATGGTCATCATCCAACCACAGTGGATCGCTGTCATGCAGGGCAGTTTGCCAGTCCGGCTTGTCTTTGGCGGGCCAATAGTCGTATAGCACTTGGCCTGTTTTAGCATTGCTGACCACCACACCTTCAAACATCATGCTGCTTGCTTGTGCGGTAAAAAATTCTTTTAATTTTTCACCGCGTTGTGGCTCCGGCAAGGCGAGCATGCCAGACCACTCAAGGGTGCTGACCAAGTTACTTGCGGCTTCGTCTAGTGAAGCTTGGTGATCTTTAATGCGGGGTACTAAATACGCCAATTGATCGTCCATCACCGCGTGATTAATTTTTTCAGTTTGGTTTTGGTAAAGCAACGCAACCAACCCGCTAATGACGATAGAAAACAAAACCAGCAATAGCAGTAATCTGCGGTTAAATGCTTGGCGCAGTGTGCTTGGATTGGGGTTGTTGGCGTAATGCTTCACAGGGGGACTCCTTGTGAGAAATCCATTACGCGGAAAGTGATTGACTGGTTAACGGGGAAGGCGGGGAAAAATCGTTTTGCTTCTGTCAATAGCGGTGCATTCCACGAACATTGTTTGGAAAATAAATTGTATTGAGTTTGCAAAACATCGTTCATAAGTTAGGTTATGAGTACATCAATAACATACTGAAAATAAATAAAATAGTGTTATTTTGACGAAATTTCGCCACATGCTATTGTTTCAGAGACTGAGCTTTTCTGCAATTTATTACGCATTCCTTTGCTCTCCGACAAGCAAACATGATGGCGGTTTCTTTTTGTTTTGCTTTGTATCGCTTTGTAGCCTTCGTTTCCGAGTTATTTTCGTGAACAGATGTTAGGTTCTTGGCTGGGGCTTGTCATGGCATGTTGCGACTTTTTGTATAGGTGATTTCATTTACTAAATAGTCACTATTTGCGGGATGTTTGTACTGGAAATATTTTTGGACGCGCACGAAATTATTTCAGCTCACCAAAAAAATTTTTAATCGCCAACACGCGTTGATCCAAATCTCCATACTTTAATTCAATACGCAGCTTGTCCTGTCCAGCCATTTTGATGTGGCGTTTGCTTTGGATTAAGGTGATAACTTTCATCGGGTCGATGGGCGGATTGGGCACGAACTGAATTTGAATTGCTTCCGAAGACGCATCGACTTTACTGATGCCTAGCGGTTTGGCGAGGATACGCAGCTGATGGCTGTCGAGTAGGGTTTGCGCGGGTTCGGGCAGTAGGCCGAAACGGTCGATGAGCTCTTGGTGCATTTCATCCAAATCTTCCTGCGTGTTGCAACTCGCCATGCGCTTGTAGATGACCAGACGTTGATGGATGTCGCCACAGTAGTCGTTGGGTAGCAGTGCGGGTGTGTGCAGATTGATTTCGGTAGTCACGCCCAACGGGTGCGCCATGTCCGGCTCTTTGCCCTGTTTGAGCGAGGCGATGGCGGCGGCGAGCATGTCGTTGTAGAGACTAAAGCCGATCTCCTGCATCTCGCCGCTTTGCGATTCGCCCAGCACTTCGCCCGCGCCGCGTATTTCCAGATCGTGCATGGCGAGGAAGAAGCCGCTGCCGAGTTGTTCCATCGCCTGGATTGCTTCGAGACGTTTTCTCGCCTGTGCGGTAAGACCATCTATGCTGTCCACCAGCAGGTATGCGTAGGCCTGGTGGTGCGAACGTCCCACACGACCACGCAATTGATGCAGCTGTGCCAGCCCAAAGCGGTCGGCGCGGTTCATGATGATGGTGTTGGCGGTGGGTACGTCGATGCCGGTTTCGATGATGGTGGTGCAAAGCAGCACGTTGAAACGCTGGTGGGTGAAATCGCGCATCACCGCTTCCAGATCGCGCTCGCCCATCTGGCCGTGTGCGGTACGGATGCGTGCTTCGGGAAGCAGCGTTTCGAGTTTTTCCTGCATGTTGGCGATGGTATCGACTTCGTTGTGCAAAAAGTAAACCTGCCCGCCGCGCTTGAGTTCGCGCAGTACAGCTTCGCGGATGATGCCCTGACTAAAGCCGCTGACGAAAGTCTTGATAGAAAGACGACGTTGCGGTGCGGTGGCAATCACTGAAAAATCGCGCAGCCCTTCCAGCGACATCGCCAAGGTGCGCGGAATGGGCGTTGCGGTGAGCGTCAGCACATCCACCTCGGCGCGCAAGGCTTTCAATTTCTCTTTTTGTTGCACGCCGAAGCGATGCTCTTCATCGAGAATCACCAAGCCGAGATTGTGAAACTTCACCTCTTTTTGAATCAATTTATGCGTGCCGATAACGATGTCCAGTTTTCCATCCGCCAAATCTTTTAGCGATTGTGTAACCTCTTTGGCGGTTCTGAAGCGCGATAACTCGGCGATCTTGATCGGCCAGTCGGCAAAGCGTGTGGAAAAATTTTGAAAGTGTTGCTCGGCAAGCAGCGTGGTCGGCACGAGTACCGCGACTTGTTTGCCATCCATCACCGCGACGAATGCGGCACGTAACGCAACTTCTGTTTTGCCGAAGCCCACATCGCCGCAGATCAGCCTGTCCATAGGCTTGCCGGATTGCAGATCGAGTAACACTGCCTCAATCGCCGCAGCTTGGTCGGGTGTTTCTTCAAAACCAAACCCCGCTGAGAAAGCTTCGTAATCGTGATAGGTCAGTTTGAAAGCGTGACCTTTGCGCAGCGCACGCTGTGCGTAAATATTCAGTAACTCAGCTGCGGTATCGCGCACTTGCAACATGGCACGGCGCTTCGCCTTATCCCATGTGCCGGTGCCCAGCTTATGTAACGGCGCGGCTTCCGCTGCGCCGCCGCTGTAGCGGCTGATGACGTGCAGTTGCGAAACAGGTACATACAGTTTGGCTTCATCCGCATATTCCAGTAGCAAAAATTCGTTCTCACCTTCACCGAGGTCGAGATTCACTAAGCCCTGATAACGCGCGATTCCGTGTTGCTCGTGAACCACGGGGTCGCCCACTTTGAGTTCGGACAAGTCGCGCAACATGCCTTCAACGTTGCTCTTTTTCGCGGCACGCACGGCGCGGCTTCTAGGCTGCGCGGCATAGAGTTCGCTCTCGGTGACAATGGCGATCTGGTCGTAAGCGTCAAACTCGCGTAGCGATTCGCTTGCCCCCTCTCCCGTAGGCGGGAGAGGGTTGGGGTGAGGGAAACGGGCGTACCCGTTGGACAAAATGAAACCGCTCTGTACCAGCGCCGTGCCGAGCATAAATTTTTCATCGCTGGCGAGAAAGGCTGCGTAGTCTTCGCATACAACGGGCGACAATCCGTATTCCTTCAGATAACCAGACATAATTTCACGTCGGCCCAAACTATCGGCAAGGAGCAGTACACGTCCTGTGTAGCTTTGCAGAAAATTTTGAAAGGCGTGTGTGGGGATGTCGGCGCGACGATCAACGGCGATGTCAGGCAATATATCCGTTAAACAATGCGTGACATTTTTAGCTTCCTCCCTCACCCCAACCCTCTCCCGATGGGTGAGGGAGTCAGAATGCCCCTCTCCCATCGGGAGAGGGGCTAGGGGTGAGGGTACACTCGTGGCGATCACATCTACTCGCGCAAATTCCTTCACCCGAATAAAAAACTGCTCCGCATCCAAAAACAATTCTTTCGTTTCCAGCAAAGGTCGTTGCGGATCACCGCGCAGCAAGTTGTAACGTGAGGCGGCATCTTTACCAAAGTTGGCAATCGCTTCATCCACATCGTGATGCAAACACAGCGTGGAATTTTTTGGCAGGTAGTCGAACAGCGTTGCGGTTTTTTCAAAGAACAGCGGCAGGTAATATTCAATACCGCTGGGGGCAATACCCTTGCTCACATCCTTATAGATGCGCGATTTGGACGGATCCCCTTCAAAGCGGTCGCGGAAATTTTGGCGAAAAGTCGCTTGGCCCTTTTCATCCATCGGGAATTCACGAGCAGGCAACATGCGTATCTCTGGAGCGGGATACAAAGTGCGCTGCGTATCCGCATCGAAGGTGGCGATGGTTTCAATTTCATCATCAAACAAATCGATGCGATACGGCAGCACACTACCCATCGCAAACAAATCAATGATCCCGCCGCGCACGCAGTATTCACCTGGGGTCAACACCTGCATCACATGGCTGTATCCGGCAAAAGTGAGCTGCTCGCGCAGTTGATTCACGTTGAGCTTCTCACCGCGTTTGATGAAGAACGTGTAAGCCGCGAGATGCTCAACAGGCGGTAGCGGGTAGAGCGCGGTAGTGAGTGGCACGATGACAATGTCGCATGCATTGCTGCGAATATGGTGCAGCGTGGCAAGGCGCTCGGAGACTAAATCCTGATGTGGCGAAAAATGGTCGTAAGGCAACGTCTCCCAATCGGGCAGCAGATGCACACGTAGCTTGGGTGAGAAAAATGGAATCTCCTCCATCAGCCGCTGCGCTTCCAATGCGTTCGCAGCAATCACAATTAGCGGAGATTTTATCTCGGCAAGTTGTGCCAATGCCAAGGCATCAGAAGAGCCGATTAAATGGGTATAGCGAGGGCGGGAATGTTTGGAAGCGAACAGCATGAATGGCAGAATTTTTTGTAAGGGGGCGAATTATAAGCGTCGCGATACAATTTCCGCTGGCAATAAAAAAGCCCACCGAAATTGGTGGGCTTTTTTAATTTGAACAGCTTAAGGATTGGCGATGTAGCCTGCTTGAAGTTGCGTAGTATTTCCACCTACATCAATAGTTTCAATATATGTCCCAGCGGTCGGAGAAAAATAATCGATGTTGTTATAGGTGGTAGTCACTCCTGCATTTGTAAATGACTGCGTAGAATTTACTTGGAGGCAATCGGTAAATGTTCCCGCCGGTACAGTGCGTGTGATATTAAACGCGGCAATGGTCGAAGTTCGTGCGCTATTCCCTGTAGTTGGATCAGCTGGCTTTGAAAGCCAAGTCGTTCCCACCACAAAAGTTGCGGGTAAAAGTGTCACTGTATAAGTGCCAAAGGTAGCTATCGCGCCTGTTGAATCAATTCGTAATGTACCTGTGTCGGTTGGGTATGTAATACCACCGGATGTGTAGGTATCTGTGATAGTTGCTACACCACCTGTATTAGCTGTAACGGTCATTACCTCGCTCGAAGTGTAGAGTCCTGAGCCAATCCACGTCCAAGTGTTACCCACTGCTTTCTTGCTAAAGTAATACGCAGCAGTGTTTGTTGCGACGGCGGCAGTGACAGTAAAACTCACGGTACTGGTTGTATTTGCCGTTACATTATTCGCATCTTTAACCGAAAACACCAAGTTTGCCGTGGCATAAGCGGCAGTAGGCGTACCTGTCACCGCACCCGTGCTGGCATTGAAGCTTAATCCAGCAGGCAATGTACCTGTGTAACTATACGTGTATGAGGGTGTGCCACCGCTCGCGGTCAATGGTGAGAAGCTGCTTATCGTTGTACCTACTGTCAGATTCCGTGCTGTTGTGTTTGCCGTAGCGGTAATGCCGGTTGGGGTTGCACCGTTAGCGATATAGCCTGTTTGCAGTTGTGTGGTTTTGGTTCCGCCACCAGAGTAGGTGTCAATTCCATCAACAAATATTCCTGCCGATGGAGAATAGTATTCCGTAGTATTGGTGGTAATAGTACCCAAACCTGTAGATTGCGTAGAATTTACTTGTAAACAATCAGTAAATGTTCCCGCAGGGACGGTACGCGTGACATTAAATGCCGCAATGGTACTAATGGTTGCGCTGCTCCCCATTGCTGGATCGGCGGGTATTGCAACCCAAGATTTACCCACTGAAAAAGTGGCGGGTAATAGCACCTTCTTGTATGCGCCAACAGTGACTACCCAAGCACCTGTTGCGTCCAATTCAAACGTACCCGTGTCGGTCGGAAAAGGCACGCCACCTGCCGTATAGCTATCGGTAATTGTTGCGGTGTTACCTGCAAGTGCGGTGATGGTGATTACTTCGGTGGAAGCGGATGAGTTGGGTTGGCTTAGACCATTCCAAGTCCAAGTATTGCCCACCGCCCGCTTGTTAAAGTATTGCGCAGCTGTACCAGTCGTGCCACCCGATCCGCCGCCACCTGGTGTGCTTGCCAATGCTGTAAGCAGTGCGGCACTCAGCCCCGCTGGCGGTGTGATTGACGCACCCGCAGATGCTCCTGCCGAGGCAAGCAAGTTTGCATAACTTAAGGCTGGATTACTCGCCATCGCACTTCCCAATGCCGTCAAAATATCATCCATCGCCACGCCTGGAGCGGGATTAAATGGCAGGGTAACCGGGTCTATCGTGTTCAGCGCGGCGAGATTTAGCGCAGCACGCAATTTGGTGAGTGACGTGCTTACTTGAGCTGAAGTGATTGCGCTTAGTTGTGTGGGCGTTAAATTGGCAAACCACGTGTTGGGTGTGGCTTTACCGACCAAGTTGGCCACTAGCAAGCTGGTTAGCGGCGTAACGTTCACCGTACCCAGACTGGTAGCAATCGATTGATAAGCTGTGGTGTTGGCTGCACCATTGACTGTTCCACCTGACACTTGCACCGCGCAAGGCAAGGTTTGTCCCGACAACGTGACCGACCAAGCTCCCGTGGCACTGGTGACGGGAATGTTACTTAATGCCGCACCTGCCGCACAGGTCACATTCACTGTTGCACCCACAATCGGCGCACCGACTGCGGCAGTTCCGCTCAAAGTGGTGGAAGCAGCGGGTGAGTTTCCTCCGCCTCCGCCACATGCAGTGAGGATAAACAGCGGAATTGCGAAAGCTAGATAGCGTAACCGCTGTGCTAGTTTAGTGGTGTGGTGTGGTGTGGTGTGGTGTGGTGGACACGGCTGCTCCTTAAAAGTTTGAGAAAGAAGGAATTTTTTTGTGATGCGGGCGAATCGTAACATATAGAAATGATGGAAGACACTTTTTGACTTGGTTAACCTGTACAGGTAGCATTCACCATGTACATGAGTAAGGAGGGCTTATGAAGAAACTGACATTAACCACATTGCGTCAGCAGATTTTCCAGATTGCCGATGAGGTGTTGGTAACGGGTGTGCCTGTCAGCATCGAACGCAATGGCAGGGTGCTGTTATTAAGCTCGGCTACCCCAGCCAAGCCCAGTAAGCATCTGAAATTGAAACGCAGGAAGCTTATCAATGGCGATGCGGAATCGTTAGTGGCGGAGAAGGTCGGGGAATGGCGCGAACCACAAAATCTGGCGTAATCCACCTCGATACGCACATCGTATGCTGGTTGTATGAGGGGCGGACTGAGCTGCTCACTCCCGCCGCGCTGCGTGCGATTGAAGATGGATTGCTGCAAGTCTCGCCTATGGTGCAACTGGAGTTGACTTATTTGCATGAGATTGGGCGCATCAATCGCGGTGGACATGCCGTGTTGGAAGCGTTGGCAAAAGACATCGGCTTGAGCGTGGCGGATGTATCTTTCGCTCATGTGATGAAAACCGCAGAAACTTTAACGTGGACGCGTGACTCGTTTGATCGCATGATTGTGGCGCATTGCACCGTTGCCAATGCGATGCTGGTTAGCAAAGATCAATTGAGGGGACCTCTAATAATTGATTTTCCACATGCGAGAAACGATGCATGAGTAATATATTTTGCAACTTGCAAATATTTGCAATTTTTTGAGGCAATTCTGATCATTATCGTTTGGTTTCAAACGCAATTCACCCGCTTTACTCGATTACGGGCACAACTATCCTCTCACGTCTGGTTAACTGCACCAGACGCATCATGTTGTATACTAAATTCATCATTCCGATTTTGACTTTTGCACGCAGCAGCCCAATCGTGCGCACCCAGTGTCCACCCATTTGCGCCTGTGCACCAAAGACGTGTTCCACACGTGATCTGACCTTGGACTTTTCGTGGTTGTCGGCCTTTTGTTCTTCGCTAAGCGGATGACCGCGACTGCCTTTCTCGCAAATTCGACTGGTGATGTTTTGTTGCGCCAAATTGGCTTCACGCTCTTCTGAGCGGTATGCGCTGTCAGCATAGACAGTGCGTTTGTCGCCATTGGCATCCGCTTCTTTGTCCAGCAAGTCGTCAATAGCTTGACTGTCATGCACCGCCGCATTTGTGACGGTGTAGCTCTGGATCAGTTTATGCGCTTGATCAGCGTTGATATGGTTCTTGTAGCCGTAGTAGGTTTCGTTGTTCTTCTTTGTCCAGCGGGCCTCTGTATCTTTCTGCGACAACTTGTTTTCGTTTTCCTCTTTGCACCATTCAATGGGTATCGCACCTTCCTTGATGAGTGCGTTCTCTTCTCGTGTGTTGCGTTGTCTGGGTACTTCGACAAAGGTGGCATCGATCATTTGTCCCGCACGCGCAACATAGCCGCGTTGTGACAGTTGCTCATGGAATCGGTTGAATAGCCCCTCTATCAGTTTCTGTTCTTTCAGTAGCTCACGAAACAGCCAGACAGTTTTAGCATCGGGCACTTTATCTTCCAGTTGCAGTCCCAGAAAGCGCATGAAGGAGAGGCGATCCCGGATCTGATATTCGATACGGTCGTCGGATAGGTTGTGAAGTTGTTGCAGCACCAGTATCTTGAACATCAGTACAACGTCTGTCGGCTTCGCTCCCGCGTTGCTCTTGCGCGCTTTGTCATGAATTCGGTTCAAGTCAGTACGGAAGGCTTCCCAGTCGATCTGCTCATTCAAACCAACCAGTGGGTCACCCATCTTGGTCAGTTTGTAAGTCCGTTCCGTAATATCAAAAAATCCAGGTTGCCTTTTATGTTTCACACTGCACGCTCATACCTTAAAATGACTTCTACGTATAACGCGATACCCAGCTAGTTCGTGTACTGTCGCCAACGATATCAGGCAAATTAAATGTGTCACCATGAAATAGACATCGATAAACTGACGGAAGATGAATTGATCAATTTGAACAATCGAATCGTTGCGCGCCTCAAATTCATGCAACAGTACCGTGCTCATTCTAAAATGCTCGAGTTCAGCATTGGAGACCGTGTTTCATTCCAGCCAGAAGGCCATTCGGAACTGAATGGGATGTTGACACGTTATAACAAAAAAACAGTCACTGTTATTACGGACAGCGGGCAGCAATGGAACGTTGCGCCAAGCTTTTTACGTAAGACAGATGCCGCATTCACTACTACTGCAAATTCCACTAACATCCTCAATCTGACAAAAAGGTGAATTCGTCAGCAATTTTTAGAGGTGCCCTTGATACAAAAACATTTTGCTAAGGTGATTTGGTAATGGTTGAATTTCACGCACTCGTCCCCGCCGCCGGCTTTGGCGCGCGCATGGGCAGCGAGCTACCCAAACAATACCTGCCGCTAGCGGGCAAGCCGATGATTTTTCACGCGCTGAATACGCTGTGTGAGTGTGCTGAAATTACGACCGTGTTCGTGGTGCTGTCGCCTGATGACACGCTGTTTCATAACTACGATTGGTCAGCGTTCGGTGACAAATTGCAGCCGCTGTATTGCGGCGGCGCAATGCGTTCGGATACCGTACTCAATGGCTTGCTGGCAAGTGAAGTCGAGCCGGACGATTGGGTGCTGGTGCATGACGCAGCGCGACCATGCTTGACGCAAACGCATCTCGCCAAACTGATTGCGGAATTGCGCGATGATGCGGTGGGTGGGCTGCTGGCCGTGCCAGTCGCGGATACATTGAAGCGTGCAGATGGCGAAGGGCGAATTGAATGTACCGAAAGCCGCGAGAATTTATGGCAAGCACAAACCCCGCAGATGTTTCGTGCCGGTTTGCTGGCGCAAGCGTTGCAACAGTGTAAAGCGGTGACGGATGATGCTTCCGCAGTCGAAGCGTTGGGCTTGAAGCCTAAGCTGGTGCTGAGTGATGCAACGAATTTCAAGGTGACGTATCCGCAGGATATAAAGTTGGCGGAGTTGCTGCTTCAGGAAAAAAGATAACCGTCATTGGTGTGACTACTAGCCATTCGACTAAGCCCGCAGGCGGGCAAGTCGCTGGTTATCCCGCGAAAGCGGGAATCCAGCAGAAAAAATTATCCCGCGCAGCGGACAAAAATTTGATGTTGTTCCGCTTCGCGGAGTTGGTTTAATTAGCTGGATTCCCGCCTGCGCGGGAATGACGGCAGAGGGAGAGGAAATAACAATGCGTATCGGACAAGGTTTTGACGTTCACCAGCTTGTCGAGGGGCGCAAGCTCATCATCGGCGGGGTGGATATTCCTTATCACAAAGGGCTGCTCGGTCATTCCGATGCCGATGTGTTGCTGCACGCGATTTGCGACGCGCTACTCGGCGCGGCGGCGTTGGGGGATATAGGCAGACACTTCGCCGACACCGATGCGAAATTCAAAAATATCGATAGCCGTATCTTATTGCGCGAAGTGGCGCGATTGATCGCCGCGCAAGGTTTTCGCGTGGGTAATGTCGATGCCACCATCATCGCGCAAGCCCCGAAAATGTCGCCTCACATTGAGCAAATGGTGCATAACATCGCGGCGGATTTGGGTGTGGCGAGCAATGTGGTTAACGTCAAAGCCACTACCACCGAACAGCTTGGTTATACGGGGCGCGGCGAGGGTATTGCTGCGCAGGCGGTTGTGTTACTGTTGGCTGAGTGAGATTGTGTTGCTTAAAAATGGAAGCATGATGAGCAAAAAATATGGTGTGCCCTTAAAAGTTTTTAGCCCTTTGTTTTATTGTTTGCTCCTAGTCTTTAGTAGGGTTGTCTATGCAAACCCAATGCTGAAATCTGGCGAATATATTGAGGCTGGTGGAAGTGGTAATTTGGTTATAAGCCGCGTACCAAATATGAATCTCACATTTTCAATGGAAATTGTTAGGGTCAACGGGCATAGATGTAGTCTGGAAGGTGAAATTCAGGATGGACGTTCAATTTTAATAACTGATGATAATGTGAACGATTCCTGTGTTGTTATGTTTACACCTACATCTGATGGAATTAATGTTAACGCCGAAGATTACAACAATTGTCGTAGCCATTGTGGAGCGCGCGCCGACTTGTCAGAAACACTCACCTTCTTGAGAGCTGCTGCGGGTTGTGATGCCAGTTCACTGGCTAGTTCCCTTGAAAAGTTTAAGCGTCTTTATGATGGCAAGGCGTTTAGCAAAGCACAAGCAGTCCTAGCACCGCTGTTGGCAAGTTGTAAAAAAACTTTGGGGTGGTTGGAGGAAGGTCAGATTCGGAATGATCTTGCTATTACGCAGTATCACCTAGGACATTCGATTGATTGCCTTAAAACGCTTGAACCGCTTTCTGAAAATGCAGCGTCATTAGATGAGGAAATATACTTAGAGCCTTCGGACGCATTCGATTACCTACCGATTCTCCACGCAGCACGAACTAACTTGCGATTGTGTAAGCGAGGAGGGGCAGATCACCCGTGATGCGCATCCTCGCCTTAGAAACCTCCACCGAATACTGCTCAGTCGCGCTGTGGCATGACGGCGTGGTGCGGGAAAAATTTGAGTTGGTGGGACAAAAGCATTCTGAATTGTTGATGGAAATGCTCGCCACTTTGTTGCGCGATGCGGGGGTGAAGTTGGTTGAGTTGGATGGCATTGCTTATGGCGCAGGCCCCGGCTCTTTCACGGGGGTGCGCATCGCGTGTGGCGCAACGCAGGGCTTGGCATTCGGTGCGAATCTGTCTGTGGTGGGGGTGTGTACTTTGCAGGCGTTGGCAGAGGCATCGGGTAAGCATCGCGTCATCGCTGCACTGGATGCGCGCATGGGCGAGATATATCATGCGGTGTATGAAAAAATTAACGGCGAGTGGACGACGGTGAGCAAGCCTAGTTTGTGTAAAGCACAAGACGCGCCTCGTGTTTTGGGTGAGGATTGGTTTGGGGTGGGGAGTGGGTTTTTGGTGAGCTCCCTCACCCCTAGCCCCTCTGGTGAAGCTACTAGCCATTCGACTAAGCCCGCAGGCGGGCAAGTCGCTGGTTATCCCAGCGGGGGAGGGGAATTGTTGGAGCTACGTTATGCAGGGCAGTTAAGCGGGGTGGATAGCGCGGCTGTGCCGCATGCGGCGGCGATTGCGGCATTGGGCGTGGTGCAGTTTGCTAAAGGCTTGGGTGTGGATGCGGCGTTGGCGCAGCCATTTTATTTGCGCGACAAAGTGGCATTCAAAACGCATGAACGTGAAGCACTTGCCCATGAAAAGAAATTGCTGAATGCGTGATATGACTTTAGCGGATATTGATGCCGTGTTGCGCATCGAACAATCTGTGCAGGCGTATCCTTGGTCGCAGGGCAACTTTACCGATGCGTTGATTAACGGCTATGTGTGTTGCGTGGATGAGCAGGATGGCGAAATTTGCAGTTATGCGGTGTTGATGCTGGGCGTGGATGAGGCGGAATTGCTCACCATAGGCGTGGCTGCGAGCCAACAAAGACGGGGCTTGGGGCGCAGCATGTTAAACGGGATGTTGGCGATGGCGCAGGAGAAAAATAAGCATCGCGTGTTTCTCGAAGTGCGTTCGTCCAATTCGGCAGCGATTGCGCTGTATCGCAAAGTGGGTTTCAGCGAGGTGGGCTTGCGTCGCGGCTATTACCAAAATAAACAGGGTAGCGAGGATGCAGTGGTGATGACACTTGATTTGACGGATGGCAATAATGGATAGGCACGAAGCGGTATTGCGCGAATTGAATATGTATCCGCTGTGGGTGCGGCGCGAGCAATCTGGTCAGGCTATGACTGAACCATCTAATCCCATTCGCCCTGATCCTGTCGAACCACATGCTCCGTTATTGACCCTTCGACAGGCTCAGGGCGAACGAACTAAGGAATCGATTGGGCAAGCTGCGCTCGTCAGTGAGCCGGCAAAACTACAGCCAAATGACCTCAACTGGACAGAACTAAAAAGCACGGTGCATTCCTGTCTAGCCTGCAAGCTGCGCGCGGGCTGTACGCAAACAGTGTTCGGTGTGGGCGATGAAAAAGCCGATTGGCTATTTGTGGGTGAAGGGCCGGGTGCGGATGAAGATGCGCAAGGCGAGCCGTTTGTGGGGCAGGCAGGCAAGCTGCTGGATAACATGCTGATGGCGATTAAGCTCAAACGTGGAAAAAATGTGTATATCGCCAACGTTGTTAAGTGCCGCCCGCCAGAGGATGAATCAGGTAAGCAGTTGCCGCCCAAGCACGACGAGATCGCGCAATGTTTGCCTTATCTGCAACGCCAAATTACGTTGATTCAACCTAAGGTGATTGTTGCATTAGGCAAAATCGCTTCAAATGCACTGCTCGGCAAAGACGCAACCCTCGCCAGCTTGCGTGGCACGTCGCACGACTATCAGGGCATTCCCTTAATCGTGACTTATCATCCAAGTTACTTGCTGCGCAGTCCGTCGGAAAAAGCCAAGGCTTGGCAAGATCTTTGTTTGGCGCAGCAGACGATTAGGGCATCGAGTTAACGCATGGTAGTGGGGTAAAGCAGATGAATAAAAATGTAAGTGCACTAAAAGTATTGGTCGTTGAAGACAGTAAAGTCACTTTAAAAGTGTTGTGCCAGTATTTGGAGCGCTTGGGTGTTAAGCGATTACTAACTGCCGAAACAGGAGCGTCGGCGATTGAGCTGTATCGAGCCGAGCAACCCGACCTCATTTTGCTGGATGCGCAATTGCCTGATATCGACGGTTTTGATATTGCCCAACAAATACGCGCGCTCGAACAGGCCGATGATTGGACTGCAATCATTTTCCTCACTAGTAAGACTAAAGATAATGACTTGGCATCCGGCATCGAAGTGGGCGGCGATGATTATTTGATGAAGCCCGTGAGCGAAGTGGTATTGCATGCCAAAGTTCGCGCCATGTGCAGGTTGATAGAGATGCAGCGCGAGTTGGTGGCAGTCAAAGGCAAGCTCAACGAAGCTAACAAGGCATTGCAACTACTTTCGACCACTGACGGATTGACAGGTATTCCTAATCGTCGAATGTATGATGAATTGGCGCAGCGTGAATGGCGGCGTTGTGAGCGCTTGAAAAAACCTATCTCACTTATCATGGTGGATGTGGACAATTTTAAATTGTTCAATGATAAATATGGTCACCAAGCGGGGGATGAGTGCCTGAAAGTTGTGGCAGGGCGAGTCGTCAAAGTGGCGCAACGCGCAACAGATTTGGCGGCACGCTATGGCGGTGAGGAATTCGTGCTGGTGTTAGGTGAAACCGATGCGGTTGGTGCAACTTGGGTGGCCAATCGCTTGCGTCAGCAGATCACTGAATTGGATATTCCTCACTATGCGACATCCTCTCGGCATGTCACGGTAAGCTGTGGTGTTGCGTCTGTTTTGCCGGAGAGTAAGTTGTCTCTGGAGGTGTTATTGAAATCGGCTGATCGTGCGATGTATCAGGCTAAAGCGGCAGGGCGCGATCAAGTGATGGTGTGCGAATATAGTGCGATCTAGTTGGTGCAGTTTGTGTCATGAAGCTTGAGTATGAGCAGTATTCAACCCAAATAATCCATTGGAACGAAAACCTCTGTAGGAGCGAGCTTGCTCGCGACCCTTCGACAAGATCAGGGTGAACGGATGATTACTTCGCGAGCAAGCTCGCTCCTTGTATCTTTCTCCCCGTGGTGGTTAGCTATCCCCACACGAAGCAACGGTAGCTTGTCTCGCTCCTTAAGGCTAGACCTTGTGATGTAGATCAAGCCCGCTGCTTCACCTCATCGCCAGCACCGACACTGAACGGTATCCAAGGGGAAAACCCTGTATGCACAAGGCAAGTGGGCGACGTTGGTTAATGTTGTTGGTTCATTTTACAGGAGGTCATCATGTTTTATCTCGGCATGGATGTCGCTAAAGCTAAATTAGATTGTTGTTTGTTGCTTGATGAAGCCAGCGGCAAACGTAAGACTAAAGTTGTTCATAACACCCGGGCAGGCTACCTTGATTTACTGGCTTGGATTGCCAAGCAGCATGTTGCGCCAACCCAATTACACGTGGTCATGGAAGCCACAGGTGTGTATCACGAACTTGCTGCCTTCGCGTTGTTTGAGGCTGGGATTGCCGTTTCTATCGTTAACCCCGCGCAGGTCAAAGCCTTTGGTCGGGGGCTTGCCGTGCGCACCAAGACCGATGGCGTAGATAGCTTTGTATTGGCGCGTTACGGCGCATTGCTTAAACCCGCCGCTTGGGCACCGCCCCCTGTTGAGGCGCGCACTTTACAAGCCTTGCTGGCTCGACGTGAGGCGGTGGCTCAAGACCTGCAACGTGAACGTAATCGGCAGGAGAAGGCGGGGGCGACCGATACGCCTGAACTCATCCAGCAATCTCTTGTCGTGAGCATTGCGTTCCATCTCCAACAACTGAGCCAATTGCAACGCGAGATTGATCAACATATTGATCGGCATCCCACCCTCAAAGACGATTTCAACTTATTGAAAAGCATCCCAGCGGTTGGCCCTCAAGTCGGCGGTAATATGCTGTCGGTGATACGCAGTCACAACTTCGCCACGGCGGAACAGTTGGCGGCGTATTTGGGTGTCGTTCCCGTGGAACGGCAGTCAGGCAGTTCAGTATCGGGGCGCGCCCGATTATCGAAAGCCGGTTCTGCCAGAATCCGTGCGGTGTTGTACATGGCGGCGATTGTGGCGACGCGTTACAATCCTCACGTCAAAGCCGTCTATGAACGCTTGCTGGCACGAGGAAAATCAAAGATGTCCGCGCTCGGTGCGGCAATGCGTAAGTTGGTGCATCTGTGCTTCGGGGTGCTTAAAACTCGGCAGCCTTATCAGTCAAATTATGCAAAAATCACTTGACGGGGAAGACGGTATCTACGAGGAGAAATATTTGGGTTCAACCCAGATAATCCATTAGCCGAATTGAAGTATTCTGAGCGGGTCGAGGTTTACCCGATTCCCAATGGAATCCATTAGAGAAAATCATTTCTAGGCAGATAGATAGGCGAATATATGGCGCAATCATCGGAGACGGCAGCCCCTTTCGAGATCAAATTCACCTCGCGCGAAGTCAGCGCGTGGGGCGGTATGGCGCTGATGAAGCGCATGCTGGACAGCATGGGTTTTCGCGCGGCGGCATCGCGGTGGGATTTGCCCGAGCCGGGCTCCAATCGCGGCTATCCGCCCGTCCAACTCATCGAGCAGCTACTGGTCTCGATCTGGTGCGGCGCATGCCGCTTCACCCACCTCGACATCACCCGGCTGGACAGCACCTTGACGCGCCTGTTTGGCTGGACTCGCGTCGCCGGACACAAAGCCATCGTGCGCCTGTTCGGGCGCTTCGACATGATGCGTCACGAGCGGGTGCAGGCCAGCGTCTATCGCTGGTTCTTCGACGCGGTCTGCACCTTGCCCAGCCTCACCGTGGACATGGACTCCACCGTCATCACCCGCCACGGCGAACAACAAGGCGCGGCGCGCGGCTACAACCCGAACAAGCGCGGGCGGCCATCGCACCACCCGCTGCTGGCCTTCGTGGCGGAAGCGCGCATGGTCGCCAACTTCTGGCTGCGTCCGGGCGATGCCAACAGCGCCAACAACGTGCTGCAATTCATCGAATCCACCTTGCATCACCTGGGCGACAAAACGGTCGGTCTGCTGCGAGCGGATAGCGGCTTTTACGATCAGGCGGTCTTCAAGCTGCTCGAAGGAAAGAACATCAACTACATCATCAGCGCGCGCCTGACCCAAAGCTTGCAGCAAGCCATCATCCGCGAAGCCCGCTGGTTTGCGCTGGAGACGGGATTGGAGCTGGCGGAGATCACCTATCGGACCAACAGCTGGGATACGGCAAGGCGCATCGTGGTGGTGCGCCAGTCGATCAAACGCAAAAACGCACCGGGCAAAACGCTCTCTTTGTTTGCCGATGACCCGGACATTCAAGGCTGGCGCTATGGTGCGATGGTCACCAGCCTGAGCCTGCCCGCAGTGGAAATATGGCGCGGCTACCGGGGGCGGGCGGACTGCGAGAACCGCATCAAGGAGTTGAAGAACGACTTCGGGCTGGACAGTTTCAACCTGAACAGCTTCTACGCCACGGAAGCGGCACTGGGTTTTGCCATGCTGGCTTACAACCTGATGAGCACATTCCGCCAAGCGGTGATGCGCGCAAAAATTCAGCCCACGCTGGCCACGCTGCACCAGCAGGTGCTGGCGGTGGGCGCATTCTGGAATCGCGATTCAAAACAAAACCAGTTGCTGCTCGCAGTTTCGCGACGACGAAGGGCTTGGTTTGACGGGCTATGGGCGAATGCCGGCGATCCGCCCGTGCTGCCATTTCAGCCTAAAATCGGCTAATGGATTATCTGGGTTCAAATATATTCTTAGAACCTGCCTTCGCTGTCCTGATCGTGTCCATGTTTCTTGTATAGCGCAGACATGGTTCCCGCAAGCAATAGTCCGAATACAGCGATGATGATGTAGATGTTGAGTTCGAATTTTTCCATCAAGGCATACAGGGCGAGCATGGCGAAAATGCTCAAATTTTCGTTGAAATTTTGTACCGCGATGGAGCGTCCCGCACCCATTAGCAGGTGTCCGCGATGTTGTAGCAGCGCATTCATCGGCACAACAAAATACCCACCCATTGCACCCATCACAATCAGCAGCATCACTGCCAAAATGTTATTGGTGATGGGAATCATCAGCAACACCACCAATCCCATCACAATGCCAACGGGCAATACTTTTACCGAATGTTCCAGCTTGACCCATTTTGCCGCCAGCACCGCGCCAATGGCGATGCCGACCGCAAACCAGGCGGTGAGTTGTGCGGCCTGGCTGATGTTGTAATGTAGTGCGACGGCTGACCAGCCCAGCAACAGCAAACGCAGTACCGCGCCTGCTCCCCAAAATAATGTGGTGACCGCGAGCGAAACTTGTCCCAGCGGGTCTTTCCACAGCAATTTGAAGCAATGCCAGAAATCATTCAGTAAAGCGATAGGATTGTTGCTGAAAGGTTTGTGCTCAATCGCTACAGGAGGAATGCCCAGGTTGAATAAAGCTGCGAGTAAGTAAATAAGCACGATGATGGCGATGGCGAGTTTTGATGCCGTGTTGATGCCTGTGTTAATCAACGGCACATCCCACCAGCCCAACATAGTGCTGGATATGCTTGGGCTAACTAACGCTCCGCCAATCACTGCGCCTAACACAATCGCCGCGACGGTTAAGCCTTCCATCCAACTATTCGCCAGTACTAATTTATCGGCGGGCAAATACTCGGTGAGAATGCCATATTTGGCGGGGGAATAAATCGCCGCACCCAAGCCCACCAAGCCGTAAGCCAGTAGCGGATGCACACCGAATAACATGGCAACGCAACCTAGTATTTTGATGTTGTTGCTGACGAACATTACACGACCTTTGGGCAATGAATCGGCAAATGCGCCGACAAATGGCGCAAGGATGATGTAAGAAAAGATAAAGGCTTCTTGTAAAACCGGCGTATGCCAA
Organism: uncultured beta proteobacterium; assembly: GCA_963695355.1. Classification (GTDB taxonomy): domain Bacteria; phylum Pseudomonadota; class Gammaproteobacteria; order Burkholderiales; family Gallionellaceae; genus Gallionella. Next base: position 2,294,715 of record OY968775.1, read on the forward strand.
GCCGGTGCGCTCAACTCTTTAAGTAGCGCAATCGCAGCAAACAGCAGGGCATTGTCGGCAAGCGCAGATAAAAACTGTGCTGCCAGGATGATGTAGAAACCGAAATTCATTCAATTGAGTGTGATTTTGACCGAGTGCTTTTATAACACGAAAGTATTACGCCTGCTATTATTCACGCCAATCCCAATATAATTTTGTCTCGTTAGTTGTTATGCCACGTCCGATACAAGCCTTCATCGACCTCAATGCACTAGAAAATAATCTCCACGTGGCACGACGCGCCACCTCATCGCGCATCATGGCTGTGATTAAAGCGGATGGCTATGGACACGGTTTGCTACGCGTTGCCGAAGCGTTATCTGCCACTGATGGCTTTGCACTGTTGGACCTTAAAGATGCCATTACCTTGCGTGAAGCAGGCTACAGACAAACCATTTTATTGCTGGAAGGTTTTTTTACCAAAGACGACTTGCCACTCGTCGCGGAATATGATTTGACCTGCGTGATACACAGTAGCTGGCAAATTGACTTGCTAAATGCTTATCCAAAACGCGCTTCGTTAGAAGTTTGGCTCAAGGTTAGTAGCGGTATGAACCGCTTGGGCTTTATTCCTCCGAAAGTGACTCAAGCCATGGAGCAACTGCGTCGCCACCCCGCTGTGCGTGACATCACGCTGATGACCCACTTTGCTCATGCCGACGAAGCGCGTGGCATAAATGAGCAACTTGAAATTTTTAATGCGCTGGCTGCACCACACCGAGTATCGCGTTCGCTGGCGAATTCCGCCGCTCTGTTGCGCTACCCAAAATCACATGGCGACTGGGTTCGTCCCGGCATCATGCTGTATGGCGCATCACCTTTTGCTGACACAAGTGCGCAGCAACTCGGACTTAAACCCGTGATGACCTTGAGTAGTCGCATCATCGCCATGCAAGAGTTAAATTCGGGCGATGAGATTGGCTATGGCGGACTGTTTCGAGCTGAACATTCCATGCGTATCGGCATCGTCGCCTGTGGTTATGCCGATGGCTATCCGCGTCATGCGCCAAACAATACACCTGTGTTGGTTGATGGTGAGCGCACCCATGTATTGGGGCGTGTTTCAATGGATATGCTGTGTGTGGACTTGAGTTGTCTGCCTAATGCACAGATCGGGAGTAGCGTCGTACTGTGGGGAGCAGGTTTGCCTATCGAAGAGGTAGCCAAAGCAGCGGGGACAATCAGCTATGAATTGATGTGTGCATTAACTAAACGTGTGCCGATAAAAGCATAAAGGCCACCAACTTTGGGTTGATGACCTTTACACGCTATGGATGCCACCCCAATCTAGGAGAGAGAAGACCGAAGTGGACTTTGATCGATACTAAACTGACTCAGTCAATGCAACGATTGATGGAACGGCAACAATCATCGAAATAATAGCTGCAATCGTCCAACGAACAGCTGCTGCAAACCCTCTGGTAACTTTGGAATAAACTCTTTTCATATGAATACTCCTTCATAAATTGAAAAACTCGCTCACAAGTTCAAAATACCAAAAATAACAGCGAGTGTCATTCAGAGTGAGTGATCGCTAGAAGAGTTCAATAATTAGCCAAATAATGTTTGAAGCGTGATGGAGCTTAATGGACATGTGTTTTTGGAAAGGAATTTTAAATAAAGCGCGCCACGCTCAAATTTCGGGCTGCGGCGAATCTACTGTCTTCCAATCCATCTTCCGACCTTAGATATTGATCCGGCCACTTTTATCCGTGAATCAAGCGGCATATTTTACGCGTGAGTCTTGGAAGTATTTCTTCACACGCTCGGGTGATTTTTCTAGCGTCTGCATGTGTTCAGTTGCAGCAGCTTTCAGCTTAGCTTTTGTGCGTGCTGGAACCTTGGTGGAGATGGCATGTTTCAAATCCGCATTCAACCGTTCTTCCGGGTTTAACTCCGGGCTGTAGCTGGGCAAGTAAAACAACTCAATCCTATCCTTCCGTTCTGCCACCCACGCCTTGACCACCTTGCTATGATGAACACGCAGGTTGTCCAGTATCAGGAATACTTTCCGGCCTGCGTCCTTAATTAACGCTTCCAGAAATTCGGTGAATCTATCTGCATTGAACGACTCATCGATAATCATCCAGCGTGCCTTACCCTGATTGGTGACCGTCGCAATCATCGACAGTTTGTGACGTGTACCGCCCGGTGCTAAAGTAACCGGTGTTTTCCCCGCCGGTGCATAACTGCGTCCACGCACATCGGTATTCACAATCGCCGTTTCATCACCCCAGTGAATTTCGGCATCTTCGGCTTTTGCGCGTTGCTCAATGACCGGATATTCTTCATCCAGCCACGCTTTCACTTCCTCAGGACGTTGTTCATAGGCTTTCTTGATCGGCTTTTGTGGCGTAAATCCCCAACGTTGCAAATAGTTGCCAACCCCGCGAACTGAGAGCTTGATACCGCACTCACGCTCGATCAATTGCATCACAGCAGCACGACTCCACAGCGCAAATTCCATCTTCAACTGCTCTGGTCGCTTCTCGCAAATAATCTGCTGAATCGTGCGTTCTTGTGCCTCACTCAACATGCGCCCGCTGCCTTCCTTCTTGCCTCGTGCTTCAGGCTTGAGCGCGGATGCTCCCGCCTCCTTGTACAAGTTGATCGCAGCATTAACTGCGCACCAACTGAGTCCACTGTGTTCAACGATTTGCATCACCGGCATTCCCTTGCGGTACGAGCGTATTACTTGCTTGCGCCTTTCGTGAAGTACCTCCCTTGTTTGTTTTCTTGCGTCTTCTTTTTCCATGCGCGATGGGACACATCAATCCCAGTAAAGTTCACGAATAATTCATGCCGAATCTATAGCTTGGAAATTCCGGTTATTTTAGGCGGGGAAACGAACCGGTTATTTGCCACCAAATTGGTTCGCTGGAGTCAGTCAAGCGGTTATTCAGTTCCGCATTGAGGTTATTTTTGTACCTAGCAATCAACTCATCTGTTTTTGGAGATACTGGGTGACGGGGAGCCGCAAAATGCAAACCACTATGCGCCTTGTTAGCAGCTGATATTTCCGCGTGCTCAGGCATTAAATCCGCGATGGTCGGTAACATAAAGTCTCCTTATTTTACGTAATCAAGTTAAGAGTTTTTTCGACATATATTCAGAACTTGCAAAGTTTTGCGGCTCGTTTTTGTTCCATGCCATGTGCGTATAGTGAATCGTTGAGAGAGACTTGCATATCAGGGGTAATCCAATTCTTATGTCGGAATTAGACTTACAAAGGTTTTGTAAGTCTATAGATTTGAGGGAATTGAGTCGGGTGAAACAGGCTCGAAGACTACGAACAAAGCCATGAAAGCCAATAGTGGGGTATCAATCACGGGAGTACACGATCCGATGAAAGACGACCCTGATGAAGCTATCGCTTTTGTTGAATATCCTGATGGGTATCGAATAGAGCTAATGGAAACACAGCTACAAACTGAAACAAAAAGGCGACCGAGTGGCCGCCCTTTTGTTGCACGAAAAAATTACTTAATCACGTTCACCGCTAAATGCCATGAGCAAGTTCAGCAGGTTGACGAAGATGTTGTAGATGTCCATGTACAACGTCAGGGTCGCCATCACGTAATTGGTTTGACCGCCATGCACAATCTGGCTGATGTCAAACAAAATGTATGCCGAGAAAATCAGCACTGCAATCGCCGAGATAGTCAGTGACATCGCAGGGATGGCAAAGAACATATTGGCGAAGGACGCGATCAACAGCAGGATCAGCCCGATGAACAAAAATTTCCCCATGAAGCTGAAATCTTTTTTGGTGACAGTAGCGATGGTGGCAAGGCTGCCGAAGATGATGCCTGTTCCGCCCGCTGCCATGCCCACCAGTTGCGCGCCGTTTTTCAAGTGCAGTGCGACTTGTAAGATCGGACCGAGCAATACACCCGCCACGAAGGTGAAGCCGAGTAATGCAACTATGCCCCACACGCTGTTACGCAGTGCGGTGACGGCGAACATCAGACCCATCATTGCGCCGAACATCGCCAGCGAGCTGATGATAGGGTGTTGAGCCATGAACGAAAAGTTGATCGACATGCCGACAAATGCGCCGATGACGGTGGGAATCATGGTCAGTGCCAGCATCATGTAGGTGTTGCGTAATACCTTATTCTGTTCGGTGGAAAGTGCGCCGACAGGTGCGGTGATTTGGGTTGGGAATTGCATGGTGTTGCCTCCTAATGGTTATGCGTTAATTCAACAGCGATGCTAAGACTATCGAAGTGTGATGAAAGTTGCAATCGTGAATTGTAAGTAGTTGTGTTGGTTTACTTGGCACACCATGGAGTGTATAGCCATTTTTTTGGGTGAAATGCCTACTCGCTCGGAAATAGGGTAGGTGCTGCTGATTTGAGGTCGTGGGGTTCAGGTTGATACGTGGTTGCCTCTACGCACTTTCCCTGCTGCCACAGAAAACGTTTTTTGAAAAATGCGGGAGAATGCTGACTCGGATTGATAGCCGACTTTATTTGCCACCGCAGCTGTCCTTTCCCCTTCTTTCAACAACGACCATGCCAACTGCATACGCCACCAAGTGAGGTATTGCCCTGGTGTCCAGCCGCTTGCAGCCTTGAACGTTTCGGCAAATGAGGTACGTGAAAGCGCAGCTTCTTGAGCCATCAATTCCAGAGTCCATTCTTGTTCCGGATGTTGATGTATGGCATAGGCGGTACGCGCCAAACGTGGATGCCCATAGATAGCCAACATGCCCACTTCACTGGGATGGTCGGTTAGATATTGGCGCAGCGCGTAAGTAAAAAGCAGCTCGGATAACTTGTCCAGCAATGCTTTAGAGGCAGGGTTAACAGTCAAACTTTCGGCAAGAATCATCTCCAACAAAGACCTCATCCAGGTGTTGGATGAATCATGTCGAAGGACAAACACAGGGGGCAATGCATCCAGAATGTAACGGCTACCTTGATGTTGGAAGCGCATTTCACCGCACAGCATGCCTGTCCCTTCTAATGCTTGTGCCAACGATAAATCAAGGTAATAGGGCGGTTCGGTATGCGGTGTTTCCGGCATCATGCTGTGTGCCAATTCGCGCGGAAAAATCACCAAGTCACCACAGCGTAACACCTTCTTAAAGTGTCCCGGCACATCCATCACGCAGCTGCCTATTGTCACGATGTGGAAACAGGTGGCACCCAAGGTGTGTTCATTTATTTGCCAGTTTCCACACACCTTTGCATTGAAATACACCTTCGCATCCAGCTTAAGCAAATGCAGTATCTGCGAGAAAGCATCAATTCCGTATCCTTGAGCATTATTTGTGTATTTATTGGCATTCATCATTCTGATTATAGCGACTAAAGTGTACTCGTCAATCTAACAATTTAATTACGAGAAGGAAAAACATTATGGTTAACTTCACCTTTCATACCCCTGAAAACACCGCAGGCTCAACTAAAGAATTGTTAACGACCATACAGAAAAATTATGGATTCTTCCCCAATATGTTTGGCTATATGGCAGAAGCACCTGTCACGATTGAAGCTTATCTGGCACTTAACGATTTAGTTTCCAAAACATCATTTACACCTGCGCAGCAACAAGTTGCACTGCTGGCAGTGAGTGTGGAGAACAATTGTGATTTTTGTGCAGTCGCGCATCGGGCAATAGGAAAAATGAAAGGTGCGAACCTGCAAACTCTGACAGAAATCGCCACATACCGTGTAATTACTGACCAGCAAGATCGTGCATTGGCTACATTTGCACAGACCATTGCAAAAAATCGGGGTCGTCCAGCAGAGGCAGAGGTGCAAGCCTTTTTAGATGCGGGATTCACCAAGCGGCAAATACTCGAAGTAATTTTGATTGTATCTATCAAGACGCTATCAAACTACATCAATCATCTGACCAACACTGCACCGAACAAAGAGTTGCTGGGTATGACTTAACGAGCTATTTCCCGCAGAAAATTTGCGCGAGGCTCTTAAATAAAACAGCCATACATATCTCAACCAAAAAATTCAAAGGAGAACGGTATGAATCGAAAAATTATATTGCTCTTAACTCTTATGCTGTCTGGACGTGCGATGACACTGGCTTTCATACAGCGTGCTGGCGGGGGTATGCCCGGTGATCCGCCTGCTGCCTGGCTCATGCCATTGATCGGTGACGCGGTCATTGGAATTTCTGCACTTTGGATTGCATACATTATGGTAAGAAAGCAAGGATTGTGGGTTTGGACATCCGTCATAGTGTGGAATGCGCTGGCTATTTGGGATGCTTTGTCGGCATACATCGTGAACATCACTAACCCTTGGCCGGAATTTTTTATGCTGAACTCACATAGTGAATTTATTAAAAGGAAAAGCAATGCAAATCATCAAAGAAATTACAGTAAACAAAAATATAGAAGCTGCCTGGAAAATTTTAGGACATGAATTTGCTGAGGCATATAAATGGGCATCAGCAGTTGCTCATTCTGAAGGAAAAGGGAGTGGTGTAAATGGTGCAACCTGCTCAGAAAGAGGGTGTGACATTCCGTCTATGGGAAAAACAAAAGAGAAAATAATTGAATTTTCCAATGAAAGGCATTTGTTGTCATACGACGTTTATGAGGGTATGCCCTCTACGGTAAAACAAGCCAAAAACACTTGGCAATTAACGCCTGTCAGCCAAGGAGTTTCAAAGCTCAAGATGCGTATGGAAATTCAGTTGGGTGGATTGATGGGTACGCTGATGCAACCCATGATAAAGATGATGATGTCAAAAATGGGTAATGAGCTGGTCGAGGAGTTCAAATTTTATGTTGAGAATGGTCAGCCTCACCCCAGAAAAATAAAAGCAACGAAAAAGTACGAGGGTTAGCCATTATTCTACGGGTTACCATTCGATCAGATGATGCGCACTGCTTGCTGAGTGTCAACGTGCTGTTCGTGGAGTTGTATAAGTCAAAAAAATAGTGACTTTTTTGACGTGGTTAAAACTCCGCCTGCACACCAAAATTAAACGGGATCACGAACGGTGAAACATCACTCCGTTTGGTATAAGTTGGGTCGTAGCTGTAGCCCACCACGTTCTGCCGTTGATAGGCATTGTTTAGCTCAAAATAGGCGTTGAGTTTCCAAGTGTTGTACACGTAATTTCTGTCTAGCCGCAAATCTAAACGATGGTAGGCGGGCAGGGTGCCTGAGTTGACTGCGCCGTAATTGGGGATGAGGCTACCGTCTGGATACGTGCCACTCGTGCCGTTGATAGGCGTGTAAGGTGCGCCGGAGTGGTAGTTCCATTTCACGCTCAAGGAAACACCTGGCACATCAGACTTGTATGTGGCAACCAAAGTAGTGTTGATGGGTTGGTCATATTCAAAGCGAAAGCTTTTTCCGGTGAGGTCATTGCGTCGTTGTGATTTTGAGAGTGATACGGACAGCCAGCCAGAAAGTTTTTCAGACGAATCTTTTTTGATCAGCAATTCCGCACCATATGCTTTGCCACTGCCACCGTTGAGATAATTCACCACAGGGTCGCTCACGAGAATGTTGGTTAATTTTTTGTAATAGGTTTCCGCTTTCCACGACCAGTTGTCAGGCAGCTTTTGTGCGATGCCAATCACGCTGTGTTCGGCGCGCAGATGGTCAAGTTTGGGGTTGCCGAAATTTTTCGCAATCTGCTCACCCGTTGGCAGTTGATTGTGCCGCCCCCAACCGGCGGTAAGCAAGGTGTTCTCGGTGCGTTGCCATTCCAAGCCGATGCGCGGCTCGGTATAAGTGCGATGCAAATAATCTTCGCCACTGTGGCGCAAACCACTAACCAGTGTGAATTGAGGAGAAATCCTTTTGCGATCCTGCGCCGAAATATCCCAACCATTGGCGATAATTTGATCGAATAATTGCGTGCGTGTACCAGAGCTGATATGGCAATTGGGATTGTCCGGTGTGCAGGGGGTATTCACGATGTCGGCTTGAACATTCGTGACTTGATGATTGAAGTTGCTGGCTAACGAAAGTTCATGGTCATCACTAAACGGCAAATTGATTTGCTCGCGCAACAGCGTCATATTTTGGTCGAGATAAATACTGCCTGCCGCCCCCACGCTATTAGTAAAATGAAACCCAATGTGTTCCAAGGCAAGTTTGTTAATAGCGTTGCCGTTTGCCAATACGCTATCTAACACTACCGCCTGCATGGCATACCCATCTGAGAAAGTTAAATCACCGACCAAAATAGGTTCTTGCTTGGCAATGTCCGAAGTGCTATCAAATTGGAGTTTGAGATTATCCCCCGCACCTTGTAGGTGAAATGAAACGCGATGGTTATCGTTTACTTGCCACAAGTATTTTCCCTGGTAATCCCGATAATTTGGGATTTGTAAGGTCACGCCATCTTTTGCTCTGGGCTTAATCAGTAAATCCAGATAGCTGCGACGTGCCGCAAAGTAGAAGGATTGATGGGGGTTAATCGGGCCTTCCACAATAAAATCCGCGCCCAGCCAATTCGCATTGAGCTTTGCGCCAAAACGATCTGTGCGCGGATTTCGTAACGCAACATCAATCACCGCGCCAGTTACGTTTGCATAATGCGGGCTGAATGCCGCCGCATACAAGCTGAAATCGCTAATCAAATCCGCGTTGAAAACACTGATTGAACCCAGATGAAAAATTTTCAGCGCGGGCAATCCATCCACATAAAAGAAATTGTCGCCAGGCCCCGTACCGCGCACCGCAGGCGCGGAGCTGCTGCCATCGGAGGCCACGCCCGGTAAGCTTTGCAGGGCATTCAATGGATCGCCGCTAGAGCCTGCCACTTGCCGCAATTCCCGTCCGCTAATGACGCTTTTGCTGATTTTATCTGGGCTGCGTTCGCCACGCACTTGTACCTCGGCCAGCACTGTCGTAGGCGTTAAATAGAATGTTGGGGAAGGTGGTGGCGCATCCTCAGCAAAGTGAATCGCAAGATATGCCGTGTCATTCGCCGCTGATGTGGCTTGCAAAATATAGCTGCCCGACTTGGGTAGAGCTAAAGAAAAGTGTCCGAGCTTATCGGTGCGCGAGGTAATCGACACATCGTCTTGCACCGAGACGGTTACATCTTGTAACGGAGTCTTCGTGCCTTTTTCCAGCACTAAACCGTTGACGGTTAAGTCTTGAGCGAAGGTGGTGGAACACACGCTGATACTCCAAATAAAAAATATCGAAGCCAATGCTGATAGGAATTTTTTCATGGCGTTTGTTTACCGCAAAATAGTTAGGTGAAGCTTTGTGAACTTTAGTTGCTGCTCCAAAGTGTGCCGTTGATTATTCATGTTTGCCGAAAAATTCCCCTCTGCCAAGACCAACCAATTGCCATTCACCAGAAACTTGTCGAGTTTGAATGTTGATGCGACCCGTGAATTTGGCATCTCCAGCCATTCCAGTGCCAGTCATTTGTATTATTCCATCGCTGGATGCGCTGCCTGCAATGATAAAGCTGACACCGTATTTATTTGACTGTCCTGATCCAGTGGCGTGTAAAGATTGATCCAGTTGAAAATAGAACGTGCCATTGTCGCTGCCGTTATATGTTCCGTAATAGTCACCAAACACTTCTAGTTTGGGTGCAGTAGTGCGAACACTTTTAGCATACTCACGGGCTTGATTGAGCAATTGACCCATATCAAGTGATTGGTTCGTTTGCGGTGTATCCACCGTACTTGTTGCCGATATTTGTGAAGGGAGAGTGGCTTTAGACGGGCTGCTAGCCTGATACAAAATTTTATTTTTGACTTGTTTTGGTAATGCTTGTGTCAACAAAGGAGGTGTTGAGTGTCTGGGAAATAAGCTGACCGTTAAACGGGGTTGAAGATTCTGTGGTGTAAGTGCAGTAGGCCATTTAACTAGCAACAACAAGATTGCGTGTAACAAAAAAGAAATCACCATTGCCCACGCGAGCGGTGGCAAATCGGTAATGTTTCTTATGTTGTTGAAGGGGTGTTGCACAAAAACCCTTGCTAAGTCGTGCGTAGCAGCACAGTTCGCTTGCTATTTGGCTGCTGCTTTCCCATCGGTAGCAAGTCTTGCAAAGCCTTCACATAATTGCGCAACGCATCCAACCCGATTGGGGTCAGTGCGTAAAAGGATTGAGGGCGACCACTGCCTGTTTCTTTGCGAGTAGTCACGTAATCGGCTGCGATAAGTTTTTTTAGATGCGAATCGAGATTGCCATCGGAAATATCCAACTGTCGCTTGAGGTCGGAAAAAGTTACTTCGTCTGCGCCCGCCAGAAACGCTACCAGTTGAGTGCGTAAGGGTTGATGCAGTATTACATCCAGTTCATTCATGTTCTGTTTCCTTTTCCATTCGTGGTGAGCCCTTCGATAAACTCAGGAGAGCCTTGTCGAACCATGAGTACCCTTAGACATAACCATCGACTTGGCTGGTGTATTTTGGCAGTCTAGTCGAGTGGCTAGTAGTTACATCAAGTTCAGGGCGAACGGCGTTGTAGTCGTGTTTCATTTCAAATTAAATTCCGCACTTAATTTACCAGGCGTTTTGCCGTCCGGCATTCCGGGGATCGTTATCTCGAATTTTCCAGAGATCACTTTGTCGCTGCGTTGCCATGTTTTGCCATCAAAGCTCACCCATTGCTTATAGGCATAGACATCTTGTTTGAGCGTAACGTGTAGTGTGGCTTTGTCACTTTGCGCAAGTAGTGTTCCGCTCACCGATGCGTTTACCGGCAAGGGCATGCCTGCCGGATAGAGCAAGGCGAATTCTTTGCCGGCGGGTGCGTCATCGCCGAATCGAACGACAGGTATTTGTGCCATTTCTTTGGCGTTGGGTGGCATCATGCCACTGCAACCAACAAGCGAAATGGCAATCAATGTAAGGACGACAGATGCGGTTTTTTTCATGATGACTCTCCTTCGGTAAGTTAAAAATTACTCTGTAGCTTTACTCTGTAAATTGACTATCAAGCTGCTGTGAACGATTGCACCTTGTTTCGGCGTAATCTCTGCTTTGATCCACGGTATGTGTACGATCAACGATTCTTTGGGAAGCCATGTGCCACCGGAGAAGCGCGTATCGCCCGTGAGCTTGCCGTCACGCATGGCGACCTCTATGGGCGAGGAAATTTTTAATGGGAAGGTGGGATTGCTGGCGTGATCGAAAATATCACCAGAGATTTCAAATGTAACGGGTATCTCTGTCCCTGCGGGAATCGACACAACATGAACTCCCGTCACATCTGTTAATTGGCGGTATGCCGCAAGCGGTATCGGCGCAACATCGGGCAAGATATTTGCGGCCGCATAGCGATGCGCAACAAGTGGCAAAATCAGCACCGCGATAACCCATAAGGTAGATTGGGATAGTCGCTTCCACACAGGCAACGTGCGCCCTTGATCTAGCATGAAGGCCAACAAAGGCAAGCCAATACCAAAGGTGGAGGCGGCGATCCATTTGGTGGTCTGGTAGGGCAGTTGCGATGCGATGCTCATCATGCCGATTAGCATCATCAATGCGCCTGCCCACTCCAACATTTCTTCAGAGAATAATCCGTGTACGTATAGCCCCAGTCCCAGCAAAATAACCCACACGCCGAAGGTCATGTAGCCCCCGCCAAAAAAGAACATGGAAAACGTAAACAAAATACCCGCAGAGGTGAGCAGCCAGAAGATTTTGAGGACTTGCCGATGAATAAACGACCACGCTTCATCACGAATTTGTTTAGCGCGACGCGTTAATTGCCAGTCCATAACTGCCACACTACCGAAACAAAAAGTCAGTAATAGCAGCCATGCCAACGCGCGCTGTGCATTATCGGGAAATTGCTCAGGCGTAAGGATGCTGTCACTAATCAGGCTAATTACACCGCCCGCCAAACCCCATAAAATCAAAGTGTGCCGCTCGATACGCAGATTGCGCTGCCCCGCTGACAGCATGGTATGAATCGCTTTCAATTGCTGTGATGCTTCTTGCATTTCGCGCTCCTAACACTTGACACTCTGTTTTGCAGAGTATATGACTCTGCAAAACAGAGTGTCAAGTGTTTGCCTTTAATATGGAGAGCATTGCAGTGATGCGGTACTAGTCGAGCTTTTTAAGCTCGCTAAATTTGAGCTTTAAACTAATCAAGTAAATGGAGAGCTTATTTGTAAGAATCAATCGCGTTGTTTACAGTTTGGTTGATAAAAGCTGCTGATTCAAAGTAGGCAAGAAGTGTCTCATAAGGGGTGGCGTTATTCAAACCTTTGTGGGGTTTCACGGTGTTATAGAAATTGATGAACCGCACCAGCTCCACTTGACGATGTTGACCGTCTTTGAACACCTGTTGGCTGTGCCACATTTCCATCAAAGTACGAATCACCCGCTCGGCTTTACCATTGGTTTGTGGTCTTGCCACACGGGTAAACTTCTGCGCGATACCGCGCTGTTTGCAAGCCCCGACAAACGCATGGTTCGCGGTTCCCTTATACTCAGTCCCGTTGTCTGAGTACACACACTCAATCTGATACGGACACTGCGCGAGTACCGTCTGGGTGAGGAAAGCCGCAGCACTCACTTGTGTCTTGTCTGGCAAAATAGCGGCATAAAGTTCGCGTGAGAAGTCATCTATGCCGACGAACAAGTAGCTACGGGGTTGTGTGGATACCTCTCCTTTGAGCAGGGGTAGGCGTTTGGTATCAACATGCAGCATTTCTCCCGGATAGCTTTTGTTGTAGCGGCGTGCCTCACGTTTGAGACGCGCTTGAATAGACTGCTCTACCTTGGCGAGGCGTTTCAAGCCGTATTGAATCGTGGCAAAGCGTTGGTTGGCACTGTCTCGCGGTGCAAACTGTTGTAGTCTGGCGCGCTTGAGGACTTGATAGATGGTTGGGCGGCTAACTCGGTAGCGTTCAGCTAAGTGCGTGACCTTCCAAATCCTAGTTTGATAAAGTCGCCATATCTCTTGTCGATCCAGCGGTGTGAGCCGCGTTCTTTTGTGCATGTTCATTTACAGTATTCTCCTGAATACTGTAAACAACGCTAGGGTTTCTTACAGCTTATTGGTCTAAGTTGTTTTTTGGAGGTGTGATGAGTGCTTTAAATTTGGAAGCATGGGCGAGTTCCGAAATGGTAGCTTGTATTGCTGGCATATAGGAATCCGCAATTCTTTGGCAATTCCATAGGCTATATGCTCCCGCATCAAAAAGATAATGCTCATGCACTCTGAGAGAGTTTCCATTTGAGGAGTTAATTTTTAAATCAATATCCCAAACACTCATTAAAGAGCTGTGAGATAGGAAATACTCTAGTTCTTTAATATCTACTTGGAGTGTTATCTTGGGAGATACACTGTCGTAAACTTTTGCGATTGTGAATTCATCGATGAGGGCATTTTTTATGTAATCTTCGAAGCTGGATTTATTTGGCAGTTGAATAGTGCTCGTGCTTGAAGGACAGGTGTTATCTATGTCAATGCTAGAAGTGACGGATTTTACTTCGATGCCATCTAAGCCCAAATTTTGTAAAGCCGAAGTGGTCAGTGAGGATGGGGTGTATGGCGGCACTGAAAATTTGGCAGTAGAGCAGGCGCTTAATAAAAATATGGTTACGGAAATAATAATTTTATTCAAGATTAACGTCCCCTTAAGTGGCATGTCGGTCGAAGAGTTGATCACAACCATTATAAATAATGGATTTTTGAAAATGACACTTTCAATTTACCAATAAATTTACCAATATAAGTAAAAAGCCTCGTACCGACATTGTATCAATCTGAATTTGACTGATGCATGCATTTTTTGAAAACCAGCACAAATAAACCCTACCTGCATTCGCAACAATAATTAGCCCACCTACTCTCATTGACTAAACATTGCACCCCCGATTGGGGGGTGCAAAATTAGCCTCTCAATAAATTGGCTTATTGGTGATGCTCCATGTGATCAGCGAGTGATCGCGTTAAGCTTAGGCTGCTTCCAACTCTTTGAGGCGGGTGGTCTGTCACGAGTGAGCGTTCCTGAAAATTTGAATCACGACTGACAATCAAGAAGCTGTTGTCTTTTGCGTACTGCCAAATTTCAGCATCGCTTGCGCCTTCCAAATTGAGCAGGGCGATTTGTGAGGATTCAGGGAACGCGGTTTGCAGAAACGGGACGATGCGTCTCGACAGATTTTCTGTCGAGCAGCAACTTCATTAAACCGCCACGGTGTAGAGGTTGTGTTCGCGGTCTGCGGCAAAGGCGAGGCAGGCGCGAATATCGGCAGTTTCGAGTTCGGGAAAATCTTCGATGATGTCCGCCTCACTCATCCCTTCGGCAAGCATATCCAGTACGTCATAAACACTGATGCGCAAGGTGCGGATGCAAGGTCTGCCACCGCGTTTGCTGGGGTCGAGCGTGATGCGTGAATTAGTCATGATTTCATCACCTTACGGGTTGAATGAATGTAGAACCTTGAAGTCATGGCTGTACTATAGGTGACATGGCTGGATAATTCAACAGCCACAACTGCTATGCACTTGCATGATGCTGCCACAGACTTGCGACGCAAGACTGTACGAATTTTTGCAGTGACGTTGGATGTGTCTCGATTTAAGCACGCAGAGGGATTACTTTTGCGCCCGCTTCTACCTTGTCGAGATAATCAGCCCATTGTTGCATGATGCCGCGCCGTTCTTCAAAGTAAGTGGTGCGGATGTAAGCTGCCGCTGTTTGATTTTCGAGGGCATGTGAGAGCATGGCTTCTAACACTTCCCAGCGATGTCCCATTTTGCCGAGTATAGAACGGGCTAGGCTTCTAAAGCCATGGCCTGTCATCTTGCCTTTGTAGCCGATGGTTTCGATGATTTTCAATACAGTGTTTTCGCTGATAACTCGCCCTGAGGTGTTGCGGTTCGGGAATACATATTCACCCTGTCCGGTTATCGGATACAGGTCGCGCAGAATTTTGACGGCTTGAGCGGATAGCGGCACTGCATGGGGATTGCGTCTGCCCATTTTGCCCTTGCGTCCTGTTTGCTCTTCGGGAATAACCCAGCATCCCGTATCCAGATCAAGTCTGCCCATTTGGAAAGCGCACTTCACTGGTGCGAGTGGTGGTTAGCATTAGTAGGCGAAACGCAGATATTGCAATCGGTGAAACTTTGCTGAGATTTTGATAGGAGGCAACGGCGCGCAAGAATTCTGGCAACTCAGCAGGGGTGATGCAGGCGAAGTGTTCTACTTTGGGGCGGTCTGTCAGTGCCATGCGAATTTCAGCAGGATTATATTTAGCCCGTCCCGTGGCAATTGCATACTTGAACACTGATCCAATGGTTTGCAGCAATCTATCCCGTGTCTCAAATGTGCCGCTCGCCTCTACAGTCCGCATGATGCCGACAATTTCCATTGGCTCAATCTCGGTGATAGGTCGTTCACCGATAACGGGCAAGGCATACTTTTCCATGTTGATTAGCCACTGCTTGGCGTGTCCTGCTGTCCACATGGGGGATTTAACTTTGTGAAATTCAGCCGCAAGATTGGTAAAGCTGTTTTCGGTAATTTGCAGCGTATTTAGTTTTGCCTGCTTTGCGGTTTGTTTGATTGCGCTTGGGTCACCACCATTCGCCAGTAACTTGCGTGCCTGCTCGCGTCGATCCCTTGCTTCGGCAAGGGTAATGCTTGGATATATGCCAATTGCCAGTAGTTTTTCTTTTCCACCGATGCGATATTTGAGCCGCCAGAATTTTGAACCTGTACTTTTCACCAACAGGTACAAGCCTCCACCGTCAGCCATCTTGTAATCCTTGGCTTCAGGCTTTGCTTTTTTGATTGCCATTTCTGTTAGCTTGCTCATGATCTCACCTTCTGGGGGTATCTCACATCTTTGTGTGGGGGTACATTGTCCAAGATGCCCCCAGATGATGTAAGATTTAATGAGACTGCTTGGGCGTTAAAAAACCCGCTAAAGCTATACACAGTGCGGGTTGACGAGACTTGTTGAGACAGGTTAAAACATGGTCTTGGCGGAGGGCGTGAGATTCGAACTCACGAAGGGTATAAGCCCTTGCCAGTTTTCAAGACTGGTGCATTCAACCGCTCTGCCAGCCCTCCTGATGATTTTCTGCTTCTTTGGACGTGTTGCCAGTTATCCAAGGGCGCGCATTCTGAACTAAGGCGCGCGCGCTGTCCAGAAAAAATCTCTAAAAGTTAAAGGTGTACACAATCAGCCCAATTGTTGGGGGTTTCGTATAGGCGTACTTGTTCAAGGCGCAGGTGGTTGCCGTAGATGTCTTGATAGGCGGGGTTAAGAGTGTCGAAGGCGATTTGTGCGAGATTTTCGGCAGTGGGGACAACGTTCAGTATGACGGTTTTGTGATTCGGGATGCTGGCTAAAAAATCACACACCACCTTGTCGTTCCGATAAACCAAGAATGCATGATCCCATAGATCGACAAGATGCGTATTGGCGATGCGCTTCACGTCGCTGAAGTCCATTACCATGCCTTGTTCCGATTGCCCTTCGGTGTTGATGATGCCGCCCGATAAGCTGATTTCAATAGCGTAACGATGTCCATGCAGATGTCTGCATTGGCTGCTGTGGTTGGGAATGCGGTGACCTGCATCGAATTCTAAGCGGCGGGTGATGAGCATGCTGGCGGCGTTCAATTTTAAGTGGCGTGGATTATATCATCGTGCCGATTCAATCTTGGTTTGCGTTTTAGTGATTGCGATATTTCTACACCTGTTGCGGACACTTGCTCACGTGTTTTCAATAATTTTTAGTTTTAGGGTGTGTATTGCCGAGTGCTTTCATTGACCGAAACTGTGTTCGCAGGTAGGATTGCAACCTTTGCAGTCTTAGGGGTATAAACGAGATGCGCCGCAAATTAGTTGTAGGAAATTGGAAGATGTACGGTCGCTTGGCACGCAATCAAGCGTTGTTGCAGGGCGTTTTGGCTGGTGTGCGCGATTTAAAGAATGCCGACTATGCCGTGTGTGTTCCTTACCCCTATTTGGCGCAAGCGCAATCCTTGCTTCAAGGTAGTAACGTTGCTTGGGGTGCGCAAAATCTCAGTCCGCAGGACGAAGGCGCATTCACTGGTGCGGTTGCGCCAGGCATGTTGGTTGATTTCGGTTGTAGTTATGTGATTATTGGGCATTCGGAGCGACGTGGATTATTTCACGAGAGTAATGAAATTGCGTCTGCCAAGTTTGATGCCACGCTCAAAGCCGGCATGAAGCCGATTTTTTGTGTGGGTGAGACATTGGCGGAGCGTGAGTCTGGTATCACGGAGCAAGTGGTGGCTACACAATTAGATGCGGTGTTAAATCGTGCTGGTGCGCAGGCACTGTCAAAGGCTGTTATTGCATATGAGCCGGTGTGGGCAATCGGAACGGGTAAAACTGCCACCCCCAGCAAGCGCAAGCTGTTCATGCTTTTATTCGTCAACGTGTTGCATCTCATGATAGTCAAATTGCGTCGGGGTTGTGTATACTCTACGGCGGGAGCGTCAAGGCGGCGAATGCGGTTGAGTTGTTCGGGATGCCGGATATTGATGGCGGTTTGATCGGTGGTGCCTCGTTAGTGGCGGAAGATTTTGTGGCAATTTGTCGCGCAGCGCAATAATTTATTTTAGTGGTTGAGGTAAAGTGTGGAAACATTAGTTTGGATTGTTCATGTAGTTACGGCGGTGGTGTTGGTGGTGTTGGTGCTGATGCAGCATGGTAAGGGGGCTGATATGGGTGCGGCATTTGGCACTGGCTCGGCCGGTAGCCTGTTTGGTTCTAGTGGTTCGGCAAATTTTCTTAGTCGTAGCACGGCAGTTGCTGCGACAATCTTTTTTATTACCAGTTTATCGCTGACTTATTTATATTCCCATACTGCTGTGCAAAAGGGTGTGATGGATAAAGTAAGCTTAGATGCTATAAAGACTGCTCCAGTCGCACCAGCCGTTGAGCCTGCAAACGATTCGAAGTCAAAAGAAATTCCGAAATAGTTTTACGGCAGTATTGCGGTTGTGGTGGAATTGGTAGACACGCAAGCTTGAGGTGCTTGTGCTCGAAAGAGTGTGGGAGTTCGAGTCTCCCCATCCGCACCAGATTTAAGTTGTAGTGTATTCATGTTGTAGTGTATTCATTAAGACAAATAAAAATAACGCTGAGTTAACTCACGATTTATTAGTTAAAAGGGGAGAAGCTCAATGTTGGAAAATTATTTTCCGGTACTGCTGTTTATCTGTGTCGGCATCGCGATGGGTGTGGTGCCTGTCATGTTGGGCAAGCTGGTTGCACCTAATCGCCCTGACAGTAAAAAACTCTCGCCTTACGAGTGTGGCTTTGAAGCCTTTGAAGATGCGCGTATGAAATTTGACGTGCGTTATTATCTCGTTGCCATCCTGTTTATCTTGTTCGATCTTGAGATCGCGTTCCTCTTTCCTTGGGCGATTGTGCTGAAGGAAATTGGCACTTTCGGATTTGTCTCCATGATGATTTTTCTAGCCATCCTCGTGGTGGGCTTTATCTACGAGTGGATGAAAGGAGCCTTGGAATGGGAATAGAAGGCGTTTTGGAAAAAGGTGTCGTCACGACGACGCTGGACACCATTATCAATTACACCCGTACTGGCTCACTGTGGCCGATGACTTTTGGCTTGGCTTGCTGCGCGGTAGAAATGATGCAAGCTGGTGCAGCGCGTTATGACTTGGATCGTTTCGGCGTGGTGTTTCGCCGAGTCCAAGGCAATCTGACGTGATGATTGTGGCGGGCACGCTGTGCAACAAAATGGCTCCCGCGTTGCGTAAAGTGTATGACCAAATGGCCGAGCCGCGTTGGGTGATTTCGATGGGTTCGTGTGCCAATGGTGGCGGCTACTATCATTATTCTTATTCGGTAGTGCGTGGCTGTGATCGCATTGTGCCGGTGGATGTGTATGTGCCGGGCTGTCCGCCGACTGCTGAAGCCTTGTTGTACGGAATTATTCAGCTGCAAAATAAAATCAAACGTACCAATACCATTGCTCGATAAGGTGAACTAAGGATGAATGTGGCTACTGCTGATTTGAGCGTATTGCGTAATCATTTGACGAGTTTGCTGGCTGATAAGCTGGTGAGTATCGAAGAACGATTGGGTGAGTTGACGGTGGTGATAAAAGCCGCCGATATGTTGGGTGTGCTGACTAACTTGCGCGACGCACCCGGATTGCGCTTCGAGCAGATGATGGATTTGTGTGGTGTCGATTACTCTGCTTACGGCAGCGACATTTCTGAAGGTGGTGCGTACTTGGTGGATGATATGGCTGCCGATAACGACCATTCCACGCGCTTTGCTGTTGTTTATGGTTTACTTTCTATTACCCATAATCATCGTCTGCGTGTGCGTATTTACGCTGAAGAAGATAGCTTTCCTGTGTTGAATTCCGTAACGGAAATTTGGCCATGCGCCAACTGGTACGAGCGTGAAGCGTTTGACTTGTATGGCATCGTATTTACCGGACATCCTGATTTGCGCCGCATCCTCACCGACTATGGTTTCGTCGGCAATCCATTCCGTAAAGATTTCCCTTTGTCTGGTCACGTAGAAATGCGCTATGACCCTGAGCAACAGCGTGTGGTGTATCAGCCCGTTTCGATTGAGCCGCGCGAAATCACGCCACGCATCGTGCGCGAACAGCACTACGGTAATAATTGAGGACATCGTAATGGCTGAAATTAAAAATTACACAATGAACTTTGGGCCGCAACATCCCGCCGCGCATGGGGTGTTGCGTCTAGTGTTGGAGCTGGATGGTGAGGTGATTGAACGCGCCGATCCGCACATTGGTTTGCTGCATCGCGCGACTGAAAAGTTGGCCGAACACAAAACCTTTCTTCAGTCCGTTCCTTATATGGACAGGCTGGATTATGTGTCGATGATGAGCAATGAGCATGCTTACGTCATGGCAATTGAAAAGTTGGCGGGCATCGAAGTGCCGTTACGCGCGCAATACATCCGTGTGTTGTTTGACGAAATCACCCGTGTGTTGAATCACTTGTTGTGGCTGGGTGCGCATGGCTTGGACATCGGCGCGATGACCATGTTCTTGTATTGCTTCCGTGAGCGTGAAGATTTGATGGACGCTTACGAAGCAGCCTCTGGCGCGCGTTTACACGCCGCCTATTATCGTCCGGGTGGTGTGTATCGCGACTTGCCCGACACCATGCCGCAATATCAAGCGTCCAAAATTCATAATGCCGCAGCGGTTAAATTGATGAACGAAAATCGTCAAGGCTCACTGCTCGATTTTCTTGAGGATTTCACCAAGCGTTTTCCTAAGTGTGTAGATGAATATGAAACACTGTTGACCGATAATCGTATCTGGAAGCAGCGCACCGTGGGCATCGGCGTGGTTACGCCAGAACGTGCGCTGGCATTGGGTTTTAGCGGCCCAATGTTACGCGGCTCCGGCATAGAATGGGATTTGCGTAAAAAGCAACCTTACGAAGTTTATGACCGTTTGGAGTTTGATATTCCAGTGGGCGTGACGGGCGATTCTTATGATCGCTATTTGGTGCGTGTCGAAGAAATGCGCCAATCCAATCGCATCATGCAGCAATGCATCAGCTGGCTGCGCAACAACCCAGGCCCAGTGATGACGACCAATCACAAGTATGCACCGCCTAAGCGTGAATCCATGAAAGAAAACATGGAAGAGTTGATCCATCACTTCAAGCTGTTTACCGAAGGGATGCATGTTCCTGCAGGTGAGGCATATGCGGCAGTTGAACATCCAAAAGGCGAGTTCGGCATTTATCTGATTTCAGATGGTGCGAATAAGCCTTATCGTATGAAAATTCGTGCGCCGGGTTTCGCGCACATGGCAGCACTAGATGAAATGGCGCGCGGTCACATGATTGCTGACGTTGTGACCATCATTGGTACTCAGGACATCGTTTTTGGTGAGGTAGATCGTTAATGTTATCCGAACAAGTAAAAGCCAAAATCGACCACGAGTTGAAAAAGTATCCCGCGAATCAAAGGCAGTCGGCGGTCATGTCTGCGTTGCGCTTTGTGCAAGATGAAAAAGGCTGGATCGCTAATGACGATATGGCAGATGTGGCAACCTATCTGGGCATGGCGCAGATGGCAGTATACGAAGTTGCCACGTTTTATCACATGTATAACCTCAAGCCGATGGGTAAGCATACCTTGACGGTGTGTACCAATTTGTCATGCACTTTGTGCGGCGCGTTGGATACAGTGAAGTACATCGAAACAAAATTGGGCATAGGTATTGGCGAAGTGACTGCCGACGGCAAGTATGGCTTGCGTGAAGGTGAGTGCATGGGTGCGTGTATTGATGCGCCGCTGCTGACGGTGGATAACAAAAAATTATGTGGTCGTTTGACACCAGAAAAAATCGATCAAATTTTAGCGGAGCTGGACCAATCATGAATAACACTGGCATGAACGGCCCAGTTATTTTTACGACGCGAGATTTCGATCAGCCTTGGACGTTAGAAAATTACCTCAAGGTGGGTGGTTATCAAGCGTTACGCAAAATACTGGCCAACAAAACAACACCAGAAGAAATCATCGCCGAAGTGAAAGCTTCGGCATTGCGTGGGCGAGGTGGTGCGGGCTTTCCGACGGGATTGAAGTGGAGTTTCATGCCGCGCAATTTTGAGGGTGATAAATACATCGTGTGCAACTCGGATGAAGGTGAGCCGGGGACGTGCAAAGACTGGGACATCATGCGTTACAACCCGCACTTGCTCATCGAAGGGATGGCGATTGCCGCTTACACGATGAATGTTAAGGTGGGTTATAACTATGTACACGGTGAGATTTTTGAAGCTTACGAATGTATGGAACAAGCTTGCGAGTTAGCACGTGCAGCCGGGTATCTGGGCAACAACATCATGGGCATGGGATTTGATTTTGATTTGCACAATCACCTGGGCTATGGTGCTTACATTTGTGGTGAAGAAACCGCGTTGCTGGAATCTATTGAAGGCAAAAAAGGTCAGCCGCGCTTCAAGCCGCCATTCCCCGCGAGCTTTGGTTTGTATGGCAAGCCAACCACCATCAACAACACCGAAACCTTCGCCAGCATTCCCTACATCATCAATAACGGTGGTCAGAAATTTCTGGAATTGGGCAAGCCCAACAACGGCGGCACAAAATTATTTTCGGTGTCCGGTCACGTCAATAATCCCGGTAACTTTGAAGTGCCGATGGGTACGCCATTCAAGAAGCTGCTCGAAATGGCGGGCGGGATGCGCGGTGGACGTAAGCTGAAAGCTTGTATCCCTGGTGGTTCGTCTATGCCAGTGTTGCCTGGTGAAGTGATGATGGATTTGGATATGGACTACGATTCCATCAGCAAAGCGGGTTCGATGTTGGGCACGGGTGCGGTCATCATCATGGATGATACAACCTGCATGGTGCGTGCCTTGGAACGGCTGTCTTACTTCTACTATGAAGAGTCGTGTGGTCAATGCACGCCTTGCCGAGAAGGCACAGGTTGGTTGTATCGCATTGTGCATCGCATCGAGCATGGCGAAGGACGCAAAGAGGATTTGGATTTGTTGTTAAGCCTAGGCGATAACATTGCGGGGCGCACAATATGCGCTTTGGGCGAAGCGGCAGTGTGGCCTGTGCAAGGCATGCTAAAACACTTCCGTGCTGAATTTGAATATCACATCGAACACAAGCGTTGCTTGGTTTAAAGCTGACGGATTAGGTGAGTGCATGTTAAATGTAGAGATTGATGGCAAGCTAGTACAGACTCCACGCGGCACAACCGTGATGGATGCGGCGCATATCGCAGGTGTCTATGTTCCGCATTTCTGTTACCACAAAAAATTATCTATCGCGGCGAATTGCCGCATGTGTTTGGTCGAAGTTGAAAAAGCGCCCAAGCCGATGCCGGCTTGCGCAACGCCCGCAGCTGAGGGCATGAAAGTAAAAACGCATTCCGAGATGGCAGTGAAAGCGCAGCAAGGAGTGATGGAGTTTTTGTTGATCAATCATCCGCTGGATTGCCCGATTTGCGATCAAGGTGGTGAGTGTCAGTTGCAAGATCTGGCGGTAGGTTACGGCGGTGGTGCATCGCGTTATCAAGAACCCAAGCGCAGTGTGATGCATAAAGACATTGGGCCGTTGGTATCAACAGAAGAAATGAACCGCTGCATACACTGCACACGCTGTGTTCGTTTTGGTCAGGAAATCGCGGGTGTGATGGAATTAGGTATGGCGTTCCGTGGCGAGAATTCTGAAATCATGAGCTTTGTGAATAGCACCGTGGATTCAGAGTTGTCCGGCAACATGATAGACCTATGCCCAGTGGGCGCGCTTACCAGCAAGCCGTATCGTTATAGCGCACGCAATTGGGAATTGTCTCGACGCAAGTCAGTGAGTCCGCATGATGGACTGGGTTCAAATTTGTCAGTACAGGTACTCAACAATAAAGTGGTGCGCGTGTTGCCTGTAGAGAATGAGGCAGTGAATGAATGCTGGATTTCCGATAAAGATCGTTTCAGCTATGAAGGGCTCAATTCGCCAGATCGTTTGACTAAGCCGATGCTCAAGCAGGACGGCAAGTGGATGGAAGTGGAATGGCAAGTCGCGCTGGAGTATGTGGCAAATGGCTTGCGTCAAATCGCCAGTCATGGCGCGGAACACATCGCGGCATTGGCCACACCTCACAGCACTTTGGAAGAGCTGGCACTGTTGCAAAAGTTACTGCGCGGCATTGGCAGCCACAACGTTGATTTCCGTTTGCGCCAGTCCGACTTTAGTGGCGATGGTAAACTCCCCCACCCTAACCCTCCCCCGACGGGAGAGGGGACAGTCGTGAATGGCACTCTTCCATTCTTGCCTTGGTTGGGTATGGCAGTTGCCGACATCAATAGCTGTGACCGCTTCTTGATTGTAGGGAGCTTTTTGCGCAAAGACCAACCACTGTTGGCGCAACGTGTGCGTCAAGCAGTGAAAAAGGGTGCGCAAGCCAATATCGTTCACGCAGCGGATGACGAGCTGCTGATGAATGTCGCGAATAAATCAATTGTCGCGCCGAGCGAAATGGGCAATGTGTTGGCGCAAGTGTTGCAAGCTTTGGCAGATGAAAAGCACGTTTCACTTCCTGCTGAAATTCAACATGTCGTTGCGGGTGTAGTTGTGTCGGATAAAGCCAAAGCCATTGCACATAGCTTGGCGAGTGGCGAGCGTGGTGCAGTGTTGCTAGGCAACTTCGCGCAACAACATCCTCAAGCGAATCAGATTGCTTTGTTGGCTGAACAAATCGCCAATCTGTGTGGTGCTAAATTTGGCTATTTGGGCGAGGCTGCGAATAGTGTAGGGGGTTATCTGGCGGGTGCTGTGCCAAGCGGCAATGGTATGAATGCGGCGCAAATGTTAGCCTCACCGCGCAAGGCATATCTGCTGCTGAACGTCGAACCTGAGCTTGATATGCACAATTCGCAACAAGCCATGGCCGCGATGCAAGCCGCCGACATGGTGGTTGCGCTTTCCGCGTTCAAGCATCAAGCAACCGACTATGCCGACGTGTTGTTGCCGATTGCGCCATTCACTGAAACTTCAGGTACGTTCGTCAGTACCGAAGGGCGTGTGCAAAGTTTCAAAGGCGCGGTCAAGCCGCTCGGTGAGGCGCGTCCGGCTTGGAAAGTGTTGCGCGTGTTAGGCAACTTGATGAATGTTGCTGGCTTTGATTACGACAGTAGCGAAGCGGTGCGAGACCAGGTGTTGTCCGGAATAAATGTGGCGGAAAAACTGAACAATCATGTTGCCATCATTGAGTTGAACTTGGTTTCAACTCATGAGGGTTTGCAACGTGTGAGTGATGTGCCGATTTACAGTACGGATGCTGTGGTGCGTCGCGCTGCTGCTTTACAAACCACACATGATGCTGCAATGCCATGTGTAGTGTTGCATAGCAGCGTGTTGCAAAAAATTGGTGCGCAGTCTGGCGATACCGTGAAAGTCAGCCAAGGCCATGGCACTGTGCATCTTGTAGCGCGTGCAGACGATACGCTGCCCGGCAATGCAGTGCGTGTTGCAGCGGGACATGCCGCCACTGCGGCGTTGGGTGCGATGTTTGGTGAAATTACCGTGGAGCGTGCGTAATGTTGCAAGCACTGGAACTGGCTGGGCAAGATATGTTTGGGGTGCTGTGGTTGCCGCTGTGGACGATAGTTAAAATTATGTGCATCGTGCTGCCGATTATGGGGGCTGTTGCGTATCTAACCTTGGCGGAACGTAAAGTCATTGGCTACATGCAGATCCGTATCGGTCCGAATCGCGTGGGTTATTTTGGTTTGTTACAGCCGATAGCGGATGGACTTAAATTATTCATGAAAGAAATTATTATTCCCACTGGGTCTAGTAAATTCTTGTTTGTGTTTGCGCCTATCATGGCATTGGCACCCGCACTGGCGGCTTGGGCAGTAATGCCGTTTGCTGAGGGCGTGGTGCTCGCCAATGTGAATGCAGGGTTGTTGTATTTGTTGGCGATGACTTCGCTGGGTGTGTACGGCATTATCATCGCAGGTTGGGCTTCCAACTCTAAGTACGCTTTCCTCGGTGCAGTGCGTTCAGCCGCGCAAATTGTGTCGTATGAAATTGCGATGGGGTTTGCTTTGGTAACCGTGCTGATGGTTTCGCAAAGCATGAATCTAAGCGACATCGTGCACGGTCAGCAAGGCCACTTGGGGTTGCTGAACTGGTACGTGATCCCGTTGTTCCCGATGTTCCTTGTTTACGTGATTTCTGGTGTGGCAGAAACCAATCGTGCGCCGTTCGATATGGCGGAGGGTGAATCTGAGATTGTCGCGGGTTTTCATGTTGAATATTCCGGCATGGCTTTCGCGCTGTTCTTCTTGGCAGAATATGCCAACATGATTTTGATTGCCTTCCTCACCTCGATCATGTTCTTGGGTGGTTGGTTGTCACCGTTGCCATTTTTACCGGACAGCTTTATTTGGTTGCTCGGTAAAGTCTCATTCATCTTGCTCCTGTTTCTTTGGTTTCGCGCGACCTTCCCGCGCTATCGTTACGATCAGTTGATGCGTTTAGGCTGGAAAGTATTTATTCCGCTCACCATTATTTGGGTGGTCGTTGTGGCAGTGTGGATGCAAACCTCGCTCTGGGTTTGGTAACAGTCTGAGGAGAAAATTATGCAAATCATTACAAATTTCTTTAAGACCTTTCTGCTCTATGAGTTGGTGAAAGGCATGGCGTTAACAGGGCGGTATTTCTTTGCGCGCAAAATCACCGTGCAGTTCCCTGAGGAAAAAACCCCGCAGAGTTTTCGTTTCCGTGGTTTGCACGCGCTGCGCACCTACGCCAATGGCGAAGAGCGTTGCATAGGTTGCAAGCTATGTGAAGCGGTGTGTCCGGCGTTGGCGATTAAAATCGAAGTGGCTGAACGCGAAGACGGTACACGCCGCACCACGCAATACGATATAGATTTGGTCAAGTGTATTTTTTGCGGGTTGTGTGAAGAAGCTTGCCCCGTGGATGCGATTGTGGAAACTAGGGTATTTGAATATCACGGTGAAAATCGCGGTGATTTGTATTACACCAAGCCAATGCTGTTGGCGATGGGGCAAAAGCACGAAGCGCAGATAGCCAAGGATAGAGCAGAGGATGCTAAGTACAGATGAGTGGCAAATGTAGGAGCGGCTTTAGCCGCGATATTTTGGATTTCGCGGCTAAAGTCGCTCCTACCAAACAAGCAGCAATGTTTTAAGGATGAGTAGATGAATTTTGAAACGGTCGTATTTTATGTATTCGCCGCGTTGACGGTGTTTGCGGGATTGCGCGTGATTACCGCACGCAATCCGGTACACGCAGTATTGTTTTTAGTGCTGGCGTTCATCAGTTCTTCGGGTGTCTGGTTGCTGCTGGAGGCGGAATTTTTGGCCATCACTTTGGTGCTGGTGTACGTAGGTGCGGTAATGGTGCTGTTCCTGTTCGTGGTGATGATGTTGGACATCAACTTGGCGCGTCTGCGCGAAGGCTTTTGGAGCTGGCTGCCGCTTGGTGCAACCCTGGCTGGACTGATGGTGTTGGAAATGATTTGGGTGCTTGGCTCATACGAAGTTGCTGAAGTTGATCGTGTCAGGACAGTGGTGAAGCACACGGCGGATTACAGCAACACTAAAGAGCTGGGGCGTTTGATTTATACCGACTATGTTTATCCGTTTGAGATTGCGGCGGTGTTGTTGTTGGTCGCGATGGTGGCGGCGATTGCCTTAACCTTGCGTCGTCGTAAGGATGCAAAATCACAAGTGGTGTCGGAACAAATCGCGGTACAAAGCAAAGATCGTGTACGTGTTGTGTCTATGCCGTCAGAGCCTGGAAGCTAAATAAATTTAAGGAGCGAGCGTGTTAACTCTGTCACATTATCTGGTTCTAAGCGCGGTGTTATTTGCCATCAGCGTGCTCGGTATTTTTTTAAACCGCAAAAATTTAATTGTGCTGCTGATGTCGATTGAAATGATGTTGTTGGCGGTAAACACCAACTTTGTGGCGTTTTCTCATTATCTGAATGACACAGCGGGACAAGTATTCGTGTTCTTTATCCTCACCGTTGCGGCGGCTGAAGCGGCAATAGGCTTGGCGATTTTAGTCGTACTGTTCCGTAATTTGAATACCATCAATGTCGAAGACCTCGACAGTTTGAAAGGTTAATCGTATGGATATTCAAACACTTTATCTATTAGTCCCTTTTGCTCCATTGTTGGGTGCGATTGCGGCGGGGTTGTTTGGCAAATGGTTGGGGCGCACTTGGTCACATCGCATCACCATTAGCATGGTTGCCGTTTCGTTTTTTTCAGCCGTTGCAATTTTTCAGGATGTACTTGCGGGGCATCAATTTAACGGCCCAGTCTATACGTGGCTCACTTCGGGTGGCGCGAGCTTTCACGTTGGTTTCTTGATTGATCGGCTCACGGTAACCATGATGCTGGTAGTCACTTCCGTGTCATTGATGGTACATATCTACACTATCGGCTATATGGCGGAAGACGCGGGTTATCAACGTTTCTTCAGTTACATTTCGCTATTCACTTTCTCCATGCTGATGTTGGTGATGGCGAATAACTTCATGCAGCTGTTTTTTGGTTGGGAAGCCGTGGGCTTGGTTTCCTATCTGCTGATTGGTTTTTGGTACACACGTCCAACGGCCATCTACGCTAACCTGAAAGCGTTTTTAGTCAATCGTGTTGGCGACTTTGGCTTTCTGTTGGGCATCGCGCTGGTGTTGATGGTATTTGGCACGTTGAATTACGCAGATGTGTTTGCCAACGCAGCGGCACATGCTGAAGACCTCGCACCGATTCCCGGCATGTCAGTGAATATGCTCACGGCAATTTGCATTCTGCTGTTTATTGGCGCGATGGGCAAGTCGGCACAATTTCCGCTACACGTTTGGTTGCCTGATTCGATGGAAGGTCCAACACCGATTTCAGCTTTGATTCACGCGGCGACAATGGTGACAGCAGGTATTTTCATGGTGGCGCGTATGTCACCGATGTTTGAGTTGTCCGATACGGCGTTGTCATTCGTGATGATAATTGGTGCAATCACCGCTCTGTTTATGGGCTTTTTGGGCATCATTCAGAACGACATTAAACGCGTGGTTGCCTATTCAACTTTATCGCAATTGGGATATATGACCGTGGCATTGGGCGCATCAGGTTACTCAATCGCCATCTTTCATTTGATGACTCACGCCTTCTTCAAGGCATTGCTGTTCCTTGCTGCAGGAAGCGTGATTATGGCGATGCATCACGATCAAGACATTCGCAACATGGGTGGCTTGCGCAAGTACATGCCGATTACTTGGATTACTTCGCTGATCGGTTCGCTAGCG
Source organism: uncultured beta proteobacterium (assembly GCA_963695355.1). Lineage (GTDB taxonomy): Bacteria > Pseudomonadota > Gammaproteobacteria > Burkholderiales > Gallionellaceae > Gallionella. The sequence continues at coordinate 2,323,526 of OY968775.1, forward strand.
TTGATAGGCACGCCATTCTTCTCTGGCTTTTACTCCAAAGATAGCATCATCGAGATTGTGGAGTTGTCGAAGTTGCCTGGTTCAGGCTTCGCCTATTTTGCCGTGACTGCTGGCGTGTTCATCACCGCGTTCTATTCATTCCGCATGTACTTCTTGGTATTTCATGGCGAAGAGCGTTTTGGCAAACCACATCATGCACAGGATGCTCATGCTAAAGATGACCATGCACATGATACACACGGACATGATGACCATGCGCACGACGATCATGCTGAGGAACATCACGGTTTAGCGCCTGGGCAAAAGCCGCATGAAACGCCGTGGGTGGTTACACTCCCGCTAATTTTATTGGCGATACCTTCAGTATTCATCGGCTATTTTGCGATTGAGCCGATGGTGTTTGGTAACTACTTTAAGGACGCTATTTACATTGCGGAGACACATGATGGTCTTGCTGAGTTAGCTTCGGAATTCCAAGGTCCTTTGATGAAAGTGGTACATGCATTCGCAGAGGCACCGCTGTGGTTGGCGATATCTGGTGTGTTGACCGCATGGTTCTTTTATTTGAAGCGGCCTGATATCCCCGCTGCGATACATAAACGTTTCCAAGGCATCTATACTTTGTTGGATAACAAATATTACTTTGATCGTTTTAATGATTGGTTCTTCGCAGGTGGCGCACGTGGGGCAAGCAGCTTTTTGTGGAAATTTGGCGACATTAAGTTGATCGACGGTTTGATGGTCAATGGCTCGGCGAAAGTGGTGGGATTGTTCTCAGGTGTGGTGCGCAAGCTGCAATCGGGTTACATCTATCACTATGCTTTTTCCATGATTATCGGCGTGTTCATCTTGATGACCGTGCGAACTTGGTTTTAGGTTAAAAACTTAACCCCCTCAATCCCCCTTTTCAGGGGAAGACAGCCTCCTTCCCTAGTAAGGGGAAGCTGGGAGGGGTTGAATATGAAGGAATGACAGCATGATTTTTGGATTACCTGTAATTAGCGTCGCAATCTGGATGCCGATTTTGTTCGGTGTGCTGGTATTGGCAACGGGCGACGACAGAAACGCGTCGTTAGCTCGCGTCCTTTCTTTGGTCGGTTCAGTGTTGAGTTTCTTGGTGACGATTCCGCTCTACACTGACTTCGCACGCGATACGTCGGAAATGCAATTCGTTGAATTGCACAATTGGATCATGCGTTTCAATATTCACTATTCGTTGGGTGTAGATGGCATCTCGATGCCGTTCATTCTGCTCACGGCGTTCTTTACCCCCATCGTGGTGCTGGCGGGATGGCAAGTGATTGAAAAACGCGTCTCGCAATACATGGCCTCGTTCCTCATCATGTCGGGCATTATGATAGGCGTATTTGCCGCGTTGGATTCCATTCTATTTTATGTTTTTTGGGAGGCCATGCTGATTCCGATGTTCTTGATTATTGGCGTGTGGGGCGGAGCGAATCGCGTCTATGCCGCAGTCAAGTTTTTCCTCTACACCTTATTGGGTTCGCTACTGATGTTGGTGGCGTTGATCTATTTGTATAACCAAACGGGTGGAAGTTTTGCAATACTGGATTTCCATCGCGTCGCGTTGTCGATGTCTGCGCAGATTTTAATCTTCATCGCATTCTTCTTTGCCTTCGCGGTGAAAGTACCGATGTTCCCTGTCCATACGTGGTTGCCAGATGCACACGTAGAAGCACCTACGGGCGGTTCGGTGATTTTGGCGGCGATTATGTTGAAGGTGGGTGCATATGGTTTCTTGCGTTTCTCTATGCCGATTGCGCCGGATGCCAGTCATTATTTGTCTGGTGGGATGATTGCGCTGTCCTTGATCGCGGTGGTGTATATCGGTTTGGTGGCTTTGATGCAGACCGATATGAAAAAGTTGGTGGCCTACTCTTCAATTTCACATATGGGTTTCGTGACGCTAGGTTTCTTTATCTTCAATACTTACGGTATGGAAGGCGCGTTGTTGCAAATGGTTTCACACGGCTTTGTGGCAGGGGCTTTGTTCCTGTGCATCGGTGTGTTGTATGACCGTATGCACTCACGCAACATCGCTGACTATGGTGGTGTGGCGAACAAGATGCCTGTATTTGCGGCGTTCTTTATGTTGTTTGCCATGGCGAATAGTGGGCTGCCAGGCACCAGCGCGTTCGTGGGCGAGTTCATGGTGATTATGGGCGCGATGCAAGCGAATTTTTGGTATGCCTTCGCTGCGGCATCCACGCTGATATTCGGTGCTGCTTACACATTGTGGATGTACAAGCGCGTGATTTTTGGTGCAGTGGCGAATCATCATGTGTCAGAACTAACCGATCTCACCACGCGTGAAAAAATAATTTTCGCCGTGTTAGCACTGCTCGTATTGGGCATGGGACTTTACCCATTGCCATTAGCTGAAATCATGCACGTGTCAGTGCGAGACTTGCTGGCACATGTCGGCAATTCCAAAATACCGTTGTAAGCAGCAATCCTGAGGTGAATATGTTTTTTACAATAAATCTGATGCCAGCAAGTGCAGAAATTTTTCTGCTGGTTATGACCTGTTTAATTTTAATTGCCGATTTGGTGATTAAACAAAACGACCGCCTCATTACTTATATGTTGGTGCAGATGACCCTATTAGGTTGCTCACTGATTACTGTTGGTACTCACGAAGTGGGTGTGGTGTATGCCTTCAATCACATGTACGTTGATGATTTGATGTCCGATGTATTGAAGCTACTCACTTACTTGGCAGTATCGATGGTGTTGATGTATTCGCGCCAATATCTAACCGTGCGCAATATGTTCACTGGCGAATACATGGCGCTCACCTTGTTTGCCACGCTCGGTATGATGGTTATGATTTCCGCCAATCATTTCTTGACGCTGTATTTGGGGTTGGAGTTACTTGCTTTAAGTTTGTATGCGATGGTTGCCTTGCAACGTGATTCCGCTGTTGCTACCGAGGCGGCGATGAAGTATTTTATATTGGGTGCGTTGGCATCTGGTTTGTTGTTATACGGCATGTCGATGCTCTATGGTGCGACTGGCTCTCTTGAATTAGGTGCGGTTGCAACCGCAATAAAATCGGGTACGGCAAATCACACGTTACTCGTTTTCGGCTTGGTGTTTGTCGTGTCAGGATTGGCATTTAAACTAGGCGTAGTGCCTTTTCACATGTGGGTTCCCGATGTGTATCACGGCGCACCTACTGCGATTACCATGCTTATCGGCTCGGCACCCAAGTTGGCGGCATTTGCGTTTGTCGTGCGTATTTTGGCGGAAGGTTTACAGCCCATGATGAAAGATTGGTCGGGCATGTTAATCATTCTGGCTATTGCCTCAATGGGTATCGGTAATATTACTGCGATCGCTCAGACCAATCTTAAGCGTATGTTTGCTTATTCGACTATTTCGCACATGGGCTTCTTGTTACTCGGCATTTTGAGTGGCGGTGTAGAAGGTTATGGTGCGTCGATGTTCTATGCAATTGTTTATGTACTGATGACATTAGGCGCGTTCGGCATGATTATGATGTTGTCGCGCTTGGGTTTTGAAGCCGATACGCTAGATGACTTCAAAGGGCTCAATCAACGCAGCCCGTGGTTGGCATTTATGATGTTATTGCTGATGTTTTCGATGGCTGGCGTGCCGCCTACCGTGGGCTTCTATGCCAAGTTCTCGGTGCTAAACGCAGTGATTCAAACCGGGCATCTGTGGTTGGCAGTTGTGGCTGTGCTGTTCTCATTGATAGGCGCGTTCTATTATTTACGCATTATCAAATTGATGTACTTCGATGCACCAGAAAGTCACGTGCCGATTTCATTGGGTAGAGATACCACCCTACTCATTAGCATAAATGGCTTGAGTGTTCTGTTGCTGGGCCTACTGCCCGGCACCTTAATGTCGGTTTGCGCGGTTTCGGTGCAGCAGTCCCTGTTATTGCACTAAAAGAATGAGGCATTAAACGTGCCGTTATTTTCACCAAAACTCCCGCTATTTGCGGGAGTTTTTCTTTAAGAACAGCTTACTTTACGGTATCATCGCGCCCTTATGACTAAGTACATTTTTATTACTGGCGGGGTGGTGTCTTCTTTAGGGAAGGGTATTGCTGCTGCTTCGCTTGCCGCCATCTTGGAATCGCGCGGTTTGCGTGTGACCATGCTCAAGCTCGATCCCTATATCAACGTTGATCCCGGCACGATGAGTCCGTTTCAACACGGCGAAGTGTTCGTCACTGAAGACGGCGCGGAAACTGATTTGGATTTGGGTCATTACGAACGTTTTATTTCCGCCAAGATGCGCAAGGCGAATAATTTCACTACCGGGCAAATTTACGAAAGTGTCATTCGTAAAGAACGTCGCGGCGAATATCTCGGCAAGACGGTGCAGGTCATTCCGCATATCACCAATGAGATTCAAGCTTTTGTTGAGCGTGGTGCGGCCGCGTATCATGGAGATAAAGCGGATGTTGCAATTGTCGAAATCGGTGGAACAGTAGGTGACATCGAGTCGTTGCCGTTCCTCGAAGCTGCCCGTCAAATGGGCTTGCGCATGGGGCGTAATCAGGTGGCTTATGTGCATCTGACGTTAGTGCCTTACATCGCCACAGCGGGTGAATTGAAAACCAAACCCACCCAACACAGCGTGCAAAAGTTGCGCGAAATTGGTATTTTTCCAACAGCATTGTTGTGTCGCGCTGATAGACCGATACCGGATGATGAGCGTGCAAAAATATCGCTGTTCGCAAACGTACGTGAAGATGCTGTGATTTCAATGTGGGATGCCGACAGCATTTACATGATTCCGCAAATGCTTAACGCACAAGGGCTGGATCGCATTGTGTGTGAAGAATTAAAATTAGACCTACCACCAGCGGATTTGTCAGTGTGGGCAAAATTGGTTTCGGCGCTGCAAAATCCCAAGCATCAAATTACTATCGGTATGGTCGGCAAGTATGTTGATTTGACCGAGTCATACAAGTCGTTGATTGAGTCATTGCGTCATGCAGGCATTCATACTGAGACCAAGGTCAATATCGAATATATAGATTCAGAAGCGCTTGAAACGAGTGGCGTTCAGGGACTATCTCACTTCGATGCAATATTAGTTCCTGGCGGGTTTGGTGTGCGCGGCACTGAAGGCAAGATTGCCGCGATTCGTTATGCACGCGAAAACAAAATTCCGTACTTAGGTATTTGTTTGGGGATGCAGCTTGCGGTGATCGAATATGCTCGCCATGTTGCGGGCATGAACGATGCGAACAGTACCGAATTTAATTTGCAAACCGAACACCCTGTGGTCGCGTTGATTACTGAATGGTTGGATCACGAAGGTAAAGTTGAAACGCGCAGTGCAGATTCTGATTTGGGCGGAACAATGCGTTTAGGTTCGCAACGTTGTCCAATTAAAGCGGGGACGCTGGCGCAAAAAATCTATGGTGATGAAGTTAACGAACGGCATCGTCATCGCTACGAAGTGAATAATTTTTACGTGCCGACATTGGAAAAATCAGGGTTGATTATTTCGGCGCGCACCACCACTGAAAATTTGCCTGAGATGATGGAGCTGCCGCAAGCAGAGCATCCGTGGTTCGTCGGTGTGCAGTTTCACCCTGAATTTACGTCGTCACCACGTACCGGGCATCCATTATTCACAGCCTTTGTGCAAGCGGCTTTGCAGCGTCAAGTCGCAATTACAAAACAAAAGGTTGCAGCATGAAATTATGTGATTTTGAAGTTGGTTTAGATCGCCCATTATTTTTAATTGCGGGTCCTTGCGTGATCGAATCGCAACAAATGGCGATTGACACAGCTGGCAAACTACAAGAAATTTGCCGCGAGTTGGCTATTCCGTTTATCTACAAATCGTCCTATGACAAAGCTAATCGGAGTTCTGGAAAATCATTTCGCGGATTTGGTATCGACGCAGGGTTGAAAATTCTCTCTGAGGTAAAATCGCAACTTGGCGTGAACCTTTTGACTGATGTGCATAGCATCGAAGAAATCGAGCAAGTTGCTGCTGTGGTGGATGTGTTGCAAACCCCCGCTTTTCTTTGTCGTCAGACCGACTTCATTCATGCTGTGGCGAAATGTGGTCGCCCTGTGAATATTAAGAAGGGGCAATTTCTATCGCCGTGGGATATGAAAAATGTAGTCGATAAAGCACGTGAAGCCAGCGGTGCGGACAATATAATGGTGTGCGAACGTGGCGCATCTTTCGGCTATAACAATCTGGTGTCGGATATGCGCTCGTTAGCCGTGATGCGCAACACCGGCTGTCCTGTGGTGTTCGATGCCACGCACTCGGTGCAGTTGCCGGGCGGGCAGGGCAATGTGTCGGGCGGTCAGCGTGAGTTCGTTCCCGTATTGGCACGAGCAGCCGTAGCAGCGGGTGTGGCAGGGGTGTTTATGGAAACGCATCCCAATCCTAGTCAGGCGTTATCAGATGGGCCGAACGCCTTCCCACTAGGGCATCTCAAGACTTTGTTGCAAACATTGAAAGCCATCGACGCGATGGTAAAGCAGCAAGGTTTGATTGAGGAAAAAGTTGATTTGAAAAGCGTGTAGTTATTAGTTAGGGTGTAGGGCGGATCACATCCGCCATGATGTTGGTTTGAGTTTAAGATAAAGTTAATAAGGAAAAAGTAATGAGTGCAATTGTTGATGTAATCGCCCGCGAAATTTTGGATTCCCGCGGTAACCCAACCGTAGAAGCGGACGTGCTGTTGGAGTCCGGTGTGATGGGGCGCGCCGCTGTGCCGTCCGGTGCATCCACTGGCGAAAAAGAAGCGATTGAATTGCGCGATGGCGACAAGCAACGCTACCTCGGCAAAGGTGTATTGCAAGCGGTGGAGCATGTGAATACGGAAATCGCAGAAGCGATTATTGGACTGGATGCCGCAGAACAAGCTTTCATCGACCAAACCATGATTGATCTGGATGGCACAGAAAATAAATCCCGCCTTGGCGCAAATGCCATACTCGCGGTGTCCATGGCAGTGGCGCGTGCCGCAGCGGAAGAAAGCGGCTTGCCGCTGTACCGCTATCTCGGTGGTTCAGGAAAAATGCAAATGCCCGTGCCGATGATGAATATCATCAACGGTGGTGCGCATGCCAACAACAACATCGACATGCAAGAATTCATGATTATTCCTGTTGGTGCGCCAACGTTCCGCGAAGCCGTTCGCTACGGTGCGGAAGTGTTCCATGCACTGAAAAGTTTGATCGACAAAAAAGGCATGCCAACGACAGTGGGCGACGAAGGCGGCTTCGCCCCTAACTTACCTACCAATGAAGCTGCCTTGCAACTCATTGTTGAAGGCATCGAAGCTGCCGGTTATGTGCCGGGTAAAGACGTGGCGATTGGCATTGATTGTGCGGCTTCCGAGTTTTACAAAGATGGTTTGTATCATCTCGATGCAGAAGGTCTGAAACTTACTTCGGCGCAATTTGTAGATTACCTCGCTAACTGGGTAAACAAATATCCAGTCGTGACGATTGAAGACGGCATGAGCGAACACGATTGGGGCGGCTGGAAATTGCTGACAGATCGTCTCGGCAAAACAATTCAAATCGTTGGCGATGACGTATTTGTCACCAACACAAAAATTTTCCGCGAAGGCATACGTCAAGGTTTGGCGAATTCCATTTTGATTAAAATTAACCAAATTGGCACACTGACCGAAACCTTTGCCGCCATTGAAATGGCGAAGCGTGCAGGCTACACCGCCGTGATTTCGCACCGTTCTGGTGAGACTGAAGATTCCACGATTGCCGACATTGCTGTGGCTACCAATGCATTACAAATCAAAACGGGTTCGATGTCCCGTTCGGATCGTATGGCGAAATACAACCAGTTATTGCGTATCGAAGAAGATTTAGGCGAAACCGCTTCCTACCCCGGTCGTGAAGCGTATTATCAATTGGGTTAATCTATCTCTTACTACATCGGCATAATTTGCTGATGTAGTGTCTAGATCATGCGAGGCATAACAATCATTCTGCTGATTCTCTTATTGCTCTTGCAGTATCCGCTGTGGCTGGGCAAAGGTAGCTGGTTGACCGTGTGGGATCTCAATCGGCAGCTCGAAAAACAACAAGCCGACAACCAGCAAACCAAAGCCCGCAACACCTTATTGGATGCCGAAGTGCGCGACCTCAAGCAAGGCACAGAAGCGATTGAAGAACGCGCACGCAGCGAGCTTGGCATGATTAAGCAAGGCGAAACATTTTTTCAGGTTTTGGAAAAGCCAACCGTTAAGTTAACTGGTAAACAGGTCGTGTCATCGTCTGCTTCTGCCGTTCCTGGCGTACCGCAATGAAATTTCTGTAAGGGTAGTTTCGTTATCAATATGATCTAATGGGAACCTCTAATAATTCGTCATTCCCCGCGAAAGCGGGAATCCAGCCTGTTGATTTAACTGGGCTCCCGCTTTCGCGGGAGCGACGAAAATCAATTTTCAGGGGTACCCTAATGCCGATGATAGCGATGTACCGATTGAGTAATCGTACTAAAGGGGATTAGCATGAAATTATTCAGCAGTTTTCAAATACTGGTATGGGGTTTGTTGCTGGTCAACCTTGCTGTTGCCGAGCCGCAGCATGAAACGATACGCGATTGTTCCGATTGCCCTGAAATGGTCGTTATCCCTGCGGGTAGTTTTGAGATGGGGCTGAACGGCATCTTTAAGAATGAAAAACCCGTTCATACCGTTACTATCGCTCAAGCGTTTGCGATGGGGAAAGCGGAAGTGACTCAAGGGCAATGGAAAGCCGTCATGGGAAACAACCCCAGTTACTTCGTTGCCTGTGGCGATAACTGCCCGGTGGAAATGGTGAGCTGGGATGAGGCGCAGGATTTCATCGTTAAGTTGAGCCAAAAGACCGGCAAACACTATCGCTTACCGAGCGAAGCTGAATGGGAATACGCCTGCCGTGCGGGTGGTAAACATCAATATTGTGGTGGAGATAATATGAATGAGGTTGCTTGGTATGGCGGTACCTTTCGCAACCCAACTCATCCGGTAGCGAGCAAACAAGCCAATGCTTTTGGCTTGTATGATATGACGGGTAACGTATGTGAATGGGTAGAGGACAGCTATCACGACAACTACAATGGTGCACCTGTGGATGGTAGTGCTTGGCAGGGGGATGGCGAGCAGCGTGTGCTGCGCGGTGGCTCTTGGAACTATACCCCGCTCCTGATTCGTTCAAGCATACGATTTGGAGATAAGCCTAAATATCATTTCAACAACAACGGTTTTCGTGTTGTTAGGGTGCTGCCATAGGTTGTCAATTTGAGTTTTGATTTGAGAGATTCTATGAAAATAATTCACTACGCTCTATTGTTTGTTGCAGCTTTGTTGTCAACCACGGATGCATACGCGACTGACACAAAAATTTTTATTGACTGTGCAAATTGCCCCGAAATGGTGACTATCCCCGAGGGAAGTTTCGAGATGGGTTCAAACGTTGGGAATGCCAGCGAAACGCCCGTCCATAAAGTGACTGTCAGTCGTGCATTTGCGATGGGGAAAACCGAAGTGACCCAAGGCCAGTGGAAAGCGGTGATGGGCAATAACCCCAGCGGATTTGGCAACTGCGGCGACAACTGCCCGGTGGAAAATGTCAGCTGGAATGATGCCCAAAAATTTATTCAGAAGCTCAATGCCAAGACGGGTAAACAATATCGACTGCCAAGTGAAGCGGAATGGGAGTACGCCGCGCGGGCGGGTAGCACCACTGCTTTTCCGTGGGGGGAACAGGCCAGCCATGAGTACGCCAATTACGGTGCGGACGAATGTTGCAAAGGCTTCGCCCTAGGACGTGATCAATGGGTTAACACTTCGCCCGCAGGCAGCTTTCCGGCGAATGCCTTTGGCTTGTACGACATGATAGGCAACGTATGGGAGTGGACAGAGGATAGCTATCACGATGACTACACTGGCGCACCTATTGATGGCAGCGCATGGCGAGATGACAGTGCAAATCGTGTGCTTCGCGGAGGTTCTTGGTATTTCAAGCCACAACGCACGGCTTATCGCGGCAGGAACTTACCTACTTACCGTTACCACAACTTCGGGTTTCGTCTGGCCAGAACGTTACCGTAAACTTTCTAAGGAAGTGCTGATTAAGTCCGTTCATGGTGAGTGTTTTCCGTTCGCCCCTTCGACACACCGCGCTGGGAGCGGCACTCAGGACGAATGGAAAATCATAGTTTTGGACTTAATCAGCACTTCCATAATCTTTTTTATACTCAGAATACTTGCGTGAATCACCACGAACTTTATCCGCAGGATATTTGGCTCGATTCAGCACCATCTTTTCGGCGACCGCTACTGTGAGGTCAACATCCAGCTTGTCGGCAAGGCGAATTAAATAGACTAAAACATCCGCCATTTCATGGCGAATCTGTTCAAATTTTGTATCGTTAAGTTCAACCTTATTGCCTGTTTGCAGCCATTGGAAGTGTTCAAGCAACTCGGCAGCTTCAACACAAAGTGCGGAGGATAGATTCTTTGGCGTATGGAATTGATCCCAGTCGCGCTCATCAACAAAAAGTCTAACTTCATCACGGAGTTTTACGAAATCATTGTCTTTAGAGTGCGTCTTCATATTGGTTGCCAAACTTCTTTTGCAGTATTTATACCTGTTAGTTGTTGAATTCAACCCAGATAATCCATTAGCCGATTTTAGGCTGAAACGGCAGCACGGGCGGATCGCCGGCATTCGCCCATAGCCCGTCAAACCAAGCCCTTCGTCGTCGCGAAACTGCGAGCAGCAACTGGTTTTGTTTTGAATCGCGATTCCAGAATGCGCCCACCGCCAGCACCTGCTGGTGCAGCGTGGCCAGCGTGGGCTGAATTTTTGCGCGCATCACCGCTTGGCGGAATGTGCTCATCAGGTTGTAAGCCAGCATGGCAAAACCCAGTGCCGCTTCCGTGGCGTAGAAGCTGTTCAGGTTGAAACTGTCCAGCCCGAAGTCGTTCTTCAACTCCTTGATGCGGTTCTCGCAGTCCGCCCGCCCCCGGTAGCCGCGCCATATTTCCACTGCGGGCAGGCTCAGGCTGGTGACCATCGCACCATAGCGCCAGCCTTGAATGTCCGGGTCATCGGCAAACAAAGAGAGCGTTTTGCCCGGTGCGTTTTTGCGTTTGATCGACTGGCGCACCACCACGATGCGCCTTGCCGTATCCCAGCTGTTGGCCCGATAGGTGATCTCCGCCAGCTCCAATCCCGTCTCCAGCGCAAACCAGCGGGCTTCGCGGATGATGGCTTGCTGCAAGCTTTGGGTCAGGCGCGCGCTGATGATGTAGTTGATGTTCTTTCCTTCGAGCAGCTTGAAGACCGCCTGATCGTAAAAGCCGCTATCCGCTCGCAGCAGACCGACCGTTTTGTCGCCCAGGTGATGCAAGGTGGATTCGATGAATTGCAGCACGTTGTTGGCGCTGTTGGCATCGCCCGGACGCAGCCAGAAGTTGGCGACCATGCGCGCTTCCGCCACGAAGGCCAGCAGCGGGTGGTGCGATGGCCGCCCGCGCTTGTTCGGGTTGTAGCCGCGCGCCGCGCCTTGTTGTTCGCCGTGGCGGGTGATGACGGTGGAGTCCATGTCCACGGTGAGGCTGGGCAAGGTGCAGACCGCGTCGAAGAACCAGCGATAGACGCTGGCCTGCACCCGCTCGTGACGCATCATGTCGAAGCGCCCGAACAGGCGCACGATGGCTTTGTGTCCGGCGACGCGAGTCCAGCCAAACAGGCGCGTCAAGGTGCTGTCCAGCCGGGTGATGTCGAGGTGGGTGAAGCGGCATGCGCCGCACCAGATCGAGACCAGTAGCTGCTCGATGAGTTGGACGGGCGGATAGCCGCGATTGGAGCCCGGCTCGGGCAAATCCCACCGCGATGCCGCCGCGCGAAAACCCATGCTGTCCAGCATGCGCTTCATCAGCGCCATACCGCCCCACGCGCTGACTTCGCGCGAGGTGAATTTGATCTCGAAAGGGGCTGCCGTCTCCGATGATTGCGCCATATATTCGCCTATCTATCTGCCTAGAAATGATTTTCTCTAATGGATTCCATTGGGAATCGGGTAAACCTCGACCCGCTCAGAATACTTCAATTCGGCTAATGGATTATCTGGGTTCAATGGAAGGAGATTTAATGTCAGCTTTTTCCATCGAAGCTGTCAGACAAAGTTCAAAATGAATTAACGGGGGGGGTATTTTATTAGCCATTGTTTGCAATTTTTATTATGCAATAAGGTATAAGACATTCCCAAGTTCATCAACCTGTAATCGATTCTATTTCAAATTTAGTTTTGCAACTATATGTTACTGTTTAGAAATATAGATATTAACTCTGGTGTTCGGTACAGGTACAGAATTGTACCCTTGGACATTCGGATCCTTAATTAGCGATCGAAAATCCTTGTCGCTAGAATAGGTGTCACGCAAATTATCGTCACACACAATAATCGTTGGACGCATTGAATTTAAACATTTTGAAAATGGATTGCATTCCGTTTGACTTATTCGAGAATAGTGCAAATTAGCATACATTCCCCGCCCATAATTTGCCTCCAAGATACTTCCATGAGATGGAACCGATTGATTTTTCAAAATCTTAGTAGTTTCTAGAACAGGTAGGTCAGGGCCTACTCCCCCTAAAGATTTTGCCATAAAGAATATTGGCAGCAATGATAGTAAAAGAGCTTTCACCTGAATAGTTACTTGCTTGGACAAGCCATAACCGGCTAAGACACAAATAATTGCGATGGGTGCCATGGCATAGTGATACCTTGGATAAATCAGCACTGCGGAAATCAGGTAAGGCACAAATAGCGAAAGCAACAAAATAACAAGTCGCTGTCCATTTTCTTCTTTTTGAGCCCGTTTTACTCCAAAAAATATTCCTACAATCAACAGAAGGGAAACTAATCCACTCAAAATAATGCGCGCCGAATTGCTCATTTGAGAATAGTAGGGTCCAACGAGCAGTGCGGTCTGGGGAATTTTTTTGGCACTCATGGTCATACTCCAAATAAACGCGCGCGGATTTGATTCAAGCGCCTGCAATGGCGTTTTTGCTTTGCCAAAGTCTGTCTCCACAAACATTTGACTATTATTCCAAGGGTCAATATCAAGGTTGCGGTCTTGAACAACCTTCAGCGCATAGTGCTGGCTGAACGCTATCATCGAACGCCCCCCCCCGAACGGAGTGCCAAAAAATAGCCATAGCAATCCAAAAACAATTATCGGAATCGAAAGTGGATACCATTCCCGTTTTTTGTACGCGACAAACGAGGCCGCGCCTAAAAAAAGTACAAAGGAGTATATAGACTCGGGCCGCACAAACACTGCAAGTGCAAGGAATGTCGTTGCTGCAGAATACGCCTTAACGGGTGAACAAACGCGCAAGCATACAATTGCCGACAACAGAATCAGCGCAGTAGAAAGCATCGCGACAAACGGCCAAACACTAAAGTAATATGTGACTGACACGAATGACAGAGCAAGGTAAACGCCTATAATGCCCATTCCTGCAGCCCTGAGTGATGCGGTGAAAAGAATCATTAGCGCAAGTGCAAGAACACCCCAGTTTACTTGGTACAGAGTGATAGGGTCGCTAATAATTACGGATTCAAGCCAGTACCATAAAGCATAAAGCGGCGAGTTCTCTGCAGCGGGTGGACCAACTAAAAAAAAATTTAACCCTGCTTTTAGATAAGTAGCCTCATCATCTGTTCCAAGATCAACCATTTTGATATGGGACAGATACATCATTAAAGTGAGTATTAGTGAATACAAATACATCAAATAGGTTGGTCGTGACCTAATCGTCAGCTGCCTAAATTGTTGTGAAATGAGATTTATAAACGTCATTATTATTTGAATATTTGATTCCGAATTTTACTAATGAAATATTCAGAGCCAGATTTTGAGAAATGTCCGTAATCTATCGCAATAAAGTCCTCGGGTTCATTTCCAACCCTCGAGATGCATCCTTTTTCATTACATAGTTCAGATAAGGCGGAAACAAATTTAACATCTTCTTCTCTTGAGATATTGAGAAGAATGGCCTCCACATCTTTTAGTTTATCTGCGGGTTGAGTTATAGGTATTGATTCAGAGACTTGGCCATACAAGGCTTGCTTTCTGAGAAAAGATAAAGCTGTTTTTTGTGGGCTATCTATCCAGCGAGGAACTGGGCCGATAATTATTATTTTCGTTTTAGGCAGATTTACTTTTATTTCTTGGATTGTTTTTGTGAATTTTATTTTTAATTCTTCATTCGTTAGCGGGTAAGTGTCCAATCTCCATGCGGCGTGTAATATAAGAACATCTGGTTTATCTACTATCAGCTCCCTCATGTTCAATTTATTCACTTCATTGCAATTTTTTCTGACAAGCTTATCCATGTTAAATATTGGGCCACAGGCTGCACTGGTTAGCTGAATAATCCCGAAATTTTCAGTACGTTGAATTTTTATTAATCCAGGGTAAAGAGCCGCCGCATGGGAGTCACCCCATATAGCAATTAAGGGCCTCTTTGTTTCATGGCAACTGGCATCATGTGTTAACGAATCATAATTTTGCAAATGACATTTACCTTCCCGAACATACTTCAACCAGCCTGGAATATTGAAATCAGCAGGTTGTACTAATAGCTTGCTCGGAGAGAAAAATCTAAATTTAAGACCGTCATGCGCGTATGTCAAATAACCAACTCCACCAATAGTAAGCATTAGAGAAACAAGCGTTACTAATTTGACCTTGCTGAGATTTCCAAACCGAACTGGCTTTTCAACAAACACATAGGTGAGCCACGCTAAAATAATTGATATTAAGATCATGGCAATATGTATGGCAAAGCGCGATTCTTTTTCAGGTATTCCATTTTCAAATAATCGCGAAAAAGACAATATCGGCCAGTGCCAAAGATAAAGCGGAAAGCTGATCAAGCCGAACCAGACCAATACCTTGTTTGAAAGAACTTTGCGATTGAACCAAGCATGGGAACCGGCTGAAATAATTAACGCCGCACCTGATACTGGCAGAACTGCCCACCAACCGGGAAACAAATATTCATTTTTTATAATTAAAAGGCCCGCCACAATTAATGTGGCACCTGCCGCTGATTGAATGTTGTGCAACGTTGCAGGATTTGCATTGCCATAAAAAATCTTGCTTAGCCAAGTATCAATTAACTTTTTCCTATACAGAAGGATATAGGCTAGAGCTGAACCAGTCATTAATTCCCAAAAGCGTGTTTGTGGGGAGTAGAAGGCTGCAACGACATCACTATGTACACTCCTAATGTTGAGTGCGAATGAAATGACTGCGACGATAATCGAGATCGTGAGTAGATTTAGACGTTGTTTCCAAGCAAACCAGAGAACTAATGGCCAGGCAATATAGAATTGCTCTTCAATTCCAAGCGTCCAAAGGTGTAGTAGTGGCTTGGTCTCAGCAGCATTGTCGAAATAGCCGCTTTCTTGCCACAATAAAAAATTATCGATAAAGCCGGCCCCCCCCCAACGTGCTTGCCCAATTGCTTATATTCATCGGCAAATAGAACAAACCAACCAATTGCATAACATGCAACAAGCACTATCAGCAGAGCGGGAAATATCCGCTTAATACGGCGGCTATAAAACTCAAGAAAACTAAAGCTGTCGCGTTGCAAACTTGCAATAATAATTGTAGATATTAAAAAGCCGGAAATAACAAAGAAAATATCTACGCCGATGAAGCCGCCCTGTATCCAACCTGGAAAAGCGTGAAAGCCAACAACAGAAAGAACGGCGATGGCACGGAGACCGTCAATATCAGCGCGGTACTTTGGATGTGTGAGGTGCGTTTGCTCAGAGGGGACTGGTAGCGACATAAATTCATGCATCACTAATTAAGCTGACAACTAAAAAAAATTGTTGCTTGATTGGCATACAGCGGAGCTATTCCCGTTATTTTTTTAGTCTCGACAACCGTTCCGCAGCTCTAACGGTATTCGCCACCAACATCGTAATCGTCATTGGCCCTACGCCGCCCGGCACGGGGGTGAGATAGCCTGCCACTTCTTTGACGCTGTTGAAATCCACATCACCCACCAGCTTGCCTTCTGCATTGCGGTTGATGCCAACGTCAATAACCACCGCGCCAGGCTTGACCATGTCGCCGGAGATGAAGTTTGCTTTGCCTACTGCCGCGACCAAGATATCGGCATCGCGGGTGTGTTTGGCGAGGTCGACAGTCTTGGAGGTGCAGATAGTGACCGTGGCATTTTTGTGCAACATCATCAGTGCCATCGGTTTGCCAACGATGTTGCTGCGCCCCACAATCACCGCGTGTTTGCCTTCAATCGCGATACCAGTTTTTTCCAGCAACACCATCACGCCGTAAGGGGTGCAAGAAGGAAAGGGCGTTTCGCCAGTCACTAACGCGCCAACGTTTTTTTGATGAAAACCATCCACGTCTTTGTCTGGGTTGATCGCTTCGATCACTTTGTTCGCGTCCAAATGTTTTGGTAGGGGTAATTGCACCAAGATGCCGTGTATTTTTGGATCGTTATTCAACGCATCGACTTCGTTCAACAGTTGCGCTTCAGTGACATCCGCTGGCAATTCGCAGTGTATGGAATACAGTCCCAGTTCGGCACAGGCTTTGACTTTGTTGGCGACATACACTTTGGAAGCGGGATCATTGCCGACGATGATGACTGCCATACCCGGTGTGATGCCGCGTGCTTTCAGCGCGTCGGCGCGAACCTTCCATTCAGCGCGTACTTGTTGGGCGATGGTTTTTCCGTCGATGATATGTGCGGTCATAGTGAACTCCTCACTTATTTAACCCGTTCGCCCTGAGCCTGCCGAAGGGTTGGCGAGTTGATAATACTGATTGTTGATTGCCATCCGCTCATAGTTCGACAAGCTCACTACGGACGGAGTAGTTGTTATTTTCCCGCAGTGGATTGTTTGTATAACGCTAAACCCTTGGTGATTTCTGCATGTGCAGCCTCTACACCTTCCCAGCCTCTGATCTTGACCCATTTTCCCGGCTCAAGCGCTTTGTACAATTCAAAAAAGTGTTTGATCTGTTCCAGTGTGATTTCTGGTAAATCTTCATAGGATTTAACATTGTGATACAGCGGTGTGAGTTTGTCAGTTGGCACGGCGATGATCTTGGCATCGTCGCCACCTTCGTCAGACATTTGCAATACGCCGACAGGACGGCACGCGATAATCGCGCCATGTACGATAGGGAAGGGCGTAACGACCAGTACATCAACCGGATCACCGTCGTCCGCGATGGTTTCAGGAATGAAGCCGTAGTTGGCGGGATAGCGCATCAATGAGCCGATGAAGCGATCAACCACCAACACGCCCGCGTCCTTATCGACTTCGTATTTGACGGGGTCAGCGTGCTTGGGAATTTCAATGATGACATTGCATTCACGGGGCAGATTTTTGCCGGGGCGGACGTTTAACAGGCTCATGCGGTTTCCTTAAAAAATTGTCGAAAGTTGGTTGAAAAAAGTTGGTTGAAATAAAAAACGCGCAATTATAAGCGATGCCGTTAGATGCCGCAGCACCGTATTAGGTTTAGAATGTCCGAGCTTAATTACACAAGGGAGAGGGTGCAATGACAATTCAATTAAAACTCGTCGGAAAAATGGTAATCGGTCAATCCGGTGGGCCAACAGCAGTCATCAATCAATCGTTGGTTGGCGCGGTGTTGGCGGCGCGTAAGCAGCCTAACATTACCGGCATACTCGGTGCGCATCATGGCATCGCGGGGATTATGAAAGAAGATTTCATCGACCTCACTACGCAAAGCGTCGAACAACTTGAATTGGTCGCAACGACTCCAGCCGCTGCGCTCGGCTCAGTGCGCTTAAAGCCGGGCAAAGCAGAATGCGAAAAAGTATTTGAAGTGTTCAAGAAAAATGACGTGCGATATTTCTTTTACATCGGCGGTAACGATTCCGCCGAGACTGCACACATCATCGCGGAGATGGCGAAAGAGGCGAATTACGATTTCTGTACCGTGCATATTCCCAAGACTATCGACAACGATTTGAAAGTTACTGACCACTGCCCAGGCTTCGCTTCCGCCGCGCGATTCGTGGCACTGGCCTTTATGGGCGATGACCGCGATAACCGCGCATTAGCAGGCATCAAAGTCAACGTGGTGATGGGTCGCAGTGCTGGATTTTTGACCGCCGCCGCCGCGTTAGCGCGCCAATCAGAAGATGACGGCCCGCATCTCATCTACTTGCCAGAGCGCGTGTTCGACATCGAAAAGTTCAAACAAGATGTGCGCACGGTGGTCGCGAAATATGGTCGCTGTGTAATCGCTGCGTCTGAAGGCATTAGCGATAAAGACGGCAATCCAATTTCTACCAGCGGCGAAAAAGATTCGCACGGTAACATTCAATTGTCCGGCAGTGGCGCATTGGGTGACACGCTCGCTGCGTTAGTAAAAGATGCGTTCGCCGGACAAAAAGTGCGCGTGCGTGCCGATACCTTTGGCTACTTGCAACGCTCTTTCCCGACGATTATTTCTCCAATCGATGCTAAAGAAGCGCGCATGGTAGGTGACCACGCCGTGAACCATGCCGCGAAGACGGGAGAGCCAGGTTCAGTGGCGATTCGTCGTTTGAGTAGTTCGCCTTATCAAAGTGAGTGCTTCATCACACCGTTATCATCCGTGGCACGCGAAGCAACACACATGAAAGATGAATACATCAACGCAGCGGGTAATGATGTGACACAGGCGTGGATGGATTATGTTGCGCCATTAGTAGGCGAGTTGCCGAAGATGGGACGACTCTAATCATTTACTCTAAACAATTCATCAGTCCGTCATTCCCGCGAAAGCGGGAATCCAGATAATTCACAAATGCCCGCGCAGCGGGACAACACCAAATTTGTCCGCTACGCGGAATATTTATTTATGCTGGATTCCCGCTTTCGCGGGATAACCAGCGACTTGCCAGCTTGCTGGCTTAGTCGAATGGCTAGTAGCTTTAACAATGACGAGTCCTTGGAATAAATCGGTGAGCAATTCCTTGCTCACCCTACTTAATGATAAATACAAATCTCATGATAAGTTGGAACGAAACTGGTAAATCTTGCACGGCGCACTGGCGTTCAGAAAGCGGTTTGCCTCCGCCGAAGAAAGTAATGGTGGCGGATGATACGATGAAGGCGGATGCCGCGTATCGATTGGCTTGCGAAGGCACGGCTTTGCTGTGGCGCGGTGATTTTCAAAATGCGCGGCAGTTATTGGCGGCGATGTCGCGGCGCGCTGATCGCAAGGAACGTAAAACTTCTAGCGTGCCGAGTGAGGCTTTTAATTTGCACAGGCAAGCGCAATCGCAACGCGCCCGCACCTTGGCGATGATTTTGATTCCCTTGGATAAGGACTACACCATTCCGCTACGTCGCGCGCCCTTGATGCAGCAGGCCTGCCATGAAGCTTATGGTGGAACTACTAGCCATTCGACTAAGCTGTCAAACAACGACAGCCAAGTCGCTGGTTACGGTGCGGCAGGCGAGGCTTCGGTGGTGTCGTTGCGCGAATTGTTGGGCTTGATAGGTGCGCATGAGTGGCGCAAAAAAGGCGTTGAGATAGCGGCATTGGGCGAGCGTATTTATCCACACTACGGCGTGTTCTCTCCGGTACGTGGTGAGTATCTGAAGTTGGTTAATACGGCACCGTTGCCATCGACAAAATTGGCGTTCGATATTGGCACAGGAACAGGCGTGTTGGCTGCTGTTTTGGCAAGGCGTGGTGTGCAACACGTCATCGCTACCGAGCAAGATCAGCGCGCGATAAGTTGTGCCAAAGAAAATCTCACGCGGTTGGGTTTGAATGAGCGAGTAGATGTGGTGCATGCTGATTTATTTCCCGCAGGACGTGCGCCGCTCATCGTGTGCAACCCACCTTGGATTCCGGCGCGACCGAGTGCTTCAATCGAGTATGCAATCTTCGATCCTGATAGTCGCATGTTACGTGGATTCATCAACGGACTAGCTGCGCACTTGGAACCTAATGGCGAAGGCTGGTTGGTATTGTCTGACATCGCTGAGCATTTAGGGCTGCGTACTCGTGATGAATTATTGGCGTGGTTTGAAGGAGCTGGCTTAAAGGTAAAAGATCGCATGGATATTGCACCGCATCATCCCAAAGTTTTAGATGTCACTGACCCGCTACATGCGGCGCGCAAGGCAGAGATTACTTCGCTATGGAGGTTGTCAGTTTGATGCTGCCATTTTATTGGTTGCATCAATAACATTCTCTTGTGCGATTAACCAGCGGTCAAATTCTTTAACCATCAGCAGTGATTTTTCAACTTCATCGTGATAGTCATCCGAGCGATAGTGCTGGATGAATGTCACAGATACATGATTTTCATCTTGCACGTTGATTGCGATGTTGCTCAACGACACCTCAATAATTTTTGGTTTACTGATGCGTTCAGCGCGCTGTTTTTTCCATGCCTCATGGCTCAAACCTTTCGGCTTAAAGTAATACGCATAAGCCGATAAATATTCATGCACGTTCTTGTTTGACCAAGCCGCTGCCCAATCCATCAAGCTGCGTTCAACCAGAATTTTTGGGGAGCTTGGGGTTGGGGGTACAACTTCTGCTTTTACTACTTTATTTGGCGTTGTAATTTGCGCTGTGTCTTTAGCGGTGGCAGCAATTTTGGCGAGTTCAATTTTCTTCGCTTCTGCATCTGCTTTAGTTTTCTGTTCCGCATCGAACTTAGCTTGCTTCGCTGCACGCGCAGCTTCTTCAGCTTTCGCTTGAACCTCGATTTTGAGCTTGGCTTCTTGCGCAGCTTTAGCCAGTGCGGCAGCTTTAGCTTCACTAGCAATTCTGACTAGCTCAACTCGCTTTGCTTCAGCGTCTGCTTTGGCTTTCGCATCTGCATCAAGTTTTGCCTGCATTGCAACACGTGCAGCTTCGTCTGCTTTTGCTTGTGCCTCGGCTTTGAGTTTGGCTTCTTGGGCAGCTTTAACCAATTCTGCTGCTTTTGCTGCAGTGGCAATTTTAGCCAGTTCGACTTGCTTCGCTTCGGCATCCGTTTTAGCTTGTGCGATAGCCTTTTGTTCAGCGATGGCTCTGGCGCGTTCTGCTTCTGCTCTGGTTTTCGCTTCGGCATCAAGCTTTGCTTGCTCGGCAACGCGGGCAGCTAGGACAGCTCTTTCGTTAGCCTCGGCAGCGAGTTTGATACGCGCAATTTTGTTGGCTTCCGTTTCTACTTTCGCCTGAGCGGACGGGTATTTTTGATTGGCAGATTTGTTATACCACTCCATTGCGATAGGTTTGCTTTGCGGCACACCCTGTCCAAGTTCATATTTTTCACCGAGATGGAATTGCGCTTCTGCGTTACCCTGATTTGCTGCTTGGCGATAGCGCATTACAGCACGCGCAGAGTTTTTTTGAACACCTTGCCCCAGTTCATTTATCAGGCCAAGGTGAAGTTGTGCGTTAGCGTCGCCTTTGTTGGCAAGTGGAATAAGTTGCTTCAGTGCTGTAGCGTAATCGCCTTGTTGATAAGCATCAAGGCCAGCTTGTAAAGCAGTTTCCTTAGGCGCAGGTGCCGGAGGTGGTGTGATGACTTTAGCGGCCACTGCTTGAGTGCGCGCAGCTGCTTTTGCTTCATCGGTGAGCTTGAGTTGTTCGGCTTTATTTGCTTGTGCATCCGCCTTGGCTTTTGCATCGGCTTCATGTTTGGCATTTACTTTATTCCAATAATCCAATTCTGCCGAGACTGCTCGTGCTGCTGCTTTTGCCTCCTCATTTACCCTAGCTTGAGCCGGCGGGTATTTTTGAGCAGCGGATTTGTCATACCATTCCATCGCGATAGGTTTGCTCTGCGGCACACCCTGTCCAAGCTCATATTTTTCACCGAGATGGAATTGCGCTTCCGCGTTACCCTGATTTGCTGCTTGGCGATAGCGCATTACAGCACGCGCAGTGTTTTTTTGAACACCTTGTCCCAGTTCATTTATCAAGCCAAGGTGAAGTTGTGCGTTAGCGTCGCCTTTGTTGGCAAGTGGGATAAGTTGCTTCAGTGCAGTTGGGTAATCGCCTTTTTCATAGGCATCGATCCCAGCTTGTAATGCCGCAGATGATTTGGTGGAGCTTGCTTCGTTTTGAGCTAAAACCGGAGAGGTTATGGCGAATGTTATTGCCGCTATACCTAATAATTTGGAGCCCAGCGCGCCATATTTTTTCTTATCGCGTGAAGCAGAAAGTAAGCGTCTTGCAACTTTCATTTGTAATTGCGCTACCGTAAATTAGTTGGAAATTTTCTTCAGTGCGGTGATGTCTGCGTCGTCTGGCTGATGATTGAGATTCAACAAAATGCTCGCTAAACTTTTCACCGCAGCGGATGCCGCCGCATCTTTGGTAATTGCAATCAGCTTAGGTTTATCAGCATCGGCAACTTTATGTTTCACATTCATCAGTGCTTGAGCGATGGTTTTTTCATCAGCAGAAGTGGTAGACTCGGTTGCTAATTCGGCTAATTTTTTTTGGTCAGTATCACTAGGGAAGTGACGCAGCGAAATCACGATGTCCGCCATTGCGCGCGTGGCACTACTAGCTTTGTCATCAGCTGCAAACGAACTGTTGATGGTGAATAGTGATAAAGAAAAAATAATTGGCAATGTAAATTTGAGTAGGCTCATCGCAGATTCTCCTTAATATTATAATTATGGTTACGATTCAAATAAATACATTTAGTTCCCTGTAAGCGTTCCAAATATAGCACGCTCGCAGGCTGCTGTAATATGATAAAAACAGGGCGGAAAACCGCCCTGTTTTTATCATTCATAATGCGGTGACTCTGCGGTGACTTACAGCAAAGGAACAATCATCAATGCCACGATGTTGATGATTTTGATAAGCGGATTGACCGCTGGTCCTGCGGTATCTTTGTACGGGTCACCGACAGTATCGCCTGTCACGGCTGCTTTGTGGGCTTCCGATCCTTTGCCGCCGAAGTTACCTTCTTCAATATATTTTTTGGCGTTGTCCCACGCGCCGCCGCCAGTGGTCATGGAAATTGCCACGAAAATTCCCGTGATAATCGTGCCGACCAACACGCCACCGAGGGCTTGTGCACCGAGCGTGAGTCCGACGATGACGGGGATAGCGATGGGTAACAGTGAAGGCACGATCATTTCTTTAATCGCGGCTTTGGTCAGCATATCGACGCACGTGCCGTATTGAGGTTTGCCAGTGCCTTCCATGATGCCGGGAATTTCTTTGAACTGGCGGCGCACTTCCACGACCACCGAACCCGCCGCGCGACCAACGGCTTCCATACCCATCGCCGCGAACAAGTAAGGCACCATGCCGCCGATGAACAGGCCGATGATGACCATGTGGTTGGACAAATCGAAGGTTGTCAACGCGCCAACTTTGGCTTGTAGCGCATGCGTGTAATCGGCGAATAACACCAACGCGGCCAGTCCGGCAGAGCCGATGGCATAGCCTTTGGTGACGGCTTTGGTGGTATTACCCACGGCATCCAATGCGTCTGTGATAACACGTACATCCTCTGGCAAGTCTGCCATTTGCGCGATGCCGCCTGCGTTATCAGTGATAGGGCCGTAAGCATCAAGTGCCACTATGATGCCCGCCATCGACAGCATAGAGGTGGCAGCGATGGCGATGCCATACAAGCCTGCCAATGCGTATGCTCCCCAAATCGCAATGCACACAGCGATGACGGGAGCAGCGGTGGATTTCATCGAAACCCCCAAGCCTGCAATCACGTTTGTGCCATGACCCGTGGTAGAAGCTTCGGCGATATGACGAACGGGTGAGAATTCAGTTGCCGTGTAGTATTCAGTGATCCACACCATCGCGGCAGTTAGTCCGAGGCCTATCAATGTAGCGTAATAAATGTGCGCCGATGAAACCAGCACGCCGTCTATCATCACGCCATCGCCCAGCATTTTAGTTGTGATGGGATAGAAGGCGATGGCTGCCAGTACACCAGAGACAGCCAAGCCGCGATACAGCGCGTTCATGATTTTCCCGCCTGGATAAGCCTTGACAAAGAAGGTGCCCACGATGGAAGCGATGATGGAGAAGCCGCCCAACACCAGTGGATAGATCACCGCATTCGGGCCGGCATCTGCCATCAATAGGCCACCCAGCAACATCGTGGCGATAATGGTGACCGCATACGTTTCAAATAAATCTGCTGCCATGCCCGCACAATCACCGACGTTATCACCGACGTTATCGGCGATTACCGCAGGGTTGCGTGGGTCATCTTCAGGAATACCCGCTTCAACTTTACCGACCAGATCGGCACCCACGTCCGCGCCTTTGGTGAAAATACCGCCGCCAAGTCGGGCAAAAATCGAAATCAGAGACCCACCGAAAGCCAAGCCTACCAACGCTTTCGTTGCTTCTTCGGTGCTGTCACCCATTATTAGTGTGAGGAAAGCGTAGTAGCCCGCTACGCCGAGCAAACCCAAGCCGACGACCAAGATCCCGGTAATTGCGCCACCCTTGAAAGAAACATTCAGTGCGGCATTCAGGCTTTCTTTAGCTGCTTCAGCGGTGCGCACATTCGCGCGCACCGACACGTTCATACCGATATAACCTGTCAGCCCGGAGAGAATCGCGCCGATGGCAAAGCCAACTGCAGTCTGCCATTTAAGTGCAATCAGGATGACGATAAACAGGATGGCACCAACGATGGCGATGGTGGTGTATTGGCGATTAAGGTAGGCAGATGCCCCCTCTTGAATGGCGGCAGCGATGCCGCGCATTTTCTCGTTACCATCGGATTTCGCCAAAATCCATTTGATGGAAAAGATACCGTACAAAATTGCAACGATGGCACACAGCAACGCAAATCCCAGATCGCCTGACATAATCATCCTCCCCAACAGGTGGAACAGCCAATTGCTCTGACATCACTAACGGCATGCAAGAGCATCCAAAAGCAACTTCAAGTACGCGAACAGGATACCGCTAATTTAAGGAATTTGCAGGGTGTTTTGAAAGGTAAAGCTGGATGAGGTTAGTTTGCTTCCAATGAGGCCGCTCCTGCCGCTGCAATTTGCCCATCCTGAAATGAACGCACTCCGCTAACGCCTATGCCACCGATGACTGTGCCGTTTATCAATAACGGTATACCACCTTCGGCAGGAATCACGCCGGGCAAGGCAAGGTGAATTAAGCGTCCACCGGTGACGGCTTCCTCGGACATTTTGGTGGGGCGTTGAAAAGCCACGGCGGCATTGGCTTTCATAATGGCGGTTTCGACACTGCCAAATTGCGTGTCGTGTTCGCGTTGCAGATAAATCAAATGACCGCCGTCATCCACGATGGCGATGACAACTTTCCACGCATTTTTCTGTGCTTCAATTTCAGCGGCGGCAGCGATGCGTTTTGCATCGCTGAGAGTAAGGATAGGTTTGGTTGCCATGATTTAGTGGTTCGCTAATGATTCGATAGAATGGTAAAAATTGCGTCGCGTATTCCTTCCATGTTGCCGACACCCGAGATGCTCAAACATTTTGGCGCGTTGCTGTCGCCAGATTTTTCCCATGCCGAATAGTATTCAACCAGCGGTTTGGTTTGGTCGTGATACACGCCAAGACGTTTGATAACTGTGTCTTCCGCGTCATCTGGGCGTTGGATCAAATCTTCGCCCGTGATGTCATCTTTGCCCGGAACTTTGGGTGGGTTGAACATGATGTGATAAGTGCGTCCCGAAGTGGGATGCACACGGCGACCGCTCATGCGTTGGATGATTTCACTATCGGCAACTTCAATTTCGACGACGTAATCAATCGCAATACCCGCGTCTTTCATCGCCTGTGCCTGGGGTAGGGTGCGCGGAAAGCCATCGAACAAAAATCCATTGGCGCAGTCGGTTTCTTTAATGCGCTCTTTGACCAAGTCGATGATGATGTCATCCGAAATTAAACGACCTTCATCCATCACTTTTTTCGCGGCGATGCCCAATGGTGTGCCTGCTTTGACTGCGGCACGCAACATGTCACCCGTGGAAATTTGCGGAATGTTGAAGCGGGTTTTGATGTAGTTGGCTTGCGTGCCTTTACCAGCACCGGGTGCGCCGAGGAGGATGATTTTCATGGTTGCTTTCCAGGGTTAAGTTTGTCGAAAAGTTGTCGTGCTATTAGTAAATCTTGTTCGGTGTCTACGCCATTCGGCGGCGCATTTTTGGCAATGGTAACGCCGATCTTGTAGCCGTGATACAGCGCGCGTAATTGTTCCAGTGCTTCAAACTGTTCAAGCTGGCAAGGTGCAAGCTGGCTGTAGGCGCGCAGAAAACTGGCGCGATAAGCATAAATGCCGATGTGGCGGAGGACGGGTAAATTAGGAGGTAAGGATTTTGTGACTTTCCCCACCCCATCCCTCCCCCGGTGGGAGAGGGAGCTGTCGTCTCGCCCTTCGGGCGATGACAAAACCTTGAACGCATCACGCGGATAAGGTATCGGTGCGCGACTAAAATACAGCGCGTTGTCATTTTTATCCAGCACGGTTTTTACGATGTTGGGATTACGCATTGCTGCTTCATCGTGAATGGCATGGGCGGCAGTGGCGATAGCGCATTCGGGATGTTGATGCAAATGTTCAGCAACGGCGCGTATCAGTGTCGGCGGTATCAGTGGCTCATCACCTTGTACATTCACCACGATAGTGTCATCCGCCCAGCCTTGTTGCTCAACGACTTCAGCGATGCGATCCGTGCCGCTGATGTGTGATTCTTTGGTTAAGCACGCTTGAAAGCCAAACTCATTGACCACATCGGCAATCGTCTGATGGTCGGTCGCCACCCAAATTTGTTGCGCACCGCTTTGTGCCACCTGCTCTGCAACCCTTATCACCATTGGCTTGCCGGCGATTGATAACAATGGCTTGCCGGGCAGCCGAGTAGAAGCATGGCGCGCGGGGATGATAACGTGGAAAGCTACTTTGGGCACGTTAGATTTTTTCGATTTCTTCAGCGGTTAGTTTTCGCGCTTCATCCGCCAACATTACAGGAATACCATCTTCTATTTTGAAAGCGAGGCGATCTGCTTTGCAGATCAATTCTTGCGAGGCCTTTAGATAGACCAATGAAGATTTGCACAAGGGGCAAACTAAAATATCAAGCAGTTTTGCGTCCATAAGGAGAGAGTTTCCGCGTAATGAGGCTAATCAGAGCCGGGTCAATTTGGGCATCCACACGCAACACCCAATAATTTTTGTTAGCGAATGCGGCGCATTTTACCGCATCTTTTTCGGTGAGGAGTATCGCATTGCAATCGGTAAACGACAGCTCGCTTGCAAGGTAGGCGTGATGGTCTGGGAAAGCGTGTGGCATAAAGTTAATGCCGAGCACTTTTAGATGATCGAAGTAACGTTGCGGATTGCCGATGCCTGCTACTGCATGGTTATTGAGTGATAGAAAATCTGTCGCTGTGGCGGTTTGCGTTGGGTCAAGCAAGTTGTAAAAAACTGTGCCATTTAGCTGCATCAGATATTGGCCAGCAGGCGCATGATCGCCATTGACCACCACGGCATCCACTGTTTTCAAGCGCGAGATGGGTTCGCGCAATGGCCCGGCAGGAAGCAGCCAACCGTTGCCCAAGCCGCGTTGTGCATCGACGACAGCAATCTCCACCGCACGCTGCAAACGGTAGTGTTGCAGGCCATCATCGCACAACACGACATCACATTGCGGATGAGCGAGCATCGCCAGCTGCGCGGTAGCGGCACGATCTTGACCTATCCACACTGGACACAGCTCTCGTCGTGCCATTAACAATGGCTCATCACCCACTTGCTGCGCATCGCTATTTGCGGCCACGTGTTGCGGTTGTTGTGCCGCGCCACCATAGCCACGACTAACGATGAGCGGATGCCAGCCGCGCTCAATTAACTGTTGTGCCAATGCAAGTGTGAGGGGAGTTTTCCCCGTGCCACCTACACTGATATTGCCGACTACGATGACGGGAAGGGGTAATTTTTGGCTGGATAAAATTCCGACACGATATAAAGCGCGGCGCACACTAACCAGTGTGCGAAAAATTAAGCTAACTGGAAAAAGAACCAAGTGCAGCGGAGTGATGCGATACCAATGGTGTTGCAGCCAGTTCACGCTATAAAGGCCAAGTTTATTTTGGCTGGTTCTGCGTGGTGAAAGTTATTTTGCCATAGCCCGCACGCCGTGCCGCTTCCATCACATTGATAACGGATTGGTGTGTTGCTTTGGCATCGGCGTTGATGACGATAGTTGGGTCGGCTTGATCGCCTGCCGCACTTTTCAGAGATGTGGCCAATGAGTCCACCGCACTGTTGGTCACGGTTTGATTGTTGATAGCGTAATGCTCAGACGCATCCACCGCGACGTTAATAGGTTTTTCTTGTGCAGCCGCAGATTCCCCCCCGCTTGTGGCAGGTTGATTTGCAACTCGGAAAACTTTGCGTAACTGGTGGTGACCATCATAAAAATCAGGATGACCAGCAACACGTCTATCATCGGAATCAGGTTGATTTCCGGTTCTTCACGAGTACGACCACGTTGGAAATTCATCTTGGCTTATCGAGTGCGTTGACCGTGCAAAACTTCAACCAGCTTGATGGACTGTTGCTCCATCTCTACAGTTAAACTATCCACCTTTGAGCGGAAATGACGATAAAAAATCATGCTGGGAACGGCGACAATCAGCCCGAACGCGGTGTTGTATAACGCCACTGAGATACCATGTGCGAGTATTGCCGGCGTGTTGCCCACCGCAGTTTGCGAGCCAAAAATTTCAATCATACCGACTACTGTGCCGAATAAACCGAGTAATGGGCTAATGGAGGCGATAGTGCCGAGGGTGGTCAGAAAGCGTTCCAGATCATGCGTTACCGCACGCCCCGTTTCTTCTATCGCTTCTTTGGTTACTTGCGGCGAGTTCTTCATATTCTTCAAACCCGCTGCAAAAATTTGTCCCAATGGAGAGTTCGCTTGCAGCTTGGCCAACATCTTGTCGTTGACTTCATGTTGCCCTAATTCGCTGACAACTTGATTCAATAAATCAGGCGGGGTGATGTGGCTGCTGCGTAAATAACGCAAGCGTTCAATGATTAAAGCAACGGCAATGATAGAAGCAAAAATTAAAAACCAAATCGGCCAACCAGCCGCTTGTACGATTGCAATCACGTGAACTCCCTGAATGTGCTTAAATTAACAGGTCGCAACTGTAGCGTGTTGCACTTAGTTGAGCAACAACTCTAAGGAAATGCTTAGCGACATTCTGCTAAGTCACCCTGCTGAAAGCATATTTTTCTTTACCCACAAATTCTGTGGATAACTTTGTGGATGAAGTAGCGACTAGGTGGTTTAAAGCAGCGTTTTATATGGCTTTTGCCTAGCTTGCTTAAATTATGAATGATGTAAATATCATTTAAAAACAAACGCTTGCCGCAAGTTTAAGTTTTTGTGACGGGACTAGTCGGTGCAGACTAGCGAATTGTCTGGGCTTGTGGATTATTTTAGGTTGTCAAGATGAATTCTGAAAAAAATTTAATAAATAAAAGTTGCGTTTTGCGCGTATCCGAACTCAATTTTGCAATCAAGCAGTTACTGGAAAGTAACGTGCCTTTGTTGTGGGTGAGTGGTGAAATTTCCAATTTGGTAAAAGCTGCTTCAGGGCATTTTTATTTTTCTCTCAAAGAGGATTCGGCACAAGTTCGTTGCGTGATGTTTCGGCATAAAAGTCACCTCATCGAACAACCCTTGTCGAATGGACAATTGGTTGAAGTGCTGGCCATCGCCACGCTTTACGAACAACGCGGCGATTTTCAACTTACCGTCGAACAAGTTCGTCCGGCGGGTTTGGGCATACTGTATGAGCAATTCGAACGACTAAAAAAATTATTGGAAAGCGAGGGTTTGTTTGCGGAAGATCGTAAACGTCCGCTGCCGATATTTCCCGGACGCATTGGCATCATCACCTCGCCTCAAGCCGCTGCATTGCGTGATGTGTTGATTACCCTAAAGTCGCGCATGCCCAGTGTGCCAGTGGTACTTTATCCAACGCCTGTGCAGGGTAGCGGCAGTGGCGAGAAAATCGCGCAAGCGATTCGGCTTGCCAACCAGCGCGCAGAATGTGATGTGCTGATTGTGTGTCGCGGCGGTGGCAGCAT
Organism: uncultured beta proteobacterium; assembly: GCA_963695355.1. Classification (GTDB taxonomy): domain Bacteria; phylum Pseudomonadota; class Gammaproteobacteria; order Burkholderiales; family Gallionellaceae; genus Gallionella. The sequence goes on from OY968775.1 coordinate 2,353,701, forward strand.
CGAAGACTTGTGGGCGTTCAATCAAGAAGTTGTCGCGCGCGCCATCGCCAACAGTGCCATCCCTATTGTCAGCGGAGTCGGACATGAAACCGATTTCACCATCGCAGATTTCGTCGCCGATGAACGCGTTCCCACCCCCACCGCAGCGGCACAGCGAGCCGTGCCAGATCGTCATGCGCTGAACAGCGGCTTGCAAGACCAAGCGCAACACTTGCAACGCGCACAACGCAACCGTTTGCAAAATGCCATGCAATCGCTGGATTATTTGCAGCGCGGTTTAGTCCATCCCGAACAACAGTTGCAACGCCAGACTCAGCAATTAGATCAACTGCAACAGCGCATGCAACGCACCCTTGCTTATCGCAAGCAACAGCAACTCTGGCAGTGGCAATCGTTGGCACAACGGCTGGTTGCCGCGAGCAGCGATGTTGCGCGGTTGCAAGATAAGCATGCACATCTTGCGCAACGTTTCGGCAAGGCGATGCACGCCACACAGGCTCAGTGGACAGCCCGTCTGGATAATTACGGTCAACACTTGGCCTTGCTTAATCCGCAACAAGTTCTGTCGCGCGGCTATAGCTTGGTGCGGGACGCGTCAGGACGCGTGGTGTTGGATGCGGGGCAGCTGGTGGTTGGTGCGGAACTAAGTATAACTTTTCCCCAAGGGTGGGCGAAGGCTGAAGTGCAGGAAAAATCAGGAACTCAATAGGTCTGAATTGCCCTTTGCGGTATCATCCCGCCCTTCATAAAATTTCTATCTGACTTAATCGTAATGACTTCCGAAAATTTTATTGATATCCCCCCGTTATTGAGTGCGCAAGGCACGATCACTTTACCTGGCTCCAAGAGCATTTCCAATCGGGTGTTACTTCTCGCTGCGCTGGCGAGCGGAACAACTGTGGTGCGCGATGTATTGTTTTCTGACGATACCGAGCGCATGTTGGATGCTTTGCGTACCTTGGGCGTGGTAATCGATACTTTGGGCAGTAACGCTTATCGCATTAAGGGGTGCTGTGGAAATTTCTCAGTGAAAGAAGCCAAGTTATTTTTGGGCAATGCAGGCACGGCATTTCGCCCATTGACGGCAGCTTTGGCTTTTTCGGGTGGAAAATATGAGTTGTCTGGGGTGCAGCGTATGCACGAGCGACCTATCGGAGATTTAGTGGATGCGTTACGCCAACTCGGCGCGGACATTGGCTATTTGGGCAATGAAGGTTTTCCGCCATTGCAAATATCGCCCGCCAATTTGGCAGGCGATACAACACAAGTGCGTGGTGATGTGTCCAGCCAATTTCTCACCGGGTTATTGATGGCATTGCCGTTGTTGAATCGCACGGTAAAAGTGGAGGTGGTGGGTGAGTTGATCTCCAAGCCTTATATTGAGATTACATTGGCGATGATGGCGCGCTTCGGTGTGATTGTGCAACGCGATGGATGGAATAGTTTTTCTGTGATGGAGGGTAGTGGGTATGTGTCGCCCGACGTACTCTATGTGGAAGGCGATGCCTCTTCAGCATCTTATTTTTTGGCGGCGGGTGCAATAGGTGGTGGGTCTGTGCGAGTGCAAGGGGTCGGCGAAAATAGTGTGCAAGGTGACGTGCGATTTGCCGAGGCGTTGGCATTGATGGGTGCGCGGATTGAGCGGGGTGAAAATTGGATGCAGGCGTGCACGCCCGCGAGCGGAAAATTGAAAGCGATTGATCTGGACTGCAATCACATTCCCGATGCGGCGATGACTTTGGCGGTGGCTGCTTTGTTTGCAGAAGGTACAACTACGTTGCGCAATATCGCCAGTTGGCGCGTCAAGGAAACTGACCGTATCGCGGCGATGGCGACTGAGTTGCGTAAGGTGGGTGCGACAGTTGAGGAAGGCGCGGATTACATTCGTATCACACCACCACTGCCAACCGTTCGTGGTGAGCTTGTCGAACCACCGGCTTTGAAGCCTGCGGAAACCGCTCACCCTTCGACGAGCTCAGGGCGAACGGAGTTGAAGCACGCGGCAATCGATACCTATGACGATCACCGTATGGCGATGTGTTTCTCACTCGCGGCGTTTGGTGCGCAAGGCATACGCATCAATGATCCTAGCTGCGTCGCTAAAACGTTCCCTGATTATTTCGCGGCCTTTGCCAGTGTGACGCAAGCTGTACCTGTGATTGCGATAGATGGCCCTTCGGCTTCGGGTAAAGGCACGGTGGCGCAACGGGTTGCGGCAAAGCTTGGTTATCACTACCTCGACAGCGGTGCGCTTTATCGTTTGCTGGCACTGGCAGCACAGCGTGATGGCATTGCAATTTCTGATGAAAAAAAACTATCGGAGTTAGCGGCAAGTATGAATGTTCGTTTCGAGGGCGAGCAGATTTGGTTGGATGGCGTGTTGTCAGGCGAAGAATTACGCTCTGAAGAATGCGCGGCGAATGCCTCCCAAGTCGCCGCTCTGCCTAAGGTGCGTGCCGCGCTTTTGAATAAGCAACACGCGTTTCGCCGTGCACCTGGATTGGTGGCGGATGGACGCGACATGGCATCGGTGGTGTTCCCCGATGCGGCGCTGAAAATATTTTTGACTGCCAGTGCCGAGGCGCGAGCCGAACGACGTTATAAGCAGTTGAAGGAAAAAGGAATGAGTGGTAATATCGCCGCCCTTTTGTTGGACATACAAGCGCGTGACGAGCGAGATTCGCAACGCAGTGTAGCGCCCTTGCAACAGGCGACAGATGCAATTTTGTTGGACACCACAGCTCTGAACATTGAGCAGGCAGTGGAAAGCGTATTAATTGCCTATCAGTCGAAACGTAAGCCCTGATTGACTCTCCGTTAATCAGGAATTTTAACTAACCCGCTGAGCCAAATATTTTTTGGACAGTTTTTATCTTAGGTGTATCCGATGAACGCAACCGCAGCCGCAGTATTAAATCCCGATAGTTTTGCAGCAATGTTTGAAGAAAGTTTGACGCGTAAAGAAATGCGCGCAGGCGAATTGATTACCGCTCAAGTTGTGCGTGTTGACCACAACGTAGTGGTGGTGAATGCTGGACTGAAGTCCGAAAGTTTAATCGCGATTGAGGAATTCCTCGACGCTAAAGGTGAGATCGAAGTTAAGGCTGGCGATTTCGTCACCGTGGCGATTGAATCACTGGAGAACGGCTATGGTGAAACCAAGCTGTCTCGTGAAAAGGCTAAACGCTTGGCAGCATGGCACGAACTTGAAATCGCCATGGAAGAAGGCAAAATCGTTGAAGGCTATGTTAGTGGCAAGGTCAAAGGCGGTCTTACTGCGATGGTTAATGGTATTCGCGCATTCCTGCCTGGTTCATTGGTCGATGTGCGTCCAGTTAAGGACACTACACCTTACGAAAACAAGACCATGGAATTGAAGGTCATCAAGCTGGATCGCAAGCGCAACAACGTGGTGGTTTCGCGTCGCGCAGTGCTGGAATCTTCTATGGTGGGTGATCGTGAAGCAATCATGGAAAACCTCAAAGAAGGTTCTATCGTTAAGGGCGTGGTTAAGAACATCACGGACTACGGCGCGTTTGTTGACTTGGGCGGCATCGATGGCTTGTTGCATATCACCGACTTGGCATGGCGACGTGTGAAGCATCCGTCAGAAGTGTTGACAGTTGGCGATGAGATCGAAGCGAAGATTTTGAAATTCGATCAAGAGAAGAATCGCGTTTCATTGGGCATTAAGCAAATGGGCGATGATCCTTGGAATGGCTTGGCACGTCGCTACCCACAAGGTACGCGCTTGTTCGGCAAGGTGACTAACTTGACCGACTACGGTTCATTCGTTGAAATCGAACAAGGTATTGAAGGCTTGGTTCACGTTTCCGAAATGGATTGGACCAACAAGAACGTTCATCCTTCTAAAGTTGTTGCTTTGGGAGACGAAGTTGAAGTGATGATTCTGGAAATCGACGAAGCACGTCGCCGCATTTCATTGGGTATGAAGCAATGCCAATCTAACCCTTGGGATGATTTTGAAATCAACCACAAGAAGGGCGATAAAGTTAAGGGTCAAATCAAATCTATCACTGACTTCGGCGTATTTATTGGCTTGGATGGCGGTATCGACGGCTTGGTACATTTGTCAGATCTGTCATGGAGTCAGCCTGGTGAGGAAGTGGTTCGCAATTTCAAAAAAGGCGACGAAGTTGAAGCTGTGGTATTGGCGATTGATGTTGAGCGTGAGCGCATTTCTCTGGGTATTAAACAGATGGAAGGTGATCCATTCGGCGGCTTCGCTACCAGCAACGAAAAAGGCGCAGTGGTGACTGGGACCGTTAAATCTCTGGACGCTAAAGGTGCTGTGATTGCACTCGAAGGCGATGTTGAGGCGTATCTGAAGGCTTCTGAAGTATCTGCTGACCGTGTTGAAGACATCCGTATGCATCTCAAAGAAGGCGATAGCGTGACTGCCATCATCATCAACGTAGATCGCAAAAATCGCGGTATCAATCTTTCAATTAAGGCATTGAACAAAACTGAAGAAACTGCGGCTATGCAAAAGCTCACTTCTGAAAGCAGTTCAAATTCAGGCACGACCAATTTGGGCGCGCTGCTAAAAGCGAAGATGACTAGCAGTAAGACTGAAGCTTAAACTGGGGATTACGGATGACGCGTTCTGATTTGATAGAAAAGTTGGCGGAGATGCATCCGCAGTTGCTTGCTAAGGATGCAGACTTTGCTGTTAAGGTAATCTTGGATGCGTTGACGGGATCTTTAGCTAAAGGTGGGCGTGTCGAGATTCGCGGCTTCGGCAGTTTTGGCCTGAATTATCGTCCCCCACGTTTAGGACGTAATCCTAAAACTGGCGACAAAGTCAAAGTGCCCGCTAAATACGTGCCGCATTTTAAGGCAGGTAAAGAACTTAGAGATCGGGTCAGCGAAAGCATCGCTTAGCACTTTGAAGTAGTTGTGATGGCGGCATATCGTAAGGTATTGCCGCCATTTTTTTTAGTTTTTTATGTTATCGTTACACAGATTTTTAGGTGCAAGTAAATGCGTTATTTAAATTGGTTGCTGCGCGCAGTGCTGTTTTTGGCCTTGCTTGGATTGGCATTGAAAAATGATCAACCGGTGACGCTGCGTTATTTTTTAAGTTATGAATGGCATACCTCTCTGGCAATTGTATTGCTGATTTTTTTTGCGGCGGGGGTAGTCATTGGTATTGTCGCGATGTTCGCTAATGTGTTGCAACAACGCCGTGAGATTGCGAGGTTGCAAGGCAATGATAGAACGAAAAATAGGCTAGATGAATTGAGTGAAAAATCTTCATCGATTCAAACTTCCTGACAACTATATTCAATTATGGAATTTCAATTTTGGATGCTCATCATTTTCCCCGTGTTTTTCGGCATGGGTTGGCTAGCTGCACGCGTCGATACTAAAAAGCTGCTTTCGGAATCGAATGCTTTGCCGCAGTCGTATTTTCAAGGGCTGAATTTTTTGCTGAACGAACAGCAGGATAAAGCCATTGAAGCATTTATCGAGGTGGTGAAAGTAGACCCACAAACCGTTGAGTTGCACTTTGCATTAGGTAGCCTGTTTCGCCGTCGTGGCGAGGTGGATAGAGCGTTGCGTATGCATCACAACTTGGTGGATAGGGCAGATTTGGATGATGAAAAGCGTCAGCAGGCGATATTTGAATTGGCGCAAGATTATTTGAAGGCGGGTATTTTAGATCGTGCTGAAAGCTTGTTTCGAGAGTTGGAAAAATCCCCTTACGGCAAACCTTCGTTAGAATTTTTGTTGGAGTTATTTCAAAAAGAACATGATTGGTTGAAGGCGATAGGCGTGGCGCAGCGTTTATCAGTTGTGTCTGGGCAATCGTACAGTAAGCAAACTTCATTTTTTTACTGCGAACTAGCCGCTGAGAAAATCGCAGCAGGAAATGTAGTGGCTGCGCGTGAAAATTTGCAGCAAGCGTTGCAAGCCTATCCGCAAGCTGTCCGTGCCACGATGATGTTGGGCGATTTGCTTGTGAACGAGAGTCAGCCAGAAGCCGCCATTACTACTTGGAAAAACATCGAAACACAAAATCCGCAGTATCTACCACTGGTTGCGGAAAGCATACTCAATGCGTATCGCAGTTTGAATCGCGAGTTGGATGGCATGGTTTTATTGCGTGATTATCTAAGTAAATATCACTCGATTGATTTGATGAATGTGGTATTTGATGGCGTGCTAAAAAATGAAGGGCCTGCTGCTGCTTATCAACTTGTGCTGGATGAATTAGAGCGGAATCCAACTTTGTTAGGCTTAGATAAATTGCTGGAGGCGCGCTTGTTAGAAGTGACAATAGATAAGCGTGCCGATATTGAATTGGTCAAAAATTTAGTACACAAGCGCACACGTAATTTGGCGATGCATCATTGCGCCAACTGCGGCTTTAACGCGCGAATTTTTTATTGGCATTGTCCTGCGTGCCAAGCGTGGGATAGCTACTCACCACTGCGCAGCGAAGAAATTGGCATGACCATAACATTGTAAGCGACCCATTGTAAGAAGCTCATTATGAATGACCCAAAAATAATTATCGCGCTGGACTACTCAACCGCCGCCCCTGCGCTAGCATTGGCTGAACGCTTGCAGCCAGAGCTATGTCGCCTAAAAGTGGGTAAAGAATTATTTACTGCCGCAGGACCGGTGGTATTGGAAAAACTCATGCAGCGCGGCTTTGAGATTTTTCTGGATTTGAAATTTCACGACATCCCCAACACCACGGCGCAAGCCTGCAAAGCCGCAGCGGAACTGGGTGTGTGGATGGTAAATGTCCATGCATTAGGTGGGCGCAAGATGCTAACTGCTGCTGCGGATGCGATAGCCAACACCAGCAAGCCGCCCAAACTCATTGCTGTGACCCTGCTTACCAGCATGGCTCAGGAAGACCTCGCTGACATTGGCATTCAAGCAACGCCTGCTAAAATGGTATTGCGTCTTGCCACGTTAACGCGTGATTGTGGTTTAGATGGCGTAGTGTGTTCCGCACAGGAAGCAGCGTTGCTAAGAAAAAGTTGCGGCACTGAAGTTATTTTAGTCACACCGGGCATACGTCCCGCGCAAGCTAGCCTAGATGACCAGTCGCGAGTAATGACCCCGCAAGCCGCATTGCAAGCTGGCTCTAGCTATCTGGTGATTGGACGCCCTATCACACAAGCGTCAGACCCCTTGCAGGCCTTACTCAATATCATCGAAGAAATTGGAGTGGTTTTATGAGTGCGTTGCCAACATTTTCAGCGGCAAAAGTATTGGTGGTAGGTGACGTGATGTTAGATCGTTACTGGTTTGGTGACGTGAATCGTATCTCACCGGAAGCACCTGTTGCGGTGTTGAAAGTGGATAGAGTTGATGAGCGTCCCGGTGGTGCGGCTAACGTGGCGCGTAACATTTCCGCGCTGGGCGCGCAGGCTACGCTGTTATCTGTGGTGGGCGACGATGAAGCGGGGCATTGCCTGGAAAAACTATTACGAGAAAACCCTAATCTGACGGCCTTGCTGCATCGTGATAACAGCGTATCCACTATCATAAAATTGCGCGCGATTGCACGTCATCAGCAACTGCTGCGTATTGATTTTGAAACGCCACCCAGCCATGAAGTGTTACACGCTGCACTGGAAGATTTTCGCGCACAGTTGCCATTGGCGGATGTGGTGATTTTGTCGGATTATGGCAAGGGTGGTTTAACGCATATTGCCGAGATGATTCGTTTGGCGCGCAGCATGGGCAAGCCAGTTTTGGTTGATCCCAAGGGTGACGATTACGCTCGTTATGCGGGTGCGACATTGCTCACACCTAACCGTAGCGAGTTTCGTGAAGTGGCGGGGAGTTGGCAAAATGAATCCGAACTGAATAGCAAAGCTGAAAAGTTACGCGTTGAGTTGCAACTCGAAGCCTTGCTAGTGACGCGCAGTGAAGATGGCATGAGTTTGTATCAAGCGAATAATGAAGTGTTGCACGAACCCACGCACACGCGTGAAGTGTTTGATGTCAGCGGCGCAGGTGATACCGTGATTGCTACGCTGGCAGTGATGTTGGCGAGTGGTGCAGCGTTGCCGGATGCGATGCGCATCGCCAATCGTGCAGCGGGTATCGTGGTAGGCAAGTTGGGGACGGCAGTGGTTAGTCGTGAGGAAATTATTCAAGATATGGGTAAATAAAATGTACTACATCGTTACCGGCGCAGCAGGGTTCATTGGTTCCAACTTGGTCAAAGCACTCAACGAGCGCGGCGAGAACAATATCATCGCGGTGGATAATCTCAGCAAGGCTGACAAATTCAAAAATCTGGTCGATTGCGAAATTGCTGATTACCTCGACAAAGAAGATTTCCTGAAAAAATTACAGGAAGGTTTTTTCGATGGCTTGGTAACTGCCGTGCTGCATCAGGGCGCGTGTTCCGACACCATGGAAACCGATGGCCGTTACATGATGGAAAACAATTACCGTTATACGTTGGAGTTGTTGAATTATTGTCAGAGCGAAGAAGTGCCGTTCCTGTATGCCTCATCCGCCTCGGTATATGGCGGAGGCGGCGTGTTCAAGGAAAGCCGTGAATATGAATCGCCACTCAACGTGTATGCTTACTCTAAATTTTTGTTCGACCAAATCGTGCGTCGTCGTTTTAATAAGCGCAGTGCGCAAATCGTCGGCTTACGCTACTTCAATGTGTATGGAACACGCGAGCAACACAAAGGACGTATGGCTTCGGTCGCTTACCATTTCTTCAATCAGTATCGCGCTGAGGGAAAAGTGAAATTATTTGAAGGCTGTGATGGTTACGCCAACGGTGGACAACTACGCGATTTTGTCTCTATCGAAGACGTGGTCAAAGTGAATATGTATTTCCTCGATAACCCAAATAAATCTGGCATCTTCAATCTGGGTACTGGTCAAGCGCAAAGCTTTAACGACGTGGCTGTGGCGACCATCAATACCTTACGTGCTGTTGAAAATAAACCCGCGTTAAGCTTAGCCGAGCTGCATCAACAAGGCATACTCAGCTACATTCCGTTTCCTGAAGCACTCAAAGGAAAATACCAAAGCTATACACAAGCGGACATTGGTGCTTTGCGAAACTCTGGTTACGCTGAAGCTTTCTTGACGGTAGAGCAAGGTACGGCGAGGTATGTGGAGCAGATGCTTAAAGCCGCAAGTTAAATTTATACGCGATTGCGGAGGATAAATGGCAATTCCAGATTTTCAGACATTGATGCTCCCGTTGTTGAAATTTACGGGGGATGATGTTGAGCATAATGCTAGAGAAGCGATTGATGCAATTTCAATTGGGTTTAGCATGAGTCCTGAAGAGCGTAGAGAGCCTCTACCTAGTGGTCGCGCCTTATTGTTTGATAACAGGCTTGCTTGGGTGCTTTTTCACATGAAGAAGGCTGGGCTGATAGAGTCACCACGAAGAGGATTATTTCGCATCACGCCACGAGGTAAGGAGTTGCTGGCTAAGAAACCCACTATGATGAACCTGAAGATGTTGGAACAATTCCCTGAATTTCAGGAGTTTCGGGCGACATCCAGCAAAAACAAAGACGAAGTTAAATCAAATCAGCCGATTGCCACTAGCGAACAAATGCCAGAAGAGGCGCTTGAATTTGCACATCAAAGTATCCGCCAAGCCCTTGCTCAAGAATTGTTGAGCCGCATTCTTGCTTGCTCGCCTGTTTTTTTTTGAAGAGCTTGTAATTGAGTTGTTGGTAGCAATGGGATACGGTGGCTCTCGCCGAGATGCTGGCGAGCGTGTTGGGCAAAGTGGTGATGGTGGAATTGACGGCATCATTAAAGAAGATCGACTTGGTTTGGATACCATTTACATCCAAGCTAAACGTTGGCAAGGCAATGTGGGTCGTCCAGAAATTCAAAAATTTGTTGGCGCACTACAGGGGCAGCGTGCAAGAAAAGGAGATGGGATGGACGCCTCCCTCCCCACGGGGAGCAGGGGTAGGGAATTAAAGAATGAGGTAGCCCCTCGCGGACCTGACGGCATCTACGTGCCAAGGTGGAGATAATGAGATCTTTCCACAAACGGACGGAGGGGCTGAGATGAATTTTACGACATATGGGTTGGACATCGCAAAGCGTGTTTTCCAAGTGTACTGGGTGGAACACGAGAGTGGCGAGATTCATAATCGCAAGTTTGGCAAGCAGGAACTGCTGGAATTTTTTGCGCAGCGGGAAGCCGGACTGATTGCACTTGAGGCATGCGGCAGCGCGCACTGGTGGCGGCGCAAGCTGATGACATCGGGTCATGAAGTCAAACTGATTCATGCCAAGTTTGTCCGGCCCTTCGTGCAAGGCAACAAGACCGATGCGGCGGATGCGAAAGCGATATGGACAGCAATAAGGCAGCCGGGGATGCGCACGGTCGCCGGTAAAACGGAAGAGCAGCAAGCCATGCTGGCATTGCACCGAATGAGATTGTCGCTGATCAAGTTCCGTACCATGCAGGTGAACCAACTGCGCGGACTGCTCTACGAGTTTGGTATTACCTTAAAAGGGGGTCGGCAAGCGGGGCTAGCAGAAATACAACAACGAATGGCTGAGCTGGAAGAGATCGTGCCAGACATGCTGTTTGAAGCGGTCAAGGAACAACTGCAGCGTCTCGATGAAATCGAAGCGGATGTGCAGAATATTGAACGCAGAATCAAAGATTGGCAGAAGCAGCAGACGGCTTGCCGGAAGATCGCCGAGATACCCGGCATAGGAATGCTGACCGCAACGGCTCTTGTCGCCACGATGGGCGAGGCAAATTGCTTCAGGTCTGGACGGGAGTTTGCCGCTTTTGTGGGTCTGGTGCCAAGGCAAAGTGGCACGGGCGGCAAGGTCAAGTTATTAGGCATCAGTAAACGTGGCGATACGTATTTGCGCACCTTGCTGATCCATGGAGCCAGAACCGTGATGTTCAAGGCGAAAGACAAAGGCGCATGGAGCGAATCGCTGCTCCAGAGACGACCGACAAATGTGGCGATCGTTGCGATGGCCAACAAGATGGCACGAACGGCATGGGCGATTTTGGCGCATGGTCGGGAGTACCAAAAGGGTTATGTGAGCCAAGTGCCCGCATGACGAAGAACAACCACTGAGAAGGAGTGGAATGCTGATAGGTTGCGCAGGTAGATAAACCCGTGTGATGGCGAAACAGGTCGGACCGCAAGAACGTAAGCCTGAATGATTTTAAGCGCTTCGAGCGCGAAAAGGAGATGAGGTCGTTCTTGGCGAATTCCATCAGGGCTCGCAGACAGCAATACCGTCTGCAACAAAGCCGGATATAAGACTGCAGCCGATTTACGTATCACCAAAACACGATATATCTCTTGCCAAACCGGGAGGCGTCCATATAAGTGTTCATTACAACTTCATCGTTTACATCAGAAGCGGTGGACTATGCGTCACGCATCGACACAAAAGTTGTGTTGATTGATGGGTAGCAACTCGCCAACCTGATGATGGATTTTGATGTTGGCGTTTCTGTCGCTGCGACCTATGCAGTGAAGCGTATTGATTCGGATTATTTTGAAGAAGAGTAATTGATGTATCCCTCCATAGAAAATTTCGCCAACAAAGGAACATCAAACTATTGCTCGCGGTTAATTTGAGTACCTTTTAAGTGTGCTGGCTCTGACCATTCGAGTTCCCAATGAATTGCAGATTGCAACGTAATCATTTTTTTGGTAAATTGCTATCAATGATTACAAAAAGGAGTGTGCCGTGGCTACTAATCTTGTCGTTCGTAATGTTGAGGAGGATGTTGCGCTTGCATTGAAACAGCTTGCCGCATCTCACGGCAGGAGCGCGGAAGCCGAGCATCGTGAAATTTTGCGATCAGTGCTTCAGCGTCCCAAGCGTCGCTCGGTGGCGGAGGTTTTGTCAGGCATGCCCAATGTAGGTGTGGATGCTGATTTTAATTTTCGCAACGTCTAAAAGAGGATGTTTTTGGTTGATACCAATGTCATTAGCGAGGCTCGCAAGGGTGCTAAGGCTAACCTGGGTGTGAAGAAGTTTTTCAAAGAAAATGCGGCAGATGACCTGTATCTTTCCGCGCAAACAATAGGTGAAATACGTCGAGGGTTGGAGAACATACGTCATCGCGGCGACCTTCCGCAAACTCGAAAATTAGAAAAATGGCTTGATCTTGTGGTGGCAGATTTTGCGGATAAAATTTTAACCTTCGATGAGGAATGCGCTCAAATATGGGGGCGGTTAATGTCACCGCACCCTGAACATGCAATAGACAAACAGATTGCCGCGATTGCGCTGATTTATGATTTAACTGTGGTTACTCGCAACGTTGATGATTTTCGCGGCACAGGTGTGGCAATCAAAAATCCTTTCCTCTAAATAAAAAGTCAAACGCTGACTACCCTGAATAACTAAACAACGCCATGTACCCATCCATAGAAAATTTTGTCGGCAACACACCACTGGTACGGCTGAAGCGTATTCCCGGCAATACAGGCAATGTGTTGCTTGCCAAGCTGGAAGGCAATAATCCTGCAGGTTCGGTGAAAGATCGTCCGGCGTTGTCGATGATTATGCGTGCCGAAGCGCGGGGTGACATCAAGCCGGGCGACACGCTGATCGAGGCGACCAGTGGTAACACGGGCATCGCACTGGCAATGGCGGCGGCGATGCGGGGCTATAAAATGATTTTGGTGATGCCGGAAAATCAGAGTGTGGAGCGCAAGCAAACCATGCGAGCTTTTGGCGCGGAATTGGTTTTGACTGCCAAAGAAGGCAGTATGGAACTGGCGCGTGATACCGCAGAGAAAATGCGTGATGCGGGAAGGGGAATCATTCTCGATCAGTTCGCCAACCCCGATAATCCACTCGCGCATTATGAAGGCACTGCGCCGGAAATTTGGCGCGATACACAGGGCAAGCTCACCCACTTTATTAGCAGCATGGGTACGACGGGAACGATTATGGGTTGCTCGCGTTTCTTCAAAGAACAAAATCCCGACATTCAAATCATCGGTGTGCAACCTGAAGAAGGTGCGCAAATTCCCGGTATACGCAAATGGTCAGAGGCGTATTTGCCGAAAATTTACAGCGGCAAAAATGTGGATAGCTTAGAGTCTGTAAATCAGCAGGATGCCGAAGATATGACGCGCCGCTTGGCGCGCGAAGAAGGTATCTTCTGCGGGATTTCTTCGGGCGGTGCGCTAAGTGTTGCGCTGCGCATCTCACAACAAGTGGAGAATGCGGTGATCGCTTTTATTGTGTGTGATCGAGGGGATCGTTATCTATCGACGGGGGTGTTTCCCGATTGACTTTAGAAAAAACATTTGTCCACGAAAAACACGAAAGGCACGAAAAAACCTAAGGAAACACTGATTAAGTCCCGCCGTTCGTGGTTAAGTGGCGACTTGGCGCGGGTATTATCGTGCCTAGTCAAACTTGGTTGTCCCATCAGAGCTTGTCGAACCATGAGTGGCGAGACTTATAATTCAACGAGTTAAATTATCGACCCTTCGACAGGCTCAGGGAGAACGGATTTAATCAGCGTTTCCTTAAAAGGCTTCACAAACCCAAGCACACCTGATGGGTAAGATGCTTAATGAACTCAACCTCGGTTTTATTTCGTGCCTTTCGTGTTTTTCGTGGACACGACTTTGATTTTAGTTGTTACTGCCCGGCCGCTTTCGGCATCAGTAATTTAACTACAGCAGTGTGACCAAATTTTTCTGCCAGCATCAACGGAGTATCTCCATCATGATTTTTGAGGCGCGGGTCGGCGGAATCATGCAGCAGTGCCCTGACGATTTCTGTATAGCCATTTCCGGCAGCGGTATGTAGTGCCGTTCCCCCATTTGTGGACACTTGATTAACATTCACGCCCTTATCCAACAGTGTCAGCAGGATGCCCAAGTCACGGCGTATGGTGGCTTGCAGTAAAGGACTCAAGCCATCATTGTTGAGCACATCAATTTCCGCATGATTGTCGATCAGCAATTTGACGGTTTCTGCCTGGCCGACCTCGACTGCCCAATGCAATGCTGTGTTGCCCAACAAGTCACGTGCGCGAATGTTAGCTTGGTGCTGGAGGAGTTGAGTGGTAATTAAGGTATGACCCTTGATTGCAGCGACCATTAAAGGTGTCCAGCCTTGATCGTTGGCAATTTCGGTGTTGACTCGCGCACTCAAAAATAACGCAACAACTTGGCGATTACCTGTTTCAACGGCTTGATGAAAGCCTTTGGCGGAACACGGTACGCCAAAATTTTCGATGGCTTGTTTGGTGGCAGGCGGCAGGGGCTTCCAGTCTTCAGAGATCACAATCGCGCCCTGTGGTTTGTAACTGGCAAACTTGCCCGTATCAACCTGCCATACGTCATCCTTTTTCATGGGATGTTGGCTGGCATGTACCAAACTCAAACGCATAATTTCAGCGGCAACTTCAGGTGGAAAGCCTGCACGGTCTTCGCGATCCGTTACCATCAATCCGTTTAGATAGCTATCAATTTCGGGCGTATCCCAATACAACATGATGTTGTTAAACACGCGTGGGTAGCTCGCTTCCAGCTTGGTGGGGTAAAATTTTATTTCACCGCCAAGTATTTTTAGTAATCGCTCATTCATGGAGATTTAATACCTTAGTTTATTTGCGCGACTTTGGGTTTTGACAAAGCGGGGTTCTGTGCAAAATAGCGTTTGATGCCGCTCAGAATTGCGTTTGCCAGTTTCATTTGATAGCCACTGTCGTTCAATCGTTTCTCTTCTTTTGGGTTGCTGATAAAAGCAGTCTCAACCAAGATAGATGGGATGTCGGGCGATTTTAGCACGGCAAATCCCGCTTGTTCTACCTGTCCGCGATGCAGGTCGTTAATGTCTCCCAGCTTGTTCAGGACATGCTTGGCGAGCTTTAGGCTGTCACTGATGGTGGCGGTTTGCGAAAGATCGAGCAATGTGCGTGCGAGGTAAGGGTCTTTCACCGCGATGTTTACGCCGCCTATCAAGTCAGCTTCATTTTCTTTTTTGGCTAACCAGCGCGCAGCAGAGCTGGTGGCACCATGTTCTGAAAGGGCGAATACGGATGAGCCTTTGGCTTTTTCTTTGGCGAAAGCGTCGGCGTGGATGGAGATAAATAAATCCGCATTGACCTTGCGTGCTTTTTCCACACGTCCAATCAGCGGAATAAAATAATCGCCATCACGTATCAGCACACCGCGCATATTGGGTGTGTCATCAATCAGGGCTTTCACTTTTTGTGCAATCGCCAGGGTGACATTTTTCTCTTCGGAGCCAAGCTTGCCATGCGCGCCGGGGTCTTCACCACCGTGTCCCGCATCAATGGCAATAATTAAAACCCGCCCGCGAAAACTGGCTTTTGGATTGATTTTTGTCTCGTTAGGTTTTCCAATAGACAAGCTGGGCGTGAGAGCAACTTTATTCTCTTCGGTAGGATTTTCTATGAGCGGCTCTGTGACAACAGGCGCACTGGCAGCAGTAGAGACGGGTGGTTCAAGCAAAGCCATCATCGGGTCTGGCGGCAGGACAGGGTAAATATCTAACACCAAGCGATAGCCATAATCACTTACGGGATTCAGGTCGAACAATTGCGGCTTGACATCACTTTTCAAATCCAACACCAATCGCGTGACGGTAGGTTTGAATTTCCCCACGCGGACGCTGGCGATGTAAGGATCACTGCTGCTAATTTTTTTGCTGAGTTCAGTTAATTTGTCACCCGGTTCTATATCCTCCAAGTCGATGACCAATCGCTTGGGGTTATCTACGGTAAACATGTTGTGGCGTATAGCTTGCTTCGATTCGATGGTAAGCCGCGTGTAATCTTGTGCAGGCCAGATGCGCGCGGAGCTGATAGCGATAGCGGCGTGTGCTTGCGCGAGGCAAGCAAAAAATAATGCGGGAATTTTTAAAGATGCTTTAAGCATTCTTTTCCAGTTTGTGTGTGACCGAGAATTTCAACACGACGACCCTGAGGCAAAATTTCAAAAACGACTTCGACATCGGCTGTCGGTAACAAGTTGCGCGCTTTGTCAGGCCATTCGATGAAAAATATATTGCGCCCATTAAACTCATCACGGAATCCTGCCGATTCCCATTCTTCCTCATCGTTCATGCGATACAAATCAAAGTGACGCAAGTCTAAACCGGCGACTTGATACGGTTCAAGCAAGGTGTAGGTAGGGCTTTTCACCCGCCCGTTATAGCCCAGTGCATTTAACACGCTGCGTACTAATGTTGTTTTACCCGCCCCCAAATCACCTTGCAGATAAATCACCATACCGGGTTGCAGTTGGGCAGCAAGCCGTTGCGCAAAATCCATCGTGGCATTTTCGTCGGCTAAAGTTAAAGTGATTCGGCTATCATCGACACTATGCAAAACAGAAATCCTCACGTTACCAATTACGCCGCGCTTACCGGGCAGATACGCGGATGGGCGCGCGAACTGGGCTTTCAAGCGGTGGGCATCAGCGACACCAATCTGGAGGCAGCTGAAGCGGGCTTGCTGAAATGGCTGGGGCAGGGGCTGCACGGCGAGTTGGATTATATGGCAAAACATGGCGTGAAACGCAGTCGTCCAGCGGAGTTAATTCCCGGCACATTGCGTGTGATTTCGCTGCGCATGAATTATTTGCCGCCTGCTGCAAAAGACAGCTGGCAAGTGATCGAAGATGGTGATCAAGCCTACATTTCACGCTACGCATTGGGGCGCGATTACCACAAGGTGTTGCGCAATCGTTTGGCGAGATTGGCAGATCAAATTCGCGCTGAAGTCGCGGAGTTTGACGGTCGTGTATTCACCGATAGCGCACCCGTGATGGAAGTGGAGCTGGCGCGTAAAGCCGGCATTGGTTGGCGTGGCAAGCACACCTTGCTGCTCACACGTGAACATGGCTCATGGTTTTTTCTCGGTGAGATTTATATCAACCTACCCTTGCCAATTGATGAACCACAAACCGAACATTGCGGAAGTTGCACGCGCTGCATTGACGTTTGCCCCACACTAGCCATTATCGCGCCTTACAAACTGGATGCGCGCCGCTGCATCTCCTATCTCACCATCGAACTCAAAGGTAGCATCCCTGTTGAGCTGCGCCCGCTGATGGGCAACCGCATTTATGGCTGCGATGATTGCCAGCTCGTGTGTCCGTGGAATAGCTTCGCGCAACTCAGCGTCGAGCCAGATTTCGCCGTAAGGCAGGGCTTGGACGATGTGTCGCTAGTGGAATTATTTTCCTGGAGCGAAGCCGAGTTTCAACACAAGCTGGCAGGCAGTGCCATCTATCGCATCGGCTACGAACAATGGCTGCGCAACATCGCCGTCGCGTTGGGTAATGCACCTAAGAGTGAAGATGTGATTGCTGCGTTAATGGAGCGTGCTGAGGATGCTTCGGAGTTGGTGCGAGAGCATGTGCAGTGGGCACTGGCCCAGAAGGAAATTTGAGTATAGTTAAGTCTCACGAATAGCATTATTCTATCAGCACAAAATCCGCATCGACAAATCCACAGCATGTACATCTTTAGTCAGCGCACCGATGGAAATCCGATCCACGCCTGTCAGTGCAACTTCGCGCAATGTGGACTGCGTGATGCCGCCAGAGGCTTCCAGTTCAGCACGTTTCGCGGTGAGTTGCACGGCGGCGCGCAAGCCCGCTAGATCAAAGTTATCGAGCAAAATTAACTTTGCCCCTGCGCTGAGTGCTTCTTCCAATTGCACTAAATTTTCCACTTCGATTTGCACGCTGACATCTGGCTTGGCTAGGCGAAAGGCTTGCGCCAGCACCGCTTTGATACCACCCGCTGCGGCGATATGATTTTCTTTGATGAGGATGCCGTCGTATAAACCAAAGCGTTGGTTGTGTCCGCCGCCCATCCGTACCGCATACTTTTGCGCGTGACGCAGTCCCGGCAAAGTTTTGCGCGTGTCCATGATTTTGACATTGATGCCTGCCACGGCATCAACGTATTGTTTGGTCTTGGTTGCCGTGCCCGATAAGGTTTGCAGCAGGTTCAACGCGCTGCGTTCGGCGGTGAGTAAGGCGCGGGCTTTGCCGCGTATCTCGCAAAGTAATTGTCCTGCCTTAATTGCGTCGCCATCTTTCGCCAGCCAGTGGATTTCGCAGTTGGCATCTTGCGGGCGGAAGCAACCATCGAACCACTGCGTGCCACATAACACGGCATCTTCGCGCGTGATGACTTGTGCGTTGACTATCTTGTCAGCGGGCAAAAGCTGTGCGGTTAAATCGCCGCTGTAAATATCTTCATTGAGCGAGTTGGTGACGTTGAGGTGTATTTGTGGCAACAGGTTTGGTGTCGGCATAGTTGATGTGTATCAAGGGGGTAAAATTTGAACGGAGTATAAGGTAAGTCATGCGGACTTGAAATTACTCAGAGATACCCCATCTACTAGGCAGATAAAATTAACCCAGATAGCTCATTAAAAGCCATGTTGTTATGTAGGAGCGAGCCATGCTCGCGATGGTCAATTTCATTCGCGAGCATGGCTCGCTCCTACATAAGGGTTGATAGTCCAAGGGGTTCTTTGGGTTTTAACGTCAGGAGATGAACATGCGTTTCGACAAATTCACGACTAAGTTACAACAAGCCTTATCTGATGCGCAGAGTTTAGCGGTCGGTGCGGATAACCAGTTTATCGAGCCACAGCATTTACTGTTGGCGATGCTCAACGATGCGGACAGCGGCGCGGCTTCTTTGTTGGCGCGGGCGGGTGGCAACGTTAACGCGCTAAAGACTGCGTTAAATGACGCTGTATCACGCCTGTCTAAAGTGGAGGGGCATGGCGGTGAAGTGCAGGTCGGGCGCGACTTATCTAACCTATTTAATCTCACTGACAAGGCGGCACAGAAGCGCGGCGATCAGTTCATCGCTTCGGAAATGTTTTTGCTTGCCGCGTGTGATGATAAAGGTGAAACCGGACGTTTGCTCAAACAGCATGGGGTGGCGCGTGCACCTCTGGAGCAGGCTATCAACGCTGTGCGCGGTGGAGAATCGGTGGGGTCACAAGAAGCCGAAGGGCAGCGCGAATCCCTCAAGAAATACACCATCGATCTGACCGAGCGTGCAAGGCAGGGCAAGCTTGATCCGGTGATTGGGCGTGATGATGAAATCCGTC
The DNA here is from genome assembly GCA_963695355.1 of uncultured beta proteobacterium. Lineage (GTDB taxonomy): Bacteria > Pseudomonadota > Gammaproteobacteria > Burkholderiales > Gallionellaceae > Gallionella. The sequence continues at coordinate 2,372,815 of OY968775.1, forward strand.
GTGCAATACAAGTGTTGCAACGCCGTACTAAAAATAATCCTGTGCTGATTGGCGAACCTGGTGTGGGCAAGACCGCCATCGTGGAAGGCTTGGCGCAGCGTATTGTGAATGGTGAAGTACCTGAGTCACTTAAGGGCAAGAAAGTATTGAGCTTGGACATGGCGGCATTGTTGGCGGGAGCGAAATATCGCGGTGAGTTTGAAGAGCGTTTGAAAAATGTGCTGAAAGAATTGGCGCAGGATGAAGGTCAAACTATTGTGTTCATCGATGAGCTGCACACTATGGTGGGTGCGGGCAAGGCAGAAGGCGCAATGGATGCGGGCAATATGTTGAAGCCTGCGTTGGCGCGCGGTGAATTGCACTGTGTTGGCGCAACTACGCTGGATGAATATCGCAAATACATCGAAAAAGATGCCGCGCTGGAGCGTCGTTTTCAAAAAGTTTTGGTGGATGAGCCTAGCGTCGAATCTACCATCGCCATTTTGCGCGGCTTGCAGGAGCGTTACGAATTGCATCATGGTGTGGACATCACCGACCCCGCGATTGTTGCGGCGGCGGAATTATCCAACCGCTACATCACGGATCGATTTTTACCCGACAAAGCCATCGACTTGATCGATGAAGCAGCAGCGCGCGTCAAGATGGAAATCGATTCCAAACCTGAGGTGATGGATAAGCTGGATCGTCGTTTGATCCAACTCAAAATTGAGCGCGAGGCAGTTAAAAAAGAAAAAGACGAAGCCTCGAAAAAACGCTTCGAGTTGATTGAAGACGAAATCAAAAAACTAGAGCGCGAATACGCCGATCTGGAAGAAATTTGGAAAGCGGAAAAAGGCGCGGCTCAAGGCGCGGCGCACCTCAAAGAAGAGATGGAAAAAGTGCGTGCCGAGATTGTGCGTTTGCAGCGCGCAGGCAAGCTACAAGAAGTGGCTGAGTTGCAATACGGAAAACTGCCGCAGCTTGAAGCCAAGCTGAAGGAGGCGGTGCATGCCGAGGAGAACAAGCCCAAGAATCGCTTGTTGCGCACTCAAGTCGGTGCGGAAGAAATCGCCGAAGTAGTGAGCCGTGCGACGGGTATTCCTGTTAGCAAGATGATGCAGGGTGAGCGCGATAAATTGCTTAAAATGGAAGAGAAGTTGCACGAGCGCGTGGTGGGGCAGGATGAAGCGGTGCGCTTGGTCTCGGACGCGATACGCCGCTCGCGTTCAGGCTTGTCTGACCCGAATCGTCCTTACGGTTCGTTCCTATTCCTTGGTCCGACCGGTGTGGGTAAAACCGAGTTGTGCAAAGCCTTGGCGGGCTTCATGTTCGACTCTGAAGATCATCTCATCCGTATCGACATGAGCGAGTACATGGAGAAACATTCCGTATCGCGCTTGATCGGCGCGCCGCCCGGCTATGTGGGCTACGAAGAAGGCGGCGGCTTGACCGAGGCGGTGCGCCGCAAACCGTATTCCGTCATCTTGTTGGATGAAGTGGAAAAGGCGCATCCAGACGTGTTCAACGTGTTGCTGCAAGCCTTGGATGATGGTCGTATGACCGATGGTCAAGGTCGCACGGTGGACTTCAAAAACACCGTCATCGTGATGACTTCAAATCTGGGTTCGCAAATGATTCAGCAAATGAGCGGTGACGATTATCAAGTGGTGAAGCTTGCAGTAATGGGCGAAGTGAAAACTTATTTCCGCCCAGAATTCATCAACCGTATCGACGAAGTGGTGGTGTTCCACGCGCTGGACGAGAAGAACATTAAGGCGATTGCAGGCATACAGTTGAAGAGTTTGGAAGCACGCTTGGTAGCGATGGAAATGAAGTTGCAAGTCAGCGATGCCGCACTTTCTGAAATTGCCAATGCGGGCTTTGACCCCGTGTATGGCGCACGTCCGTTAAAACGCGCTATTCAAGCGCAACTGGAAAATCCGCTCGCCAAGTTGATATTGGAAGGACGCTTTGCCGCAAAAGATACGATTAAAGTCGGGTGCGTGGGTGGGGTGATGAAGTTTGATAAAGCGTGAGTAAGTCATCCAAGTTTAGTAACTAAAAAAGCCCGGCATGCCGGGCTTTTTATGTGGCGTTAATTCATAATGTTAGTGACAGAATTATTTTAAATTTAGGGGGTGAGTGGCAACTCTTTCTCGCTAGGAAAAGATATCACGCGCTGCGTTCAAATCATATTCGTATATTTCGAAAAAATCGCGGTACAACTCCGAACGTAACCCCATTCGTTTGACAGCTGTTATTTTGCTCCAATCTATCGTTTTGGCAGTTACTCGATTTAGCATATTTGCGATTGTGACCACATCGGCATAACTCGAATTTTGGTTGCTTGGTTCGCGATAAATATCCTCATGTGCAACGGGAATTTCTACCAACTCCGAAGGAAACTCCCAAGTTTTAAGTAATTGTTCGCTCACTTTCGCACGGCACCTTGTTAATATTTTTTCCAGCATATCCTCATCAAAATCAATGCCATGTTTATCAATAAATATGAATATTGGGAGACTTCCGATGTCGTGTGTCAGCCCCGCCAGCATTGCCTGATCCTGGTTCAAATGCTTCTGGCTTTTGGATAGCACATGACTGATTGCAGCCACTTCGCGGCTGTGCTCCCAGAAAGCGGTTAAAAGTTTCTGAATTTTTGGATTTCCTGTAACCGCGAGCTTAGTCATTGAGGTTGATACAACAAGATTGCGTAGCATCTTAAATCCTAGCCGGGATACTGCCGAATTCACATTGTCGACTTTTGCTTTTCCAGCATACGCTACGCTGTTCGCAGTTTTGATTAGTTGCGCGGCGAATACCGGATCGCCGGATAAAGCAGAGACGATTTGTCCGGCTGAAATATTCATGTCATCCAACATTCTATTAACTTTAATCGCCCATTCGGGCATAACGGGCAACACCAACTCGTTATTTTCTATGGCTTGTGATAGTTGGTCTGAAACCGGGCATTGTGTGGATTGATACATAGTTTCTTATATTTTAAGTAGTTCAAATTTATGTTGGGATGTGGATGCTATTCCGTTTGAAGATATTTCGAAAGAATCGATCTGCAGGCCTTTCTATCAGGCGATGTATGGCAAAGCCAACAACGATTGAAATGGGGATCATCGCGAGTAATACAAAATCACCATAAAGCCAATGTGATGGATCAATCATCAATATGAGCTTCCCTGTTAGCAGCAAAGTAAAAGGATGGGTCAAGTAAAGTGAGTATGAGCTGTCACCTATCCGCTCGAAAAATGGAAGTTTTGGCCAACTGTTTCCTCTCTCTATAAACACCACGCCTGCAATAAGCAGAGCACTTGGAATGCCCCAGTAAATAAATCGAGGCAAAGCAAAGTCTGTTTTATATTGAGCGAAAGTGGGTAAGAGCACAAGCCCGATAACAATCAATCCAATGGATATTTTTTTAGAAAAAGCAGTATTTCGAAAATAAAGTGTTCCGATGCCGCAACCAAAAACAAATTCAAGCATGGTCGGGCTTGTGTACACCTGGAGATACAAGTTTCCACTTTTGATCAGGCTTAACAGGGATAGGCTGCCGAAAATTATCGCTACCGAAGGGAGAATGTATCGGCGCGTGAAGCAAATTAAAGATGCAAATATAAAATAAAACCACATTTCATAAATTAGCGTCCAGCCCACGATTACTATTGGTGGAGAGGCAGCTCCCTCTGAATTTGTAGATGGGATAAATAAAAAGGAAGTTAATACATGGATTGAGTCGAATTTCATCTGGTTAAATGCGGAAGGGATGAACAGCAATACCAATGCCATCATAGTTGTTATTATCCAATACAGTGGCACTATACGTATCAATCTGTCAGCTATGAATGCTTTGCAAGCCTTAAATCCCGCGCCTTTGTTATGGGTGGTGGCGATCATCACAAATCCGGATATGACGAAAAATATATCGACACCCATTTCCCCCCAATGTGTAAACGAGCCACTGGATTTCCAATGATAGAGTTGAACAGTTTGATATGAATGAAAGAAGACAACGACAAGAGCCGCGAGCCCTCGCATCACTTGAATAGATTTTAATTTGTTATCAGCTTTGGACATTATTTGGGTTTATATAAAAGGATCTGGCGATATAGGGCATGCCGGCGTGCCATCACATTTGCTGAAATTGGGAGGCTGGTTGTTGTGAGCCTCGTAATCATTACGGATTTCATTTTGATTTGCCTCCCGCGTGGTGGATGGTTTACCGCGTTGTTTGCTGTTCGATCAATTTGCGTTGTTCTTCGCCTTGTTGTTGCTGTGCGGCATCCACTGCTTTGGCTTGGTCGAGCACAGCGCGCTGCTCTTTGAATAGTTTGGGCGGTGGCGTGGTTTCGCTGGGGCTGCATGCGCCGAGCAGCAGAAGGGTGAAGAGGGTGAGTGTAGTTTTCATTTAATACCCCAATGCGCGTGCGCTTTGATAGAAGGCGAAACTGAGTAGCCACGCCAAACTTAACGACCAGCCCAGCGACAGCAAGGTGAATTTGAGAGTTTTGGATTCACTTTGCAGTGTGGCGATGGTGGCGAGGCAGGGGGTGTAGAGCAGGGTGAACAACATGAAGCTGTAGGCTTGTACCCAATCGAGTTGTTGGCCGATTGCGCCGCTCAGCGCGTCACCACTTAAGCCGTAAATCACCGCGAGTGCACCGATGACGATTTCTTTGGCGATGAAGCCGAAGATCAACGCGATGGTGAGTTGTTCGTTGATGCCAATAGGGTGAAACATAGGGCGCAGCGCGCTGCCTATCATGCCTGCGAAAGTATCAACGCTGGACGGTGTGGCGGAGAACGGCAGGTTGGTGAGCAACCATACCATGACTACACCTGCAATGATGAATTTGGTGGCGCGACGCAAAAAGTGGTTCACTTCCAGCCAGCCGCGCAACGCCATTTGACGAGCTGTGGGGAAGCGATATGGCGGTAGCTCCAATACAAAGGGCTCGGTGTTTTTGAATTGATGCTTGAAGATGAGCGCGGTGAGTATCGCCGTGCCAAAGCTGAATAAGTACAGGCTGAATAGCACAAGGGGTGCGGCTTTGGCCGAGAACAGCGCGGCGGTGAAGAAGATGAAAACCTGTAAGCGGGCTGAACACAACGAAAGCGGAATCACCAGCATGGTTAGCAAGCGCATGGCGCGTGAGCGCATTACCCGAGTACCCATCAGTGCAGGTACGTTACAGCCGAAGCCCATTAGCAGCATGACGAAGCCGCGCCCATCCAGCCCCAGCCGCGCCATGAGTGCATCCATTAAAAATGCGGCGCGAGACAGATAGCCGCTGTCTTCAATAATCGCCATGAACAAAAAGAACAACACGATGATAGGCACGAAGGCGGCGACCGTGCCGACACCGTTGTAGATGCCGTCCAGTAGTAAGCCCTGCAGGGCGTGCGGTAAGCCGCTCAGTAGCGGCATCAGCGCGGTTTCGCGCAGCCAGGTAAAGCCCTGCGCAATCACGCCTTGTAGCGGCTGACCAAACAGAAAAATGCCTTGGAACAACAGATACATCACGCCGAAAAAAATCGGCAAACCCAACCACGGATGTAACATGACGCTGTCTAATTTTTCAGTGAGATTGTCAGACAAACGTACGGGAATTTGCACCGCATGTTTGAGCACATTCGCCATCTCGGTTTCGATATGTTCGTCCTGTTCTAACTGACTACGCAGCTCTTCTGCCATGCCGGGCGTGGGGTAACCCAAGGCTTTGGTCGCCGCCTTCAACGCTTCGGGATAACCTGTGCCGTATTTCGCGCTAAGCAAAAAAATCGGCATGTCGAGTAGCTCGGACATTGTTGCCGCGTCGATGCTGATACCGAATTTTTTCGCTTCGTCCGCCATGTTGAGCAGCACCACGATGTTCATATCGAGTTGCTTGAGCTGAAGCAACAAGCTCATTTGCCGCTCAATTTGTGAAGCATTGAGAATGACCAAGGCTAAATCGGGGATGTTGTCGTGCAAGAAGTGACGCACCACTTGCTCATCATCGGAGAAGCCGTGCAAATCGTAGATACCCGGCAGGTCGATGATTTCCACCATGTCACCGCCGAGTAAAATTTTCCCACTGAGCAGTTCAACGGTAATGCCCGGCCAGTTACCCACCCGCGCTGCACCCCCTGTCATGCGGTTAAACAGGGTAGATTTGCCCGTGTTGGGCATGCCCAATAATGCTATGCGCTTCATGGTATTGCCACGCTGATTTTCGCCGCTTCACTGCGGCGCAACATAATATCCGTTGTGCCGACGCGCACTTGTATCGGTCCGGAAAAACTCGCTTTGCGTATCAATTCAATTTTTTTGCCGCTGCGAAAACCCAGTGCCAGCAGGCGTTTATGTAACGCTTCTTCAGCGTGGATGTGCAATATGGTGGCGATGTCACCCGGGTGCATCGTGGCAAGTGTGTTAGCAGACATGAGTGGCAACTAAATTCAAGAGTGCGGGCATTATTCCATAAACCGGCGTGTTTCATCAGGCTGGTGCAAGGGGGTGTCTTGATGTGGGCATGACTGTAAATTCATGAGAGAAGTTGGCTTTTAAATGTAATGTTTGTTTTACGCCACTATTGGAAGGCTATTTTTCTGGTGGGAGGCGCAGATTTTGTTGCCTATTTTATCTGCTAGGAAAATTCCTACCCCAATTAACATTTTTTTCTGATAGCAAAAAAGGCATCGCACGATATATTTTTCCTCATCGGCTACACATAATTCATCCCCCTATTGTGTCGAATGGATTTGTCCTTGAAGGCAATAGAGGCGAGATGTACTCACACAGATTATGGAATGTAAAAACAAAAAGCGGTATTACATGATTTGCATGTCGAGTAATTGTCCACTTGGAATAGCATTATTCAGGAGGTAATTATCATGAACAAGTTATATCAAAAATCAACACTCATGTTCGCGGCATTATTGCTCTGTTCAACATGGGTGGCAGCAGTCAACTTATTGCCCACGGGTAGAGTGTCTGGACACTCGTTTACCACCACCGTGTTAAAAAGCGGCAGCATATTGATCGTGGGGGGATACAACACGAATAAATCACTCAACACTGCGCGGGTGTACAGCCCAAGCACTAACGCGATTACGCCAACTGGCATCATGGAAAATCCCGTCAGGGTCTGGCACACGTCCACCTTGTTGGCTAACGGCAAGGTTCTGGTTGCGGGAGGGGCAATCAAAACGGGTTTAACTGCTTCTGCAGAAATATATGACCCAACCACCAACAGCTTTACCGCTACGGGTGCGATGGCAAAAGCCAGATATGTACACACCGCAACCCTGTTGCCCAACGGCAAAGTTTTGATGGTGGGCGGGGCGGGTCAGCTATCCACTGCGGAGCTATATGACCCGGCTAAAGGTAGGTTTACGCCCACCGGTATGATGGAAAATCCGGCGAGAACCTGGCACACCGCTACGCTACTGGCTGACGGAAAAGTGTTAATCGCGGGCGGTAAAAGTGGCAGCAATTTTTTATCTTCTGCCGAATTGTACGATCCGACCAGCAACACGTTTTCTTCCACAGGCGAAATGGGCGGTGAGCGGTATTGGCACTCCGCCACGTTGCTGTCCAATGGTGAAGTGTTAATCGCGGGAGGCATTGATGAGGGTGGCTACACCGCTTCTGCGGAGTTGTACAATCCGACCACGGGTATTTTTACTCGAACCAATTCGCTGAAGGCAGAGCGGGGCGATCATATAGCGACTCTCATGCCTAGCGGTCAAGTGTTGTTTGAAGCGGGAGAAAGTAAAGATGGCCGTTTACCGGAGCCTGAGTTTTACAACCCTACCCAGGGTCCGATTGTGGCTGATAACAGCACATTACCCGATAGCGAAATGACCATGGAATAGTTGCACTAAAGTCGGTGGGTATCGGGCTGGTGTGGCAAGCTTCATCGCCATGCCAGCCCGAAAGTCCAACCGGAGGGTGTTTGGACTATAGGCTGGGAAAGTCCTGAGAATGGCACAGCCCCTTGCAAAATACCCTCAGGCTCTGTGATGAGCAAACATCTTTAATCAGTAAATTTTTAATCAGTAATGAGTGTGCGGAAAGTAGGTGCGGTTGAGCATCACAACAAACAAAATTGCTGCCGGGAATCTCCTGTGGTGTTCAGTGCCTCCCGCAGGGGTGAGCCTCTGTTTGCCATATCATGCGGTAGCGTCAGCTATGTTGATTAGCTGTTTAAGGGACACTCGTTGTATGGTAGATAAGGTTATTTTTAGTTGCCCATAAAGTTTATTGCACAGTTTGGCACACTCACGCTTAATTTCTGCTTCTATACTCCGCGCATTGATTTGCGCGTTGTTGCCGTGCTTGCTTGCCCTTGCCTCGATTACCTGTCTGGCTGGAAATTTGAATGTCACGGTGGTGTTAAGTGATAACAGTGCGCCGTATCAATCCTTCGCCAATACGTTTTTAAAAAGTCTGCCGACCTCGGTGAACACTACGGTATTGGAGCATGCCGAGCAGTTATCGTCCGCTGTGCCGCCGACCGATTTAATTGTCACTGTGGGAATGCAAGCGGCGGAATCAGTCGTCTCGCAAACCAATGAACCGGTGTTGGCGGTGATGATTACCCGGCGTGGTTACTTGGAACTGCTGGCAAAATTTCCTGCGCCCTCCTCCTCTCGTTCGATTTCAGCGATCTACCTTGATCAGCCCTGGGAAAGGCAAATCAATTTCATGCGTGCCGCGCTGCCGGAGCGACGCAAAATCAGCATACTAAGTTCTGAGGAAATAAAACTGGATGTCACTCGCTTGCGCCAAGTTGTTGCGCAGCGTGGTAGTTCACTTGAGGTGCAGAAGGTGCATTCCACAGAAGAGTTATTCCCGCAATTAGAAAACGTTCTGACCAATAGTGAAGTTTTATTGGCGACACCAGATAGTTTTATTTACAGCAACAGCAACATCCTCAACATCTTGCTGACCAGCTATCGCTACCGCGTTCCCATCATTGGCCTGTCACAAGCGTATGTCAACGCCGGCGCGCTGGGTGCGATTTTCTCTACTCCCGAACAACTCGCCGAGCAGGCGGGTGCGGCGGTTGTTTCATTTTCACAAAAAGGGCGGTTGCCTGAAGCGCAACCCCCTATTGCTTTCTCGATCGCGCTGAATCAACAAGTGGCCCGATCAATGGAAATTGAGTTGCCCTCGGCAGAAATAATTCGCAAAAAAATGGATAAAATCGGGGAGGCTAAATGAAGCTCTATAGTATCCGACAGTATTTGGTTTGGCTGACGCTCATTCCATTGCTGGTCTTGGCAATCGGATTGGAGTTGTACTTTGTGAATGAGCGTTCCAATGATTTGGATCACGATTTAACAGAGCGTGCCAAGCTCATCGCGCATCAACTTGCATCCGGCAGCGAGTATGGTGTGTTTTCTAACAATCAGCACTTATTGCAAAATTTGGCTCAGGCTATTTTGCAACAACCCGATGTGAGCGGGGTAATGATTTTGAACGCGGCATCCGAAAACTTGATTGAAGCGGGCGATTTATTCAGTGAAACGAAAACAGCCATTGTTGATACCAGCCTTACCGCAATAGACCACTCTGATTTGCGCAAAAAAATGTTAGTCAAAAAAGTTAGCCAAATTGTTAACTTACAGAACCCAGTCAATAGTGATGGTAAAAATCTATGGATATATCAACCTATCATTTCGATGCAAGTGACATTGGATGATTTTGAGCTTAAGTCGGCAACTCATCAAGCGGGCGCGGTTATTATCAAAATGAGTTGGAAGCGTACCGAGCAACTCAAATCGCAAATGTTTTGGCTTATGTCCGCTGCGGTGGCATTGCTTATTGTCATCTCATTTCTGTTGCGTTTGGCTACGAGTCGGCGTATTTCTTCGCCTATCTGTGAGTTGAGTGAGGCGGTGCAGAGGATTGCCCAGGGAAATCTTGAAACACGGGTTATTCAATCTACCCACGTGGCCGAGTTGTATCATTTGGCTCGCGGTATAAATAATATGGCCGCACACCTGCAACAGGACATCTCGGAACTCAAAAATTCGGAGCAACAATTGCATAATCTTTCCGCGCACCTCCAGCATGTTCGAGAAGAAGAAAAAGCCAGTGTTGCACGTGAAATTCACGACCATCTGGGCGGCACGTTGACTGCGCTTAAAATGGATATGAATTGGCTGGTGGATAAAATGACCGCCAATGATCAGACAAACCCATTGCTCAAGCACGTTGAAGCCATGTCTCAACTGCTTGATACAGTTTCCACTACCACGCGGCAAGTTATCACTGACTTGCGTCCGACCATACTTGACGATTTGGGTTTGTGTGCCGCACTGGAATGGCAAGCAGAGCAATTTCAAAAACGTACGGGTATCAAATGTCTGGCTACCTGTTGTACGGAAGGTTGCTCATACCAATTAAACAAAGTGCAAACGATCAATCTGTTTCGTATTTTTCAGGAGTCTCTGACCAATATCATTCGCCATTCCGGGGCAAGCAAAGTGGAAGTTAATCTGCACCACGAAAATGAAATGATTATTTTGACAATCAGCGATAATGGCTGCGGACTGCCTGAAGACCATGCTATCGCGCCAACCTCTTACGGAATGCTGGGCATGCGCGAACGAGTCGAACAAATGCAAGGGAAAATTAATTTCAGCAACTTGCCTGAAGGTGGCTTATGTGTGAGGGTGACACTTCCTTTCGTGACGGAAAATAAAACAGAGGTGGCGACATGATACGCATCCTGATTGTTGACGACCAAGATTTGGTACGTCACGGGTTAAAGAGAATCTTCGAAGATACCCCGGGAATTAACGTGGTGGCAGAGCAAACCAATGGCACAGATGCGTTGCATTGGTTGAGCCACAACGATTGTGATGTGGTGTTGTTGGACATTTCGATGCCCGGACAAAGCGGTATCGAGGTACTCAAGCAGGTGCATGAAGAAAAGCCCCAGCTACCGATACTCATTCTCAGCAATCACACCGAAGATCAATATGCCGTTCGCCTGATTAAGTCTGGTGCTGCCGGTTACTTGAGTAAGGGGTGTGCAACGGCAATCATGATAGAGGCAGTACGCACAGCGGCAAGCGGTAAAAAATACATCAGCCCAACCGTGCTTGAAATGCTCGTCAGCGAAATCAGTAAACCGGAAGGAAAGTTGCCACACGAAATGTTGTCTGATCGTGAATTTGAAGTCTTTCGTTTGCTGTGTGCTGGCAAAGGTGTCAACGACATCGCCGCGCAACTATTCATTAGCAATAAAACCGTCAGCACGCATAAAGCCAATTTGATGGAAAAAATGCATCTGAAAAGTTTGGCAGACTTGGTTCGCTATTGCGTAACACACGGGCTTACTGATTAAGCTTGATTCAATTCTCCCCCGTAGGGAAATCCTTACCTTTCCCAGTCTGTTTTCCGACCCCTAAATCAGTGTCTGCCGATTAAATTGCCACAGTCGATTCGGTAAAATTCGGTCATTGATTCGTTGGGGAGAGGTAGCGCAATGAATAAGGATAGAGTTGTGGAACTTGAAAAGTTTGCAAGGGGCAAGCGGGGCGGTGCTGTCCCCACAATAACAATGAAATTCTATGACGCAGCCAGGAGTGTTGGTGAGGGTCTCAATTTTTACGAGGTCGCACTGATAGTCGTTTATTTGGCGACGTTAACAACCTTGCTGGTAGGATTTTTTTGAAACCGTTATCGCCGATCAAAGTTGAAGTCAATTTTTTACCCCCCGCACAAAAAGGCATATACTCCACTGCACGTGACGAATTTGAATCGAGGGAGGCGGTTCAGATATAGGGTTGTTACGCTGTGTCGGTTGAGACAAAATAAATGGTGACATAGCCTGTTTTGTTTCGCCGAATTGACAGCAGCAGTGGTCTCTAATTGATAACACGCACCACGGTAGGTTAGTACACATCTGGCCTGTGCTTACCTTTTTATTGATTCGGCGCGGTGAAGTTTTAACCCCCGTTCGGCCTGAGCTTGTCGAAGGTTCTGTATCTATTCACATTTCGACAATCTCAATGCGAACGGACTTTAAACATAATCTGGTCGGGTCAATAATACCGTGGGGCATCGTGGATAGATTGAGGCAATCCCATCAAAATCAAAATTATCGGGGGAATATCTTGCTAACCAAACCAGCTTTGAAATCTCATCTACCTGTTCATTCACTTGAAGCATTCCTGCTTGGCAAATCAAATTCCGTCTTATCAATTTCTCCCCCAATATTTAACGGGCCACTGAAAACGAGTGCCTTAAAAAAATATTGGCTCGGCTCTTTGATATTCTGTCTGGCGGGATCAGGGCTATCACAAGCCGCCGACGAAGATGCTTTTATGGGGGAATTTCATCCCCCGTCTGAAAAATCTTTAGGGCAAGGTCAAAGTGTGCTGTGGACGCTGCCTAATGTCGCGACGCAATATCATCCCTTGCAACCCACACCTGCCATGCAAGAAGCGTTGCAGGCGCAGCAGGATGGTCACTTTCTCGATGCCTTGATTAGGCTCGACGATGCCAGCAAAAACGAGCCAGTTGGCGCGGATGCCCAGGTTGAAATCACTTTATTGCGAGCCAGCTTTTTACTGCAAGGCAATCAGTCAGATCAAGCACTCGCCTTGCTCACCCCTCTGCGTTCAAACAATCCACATGGTGCGGATGCCTACGCGCTCATGGTTATGGCTCAGTTGCAATCGGGAATAAAATTAACGCTTGAAACCGCGTCAAATGGGCAGGATTTTCAGGGTGGCTTGTTGCCGCATTTGGCCCAGTCTTATGCTTTGCAAAGCCTGGGACATTTGACCGAAGCAAGTGATGTCATGCACGCATTTAATACGCTCACACCGCAATCAGCAGTTGCATTGGCGCGTGAAGCCGAGCTTGCGCTGACATTGGATCGCATCGCTTCGGCTCGGTATTTGGTGACGCAAGCACAAGCAGTGGATGCCACGCAGCCTTACGTCATCGCCGTGAGTGGCTTGGCGTATTTGATAGACGGTAAACCCCGGCAAGCCAAGGCGGCTTTTGCAACTGCCCTCAAGCGCGATGCAAAAGATGCCAAAGCATTATTGGGTTTGGGCTTGGCAGAAATAAAAATGGGCAACTTCATGGCGGGGCAAAAAATGCTGCAAGCCGCGAATGAAGCTGAACCAAGCAACGCGCTGACTCTCACTTATCTGGGGCGTTCGCAACAGCAATCCGATCAAACCGAAGCAGCAAGGGCAAACTGGCGTAGTGCGCAACAAGCCGACCCCAAAGACCCCACGCCGTGGCTGTATCAGGCACAGGCAGAATTGCAGGCAAACCGCCTTGTGCAAGCCCGCGAAAGTTTGCGCCAGGCACAAGCTCGGATGGGCCATCGATCGGTTTATCGCGGTGATCTTTTGCTCAAAGACGATGAACAATTATTGCAAGCCAACCTCGCCGAGATACAACGTCAATCGGGTTTGGATGAAATTGCATTTCAAACTTTATCCGATTCGGTGGGTGAAAAAAATTCGTCCAACTTAAGGAATCAGGCTGAGGTTTTACAAGGGCAACGTTTTGGTGAATCAGCGCGGCGCAGCCTGTTGTTACAAAGCCTATTCAACGAAAAGCCGGGCAGTTTGCCGCCAGAGTTGGACATCTATGGTGATGGAGCTGGGCATACCGGTGCCTCTGTTCCGCAACATGGTGTCATCAGCGGACTTGGGGCGCAGCAAGCCAGCTATAATAATTACGACGAATTATTTTCTAAGCGCACCACAATGTCAGCCGATGCCACGATAGGCAGCAAAAATTCCAATGGAGAACAAGTCCGCTTGGGTCTGAGTAACAACACGCTAGGCGTAAGCCTAGCCGGATTACAATTCAAGACAGACGGATTCGGCCTCTATCAGAATCTCGATAACCGAGTCGCTCAAGGTGTCGTGCAATGGCAGCCGACCAAAACTATGCAGGCTTTCATGTCGTATGAGACTACCCATTCCAAACACGGTGAAACATATGCTCCAGCAGACCCGATGAATAACGGGGTATATCACCAATATGAAGACACCAGCGGCATCATGCGCCTAGGTTTTCGCCACAGTCAGGACGACAACAGAGAGTTGCGCGTCCTGTTTAGTCACCAACAAACCGACCAAATTGATAGTAGCGAATGGATGAGCGACTTTCTGCCACCGTCGAACCCAAATTTTACAGGACCTCCGGGCAGTAATACCTTCGCAGCCAATAACAGCAGTGCGTCTAGCAGTGGTGAACTGCAATATCGACGCAGCGGCTCAGGCTATACCACGCAATGGGGCGTAAGTGCAGTGCGCACACAAATTGTGCAGCCGATATGGTTTTTTCCCTATACCAATGTCGCACAACAAATCTATGTGGATTGGCGGCAGGCACTAAATCCCTATTGGCAACTGGAAGCAGGATGGGCTTGGGGCAAGAACGATAAGATGCAAGTCGACTTATCAGGCTATGACAAAAGCACCTATCTGCATCGCTGGCTACCCAAACTGGGTCTGATTTACACGCCGAATAGTGCGGCGCATGTGCGCCTTGCTGCATGGAAAGGGCTGGACAATGCTGCGGTGGGCAACGCATCGTTGGCACCTGCAACGATTGCGGGGATTATACTGAACCGCGCAGACGAGACCTACGATCTGGTGCGAGGTTTAGCACTTGGCGCAGACAAACAAATGGACACAGCATGGTCGCTGGAAGGGCAGGTGCAGCGGCGTTGGACTGACAGACCGTATTCTAATGGTGTTGTACAAAAATATATCTTTAAGCACATTGACGAATCCCGCTTGGCATTGCACTGGCAGCCTAGGGTTCAAAGCTTGAATGTGATGCTGGCTTATGACGATGAGTTCTTCCAGTATGACCCAACCTCTTTACCGCCGAACTCCGTACAGATGCAGCATTTTCGCTCAGAGCAATTGGGCTTGACATGGTTTGCCAACCCGAAGTTGACCGCGAAACTGGGCTGGAGCTATAACCTACTTAATGCCACGCATGCATCCTCGGATAACAACTTCAAACCCATCCAGCTTGATGTCAGGCAGAGTTTCATTCAGTCAGAAGCAAGCATGAGCTGGCACTTCAATCGGATCGGCTCACTGGATGTCGGTATGCGTAATGCTACCAATACAAATATCCTGTACGCGGATACAGACCCGCTCATCCCACGCTTCAGCCAAGGGTGGTTGACGTATGCCAAAATCAAGTTGGTCTGGTGATGAACCAAGTCAGCGTGCCATGTTTTTTTAACCACAAAGGAGTATAGCCATGAAAAAAATGCTGTTGTTATTATTGGCGTTAGTTGTTGTACCTGCTTGGGCCGCAGATTCCGCCCCCGCCCCTTCATCTGGTGCTCAGCCCTCTGCGGCAGCGCAGCCTGCCGATAAACATGAGACAAATAAAAACAAAAAACACAAGAGTAAGAAATATCGTCCTACCACATGTCAATCACAGACTTGTAACGGTGCCTCGGGATGCTTTCAATCTAGGTGTGGAGCTCCTTGTATAGGTTGCATGATGGAGCCTAACAAAACCAAGGAAGCCAAGTAGATAGCAGTTGGGGAAGCGAGCTTCCCTCGGTTTTTTGTCTTCCAAGAGGTGGCATTCATGCTGCAAGCTTTTCTTTCTGCTTAGCACCAATCCAGTCATTCGGAAACTGGATTGGTGATTTGTAGCCGAGTGTCGAGTGCTGGCGTTTTCGGTTATACAGCACCTCAGATGTATTCAAAAATAATCGTTGTTATTTCTGTGAATTTTTCATAATGCAGACCATGTACTTACTCATTTTTGAAGCTGTTGAACCAGCTTACAGTTGGCGCATTGTCCTAACAATTTCTTTTGCGACTGTGACAATTCCAGATGCGGTCTGCCGCATACTGGATTGCCTCCCTTTGGGGCATCGAACAGATCATGCCGTATCATTTTAGCTTGCGCTAATTTCGCATCACTTATCACCTAGGGAAATCCCTATCTGTTTTTTATTTTATCTGATTAAAAAATCATCTTGCGCTGATTTTCATATTTCGCCTATCCCTCCAGAATGTCCGCGACACTTAATGAAAGTCGGGGAAGTCCAGACTGGTGTTTTGTGCTGATCAGTTTAATTCGATTGGGTTCGAGTCGTGGCAAATCGGTTCAATCTAATTTTGATAATTTAACTTATGGGGGAGATGATCGTGAGAATAATTAAAATGATTCTGGTGATGTTATTCAGCATCGCCATCGCGGCTTGCGGAGGAGGCGGTGGCAGTTCAGGCACTGCTACGATCACCGTTTCCGGTACTGCCGCCAAGGGGCTGGCGATAGCGAATGCCAGCGTCATTATCATGGATACCGCAGGCAAAAAAGCGACCGCTACTACGCTGGCTAATGGTTCATATTCCGCCAATGTAACGGGCATGACCGCACCATTTCTGATTCAAGTACCCAACCCGACAGGCGGTTTTTTATACAGCGTTGCGGCGGCATCTGGAACAATCAACATCACGCCACTGACAGATTTAATTGTCAGAAACTGGTATGCGACAACGACACCACCGATTACCAATTTGGATGCGTTATTCGCCACGCCTGCACCGATACCCTCACCGATACCCTCACCGCCAACGGCAGCCCAAATCGCCGCCATGGAAAGTATGTTGCGGCAGCTATTGTCCAGCTATCTTGTGGGTGCAGGCATTAGCCCCGCTTCTTTTAATTTGATTACCACACCGTTTACTGCAAACAGCACACCGTTTACTGCAAACAGCGTGGGCTTCGATCTGGTGCTGGATAGCTTGACAGTAACGCAGCCAACTAGCGCGGGCGGCAATGTAACGGTTGGCGTGAATGGTGTGAGTGGCGTGGGTAGCGGTGGAACATTGTTGACCATACCAGCGACGACCTCCTTGACCACGCTCACGCCACCGCCCGCACCCGTGACAGATACCCAAGCACCTTCTGTACCGGGCACGATTACCGCGACCCGAATTGGCGCGGCACAAGTTGTGTTGAGTTGGATACCTTCTGCTGACAATATCGGCGTGGCGGGATACAAGGTTTTCCGCGCTACGACGCAAATCGGCATCATAGATCAGCCCTTCTACGTTGATATGACTGCACCAGCCACCTTGGCTTGCTACACCATTTCCGCCTACGATGCGGCTGCCAATGTTTCTGCCGCGAACACACAGGTTTGTGCGCCCGATGTGGTAGTGGCTGCCGATGTAACACCACCAACCGCACCCACATTGACTGCGACAGCTTCAACCGCCAATCCGACCAGCCAAGTTTCTCTGAGTTGGACTGCCTCCACAGATAATGTTGCTGTTGCGGGCTATCGGGTCATGGCGGGCGGCGCAACAATTGCTACCTTGCCCGCCTCCGCTACCACTTATACCCATGCGGGTCTGAAAACAGGTATTGCCTATAGCTATACCGTCGTGGCATCGGATACCTCCGGTAACGCCACTCCCTCTAATGTGGCAACTGCCACTCTTTCCGCTGTCGCTGCTCCCTCCATTGTCGGCTCTTGGTCGAACATGAAGGTTAATGGAGTGAGTCCCACCAATGGCATCGGTGGCAGCAACATTGTGCTTACCTTTTTTGCCAATGGTGATTACATGATGGCTCAGTCTGTTGCACCCGATCCCAACACACAGGTTGGTATCGAACACGGCACCTATACATGGAATTCGGGTACGGGCGCATTTGTTACTCCTTGCCCAACGGTAGATACCAATGGTCAGGCGGGGTTTTCACATTCGACTCCCAGTCTCGGTTGCACAGGCACCAACACCACTATAACGGTGAGCGGCAACACAATGTCATTGCTAGATAACAGTACAAATCCCCCCACCCCGCTTACTTTTGATCGCGTGGTCGATGCTACCAACCCGCTCGTTGGCACGTGGTCTTACTTGATACTCAACGGCTCAAGTCCAACATTTGGTGGGGGTACGAATATAACGTTCACCTACTTTGCCAATGGCGATTACATGATGGCTCAATCAGAAACGCCGCCGTTTGCAACCAGTGGTGCAATGCCTGGCTTGGAGCATGGCACATATACATTCGATGCAGCTACAGGAGCATTCGCCACTCCTGGCTGTCCACCAATAGATACCAATGGCATGGCTGGCTTATCTCATTCGACGAATGTTTGCGGTGCTTATAGCGCAACGGTGATGGTAACTGGCAACACACTAACGGGCCACAACAACATTAACGGAAACAACTTTACTTTCACTCGCGTTACGCCTTGATGAATAACTGATCAAATAATTTTTGAGGTGTTTTCATTTTGGGGTTGGAATGGCATTTCAACCCCGTTTTTTTGCCACGATATTTTTTACTATTTGGTAAGTGCCCAAGTATAATTCGGCTAGTCTAGCCTGATTTGGCTAGTTGGATATACAGGAGTAAAAATCATGCGCACGGCTTGGCAACTGCAAGATGCAAAAAATAATTTCAGCCGCCTGATTAAATTGGCGACAGAGGGCGAGGCGCAAGTGGTAACGGTACACGGCAAGCCCGCTGCGGTGATTGTCTCGACGCGGGAATATGAAAAGCTTACCCGTCCGTCTGCGGGCAAGCTGTCAAAACTGTTGCTTTGTCCCGACCTTGCGGGTGACGATTTGGAATTTTCCCGCCAGCGCGATACGGGCAGAAAAATTGCGCTATGAATTGGCTGTTGGATACTTGCGTTCTTTCTGAATACATCAAGAAAGATCCGTCAGCCAAGGTTATTGGCTGGTTGGATGAGCAGGCTGAATCCACATTGTTTATCAGCGTGATTAGCTTGGGTGAGATTGAGGCAGGGATTATCAAACTGCGCCACAGTGATGCCCAAAGTGATACAAGGCGCGGTAAAAAACTCGGCACTTGGTTTGGGAAGCTGGAACACCGTTTTGCAGAGCGAATGCTGCCACTTGATGCGGCTGTGTTGCATGTTTGGGCTGCGTTGAGTGCGAACGCAGAGCTACAAGGTCGCAAGTTACCCGTGATGGATGCGTTGCTGATGGCGACTGCCCAACATTACGGACTGACCATCGTGACACGGAACGAAAAGGATTTTAGTTTATTTCCACAGGTATTCAACCCGTGGGAACTGTAATTCAGTACCCACCACCACACATTTTTACGACAACAAAAAGGGAGAACACCATGAAGCACAGATACAAACTTGCGACCTTAACTTCACTGCTGTGCGCCAACGCGTTTGCTACCCCCGTGTATCAACCGCCCGGCGCGAATCTGACTTACGGTTCATCGAGCAATAACCAATCGATCATGTCCAGCGTTGCCAACCCGGCGGCGGGTGCGGCGGTGTTGAAGCGCGAAGACAATCAATATCGCGCTGGATTGATTACGATAGGCGGCGGGTATGAGGTGGGGAATGTAAACAATCTCGCTAATGAAATTGATAATACGAAAGCCAGCCTCAACACGCGAAACGTCAGTGCGAAATGCGATTTGACCCAATCTGATACGGTGATAGCACAATGTGTTACCGACAATTTTGTTATCCCTGTTAATGGTGTATTGAGTTCATTGCAAAAAGATGGGAATGGTTCGGTATTTTTTGGTGGGCATCTTCCAGTGATGCCGTTGGTGGTCTCCAAAAATAAATGGGGCGGCAGTTTTGTATTGGACGCGAATGCGAGTGCTATCGCTAATGCCTCTTTTATTAAGGATGATGTCCCTGTCGTTACTTCCGCAAATGTCGCCGCTTTGATTAACAAGACCAGTGGTACTTATACTCCGCCAACAAATAACGACAGCACTTTGCTGGTCAAGGCTGCTGTCACAACCGAACTGGGCTTGGGTTTTAGTCGCAGCGTACTAACACGGGAAGCGGATACCAACACCATAGGGGAAATGACGGCAGATAAATTAAAGTCAGGTGAACTTACCGCAGGCGTGCGCTTGAAGTATTACCAAGTGAAGCTCGCCAATAAAGCGCAGCGGCAACAAACCGCAGCGGGAGGTGCGCAAAGCACACTTAAAGCATCGCAGACGTACACCAGCAAATCTGGCATAGGGATGGATGTGGGCGCGTTGTGAACCAGCCGCCGTTATCGCGCAGGCGCATGGGTGAGTAATCTCAACAAGCCCAGCTTTAAATACAGCAAAGTTGATTTGACTGGCTTGGGCTATACCAACGCAGCAATTATTAACCAATTGAGTGCCACAACCACTTACGAAATGAAGCCGCAATTGCAAATGGAAGGCGCGGTATTTTCGGAGAGCCAAAACTTTGTTATCAACGGCACACTGGATGCCAACGCTGTGCCCGATGCCGTGGGCAGAGATTTCCAGTGGATGACGCTGAGCGCGGCGTATGCCACCAATAGCTGGTGGATTCCCGGTGCGCGCGTTGGCTATCGCAGCAATCGGGCCGGTTCAAAGTTGAGCTATCTCACGGGCGGCTTGACGCTGTTTAAAGCTTTGTCATTGGATGCGGCGGTATCGACTGACAAGGTGAAAGACAAAAACGGTAAATCCGCACCGCGTAGCGCGATGCTGAATTTGAATCTGCAGATGACGTTTTAAGTTTGCTGTTTACAAAAGTGATGCAAGTAAGGGCGGGTTATACCGCCCTTACTTTTGTGTGCTTTGGAAGCAATCCTTGGTTTTATTCAGGTAAAATGCCCGCTTCGATTTTCAGCGCAAAACAAAATGATTACAGGTAGCGTGGTGGCGATTGTTACGCCGATGCATGAGGATGGTAGCCTTGATATGGCGGCGTTCCGTGGATTGATTGATTTTCATATCGAGCAGGGGACGGACGGTATCGTGGTGGTTGGCACGACGGGTGAATCGCCGACGGTGGATGTGGAAGAGCATGAGTTGCTGATTGCCGAGGCAGTTAAACATGCGGCGAAGCGCATTCCTATCATCGCGGGAACAGGCGCGAATTCAACTAAGGAGGCGATTGAGCTGGCATCGTTCTCCAAAAATGCCGGAGCGGATGCTTCGCTAACTGTCGTGCCGTATTACAACAAACCGACGCAAGAGGGTTTGTATCTGCATTTTAAAGCTATCGCCGAAGCGGTGGATATGCCGCATATTTTGTACAACGTGCCGGGGCGCACAGTGGCGGATATGAGCAACGATACGGCGTTGCGTTTGGCGCAGATTCCCAACATCGTCGGTATAAAGGATGCGACGGGTAATATTGAGCGCGGTAGTGATTTGCTGCGACGCGCACCAAAAGACTTTGCGGTGTATAGCGGCGATGATGCCAGCACACTGGCGTTGATGTTGTTGGGTGCGCACGGCACGATTTCAGTGACAGCCAACGTCGCACCCAAGTTGATGCACGAGATGTGTGTCGCCGCATTGAAAGGCGAAGTGGCTAAGGCGCGTGAGATTAATTTCCGCTTATTGGGGCTGCATCGCAATTTGTTTGTCGAGGCCAATCCGATTCCCGTTAAGTGGGCAGTGGCACGCATGGGTAAGATGAAAAATACGCTACGTTTGCCGCTTACGCCATTGTCACAAGAGGTTTACGCAACGGTCGAATCAGCAATGCGTCAAGCGGGAGTAATTTGAATATGAAAGTTTTGCGTATCGTTATTACTAGCGTGATGTTGGTTTCGTTGCTTGGTTGTAGTGCGCTTAAGGGTGAGGAACGCATTGATTACGGTGCCAGTTCAAAGCGAGTGCCGACGCTGGAAGTGCCGCCAGACCTGACGATACCGAGTGTTGATGATCGCTACAAAGTGCCGCAAGGTGCTGAAGCTGCGACCACTTACTCTGATTACACCAAGGGTAGTGCCGCGCAAGCACAAGGCATCGCGGCAGTGTTGCCTGAGTTGCAAACCGTGCGTTTGGAACGTAGTGGTGCGCAACGTTGGTTGGTGGTGAGCGACAAACCGGAAAATGTGTGGCCAGTTCTAAAAGGATTTTGGCAGGAAATTGGATTGACGATTAAGAGCGAAGATCAAGCTGCGGGCGTGATGGAAACCGATTGGGCAGAGAATCGCGCCAAGATTCCACAAAGTGGCATTCGTACCATGCTGGGTAGAGTTTTCAATAGCGCGTATTCGTCAGGCGAACGTGATCAATATCTTACCCGCCTGGAACGCGGTAAAGACGGCGTTGGCACGCAGGTTTACATTTCTTATCGCGGTAAAGTTGAGGTATTTAATGCCGACAAAACCGCCTCCAAGTGGCAAGACCGTCCTGTTGATACTGAGATCGAAGCGATTATGTTGCAGCGCCTGATGGTGCGTTTGGGTGCGAGCGAATTGCAGGCTAAGAATGCGATTAAAGTTGCAGCAACTACTGCTGGTAGTGATGCGCCAGAGCCCAATGGAACTGCTGCTTTGCGCGAGATGGCAGATGGTAAAACTATCATTCAGATGAACGATGCGTTTGATCGTGCATGGCGAAAAGTGGGCTTGGCGATTGAGGGCGCGAATTTGACCGTGGAAGATAAAGACAGAGAAAAAGGCATCTATTTTTTGCATTCCACCAAGGTGCAAAAAGGCTTGATCGACAAACTGAAGTTCTGGAAAAATTCCGCCGATGCCGATAAAAAATATCGCGTGAATGTTAAAGATGGCGGCGCGTCTTGTGAAGTGTCGGTCACTGACCTTGATGGCATAGCCAATAAAACTTCCAGGCAAATACTTGAATTGCTCTACAAAAACATCGAGCAAAAATGACCCTGCAGTTTGCATCGCTGGGTAGTGGCAGCGAAGGCAATGCGTTGTTGGTTGCAGTTGGCAAAACGCATGTGTTGATGGACTGTGGTTTTGGCTTGCAAGACAGCATTGTGCGTTTGGCACGCTTGGGTGTTGAACCCGAACAGTTGAGCGGTATCGTCGTGACACATGAGCATGGCGATCACATCGGTGGTGTGGCGAAGCTGGCGCGTAAATTTAATCTCCCCGTTTGGCTGACACACGGCACTTTACGCAGCACGCCCAAGGCTTTTGCCAACATTGAACAGGTACACGAAATCGATCCCCATCAGGCTTTCTCAATTGGCGATATGCAGGTCACGCCATACTTGGTTCCGCATGACGCAGCCGAGCCAGTGCAATTTGTGTTCAGCGATGGCGCGCGTCGCCTGGGTGTGTTGACCGATGCGGGTAGCAGCACGCCGCATATCGAACAGACGCTCAGCGGTTGCCACGCTTTAGTGTTGGAATGTAATCACGACAGCAGCATGTTGATGGGTGGCGAATACCCTGCCAGCTTGAAGCAGCGTGTAGGCGGGCGTTTTGGGCATTTGAATAATCAAGAGTCTGCCGATTTGCTGTCAAAGTTGGAAGTGAGAGAGTTGCAACACTTGGTTGCCGCACATCTGAGCCGTAAAAATAATACACCTGAATTGGCTGTGAATGCTTTGAGTAGCGCGATTGGATGCACCCCAAGTTGGGTGGGTGTGGCGAGCCAGGAACACGGTTTTGCATGGCGAGAAATTAGCTGATCGGAGATTCATCTTTCTGGTTTTTGATGTGATTGGTAAGTCACGCATCGCATATTGTGCTGTAGAGAAAAGCGCGTACTTTGCTGCATTGCATGCATCCAAATCCCGTGAACAAAATTCTATTTTCTGGAGGTAAAAAATATGAATACGAAGCGTATGTTGAAAGTGGTTCTGGCTGTTATAGCAATGTTCAGTGCAGTCTCTGCGAGTTATGCAGGCAGTGAACGTTTGATTATGGCAATGTCAGCAGTTCGCATGGATCAAGAAAATCTTGTATATGTGAAATTTATTGGTCCGGATGGGGCTGCGTTGGAAAGTGATGTTTTAAAACAGATGGTCATTCGAGAGCAAGATTGCAATTCGGGGCATGTATTTAATATGGTCGCAGACTATAAGATCGGGTATGCGCCCAAAAACATGTTAGTGGGAATCTATTTATTTCCTCATGTATGGAATAAGAAGAACCTTTGTTTCAGCGTTCCCAATCTGGGTAAAATTGAGCAAAGCTTAGATGCTGTATCCAACAAAGGTCGAATCTTTCAACTTAAGCTGGCTCCGTAATACGCATTTAAAGTTGCACAATAAAAAAGCCGACTTGCGTCGGCTTTTCACATTACCTTGAAAAAGTAAGAATTACTTCTTCATTGCATCCGCTGCAGTTTTAGCAGCATCAGCAACAGCAGGAGCTGCGGCAGCAACAGCAGTAGCTGCTTCAGCAACAGCGGGAGCAACAGCAGAAGCTGCTTCGGCAACAGCAGGTGCTGCAGTTTGTGCAGTAGCAGCAACATTTGCTGTGGTTTCAGCAGCCTTTTCAGCAGCCTTTTCGCCGCATGCAGTTAAAGCAACAGCAATTAGAGCAACAATCAGAGCGTTTTTCATTTTAATTCCTTGGGGGGGTAATAGTTAATAAGATAAAGCAACATTTGCTTGGCTTTAAAACGCATCTTCAAGCAACAAGCCAGACGCATCCAAAATCAAAGTCGCGGCATTCTACCAGCCTATCTTAAAAAATCCAGTGATTTTGATGAGTTCTTTTTATAACCCTAGCCTTGTAGAGGTGGCTGCGGGGTGTGAGCTTGCCCACATTTCCATAAAACGCGCTTTAAAGACATGAGCATTGGCTGAGTCTTGAATGTCGAGCACGCCTCGCGCATCATCGAAATGAAAACGCCGAACTAAATGTTTATCGTCAGCCACGGAAAAAGGCGCAGCGATGTGCTGTAAGTTTTTGGGTGTTTGGTAGATGAACATGTTGCCGCTGAACTGATGTAATAAATTCATCATGCGTGGACATTTTGTTGACAGGTAGCTGGTGTCGTGCACCAATACGTGGAGCGTATGAATCGGGCTACTCAGTAAAAAACTGCGCAAGGTATTAAAGCGTCCCTCCGAATTGAATTCTAGCCGGTCAAAATCTTTTTCAAATAAATACAAATTGTGTTCCGCCATCCTGCACAGCTGGTCTATAGCGGCGGCATAATCTGCCATACTGGAAAACGTTAGCTGCTCTGGTTTGTAGTCGCTCATAAGTTCTACTCCAAGAAATTCAGGCAAGAGAAATATAGCCGTCCAAATACCATTGGTAAAGTGATGTAATGAGTTCTGGAGAGCCATCTTTCAAGCCGGTTAATACACGCTCATCTGCCAAGCTGCGCAGCAAAGGATAGTCGCTTTGGTCGGGCTGCAGTGCTTCGCCGTTGATGAAAATCCACCCGTTATGGCACAACATCTGGCTGGTCAAGCTAAGCTTCACGCCATTCTTCTGTAATGCTTGCCTGAATTTAATCGGACCCAATTGAGTAGCGGGGGCATCGAAAAATATGTGTGCTTTGGGTTCGCTTAAGTAGCAGCCTAAAAAATTGGCGATGTCTTGCTTGTCCCAGCGCACTTGCTTGATTGCATGCGTTACCTGATCCAACATGGCCGGGCTAATTTCTGAAGGGTGGCTTTGCGTTTTTAGCTCAGGGTCTGCATACAAGCCATCCACGGTGATGCGATCCTGTAAATACACCAGAAACTGTTCAGCCAACTCCTGATAAGCCGGGGTTCGGAAACCAATTGAATACGTCATGCAGTCGTCTTCGGCGATACCGTTGTGCGCGCATTGCGGGGGCAGATAAAGCATGTCCCCTGCTTCCAATACCCACTCTTGCTCGATACGAAAATCTTTCAAGACACGCAGTGGCGCACCTTCTATTAGTGTGCGATCAGCTTGAGTGGAAATTTGCCAGCGACGATGCCCCATACCTTGCAGGAGAAAAACATCGTAAGGATCGAAGTGGGGTCCAACCCCCCCTCCCTTGGGTGCGTAGCTCACCATCAGATCATCCAGGCGCGCATGCGGAATGAACGAAAAGTGTTTGAGTAACTCGGCAGCTTCAGGCAAATGGTGGTTTACACCTTGTACTAAAACGGTCCATTTGGATTTGCCAAAGTTATTAAAATCACCCGGTTCAAATGGTGAATGTAGTAAATTAAATTTACCACGTGATTGTGTGACTAAACGGGCTTGCACATCTTCTTCGCAAGCCAGCCCTATCAGCTCCCGCGAACCAAGTAGGCCTTTAAATTGCGGGAAAGCCTGGCGTATTAGCAGAGGCTTTTTTTGCCAATAGTCGCGCAAAAATTCATTAACAGTAAGTCCGCCCGGCATAGTGAGTTTATTTTTCATACGGGGATTATAACTGTCGAAAGGCATGTCCGCGTGATGCGAAAAACTTTTATGGAGGAGTCGAAAAGTGTTTAAAATGATGCTTTGGGAGAAGAATAATGCAATCAACACCACTTACGACAGGAATCGAAGCACCTCACTTCGAGTTGCCTGATTCAGATATGCATAATTTCAGTCTCACCTCGCAGCTTGGGAAAAAGAACGTTGTGCTGTATTTTTATCCGAAAGATGACACCCCCGGCTGCACCCTGGAGGCTAATGATTTTACGGGGTTGGAAGAAGAGTTTGCCAAGCTGGGAGCCATGGTTATTGGGGTGAGCCGCGACGATTGTTTGAGTCATGCCTCGTTTCGTGACAAATATGGTTTGTCGGTTTTGCTGTTGTCCGACCCTGATGCGCGCGTGTGTAAAAAATATGGGGTGATGTATGAAAAAGAAGTGGATGGGCATAAAAAAATTTCCATCAAGCGTTCTACTTTCGTCATCGACCAACAAGGTAAGTTGCGCCACGTGATGTATGGCGTGCAGGCGAATGGACACGCCCAAGAAATTTTAAATTTAATTAAGGAAATGAAATGAAAATCGAAAAAAACTCTGTAGTATCGCTGCGCTATGAATTGTTTGACTCGACTGGCGAATTGTTGGAAAAAGTCGAAGAACAAATCGAATATCTGCATGGCGGTTACGACGGAATTTTTCCGTTAGTGGAAGAAGCACTGCACAGCAAACATGTCGGTGATTCATGCAGTGTGACATTGCAACCGGACGATGCTTTTGGCGAGTACGAACACGAGTTGGTCGAAGTGGAAGCGCGCAGCTCATTCCCCAAAGATGTTGCGGTTGGCATGCAGTTTGAAGGCGCGCCGGAAGAGTCTGACGACGACGATTTCTTGCTGTACACCGTAGTGGAAGTGAGCGACGACGAAGTCACTGTGGATGGCAATCACCCTCTGGCGGGCAAGACGCTCACCTTTAATTGCACCGTCACAGGCGTTCGCGCTGCAACGGCCGAAGAGTTGGAGCATGGGCATGTGCATGATGAAGGAACGCCTCACCTTCATTAGAAACAAAATAATTACTTCCGCGTCCCTGTTTTTAACACAAACAATTCGCCTTTGATGGGCTGAAGTCCTTCGTTCCTTAGATTGTCGTACTGGGACAATTCGATTGTGAAGCCATATTCATTCGCGAGTGTTTTAATGTAATGACGCGAATGAGCGTAGCGCCCTGATGGGCGTAGGACGTAGTCAGACTCTTCGGAGGCTACTTCAGTAGTGAAAAGAAAGTTCGCTCCAGGTAACGAGTGCGAGCTGATCGTTTGGAATACACCTGTGAGATCACCCACGTAAACGAACACATCTGTTGCTATGAAAAGGTCATATTGTTGATTTGATGATTCGATGTATGCACATATATCACTTGTTGTGAGCTCATCATAAACTTTTTTGCCATGAGCTATTTCCACCATTTTCGGTGACAAATCCAGCCCCGTGAAATGAGAGACTAATGGTCTGAATTGAATGCCCGACAAACCTGTCCCACAGCCCAAGTCGATAGCGCGATGAAAATGGGGTTTTTCCTTCGAAAGGGAAAGCAGCATCCCTTTTAATTTTTCCGGCGCGCTATATCCCAGATCTGTTAAGTGACTTTCAAAACTCTCGGCTAAGCCATCAAATATTTGTTGGACATGTTCGCGAGGTGCCGTAGTGGTTGTTTCACCCGATAGTGCAGAAACTGCATGTTTTGCGGATCCATTATTGGGGTCAACCTCTAAAATGCGTTTGAAGTAAACAATCGCATTGTCGTAATCTTTGTACGCAGCAAAAAGGTTGCCCAAATCAAAAAGTACAGGAGTCGAATTGGGTGCATATTCAAGATATAACATCAGGCTGGCGGCAGCGAAATTAGGGCGATTTTGCTGTTGGTATAACTTGCCAAGTGTCAAGTATGCTGCAATTAAATCCGGTTTTAGCTCTACGCATTTCTCAAGGTGCCCCAATGCTTCATCAAGTTTCCCCTGCTGATAAAGTGTGGTGCCCAATCTAAAAAGAGATTCTGGTGTAGTGCGAATGAATACGGGGTCTGGGGCAGGATGGTTATTCTGCAATGGGGATAAGTTCATATATTTGCGTTTCGATGATGATTTCATATTTTTACGTTGCCTGCGGTTCGTCAATGACAGAACTTGACGCGGTTAGTGATGATTAGCCAGCCGCATGCAAATTTTGTATTAACCAATCGGTTACCAATGTTGTTGTTGGGGATACGACCGGATTGGTTTCAATAGAGTTCCATAGTTCAGAGAAAATATTTTCAATATCACGATGTTCGAGAATATTTTGTGACACCTCACGACATGCGCCATGTTGTTGCAGCCACTCAACCAAAGCGGGAGTTTCAGGCCAATCAGGGCGATTGATGTACAGCACCGGCACGCCGCTGCCAGCAGCTTCTACAAAGCTACCGTAACCCGGTTTGCACAGTAATGCATCGCAACTAGCCAGCACATCACTGAAATTCATTTGCAGTTTTTCAAGGACGACTGCATCGGGGTGATGCGCTTGCCAACTTTGTTGCACCAACCATTTAACGCCTTCAACGTGTGACCATCGTTCTATCGGCAAGCGGCCGGTGATACCGCCCATGCTGATTAACACCAACTTTTCATCGCGCGATAGATTTAGTTTTTGATTGATTTCATCGCGTCTATTTGTACCGATGTCAGCAATGGGATCGATATAAATTAAGTTGGGTAAATCTAACATTGCCATGCCAGGCGTGGCGCGAAAGAAAGCATCGGCATTGGCATAGTAGTTGTGTATTTGCGTGGCTATTGCATTATCACCGCAGTAGTGACGATAAATATCTGCCCAATTCAACGAACATAAAGCTGCATTGGGGATGCCTGCCAACTGCGCACCCGCCAGTGACAAATAGCCCACATTGGAAAATACAAAATCTGCTTTAAGATCGCGCAACAATTGTGCTTCTTTTGCAACGCGATTATCCCAATTTGCATGAAACATTTGATATGCAGCGCAACTTTTTTCGACATCAACATCCAACGCAGATGACATCACCATGCCGATGTCGCCCTCGCTTTGTAGATGCGTGAACGGAACACGAATTCGTGAGCGCAGATGCGTAAGCGGCACCGTAGAGCGCACTGTGATGCGCAGCCCAGGTAAGCGTTCATGCAGAGAATTTAGTATGGGTGCGGTCTGCGCGACATGGCCGAAGCCATGACCGGAGATGGATACAACGAGACGGGACACAGTGGGAATTGCGCTGAATTTTTTACGCTTTACTCGGATGAACCATCTCTGCCGGTATCACCCACCGATCAAAATTCTCTGCCGTCACATAACCCAATGACACCGCTGTTTGTTTTAGAGTGCTGCCGTCATGGTGCGCGCGTTTGGCGATTTCGGCGGCTTTGTCATAGCCGATATGCGGCGTGAGCGCGGTGACGAGCATCAACGATCTATCCATTTGTTCGGCGATGCGGGCGTGATTGGCAACAATGCCGCGCACGCAGTATTGCTCAAAACTTTCCATGCCTTCGGCGAGCAGACGCACGCTTTGCGAGAAGTTGTGTGCGATGAGGGGCTTGAAAACATTCAACTCAAAGTTGCCCGATGCCCCGCCCATGGTAATGGCGACATCGTTGCCGAACACTTGGCAGCACAACATGGTCATGGCTTCACACTGGGTTGGGTTCACCTTGCCAGGCATGATGGAGCTGCCGGGTTCGTTCTCCGGGATGCTGATTTCGCCCAAGCCGGAGCGAGGGCCGGAGGCCAGCCAGCGTATGTCATTGGCAATCTTCATCAGCGCAACCGCCAGTGTTTTGAGCGCGCCATGTGCGGCGACCAGTTCATCGTTCGCGGCCAGCGCGGCAAATTTATTGACGGCACTTTTGAAGGGCAGATTGCTGTTGCGTTCCAGTTCTGCCGCTACGCGTACGCCAAATTCGGCATGGGTGTTCAGTCCGGTGCCGACGGCTGTGCCGCCGATGGCGAGTTGGTAAAGCGGGGTCAGTGCGTTGTTCAATAATGTTTCGGCGAGTTCCAGTTGCGCCACATAGCCTGAGAATTCTTGTCCCAGTGTGAGCGGGGTTGCATCCTGCAAATGGGTGCGACCGATTTTTACAATCGAGGCAAATTCATCCGATTTTTTTTGTAATGAAGCGCGTAAATTTTTCAATGAAGGGAGCAGTTTTTGCACCATGCCAAACACCGCAGCCACATGCATCGCAGTGGGAAACACATCGTTGGAAGACTGACCGAGATTCACCTCATCGTTGGGGTGTACCCTGCGCGCTGCACCGCGTTCACCGCCGAGCAGCTCAGAGGCACGGTTGGCGAGCACCTCGTTGATGTTCATATTGCTCTGCGTACCCGAACCCGTTTGCCAAACCGACAATGGAAACTCATGCGGATGTTGCCCCGCCAGCACCTCCTCAGCGGCTTGCACAATCGCGGCGGCTTTGTGTGCATCCAACAAACCCAGATCGCAATTAACCAATGCACACGCACGCTTCACCGTGGTGAGCGCGATCACAATTTCCTTCGGCATCTGCTCCGACGAAATATGAAAATGCTCCAGCGAACGCTGTGTTTGCGCACCCCACAGCTTATCGGATGGCACGTCGATGTTGCCGAAAGAATCTCGTTCTGTTCTGGTGGTCATGGCTTCTCCAACTTGGTTATGTGGCATTTTGTCGTTGATATGCGAGACGAATTTTATCGAGGAGGGATCGGGGCGTGGATTCGTACTGAGTAAACTCGTTCACATTATCATCTTTGACATGTATCTGACCCTCACCTGTGTTTCCTCGATGCTGTCCAGTTGAGTAGTATTTATTCCTCCCAACTTCATCAGAGGAAAGCACCCAATATCGAATTACATCTCGCCACACTCCAACCCAAATAAACACGTCGCAACAGGTTGGCTTTACTTGCTGGAAATTCATGTCAAACCGCAATTTTGAATCTGAAGATAATGCTTTTACGTAGAGTGCCTCTCGGCTGTCAAAATCAACGGCTCTGGATGCCTTGACCTCAATTTTTATTTTCTCATCTAAAAAGAAATCATATTGCCCTGAGTACGCAGGATCTAATTTCTTCGTTGGCTTGACTAGCTCAGGGCAGATTTCTTTTAGGTGTCCTTGCGCCCAAGCCTCACCGAACCCTCTAGGCGCGCTGATTTCAAAAACATACATAAACATGTTTCTTGCAATGTAGTCGTCTCGAAGTTCGTAATACTCATCAGTCGATATTTTTTGGTATCCCATCAGTGAAGAGATAAGGAACTCATACTCATTGAATGGATAAACCGATACCAAATCATCCAGCCGCTGCATAACATTATCGTGCTTGTCCTTTTCAAGCTCGTGAACAAGGCTCATCAATTTCTCTTTTAGCTGCTCCATCTAATTTCTCGCTTCGATTTTTATGAGCTCTGCTTCTCCACTCGAAAGATTGAATGTTGAAAAAATAAACTTATCAAGTTTTTCACGCACGTCACTGCCCTCTAAAATGGATTCAACCATTCTTTCAATTCCGTCATGCACGGATTTAGAAATGACTGGGAATGGAAGTTTTTCCAAATCCCCGCGAAGTACCTTGTGTGTGGAAAATTTTTTCTTGAATACATACTGAAAGACGCTTGAATTCAAATAGGCAAGCGCAACTTTTATGCTCATATTGGGGATACGTGGAGCTAATATATTCGCACTATTCAGCGTTAATCTTTGTTTATTGTCGTATGCGAAGACTAAGTTTTTTGAGATAAATCGGTAAACGAGTTTTTCTGGCAATCTGAAATAACGTTCTGGTGCTACCTGCTGAAAATTGTTTGGCGTAAAGTTCAAGAATGATCTTGGCTCACCTAGTTGAAATTGATGCACATCCGCTCCGCGAAAAATAGCTTCCGAGTGCTCATCAAGTGCATCAATAATATATTTTTTATTGTCGCCTGTGACAATTCCCAGTGCCCACTCTGCATTCTTTGCAAGCGTTACATGAGCAGTTGCGTAGATTTTATTTAACAAAATTTCTTCATGGGTACTCACGTCTATATCAAATGCAAAATTGTCATTGGCAAGAAATCGTCGTTGCTCAATGCGCGAGACATTTCCTTTTTCTTCTACCGATACAAGCCAGCTTGGGTTGTGTTTCTCTTTGATGTAGTCCAGCCGAATTACAGGCGTAAAAACACCCGTAAATTGCCGCCCAAGCTTCGCTATTTTTTTGATGTTGCCCTGATCGAGAAGGGCTTTTCGTATATCAGCATGTGTTCTGATTTTTAGAATTGATTCTGGCAGCACAAATGAAAGCTGACCGCCATTTTTAAGAAGGCTCAAAGATTTTGCCAAGAACATAGAAAATGTTTCACCAGATTTCATCTGATGTGAAAATTGCGGCAAAACACCACCGTTTTTATATGCACCCCAAGGTGGGTTGGTTGCAATAATATCTACCGTTCCAATTAAGATATTCGTCTCACAAAAAATTTTGCCAGTGGCTAGGTCATTGAGAGAATCTAAACAATGAATGTGCGGCGAGAACTCATGATGCTTAAATGCCCTGAGTAGGTTGATGCGCGCAAGCCTTACCGCTGTGGCATCAATATCAAAACCGTAGATATTGTCTGGCTCAAGCTGAAGAAGTTTTGCCGCGCAAATAAGATACTTCCCAGTTCCGCAACAAGGATCAAGAAAGATTGCGTGACCTGCATTTGCAAATTGGCGCAACGAATTTTTAACTATTTCTGAAGGTGTGTAATACGCGCCTCCTTCTGATTTTTGACCTTCCACAGACAAGCACTGGTACAGAAGACCAAGGTAATCATCACCTACTACTGAGGTTAATGAGTTGTAAATAGTTGAGTAATTAACCTTGTTTTTGACATCGCCTAATGAATCACGCCACTTTTCAATTTCGATTTTTGTGGAGTTCCGTCGCCAGCTTTGTAATGAATTAGAATCGAAAAGGCTAGATGAGGAGTCTCTGGCCACTTCCTCTTCAATCACTAGTAGTTTCAAGGTTGCAACAAAAAGAACCGTCTCTACATCAAGTTTGTGATGATTAACGAGATCAATAATGGATTTGATTT
This sequence comes from uncultured beta proteobacterium, assembly GCA_963695355.1. Lineage (GTDB taxonomy): Bacteria > Pseudomonadota > Gammaproteobacteria > Burkholderiales > Gallionellaceae > Gallionella. The sequence goes on from OY968775.1 coordinate 2,406,006, forward strand.
TTTCGGCAAGATCATTGTTTGACGCGTACTCGCTAGGTAGGATATTTGCTTCCGAACGCGATTTATTAGCTCGCGTTTTTAGTTTCTGTAGTGTGCCTGAGCTAAGTTGCTTTTTAAGACCCAACACTTCCATTTCTGAAAAGGAAAGAGGCCTCGTTTTTATAGATGCAATATGCCCGGCTTTTACCCAGTTTCTCATTGTGGCTGATGAGACACCAACAATTTTGGCAGCACTGTTTACAGATATTTGCTTCATTGGCTTTAAGTTAGCACTATGTGTATTAGTTTTGTTTTACGCAAATGTAGGCAGACGAAAATATATTAACCCACCAATTCCTTCAATACATACGGCAGTATCCCGCCGCTACGGTAGTAGTCCACCTCAATCGGTGTGTCGATGCGCAACAGCAATTGAACATTTTGGCTGCTGCCATCATTGCGTTTAATCGTCAGCGTTACGTCTTGTTGCGGGGTGAGTTCGCCGTCGATGCCGCTGATATTGAAGGTTTCATCGCCGATTAAATTCAGGGTGGTTGCGTTGGTGTCGCCTTTGAATTGCAGCGGCAACACACCCATGCCGACCAAGTTGCTGCGGTGAATGCGTTCGTAAGATTTTGCGATGACTGCTTTCACGCCCAATAACTGCGTGCCTTTTGCAGCCCAGTCGCGTGATGAGCCTGTGCCGTATTCTTCACCCGCGAAGATAACGGTGGGTGTGTTCGCGGCGATGTGTTTCATCGCGGCATCGTAGATCGCCATTTGTTCACCGTTGTAAAGTGTGTAACCCCCTTCTATGCGACTGCCGTCAGCATTGGGCGGCAGCATCAGGTTCTTGATGCGCACATTGGCAAACGTGCCGCGCATCATCACTTCGTGGTTGCCGCGTCGCGCGCCGTAGCTGTTGAAGTCTTTCACTTCGACGTGATGGTCTTGCAGATATTTGCCTGCGGGGGTGGTGGGCTTGAAGCTGCCTGCCGGGCTGATGTGATCGGTGGTGACGGAGTCTCCAAGCAATGCCAAAGCTTTTGCGTTCTTGATGTTGGCAACTTTTGGCGTGGCAGCATCGAAGAACGGCGGACGCGCAATATAAGTGGAATCGTCCCACTGATATTGGTCGCCAGTCGGCGCGGGGATGGCATCCCACAGCGGCAGGTCTTTGGTTAAATTTCCATACAGCGAGCGATACAACGCGGGATCAGTGGCGAATTTGCTCACGGCTTGCAGCTCTGCGCTGCTCGGCCAGATGTCGCGCAAATACACGGGTTGACCCTGTTGATCGTTGCCCAACGGCTCGGTGTCGAGATTGATATTCACTTTGCCTGCGATGGCGTAAGCCACCACCAGCGGCGGGCTGGCGAGGAAGTTGGCTTTAATGTTGGCGTGAATGCGCGCTTCAAAATTGCGGTTGCCGGAGAGCACAGCGGCGGCAATCAAATCATTCGCCACGATGCTTTGCTCGATCTTGCTATCCAGCGGGCCGGAGTTGCCGATGCAGGTAGTGCAACCGTAAGCCGCCACGCTAAAGCCGAGTTGTTCAAGTGAAACTAACAGTCCCGCATTTTTCAGATATTCGGTGACAACACGTGAGCCGGGCGCGAGCGTGGTCTTGATGTGCGGCCTAACCCGCAAGCCTTTTGCCACAGCCTTTTGCGCCAGTAAGCCTGCGGCTAACATCACGCTGGGATTCGAGGTGTTGGTGCAAGAAGTGATCGCGGCAATGAGCACATCGCCATGACCGATCTCGACGGGTTGCAGCTTCTCGTCCGAAGTTTCGCACCGCACCGATGCGCTCGGATGATCGCCCGCCATTTCCATTTCGCTGCTATTTTTTTGTATGCCATTCTGATGACCTCCGCCAGAGACCGGAATGCACACGTTGCTGCTGAAGTCTGGCAGGGTAGTGATATAGCGTTTGCCGAGTTCGGCAGCGGGTTTGTTGAAGCCGTTCTCCGCTATGGGTTTACTGAACAAAGTGTTGAAAGTTTCTTTCATCTTGGACAACACGATTCGGTCTTGCGGACGCTTCGGCCCGGCCAGCGACGGCTCGATGGAAGAGAGGTCAAGCTCAACTACATTTGTGTAATCAATCTCACCCGCTTGCGGAATGCCGAACAGATTTTGCGCTTTGAAATAGGAGGCGAAGGCATCCACTTCTTCATCAGTGCGACCCGTGTTACGCATGAATTGAACGGTGACATCATCGACAGGGAAGAAGCCCATCGTCGCGCCGTATTCGGGTGCCATATTGGCAATGGTGGCGCGGTCTGGCAGGGTGAGGGCGGCTGTGCCCTCGCCAAAAAACTCAACGAATTTTCCGACCACTTTATGCTTGCGCAATAGTTCGGTGACAGTCAACACCAAATCGGTTGCGGTCACACCTTCGCGCAGCTTGCCTGTTAGATTTACGCCGACCACATCCGGCGTTAAAAAATACACGGGCTGACCGAGCATGCCGGCTTCCGCCTCAATGCCGCCCACGCCCCAGCCGACTACGCCGATGCCGTTAATCATGGTGGTATGGCTATCCGTGCCGACCAGCGTGTCGGGGTAAGTCACACCATCTTTTTGCAACACGCCGCGCGCCAGGTATTCCAAGTTCACTTGATGCACGATGCCCACACCGGGCGGTACAACCTTGAAAGTATCAAACGCCTGCATGCCCCATTTCATAAACTTGTAGCGTTCGGTGTTGCGCGAAAACTCCATCTCCATATTGATCTTCAACGCGTCGGGATTGTTAAAGCTGTCGATCTGCACCGAGTGATCCACGACCAAATTCACAGGAACGAGCGGCTCAATGATTTTTGGGTTTTTGCCCAGCTTGGCAGCGGCATCGCGCATCGCGGCAAGGTCGGCGAGCAGCGGCACGCCTGTAAAATCTTGCAACACGATACGCGCCACGATGAAGGGAATTTCTTCAGTGCGAGGTGCGTTCGGCTGCCAATTGGCGAGCTGACGGATGTGCGCCTCGGTCACTTTTTTGCCATCACAATTGCGTAACACTGATTCCAGTACGATGCGGATGGAAACGGGCAAGCGCGAAATTTTGCCGATACCCGCCGTTTCTAGTGCGGGCAAAGAATACAAGGCGGATTGCTTGCCATTGGCTAGAACAAGAGGTTGGTGCGAATTGAATAGGTTGTGCGTCATGGTTGAGTCCCCGAAGTGCGTGAATAGTGATGAATGAATTATAGCCTCAAGATGCTCAAGAAACCCATCGTTGCCGCAGTTCACCCATCGCTTTTTAAATAATTGGTTTGACGAAGCGGGTTGTTAAGGAAACACCGAATAAGTCCAAAACTATGGTTCGATACATTTCCCGTTCGCCCTGATAACCAGCGACTTGCCAATTTGTTGGCTTAGTCGAATGGCTAGTTGTTTTTATCAGTGCCGCGCGTGGCGCGGTGTATCGAAGGGTGCAAACGGGAAACACTCACCACGAACGGACTTATTCGGTGTTTCCTTAAGTTATTACGCCGGAATTTTCAGGAGGTGACACTGAAATAGGTCAAAAAATTTTCAGTTAAGACCACCGCAAAGACAATTTGAGTTAGCATTGCATTCGATACCATTCAGACAGAATTCAGCTTTGCCTATCGATACGAATATTCCCTTGTTGACACTGGCCGCATTGGTCGGAACTTTTGTCGCTTTCGCGCAAATGCAGCGTATGCGGGTGAGTGTCGGTTTGTCCAGGCGAGTATGGATGATTGCGGGTGGTGTCACATTGGCACTAACCATCTGGTCTATTCATTTAATTGCGCTGATGGTTGTTCATCCGACCACAAATGGTCACGACTTAACACTGAGCATCCTTTCTATTTTGCCGGTAGTTGTCGCCTCCCTCATTTGTTTCAGGTTGCTGCGTGTTCCGGTTCTAAATTTTGTTCAATGGTTGACTTGTGCCGTGTCGATGAGTTTTGCTTTAATTCTGATGCACAACATTGGGATGATTTCAGTCAATGTGCAGTCATCGAACCTGGCTTCGGGAGAAATGCAGGGCATCCAAGCGGCAATGTTGGCACTATTCGCTGCTTGTATCTCACTGCTGTGGCATGCGGGTAGCTACCTGACCATGCTGTTTGATCAGCACTTGTCGCGTCAACACGCTGAAGCACTCTTTACCTTGATGAATGACCATGATGCGATTTCGCATCGCGCTAACTTGCAATCGGAAAAGATCATGGCTTCGATGCGTGATAGTGAGGAACGGTTGCGCATGACGTTACGCTGTTCGCCGGATATGGTGTTTATCGCGGATCATTTGGGGCGCATTACATTTGCCAATGATTATGCGATTGAGTCGCTGGGTTATTCACGCCATGAGTTGATGCGCAAGTCAATTTTTGATTTGGTGCCGATTGGATGGCGAGAGACTTATCGCTTAAAGGCAAAAGATATTTTTTCAGATGCTGAACGGCATACTAATGAAATCAGGCTGGAGACGAAGGATGGTAAAAAAATTCCATTGGAGTTGATTTCAGTCAGGCTGCCGAATGGTCGTGTGTATGGTTCATGTCGGGACATCACGCAACGTAAAGCGGCGCAGCGCGAGATTACTCAAGTTAATGACCGCTTAAATGTTTTGATTGAGGCCATACCCGACGGCATTATTTTCAAAGATGAAGCGGGTCGTTGGCAAATTACGAATGAACCGACCAAACGCTTATTTCACTTACACAACATTCCTTGGCAAAGTAAAACGGAAAATGAACTTGCAGAACTTCAGCCTGAACTCAGAGCAGAATATATGGCGAGCTTGGCGGAAGATGAGCAAGTGTGGGCGGCTGGAAAATTGCAAATTTTTGATCGGCACTTGATTTGCGCTGAGGGTGTTCAACATCTTGAAGTACGCAAAGTGCCCATTTTCACAACGGATGGTAAACGTAGTGGATTGGTAGTAGCCGCACGGGATGTCACGGATCAAAAGCGCATTCAAGCTGAACGCGAAGTTGCCTCAGAGCAAATTCATCAGCTGGCTTTTTACGATACGTTGACCGGCTTGCCGAATCGCCGTTTGTTGATGGATAGGCTGCAACAATCCTTCTCGGTGAGTGCGCGTAGTGGGAGTCATGGTGCGCTGATGTTCCTGGACTTGGATCACTTCAAAAATCTTAACGATAGCAAAGGTCATGATATAGGTGATGAGCTGTTGCTCGAAATCTCCAAACGGTTGGAGTCATGTGTGCGGGATGGGGATACCGTGGCACGGTTGGGCGGGGATGAGTTTGTAGTTGTGCTGGAAAACTTAGGTGAACATTACAACGAAGCGGCCTCGCATGCGGAAACAATCGGTGAAAAAATTCGCCAAGCGATGCGCCCACCTTGCGTGTTAAAAGATCACATTTACAACACGACTATGAGCGTCGGCATTGTTCTGTACAAGGGCAATCAACATAGTCTGGATGATTTGCTCAAGCATGCTGACATTGCCATGTATCAAGCCAAAGCGGCCGGTCGAAACGCGATTCGTTTCTATGATCCCGTGATGCAAGCCGCTCAAGAAGAACGCATCAAGTGGGAAGCCGAGCTGCACTTGGCTGTTCAGAAACAGCAATTTGTTTTGTATTACCAAGTACAGGTCAATAGCTTGCGCCAAGCGGTAGGCGCAGAAGTGCTTATCAGGTGGCAACATCCGGAACGCGGCTTGGTTTCCCCCTCATTTTTTGTCCCTACTGCCGAAGAAACCGGCATGATTGTGCCGATAGGCTCATGGGTATTGCAAACGGCTTGTAGCCAACTCAAGTCGTGGCAGAACGACAAAGTAACGCGCAATCTGACTCTTGCAGTGAACGTCAGTGCCAAGCAATTCCGCCAAGCCGGATTTGTTGCAGAAGTGCGAAGAGTCTTGCAAGAAACGGGGGCAAAAGCTTCCCTGCTTAAACTTGAACTGACGGAAAGCACCGTGCTGGAAAATGTTGAAGATGCCATCAGCAAGATGCATGAGCTAAGAGCGCTAGGAGTGAGTTTTTCCGTCGATGATTTCGGTACAGGCTATTCTTCCTTGCAATATTTGAAACGCTTGCCGCTCGACCAAATCAAAATTGACCAAACTTTTGTGCGTGACATCGCCAGTGACCCCAACGATGCCACCATCGTCAAAACCATCATCGTCATGGCCAAGGCATTGGGCTTTCAGGTGATAGCGGAAGGCGTGGAGTTTGAAGCACAGATCACCTTCTTGGAATGGTGCGGCTGTCAATCTTTCCAGGGTTATTTATTTTGCAAACCCATGCCTATCGGTCAGTTCGAAGGATATTTACGCACGGTTCCGAGGCATAGCAGCGTGTTGCAATAAACGGTCTGGCGATGTGCACTAAGTGAAATTTTTCTCTTTGAGTTATTCGCGCTAGATTACCTGCAACTCATTCCACGTTTTTCGCGCTTCGTCGTAAATCTCTAGTTTTTGCAATATCCCCTTCTTATAGTGCCTCCTGACATAAACACAGGAGGCCGCATGAACACCCAGCCCATACTTAAACTACGCAATATCAAACGCCGATTCATGCTCGGTGAAACCAGCATAGATGCACTCAATAGCGTTTCGCTAGACATTCATGCGGGCGAGTTCCTTGCTGTTTGGGGCCGTCCGGCAGCGGCAAATCCACATTGATGAATATCATCGGTTTGATCGACACACCCACCACAGGCGAGGTGAGCTTTGATGGGCAGGATACGCATCTATTGGCAGACGACGCACTCACTGATTTTCGAGGACAAAAAATCGGTTTTGTATTTCAAAACTTTAATCTCGTGCCTGTACTTTCCGCCTTGGAGAACGTGATGCTGCCTTTGCAGATACAAGGTATCGCAGAACATGAAGCACGCAAACGTGCTGCCGCTGCACTGCTGGATGTTGGTCTGGAGCGATTCCAGAATTCATTGCCGGATAAATTGAGCGGCGGGCAACGGCAACGTGTGGCGATTGCGCGTGCGCTGGTGGTGAATCCCAAGCTGGTGATTGCCGATGAGCCGACTGCGAATTTGGATTCGGAAAATAGTCGCATGGTGGTGGACTTAATGCGCGAGATGAATCGTGCACGCAAAGTAACCTTTGTGTTCACGACACACGATCCTCGTTTACTCGAACATGTGGACAGAAAAATTCTATTACGTGATGGCAATATCGCGAGTGATGAGGTGACCGCATGAAGAATCTAAACCGTCATTCCCGCGCAGGCGGGAATCCAGTTATTCAAATAATTCCCCGCGTAGCGGGACGACATTCCAGTTTTGTCCGCTACGCTGGATCTGTTTTCTGCTGGATTCCCGCCTGCGCGGGAATGACGAAATCGGAGGTGACAGAATGAAAAATACGTTCAAACTAGCCTTACGCGGACTGATGCGAAATCGCCGCCGTTCTCTGATGACCTTGCTTGCCATTGCATTTGGCTTCTCCGCCATCGCACTGTTTGCGGGCTACACACACAACGTGTATAGCGGGCTGTCGCGGCAATCCATACACGGCGAGATGATCGGGCATCTCACCATAAGCAAGCGCGGCATGAAGACAGAAGGCAAGCTAGACCCTGAGCGATACTTACTGACCGCAAAAGAAGTCGATGACATTACCAAACTGTTAAGCGATGAGTCTCGTATCAAACTGATTGCCCCGCGCTTGGGCTTGAGCGGTATGGTGAGTAACGGACGTGCGAGCACGATTTTTATCGCCGAAGGCATCGAGCCGATTGCAATGGAAAAGCTGCAAGAAGATTTTTTGACTGAGAGTGAAAAAGCCAGCGGCTTATATGACAACGACATGAAGCATCTCGATGCCGATCATCATAATGTGGTGGAGTTGAGCCAGGGTTTGGTCGAGATGCTGCATCTCAAAGTAGATGGGCAGGCAGCAGTGTTGGTGAGTACTCTGAGCGGACAGGCGAATGCGGCTGACATCACTGTCGGGCATAGTTTTAACACCGGCAATGCGGGCAGTAACGACAAGTTTGCATTCTTCCCGCTGGCATTGGTGAGGTCATTATTGGATGCGGAAGGTCGTGCTGATCGCCTCACCATTCTGCTGGATGATGTGAACCAGACTGAGGCAATGCGCACGCATTTGTTAGAGAAAATCAACCAAGCGGGCTTTGATGTCGAAATACAAACCTGGCAGGAGTTGTCTGATTTTTACACCCAAGTACACGGGATGTTTGACATGATCTTTGGTTTTATTTTCAGTATTGTTTTGACCGTGGTGATTATGAGTGTGGCGAATTCAATGGGCATGACGGTGATCGAACGCACCCGTGAAATTGGCACACTGCGTGCAATTGGCTTGAAGCGCAGCGGGGTAGTGAGGCTGTTTACCATTGAATCGATGCTGCTCACATTGATAGGCTGCGCAACGGGACTGCTCATCATGCTGGGCGTGCGCTGGGGCATCAACGTGGCGGATATTTCCTACGTCCCGCCGAACAGTAGCAGCCGCACATCGTTACTGATAGATCTGGATGCAAACCGTGTGCTGTTTACCTTCCTGCTCATGGGCGTGGTGGGAACCTTGGCGGCGTATATGCCTGCCAGACGCGCCGCGAAAAAAGCGATTATCGATGCGCTCGGTCATGTGTGATTTATCCACGAAGTGGGGTAGGCAGGCATTTCGCCGAAAGGCGAAAGCTCGCAAAGGCACGAAAATCACGAAATGAAAAACAGCGCACTCAAATTTTCGTGATTTTCGTGCCTTTCGTGGACTGCCTTGTTTTTGGAGAATGAAGATGAAAAATGTTTTGTATTTGGCAGGCTTGTTGTTTATAGGTAATGCTTTCGCCGCCCCCGACGCACACAGCATCTTAAAAAATACCGACCAAGCACGCGGTGGTGGGTTTCAGGGGGTGGTGTGGGACATGAAAATTATTTCGCGTGATGGGGCGAAAGTGGATGAACCGCAGACCTTAATCGTCAAAGTGGCGGGTGATTCTTTCGTGGCGGAGGTGCAAGAGCCGGTGCGTTCAAAAGGCACGAAACTATTGCAAGTGGAACGCAATATGTGGATCGCCAAGCCGGGTTTATCCAAACCGATTCCCATCTCACCGCGCCAGCGCATGAATGGTCAGGCTTCCAACGGTGACATTGCTTCGACCAACTACGCGGAAGATTATGCAGCGCAGATGAACGCCAATGAAACAGTGGATGGCGAAGAATGTTATGTGTTCGACTTGAGCGCGAAACAGAAGCGCACCACTTACGACAAGATACGTTATTGGGTGTCGGTCAAGCGCGGGGTGGGGGTCAAAGCCGAGTTCAAATCAGTGAGCGGCAAGCTTATCAAAACGGCGCGCTTTGAATACAACAACACCGTTGAACATGAAGGCAAGCGGGTGGTATTCGTCAGCAAGATGATTATCCACGACGCACTGGTTGATGCCGAAACCACCATGGAGTTTAGTGCGGTGAAGGAGAAAAAAATCGATGCGTCGGAGTTTGATTTTGGGCAGTTGTAATGAATTCAACTCGCCGTCATTCCCGCGCAGGCGGGAATCCAGTTAATCAAATGAACCCCGCGCTTGCGCTCAAGTGGTTTGGCTGGGGAAAGCAGGACAACATGAATACTTTGTCCGCTACGCGGGCGAGATTTTTTGGATGGATTCCCGCCTGCGCGGGAATGACGTGTTCTAGTGTTTCAATAAAGCTCATTCCTTTTACATTACTTGCCATTGCAACAACCGCTTCCGCCACCGCTTCCGACTGGCGCACCTCATCGGACAGCACGTTATACGGCTATGCCAACAGCACCAATTTGCGTAATGACAGCATCCTCAATCCAAGTAATCAAATCGTGCGCTTGGCACAACGCAGTGATGTAGCGGAATTACGCCTCAACTTCAAGGCAGAAAACGACACCGTCAGATTCACCGCACGACCCATTGCTTCAGTGCGTCAAATGCGCAACGGTTTCGGCACACAACAGCGCGATGAAAGTTATCTGAGCCAATGGCAGGTGCGGGTGCGTGCCGCCGAAAGTTGGAACGTTGCGGCAGGGCGCGAAGTGCTGAATTGGGGAGCAGGGCAGTTTCGTTCACCGTCCAGTCCGTTTTATTTTGACAGTGGTCGAAGTGATCCGATGCGCGAATTAGTGGGCATGGATACGTTAAAAGTTAGCTGGACACCCAACTTGCAAAGCAGCGTGAATGTGGCGCGCATTATTCGCTCTGGCTATGGCGTGACGCATCCCGATGAATGGCGCAATAGTTGGCTGACGAAATTCGATCAACGTGGTGACCAATGGTCGGCAGGATTGGTTGCCGTCAAAGCACCCCACTTATCAGCCTTCTACGGCGCACACGCGCAACAAACGGTGAGCGATGCTTTGATGGTGTACGGCGAGTTTGGCTCATCTGCACAACCCTACGCCTTGCAGTCTCCCGCTGATATTGTGCAACCCTTTACGGTGCAAACACCCTCGTCCCGCCACAACACTGCTTTGATAGGTTCGACTTACACTTTTGAAAACGGTTACGCGTTAATCGCGGAATATCTGCACGATGGCAACGGTTACAGCGCAGACGAATCACGTGCTTATTTTCAACGCGCCACCACGCAGCCCGCAATGGCACTAGGGTTAGCACCGCGCTTGTTGGGGCGCGATTATTTAAACCTAGTATGGCAAAGCAATCAACTTGAGAGCAGCGGATTTTGGCGCATGATGCTCACGCACAACCTTACCGATAGCGGTAACGCGCTGACAGGCTATGGTGAAAAAACTTTAACGACCCGCATCAGCGCGTTTGCGCTGGGTGTGTGGAATGGCGGCAATGCACGGCAAGAATTTTCCAGCTTGATGTCGCGCAATATCACGGTGGGGTTGAAGGTTGCGCTGCCGTAATGTCGGACACATAATCCGCCTATGAAAAAAATCTGGATCAGTCTTCTATCAACCTTTGCATACTGCACAGCGATTGCGGGTTTACTCACTTTGCTGTTGCCGCGTGATGGTTTTTTCCACAATTTTGTTTTTTCGCAGTGCATCGGTTTCTCAATTGCACTTATCAATTCATTGGCATTGTCACGAATGCAGCCAGGGATTAAACGTTGGATAGCACTTTGTGTGACGCTACCAGCAAGTATCGTAGTCGGAGTAACTCTGGCGTTTTGGTTTACCAGTTCAGGTGGTTGGGGCGATCCAGGTGCGATAAAAGCGTTATTGATAGGTTTGTTCTTCGGCATCATTGCCAGCATCACTTACGTGCTGTTTGAACGTACTGAACGGCTTGCATTGGAGATAAAGCAACGCCAGTTGAGCCAAATCGAAAGTGCTAAGCGCGAGATGGAAGCGCAATTAAAAATGTTGCAAGCGCAAATTGAGCCACACTTTTTGTTTAACACCTTGGCGAATGTGAGTAGCCTCATCGACAACGATCCGCAGCTGTCTAAAAGATTATTGGAGCGACTCAATGATTGGTTGCGGGTGGCCTTGGTGCGTGCCCGCAGTGACCAAACCACCTTGGGCGATGAGCTGGATATGCTGGAAAACTATTTGCAGATTTTGAAAATTCGCTTCGGCGAACGCCTGTGCTGGACGATGGACGTGCCTGAAGATGCCCGTGGATTGGCCTTCCCGCCGATGCTGCTGCAACCGCTGGTGGAGAACGCGGTGCGTCATGGCATTGAACCCAAGATAGGCGGTGGTGAGATTGTGATTCGCGCTGTGATGATAGACAAATTGCTGCGCATCGAAGTGAGAGATACGGGCGTTGGACTTGCAAGTCAAGAAGGTTCAGGTGCGGGCTTGGCAAACGTGCGTGCGCGGCTGGCAACTTTGTTTGGTGAGAGGGGTAAGTTGAGTTTGGAGAACAACGTTGATGTGGGCGTGACGGCCAAGTTGGAGTTGCCGCGATGAAATTTTTGATGCGTAAAATTGAACGTGTGCTCCCCCACCCTAACCCTCCCCCGGAGGGAGAGGGAACTAGCTCCCTTCTCCCGTCGGGAGAAGGGTTGGGGATGAGGGAGCGCAGAACATGAAAGCCCTCATCGCCGACGACGAAGTGCATATTGCGGAAGACTTGCGTCGCCGTTTGACCAAGCTATGGCCTGAATTACACATCGCATCAGTGGTACACGATGGCATAGCCGCTGCAACTGCACTCGCAGAAATAAAACCCGACATCGCTTTTCTTGATATTCGTATGCCCGGACAAAGCGGGTTGGATGCGGCACGTTCTGCGACGAATGATTGTCGCGTGGTATTCGTCACGGCGTATGACGATCACGCGGTGCAGGCATTCGAGCAAGCGGCAGTGGATTATTTGTTAAAGCCGGTTTCCGATGAACGTCTGGCGCGCTGTGTGGAACGCTTGCAACAGCGCGGTGAAGCCGAGCCGGATGCGCTGCTGGCGCGCTTGCAGAAGCTGCTGGCGACCCCCGCAAAAACTGAACCGCTGCGCTGGTTGCGAGTGCAGGTAGGGCAGTCTGTGCGCATGGTGGCGGTTGAAGATGTGTGCTATTTTCAGTCCGCCGATAAATACACTACCGTGCTAACACGTGATGCCGAATTGTTGTTGCGTACTCCGCTCAAAGAATTGATCGGGCAACTCGATGCTGAACAATTCTGGCAAGTGCATCGCGGCACGGTGGTGAATGTGCAACAGATCGTTGCAGCGCATCACGATTTGTTGGGGAAAGTGTCGCTCACCTTGCGCGATAGGGTTGAGAAGGTTGCGGTGAGTCGTAGCTATGCGCAGTTATTCAAGCAGATGTAATCAATTGCGATGAACCGGCCACCCGAGTTTGCTGAAATGTATTCCGCTGAGCGCGTCAGGATCATCGTGCTTTATGTGATTTTCGGCGGTGCAGTTTCTGCGGTGAGTAAATTTTATTTTTTTCCTTGGCTCACACAATTCGCCAATACCGCGCATTGCCGCATCGTATTGGGAATGGATGGACAATTTGTAGTTTGGTACGGTCTGTTTGTCGGTATCCCACTTTCTGCCGCCCTAATCGTGGCAGGTTTTATGGGATCCAGAGGTTATAAAATATTGCGGGATGGGCAAGCCCCGCCTTTAGGGGAAAAGGTTTTCAAACCCACGCGTATCACCAGAGGGGTGAAAGCAAAAATGATTGGATATATTCAATTGCTCTCTTTCGTCCCACTCTTGGCATTTGCAATCTGGGGTGGTTTTCAAGCACATGCTATGTCCGTAGAGGCGAAACCTTACAAATGCGAAAATTCGCCAACTGTTAGTCGGGATAAAAATACAGCTCACTCCGAATTATTCAAGCAGTCAAAAATCATGGGTGGTATGACTCATGGGGCTTGATACGATTGAGCTGGTTTTGACCGCTGAAAAACATTTTGGAGTTTCTGTTCCTGATGAACGTGCTGAAAAAACAATAACCGTGGAGTTGTTTGCCCAATTGTTATATGAGCTACGCACTCAAACTGCCAGCCCTATGCCGTTTGAAGAAGTGCTTTTGGAACTTCGGCAACTGGTATCAAAGCAATTCAAAATCCCGATTGAGAAAGTTTTACCTGAAGCGGAATTTGTTAAAGATTTGGGGCTGAGTTAAAGGTCTTGTCGTTTGATAATGAGTTGACTTCACGAACTTGCTTGAGAGTTGGCAGCCAACAATGCCGCCCCATACGCCGCTTCCGAATGCGTACTTGCCTCAATTGGAACGCCCATCAATCGGCTGCGCATCTGTTGCCACACCCAATTTTTTGCCCCACCACCATTCGTTACCACACGCTGAATAGGCGGTGCGCCCAGCTCGGCAAGTTTGGCGTAGCCTTGCGTTTCAATGCGCGCCAGGCCTTGCAGTAAGCCGTGCAAAAATTCCACATCATCACTGGGTCGCGGTGTGAGTCGCGGTAACAGTTGCGCATCATTGATCGGGAAACGCTCGCCGATTTTGGGTAACGGGTAATAATCCAGTAGGCTGTCTTGCAGGGGATTGATCTGTTCACTCAAGTTGGCGAGTTGAGCATCAGAAAAATAGTGTCGCAACACGCCAGCACCCGCATTCGATGCGCCACCCACCAACCACTTGTCACCGTAGCGATGGCTGTAAATACCGTACTCAGGGGCTTCGATGCGATGCTCGCAAAGCTGTTTTAGAACCAGTGTTGTACCCAGTGAAGTCACGCCAACGCCTAGTTCATCTACTCCTGTCGCGATAAAAGCCGCGATGCTGTCTGTCGTTCCCGCGTGAATCTTGCACCGGGGATTGATGCCAAAATGCGCGGCAATGTCCGTCTGAACGTTGCTGATGACTTCACCTGGGGCAACTACGTGCGGCAGAAGATGGCTATGCGGCAGAGCCATCAACCAATTCGGCCAGCATAAATTCTCCACGTCGTAACCCGTCTTCAACGCGTTGTGATAATCGCTCACACCCGCTTGCCCACTCAGCAACGCCGTCAGCCAATCGGCTTGATGTAAAAAATACGCAGCCTGTTCGCTCAACTCATGTTGCGTGAGCCAAAGAAATTTAGCCAAGCCAGAAGTTGCCGTGCAGACCGTGTGACCCTCCGGTGCGATGGCTTTGAGTTGCGCCGCCTGTGATTGCGCGCGATTGTCGTTGTACAGCAGGGCAGGGGAGACTGGCTCTAGCTGGTCATCACAGAGCAACACCGTGCCGGATGTACCGTCAATCGCAATGCCTTGCAACTGTGCGGCGAAGTTTTTGGGCAGGCTGCTTAACAGCGAATGTAACGCTGTGTGCCAATTCAGCGGTGTTTGTAAGGCGGGGGTTGAGTAGGAAAAGTGCTGTTGCCAGACGACAGATTTATCAGCATCAATCACGCAAGCACGTGCGCCTGATGTGCCGAAGTCGAAGCCAAGAAAATAGGGTGGGTTAATTATGTTGGTTTGAGGAGATGAGACCATACTGTTTAGCTCAAAAACCTACCTATTAGGCAGGTTTATTTTTGCGCCGAGCCGTTTTCTTTTCCGTTGGCAACAAGCTGGTGAGTTGCTGGTAACGCTCGAACAAAAATTCCACGCGTTGTGCGTCATTGGTGAAAGCAGCTTTGCGGTAGCTGGCATCCACGGCGCGGTCTAGGGCTTGATGTGCTTTAGCTAATACAGGCGGCATCGTCAACGGATCGTAAAGGTCGGCGAGCGAACTTCCCTCACCCCCAACCCCTCTCCCGAAGGGCGAGGGGGACATATATTGCGCACGGGCATCCAGTACGGCTTGGGCTGCGGCTTCGATAGCGGAGCGTTGTTTGTCTGTCGGCTCGTCAGGCCACGGGAAGGTGTTGTAAACCATGCTGGCTGAGTATTGGTAACGGCTTTCCAAACGTCCAGCCGTTTGGCGCATCCACGTCATATGCATTTCGGATTGCAGCATCCCCAACAAAAATAAATTGGCTTCGGCAATGAGGTAGTTTTTATTGCTGGAAATGACTTCGTGCGACATGAAGCCGATAGGCACATAACGACGACGCTCAGAAGAAACTTCAGGCACGAGGATGTATTCGTTTTTCGGTTGCGAGATAAAGAAAAATTGTGCTGGGGTTTCTGCTGAACGGCGCGTTGGCTCTGCCGTACTGGCTGCCCGAAAAGCTCTGACTTGCTCGATGCGTTTTATCACATTGGGCATGGCACGCAACTCACTTGGATTGATGTCTTTCAACCACAAGCACCAGCGTGAAAGATTATTGATGTATTCCTCTGCGCCCATGAAACGCTTGATGTACGGTGCGGCGGCAGGCTCTACAGCAAGCAGTTCCGTGCGTTCCACATCAGTCAGCAAAAGGTGTCCGCCATCGCTGGGTTTGTTACCGCAACGCATGATAGGCACATTCGCCAACGGAGTTTGGCGTTTGATAATGAGTGCATCCGAGCCTGGCGTAAGGTAAGGGCTGATGTTACTTACTCGCAATTCATGCGGTTCACCATTTGTTTCATCATAGACAAATAGTCGTTTTTCAGAACTGTCAAAAGGTGCGAAGCCAACGATAACGCAATGCACCGCCGCCTTACCGCGTGCGTCGTTACCCCATTTGAACGTGCGGTGGGCGAAGTGAATTTTGATGTGATATTTGTGCAGTAACTCGCCCCACAAGATGCCAACTTGCTCGCCTTGGGTGATGGAGTTGGTGGAGACAAAAGCGGCCTTGGTTTTACTCCCTCTCTCCGCTTGCGGGGAGAGGGTTGGGGTGAGGGGCAGCGCATTGGCAATTTCCGTCAATACAGCTTCTGTATTCAGCAGCACATCGTTATTCCAGAAACGCAACACTTGAATGCCGTCACGCTGCAACACTTCTGAACGATGAAGGTCATACTGTCCATTTTCAGCATGCTGACTACCGTCTAGTTCAATAGCGAGTTTTGCATCCGCGCAATAAAAATCCAATATGTAATTGCCGATAGGATGCTGGCGACGAAATTTGAAATTAAGAAAATTTCGATTGCGCAGCAGATACCAGATACATTGCTCGGCATCGGTTGCGGAGGCGCGTAATTCCCGTGCGTAACCTTTGAGCTTTTCTTCCAGATCGGGGTTGCGTCGATGAGTTTCTCCCCTCACCCCTGCCCCTCTCCCCGCAAGCGGGGCGAGGGAATCTGTCATATAGCGCGCTGCTTTGAGATACCACGCGGCAACGTAATCCAAATCAGATGCGCCTTTCACACCATCAAAGGTGGCAACCAATTCAGCTTTTTGTTGTTTGCTTTGATAATGCTTGCCGATGAACGGCGGATTGCCGAGAATATAGTCCGCATCCGGTGCGACTTCGCGCCAATCCAGTTGCAGCGCGTTGCCGCAGGCGATGGTGGCGGATTTGGTGAGTGGCAGACGGGCGAAGTAGTTGCCGAATTCTTCCGAGATGAGTTGGTTCATCTGATGGTCGGTGAGCCACATCGCCACCTGTGCAATTTGTGCGGGGAATTCTTCGATCTCTATGCCGTAGAACTGATCGACATCCAATGTGACGATGACTGCGGCATCCAGCAACCGATTGAGTTCTTTCTTTTGCAGCTCGCGCAGAATGTCCAATTCGAGCAAGCGCAGTTCACGATACGCGATGATAAGAAAATTTCCACAGCCGCAAGCGGGGTCAAAAAATTTGAGGGTGCGTAATTTTTTGTGAAACTCAGCGAGTTTGTTGGTGTTGCCTTGGTAGCGTTCAAACTCGTTGCGCAATTCATCGAGGAACAGCGGTTTGATGAGCTTGAGAATGTTGGCCTCCGAGGTGTAGTGCGCCCCCAGATTGCGGCGCAGATTGTCGTCCATCACCGATTGGAACAGTGAACCAAAAATCGCGGGCGATACGCGACTCCAGTCCAGCGCGCAGCAATCGAGCAACTGGTTGCGCATCTTGGCATCAAAGCTGGCAGTGGGCAGGTGCTCGGCAAACAACTTGCCGTTCACATATTCAAAAGCGGCAAGGTGTTCGTCAAGATTTTTTAGCCGCTTGTTTTTTGCGGTGTTGAGCACCTCGAATAATTGCGCCAGATGTGGTGCGAGGTCGCTGCCATCTTCGGCAGTTTTGTCACGGATGTATTCTTGAAATTGCTGGCGTTCAAAAATGCCCGTGTCTTCGGCGAACAAACAAAACAGCAGCCGCACTAGGTAATGTTCGAGCGCATGACCTTCATAGCCGATGGCTTTAAGGGCATCGTGTAACTTGCCCATCAGCTCGGCAGCTTTGATGTTGACCGGGTCTTCGGGTTGGATGGGGCGGGTTTGATACCCTGCGATGAAGCTGAATGCTTTGATGTTTTTGTGCAGATCGGGCAGTTCAAATTCGTGAAAATTACCCTCACCCTGCCCTCTCCCAGAGGGAGAGGGTTCTTCTTCGAGGTTGTACAAACGGAAGCGTGCGAAGTCGGACACCAGCACGTATTTCGGCAAGTCGCGTTCTTTGATGCCGGGGAAATAATCGAGTGCCTGGATGTAGGCTTTGTCCAAGTCTTTACCGCGTGATTTATGCTCAACCAGCAGCACGCCCTTCCAGAATAAATCAATGTAGCCTTGTTTGGCGGCGAGCTTTTTAACTGGTTCTTCAAAGCTGGCGACGCGCTTGCGGTCTATGCCGAAGACGTTGAGAAATTCTGTCCAAAATGCTTTTGCATCGGCATCTTCGGAAGTCTCATGTTCCCAGCGTTTGGAGAACGCCACGGCGCGGTTACGGATTTCGTTCCAGCTTAACGGCATGGATGCTTCCTTTTGTTATGTACTTATAGGTTGTCAGCCTTGCTTGCGATGCTCAGCAATCACATTGGTGAAAATGCTTGGCGGTTGATGAGGTAACGTTGAATCAAGCCCAACCTCGCCGCTCGATTTCGGCAATCATATTGTTGGCTGCATCAATCAAAGGCGGCACAAATGTATGGGCAGTTTGCAGGGCATTGGCGAATACAAAGGGGTCTTCAACATATTCATGAATCATCTGGTTTCTGATATTGCGCATGGTCATCCATTCATCGGCGGACTTGAGCATTCCCAATCTTTCCGCACGGTCGAGATTGTCGATTGCTGCAGATGATTTTTCACCTAGTGCGGTCAAAAGCAAGGGAAGTAATTTGTCGCCCACGGTGTCTTGGAGCCGTCCAAATCTACCCACAAAAGCTTCCACACGTTCCGCAAGGTCTGGATTTTCTTCAAGCTGTGTTGCTTGCTCCAATGTAAAGGGACTGGCAAACAGTCGCTGGTCTGTGGTGATGAGGTGTCGGCACTCTTTGCGTACTACGCGAATTAAAAATTGCAGGCGCAATGTGGTTGAGGCTTTATCAATCACAATAATTGCCCTTCCTTAAAGGCCAAATCATGGATAGGTAAACGCATGAGATTGGGCGCACTGAGTAGTACATCAACTTTTCGTCCACTCATGGCTCGTGATACCAATGCTGACATTCGCGCAGCCATCAGTGCGGGGTTTTCCACGGATTCTTGTAATTCCAACATGAGGTCAATATCTCCGCCGTTGACATTGTCATCAAGCCTGGAACCAAAAACTCGCACGCGAGAGTGACTCCCACCCACTTGTAGGGCGAGTTGGCGAATCGTTTTGGTTTGATCGTCAGTCAGACGCATAATTTTTTAGACTTCTTTAGCCATCAGCAGCAAGCAATGCTGTAGTAGCAGACGCATGTTAACAATCCAGATGATGTTTGCAAGCTTAATCTAAGGGCGTTATTCGATGCCGGATGCGTGTGTTAACCACGCGTATTCGACTGCGTACTGAACTGGCTCAACTCAACATAAGGCGCGGGCTGCCAACCTGGATTGCGATGCTCTGCAATCACATTAGTGAAGATGCCGCCGCGTACATAAAACTTGGCGGTAAGCCGCATAAAACGGGGCTGTGTGGCGGCAACCAAGTCATCCAGAATGAGGTTGGTCATGTCTTCATGGAAGTGTCCTTCGTTGCGGAACGACCACATATACAGCTTGAGGCTTTTGAGTTCGACGCATTGCTGGTCGGCGATGTAATCCAAAATCAAGGTGGCGAAATCGGGCTGCCCTGTCTTGGGGCATAGGCAGGTAAATTCCGGGATTTCCATATGGATATGGTAGTCCCGCTTGGGGTTGGGGTTGGGGAAGGTTTCCAGTGCTTTGCTCGGTTGGGTCGTCATTTGGTTAGGTGTCCAGCTTCGGTTAGAATGGCGCGCATTATAAAGGCGTAGTGATGCCTAGAAAACGAATTTATAGAGGTTGTAGTCCAATTGCGTCTTTCTCAAATTAAATTATCAGGCTTCAAGTCGTTTGTTGATCCCACTCACATTTCCTTGCCCGGTCAAATTGTTGGCGTTGTCGGTCCGAACGGTTGCGGCAAGTCGAATGTAATCGACGCATTGCGTTGGGTGCTGGGTGAATCGAAGGCTTCCGCGCTGCGCGGTGAGACCATGCAGGATGTGATTTTTAACGGGTCTAGCAAACGTAAGCCGGTGGCGCGCGCCAGTGTGGAGTTGATTTTTGACAACTCCTTGGGCAAAGCGAACGGGCAGTGGGCTAGCTACGCCGAGATTTCTATCAAACGCGTGTTACAGCGTGATGGCGATTCCAGTTACCACATCAACAATCAGCATGTGCGGCGCAAAGATGTGACCGATATTTTTCTCGGTACGGGTTTGGGGGCGCGGGCTTACGCGATCATCGAGCAGGGCATGATCTCGCGCATCATTGAGGCCAAGCCGGAAGAGTTGCGCATTTTCCTTGAAGAGGCAGCAGGTGTTTCCAAATACCGCGATCGCCGCCGTGAGACGGAATTGCGCATCGGTGATACGCGAGATAACTTGCTGCGCGTCAGCGATATTCTGCAAGAGTTGGAAAAAAATCTGGTGCATCTTGGCGCGCAAGCCGAAGTGGCAAAACAATATCGCGCGCTGGAAGCGCAACGCGACACGAGCCAGAAATTATTCTGGTTGGTAAAAAAGCTGGAAGCGGAAGCGCAACGCGTTAAATTTTCACTTGCCACTGAAAAAACGCGCACGGAGTTGGAGGCTGAAACCGCGAAGCTGCGCGACATTGAAAGTCAGTTGGAAACCGCACGCAGCGGGCATTACCAATTGTCGGATGCGATGCACGTCAAGCAGGGCGACCTCTACACGGTGAATGCGGAAATCGCGCAGTTGGAGCAGAACATCAAGCACGTTGCCGAGCAACGCCAACGTCTGACTCAGCAGATTGCCAACACTCAGCGACAAATCGAACAGCAACAGCATCAACGCCAAGGCGTGCACTCGTTGTTGGAGCATTGGCAGCGTCAACAAGAAGGCGGCGTGGTTAAGGTCGCCGAAGCAGAGCAAACCGCGCAAGCAGAAGGGGAGAGTTTGCCCCAAGCGGAAGATGCGGCGCGCGGCGCGCAGGAACGCTATAACGCTTTGCAACGCGAACAATTGTTATTGCAGCAACAATTACAATTGGCCGATACACAGCGCGCCAATTTGCAGCGCAACATTCAGCAGATGGATTCGCGCCGTTTACGCTTGATGTTGGAGAAGGATAATTTGCCGCGTGTCGATGCCGAGGCATTGCATCAGGCGCAGCAGCAAATGACCGAGCTTGAAATGCTGCGAGCCGAACAAGAGGAAAAATTGGCAAGCTTGCAGGAACAACTGCCGCAAGTAGATAACGAACGGCGTAATCAGCGTGCCACGTTGCAACAGCAAGAACGCGTGTTGGCGCAGACCGAAGCACGATTGCATGCGTTACAACAATTGCAACAGCAACTCGATAACGACAAGAATCTCAACTCCTGGCTGCAACAACATCAGTTGGAGAAATTGCCGCGCCTGTGGCAATCCATACGTATTGAAGCGGGTTGGGATGATGCGCTGGAAGCCGTGTTACGCGAACGCTTGAACGCGATAGCCATGCCGGAATTGGCGAATGCAGCGGCATGGCGCGATGTGCCTGCGGCGAAATTGGCGGTGTTTGATTTACACGCTTCCACCGTTCGCGCTGACCCTTCGACAAGCTCAGGACTAAAGGCGGAAGTCGAAGGGTACGGTGGGAATACACTCAACCCGCTACTCAGCTACGTGCAATGTCACGATACGCAAGTGCAGCCCGTGATGCGCGATTGGCTCACGCATATCTATGCGGTTGCCGATGTCGCGCAAGCATATGCACAACGCGTTCAGTTGCCAGTGGGCGGTTGGTTCGTTACCCCGCAAGGTCATTTGATTGGTGCGCACAGCATTTTATTTCACGCGCCGGATAGCCAGTTACACGGCGTGTTGGCAAGGCAGCGCGAGATTGAGCGATTGGGGTTGGAGCGTGCTGAACACAACCAGCTTGCGGAACATGCCAAGCAACAGGTCGCGCAAGCCGAGCAGTTATATCAATCCATCGAAATACAAATCGGACCATTGCGTAGCTCAGGGAACGAATTGCAGCAACGCCTGCATGGTTTGCAAATGCAAATACTCAAGCTTAATCAAGCACAGGAACGCAGCACTGAACGTATCTTGCAAATTGATAGAGAAGTGCAGGAAGTAGCGGAGTTGTTGAATGGTGAGCAAGTTCAGCAACACGGAATTGACGAGCAAATGGCCACGTTACGTGAACAGAGCGGTGCGTTTTATGGACAAGTGGAAGAGGCGCAACGTCACGCCAATATTCAAGATATCGCCCTGCGTGAGCAGCGTGGTCGCGCGCAGCATGCGCAACACGCGTTACAAGAGGCTCGCTTCTTTGCCAAAACCTGTGCGGAAAAAATCACTGATTTACAACACAACACCCAACAAATTACCGAGGCATTGGCGCAGTTCGAATTGAACTTGACTCAGATGCATACGGACTTATCGACCAGTGATGATGAGCAAGCCAAGCAACAGTTGCAAGAGGTATTGATTGCGCGTCAAGCTGCGGAGCTGATGCTGGCAGAGGCGCGCAATATCTTGGAAAACGCGACAGTCAATCTGCAAAAATCCGAGCAAGAACGTTTGGCTTGCGAACATAAACTCAATCCATTGCGTGAGAAGCTCAATGAGTTGACGCTCAAAGAACAAGAGTCGCGGCTGCATTTCGAGCAATGGTCAGAGCAGTTGCAGGGTGCAGATGAGCAAGTGCTGATGCCGTTGTTGGAAGCAGGCAATAACAAACCGAATGTGTTGCAAAGCGAGTTAAATCGCTTGGTGGCAGACATCGAAGCATTGGGCGCAGTGAATCTTGCCGCGCTCGAAGAGTTACAAACTGCGACTGAGCGCAAAGCGTATTTGGATGCGCAGGCCAAAGATCTCAACGAGGCAATGGCGACGCTAGAAGAGGCGATACAGCGTATCGACAAAGAATCACGTGACCTGTTGGTGGCGACCTACAATCAAGTCAATCAACATCTGGCTGAAATGTTCCCCATCTTGTTTGGTGGCGGCGAAGCGCGGCTGGTATTGACGGGGGAAGAGATTCTGGACAGCGGAGTGCAAGTGATGGCGCAGCCGCCGGGCAAGAAAAATAGCTCTATACACTTGATGTCGGGTGGAGAAAAAGCACTCACTGCGATTGCACTGGTATTTTCATTATTTCAACTTAACCCCGCACCGTTCTGTTTGCTGGATGAAGTGGACGCGCCACTGGATGACACCAACACTGAACGCTTATGCGCCCTGATTAAAAAAATGGCACAGCAAACCCAATTTATTTTTATCAGTCACAACAAACTCACGATGGAGTTGGCACAACAACTAGTTGGCGTGACCATGCAAGAGAAAGGCGTGTCCAAAGTGGTGTCAGTGGATATCGAAGAAGCGTTGCGGATGCGCGACGAGGAGTTGGTAGCCTGATTTATTTGTGGTAGCTCAAAACTTCATGTGACACAAAAATCAATCTTGGCTTTTTCTTACAACTTGATATTTGGCTGCCCAATACCTGCACTTCGCGACCTTCTCATTGCGACCACATAAGAGTCGTTCGCACTGCACCAAACCTTTATTAGATACATATTTAACTAAGAGGATAAACACTTACCAATAAAGCTCAGAACTAGCGAGCGTATTCCCAGCAGAATCTGTTCCGCCTGTCACCAGCACTTTGCCATTTTGCAATAAAGTTGCTGCGTGGGTCTGTCGAACAGTATTTAAACTGCTGGCCGTACTCCACGTACCGCTGGCTGGATCAAATAGCTCGGCACTAGAAAGTAGATTTACATTGTCTGATCCGCCCGTTACCAATATCTTGCCGTTTGGTAATAGAGTAGCGGTATGGCGGAAACGAGGTGAATTGAGGCTTCCAGTCGAACTCCAAGTGCCATTGATTGGATCATACAACTGGGTACTTGCAAGAACACCCGCTGAACCCCATCCTCCCGATATAAGCACCTTGCCATTCGGCAACATAGTGGCCGTGTGGCGGTAACGCGCTGTGGTAAAACTTCCGGTCAAACTCCAAGTTCCAGCAACTGGATCATAAAGCTCTGTACTGGCAAGATTACCTGATATACCTACACCACCTGTTATTAGGACCTTGCCATTCGTTAGCAGCGTAGCAGTATGAAACCGACGTGATTCATTAAGATTGCCCGTCGAACTCCACGTTCCAGTAGCTGGGTCGTACAATTCAGCGTCAACATCACCCGCCACCAACACCTTACCATTCGGTAGCAAAGTGGCAGTGTGGCTTTGGTGAACTGTCGTAAGACTACCTGTCGAACTCAAGTTACCTGTGACTGGATCGTATAACATAGAGCTGGCAAGTGGTCCTGCTCCATTCATACCACCCACCACCAGTACTTTGCCATTCGGTAGCAAAGTGGAAGTATGATAAATGCGTGCTGTAGCCATGCTGCCGGTCGGAGTCCAAGAGCCAGTAGAAGGATCGAACAATTCGGCACTAGATAGATAATTCAAAGGGTCTGAACCACCTACTACTAAGGTTCTTCGATAATTGCACTGTGATTTTTTCCTCGATGCTGGAGAATTCAGCTTCTCAACCACACCGACACCATCATGAAAGACACAACCCTTTACGAACATCTTCTTGGACTGAAAACGCCTTGGTCGGTGAAGTCTGTTGACCTCTCCTTGACGGATCAGCGCGTCGTGGTTGAAGTTGTTCTCAAGCAAGGTCAAGTATGGGCGGACCCTAGGGACAGTACCAAGCGAGCTCACATCAACGGCTGGACTGAGCGCCAGTGGCGGCATTTGGATACCTGCCAGTTTGAAACCCTCATCAAAGCGCGCGTCCCCCAACTCAAATACAGCGACGGCACCGTCGAAGAATTGGCCGTGCCATGGGCGGAACGCTACAGCCGGGTCACGCTGTAAGAATCAATCGCGTTGTTTACAGTTTGGTTGATAAAAGCTGCTGATTCAAAGTAGGCAAGAAGTGTCTCATAAGGGGTGGCGTTATTCAAACCTTTGTGGGGTTTCACGGTGTTATAGAAATTGATGAACCGCACCAGCTCCACTTGACGATGTTGACCGTCTTTGAACACCTGTTGGCTGTGCCACATTTCCATCAAAGTACGAATCACCCGCTCGGCTTTACCATTGGTTTGTGGTCTTGCCACACGGGTAAACTTCTGCGCGATACCGCGCTGTTTGCAAGCCCCGACAAACGCATGGTTCGCGGTTCCCTTATACTCAGTCCCGTTGTCTGAGTACACACACTCAATCTGATACGGACACTGCGCGAGTACCGTCTGGGTGAGGAAAGCCGCAGCACTCACTTGTGTCTTGTCTGGCAAAATAGCGGCATAAAGTTCGCGTGAGAAGTCATCTATGCCGACGAACAAGTAGCTACGGGGTTGTGTGGATACCTCTCCTTTGAGCAGGGGTAGGCGTTTGGTATCAACATGCAGCATTTCTCCCGGATAGCTTTTGTTGTAGCGGCGTGCCTCACGTTTGAGACGCGCTTGAATAGACTGCTCTACCTTGGCGAGGCGTTTCAAGCCGTATTGAATCGTGGCAAAGCGTTGGTTGGCACTGTCTCGCGGTGCAAACTGTTGTAGTCTGGCGCGCTTGAGGACTTGATAGATGGTTGGGCGGCTAACTCGGTAGCGTTCAGCTAAGTGCGTGACCTTCCAAATCCTAGTTTGATAAAGTCGCCATATCTCTTGTCGATCCAGCGGTGTGAGCCGCGTTCTTTTGTGCATGTTCATTTACAGTATTCTCCTGAATACTGTAAACAACGCTAGGGTTTCTTACAAATAATGAATTTCCAGCAGAATCTTGCCCTCCTGAAACTAGGACTTTACCGCTCGGCAGCGATGTAGCTTTATGGCGGTAAGTTGCGACAATGAGGTTACCAGTTCCTGCCCAATTACCAGTAACTGGATCATAGATTTCAGCACTTGCAAGTCCACCTGTCCCGCCATATCCACCTGCTACTATAACCTTGCCATTCGATATCAAATTAGCCGAGTGTCTGACACGAGACGTAGATAGGCTGCCTGTTAGACTCCAAGTGCCAAGTGCGGAATCATAGAGCTCTGCGCTGGCAAGATCTCCAGCAATACTTGAACCTCCGGTTACCAAAACCTTCCCGTTTTGCAATAATGTTGCTGTATGTTGTTGGCACCCTTGATAATTAAGATTACCCGTTGTACTCCATGTACCTGTGGTTGGATCATAAATTTCAGCACTGGAGTTTCCCGCTACCAACACTTTTCCATTCAGTAGTAAAGTGGCCGTGTGACCCATGTGCGCAGTTGCAAGATTTCCTGTTGAACTCCAAGTGCCGGTAGACGGATCATAAAGTTCGGCACTAGATAGAGAACCTCCCACATTGAGTCCTCCGGCTACTAGCACCTTGCCAGTCGGTAGCAGTGTAGTCGAATGATAATAGCGTGCTGTCGCCATGCTACCGGTCGGAGTCCAATATCCAGTAGATGGATCAAACAGTTCAGCACTAGACAGAACATCCAAAGGTCCTGAACCGCCAACCACCAGTATCTTGCCATTTGGTAATAATGTGGAGGTGTGAAGTTCGCGTGCTGTACTGAAACTGCCGGTTAATGAAAAATTTGGAGTTGGCTTTAGTCCACAAATAACACTCAAGTTAGTGACGTTCCCAGTCCCAACCGTCCCTGAGTTATAAGTTGAAGTACAGTTATGATTTGAAGGTAATGATGAAATTGAGAGGCTGTATATCGCCCCACTCGCTAGTTTATTGGTAAATGCGAAAGAGCCATCTGCACTTACCGCAAGATTATCTATTCCATTATTTTTCAGGCTAATGCTGTAGCCGCTTGTTAGTCCTGTTAGTGTTCCCCCGATACTAAATGTTGGGTTATTCGAATTCTGAGTTGATCCACCACCACCTCCACATGCTGTAACGGCGATACTGAAAAGCGTGACCAAAAACATATTAGTTTTTTTCAATTTTTATTTCCCCAGATAAGTTGTATTACAACTTCTGCTGTCAACCTGCAAAAGCTACCCACATTATCGCCAGACCCCTCTATCTTAGTCACCAGATTATTGTTATTTAGTTACCATAAAATTCTGGGTGACAGACTGCCCGCCTCCCGAAAAGGTAACGCTCCAGTTATATGTACCAGCTGCATCACTTGATATGGTTAACACAGGAGCAATAACAGCCGAAGTGTCGCTGTATACAATATATTTTCCGCTCCAGTTCGCCGATGTCCATGTGAAATTGCCACAACTTATTCCGCTCTTGGTGCAGGTTAAATATATCTGATTAACAACCGAACTAAACCCACTGCCCGACAAAGTGATAGTGGGTTGATATGTGCCTGCCGTTGCAATATAACTGCTACCCAGACCGTTTACGACGAGCGGAGTCCCTGTCGTTATGAAGCTTACATCAGTTCCTCTACTGGTTCCACCGCTGTTGGTAGCCACTACACGATAGTGATAAGTTGTATTTGGTGTTAGTCCAGACCAACCAGATTGGATAGCGACAGCAGACGTACCACTAAATGTCCCTGGTCCAGTCGTGCCGCCATAACCCGTTGTTGTTCCATATTCAAAATAGGCACTCGTACTCAAGCCGTTCGGATTGATGGTTCCGTTCATTTGTGCGGTAGTTGAGGTGATCAGCGTAGCTGCCAAGCTCTGAACTGTAGGAGTCGTAACGACTGCTATCGTTACAGATGCCTCATTGGTATAAGCCGAGCTACCAGATGCATTGTAGGCGGACACACGATAATAATACGTTACACCAGCCGAAACACCATAATCCAGATACGCGCCTATATTTTGACCAACGCTCGCAATCTGACTCCAGCTGCCGGACATACCAGTCTTCCGTTCAACATTGAATCCTGTTTCATTGCTTGAATTGTCATTCCATGCTAGCGACATAAAGTTAGATGCTGCCAACGCAGCCAGACCGCTTGGTGCCACAGGGGTTACTGTCCCACCACAGGTAGTTGGAGCTGTCACGGAAATCGTATTAGACGAGGTGCTACCGGAAGCATTTTTGGCATTGACGGAATAAGTATAAGTTGCACCCGCAATAACACTGCTGTTCAAGAAACTAGGACCCGTGTTTGCTGGAGAATAAAGGGATCCGTCTCGATACAAATCGAAAGTCGTAAAGCCACTAGAGCCCCAGCCACTAAGTACGATCTGCGGTGATGTTCCACTGCATTGGGTGGTAGCAGTAAGCGTAAAGGCTGTCGGTGCGCCTACCGTGTTCGGTGGCGTAGTACACACACCGTTTGTTAGCACTTGAGGTGGTGTGCAGGTTGTCGGTGGCGTAGCGGATTGATACAACACAGAGAACGTAATGTTTTGGCTTGCTCCAGCTGCATCCATCAATGTACCAGTCCAAATGGCAGTGCCGCTCCAAGTTGGGTTTGCTTCTACCACCGTCGGAGATAAAGCAAGTTTTCCATCGGGCGTATAAGCAACCTTGCTACTCCATGTTGAATCGGTATTCAACCAAGTTTTTGAACCTGTTGTAGCACCGCTCCAACGCCACTCGATACGCGACACCGTACTTAAATTTTTCCCCACCACGGTAAGTGCTGCCACAACAGGGTTGGTTGTCGTCGAAATAGTTGTTGTTCCAGAAGTAAACATTGCAGAACTAAGACTATCTACTGCAATGCCAGTAGCGGCTTGGGGTTGATAAGTCACCGTGAATGGTATTGATACAGGGGGTGAATTAAGCGCGGAGAACGTGGCTGTCCAATTGTATGTGCCCGCTGCATCTCCCGATGCCAGCAATGTAGGGTAAACCTTGATGCTGGTATCGTTAAAAATATCGACCTTGCCCGACCAACTGTTGGGTGTCCAAACGTAGGGACTACCTGCACAGGACGTTCCATTTGGCTGCGTGCAAGCCCAGGAGATTTGGTTGATAGTGCTAAGACTGGAGCCAGAGAGCGCAATCGCTGGACGATAAGGGGTAATACCTATTGAATAGGAAGATTGTATTCCAGAAACTACAAGTGGTGTGGTTAATGAGGGTGAAATTACTTGGGTTTGGCTTTGTGGCGGTGGACAAAGTGTAGGAGTGCATAAACCTTTGGCTGCATCTAATGCAAAAAGTATTGAACCCATACTGTGGCTATCGATTGGATTCAGTATAGAAACTACATATGGATTAGGGTATGGGATTGGCGACTCGCCTGAGCAATAAACAAAGGCCAAGTTACATAATGCAGAAACTGGTTCTCCATTTATGACAATTCGATGCATTTTCCAATCGTTAATAAAAGCGTTTGCGCCAACAGCTAATGCTCTAGCCGAGCACAGTGGCGCAGAATTAAAACCGAAGGTTTGGTCAATTATTGAGGTGTTATTGGACCAAGTATTAATGTATGAAGCAACCCCACCACCTAAGGAGTGGCCTGTCAAAACGACTCTTCTTTTATTCGGTGCAGTTAGAAAATCTTTTATAAATTTTGGGCTGGAAACAAGGGCATAAAATTGGACTTTGGCGGTCTCATATTGCGGGTTTAAGCAAGTAAGATCGTTTAAATTAGAAAGCCAATCGTTAAGACTTAATGGCTCAGTGCCACGATAGACAAAGACAATTTCTTCATTATTAAGAGGGTGTTCTGAATTTTGTGTAAACATCGGTTAATTACTGCTGAGGCATCCTCTCCTCGAATTGGATGGTAAACCTATTTAATGCAGGTTTCCAATCACGGAGCGGCATCGTCCATTTCTTGCTGATATTCATCAGTGCTAAATAGAACAATTTCATCACAGACTCATCATTTGGAAATGAGCCACGACTCTTCGTTACTTTACGTAAACCCATGTTCACCGACTCAATAGCGTTCGTGGTGTAAATGATTTTACGTATTTCTGGTGGGTAGTCGAAGAACGGCGTAATCCGTACCCAGTTGTTGCGCCAGGATTGCGCAATCGGTGGGTAGGCATCATTCCATCTAACTTCAAATTCAGTCAGATATTGTTCGGCCTCAGCCTCCGTTGCCGCGGTATAGATCCGTTTCAAGTCAGTAGCAACTAGGTCACGCTTATTCCAGCCTACGTAATTCAGACTATTACGCACCAAGTGTACGATACAGAGCTGCACGGCAGCTTTTGGATAGACCGCTTCAATGGCTTCAGGGAAGCCTTTTAAGCCATCCACGCAAGCAATGAAGATGTCTTGTACGCCACGGTTCTTGAGCTCCGTCACTACGCTTAACCAGAATTTCGCACCTTCGGTTTGGGCAATCCATAGTCCCAGCACTTCTTTCTCACCGTCCATGTTGATGCCAATAGCGAGGTAAACAGCTTTGGCGCGAACCGCCCCCGCATCTCGCACTTTGACGTGGATGCAATCAAGATACACCACAGGATAAATAGCATCGAGTGGCCGTGACTGCCATTGCTTGACCTCTTCAACCACGGCATCGGTGACTGTGGAGATTAGCGTAGGTGATATTTCAGTGCCGTACATCTCGCTGAGATGGCTCTGAATCTCGCGTACCGTCATGCCGCGCGAGTATAGCGAAATGATCTTGTCATCAAATCCCGTCCAGCGGGTTTGGTGCTTGGGGATGAGTTGTGGCTCGAAACCGCAAGGGTCTTCTCCGCAGAATATACCCGCTAAAGCGGGTTATTCATGCGCGAAAGCTGCCTTCGCGGTCGCGGGGGATTTCAATGGGGAGTTCGCCAAATTCGCCCTTGAGCGTTTTGCGGCTTTTACCGTTGCGGGCATTGCCAGTGTTGTTGACCACTGGCTGATGTTTGTCATGCCCAAGGTGCTCAGCCATTTCAGCTTGCAGCGCACGTTCAACGAGTGCTTTGGTGAGTTGTTTGAGAAGACCATTCTCTCCAATCAGGTCTTCTGGCTTTTTATAATTGGATAGCAGGCTATCAATTAAATCGTGAGGTAATGCGTTTGGTAAGGTCATTTTTTATCCATTTCTGAAAATAGCAGTTTCCTGCAAAATGACGTTTACACAAAATTATTTACACCCCCATTATTAAAAAATATACCCCACTGCAATCCCACTGAATTTGAGACATTTGGATCAATCCCATATGTCTTCCAATTTAAGACAGTATATGAATCTTTCACCGAATAAACACCAGATCTATCATTTAAGGGGCTAAGTGGTTCATCTGGATGATTACCATTTGTCCATATACTTTCTGGGCCAAATGTTGGCGATGCCTTATACACCAAATCACTCAATACAGCATATTTATAAGCGAGAGTAACACCATCAACTAGGTAGTCTTTACCTACTAAACTTGCTTGATAATCAAGCCAAGCTGCCTGCCTTTTAGTATCGTTGATGGCATTAGAAGCAGTAGCTTTCACATAAGTGGCTGTACTCACGCCTCGAGCAATTCCATTCTGAACCAAATCCACAGTTGTTTTTGCTAATGCCATAGCTCCTGAGCCTACTGCATTAGCAATGCCGCCTAGTAAAGATTGGTAGCCCGTGTCTCCTAGCAACACCATCGGAGTGGAGTTAGCAGTGGTAGATTGAATTACTCCTGTCGCCAAGGGCAATACGGTAGCTGCATTGTTCATCTGAAATTGTTCTGCCAATTTAGCTACAGTGCAGTTAATGGTTTGTCCATAAGTAGCCTGTACACCGCAACTTAATGCGTCAGTTGCTGCCATGTTTGATACCGCAGCGTTCAGTACGGACAGTTTCTTCTCACTCACTGTGGCACTTGTAAGACCCACCGTATCGTTCGATTGAATTGGCGTTGTGCCTAAATGATCGAATCCAAGGATGTTGGCGATACCGCTGTTCGCCTTGTTAATGTTTGCGGCTGTTAGGCCACCGCTTTTTTCAGTAAGTGCAACACCAATTTCTGAAAAAGGCGTGATGTTTATGCTGACTGCTGTTGCAGTTAAATCTGTTAGGTCTGCTGCTGCACGAAATCTGAATTCAGGCGGAAGAGCAACAGCTACCCCTATCGCTTCATCTTGAGTAGTCGAATTTGTATTTGGAATAACTTGCAGATGAACCAATCCCTTGGGCATTGATACCGAGAAGTCACCATTCGAACCTAGCGTAACATCTTTCGATGTACCGCCAAGTTGTCCATTTATGATTTGTGTGGCGCGGACTGTTGCGTTGAGTATCGTACCCTTTGCAGCACGCCCAGAAATAATAACTTCATTTGCGCCTGGCGCACTGTTTCCAGAAGTTGTACCACCGCCACCCCCGCCACACGACACCAACAAAAAACTCGCCAGCAACATCAGCGCAGTGGTTCGTATTGCACGAATGATTTTATTGTTGAAGAGGTTCATGGTGTGTCTCCGTTTCGTGGTGTGGTGTTCGGTTTAGAAGATGCGACTCAAGCTCATAGTATAGCTTTGCTGGTTGTTGCTACTGCCCGGATATTTGAAACCAGCCACGCTGGGCGATGCGCCCAAGTTGATGTATTGCGTTTGGTAACGCAGGCCCATTGACCAAGCGGGCGTGACCGCATAGTGCAATGCGAATGCGGCACTGTGAATGTTTGTACTGGCGAGGTCTGCGGTAAAGCCTAGCCCGGGTGCATCTATGTGTGAGGTGTGTGTGTGTCCAACGGACAAATCTGCTTCGAGTGTGTAGCGTGAAAATTTCGGTAAGCCGAAATCAGCTAAAGTCCACAGATCCATCACACCCAGCGAGGTAGATTGCCATGTATAGGTTTCGCCGTATTGCATGAGATTGCGTTGCCAGTGATGCCAACTCTGCTCGGTGTATGGCGCGATGTGTTGCCCCCAAGGTTGCTGAGTAAAATCATTGAGCGGTAAGCCGACGCGCAGACGATAGTCCTGAAACGTGTTGCCCGTGCGAGCCTGAAAAGGGATGAGCGTGATGCCTTGTTGCAGATAACCATTGTAGTCAGTTTGACCTTGTGCGTAACTGACTTGAGCTTGTGTAGTTATTTCTGGCAGAGCCTGAGTTAGTTTGCCACGCCAACGCAATGTTACTTGTGTAGTAGGGATGTCGCCTGTTTCACAATCGAGCGGATCAACACGACCCAGCGGATCAGGTTCGCGGTAATCATGGCGAGTGATGCCGTGACTGAGTGCCAGGCTGCTCCATAAGCTGCTGTGGCTAGTAACCTCTTTAGGCTCAAATTCACTTGCATGAACAGGTAGGCAAAGTGCTGCCAAGCCAGTCATACAAACCTGAGTTGTCAGTTTTACAGAGGATGCGCTCACCATGATTGCCCTTCAACAAGTAGGGCATGTTCGTTCAATTTACGAATTCGGTCAAATTTTAAGGCTGAAGTTCGGCTCCTGGCACTGAGTGTGAGTTCATCAGAGCGAACTTATCGCCGCAAAGCTGATACTGGCGTAAAAAAATATTTGCTTTGTCGTGAAACTGCCAGTCAGCGATTTACCCTCTCGGAACAAGCTGCCCTTGGCTCTCCAAGTCCATCTCAAGTATGCAATGCGGAAATCCCCAAAGTATAAATTTGCCTTTCAATTTAACTCACCAAACCGTTTTTACATGTGGATAAGATCGTATCTTTTCATCTTTCGTTACCACAGGAACAGCCAGTTTGCGCGCGGTCGCCACGATCATGCGGTCTGCTGGGTCTTTGTGAAATTCCCCTGGCAATAGAACCGATTTGCTTGCAATTTCCACGTCCACTGGAAGGAACTTAACTCCCTCTATCTCCGTAACAGTGGCAAGCCAACTGCCCACATCCATTGACAATACGAGCCGAGCCTTTTCAACCAGTATTGTTATTTCCCAGGCTGAAATGGCAGAAACTACAATCTCACCGCCGTCCTGCTCGCGCTCTATTACGGATTTCGCTTTCTTGCTTAGAGCCGGGTCGCCCGTCACCCACCATACGAGGGTGTGAGTATCAAGGACAATCACTGTGCCGCTTCCCAGTCGTTCACTGCCACGGGTTCCATTGGATTGTCATAGCGCATCACTGAACCACGAAGCACATCAAGGGGAGAGCGGCTAAGACCCCGATACGGGCGCACTTCCAATGCGGGTTTGCCGTGATCGGTCACGATGATGCTTTCACCAGATGCTTCCACTTGGCGAAAATACTCCAGCGCTTTTGTTTTGAACTCGGATTTTGATATTTGATTGCTATTCATTATATAAGTCCTATGGTCACATGCCTATAGTCATAATAATGACGAACTATTACCAAGTTTGCAAGTCATTTATTCATTCCTGTGAGCAACTGACTACAATGCATACTGAGCCACAATTTGGATTGCACCTGCGAAAGACCGCAATTGGCACTTTTCGCAGGTCATTTTGCCAAATCGGACGACAGAAAGCGGTTAATCGTGAAAGGGCAGCTATCAATCAATGCGGATTGTTACGACTTTATATTTTACTTTTGAAGTAAGAGCTGTCCGATCAAGTTTTATTTACAACAAATTATTTGCAGTTCGCTTGAATGTCCTGCTGAGCCTTCGCCATTTTTTGCTGACGTTGGTCGTCCGTCAGGTAAGATCGCTCTCCATTTGCATCCACTTCAACCAAGCGAATTCCATCTTTCAGTGCGGCAAGGTTTCTTCGCGCGCCATCGCAGTTGGCTTTTAGCGCATCATCATAAGCTTGTTTTTGTGCGGCTTTGTTGGCACTGTCCTTTTTCGCCAGCTTTGCTTTATCCAGTTCTGCTGCGCGCTCTGCAATAGTTTTGGGTGCGGCGGGAGAACTTGCAGCGGCATTATTTCCGCCACCGGCCGAGGTTAAAACCTTGGCTTTTATATTGGGGGGAGGTTGCTCTGAATAATGTGTCCGATTATTTTCATCTACCCATTTGTAGCTGGCAGGGAAGGCGTTGGTACTGCATAACAACAAGATGAACAGTAGGCTACTTTTCATGACATCCCTCTTAATTATATTGATGGTGTAGTCGGCTTCGTGATTTGATAATAAAATTACATAATAATTACGCGGCAATTTTAGCATACCAAGGTATGATTGCCGCCGATTGCAAGCTCGGATAGTCAGCGTGGTCAGGGAATTTAGGAGAGGTGTTTATGGCACAAGCCGCAACAGTCGTGACCGAAAATCGCGATTATTACGATGTGGACAAAAACGGCAGTTTGATATTGAAGTTATTCAATACCTACTACCGTACACAAATCCACACGGGGAAAATATACGACGAATCGCCGCACTTTTTCTTGGTCAAGCCCGCCATGCTGGAGAATTTGGAAATCGCCACTCGCGCTTCGGATAAGTTGCTGCTTGATGATGCGATTCAACGTGCCAAGGCGCGTAACGGCTACATCGGTGTATCCAAGTATCGTAACCCCAAGTTGGGTTATTACTGGCTGGAATTGTCGGTGATGCCGTTTATGATGGGCGATGCGGTCGGCAAGGATAATAAGGGTGAATTTTTTTACATCCTGACTCAGTTTGTTGAGTTCACCAAAAAAAATCCCAGAGCATATGGTGATTTAACTGCGGAGATGGAAACAGACAAAGATATCGAAGTGATGCTTTCGGGCATTAAAAAAATGGCTGATCGGCTGGACGTGATGCGCAAGCTGTATCCTGAAAAAATGCTGGTGTCGTTCAA
This sequence comes from uncultured beta proteobacterium, assembly GCA_963695355.1. Lineage (GTDB taxonomy): Bacteria > Pseudomonadota > Gammaproteobacteria > Burkholderiales > Gallionellaceae > Gallionella. Next base: position 2,441,297 of record OY968775.1, read on the forward strand.
CCCAAATTGGCCTGTCGCTGAAGTGCAAAAGCTACTGCATTCACTTAAAGACAATGACCAAGATTGGTGCGAAGTATTTTTTGAGTATTTGATTTATGTGATGGGTAAGAAAAATTAAGGAAACTCTGAACAGGTCTGGTTTTGTCGTTCCCGCGAAAGCGGGAACACAGTCAATTCAATAAGCTGGATTCCCGCTTTCGCGGGAATGACGACTTAATCATTGCTTCCTTAACTGCAAACTTTAAGTAGCACCACCACCGCACCACTTCCGCCTTGCGCAGGCGGTGCTTCGCAATAGGCTAATACACGCGGATGCTGACTCAGCCAATGGCGCGTGAGGTTGCGCAGAACCGCTTCGCCGCCTTTACTGTTCAGTCCCTTGCCATGTATCACCCGCACGCAACGAAATTCTTGCAGTGCCGCTTCATGTAAAAACTCTTGTAATAACTTTCTGGCTGCATCACTGTGATTGCCGTGTAAATCCAATTGGTCTTGAACCGGCCATGTTCCGTTACGAATTTTGCGTAGTGTGAGATGTGAAATGCCGTTACGTAAAAATTCACTGGGGCTACCTTCAGCAACAAAGTCGGATAGCGTGTCTGGAATTTCAACGGACTGGGTAGCCCGATGTATGGGTGCTTTACGCCTGATAGGTTTGGGTGTGATGCGGTTTTGTTCAGGGAGTGGTTGCACCTCACCAACGGCTGCACGGAATAGTGCGGCATCGTTGGCATCAAGTTCAGGCGATGTGATTTTAGTAGGCTTCTTCACGGAGGAAATTGTGCAGAAGCTACTTGAATTAGTGCTGCAGCGAGGCGAGGTATTTATCCGCATCCAACGCCGCCATACAGCCCGTTGCTGCGCTGGTGCAGGCTTGGCGGTAGATGTGGTCTTGCACGTCACCTGCGGCGAATACACCAGGGATGCTGGTAGCAGTGGCGTTACCGTGATTGCCGCTTTGGGTAATGAGATAGCCGTTTTCCATCTCCAACTGTCCGGTAAATATGTCTGTATTAGGTTTGTGTCCGATGGCAATAAACACGCCTGTCAGCGCGAAGTCTTGTGTTGTACCGTCGCTGGCGTGTTTTAAGCGCATTCCTGTGACACCGCTGGCATCGCCCAATACTTCGTCCAAAGTTTGATTCAGTTGCAGGGTGATTTTCCCCGCTGCCACGCGCTCCATGAGGTGGTCGATCATGATGCGTTCGGCACGGAAGGTGTCGCGTCTATGCACCAAGGTGACGTGCTTGGCGATGTTGGACAGGTACAGAGCCTCTTCCACCGCCGTGTTGCCGCCGCCCACTACTGCCACATCTTGATTGCGATAGAAAAAGCCATCGCAGGTGGCGCAGCCAGACACGCCGCGCCCCATGAATGCCTCTTCAGAAGGTAAGCCCAAATACTGCGCCGATGCGCCTGTGCAAATAATCAGCGCGTCGCAGGTATAAGTGCCTGCATCGCCGATTAGCGTGAACGGTTTTTGCTGAAGTTGTGCGGTGTGGATGTGGTCAAAAACCATCTGCGTGTTGAAGCGTTCCGCGTGTTGCTGGAAGCGCGCCATTAACTCAGGCCCTTGCACCCCCATCGCGTCCGCAGGCCAGTTATCCACGTCGGTGGTGGTCATCAATTGTCCGCCTTGCGCCATGCCGGTAATCAACACAGGGCTGAGGTTGGCGCGGGCTGCGTAAACGGCAGCGGTATATCCGGCGGGGCCGGAGCCCAAAATGATAAGGCGATGATGTTGAGTGGTCGTGTTCATGTTCATGTTGTTTGCCTTCAGAAGTGGTGTGTATTTAAGTTCGGGAGATTAACCAACGCTAATATCTAGTGTGACATCGGTTAGAATCTCAGGCTCTATGCAAACTAATTATCCCATTTTATTGTTGTGTTGGCTGATACATTCTGCTGACGCAGCCGACATGCAAGGCATCCCGGAATTCATCGACGAGATGGTGGTCAAGCATCAGTTCAAACGTAGTGAATTAGAGACGCTGTTTAATCACGTCCAACACAAACCATCCGTGATTGAGGCTATCTCGCGGCCCGCAACGATTAAGCCGTGGCTGGAATATCGCGCCTCATTTGTGAATACTCAACGGATACAACGCGGCTTGGAATTTTGGTACAAGCATGCAGCCAGCTTGCAACGCGCTGAACAGCAATATGGCGTGCCACAGGAAATCATCATCGCGATTATTGGTGTGGAAACGATCTACGGTAAAAATGCCGGGACATACCGCACCATAGATGCACTAAGCACTTTAGCGTTTGACTATCCGCGTCGTGCTCCGTTTTTTCGCAGTGAATTGGAAAATTATTTGTTGTTGGCACAAGAACAGCAATTCAATTTGTTGGAGATACGCAGCTCTTATGCAGGGGCGATGGGCATTCCGCAATTCATGCCGAGCAGCTATCGAAAATATGCCGTGGATTTTAATGGCAACCACAAGATTGATTTGCTGCATGAGGATGTCGATGCGATAGGCAGCGTGGCAAATTATATGCAGGGCTATGGCTGGATAGGCGCAGCAGATGTGCAGCCACCGATTGCGGTGCAGGCGAAGTTCGTCAAAAAGCAATGGATCGGCGAAATTAGTAAACCGCGCACACTGCAAGAATGGTCATCAGTCGGTATTGCACCCAAAGTGGAGTTGCCGCCCGATCTATCCGCACGGCTGGCTGATTACACGGTGGCGAATGGCAAAGAGTTCTGGTTGGTGTTCAATAATTTTGAGGTCATTACCAAATACAATAACAGTGACTTTTACGCGATGTCAGTATTTCAGCTCGCGGAAGAATTAAAAGCCGCACGTAAAGCTAGTGCGGCAAATTGATGCGTCGCGCGCCGTCGTAATTTCTTTTCCAATAGGCTTCACTCATATCATCAATGCGCACCTTGCCGCCTTTGCTGGGGGCATGAATAAATTGGTTGTCACCCAAATAAATTCCCACGTGTGAAAACTTTTTCTTTAGTGTGTTGAAAAAAACCAAATCGCCTGAGCGTAATTCATCTGCTCGGATCGCATGGCCAGTGTGATTGATCTCGCTAGTGGATCGGGGCATCGTTACGCCCGCAGTGTGACGAAACACATCAGCGACAAAGCCACTGCAATCAAAGCCGCTATCGGGAGACGTGCCGCCGAACTTGTAGGGTGTGCCAATTAAACTTTTCGAGTAAGTCGGAATATCTTCAAACAAAATTTTATGGTCTATTGCGCTGAGCACTTCGTTAACAACCGGTGTTTCTTTGTGTGTGTTTGCGCAAGCACTGAGCAAGAGTAGGGATAACAGTAAAAAATATTTCATAGTTCAAATTGGCGTAACGACTATCGGCATTATAAAGCGTGTTGCCAACAACGGATTCAGATTTAACTGCCGCTGACGCGAAACCAACCCGCAATGCTACGCCGCGTTTGGTGGGCAGGCAGGACTTCGTGCGGGAATGAATCGCTTAAAAATATGATCATCCTGCCAAATGTCGGCTGAACCGTTGCGATGATAGCGGCACCCTCCGGGTCGAATAAAACCAGCTCGCCGCCATCGCGAGATTCCCAGTTTTCATTTAGGTACAGCACCGTGGAAAGTATCCGGTTTTTTTTGCCGGCCAATACATCCGAGTGTTTGGCATAGCCTGCGCCTGCATCGTAGATGGCGTAGTGGCAATCATAATCAAATAGCCCCAGGTAGAGTGCCGCATTCAGACCGGTTCGCAGTTCTTCCATCCAAGCCAGATAGAGTTGGTCTGTGGTATTGGAATCGTCCAACCAACTGATTACATCACCGCGTATCGAATTGATCTGCTTCTTATCGTTTCCTCTACCGATATGTGCCGTTTGAAAACGAACAGTATCGGTATTGTGGCAACGGTTAAACAGCTTGGTTAATAGTTGAGCGGACAGCGCGTTATCCATAACGATGTAGCCAGTGTGCTCCAGATGATCCGCAATATTTTTTATGTTCATCGGTAGGGCTGAAAATTAGCGGATTGAGTGAATGCGAGGCGCAATTACAACTTCTGCACGATGGCTGACTGCCAGCGTTTCAGCAGTAGTGCGTTGCTTACCACAGTGATGGAGCTCATTGCCATTGCCGCGCCTGCAATCACCGGATTAAGCATGCCTGCGGCGGCGAGCGGGATGCCTAGCACGTTGTAAGCGAAAGCGAAGAATAGATTCTGGCGAATTTTCTTCAATGTGGCACGCGAAAGGTCTATGGCATCGGCGACGCTCATCAAGTCATTGCGCATCAGTGTGATGTCCGCAGCTTCGATGGCAATGTCGCTACCACTGCGCATGGCAAAGCTCACATCGGCACTCGCCAGTGCAGGGGCATCGTTGATGCCGTCACCGACCATGCCGACTAGATACTTACCCGAACTTGAGTGAGAGTCCGTTCGCCCTGAGCCTGTCGAAGGGTACTCAACAAAGGCTTCGACAGGCTCATAAACAGCGACTTGGTCAGCGTTTTTTGATGACTTAGTCAAATGGCTAGTTGTTTCATCAGCCCGAACGGGGTTTTTAAGTAATTGCACATGCTCCGCTTTTGCTTGAGGAGTGACTTCGGAAATAAATTCCGTAATGCCGACTTGCTGCGCAATGGCCTGAGTCGCTGCCGCGTTGTCGCCACTCAACATTACTACGCGTATGCCCATGTTTTGCAATTTTGCGACGGCCTCACGACTGCCGACCCTCAGTTGATCTTGACTGGTGATATAGCCTAACAGTCGCCCATCGCAAGCCAAGACCATCACCGTTTTTCCTTGTTGTTGCAAAGCCAGTATTTGTGCGTCATCGACAGTGATGTTTTGTTGTTTGGCATAGTCGGGGGAGACCAACAAATACTGCTTGCCTTCTATCGTCCCGCTTAAACCGCTACCCGCTATCTCGCTGATTATGGCGGCTTGCTTAGGCACGATTTGCAATTTTTTCGTATGCTCGAAGAGTGCTAGTGACAAAGGATGCGTCGAGCCTTGCGTGAGTGTTGCAGATGTCGTGAGCAATTCGTTAGTGGTGATTTCCTGTGCAGGCAGCACGTCGGTTACGCCGGGTTTTCCAGCGGTGATCGTGCCCGTTTTATCCACGACTAAAACGGACAGACTGTGTGCGCGTTCCAGCGATGCAGCGTCTTTAACCAGTATGCCTGCCTGCGCAGCACGTCCGGTGGATACCACCAACGCGGTGGGCGTGGCCAACCCCAATGCACAAGGGCAGGCGATAACCAACACTGCAACAGCGTTAATCAATGCGATGGTGAAGTCGTGGCCAATCAGATACCACGCTGCAAAAGTCGCCAATGCAATGAGCAACACCACAGGCACAAATATCGCGGAGATTTTATCGGCGAGTTTCTGTATCTCAGCTTTTGAGCCTTGCGCTTGCTCTACTAGGCGAATGATGGCCGCCAATTGTGTGTGTGTTCCGACTGCCAATGCGCGGCATTTCAGCAGTCCACTTTGATTGAGGGTTGCCGCATACACTTTGTCATTTGGCTGTTTGCTTTGCGCCACGCTTTCGCCGGTGAGCATCGCCTCGTTCACACTAGATATGCCTTCAACAACGACACCATCGACAGGCACGCTTTCACCGGGGCGAACCAAGAACACATCATCGACTTGCATCTGCTCGACGGGCAGGGTTTGCATCACACCATCGCGCTCAACTTGTGCGGTTTTGGGTTGCAGATTGAGTAGTGCCTCCAAGGCACTGGAGGCTTTGCCTTTGGCGCGCGCTTCTAGCAGTTTGCCGAGCAGCACCAGCGTGATGAGCGTGGCACTGGTTTCAAAATACAGCGGCTGATCGAGATTAAGTAGCCATACGACGCAGCTAAATAAATACGCCGCACTCGTGCCCAGTGCCACCAGCACATCCATATTGGCACCGCCGCCACGCAGGCTGCTCCACGCACCAGAATAGAAGCGGCGGCCTATCCAAAACTGCACCGGGGTCGCCAGTACGAATTGCAACCAAACGGGCAGCATGAGGTGAATGCCGAACAGCATCAGCAGCATTTCCAACAGCAACGGCACAGTGAGTGCGACGGAGATAAAGAATTGCACTTGCTCGTGATGTAAGATTGCTTTGCGAGCCAGCTTTTCGGCGGCGAAATCTCGCAGCGGATGTGCATCAAACCCAGCGCCCTGTATGGCCTTTATCAGGTCGATAAGTGGCGTGTTATGGGGGTTGTAGGCAATGTGCGCTTTTTCGGTGGCGATGTTCACCGTGGCTGCCACTTCCGGCAATTGATTCAATACTTTTTCCAGACGCGCCGAACACGAGGCACAGTGCATGCCGGTAACTTGCAGATCGATGTGAGTGGCGGTGGACATAGCCGATTATAGGCCTACTGGATGGTACAAAGTTCAATGCAAAACGCCCGATAGACCTTGCGGGCTATCGGGCGTTTAGTAGATCTGTTTAATCCGCTTACTTTTTGATGCCGCAGGTATTCATGCCGAAGATGGCATAAGCCGGGCAAAATCCGAATACCCCTGTCAATAATGCTACAACGCCAATATAGCCCCAAACGCCAATCGTTCCAGTGGCGGCAAGCGCGATTAACGCCAAGCCTGCGATGACGCGTACTGCACGATCTATTGTTCCTGAATTGCAATTCATAATGAACTCCTAAATTAAGTAATTGAGGACGCTAGGTTAAGCGAGTTGCAAGGTGCTGTCTGTGATAAAAGTCACACGAAGACTATCGGGAATAGCCTTGAGCAAAATTAGCATTCCTGTTCCAATCTCGTATCGTTTCAAGCATAGGGAAGCAGCATGGCACAGGCAAGCATCGGCATCATTGGCGGCAGTGGTGTATATGACATCGCAAGGTTGGAGAATAAACGTTGGGAGAAGGTTGAATCTTCTTTCGGCTCGCCTTCTGACGAGCTGCTATTTGGTGAACTCAATGGCGTAAAGCTGGCCTTTCTGCCACGTCATGGGAGAGGGCACAAAATTCCACCTTCCGAAATCAACTTCCGCGCCAACATTGATGCGCTCAAGCGGGTAGGGGTGGCGGATGTCATTTCGGTCAGTGCGGTGGGTTCGTTGCGTGAACACCTCACACCCGGCACTTTCGTCATCGTCGATCAGTTTATCGACCGCACCTTTGCGCGTGATAAATCTTTTTTCGGCAGCGGCCTCGTGGCGCATGTTTCGATGGCACATCCGGTGTGCAAACGCTTGGGCGATCACATCGAAGTAGCGGCAAAAGAGGCGGGTATCGCTGCGCTGCGTGGTGGCACCTATCTGGTCATGGAAGGACCGCAGTTCAGCAGCCTTGCCGAATCCGAGCTGTATCGCAGCTGGGGCTGTGATGTGATCGGCATGACCAACATGCCCGAAGCCAAACTCGCCCGTGAAGCCGAGCTGTGCTACGCCACGGTGGCGATGGTTACTGACTACGACTGCTGGCATCCCGACCACGATGACGTGACCGTGGAGCAGATCATCAAAGTGCTGCTGGCCAATGCCGACAAGGCCAAGACACTGGTAAGCCATGTCGTGCCACGTATTGGGTCTGATGCCAAAGCGTGCGAATGCGGCTGCCGTAGTGCCTTGCAATACGCACTCATCACCGTGTCGGAGGCACGCGATGCAGCGATGAAAGAGAAGCTGCAAGCCGTGGCGGGAAGAATGCTTGTGTAGGATGGGTTGAGCAACGCGATACCCATCATTTAACTTTTGGGTATCGCTACGCTCCACCCAACCTACAAAACTGCTGTAGGAGCGAGCTTGCTCGCGAACCATTGAAAATATTTTCGCGAGTACCCGCAAGGGGTACGCCGTGCTTGTAAGGGGCTTGCGCCCCAAAAATACACGCTGCAAGCTCGCTCCTACCAAACCGTTTTTGAATGAAAGATTGAATATGACCGAACAAACATCACGTCAACAACTCCTCGACACCTCACGTCGCCTGATCGAACTTGGTCTGAATCGCGGCTCTTCGGGCAATGCCTCAGTGCGCGATGGTGCAGCCATGCTCATTACGCCTTCCGCATTGCACGTGTCAGAGATGACACCGGAGAGCATGGTGAGCATGGACTCGCAAGGCAACGTGCTGCAAGGCGGCAAGCCGTCCAGCGAGTGGCGTTTTCATCGTGACATCCTCGCCGCGCGTCCGGATGTTGGCGCAGTCGTGCATACCCATTCCACCTTTGCAACAACGCTTTCTTGTCTGTGCAAGGATGTGCCCGCCGTGCATTATATGATCGCCATGGCAGGCGGCGACACCATCCGTTGCACACCCTACAGCGTGTTCGGCGAACAGGAATTATCCGACCATGCACTCGAAGCATTGCAAGGCCGCAAGGCATGTCTGCTGGGGAATCATGGCATGATCGCGCTGGGAAAGGATTTGGATGACGCGCTGGCAGTTGCCATCGAAGTGGAATTTTTGTGCGAGATTTATTGGCGCACGCTGCAAGCAGGTGAGCCGCACATCCTCACCTCGCAACAGATGCACGATGTGAAGCAAAAGTTTGTTGAATATAAGAAGCGCAGTTGAAAAATAATTCAAAAACATTGTCCACGAAAGACACGAAAGAACACGAACAAAGCAAAAAACATAATTCAAAAATCAATCTGGATATGTAAGCAAAATGTTCGGGAGGTTATTTCGTGCTTTTCGTGTCTTTCGTGGACAATAAGGTTTTGCAAATTTAAGAAGGAAGCACCATGCCCATCAAATCAAAAATTAGAACCGTCCCCCACTACCCAAAACAGGGCATCCAGTTCCGCGACATCACCACCTTGCTCAAAGACCCGATGGGGTTTCGCGCCACGATAGATGAGCTGGCGCAGCGTTATGCCGATATGAAGCTGGACAAAATCGCGGGCATCGAAGCACGCGGCTTTATCTTCGGCGCAGCATTGGCTTACACGCTGAACAAAGGCTTCGTACCCATCCGCAAAAAGGGCAAGCTGCCCGCCGAGACTATCGGCCACGACTACGCGCTGGAATACGGCACCGACCGTATCGAGATCCACACCGATGCGATTTCAAAAGGCGAAAAAGTATTGCTGGTGGATGACCTCATTGCCACCGGCGGCACGGCAGAAGCAGCCTGCGTGTTGATCGAAAAGATGGGCGGCAAGATCGTCGAATGCTGCTTCATCATCGACCTGCCCGACATCGGCGGACGTGCGCGTTTGGAGAGGCATGGACACAAGGTGTTTGCGCTGTGCGAATTTGAAGGTGATTAGCCTTGAGGAACTTCTTTCCCGGAGTATATTTATGTCTAATATATTTGACACACCAATCAGTCATTGAGTAGCATCCTTCCCATGCTACTGAATCTCAAAACCGCAGGACTTCAAATCAAACAATCCCGTCTTCAAGCGGGCATCAGTCAGGCTGAGTTGGCGAGCCTGGCCGATGTTTCGCGTGCAACAATCAATGGGCTGGAAAATGGTTCAATCAATGAAATCGGCGTGAATCGTCTGAATCGCATCCTGTCGGTGAGTCAAGGCTTGGCTAGTGCGCACGTTGAGGTTTCGCTGCCCATCCGCAAGTCCGCCAGCCTCGATCTGTCATTCCCCTACGACTGGAGCAACTCCGCCATGCCCGATGCGCTGCTGATCGACAAGGTGGTGGAGCGCGGGTTGTTTGAAGATTTGGCGAAGATTGCGGCTCGGTTTGGCACAAAGTCGCTACGCCGTTCCATCACGAAGTTTTCAGCAAAACATCGCACCGCCGCACCCGCTTTGAACAGAATGCTGGGCAACATCGAAAAGGCCATGCATGCTCAAACTTGATTGCATGCCGGCGCGCACCCGGCGCGTATTCGAAGTGCTGGCGAAAGAGCCGTTGATGAAAGATTTTGTGCTGATCGGTGGCACGGCACTCTCCATCCAGATCGGCCACCGTTTGAGCGAAGACTTGGATTTCTGGCTGCCTGAAAAATCCATGTCCAAAGACCGCGTGGATTCCATCCTGACCAACTTGAAGCAGCATGGCCTCACCCACGAATTCGCCACCCCCGCCTGGAAAATATCGCAAGCGCGCATTAACGGCATCGACCTGCTATCGCAAAGCCGCGACCAAATTATCGGCGGCGTAAAGGTCACTTTCTTCGCCCGCGACGACATTCACTATCGCCACTTTGCGGGCATGAAAAAAATCAAAAGCAAAACCCGATTCAGCATCGCTGACGAAGAGATGCTGTTCAACATGAAGTCTTGGCTCATCTCGCAAAGAGTCAGGTCGCGCGACTTATACGACCTGATGATCCTGATGCAACGCGGCAAAACGATACGAGACATCCTCGATGCCGGAGCACAGGCCGACCCGTCTTTTCAGCGCGAATACGCGAAAGAAGTGCTGGTCGGCAACGTCCCGCTTGATGCGGATGACGAAGGGTTTGAGTCCATCGGCATTCAAGCCACGCTGGATGACATGCGCAGATTTTTCCTGGAGGAGGTGAACGAATACGAAGTGAAAATCGCAAGCGTGATTGGTAAAGCTATACTACAAAAGAAATGATAGGCAGTTGGCGTGCGGGGTCGTCTAGAAAAGTTAGGGCATTTGTGTGAATTTGAAGATGATCAAACGTAGGGTGCAATAAGCTTAGCGCATTGCACCAATTGTGGCGCAATGCCCGTTGGTTATTGCGCCCTACGCGGGCTATTCAACACGCGTAGGATGGGTTGAGCAACGCGATACCCATCGTGATTTTGTTGGGTATCACTCCGTTCAATCCAACCTACCAATGAAAAATTTATGAAAATCAACGGAACCCCATATCGCACCATCTGGCCCACCGTCGACAACACGGCAGTTGAAATTATCGATCAAACCAAACTTCCCCATCAATTCGTCACGGTGCGTTTGAACACCATGCGCGATGCCGAACGTGCGATACGCGATATGCAGGTACGCGGTGCGCCGCTGATCGGTGTGACAGCAGCATATGGCGTGGCGTTGTCGATGCGTCATCATGCTTCGGATGCGGCGTTGCAAGCGACGTGTGACATGCTGCTGGCGGCGCGTCCGACGGCGGTGAATCTGCGCTGGGGCGTGGAGCGTATGCGTGCCTTGCTTGCACCGCTGCCAGAGGAACAGCGCGCCGCTGATGCTTGGCGTGAGGCAGCAGCGATTGCCGAGGAGGATGTGGCAATCAATCAAGCCATCGGGCGACATGGTTGCGAGATCATTCGTGCGATATACCAACGCACCGGACGCACTGTAAATATATTGACGCATTGCAACGCAGGCTGGCTAGCGACGGTGGATTGGGGTACGGCACTCGCGCCTATCTATGCCGCTGTGGAGGAGGGCATTTCGCTGCATGTGTGGGTGGACGAGACGCGTCCGCGTAATCAGGGCGCGAGCCTCACCGCGTGGGAGCTGGGTCAGCATGGTGTGGCGCATACCGTTATTGTCGATAATGCAGGCGGACATCTGATGCAGCATGGTAAGGTGGATATGGCTATCGTCGGCTGCGACCGCGTGACCGCACGCGGCGACGTGTGCAACAAGATCGGCACGTATCTCAAAGCACTCGCGGCGCACGACAACGGCGTGCCGTTCTATGTGGCACTGCCCACTCCGACCATAGACTGGACGTTGCAAGACGGCGTGCAGGAAATTCCCATCGAAGAACGCGCGGCAGAAGAAGTGACGCATATCAGCGGATTAGCTGATGATGGGCAAATACATACTGTGCGCGTCACGCCGCTCAACTCACCCGTGGCGAACTATGGCTTCGACGTGACTCCGGCGCGGCTGGTGACTGCACTCATCACCGAGCGGGGTATGGTGCATCAACCGGATGAAGTGAGGTTGCGGGGATTATTTGTGTAGGAGCGAGCTTGCTCGCGAAGCGAAGTTATTGCAAAAGCACAATCGCGAGCAAGCTCGCTCCTACATATCGCCACAAATAATTTCGCCACATCATCACAGCCAAATCGCATCCCACAACGAATAGTCGCCTATCTTTTCCACCAACTTGGCACGGAGCGGATTGGCAACGATATATCGGGCCGTGGCATGCACATCGTCCTCGTTGCGCAGTGCATGATCGTGGAAGCCCCTCTGCCAGATTTGACCATGACTTGCCAAAGCTCGATTGATGGAGATTGCGCTGCGTCCTTTGATGCGCTGCATAAGCTCGGATAGGCTGCCTGATTGCAATGAAACCAACCAATGCAAATGATCCGGCATGACTACCCAAGCGAGTGACTGAACAAGACCCTCTGTTTCCGCAGCACGCAGTTCGGCGACTAACAGCCTCCCAATTTTCAACTCGGCAAAAATCGGGGTTCGATTGTGCACGACAGAGGTAAGAAGATAAATACGACCTGACTCAGAAAATCGTCCCTTGCGTAAATCACGCGTGTGACGATTTTCTGTTGAGGTTGGGATGCTCATAACAATATTCTCATGCTTGAAGAGGGTATGTAGGAGCGAGCTTGCTCGCGAAATTATTTAAACAGCTTCGCGAGCAAGCTCGCTCCTACGTGGGTTAAAGCGCAGCGAATTTCTTCAACGCATCAACATCAACAATCTCTATCTGCTCGCGCCCCGGATGCACCCACCCCTGATCTGCAAAACCCTTGAGTAATCGGCTGACGATTTCACGTGCACTGCCCAGTTCATCCGCCAATGCCTGATGGGTAGTGTGAAGGGTGCGGGGTTTGTTGATGAGCAGTGCGGCAAGGCGTTGGTCGAGCTTTTGAAAAGCGACTGCCGAAACCAAGGACATCAAGTCAGTGAGACGATCTGCGAACAAGTGAAACACATAGCTGCGGAACGCCTCGTTTTTGGCGAGCAGGGTGTGAAATACGCTGGCGGGTAAAATCACCATTTCCAAGGCTTGTTCGACGATACCACGCGCCTGATAACGCGTGTGACCAAGCAAACAACTGCTGGTGAGAATGCAGCTTTCGCCCGGCATAACGCGATACAGCTGCAATTCACGGCCACTGGCAGCAGCTTTGATGACGCGGATGCTGCCCGATAAAACCAGCGGGAAACCTTGGCAGGGTTGGTTCTCATCAAACAACACCGTGCCGATTGGTAGTGGCATCACCATCGCATTTGCCAGTAACTCATTGAGTTCAGTCGCAGGCAGTTCGGCGAGCATGGGGTATTGCTGGAGTAAGCGTGCTGTTGTGTCACTAGTTAGCATGTGCGAGATCAATCTAGATTGTGATTTCCACTCTGATTATTCCTTCCCCCTCACAGGGGGAAGGTTAGGATGGGGGTAGAGCAGTGGAAGGTTGGATATTACACCCCCACCCTAGCCCTCCCCCTGACAGGGGGAGGGAATGATGCGGTTAATAAATGGTTAGTAGTTTCATTAGTAGTTTTTTATTCTGGGCGCATCTGCGGGAAGAGAATGACATCCCTGATACTCGCGCTATCTGTCAGCAACATGATGAGGCGGTCGATACCGATCCCTTCTCCGGCAGTCGGTGGCAGGCCGTATTCCAGTGCGCGCACGTAGTCGTTATCTTTGAACATCGCCTCTTCATCGCCCGCATCTTTGGCAGCGACTTGCGCATCAAAGCGCGCGGCTTGGTCTTCCGCGTCGTTCAATTCCGAGAAGCCGTTCGCCAATTCACGACCCACCACGAATAGCTCAAAGCGTTCGGTGATCTGAGGATTGCTGTCGCTACTGCGTGCCAGCGGTGAGACTTCTACCGGATAGTCGATGATGAAAGTCGGTTCGAATAATTGTGTTTCAGCGAGCTCTTCAAACAGCGACAACTGCAAGCCACCGAGTCCGTCTTCGGGTTTGTATTTCGCCTTTAGGTCTTGCAACTCATTCACCACAAACTCGCGGTCATTGAGTTGCGCGGTAGTGAATTGCGGGTGATATTTTTGAATGGCTTGCACCATGGTCAAGCGGTGGAAAGGCTTGCCTAAGTCAAGTGCTTTGCCTTGGTAAGAGATGAGCGTTGTCCCCAACACTTTTTGCGCAACTTCACGAATCAGACCTTCACTGAAGTCCATCAAATACTTGTAATCGCGATAGGCTTCGTAAAATTCCAGCATGGTGAACTCTGGATTGTGGCGTGTGGACAATCCTTCGTTACGGAAATTTCGGTTGATCTCGAACACCTTCTCAAAGCCTCCTACTACCAAGCGTTTTAGATACAACTCAGGTGCGATGCGCAGATACATTTTCATATCCAGCGCGTTATGATGTGTCTCGAAAGGCTTGGCTGACGCGCCACCGGGGATGGCATGCATCATCGGCGTTTCCACTTCCATGTAGTCGTGGCGAATAAAAAAATCGCGTATCGCTTGGATAATTTTGGTGCGTTTTTTGAATACTTCGCGTGCATCCTGATTGGTGATCAGATCCAGATAACGCTGGCGATATTTTTGCTCCTGATCGGATAGTCCGTGGAACTTTTCCGGCAAGGGACGCAATGATTTGGTGAGCAAACGCACTTGCGTTACACGGATGGAAAGCTCGTTGGTCTTGGTTTTAAACAACACGCCAACTGCTCCCAAAATGTCGCCCAAGTCGTAATGCTTGAACGCGTCGTGCGCCGCTTCGCCTGTATCGCCGTTACTGAGGTAGAGCTGCACACGTCCGCTCATATCCTGCACCATGGCAAAGCTGGCCTTGCCCATCACACGCTTGAGCATCATGCGTCCAGCCACTGCAACGTGAATGTTCAGTGCTTCTAATTCGTCATGCGACTTTTCGCCGAACTCAGCGTGCAAATCGCCTGCCAAATTTTTTCGCTCGAAATCGTTGGGAAAAGCTACACCCGATTTGCGTATGTCAGCCAATTTATGGCGGCGTTCGGTGATGATTTGGTTCTCATCTAGTTGCGGGGTAGTGGATTCAGTCGTCATGGTGCTTAATTAAGTAAGGTGCTTGTTTGTAGAGACGCGATTGTGTCACGAATGCCCTATCTGGCGCAATTTTGACATGTAGGATGTGCGAATGAGCGAGTGGAAACTTTGCAGTAAATTTCCCAATTGCGGCATAATCCAACGAGAGAATTTGTGCATGAAATCGAAAAGTAAAAATCATCAAAAAATGGAGCATTGGCGGGGTAGATCAACGCTAGCCCGCATTAAGTATCTGGCCATCTCGCTGGCAACAGTGGCGGCATTGTTGTTTTACGCATCCACTTTTTCTGAGCCTGTGCTACGTGTCTCCCTAGTCCCGGACGATACGCCATCGGTTTTGCGGCGCAAGTTCAAACCCTTGTCTGATTACCTTGAGAAGAAAATCGGAATGAAAGTCGAGTTTAGGCCTGCTCTCGACGCTGACGCACTGATTGATGATTTGATTCGCAATAAACTGGATATGGTTTGGATTGATGGGGCTAATTTGATTCGAGCGAAATCGCTTAGCAAGAGTCAAGTCGTATCTATCGTGCAATTTGAAGCTGATGGAAAGAGCCAATCAATGACTACCACCAAGCCAAATTATGTCGATTACCGCTGGACAGTGCGTGTAGATATGAATGAAAACTTGCGTCTCAAATTGACTGACGCTTTTCTTGCGTTGGATAAAAATAATGCGCTAGATAATGAGATCCTGAGTTTGCAAAACACTAGTAAATTTATTGCAGCGCACAGTGAGAGTTCGCTGAAATAAGTTTTGTATCTCACATGAAGTTGCGCGTATGCAGCGATGACAGGCGTTGCGAGACTTCGCGTGCGAAGCCGAGTTTTTCCAGACGTGCTTGTCTGCCTTCGGCCATATCCAGCATCAACTGTTGCACCCGCACATAACCGGATGCGATTGCCTTGGGTGTGAACTCACCCGCTGCCAGTAGAATCAAGGCATCAAACACTTCCTCGTTGAGCCCTGACGTACCGGACAGGGCATCGTTGCGCGATTGCACGGCGTTGGCTAGACGTGTTAAAAACTCCGGCTCTTGTTTGATGCGTGACATTAAGTGAGCCATGCCGAACGCGACGTGCCTCGCTTCATCACGTGCTGCCAATCTGGCGATCTGTCGGGTCACAGGATCGGGTGCATGAGCGTGGAGGAAGTTGAGCAGGCTGACGAAAGTGCCTTCGCCCAGCACCGACAACAAAAATCCCGCGACGGAAAAATCCGGCTCGTCCAATAATGTTTTCAGCGATGTTTGACCGCCTGCGGTGGAGAGCGCAGGCTCTCTGCCTTTCATGCGCAAGCGCCGGGTGAACACCTCGATGTGCCGCGCTTCGTCGGCGACCTGTATCGCCAGCACAGCCTGTACTTCACGAAAGTGCGGATGTAGTTGACCCAGAAATCGCGCGGGGACGATCAAGGCCGCTTCTTCGTTTTCGATCATGTAGGTCAACACTTGCACCACCGCGTCTTCCACCACATCGGGTAACTCGAATGGCGTGTTCCAATCTATCGCCTCGTCAGGATTCCATTGCGCCGCTACCGCCTGTGCATAGAGATCGGTTGCACTATCAGCCCACACTTCTATTTTTTGATCGAGCCGGAAATGCATCGCGGGCGAGCCTGCTTCCACTGTTGCGCCACGTGCAGCCAGTCCCCATCTGGCTTGAGCCTGTTCGGCGACTGCTCCCGCCAATTTGGCATCAGCATGTCCGGTGTGCATCGCGCCGCGCCAACGGCCAGTCTGTGCTGCACCGCGCGTTATGTATGCGACTGTGCGTCCATCTTGATCCGACAAGCGAACCGGATGTCCCTGATTGCGACACCAAGCCGATAGCTGCGCATCCCAGCCCGCACTGTTGCCGACGACGCGCAGTTCACCGCCGGGTGGCACGGCCAGCAAGCCATGCTTGACCAGCAGATGTCCACCCGCATCCAGCCCCAGATTTTCAATATCGATAATCGGCGGCAAGGATGTTTCCTTTTGCATCGTAAAATTTTTCATCATCGGTGGCGCGGATCAGCAAGTCGTAACCGCCGGTACGACCGGGTAGCCATGCCTTGAGACCTTCCAATTCCAGTAGCGGTCTGACCTGCGCATCGTCCCAGTTCATCGCCAGTAGCAATTCAGTGAAGCGCGTAATCTGCTTTTCATCAGCACCGGGGCTGACGGTGAAGTTGCAGTGATCAAAGTTGCCGGTACGCGCCACGATGCGCGTGGCATTGGCAGGCAGGATGCCTTCGCGCGAGAAGGCAATATGATTGCCATCTATCATCCATGCGGCATCAATTTCACCCGCCATCAGTGCGACCGCCGCATCGCGTTCACCGCCGATATGGTCGCCATGTTTTCCACCCAGCACGTCGAAGCGTCGCGCGGTGTAATCGCGTCCCGCGATCAATCCAAGTTGGCGCAGATGATCGAGTGGAATCAAATTCGCCTGCGGTGAATCAATTGCGCCAAAGCCGACGACCTTGCCTTTAAGCCCGCTCAATTCACCCGGCGTTGCGACGGGTAAATCGCTGCGTACCACCAGCACAGAAGTGAGGTCGCGGTCGGTATCGCGCATTGCCACTGCACGCGCTTGTTGACCACGCGCACGCGCGATACGATCCGCGCGCACCCAAGCCAGCGGTGAGTTCCAAGCAAGTGCGATGTTGCCATCAAATTGCGCTTCTACCTGACGTTCGTAATTGGAATAGAGAATGTAATCGAACTCGAAATCATGCTGCCGGAAATACTCCTTAAAGCCTTCCCAGATCGTGACTACTTTGGGTGCATAAGCCACTGCGCCCATCATTAAGGGTTTTGTCATCGCTTCCACCTCAGCCGAACACAGGCATGCCGCACACCGCTTTGCCGATAAAGTCGTACAACACATCGGAGGTGGGTGCCATGATGGAAGCGGCACGCGCATCGCGGAAGTTGCGCTCCACGCCGACATCCTTGCGGAATGCCGCGCCGCCGCACACACGCATCGCGGTGTCGGTTACTTCCAGTGCGGCTTCTGCTGCGACCACCTTGACTTGCATCACGCGCAACATTGCATCGGCACGCCCTGTTGCCAATGCGGCGAGCGTGTCGTCACGCAGTGTGCGTGCCATGTCGGCACGGATTTTGGCACGGGCGATGTAAGCGCGTATCGTCGGTAGATCAGCCAAAGTGCTGCCCAGATGTTCAAACTTGTTGCCGCTGACATGCGCGCAGGAAGATTCGATAGCCGCATCCATCATGCCGATAGAGCAAGAGGCAATCAGCGTGGAGAACACGGGCAACACCGTGCCTATCATGATGTCGAAACCGCCACCGTCCGTGCCTAACATGGCAGCGTCGGACAGGCGCAGCGCAGTGGAGGTAAGCGGTGACGAGCAGTTGCCGCGCAGCCCTAAGCCATCGAAATATTTTGGCTGGCTCAAACCTGCTGCCTTGCTGTTTACCAGCCACAATGTGCTTGCGCCTTCAGCCGCTGCCGGACAAGTTGACCACACATACGAGTCGGCTTCGGCAGCAGACGTGACCATGCTCTTGCTGCCATCTAAAATGATGTCATCACCTTCACGACGTGCTTTGCTAACGGGTGCCCAGAAATGGCTGCGTGAACCGCTGTCAGACCAAGCCAGCGTGGTTAGATGCGCACCCTCGGCTATGTCGCGCCGAATGGTTGCGTTGCCGAATTTTTCCAGCACGGTCGTGCCGCAATAATGCATGGTCACCACCATTGCGGTGGAAGCGCACACCTTAGAAATACGTTCGACAATTTGAGCTGCCTCAGCCAATCCTAACCCCATGCCACCAATGTCCTTGGAACTGATTAAACCGAGCAGCCCGGCATCGCCCAGCGCATGAATCGCCGCACGTGGGAACGCGCTATCGCGGTCTATCGTTTGCGCCGCTGGCGCGATGGTGGTGTTGATAATGTCATCGAGTTGTTGCAGGTAAGTCATAGCAGCCCTTTATAAAATAGTGGGCACTGACAATAGGCGCGGGGAAACAGAAATGACGATACGCCACACGATAGATTATCGCGTGGGAAAAGCCCGCGCCATTCGATTGAAAGAATCGGCAGCAAAGCTTCGCACCTCATAGGATCTGCTGACCTGCACACTGGCAGCGCGTTGATACGGCACATTCTGTCACGCCCAATTTCCCACCAGCTACACGCGGACCGTCAGACCCGTTCCATCACCTCTTGCGAGAGAAAAATCGGCGTTACGGCGAACCAGCAGGAAGTAAACACGACAGCGGCGCGCAGTTTACCAGAGAGCGGAGGGAGTGAATGCGAGTAAAGCGCGCCGACAGCGTCAGGATTTAGGTGTTTGCACTGCAGGCGATAACCCCATCGCATTGGTACGTTTCTTCAAACGTTGGTCGAAGCTCAAGAATGTGTCACAAGAATCCGCGCGAACAAGATGCAGCGCGTCGGAAAAATCCAACCCCTGTTGATAGCTATTCAGCGCGGAGAGTACGCTGCCACGGTTTTCAATCTGAACATTTTCCAGGCCACACAGCGATTCAAACACACGCTGAACATCTTTGCGTGAAAGCTCATAGAAGCCACGCATTACCCACTCGAATTCCAAGATGACCGACATCGGTACAAATACCTTGCCGGACAATGCCGCTATAGCGGCAGGCCGCTGCCGTGCAGCTTCGCGGTCATCCTCGTCATTGATGAAAAAGCGCGCCAGCACGTTGGTATCAACCGCGTTCATTTTTTCTTTTTCAACATTAAGGCAGGATCAAAATCGGACAAGCTGCGTGCTTTACCTTTGGTTGGCGCAGTCACCATTCCCGCACACGCCGCGATATTAGCTGCTTTAATTGGGCGGGCAACCACCAGACGCACCCCGTCAGCCTCTTCGATAATTTCCATTTGCGTACCAGCCATCAATCCTAAACGCTTGCGAATGTTGGCGGGTAGAACCATTTGCCCTTTGGATGAAACGGTCATGGTAGTCATAATGTACTCGTTAATGAGATTCCTGAATGCGTACTATAACACAATGGCTTACAAAGTAAGACTATGGTTAAAAATGGCATTACAAGTATCCTTCTTGCTCCCCTTTTTCTCCGTTATCAAGCATCCATCCAGCCAGCTCAGATAGAGAAGCGGGTAGTACATTTTCTTTTCGTATTGCGGTAAGTTGCGCTTTATCAACCTCAGTCAGTGGTTTGCGTACACGCAAAGATGCAATGTCGGCTGTTGTCATTTTCCAAGGTTGCCAAGTGATGCCGCGCTCTATCCAAGGTTCGGCAGCTTTGAGCGCAATGGCTATGCCCGCAGGGTCTGGATCGCAGGCAATGTAAGCAGGTGCAGGTGCAAGGTCGAGCAATTTACCTACTGCGTTACGCCACCAACCGGGTGGGAATCCGGGCAACCAAATTACACCGACATCGGCTTTACGATGCCGAACGACTCGTTCAAAACTAGTGCGGTTCTCCACCAGTTGCCAACTGCTTATTGTGCCTGTTGCTCTCGTGACAGCTTGCACCGTGGCGGGAGTTAGCGCTACAAAATCAGCGCAACTTGCCAGATCAAGTTGACCTTTGGGTGAAATCAATTGCAGAGGGGCTACCAGCAACAGCAGTGGGGTGTGGCGTTCGATGCGAAATTCCGCCAAGTCCAGTGTCTGTTCCAGCCAATTCCATTCAGATTCGCTCAAGCCCTTGGTGTCGTCGCGCGCCAACAAAGCAAAATCGCGACGTGTGCCACTACGTTGTGCATTCTGCCAACGTTGCAAAGCAGAGATCAGATCGTGGCGCGCCAAAGCCCGATGCACCGGAAGTTCATCCAGTGCAAGCAATGCGGGGACAAGATTGTCGTCACAGTTGTTTGATAATTCCTCGCGTACTGTTTGCCAACGTTGCGCGTTCTGTTCTTTGTCGCTGATGCCAAGCGAGGCGCGCAGTTGCGGCAGGTTGCGCAATTCCACTGATCGTGGCCACCAGTCGCCATGTTCGCGTTCTTCGATGACGATGCACCAGCCTTGACGCAACAGCCATTCGCGCAAGGTTTCGGCTAGTGCTAAGTTGGCTGCGCCCGCGTTTTTCAGCAGCGTTTCCCAGCGGCTGTTGCCGCCGCGCTTGACCCAGCGCGTCAACAGCTCACGCCATTCGCTTGGAATCAGTTCGAGTTCGGTGGCAGGCTCAATACGGAAACGTCTGCGGCGCTTGCACATCGCGCGCTCGTCCAGTGCTTCAATCTGGATCGAATCAGCCGCGCTCATGTTGTTCGCGCACCAACACGCCGATGCGCGGAGCCCACGCATCACCTGTCCGTTTCTTGAATGTCACCAGTGTGAGCATGGACGGGTCATACACGCTGACGTTGTGCGTGACCGGAGTGGTGAGCAGGTATTGCGCGCGGGTGGCTTTGAGGAAGGAGGCGACGCGTTCGATGTTGACAATGTCGAGGTGGGCGAACGGTTCGTCGATGAACACGAAGCCGCCGGGGCGCGATTCCTCCATCATTAACCCAACCAATAAAATCAGTGACTTCATTACTTGTTGGCCGCCGGAAGCATCGCCGTCATTCATGCCCATGAAACCTTTTTCGTCGAAATCAAAACGTACCGCCAAGCCCGCTTGAGATAGCGTGACATCATCACCGTTAGCCAATGACACAGGCTCGTGCTCGACTTTGATGCCGGCCATGTCGCCCAGTGCTTTGAGATTTTTCACATAGCGGGTGATGGTGTAGCGCAGCACGGCGATATATTGCTCTCGCGCTGTGTCGGTCTGGCTACGTGCCATTTCGTTGTCGCGGCGGCGCGCCGCCAAATCGCTTTCCTGACGCGCGTAATCGTCGCGAATTTTGTCGCGCAATACGATCACGCTGGCATCGGTTTCCCACGATTCTTCTTTGAAGCGTCGCTCAATGTCTTCAATGCGCAAACCGATATTGGTGGTGTCGCGATATTTGTCCACCAGTTGCTGATTGGCTGCCGCATCGTGCCACGTTGCAGGCATCTGCCTTCTGTTGCGGCGCAACTGTTGCAGGCGTTTGGCCTGATCTGCGCGCGCGGGTCGGTTTTCTTTTTCCGCGATTTCTTTGTCCAGTGTTTGCATACGCTGGCGGACTTTTTCCAAGCCCTTGTCCGCCGCCGCCACTGCCTCATCCGCTTGCTCGCGGCCCTGCTGTGCCTGATACACGCCATTGTCGCGGCGTTTGATGGTCAGCGCGTCGTAATGTAACCGCGCCTCGGCAAATTCGCCTGCACGTGCAGCCAATTGCGCACTGGCACTTTCTCCGGCGAGTTGTGCTTTCAGATTGTTCAGGCGAGTGCTTAACTCATCGCGTTGTTGGCGCAAGGGCGCGAGTGATTTTTCCAAGTTGGCACGTTGTTGACGCAGTGATTCCAAACGCGCTTTGCCGAAGCGCGCTTGCTCCGGCGCAGCAAAACGCCCGCCACGCCGCTCGCGTAAATAACCCTGGCGTGTGATCCAATCCTCACCGCGCGGCAACTTGCCACCTGCATTTACATCTTCCACACGGCGGATACGTTCCAGTAGGCGCAGCAACCATTCTGGAACGGGTTGCGAAAAGCGTACTACTTCGAGCAATGAACCTTGTGGCGCAAGGCCCGGTATGGTTCGCTCCGGCACGATGAAATGGCGGTAGCGCAATTTTTCGCCGAGTGCCATTGCCGCTTCCGCATCTTTTTCTTTTGCCAGCAACACGATGTGTGCAAACGGCGCGAGTACGGCTTCCACGGCGGCTTGCCAGGTGGGATCGGCGATTTCTACCAGGTCGGTCAGCAAGTCGTGCGCGATGCCCGCACCGCTCAACGCTTGACGAAAGGTGGCGACATCGGCGGGGTCGGCGCGCCTACCGGCGGCGAGATTTTCCAGCATTTCGTCGAGCTGACGCTGTTGCAGTTCCAGATCGGCGATGCGCAAACGCAAGCGGTCGCGTTCATTTTCCAGATGTTCCAGTTCGCGTGCATCGGCGGTTTTGCCACCATCAGCATCGGAGATTTGGCGCAACAGATTGTCTTGTTGGTCAACAACTTTCTTCCAGCCACCCAGCTCAAGATTGATGTCGTTTAATGCGCGCTGTTGAATTTGTTCGTTTTCATGCGCCGCTTGTTTGCGCAATCGTGCCGCTTGCAAGGCTTGCTGCTGCACTTGCAATTCCAGCACCAGCGCGTGATGTTCACCGCGTTTGCGAACCCATTCGGTGCGCAGCGCGTGCAAAGTGCGTCCCGCATTCTCGGCTTCTTTTTGCAGCAGATGATGTTCCAGGCGAGGACGAGTTTCCGATACCAATACCGTGCGTTCTTCGTTCAAATGTTGCCATTCGAGATAGCGATTTACTTTCAGTTCGTGTTTCTCCAGACTGTTGCCCAAGGCTTCCAGTTGGTTCTGCACTGCATCCAATTCGCGTGTGGTGTGTTCTTGATGGTGGCGTGCTTCCTGATAGCGTTCCAGCACTTCTTTGTCGCCGAACACCTGAAACACCAGTTCCAATAATTCTTTTGCTGACAGCTCACACAGCTTGTCGGTCTGACCTTGTTCGAGAGACAACACGCGGGCGATGGCGGGAGACAATCCGGCACTGTGCAGCAGACGCTGATAATCGCGCACGCCGAATTCCTGCCCTTGTTGCTCGATGTCTTCCAGTGCCACTTCTCCTTCAGCTACCCAATATTTGCGTATCCAATCGCCGCCTTTTTTGTCGATGCGACAGGCAAGCGTGATGCGATCTTGCTGGTAGGGCAGACCAAACGGGCGTTTACTGCTACCCATGGGACGTTGATTGTCCACCACGCCGCGCAGCCAACAGAAGTCTTCGCCGTTGCGTCGCACATAGCGTTTGTAATCGCGCTTCTTCGAGCATTCCAGCGCGAGCAAAGTGCGTAGCGCATCAAGCAGCGTGGTTTTGCCCGAACCGTTGGGACCAACGATGGTGATGATGGAGGCATCCAGCGGCAATTTGAAACGCTGCCAGTAATCCCAATGCACAGTTTCCAGTTCGAGCAGGCGAAACATCAGTTGATCTCCGGGGTAACTTCAGCAAGTACGCCGCGTTTTTTCAGTAAGTCAGCCAACGCGCCTTGCAAAATGCGCGGTGCCATTTCGGCGTAATCAAAAGCTAAATCGAGCAGCGGCCCTTCGTGGATGATTTTGTTTTTGCGTTCAATGAATCCGAGGCGCGACAATTGCGGCAAGGCGAACTGGATGCGCGCTTTACCGCCCAACAATTTGCCGTAATCTTCCAGCAAAATATTTTCGGCGATACCGCGCGAGGCTTCGTGTGCAAGCGGCGTGAGTTTCACCGTCTCAAACATTTCGCTTTGTGCTTCCTGTTGCGCCGCTTCACCCGCCAACTGGCGTTCGCGCTTGGGCAGAATAATGAGTGCCCACAAAATCACCAGCAGTGCCACTGCGTCTTTGGGCAGGCCGATGTTGCTGGCTTGCCAGGTTTCGTTCTGCTCGAACACCGCGCTCTCGCAATCGCGGGTGAGCGCGATGCCGACATGCGCGGCAAACGGTTGCGATAGCAGGCGCATGCCGCAAGTGGCAAGGCGTTGATCCACTTCATCGCGGAAGCTGCTGTCGATCAGCAATCGGCGTATCTCGGCATCTTCGCGCGGCAAATAACGCATCGCCAACAAGCGCGCAATCAGCCGCGCGGCGGGGTCGTGATTCATTGAGAATTCTCCTGTATCGGAATGAGTTCGCCCGCGCTCATGGCGGCGACTTCGTATCTATGCACGGGGGTTAATGCGTTGCTGCTGTTATCCCAACGCACCGTCAACGGCAGCGCGGCCAAGGGTGCTAATTCGGGATCAACGTTCTGTTCGCCGATGAAAGCCAGCAGCGACATGCGATACGAAGCTGCGCTGAAATTATCACCGACCACGGCATCCGACACTTGCATCGCTTGCGGAAAAGCCGCGAGCAAGTGAATCAGCGCGGACAGTTGCGGCGGCGGTTCGTGGGGGATGTCTGGCGTGTGTTCGGTGGCGGCGGGCGGCGGCAGTGTGGAGACGCGCCGTGTGGGTTGCTCGCGTTCGATAAATTCTTCGGTGTTGTCTATCATCACATCGGGCAGTACAAAGCTCGCTTCCGGCACGATGGCGAGTTGCTGATTGGATAGCGTGACCAATTCTTCTATCGTGCGCTCTTTAAGCCAGATAGCCAGTTCGGATGAGGTGAGTCCGCCTTGCGATAAATGCACTTGCTGGCGTGCGATGGCGGCAAGCTCGCGCTGGAACACCGACGACATGCGCATGATGCGCGATTGGCGAGAGCCGATTTCCTGTGCCAGTCGCCAACTGGCATCATCCGACAGACCGGACTCACCGAGTTTCTTTAGTACCTCGTTGCCTTTTTCCATCCACTTCCACACTGATTGGAGCTGGCTTTGCGCGGCACGCAAACGGAATTCAGAGCCGGAGGCAACCGCTTGTGAAAATGAATCTTCCAGTTCAGTGAGGCGTGCCAGCAGGTGCGACAACGCTTCCGGCGAGAGCTTACCTACTGCCGATCCGGCGGCAACCTGAGCAGCGTAAAATCCCAGTTCGCTATCCGCTTCGGCACTAAATGAAAGCAGATTGGACAGCGCAGCCAACACCATGCGACCGGCAGTGGAGAGGCGATATACGCGACGTTCAATATCCCACAACAATAGCTCGTGTTCACGCAGGCGACTGAGTACGGTATTGAGTTTGGCGGGGGCAAAAAACGAAAAGTACGTTTGCAGTTCTTGTGGCGACCAATCCGGCGCATCAGCACGCAGACCAATCTCGCGCAATATGACTAGACGCACCAATACTTCTTCATCACCGCCGCGAAACAGAGCGATCATTGCACCAATCAACGGCTTTGCCTGATTCAGCGGAAAAAATTGCTCTACGTCATTTGGAACGATACCGGGCGCGAAGAATTCAGAGAGCGACTTTTGCGAGCTGTCGTCAAGCGACTTGCTTGCTTGACCCGCTTCGTCGCGCATACTCATTCGCTAAACCCCTTGCTTCAAACTCGCTGAAATAAAATCGTCCAGATCGCCATCCAGCACGCCTTGAGTGTTACCCACTTCGTAGTTGGTGCGTAAATCTTTGATGCGTGATTGGTCCAGCACATAGCTGCGGATCTGGTGCCCCCAGCCGATGTCGGATTTGCCATCTTCCAATACTTGCTTGGCTTCGTTGCGCTTGCGCAACTCTTCTTCATACATGCGCGACTTCAGCATGGACATGGCTTCGGCGCGGTTCTTATGCTGCGAACGGTCACTTTGACATTGCACCACGATGTTGGTCGGGATGTGGGTGATACGCACCGCTGAATCAGTTTTATTGATGTGCTGTCCGCCCGCGCCACTGGCGCGATAGGTATCCACGCGCAAGTCGGCTGGATTGATGTCGATTTCGATAGAGTCATCCACTTCGGGATAAACGAATACGCTGGAGAACGAGGTATGGCGGCGATTGCCAGAATCAAATGGCGATTTGCGCACGAGGCGATGCACGCCGACTTCGGTGCGCAAATGTCCGTAAGCGTATTCGCCGATGACCTTGATGGACGCGCCCTTGATGCCCGCGACTTCGCCATCGGATTGTTCCAAAATTTCGACTTGAAAACCTTTGCGTTCAGCATAGCGTAAATACATGCGCATCAGCATGGATGCCCAGTCCTGCGCTTCCGTGCCACCCGATCCGGCCTGGATGTCGATGAAGCAACTATTAGGATCCATCGCGTGAGAGAACATGCGGCGGAATTCCATCGCAGCGACGCGTGTTTCGATGTCTTGAATATCGCGAGATGTTGCGATCAAACTCTCTTCGTCGTTCTCAGCTTTCGCCAACTCGAACAATTCGTCAGAGTCGTTCAAGTCTTGTTTAATCTTATCTAAACCTAACACCACACCTTCGAGCAACTTGCGCTCACGACCCAATTCCTGAGCGCGTTTGGCATCGTTCCAGATGTCGGGATTTTCCGAGAGTGCGCAGACTTCTGTTAGGCGTTCATGCTTGCTATCGTAGTCAAAGATACCTCCGTAATTCTGCGCTGCGTGCGGCTAAATCTTGCAGTTGATTACTAAGGGAGTTGAGTTGTTCGGCTTCCATGATGATTTGCGTGAATTTCTAAAGGCGCGGATTATAGCGGATTGTGTAGAAGCGAGCCCTGCTCGCGAAGCAAATTATCCGTTCGCCCTGAGCCTGTCGAAGGGTCGCGAGCAGGGCTCGCTCCTACCAAAAAAAAATTTATTGCCAATGCCGAATGATGAGTTGCACACTGCGTTTGCCGTTGTACTCATTCACACTTAGGCTGTAAGCCGCATGGATGCTATCTGGTAGCGGTTCAGCATAGCCGAATAATATGGCTTCGTAGAGCTGCCCTGATTTGCTTAAACGTAATTTGAGATGTTTTTCGCCAACGACGCGTTGCTGCTGCACGACAAAATCATCGTCAAATATTGGCGCTGGGAAACCTTGCCCCCAAATCTGTTGGTCGAGTTGCTGGGCAAATTCCAAGTTAATGTCTTGTGCGGTGAGCGCGCCATCGCTTTCTAATTTCTGGTGTAAATCGGCTTCATTTAATAATTCACGTATCACCTGTTCAAAGGCCTCGACGAAATTCCCATAATCCGTATGCGCAATCGTTAGTCCCGCTGCAGCAGCATGGCCGCCAAATTTTTTGATCAGAGTGGGGTGGCGTTTGCTGACGAGATCAAGCGCGTCACGCAAATGCAGCGCCCCGATTGAACGCCCCGATCCTTTCAATTCTTGCTTGTCGGTGGATAAGGCAAAGGCAATCACGGGGCGATGAAACTTATCTTTGAGTCGCGAGGCGAGGATGCCGATCACGCCCTGATGCCAGCTCGCATCAAATAGCGCGAGGCTGTAATTGTCCGTGACTTGAATGTTGGTCAGTGCCGCCATCGCCACTTCTTGCATATCGGTTTCAATGCTGCGACGCTCATGATTGAGTTCGTCCAGGCGTTTTGCCATAAGCATGGCGGCATCTTCATCATCGCTAAGTAGGCAGTCGATTCCCAAGCGCATATCTTCCAAACGTCCCGCAGCATTGAGGCGCGGGCCGATAGCAAAACCCAAGTCTTGACTGATGACGCGCGCGGGATTTTTTCTGGAGATTTGAAACAGTGCATTGATACCTGCACACGCTTTGCCCGCGCGGATGCGCAGTAACCCTTGCTGAACCAAGATGCGATTGTTTTGATCCAGCTTCACTACGTCGGCGACTGTGCCGAGTGCCACGAGGTCGAGCAAGTTGGCGAGATTAGGCTCTCTCTCAATTGGGGTCAGACTCGAATTATTTTGAGTGGTATCTATTGGTGAAATAATTCGAGTCCGACCCCATTTATTTCTAGTGCGCAGCTCGGCGCGCAATGCCAGCAGTACATAAAACATCACCCCCACGCCCGCGAGATTTTTGCTGGGGAATTCACAACCTGGTTGGTTGGGATTCACAATACATGCCGCATCAGGCAATACATCGCCGGGGAGATGGTGATCGGTAACTAGCACCTGAATGCCGAGCCGATTGGCTTCGGCCACACCCTCCACGCTGGCGATTCCGTTATCCACGGTGATAAGAATGTCGGGTTGTTGTTGTGCGGCGAGCTGTACGATTTCGGGCGTTAATCCATAGCCATATTCAAAGCGATTCGGCACGATGAAATCAACCTGTGCGCCAAACATTCTCAGTCCGCGAACCGCGACGGCACAAGCGGTTGCGCCGTCCGCATCGTAATCAGCAATGACTAATAGTTTTTTTTGAGTGGCAATTGCATCCGCTAACAAAATCGCCATCGCATTGGAATTTTTCAGTTGATTCAATGGTAATAAATTTGCCAAGCTATGCTCCAGTTGAGAACTGCGGCTGATTCCACGAGCTGAAAATATGTGCGCCAATGCCGGAAGATAGCCTGTTGCAATTAGCTGTGCGGCGGCGGTGGCATTGATGGGTCGAGCGATAATTTTAGGCATGGCGGATTGATTGGATGGGTTTGATGGCTCAAGTTTAGCAAACGCATCCTAGCTCACCTCGTTTTTTTTGGTCAGGTGCGTTAGAATTGCCGCCACTTTTTGATGGTAGGAATAGAGAGAAATCGTGGCACTCATAGTTCAGAAATACGGCGGTACGTCGGTCGGTAATCCAGAACGGATTAAAAATGTGGCGCGGCGCGTCGCAAAGTTCAAAGCAAAAGGTCATCAGGTGGTGGTCGTTCTTTCAGCGATGAGCGGCGAAACGAATCGCCTAATTGCCCTCGCCAAAGAAATTCAAACCCATCCTGATCCACGCGAATTGGATGTGATTGTTTCAACAGGAGAGCAAGTCACTATTGGTTTGTTGTGTATGGCGCTGAAAGAAATCGGCGTGAGTGCCAAAAGTTATACCGGTGGACAAGTCAAGATTCTCACCGATAGTGCGTTTACCAAGGCACGTATCGTGTCAATTGATGAACAAAATATTCGCACCGATTTGGCAAATGATTACGTGGTAGTCGTGGCGGGATTTCAAGGCATGGATGCGGACGGTAATATCACTACGCTGGGTCGTGGTGGTTCTGATACCACCGGTGTGGCAATCGCCGCTGCACTCCGTGCGGATGAGTGCCAAATTTACACCGACGTGGATGGTGTGTACACCACCGACCCACGTATGGTGCCTGAAGCACGACGCTTAAAAACGATTACCTTTGAAGAGATGCTGGAGATGGCGAGCCTCGGCTCCAAGGTGCTGCAAATTCGCTCGGTTGAATTTGCCGGGAAATACAAGGTCAAGCTGCGCGTGCTTTCAAGCTTTGAAGAAGAAGGTGAAGGCACGCTGATTACTTTTGAGGAAGGCAACAAAATGGAACAAGCCATTATTTCTGGGATCGCGTTTAATCGCGATGAGGCAAAAATTACTGTGATGGGTGTGCCGGACAAACCTGGCATCGCGTATCAGATTCTCGGCCCAGTCAGCGATGCCAACATCGATGTGGACATCATCATTCAAAACGTGGGCGTAGATGGCACAACGGACTTCTCATTCACAGTGCATCGTAATGAGTTCGTCAAGACGATGGATATTTTAAAGAACAAAGTTCAGCCGCATATCGGTGCGCGCGACGTGGTGGGCGACAACAAAGCCGCCAAAGTTTCAGTGGTGGGTGTGGGAATGCGTTCACATGTGGGCATTGCCAGCAAAATGTTCCGCACCTTAGCGGAAGAGGGTATCAACATTCAGATGATTTCGACTTCGGAAATTAAAATTTCTGTGGTGATTGATGAAAAATATCTCGAATTGGCTGTACGCGTGTTGCACAAAGCATTTAATTTGGATCAGGAAGACGCATAATCGTTTGACCTTTGGCACTCGCTACATTATTATGCGCGGCCTTCGGAGAAGTGGCCGAGTGGTCGAAGGCACTCCCCTGCTAAGGGAGCATCCGGGCATAAACCTGGATCGAGGGTTCGAATCCCTCCTTCTCCGCCAGAGGTAATTATTAGTTTTTGCGCCCGTAGCTCAGATGGATAGAGTACTTGGCTACGAACCAAGGGGTCGGGCGTTCGAATCGCTCCGGGCGCACCATATAATCAAGGGGTTAGAGAAATCTAACTCCTTTTTTATTTCCCTGGCTAGCACTGGGCTAGCATCAGGATGCAAATGCGCGTCTCAATTAGGTGCAAATTTATAACTTCTCCAACCCGCGCTGTATCTCAAATCTTTTCCAATATTTACCAAAGCATCAGGTTTGATTCGCTGACTATTCTTTGATTCGCCAATACCCTCTAATAATTTTAGGGAAATTTAAGCAATCACCCACACAAACCAGCACTTGGATAGCACCAGACCTGGCATTAACCCAGATAATCCATTAGCCGATTTTAGGCTGAAATGGCAGCACGGGCGGATCGCCGGCATTCGCCCATAGCCCGTCAAACCAAGCCCTTCGTCGTCGCGAAACTGCGAGCAGCAACTGGTTTTGTTTTGAATCGCGATTCCAGAATGCGCCCACCGCCAGCACCTGCTGGTGCAGCGTGGCCAGCGTGGGCTGAATTTTTGCGCGCATCACCGCTTGGCGGAATGTGCTCATCAGGTTGTAAGCCAGCATGGCAAAACCCAGTGCCGCTTCCGTGGCGTAGAAGCTGTTCAGGTTGAAACTGTCCAGCCCGAAGTCGTTCTTCAACTCCTTGATGCGGTTCTCGCAGTCCGCCCGCCCTCGGTAGCCGCGCCATATTTCCACTGCGGGCAGGCTCAGGCTGGTGACCATCGCACCATAGTGCCAGCCTTGAATGTCCGGGTCATCGGCAAACAAAGAGA
The DNA here is from genome assembly GCA_963695355.1 of uncultured beta proteobacterium. Taxonomy (GTDB): domain Bacteria; phylum Pseudomonadota; class Gammaproteobacteria; order Burkholderiales; family Gallionellaceae; genus Gallionella. Next base: position 2,472,382 of record OY968775.1, read on the forward strand.
GCGTTTTGCCCGGTGCGTTTTTGCGTTTGATCGACTGGCGCACCACCACGATGCGCCTTGCCGTATCCCAGCTGTTGGTCCGATAGGTGATCTCCGCCAGCTCCAATCCCGTCTCCAGCGCAAACCAGCGGGCTTCGCGGATGATGGCTTGCTGCAAGCTTTGGGTCAGGCGCGCGCTGATGATGTAGTTGATGTTCTTTCCTTCGAGCAGCTTGAAGACCGCCTGATCGTAAAAGCCGCTATCCGCTCGCAGCAGACCGACCGTTTTGTCGCCCAGGTGATGCAAGGTGGATTCGATGAATTGCAGCACGTTGTTGGCGCTGTTGGCATCGCCCGGACGCAGCCAGAAGTTGGCGACCATGCGCGCTTCCGCCACGAAGGCCAGCAGCGGGTGGTGCGATGGCCGCCCGCGCTTGTTCGGGTTGTAGCCGCGCGCCGCGCCTTGTTGTTCGCCGTGGCGGGTGATGACGGTGGAGTCCATGTCCACGGTGAGGCTGGGCAAGGTGCAGACCGCGTCGAAGAACCAGCGATAGACGCTGGCCTGCACCCGCTCGTGACGCATCATGTCGAAGCGCCCGAACAGGCGCACGATGGCTTTGTGTCCGGCGACGCGAGTCCAGCCAAACAGGCGCGTCAAGGTGCTGTCCAGCCGGGTGATGTCGAGGTGGGTGAAGCGGCATGCGCCGCACCAGATCGAGACCAGTAGCTGCTCGATGAGTTGGACGGGCGGATAGCCGCGATTGGAGCCCGGCTCGGGCAAATCCCACCGCGATGCCGCCGCGCGAAAACCCATGCTGTCCAGCATGCGCTTCATCAGCGCCATACCGCCCCACGCGCTGACTTCGCGCGAGGTGAATTTGATCTCGAAAGGGGCTGCCGTCTCCGATGATTGCGCCATATATTCGCCTATCTATCTGCCTAGAAATGATTTTCTCTAATGGATTCCATTGGGAATCGGGTAAACCTCGACCCGCTCAGAATACTTCAATTCGGCTAATGGATTATCTGGGATTAACCTAGCGAAAACTGCGCACGGGCTTTGCACTCGCCTGTGCGATGTAGGTGTAACAAACATGTGCGTAGTCATGTACCTAGTTTGTGCAAAAATAATATTGAATAAACGCCCACCATCAACGCGCTGTGCGACCCACTGGACGTGGGTTTCCGTTGATTTGTCGCTAGGGCGACATGGGCTAAATTAAATGCGCCCCACCCCTCCCTTCGGGTCACCTTTGGTGACACGCTGCGCGTGAGGGAAAAAGCCTTTGGTGGTTCGGCTGTACGCCTCTCCATCCTTCCTTCTAACAAGCTACGCTTGTTATCAGTCAGTCCCTCTCCTGTCGTCGAGGCTCAAACGCTTTTTCCCTCACGCTTACGCTACGGGGTGGGGTGGGCAAGCCCCCCTCTCAGTAACCGCCAGTGGGCTGGCTCAAAACGCTGGGGCGTTTTGTTACTGGAGGCTCCCCCCAGCCCATTTTCGCCACCGCTAGGGCGATGTCAAAAATGCGGATTTCAGCAAGACGCAAATGATAAAACCATTCGCTTTGCCTCATCCCGCCATGCGGCTCCCTTGAAAAATAAATATTTTTATTGTTCTCTTATTTTTATCTTATGAGTGGATCAAGTATTAACGATCCAAAACGGCCTCGATTGGCGCGTTTGCATCAACCGAGATCTTTTAAAAAACATAGTAAGGAGTATCAAATGAACAAAAATGAAAAACATAAAAATCAAAATTTTCGCGCTCTCGAATTTACTGGAAAGGCAAAGTTTACTTCAGCGAAAAATTTACAGCTTGCAGCAGGTCGCACTCGTCGCGGTTTACCAACCGAGCTAGTGAAAGATGGACTTCTTGTTAGTCGCGACATGATTGGCTTATTGATTTTTGGCTTATCCAAGAAAGGGATAAATTTAGTATCAGCGACACCGTTTGATATTCATAAGCTCACAATTGGTCGCGTCGATCATGGTTTAATTGCGCAATACGAAACTTTGATGGCCGTTAAAACTGAGGGTGTCGTTGACTATGAGTTTGAACCGCAAACTTTTTTGCAGGGCTATCGTCCGGATGTTATTTGGACATCAGACACTGGGAAGATTAATGTTGAAGTTGAGTTATCGGCTAAATCCATCGGTGACGGTGAGATGGACAAGTTCTTTTTGAAAATACTGAGCCATAAAACGATTGTGATTTTTAACGACGAGGTGATTTGTAATCGTTACATTGCCCATACCCGTGTTTATTTAAAAAATGGCATTCCAAACTGGAAATTCTTAAATGGGGAGTGGGTTAAATTGCCAGATCGTATATTTTTTAATCGTGAAAATTGGGATGAAGTCGAATTTAGATTGCATAAGAAAAATTCAAATCGAAAACTGTCGCTAATTTACGATGCGGTTGAGGTGGGCTTTTAGTCATATCGGAATTTTGCGCGATGAACTTGCAATCCTATTATGAAAAAATATAAAGCGGCGAAGAGAAATCTCCGCCGTTTTTTATTGTGTAAGGAAAAAGTTTATCCATTTTTTAACTTGAATTGTTCGTGTCAGAAATAAAAAGAAGCTACCTATTTGGCTTTCCTGATATGAGGCTGGCATTGCTATAGACAGACACACGCTTCAATGCGACACTCACAAAAATTTAATAAGTACATATTTTAACGGCAGATAATGAACATTCACTATAGCGCACACCAATCTGCCTATTTTGCACACCTACTAACCCTTCGAGCGGCATCTGATTCGATGGACAGCATGGCGGGTGCATTGCTGGATGCTCAAGTCGATCTCAATCCACATCAGATTGATGCGGCATTATTTGCGACGAGCAATCCATTATCCAAAGGCGTTATCCTTGCGGATGAGGTTGGGCTAGGTAAAACCATTGAAGCTGGATTGCTGATTGCCCAGCGTTGGGCAGAACGTAAGCGACGCATTCTCATCATCGTGCCGGCCAATCTGCGTAAACAGTGGCATCAAGAGTTAGTCGATAAATTTGGCATCACTGCCAGCATCCTCGAAGCTAAGTCGTACAAGCAAGCGATCAAAGACGGCGCGAAAAATCCCTTCCAGTCTGCTACCGCACTCATCTGTTCCTACCAATTCGCCGCAGGCAAAGCTAAAGAAGTTCAAGTGATCCCGTGGGACTTGGTGGTGATTGACGAAGCGCATCGACTGCGGAATGTCTATAAGCCGGAAAATAAAACTGCGAACACTTTGCGCGAAGCACTGTTAACGGCTCCCAAAGTTTTGCTCACCGCTACGCCACTACAAAATTCACTGCTGGAATTATATGGGCTGATCAGCTTTGTTGATGAGCGTGTCTTTGGTGATTTGGATAGCTTCAAGACCCAGTTCGGCCAACTTAAAGATACAGCCAGTTTTGATGCGTTAAAGAGCCGCATACAGCCGATATGCAAACGCACCTTGCGCCGACAAGTTGAAGCCTATGTTAAATACACACGGCGAATTCCCCTGTTGCAGGAATTTATTCCAGGCACTAACGAAACGCAGTTGTACAACAGCGTTTCTGAATATCTGCAACGCGATGCACTTTTCGCATTGCCCAACAGCCAACGGCAACTCATCACACTGGTACTGCGCAAGTTATTAGCCTCTTCCACGTTTGCTATCGCAGGTGCGCTTGAGACTTTAATTAAGCGGCTTAGTCAGACGCTAGATGATAAATCCGCCAGCCTCGATCTGACTGAAGAGTTAGATCAAGATTTTGAAACACTCGATGAATTAACCGAGGAAATAGAAGCCGCCAGCCAAGACAATAACAATGCCAAAACTCAGAGCGAGATTGCCGGAATCAAAGCTGAAATTGAAGAGCTGGAATTGTTTCGTCAATTGGCGGTATCCATCACCGAAAACGCTAAAGGGATTGCCCTTCTCCAAGCCTTGAAGGTGGCCTTCAAAAAATTGGAAGAATTAGGGGCTGCCAAAAAAGCCATTATCTTTACCGAATCAAGGCGCACGCAATCTTATCTGCTCAACCTGCTAGCCAATACCGCCGAGTTTGGTGCAGGCACGCCCGGTGTGGTGTTATTCAATGGCACGAATACCGACGAAGGATCACGTCGCATCTATAATGAATGGCTCAAACGGCATCAGGGGTCAGGTCGAATAACTGGTTCGCGCACCGCAGATACCAGAGCGGCACTGGTGGATTATTTCCGTGAGCAAGGCTCGATCATGATTGCGACCGAGGCAGGTGCGGAAGGCATCAACCTTCAGTTCTGCTCAATGGTCATCAACTATGATTTACCGTGGAATCCGCAACGCATTGAACAGCGTATTGGCCGTTGTCACCGCTACGGGCAAAAGCACGATGTCGTGGTGGTCAATTTTCTGAACCGTGAAAATGAGGCGGATAAACGTGTTTATGAATTACTGGCACAAAAGTTTCAACTGTTCGATGGCGTGTTCGGTGCCAGTGATGAAGTGTTGGGCGCAGTGGAGTCCGGTGTGGATTTCGAGCGGCGCATCGCCGAGATATATCAAAGCTGCCGTCATCCAGAAGCGATTCATACTGCATTCCAACAACTACAGTTAGACCTAGCCGGTGAGATTAGCGACGCGATGATCAACGCCCGTAAATCGCTACTCGAAAACTTTGATGAAGATGTGCAAGAAAGGCTGCGTTTACGCAATCAAGATGCACGCGCTTCATTGGGCAAGCTGGAACGTTTGTTGATGCGTTTTACCCGTGCCGTATTAAATAATTTTGCTGACTTTGACGAAGACGATACCGGATTTCAGCTCAACGCCTTGCCGGATAATTTGCACGGCGGTGCTGATTTCTCGATACCACTCGGTCGATATGAACTACCTCGTCGCAGTGAAGAAGCGCACATCTATCGTTTAGGGCATCCTTTGGCACAGTCTTTGATCGAACAGGCACAACGGCAAACACTGCAACCTAGCAAATTGATTCTTGATTACGATGCCTACGGCTCAAAGGTCTCAGTCGTTGAAGAGCTGCGTGGTAAATCAGGCGTATTGCTGGTGCAAAAGCTGTTGGTTCATTCGCTAGGCACATCCGAAGAACACATGCTGATGGCGGCGAGTGATTCTGACGGTAACACCCACGACAAAGATACAGCCGAACGGTTGCTGAATATACCGGGTCAAGCCATAGCCCTGCCACGCTTACATAGCCTCCCCGAACAAGTGGGTTTGCTTAATGTGCAACCACTGGCCGAACAAAACAGGCTCGACTTTGCTGCTGCAAACGTAGCCGTGCCAGCGCAGATAGAAGCGGAAATTGGCAAACAAAAATTACTAATTTTGAGCAACCTAGAAACACGTAACTTGAGTTTCTTTGCACAAGAAACCGAGAAACTGGACTCATGGGCGGATGACCTGAAAGTTGGTCTTGAGCGCGAAATCAAAGAACTCGACCGCCAGATCAAAGAAGCCCGAACTAAGAGCAAAGGTGCGGCAACCTTGGCAGAAAAGCTTGCCGTACAAAAAGAACAGCGCGACCTAGAGGCGAATCGAGATCGCAAACGGCGAGAATTGTTTCAGCGGCAAGATGAAATTCAGAATCGTCGTGATAATTTAATTGATGAACTGGAAAAGCAATTGTCGCAACAAGTGACAGTGTTGTCATTATTTGCTTGTGAATGGGAAGTTTTGTGACTAACTTTTCTTCTTTAAGCGATAATTAAAATATGAAATTATTCGGATATTTAACATGAAGGGCGAACCAGTCGCTGGTGTGCGACCAGATGTTATGCGATGGGCAAGGCAGTCAATCGGACTGTCGGTGTCTGATGTCGCTCTTCGTTTAAAGCGACCTATTGAAGAAATTGATGCTTGGGAGGCAGGAAACTCGTTTCCCAGCTATTCACAATTGGAAAAATTGGCGTATCAAATCTACAAGCGTCCCTTAGCTGTTTTCTTTTTGCCAGCCCCCCCTGAAGAAATTAGTCCTGTTCGAGAATTTAGAACATTACCCACAGAAGATTTGCTTACGCTTTCCGTCAATACGCACGTGCATATTCGCCGTGCTCATGCTTACCAACTCGCTTTACGAGAATTGTTTGGTACTCACAACCCCAGTGAACATTGCATTTGGCATGATCAAGCATTAACTCGTACTCAATCTGTCACAGAACAAGCAGCAGAGATTCGCCGTTACTTGGATATTAATCTTGAAGAGCAAACTCACTGGAAAGATGAAGATCATGCTCTGAAAAAATGGCGGAATGCGATAGAGGGGAAAGGGGTATTCGTTTTCAAGGAGTCCTTTGAGCAGAAGGATATTTCCGGCTTTTGTCTCATTGATAGTCAGTTTCCTATTGTTTATTTGAATAATAGTACAACCAAAACAAGACAGATTTTTAGTTTGCTACATGAACTTGCACACTTGCTGCTTAGTGTTAATGGCTTAAGCAAATTTGATCAACAATATGTCGTTCGTTTGCCAGATGAAGAAAAACAAATTGAGCAGTTTTGCAACAAAATTGCAGCAGAAGTTCTGATTCCTTCGCCTGATTTTCAGGTGCAGGCATTACAGTTTCCGGCAGACATCGAGCGTGCAACCGAACAGCAATACTCAGATCTAGCTACACGTTACGGAGTTAGTCGTGAGGCTGTGTTACGTCGCTTCCTTGATCAAGGTCGCGTCTCCTCAGCTTTCTATGAACGAAAAGCGAAGGTTTGGGCGGCACAGCAAAAAAAGGGAGCTGGCGGTGATTGGTATGCATCGCAAAACATTTACCTCAGTGATCGTTTCGCTAAGGAGGTAGTCAGCCGCCATTACAAGAACCAGCTTAGTGTCGAGCAGGCTGCGGATTTTTTAGGGATTAAGCCAAAGAATTTTGCAGGGCTAGAGCAGCGTATTCTTAAGGGTGCTGCCGCATGATTTATGTGTTCGATACTAGTTCATTGCGTTCACTCCAGCACTTTTATCCGAGTGTATTCAAATCTATCTGGGACGGCTTGGATACGTTGATCAAACATCAAACACTTACTTCCACACGTGAAGTATGGAATGAGCTTGAGCGGCAAAACGTAAGTGCAGACGTACTGGCATGGGCAAAGCAAAACAAGCAAATATTTACTACTCCAAATGCAGCTGAACTCCAGTTTGTTGCCACGATTTTTCAGATTTCGCATTTCCAAAGCCTGATTGGTGAACAGCAGCGTTTGAAAGGAACGCCAGTAGCCGATCCCTTTGTCATTGCCTGTGCCAAAATTAAAGGCGGTACTGTGGTTACGGAAGAAATACTGAAACCACATGCTGCAAAAATTCCCAACGTGTGTGCGCATTTCAATGTCCCATGCATTGACCTCGAAAAGTTTATGCAACAACAGGGGTGGGCATTTTAATGGTCGGTAATCAAGAAGCTCGAATTCCTCTTAGGAGTGTTGCATGACAGAACCAACAATCGTTTGCCCGAAATGCAATACTGAGATCAAACTCAACGAATCACTTGCCGCTCCGCTGATCGCAGCAACACGCAAGCAGTTCGAGCAACAACTGGTACAGAAGGACAATGACATTGCACTGCGTGAACAGGCAATGCGTGAAAAAGAAAAACAGCTTGCACAAGATAAACGCCAACTAGACGATCAGGTGACCGATCAAGTTGCGGCACAGCTAAAAGCGGAACGCACTCGCGTGATTGCGGAAGAATCCAAGAAAGCAAAACAAGCGAGTGCTGCCGAACTGGAGAACAAGGCGCGTGAATTGGTTGATCTGCAAGAAGTGCTTAAATCTCGTGATGAAAAATTAGCTGAAGCGCAAAAGGCGCAAGCCGATCTTATTAAAAAACAGCGTGCACTCGATGATGAAAAACGCGAACTGGAACTCACGGTAGAAAAACGTGTGCAGAATGGATTAACCGAGGTTCGCTCACTCGCCAAAAAAGAAGCTGAGGATGAACAAAAACTCAAGGTAATGGAAAAAGAGCAAACCATTACTGCCATGCAAAAACAGATCGAAGACCTCAAGCGCAGAGCGGAGCAAGGTTCACAACAATTGCAAGGCGAAGTGCAGGAGCTGGAGCTGGAAAACCTACTACGCACCAAGTTTCCTTATGATGCGATTGAGCCAGTACCCAAAGGCGAATTTGGCGGTGATGTGTTGCACCGTGTACGCACACCCAGTGGACAAGCAAGCGGCACTATCTTGTGGGAGTTCAAACGTACCAAAACTTGGAGTGATGGATGGCTGGTAAAACTCCGTGACGACCAGCGAACTGCGAAAGCCGAGATTGCCGTGATCGTGACTCAGGTATTGCCTAAAGGTGTGGAAACCTTCGAGTTGATTGATGGTGTTTGGGTAACACATCCGCGTGCAGCATTGCCCGTTGCTGCAATTTTGCGCCAGACATTACTGGAACTTGCTATGTCACGGCAATCATCTGAAGGCCAACAAACCAAAACAGAAATGGTTTACCAATACCTCACTGGCCCACGATTCAAGCAGCGTGTGGAAGCTATCGTTGAAGCGTTCTCCACCATGCAGGAAGACTTGGATAAAGAGCGCAAAGCAATCATGAAGCAATGGGCGAAGCGCGAAGAACAGATCGAGCGTGTGATGGGTGCTACAGTTGGTATGTATGGAGATCTGCAGGGCATTGCGGGGAAGTCGTTGCAGGAAATTGAAGGGCTGGAACTGCCCGCACTTGATAGTACAGTTCAAAAACAACTGACGATTTGATATTGATATTTATCGTGAGTGTGGCAGCCTAATGAACAAAAGCAACAGAGGCAATAAATGATCGAATCCATTCAAATAAAGGACGTTGCAACTTACGATAAGACCATTCCAGAAATGATGAATGGGCTGTCTAAATTTAATTTTCTCTTCGGCTCTAATGGTTCAGGTAAAACTACGATTACTCGTGTTATTGCTAATGAAAGCGAATTTCCAAGTTGCGAGGTGAAGTGGAAAGGAGGAATTAAATTAGAGCCGATGGTTTACAACCGAGATTTTGTTGACCATAACTTCAACCAGTCTTCTGAGCTTAAAGGCATCTTCACGTTGGGTGAAAAAAATGTCGAGACACTCGAAAAAATTATTGCAGCAAAAGGTGACCTCAATACCATAACAAAAAATATTGTAAGTCTTAATAATCAGTTGGGCGGGGACGATGGGCTAGGCGGAAAAAATAATGAATTGGCAATGCTCGAAGATGCCTTCAAAAACAAGTGTTGGGTTCAAAAGCAAAAACATGACTCCGCACTTTTCGGTGCGTTTGAAGGTGTCAGAAATAGCAAAGATAATTTTCGCGACAGGGTACTATAGACTCGGCATGAATTATTCGTGAACTTTACTGGGATTGATGTGTCCCATCGCGCATGGAAAAAGAAGACGCAAGAAAACAAACAAGGGAGGTACTTCACGAAAGGCGCAAGCAAGTAATACGCTCGTACCGCAAGGGAATGCCGGTGATGCAAATCGTTGAACACAGTGGACTCAGTTGGTGCGCAGTTAATGCTGCGATCAACTTGTACAAGGAGGCGGGAGCATCCGCGCTCAAGCCTGAAGCACGAGGCAAGAAGGAAGGCAGCGGGCGCATGTTGAGTGAGGCACAAGAACGCACGATTCAGCAGATTATTTGCGAGAAGCGACCAGAGCAGTTGAAGATGGAATTTGCGCTGTGGAGTCGTGCTGCTGTGATGCAATTGATCGAGCGTGAGTGCGGTATCAAGCTCTCAGTTCGCGGGGTTGGCAACTATTTGCAACGTTGGGGATTTACGCCACAAAAGCCGATCAAGAAAGCCTATGAACAACGTCCTGAGGAAGTGAAAGCGTGGCTGGATGAAGAATATCCGGTCATTGAGCAACGCGCAAAAGCCGAAGATGCCGAAATTCACTGGGGTGATGAAACGGCGATTGTGAATACCGATGTGCGTGGACGCAGTTATGCACCGGCGGGGAAAACACCGGTTACTTTAGCACCGGGCGGTACACGTCACAAACTGTCGATGATTGCGACGGTCACCAATCAGGGTAAGGCACGCTGGATGATTATCGATGAGTCGTTCAATGCAGATAGATTCACCGAATTTCTGGAAGCGTTAATTAAGGACGCAGGCCGGAAAGTATTCCTGATACTGGACAACCTGCGTGTTCATCATAGCAAGGTGGTCAAGGCGTGGGTGGCAGAACGGAAGGATAGGATTGAGTTGTTTTACTTGCCCAGCTACAGCCCGGAGTTAAACCCGGAAGAACGGTTGAATGCGGATTTGAAACATGCCATCTCCACCAAGGTTCCAGCACGCACAAAAGCTAAGCTGAAAGCTGCTGCAACTGAACACATGCAGACGCTAGAAAAATCACCCGAGCGTGTGAAGAAATACTTCCAAGACTCACGCGTAAAATATGCCGCTTGATTCACGGATAAAAGTGGCCGGATCAATAGATGTTATTATATTCCAATTATCATAAAAATAAAGTATCTAAATAACTATTAGTTATAATGACAATGATGAACAGGTTGCTGTTTTTTTTCGTGCATCAGCTTTCTCATTGGCGTTAGCTATTGGTTTACGCATTACCTGATTGATGCATTCAGCCCAAGCTGAATCATCAACAGGCAGGGGGTGCCGAAACGATGAGCTGGCAGATTGCGCAGCAATCGTCGCCTAGCGAAAGCATTGTCCAAACAATGCGGTCGTGTACGGGGGATGCAATCCACCACGCCGAAGTCGCGTAGCGGCACTCGGCTCCATGCTTCGAAGCGGTAACGAAAGTTAGCGGCGGATGACGAGGCGATAGACGAGGCATTCGAGGTTGTCCGTACAGGACAATACTTGCGGTAGCGAGTACCAGCCAAGGCTTTATCTTGGCGCAGCCCTGCGAAGCATGGAGCCGAGTGCCGACAGGTACGGCAGGCGTGGCAATATTTGGAGCGCGGACTGACCCTAGTCAGTAGCCAGTCGATAGCAAAGCGAATAGCGTCTTGCGTTATCGACAGCGCAGCGATGGCGACGTGCTCACACACGAGCATCATCTCGTGTGACGTTCTCATGTATCAGACTCGTGATAACTTCGATACGAAGGCATTCAACGAGTGTGATGCACCGCTCTAATGCACACTGACATACAAGTGTATTAGAGATATTTATATTAGATAGGACGGGGGTGGCAGTGAGACGCACCTACCTGCGGCTTGCTGACTGACCCTACGAGATAATATAAAACGGTTTTAGGTGGTAATGACTGTGCAGTCTGAAGTGCTTCATTTCAGCAAGCAGTGGTCACGACCTGGTTATTGCGATACACGGTGATGGTTTATGGTCACGGTGTATGGTGTTTGTTTCATCCAAGTGTATGCGTAGCGAATGTAAAAGCATTGCGGTGTTATGGCGCACTCTTTGAGTTATCGCGCCAAATAGATATTTTTATATGGCGCAAATAAGTTATTGCGTGCCATATAAAATGGCGCGGGTGAAACCGTGTTCTGTACCACAAAAGGAAGTAGCTATCTGGCAATTTGGTTCACCCAAGCCCGTCGTTCTAAGTAAAAATACTAATCTGCAAAAGGCAATTTTCATGCTGTCTTTCCCCCAAAATAAAGCCTAGACAAACTATGCCACTAAGTGGCATAATAATAAAATGAAACGAGTGTTCAAAACCCGCCACTTTAGCCGTTGGATGCGAAAAACGGAACTGACTGATGCAGCTTTATGCAGTGCTGTTGCAGAAATGAGTCAAGGTCTGATTGATGGTGATCTTGGTGGCAGTGTTGTGAAAAAGCGCGTTGGGCTTGCAGGTCGCGGCAAGCGTGGCGCTGCAAGAACGCTCATTGCAACGAATAAAGGGAACAGGTGGTTCTTCGTCTATGGCTTTGAGAAAAATGATCGAGCCAACATCACTGACGATGAGCTAGCGGCGTTACAAGATATTGCTCACGAGTTGCTGAACAGAACAAGCCAGCAGCTCGACCAAGCAACAGAGGATGGTTCATTACAGGAGATTTGCCATGACCACAAAAACTAAAGCTAAGAGTGGAATTTTTGAAGCGGTGCATGAGACTGCCAGTGATTTACATCGGCTAGGTTTTATTGATAAACGCAAGATGCGTAAGTTCGATGTGTTATGCCTTGAGGAAATCCCCGCGTATGACAGTGAAAAAATCCGCGCACTGCGCGATCATCTTCAATTAAGCCAGTCTGTGCTGGCAGCCATTCTGAATACGAGTCTATCCACGGTCAGGAAATGGGAAATTGGTGAGAAGCACCCTAGCGGCCCATCACAGAAATTGCTCAGTTTGCTGGATCGAAAAGGTTTAGAAGCTGTGCTGTGATTTGCCATGTTTATAGGTAAAAACCTGTACTATTGAAAAAACTCACAATCAATAAAATCAAGGGGTTGAACGGGGCTAGTTGAGCAAACAATAGTACATTTGCTAACATGCCTATGAATCATTCTCAGTTTCAGCTGCCTAACGTTTCGTACTCAACGAAACGAGGAAATGAATCATGAAGACGATGCCAACGAATGTATTGGACTGGCAGAAACGGTACGGAACTGAAGAAGCCTGCGCCCAAGCACTGGCGCAGCAACGCTGGCCGGACGGGTTTCGTTGCCCGCGATGCGGGCATGATCATGGCTATGCCATCACCACGCGCCACCGTTACGAATGCGCCCATTGCCACTACCAAGCCTCGCTCACGGCGGGGACATTGTTCCACTCCACCAACCTCTCTCTTACCCAGTGGTTCTGGGCGGTCTACCTGGTCGCCTCGGACAAGGGCGGTATTTCCGCCATGCGACTGGCCAAACAAATCGGCGTGTCCTGGATCACCGCCAGCCGGATGCTGCGCAAGATACGCATTGCCATGGGACACCGGGACAGTATTTATCGGCTGCACGACCTGATCGAGATTGACGATGCCTTTGTGGGTGGCCGACGCAGCGGCAAGCGGGGGCGCGGTGCCGAAGGCAAAACCCCGGTGCTGGTGGCGGTTGAGAACCGGGATCAGCGTGCCGGTTTTATCGCCATGCAACAAGTTCCCGCCGTGACGAAGGGGGCGGTGGCGAAGTTTGTGCGACACCACCTTCCGCCCGGTCAAGCGGTGCGCAGTGATGCGCTGATCTCGTTGTTGGAGATCGGCAAGACACAGCACCATGCCGCACGGGTGACACCGCCCGACAAGGCGGGAGAATGGCTGCCTTGGGTGCATATTGCCATCGGCAACCTCAAGGCGTTTTTGCTGGGTACCTATCACGGTGTATCGTCCAAGTATTTGCAAGAATATCTCAATGAGTTCTGTTATCGGTTCAACCGGCGTGAGTGGGAAGCTGAATTGCCATTACGCCTGCTCAACGCTTGCCTGACGCATACTCAGGTCAAACTGAAAATGGTTTAGAGGCATATATATTTTTTAACTGCACATAAAATAGGAGAAAGCATGAACACCACCGTAAAAGACCTTAAAGCTTTATGTGCCAAGCTGCCCGACGATGCCCAAGTGTGGATTGAATATCCCGAACGACTTGCCGAACCCGTGGTGATGGAAAAAATCGATGAAGGTGCCTATCTCGCCACCATTATCGAAAGCCTGTCGAGCGCGGTGGATAGCAAGCGAAATCGGCTGATTATTTTTCATCACGTTTAAGCTGTGTGCAATCAATCAGGACACCGCCCGCCAAGCAACTGTTTATGCGGCTTTGCACCACCCCCTGTGGAAAAATACAACAACGGGAGAAATTTTTGAACGGTACAACATTTATCAACTACAATGCCAACACTGGTGCGGCTTTCAATGTGCCAGAGCTCGAATGAGCATCCGAACCGGTTCGGGTTATGACAAACAGGGAGCTTCATTTCTTCATCATCGATAAAATCGAATGAGCATCCAGTTATGACTAAAATTGCAGGCAACAAAAAAGCCCTCCGAAGAGGGCTTTTTTGTGCAACCGTTTTTTATGCGGCGGCGTACCGTCTCACGTCAATTTCAACACCGCCTTTTGCGGCTTGGTCAGCTTGCTGTAGCAGCGAGCGTGTCACCTTCGCGTCGTGATATACCTCGCCGCAATTCTCGCAAATATCGGCAGGCACTTTTTTGAATACCATCGTGCTGCCGTCGCGCTCTAGGGTAATGCTGGCAATTCCCGCATGGGTGTTTCCGTGTTTGCAAATAGGGCATTTCATAGTTTTCTCCTGGTCTTTAAGTCGTCACACCAAATTTCCGAGTCGGGTTCATAAACGGTAATGATGATCCTTAAATTTTCATCCACCGCGTCTGCGTACACCACATGTATTGCTTTTATTCCTGCATGTCCGAGTAGCAGGGCGCTGGGGTAAGGCATGTCATTGGGATAACTTTCAATGACAATGCCGCTGGCAATGGCGTGTTCCACCTCTTCTTCGGATATGCTCCGCTCGTGCATCCGCTTTACTGCATGTTGCCTGAAGGTGATTTCCATAGTGTTTTTAGTCTAAGCTCTTTGTATTGCTTTGGCAATTTTCGACCGCTCAAAATTTATGGAAGATGGTATGAATGGATAACCACGAGATGCAAAAAATTGCGGAGACGTTAAGTCAAAGTCAGATTCATAATTTTTTTGCTCTAATAAGTATCCGAATCGATTCGCGTATATTGACACGATGTAATCGTTCGACTACATATATTATATGTTCACTATAAAACCACTCCCCGAATTTACGGATTGGCTCAATAGCTTGAAAGACTGCGTTACTCGCATTCGCTTGGCGCGTCGTTTGGATAGAGTAATGCAAGGCAATCTCGGCGACGTGAAGCCAGTGGGAGACGGGGTGTTTGAAATGCTTGAACACTTTGGCGCGGGGTGGCGTAAGTATTACATTCAACGCGAACAGGTTTTGATTGTGATGCTGGGCGGCGGATGACAAATCCACCCAGTCCGCTGATATTGCCAAAGCGGTGAAACTGTCTGCAACCATTAAGGAGTAACACATGACTAAGAAAATCAGCCTCACGGAGTTGCCAAAATTTGATATGGCGGATCAACTTAAAACCGAAGAAGATATTGCCGCCTATTTGACTATCGTGATTGAGGAAGGCGATAGTTCCGAATTGGCTCATGCGTTAGGCGTGGCTGCAAAAGCCCGTGGCATGAGTGACATCGCTGCGCTATCGGGCTTGACCCGCGAGGCCTTGTACAAAAGCTTTGCGCCCTAACGCGCAACCGCGCTTCGATACTATCAGCCGCGTTTGTCAGGCGTTGGGGGTGAAGCTGGTAGCGCAACCGATTCAACACTAATCTTCCATCTTTTTGAACCTATTGACTGGGCATTGTTTATCCATGGATGTGGGATTTGTTCAATGGGAAATTCATTGAATTGCTAACCTTCAGATTACCCTCTGCACCCTAATCGATTCTGGTTATGACCTGATGCGCTGGTAACGCGTTCGTGGCGTAGTCTTTTTCTCCGCAGTTCTTCATCTCCGCAGCTCTTCCACCTGACAAGCTTGTGAAAGCGATCACGGCAAAAATTATCACTACCATGCGCGCTCGTTTGTTAACCGTATTTAACCAAAAGGAGCTGCAATGAAAAAAGTGATCGCCGTAACATCTTTGTTGATGTTGATTTCCACCTCTGCCATGGCAAATGATACGAAATTCAGGGGCGGGCTAGATCTGGGGTTGGGCATGGCATCGGCAACGGGTAACGCCGCGTCGCTGAGTTCGTCGATCAGTTACGCCCTGAGTGGTCGTTTGGGATATGACGTTAACCGTTACCTTGCAGTTGAAGGCAGCTGGTCTGGTAACGTTGGGCCAAGAACGGGTGCAGTTAATGTGTCAACTTCCGCACTGACATTTGACTTGACCGGGTTCTATCCGCTTGAAGGCAAGAGTTATGCGGTTTATGGCACGGTGGGGTATGGCCGTCTCGATACGACGTACTCGACCAATAACGGTGTGCTTTACACCTCATTCGCAAGCAAGGGGCAAAGCGGTCTGAAGTTGGGTGGAGGTGTCGAGTTTGGACACGACGAGAATTTCAGTTTGCGGTTGGGGGTTGAAACATATAACACCGGCTTGACCCGCAGCACGACCTTTTTGGTTGGTCCGGTGAAGAAGTTTTAGCGGGTGTCGCCGCCTGCGGGTGGTGCATTCAATGTCGTGTTTTTTATCAGGGAGCAGAAAATGAAATTCATTCAGGTGTTGCGTCAAATCGGGTTGGCCGTTGCATGTGTGATCGGCTTTGGTATGGTGACGGGTTGCGCGTCAAACTTTGTGCGTCCCGTAAATGGCGCGCTCACGCTGGGTAAATCGACCAGCGAAGATATTGTGAAGCTGGCGGGCAAGCCGACTTTCCAAAACGACAAGCTGGTGTTGAATGGCGAAAAGGTCAAGAACATGACCTATTATTACAACGATGGCGCGAAGTTTTGGGGGTTGATTATTCCGCAGCGCACTCTGACCTATACCCTCCTCAATGACACGATGGTCGGCGAAGAATTCAACAGCACCATGGAGGGTGAAGAAACCAAATTTGATACGACCAAAGCAGTCGCTATTCAAAAAGGAAAAAGCACGGGAGACGACGTGATTGCATTACTGGGCAAGCCTTCCGGCAGGGTGGTTTACCCGATAGTCAAAGACAAGGAAAGCAGCGGGTTGGTATATGCCTATAGCTACGCCAGGTTTGCCGGGATACTGACCTCGTATAACAACTATCTGTTGCTGGTTACATTGAATGCGCAACACATCGTCACGGGTATTTCGTACAAGAAGGATGATGTGGAGCAGATCAAGGATTGACAAGTATTGGGCTGCTCGATTGAAACTTTGTGGAAAGTACACACAGCAGCCCAAAATTTTTTGGATAGGGAAAAACATGGAAGCAATCAAATCGATTTCGGACAAAGGAAAAGCAGGGGAAGAGGCCTTTAATCAGTGGCCCAGGGGGTACAACCTGTCCTATGTGTCTGTGTGCCAATCGAAGGAAAGTTTTTCTACGCTTTTCCCTTTCCATGTAAAGCGTCCCGATTTTCTGCTTCTGTTTGAGGCTCTCGGCATGATTGCGATAGACATCAAAAATTATCAATCATCGGGGGGTGTTTTCACGCTCAAATATGAGGAGGAGTTGCGCCGTTCCATCGCATTTGAACGGTTGTTTCGCATTCCCGTTTGGTATGTGTTTTGTGACCCCGATGGGTTCGGAATGAGTTGGTACTGGATCAGCGCATTAAAAGCTGTTGAAGTCGGCGACAAAAGAACTAACGAAAATACTCGGCAGGAATTTCTCGCCATCAAAAAAACAGAATTTGCGCATATTTGCACCGCCGATGATCTGGCGTTGCTTTATACCCAGCGACTGCCTAGTGTGACTAAATTGGCAAGTGCCTGCTGATAGTGTGACCGTTCGGTCTTATGTATGGGTATCAGTTCATCCGATGGTGATGGGTTTATGGAAAATAGAAATAACATCGCTTGTTTTTTGTAGAGACTGCGAGGGAAAATCGATGTAATTTTACTTTCTGATTAAGTACCTAGTTCATCTTGGAATCTATCCAGTTTTTCACAATGGCACGCAGGTTTGGCAATTCGTCCGGGCCGATTATTCTAAAGTGGGCTTTTGCTGCGCGATCTTTCAAAATTGTTGTGGGCGTGCGTGCAGATAACAGCCATGTCTCACCGAATAGTCCTCTTGCGTCTTGCCCCAAGCTATCAATTTTGTATGAGATTTCATTGTCGTTTTCATTATTAAAACGTAATGTTTTACACTCGATAAATAAAAGCTGATTCAGGTGGCAGGCGAGTACATCGAATTCATTTTTGGCTTGCTTGTCGGTTACTTTGACGCTGTGACGGACATCAAACAGTTTTTCATCATGCAGTACGTGCCAAGCATATTCTTCTAACCAGCCACCTCGGAGAAAGCGCAGTTTTTCTATATCGATGAACTGGATAAGTTTGCTGCCTTTTTTCCAGATGATAAATCCACAATCGGACATCATATTCAACGCGGGGAGGAATTCTTTGCGAGGAAAATAACTCAATTCCTGCTGCGGGCGAACTAGGATTTCGAGGTATTCTCCATTCTCTTTCTTTGAGTCAATCGCCAACATTGCAATGCGGTTGATGTCACTAATTAACCCAGTTAGGGCTGTTACATCTTGTGCCAATAGATTGGAAATTGCTTTTCGTGAATTAGCTTGTTCAATCCATGCAGGATTATCTGACGTTGCATTCACATATTTGAATTTTTGGACGAGGAGGTAAAGCGGGACATCTAGATGGTTTTGCATCAGGATGGGCGGAGCAACCTTGCCGTCGGCATCTGGTAATATCTCAATGCGACGGTGTTGTGTGTCAACGTAAATAATCTTTGTTGCTGTTTTTCGCCACGCTTCAACCAAGCCCATCGACATGAGCTTGTTTCCGCCGGTTGCATTGATCGTAATATCGGCATCAAGGTGGGCTTTGCGAATTTTGTCAGCAGATTCCATCACATAATTCTGAATGTCGCTCATGCGGTGGTCTGGCATTCCTTCGCATATTTCGATTTCTGTGTGCGTCTGATTGCTTTGATTTGTATGTTCTAGGATGTCTGCCAAATGCTTTGCATTTCCGCTTTTCATCATGGTTTGTGATGCGAGCAAATATACCTTGTTGGGCTGCTCCATCAGAATAGGAATCAGATTAGGTAGCGTTTGTGCTGATACAAGAACGACATGAATTTTCATTTGCAATTTCCCTGAGCATTTTTACTTGATACGTTCCAGCCAACCCAGTTCAAACGGGATGTCGGCGATTTCTTCGCGTGAGAGCAGCTTGCCTTCAGGCAGGCGAGATTTGATGCGCAACACCAGTGCGGTGTCACCCGCTTGCATGGTAACGGCAATGCGGTTCATCGGTACTTCTGTACCCAATAATTGACTTAAAAATTGCGCGCTGGCTTCGTGTCCAATGGCGGATTGAAAGCCATTTTTCAAGTGTGCCTGCGCTTGTTCTACGGTGAGCGGACCGGTGAAATTCCATTCGCCATAGCTGGTGAGGATAGGGGTGTTGAGCAGGTAAGTGGTCATGGTGTGGTGTCGTTATTTCGCCGATTAAAAGTAACACGCTTGTAACTCAGGATGCGCTTGCCAAAATTTAGACAAGCTTGTGAACCTTATTTTTTGTTTTGGTGTGATTAGTATGCCGCCTTGCTGAATTGGCAGCAATTTTAATTTGAGGAGAGGCGTATGAAATTGAGTAACGCAATACACCCGATATGCAAGGCGGGCTTTGGAGTGCTGGTTATGGCATCGTTGGCACTGGTGGGCTGCGGCGGGGGCGGAGGCGGCGACAGTGGCGGTGCGGGTACACCAAGCGGACTTTACAACGTACCGCTGACAGGTGTGGGTGCGACGGGTAATTACACGATGACTACGACGCGCACCTTCAGTGGTGTTACGCAAAATGGGGTTGCCGTTCCCAACGTGGCACTCCCCGCCACGCAAGCCTTGTTTTGCAGCGATTCCGCTGTCCATGCGGCAGTCAACGCGTCCATCGGTTTCATGGGTACATTAAATGTAACGGACTGTACTTTTTCTGGTGTAACGGGACAAGTCAGCATGATGATTGATTTGGGCATCGGTCAAGGCTACACGACTCCAGCTAGTGTCAATTTTAGTTACGCAGCCACACCTGCGGCTAGCAATCCCGGCATTACAGGCGTTTCGCCTTTTGGCTCAGGGATCGGTACATCCGTGACAATTATGGGTACGAATTTCCGGCAAGGATCGTTGGGGATCACTTCTGGTGATGCTTATCGTGTCAGCTTCAATGGCGCAACCGCAACACCAAACGGGAGAACGCTGACCCAGTTGGCGGTAGTTGTTCCAGTGGGCGCAACCACAGGTGCGCTGACAGTAACCGATTTGATTACCAATCAGGTTTACACCGTGCCTGGCGGCTTTATGGTCACGGGTCAACCCTCACAAACCTTTAGCGCAATTCCTGCTAACGGTGTATTCACTGCGCCAGCCAATAACGTAGCGGTAGATTTTGCCGATATTACGGGGGCGGTTGTGGCGATCAATGCCACGGACATCGTGTTTGATGTCACGTTAAGAAATTTGCCCGCTACGTTCACGTTTAATCAGACCAACGTTCCCCTTAACCAACGCGAATACGAATGGGCAGTGGATTTTGACATCAACAACGACAGCCTTGCAGATTACAGCTTGTCGTTAAGTTCGTATAAATTCAACAGCACGCAAACTGTGGGATCGCTATTGAGCATAGGTAATCCATTGATCAGTACACAGGTGAACGTTTGGAAGCAAAATAATTATTTGGCTGGTGCTTTTGCGTCCGTTACGGGAAACACCATCCGCTTGAATGTACCCAAGTCAGCACACACAGAATTGTTGAACATCACGCCTGCTGCCAAGGTAAAAATCAGAACTTGGTACAGAAGTGACAGCACGACATTGGTGACGGATTCAATCTAAACAACAGGGAAAATAGTTGGGCGGTGCTGGATTATTCTTTGCACCGCCCAATCGCTTTAATGGAACATTCATCCGAAAAATCTGCGCAATTAAATTCCAAACTCGCGGTTTGGATCGCATTTTTCATATGCCTGATCGAATGGGGATTTTGGATTGAAAGTGTTGAAGAGTCTTCTTACTTCTCGGTAGCGTGTTTTTTAATAATCTACTTGACAGTGGGTAATGTGGTGATGCTCGCCATCGGCGTATTTCCCGCATCAAGCCAAAAAATTCTCGCAGGGAGAGTTGATGTGGAATGGGGGCTGAGAAATTTGTATTGGACTTGTTGGTGGCCGTGGTATCTCAAAATTTGAACGACAAAAAACTTGGCGACGGGGGAGTTTATCGGTGCGGTCTATCATCGCTTTGGGCCCTGACAATTCCACACGGGATTTATCCCGTAGTGGATTGCGTGACTTTGTTGCAGCCATCTCGCCCCTTCGACAGGCTCAGGACAGGCTTGGTGAGCGTGCCTTCTACCCAAAGGTCACAAGTAAAAAATCATTCCCCAGTGTGATCTGTCCGATCTTGGCGTGGAGCACCTTGAGATCAGGTTCTGCTGCATTGGCTCTTTGTGACCCGCCAAACACATCGGCGGCGGATTCCAGCAATTGCTGCTTCCACTCCGAGATCTGGTTGGGGTGAATATCGTGCTGCTCCGCCAATTCGGTCAAAGTCTTATCGCCTCTGATTGCCGCGATGGCCACTTTGGCTTTGAATCCCGCTGCGTGATTCCTTCTCGTCCTTCTCATGCGCTTGCTCCTGTGTTTGCCGTGTCATCCACGGCTTGGGCAAGGCTATCACTTATAGGGCTGTCCGAAAATGTGGAGCCACCTCTAGCAGGCCTGGATCATCATATTCTATTCACAGTTTCCGCTTTATCCAGTAAAGTGTTAACCCGTTCCTAACTAATAAGAGCAATAACATGAGCGATAAAGGACAGCAGTTGCAAGACCCATTTTTGAATACCTTGCGTAAAGAGCATGTGCAGGTGGCAATTTACTTGGTGAATGGCATTAAGCTACAAGGTCAAATCGAGTCGTTTGACCAGTATGTGGTGCTACTCAAAAACACGGTGACGCAGATGGTTTATAAGCACGCAATTTCGACCATTGTGCCAGCACGTGCGGTAACGATGCCTAGCGATGCTGCGGAATAATGCAGCCGTCTGCGGATGAAAATGCCGCAATTCTAGTCAGCATTGATTTCGGTAAAAACGATCATCACGAGAGTCTGCAGGAGTTACGTTTACTGGCAGAAACCGCTGGCGTGCGAACCTTGGCAATCATCGAGACCAAGCGTCAGCGTCCCGATGCGGCCTTGTTTGCGGGTAGCGGAAAAGTACAAGAAATTGCTGCGATTGTTGAGCAATTAGAAGCCCCTCTCGTTATCTTCAATCACGATTTATCTCCCGCGCAAATGCGCAATCTCACTGCGAAGTTGAATACGCGTGTCATTGATCGCACCATGCTGATCTTGGATATTTTTGCGCAGCGTGCGCAAAGCCATGAAGGTAAAGTTCAAGTGGAGTTGGCGCAGCTCAAGTATCTATCTACCCGATTGATCGGGCAGGGCGTGGATATGGGGCAGCAAAAATTTGCGGTGGGTGCGCGTGGGCCGGGTGAAACGCAGTTGGAGTTGGATAGGCGTAAGTTGGACAGGCGCGTGCATTTGCTGAAAGAACGGCTGGAAAAGTTCAAGCATCAACGCAAAGTGATGCGCCGTTCGCGCAATCGTTCCGATGTGTTGTCGGTGTCCATCGTGGGTTACACCAATGCGGGTAAATCTACGCTGTTTAACAAGCTGACCAAAGCTAATGTGTATGTGGCCAATCAATTATTCGCCACTCTGGATACCACGTCGCGTCGCATGTTTAGCGAAGGGGTGGGCGAAATTGTGGTGTCGGACACAGTTGGATTTATTCGCCATTTACCGCATGGTTTGGTGGCAGCTTTCCGCAGCACTCTGGAAGAAACTATGCAGGCGGATTTGCTGTTGCATGTGGTGGATGCCAACAATCCCATTCGAGATGACCAAATTGCCGAAGTGAATAAAGTATTGGCAGAGATTGGTGCGGCTGATATTCCGCAAGTGTTGGTGTTCAATAAAATTGATTTGCAGGATGAGCCGCCCAGCGTGCAACGTGATGACTATGGTAGAATTGCCCGCGTTTTTCTGAGTGCCAAAAGTGGTGCCGGACTTGAAGGATTGCAGTTGACCTTGGCGGAAGCCAAAGTGGCGCGCCAAGAACAAATTGAGCAGTTGCAAAATGAGGAGTAGGTAATGGGATTGAATGATCCACAATGGGGTAAAGGCAATAATGGTGGCCCGCCTGATTTGGAAGAATTGTTGCGTAAGATCAATCAAAAAGTGGCAGCACTTTTTGGCGGTAAAGGTACGGGTGGTAATACGCCTGGCGGCACGCCAATGAAGAACTTCGGTGGTGGTCTGGGGTTGATTGCAGGCATTGTTGCGTTGATCTGGATCGGCAGTGGTTTTTATATTGTGGATGCAAGTCAGCGCGGCGTGGTGTTGCGTTTTGGTAAACAAGTGGAGACGACTGAGGCTGGCCCTCGTTGGCATTTACCGTTCCCGATTGAAACCGTTGAAATCGTTAACTTGAGTCAAGTTCGTACAGTCGAAGTGGGCTATCGAGACAATGTCAAAAATAAGGTGATTAAAGAAGCCTTGATGTTGACCGATGACGAAAACATTATCGATATTCAATTTGCGGTTCAGTATTACTTGAGTGACCCTGGTTCGTATCTATTCAACAACCGTATGCCCGACGAAAACGTGCGCCAGGCGGCGGAAACGGCGATTCGTGAAGTGGTCGGCAAAAGCAAAATGGATTATGTGTTGTATGAGGGACGCGAACAGGTCGCGGCGGCTGCAACTAAGCTGATCCAGGAAATTTTGGATCGTTACAAGTCTGGCATCTTGATCAGCAAGTTGACCATGCAAAACGCGCAACCGCCTGAGCAAGTGCAAGCAGCATTCGATGACGCGGTGAAAGCGGGTCAAGACCGTGAGCGGCAGAAGAACGAAGGACAATCTTATGCGAACGATGTAGTGCCACGTGCGCGAGGTGCAGCGGCACGCTTGATACAAGAGTCACAGGGTTATAAGCAAAGTGTGATTGCCAATGCAGAAGGTGACGCGAGTCGCTTCAAGCAGATTTTGGTTGAATATGAAAAAGCACCCGCCGTGACACGTGAGCGGATGTATTTGGACATGATGCAGCAGGTGATGGGCAATATCAGTAAGGTCATGGTCGATCAAAAAAATGGCAATAGCCTGTTGTATTTGCCACTGGATAAATTGGTGGAGAGCACGCGTGCCGCAGCTGCGCCAACAGACGCAACGGCGACACCTGTGACTGCACCTGTTACTACACAGTCCAGCGATAATGATGCGGCGCAGCGCGCACGTGATTCGGTACTCAGCCGCGACAGGGGAACCCGCTAATGAATAAGAATATAACCAACGTGTTGATCGGTGCGGTCGCCGTACTGATTTTGTTGAGTATGAGCGTGTTCGTGGTGGATCAACGTCAGAATGCAATTGTGTTTGAGTTCGGCAAAGTTGTCAGTGTCAAAACTGAGCCGGGTCTAAATTTCAAAATGCCATTGGTGCAGAATGTGCGTTTTTTTGATTCACGTATTCTCACACTGGACACAGGTGAACCTGAGCGTTTCATTACTGCGGAAAAGAAAAACGTGATGGTGGATTCGTTCGTGAAATGGAAAATCATCGATGTGAAGCAGTATTACATCAGCGTTGGCGGTGATGAAGTGCGCGCCAAAACACGTTTGATGCAGACGGTGAATTCCAGCATGCGTGAGGAGTTCGGCAAGCGCACCATCCATGAGGTGGTGTCGGGTGAGCGCGAACAAATCATGACTGTGCTGCGTGAAAAAACTGATGCCGATGCGCGCAAGATAGGCGTGCAAGTGTTGGACGTGCGGCTGAAGCGCGTGGATTTTCCGATAGAGATTAGCGAGTCGGTGTATCGCCGTATGGATGCGGAACGCAAGCGCGTCGCCAACGAATTGCGTGCTTCGGGTGCAGCTGAGGGTGAAAAGATTAAAGCTGACGCAGACAAACAACGTGAAGTGATTTTGGCGGAAGCGTATCGTGAAGCGCAAAAAACCAAAGGTGAAGGCGATGCAAAAGCGTCCGCAACCTATGCCTCTGCATTTGGCAAAAATACGGAATTTTATTCCTTTTATCGCAGCTTGGAAGCCTACAAGCAAAGCTTCAAAAACAAGAGCGATGTAATGGTACTTGATCCGAGTTCGGCATTCTTCAAGTACCTTAAATCGGCGAACAAATCGGGCAAATAGCAAATGCTGCATTATTGGCTGTTGGGCTTGGCAATGATGCTGGTGATAGAAGGGTTGTTGCCGTTTGTTTTCCCCGAATTATGGCGCGAAACTTTCCGCAAGCTGGTGACATTGGGTGATGGACAGCTAAGATTCATTGGCATTACCGCGATGTTGGCGGGCTTGTTGATTTTGTATTGGATCAAATAAATGAATAACTGGCTGCTCCCTGAATATATACAAGATATGCTGCCCGAAGAAGCCTGGCGTGTGGAAGCAATGCGTGCGCAGATTCTCGATTTGATGCGTAAGTCTGGCTATCAATTGGTTGCGCCACCGCTGTTGGAATATGCTGAATCATTGTTGCTGGATGGCAGTGACGATATGGATTTGCGCACCTTCAAATTGGTCGATCAACTCAGTGGACGCACCTTGGCGTTGCGTGCCGACATCACCCCACAAGTGGCGCGCATTGATGCACATTTGTTGAATTGCCAAGGTGTAGCGCGTCTGTGTTATGCCGGTAGCGTACTGCATACTCAGCCTGTTGGGCTGACACGCACACGTGAGTTGTTGCAAATTGGCGCGGAGTTGTACGGTCATGCTGGCATAGAAAGCGATGTGGAAGTTCAGCAGCTGATGTTGCAGTCACTGGCTATGATCGGTGTACAAAACGTGCATTTAGATTTGGGTCACGTTGCTGTATTTCGCGCACTGGTAAGCCACGCCAAGCTAGCCAAAAACCTCGAAGGCGAATTATTCAACGCACTGCAAAGTAAAGACAGCGCAGTTTTACAGTCACTCACCGTATCGTTGGATGCAAGCACACGCAACGCATTATTAGCCATGCCTAGCTTGTATGGTGACTGTGCCGAAGTGTTAGCGCGCGCGCGTAAAGTGCTGCCCGATTACGCTGAGATACGCACTGCGTTGAGTGATTTACAAGCGGCAACTCAACAAATTAAATCGCTAGTTGCCAGCGTGAGCATAGACCTTGCGGATTTACGTGGTTATCACTATCACACCGGTATGGTGTTCGCTGCGTATCATGCAGGTAGCCATGATGCGATTGCTTTAGGTGGTCGTTACGATGATCTTGGTAAGAGCTTCGGACGCGCTCGTGCCGCAACGGGATTCAGCATGGACTTGCGCCAACTGTATCAATTGCTGCCAGTGCAAATCACACAAAAAGGTGTGCTTGCGCCGCATTGTGATGATCCTGCATTGAGTAATGAGATAACAAAATTACGTGCAAAGGGTGAGGTCGTGATTGTGGATTTGTTAGGTGACGCAGTGCATCGTACTGAGTTGCAATGTGATCGTGAGTTAGTGTTGCGTGATGGTGCTTGGCAAGTCGTCGCGTTTTAATTTCAATTTTGAAAGTATCGTAATGGCAAAAAATGTAGTGGTAATCGGCACACAATGGGGCGATGAAGGTAAAGGCAAAATTGTTGATTGGCTAACCGACCATGCGCAAGGCGTGGTGCGCTTTCAGGGCGGTCACAACGCTGGACACACCTTGGTGATCAACGGTAAAAAAACCGTGTTGCATCTGATCCCGTCCGGCATTTTGCGCGACCATGTGATGTGCTATATCGGCAATGGCGTGGTGCTGTCGCCACAAGCCTTGCTTAAAGAAATGGACGAGCTACAACTCGCCGGCATCGATATTTATAACCGCCTGAAAGTCTCTGAAGCTTGTCCATTAATTTTGCCTTATCACGAGGCGATTGATAAAGCGCGTGAACTGGCGAAAGGTGATGCCAAAATTGGCACAACCGGACGCGGAATTGGCCCGGCTTACGAAGACAAAGTGGCGCGTCGTGCGATACGTCTGCAAGATATTTTTTACCGCGAACGCTTTGCTGCGAAGTTGGGTGAAGTCTTGGATTATCACAACTTTGTGTTGAAAAATTACTTCAACGCTACAACCGTTGATTTCCAAAAAACTCTGGACGATACCTTGGCGTTGGCGGAACGTATCAAGCCATTGGTGATGGATGTGCCGCGCGCTTTGTACGAAGCGAATCAAGCAGGCAAAGGCTTGTTGTTCGAAGGAGCACAAGGCGCGTTGTTGGACATCGATCACGGCACATATCCTTATGTCACTTCCAGCAACTGTATATCTGGCGCGGCTTGCGCAGGTGCAGGGGTTGGCCCGCAGATGTTGCATTACGTGTTGGGCATTACCAAGGCTTACACCACTCGCGTTGGCTCCGGCCATTTTCCCACTGAGCTGTACGATGCCGTGGACAAACGCGATCCGATTGGTGAAGGCTTGGCGAAGCGTGGTCACGAATTTGGTTCTACCACCGGACGTGCGCGTCGCTGCGGCTGGTTCGATGCAGCTGCACTCAAGCGTTCAATTCAAATTAACGGCGTGTCGGGTTTGTGCGTCACCAAGTTGGATGTCATGGACGGCATGGAAATCGTGCGTATCGGCGTGGGTTATCGCATCAATGGCGGCGTGAGTGACATCCTGCCGGTTGGCGCGGATGCGTTGTCAGATTGCCAAGTTGTGTATGAAGAAATGCCAGGCTGGAGTGAAAGCACACTTGGCGTTCAACACTACGACAAACTACCGCAAGCGGCGCGCAATTATTTAGAGCGCATCGCTAAAGTGTGTGGCGTTCCAGTGGATATGATTTCCACTGGGCCGGATCGTGATGAGACCATTGTGATGCGGCATCCGTTTGAGTAATTAGTGAAAAATAAATTGCCCAAAATTTACTTCCGTGATGCCAGTGAAGGGTAACAAAAGGAAACTTGGTCACGCAAGCGCGACCCCAGCATCCGCCGCATCGGATGCTTTTCGAGTCCTGGCGCGAAGCACACAGCTGCTTCGCTTGTTCTGGGCACAAAAAAGCTCGCTTGCGCGAGCTGTTTTATTTGGTGCCCAGAAGAGGACTCGAACCTCCACACCTTGCGGCACACGGACCTGAACCGTGCGCGTCTACCAATTCCGCCATCTGGGCATGTCTTACGAAGGCGCGCAATTTAATTGTTAAAGGATGTATTGTCAATGAAAGAATGTTTTCCACGATTGCCCTTTCTCCCGTTTGCGGGGGAAAGTTGGATAGGGGGCGTGAAGCGATGAAAAATAAAAAGAACTTACGTTTGCAAGACCCATTTCTGGAGCGCGAACGTGAGCAGTATGAAAGCCCTTTGCCGAGTCGTGAGTTCATCTTGCAGATACTTACCGAGCAAGGTGCACCGATGGCTGATGAAGAGCTATTGGCCATGTTGCGCATCGAGCCTGAAGAGGAAGATTTATTCTCACGCCGGCTGAGAGCGATGGAGCGCGATGGTCAGATCATGCGCAATCGCAAGCGTGCGATTTGCGTGATGGATAAGCTTGATTTGGTTAAAGGCAAGGTGCAAGGGCATCCCGACGGTTTCGGATTCTTGATACCGGAAGACGGCAGTGCCGACATGTTCCTCAGCGAAAAAGAAATGCATCAGGTGTTGCATGGCGATGTGGTGTTGGTGCGCCAAAGTGGTGTGGATAGGCGCGGTCGGCCTGAGGCAAAAATTGTCGAAGTGTTGCAGCATGGTAACAACCGCGTAGTCGGTCGCTTGTACGAAGAGCATGGCATCCAGTTTGTCGTCGCCGAGAATCGCCGCATCACCCAGGATATTTTGGTTGCACCGGGCGAAACAGGCAAAGCGAAAATTGGTCAGGTGGTGATTTTGGAAATTATGCAGCACCCCAACAAACATGCGCAGCCTATTGGACGCATTGTTGAGGTGTTGGGCAACTATGCTGATCCTGGGATGGAAATCGAGATTGCGTTGCGCAAGCATGATCTACCATATGAATTTCCGAATGATGTCGAACACCAAGCCAAAGCAATTTCTCCTACCGTAGCGGCTGGAGATTGGGCGGGTCGTGAGGATATTCGCAACTTGCCGCTGGTCACGATAGATGGTGAGACTGCGCGTGATTTCGATGATGCGGTGTATTGCGAACCAGAAAGAGGTGGTTATCGTTTAGTGGTTGCCATTGCCGATGTCAGTCATTACGTGCAAACGGGTGACGCGCTGGATAGGGAAGCTATTTTGCGCGGCAACTCGGTGTACTTTCCGCGCCGTGTGATTCCGATGTTGCCGGAAGAGTTGTCCAATGGCCTGTGTTCATTGAACCCTAAAGTGGATCGCTTGTGCATGGTATGCGACATGCACGTGAGTAGCAGTGGCGAGATTGGCAAATATCGTTTTTATCCCTCTGTGATGTTTTCACAAGCGCGGCTGACTTACACGCAGGTGGCGGAAATGCTCGCCGAACCCGATGGTGAGTTGGCAAAAAGCAACGCTAAAATTTTGCCGCATCTGCAAAATCTTTATACGCTATTTCAAACTTTATTGAAGGCGCGCGCGAAGCGCGGTGCGATTGATTTTGAGACGATTGAAACGCAAATGATCTTCACCGATCAAGGCAAGATCGAGCGCATTATTCCGGTGGTGCGTAACGATGCACATAAACTGATTGAAGAATGCATGTTGGCCGCCAACGTATGCGCCGCGAATTTTTTACATGAACATGAACATACCGTTTTGTATCGTATTCACCAAGGGCCTACACCTGAGAAGTTGGACGCGTTGCGCGAATTCATGAAGGAATTTGGTTTGCAGTTGACGGGTGAAGACGACCCGCAAGCGGCCGATTATTCCAAGTTGCTCAAGCGCATCAAAGGTCGTCCAGACGCGGGACTGTTGCAAACTGTGATGTTGCGTTCTTTGCGCCAGGCCAAATACGAACCGGAAAATATCGGTCACTTCGGTTTGGGCTACGATGCATATACGCATTTCACTTCGCCGATACGCCGCTATCCCGATCTGCTGGTACATCGCGCCATCAAAGCCGTGTTGCAGGGTAAGAAATACAAACCTGCGCAGAAGTGGGCGGAGTTGGGCATTCATTGTTCGATGACGGAACGTCGTGCCGATGATGCCACGCGCGATGTAGAAGCGTGGCTGAAGTGCTTCTACATGCGCGACCATTTAGGCAGTGTATTTACTGGGACAGTCTCGTCTGTTACCAGCTTCGGCATGTTCGTGTCATTGGATGATTTGTATGTGGAAGGTTTGGTGCATATTTCCGAACTGGGTAAAGATTATTTCCAGTTTGATGCAGCCAAACATCAGTTGCTGGGTGAACGCACCGGGCAAAAATATCGTCTAGGTGATCGCGTACAAGTTCGCGTAGTGAAGGTGGATATGGAAAGCACCAAGATTGATTTTGTGTTGGATGAAGGTGACGCAGTTGCCGACAAGTCGGCAGAAAAACCCGCAGCAAAATCTTCGCCGAGGGCGGCAAAAAAAACGGAAAAGCAAACTGAAAAAAAACCTGCCAAAGCCAAGAAAGTGAAAAAACACCATGGCTGATCTGCGACTCATTTACGGCTTTCATGCCGTCACTGCACGCATTCGTCAGAACCCGGATGGGGTGTTGGAAATATATTTGCAAGCGCAACGTCAAGACCCGCGTATGCGTGACCTTATCAAACTTGCCGAAGCGAATGATGTACGCAT
Organism: uncultured beta proteobacterium; assembly: GCA_963695355.1. Classification (GTDB taxonomy): domain Bacteria; phylum Pseudomonadota; class Gammaproteobacteria; order Burkholderiales; family Gallionellaceae; genus Gallionella. The sequence goes on from OY968775.1 coordinate 2,502,681, forward strand.
TATCCCCATCGAAGTGGCGCGTTTGGATGGCATGGCAGGTAATGCCCGTCATCAAGGTGTAGCAGCACGTGTTGATGCGGCGCAGCGTGTACAACATTTGTCCGATGTATTAGAAACGCTCAGCGAACCACCGTTGCTTTTGGTGTTAGATGGTGTGCAAGATCCGCATAATCTTGGTGCGTGTTTGCGTAGTGCCGATGCGTTTGGTGTGCATGCTGTGATCGCGCCGAAAGACCGTGCAGTGGGTATCACTGCAACGGTAGAGAAGGTGGCGTGCGGTGCGGCGGAAACCGTTCCTTACATCACCGTCACCAACCTCGCGCGCACCTTGCGCGAGTTACAGGAAAATAACATTTGGGTGGTCGGTGCGGCGGGTGAAGCCGAGAAAGATTTGAATAACTTCAAGCACACCGGTGGCTTGGCTTGGGTATTGGGTGCGGAAGGGGAGGGCTTACGCCGCTTGACGCGCGAGACCTGCGACGAACTGATACGCATCCCGATGCTGGGCAGCGTGGAAAGCTTGAACGTGTCGGTGAGTGCGGGGATTTGTCTGTTTGAAGCAAGACGACAACGCAGTTAGATTTATATTTATAGATCGCATCCATATCTTAAACTAGCCAGTTTTCCCCCCTCTTTTCCTCTATTTAGAAACAACTCGAACGGCTATTCTGCCATAGCTTGGACAAGCATCTAATTCAGCTGTCTCAAGTATTCTTCAAAGCTTACTTTAATCTTAGGATGCATAAACGTTATCGTTTGTGCATCTCGTTGGATTATTTTGGTATTTAGTTCATATGGTAGATGAAACCGCAACGATTCAATCAGAGCAAGTCAGACAGTTGTTTACTGGCTTTCCGATAACCCTTGTCAGCAGCGGAATTCTTGCGGTCATTTTGGCGTTATCTATGTGGAGTGTTGTTGAACACGAAGTTGTGATTACCTGGTTTTCTTTGGTTATATTCATCAACGTTCTAAGATCAATACTGGCACTGGCGTATTCACGCTCCTTGCCAATTACGAAGGCTGCTCTTTGGTTACAGTTTTTTAGATTGGGCGCGTTTGTAGCCGCATCAATATGGGGACTTTCCGGAATTATTTTTTTTACGTCCGGTGATGTTCTCAATCAAATGTTTCTGGTGTTCATTCTTACCGGCTTTGCAGCCGGCGGGACCATTGCCTATTCAGTGGACATTGGTTGTGCAATTCCTTTTGTGGTTGCCGCATTATTGCCTTTTATGGTTAGAGTGTTCGGTGAAAATGGTCAATTCACCACGGTTATGGCGGTAGCGGTGGCCGTTTTCATTGGCTTCATGATAATTAGCATGCGCCGAATTTATCGAAATACCACCGAGACAATTCGCATGCAGATTCAGGCTACCAATCGCGCCAATGATTTGTATGAATCGGAGACTAAACTTCGAACATTTTATGATTCAACGAGTGATGCCGTGTTATTGCTTAATGAGCATGGAATATTTGATTGCAATAAGGCGAGCTTGAATCTCTTTGGTTGTTCATCTCGCGAGCAGTTATATGAGAAAAATTTAGTCGATTTATCTCCTTCAAAACAATTCAGTGATGTGGATTCTGCAATATATGCGGATGATTATCTTGCTCAAGCAAAAGTCACCGGCAGTCACCGTTTTGAATGTTTGTTCCAGCGTGTAGATACGGGTGAGATTTTTTCTGCAGATGTGCTCTTGAATGCTATGGAGCTGCATGGTAAAGGGATACTTCAAGCTACGATTCGTGATATTACCGAAAGAAAAAAGGCAGAACAAGTATTGAAGTTGCATAAGCTGGTGATTGATTCTGCAAATGACGGTTTTCTTCTGCTTGATAAACAAGGGCGCATAGTAGAAGTCAATGCCGCCTACGAAAAAATGTCCGGTTACGAGTTAAATGAGTTGGTCGGAATGAACATCCTCCAATTGGAGGAGGTAGGGGTTGAAGCTATTGAATTTAAAACTCGACTAGCAAAAATTATTGAACAGGGGCATGACCAATTTGAAACGCGTCATTTACATAAAAATGGTCACTATTTTGACGTGGAAATTTCTGCTACGTACCTGCCAGAATTGCAGCAGTTTTTTGTATTTTGCCGAGATATCAGTAATCGAAAAAAATCCGAGCAAAAAATTCATCAATTGGCTTTTTATGATGCGCTTACAAAATTGCCGAATCGTCGATTATTGATGGATCGCTTGCAACATGCGATGGCGGTTAGTTTGCGTAACAGTAACTACGGGGCTTTGATATTTATTGACTTGGATCACTTCAAAACAATTAATGACACGCAAGGTCATGGTGTCGGTGACAAGTTGTTGGTAGAGGTAGCGGAGCGTTTACTGGCATGTGTACGCAAAAGCGATAGTGTTGCCCGATTAGGGGGGGATGAATTCGTCATTTTGTTAGAAGGTTTGAGTGGAAACTTGAGCGAAGCTGCGGCTCAATCTGAGATTGTGGTAGAAAAAATTCGCGCTCAGTTAGGCCAAAATTATCTGTTAGATGATTTTGAATGCCAAGTATCGTCGAGTATGGGTGTTTGCTTGCTACTCGGATATACCGAGAGCGTGGATGATTTGTTCAAGCATGCCGATGTGGCCATGTATCAGGCGAAATCTGCAGGGCGCAATACTTTCCGATTCTTTGATCCGAAGATGCAAGCGGTACTGGATACCCGTGCAGAATTGCAAGCCGCGTTGCGCTATGCACTAGAAAAACAGCAATTCCGTTTGTATTATCAAATTCAAGTGGACAATCAACGCAGACCACTAGGTGCGGAAGTATTGTTGCGTTGGGAACACCCTGAGCGCGGTCTGGTTTCGCCTATGCAATTCATACCCCTAGCTGAAGAAACGGGGCTAATTATCCCTATCGGTTTGTGGGTATTACAAACTGCTTGTATGCAGCTCAAAATATGGCAAGACGATGCGCAGACACGCACGCTCACTTTGGCGGTTAATGTAAGTGCCAAACAATTCCGACAGGCAGATTTTGTAGCACTAGTGCAACGGACACTGGTGGAAAGTGGCGCGAGAGCATCTCAGCTGAAGTTGGAATTGACTGAAAGTATCGTGTTAGAAAATGTTGAGGACACGATCAACAAAATGCGTGAACTCAAATTGCTGGGTGTCAGTTTTTCGATGGATGATTTTGGAACGGGCTATTCTTCATTACAGTATTTGAAGAGATTGCCACTTGATCAAATTAAGATTGATCAGTCATTCGTGCGTGACATAAATAGTGACAATAATGATGCGGTCATTGTGCAAACCATTATTGCCATGACAGCTGCACTGGGTCTGAACGTCATTGCTGAGGGCGTAGAGACGCAATCTCAACTGGAATTTTTGGAGATGAGTGGTTGTCATGCATTCCAAGGCTATTTGTTTAGTAAGCCCATACCATTATTAGCGTTTCAAGGGCTGTTGGCTGAGTATCTTGAGATAGAGGTTCAAATTGATTTGTGATGTTTAAGAAAATAAATATTTTCTGGTAATAACTATATTTTGAGAGGAATGTTGATGAGAAAAAATACTCCGCTGCGCATACCGGTTACAAATGGATTGAAAGATATTTACGGAATGGATATGCATTCTGCCTATCAAGCTGCCTGCCTGGGACAGTTTAGTGTGGTTGCATTTAGTCGATTAGCTTCCGCAATTGCCGTCATTCGCTCTGCGCTTGAGCAGAAGCAGACAAAGATTCCCTTTGCCGTTGAGACGTTGGATCAGGCGATAGAAGCCTTAGCTGTGGTTAGGTTTCGGGGCGATGATACCGATGTGTGGGAAATATTAGAAAGCGAGCGACCTGTTGTGCTTGCCGGGATTGATATGGTCGAAGAGTGTATGGGAACTTTAGACGTACTCCTAATCGCTCAGACCGCTGACAAGTTACTGACGGACGTTCTTGGCGGGTAGCCTGCTTAATTTTTAGACATAACATAATGAATGCGGTAAAAATCTTTGTATCGTAAATGTAAACTCTCCGACATTCTTCATAGACTTTCAAATTTTTTAACAGGATGTCAAAAGCATTTTGTTAAGCTAAGTGCGTTGTTGGTGTGTCAAATTTGAAGTTTTGATTCAACCAAGTAAATGTTTTACATGATCGCGTTCCTCGGCTAGTTCGCGATAACTTTCTTCCATATGTTTACGCCCCAGTTCACTTATAGGCAGATTTTTTACGATGCTGTAGTGACCGTGTTTGCAGGTGACAGGGAATCCGTACAGCACCCCTTCAGGTATGCCATAACTTCCATCGGACGGCACGCTCATGGTCACCCAATCATTGTGATGTGAGCTAAGCATCCAATCATGGATATGTGATACGGCTGAATTTGCCGCACTGGCCGCACTGGATAGTCCCCGTGCTTGGATAACAGCCGCGCCACGCTTTTGCACGGTGGGGATAAATTCGCGTTCTACCCAATCTTGATCGGGCAAGATGTCGCGCACCAGACGACCGCGAATCTCTGCATGGTCGAGATCGGGATATTGTGTGCCGGAGTGGTTGCCCCAGATGATCATCTTTTTTATATCGCGTATCGGTTGGAATAATTTGATAGCGACTTGAGCGATGGCTCGATTATGGTCGAGGCGCATCATCGCCGTGAAGTTGCGCGGGTCTAGGTCGGGTGCATTTTTCATCGCGATGAGTGCATTGGTATTGGCCGGATTGCCTACCACCAATACTTTGACGTGACGCGCAGCATATTCATTGAGCAATTTGCCTTGTGCGGAAAAAATTGCACCGTTGGCCTCGATCAAATCTTTGCGCTCCATACCGGGGCCGCGTGGACGTGCGCCTATCAGTAGAGCAATTTCGGTGTCTCTAAATGCGACTTTGGGATCATCCGTAATGATGATTTGTTGCAGCAGGGGAAAAGCACAATCTTCCAGTTCCATCTTCACCCCAAGCAACATCTGTTGCGCTTGTGGTAAATCCAGCAATTGCAAAATTATCGGTTGCTCGCGTCCCAGCATGTCACCATTGGCAATGCGAAACAGGGCGGCGTAACCGATTTGCCCCGCTGCTCCTGTAATGGTGATGCGGATTGGTGCTTTCATAGTGCTCTCCTTGAGATGAAATGACGGACATATCATAATCATTTCTTCATTTTAATGTTGGATAAAAGGTGTACGATTACGCCTGTGTCAGAATTAATTGGTCGGATAATAAAGTGAATAAAAATCGTCCTAAACACCTCGCACTTCATCTCATTAAATTACCACTGCCCGGCATTATTTCGATACTGCATCGCGTTGCTGGTTTGCTGTTATTCCTCGCTTTGCCATTTTTGTTGTGGACGTTGCAATATAGTCTGCGCTCGATTGAAACTTTTACCTTTTTGTCCTGGATGTTTCACCACCCCCTTAGCAAATTGTTTTTGATCGGGGTGACGTGGGCATTCTTGCATCACTTTTGTGCGGGATTGCGTTATTTGGCGATTGATTTTCATTGGCTGGGTAGTCTTGCGCAAGCCCGTAATAGCAGCAAGGTGGTGTTGCTAGTAAGCTTGTCGCTGACGATATTTTTCGGGGTGATGATATGGTAAGTCGCGTTGTCGTTGGTGCGCATTACGGATTGCGTGATTGGCTAATTCAGCGTGTCACAGCCGTGGTCATGGCTTTCTATAGCGTCGCTTTAGTCGGCTATCTGCTGTTGCAGCCTAGCCTCAATTATGACGTTTGGACAGCACTATTTTCCGGGCTGCTGGTGCGTACCTTTACGCTGTTATTTTTGTTGAGCGTGTTCTATCACGCATGGATAGGTGTGCGCGACATCGTGATGGATTATGTCAAGCCGCCGGGGGTGCGTTTGGTGATCCATGTGCTGGTGATTCTGGCGTTAGTGCTTTATACGATCTGGTCGGTGCAAATTTTGTGGGGAATGTAATGGCGGTAGCAAAACGAACTTTCGATGTCGTGGTGGTTGGTGCTGGCGGTGCGGGGATGCGTGCGGCCTTGCAATTGGCGCAAGCGGGTTTGAAAGTGGCGGTACTGTCAAAAGTTTTCCCCACTCGTTCACATACCGTTGCGGCGCAAGGTGGCATCGCCGCGTCATTAGGTAATGTCAACGAGGATAACTGGCACTGGCATATGTACGACACAGTGAAAGGGTCGGATTATTTGGGTGATCAGGATGCCATCGAGTTCATGTGCCGCGCCGCACCCGAAGTGGTGTATGAGTTGGAACATTTCGGTATGCCGTTTGATCGCTTGGACAGCGGAAAAATTTACCAGCGTCCCTTCGGCGGACACATGCAGGACTACGGCAAGAATCCCGTGCAGCGCGCATGTGCTGCTGCCGACCGCACTGGACATGCTTTGCTACATACGCTGTACCAACAAAACGTCAAAGCCAACACGCATTTTTTTGTGGAGTGGATGGCACTCGATCTGATTCGTGACGAAGACGGCGATGTGCTCGGCGTAACCGCGATGGAAATCGAAACGGGTGAGGTGATGATGTTTCAGGCGCGCGCCACGTTGTTTGCCACGGGCGGGGCGGGGCGTATCTTTCATTCCAGCACCAATGCCTTCATCAATACCGGTGATGGCTTGGGCATGGCGGCACGTGCGGGTATTCCGCTGGAGGACATGGAATTTTTCCAGTTCCATCCGACCGGGGTATATGGTGCAGGCGTGTTGATAACCGAGGGTGTACGCGGTGAAGGTGGCTATCTGGTCAATAAAGATGGCGAGCGTTTCATGCCCAAGTATGCGCCGAACGCTAAAGACTTAGCTAGTCGTGACGTGGTGTCGCGTGCCATGACAATAGAAATTAACGAAGGTCGCGGCTGTGGTAAACATGGCGATCATGTGATGCTCAAACTGGATCATCTCGGTGAAGATGTCATCAAGCAACGTTTGCCTGGTATCCGTGAAATCGCGCTGAAATTTGCGCATATTGATCCCGCCAAAGCACCGATTCCCGTCGTGCCGACCGCGCATTACATGATGGGGGGTATTCCGACTAATTTTCACGGGCAGGTGGTTGCACCCTACAAAACTGGACCTGATGAAGTGGTGCATGGCTTATATGCTGTGGGTGAATGTGCTTGTGTGTCGGTGCATGGCGCGAATCGTTTGGGTTGCAACTCATTGCTGGATTTGATTGTGTTTGGCCGTGAAGCAGGCAGGCAAATTATTGAAGATCTGAAGAACAATCCGCACCTAAAGCCTTTGCCAGCAGATGCCGCCGAGCGACCCTTGGCGCGTTTGGCGCGGTTGGAAAATCAAAAAAATGGCGAACGTGTTTCTGAGGTTGGTGAGGCGATGCGCCGCACCATGCAAAAACATTGCGGCGTATTCCGCTTTCCCGACCTGCTTGCCGAAGGGGTAAAACAAATCATGCAAGTCGCCGAGCGTGTCGCTCAAACTGAAATTCAGGATAAGAGCAAAGTGTTTAACACCGCGCGTATCGAAGCACTGGAGTTGGATAATTTGATTGAGGTAGCACAAGCCACCATGGTGGCTGCCGAGGCGCGCAAAGAAAGTCGCGGGGCACATGCGCGTGATGATTTTCAAAATCGTGACGATACAAATTGGCTCAAGCATTCGTTATATTTTAGCGAAGGGCATCGGCTCGATTACAAACCCGTGCGGCTGAAACCGCTGACTGTGGAATCGTTTCCGCTCAAGCCTCGTGTCTATTAGAAGGACAGCCACATGAAATTCAAAGTCTATCGCTACAACCCCGATGCCGACACTGCACCCTATATGCAGGATTACGATCTGGACATTGAGGCGGGCAATATGATGTTGCTCGATGCGTTGCTACTTATCAAAGAGCAAGACGACAGCTTGAGCTTGCGCAAGTCGTGCCGTGAAGGCGTGTGTGGATCAGATGCAATGAACATCAACGGACGTAACGGGCTGGCTTGCATCACACCATTGTCGACTTTGAAACAACCTGTTGAGTTGCGCCCTCTACCAGGCTTGCCCGTGATACGCGATTTGATCGTGGATATGACGCAGTTCTTTAAGCAATATCATTCGATCAAGCCGTACTTGATTAACAACGATCCGCCACCGGAGACCGAACGTTTGCAATCGCCCGAACAGCGCGAACACTTGAACGGCTTGTATGAGTGCATATTGTGCGGTTGCTGCACCACGGCGTGTCCTTCGTTCTGGTGGAATCCCGATAAATTTGTCGGCCCGGCGGGATTGTTGCAGGCGTACCGCTTTATTGCGGACACCCGCGATCAAGCCACTGCCGAGCGACTGGATGATTTGGAAGACCCGTATCGGTTGTTCCGTTGCCACACCATTATGAATTGTGTGGATGTGTGTCCTAAAGAACTGAACCCGACGGAGGCGATAGGGCATATTAAGGACATGATGGTTAAAAGGACGGTGTAGGAGCGGGTCATGCCCGCGACATCCAATAAATCGCGAGCATGGCTCGCTCCTAATGTGGTAGCGAATCCATTGAGGGCAGGTTTGGTTAATAAAATTGGCGACTATCCGTTTTGGAATGCGGTGTGGATGCAGGTCATGCTTAGTAGAAAAAATGTTCTTAATAAATCGCGGGCTTGGTCAGCTCCTACGGGAGGCATGTGAATAAAGGTTTAGAGCGAGTGCGCTGGCGCAGCCGACGCGGACTTTTGGAATTGGATATTGTATTAGGACGCTTTATTGATGCGTTTTACATGCAACTTAATGAAGCTGAATTATTGGTTTTTGAGGAGTTGTTAGACATGCCCGACAATCCGCTCTGGGATATGATTGCGGGTAGGCAGGAAGCAACACAGGACGCTCAACGGGCACTGTTAGAAAAAATCAAATCGGCGTAAGCCGCCACTGAAAGGGATGGGGGAGACGATGGAAAATAAGCGAGTTGCAACACTGACTTTGGATGATGGTCGGAGCATAGAGTTTCCAATACTGTCCGGTACGCTTGGTCCCGATGTAATTGATATTCACAATTTAACTAAATTGGGAGTATTCACTTACGACCCTGCTTTTTTTTCGACTGCGAGTTGCACTTCAGAGATCACCTTTATCGATGGTGATGCAGGATTATTGTATTACCGTGGCTACCCGATAGAGCAATTGGCAGAAAATTCAGATTTCTTGGAGGTGTGTTATCTGCTCATGGAAGGTCAGTTGCCGAACAAGGAGCAGAAAGCCGAGTTTGTCCGCAAGGTGACATCGCACACCATGGTGCATGACCAAATGGCCAAGTTCTTTAATGGCTTTCGGCGTGATGCCCATCCGATGGCAGTAATGGTTGGCGTGGTGGGCGCGTTATCAGCGTTTTATCACGACTCACTGGATATCAATAATCCTGAACACCGTGATTTGGCGGCGATGCGATTGCTGGGTAAGGTGCCGACCATTGCCGCAATGGCATACAAGTATCACAACGGCTATCCGTTCATGTACCCGAAGAACAAATACAATTATGTGGAAAATTTCATTTACATGATGTTTGCCCACCCGGCTGAAGAATTTGTTCAGAATCCTAAATTAGTCCGAGCGTTAGAGCGTATCTTCATTTTACACGCCGATCATGAGCAGAATGCTTCTACCTCTACTGTGCGTTTGGCTGGCTCGAGCGGCGCAAATCCATTTGCTTGTATCGCATCGGGTATCGCTGCATTGTGGGGGCCTGCGCATGGCGGTGCGAACGAAGCCGCGTTGAAAATGCTGGAAGAGATTGGAGATGTTTCCCGCGTAGCTGAGTATGTGCAAGGCGTGAAAGATAAAAAATACCGGCTGATGGGTTTTGGGCATCGCGTTTATAAGAATATGGATCCGCGCGCCTCGGTGATGCGCGATACCTGTTATGACGTGTTGCAAGAGTTGGGATTGGAGAATGACAGGTTGTTCAAGCTGGCGATGGAGTTGGAGAAAATTGCCTTGAATGATCCTTATTTTATCGAGCGCAAGTTGTATCCCAACGTAGATTTTTATTCCGGTATCGTGCTACGCGCTTTGGGTATTCCGACAAACATGTTCACGGTGATTTTTGCAGTGGGGCGCACCATCGGCTGGATTTCCCAGTGGAGTGAAATGATGGATGCGGACGATCATAAAATCGGTCGCCCACGCCAGTTATATCGCGGCTCAGTACGTCGTGACTTTACGCCGATGGAGAAAAGGTGAACCAATCTGCTAGCTTTATGCAAATGATGCGGGTCAACTCCTCGCTGTTTGGCGTGAATGCCCCGTTCATCGAAGATCTGTACGAACAATACCTGCTCAATCCCGGTGCGGTTTCGATTGAGTGGCGTAGTTATTTCGATACCCTGCAAGGTGTCCCCGGCAGCACGACTGATGTGCCACATAGTCCAATTCAACGGGCGTTCGCGGCATTGCCACAAACATCGGCCGCGCACCTAGTTGCTCCAGACGCGGATTATGAGCGTAAACAAGTTAAAGTGTTGCAGTTGATCAATGCGCATCGCTTCCTCGGCGTGCGTGTTGCCAATCTTGATCCCTTGAATCGCCATGCAAAACAGGTGGTCCCTGAGTTGGATCCCAGTCATTACGGCTTGAGCGAAGCGGACATGGATTCGACCTTTGACACGGGTTCCTTGGTGGGTGGCGCGCGCATGACTTTGCGTGAAATTCTTAAGCTGTTGCGCCAAACTTATTGCGGCAGCATCGGTGCGGAATATATGTATATGAGCGATGTGGCGCAAAAACGCTGGATACAAAATCGCTTGGAAAGTGTGCGCGGATTGGCGGGATTCGACACCGCAAAACGCCGCCGAATTTTAGAGTGCCTCACCGCTGCTGAAACCTTGGAGCGTTATTTGCACACTAAATATGTCGGGCAAAAGCGCTTCTCATTAGAAGGCGGCGAAACGTTGATTCCATTGCTCGATCACCTGCTGCAACGCTGTGGTGAAAAGGGTGTAGAAGAAGCCGTCATCGGTATGGCGCATCGCGGACGGCTGAATGTATTGGTGAACATTTTGGGTAAACAGCCGAGCATGTTGTTCGCTGAATTTGAAGGCATACATGCCGAACATCTGACATCGGGTGATGTGAAATATCATCAAGGCTTCTCGGCAGACATTGCAACCGCAGGAGGTGATTTGCATGTCGCACTGGCGTTCAATCCGTCCCATTTGGAAATTGTGAATCCCGTGGTGGAAGGTTCGGTGCGCGCGCGTCAACATCGTCACAAAGATTTGTCGGGTGTGAAAGTCGTGCCGATTTTGTTACACGGAGACGCTGCGTTTGCGGGGCAAGGGGTGGTGATGGAAACCCTGAGCATGTCACAAACGCGGGGTTATCGCACGGGCGGCACAGTGCATATCGTAATCAACAATCAGATTGGTTTCACTGCGTCTGACATGCGCGATACGCGCTCCAGCCAATATTGCAGCGATGTGGCGAAGATGATCGACGCGCCAATTTTCCATGTGAATGCGGATGACCCGGAGGCGGTGTTATTCCTCACCGAAATCGCGCTGGATTACCGCATGAAATTCCATAAAGATGTGGTTATCGATATGGTGTGTTTCCGCAAGCTGGGACATAACGAGCAGGACGAGCCATTGGTTACTCAACCGTTTATGTATAGCTATATACGCAAGCATCCCGGTACGCGCGCGGTGTATGCGCAACGTTTGGCAGAGCAAGGTGTGATAGCCGCTGGTGAAGCTGAAGCGATGGTAAGTGAGTATCGTAAGGCGATGGATGAAGGACGCAACTCAATTCGTCCGGTACTGAAAAAGGACAATAAAGTTACGTCTGATTGGAAGCCCTACAAGCGCGACTCGGAATGGAATGAGCCCGTAAATACCAGCGTGCCGTTAGCGCGCATCCAACAACTGGCAATTCCACTCACCACTGTGCCAGAAGGTTTCACGCTGCAATCACGCGTGCAAAAAATCGTCGAAGATCGTGGGGCAATGGCGCGAGGTGAGTTGCCGCTGGATTGGGGTATGGCAGAAAATCTTGCTTACGCTACGTTGCTCACAGAAGGTTATCCCGTGCGCTTGTCGGGGCAGGATTGTCAACGCGGCACGTTCTTTCATCGCCATGCCACGTGGCACGATCAGAACCGTCGTGTGTGGTACGAAGGGGCTTACACGCCGCTGCAACATTTGGCGAGCGACCAAAAAGATTTTGTGGTGATCGACTCGCTGCTTTCTGAAGAAGCAGTGTTGGGCTTTGAATACGGTTATGCCACTGCCGAGCCAGACACGATGGTGTTATGGGAAGCGCAGTTCGGCGATTTTGCCAACGGCGCTCAAGTGGTCATCGATCAATTTATCGCGTCGGGTGAAGTGAAGTGGGGCAGGCTGTGCGGGCTGGTGATGTTGTTGCCCCATGGCTACGAAGGCCAAGGTGCGGAGCATTCATCGGGGCGCATCGAACGCTATTTGCAATTGTGCGCGGACTACAACATTCAAGTGTGTATTCCATCCAATGCCGCGCAGATGTTCCACTTGTTGCGTCGGCAAATGTTGCGACCGATGCGCAAGCCGCTGATTGTGTTTACGCCTAAGAGTTTGTTGCGCAGCAAAGATGCCGCTTCGCCACTCGCCGATTTTACCGATGGCGGTTTTCAACCCGTGATTGCGGAAGTGGATACGCTCGATGCAAGCAAAGTAAAACGCATCATCGCGTGTAGTGGTAAGGTGTATTACGACTTGTTGAACGCACGTCGTACTAAGGGCATTAGCGATATGGCGATTATTCGCCTCGAACAATTGTATCCGTTTCCGCATGATGATTTCGTGGCTCAAATTGCCGAGTATCCCAATGCCAGTGAAGTGGTGTGGTGTCAGGAAGAGCCAGGCAACCAAGGCGCATGGCATCGGATTCAACATTATTTGCTGCGCCATTTGCGCAAGGGTATGCGCCTCGATTATGCCTTACGTCCAACTTCCGCAGCACCCGCAGCGGGCTATTTGCAAGTTCACCAAGAACAACAGAAAGCCGTAGTAGAGGCGGCTTTCCGCGACAACCTCGACAACAAACCTAATCCGGGAGCAGCACACCATGAGCACCATTGAAGTTAAAGTCCCACAACTTTCTGAATCTGTCACTGAAGCAACTTTACTCACTTGGCATAAAAAAGTAGGCGACGCGGTCAGTGAAGGCGAAAACTTAATCGATGTCGAAACCGACAAAGTGGTGCTGGAATTGCCTGCTGGAAAAAGCGGTGTGCTTACTAAAATCATCAAAGGTAATGGCGCAAAAGTGGGTAGCGAAGAACTCATTGCTATCATCGACACGTCAGTAGTAGTCGAGACGGCGCTTGCAACACATAGTGAAGTTCATGCACCTATTCCGCCATCGGTACGAAAGTTAGCGCGTGAAAATGATATTGACCCTAATGCCTTGCAAGGTAGTGGGCGCAGCGGCCGCGTGACGAAAGAAGATGTGCTGAGTGCAGTGCAACAAGTGTCTGCAAGTGCCGCCCCTCAAGCTGTTCCAACCATTGCACCAGCAGGTAATCGCCCTGAACAGCGTGTGCCGATGACACGCATTCGTCAACGTATTGCTGAACGCCTGCTCCAATCGCAACAAAACGCCGCGATTCTCACTACTTTCAACGAAGTAAACATGCAGCCCGTGATGGATTTGCGCAATCGTTACAAAGACGCGTTTGAGAAAAAGCATGGTATCAAGCTTGGTTTCTCTTCGTTCTTCGTCAAAGCGGCGGTGTTGGCGTTGCAAAAATTTCCGATTGTGAATGCCTCGGTAGATGGCAATGACATCATTTATCACGGATACTTCGACATTGGTGTTGCCATTGGCAGCGAGCGCGGTTTGGTTGTGCCCATCATTCGGGATGCCGATAAATTATCGTTCGCCGACATCGAAAAACAAATCGCCGACTTTGGCGCGCGTGCAAAGGATGGCAAGCTGACGATGGAAGAACTCACGGGCGGCACGTTCACCGTGTCCAACGGCGGCGTGTTTGGTTCCATGCTCTCTACCCCCATCATCAACCCGCCACAAGCCGCCATTCTGGGTATTCATGCGACCAAAGATCGACCCGTTGCGGAAAACGGTCAGGTTGTCATCCGCCCAATGAACTACCTCGCCGTTTCCTACGACCATCGCATCATCGACGGACGCGAAGCCGTGCAGTTTTTATCGACTATCAAAGAAGTGTTGGAATTTCCGGGGCGGGTATTACTGGATTTGTAACGCGCGCTGGCGGGAAATAGCATGAGTAATATCAAACTATTTGAATCGAAGCAGGTTCGCTCTGTTTTGAATGAAGCCGATGGAAAATGGTACTTCTCCGTCGCCGATGTGATTGAGGTTCTGACTGACTCCGCTAACGTCAGAGATTACATCAAAAAGATGCGCAAGCGAGAGCCGGAGCTGAACGCGAACTGGGGGACAATTTGTCCCCCACTTGAATTGTTGGCTCTTGATGGTAAGCACAGAAAGACGCAGTGTGCCAATGCGGAGGGTTTGTTACGCATCATCCAATCCATCCCCTCACCCAAAGCCGAACCCTTCAAACGCTGGCTGGCAAAAGTGGGTTACGAGCGACTGGAAGAAATCGAAAACCCCGAACTTGCCGCTACGCGTATGCGTGAGCTTTATAAGGAAAAAGGTTACAGCGACGAATGGATAGAAAAGCGCGTGCGCGGCATCGCTATCCGCGACGAACTTACCAACGAGTGGAAAAAACGCGGCGTGAAAGAGCAGCGCGAGTACGCCATGCTCACCGCCGAAATCAGTCGCGCCACATTCGGCATGAGCCCCACGGAATACAAAGCGTTCAAAAGCCTGGACAAGCCAGCCGATAATCTGCGCGACCACATGAATGATTTGGAACTCATCTTTACGATGTTAGGCGAAGCTTCCACCACCGAAATTGCACGCAATAAAGACGCGCAAGGCTACGGTGAAAACCGCAACGCAGCCTCGAAAGGCGGCGCAGTAGCGGGAAGGGCGAGACGCGACTTGGAGAAAAAATCCGGCAAGCGAATTGCCAGCACAGAAAACTACAAACAACTACCCGAAGCAGTGGTAAGAAAAAGAGTGAAAAAGTGAAGGTGGATAACTTGAACCCGCCCCTTTAATTTTCATTGCAATGTCCGTACAATTGGCGCACAATCAGCACCTCTCGTTTTAGGGGAACGCAATGGAAACCACCACGCTAAAAGAAAGTCGCCTGCATATACGCTGCGATAGTTATGCGCGCCAATTATTGGATAAGGCGGCAAACTATGCTCATGTCAGTATTTCCGAATTCGTGCTTTCCAACGCGTTAGCCTCTGCCGAGCGAGTTGTGCAAACACACGAATCCATTACCTTAAAGTCAAAAGATTTTGAGGCGTTTTTAACCGCACTCGACGCGCCCGGCAAACCCAATGCTGCTCTGAAGCGCGCATTCAAACGACACACCACTCAAGTTACCCGCTAATGCCTTATCGGATCAGGTCGCTGGATACCGCCAGCGATACCGCGAACTTTCAGTGTGGCAGTGCGCCGTTGGATAACTATATTTGGCGTTACGCATCACAAGATGTACGCAAAAATGTCGCCAGAGTATTTATTGCTACACCTGAAAATAATCCGTTGCAACTCGCGGGGTTTTTCACCCTCAGTGCGGGCAGCGTCACTTGTTCCAGCCTGCCCGCCGCATTGGCGCGCAAGCTGCCCCGTTACCCAATACCTGTTGCGCTTATCGGACGATTAGCCGTTGATCAACAATTTCAAGGCAAGGGATTGGGATCAATTTTGCTGGCGGATGCCTGTCAAAAAGTCGCGCAAGCCAGTACAGTCCTTGCGGTCGCAGGCATCATCGTGGATGCCAAAAATGATGCCGCAATTGCATTCTATTCGCACTTTGGATTTATCCCGCTGCAAGGGTGCTCGGATAGGATGTTACTGCCAGCATCAGTGTTCCAAACAAAATAGCCGTGCAAAAATTATAGAATACTTGCCATGCAAACCAGAACACACCTAAGTGAGCTATGCTTGAAAAATGTGCGAAAAAGAGTGAAGAAATGAACGCGAATAATAAGGAATTTTTTACATGATATTAAAATCCGCAGATGATAAAAGCGAGCAAATAAATTTCTTGGAAAGCTTGAGTAAGGCGGTCAACATTTCAAGGGTTGCACGAGATAAAATTTACAGCGAGCTATCAATGTTGAGGGCTGGCATTAAAGGCGAGCAGGACTCGGCGTATGAGATTGATTTTTACTTTGGGAAAAGTGAAAACTGGATGGTGATTCACGATTTGCGCTTGGAGTGCGATGGGCGAGTTGCTCAGATAGATCATTTGTTGATAAGTAGATTATTAGAGTGTTTTGTCATAGAAACAAAAAATTATTCGGCTAGCATTGAAATTTCGGAGAAAGGTGAATTCACCCGAACTGATGATGCCAGAACGTATGGAATTGCATCGCCAATAGAACAAAACAAGAAACATATTGAAGTGCTGCGAAGTGTGTTTGAAAGAGTATCAGATAAATTGCCCAAACGAATTGGCATAACTCTCATGCCTGAGTTCAGAAATATCGTACTTTTCTCAAAAATTGCGCAAATCAAAAGACCAACTAAATTTGATACCAGCACGGTAATGAAAGCTGAACAATTGAAGTCTTGGATTGATGAGGAAAGAAATAATCCTAGCCCATCGGTTAGAGACTTCGTTCAAGTAGCAAAAATTGTCTATCCTGAAACTATTACGGACTTGGGTTTAAGGTTGGTGGCGCGGCACAAACCTAAAATTCCTGACTACCGATCTAAATTTGGTTTGGCAGAATCAAGCTCGCCAATGCTTCAAGAAAGCAAAGAGCAAGAGGAGGTTCGTACGCTACAAGCCAATGAGATAAGTTTAGATAAAAATTATTGGTGCGCGTCATGTAAAGCGAAAATCACTGAGCGAGCCGCAAGATTTTGCTGGGATAATAAGCCTCGGTTTGGTGGCCGAGCGTACTGCATGAGCTGTCAGAAGGCATACTAAGTGTGACGATAAATGCTTCGCGACCAATTTAGTTTTACGCAAAAATTTTCTGCTTATCAAATGACAGAGCAAAACGAAAAATCCATCGGACATTTCGTCAAGCTGTCGCTGGACAATCTCGACCCCGGCGAGGTCGTTATTCAAGCGCATTACTCCAGCGTCAATTACAAAGATGCCCTTGCCGCAACTGGCGCGGGCAAGGTGGTGCGTCGCTTTCCCTGTGTGGGTGGGGTGGATGTGTCGGGTGTGGTGGTGCATTCCGACGATGCGCGCTTTGCCGTGGGTGATGCGGTGTTGGTCACGGGCTACGGCATGGGCGTGGATCACGATGGCGGGTTTGCCGAATACGTGCGAGTACCAGCCGATTGGGTGGTGCCGTTGCCGCAAGGGTTGACGCTATTCGATGCAATGGCATTGGGTACGGCGGGATTTACCGCTGCTTTGGCGATACATCGTTTGGAGCAAAACGATTTGCGCCCTGAAAACGGCAAGGTGATCGTCACGGGTGCGACGGGCGGTGTGGGTAGTTTGGCGATTGTGATGTTGGCGCAACTGGGTTATCACGTGGTGGCGTTGACTGGGAAAGATGACACGCACGCGTATTTGAAATCGTTAGGTGCTGCGGAAATTTTGTCGCGCAAAGATCTACTGATGGGTAATCGTCCTTTAGAGAAAGCGCAGTGGGCGGGTGCATTGGATTCGGTTGGCGGGGAAACATTGGCGTGGTTGACCCGGTCTATGAAACAGAACGGCGTAATCGCCAGCTTTGGTAACGCGAGCGGAGTTGAGCTGCACACCACAGTGTTGCCGTTCATTTTGCGAGGTGTGCGCTTGATAGGCATTGATTCCGCCACAACAGCAATGCCGCTACGTCGCCTAATCTGGCAGCGACTTGCATCCGATTTGCGTCCCAAGCAGTTAGCACAAATCGCCCACATCATTTCCTTCACCGAATTGCCGCAAGTTTTTCCTTTGTTAATCCAAGGTAAGCAGCGTGGTCGCACGGTGATGGAGATAAAATCAGCCGCTTAGTGATATAATCCGCGCCTAAGCTGGAAATAACAGCGCGAAAGTGGCGGAATTGGTAGACGCACTGGATTTAGGTTCCAGCGCCGTAAGGCGTGAGAGTTCGAGTCTCTCCTTTCGCACCAGCATCTATTCAATATCAATTTTAAGGATTACAGCATGTCCAGCGTAGAAACTGTGAGCGCGTTAGAACGTCGTCTAAACGCATCGATTCCCCAGCAGGCTATTCGTGCCGAAGTGGCTGCCCGTCTTAAAGAGTTGGGACGCAGTGCAAAAATCGCTGGCTTTCGTCCGGGTAAAGTACCCGCCAAAGTGATTGAGCAGCAGTATGGCGCGAAGCTTCATCAAGAAGCGTTGGGCGATGCGTTGCAACGTTCGTTTAACGAAGCGACGTTGACCAATAAGCTGAGAGTGGCAGGCTATCCACAATTTGATGTAAAGACCAAAGATATGAATGCTGATCAAATCGAATATAGCGCGGTCTTCGAGGTGTATCCAGAAGTAGTGATGGGTGATCTGTCGGGTGAAATAATCGAGCGCATGGTATATGAGCTGACGCAAGAGGATGTGAATAACACTATTGCGACCTTGCGCAAGCAGCGTGTGACGTTTGATACGGTTGATCGTGCCGCGCAAGCTGAAGATCAAGTGCGCATCGACTTTATTGGCAAGCTTAATGGTGAGCCGTTCAAAGGCGGTGAAGGCAAGGATTATCCGGTCGTGTTGGGTATGGGTAACATGCTGCCTGAATTTGAAACGGCAATGTTTGGTATGAGGGCGGGCGAGTCTAAATCGTTTGATTTGACCTTCCCTGAAACTTATCACGGCAAAGATGTGGCGGGTAAATTGGTGACGTTCACCATTACATTGCACAGCGTAGGTTCACCCAAGTTACCGGCATTGGACGCTGAATTTGCAAAGTCTGTTGGTATCGAAGACGGCGATGTGAGTAAGTTGGAAGCGGAAGTGAAAAGCAATTTGTCCCGCGAAGTGAGCCGTCGTTTGAACGCCCGCAACAAAGATGCGGCAATGGACGCGTTGCTGAAAGTGTCGCAATTCGAAGCACCCAAAGCATTGTTGGAATGGGAAGCACAAAGTTTGATGGAGCAAACCGTGAAAGACATGGAGTCGCGCGGGATGAAAATGAAAGGCGTGCCATTGCCACCGGAGCTGTTCCTGGAGCGTGCTGAAAAGCGCGTTAAGCTTGGATTGATTCTTGCCGAGCAAGTGCAAAAGCACGATTTGCAAGCCAAGCCTGAGCAAGTTAAAGCATTGATACAAGATTATGCAAAGAGTTTTGATCGCCCTGACGAAGTGATTCGTTGGTATGCATCAGACGCGGCACGCAGACAAGAAGTTGAAAATTTGGTGTTGGAGGAAAACGTGGTTGAGTGGGCGATGTCACAAGCCAAAACGACTGACAAAGCCGTGACCTTCAAAGAGTTGATGGGAGATGCTTAATATGACTCACTACCAAGAACCGCAAAATATCGGCATGATTCCAATGGTGGTGGAAACCAGCGGTCGTGGTGAGCGTGCATACGACATTTATTCTCGCTTGCTTAAAGAGCGCGTGATATTTCTGGTGGGCGAAGTCAACGATCACAGCGCGAATTTAATCGTCGCGCAAATGTTGTTTTTGGAATCTGAAAATCCAGATAAAGACATTCACTTTTATATCAACTCCCCTGGCGGTTCGGTGACGGCAGGTATGGCGATTTACGATACCATGCAATTCATCAAGCCGCATATCAGCACTTTGTGTATCGGGCAAGCGGCAAGCATGGGTTCGTTTTTATTGGCTGCGGGCGAAAAGGGCAAACGTTTTTGTTTGCCAAATTCACGCGTGATGATTCATCAGCCTATGGGTGGTTTCCGTGGACAGGCTTCGGACATCGAAATTCACGCACGCGAAATTTTATATTTGAAACAACGGCTCAATCAAATGCTTGCGTTGCACACTGGGCAATCGGTTGAAACAATCGAACGTGATACAGATCGTGATAATTTCTTGAGTGCGGATGATGCAGTTAAGTATGGGTTGGTAGATCAAGTTTTGGCGAAGCGCGTTTAACAAATTCGGTGGAAGGCTGAGTAATGACTGACGATAAAAAATCTGGTGAGAAATTACTGTATTGCTCATTCTGTGGCAAGAGTCAGCACGAAGTTCGCAAGCTGATTGCGGGGCCATCGGTGTTCGTTTGTGACGAGTGCATCACGCTGTGCAATGACATCATGCGTGAAGAATCGCAAACTGAAAATTCCACCATTGATAAAACCGATTTGCCTGTGCCCAAGAAGATTTGTGCGGCACTTGATGAATACGTGATTGGACAAAAAACCGCTAAACGGATTTTATCGGTGGCGGTATATAACCACTATAAGCGCCTCAAGAGTAATGATAAAGATGGCGTAGAGCTATCCAAAAGCAACATTTTGCTGATAGGCCCAACAGGTTCTGGAAAGACTTTGCTGGCGCAAACATTGGCGCGCTTGCTGGATGTGCCATTTGTCATGGCGGATGCAACCACATTAACTGAAGCTGGGTATGTTGGTGAGGATGTAGAAAATATCATCCAGAAACTTTTGCAAAGCTGCGATTACGACGTGGAAAAAGCGCAGCGTGGCATCATTTATATCGACGAAATCGACAAGATTTCACGTAAATCTGATAACCCTTCGATTACTCGCGATGTTTCTGGAGAAGGCGTGCAACAGGCGCTACTCAAGATGATAGAAGGGACGAAGGCATCAATTCCCCCTCAGGGCGGACGCAAGCATCCCAACACTGAATTTTTGCAAGTTGATACCACCAATATCCTTTTTATCTGCGGTGGTGCATTTGATGGTCTTGAGAAGGTGATTCGCAATCGCTCTGTCAAAGCGAGTATTGGTTTCGGCGCTACCATTTCGAGTCAGGATGAGCGCAAGGCAGGCGAGACATTGCGCGATGTCGAGCCGGAAGATTTAATTAAGTTTGGTTTGATTCCGGAGTTTGTTGGACGTTTGCCTGTCATAGCGACACTTGAAGAGCTGGATGAAAAGGCATTGGTGCAAATTTTAACCGAACCGAAAAATGCACTGACCAAGCAATATCAAAAACTCTTTGCCATGGAAGATGTAGATTTGGAGTTTCGCGAAGGTGTGTTGCAAGCCATAGCACGTAAAGCTTTGACGCGCAAAACTGGTGCGCGAGGATTGCGTTCAATTTTAGAGCACGCCTTGCTGGATGTGATGTTTGACTTGCCTTCTATGGATGATGTCAATAAAGTAGTGCTGGACGAAACCACTTCATCGGGTGAAATTAAACCGATTATCATTTATGCTGACAAACCTAAAGCTGCATAAATTAACGTTGTAAAAGTAATGCAGTCATTATTTCTTGCTCTTTAATCTTGTCCCGATGCGGGATGCTTGAAATTCATTAAGCCATCCCCATCTAACCTCCCGAACAACGAAAGGTTATGCCATGTTTGAACAAGATACCCCCAATTTACCCGTAAATAATCTCCACCCCTTATTGCCATTGCGCGATGTGGTGGTTTTTCCGCATATGGTCATTCCCTTATTTGTCGGGCGCGCCAAGTCTATTAAAGCGTTGGAAAGCGCGATGGAAGCAGGCAAGCCGATTGCCTTGGTGGCACAAAAATCTGCAGCCAAAGATGATCCGAGTACCGATGATCTTTATAGCATCGGTAGCATGGCGAATATTCTACAAATGCTGAAGTTGCCGGATGGAACCGTGAAAGTATTGGTTGAAGGTACGCATCGAGCCAATGTCTTGCATGTTTTCGATGCAAAATCACATTTCGATGCCGAAGTGAAAATTGTCCCTGCTGAAGATGGCACGGACAGTGAATCTGAGGGGATGCGCCGGGTATTGATTACGCAGTTTGACCAGTATGTAAAGCTCAACAAAAAAATTCCACCAGAAATTCTGACCTCGCTTGCAGGCATTGATGATGCGGGGCGTTTGGCGGATACCATTGCTGCACATTTACCGCTCAAGTTAGAGCAGAAGCAAGAAGTGTTGGAGATTTTTGGCATACGCAAACGTCTTGATCATTTGCTCGGATTGCTGGAAGGTGAAATTGATATTTTGCAAGTGGAAAAACGTATCCGTGGTCGTGTGAGACGGCAGATGGAAAAAAGTCAGCGCGAATATTATTTGAATGAGCAAGTTAAGGCGATTCAAAAAGAGCTTGGCGAAGGCGAAGATGGTTCAGATTTTGAAGATGTCGAAAAGAAAATCAAAGCGGCGCACATGCCCAAAGAAGCGCGCACAAAAGCCGAAGCCGAATTAAAAAAATTAAAGTTGATGTCGCCAATGTCTGCCGAAGCGACTGTGGTGCGCAACTATATCGACGTGCTGATTGGGCTGCCGTGGAAGAAAAAAACCAAAATCAGTGCCGACTTAAAACAGGCTGAAGTGGTGTTGGAAGAAGATCATTACGGGCTCGATAAAGTTAAAGAACGTATCCTTGAGTATCTCGCCGTGCAACAACGTGCGGAGAAGATGAAGGCACCAATATTGTGCTTAGTTGGTCCTCCGGGCGTTGGTAAAACTTCGCTGGGACAATCTATTGCACGCGCCACCAATCGTAAGTTTGTGCGTATGTCGCTGGGGGGCGTGCGCGATGAATCTGAGATACGCGGACATCGCCGAACTTACATCGGTTCGATGCCGGGAAAGATTTTGCAGAACATGAGCAAAGTCGCGGTCAAAAATCCATTATTCCTGCTCGATGAAGTCGATAAAATGGGACAGGACATGCGAGGTGACCCTTCATCCGCGTTGTTGGAAGTGCTTGACCCTGAGCAGAACAGCACGTTCGTCGATCACTATGTTGAAGTGGAGTATGACTTATCCGACGTGATGTTTGTGGCAACTGCGAATACATTGAATATTCCCGATGCTTTGTTGGATCGTATGGAAATTATTCATGTGTCGAGTTACATGGAAGATGAAAAAATCAATATCGCAACCCGATATTTGCTGCCTAAAGTCATTAAAAATAATGGGCTGAAGGCGGAGGAAATCAGCATGTCCGAAAGTGCGTTGCGCGATATCGTTCGTTATTACGTGCGCGAAGCGGGAGTGCGAGGATTGGAACGCGAATTATCTAAAATTTGCCGTAAAGTTGTGAAGGCACTTTTGCTAAAAGGTCGCGATAACAAGGTCACAATCAACTCGCGTAATCTTGATAAATATTTGGGTGTGCATCGGTACTCTTACGGCGTGGCAGAGAAAAATAATCAGGTGGGGCAAGTAACAGGCTTGGCGTGGACTGAAGTGGGCGGTGAACTACTGACTATCGAGGCTGCTGTGTTGCCAGGAAAGGGAAAAACAACCACCACTGGTAAGTTGGGTGAGGTAATGCAAGAGTCTATTCAAGCCGCACTCAGCGTGGTTCGTAGCCGCGCTAAACGCTTGGGAATTGATGAAGAGTTTTATCAAAAAACTGATTTGCATATCCATTTGCCAGAAGGTGCAACTCCCAAAGATGGACCGAGTGCCGGTGTGGGAATTTGTACTGCCATGGTTTCTGCATTAGCTGGAATTCCAGTGCGCGCGGATGTGGCGATGACGGGTGAGATTACTTTGCGCGGCGAAGTGTTGCCTATTGGGGGCTTGAAAGAAAAGCTGCTTGCAGCACAGCGTGGTGGGATCAAGGTTGTGTTGATCCCGGAAGAAAACGTGAAGGATTTGGCGGAAATCCCGGATAACATTAAAAATAAATTGGACATCCATCCCGTGAAATGGATAGATCAAGTGTTGGAGCTGGCACTGGAGCGCAAGCCAGAACCAATTGGTGAAGGGATTGAAAAGGTAGCCGTCGCTGCATTAGCAGTGGAGGCACAGCAGAGTGTCGTTAATCCAGTGACCAAACACTAAAATAAAAATGGCTATTCTTTGATAATTTCAAAATTAAAAATATTTTTACTAATCACTTGACCAAAGCTTCAAAGCCTTGATATAAAGGCATTGCAGGGTTTTTCCTGTTTTTTAATACTCGCAAAGGGGACTTACGTGAATAAATCTGATTTGGTTGATGCAATTGCAAAATCCGCTGACATTTCTAAAGCAGCGGCAGGTCGCGCGTTGGATGCGACAGTAGAATCTATTAAGAAAGCCCTTAAGAAAGGCGATACCGTTAGTTTGGTTGGCTTTGGTACATTCAAAGTAGGCAAGCGTGCTGCACGTAATGGTCGTAATCCACGTACTGGCGAAACAATTAAAATCAAAGCAGCTAAAGTTCCTAAATTTTCTGCTGGCAAAGGTTTAAAGGATGCTGTAAACTAGCAGACTTTGCTGGGTGCTTAGCTCAGTTGGTAGAGCGTCGCCCTTACAAGGCGAATGTCGGCGGTTCGAACCCGTCAGCACCCACCAACATACAGTTTAGGAGTGGTAGTTCAGTTGGTTAGAATACCGGCCTGTCACGCCGGGGGTCGCGGGTTCGAGTCCCGTCCACTCCGCCACAATTAGATAAGCCGTTGAGAAATCAACGGCTTTTTTAGTTTCTTGCGAGCGCAAGTGTCACATTCTGGTGTCCCATTTCACTATGGAATACGGAATGAAACTACCTTCTTACCTTGCCCGATCACGTCACGGCGTTTTCTATTTCAGAATCACATTTTTCATCGATTCTATCCGCAAAGAAAAACGTTGGTCACTACACACTAAAAACCCAATCGAAGCGAAACAATTATCCTTGAAAATCTGTGCTACCTTGGATGACAATGCCATGGTAAAAAATATCGCTTCACGCGTTGATAATGTACATGGCGATCCAAAACTGATCGAAAACGAACGACCAAGGGACAGTATCAAGATGGCAAATGACAAAAATAATCATGCCGAGTTAATCACCACCATTCAGTCACCAAACGGTGGCTCGATTAAATTGGAGATCGACCAATCAGATCCGGCAGACGTTGCCGCCGCACAAGCATTAGCAAAAACATTTATTCAAGAAAATACCCATGTTCCAGATCCCACGAATTGGAATTGGCAGGGTGGTCTAAATGTAATAAAAAACGATATCGTTCAAGACGTAATAGCGGTTAATACAATTAAAGTTGGCGCAGGCATTGATGAATTAATTAGTCGTTATCTGAATCGTAAAGATGAAAATTTAGCTAAGAAAACGATTTATGAATATGAAAAAATGCAGCGGAAGTTTGCTGCATGGTTAAAGTCAGAAAGTAGAGTGGATGAAGTTGCGTTGGATACTGTAGATACTGGGAAGATTTCAATCTATATAGATAAGCTTAAAAAAGATGGCATCACATTGCAGACAATCCAGAAAAAACACCTAGCAGCGTTAAATGGTTTGTTCGGTTTTGCGCAATCTGCGGGCGCTTACCCCAAGGGTGATCTGCCAACTAAAGGTCATCAGATATTTACACGTAGTGACCAAAAAAAGAGGACAAAATTAAAATTAGGATGGGAACCCTTCAGTAATGAAGATTTAACTTTGATCTTTAAACCAGGCAACCTGCTTGCACTCGACAAGCCATGTGATTATTGGTTGCCATTGTTGGCGATTTTTACGGGTGGAAGGCTTTCAGAATTATGTCAGTTGAAGCCAAATAACATCAGACAGATCGATGGCATTTGGGCAATTGATATCAACGAAGATGATGAAGATCAATCTATCAAGACCCCTGCAGGTATTAGGATAATACCCTTGCATCCCAAGCTGATTGAATTAGGTATTCTAGATTACGTTGAAGTGGTCAGACCATACGGCGGTACAATTTTTCCATACTTGACGCCAGACCGTTTCAAAAATTACGGAAAGACACCTGGTAGGCGTTTCGGTGAATATTTAGATACCTTGGGCATCACGAATGATAGGAAGGTATTTCATTCGTTTCGTTCAACATCCAATGACCGGCTAAAGAAAAACGGTGTGCCTGAAGAAAGCCGTTGTCAGTTCGTTGGACATGAACACGATACGGTTAATTCGAAGGATTATTCCAAAGCTTTTGATGTGAAGTTTTTGCTGGAAAATGTAGCGATTCACCTAACCTTTGATCATCTTGAATTTAATAAACTTCATTACCCAAGCGAAACGTTGAACAAAAAACTACATCACCTTATGAAAAATGTGATTAAAAACCGTGAACATAAAAAAGCAGTGGAAGCGAGGGAATCCAAAAAGGCTGATAACGCTTAGATGGATTTTTTAGCGATTGTTTGGAATTTATGGTGCGTTGGTAGCCTGCGGTGGCTAAAAATCGATTTCTTGGGGCTTTAATCGTTGATTGGGTGCGTTTGTAAGCGGCAGGTCTGCTGCTAAATTCCAAATTTTTATTAAACGGGGATTTGCACGTGGCAAACAAATTTATTGATTGCTAGAAACCAGTCATTCATCTAATTCAGCAACCGACCCCGTTGCTGTCCTTGGATCATTTAAATTAAATGGGGAAATCTACTCAGGAATTAACCATCCGAACGACTTTTCAACAATGCCAATCCCAAGAGCGCAATCATGCAAAACACCGCCCCTGCATAAAACGTGAACGACGCGCCAAGTCGATCCCATAGTAATCCAGCCAAGCCACTGGCAATCAACATAGCAAGCCCGCTCATCAAATTGAAGAAGCCGTAAGCCGTGCCGCGCAAGTCGGCGGGTGCAGTATCGGCGACCATCGTAGCCAGCAAGCCTTGAGTAATGCCCATGTGAACACCCCAGAGTGCGACACCAACCAAGACGACCCCCCAATGGTTACTGGATGCGAGTATCAGGTCAGCCACCGTTAACACCATCAAGCCCAATACTAAAAGCTTGGTGTGGCTCATGCGATCAGAGAGCTTGCCAAATGGATAGGCGGATGCCGCGTAAACCAAATTCATTGCCACCATCACGAGGGGTATTAGCGCGATTGCAATACCACTTTGTTGCGCTTTGAGTACCAGAAATGCTTCACTGAAACGAGCCAAGGTAAACACTGCACCGATGCCAACTACCCACCAATACGACGATCCCAAACGTTTAAGGTTTTCTCGGCGAATCGGATTGGTACGCTTCCCGTTCTCATGGTGATCTGGTTCACGTATTCCTAACACTAGCAGTGCAACAGCCATCAATCCCGGAATCACTGCAACCCAGAATACCGCTCGAAAGTCATTAGCCCACAGCAGCATCAAACCAACCGCCAGCAGTGGTCCAAGAAATGCCCCAACGGTATCAAGAGATTGGCGTAGCCCAAATGCAGCACCGCGTAGTTGAGGCGGCGTAATATCCGCTACCAGTGCATCACGCGGCGCACCGCGAATTCCTTTGCCTACGCGATCTGCAAGACGAGCCGTCAACACAACGCCAATAGTGGGAGCCATTGCAAATAACGGCTTGGTCAATGCGCCTAAAGCATAACCAAATACAGCGAGACCCTTGCGCTTCCCAAAATAGTCACTCAATACACCTGAGAACACTTTAACAATCAGAGCTGTGGATTCAGCCAACCCTTCAATTAAACCTACCACAAAGACACTTGCACCGAGCGTTGTGACCATGAACAAAGGCAACAGGCTGTGGATCATCTCGGAGGAAATGTCCATCAACATACTAACGAAACCCAGTACCCATATGCCAGCGGGAATCTTGCTTAGAGTATTTGTTGTTGTGGTCATCTTTTACCTCAGTGAATATCTGTGCAGCTTAACCCATTTACGTTAAAGTTTAAGTTGAAAAATCAACACAGCCACACCTCATTTCCTCCTAATTATTCATCGCTATCTTCCTAACCACGCGAATCTCCGCGTGATATGAAGGAGCAACATCATGGAACAAGTAACGAAACAAGCGAGTTATGTGGCTGCATTTTTAGTGCTTTCTGCCGCCGTTTTTGGCACTGCTTATGCCGCCAAAGTCACTGAAAACGATGCCCTTGCAATTAACTCCGCAAAAATCAGTATGGTTCAAGCTATCACCGCTGCCGAGCAACATGTCGGCGGAAAAGCATCCAGTGCCGATTATGAACAGCACAAGGGCAAATGGGTATTTGATGTGGAAGTGGTTAAAGACAAAGAAGTCATGGATGTCAAAGTCGATCCAACAAGCGGCAAAGTTATTGGGGCTACAGCGGATAAGATTGATCATGCAGACACAAATGACCGTCCAGATTGATTGATTCAAATGAGCTGCCAATGAGGCAACGATGCAATGGCAGTTCACTGAACATTATTTGAGTTATCAAGGGAGTAAAAAAATGGATATTTCTCAACAAGTAAATAAAGTTAATTTACTAAACAAAGTCCCAGAAGTCACTGTCTACTTTTGGATAATTAAAATCATGTGTACCACTGTTGGCGAAACTGGTGCGGATTTTCTGATTTTCAATATGAATTTCGGCTTGATGGTCACCTCCTTACTGATGCTAATTCCATTGGTTATATTTCTTGCAATTCAGATACGCCACAATAAATATGTTCCTTGGCTGTACTGGGTAACGGTGGTTTTAATCAGTATCGTGGGGACGCTTATAACCGACAACCTCGTGGACAATTTAGGTTTTCCATTGGAACTCACCACCATTGCATTCAGCATTTCATTATTACTTGCTTTCGCACTTTGGTACGCGAGTGAAAAAACGCTATCCATACATACCATTAACACCAAACGGCGGGAACTATTTTACTGGGCAGCCATTTTACTAACCTTTGCTTTGGGTACGGCAGCCGGAGACTTAGTAGCA
Organism: uncultured beta proteobacterium; assembly: GCA_963695355.1. GTDB lineage: Bacteria > Pseudomonadota > Gammaproteobacteria > Burkholderiales > Gallionellaceae > Gallionella. The sequence goes on from OY968775.1 coordinate 2,531,331, forward strand.
GAGAGTTTTAAACTTGGTTATGCAACCTCTGCATTGATTTTTGGTGGGTTGATTGGACTTGCTTACCTAGATTATTTTTCATTTAAATCAAACGCCGTGCTTTCATTTTGGATTGCCTACATTCTCACCCGTCCGTTAGGTGCATCCGTCGGTGATTATTTGTCGCAACCTATTGCAAATGGGGGATTAGGGTTAAGTTCATTGCTAATCAATTTGATATTTTTCCTAGCTATTGTGGGCTTGGTTAGCTACCTTACGCTCCAACAGCAAAAGGTCATTGCAAATCGTCACAGCAAGGAATCAAATCAATAGGTTTAGTTATCTTTAATACCAGACAATCAAATCAGGAGGGCTATATGAACAACACTACAACTGAACACGCACTAAGCAAAGTACCCGAAGTTACCTTGCTATTTTGGATTATTAAAATATTTGCCACTACACTAGGTGAGACAGGCGGCGATGCCGTTTCAATGTCGATGAATCTCGGTTATCTAATAGGAACCATCATTTTTTCGGCAATTTTTCTTGTGGCAGTGATTGCACAAATCAAGGCTAAAGGGTTTCATCCGTTCATGTATTGGACAACCATTATTGCCACCACCACGGTCGGTACAACCTTGGCAGATTTCGCAGATCGCTCGTTAGGCATCGGCTATGCAGGAGGTTCTACCTTACTGTTTGTGTTATTGATGGCTTCGTTGCTTACTTGGTATCGGGTACTCGGTTCGGTATCTGTGGTGACTGTCATCTCACCCAAAGCGGAAATGTTTTATTGGCTGACGATTATGTTTTCGCAAACGCTAGGCACGGCACTGGGTGATTGGACGGCAGACACCGCAGGAATGGGCTATGGCGGAGCAGCAGTGATATTTAGTGGGCTCTTGTTACTGGTTGTTGCAGCGTATTACCGGACGAAAGTATCACACACCATTTTGTTCTGGGCAGCTTTTATACTTACTCGTCCTTTGGGTGCAGTAGTGGGTGATTTTTTGGATAAGCCAATTGCATCGGGTGGATTAGCATTGAGCCGCTACTCGGCATCGGCAGCCCTCTTGGTGTTTATTGTGGCGTGCATTTTAATTTTTCCTCAGAGAGCTGCAATAAAAGTCCATTAAATAGTTTCTAGAAGCAAAGATTGCATGCCGCTTAATAGCATTGGAGTTAGAGTTATGAAACATTCAAAGTTGCGAGATCAGTGATGCGGATCCTACTAGTTGAAGATGACCAGATGATAGGTGAAGCGGTGTCCATTGCACTTAAGGATGCTGCTTATGCAGTGGACTGGGTCAGGGACGGCATGACCGCCAACAGTGTGCTGGAACTCGGTGAGCATCAGGCTGTATTGCTAGATTTAGGTCTGCCAAAACGTGATGGTTTTGAAGTGCTACGTCGCTTACGTCAAGTTGGTAATCATGTGCCTGTCATCGTTATCACCGCACGTTTTGGTGTAGATGCACGGATTACAGGCTTAGATTTAGGTGCTGATGACTTTCTGGTGAAACCTTTCGATGTGAACGAGTTGTTGGCGCGATTACGTGCAGTGATTCGTCGGCAAGGTGGACAGGCTGCACCACTTCTAACCAATGGCAAAGTACAACTAGACCCTGCAACCCACGAAGCGCGTTGCGGTGTTGCTATCGAGATACTCGGTGCTAGAGAGTTTGCGTTATTGCACGCACTTTTGCTAAGACCTGGAACGATACTCACCCGCTCAGAATTAGAAGATCGTATTTACGGTTGGAATGAAGAAGTTGAAAGCAATGCGGTGGATTATTTAATCTTTAGTCTGCGTAAAAAACTGGGTGCCGACATTATCAAGAACATGCGCGGTGCAGGCTGGATGATGGATAAACCCATATGAAACGATCTTTGCAACGCCAGTTGTCACTGGAACTGGGCAGCACCATTTTGCTAGCCGGCTTAGTCGCGGCAATGGTTTCATTTTGGCTAGCATATACAGAAGCAAAAGAATTTCAAGACGATATGCTAAGGCAAATTGCGGTGTTGTCAGTTGGAAGAAACACACCTGCAACTCAATTGAATACTGATGCGTCAACCACTTCGGATGAGACACTTAGCGATCCTGAGTCTCGAGTGACGGTTATTCATTTACCCACTGAATCACGCCCAGCTTGGTTAGACAACAATATTTCAGTAGGTTTGCATACTGTGGATGCCGCAGGATTGGAAAGTTTCAGGGTGTTTGTTTATCGAAGCCAAACTGGAGAATACACGGCAGTATTTCAACCCACCGATGCGCGTAATGAAATTGCTGTAAATAATGCGTTGCACACTTTGATTCCATTACTACTTTTATTGCCTTTGATGGGATGGCTGATTGTAAGGATTGTGCGGAATGAAATTGCTCCGATAAATTCACTTGCGAAAAGCCTGGATGAACAATCAGCAGATTGTTTGCAGCCGCTTCAAGATGGAGGAATTCCAAGTGAAATTACGCCTTTTATCCACGCCATCAATCGTCTGCTGGAACGCATCAATCAGCTCATCGTGCAACAAAAGCGTTTCATCGCTGATGCCGCACATGAGCTGCGCAGCCCGCTCACCGCGTTGTCAGTGCAAGCGAAAAATTTGCAGCAAGCTGCTTCGTTGAAGATTGCTCAGGAGCGTGGCGTGGCACTGCAAGCAGGGATTGATCGCACCAAACAATTAACCGAGCAATTACTTACACTTGCTGGAACACAAATTGAAACCAATCAAAACAATGTGATTAGTCTAGCCACCATGGCTCGCACGCTGATAGCCGAATATGCACCGATGGCGGAAAGAAAAAAAATTGATTTAGGCTTAGAAGAAATTAGCTCGCTTCCCTTGCATGCATCTTTTGATACTCTGTGGTTGATCCTTAAAAATGGGTTAGAGAACGCCTTAAAATATACAGGCGATGGCGGTGAAGTTACTGTTAGACTTCAAACAAATGAAGGTACAGTGATTATTGAGATTATCGATAACGGGCCTGGCATTCCGCTCGCAGAACACGAACGTGTTTTTGATGCATTTTACCGAGTACCCGATTCTATTGGTGAAGGAAGCGGCCTTGGTTTAGTGATTGCACGCGAAGCGGCAATACGTTTGGGTGGGGTGGTGAGTTTGCATAATCGGCACGATTGTTCGGGCTTGATTTTTCAATATCAACAACAAGCCAATAAATACTAAAGGTGCGATAAATACGATTGAATTTTGTATGTCCCGAAAATGAAATTCAATTTCTGCTCCTGGCACCTACCAGCATACCACTCAAGATAATTGCTTGCCAAAAAGCAGATGCTCGGTCATCAAGCTTGCCACACACCAAACCCAGCGCTGCGTAAATCAATGCCCACTTCAATTTCCCTATCGACAGCCTCATCATATGTCATCGGGTTAAAACCTTCATAAAGATCAGGCAATAAACGAAGCCCATAAAACAACACATATCTGTTGGATTGAATGCCCGCCTTATGTTTATCAAAACGAAGATCGGGATCCAACCCAGTCATGCCGACATACACACATGGCTTGCCCGTGATGTATCCTGGGTTACACTTCTTGAATTTACCTTCGTTTAAAACGTTTTTTGATAGTTCAATAACATAAACGCTATGGTGTTTACGACGTGCCATATTTTCATGAGTTGATTGGCAATTCAGATCGCTCAATCATAAGTGCTAATAAGATTCGTTGCACAATCACCTTTTTATGCCAGTAACCATTCCGTAATTGCTTTAAAACTATTTTTTTATAAGCACTGGGTTCAGGTGCCGGTCTCATGTAATGTCTATGTTGATTGCAATAAACACAGGCAGCGACAATGTTATCTTTCGAGTTTTTGCCACCGTCTTGCCGTGCATGTAAATGTTCGGCAGTGCTTTTAAGACGCAGAGCTTCAGTTGTTTTAACTCCGTACTTTTTGGAAAATAATTCGAGGTCGTTTTCCCACATGGGTAAACTGCAGTAGTAGCAGCGACCTGATTGAATGATATAGGCGGATTTGCGAATCGTGACAATGCTGGTTGGCATAAAAGGGTCCTTTTAAAATTAAAAAATGAACCCCGCTAGCCATATTTGGTCCATCGCGGGCACCAACCGATTAGTTCGGATTGGCAATACACGCAATCCTAATGGATTTGCGCCGAGAAATATTAACTCACACTCAGCAATGATGCAATTCGCGAACACAAAATAACCTGCAGTTTGCTACGGCAGTATTTATTGAGTGATTGCTGGAGTTGATTCCATAGAGCTAGAAGGTACATTTACTGTAGCTGGCACAGGTACTACTTGCTCGGCGGTTGCAATATTGGTTGTTTCAGGCTGAATTTCTGATGGAACATCGAAAACAATGAAGTGTTTGATCCATTGATCAATAGCCATCTTTAAAACAATATCGTCAGAAGCCTCGTTGCCTTTTTCAAGGTTATAGAAAATTTTAGCACTGTGTGATTTTGATTCAGAGCTCAGAATACCTTTAACTCCAAATAAACCAACCTTACCAATTTTAGGATCCTTGAAGGATGCGGCTTGTAGCAACAACTTCGAGTCCGTGTTAAATAAAGCGCCAGCAGCAAAACCCACTAATCCGGCAGGACCACTCATAGCTGCACCAGCTATTTGACCTATCATGCTTGATGCCTGTTGACGGTTAGGCAAAGACGAATGCATAGCAGCTTGATCAGCCTTAAACATATCCAAAGAAAGATTAGAAGACCATCTAATTGCAACACTGGAATTTTCCATGATATCGGCAACTTTAATTCCGTGTGCTCTAAAAACATCTTGTATAGACTTTTCAGCATTGGGTAAATGAGTGTCAATATCAGGGCCATTTGAAACCATAATAAAAACACCGTTTTTTAAGCTAGATAAATTTAATGTTTCCCCTGCGCCCATCAAATTTGAAAAATCTGTCACTTTGATGTTTTTGCCATCAACAGCAAACACCTCATCCTTAGAAAATGCGTTTATTGAAAACAATAGCCCAAGAAATCCAACCAAAATATATTTATTCATTTGATACTTTTTCCTTTTAGTAGCAGTCAATTTTTTACATTCGCCGACAAGATTGACAGGGTTGGACCAATATTTCACAAAGCAGAGGTGTCTATAACTAATAAAAATTTGCCCATCACAAGGATGGGCTAAAGGGTATATGTGATAATGAAGTGATACAGGTATTCCTAAATACTCAAATATAGTTTATTCGCAAAGATCCCAATTCATTGGCGAATCCCAAATGATAGATTGAGAAAATCCACCTGGGCTGACATTTGGATTGCTTTTGAAATAAGCTTTGGAAATTCTGATTTGGATTTTTTCTTCAGCAATACTTTCGACAAATCCAACATTAATTACCCCACCTCCCAGTTCTTGGCAGATACGAGCACCGATTTTTCTGACTAAAGGTAAATTCCTTTTTCTTTGCTCTGTAACGATGGATTGAGCTGTTGCTAGCGCTTCCATTTCAATAGTTTGACGCGCCTCCCAGGATTTCTGCTGAGCAGCAGAATATTGTTTAGCTTCTTCAGGTGTAACAAATACAGAATTTTCGGTTAGCGTTAGATTGTATAAAGGTTTTTTTAGATCAAATCTATCGAAAACCTGAATATATGAACCTTCAAATATATATGCAAAGCCAGCCTTTGCATCAAAAATATAATTTTTCGAGTTGCAAAATGGTTTTAGGAGATTAGCTTTATTTCCGGTACATGCATCTACCTTGACGGTGTGTTTGCCTGGTATTACATCGTGTTCGGATGAAAATCCCCGATTAAAAGTTTCTTGATCAACCATAACAATGTACGACAATACCTTAGCGCCAAAGTGTGCATGAGCATCTAAAAGCGCGAAACTTTTCTGCTTTTCCAGTGGAATTGTGCTTTTTGTGGCGCATCCCGACAACAATAAAGATAAAAGTGCCAAGACTACAAATGCAATTTTGTTCATAGTTCCCTCTTTAGTTTTAGTCGTTAATAAAAATAGTTTGAAATCTTGTTAGTACCACAACGTCTCGTTACATCTCATAAATAACGTCGTGAATGATTTATTTTATTAATTCGCATCGCTCTAACATCAAATTAAAATCAAATTTTCCATCCGCTAACAGCCACATGTCGTATGTTGTGCTGGAGTCAGTGTTGCCTTTTGAGTCACAGTCAAAATTGCAATTTGAGCTGGGCTTAATGCTCCAAAAGCTAGTGAATTTAAGTAGGAAATGCCAGTGTTATTCATTGTTCCCGCGATGATGCTTATCTGTGCAGGTGTTAGCACGGTAATCTGCTCAGCGGTAATGGATTGAATTTTTGGAATCGGCATAGAAGCAGCGGTATAACGTGTAAAAGCCATGAATGCGGAATCAGAAAGGTATTGGATGTTGGTACCTAGTGCAGCAATTTTGTCGCCCTGTATCGTGCCAATTTCATCACCCGTTATGGCCGCCACCTGCAATGGATTACTTGCAAGTGCGGCCCATGCTAGATCATTCAAATAAGTAATTTGTGAAATGACAACGGTGCCGAATGGACCTCCCGCTCCAATCAGTCGAACTTGGGCAGGTGTTAACACAGCTATCTGTGCAGCGGTAATGGATTGAATTTTTGGTATCGGCATAGAAGCAGCCGTATATCTTGTAAAAGCCATGAGTGCAGTATCAGAGAGATATTGGATGTTGGTGCCTAAAGCAACAATTTTGTCACCCTGAATTGTGCCAATTTCATCACCCGTTATGGCCGCCACCTGTAATGGATTACTTGCAAGTGCAGCCCATGCAAGATCATTCAAATATGTAATTTGTGAAGTGACAACGGTGCCGTATGGACCACCCGCTCCAATCAGCCGAACTTGGGCAGGTGTTAATACAGCCATTTCTTCAGCAGTGATGGATTGTATTTTTGGAATCGGCATAGAAGTAGCCGTATAACGTGTAAAGGCCATGAATGCGGAATCAGAGAGGTATTGGATGTTCGTACCCAACGCAGCAATTTTGTCACCTTGGATTGTTGTAATTTCATCACCAGTTATGGCCGCTACTTGTAGTGGATTATTTGCAAGTGCAGCCCATGCGGCTGCATTCAAATAAGTAATTTGTGAAGTGATAACTGTGCCGTATGGTCCTGCCGCACCTATCATCCGAATTTGTGCTGGCGTAAATAATGCAATTTGATCTGCTGAAATGGATGGAATCTGAGGAATGTGACGATTTGAATTTGTATAACGTGTTAGCACTTGCAACGCAGCATCACTGAGATATTTAAGATTTAAACCCAACGCAGCAAACTGAGCATCTGACAACGTTCCAATCTGAGCCGGAGTAATAGCAGCTACTTCGGCAGGTGTGGGTGGGTTGTTTGACGTGGTACCGCCACCCCCACCACCGCAAGCAACCAGTGTAAGTGCAGTAAATACAAAACTCAGTTTGGTTATTTTGGTCAGGTACGTTCTAAATGGCATGCGATACGACTCCCATAGCTTTAGCAAAAAAACAGCAGTTGATGAATCAAAGATCACTTACATTATTGCTGTCTGCTAAACATAGGTCTTTAGCTTTTAGGCATCGCAGAGGGCAAAAGTCACAAGCCAACCTTATGTATTAATGCAGAATTAAATTTGCAAAAATAAATTAATAAAATCTGAGCTGGTGAACAGCTAGAAGCCAATCCAGATGGATGTTTAGAGCCTTTTGCCGAGCTTGGAATAATAACCCGTTTTGGGATAACCCGCAATGGGTTATTACGATGGAGAGATGTCTAGTTCTCTTCACAGCAATCACTATCAAATATTTCGCAGTCTTCTTATTGAAGCAAGGGAAAGTGCGGGTTTGACTCAGGTTCAGGTTGCTGAACTTTTAGAAAAACCACAAAGTTTTGTGTCCAAATACGAGCGGGGTGAGCGACGGTTGGATTTCACTGAATTTTTAGAAATTTCAGTACACCTGAAAATTGATGTGCATACTTTTATCAAGAAATATCGATCAAAGACCGGTATGAAATAATCGATCTTGATTGAGTGGCAAAGGGTGAATAAGAATTAATTCGTTTAGTCCGTCTTTTGCCTTAGCGGCATCAATGTCTATTTTCGCCTACTCCTGAAACAACATTGCCGAGTACGCCCACGAAAATCTCCATGCCAACCGTGAGCAGTTGAATCTGTTCCTCATTGGGCTGAGCAACATTCAACATCGCCAACGTCTCATCTAACGGCAGCTCACCATACTTGATTTGATAATGAGCGATATTGAGCGCAAGCAGCCGTGCAGTTTCAGCCAAGTCATCTTTGCTCACTTTTTCGATAAGCTGGTCTGCAAGCTTGTAGTATTGTCCGAATGTTGATAAATCAGCCATAGCATTTCCAAAATTATGATGTCATTTAACTTTACACGAATTTTGATATTGATTTCCACGCTATTTATAGCTTCAATATCGTTTGCAGATACCCTTAATGGCCGAGTTGTTGGCATTTCGGATGGTGATACTGTAACGGTGCTGGATGCTTCAAACACTCAGTTTAAAATTAGATTAATGGGGATTGATGCACCTGAAAAAAATCAGCCATTCGGACAAAAATCCAAGGCCGCTTTATCAGATTTAATTTTTAATCAGCAAGTCAGTGTCGATTTCAAAAAGCTAGATCGTTATGGCCGCACCATCGGCAAGATCACGATTAATGGCGTGGATGCAAATCTTGAGTTGATTAAAAAAGGCATGGCGTGGCATTACAAGAAATATCAAAAGGAGCAAACCGTGGAAGATACGTTCCTTTATGCGAATGCTGAAATACAGGCGCAATACCATAAGCTTGGACTGTGGCGAGATAAAGAACCCATTCCTCCTTGGGTGTGGCGCAAACAATAAAAGGTGAGGACTGATCGTATGTGTGGTCGATTTGCTTTAAATGAAAATCCACTCAAATTCGCTGAACACTTCAAACTGTCCGGTGAAGTGAATTTATCGCCATCATTTAATATCGCACCTTCACTCAAAATAGCCACCATCACTGATGATGCTGAAGGCATCCGGCACCTAAACAAAATGCGTTGGGGCTTGATTCCATCCTGGGCTAAAGACCATGCGATAGGAAATAAATTATCCAATGCACGCGGCGAAACCGTCGCAGAAAAACCTTCGTTCCGCTCTGCCTTCAAATATCGACGCTGCTTGATTCCGGCATCCGGGTTTTATGAATGGAAAACTGATAAAAGTATCAAATATCCGTGGTATATCAGCTTAAAGTCAGGCGACCCGATGGCATTCGCTGGATTGTTTGAAGCATGGCAGCCCGCCGAAGGTGAGGCCATCCATACCTGTTGCATTATCACCACCGCTGCGAACACTTTGATGGAGTCTATTCACGACAGAATGCCAGTGATATTAAATCCCGATCAATGGGATACATGGTTATCACCAACAGAACGGCAAGTAGATAAGTTAACCCATTTGATTGCTTCCTATGCATCAGAATCCATGCAGGCGTGGCCTGTATCGCGTGAATTAAACCGTGTAGGTCTGCGTAATGATGCTGGGTTGATAGAGCCAATATCGTAAAAATCATAAGCTGATTGACAACAGAACGAACGTTCTTTAGCATGTGTCAAACGTTCACTCAGTACGTTGATGCATATGCACGCCAATTTGACACTTCATTCTATTCAGTTGCCTGCTAAGGGCATACTACCCATCCGAATTCCGATGCTCAGCCACACTGTGACGGCCGGATTTCCATCGCCTGCCGATGATTACATCGAAGGTAGACTCAGCCTGGATGAACACCTTATTCAAAACCGAGATGCCACTTTTTTCGTGCGTGCCAAGGGTAATAGCATGGTCGGTGCCGGTATCTTTGATGGCGATTTATTGGTGGTGGATAAATCACTTTCGCCACAATCCGGTGACATCATCATTGCTATCGTGGATGGTGATTTGACCGTGAAACGACTCATCAAGCGGGGCAGCACCATTACGCTCAAACCAGAAAATCCGCGCTTTAAAGAAATCGAGTTCAAAGAAGGACAAGAGCTGCAAGTGTGGGGTGTCGTGACCTCCACCGTGAAAAAATTCGTTTAGCGGAAACTGTCATGCCCATTGCGCTGGTGGATTGCAACAATTTTTACGTTTCGTGCGAACGCATGTTTAACCCTAAGTTAGAGGGTAAGCCAGTGGTGGTGCTGAGTAACAACGATGGCTGTGCCGTAGCCCGATCCAATGAAGTGAAAGCATTGGGTGTCAAAATGAGCGACCCTTGGTTTAAGCTTGAAAAGCTTGCTAAGCAGCACGGCATCATTGCGTTATCTAGTAATTACACCTTGTATGGCGATTTGTCGGCACGCGTCATGTCGGTGCTATCCAATTTCTCACCTAATCAAGAAATCTATTCCATCGACGAATGCTTTTTGGATTTGGATGGCTTTGATCCGGAAACGTTAATGGCTTATGGTCAAACAATTAGGCTGGCCGTAAAGCGTAATGTTGGCATCCCGGTGTGCGTGGGCATCGCGGCTACTAAAACACTCGCCAAATTAGCCAATCACTGTGCAAAAAAGGGGTTTGAAGGTGAGCAGGGGGTGTGTGATTTTGGTCGGTTAAATGAAAGTGAACTCAGCACCCTCTTTGCCAGTATTCCGGTTGGTGAGATTTGGGGGGTTGGAAGGCGTATCACTGAGAAGCTGAATACAACGGGCATCCATACCGTTGAAAACCTACGCACGGCCAGTCAAAAAGCAATCCGTGATCAATTTTCCGTTGTGTTGGAACGCACGGTGCAGGAATTGAATGGCATTTCATGCGTTGAATTGGAAGTGGCGGGTAAACCGCGACAACAGATCATGGTGTCCCGGTCATTCGGGTCATCGGTGACTACGCTTGCTGACCTGGTTGAATCAATTTCCTATTTCACCACCACCGCAGCAGAAAAATTACGTAAAGATGGATCGGTTGCATCCAGCATTTGCGTTTATATCCGCACCAACCCTTTTAAAGAAAAAGAACCCCAATACCAGCGCTCGGTAATTGTGCCGTTATTTCAGCCCAGTGCTGACACCATGACGCTCATTTCAGCTGCATTAATGGGATTGAAATCAATATATCGATACGGGTTTTTATATAAAAAAACGGGTGTGTTGCTGATGGGTTTGCAAAGCAAGGGTACTGTTCAAGCCACTTTATTTGATGACACGGTAAGTCAATGTAAGTCGGACAAGATGATGAGTGTTATGGATTCCATCAATCGAAAAATGGGGAAGGGGAGTTTGACGATAGCTGCATCCGGTATACGAAATAACTGGGCAATGCGGCGAGAAAGGAAATCACCAGCATACACAACTGATTGGAATGAACTGCCGATTGCTTATTGATGGATGTGAATGTTTAATGTTGGTGAGTTCATCCTAAAAGGTTTTGATTGTTGGGCTAGTACAAATTTCCCATATTAAACAACCGATTTTGATAGGTACTGCCTATGAATAAAAGTAGCTTGCAGCTGTGACAATACTTATTCAGCGCACCTAATATGCAATTATAAAATTGTAATATTTTTTCGGATTACTCCTGAATATAGGTACTGACTTAACTACAACAACTAAATTTGGTAGTTTTTGCTTGAACCACAAACGAGCACGACAAGCGAGAAATCCAAGGACAGGTGAGATTGTTGAAGTACCTGCTAAATATGTGCCTCGCTTTAAAGCAGGCAAAGAACTCAAAGAAAGAGTGAGCTGCGACTGATATGGCGATTGAAAAAATTCCAAAATTTACTTTACCCGCAGCAAAATTATGGGCGACTATTCCTGCTGATACAAAAAAGTTACTGCTTGCAAACGTATGGTGTGGAAGGTGTCGTCATGAAGTCACAATTACAAATTTTTCAGGTGCGGTCAGATCAGGTGATTTATTGTTGGTTGGTTTGTGTTCGGAGTGCCATGATGACGTTGCGAGAGTGATTGAAATGGGTTGATGAGCAATGAAATTATTAAATCTAAGTGACCGCTTATAGGTAGGTAATCTTTGAAGTTGTTGATCTACAATGTGCCAAAAGGAGATATTGGTGGGCTGCTGCCATTACTTCATGAATGATCAGTCACACTCGAAGTAAAAATGTATAAAGCGGAGTCTAGATGCTCATTGAGCTTTCATCTTGATCGTAGTTGGTTGCAGTTGTCATCATCGCGCTGCGTCCTCTACGTAAATAAGCATATTTCCGCGAAAAGGTGGAGAGAGTGGAAGTTTTATTGACCGACCGCTGAAATTCAATCGGCTTAAGTGTAGTACGCAGATTAGTCCAATTGCAGTCTTCTTTCGTTGCACGTAATATCAATCAGACAATAACTGACAAATCACACTCCACGACATGCTACAACCAATCTTAATTTTCTTGCATTTCGCCAGCGTTATTATCTGGGTGGGAGGTATGTTTTTCGCCTATTACTGTCTTCGCCCTGCCGCCGCAGATCTTCTTGATCCACCGAAACGACTGCCTTTATGGGTCGCCACATTTGAAAGGTTTTTCCGATTCGCGGCAATTGCTGTCACGCTCATTCTGTTCAGTGGTTTTACTATGATCATTCAGTTCGGCCTTCAGAGTGCACCGATTGGTTGGATTATCATGATGGTTCTCGGTTTGGTCATGACGCTGGTCTTTTTCTATGTGTACTTAGTCCTGTACCCCAGACTACGCATGCACTGCTCAGCTTCCGCCTGGCCACCAGCCGCACTCGCCTTAAACAGTATTCGTCGCTTGGTGGGCATCAATCTTGTGCTCGCCGTGTTTGCTGTGGCAGCCGCAGTTTCTACTCGATGATTCCTGTTCTATGAATTTTAGAACAGCGGCCCAATCCCTATCGAAGCGAAACACAACAGATTTTAACTAACCCACATGGTCGCTTTTATTATGTGCGCCATCAAAAAAGATGCCCCTAAACCTTATGGGCTTAGGGGCAAAAAAGTCTTAACAAAGGGGAGAGAAGTTAAGACTTCACGCTCAGGGAGGAGAAACGTGAGATAGCTTGCGCTACTGCTAAGTAAGATAAGCGAATACTTAAATAGTTCCATTGCATTGAAAAATAAAAATCATGATTATCTTTCAATGCGTTGCGAGGCGAGTACTATCCAAAACAGTTCAAGATAAAGCGTTGGCTGAATTTTTTAGGTTAAAACTAACCTTATGATTGCCCACATCCCCAAGCAATAATAAACATGACAGATAAAAAACTACCCACTAAGATCATAGAGAAATGGCGTGGCTATGCCCTTGATCGCAAAGAAGAGTCTATAAAGTTTACGGAGTTTTTTGTAAAGGCGATACTTGATGTGCATCCTAATACGGATGAAGAAAAGGCACATCGCATATTAGTGAAAACAGAGGCAGGTTGTCTGGTAACAAATTCACTGTCTGGAACTACGCACCTAAACATCGAGGTAAGGGTGGCTTCTAGTCAAGTCCCTTTGTGAGTTTAAATTACGCTTCTATGCAGTGAGTCGGTGAATCGTTTTCAGTGAGGCGAATCTGCCAAGTCAATGTTCCTTGCCATCTATGCGAGGCTGCATCAGCATCGGGATATAGCGCCAGCCCAGCATCGCAAAACAGCTAAACCAACACAATGCTGAAAGCATAATCCAGATGGTATAGCCAGCCGGATAGAGTTGAGGCGCGATAATGCGCAACAAAAATGCCAACATCATGAAGTACAACGCGCGTTTGTCGATAGCAACGAAGGTTACCTTTCTTCCAGTGTGTCCTTGGCTGATTCTGATCAACATAGCCGGGATGATCAGACCCATCGCGCCGAAGGTGAAGACATGAATGGACAGGGAAGCGGGCCATGCGAAATGAGTAAGCTGCCTGAAAAATTCGATTAACAATTGCGCGATGACTGCAACATTGCCTAAATACATGATGCCAATATCCAGCCGTTGCATCGCCAGTTGCGGCTTCCAATACATCAGGCGGCCTGTCAGTAACACCGCCAACAGTAGCGCAATGATAGTCGAAAGCGGCGCAGGTAATAAGTTGGTGAAGATCAACAGGAGCGCAAGCAGTTTAATCGTCATGTTCAGCAAAGGATTTTGCAGAATCTCTACCTGAAATGCGCCCTTCATAAAGGCGAATGATGTCCGCTCTAGCATCACCAGAATCGCCACGCGAAATAATCCAACCGCCATGCTCATGCCTGTTTGATAATAATCGGCACTGAGCATCAAGTTCTTGCTCAAGAGAAAGATCGGCAGGATCAGCAAGAATAGGAAGTTGTCGCGGTAGGTGTCGGTTTTGCGGTTGCTGGTTAATGTCCATAACACCGCCACCACAATCACGCTCAAAAACAGGTTGTTTGAAATGTAAAATAAGAGGGTCGGCCAAGTTCCTTCAAGCCACATGCCAGCTCTTTCAAACAGCCAAGCCACAGCCAAAAGCATCAACGCTAAACCATGGTATCCACGCACCTTGACCCAGTTTTTGGTTGCAGTCAGCAGGAAGCCACCGAGCACAGCCCAGCCAAAGCCGAAGAACATTTCATGTGCATGCCACTGCACTGCGGTGAATGTGTGGGTTGGGGCTGAAATGACACCGGAAAAAATCAAAGCCCACAGCACGGGCAGCAACATTCCTGCAAGGATAGCCAAGGTAAAGAATGGGCGAAAGCCAACTAGCCAGAGAGGATGAGAGAATAGTTTCATTGGGATTTTTGCTATTTTAGTTTTGATTAGCTAGTTTTTTAGCATCAGAAAATAGCTCGCGCCCTTTGAAATGCATGTACGCCATTCAACAATGGTGGATTTATTTGCGCGTGAAATCAATTGCTATATTTCCGGGTTCACGGGTGACATAGTTGATTGCGATGGTTTCTCCGTAGCGTTGCTGCAATTGTGTGAGCAAAGGCAAGGGATCGTGGTCGTTAACGAACGACATTGTTTCGCCCGCATTCAGCGAGTCCAATGCTCCAAAAATTGCCGCGTGACGAAAGCGTTTTGCTACGCCACGTGCATCAAACGGGTAACGCATATCTTGTGATATTGATGTTGAACAGTCGTGTGACATTTATATCTCCTGAAAATTAAAATAAAGTGTTGTTGCGGTGGAAATTTTTACCTACTACCCAAACGGATGGTTATTTGTCAGGCATGTTTCTGCTTGTTTTTTCCGCTTCGATAGCCTTGGGAAAAAGAATTTCATTCTCTAAGTGAATATGCAGGAACAAATCGTCCACCAAGTCATGTAACCCCGCATACAGACCCGTGTAGCTGGCGCACGCACCTTGGGGGAGAGTGAAGCGGTCAGTGACTTCCAGCATCTTGTGCAGAATTATGCTGTCATGATCATGCTCCATCGTCATCATGCGTATGGGATTCGCGACCGTGCCGAAATGCGCTCCTGGAACAGACGATTCGGATTCCAGCGCAAGCACGTAAGGAAACAGGATGTTCTCTTCTTTCATTAAATGCATGCTTAGGTCATCACGCAACTCAACAAATAATTTGTTAAGTTCATGCAACTCTGGATGATGGTTGCTATGTACACGCACCACTTTATCGAACAGCGGTGTCAGCTCTTTCAGCGCAGTTTTGGTATAGGGATGATGATGGTGCAATAGATACTCAATCAACTCCGTCAGATTGCTTGAATCCCAATCACTGTATGGTATTGAGTCTTTGCTATCAACGGATACTTGATGATCGGGATTGATGTTCATTCAGCCTTCCTCCAAATGTGAGTTAAACATTCATAATTAGTGAATGATATTGGGAAAGACTGATAAATTCAACCTTTGCGGGGAAAGGAAGAGAGTTATATCACAGCAAATCCGCTAGCGAACTCCCATCCAACGTGGTCAGAAACGCGTTCTGTGCTTTATAAAAAAGTTTTCTTAGACGGCATCGCGGCATTAAAGGGCAGACATCATTGGTGGCATCCTCTTTCATGCAGATGACCAGCGCCAGATTGCTTTCCATTAGACGTACCACAGAGCCGACAGAGATGTCCTGGGCATCCAGTGCCAGTCGAATACCGCCATTGCGACCGCGTTCGCTGGTGACTAGATTCGCAGCGACCAGTGCCATGACGACTTTCATCAGATGTGTTTTTGAAATATCGAAAGCCTCAGAAACTTCGGTAATGGTGGCGGGTTCGCCCTTTTGTCCAAGGTAGATCAGGGTTCGCAGCGCGATGTCAGTGGATAGATTGAGTTGCATGTTTTAATTTCCCAAGAGTGAATCGTGCTGTAGAAATGACAAGATATGCCGTAACGATAATAGCCATAAGAGTATTTCAAAAATAACATTCATGCTAGTTGAATATTAACCAATACGGGTATATATTCACAACTGATGAATCTTTATTTTACGTTCGTATCGTTAGGGCAATAATAAATTCAAAAACGTGATCACCATGATTGAACCCGCCAGTCTTGCAAATTTCTTCACCATATTTTTTACATCTGCGATGGTGATTGTTTTAGGTGCCGTGTATGCCTTGTTGTTCGCCTTTTCACGTATCAAAGGCAATGCACGCCTGATGCCACTGGCTTACCTTTCCTATTCGGGCTTATTTATTTCCACTTTGTTTCTGGCTGATGCGGCCAATTTGTTGAAGCACCCCTTTTGGGCGGTCGTCGTTGTTTTTATGTTGGTGGGGTATTTACTTGCACCTCATGCGATCTGGCATTTGTGTGTGTGTACACATGCCGAAGAACATGAAGAGGCAGAGTCAATACCAGTCAAGAATTTTTAACGTTAAGTAAGGGAGAAAACCATGGCAAAAAATCAGTGGTGGTCATCTGAATCATTTTGGCGCAAGACGGCTATATGGGTGACGGGCGGTTCCTTGGTGGTGTTGATGTTGCTAACGATGGATACATTGCCGCAGATTTCGGCAGGCTCGAAGCGGGTGCCCGCGTATTCAGTTATTAATTTCCGTATCGAATATAAATTTGATGATGCACGACATGTTCAGGTGCCAGTTATTGGCGTGAAGGAGCCGCTGTTCGGCAAGGAGTTGTCGGAAGCAGAAGCTGAGGCACTGGTGGCGCATGGCAAATTGACCATGCAAGCAAAGAACTGCATGGGTTGCCATACATTGTTAGGTAACGGAGCCTACTACGCTCCAGACCTGACCAAAGCATGGCTGGATCAATTTTGGGGTACTAAAGCATCACGCGAAGAGCAGATGGTCGGATTTATCAAAGACCCTTCTGACAAATTGCACAACAATATTGGTCGACGTATGCCAAATCTCGGTGTGACGGATGATGAAGCTCATGCTGTAGTTGCTTTCCTAAAGTGGATGTCATCAATCGACACCAATGGTTTCCCCTATAACTTCAAAACAATCCAACAGGAGAATTGATAATGGCTACGACTATTGGAAAGTTGGATAGCGCCAACTTGAATGGCGGGCAAAAGCTTGCGGTGAAATACTTCATCGTCGCGATGGTGCTATTTGGGGCACAGATTTTGTTCGGATTGATTTCCGGTTTGCAATATCTCAAGCCGGATTTGTTTTATGGTGTACTCGACTTCAGCGTAAATCGCATGGTGCATGTCAATGCGATGATCGTGTGGATGTTGTATGGCTTCATCGGTTCGGTCTATTGGATGCTAGAAGAAGAGTCGCAGCATGAAGTAATCGGTTTGAAGCTCGGTAATTTGATCTTTTATGTACTGACTTCTGCGGTGACCGTCGTGGTGCTGGTGTATCTTTTTGTGCAGATCGGGCCGGGTGAGACTTCTTCAATCTGGCTCATCAATGAAGGTCGAGAATACATCGAGGCACCACGTTGGGCTGATATTGGTATCGTGGTTAGTGTGCTGGTGTTCTTCTTCAATGTCGCGGCCACCTTTTCCAAAGGCCGTTATACCGGTATTGCCGGGGTATTGGTGCTTGATTTATTGGCGCTGTTTGGTATTTACCTCGCGGGTATGTTCTACACCACCAATATTTCGATTGATCAATATTGGTGGTGGTGGGTGATCCATCTGTGGGTAGAAGCAACCTGGGAAGTATTGGTTGCCTGCATCATGGCTTACGGCTTGATGAAGGTGTTGGGTGTGCGTCGCAAAATTGTTGAGACTTGGTTATACATCGAAGTCGCACTGATGTTCGGTTCAGGCATCTTGGGTTTGGGGCATCACTACTTCTGGATAGGAACACCGGAATACTGGTTCACTATTGGTGGATTATTTTCAGCACTAGAACCCATTCCGCTGGTGGCAATGGTGGTGCATGCGGTGTTTGATGCGGGGGCCAATAAGATCAAAAATTCCAACCATCCCACGATGGCCTGGCTGATCGCTCACGCGTTCGGCAATTTCTTCGGCGCAGGTGTGTGGGGTTTCATGCACACTTTGCCGCAGATAAACCTCTATACCCACGGCACACAGTGGTCAGCTTCGCATGGACACCTGGCATTTTTTGGTGCCTACGCCACCATCATCATCGCGATTTTCTACATGACAGCGCAGCAATGGCGCGGCAAAGTGTGGATGGCCGGAGACTTACCCGGTAATGGTTGGAAATGGAAGTGGGCATTGGGTCTGCTGAACATGGGGATGGTGGGGATGACGGTAGCGTTACTGATCTCCGGTTATGAACAATCGCAGATCGAACGCGCCATCGAAGGCTCAACTTGGGTGGGCTTCTTCGTTGCACAAGCACACCCATGGTTCATGCAGGGGATGTGGTGGCGTGAGGCATTTGGCACGATGTTCGCGGCTGGATACGTACTATTGCTTTGGGATTTGCTGAGCATCGGAAAAAAAGAGACGCGCCTGATGCAAGTAGCCGTATCTAGGGAATAGCCACAGCAAGACCGATAAAGCCCATCTGGATGTCATTCAGGTGGGCTTTTTGCTTAAAAATATGGGCGAAATATTTGTGATTGCACGTTTCATAATTAGGAGATGATGATGAAAAATAATTACCAAAGAACACTGGTGTCGTTGGCTTTACTGACGAGCCTGCCTTTAGTTGCCTATAACGTATATTCGGCTGATTTACCCGCGCGAGTCGCGGCTGAAGAGGGTGCGCATCACGCTGGCACTTCACCAGTCGGAGAAGTTGTCATGTATAAGAATGCTAATCCGAAAGCCCCAGGAATGACCGAAGTGGAATTCGATCAATCACGACAACTCTATTTTGAGCGTTGCGCTGGTTGCCATGGTGTGCTGCGAAAAGGGGCGACCGGAAAGCCGCTGACACCAAGCACCACATTGGATCAAGGAACGGAATATCTCAAAGCATTTATCGGTTATGGATCGCCGGGAGGCATGCCCAATTTTTTATCATCGGGTGATTTCAACGAAAAAGAAGTCGATCTGATGGCGCGATATCTCCAGCAAGAGCCACCGGTTCCGCCTGAGTGGGGCATGAAAGACATGATCAACAGTTGGAAGTTGGTCGTCAAACCTGAAGACCGTCCGAAGAAGCAAATGAACAAGATCAATTTGAAGAACGTGTTTTCAGTGACTTTGCGCGATGCCGGTGAAGTGGCATTGATTGATGGTGATACCAAGCAGATATGGGGCATCGTCAAGACGGGATATGCCGTACACATTTCTCGCGTATCTGCTTCTGGGCGATATGTGTATGTGATTGGTCGTGATGGCAAACTGGACTTGATCGACATGTGGTACGAACAGCCCACCGTAGTGGCGACGCTCAAGGTCGGTATCGAGGCGCGTTCTGTTGAGACATCAAAATTCAAAGGCTATGAAGATAAGTACGCAGTTGCCGGCTCCTACTGGCCACCACAGTATGTAATCACCGAAGGCGACACACTCAAACCGTTGAAAATCGTTTCCACTCGTGGCATGACCGTAGATGGTGAATATCACCCTGAGCCACGCGTCGCTTCCATCGTGGCATCTCCACATAAACCGGAATGGGTAATCAATATCAAAGAGACTGGCATGATTCAATTAGTTGATTATTCCGATATCAAAAACTTGAAGACCACCACTATCGAGGCCGCCAAATTTCTGCATGATGGCGGATGGGATTCGACCAAGCGTTATTTCCTTGTGGCAGCTAACGCATCCAACAAAGTTGCCGTGGTGGATACCAAGCTAGGAAAGTTGGCTGCACTAGTGGAAACGAAAGCTAAGCCACATCCTGGACGTGGTGCCAACTTTGTGCATCCAAAGTTTGGTCCGGTGTGGGCGACTTCTCACTTGGGTGCGGATGTCATTTCACTCATCGGTACCGATCCAGTTAAGCATCCTAAGCAAGCTTGGACTGTGGTGCAGGAATTACAAAATCACGGTGGTGGATCGTTGTTCGTGAAAACACATCCGAAATCTAAGAACCTGTGGGCAGATGCGCCGCTAAATCCAGACAAAGAAACTTCACAATCAGTGACAGTGTACGACATCAGAAATCTGGATAAGGCTCCTGAGGTGATCAACATTGTTAAACTTGCTGGGCTGCCGGAAAGTAAAGCGGTAAAGCGTGTAGTGCATGCCGAATATAACGCAACGGGTGATGAGGTATGGTTCTCATTATGGGCTGGAAAGACTGAGCAATCAGCCATCGTGGTCATGGATGATAAGACCCGCACCCTTAAAGCGGTGATCAAAGACCCAAGGTTGATCACACCGACTGGCAAATTCAATATATGGAATACCCAAGAAGACATTTACTAAGTTGTCAATACGTACTAGAGGTGGCAGGGATTCCCTGCCTCTCTTTTAATTAGTCAAAAAAAATGAAAATTCAGTTGAGCTTTAGTCTGAGCCTACTATTACTGTCCTACACTTCAAGTGCGTCCGGTTTGTTGCAGGCACAGGAAAATAACGATTTTGTAATGGATGAGGTGGTCATCACAGCCACCAGAGTGAATGCCTCTCTTTTTGATGCCCCCGCCGCAGTAACCGTGGTGAACGTGAAACAAATTGAAGCCAAAAATGTTTTGAGATTAGGTGACGCGCTCGATCAGATACCGTCTCTATATTTGCGCGACGGCGCACTTGGCCAATCACAGGGAACGTCTGGAACCAGTGGCATGTCGTTACGCGGCATTGACCAGAACAAGATGCTTATCCTGCTCGACGGACAACCGTTGCAAGATGGTCGATCAGGCAAAGTAAATTGGCGGATTCCCTTTATTGCAGACATTGAACGTGTCGAAGTCGTACCCGGTGCTTTTTCATCGCTGTATGGCAGCAATGCCATCGGCGGAGTTATCAGCATCATTACAAAACAGCCGGACAAACATGAGTTCACAACAAAGCTAAACAAAGGTTGGAAAGATGCGAGCGGTGAGGATGTCAGCATTTATTGGCGTGAAAAACTGTCGAATGGTTTCGGTATCGTTGCAGGGTATGGTCATCAGAGACGTGACAGCTATGTGAACGATTTTGTGGTCAGAGCATCCACAGCTGGCGTAGCTGGAACGCCCGTCACTGGAGCACAGGAAACTACAACCAGAGATGGTGCTCCCGCTTACTTAATTGGTGACAAAGGAACTGCCCCTTGGACATCTAGCAATGCAACCACCAAAATTTTTTACAACCTCAATGAACATGACAAGCTATATACGGGTATCGCCTATCACGAAACCAATCAGGGCTACACTCAATTCAATACTTATCTCATTAATGCCGCTGGTGTACCTGTGTCGAGCGGCACGCTAGACATCAATGGACAACGGGTGACGTTGACCGAATCTAACTTCGTCAATAATTCCCCCTTGAACGAAGCAGCCACCCGATATTTCGTAGGATATGACGGCAAATTGGGCAGCGAATATTTATTGAAGATTGACCTCGCAAAAATTGATCGCGCTTACAGCTTTACCCAAGCTGGGGCTGCAGCAACTTGGATTAGCGGTACAGGAACGCTGACAGACACCCCCAACAGCGACATCGACGGCACAGTTCAATTGAGCTTCCCGATTGGGTCAAGACACTTTTTAGTAACGGGGCTGGCACTTCATAGAGACTATGCAAACCAAAAGGCCTATGCACTCAACGATTGGCGTAACCCGAACACACGTACCCTAGTGAACAGTGGATATAACGGTCACTCCAAGACTATCTCTGTTTTTTTACAAGATGAAATTAGTGCGCGGGATGAACTCAAGATATACCTTGGAGGACGAGTAGATCGTTGGGAAACTAGTGGTGACAATTTCAAGAACACCGCGCCAGTGGGTGCGACATTTTATCCATCTCGCGGGGCTTCTGCGTTCAGCCCCAAGGTGTCTGCGGTCTATCAGGCCGCTGTATCTACTACATTACGAGCTTCTTTTGGCCAGTCTTTTCGTGCGCCGACCAATGAGGACATGTACACAACCTCAACCATCAACGGTTTGACAACGCAAGGAGACCCCAACCTTCAGCCAGAACGAGGTTCAACATGGGAAGTTGGTGGCGAAATGCACATGACAGAAAACATCAAAACTTCCGCAACTTATTATGAAACGCAGTTGAGCAACTTGATCTATTTAAAACAAATTACACCATTGGTTTTATCGCAACGCATCAACGCTGGAAAAGCCAACATTCGCGGGGTTGAATTGGCTGCAACAACAAAACTAGCAAACTGGTTGGAGTTGGATGCTAATTATTCTTATGTTGATTCGAGAATGCTGGAGAACAGCGCCGATCCTTTGAGTGTTGGTAAACGGCTCACCGATTCACCCAAGAATATTTGTGGCATCACCGTGACGGGGAGGCAAGGTGCTTGGTCAGGCATGTTAAGTGCGCGTTATACCAGTCATGTTTTTGCCACGGCAAAAAATACAGATGTGATAGAAGGTGTGCCCACTAGTTACGATGCTTACGGTATGGTAAATGCTAAGATTGGTTATCAATTTTATAAAAGTGTTAAAGGGATGATGGCGATAAATAACCTTCTTAATATCAAGGCTTATTCATATTTTTTGCTGCCTAGTCGCAATATGACTGCAGAAATTGTTTTTTCGTTTTAACCTAAAGAAATGCGTGGATTACATATCATCTGGGTTTCACGAACAGTATTCGTTTGTCATACGAAGAGTCGATGACAGGGTGCATGCACCCCGTTGGCTAGACCTACTGACGGTAAGTCGCGTGGCACTCCACACAGAACTGCATTGTTTTGTTCAACGCGCGTAATGACGTGTTTACATCTTTGGTTTGCAATGCATCGCCGAGATCGTCGCCACTTTTGTGGAAAGCGAATCCCAGTGCTTTAAATTTTTCATTGTCAAACATATTGCACATTTCTTGCATTTCAGGGGTTAAGCCTAGCTTGTCATGAGCTGTTTTGCCAGCCTCCTCAAACTTGTTTTCTGCCATTAAGCCGACAATGTTTTTGATTGCCTCTACATGCACACGCATATTCGATAGTTGGTGCTGCTTCATTTTAGGTGATAGCTCTAGGGAAGTTCGAGTGTCCATCAAGCTCATGTCGTGATGCTGATTATCATGATGCATGGTTTTATCTGCTGCGAGCACCACGTTAGCATTCATTATTACGATGAGTGTGGTAGCGGTTAGTGATAATTTTTTCATGTCTAAGTTACTCAAAAAGATAGGTTATAGGGGTTGTTAAAATTTTCGTGTTCATAAGGTTATTTGCATTTAAAATATTACTGCTCTCCAATAATAAACTGGGGCGTTATTGTATTAGGTTTTGATTGTTTACCCCATGCGTCATATTGTCGCACCCCTCAGATTCTAGACATTTCGATTACTATTTATCCGTAAAATTGGAACAATATTTTTCATTCACTTTATCGCATGGCTGTGCGATTTAATGTGCGGCACGGCTCATCAATTCTGCCAAAAATCATAATTTTCACAGTAAATTAATCATTCTTGACATTCTAGCTGGCGAGCATATAAGATAGTAACCAAATACTTACTTATGCGGATATCGGGTGGGCTCATGTCAAAACTTAGATTAAAAATTATTCTGCTGGCAGCCTTTTTAATTTCGGTCTTTGCATGGGTAGTGCTCACCCAAGGACCCTTGGCTCCAATTAAGGTAACTACTGCGAAAATTCAAACCGGAAATCTTACCGCTGAGGTATTTGGTGTGGGTCTTGTTGAGGCCAGACATAGTTATAACATTTCATCCGTTATGACGGGTCGAATCAAAAAGCTCTTGGTTGATCAGGGAGATCAGGTGAAGAAAGGTCAGGTTGTGGCTGAACTAGACCCAATCGACCTTGATGAAAAGCTAGCTAGTAGTCAGTTGATGGTAGAACGCTCCGCTAATGCAATCAAGGTTGCCGAAGCGCAGTTGATACAAGCACAAAGTCAGAGCAAGACTGTTGCCTCTACCTACAAAAGATATAGCGAATTGCATGCGAAAGGTTTCATTAGTCAGGAAATGTTGGATGCCAAGCTGAACGAAAGAACGGCTGCGTTTGCTGGATTGGATGCAGCTACTGCCTCATTGGCAGCGGCGAAACGAGATCATTCCAAGGCGCAATCAGATGCTTCTGGCATGGGGAATTTGCGAAATCAAACCAAGCTGATGAGTCCAGTAAATGGAATCGTCACAGTGAAGTTGCTAGAACAAGGCGCAACGGTTGTTCCTGCACAAACGGTACTTCAAGTGGTGGTGCCGTCAGATATATGGGTTAAGACCCGCGTTGATCAAAAACAATCAGGCCCAATTCGAGCCGGACAAATTGCTGGCATCGTGCTGCGTTCGCATCCACAAATAAATATCCCCGGAATCGTTGAGCGTATTGATTTGATAAGCGACACAGTTACAGAAGAGCGTATTGTAAATATTTCCTTCTCGGCACCTGAAATAAATACCAGTCTTGGAGAATATGCCGAAGTCACCATTAAATTACCTGTTCAAGAAAAGGCGCGTTCTATTCCCACAGCCGCCGTCAAACGGATCAATCAACAAAACGGGGTCTGGGTGCTGCAAAACAGCCGTGCCAAATTCAGGCCGGTCAAGATTGGTATCGCAACTTTGGATGGACATACACAAATACTTGATGGACTCAGTGATGACGACGAGGTGATTATTTATAGTCAGCAAGCGATAAAAGAAGATTTGAAACTTAAGGTTGTTCCGGAAATTGTGAGGAACTGATTGTGATTAATCTCGCAAGTCGCGACATTCTGCATGGTTGGGGCAAGTTCGTCTTTACCGGTGTAGGGTTGGGGTTACTGATTGGTGTCACGCTGACCATGGCGGGTGTATATCGGGGCATGGTAGATGATGCCAAGGCCATGATTGATAACGCCGGTGCTGACCTCTGGGTGGTGCAACAAGACACGCTTGGCCCGTATGCCGAACCGTCCAGCATTCACGATGATGTGGCTCGCGACCTGCTCGGCCAGGATGGGGTCATGGAAGCAGGAAACGTGGCATACCTGACCATGCAAATCCAGCAAGGTGGCAAGGATGTGCGCATCATGCTGGTAGGCATCGAGCAAGGCAAACCTGGCGAGCCAGCCTATCTGGTAGCTGGGCATCCGATTACCCATACACACTATGAAGCGCTGGCTGACATCAAGACGGGACTGATACTTGGCGAGCATATCCAGATTCGCCGCCACCAGTACACGGTGGTTGGACTGACGCGACGTATGGTTTCATCAAGCGGCGATCCAATGGTGTTCGTTCCGCTCAAGGATGCGCAGGAGGTGCAGTTCTTAAAAGACAATGATGCTTTGCTGAATGAACGCGCACGGACATCAGCGAATCCCGCTTTCAATCGACCAAGTGTACCCGGATTGCTGGATGCCGTTCTGGCAAACCAGATTACCAGTCACATGGTCAATGCGGTGCTAGTGCGTATTAAACCTGGGCACGACGCACAGGAAGTGGCGAAACAGATACGGCGCTGGAAACATTTACAGGCATATACCAAAGACCAGATGGAAGAAATTCTGGTCGCCAAACTGATTGCCACCTCGTCCAAACAGATTTTCATGTTTCTGGTGATTTTATCCATCGTCAGTGCCGCGATTGTGGCTTTTATCATTTACACCATGACCATGAATAAAATTCGCGAGATTGCAGTGCTCAAGCTGGTGGGGGCGGGCAATCGAACAATCAGCAGCATGATATTGCAACAGGCGCTCGGTCTGGGCTTGATCGGCTTTGTGGTGGGCAAAACAGCCGCGACACTATGGGCTCCGCTATTCCCGAAATATGTTTTGCTCATCCCCGGCGACGCGATTCGCGGTTTTATTCTGGTCATGCTGATGTGTTCCCTGGCCAGTATTTTCGCCATTCGCGCGGCATTGCGGATTGATCCTGCTACGGCGATTGGAGGATAACACGATGAGTGAACCGGCGATTCATATCGAGAATTTGAAGAAACGTTATGGTGAAGGTGATGCCGCTGTTGACGCTCTAAAAGGTGTGGACATGACCATCTGGCCGGGTGAAGTGGTTGGATTGGTCGGTCCGAGTGGGTCGGGAAAAAGCACTTTGCTGAAATGCTTAGGGGCGGTTATCGAACCGACATCCGGAAAAATGCAGCTGGGCGGGCAGACGATTTTCGAAGGTACATGGAAAATCGATGACCTGCGCACCTTGCGGCGTGATCGCATAGGGTTTATTTTTCAGGCACCTTATTTGATTCCATTTTTGGACGTAACGGACAACATTGCGCTACTGCCCATGTTGGCCGGGGTGTCGAACACACAGGCACGAATCCGAGCCAAAGAATTGCTGGATGCACTGGATGTTGGCCATCGTGCCATGGCGCAAGTCTCAGAATTGTCCGGTGGTGAACAACAGCGCGTGTCCATTGCACGTGCGCTGGCCAATCACCCACCCATCATTCTCGCCGATGAGCCTACGGCACCCTTGGATAGCGAACGGGCTTTAACGGTAGTGCGTATCCTGAATCAGATGGCGCAGCAATATCAGACCGCCATTATCGTCGTCACCCATGACGAAAAGATCATCCCGACCTTTAAGCGCATTTACCATATTCGTGATGGTCGCACCTATGAGGAAGCGGGAGAAGGTAGAGATGCTTAACCATAATTTTTTGGGAGAAATATCATGAATCAAGAAGTCGTCAAACGTCGCTTACCTACAGAAGAAAGGCAAAGCGAGATTATTCGTGTCGCGGTTCATTTGGCCGCAGAAAAAGGCATAGATAGTGTTACGACACAGGATATGGCGGACGCGATGAAAGTCACTCAAGGTGCCATTTTTAAACATTTCCCGACCAAAGATGACATTCGGTTTGCTGTTATACATTGGATTCGTGAGCGCCTTATGACGGTATTAGAGAAGGCAGCGTCAGAAGCTACCGATCCAATCAATGCGATTGAACGGATGTTCTTTGCGCACATCGCTTTCATCAGTAAACATCCTTCGATTCCGCGCTTGCTGTTTTCAGAGATGTTGCACAAGAAGAACAGCAAACTTCGCGACCTGATCCAGGAAATTATATCGGGTTATGAGGGAAAGATTACAGGCTTACTTGAAGCGGCAAAGGAACAGTCGTTAGTCTCTCAAGACCTTGATAGCAAGAATGCCGCTGTGCTCTACATCGGCATGATCCAAGGGCTCTTTATGCAGGTTTCAATTTTTGGTGGCAAGCGTTCGTTGTTGGATGAAGCCAGAAAAACATTTCCCATTTTTTTGCATGGCATCAAAACCCGTAGTCATTCTCTTTGATTAATTAATCCACGAAAGGTATCACCATGAAAAAGCAATTGATCGTAGTCGCATCTCTAATCGGTATCGGTATCGCCATTGCAACGCCGCTTGCACAGGCAGCAGAGCCGCTGGAGTTGCAAAAAGTTATGAAAGAGTTGGGCAAGAATATGCAAGTGGTGACCGATGGTATTTCTCGTGAAGACTGGACATTGGTTGAAAGCGCATCGCATCTGATTGCTGAGCACCCTCAGCCACCTTTTACCGAAAAAGTGCGCATTATGAGTTTCATGGGAACCAACATGGGTAAATTCAAAGGGTTCGATGGGCAAACACATGATGCAGCCAATGAGATGGCAAAAGCAGCTCAAGAAAAAGACGGGCAGAAGGTAATTTTATCATTCCAGAAGCTGCAGTCTGCCTGCTTGGCTTGCCATCAGGCATTCCGGACTGCATTCGTTGAACACTTCTATGGGAAATCAGCCAATTGATGCAGTCGAGATTGAAATTTGTGACGTATGGCACCGATATGAGAAACCGAGCATTTCTTGTTGTCCTACTTGTTTCGTTAGCCATGTGTCATCATGCGAACGCGGCCGACCTGTTGGATACCTTCCGTGCAGCGCAAGCGAATGATCCGGTGTTTGCGGCAGCGCGAGCAGCTCGGCAAGCAGGACAAGAAAAATTGCCGCAGGGCCGTGCTTTGCTGATGCCGTCGATCAGCCTGAGCGTGAACAGCACCTTCAACGACCAAAGCTTAAATTATCAGGCAGGCTCCCCGAATAGTGCTGTGAATGGAAACTATCGTTACAACTCGCATGGCTATGGTGTGAATCTCGTACAGCCTATATTCCGCGCTCAAAGCTGGCTCACTTACACCGAGACGCAATTACAAGTTGAGCAAACCGAAGCACAATTCAAAGTAGCAGAACAAGACTTGGTATTGCGTGTTGCGCAAAATTATTTTGACGTGTTGATCGCGCAAGATAGTGTGCAGTTGGTTGAGGCGCAAAAAACCGCCATCACTGAACAAATGGCGCAAGCCAAACGCAATTTTGAAGTCGGTACGGCAACTATCACCGATACCCTAGAAGCGCAATCCCGTTTTGATTTGATTGCAGCCCAAGAAGTCGCGGCGGAAAATAATCTGGAAGTGAAGCGCAGCGGCTTGCAGCAGTTGACCAATGAAATCCCCAAAGTACTTAAACCATTAGGCGTGACATTCAAGCTGCAATCACCCCAGCCGGTTGACATGGAGCAGTGGGTGGCAGATGCGCAATACAACTGGGAAAATCTCATATTCATTGAAATATTCTTATATTCACTTGAATAATCCAAAAACTATGTAAATAGAAGTTCAAATATTGGGTAGTCGTAGGTCAGTTAGGTTTCTAAGAATTGGAATTGTTTTTTTGTTTTTTTGTGTTTTTAAAGATATTCAAAATCAAGCTTATCAAGTTACACCACCTTATTTTCGTCATTCGTGAATTCCACATCTAAGTGTTATGCTGCTCAAATCGAAAGGAAATTTATAAGTAAAAGCAATTAATCAAGGGAAATTCTGTCGCATGACCAATAAAAAAGAATTATCAGAACGCGATATTTGCAGTAAATATATAACTCCCTCCATCACAAGATCCGGCTGGGACTTGCACAGCCAAATCCGCGAAGAAGTGAGCTTCACCAAAGGTCGCATCATTGTGCGCGGTAAGCTGCATACCCGTGGTGAACAAAAGCGTGCTGATTACATCCTGTATTACAAATCGAATATTCCGCTGGCCGTCATTGAAGCCAAAGATAACAGTCACAGCGTCGGGGCCGGGATGCAACAGGCGTTGAACTACGCCGAAACACTCGGCGTGCCTTTTGTGTTCAGCTCCAACGGCGATGCCTTTCTATTACACGACCGTACCGGGCTGGCCGATAAAACCGAGCAAGAGCTTGCGTTGGATGCTTTTCCATCACCGGCACAACTTTGGCAACGCTATTGTCAATGGAAGGGGTTGGAATCGGCAGCTGCACGTCACACCGTGGAAATGCCTTACTACGATGACGGCACAAGTCGTGCACCGCGTTACTATCAAGCTAACGCAATCAACAATACGATTGAATCCGTAGCAAAAGCACAGCAACGCATCTTGCTGGTTATGGCAACGGGTACGGGCAAAACTTACACCGCGTTTCAAATCATCTGGCGGCTGTGGAAATCCGGCACCAAAAAACGCATCCTGTTTTTGGCAGACCGCAACATTCTGGTCGATCAAACTAAGAACAATGATTTCAAACCGTTTGGCGCGGCGATGACCAAAATCAGCAAACGTCAGATCGACAAAAGCTACGAAATTTACCTGTCGCTCTATCAAGCCGTCACTGGCAGCGAAGAAGATCAAAACATATACAAGCAGTTTTCACCGGACTTCTTTGATCTGATCGTGATTGATGAATGTCATCGCGGCAGTGCGGCGGAGGATTCCGCATGGCGTGTCATTCTGGATTATTTCTCATCGGCCACGCATATCGGTTTAACCGCCACGCCGAAAGAAACCAAGGATGTGTCCAGCATCCATTACTTCGGTGATCCGGTTTATAGCTACACCTTGAAGCAAGGTATTGAAGATGGTTTCCTCGCACCATACAAAGTGGTGCGTATCGACATCGACAAAGACGTGCAAGGTTGGCGACCCAGCAAAGGCCAGACCGATAAAAATGGTCAGGTGATCGAAGATCGTGTTTATAACCAGATCGACATGGATCGTACCCTGGTATTGGAAAAACGTACCGAGCTAGTCGCTAATAAAATCACTGAATTTTTAGTGGCGACAGATCCCTACGCCAAGACAATCGTGTTCTGTGATGACATTGATCATGCCGAGCGGATGCGCCAAGCCTTGGTCAATCTGAATCCTGAGCGCGTGCAAGAAAATCGTAAATACGTGATGCGTATCACCGGCGATGAAATCGAAGGCAAAGCCGAACTGGATAACTTCATTAACCCGGAAGAGCGTTACCCCGTTATTGCTACGACTTCAAAGTTGATGACAACAGGCGTAGATGCACAAACATGCAAACTGGTGGTGTTGGATCAGCACATCAAATCCATGACCGAGTTCAAGCAAATGATCGGGCGCGGCACGCGTATCAATGAAGATTACGGCAAGTATTGGTTCACCATCATGGATTTTAAGAAGGCGACTGAGTTGTTCGCCGACAAAGATTTCGATGGTGAGCCGGTGATGATTTATGAGCCGAAAGGTAATGATTCGCCCGTGCCACCTGATGAAATGCCAGAAATTATCTTGGATGAAAACGACAATCCATTGCCGTCCGATGGAGGTGATGAACAGCAAGGTGATTTGGAAATTGGGGATTTCGGTAACGGTGAATCCGGCAGGGGTCGGGTGAAATACGTCATCGGCGATGTCACCGTGTATGTGGTTGCCGAGCGTGTGCAGTATTACGGGCCGGAAGGCAAACTGATTACCGAATCACTCAAGGATTACACCCGCCAGACGGTACGCAAAGATTATTCCTCGCTTGATGATTTCCTGCGTCGTTGGAGTAAAGCAGATCGCAAGGCCGTCATCTTGCAAGAGCTGCAAGAACACGGCTTATTGCTAGAGCCGTTGGCCGAAGAAGTGGGCAAAGATTTTGATGTGTTCGATCTGATTTGCCATGTGGCCTTTGATCAACCGCCACTCACCCGACGCGAGCGTGCCGATCAGGTGAAGAAGCGTAACTACTTCGCCAAGTACGGCGAACAAGCGCGTCAGGTGCTGGAAAGCCTGCTGGAAAAATACGCCGACACCGGCATTGAAAACATCGAAGATATTAAAATCCTCACGCTAGACCCGTTCAAAAACATGGGCTCGGCCAGTGAGCTGGTATCCGCCTTTGGTGGCAAACCCGCTTACATGGCTGCACTGCATGAATTGGAGCAACACCTCTACGCATAATTTTGCACCTAATTTTTACTATACCGATAAGTAGTCAACCCCTATGAGTATTTCCTCCACGATTAAATCTATCCAAGACATCATGCGCAAAGACGTGGGTGTCGATGGCGATGCACAACGCCTCAGCCAGTTGGTGTGGATGTTGTTCCTGAAAATATTTGATGACCGTGAAAGCGAATGGGAGCTGTTGCAAGACAACTACCAATCACCGCTGCCGGATAAATATCGCTGGC
This sequence comes from uncultured beta proteobacterium, assembly GCA_963695355.1. Taxonomy (GTDB): domain Bacteria; phylum Pseudomonadota; class Gammaproteobacteria; order Burkholderiales; family Gallionellaceae; genus Gallionella. The sequence goes on from OY968775.1 coordinate 2,563,066, forward strand.
GTAACTGGGCCGCCAATGCCGAAGGCATGACCGGCGAAGCACTCAAGCAGTTTCTCGATAACGACATGTTTCCCGCCTTGCAGCAGCTCGAAGCCAAAGGCGGCGACCAGCGTGCCTATGTGATTCGCTCGGTATTTGAGGATGCTTACAACTACATGAAATCCGGCCAGTTGATTCGGCAGGTGATTAACAAGATTCAAGAAGGCGTGGATTTTAATAAGTCGCAAGAGCGTCATTTGTTCGGCGATATGTACGAACAATTGCTGCGTGATTTGCAAGCGGCCGGTAATGCTGGAGAGTTTTACACGCCCCGTGCAGTCACCGAATTCATGGTGCGTATGGTTAATCCACGTCTCGGTGAAACCGTGATGGACCCCGCCTGTGGTACTGGCGGTTTCCTATCCTGCTCGATTGAACACATCCGTAAACAGGATGTAAAAACAGTAGAGGACGAAGCAAAATTACAGGACAGCATTGTCGGCATCGAAAAAAAGCCGCTCCCGCATTTACTGTGTACCACCAACATGATCTTGCATGGTATTGATGTGCCCAGCAACATCCGCCACGACAACACATTATCGTACCCGCTGATCAGCTGGGGGCCGAAACAGCGTGTGGATGTGGTCGTCACCAATCCGCCGTTTGGTGGCATGGAAGAAGACGGCATCGAAACCAATTTCCCCGCTGCGTTCCGCACCCGTGAAACGGCAGATTTGTTTCTGGTGTTAATCATGCAGTTGCTTAAAAGCGGCGGTCGCGCCGCGCTGGTGTTGCCGGATGGCTTTCTGTTTGGTGAAGGTATCAAAACCCGCATTAAAGAAAAATTGCTCAGCGAATGCAACCTGCACACCATTGTGCGCCTCCCTAACTCTGTGTTTGCTCCTTACACCAGCATCAAAACTAATCTGCTGTTTTTTAGCAAAGGCGCACCGACCCAGCATATCTGGTTTTACGAGCATCAATTACCACCGGGCGTAAAGGCATACAACAAAACCAAACCAATGAAGCTCGAAGAGTTTGATGTCGAGGCAGCGTGGTGGGGTAAAGAAACCGACGGATTCAAACATCGTGTTGAAAACACCCAAGCGTGGAAAGTGAGCCTCGAAGACATCAAGGCACGCAACTACAATCTCGATTGCAAAAACCCGCATGTCGGCGAACAAGAAATCCACGACCCCGACGTGCTGTTGGCGCAATACGCCACCATGCAGCATGACATCACCGTACTGCGCGGACAGTTGAAATCTATTTTGGCGGACGCACTGCAACGCGGTGTTAAAGCATGAACGTTATTCAGCAACTGCTGACTGAGCATATTGATATTTGGACAGCCGCCGAAACCGAAAAGAAATCAGGCCGTGGTCGTAGCTCAGGCAATGCAGCCAGTGTGTATGGCATTAAGAAGCTGCGTGAGCTGATACTGGAGTTGGCTATGCGTGGCAAGCTCGTGCCGCAAGATACAAATGACGAACCGGCTAGTGCATTAATGGAGCGCATACATGCTGAAAAAACCAAACTAATTGCGGAAAAAAAGATCAAAAAAGAAAATCTACAGCCTGATATAACCGATGAGGAAAAGCCTTTCGATTTGCCACTAGGTTGGGAATGGGCTCGCTTTGGCCAAGTTGTTGAAGTGCTAGATAGTCTCAGAAAGCCAGTTACACAACAGGATCGTGAACCTGGTCCTTACCCCTATTATGGTGCTTCAGGTGTCGTTGATTATGTCTCGAATTACATATTTGATGAGCCCCTTGTATTAGTAGGTGAGGATGGTGCTAAGTGGGGTTGCGGTGATAGCACAGCATTTGTAATTGCGGGAAAAACTTGGGTGAATAACCACGCACATGTAGTTCGTCCATACAGGTCAGCAATAATTGATGAATTTTTGGTTTGTTCACTCAACGCAATGGATCTTCAACGATTTATTACTGGCATGACAGTCCCAAAACTTAACCAAGCGAGGCTAGTATCAATCGTACTTCCAATCCCTTCGATTTCAGAACAACACCGCATTGTCGCCAAAGTCGATGAGATGATGGCGCTGTGTGACCAACTGGAAAGCCAGCACAGCAACGCCGCCGAAGCCCACGAAAAACTCGTGAGCCATCTGCTCGGCACACTCACACAATCACAAAACGCAGCAGACTTCAGCGCCAACTGGCAACGCATCGCCGCGCATTTCGACACCCTGTTCACCACCGAAGCCAGCATCGACGCGTTCAAACAAACCCTGCTGCAACTGGCCGTGATGGGAAAACTCGTCCAGCAAGACCCCAACGACGAACCCGCCAGTGCATTGCTCAAACGCATCCAAGCTGAAAAAGCCAAGTTGATTTCAGAAGGCAAGATCAAAAAAGATAAGCCGTTGGCAGCGATTGCAGATGATGAAAAACCGTTTGAATTGCCACAGGGCTGGGAGTGGGTAAGGCTTAAGGATATTGTCTATCTATTAGGTGATGGATTGCATGGCACGCCAACTTATACGCCTAATACAGATTGTTATTTCGTGAATGGTAATAATCTTGATAATGGTCAAATCATTATTAAGCCCGAAACAAAAACTGTGTCTTTGGATGAATTGAAAAAGCACAGGAAAAATTTAAATGAAAGAACCGTGCTTGTTTCCATCAACGGTACTATTGGCAATGTAGCCTTTTATAACAATGAAAATATTATTCTTGGTAAGAGTGCGTGTTATTTCAATTTAGCTAATTTTATTTACAAGTATTTTGTAAAGTTGTTGATAGAGAGCCCATATTTTATTGGCTATGCATTTAACAGCGTAAGTGGTACGACAATAATGAACTTGTCCCTATTTTCAATGAATAATTTTCCATTATCAATTCCACCTTTAGCCGAACAGCACCGCATCGTCGCCAAAGTCGATGAGCTGATGGCGCTGTGCGATAAACTAAAATCCCGCCTCAACGATGCCAGCCGTCTGCAACAAAAAATAGCGGATGTGCTGGTGGAGCAGGCAGTTGCCTAACAATAGTCGGAGATCATTTTGAGTACTTATGTGCCTTACTAATAACTGTTGAGTGTCAAATAGGAAGGAAATACTTGGATGTTCGAATCAATTACATTTTTTAACCAAAATAGAGCTGACGCATCAAATCCATTGGATATAGGTGCATTGGTTGAGTGCATGATGTTCTACGGAAAAACGTCTGTTGTCGCAAATCAGAGCATTCTAAGACAGTTGTTTACATACTTTGGAGTGGATCGGGTCATTGAACTCATTGAAGAAGGCCTTCTCAACATTATTTACACGGAAACGAATATAGGCGTATTAACACAAACAATAAATGGGACTGAGTATCATGACACTACCCAGTTTTCTTTACCACAACAAACATACCAAGACCAACTTCGAAAAATATGTATTGATGTCATTGGTAAAGCTGGTAAGGGAAGAAGAACCGCACAAAGAATACAAGGCTTAATAAAAGTTAAAAATCATGAAAAGATAATATTACAGGGAGCGAGAAAGTCTTTTGCTGATCAAGAATATTTAAATTACTCTGCCAAGAGTATCATTCGATCCCTTATTCCCGAAAATATTAATGTAGATGACTTCGTATTCCAAACAGAAGAAACAGCGAGTGGCATTGTAGTCGCTACAAATATTAATTTTGTAGCCTTAAATCAAGTTTACCGTAAATACGTACCATCAACTCATTCAACAATTAGCCCAGCCCTTATATTGAGTCACACTTTAGACGTTGAAAGCGAACTCTACTTTTCCTCTAACAACCTTTCCGAAATAGCGACAAGCAGATTGAGTGCGGACCTCATATCACATAAGATTAATTATCTTTTAGAAAAAAGCATAAAAAGCTCGGAAAAAATACAAGACTTCCAAGGGTTTGTTTTTAATGATGCTAAGTCATTAAGGGAAGCGATAAATAAGAATCAAATTGATCTGGATGAATTGATAGTAGTTCTAAAAAATTCACAGAAATTCAAAGAATGGATTATAGGTATCGGACCTGATCAGGACTTGATAAAAAGTTATTACTCTGAAGTAACCCAAAAGACCTTTGTAGACACACTTCCTGGTAAAAGTGTTCGATGGGGTATATTCGCAGGAGCAGGAATAATTGCTGATGTTTTGGTGGCTGGTGGTATTGGAACAGCGGTAGGTATTGGGCTTGGCGCATTGGATGCCCTCTATTTAGATAAATTGATATCTGGATGGAAACCTAATCAATTCATTGAAGATGAAGTAAAAAAGCTATTAAAAAAAGACACTGAACATATCACTCCATAGGACGCTCCTTACATCGCGCCTTTGAGCTCAAACGTTGAATTTCGTCATTAAAGAAATATGGCGGACTCTAATGGGGGCTACTGTCGAAAATCGACAAAATCAGTTTTTCCCCAAACTGATTATGTTGTGTCACAAAATTACTTAATGACGGCTTGTACTGCTATGGTTACTCTGAACAACTAATATTCGCTACTCTAGTTTGATTTCAATACTTAGGGGTGTTAGTTAATATAGTAGACAATGAAACCATTGGCATAAAACGTACAAATGGACGAATTCGCCTTTATAAATAAAGAAATTAAGTTATAATTTGAGGTGTCACAAATTGGGGTCACACATAAAATGTGACACCTGCGGAAGTCGGGAAAAACTTAATCCCTTGTAATCAACTGTTTAGTCTTTTATGAGGGAGTGTCCCGTCCACTCCGCCAAATTGGGGCGAACGAAAGTTCGCCTTTTTCACATCTGAAACTTTTATAAATCACAAGCCGGGTGGAGTTGCTATGTTTGATTTTGTCCATGAAAATAAAAAAATCGTGCAAATTGTTTTTGCGCTGATGATTCTGCCATTTGCATTATGGGGGATAGATTCGTATGACAAATCCGGCTCTGCGTCGGAGGGTGTTGCTTCAGTGAATGGCTCTCCGATTAGCCAACAAGAATTTGAGAACGCGTTGCGCTCTCAGCAGGACAGGATGCGCAAACAACTAGGCACAAATTTTGATCCTGCGATGTTGGATAATCCTGAAATGAAGCGTGCGATTTTGGATAATTTGGTTACGCAGCATTTGCTGCTTGATCGCGCCAAGGTTGCGAAGTTGGTTGTGACGGATGAGCGCATAGCGCAAGTGATTGCCGGCATTGAGGCGTTCCAGGATAACGGAAAGTTTGATAAAAAACGTTATGAAGAGGTGTTGAAAAATCAGAACATGACACCGCTGATTTTTGAGGCGCGTCTTCGTGATGAATTTCTCGGTCAGCAAATGCAAGATGCTTACGTCCAAAATGGTTTTTCTGCGAACAGTGTAGCGGAAAATATTATTCATTTGAATGAACAGCAGCGTATGGTGAGTGTTGTGCCGATTGCCATTCAGCCATTTGTCACGCAAGTCAACGTGGATGAGGCTGAACTGAAAAAATACTATGAACAAAATCAAAAAGAATTTCAGGTTCAAGAGCAAGCCAAAGTTGAGTATGTGAAATTCTCAGCTGAAAATTTACTGGCAAAAGCGGAAGTCAGCAAAGATGAGTCGTTTAAATATTACGAAGAGCATCAGGCTGATTTTGGTGCGCCAGAAGAGCGTCAGGCAGCGCATATATTGATTCCCGTTACGGCCTCAGCAAGCCAGGCGGAGCAAGAGGCGGCGAAGGTAAAGGCAACACAATTGTTGCAACAGGCGAAACGAACACCGGCCAAGTTCGGTGAATTGGCCAAGTTGAATTCTCAAGATCCGGGCTCTGCAACCAAAGGTGGCGACTTGGGATTCTTTGGTCGTGGCATGATGGTTAAGCCATTTGATGATGCAGCATTCGCCTTGAAAGTGGGTGAGATTAGCGATTTGGTGCGATCAGATTTCGGTTATCACATTATCAAGCTCACCGCAATCAAGGCTTCCAGAGTTTTGCCATTTGATGAAGCACGTGAAGGCATTGTGAATAAATTGCGTCAGCAAAAAGCACTCGATATGTTCGCGGCACTTGCTGAAAAATTTAGCAACGCAGTGTATGAGCAAAGCGATACGTTGAAGCCTGCTGCTGACTTGGTGGGTGCCAAAATTGAGCAAAGTAGCTGGCTAAATAAGGGTGAGATTGCTGGTGCGCCTTGGACAGCGAAAATGTTAGAGGCCGTATTTTCTGATGATGTGACTAAACATAAACGCAACACCGCAGCAATCGAAGTTGAGCCTAACACGCTAGTTGCCGCGCGACTCGTTGAATACAAACCGGCTGCCGTTAGTGCATTCAATGAAGTGCAAGAAACAATACGCAAAAAATTGACGCATAGCAAAGCATTGGAGCTGGCGAGCACACAAGGGAAAGCGACACTGACCCAACTACAAAAGGGTGACAAGCCAGCATTGGCATGGGGTGCCGTGCAAAGTGTTACGCGTGTAAAACATGGCTCGTTGGATGTCGAATTAGTGCGTCAAGTATTTCAAGCTAATGCCGCGAAGTTGCCACAGTACGTCGGCGCAGATATGAAAGAAAATGGTTATATGATTGTGCGCATTGATGCGGTTAAAGAAGGTGAGGCCGTAAACGATGCCAACCGAACCCGCTATGTACAGCAATTGCGCAAACTCACAGGCGAAGAAATGTTCCATGCGTATTTGGAAGATGCCAAACAGCAAGTTTCGATTAAAGTGAATTTGCTGGAGATTGCGCAACCTTAATTTGAAGCTCGTTACAGTCAATAAAAAAGCCGGCGCAACTGGTCTCATGACTTATTTTACGGAAGAAATTCATTTCATTGTCGAATAGGTCGGAGCTCAGAGGCTAAAGCAGGAAAGGGGCTTTTTGCCCCTTTCCTGCTTTATACGTACAGTACGGACTACCTCTGCTGGCACCGGCTTCCCTCCAGCATACGATTACCACCATTAAACCGAATCTAAAGCCGCATAAAATTGATTTAATATAAGGCACCTACCGTTTTCAGCAAGCATTGTTTTGGTTGAAAAATTACCATACTAAATGCTTCACCATAAATTATCTATCTTCAAACTGCCGTGCCAACCCCTCCAGCGTCATGTTCACCGCAATTGCCGTATGCGGAATCAACACATAGCACCAAGGCTTTCCACCATTGGCAGTAGCATAGTCAGAAGCATTCTTGCACCACTTAGCTGCGGCTTCTTTCTTGGCTTGCACAACTACATCTTCCATCTGATTAATAGCTTTGGGTTCCAGCATGTAGATGGCATCTTTTGATTCAGCGACAAAATCAGGCTGGTACTCCAGATGGTTTGTACCTTGTTTATAGAAAATCTGAAATTGCCCCTTCGCAGGCTTGAACCACTTCGCAGCATCACGATCCAGAATGACAGCTAAAACTCGTTCCGCTTCCGAATCAAATTTTTGTACCGGATACAAACAACGTTTGAAGCCGCCGAACACATACTTCGACATATTGCTCTTGTCGGTCGGCGATACCAAATAATTAGCAGTCGGCTCATTCACTGAATAAGTGTAGGCACTTGATTTGAACTCAGTGAACCCTTTGCTCACCACCACCTCATATTCAACTACCTCTTCCCAGCTATGCTCCTGCATCTGTGCATAGATGAACCGTGCAATATCACGTTGATAGCAGCGCAACACTTTACGCGTCTCGTCCTCAGACAAATAGCTACAAAAATGCTTAACCGTTTGTGCGGCTAAGTCATACAAAAAATCTGCTTGATCATCGTAAGAGACATCGTCGTAATTAACCAGACCACTGACGATGTAATCCTCCATCCGACTCTCTTCGATTCCGCCATTGCCTAACGTCACTAACTCACGTTCATTCGTGCGCAAATGTTGTATCCACAACTCTTCGGAAACAGCCGGATATTTGAGCGTATCCAGCTTCAAGGTAAAGGATTTAAATCCAGCCTTCACTGCGCCTTTTGGCACAACCAATATGCGTGGAATATCTATTGTCTGCTGCGTCATAAGCTCTACAGTCTTTGCCACGACCGCAGCAAAATTCGGTTGCTCTTTTACGCCTTCCAATTCCATTTGTGCAGGTCGATGCTGGCTCTGAACTTCTTTAACAATCGCAGCCTGAATTTCAGGTTTGGACAGGTATGCCATTGTCGGCACAAAAGTCGGCTGATTCTCCAGCTTGCGAATCACGTCATAAGTAATCTGCGCGACCTTCTGTTCTTCCGGCTTGGTGAAGATCGGTTGCACGTCCTGCCCAGCCATTTTGGTGCTGCCAGTTGCGTCAGCTGGCTTCATTCCCAACTGGGTAGCAAGTTGCGATTGTGAAACGATGGTTGCCGTCTTTTGCCCGAAGTCATCGTTATCTAACACCACCGTCTTTAAGTGGATAGCGGAATCAGGGCGATTTGCTTCGTCGATGATTTCCTGAAATTTATCGTGCGCCACGATGTTCAATCTATCCACTGCTGTCACACCTGTACGCTTGCCATACGGCAGACGCAAACCACGCCCGATAGATTGCTCAATCAAAATACGTGCATTGGCTGCGCGTAGCGGCACGATAGTGTAAAGATTGGTTACATCCCAACCTTCTTTCAGCATGTTGACGTGAATCACTATCTCGGTTGGCTCATCGGTATGCTCCACCTTCAGCAATCGAGCAATCATCTCTTCCTCTTCCGCACCACTGCGACTCGAATCAACCTGAATGACCTTATCCTTGTAACGTCCCTCAAAAAATTCGCCCGATTGGATCAATGTCATTAGCTGCCCAGCATGAGTAGTATCGCGTGCAATCACCAACACAAATGGCTTAACGATAGCGTTATTGGTTTCGCGGGCATAAGTCTCCAATTCAACCTTAACGCTCTCGTGCAAGCGCACACCGTCTTCCAGCTTAATTCGCTCAATCTCTTCTGGCGACATTCCTGCTGGATTAAAATTCTTGCGGGTCACCACGGCAGGCTCTTTAACAAAGCCATCTTCCATCGCTTTACCCAGTGGGTAATCAAGAATGATATTTTTGAACTGCGTTGCTATACCTCTAGCTCCTTCAACAAACGGTGTGGCAGTCAGCTCCAACCCTAGAATCGGTTTCAGCTCATTGATCGCTTTGATCCCTGCACTGGCTCGATACCGGTGCGACTCATCCATCAGCAAAACCAGATCGGGCAACCCAGCTAGATAATCGAAGTAACTCTCGCCAATATATTCCGACAACCGTTTGATGCGTGGTGACTTACCGCCGCGCACCTCGGAATTTATTTTTGAGATATTAAAAATGTTAATGCGCACCCCACCAAACAGCGTGCCACTAGCTGGATCGTGCTGGTCGTAGTTATCGCCCGTAATAATGGCAGGCGCATCAATAGCAAATTCCGAAATGCCTTTGAACACATACTTCGGATGCGTGCGGTCGCTGAAATCTGCAATCAGTTTGTTATAGATGGTGAGGTTCGGTGCCAGAACAAAGAAATTATTGATGCCATGCGCCAAATGCAAATAACTTATGAATGCACCCATCAAGCGCGTCTTACCAACCCCTGTCGCCAGCGCAAAACACAAGGATGGAAACTCGCGCTCAAAATCCGATACGGATGGAAATTCGCTGCGGATGATCTCCAACACAGCGGCAATGTCGTTTTCTTTTCTAGGCGGGGCAATCTCAGTAATACGATCTAAAATTTCTAACGAGCGGCGTTGCGGTGCGCGTAAACTCAACCGTCCGGCAATGGCGTTCACATGACGATTCATTCAGCTTTTCCTTTGTTCTTTTTTGTGACACGCTTGACCTGCTCGATAGCCTTAACTTCCTTGCTAATCGCTGTCTCAAAATCCTGTTCGGCATGGCTAGGTGCTGCCAATTGCCGTTGCTGGAAGACGGCAAATTCCGCTTCAGCCTTGGCTTGCGCCATATCAGCGGAAATCTTTCCGGCATGGGTTAACACTTCGCGGTCAGATAAGCGCAAGAAATCGTCCAGCTTGGCAATCCATGCACTCATCGTCATCTCGCGTCGCCCCCGCGCCTGCAACTCGGCAAACTCCAGATATGCATTCACGACTCGGTTCAGCGTTCCCAACTCTTCCTCGTTGAGATAATTTTTCGCCACGCTCACGTCCGCCTTGCGTACCATTGTGCCTTTGGACTCTCCTGCCCAACTCGTTAGCCCCATATTGGGTGCTAAGGCATCGGCACGCATGGAAATCAACTCCGCTGCCGTATGCCCATGCGCGGCCCAGTGCATCTTGTTTTGCATTGTGGCAAAAAATCGCTGCGAGGCTTCTGCAGAAGAATCGTAATCAATACTGGTCGCATAAATATCCAGTACCTTTTTCCAGAACACCTTCTCAGAAGAACGGATGTCGCGGATGCGTGCCAGTAATTCATCAAAATATGCATCATCCCCACCGCGTTTGAAACGCTCATCATCCAGTACAAAGCCTTTCACCAGATAACTCTTGAGTTGCTCCGTCGCCCAACGTCGAAACTGCGTCCCGCGATGCGAACGCACCCGGTAACCCACATGGAGGATCGCCTCCAGATTGTAGTGATCGGTTAGCCTTTCCACATTCCGTGCGGCTTCCAGGGCAACTATTCGGGATTTCCGAATAGTTCGTTCCGCATCCAGCTCCCCATCCGCATAGATTTTTCGCAAATGTCCATTGATGGTAGGCACACTCACTTGGTACAGCTCGGCCAACTGTTTTTGAGTCAGCCATAAAGTACCATCAATCAAGCGAACCTGAATGCGGGTCTGCGCATCTTCAGTTTGATAAAGTAAAAACTCGCCGCTCATGCTGTGCGCTCCATGTCTTTTAAAATCCGCTTGTAGCGTTGCTCGAAGGCTTTCTCCCCACCTTCCATGATTTCGCAAACCTTCTTTCTCACAGACCTCTCCTGTAGCCCGCCTGCCGTGTTGCTCACGATCTGCCCGCCCACAAACTCCATGGGCATCACTAGTTCGGCATCACCGTTCACGACGATGTTGGCATTATGCGTAATGACAATCATCTGGCGGCGGCTCTTGTTGTTCCTGAGCTGTGTCACCACCAGTTGAGAGACAAGCGCATTGTCCAAGTCGTCTTCGGGCTGATCCATAAGCAGAGGCTCACTGCCATGCGCTAGGAGGAAAGAGAGAATCGCAGCGGTCTTTTGTCCCGCCGATGCTTGCTGCAAGCTCTGAAATGAACTGGATTCGTCGCGCTTGTACTGAAGATCAATGTCATCTTCGGGGAACCATGCCGCCAGTTCATCGAAGACGGATGCGGCAACATCTGGCTTCATTTCCTTGAACCGTTTGGTAAACTTGCCGTGTAGCTTGGTGTTCAACACCTGCTCGTTCATTTCTTCAAGCGACTGCTTTATCTCCTGCAAGCGCTCCGGCACAGGCGACACCAAAGCCGGATTCACCAAGTCCCACACGATACCGCACGGCTTGGGCGGGTCGTCATCGGTTTCGCCATAAATTTCCTTAGCGAACGTGCCCTCGGTTTCAATACGCAAAATCTCACGCAGGCTGATAGCACCGGCCTCTCCATCCGCCATTGTATTCAGCGTGATCTTCAATTCTGGGACGTTCACCAAAACCTGATCGAGGAATGCTTGCCGCAGCGCGGTTAGCTCTTGGCGCTCTTGGTGCAACGCAGCCTGTGCATCGACAACGGTCTGCCGTGCTTGATCAAGCTCAATACTGACGGCGTTAAACTGATCCATCTGCTTCTTCAGCTTCTCCTCAAGAGCCACGGCGTGAGAAGCATCTTCGGCACTGCTGATGCCTTGGGCTTTGAGTTCCGCTACGATACGGGCGTATTCATCCAGATGCACTTTGTTTTCCTGGTGCCATGCGCTGGCGTCGCTGGCAGCCTTCGCTGCGACAAGGTCGCTTTGCATGCCATCGACCAATGCCTTGATCTGGTCAAAGCTAGCTGATAGCTTTTGCGTCAATGCCTCAGTCGATAGCTTCTGCGACTGTTCGTCTGGGGTAGTAGCCTCAAAACCGTCCAATGCCAATCTCTTCAGGCTTGCGGCTTCCTCTGCACTGGTTTGCAGCGCATGAACATCATTACCAAATTGTTTGAAGAAATCTTCCACTGCTCGTTGCTGCTTGCCTGCGCGTTGGTATGCCTTGAGGGCCACGCCAAAGTTTGACAACGTAAAGACCTTGGCCTTGCGCGATGCCTCCTTGTACTGAAGCTCAATGGCAGGCTTCTGCGCAATGTCTGCCTCCAGCGTGCGGACACGTTTTCTTGCCTCGTGCAATGCCTCGCGCTTGGCAGCAAATCCCAGTTCCCAAGCTTCTCTGCTGCTACCCAGCACATCGTCGATGTACTGAATCAGATGGTGTGGATTATCGGCCAGCGCGAGAATCTGTTTTTGACTGAAGATATTGACCGGGAAGTTGCTGCGAGCCTGTTCCTCGGTCAGTTGCGTCGCCTGCCATGCGCCACTGTCCCAACGCCGTACCGACACCGAAAACTTGCCATCGACCGCTTTCGCCCAACGGTACTCGAATCGTTCTTCCAAATCGCCTTCACCTTTGGATACCTCAACAGTGATGCACGATTCGTCGAGCATCATGCCCGGCTGATTGCGGCCGGTCTTGACCTTCTTGAAATTTTCGAAGGATTGCTTCAGTGCGCTATCGGGGCGCCCCGTTAGCAGCTCATTTTCGCGTGCCAGCCCCAAACGCAAGCACTCCAGAATGGTTGACTTGCCACTGCCTCGGCCACCAATCAAGGCGTTGTAGCTAGGGTTAAAGAGAATCGTCAGCGGATCTTTCTGGCGTAGGCGCAGTTTCTCCACCGTGATGCTCTTGATCTTTGGGTGGTCAAGCGTCTGCGGGTAGTTGGCGCACTGGTCACTACGGCAAACGGCAGAAGCCGGGTCCAGCAGTGCCAGTTTCAAACCCTCAATGGATGGTGCCGACATCTTCACCCATGTGAATCCTCGGCCAATGTCCTTCGGCTGGTGACTGTCAGACCCCAGCACAAAAGCTTTGTCGACCAGCGTGGCGGCATGGGGCTGCAAGCAAGTCGCAGAGGGATCAATGACTTCAATTGCATCCAGCACGTTGAAGATGGACTGCAAGGTATGGTGGTCGGTGATCGTGGTCAGCAACCCCTTAGGTTGATCGACGTGCGCGGCGCAAGCCACACCGCCAGCCAACTGGATCGCCCGGATAACCTGCTCCACACTTTCGCGGGTTACGCCGTCGCTATCCCCGGGCGTGCCACTGTAGCCGACGCTGCCCCGAATCGCCTCAATGTCTGCGGTGACCTTGGCTGGGTCAAGAATCGCCTTCAGATGCACACCACCGTTGCATGACAACTCCATGCCAGGAAAGATCGTCATCGACCCCCACTTTTCCGCATCCTGCTGTTTCAGTATCTCAAGTTCAGCTTTAAGCTTGTCGATCCAACCACCCGTGTTGTGGTCGGTCACAACAATGCACTGAATGCCCTTGTCCAGATAGTCTTGCAACCATTGGCGCGGCGTGATCGCCTTGTCGCCCTTGTAGTCCAGAGATGCAGGCGTGTGATTGTGAAAGTCAAACTTCCACCAGCGAGAGCCAGGATAGGCATGGGTCATAATTCATCCTCCCCACTGCTGAACAACCCGCCCTGCGCCGCATTGGCAGGCTTCGTTTTTCTTCCCTCTCCCGCAGGCGGGAGAGGGCTAGGGTGAGGGGCTTTCGGTAAATTCTCAACCTGCAACGAATAATCATCATGCCCCCACTCGCAGCGCGACAGCACCTGCTTGGGGATTTTCTTCACGGTGAGATTCGGATACTCGCCCCGTCCACGGAAGGCTGTACACAACACCAGCAGACTGCGCTCCGTGCCTACCTCATCCGCAAGCTGCTGCAACTGCTCGTGGTTCAGGTTCGCCGTGGTGACGTAGATAAAATCCCGCTCGGTGGAATGCCCGTGCATCCAGTAATGCGCATCGCTGGGCGCATAAGTGAAGCCCTCCAGCTTGCACAAGGCTTGCGCCAGCATCTCCGCGTTGTATTCCTTGTTGATGACCCACTGATTGTGCGCATCCTGCCGCAACAAGCTGGGCGCGAGTTTGTAATAGCGGAAACCGCCGCCCCCTTGCCAGCTCACCGCCTCGGAAATGCCGCCTTTATCCTCGCCATCAATCACCTTTTGCAGGCGCGGGATGATGTGCGTGTGGCAATGTTCGCCCAGCTCGATCATGATCCAGCGGCGACCCATTTTGTGGGCGACAGCGCCAGTTGTGCCGGAACCAGCAAAGGAATCTAGGACAAGGTCGCCGGGATTGGTTGCGAGTTCGAGAATTCGTGTCATCAAACGCTCCGGCTTCGGCGTGCCAAAAACACCCTCACCAAATAGAACCTTACTTTCCTTCTTGGCCTCGTCATTGTGACCAACTTCGTCATAGCGCCAAACTGTAGTGGCAGGTATGGTTTCAGTTACTTCCGAAATAAACCGCTTTATTGCCGGCCTGGCATCACCATCAACCCCGAACCAAATTCTATTGTCGGCAATCAACTCCGCGAACTTTTCCTTGGTATATCGCCAGCTAGTGCCAGCAGACGGGTACACTTCTCGACCTGACGGCAACTTAACTGGAAAAACTGCATAGTCCCGGACTTCGTTTCGCAACGTATCGCCAGCTTTCCATGGACCTCGATGATCGTTATCCCGATTCGTATAGCGCGAAGTCTGCTTCTCGGTTTTCTGCAACCGATTGAGTGCAAGTTGATCCATGTTCTTCGCGCATACCAATACAAAGTCATGCGAAGAAGACAAATACTTTGAATCAGCTTTGGGAGCATATTTCTTTTCCCAAATTACGGTAGTTAGGAAATTCCGTCGTCCAAACACCTCATCGCACAATACCTTCAGGTAATGCGCCTCGTTATCATCAATCGTGATCCACAACGAACCATCATCCGACAACAGCCGCCGAATAATCTCCAGCCGGTCGCGCATCAGCGACAGCCAGATCGAATGCTCCACCCCGTCGTCGTAATGCGTGAACGCGCTGCCGGTGTTATACGGCGGATCAATAAACACGCACTTCACCTTCCCCGCAAACTCCGCCTCCAAAGCCTTCAACGCCAGCAAGTTATCGCCAAAGATAAGTTGATTGTCGAAGATGTCCCCATCCATCACCCGATGCTGCGCGTGATAACTCTTCGCCGGGTCTTCCAGCAAAATGCGCGGCTCCAGCTTGGGCCGGTTCTCCTTCCCGATCCAGGTGAGTTCTAGTTTTTGTTTTTTGGTCATTACACTTTATCTTCCGAATTTCATCACCAACACAGACTTGCAATGAGCATCAGATTACTTCCCTTTTGAATTATCTGTTGTGGCTGGTGCTGGGCTAGGTGGCAACGGCACTTTCTGGAACGAAGGCACGGGCGCCCCACCTTGAGGATTTGTTGGAACTGTTTGAAGCATCGGAATCGTTGCGCCTTTCTGTAGTAACTCTCCACCTTGAGGGAGTCGTTGCATCAATGGCACAGAGGCACCTTCGTTAATCTGCTTTTTTTCAGACATGGTCTTTCCTTTCCATAGGTTAATACCAACAAACATACATGTAGCAAACAATCCGATTACAAGAAAAACAGCCCCAGATTTATTTAACCAATCAGTAATCGATGCATATTTTGGCCGTAGTAACTCTGATGCATCATCCCGATCAATATAATACTTGTGCGCCAATACCAACTGCTCATCAATAGCTTTTTGACTGGTAAAAAACGATAGCAGTGTCACTGCAATAGCTAACATGAAAAGCACCCAAGATAGGTATGGCAACAAATGGAATACTGCATCTTGCAACGAAACAATATCTTTAAGGAATGCGAGTGAGAAACCAAGCGCTGCCGTTGATACCGAAAGAATTGCTCTATCAGTATTTTCGCTATTTGAAAGCTGGCGTTTAAGAAGATCGGCTCGCGTTTCACCATAAAGTTTCAGGCGAAGTTCATTCTCATTTGATTGTGCTTGGTCTTTCATCGGCTACTTTTTCATTTAAATAGAAGTAATTAAGCTCTTGCGTATCGGTAAGTGCCTTTAATCTGCTGAGCCAGATATTGCCCTTTTGATGGGGCGTTGCGTATACCCTCAAAGACAGGCTGCGGCACATCAAAGTAATCGTATATGCCACCATTCTTAAACTCTACTTTCAGGACATAGCTAGCATCGTCATAGGCAAACCTAGCAATATTTGAAGATTCCGGGGTTTCTATCCAGTCCATTGTTCACTCCTTTTTATCATCTGATTTTGGGGACGCACCAACCGCGAGTGGCTTGTGCTCATAATGTGGGGTCTGCATTCGCCATTGCCTAACCATTGCAGCATAGTCAGCGGGGTCGCGGCGCTGCCCCCATCCACCCGGTCCCTGAAATCCCTCATTCAGATTCCCACGCTCAACAACACGCGGATCAACACTGTCAGGTCGGCGATCAAGAGGGGGAGGTGTAATCAAAGTTCGCACAGGAAGGCTGACCGCCTCACCAACAATGATCGCCTCACCGGTACGAAGAACAGGCAGCATCTCAAATATGCCTTTCAAATTATCGGATGCGGCACTAGTTATGTGCCCCCTGTCGGTGTCATTTGTAAGGCGCATCGCGAATATCGTGCCGCACTGTGAAAGAATGGTCGAATCTATTTCGGATGGTCGTTGACTGACGATCATCATCCCGACACCATATTTTCGACCTTCCTTGGCAATCCTTCGAACAGCGGTCGCTGCTGATCCGGAGTGCTCCTTAGATAGATAAGCATGTGCCTCTTCGAGAACCAACAGCAAAGGGCGCTCCCTACCTCCCTCTGGCAAATTTCTTGCCCAGAAAATTGCGTCATACAAAACCCGCAATAGCGCACCTATCAACTCGTTAAGTATGGATGTTGGTATTCCAGACAGATCAAGAATGGTTATTGGATTTGTACCGCCAACCCATTCTTCAAGCAGGCTGTCTAAATCTTTTGCTGTTTTGCCATCAATATCTGGCAGCCAGCCACCAGGGTTAAATATGAAGGCCAGCCTCGGATCGCGCAGCTTTGATGCCAAACTGGCAAGCTGCTGCCTGATTCCAATTGGATCTCTACCGTGTTGAACTCTTTCATTTGCGGGGCCAGTGGTTTTCACTGTTCGATATAGTGGCGGTGTCACTGACATTGCATCGCCAAGTTGCTGAGGTTGATTATCTTCCCCAAGCACATAGGCTGGATCAACTTCGTCAGTTGCCCCACCCGGCCTTGGAATGAGCGTGTGATGCTCTCGCTTGTGAAGTTCGAACCACAATTTATGCAAACAAAATGGTATAGGTGTATCAACAGTAACCCGTGACTCATCAATCCCATCGCACGGCTGATTAGCAAGTCCCTCTTTCTTGAGTTGCACGATGTAATCTGCAACAACTGCCATCGCCGCATCACTCAACTTGCCGAAAGCAAGCGTAACGAGCTCATCAAAACTCAATGCCCAAAACGGTACGAAAAATTCCTTTTGTCCTTTGGCGGAATTGGGATCAACTCTAAAAACTACGGCTTTATCTGATAATGCCTTGGCATACTCTCCATGAATATCGAACACAAGAATTCTTGCAGAAGGATAAAGCTTTACGTCTGATAGAGCGTTCAGCAACCCAGCAACCGTTGTAGATTTTCCTGACCCTGTTGTTCCGACAACTGCCGAATGACGTGTTACGAGCTTGTTGATGTTTATAAGAGAAGGAATTGACTCAGCGCTTGCGAGATGACCCACCGACACATAGTCCTGTGGATCACCTGAGCCATAAATTGCCTTAAGGTCTGCTTCAGTAACAATGTGGACGCGGTCGTCAATAGTAGGATGTTGAGAAATACCACGGTCAAATCGCCCGCCTCGCTGCCCTTCGCCGACCATCTGCACCTTGACCCAACGATTGCCATAGACTTTAAGCTCTTGTTCACTTTCGGGTGCGGCACCTGCCCCGACTTGTGAAACAACACCATATAAATCAACAAATCCTAGAGGAATACGCACAAAGCTACCGACTTGCCCGACTCGGTAACCCTCTCCGTGCACAAACCCAAGTCCGGTAACTGTCTCATCGCTCAACTCAACCGTGATGGTTGCGCCGTGAACGTCTTGAACAGTTCCTATGAATGTAGGATCACGCAGCATTTGTTCCCGCCTGCTCATCACTCGTCCGTGATAATTGTTGTGCCAAGAAATTGCCAAAGTTCTTGAAATCACCCAGCATGAACTCGCAGTTATTTGAGACTGCATCAGTTTTATCTGCTGCCATTTTCTTAGTAACGCTTATTCCATGTAAAACATGGCTAGTTTGTTCGTCAGCCCGCCAGTCTCGCTCAACAGTTCCAAGGACAGCGCCATCAGCAGCCAGAAGACTCAGATTGGGATGCATACGTGCCTTGGCCAAAGCATCTGCATATGATGAGCGTTCGCCAAAAAGCAGTCCAAAACAAATAGCAGTCGGATTGCTTCGCAACCCATGAAGAATAACTTCATTCAAATGTTGGTCAGCAAAAGAGTACCCAGATGTCACCAGCACCGCCTGACCCCGTGCAAGAAAATCACGTAGTCGATCGAGCATTGCCAAGTACGGCATACGACGACTCTGGTCATACTTCAGGTGTGATGGATAAATCATTTGCCGATCACCTTCGGAATGATTTTCGCGACGTACAACTTCATCCTTCTGTGTACGCCACCAGTTCACAGAACCATGCACTTTCCAAACACGTGCCCAGCGCGAAGGAAGAGATTCACTTTCCATCGATGTTAGGTCGAAAAACGCTTGCTTCGATCCAACAAAACCATCAAAGAAAGGGATTTTGTGAAACTCCAATGCCTGCTCTACAAGCAAGTCGTAGTTAGGGGTAAACACTTCAATCGGATGTGCGCGATGAATACCACCTATCCATGTTGCAAGCTGATGGTATGGAGTACTCAATTCAGGCAATTCAACTCCGACTACTTCAGTGGTGATTTTGCATATTTCCGTATCGAGTGCCGCAAGTGTGCTCTTAGTGAGGCCGTCAATGTTGCCATCACGCACGACATCGTGAAGCGCACGGATATGGCTCAGGATGTCTTCAATCGTCGGATTGGCTGGCATCCCACCATTGAAGCGTTTCAACAATGTGCCATAGCTATCCTTATATTGTTCAGACTTGCTCAGCTTTTCCTTGACCACATTGGTAAGCCCCCGAATATCTGGGATCAATGGTTTTGAAGCTTCTCCATCTTGAATCCTGATTGAGACTGGACACCCCGCTCCCAAGAGAAAAGCAATCCTCATCTTATCTGGGGCAAGTGCCTGCTGAAGCAGGGTGGATTGTCTGTATGGGCAGTGAGTTGAAGAATTCATAGATTATCCAATCTAGTTGTTTTGTTGCCTTCCAAACCCAAAGTTTGCAACTCCAGTCCATCAATCTCTTGCAACGACTTCCCTGCAATCCCCTGCAAGTCGCCATACATCCCCACCGTTGCACCCATCACCCGTTCAATCTGTTCTTCGCGTTTAGCCCATTGCTTCATGATCGCTTTGCGCTCTTTATCAAGATCTTCCTGCATAGTAGAAAACGCTTCAACGATGGCTTCCACACGCTGCTTGAAACGTGGGCCAGTGAGGTATTGGTAAACCATTTCTGTTTTGGTTTGTTGACCTTCAGATGATTGCCGTGACATAGCAAGTTCCAGTAATGTCTGGCGCAAAATTGCAGCAACGGGCAATGCTGCACGCGGATGTGTTACCCAAACACCATCAATCAACTCGAAGGTTTCCACACCTTTAGGCAATACCTGAGTCACGATCACGGCAATCTCGGCTTTCGCAGTTCGCTGGTCGTCGCGGAGTTTTACCAGCCAACCATCACTCCAAGTTTTGGTGCGCTTAAACTCCCACAAGATAGTGCCGCTTGCTTGTCCGTTGGGTGTGCGTACACGGTGCAACACATCGCCGCCGAATTCGCCTTTAGGTACTGGCTCAATGGCATCAAAAGGAAACTTGGTGCGTAATAGGTTTTCCAGCTCCAACTCTTGCACTTCGCCTTGCAATTGTTGTGAACCTTGTTCAGCTCTGCGCTTGAGGTCTTCGATCTGTTTTTGCATGGCAGTAATGGTTTGTTCTTTTTCCATTACCTTGAGTTTTTGTTCATCCTCAGCTTCTTTTTTGGCAAGTGAGCGGACCTCAGTTAATCCATTCTGCACACGCTTTTCTACGGTGAGTTCTAGTTCGCGTTTTTCATCATCGAGTGCACGCTGTTTTTTAATAAGATCGGCTTGCGCCTTTTGCGCTTCAGCTAATTTTTCATCACGAGATTTAAGCACTTCTTGCAGATCAACCAATTCACGCGCCTTGTTCTCCAGTTCGGCAGCACTGGCTTGTTTGGCTTTCTTGGATTCTTCCGCAATCACGCGAGTGCGTTCCGCTTTTAGCTGTGCCGCAACTTGATCGGCCACCTGATCGTCTAGTTGGCGTTTATCTTGTGCAAGCTGTTTTTCTTTATCGTGCATCGCCTGTTCACGTAGCGCAATGTCATTATCCTTCTGCGCCAGCTGTTGCTCGAACTGTTTGCGTGTTGCTGCAATTAACGGCGCGGCAAGCGATTCGTTGAGCTTGATCTCAGTATTGCATTTCGGGCAAACGATTGTTGGTTCTGTCATGCCTAGTTCCTTAAAAACAACGAGAATCGAATATTTTGATCCACAGATAAATCCGGGATTCTGTTTTAGTTATGGTGTTGCCAATTTTAGTTTATTCGATCGATTACGTTGGTCTATCGATTGTTTTGCTCTAGTCGTTTCCAACTCTTGCATTCGCTTTTCTTGATCCAAGATATGCTCGCTTTGTTCTTTTGCCATATCCTTTGCTAAGTTAAGCTGCGCTTCCATCATTGCTTTGATTTCCAGCTGCTGCTTGTCGTTATTCTTGTTGGTCGCATAATCTTGAATTACAGCAACAGTCGCAATAATTGCAGAAATACAAATACCGGCTGCCGCCCACTTAAAACTTGTTGATGCAGAACGTTTATCTTGATTCCATTTTTCGGCAAGGTTTGCCAGTCCCGAAAGAATTGCTTCGTTAGTTTTTCCATGAAGCTCTGCAACGGTCTGAGCAATTTCGAGAACCTCATCAACTTTGCTGTCTAGGGCGGTCAATGTTTTTGCGCTTCGAGCCATTGGGCTATTCTCGTTAGCTCGTCGCATACTTTCAGACAAATCCTGAAGCTTCGGGATCGACTCAAACTGATTTACAGCTGGGGAAGCCCTCTGGTTGATAGTCTTTATCGCCTCGGCTTGTGCGGCAATTCCACTGACAGTAGAACGCATTTTCTCTTCTAAAATCTTACTTGCCGATCCTGACTGAGCAATGCCACTTACAGCCTCCTTCGCACTTTTAAGTGACGCACTGTTTATTGCTTCCATTGCCCTTGCAATACCTGAATTTGGATAGGCAAGCTGTTCAGCAAGCCTGCTTACTCCACTAATTTCTTTCAAACGCTCTCCAACAAGAGCACTCTCTGATACCAGCCTGCGTGTCTCCTCAGAAAAAAGATTATTCGAGAATTTAAAAGACTTACTGACAGACTGATCAAAATCTTTTAGTTCATCACGCAATTTTTTATTGAGCAATTGCACTTGGCTTCCAGAACCAGCCACATCGCCCTGATCTAGAGACCATCCTTGCTGTGCGTTAAAAACGGCAGCGAAACTCTCTATCTCCGCATCTGAAATACGTTCAAGCTCATCGCTATTAACTGATCGTTCATCCACACCCTCTTCGATTGGTGGAATCACTACAACCGCTTGGAAAAGCGTCCGCGCAATCTTGTCGCCCGTGACTGATTTCAATTTCTTCATCAGCTTCGACACTTTAAGCATCGCACCCACACTGAGGTGACCTATAAAGATTTTACCCAATTCAGCTGAATCAAACTCAACTTTTGGGATGTTGATGCGGAGTCGCTTCTTCGGGCTTCCCTCATCTTGTGTTAAGGAACCCAGGTCTGTCATGCGACCTCCCATTCACAAGCAAATAATGGCAACACTGTCACTTGTTGCGACAATTGCTTTTCCAGTTCATCAATTAAATTATCACGACGACTTTGAATTTCGTCTTGTCGCTGAAACAGTTCACGCCGTTTGCGATCTCGATTTGCTTCAAGGTCGCGCTGTTCTTTTTGTACGGCAAGCTTTTCTGCCAAGGTTGCCGCCCCTTTACTCTTGGTTCGCGCTTCTTTTATTTGACGGTCGAGTTCTTTGATTTCCCGCTCAAGACCAACTTTCAGGTCATCCGCCCATGAATCCAGCTTTTCAGTTTCTTGTGCAAAAAAACTCAAGTTACGAGTTTCAAGATTGCTCAGAATTAGTGATTTTTGTTTGCCGATTTCTGCTTCTATCTGCGCTGGAACCACCACATATTCAGCAGCAAAGTCGAGCCTGTTTTGTTCGGCTAGTGGTTGCACATTAAGCAAACCTACTTGTTCGGGAAGACTATGTAAGCGCGGCAGGGCTATGGCTTGACTCGGTATATTCAGCAACCGTTCAGTTGTATCTTTGTCGTGAGTGTTTCCGGCAGAATCACTCGCCGCCATCAGCAAGTGTTCTTCGGATGTGCCTAGCGAATGAACTAACAGCTTTTGCACCAGCAATACGCCTGACTTACCACGCAGCTCTTCAATGACTGAGACTTTTGAACCATAGGCATCATAATCAAGCACCAACTTGCTAGGTGGCAGTGTTTGCCGTTGCGCCTGTTCAATCAAGGATTGCGCCAAAGGATGCCCCAAACGATAGATGTGTGCTTCTTCACTACGGCGAGGCAACTCATATCGACCGAGTGGTATCGAGGCATCAGCACTTCCTAGCAAACTATGCGGCAAGCCGTTGAGCTGAAATCCGGTGTCATCTTCGTCGAAGTCAGCAAAATTATTTAATACGGCACGGGTAAAGCGCATCAACAAACGTTCGAGCTTGCCCAATGAATCGCGTGCATCTTGATTGCGTAAACGCAGCCTTTCTTGCACATCTTCATCAAAATTTTCAAGTAGCGATTTACGGGCGTTGATCATCGCGTCGCTAATTTCACCTGCCAGGTCTAACTGTAGTTGTTGGAATGCAGTATGAATCGCTTCTGGATGACGACAGCTTTGATATATCTCAGCGATGCGCCGCTCGAAATCCACACCGGACTCCACCGCGCCCAAGACTTCATCACTCGCCCCAAAAACACCATCGAACAATTGGAACTTTTGTGCCAATAATTCGTAAACACGTTTGTCCGCTTCGTTTTCTCGGTTGAGAAAATTGACCACCACGACATCGTGCTTTTGCCCGTAGCGGTGGCAACGTCCTATACGCTGTTCAATGCGTTGCGGATTCCACGGTAGGTCATAGTTGATGACCATCGAGCAGAATTGAAGGTTGATACCTTCTGCACCCGCCTCGGTCGCAATCATGATTGAACCTTGCTCACGGAAATAATCCACTAGTGCCGCTCTGGTATCTGCCGTGCGTGAGCCAGTTATTCGATCTGTACCTTGATTCCGTTTGAGCCATTCACTATAGATGCGACGTGATCCTTCGTCGGTATTCGTGCCATTGAATAACACCACACCGGGAGTGCCTTCACCAAACTCAGCGGTATTGGCTAGCAGGTTGAGCAGATAAGACTGCGTGCGCCTTGATTCGGTAAAGATGATGGCTTTTTTGGCGGCACCCAATTCTTCCAATTTTTTAAAGGCGACCTTCAAGGCTTGGAGTAGCGCAATCCCTTTGGCATTTTCAGTGATGGATACCGCTAATTGACGAAACGATTCCAGCTCTTCAATTTCAGCTTTGATTCCGGCAATCTCGCTTTGAGTTTTGGCTTTGTTATTGTCTTGGCTGGTGGTTTCAATTTCCTCGGTCAATTCGTCGAGTGTTTCAAAATCTTGGTCTAGTGCTTCAGTCAGATCGAGGCTGGCGGATTTATCATCGAGTGTTTGGCTGAGCCGCTTGATCAAAGTCTCAAGCGCACCTGCGATAGCGAACGTGGATGAGGCCAATAACTTGCGCAGTACCAGTGTGATAAGTTGCCGCTGGCTGTTGGGTAATGCAAAAAGTGCATCGCGTTGCAGGTAGTCAGAAACGCTGTTGTACAACTGAGTTTCGTTAGCGCCAGGTATAAATTCCTGCAACAGGGGAATTCGCCGTGTGTATTTCACATAGGCTTCAACTTGTCGGCGCAGGGTGCGTTTGCAGATCGGCTGTATGCGGCTCTTCAATGCATCAAAGCTGGCCGCATCTTTAAGTTGACCGAACTGGGTCTTGAAGCTATCCAAATCACCAAAAACACGCTCATCGACAAAGCTGATCAGACCATACAATTCCAAAAGTGAATTTTGTAATGGGGTAGCAGTGAGCAATACCTTGGGAGCTGTTAAGAGTGCTTCACGCAAAATGTTCGCAGTTTTATTTTCCGGCTTATAGACATTTCGCAATCGATGCGCTTCGTCGATTACCACCAAGTCCCACGGTATGACTTGAACTTCTTTAGCTTTGCCAGCGGCGAATTGGTAGGAACAGATGAGTGCTGTTGCAGACTCGAAGGGATTGTTCGCGCCGTCTTTGATAGCTTGCTTATACGACTTAGCTTCGAGGATGCTGGCAGTGATACCAAATTTATCAACTAACTCTTGATGCCACTGTTTGCGCAAATTGGCAGGTACGACAATGAGAATACGTCGCTTACGTTCTGCCCAACGCTGGGCAATCAGCAATCCAGCTTCAATGGTTTTACCTAGTCCAACCTCATCCGCAAGGATAACGCCCTTGGATAAAGGATTGCTCGTCGCAAATAATGCCGCATCAATCTGATGAGGATTGAGATCGACTTGCGCATCCAGCAATGCACCCGCCATGCTATCCATCGAATCGGATGCAGCTCGAAGGGTTAATTGGTGTGCAAAGTAGGCAGATTGGTGGGCGCTGTATTCAAACTTACTGGTCATTATCTGCCACTGAAGTACGCTTTTATTTAATGACAAGAGTGTCGCATCGAAGCGTTTGCATGTCTATATGCCAAATAGCCTATTTACAATCCCGTTTATTGGGTGATTTTATGGTCAAGCGAGGTTGGGATATTTTGGCTTTTCGTATTTAGTCTGCAACAGGCAGAGGACTTCAATCGTCTGCGGCCAGATTGCGCTAATCCACCAGGTTTAGTTGGTGTTAATTTAGTTGAGGCTCCAAATATGAGATTTCGTATGGAAGTGTATTCGGCACTTAATTATGGCGGATCTGGAATGTGCTCTACTAGTTGCTCGATCCGGCAGTCAAAATACGAGCAAAGCCGATCAAGAACATCAGCCGTTGGATTGTAACCACGATGGTTTGAAAGTTTTGAAAGTGTCATGCGATGTATGCCAGTGTGATTGGCAACTTCTGTCATGGGGATGACTCGCCCTTCCTGAAATTCCTTTTCTGCCAGCAACTCTTTTAGTTTGAATCTGAGCATCTTAGTAAGCCTAATAATAACAATTGATACTTTATTATATCAAAAGATGTTGACTTTTGTCTTTGGGTGTGCATAATGCACTTATAGTGATAAATAAATGTATCACTATAATCTTATAAACATCACAAGGAGATGTAGTAATGACACACAAATCTAGTAAAACTTTAGCATCAAATGAACGGAAACAGAACGATACAGTATTGGAGGCTGTGAGCTATGAATAATATGTCCGAGCAACTTCAGGTGATAGACGACATAGTCGAATTGAGGGAGTCTCCAACACCAACCAACATCGCGATGATGCCAAAAGTATTTCGTTTGACTTCAATTCGTCACGTTCAATTAAATGATAAGTGTACTCAGTGCACTGCGACACTTTACCACGACAAAGCGGCACTAAAAGTGAAATGGGCATTAAATCATCCTGATCTTCGCCTCAACTCTGGTGATTTGGTTTCACCACGTTGGTTGGGTCACACGACCTGCGAAGGTGGATTAATAAAAATTAGCCGTCTGGTGTTGATGGAACGCCCAGAACCTTGGGAGAATATGTTCCACACTGTACCTCATGGCTGGGTAAAAAACCGTGAACTGGTCAGGCAGGCAGCAGAGCTGGTTGAATCAATGCCGAGGTCTTATCGCTTCTTGTTCAATGCAGTATTCTGGAATGGACAGCGCTTCAAACGATTCTGCCTAGCACCCTCATCCATGAACGGTCACCATGCTGAAGACAATGGCAATCTGCGCCATGCAGTTGAAGTAGCGCAGATGATGCTGCAGTACTGCCAGATGCGTGAATTAGCTAACAAAAGCTTGGCGATTATGGCAGGATTCATGCACGATGCTGGGAAGGCCGATGAATATCAGTTGTCGCCTACTGGTGAATGGAAGCTTACCGACCGTGGTAAATTGCTTGGGCACAAGGTAACGGTGATCGAGTGGCTCGCAGAGGCTAGGGCAAAATGCAATCCGCTTATGCAGACAGAGCATTACATGGCATTGCTGCATTGTTTGACATGTTCGGCAGGTGCGCCAGAGTGGCTTGGTATCAGAAAACCAGCCATGGTTGAAGCCGTACTTCTTTCAGGAATGGATCGGTTGTCAGGGACAGGGGATCTAATGCAGCAATGCGCATCAAGCCGTGAGGGGTGGGGTGCGTATCACTCGCATCTGAATGGGCGCCCTTATAATATTGGAAAATAATCAGGATGATGAAGATATTCACCCAAAAATTATCATCGGCAACCTTTACCGTTTGCCAAACGTGCACCATTGGCTGGGGTCTGCTCGGTGCTATGTCCTACTTTTTTCACAGCCAAGACCGAGAAAGTAGAATCAATCAAGAAGAACAATTTATATCACTAGATAATTTAACAGAAAAAAGTATTTGACACAACATGTCTAGCCTGCTATAGTAATGGCGTAATGAGGTATAAATTATGAAAGAAGTATCATCTACAGAACAAATTGACCAAGATATTGCCACCCTTGTGCAGGGCGATGTTCGTACTTGGGCGCGAATTGGCCTTTTGTTGGAACATGTAGAAAAAAGCGGCTATTGGAAAAACTCTTCTGAGTCATTTTCGGAATGGCTTCGAACCTTTGGTCCTTCCGTGAACCTTAAGGAAGCCAGCCTATGGCGATATTTTACGGCGGCTCGCTACTATGTTCAGTTACGCCATACGCTTTTAGGGAAAGATATTTCATGTCCTGCATTATTTGAATTGCCGGACAATGTTAGCCCAGAAAATCTCGAACTTCTTTCAAAATTAGCTAGAGTTGTCCCTGACGATGTTTTGCAGAATCTCGCCCAACAGGTCGTAACTGGTAAGGTAACTCGTGCCGACTTGCGTGAAAAGTGGCAGGCTTATCGTACCGTTTTGGGGGGAAGAACCTCGCGTGGCAAGGGTGTACCTATACCGAGAATTGACAAAGCCGATCCTCAACAGTTTGATTCCCTGCTGGAAGCTCAAGTCATTACGGCGCTTTCTATGGGGGGGGGCGAATGGATAGGAATAAAGCACCCTCATCTGTATGAGTTATTAAGGAACGTTCGTGTGGAAAGTAGTGAAAAATTTATTTTTGATGCTGTAGCAATTTTGCGGCGAAAGAAAACTGATCCTTTGGAATTCCATGGAATTGAAATTACAGGGCATTATTACAATACTAATCAAATGATGACATTGCAACGCAACTTATCATACTGTGATTACCTATGGCTGGCTTTCCATGAGCATTCAAGCAGGATTTTTGAGGGATTTAAGCCTGTCCATATTGGTCTGATTGTAGTGGATGACAACGGCGTCCGTGTTTTGCGGCATGCAAAGCGCACTGATGAATCTGGTATTCATAGTGGTGACCTAGCAAAGGGATTGTTACTCAAAGCGTTGCACAGTTGATTTTTGCATTGCATTGTCTAGCCAGCCATATTAGCTGCATGAGGAGGTTAAACAATGAAAAGCATTAGGCAGTTGTTTCAGCATCACTTTGAAACGTTGAGCGAAAACTCGACAAGTTAAATTTAATACTTTTGCCCGTTATTGTCTAGCGGGCTAGTTATAAGAAAAAGGAGGCAAGAATGAAAATAATCCGTGAAGTTTGTCATCCGCCCTAGGGGGTATGACTGAGCCAGAGCATTGTTTAAAAAATAGTGGCACTTACATATTAGCAAGTGCAAATTTTAAATCGTATCAATTCGTATCGAATCGTATCGAATCGTAATAGGAGCTAGAAAATGAATAATCAGAATAAGACACCGCGCTGCGGACGAACAGGAATAACGTATGAGGATGTTGCCACAGAAGCGTCATTGATTTTCTCCAAGGGTATTAACCCGACCAATGCTCTGGTCAGAGAGAAACTTGGCACCGGCTCTTTCGCTAAGATCTGCGAATTTATGAGGATATGGTGGTCTTCGCAGAAAACAAACACTGACAATTCCAGCTGTGACATTTCGTCAAAATTGCTAATGGCAATTAATTCAGAAATTTACAGCCACGTTGAAGCTAAGACCAAGGTGCTGGATGAACTCCGCATAGCAGCAGAGGAAGATCGTAATGTGCTCGCAAGGGAAGTCGGTGAACTCTCGGAGCAACTAAATCTGCTGAAAACGATAAAAGCAAACCTAGATACGGAAATTGCGGAAAAAAACGGAGTGTTGTCTACATTGCGTGAACATATGAACGATGCCATCCAGAGCAAGCAGGAGATGGGAAAAGAACGCGAAAAAATAGTCATTGAACTCGCTGATGCACGAGCAACAACACGCCACATGGAGTCATATGCTGCTGAAATTCTGGAATTGAGGGCGCGAATCGACACAACCGATCATCTATTTTCCGTAAGTGAAGCCATGCTGGCAGCTGCCACAGCAAGATGCGAGCAGCTTAAAATTGCAAATACCCGAGCCGAATCAGAATTAGATTTTCTCAAACAAGAGTTAGCTGAAGTGCGTGAAGCCGCAAACAAAAGCACTGAGCAAGTACTTATAGAGTTATCTGACGCGCGTCGTCAATCGGACAAACATATTTTAGGATTGGTAGGTTCTCGCTCAAGCAATATTCAACAGGAATCGAAAGACGGGAATGACTTGGCTCCACAAACAATATTCAATGACGTTGTTGTATATCAAGACAATAAATTATTCACCGAAGCCGAGGGTAATAAATCAAGCGGGAAACAAAAGAGTACGCAGAATCGGATTATAGATACTGCTGCAGAAATTTTGCATTCGGGGCCGCTGGCAGCGGCGGTACTGAGAAACGAGCTGCTCCAGCGCGGGATAAAACTACCGGAATCCGGAAATATTAAAAAACTTTCGGAGGTATTGTCGAAGGCATCCTTTCTAAAATACGATCGCAGGGGAGGTGGTTGGACATTTGTTGGCGAACTGGACGGCAAGGGGAAAAGAAAATCTCTTGATGATACATCCGTTGAATTTGGAGCTCGCTGAGTAATTTTCTCAGCAAGGCTGTAACCCATCAAATGTCCAAAGCGCAAAAGCAGACAAATAATTTTCAATCTCAACCTAAGAGTGAGATTGATGATTCTGCCTTGCATTCTGCGGAGCAGAAAAATAGCTTAATGGATTACGCGCGAAATGATTCAACTGCCATACCAAGTGAAGTTCTAGATATTGCGAGATTGCTTGCAAGAATTGCAGTTGAAAATTATTTTTTAGAGGCTAGCAGTAAGAGTCAGATAAAAAAATCAAGTAGTAAGTAACGGGTAGTGATTTTGACATATCTACGTCAATATATTTTCAGTAAAACATTTAAGTAGCTTTATATTTTAAAGGAGACATCGTATGACAAAGCCAGTAATTTACACGCGCTATTCATCTGAAAATCAGAAAGAAACATCCATAGAAGATCAGCTTAGGGGGTGTAAACAATATTCTGATCGACAAGGGTGGACAATTCAAAAAGAATATGTCGATAAGGAAACCACAGGGAAATTTGATGATAGACCCGATTTTAACATCATGAAGAATGATGCAAAGAATGGAAGGTTCGACACTCTAATTGTATATGATCTTTCCCGTCTCTCCCGTAGTTCAAGTACTGTGTCTTTGGTTGAAGAATTTAACTATTATGGAGTGCGCTTGATCGCCATAACCGACGGTATTGACTCCGCTAGGCCAGGATCGAACCTTCAAGTTGGCGTTAAGGCCATAATGAATAATCAGTTCCTCGATCAAATGGCAAAGAATGTTCATCGAGGACTCTCCGGGAAAGCTACCAAAGGCCACAACGCTGGTGGGAAAAGTTACGGATACAACCACGTGCCTCATTTTAGTGAGACAAAAGTTGACATTTATGGGCAAGCCGAATTGGAATACGTTACACGGGTGCCTGACGAGGAACAAGCTAATTGGGTTCGTCAAATATTCAATTGGGCAGCTGAGGGGCGTTCTTACCACTGGATTGCTGGCGAATTGAATCGGCTGGGTGTTAAGACAGTTCGCGGCGGTGCATGGGCAACATGTACAATTTGCGGAGCCACAAATAATCCTCACTCGGGGATTCTAAACAACCCACTATATTTAGGAAAATACATCTGGAATCGAACTGAAACCATTAGCAACCCAGTTACAAATCAAACCAAATCTCGCTGGCGTCCAGAAAGTGATTGGATTGTTAAAGATATGCCCGAACTCAGACTGATCAGCGATGAAATTTGGCAAGCCGTAAAGACACGCCAAGCAGCCAGAAAAAAGAATACGAAAGAAAAACAAGATTCAACGTCAAACCCTAACGATAGAACAGGACCTACCCCAAAATTTCTTTTTTCAGGCATCCTAAAATGTGAGAAATGCGGCGGGGTTTTTATCACAATTGCGCCAGGAAAATATGGCTGTAGCAATGCTCACCGTAGGGGAACGTGCGATGTAAAAATTAAACTCAATCGTGACGAAGTGGAATCTGCGCTCACCCATTCGCTAAAGGAGGATCTCTTTAAACCGGAATCGGTAGCTGTTTTCCGTGAAGAAGCTGCAAAATTACTCAAAGAAAGAAAGAGCAATTATGAGCCAACAATACGCAACATTAAAACTAAAGCTAAAGAGGTCGGAGTCAAGATTAATAATATAATCGCCTTCGTTGAAAAAGGAGACGCTACCGATTCAATTTTGGAACGACTTAAAATACTGGAGCAGGAAAAAGCAAAGCTCGAAGAGCAGTTGTCGCAGCAGACGAACTATATTCAAGAGATAGAGCCCTTCATGCCCCGTGCAGTGGATCGCTATAAATTGCTTGTCACTGATCTTCCCAATTCGGTGAAGGGGCATGTTGAGCCTGCTCGCGAGAAACTGACGAAGCTTCTAGGCGAAACTGTAATGATGCGCCGTCGTGAGCACGGTGGATGGGAAGGATATTACCGTGGCTCTTATGCTGGGTTAATTCGTTTGGGGGCATCGAATCTTGAAATAAGTGATGAGACGATAAGTCGGCTTTTTTATTAACCCCGCTGCTTAAAGCAGTGGCAATGAAACCGCTATCCACGCCATAATCTAATTGACTTGTTTTTCACTCAGCAAAACTTTAAGAGAGTGCAATTGTTGAAAAATTTGATAAGTATCGAAAATCCACGACATCAATTGACAGGATTGAACACGCACTTTCTCGGAGAGAAGTGCTCGTTTACTGAATATGTTGCAGCTACTCGCGAGATGTTAAAGCAAGCTCACGCAAGGTACGATGGTGCGGATATAGAAGAAATTATCGAGGGCAATGCGCCGTTTGAGTTACGACCATCGGGTGAAAATATAAAGGGGCTGAATAAGCCCTATCGGCGCGGCATATTGCTGGTACACGGACTTACTGATTCGCCTTATTTTATGCGCTATCTGGGCGAGTTTTTTCAAGCGCAAGGCTTTCGCGTCATGGCGATTTTGTTGCCGGGGCATGGTACACAAGCAGGTGATTTGCTCAACGTGACCTGGCGGGATTGGGCAGATTCCGTGGCTTTTGGTGTAGACCAGTTAGATGGTGAAGTGGAACAAATTTATCTAGCTGGATTTTCTGTTGGTGGCGCACTAAGTATTCGCCAGAGTTTGCTTGATATACGTGTGCGCGGGCTATGGTTGTTTTCGCCCGCTCTGAAAGTTACATCCCGTGCGGCTTTTGCAAACTTTCATAAGCTGTATAGCTGGATTATCCCATCCGCCAAGTGGGTGGACATCAAGCCGGATAATGACATCTACAAGTACGAGTCGCTAACCAAAAATGCGGTGTATCAAACCTATTTATTGATTAAAAATCTTACTGCGCAATTGAAAGTTCACACTATAAAAATTCCTGTGTTTACGGCTGCGAGTGTTGATGATGTTACGGTCGATTCCTCTGCCGCCATTCAATTTATGGCAAGCGCATCTAATCCAAACAGCCGCTTGGTTTTGTATGGCAATAATTTAGAAAAGCAGCCGAAGAATTTCCCATCAGAAAAATGGGAGTGGATGAACAGCGCTTTTCCTCAGAAAAAAATTCTGAGTTCTGCGCACACCGCTATTGTGTTGCCACCAGAAGATACACACTACGGCGCAGATGGTAGCTATTCTAATTGCCACCATTACTTTTCGCATGATATGGGAAAATATAATACCTGCCTTAAGAACTCAGGAGAGGTTGCGCAAGGCGAAATCACGCCAGAAAATCTTCAAGTTGGTGTGATGAAGCGTTTGATGTTCAACCCCAATTTTGCTTCCTTGAAAATCTCTATGCAAAAATTTATTGAAGTCCTGCCATGAGTCATGCTCATAAAACTCAAGTATTCGCACACCGTGGCGCGAATAGAGAGGCTGCAGAAAACACTCAAACTGCTTTTGATACAGCGTTGAACTACGCGATTGATGGCATTGAAACCGATGTGCAGTTAAGCCGAGATGATGTCACGGTATTGTGGCATGACGATACGCTGGAAAAAATTGGCCATCCTGATAGGCACATTGATGACTTTGATTATGCGCAGTTGCAAGAGATGAATGTCGCGTCACATTTTTTTGCGGAGGCCAAACCGGAAAGTTTTATGCCTTTGCGAAACTTTTTTGATAGTTATTGCAAGCGTTGTCGTTTGCTGCTGGAAATTAAATGTTATGAAGGCGAGATACCTGAGCGTCAAAAAAGTAAGGTGAGGGAAACGTTAGCGATGGTCGGTGCGGTAAAAGGCAGCGAAGTTATGGTTTCTTCATTTCATCTGCCCAGCCTGATTTACGCTCATGAGTGTTCACCTTATTCCGCTATCGTTTATAACTTGGAGCCGGAGCAGATGCTTGTGGATGCAAAGCAAACCTTGTCTGCGTATCCTTTTTTGTATGGTCTCTGTGTACACATCTCAACGCTGGATGCCGAGATGGTTAATCTGCTGCGTAGCCATAATAAACACATCGCGGTTTACACCTGCAATAGTGATGAGGAAATTCATACTGCGCTGAAATTGGGCGTTGATATTCTCATCACGGATTTTCCGAAAACCGCATTGCAGTTGCGAGACCAATGAAACGCGATTTTACATCGTTAGCTAACGGTGAATTTGATCTGCTAATTTGCGGAGGAGGCATCTATGGCGCATGGACAGCCTACGATGCAGCGCTGCGAGGCTTGCGTGTAGCCATTGTTGAACAAGGTGATTGGGCGAGTGCAACGTCCTCTGCATCCAGTAAGTTGATACATGGCGGCTTGCGTTATCTTGAGTCCTACGATTTCAAGTTGGTTAAAAAAGCCTTGGCAGAACGAGAGATGTTACTGCGGGTTGCGCCGCATCGCGTTTGGTCATTGAATTTTGGTGTGCCTGTTTATGCCGATAGTCGCGTTCCATCATGGAAATTAAAATTTGGCTTAACGCTGTACGATTTCTTTGCGGGAAAGTTGTTTTCAAAAAACGCGCATCGTCACTTTAATATAAATACCTTTGCTGAACTCTTTCCGAATCTCAATACAGGCGACCTCAAAGGTGGGTTCATCTATACCGATGCGCAGACCGATGATGCGCGGCTAGTGCTAGAGCTGATTTCGGGAGCGATAGAGCAGGGCGCAGTGTGTGTGAATTATTGTCGATTAACTGAGTTGATTGAACAAAACGGAAAGGTGAGTGGTGCGCTAGTTCAAGATCAGACCAATAACACCGGTGTACAAATTTCTGCCAAACAAATCGTCAACACCACAGGTCAATGGACAAGCACCTCTGAGCAAGGAAGAAGCTGGTGTCGCTTAACCAAAGGTGTGCATTTGGTGCTGCCTGCCACACCATGTAAAGAGGCTTTGTTATTAACCGCCAAGTCCGATGGGCGTGTTTTTTTTATTATCCCTTGGTACGGCATGACCCTGCTCGGGACGACGGATACCGCCTACAGCGGCGACGTGAATCACATCACGGTTGAGCCGGAGGATATTCACTATTTGCTCACCGAGGCGAATCATTACCTGAAGACCGCATGGACTGAAGCGGATGTAGTGGGAAGCTACGCCGGTGTGCGTACCCTGAAACGCGGCGATGAATCATCGCCCTCAGCAATGAGCCGTGATTGGGAGTTGGTGACGACGGAGAATGGCGTACATCATTCGATAGGCGGAAAAATCACCTCGGCACGTGAAGACGCGGCAATTATCGTTAACAAAGTGTGCGCAGAGCTTGGCGTGGATAAATGGTGCGCTACTAAAGAGGTGCTATTTCCCTGGATACCAACAACGATGCCTCAAGCGAACTATGCAGATTGGTGTGCCGCTATCAGCGCACAAGCACAACAATCGGGTATTGATGCGGAAAGCAGCAATTGGCTGGTACGCAGACACGGCATGCGCGCGGTTGATGTGTTGCACAGCGTTGAGGTGAATGCAGAATTGGCTGAACGAATTACCCCAACTTTGCCTTTTATTTATGCAGATTTACTGTTTTGCGCTCGTAATGAAATGGTGATGCACTTGGATGATTTGCTGCGCCGCCGATTGCCGTTGTTGATTTTGGCAAGGCTTACCGAGGTTGAATGGAGGCGCATCACAATGACTGTGGCGGTGGTTATGGATTGGGATGAGGCCGGTATCAACTATGAAATTACCCGTTGCCAAAGAGTTTGACTTTTCTGCGGCAGGGCTTATAGTTCGGCTCAAATTGTCACAATTATTAACAAAAGGGTTCGCCATGCAACATAACAAACCGGTGTGGTTATCAATCAATCTTTGTCTCAGTTTGCTTTTAGGAGCGTTAGCCCTATCTGGATGTGGCGGCAGTTGCGTGGGTGATGCCTGCGGTACGTATGCTAAATTCACCGTTGGCGGCTCGGTTGCAGGTCTCGGAGCGAGCAAAACTGTGGTATTGCAAAGCATCGCCGGGGACGTTCTTACTGTTTCTAGAAATGGCAATTTTACTTTTACCACTCCAGTCAGAAACTTTAAAGCTTATGGTGTCACTGTTAGTTCCCAGCCGGATGGTCAGATTTGTACTGTTAGCTTGGGGGGAGGCATCATCAATGTGGCAAACGTTAACAATGTGGTTGTAACTTGTTTGACGCAAATGGGTGGCGCAAAACAAAATATTTCACTCAACCTTACTTCTGCAGTCACTACCCTTGCAGGTTCAGCAGGGGTAGTTGGCTCATTAAATGGCACAGGTGTAAATGCTACGTTCCACTTACCTACAGGCATTACTACTGACGGGACCAATCTTTATGTGGCTGATAACAACAATCGTGTCATACGGCAGATAAATATAATCAGTAAAGTAGTCACTACTATTGCGGGTTCTGGTTTGGCTGGTTCATCAAACGGCACGGGTATAAATGCGACGTTTGATTCTCCTTTCGGCATCACTACTGACGGGACTAACCTGTATGTGACCGACATCAATAATCATGATATACGACAGGTAAATATAATCAGCAAAGTAGTCACCACCATTGCGGGTTCGGGTACTGCGGGTTCGTTAGATGGCACGGGTACAAGTGCATCGTTTAACTCACCCTACGGCATTACAACTGACGGCACTAACCTATATGTAGCCGATACTAACAATAATGTTATACGACAGATAAATATAATCAGCAAAGTAGTCACCACCATTGCGGGTTCGGGTACTGCGGGTTCGTTAGATGGCACGGGTACAAGTGCATCGTTTAACTCACCCTACGGCATTACAACTGACGGCACTAACCTATATGTAGCAGATACTAACAATAATGTTATACGACAGATAAATATAATCAGCAAAGTAGTCACCACCATTGCGGGTTCGGGTACTGTCGGCTCATTAGACGGCACGGGCACAAATTCCACGTTCAATTTACCTGTTGGTATTGCGACTGATGGGACGAACTTGTATGTGGCTGACAGTGATAATCACATCATTCGCAAAATTGTCATTGCTAGCGGCGCAGTCACTACCCTTGCAGGATCTGCCGCAAATATTGGTTCAGTAAATAGTACAACGGGAACAAGTGCTACGTTCAACCTACCTACTGGTATTACTTCTGACGGGTTTAGCTTATTTGTGACAGATGCATTTAACCACATGATTCGAAAAATCCAGTAAAAGCGTTATACAAGCGGACAAGCCGCCCTAATGGGGCGGTTTTTTCTTTCCCTTGAAATATATCAATTTGTCTCCATCTAACGCGCAGCTATTTAACCGAACTGAAAGGACTGATATGACTGAAAACAACACGATAAACCGCGAAACCATGGGGTTTCAAACCGAGGTTAAGCAACTTCTGCAATTGATGATTCATTCGTTGTATTCCAATCGCGAGATATTTTTGCGCGAGTTGGTTTCTAATGCGTCTGACGCTTGCGACAAGTTGCGTTTTGAAGGGCTGCACAATGCGGCGTTGTTCGAGACCGATTCAAATCTGAGTATTGGTGTGAGCTATGACAAGGAAGCCAATACGCTGACGATTAGCGACAATGGGATTGGTATGAGTCGAGATGAGGTGATTAACAACCTCGGCACGATTGCCAAATCAGGTACGCGGGAATTTTTCTCCAAATTGAGCGGCGACCAGCAAAAAGATGCGGGGCTGATTGGGCAATTTGGCGTGGGGTTTTATTCGGCATTTATCGTGGCGGACAAGGTGTCTGTTATTACCCGTCGGGCGGGTGAAACTGCCGATCAAGGTGTGAGTTGGGAGTCTGATGGGGGCGGTGAATTTTCTATCGAGATGGTGGAAAAAGCCGAGCGCGGTACGCAAATCACTTTACATTTGCGTGCCGACCAAAACGATTTATTGAGTGGTCAAAAATTGCGTTCCATTATTCACAAATACTCGGATCACATCGTCCAGCCTATTGTGATGAAGAAGGAAGAGTGGAAGGATGGCGCGCAGGTTATCAGCGACGAAGACGAAACCGTCAATCAGGCTTCCGCATTGTGGGCGCGTAGCAAAAATGAAATCACCGACGAAGAGTACACTGCGTTCTACAAGCATGTCGGACATGATTATGAAGACCCGTTAGCGTGGACTCATGCGCGTGTGGAAGGTCGCCAGGAATACACGCAGCTGCTCTATATTCCAGCGCGTGCGCCGTTCGATATGTGGGATCACAATGCTAGACATGGCATCAAGCTGTATGTGCGTCGTGTGTTCATCATGGACGATGCGGAGCAATTATTGCCTTCCTATTTGCGTTTTGTACGCGGTATTGTGGATTCATCCGATTTGCCGCTTAACGTGTCTCGTGAAATTTTGCAGGAATCAAAAGACATTGAGGCGATACGTTCTGGTTGCACTAAAAAGATTTTGGGGTTGTTGGAAGATTTGGCTGCTAACGACACCGAAAAATTCGCCAAGTTTTGGGCTGAATTTGGCATGGTGCTGAAAGAAGGTGCGGGTCAGGATTTTGCCAATAAAGACAAGATTGCGGGACTGTTGCGCTTTGCTTCGACGCATGCCGATAACGATACACAAAATGTTTCACTTGCCGATTACATCGTGCGGATGAAAGAGGGTCAGGATAAGATTTACTACATCACTGCCGATACATTCAACGCTGCCAAAAACAGCCCTCATCTGGAAGTGTTCCGCAAAAAAGGCATTGAGGTTTTGCTACTGTCGGATCGTATCGACGAGTGGGTGGTGGGTTCAGTGACTGAATTCGGTGGCAAGTCGCTAGTGTCGGTTGCCAAAGGCGGGCTTGATTTGGGTAATTTGGAAGACGAAGCCGAGAAGCAAGCGCAGGAAAAACAAGCTAATGACCACAAAGAACTGACCGAAAAAATTAAGGCTAGTTTGGCGGAGCGCGTTAAAGAAGTTCGCGTGACGCATCGCCTCACGGATTCGCCAGCCTGCTTGGTGGCGGATGAACATGACCTCGGCGCGAACATGATGCGTATGTTGAAAGCGGCGGGGCAAAAAGCGCCGACTTCAAAACCTATCTTGGAAATCAACCCGACGCATCCAGTCGTTGTGCGCTTAAAAGCAGAACAAAAACATTTCGATGATTGGACAGCGGTACTATTCGACCAAGCTTTGTTGGCCGAAGGCGGACAGTTGGATGACCCGGCAGGATTTGTAAAACGCGTGAATCATCTGATGTTGGAAATGAGTGCGGGCTAAAATAATCTGCATTACTCAAAGACTCAGGCAGTTGATGTCTGAGTCTTTTTTGTTTGCTAACCCCAATCTCATCTAAACCCCGTAAAATGCGCACACTTAATTTTCTGATTACCCATTAAAGACATGACAACACGCACTCGATTCGCCCCCAGCCCGACAGGTTACTTACACATTGGCGGCGCACGCACCGCTTTATTTTCTTGGGCTTATGCGCGCAAGATGGGCGGCACATTTATTTTGCGTATTGAAGATACCGATGTAGAGCGTTCTACGCCCGAAGCAGTGCAAGCGATTCTGGATGGTATGGAGTGGTTGAATTTAGAATACGACGAAGGCCCGTACTATCAGATGCAGCGCATTGATCGCTACAAAGCAGTTCTGCAACAAATGTTGGATGAGAGTAACGCTTACTACTGCTATACCTCAACTGAGGAATTGGATACCTTGCGTGAGGCGCAACGTGCACGCGGTGAGAAGCCGCGCTACGATGGTCGCTGGCGACCTGAGCAAGGGAAGTCTTTGCCAGCTCCACCTGAAGGTATTAAACCAGTCGTGCGATTCAAAAATCCCAAGCATGGTGTAACGGTATGGGATGATTTGGTCAAAGGCAAAATCGTTTTCGATAATGATGAGCTGGACGATCTCATTATTGCGCGCGGTGATGGCACGCCAACTTATAATTTTTGCGTGGTGGTGGATGATTGGGATATGGGCATCACGCATGTCATTCGCGGTGACGATCACGTCAACAACACCCCGCGTCAGATCAACATCCTTAAGGCTTTGGGGGCAAACTTACCGCAATATGCACATTTATCGATGATATTGGGTGACGATGGGCAAAAACTTTCCAAACGTCACGGCGCGGTGAGTGTTATGCAATATGCCGACGAAGGTTATTTGCCCGAAGCGGTCATCAATTATTTGGCACGCTTGGGTTGGTCTCACGGCGATGATGAAATTTTTACAGCCGAACAATTTTGCAAATGGTTTGACCTAGATCACATCACGCCTTCAGCTGCGCAATTCAATACCGAAAAATTACGTTGGCTGAATCAGCACTACATCAAGCAAACTGACAACACTCGTTTGGCTGAGCTGGTTAAACAACATTTGGCAAAGCGCGACGTGCAGGTGAGTGATTCGCCAAAACTAGAAGCTGTCATTGCCTTGTACAAAGAACGTGTCGCAACCTTGCTGGAAATGTCGGATGAAGCAGAAGTGTTTTACACCGAGGTAAAGCCTACGCAAGAATTACTCGATACGCATCTCACTCCTGACGTGATTCCAGCCTTACAAGAACTCGCAACGGGCTTTAACGATGCGGTCTGGGAAGCCGCATCAATAGGCGCACTCATCAAAACAGTATTGGCTAAACACAATTTAAAAATGCCCAAATTGGCGATGCCATTGCGTGTGATATTGGTAGGTAAAACGCACACACCATCAGTTGATGCTGTGCTGGCGTTGTTTACAAAAAGCGCAGTAATTGAACGTTTGCAACGTTACGTTTAATCTTTTCTGAAAGTCAGCTTTACAAGCATAGGGTGCATCACTATAATGCGCGCTCTTTTCGGCGTGCCGGGGGTATAGCTCAGCTGGTAGAGCGCTTGCATGGCATGCAAGAGGTCAGCGGTTCGACTCCGCTTATCTCCACCAAAGAGAGCAAAAGTAAACGTCAAGTCCCCATCGTCTAGAGGCCTAGGACATCGCCCTTTCACGGCGGTAACACGAGTTCGAATCTCGTTGGGGACGCCAAATACAACAATCAGTTAAGTGCATCTGGCAACATTGGGAAACATCTCAAAATATGTAATTCGCACAGATTTTTTGCACGAGTTTGCACAATGTTTTTCCAGCTTAAGTGTATTCCATTCCGTCGAAACTGACGCACAACGCCCCCACGAAATAACCTTCTGCATTCGCGTCAAAATCTAAATTTTGTTATTCAAGCCAAGTTTGAATATCGAAGAGCAGCGCACGCTAAAACTTGGAAAGAGAAAATTGAATCTATCGCCGAAATGCGGGCAGCATCAATGCTTGCCAAGTAACCCATGCTGCTTTCGTCCCAAAAATCTCTTGGCTATATCTTGAAATACTCAAATTTTTGAGATAACTCAGCTTAACTTCCTAAGGTTCTAGCGAAATCTCATTACCCGATAAAATGCTACGATTGATGCTGAGAAAACAGACCTTGTAAAACCAACCATGCGCACTACTCTTTTATTACTTCGCAATGCCGCACATAATCATCCGGCATTGATCGCTTTCCTATCGGCAACAACTATCATCATATCATTGTGCTCGGCATTTACTCCTAGCTGGGATACTAATGATGATGCCGCGATGTCCATGATTGCACACGGATATGGAATAGCAGCATATGGATCGCCCAATCTAGTATTTTCTAATGTAGTTTGGGGTTATGTAGTACGTACTCTACCGACCATCAACGGCATACTTGGTTATTCACTCGCCACGATGGCTACATTATTAGTGTTTGGCTGGGCAACCCTGTATTTTCTACTTCGATTAGGCAACCATTACTTTTTTTGCCTCCTTACAACCATATTACTTCTTGCTTTACCTACAACGTTCCCTCAATTCACCATAAATGCTGGACTCCTTACTGTTTCAGCAATTATCGGGTGGCGAGTCTATGCGCAGTTTGGTGGTGTATGTATCTTATTGATGTCTTGCCTGCTAGCTTTCTTTGGCTACCTCATACGAGACACAGAGTTTGTGTTGGTAGTTGGCGTAGCTTTACCATTTCTTCCGTGGAAAACATTGCAAAAACAACGTCAAATGCAAATAGCATTTTTATTGTTAAGTGCATTGATCGCCTCCGCAACGGTTTTTGATCGTTGGTCATATAGCGGCACTGAATGGCAATCCTTTAAAGAGCTGAACGCAGCTCGAATACCCTTCACCGATTACCAAGCGGGAGAGCAAATTAAACTACGCCCAAATCTACTCACACAATACGATTATTCACTTAATGATGTCGACCTCATCACACATTGGTTTTTTATAGATCCCAAAATTGCTAACCCCAAATACTTAGGTGCAATGCTGGCAGAATTTGGTCCGTTGAGTGATTACACGAATAATGTTAAGTCTGGCATTAAAAGCGTTATCGCACTATTTCATCCGAGTTTATTGCCAGTGTTATTGTTGGCACTTTTGTATTTAGTGTTAAGGCCTAGCTGGGCAGTGGCACTTGCTTGGATACTTTTTTTAATTGCTGTCTTCACCATTGGTTTCATGGGGCGACCAAGTATATTGAGAATATATGTGCCTTTGTTGAGCCTATTGCTTATCGCACCCCTTCTAACTACAGAGTTACGTACTCAGAAAAACTTCCTGAAAGTGATAATGATTCTGGGACTTTTGATTGCCAGTGCGGCAAAAGCCTACGTACTTATACCTGAATCACTCGCGGCAGAAAAAAGCATGAAAATTTCTCAACAAGAAATAAAAAACCTTCCGATCAAGTTTATTTTCAATTGGGAAGATTCTTTTCCTTATGAATATGGTGCTCTTTCCAATAATCAGAATTCCCGAAATATCAAAATATACAGCTTAGACTCATTTGCACCCGCACCCTTTTCAATAGCAAATGCTGAACAGGCGGCTGGTCGCGGGTTATTAGTTCTTTTGCAAGAAGGTGAAGAAATTCCATTCGCTCTAAATTCTGGCCAATTTAATTTATTACAAACCTATTGCTTAGAACACCTAAATAAACAATTGCATTGGTCTCAAATGAGGCCAATGAAGACTTTTACTGGTCTATATGTAAAATGCACATAATACGGTTTGGGCAGGAGGGTGCAAAAATCTAAACCAAATCTAATCTGACCGACACCCGAAAAACTCGGTAACTGTGAGATTAGTTTAGGTACTACTAGCTAGTGCACCTTATCTGTCTAACAGTTGTTTTACTACGTTGTCAGACGACAAATCATTCCCATTCGATCGTAGCAGGCGGCTTGCCTGAAATGTCATACACCACGCGATTGATGCCTCGCACTTCATTGATGATGCGGTTGGAAATTTTACCCAATAATTCGTACGGCAGATGTGCCCAGTGAGCAGTCATGAAATCTTGAGTCTGCACGGCACGCAACGACACCACCCACTCGTAAGTGCGCCCATCGCCCATCACACCAACGCTTTTTACGGGCAAGAATACGGTAAAAGCTTGCGAAGTCGCGTCATACCAAGTTTTCATCCCCCTCGCCCCTTGGGAGAGGGTTGGGGAGAGGGCGGGGGTGTTAGCCAAAGTGCCTCCCTCACCCTGCCCTCTCCCATGGGGAGAGGGTTCATACAGGGTGGTGCGCAATTCTTCGATGAAAATGGCATCAGCACGACGCAACAAATCCGCATATTCTTTTTTTACTTCGCCCAAGATACGCACACCCAAGCCTGGTCCCGGAAATGGATGGCGATACACCATGTCATGATCCAACCCCATTGCCACCCCGAGTTCACGCACCTCGTCCTTAAACAACTCGCGCAAGGGTTCGAGCAATTTGAGATGCAAACTTTCTGGTAAACCGCCCACGTTGTGATGCGATTTTATGTTGTGCGCTTTTTTGTTTTTACTGCCACCTGATTCAATCACATCGGGATAGATTGTGCCTTGCGCCAGCCATTTTGCTTGCGGTAATTTTTTCGCTTCACGTTGGAATACTTCGACAAATTCTCGTCCGATGATTTTACGTTTTTGCTCAGGTTCTGTGACTCCCTCCAAGAAGCCCAAGAATTCCGCGCTGGCATCCACGTGGATGACTTTGACTCCCAGATGATCGGCGAAGGTTTTCATCACTTCCGCGCCTTCATTCAAACGCAGCAAACCGTTATCCACGAACACACAAGTGAGTTGCGTGCCGATCGCGCGATGCAGCAATACCGCCGCAACCGAAGAATCCACTCCACCCGACAAGCCGAGAATCACTTCCTCGCTTCCCACTTGGGCGCGGATTTTTTGCACCGCTTCTTCAATGTAATCGGGCATGTTCCAATCTTGCCCGCAGCCGCAAATGTCATGCACAAAGCGACCCAGTATCGCTTTGCCTTGATGAGTATGCGTCACCTCCGGATGGAATTGCACTGCGTAAAATTTTCTCGTCTCATCCGCCATTGCGACGAAGGGTGTTGCCTGATTCGATGCAATAACCGAAAAGCCTGATGGCAATGCCGTGACTTTATCCCCATGACTCATCCACACATCGAGCAAGCCATGCCCCAGCGCATTAGTCTTATCTTGGATGCCGTCGAATAATTTTGAATGCCCTTGCGCACGAATCTCGGCGTAACCGAATTCGCGTACCTTGCCGTTTTCAACCTTACCGCCGAGTTGTGCCGCCATGGTCTGCATCCCGTAGCAAATACCCAATACCGGCACGCCCAGTTCAAACACGATGAGCGGAGCTTTCGGCGTTTCGTCTTCATACACCGAATTCGGACCACCCGACAAAATAATGCCTGATGGATTAAAAGCGCGTATGAAATCCGCATCCACATCATAAGGATGCAACTCGCAATACACGTGGGTTTCACGAACGCGGCGAGCAATGAGTTGCGTGTATTGCGAACCGAAATCAAGGATCAGAATTTTGTTGTGAATAGTCATTAGTTGCTAGTCGTTAGTTGGTTGTGAGGGATTTTTGCAGACCTTTTAGCATTTTGCCAACCTCGTCGGCATTTTGCAGGGCTGAGTGAATTTCCGTTTCAGTTAAGTATTCCAAATGCTGTGCCAAGATAAGTTGCGTTTCCAGTTCCGCCAACGAACCCAGGGCGATGCCCAAAAAATGATAGAACTCCTTACTTGAATTACGTCCATGACCTTCAGCAATGTTAGATGGAAGAGAAACCGCAGAACGCCTCAACTGACTAGTTAGACCGTAAAGCTCATGTTTCGGAAATTACTCACCCAGGCGATATACATCCCCCGTCAACCGCATAAACAATTGCCAAACTTTCAGATCCCTATACCCTGCCACAACTAACGACTAGCGTCTCAAAACTAATCAATGTGGTAATTCGGTGCTTCCTTGGTGATTTGCACATCATGCACATGCGACTCACGTATGCCCGATGAAGTGATTTCAACGAATTCGGCCTTGTCATGCACGGTGGCAATATCGGCGCAACCCAAGTAACCCATGCTGGCGCGCAAGCCGCCCATCAACTGGTGAATCACCGCGAGTACGCTGCCTTTGTAAGGCACGCGCCCTTCCACGCCTTCCGGCACAAGCTTATCTTGATTGGCTTCACCTTCCTGGAAATAACGGTCACTGGAGCCTTGCTGCATCGCGCCCAGA
Organism: uncultured beta proteobacterium; assembly: GCA_963695355.1. Taxonomy (GTDB): domain Bacteria; phylum Pseudomonadota; class Gammaproteobacteria; order Burkholderiales; family Gallionellaceae; genus Gallionella. The sequence goes on from OY968775.1 coordinate 2,607,839, forward strand.
CTACCCATGCCGCGATACGATTTATACGAACGTCCCTGGAATAATTCGATCTCACCGGGAGCCTCTTCCGTACCGGCAAACAAGCCACCCAACATCACGGTATGCGCGCCAGAGGCAATTGCTTTGGCAATGTCGCCAGAGAAACGAATGCCACCGTCGGCAATCAGCGGCACACCCGAACCTTGCAACGCTTTGGCGACACTTTGTATCGCCGCAATCTGCGGTACGCCGACACCGGCAACAATACGCGTGGTGCAAATCGAGCCTGGGCCGATGCCCACTTTTACGCCGTCTGCACCATGCTCCACCAAAGCCAGCGCAGCTGTACCCGTCGCGATGTTGCCACCAATTACTTCGACATGCGGAAAGTTCTTCTTCACCCACTGCACACGATCCAGCACGCCCTGCGAATGTCCATGCGCGGTATCCACCACAATCGCATCCACGCCTGCTTCCGCCAATAGTGCCACTCGTTCTTCCGTGCCTTCACCCACGCCGACTGCCGCACCCACACGCAAATGACCAAATTTATCTTTCGATGCGAGCGGATGCTCGTTGGATTTCAGTATATCTTTCACTGTCATCAATCCACGCAATTCAAACGCATCATTCACCACCAACACACGCTCGATACGATGCTTGTGCATCAAGGCACGCGCCTCTTCCAGGCTAGCGTTCTCCTTGACGGTAATCAGCCGCTCACGCGGGGTCATAATGTTTTTGATGGGCTGATCGAGGTTGCTTTCAAAACGCAAATCGCGATTGGTGACAATTCCAACTAACAATTTTCCTTGCACGACGGGCAAGCCGGAAATCTTATGCTGGCGCGTCAAGCTCAACACATGGCGTACAGTCATCTCCGGCGTAATGGTGATCGGATCTTTTACCACGCCACTTTCAAAGCGTTTCACCTTGGCCACTTTGGCTGCTTGCGCCTGCGAAGACATGTTTTTGTGAATAATGCCGATGCCGCCCTCTTGTGCCAACGCAATTGCAAGACGCGATTCAGTCACGGTGTCCATCGCTGCAGATAAAACAGGGATATTTAAGCTGATGTTACGGGTGAGCTGGGTACGCAAAGAAACGTCGCGCGGCATCACATTAGAATAGGCAGGGACGAGTAAAACGTCGTCAAAGGTGAGTGCTTTTTGAATGATACGCATGCTAACAACCTCGGCAAAGCGTGGATTATACGCATCATCATGGGGTGAGTAAATAATTGGCCCGCCGTCGAGGGCTAATGACAAGGTTTACAAGGCTGTTTCGTTAGTTTCACCCGTACGAATACGGATGACTTGTTCTATGGTTGATATGAAAATTTTCCCGTCGCCAATCTTGCCTGTATGCGCAGCCTTGATAATTGCCTCGACTGCGGTATCCAGCATGTCAGCAGCTATTACCACTTCAACTTTAATTTTTGGCAAAAAATCGACCACGTATTCCGCACCGCGATACAATTCGGTGTGACCTTTTTGTCGACCAAAACCTTTCACTTCAGTAACAGTAAGCCCGCTAACGCCTAATTCGGATAGGGCTTCGCGCACTTCGTCCAATTTGAATGGTTTGATGATTGCTTCGATTTTTTTCATCTTAAAACTCCTCATGCTTTGGTTATTTTAACTTGTACTAAGCTGACAATGCTGCAATGATACCTTCGTGTTTATTTTTAATTGCCATATCTAACGCTGTTGTACCGTCACTAAATCTAGCGTTGACATTTGCACCTTTACTAAGCAGTAACATAACCTCTGGCAAATGGCCATTCGCTGATGCTTTCAGCAAAGGTGTCCAACCATCATTCGAGGTTGCATTTACATCGGCTCCCCTCTCTATCAGCATGAAGCTTACCGACAAATGTCCTCGTGTGGCAGCTTGCAACAAAGGTGTCCAGCCAAAATTACTCCGCACGTCCACAATGGTTTCGTCTTTTAGCAGTAATTTAACTATTTTGGCAAATCCATTAAATGCCGCCCAATGTAAAGGGACATAACCCGCGTTATCTTTGTGATGGATATTTGCACCAACTTTAATAAACAACCTTACCAATTTTTCATTCCCGTTGAATGCAGCGATCATTAACGGTGTCCAAAGCCGATCATCACATGTGTCAATATCTGCACCAGAACTTAAAAACAGAGCGACCAAATCATGTCTGCCAGCCTCAACAGCATTGATAAAACCCGCTATTGAAAAAGCCACACCATGCAACTCAATCTCCGACTTAAACATCTCTGATACGTGTTCCCAAGGATCACCTGCCTGCTTTTTTGCAAGCTGGCGCGAATGCACCATACTCAAATACATAATATCGGCTGCCACATCGGATGGAAAACCCTTCCTTCCATCACGATCTGCCACCAAAAAATCCATGAATATCGCATCCATGCCCGGCAAATTCCAATTCTCCAAAATTGTATTTAAGATGCGCGGATATTGCTTTTCCAGCTGATGCGGGTAATTTTGTTCACGATTATCAAGTAGTTCCAACAGCTTTAAATCCATATTTATTCGATCTACATTTAGTTAAATCAAGCGCAGCATACAATAAACCGCGTAGCAAAATACGAACTGCAACATAGTAATCTTCAAATTGGGAGCATAGCGACTTTCTAATTGATTTCATCCAACGAACAGTAAACCACAGACATCACCTCAAGTTCGTTCACACCGACAGGTGTGCGTAGCATGGCAACTTCACCCACTCGCAATTTAAGCAATACTCTTGCTAACGGAGAAACCCAGCTGATACGGCCATGCATCACATCTGCTTCATCAACCCCCACGATACTATACACAGCCTCAACCCCAGCTTCATCGCAAACCGTTACCGTCGCGCCGAAAAAAATCTGCTCGCATGCGCCGCGCTGCGCCGGATCAACCACCTCTGCCAGCTCCATGCGTTTACGCAAAAAACGCACGCGACGATCTATCTCTCGCAAACGTTTTTTGCCGTAAATATAGTCTCCATTTTCAGAACGATCCCCATTCGAAGCCGCCCAAGTAATAGTTTTAACCAACTCCGGGCGCTCCACCTTCCAAAGATATTCCGACTCTACACTCAGCTTGCGATAACCGTTAGGCGTAATATAATTTTTGACACCCACAGGTAACTCAACGGGACGCTCCAGTTCATCATCATCGGTGTCGCTTTCACGGGTGAATGCTTTGCTCATGGTTGGATTTTACAGCAGAGATACTCCTTAGTAGAACATCTGGGAAAACATCTGAAATAAAATGGGTCTATTTGTCCGACCAGATTATGTTTGAAATCCATTTGCTTAGTTGTTTTGTCAGAGCTTGTCGAAATGTGAATGGATACAGAGCCTTCGACAAGCTCAGGCCGAACGGAGTTAAAGCTTCATCGTGCCTAATCAATTGGGAAACAGTGATTTAATCCTGACAAAAGCAGGACTTGATTCCTTCTATTCGCAAGAACGGATTCTCAGTTTTCGGGGAAAATTTGAATTCATACTCGCTATGTTGAGTCGGTTGGGTTGTGCTCATGGTGTAGTTAATACGCCGGTAAAAATTTTTCAATAGCGCGGAATCGGGGGGGAGCAGTGCAGCCAAATGATATTAAAACCCTGGAAGGATGGGTAAGCTTTCTCAGCCAGGCTGAAATCCCGGTATTGAAACAAACACAGCGTGATTTGAATAAGCTGCTTGAGAATATCGAGAACATCAGTGCGCGGGATGTTGCTGATGTCATCTCGCATGACCCAATGATGACGGTAAAATTGTTGAGATACCTGCAAAGCCATAAGCACCGCAAGCAAGAACACGAGGTCGTGCAGGTGGAGCAAGCACTTCTGATGCTGGGAGTGGAAGTATTCTTTAACAAGTTACCGGCAAAACCCCTGGTTGAGGAAATGCTGCTTGGGCACACCGCTGCGTTGATTAGCATTTTGCAGGTGGTACATCGCTCACACCGCGCTTCATACTATGCACTTGATTGGGCTATACGCATGCGTGACATGCATTTTGAAGAGGTTCGCATTGCGGCTTTATTGCACGATTTGGCAGAGCTTCTGGTGTGGTGCTTTGCGCCAGCCAGCATGCTGAAAATCAATGCGATGCAGCAACAGGATAAAACGTTGCGTAGCCGTACAGCACAGGAGCAAATATTGGGGTTCGCGCTGGTTGATTTGCAATTGGCGTTGACGCGTGAGTGGTCATTGCCGAATTTATTATTGACTTTAATTGATGAAGAACACGCCACGCAGTCTCGCACCCGGAGTGTCGTTCTGGCAGTCAATCTTGCCCGTCATTCAGCCAAAGGCTGGGATGATGCCGCGCTGCCCGATGACTACAAAGATATTGGCAAGTTGCTTAATATGAAAGTTGAAGATGTCATTGTTATGATTGGTGCAGAAACAGGGAATGTGTGTGATCTCAATAAACTTCGCTAAGTTGCGGCTTAGTGATTGAAGTTGATTTTCAGACTTAAAATTTTTCCGTTTTGGCTCAAGATAATCACTTTGTAAATTGTTACACCGCTGCTGGATTTGCAGCTCGCGGTTAAACCTGCCATCTGAAATAGCACTTATTCCCCGCTTTATTCCCCGCTTCAATTGCCACCCAAGCTGCTACCTTGTATGCGGGTTACAAGAACAGGATTGTTATCGTGCAATCATTTAGCGCAAGGGAACGCCATGACACAGCCGACAGTCGTAAATTTATTTGGCAAAGACAAAGAAAAGCTACTTGCAGAATCGCAAGCAATTATTGAGGCAAGAGGGCAGATAGAAGCTGAAATGCAGGCTGAGTTGTCAGCACAGGAGCGCGCCCGTATCAGTGCGCATGCGAAGCTGCTGGCTCAATCCCGCGCAAGCACGGAAATGGAGCTTGCAGCCCAACTGAAAGCGCAGTGCCGAGAAGAATCCAAGCTCGCCGAAGTTGCTCAGAGCAATCTCCAAGTGTCAGCCAATATGAAGCGTGAGACAGAGGAAAAGCTGGCTGCCGAATTGAGCTTGCAGGCCGAAACCAAAGCCAAGCTTGCCGCAGAGCAGCAAGCCCAAGTTGAATTGAATAATCGTTTGGAGCAAGAAAAGAAATCGCGTGAAGCAGCTGAAGCATTGATCAAAGCCGAGCGTGAAGTGGCTGAGTTATTAGAGAACGAGTGGCGTGCCAAGCTTGATGAAAAAATTGCGGCGGAGCGAAAACTTAAGTCGGTTCAATATGAAGTAGCGGAGCTGGTGGCGAGTACCGAGAGAGTGAGTGCCGAACTCAATGCGGCGGAACAGATGCAAATTAGTTACGCCGGGAAAAAGTTGAAATTGGAAACTCAGCTGCGTGAATTGACTTTATTTAAAGAGGGATCCAAAAAGAATAGCCAGCGCACCCCCAACATTAAGAAAGCAGATGAAGTCACTGAGAGTGTAAATTTGATTGAGGGGAAGCAAGCTATAGAGGTTGACGTTCCCGATTTAAATGTTCGTGGTGAATCAAAATTGTTGTCCGAAGGCGAAGCCATGCTGGTTGCATTTCATGAGGCTGAGTTGGCTGCATTGGCAAAGGCTGCCGAAGAACGCGCCGTTGAAAAATCTTTCATTCAGCGCAAACTCCATGAAGATCAAATTAAAGCGGAGGCGGCACTAACTGAGCAAGCCGAGCGTTTGGCAAATGAGTCTGCCAGACAACTTGAGGAAAATGCAAAGAATCTGGCTCGCATAGAGGCTGAACGTAAACGTAGTGCGGAACAAAAAGCGGTTGAGCTTTTGATGTCCCAGGTCGAGGCTGATAAGAGTGCTGCGCTCCTGCAAGACCAAACTAATGTGATGTTGCATCAAGCCGCAGAAATTGCTCATGAGCGTCTGGAACGGGAAACGCAAGCCAACCAATTGGCTGAACGCAAGCTGGCAGTCGAGATCGAATTGGCCGAGCTTGAAGCGCAGCGGCTTACGGCAATTACAACTGAGATGCTTGAGATTGAGCAGAAGCTTGCGAGTGAGGCGAAACAGTTGGCACTAATCCAGGGGCAAATAAAATTGGAGGAGCAGCTACGATCGGCGACTGAACGAAATATCGAAATTAAAGCAGAATGCAATATGCATATTCAAGCCCGCCTATCTGCTGAATTAAAGGCAATAGAATCGGGGAATGAGCGTATCGCGATTGAGAAACAAGCCACCGAAATTGCCGCGAAGTCAGATGAAATCAACAAGCAATCCATCCAAATGGAAATTGAGTATGCGAAAGCGGCAGAGCATGCATTGCATTTGTCTCAATGCAGAATTGACCTGGAAATAAATGCACTGCGTGCCGAGCAGGACAGGTGCCACGCCGAGGAATTGGCTATTGCCACCTTGCAGGCAAAGATAGACGCATCAATATCAGCGCGAAAAGTAGCCCTCTCACGTACTGAGAAAATGGAAAGATTGCTTGTTGATGAAGAACAGAAAAGCATTCATCGAGCGAATCAAATGTCTGCGCAACATGAACAGTTTGAGAAGATGCGGTTGCAACTTGAGCAGCAGCAATTGGAGCAAGAAAGAAAGTTGGCGGAGAAATTTTCTCAGCATTCGGTTTCAATGCAAACACCCCCGACTAAGCCTGTTCAAGGCAACACAGATTTTGTGAGTGATAAGAATGCCGCTACAGCCAGTGTTGAGGCAGAGCATGAGGCAACACAGCGCGTCAATGCACTTATTGAATTATTAATGAGACCCAAAGCAGCGCTTGAAAATAAAGCAAAGGCTAGTTTGGATAAATTTTCGCCCGATGAATACTATGTCGATCAGGTCGTTCAAACCAAGCTGGAAGCCGAGCATCGGCTACTGAATGAGTGTTGGAAAAATACCGGGCGCAGCGGAACCCGATCAAAGAGTCGGACAATCAATTGACAAGTGCGGGCTTGATTGGAATGGGCGCGCAATGCTTGCTTTTAAACTGGAGTAGTTAATGACCGTTGTTGCCGTGTTTAACCAAAAGGGTGGGGTGGGTAAAACCACGACATGCCTGAATGTCACTGCCGCACTGGATATACTGAATAAATTTCCCATTGCGATTGATTTGGATCCCCAGGGGCACTTATCGCTTTCCAGCGGGATTAAATTTGTCCCGCCGGATTACGGCATGGCCGCATTCTTTAAAAATAAGGCTCCCCTGGAAAGCCTGTTGCGAGAAACCAGTCGTGGCTGGTTGATTGCGCCGGCATCATTGGAGTTGGCAAAAATTGACGCATTGCTTGGCAGTGATGCCAGAGCTGCCACTTTATTAAAATCCGGCTTGAACCGAGAGATAGCCCTTTCCGGAGCACCCGTACTCATTGACTGTTGCCCCATGTTGGGGGTGTTAACTTTGAATGCGTTATTGGCATGTGATCGGGTATTGATTCCGGTCTCGGCAGATTTTCTATCGATGCAAGGTGTCAACCGGTTAGATAGTGCGCTGAACGTTTTGGAGAAAAAATTACAACGCAATTTGGAACGTCGCATTGTGATTACCCGATTTGATTCCCGGCGTAAATTGTCATATGAGATTTTTGATCATCTTCAAGACCGTTATGGAGATTTGGTTTGCAAGACTCGCATCGGAGAATCCGTGGGGTTGGCCACCAGCCCGATGCACAATAAGGATGTATTCGAATTTGCACCCAACAGTCCGGGTGCCTTGGATTACATGGCTTTGACGACTGAACTGTTAGGCAGCGGCTTTTTTGATGGAGTCCGTTGAAGCGAATGTCAGTCAGTAAATTTTACATGTGCCAAACCAGTAAAGTTGAATGATGCAAGTCATTAACCGTTACAGTTCTATCAGGTACATGATCGGGAATCGTAAAGGTACTGCTTATCAGAATGGAGCCTGAGCGCATTTCAGCCTGTGCCTTTAGCCAAAGTTTTTGCATGGGAATCGGCGAAAGGTAGGCGAACACCACATCGTATTGGGATAGGTCTGCATTCCATAAATTCCCCCAATCTACCTGACAGTTGCGGTAGCCTCCCAGTCGGATTCGTAGCCAGCTCCATATAAAAGGTAACGGTGCAGTTTCAACCCCCACGTAGAATCCCTCCGGGCGTGTTTTTGCAAGATGCGTTAATACTCCGCCCAAGCCCGAACCCAAATCAATAAATTTCAATGCGTGATCGGCTTCTGTTTCGGGCAGCAAATTTTCCAATGCCTCCCAAACTTTATTGCTGGAAAGATATAACGGAACTTGGGTGCGAAACGTACTCCAGTAAACGACCAGCAAGATCAGAAAAGCCGCCAGTGACAAGTTGGGAGACAACTCGAAACCCAGCATGAAAACAATAGTGGGTGCAAACAACAGCTGAATCAGTAGCCACCATTTGGCCAGTCCAAAAAGTAAACTTAAAGCTGCCGCAACAACGCCGCATGACCAAGCAAGTAACATGGGTGAAGCACTCACGTCGGCGATTTCGGTCACATATTGAATCACGACAAATGCACAGAGCTGAAGCAATAATGCGATAACCGAGGGGGGGAGAGATTTGAGGATACGCCGCATGTTAAAAAATTACGTTGCTTGAAATTAAAAATCGGACTGGCTGATTTGCCCAAATAATATTGGTTGGTGATGCAAATTAGTTTTCTTACGGGTTGAGTTTACTAGCTTTAAAACATCATTGATGAAGATTTATTATGCATTTGTATAACGGAACAAATTTTTTTAAATTCACCCTAAAGTTTCTCAATCTGATGCCGATACTGAAACCAGTAGTGATTGTTTTACAAAGTGTGAGTGCTTGAAAGTTGGTTTGACAGCTTGCAAGCGAGGTGAAGCTCCCCTGTCCTCTACCTTTGGTTTGGGTAGAGGTATTTTTTGTAAGTGAAATTCCTACAATACTTGCGAAATATTGCCGACATAAATTTTATTCATATTCCTACCGGTTAGGGTTGGGGCTTCCTATGTTTAAGGAGGCCGTATTCCATCATAGAAGTTCCGTAAACCCTACGTCAAAATCAGTGCGATTCCAATGTTTTGTTGAGGTTCTGCGAGTAATAATTCGTCCGTCGGAATTGATGGGAAATCATTGCGATAAGAGCAGTTAAGCAGCACGCAGTTCATTAGATAAATCGGCACTACCTTAGGGGGGCAATATGAATACCATGGAATTGCAAGAGGGTATCCGCGACATCAACTTAACCTATCTCATGCTGGCTCAGCAAATGATTAAAGCAGATAAGGCTGCCGCTATTTTCCGTTTGGGTCTGGGTCAGGACTTGGTGGATGTACTCGCTAAACTTACACCGCCTCAGATTATTAAGATGGCAGCATCGAACATGATGTTGTGCCGCTTCCGCTTTGACGAAAAATTGCTATTAAATTTGGTGAGTGATTACAGTAAAGATCGTATGAAATCCCAAGCGCATGCGGCAATCCTGATGTCGGCGCAACCTGTTGAAGAGCTGGCTTAATCAATATGGTTTGCAAAACCGTGTTGGGGGAAGCGCAGCAGGTCAAGATTGCAATTGATCTGATTGAAATGGGGGCTCGCTTGCAGTTGTTGCAAGAAGAAACGTCTTTGAGTCGGGAGCGTTTGTTAAGGCTATATAAAGAAATTAAAAAAGAATCGCCATCCAAGGGAATGCTGCCTTATTCAACCGATTGGTTCATGAGTTGGCAGCCTAATATTCACTCCTCATTGTTTATGGATATCCATCAATTTTTGGTAAAGCACGCGGGTGTGGAAGGCGTGCAGGCGTTGATTTCCGCCTACCGCTTATATCTGGATCAAATTCAAGGGATAGAGGGCGGCGAGGTGGTGCTGAGTATTACACGAGCATGGTACATGCTTAGATTTTTTCAGGCAGGCATGCTGCAGCTTGTTCCCTGTAAAGAGTGCGGCGGTTTGTTTGTGACGCATGCGGGTGATTTGCACGCCAACTATGCGTGCGCAATTTGTCATGCTCCTGCGCGAGCGGGTAAAACACATGCTGCAAAGCGGGCAACGATAGCAGCAGCACAAGCGGCTTAAAGTTGTAACAAGTAGGTGACTTTTTCAGGCAACCTTTAGTGGGAAAAACGGGGAGCGGCGATGTTAGTACTCATAGGCTATGTGGTGGTAATGGCTTCGATATTTGGTGGTTATGCACTAGCCGGCGGTCACCTGGGCGGCCTGTTTCAGCCACTTGAGTTATTGATGATAGGGGGCGGTGCGGGTGGCGCGTTCTTTGTCGGCAATAACGGCAAGGCTATCAAGGCGACACTCAAAGCTTTTCCCACGATATTCAAAGGATCAAAATACAACAAAGAAAGCTATATGGAGCTGATGGCATTGCTCTATGAGCTGTTGGGTAAAGTGCGTAAAGAAGGATTGATGTCCATCGAAGGCGATGTGGAAAATCCGGGTGAAAGCCCGATCTTTAGCAAGTATCCCAAGATTGTGGGCGATCACCACGTAGTCGAGTTTCTGACAGATTATTTGCGCATCATGGTGAGCGGTAATTTAAATGCGATGGAAATCGAAAATCTCATGGATGTGGAAATTGAGACGCATCATCACGAAGCGATGGTTCCCTCGCACTGCATTGCCAAGCTGGGTGATGGTATGCCGGCATTCGGTATCGTTGCGGCGGTGATGGGCGTGGTGCATACCATGGAATCTGTGGGGATGCCGCCGGCAGAGTTGGGTATATTGATCGCCCATGCGCTGGTGGGAACTTTCTTGGGGATATTGCTGGCTTACGGATTCGTTGGCCCGCTGGCATCTTTGCTCGAACAAAAAGCCGAAGAGAGTAGCAAGATGTTCCAGACCATCAAGGTGGCACTGTTGGCTAATCTTAACGGATATGCACCCGCGATGGCGGTGGAGTTCGGGCGCAAGGCATTGAACTCCACAGAACGTCCCGGTTTCGCAGAGCTGGAAGAGCATGTTAAACAAAAGCGCTAAGCTGCCAATGCAAATCAAGTTGCTGCTTAGTGTAGGAATGAATCTAACTTTTGATTTCTGATCATGGCTGAAGATAAGAACAAACGACCTATTGTCATCAAGCGCATCAAGAAGGTGGCGGCGGGTCATCATGGTGGCGCATGGAAGATCGCTTATGCCGATTTCGTTACGGCGATGATGGCGTTCTTTTTATTGATGTGGTTGTTGGGCTCAACCTCCAAAGGTGACTTGAAAGGGATAGCCGAGTATTTCAAAACGCCGCTGTATGTCGCATTGTCCGGTGGAACGGGGAGTGGTGATAGCTCCAGCATTATCAAAGGGGGCGGACAAGATTTGACGCGCAGTGAAGGACAGGTCAAGCAAGGCGAGCTGTCACCGGAAAAGAAAACCATCAATCTCAAGGCTGCGCAGCAAGAATTTTTACGGCTGGAGAAAATCAAAGAACTTGATAAGCTGAAAGAGCTAAAACAAAAAATTGAAACAGCCATAGACAGCAATTTAAAGCTGCAAAAATTTAAGAGCCAGATATTGCTGGATCTGACCACGGAAGGTCTGCGCATACAGATTGTTGATGAACAAAATCGACCGATGTTCCAGAGTGGTAGCGCGCGACTTGAACCTTACACGCGAGAAATTTTGCAGGAGATCGGCAAAATGCTCAACGAGGTCAGCAATAAGGTGAGCTTGTCCGGCCATACGGATTCGGCTGTATTCACCGGTGGTAGCAAGGGTTACAGCAATTGGGAATTGTCGGCGGACAGAGCCAATGCATCACGCCGCGAGCTAATTGTCGGCGGCATGTCGGAAGATAAAATCGTGCGTGTAGTCGGTTTGTCATCGGCCGTGCTATTCAATAAAGAAGACCCGCTCAGTCCGGTCAATCGCCGTATCAGCCTAATCGTGATGAATAAAAAAGCTGAAGAGGCGGCGCAACACGATGGCGGTGTGGTTAAGCTGGATGCCAACGCGGATGAAGCGGATGTGGCGGATGCTATCAAGAATGAGGTGCAAGCCCCGCCTCAAGCGCCACCTGTTACTCCCCCGCCAGCGGCGGTCGCACCCGTCGCTCACTAGCTTTTGTCGAGCTAGCCGAGCAGCTTGCGAACAAGCAGGGTATCGCGTTGCGAAGCTTGAAATTGCAACGTGTCGTTGTTGTAATTTTTCCGCGATTTCGTTTTATATTTTCGTGTCCACGAAAATGCCAACCCCGCAAAATCAATCACACGATTTAAGCAGTATTTATCTCGCTGTTCGCCTAAAGAAATCTCATTTCATGCCGTTAACATGGCTTGTGAACGTGTATGCCCGCACACCGCACACAACACCCCTCTGGAGAAAAAAATGAATAGTTGCCGGGGCAGTTTTTCCTTGAAGAGGCAATTGCGGTTACCGATACCGATGGTGTTGATCTTCGTGCAGTGTGTGGCAATGGAATAGTTATCTAAAAATCTCGGAAGAGCCGTGGGTAAATTCAAAATTTTGTTTTGATTAAAAGAGGGAGAGTGTGATGTTGAGCGATATGAAAATTGGTGTGCGTCTCATCATTGTGCTGGCAACTTTGATGGTTTCCATGTTGGTGATTGGCGGCTTGGGTTTGTATAACGCGAGTCGCGGCAATCAATCGCTACATGAGATGTATGCTGATCGAATGCTGGCTGCCGCTAATCTGGGCTTCATCGATCAAAAGATTTTGTACAACCGTCTTGCGATTGCCAATGCACTGATACATCCCGAACAGATGAAAGAGAATGCGGAACAAATAAAAGCGACCAAGGAGTTAATCGATAAAGAGTGGGCCGCTTACATGTCAACGTTCATGTATGACGATGAAAAAAAATTGGCAGCCGAGTTTGTGGAAGCGCGTACCCAGTTTGTCGAGGGGTATATCAAGCCGGCCGTTTCTGAAATGGAGAAGGGTGAGTCCGCTAAATTGCTTGAGTTGAATGTGCATGCAAAGTCATCTTACGAGCCGGTCAAAAAATCCATTCTCAGTTTGATCGATTTGCAAAAACATGAAGCGACGAAACTATTTGAGCAAAGCGATGCGCAGTTCGGCACCTTACGCCTTGTGTCAATTGTGTTGATGGTATTGGGTGGTGTCATCGGGCTGGGTTTGGGATGGTCCATCATTCGCGGCATCAATACTTCGGTGGGGGATTTGCGCGGGACGATGGTCAGGATGTCAGCCAATGGCGATTTAACCGCGCGGGTAAAAGTGCATGGCAAGGACGAGATAGGCGAAGCGGCAACCGCATTCAATGGTCTGATAGAGGGCTTTGCCGGCATCATTCGCCAAGTCAACGACAGCGCGGGATCGGTCTCCAGCACCGCAGCGCAGCTCTCCGTTTCTGCCGCACAAATCGCACGGGGCTCACAAACGCAAAGTGAGGCGGCCGCCTCAACCGCCGCAGCGGTGGAAGAGATCACCGTGAGCATCAATTCAGTGGCAGCCAATACCGAAGATGTGCGCAAGCTATCCGAGAAAAGTTTGCAACAGACCCAGCAGGGCAATAAAGATGTGACGGCGATGATAGGCGAAATCGGCAGTGTGCAAGAAGCCGTCAATCAGATCGCGGGTTCGGTGAAAGAGTTTGTGGATAGCACCCGTGCCATTTCAGGCATGACGCAGCAAGTAAAGGACATCGCCGACCAGACCAATTTGCTGGCGTTGAACGCGGCTATCGAGGCGGCACGCGCGGGCGAGCAAGGGCGAGGCTTTGCGGTGGTGGCGGATGAAGTGCGCAAGTTGGCGGAGAAATCCGCCAAGTCCGCCAGTGAAATCGATCAAGTCACCAATTCCTTAAATCAAAAATCCACACAAGTCGAAGCCGTGGTGCAGAACGGCTTGCGTTCACTACAGGCCACCCAGGAACAAGTGGAACGTGTTTCGACTGTGTTGACTGCGGCGGGTGAAGCGGTGATGCAATCCAGTCATGGCGTAAGCGACATCGCTTCTTCGGTGAGTGAGCAAAGTCTGGCGAGTACCGAGATTGCGCGCAATGTGGAGAAAATTGCACAAATGTCTGAAGAAAATCACGCCGCAGTGGATTCCAATACGCACGACATCGTGCGCTTGGAAGGAATGGCGAAAGAGCTCAAAGCGGCGGTCGGGCGCTTCAGAGTTTAATTGCTACTGGGTTTGTTGGAGGGGGAATAGGGATGCTAAATAATATAAAAATCAGTTCTCGCCTGATGTTGCTACTTGTCTTTTTGTTGGTGGGTATGGCTTTAACCGCCGGCTTGGGTTTGTATGCCTCTAGCAAATCGAATAGCGCGATGAAAGAGGTGAACGATGACCGGGTGATACCCATTATGCAATTGAACGCGGTTTACCGCGCCAGCTTGAGTAGCCAGATTGCGTTCTACAACGCTATTTCCGGTGTGGAAGATATGCAGCAATCCATACAAAAAATTACAGAAAATGAGGCCGTTATTGATAAACAGTGGCAAGACTTCACCGCGCTGGCGTTGAGCGGTGCGCTGGTCGATGAGGAAGACAGGGTGTTGGCGGCAAAGTTTACCGAGCCTCGTAGCCGTTTTGTCGAGCAGGGCATCAAACCCGCGTTGATTGCAATGCACGCCAATAATGTTGCCGCCTTGAAAGGTTTGTTGGTCGATCAAATTGCCCCCCAAAATGCGTTGATTAAAGACGCGTTAAATGACTTGATCGAGATGCAAATGCGGGATGCGCAAAAAGCTTATCAAAATTCGGCAAGCACATTCAGCAGTATGCGTACCTTGTCTATTCTGTTGTCCGTGATAGGTGCGGTGTTGGGCGGTGCGCTGGGGATTTCTATTATATGGGGCATCAATCGTTCGGTATCCGAGTTGCACGGTGTGATGGTGAAGATGTCAGCCGATGGCGATTTGAATGTGCGCGCACAAGTGTTTGGTCAAGAGGAGGTCGGGCAGGCCTCCACTGCGTTTAATGGACTGATAGAACGCTTCGCCGGAATCATGCGCGAAATAGAAGACTGTAGCCGTAACATGGGCCAATCTTCCTGTCAAGTTGCGACTATTTCCAATGAGATTTCCGTGGTGAGTAAGCAGCAGGAAAGCCGCTCGGAAGAAGTGGTGAACGCCATGCAGCAATTGCATCAAATTTCCTCCAGCGTTCAAGTGCAAGCGATCGAAGCGTCTGACCGTTCTCGTCAAGTTGAAGGGCTGGCGCGGGAAGGGATTGAGAATGTGCGTCAGAACATTGTCTCGATGGAGGAGACCACGCAGCAAGTCAGCCGGACTGCGGTTGAAATTCAAGAGCTGGAGCAATCTGCCGTGCAGATACACGACATCGTTAAAACCATCAAAGAGATTGCCGGGCAAACCAATTTGCTCGCGTTGAACGCTGCGATTGAGGCGGCGCGGGCAGGGGAACAAGGGCGCGGTTTTGCAGTGGTGGCTGATGAAGTCAGAAAACTGGCGGAGCGCACCACCAATTCGGCAACCGATGTCAGTGACATTATCGGAAAACTTTCCGGCAAGGTGCAGCAAGTGGCCGGCACGATGCATGTCGTGGTGCAGCAAGTGAATGTCACACAAGAACGCGCCGGGATGGCGGCGACGAGTATTGAAGGAATGGCCAGTCACGCAGTCAAAGCAGCTCAGGTCAACCAAGGTATTTCCGATGCCAGTCAGCAGCAATTGGTGCAGTTTGAATTGCTGAACACCACGTTGGAAACTTTGTTTTCAATACTCAAGGAAAGCGGTGCCAAGGTCGATGTGACCGCTGCCATTGGTGATGATCTGCGTGTGGTAACGGGCAGGCTCAACCAGATTATGTCGGGCTTTAAATTTGCCAACGGCATCATGATTGAAGCGGCACAGCATGAGAAGCGTCGCGTACCCCGCGCACAAAACAGTTTGTTGGTAAAACTGATACAGGATGGGCAAACCATAGATGCACTCAGTAGTGATTTTTCAATGACCGGACTACGCTTGAGATTGACACAGTCCATCAATGACCGTGAGCCAATCGAGCTTGCCATCAATCTACCCAATCAGGATCTGAACCAGTATGAACGTCAGGATGTTCTGCGCATTAAAGGCCGTGTCCATTGGCAGCGTAAGGACGGTGAGGATCAGTTGTGCGGTGTGGAGTTTATCAATGTGGATGAAAGTCAACGCCACTCACTTAAAAAATGCTTCGAGTTCTATAACAAAAATGCGACGTTTTAAATCCAAATTGTTCATTAGAAAATTTCTCCTCGTTGGAGCTAGCTTGCTCGCGACCCTTCGACCAGCTCAGGGCGAAAGGATAATTTGCTTCGCGAGCAAGCTCGCTCCTACAGGTTTTTTTCGTTCTATTGGATTATTTGGGTTAAACCTAAGATTCAAGATTGATTGGCGGGATACAGTTTTACGAAAGGAAATGAAATGTCGGACTTATTAAAAAACATTGATGCGCGAACCAAGCTGGCTGGAACCAATAAATTAGAAATTTTGATGTTCTCATTGGGGAAAGATGCGCGCACCAATCGCGACGAAACGTTCGGTATCAATGTGTTCAAAGTCCGTGAGGTGATGCGCATCCCGCCTATCACGCGCGCACCGGAAATGCCCGCTTCGGTAGAGGGAATGGTCAGTTTGCGCGGGGTGCTGGTCCCTGTTATCGACCTCGCCAAATATATCGGCATTGAAAGTTCAGGCAAACCGGAGATCATGATCGTGACTGAATATAACGGTCAGACTCAAGGGTTTTTGGTCAGTGCGGTGGACAACATTCTGCGTCTGGATTGGTCGGCGATGCGTGTTCCCCCCGCGATGCTATTGGCAGAGCTGGGCGGCTTGGTCACCGCCATCACCGAACTCAAAGACGGTCGCCTGGTGATGATGATAGACGTGGAGAAAGTGCTGTCGGAGACCAGCCACTTTGGCAGTGATGAAGTCATCTTCAAAGGCGTGCAGCCTTTGGGTAAAGAGCGCACGGTGTTTTTTGCCGATGACTCGTCGGTGGCGCGCCAGCAGATTCAGCGCACGCTTGACGCGATGCAGGTCAATTCCATCGCGGCGATCAATGGTCGTGAAGCGTGGGATGAACTATCCAAATTGGCAGACAACGCGGATGTTGCCAGCAAGCCGTTGAAGAATTCTTTGCAAGTCATTCTCACCGATGTGGAGATGCCGGAAATGGATGGCTACATGCTGACGCGCAAGATTAAAGCGGACAAACGCTTTTCCGGCATACCGGTTTTGATGCATTCGTCGTTAAGCGGAACATCCAATCAGCAACTGGGTAAAACCGTAGGCGTGGATGAGTATGTGGCGAAATTTGAACCGCAGAAGTTGGCGCAGACATTAACGCGATTACTGGCTTGATAGAGATGCAGTCAGTGTGCGGTTGCTGTTGCAACGCGGCACACTGCAAATAAGGGGGAAGAAAATGAGTCAATCAGAAAATTTGTTGGCGGATAGTGACAACGGCATGCTGGATCAGATTGATGCCCGTTCCAATTTGGCGGGATCGAACAAAATGGAAATCCTGTTGTTCAGTTTGGGCAGTGATGAAAAATTTGGCATCAATGTGTTCAAGGTGAAAGAGGTCTGTCAGGCGGGGAAAATCACCCGCACACCCAATATGCCGAGCGGCGTGGATGGTATCGTTTCGCTACGCGGTCACGTTATGCCGGTTCTTAACTTGGCAAAACTGATGGGGATAACTGTCACAGAAAAGCATCAGACCATGATGGTTGCGGAATTCAGCAATCACATTTTGGGCTTTCTGGTGCAGGGGGTGGATCGCATCATCCGCGTCGATTGGGACAAGGTGCGTGCGACGGAAGGCATGCTGTCGGACAAGGGCGCGCTGATAACTGCCATATCGGAATTGCCAGACGGCACATTGATTTCGATATTGGATGTCGAGCAGATATTGGCGAACGCATTTGGCGAAGCGATTGTTGGTTCAGTCGAGAAGGTCGAAGCCGGTCAGGATATGTGCATATTCTTCGCCGATGATTCGATGGTGGCGCGCAGAAAAATCGCCGAGGTACTCGACAAGATGGGTGTCAAACATATGCAGTCGAGTAACGGGCACGAGGCATGGGATAGGCTCAAAGCGATGGCCGATACGGCGCAGTCATCCGGTTCAAAACTGCACGATCAGATACAAGTGATTTTGACGGATGCGGAAATGCCCGAAATGGATGGCTATGTGTTGACACAGCACATCAAATCCGATCATCGCTTCGATGGCATTCCCGTGGTGATGCACTCGTCGTTGTCATCCGAAGCCAACCGGGCATTGGGGAGACGGGTTGGGGTGGATCATTATGTGCCGAAATTTGATTCAACGATTTTGTCGTCAACGTTGCGTCCGTTGTTGAATTGAAAATGAAGACAGTTGCTGATTGGTGTTGGGAATCTCTAATAATTCGTCATTCCCGCCAAAGCGGGAATCCAGCGTTTTTATTAAAAGGGCTTTGTCCTTGCTTTGCAAGGGACTTTATTTTCTAAACTGGATTCCCGCTTTGGCGGGAATGACGGAATTTTAATTTATAGAGAGGCCATGTTGTCGTTACGTGATTTTAACTGATAACTAACGTCTGACAGCTAGCGATTGATTTTAGGAGAATGAAATGGGAATAGAAACGACACGATTTTTAGTGGTGGATGATTTTTCCACAATGCGACGCATCGTGCGCAATCTGCTTAAAGAGTTGGGCTTTACTAATGTACAGGAAGCGGAAGATGGCGTTGAGGCCTTGTCCAAGTTGCGTGCGGATGCGTTTGATTTCGTGGTGTCGGATTGGAATATGCCGAACATGACGGGCTTGGAACTGCTGCAGAAGATTCGTGCCGACGACGCGCTTAAACATTTGCCCGTGTTGATGGTGACAGCCGAGGCCAAAAAAGAAAACATCATCATGGCAGCGCAAGCGGGAGCAAGCGGTTATGTGGTCAAACCTTTTACCGCCGCGACACTGGATGAGAAGTTGAAGAAAATCTTTTTAACCATGCAAAAGTGAGTGATGCCATGTCAGCAAAAATTGCAGTCCAGGACTCAGAAGATCTCGAAGCGTTGTTTGATAGCATCGTCGCGGCGAACGTTGCAGAAAACCAACCGCCAGCCGAAGGTGTTGCCGGGATAAAACCCGCCGCTAAGGAGGTGAATTCATCAGGCAGCAGCCCGGAAAAAGTGATCAATCAGATTGGTCATATCGCGCGCACTTTGCACGACACTTTGCGGGAGTTGGGTTTGGATAAAGGGATAGCAAAAGCGGCCGCATCCATACCCGACACGCGAGATCGTTTGAATTATGTCGCGACATTGACCGAGCAAGCCGCCGAGCGCGTGTTGAATGCGACTGAGGCGGCTCTGCCGCTGGTGGAAACAATTGAAAGCGAAGCACAGCGATTGTCGGGTCAGTGGCAACTGCTATTCGATAAAAATCTGGACGTGGAGCAATTCAAAAATCTGGTGTTGCAAACCCATGTCTATTTGAATGAGGTTCCCAAACGCACCAAAGAGACCAATGGCTATTTGATGGAAATCATGATGGCTCAAGATTTCCAGGATTTGACCGGACAGGTCATCAAGAAAATCACCGCCTTGACTAAAGAAATGGAGCAGCAGTTGCTGGCGTTGCTGGTTGAAAATGCACCCGCTTCGGTCAAAGCGGAATTGAATGCCGGATTGCTAAATGGTCCGGTAATCAATCCGAATGGGCGTTCGGATGTGGTGACGAGTCAGGATCAGGTTGATGATTTGCTGGAAAGCCTAGGCTTTTAGGTATCAATTGCAGCGCGCGTGATTAGTTAAATTAGGGAGTGAAAAATGAATGATTTTGCCGGTATGGAAGATTTGCTAAGCGACTTTTTGATGGAAGCAGGTGAGATGCTTTCTGATGTGGATAGCAAGTTGATGGAGCTGGAAAAATTTCCGGCGGACAGCCAACTGTTGAATGAAATCTTCCGCGGGTTTCATACCATCAAAGGCGGGGCGGGATTCCTCAATGCCGGTGAGTTGGTGGGACTGTGTCATATCACTGAAAATCTTTTCGATAAATTGCGCAATCGTGAATTGTCACTGAGTGCCGAACTCATGGATGTAATTTTTGCCGCGACGGCGGAAGTACGCCGGATGTTTGGCGCACTCCAGCAAAATGTGCAGCCCACTGCCGCACCCGCCGGGATGGTGGCGGCTTTAAAGGCTGCGTTAATTGGTGAGCAGATCAGTCCGTTGGCAAATTCCGCCGCACCGGACACAGCTAACACCCCTGCCATCGGAGTGAATGCAGTGGATTGGGATAAGTTATACAACGTGGTGATGGGAACGGACATCGTTGCACAAGTCGGGGCGAAACGTGATCCAGAACAAATCGCCGCAGCCATTTCTGAAGAGCAATCCACTCAAGAGGTGTTTGGTCGGCGTGCGGTGGACGTGCCCGGCACCACCATTGGTCGTCGTGAAGGGGATGTGTCGGTCAAAGAGGCCAAGGAATCGACCATACGTGTCGATACCAATCGTCTCGACCAAGTGTTGAATTTGTCCGGCGAGATCGGCTTGACCAAAAACCGGCTGACGCATTTGCGCTCCGACATTATTCAGGGACGCACCGATGCGGAAACACTGCATGATCTGGATCAGGCGGTCAGCCAGTTGGATATGTTGGTGGTGAATTTGCAAAACGCCGTGATGAAAACGCGCATGCAGCCGATAGGAAGATTGTTTAAAAAATATCCCCGCTTGGCACGTGATCTGGCGCGATCCTTGGGCAAAGATGTCGAGCTGTTGCTAATCGGTGAGGAAACCGAAATGGATAAAACCATGATTGAAGACCTCAACGATCCGCTGGTGCATCTGGTGCGAAATGCCGTGGATCATGGCGTGGAAACGATAGAAGGACGCATCGCGGCGGGTAAGCCGGAAAAGAGCATGGTCGAACTGAGTGCGCGCCAGGAAGGTGACCATATCCTCATCACCATCGCCGATGACGGCAAAGGAATGCGTCCTGAAGTGATACGCAACAAGGCCATCGAAAAAGGGCTAATTACCAGTGAGATGGCAAATACCTTGGACGAAACCCAATGTCTGGAGCTTATCTTTTTGCCCGGCTTTACCACTAAAGATGAAATCTCCAATGTGTCCGGCAGAGGCGTGGGGATGGATGTGGTGAAAACGAACATCCAAAAACTCAACGGCATCGTCAGCATTCGTTCCGAGCAAGGCAAGGGGACAGTTATCACCATCTTGTTGCCACTCACGTTGGCGATTTTGCCTGTATTGATATTGCGTCTGGGCGATCAATCTTTTGCCGTGCCGCTATCGATGGTGCGCGAAATCCTGTCAGTCACACCTGAGCAATTGCAGCAAGTTTCCGGGCGGGCCACTATGGTGGTGCGCGGCGAAGTGTTGCCCGTGTTGCCATTGGCGCAGTTGATAGGCTGGGATCAAACCGGCACGTCGGAAGTCGGCGTGTTGATGCAATTTGGTAATAACAGCTTCATCCTGTCGGCGGATTCGTTTGCCGGACACGATGACGTGGTCATCAAATCGTTGGATACCTTCCGTCCCAAAGGCGTGGCAGGCGTAACGATGTCCAGCGAGGGCGACATTGTACTGATTTTGGATATCAAAGAATTGTTGAGTGATGTGCGTGGTAAATAAACAGGATTGAAATTTTCTTGGAGAATATTATGGAGAGCAATACAGCTCGTGGGAAACAAAAATTGTCGGTTGCCAAGCAACTCACAATACTTGTTGGTTTGTTCTGTGCCTCCTTGTTAGCTTCAATCATTCTGGCTTTTACTACCTTGAACCAACTTCAAGTCAATGGCCCTATCTATAAAAATATCACCAATCAAAAAGATTTGATTGCGGATATTTTACCGCCGCCAGAATATCTGATTGAAGCATACTTATTGACGAGAGAGATGCGTTGGTCTGACGGGGATAAACTAAAAGCGATGGTGGAGAAATCCAACAAATTAAGAGAAGAGTTTAATGCGCGACATGAATTTTGGTTGAAGACGCTCCCTGAGGGTAAAGGCAAAGATTTGCTAGTAAACAAGGTTTACCAAGCGGGGCAGGATTTTCTTGATATTCGCGATAAAAAATATATCCCAGCGTTATTGCAAGGAGAAAAAGAAGCCGCCATAGCACTGCAACCGCTAATGGCAGAAAAATTTCAAGTGCATCGAGATGCAGTTGATGAGTTAGTGTTGATAGCCACTCAAGATGCTGAAATGCTTGAGAAGACTGCCGCACAATCAATCCAATCACGAAAAATAATCATGGCCGCCGTCAATATGGTTTTGGCATTTGCGTTGTTGTTTTTTTCGTGGATATTGATTAAGGGGCTGCTGGCAAAATTAGGGGGTGATCCGCAAGAAGTCGCGGCGGTGGTTAGAAAAATGGCTCAGGGTGATTTTTCACAACAACCGCATAAACTGCCTGCATCCGGAAGTTTGTTGGCGGATGCCTATCAGATGCAGGGCAAACTCCGAGATATGTTGGCGGCAGTGAAATATCAATCCGAACAAGTGAGCGAGATGGCAAAAATGCTGACTGATTCTGCCAATCAAATTTCTCAGAATGCCAACCATGAATCGGATGCCGTATCTAGTATGGCAGCAGCAATAGAAGAGTTGAGCGTGACCACGACCCATATAAGCGATCAAGGGAATACAGCCAAGCGGATTGCTAATAGTTCGCGTAGCAACGCAGAGCAGGGTGCGCAAGTGGTGAATAAAACAGTTGCAGGATTGTTGACCACCGCTCAGGAAATTGAAGCAGCATCAACGGATGTTTCCCGTTTGGGCGACGATGCCTCACGCATCAGCGAGGTGGTTAAAGTGATAAAAGAGATTGCTGACCAAACTAACTTGTTAGCGTTGAATGCAGCCATCGAAGCCGCACGTGCCGGAGAACAGGGCAGGGGATTTGCCGTGGTAGCAGACGAAGTGCGTAAGTTGGCAGAACGCACTGGAGGGGCAACCAATGAAATCAATCAGATGTCCGCCAAAATCGCAGAGGTGGCGAAACATGCTTTGAGTGGTATGGATAAGGTGGTGAAAAATACCCAGCAGGGCGTAGGGGATGCAGAGTCCGCACAAACTTCCATCATGCGTATTCAAACTAGCTTTGGTGAGGTGACAGGTGTGATTGATGACATTGCTGGTGCACTGCAAGAGCAAAACACAGCAGCAACTGAACTCGCTAAAACTACCGAAAGGGTATCGCAAATGTCAGAAGAAAATTCTAGCTCGGCACAATCCCTATTGAGCTTGGCTAAAAATTTGGAATGCAAGTCTTTAGCGGTACGTGAATCTGTCGAAGCATTCAAAACATAACGCGTAACTGCTTAGTTTAATTTATGGCTAGATGGTTTCGGTATTGAAGCGTGCGAAAAACAAGGCAGGTTAAGAATTGACAGGGAGGACTAAATGAAAAGATCGATCACACCGACCACAGTAGAGCGAGTTTTACGAGAAGAGGATTTTATTGTCTCGATTACCGACACCAAAGGCAGAATCAGTTATTGCAACCGTATATTCATCGAGTTTTCCGGGTATAGCGAGGCTGAGTTATTGGGGTCGCAACACAACATCATTCGTCATCCCGATATGCCGCGCGCGGTATTCAAATTGCTGTGGGACAAGATACAAAACAAGAGCGAGTGTTTCGCTTACGTGAAAAACATGTCCAAGGATGGCGGGTTTTATTGGGTATTTGCCAATGTCACCCCCACCTTCGATCCCGCAGGGAATATCACAGGTTATATCTCGGTGCGGCGCAAGCCCAAGTTGAGTGGGGTACAGGCAGTAACGGATTTGTACGCCGCCATGCTGGATGCCGAGAAAAAAGCCGGAGCAGCAAATGCCATTGCTGTTTCAAACAGGATATTGACTGATTTGTTAACCGAAAAAGGACTTAGTTATGATGAACTCATCCTTGCAATTTAGACTTTCAGCGTTGCTATGGTCATTTACCGTCGGGACGCTCGCCATTATTTTGTATGACTTCATCGAGCATGGGCTGGACATCCCGATGTTTTTTTTCCTGGCTGTGTGCATTGCCGCATCGGCCTGGGGGCAGGTGCTGGTTAAACGTTGGTTGGCCCCCATCGCAAAAATGAAAGAAGTCATTCAGGAAATCAGACTGGGGAAGTTTAATAAACGGGTAGTCGGGATAGCCGATGCGCAAGACGAAATTAGCTTGTTGTGCTGGGATTTGAATGACATGTTGGATCAGCTCAATACTTTCTTCCGTGAACAGGAGACCAGCTTCCGCAGCAATATGGCGAATAACTTTTATCGCAAAGCGATGTCGCTGGGAGTGCATGGTGGATTCAAAAAAGGTTTGGATAATCAAAATATTTTGTTGACTGCTTCCGAGGGAGAAAAAATCGCGGCGATGCGTACCCAATTGTTGTCACGCGTGCAATCGCTCAACACCAGTAATCTGTTGAAGAACATGACCTCCAATCAGCAGGACTTGAAAGCAATTACGGACAACATGGCAAAGCTGGCGAGCCTCGCGGGGAAAACACAGCATGATGCAGAGGAAAGCCGTGAGTCTGTGCGGGATGTGGTGCAGCGTTTATCCGGCATCGTTGAGCGAGTCAATCAAGCCAATGCGGCCATCTTGCAATTAAATGCCCGCAGCACAGAAATCAACAAGGCCGTCGGGTTGATTACTTCGATAGCCGATCAAACCAACTTGCTGGCGCTGAATGCCGCTATCGAAGCAGCGCGTGCAGGTGAGGCGGGACGGGGCTTTGCGGTGGTGGCGGATGAAGTGCGCAAGCTCGCTGAAAACACCAAGCAAGCATCAGAGTCAATCGGGAAAACGATGGGAATGTTGCACGGAGAGGCTGCCAAGATGTTGGTGGACTCCGAAGAAATGCATGAGATGGCCAATTCTTCGCAGGGCGTGATTGAACGCCTGGAACAAAAATTCGGACAATTCTACGAATCTGCGGTGACGACTTTATCGGTTGCACGTTATGCACAAGATCTCAGTTTCGCCTCTTTGGTTAAAGTCGATCACGTGGTCTATAAACAACGTGCTTATGTATTGATTGGTGATGCCAATAACGACGAATGCAAAAAAGCGGTCAGCGTCGATCACCAAAATTGCCGCCTGGGTAAATGGTATGAGGGGCCAGGTAAGGACGCATTTGAAGGGTCGGCAGCGTTCCGCAGTTTATTGGAGCCGCATAGCAAAGTGCATCAGAACGTGCATCAGATGGTCAAGCAATTGGATCAAGGTTGGGAGCGCAATCTGGCCATACAAAATGGCATTTACGATGCGCTCAATGATGCGGAAAATGCCAGCATGGAAGTAATGAAAAAGCTGGAGCAGATGGTGGTGGATAAACATCCGCACATGGTTAACTCAGCATGAAAAAGCTGTGCTGAATAATTTGGAACACCTGTTAAGGATAGCGATATGTTTAATACAAAACTGAAGCACGAACACCAGCTAACACTCGCAAAATTGTCGCAAACAGAAGCTGATATTTCCAGCTTGCGTAGTGAGTTGGCCAAGGCTACGCGCGAGCTTGATGCAAAGCGCGCGTCTATGCAGGAAGCTCAGCTAAATTGCGAAGTGGCGAAATTGATATTTGACAACATGACTAGCTTTGGCGAATCGTTCGTGGCACTGCAAGCCTCGCAAGTTGCGGCGGCGCAATCGTTAAAAGAAGAGAAGCAGCACGCCATTGAAGCGGCAGGTATGTCGGCAGGCAATCGTGAAGCGGTATTGCAGATTGCACAGAGTTTGGAAGCCTTATCGGGTGACACACTGAAATCTTCAAACAACGTGCAGAACTTAACGCAACGTGCGGCGCAGATTGGCAGCATCGTTCAATTGATTAAAGAAATCGCCGATCAGACTAATTTGTTGGCATTGAACGCAGCCATCGAGGCGGCGCGTGCGGGCGAGCAGGGGCGCGGTTTTGCGGTGGTAGCAGATGAAGTACGCAAGCTCGCCGAGCGCACGACTAAGGCCACCAGTGAAATTTCAAGCATCGTCACCGCGATCCAGGGTGAGACGAACCAAACACAGCATCAAATGCAAGGTATGGCGGATAAGTCGCATCTGTTCAGTCAAGACGTGAACGGCGTGATGGAAAATATGAAGCATCTGCTTGCTTTGTCGCATCAAATGGAAGGCACGATTTCTGCAGCCGCTTTACGAAGTTTTGTTGAGGTGGCCAAGATCGATCACATTCTGTACAAGTTTGAGATATACAAAGTGTTTATGGGTATCTCCGAACGCAATGCCGATAGCTTTGCTTCGCATACCGCTTGCCGTTTGGGGAAATGGTACTTCGAGGGAGAGGGCAAAGATTGCTTTGCCAAGTTGGACGGGTATGCTGCGGTGGCTAATCCCCATCAAGCTTTCCATAGTCATGCCAAAGACGCGGTAGCGGCATTTCGCACCGGCGAAGCACTGCGTGGCATGGGACTGGTGAGAAAAATGGAGACCGATAGCATGGATGTGTTGGCAGCCTTGGAACGTATTGCAGTGGCGGGTGAGGGTGATAGTAGTCTGCTTTGCCATTCGCCTAATTAAATAGAGTGCCCTAGATTGTATGAGTGTTGTCATCACCCGTGAATTACCGTTTACCGATCAAGACTTCAATCGGATTTGTAAATTGATACACCAACATGCGGGTATCGCATTGGGTGAAAGCAAGCAGGAGTTGGTGTATAGCCGTGTCGCACGGCGTTTGCGCGCGACGGGCGCGAAATCCTTTACCGAATATTTGGATAAATTGCAGCAGGGTAATGCGGCAGAGTGGGAAGAATTTACCAACGCGCTCACCACCAATCTCACCTCGTTTTTCCGTGAAGTCCATCATTTCAAAATTCTGGCGGAGCATCTGCGCCAGCAGGGTAAATCGCGTCCTATCGAGTTGTGGTGTTCGGCTTGCTCAACCGGAGAAGAAGCGTATTCGATGGCGATGACCGTCGTGGATGAATTTTCAGGCTACGATCATCAGGTGAAAATCCTCGCCTCAGATTTGGACTCCAACGTGCTGGAAGTAGCTCGTTTAGGTCGTTACAAGCTGGAGGCGGTCGCCAAATTATCGGCGCAGCAAATTGACAAGTTTTTTTTGCGCGGTAAAGGTGAGGAAGCGGGATACGTGCAGGTAAGGCCGGAGCTACAAAAGATGATTGTGTTTCGCCGCGTCAATTTATTGGATGCCAGCTGGCCGATGCGTGGCAAACTTGATGCGATATTTTGTCGCAATGTAATGATCTATTTCGACAAAGAAACGCAGCTGTCGATACTCAAAAAATTTGCCCCGTTGTTGCGTGAGGACGGATTGTTATTTGCCGGGCACTCGGAGAGTTTTTACCACGCAGCGGCTTATTTTAAATTGCGCAACCATACCGTGTATGAGTTGACCGGTAAGGTCACGTTGGCGCATTCTTCTTGATAATTTTCTGAAACATGGCACGGGTTTTCCCTCATCCCCACCCTTCTCCCGGAGGGAGAAGGGCTTTGCATCCCTCTCCTCCGGGAGAGGGACTGAGGGTGAGGGTAATAACGCAGTGCGGGAAATTTCCCATGTACTTTGGAAAGTTCAATAGTGTCAGATTGGGCGACCATGCCATCATATAGCGGACGCATCATACTGGTCGGCGCATCGACGGGCGGCACCGAAGCCATCAAGGTTTTGCTAGCTGGCATGCCCGCGCATGCCCCGCCAATACTCATCACCCAGCATATGCCGGAAGCGTTCACAGAATCGTTCGTCACGCGGTTGGATGGTTTGTGTGCCATGCAGGTTTGCGTTGCCGAGCATGGCAGTAACATTGCAGCCGGTCATGGGTATATCTCACCGGGGCATTCGCACATGTCGCTGGAACGTCCGGCAGGCGGTGCTTGCCGCATTGTGTTGAATCAGGACAAGCCGGTGAATCACCATCGGCCTGCCGTTGAAGTATTGTTCCATGCGGCGGCAAAAGTGTTGGGTAGTCGGGCAGTGGGGGTGATGCTGACTGGCATGGGTAAAGACGGATCACTTGGCATGCTGGCGATGCACCGTGCAGGTGCTTACAACTTTGCGCAAGACGAAGCCAGTTGCGTGGTGTTTGGCATGCCGCGTGCCGCCATCGAAGTCGGTGCGGTGGACGAAATCGTGCCGCTGGGTAATATGGCAGCGCGCATCTTGGCCTATCTGAAAATCCCCAAATAGAATTGGGAACACCTCGTTACTCGCACGATTGAATTCCCGCCGGTTGTCGATAATTGCCGTGACCCTTGGAGTCACACATGGCAGAAGACAGCGACCTGGAAAAAACCGAACTACCCTCGCAACGGCGACTGGATCAGGCCAGAGAAAAAGGCCAGGTGGCGCGCTCGCGCGAGCTTTCCACTTTTGCCGTGTTACTGGCGGGCGGCGGGACGTTGTGGTTTATGGGCGCATCGTTCACTCAACACATGCTTGAGTCGCTGCGAGTCGGACTAACCATCAATAAAGAATTAGCGTTTAACACCGAACTCATCATTCCGCGTTTGTACGATTTGGCGTTGGATGCGCTCATTACCTTTTCTCCTTTGTTGCTCGCGGTGATGATCGCGGCGGCATTTTCACCCTTGCTGCTGAATGGTTGGTTGTTCAGTTTTGAATCCTTGCAACCCCAGTTTTCCAGAATGAATCCGATTCCCGGCATTGCCCGCATGTTCTCCTTGCATGCCTTGGTGGAGCTATCTAAAGCCATCGGTAAATCGGTACTGGTGGGTGGGGTGGGTGCTTGGGTGATTTGGCATAACAAAGATGTGGTGATGGCGCTGGGTACGCAATCTATCCATGCTGCCGTGCCGAAAATGGGGCATTTAATCGGCTCCAGTTTTATGGCCATCGTCGGCGCGATGTTGCTGATCGTGATGATAGATGTGCCATTCCAGTTGTGGGATCACAACAAGAAAATGATGATGACCAAGGAAGAGGTGCGTCAAGAAGCCAAAGAGACTGAAGGCGATCCGATGGTCAAAGGGCGCATCCGCAGCTTGCAACGTGAGGCAGCGCGCCGCCGCATGATGGCGGCGATTCCGACCGCTGATGTGGTGGTCACCAACCCGACTCACTACGCTGTAGCTTTGAAGTACAGCGATAAGGGCATGCGTGCGCCAGTCGTGGTCGCCAAAGGTTCGCATTTGTTGGCATTGCGCATTCGCGAAATTGCCCAAGAACATCATGTGCCAATCTTGGAAGCCCCGCCGTTAGCACGTGCGCTGCACAAACATACCGAGCTGGGGCAATCCATACCCGAGGCACTTTATACCGCAGTGGCTGAAGTTCTCGCCTACGTTTACCAATTGCGCCGCTATGAAAAGCAAGGCGGAGCATGTCCACAGCAGCCCAATGAATTGGCGGTTCCCAAAGAATTGGATCCGGCATCTTCTGTGACGGGTTAAGCGGTCAAACCTGAGCAACGGCATATTTTTTGATGCGACTAAAGATTCGGTTAAGCATGCCGTTAAGTATAGAGATGGGACTGGGGAAATTAAATTTTCTAGGCTCTTAAAACATCGAATGAATTTTTTAACGAAAATAATCTATTGGAACTAAAACCTATGTAGGAGCGAGCTTGCTCGCGAAAGTGCTTCGCGAGCAAGCTCGCTCCTTGTATCTTTCTCCCCGTGGTGGTTAGCTATCCCCACACGAAGCAACGGTAGCTTGTCTCGCTCCTTAAGGCTAGACCTTGTGATGTAGATCAAGCCCGCTGCTTCACCTCATCGCCAGCACCGACACTGAACGGTATCCAAGGGGAAAACCCTGTATGCACAAGGCAAGTGGGCGACGTTGGTTAATGTTGTTGGTTCATTTTACAGGAGGTCATCATGTTTTATCTCGGCATGGATGTCGCTAAAGCTAAATTAGATTGTTGTTTGTTGCTTGATGAAGCCAGCGGCAAACGTAAGACTAAAGTTGTTCATAACACCCGGGCAGGCTACCTTGATTTACTGGCTTGGATTGCCAAGCAGCATGTTGCGCCAACCCAATTACACGTGGTCATGGAAGCCACAGGTGTGTATCACGAACTTGCTGCCTTCGCGTTGTTTGAGGCTGGGATTGCCGTTTCTATCGTTAACCCCGCGCAGGTCAAAGCCTTTGGTCGGGGGCTTGCCGTGCGCACCAAGACCGATGGCGTAGATAGCTTTGTATTGGCGCGTTACGGCGCATTGCTTAAACCCGCCGCTTGGGCACCGCCCCCTGTTGAGGCGCGCACTTTACAAGCCTTGCTGGCTCGACGTGAGGCGGTGGCTCAAGACCTGCAACGTGAACGTAATCGGCAGGAGAAGGCGGGGGCGACCGATACGCCTGAACTCATCCAGCAATCTCTTGTCGTGAGCATTGCGTTCCATCTCCAACAACTGAGCCAATTGCAACGCGAGATTGATCAACATATTGATCGGCATCCCACCCTCAAAGACGATTTCAACTTATTGAAAAGCATCCCAGCGGTTGGCCCTCAAGTCGGCGGTAATATGCTGTCGGTGATACGCAGTCACAACTTCGCCACGGCGGAACAGTTGGCGGCGTATTTGGGTGTCGTTCCCGTGGAACGGCAGTCAGGCAGTTCAGTATCGGGGCGCGCCCGATTATCGAAAGCCGGTTCTGCCAGAATCCGTGCGGTGTTGTACATGGCGGCGATTGTGGCGACGCGTTACAATCCTCACGTCAAAGCCGTCTATGAACGCTTGCTGGCACGAGGAAAATCAAAGATGTCCGCGCTCGGTGCGGCAATGCGTAAGTTGGTGCATCTGTGCTTCGGGGTGCTTAAAACTCGGCAGCCTTATCAGTCAAATTATGCAAAAATCACTTGACGGGGAAGACGGTATCTACAGAGTATTTTGTTCAATTGGATTGTTTTGAATTAAAGAATAGGTGAGCTAATGAAGAATTTTTCTCTGCGTAACTTATTGATTCTGATCACGCTGCTGGTGGCGGGAATATTAGTGGTCGGTGATATTTTTGTCTGGTCGAGCAATACCAAGTTAAGCGAATCCGAAACGAGCAAACAACACCTGGTCGATGCAACGATGGCATTCAAAGATGTGCGCTATCACGTGGTGCAGATTCAGCAGTTCCTCACCGATGCTTCTGCGGTGGGCGAGAATGATTACAACGAAGCCTTGCGGGAGAAAAAACTTGCGCATGAAAACGTACAACGGCTAGGCAAAATCGCGCCTGAAATGCAAAGTCATTTGGCCGAGATCGATGCGGATGTCGATAAGTTATATGCCACGGGTGAGCGCATGGCGAATGCCTATTTTAGTAACGGGCGCGCGGCAGGCAATGCCATTATGAAATCACCCGACGGTTTCGATTCCGCATCAGAAAGTCTTTCAAACCGCTTGGATCAATTGGCTAAAGAGCTGGAGGATAAGGTCAAGGCGGCGACTGTCGATCAAGCAAGCAATTTGCTGATGATGTTTTACACCAGCTCTATCGTGGCAGGCTTGGCGATATTTCTGGTGGTGGCGGCCAATTTCTGGCTGGCGAGAAGAATATTTTCTTTGTTGGGTGCGGAGCCTTCGTACGCTTCGGAAGTTGCCCGTGCGATTGCTGAAGGGAATTTGTCCATCGATGTAACCACGCGCGGCAATGACCCGCATAGCGTGATTGCCAGCATGAAACATATGGGGGCGGAACTGGCCCGGCACATGCGGCAAATCAATTTGGTCAGCAAACAAGTCGGCCAGTCTTCTTACCAAATTTCCAATATTTCCAGCGAAATTTCATCAGCGAGTCTTTCCGAGCAAGCCCGTTCAAATGAAGTGATGGGCGCGACGGAGCAGCTTCGGTTGTCATCTGAAAATGTCAAAAAATACGCCGAGACTGTGCGTGAGCGTGCCGTTGCAACACATGAGAATGCACAGAAAGGTCACTTGGCGGTGACCGAAAATATTACAGAAATGCATCGCGTTGTTTTGGAAGTCAAGCAAGCCGAAGTCAAAATGGCTGAGCTCAGTCAAGCGAATAACCGCATACAGGACATTACCGGCACGATCAAAAAAATTACCGAGCAAACAAACCTGCTGGCACTCAATGCGGCAATCGAAGCCGCGCGCGCAGGCGAGGCAGGACGCGGGTTTGCCGTGGTCGCAGATGAGGTGCGCAAGCTTGCCCAACATGCAGCCAGTGCCACCACTGAAATCGCCGTCATCATCAGTGAGTTGACGCAAATCATTGGCGAAAATACCACCGCCATGCATTCCATCACTGTTAGTACCCAGCTTGGATTGGGCAAGGCTGAGGCGACCAGCGTGGTGATCGGTGAGATGGTCGGTCAGATCGAACAAAATACCGAAACCGCACACCATATTTCCGATGCGTCACAAGAACAACTCGACAGCCTGGTTCAGTTGCAAGTACGGGTTAAGGCCTTGTTTGAAGCGTTGGGCGCGAATGATTCCAAGGTGAGCGTCACCAAAACTATTAGCACGGATCTGTTGAGCGTGACAGAAAAAATGCAGGAGATGATGGGGCATTTTCGCTTTGATGAAAACTGGGTTGCCGTGCCGCAACAGAATGAAAATCGTCAGTTCCCACGCGCCAATAACTACCTGTTAGTGCATTTTGACATTGCAGGAAAAGGCTACGACGGGGTGACTGCCGATTTCAGTATGTCCGGCGTGCAATTGCGTATGCCCAAAGCGATGCCTTGCCAGATCAAGGACGTTGTCACGATGAAAATGAATCTTCCATATGGCACGCTAGAACAATATGAGGTGGGGCTGCCGCTTGAGGTCAAAGGTCAAATATTGTGGGTGCGTGAAGAGAATGGTCATTTCCTGTATGGCCTGCAATACGCTGAAGAGGTGTCCTCAGGTCAAAAATCCGAACAACTCAAAACATGTTTTCAGTATTTTAGTCAGCCCACGCAATGGGCATAGATTTATGCGGGTATTTAGGGCGACGTTGATAAAGTCCGTTCGCCTTGGGTCTGTCGGTGAGTGATTTAACGGGTGGAATTATAACTACCGCCACTCATGGTTCGACAGGCTCTGATGGGACAAC
Organism: uncultured beta proteobacterium; assembly: GCA_963695355.1. GTDB lineage: Bacteria > Pseudomonadota > Gammaproteobacteria > Burkholderiales > Gallionellaceae > Gallionella. The sequence goes on from OY968775.1 coordinate 2,640,678, forward strand.
TAAGTTTGACTAGGCGCGATAATACCCGCGCCAAGTCGCCACTTAACCACGAACGGCGGTATTTAATCAGCACTTACTTAATAAATTTTGAAGAGTTATACGCGTAAAAGAACGGGGAAAGCATGATAAAAAAATTGGGGATGATTTTGTTGTTGATGCTGTTCGGGAGCGATGTTCAGGCTGCACCGCAGCCCCTGCAATTGGCGTTGTCGGCGGTATTTTTGGGTGAGCAACAGGACATGGTGATGCGTTGGCAAAAATATCTGGAAGCGCATTTGCACCGCCCCGTGGTGTTTGTACAGCGACGCAGTTACCGTGAGTTAATCGAGCTTTTTGAGCAGGACAGACTCGATGGCGGGTGGGTGTGCAGTTCACCTTATGTGCGCCACAAATCAGTACAACGCTTGCTGGCTGTGCCTGTGTGGCAGGGCGAGCCGCTTTATCAGTCTTACTTGATTGTGCCCAAGCGCGACATTACGACGCGTTCGATGGCTGATTTGCGCGGCAAAATATTTGCCTATTCTGATCCGGATTCCAACTCCGGGTACTACGTGCCACAAAGTGACATTCTGCATCTGGGCGCTGACCCGAAAACATTTTTTAGTAAATCGCTATTCACCTATTCACACCGTAAAAGTGTAGAAGCCGTGGCAGATGGATTGGTGGATGGTGCGCGCGTGGATGGGTATATCTATGAGCAGTTAAAAAAATTCTATCCCGAAATAGTTGAAAAAACCCGCTTGGTGTCCAAGTCCGATAAGTACGGCTTTCCGCCTATGGTGACGCGTGCCAATTTCCCTGAAGCCGATTTCAAGTTGTTGCACGATACGCTGCTGAACATGCACAACGACGTAGAAGGGCGTGCTTTGTTGGCGGCAATGGGTTTGGATAAATTTATTGCCGGGGATGACCATCTGTTTGACGGGGTGGCGGCGCTGATTAAATACGTTGAACAAGCGGGGGGGAAACGTGTTCAGTAACCTGAGCATTCGTTATAAGTTGACGCTACTGACCGCGCTATTTGTCGGGGTGACCAGCATTGTAGTGGGCTTGTATGTGGTGCGGCTGTCCTCTCAAAGTGCCAAACAGGGCTTAACCGATCAAGCACTCACGCAAGCCAAGCTCTATCAGCATGTATTGTTAGAACCGTTCCGTCTTGGTGATGATTACCAGGTGTATGAGCTGATTGCAGCACCGTATCATGTTCGGCAGTTGCAAAGCCAAGCTAATGTACTCGTTCAAGATGAGAGTTATTTGGAGGAGACTTTGCTGTTGGATGATGCGGGTGTCGTGTTGGCAACCTCAGACCCGATGCGCTTTCCCTTGGCCAGCCATTATTTGGATGCAGAGCCCGCCTTTGTTGATTTAGTGCCGCAACTCCCAAAAATTAAGAGTAGTTCAGCTCCGATACTGTGGTCGGCGGAGCATGCAAACCATTTGTTTGTGGTCGTGCCTTTGGCTGAAAACGGTGTCAAGCATGCCAACTTGATATTGGATTACTCGATGGAAAATCTGATGATTGCAGCGAATCATCGAAATATCAAATTGGGTTTGATGATCGGGTTGATTACGCTGATAACCATGCTGCTGGCTTGGTGGGCAGCGTATCGGTTTACCTTGCCCATACTCCGGCTCAGCCGCAGCATGCGCGACATGGCGGCACGACATGGCATTTCGCTAAGTTTTAAAGCAACCCATACCAGAAACGAAGTGGTTCAACTCGATGAGATATTTGCTCAAGTTGATCATGAGATGTCTGTAATGCTGGATACGATAAGCAGATCTGCACAGCGTTTGAAAATTGCGCTGGATGGCTCGCAGATTAGCGTATGGGAGATAGACCTGCGCACCAACAAAGTATGGTTGGATGCATCTTGGGCAATGCTATTGGGTCATCCTGCCGCAGTTGAAACGCACACTACTTCTACAGAACTGTTGTCACTGGTTCATCCGGTCGATCTGCAGAATGTGATCGATGCGGCGATGCAAACCCGCAAGGGCGAGGTAGAGAGTTACGTCGTTGAACACCGGGTTAAGACAGTGCAGGGTGAATGGCTATGGATTTTGAGTCGGGGACACGTCATTGAGCATGATGCCAACGGACATCCGACGCGAGTGAGTGGCACCAACACCAACATCAATCAACACAAGCTGGCCGAGGCCGCTTTGCAATACAGCGAACAGCGTTTCCGTGATGTGAGCGATGCGTCGGGCGAATATGTGTGGGAGATTGATGCCAACTTGGTTTACACCTATGTATCCCGGCAATCAACGGAGGTTAAGGGCTACTCGCCTGAAGAATTGATCGGACATACGCCGATTGAATTTATGCCGGTGGAAGATATTCAATCGGTGAGTGAAATTGTCAATCACGCGATTGCCAATAAGACCGCCTTTAAATTGCAGCACCGCGACATTACCCAGTCTGGCACCGTGTTGTGGGAAGAAGTGAACGGTGTTCCATTCCTTGATGACAAGGGCGAAGTGATCGGATTGCGCGGCACCGGGATGAATATCACTGAACGCAGGTTAGCCGAGGAGGAAATTCACAATCTGGCTTTCTATGATTCATTGACTCAACTGCCCAATCGACGTTTGTTCATCGACCGAATCGGGTTGGCTTTGTCGATTTCAGTTCGCAGTCATCAGTATGGTGCACTGCTGTTTTTGGATATGGATCGTTTTAAAATTTTGAACGATACCTTGGGGCATGACTATGGCGACTTGCTGTTGGTCGAAGTGGCTAAACGTATTCAGTCATGCGTGCGCGAGATAGATACCGTGGCACGTTTGGGCGGTGACGAATTTGTGATTTTGCTCGAAGAAGTCGATGAGCATGCCGAAGAAGCGTCACGCAAAGTTGCCGTGATTGCCGAGAAAATCCGTGCATGTTTAACGGCGACTTACCGGCTCAAAGACAGCGAATATCACAGCTCGCCCAGCATTGGCGTGAGCCTGTATCGCGGTAAAGAAGAATCGGCGGAGGCGTTGCTGAAACATGCCGACATGGCGATGTACCAAGCGAAAGATTCGGGACGCAATGCCGTGCGTTTCTTCAGCCCGGCGATGCAGCTTGCCGTGGAAACCCACGCCGCACTCGAAGCCGATTTGCGTCACGCCGTGCCCGATCATCAGCTGCATTTGCATTATCAGATACAGGTGGATAACGACAGGCAAGCACTGGGCGCGGAAGCCCTGGTGCGCTGGATACATCCGACACGCGGCATGGTTTCCCCCGCGCAATTCATTCCCATTGCGGAAGAAAGTTCATTGATACTCGACATAGGCAATTGGGTGCTGGATACCGCATGCCGGCAATTGAGTGTGTGGAAGCAGCACGAGCTAACGCGTGAGTTGACGATTGCGGTGAATGTGAGCGCCCAGCAATTCAAGCAGCATGACTTGGTGGAAAATATCGCGACCGCTTTGCGCATTCATAATATCGAAGCTGCGCGGCTAAAATTGGAATTGACCGAGAGCGTGGTGCTCAATGATGTGAAGGATGTTGTCGCCAAGATGCACGCGTTAAAAGCACTCGGGGTGGGGTTGTCGATGGATGATTTCGGCACGGGTTATTCATCGCTCTCGTATCTCAAACAATTGCCCCTGGATCAAATCAAGATCGATCAAAGTTTTGTGCGCGACATCACGACCGATCCGAATGATGCTGTAATGGTGCAAACCATCATTGATCTAGCCAAAAATTTTCGCCTGAATGTGATTGCCGAAGGTGTGGAAACGGAAGAGCAGCGGGCGTTTTTAGCCCAGCATGGCTGTATGGCGTATCAGGGATATTTCTTTAGCAAGCCCGTGCCGATCGAGCAGTTTGAGGTGATATTGGAGCAGGGCTTTCAGTGTGTTGAGTTTGAGAAAAATTCCGTGCTACTTCAGATTCGCAGATAGCCAGATATCCCGTACGTTTAAACTAAAATTGACCACTGAATCGGAAAACTAATATGAACTCTAAAATGACCCCGATAGAATTAGCTCGTCAGACCTTGATGCAGCTTGCTAAAAACCAAATTCCGCCCACCCCGGAAAATTTTCATCGTGTTTATGATGAAATTTCTGGCGTGGCTTCAGCCGATCATTCAGTTACTCTCAATAAAACGCTCAAGAAGGTTTTACATGAAATGGGGAAGGATAATCCCAAGTATTTGGCTGCAGCCCAGGAAGTTAATGCGCTGGTGGAACAGCATGATGCTACCAAGCTGGAAGGCAAGCTGCGCTTGCTGCTTCAGCCTGAGGTGAAGGAGGCGGATGAAACGAATTGGGCCAGGTTGTTACGCTATCTGCTCAAGCAACTGGAAACCAATCATGCCGGACTGACCATTAGCCAGAAAAAAGAAGGCTTGAATCGCGTCATCATCAACTTTTCCCATGAGCCCAACCAATTGGGGCAAAAAATTCACGCGCTAGTCGCTTCGTGGGGAGAGGCGCAGTCTGCGATTCAAACGGTTGCCAGCGAAGATTCGGGAGTCGTGAATTCAGTACCTAACCCATCAGCAACGCAAGTGACATCGCAGTTTAACAATCAAGCCAACGACGCAGATGAAAATCCGTTCGGTCTGGCTATGGCATGGCGCGATATGCTGGTTCGAACCATTAGGCTGATCGTTCTCCCCCAGTTTGCCGATGTTCCCGTTGCGATAAGCAGAATTGAAGAGATGATTCAGCAGGCGCAAGAATCACACTCGATAGAGGAGGTGAATCAACTGAGCGAAGCATTAAAATCAACATTGCTTAGAGCGGAAATGCAGCACGATTCCCAGCGTCGCATGCAAGAAGCACTCGTGCAAATGCTACGGCTACTAGTCTCCAGCATGGGTGAGTTAACCATAGAGGATAAATGGCTGCACGGGCAGCTCGCCATTGTGCAAGAAATTATTTCCCAACCGCTCAATATCGATTCCGTCTATAACGCCGAGAGCAGTCTTAAAGAGTTGATCTTGAAACAGTCCAGCATTAAACCCGGACTGATGGCAGCCAAAGACACGATTAAAAATATGATGAGTACGTTTGTAAGCGGCTTGGCGGAAATCACAGAAAGCACGGGCACTTATCAGGCCAATATCAATCGTTATCAAGATCAAATCACCGCGACGGATGATATGAAGCAATTGAACGCCATCCTGCAAAACTTGGTCGGCGATATTGGTGTGATGAATGCCGCTGCACAAAAATCGCACGATGGTTTTCAAGAAACTCAGAAAAAAGTAGATGAAGCAGAAAAGCAAATTAGCGAATTGACGATGAAGCTTGAGTACATCAGTGAAGTTGCACATCAGGACTTCTTGACTGGCGCATTGAACAGACGCGGGATGGATGAGGCTATCCATATTGAGTTTGAGCGTGCTGATCGACACCACACGCCGCTTTCGTTAGCCATGATAGACATCGATCATTTCAAGAAAATCAATGACACCATGGGGCACTCTACGGGTGATGTGGCACTGGCTCATCTCGCCAAAGTGGTTAAAAGCGTGCTGCGCAGTACCGATGTTTTGGCACGCTACGGCGGTGAAGAGTTTGTCGTGATTCTTCCCGGCACCAAGCAGGATGATGCGGTGAAAGTGATCACCGGCGTGCAACGCGAGCTGACCAAGAAATTTTTCTTGCACAACAATGAGCGCGTGCTGATGACATTTAGTGCGGGTGTGTCCGAGCGTATGGCGGGAGAGAGTGTGGATGCCGTGCTGCCGCGTGCTGATGCCGCCCTGTATGTCGCCAAGCAGACTGGACGCAATCGTGTGATAGGCGCAACAACGCCAGAACCCATAACGCAGCAATTTGAAGAGACGGCGAATCATCACGTCAGCTAGGGAGGCACTGAATAAGTCGCGCCGTTCGTGGTGAGCCTGTCGAACCATGAGCGGCGGGACTTAAAGTACAACGAGTTAATCACTCACCCTTCGACTGGCTCAGGGCGAACGGATTTATTCAGTATTCCCATGAGCTACTTTACTCAATTAAAGCACTGCAAAAGAACCTATGAATACTGAAAATCACCAAGATTTAATCGCGCACATTATTCGAGAAATCGAGCAGGATCATCTCGAACTGCCCACACTGCCCGATGTCGCTGTCAAGATACAAATACTGATTAACGATCCCAATGTTTTGGACGAGAAAATCATTGCCGCGCTTTCGAGTGACCCGTTCGTTATTGCCCAGATTATCAAAAGTGCCAACAGTGCGGCCTTTGCGGGCAAGCCGCTTGTGGACAATGTGAAAGATGCGGCCAGCCGTCTGGGCTATCGTCAGTTACACAACATGGTGATTACGATCACCATGAACAAGATGTTTTACTCAAGCAATCCAATCATCAATCGGCGTATGAGGCAAATTTGGGCCCACAGTCGCAAGGTGGCTGCGGTGAGTTATTTGCTGGCTTCCCATCATCCGCATTTATCTCGTGAACAATCCATGCTGGCAGGCCTGATGCACAACATCGGTGTATTACCGTTGTGCCTGTATATCGAAAAGCAGCAATTGACCATTGAAGATGAGGTGCTGGAAGCTTTAATCGATCAATGTAGCGGAATAATTGGGACGAAGCTTCTGCAAAAATGGAATTTTTCCAAGGAGATTATTGAAGTCGTCGCGGGGTATCAGAACATGCATCGTGCATCCAACTTGGAACCTAAACCTGACTATGTCGATTTGGTGCTGTTTGCAAACCTTCAAGCACATGGTCGTGCCGAGTCCATTGATTGGAAAAGTATTACAACGATCAAAAGATTGGGCTTGAGCGAGCACGATTGCCTGAACTACATCGAACAAAATGCACAGCGTATCGAAGTGGTTGAGGTATTGCTCGGAATGAAGCAAGAGGCACACGCCAAAACGAACAATACGATTGACCGGGCTGGCGCGAAAAGCAAACCTGTCGTTACTTCTCAAGCTGAAAAAAAAGTTGGTTGGTTCTCTTATATTTTCGGTCTTTTAAGATAATTTCCCCGCAGATTTATCTTGGTCGCCCGATTGGAATAATCGATTCATCACAAATAACCCATTCATTGTGGCTGTTGACGTTTCAGTTAAAACGGGTGCAAGCCGACTCATGTTCGGGTTGCATTCAGAACCCTCTCCCATCGGGAGAGGGCAGGGTGAGGGAAGGCTTTGAAATCAGCGCGCGGCACTAAAAGTGTTCCCTCATCCCCACCCTTCTCCCGGTGGGAGAAGGGCTTGCCCGGATTATTTCGGACAGCAGTGAACCTTCGCCGGATAACCAGCGAGCTTGCCCGCTTCCGCGAGTAGAAATTTCCTGACGAGCTATTTGGTATTGCCTCAACCGCCGTTAATTTTCAGTGTGCTTGAGCCTGCTTGACAGCTTGGACTAAAGAAAATTTAAACCTTGCCGATAAGTTTAAAGAGCATCGAAAAATTGCCATTGATGGGAGGCTAAATGAAAGTTGTCATAATTGATGATGCGCAGATCAACGTGTCGTTATTACAGCACCTTGTGCTGAAGCTGCCTGATTGTGAGCCTGTGTGTTTTGTCGATCCGCTGGTGGCACTGGATTGGTGTTTGACCAATGAGCCCGACCTGGTGATTGTGGACTACATGATGCCGGAGATGAGCGGAATTGAGCTGGTTGAGAAATTCCGTGAAAAGTATTCAGATATCCCCGTGTTGATGGTGACGGCCAACCATGAAACCGAACTGCGACATCAGGCGTTGCAAAAGGGCGTGACTGACTTTCTAAACAAGCCTCTGGATAACGTCGAGTTCTTGGCGCGTGCCAAAAATATGTTGGCGTTGAGACAAAGCAATAAATATCTGGCCAGTCGGGCAAGTTGGTTGGCTGAAGAAGTGCGTATGGCCACCGCGCAAATTGTCGAGCAGGAGCGGGAAACAATTTTTTGTTTGGCAAAAGCGGCTGAATACCGTGACCCGGAAACAGGCGCACACATCTTACGTATGGCACATTACTCCAAGCACATCGCGGCACATTTGGGGCTGTCTATCGGCCAGCAAAACTTGTTATTGGCGGCGGCACCGATGCATGACATTGGCAAAGTGGGTACGCCGGATGTCATTTTGTTAAAGCCGGGCAAACTTACCGACGAAGAATTTACCATCATGAAACAGCATGCCGAGATTGGTTATGAAGTGTTGAGAACCAGTAGCTCCCCGCTGCTTAAAGTGGCCGCAGAGATTGCCTACACGCATCACGAAAAATTTGATGGAAGTGGTTATCCGCGTGGCTTGGTTGGCAAAGCCATCCCGATATTCGGGCGAATCGTGGCGGTGGCAGATGTGTTCGATGCCCTGACTTCGGAACGTCCTTACAAGCGGGCGTGGAGTGTTGAGCAGGCTACACAGTTGCTGCGCGATGGCTCAGGCAAGCATTTCGATCCCGCTTGCGTGGAGGCATTCTTTGCGGATTTTGAGCAGATTTTACAAATCAAAAATCAATTCGCCGATGAGGTGGATGAGTTCAAACATTGTGCGGCTGCTTAGGCCTGCATGAGTCGCCTTTTAATAAAAAATAAAAATTTAGGAGAGGACAGTTTATGCAAATCAAGCAGATGAGTTGGTTCGATCAAAAAGGCTGGGAATCACTACCCGGCTTCGCCGCCGTTGCCGATTTTGTTTTAGTGTTTGCCGATACGGACTACTTTCAAACTGCCGCGTGTTACCAAGAGCTGCGAAATATGTTTCCGCAAGCCCGTATTCTGGGGTGTTCCTCTTCCGGGAATGTGCTGGGTGGCGAGATCAGCGATGGGGGGATGGTGGCAACCGTCGTCAAATTTGAGCGGGCCAAAGTTAAGCTGGCTCAGGCAGATATGGCAGCCGATGTATCGCCGAATGAGCTGGGTGTGAAGCTGATGGCGGAACTCACTGCTGCTGATTTGCGACATGTCTTTGTCTTGTCGGATGGTTTGCAAATCAACGGTAGCGGACTTTCGCAAGGTTTGAACCAAGCGGGGTTTGCGATTACCGGTGGATTGGCGGGGGATGGTACGCGCTTCGGAACAACCTGGGTCATGGCGGATGCACCCGCCCGAACGGGCTGTGTTGCCGCGTTGGGATTTTACGGTGAGGTGGTGATCAAGAGCGGTTGTTTTGCGGGATGGGAAGAGTTTGGTACAGAGCGGGTCGTGACCAAATCGGTGGGCAGCGTGGTGTATGAAATCGACGGTGAGCCTGCGTTAGATTTATATAAAAGGTATCTCGGCGATCAAGCCAATGAGCTGCCGATTAGCGGGTTGCGTTTCCCCTTGAGCATACAAGCTAGCAAGCAAGACCGGGCGTTGACCCGCACCTTAATGGCGGTGAACGAGGCGGAACACAGCCTGACTTTTGCCGGTGATGTACCGCAGGGGTATTTGTGCAAATTGATGCTGACCAACTTGGATAGCTTGATCGACAGTGCCGGCTTGGCAGCTGCGGCTGCACAGCCAGCCAACCCAAGCACTGCGGGCTTGTGCCTGGTGGTCAGTTGCGTGGGCAGACGCTGGGTGATGGGCAAATTGACCGAGGAGGAGCTGGACATCGTGCATGAAAAATTGGGCGATGCCACGCTGGTGAGCGGATTTTATTCTTATGGCGAATTAGCACCGTTTAGCGACATTTTGCAGTGCCAGTTACATAACCAAACGATGACCCTGACCACACTCTACGAATAGGTACGTTATGCATCGCTTGCTTGAGCGGCAAATTTCCCGTCATTTTGGTAAGGGCTTTTCGGCGGATGAAACGTTGCAGTCGTTTTTTGATGTCGTGGATAGTTATTATCACGATGTGGAACGGGAGCAACGGCTGTTGCAAAACGCGCTGACCGTCAATACGCGCGAGTTGAATGCCGCAAATGAACACTTGCGTGCGCAGAATGCCGAGATGACGCGCACCTTATTGGATACGCTAAGTGATGGGGTATATGCCACCAACGCTGAAGGTCAGATCACTTTTATGAATTCCGCAGCCGAACACGTGCTGGGTTGGAAAGAGCGCGAGTTGATCGGTAAATTGATGCATGAAAATGCTCAACAGCATTTGCCCGATGGTTCTCTGTATTTAGCAGAGCAGTTGCCGCAATTTCGTGTGATGAGAAGTGGCGAGCCAATTGAATGTCAAAGCCACTTTCCCGCTAAAAATGGAATTTTGATTCCGGTTGAGTGCCGATCAAGACCTATCATCCAAGAGGGTGTGATCATAGGTGCGTTGGTGTCGTTTCAAGATATGCGTCTGCGTCAGCAAACTGAAGATAATCTGCGCGTGGCGTATGACAATCTTAGAGCAACATTGAGTGAATTGGAGTTTCAAAAATTCGCACTCGACCAGCACACCATCGTCAGTATCGCAGACTTGAGTGGCAATATCATTTATGCCAATAGTAAGTTTAGTGAGATCAGCCAATATAGCTCAGAGGAATTGCTGGGAAAAAATCACCGCATCCTGAATTCCGGTTATCACCCGCGCGAGTTCTTTACGCAAATGTGGCAGACGATTTCCAGCGGGCAGATATGGCAAGGAGAGATACGCAATCGCCGCAAGGATGGCAGTTATTACTGGGTAGTGTCAACTATTGTTCCATTCAAGGATGGCTGGGGTAAACCGCAACGTTATATTTCTATCCGCAACGATATTACCGAACGCAAGCAAAATGAGCTTGCCATTAGAACAGCACAGGAGCGCCTGAACCTCGCGTTGGAAGGTTCTAATATGGCGTTGTGGGACTGGGATATTGCAAGTGATCAAGTGTACATGGGTGACCGTTGGTCACTGATGATGGGCGGTGAGCAGAAAGAGATTACGGTTAGTTCTTCACAATTGCTGGATAAAGTTCATCCGCAAGATCAGTCAAACTTGGTTGCCAATCTTGAAGCCGCACTCAAAGGCGACTCACTCATCTATTCAGCGGAATTTCGGGTAGCCCGTACTGATGGAGAATGGGCTTGGGTGCAAACACATGGCAAGGTGGTTGAGCGTGACGCATCGGGCAATCCGTTGCGCATGACAGGGACGAACGAGGATATAACCGAGCGAAAACGGGCAGAGGATGCCTTGTATAAATCCGAGGTCAAACTACGCACTTTGTATGACTCCACCAGTGATGCAGTCATGTTGCTCGATGACAAGGGTTTTTTTGATTGCAATATTGCAGCCTTGAGTACCTTTGGTTGCCAGTCGAAAGAAGAGTTCTGTAGCTATCATCCTGCGCAACTATCGCCTGAGATACAGCCAGCGGGAATGGATTCAATGACCTTGGCTGGTCGACAAATAGACATTGCCATGAAAAATGGCAGTAACCGTTTCGAGTGGGTGCATCAGCGTGCGGATAATGCACAACGATTTGATGCGGAGGTATTGCTGAATACGATGTTGCTGGACGGTAAGACGGTGTTGCAAGCCACCGTGCGTGACATCACGCAGCGCAAGCAGGTAGAAGCGGCTTTACGCCATGCAAAAGAGGCTGCTGAGCAAGCAAGCAAGATCAAGAGTGATTTCCTAGCTAACATGAGTCATGAGATTCGTACGCCGATGAATGGCATTATCGGTATGACTGAGTTGGCACTTGATAGCGAGCTGTTACCTGAGCAGCGCGAGCACTTGGGTATGGTTAAATCTTCTGCTGACTCTTTGCTGCACATCATCAATGATATTTTAGACTTTTCCAAAATCGAATCTGGCAAGATGGATATTGAATCCATCGAATTCTCGTTACAGCACATGTTGCGTGACACGCTGAAAACCTTGGCGGTGCGAGCGCAGCAGAAAAAATTGGAATTGTTGCTGCGCATCGCGCCTGATGTGCCGGACCGTTTGATGGGTGATCCGGGTCGGATGCGTCAAGTCATCATCAATCTGGTAGGCAATGCTATCAAGTTTACGGCCAAGGGTGAGGTCGTCGTGGACGTGCAGTGTGCGGGACGACTATCCGAGCAACAAGTCAGGCTGCGCTTCAGTGTGCGCGATACCGGTATCGGCATTCCTACAGAAAAATTTAAGACGATCTTTGACTCGTTCTCACAAGCGGACACTTCAACTACCCGCAAATACGGCGGCACGGGTTTAGGCTTGACCATCTCAGAGCAATTGATTGAGTTGATGGGCGGCCATATCGGGGTAGAAAGCGAGCTGGGTAAGGGAAGCACCTTTTACTTTACTTTGGATATGCCGATAGTCATGGGTAATGCCGCTGCCCAGTACCGACTCACCGAGCAGGTTGCTGGTATGTCGGTATTGGTGGTGGATGACAATGCAACCAATTGCAAATTGCTGCATGAGATGTTGTGCCATTGGAAAATGCAGCCAACTATCGTGTCGAGTGGCGCGGAAGCATTGGCTGAGTTGGAGCGCGCCTCGGATAGCGGTCACCCATATGCTTTAGCGATAGTGGATGTGGAGATGCCGGGTATGGATGGTTTTACTTTGGCGGAGCGAATTAGAGAGCATCCCGAGCAGGTCAGAGCGACGGTGATGATGATTACCTCGCAAGGCGAGCGTGGCCATGCGGCACGGTGTCGCGAACTGGGTGTGGCGAGTTACTTACTCAAACCCGTGTCGCAGTCCGAATTGTTGGATGCGATTATGTTGAGCGCATTGGGTGTGCCTGTGCAGCACGATACGCCACTGATTACGCGGCATTCATTACGCGAGAATCGCGCCAAGTTAAGATTATTGTTGGCAGAAGATAATTTGGTGAATCAGACATTGGCGATACGTTTGCTGGAAAAATTAGGTCATCAGGTTACCTTGGCGAACAATGGTGTTGAGGCCGTGCAACATTGGCAGACAGGGCAGTTTGATGCCATCTTGATGGATGTCGATATGCCTGAGATGAATGGCTATGAAGCAACCGAACGCATACGCACAATGGAACAAGAGAAAGGGACGCATATTCCCATTGTGGCGATGACCGCTCATGCCATGCAAGGCGCGCGGGAAGAATGCTTTAGTCACGGCATGGATGGCTACTTGACCAAGCCTATCGACACCGAGGTGTTGTGGCGCGCACTGGATAATTTGGCGAAAAGTGCCAAGTCAGAAACCAAAGCATCAACTAAAGCGGAAGTCAAAACTGAAGCAATCGTTGCAGCGCGATTAGCGGTGGCCGATTTCGATAAAGCGCGCCAATTCATGGATAACAGTCGTGAGCTGTACGATGAGATTGTAAAATTATTTTTTACTGACACCGCGCCACACTTGCAAAATATTAAGGAAGGCTTGATTTCAGGGGATGTTAAATCGATACAACACAGCGCCCATACCATCAAGGGAATTGTGAGCATCTTTGCCGCAGAGCGAGCTATCCAAGCGGCAGAGATGGTGGGAAAACTGGCGGAAGATAATAAATTGCAAGCGGCGGTGATTGAGTTGGAAGCTGCGTTGGATGAGCTGACGTTAGCTGTTCAAGGGTATCGCTGGCGCTAGATTGGCGAATTGAAGTAGCTTTAATCCAAATGATTCATAATAAAATTTCCTTGTAAGAGCGAGCTTGCTCGCGACCCTTCGACAAGTTCAAGGTGAACGGATAATTTACTTCGCGATCAAGCTCGCTCCTACGGTGGATTTGGTTATTTTTATGTCAAATTAAAATCGTAATTTGTATCGGATAAACCGCTGCTAAATCCGTAATAGCCGTAGAAAACTCCCTCTATTTTCACCTTCGAATTACTACACGCCATTGATAATGCAAATGCGCTGTGAGAGCCATTTTTGGTGCTCAGCGCAAAGGCAATCAAGAGGCGTGAATGGAAAATCTGCTGCAAACCCTGAAAAACCTGATGATGCGCGGTGATGTGCGCGGCTTGGCCGGGCCACTTTTGATCGTGATGATTCTGGGCATGATGGTGCTACCGCTTCCGCCATTCCTGTTGGATATTCTGTTTACCTTCAATATCGCGGTTGCCATCATGGTACTGCTGGTTAGCATGAATACCACTCGCGCATTGGATTTCGCGGTGTTCCCCACGGTGTTGTTGATTACCACGTTGTTGCGGCTGTCGCTGAACGTGGCTTCAACACGCATCGTATTGCTGGAAGGTCACACAGGTCCCGATGCGGCAGGTAAGGTGATCGAGTCATTTGGTCATTTTTTGGTGGGGGGCAATTACGCGGTTGGTCTGGTAGTTTTTGCAATCTTGGTGGTCATCAATTTTGTGGTGATTACCAAAGGTGCGGGACGTATCGCCGAAGTGGGCGCGCGTTTTACTTTGGATGCGATGCCGGGTAAGCAGATGGCAATTGATGCTGATCTGAATGCAGGGCTGATTGGTGAAGATGTGGCGCGTCAACGTCGTGCCGAGATTTCTCAAGAAGCCGATTTTTACGGTTCGATGGATGGTGCCAGTAAATTCGTGCGCGGTGACGCGGTAGCGGGCATCATTATTTTAATGATCAATATCGTAGGCGGCTTGATTGTTGGCGTATTGCAACACAATTTGGATATTGCCACCGCTGCAAAATACTACACCTTGCTAACCATCGGTGACGGTCTGGTAGCGCAAATCCCGGCACTGATTATTTCTACGGCTGCGGGTCTGGTGGTGAGCCGTGTTTCCAGTGATGAAAACATTGGTCAGCAATTGGCTGGGCAATTATTTAAGCAACCCCAAGTCATCATGCTGACTGCCGCCATCATCGGTTTGATGGGGTTGATTCCCGGCATGCCGCATTTTGCATTCCTGGTATTGGCAGGCGGGTTGGCATGGTTGGCGTACAGCTTATCCGGGCAGGTTGATGAGGCAACCCGGCAATCGTCCGACATAACCACAGTGGTGCCCGCATTGACTGAAGCAACTGAGGCGAGCTGGGAGGATGTCGCGCAAGTTGACATGCTCGGATTGGAGGTTGGCTATCGTTTGATACCGCTGGTGGATAAGACGCAGGATGGCGATCTGTTGCGGCGCATTAAAGGCATACGAAAAAAGTTTACTCAAGATATTGGTTTCCTGCCGCCCTCTGTGCATATTCGTGACAATCTCGATCTGCGTCCAAATGGCTATCGCATTACCCTCAAAGGCGTGGAGATCGGAAGCGGGGAGACTTACCCCAATCTGTTCCTGGCGATCAATCCCGGTAGCGTTACAGGTCAGCTAGTGGGCACTCAAACCCGCGACCCCGCTTTCGATTTACCTGCCGTTTGGATAGAGAAATCATTGCGTGAGCAGGCGCAAGTCATGGGCTATACCGTGGTTGATCCGGGTACGGTGGTGGCTACTCACTTGAGTCATCTCATCAGTCATCGCTCGGCTGAATTGCTGGGTCGGCAAGAGGTGCAACAACTACTCGAACATCTGGGAAAAGTTGCACCCAAGTTGGTGGAAGATTTGGTACCCAAAACTTTGCCATTGGGGACGGTGCAAAAAGTTTTGCAGAATCTGCTTGATGAAGGTATGCACATCCGCGATATGCGCACTATCGTGGAAACGCTGGCGGAAAACGCCGCGAGAAATCTGGATGCCTATCAGTTGACAGCCTTGGTTCGCATTGCACTGGGCCCGGCAATTGTTCAACAGTTCTATCCCGCTGCGCAGGAACTTCAAGTCATCAGCATGGACAAGGAGCTTGAATATATTCTGATACAAGCCATGCAGTCCAGCCAGAACGGGATAGGCATTGAGCCAGGACTGGCAGATACGGTGTTGCGTGAGACCCGTGTGGCTGCCGATGCGCAGGAGCGGATGGGACTGCCTACTGTGATGCTGGTGCCTTCGCAGTTGCGCGAATTGCTTGCACGATTTTTGAAACGAGCCGTGCCCAGTGTACGAGTGATTTCACACGATGAAGTGCCTGACTTCAAAACAATCAAAGTGACTGCAACGGTAGGGGGTAGAGCATGAGTATTAGAAAATTCATCGCAACGACATCACGTCAGGCGTTAAAAGATATTCGTACTGAACTAGGTGATGAGGCAGTGATTCTGTCGAATCGCAAGATTGAGGGCGGCGTTGAAATTATCGCCTTGGCAAACGATGAAGTGACGAAATTAACTCAGTCTGCGGTCGCAAATAAAGCGGTTGCGGTTAAACAGCTTGAACTCTTAACCCGGCCCGCACCGATCACACTTGAGTCATCGATATTGAGTGAAATTAAGGCGATGCAAAGTATGTTGCAGCAGCAGTTTGCAATGCTATCCAAAAATGGTGTACAGCAAAGTCATTCGGATACATCAGGCTTGCTCTACAAGATGTTGAATGCGGGTTTCAGCGCAGAGTTGGCGCGTCGTTTACTTGAGAAATTGGCTGCCGGAAAAATGCAAAGCGCGTCGGGAATCAATCAAGTATTGAAGCGCAACCTTCGTGTGGTGAGCGAGGACAATGACATTGTCGATAAAGGTGGCGTGTATGCGTTGATAGGCCCAACGGGTGTGGGTAAAACCACTACCACCGCCAAGCTGGCTGCACGTGCCGTGGTTCGTTACGGCGCTGAACGCGTGGCTTTGTTGACGACGGACAGCTATCGAATCGGTGCATATGAGCAGCTTAAGATATACGGGAAAATTCTCGGCGTAGAAGTGCACACCATTAAAGGTACCGAGGACTTACGGCTGACGATAGCCTCGTTGCACGACAAGCATCTGATTCTGATTGATACCATGGGTATGGGGCAACGCGATGAGCGTGTGGCTGAACAGCATGCGATGTTCGATGCGGTTGGCGTGCCGCGCTTACTCTTGTTAAATGCAGCAAGTAGCGGCGAGACACTTGAAGATGTGGTGCGTAAATACCACAACACCAATGTAATCGGTTGCATACCGACTAAACTCGATGAGGCGGTCAATCTCGGTGCGGTGTTGGATGTGGTGGTGCGTCACCGTTTGGTGATGAATTACATGACCAACGGTCAATGTGTGCCGGAAGATTTGCACCCTATCAATCTTGATTATTTATTGCATCGCGCTTTTAAGCCTGTGGAACGTAAGACACCGTTTACCTTAACGCCAAGAGTCGATGTGTCTTATGCGCACTAAGCCATCCAATCCCAGCTTGGAAAGTGATCAAGCAGAAGGCTTGCGACGCTTATTGGTGCGCGGCTTGCCACAAGTTATTACGGTGTTGAGCGGAAGAGCGGGGATGGGACGGACTTGCACCATTTCCAATCTTGCTGCGGCAATTTCCCGGTGTGGCAAACGCGTATTGGTATTGGATGAAAATCGCTTGGCATCGTATTTTCAAGTCCGGGAGGGATCAAGGGCACGTTACGATTTGCTGGATATTGCGCTTGAGAAATGCAAACTCAGCGATGCGCTATTTACTCAAAATGGATACGCACTTCTTTCTACCAAGCGCGCATTGAATTCCCTGGCACAAATGCGACACATTGAAAAGCTGCGAATAGAAAGTGTGCTTGCAGAGTTAAATTCAAGTGTGGATGTGATGCTGATAGATGCGGCCGTGCCTAGTTTGATCAATCCACTCGCCATGCGATTAGGCTATCAAAAATCCATCGTGAGTGCCTTGGTGATGAGCCAAGCCGAAGGTCTGTTGAGGAAAATCGATAAGTTTAACGATGCGATCAGTCGCCACTCCTTGCTGTTGGTCGTGGATGGCACCAGCAGTGGTATTACAGATAGCTATGTGATGATGAAACGACTGGCGCAAGACAACGCTAATTTGAAGTTTGAAATTGTGATTAATAAAGTCAGCGATGAGCAAGTCGCGTTGCAGATATTTGCCAATATGGAAAAAGTTGCCAGCCTCAATGTGGCAGCCCAATTGGTTTATTTGGGTTGTATTCCTGTTGATGAAAAATTGAAAAAGGCCTCACAACTGGGTTTATCCGCATTCGATATTCACCCTGCAGCTAGCTCAGCTAAGTCTTACACATTGCTGTGCAAAAAAATAATCGGGTTTGACGCTAAGCCGCCGCAGGACGCGGTTGCAGCAAGCAGTCTCATTAAAAACTTGATGAGACATATCTCTCAACCCTTACAAAAATCTAACCAGCATATCGCTCAACTCACCCACTAATGAATATGTACGACGTGTCTGGACAAATTGATAAAGAAGCCTGTCTTCGTGATCACAGTCAGCTTGTGCAAAGACTGGCGCATCAGTTGATGACTAGGCTGCCTTGTAGTGTGCAGATTGATGACATTATTCAGGCGGGCATGATGGGTTTGTTGGATGCCGCAACACGTTACGATCAGTTGCATGGTGCACAGTTTGAGACTTACGCGACGCAACGCATTCGTGGCGCCATGCTGGATGAATTGCGAGAAGCCGATTGGCTGCCGCGTAGTTTGCGTCGGGATATGCGCCGTATAGAAGCTGCCATTAGTCACTTGCAGCAGGAGTTGGGCAGGGGGCCGAATGAAACTGAGATTGCCCAACAGTTGGGCATTTCACTGGTCGAGTACCAACAACTGTTGCAAGAATCACGCGGTGCCCAGTTGGTTTATTTTGAGGATTTTCAAGATGAAGATCACGATGATTTTTTCGAACATTTTGAGTTTGGCAACGATGTCGATCCGATGAGTTTGTTGCAAGACGAGCGTTTTAAATCTGAACTGGTGCATGCAATTGAGAATTTGCCGGAGCGCGAGAAGATGATGATGGGCATGATATACGAGCAGGAAATGAATCTACGCGAGATTGGTGAAGTAATGGGGGTGAGCGAATCTCGCGTTTCACAATTGCATAGTCAGGCAGTTGCAAGGTTACGCAGCCGCATGCAAGGGATTTAATGGATAAGCTCACGTTATTCGGTTTGCTAATAGGGCTGACCGGGATTTTGAGTGGTCAGTTTATTGAAGGTGGCAGCCTGTCGATATTGTTTCAGGGTGCCGCATTTTTGATTGTGTTCGGCGGTACCTTGGGTGCAGTGATGGTGCAATGCCCTAGCAAAGTATTTGTGATGGCGATCAAAATGGGTCGATGGGCTTTTGTCACACCACCCATGTCAGGTCGTGATTCAATCAGGCAGTTAATCAGCTTGAGTGCGTTTGCACGAAAAGAAGGGCTGCTGGCTTTGGAGGGGAGACTTAAATCGGTTGGCGATCCGTTCTTAAAAAAAGGTTTGCAACTTGTGGTGGATGGCAATAGTGCTGAAAAAATTCGTGAAACGCTGGATGTCGATATTCATGCCTGGGAACAGCTGCGTTGGCAGGCTGCACGCGTTTGGGAAGCTGCGGCAGGATACTCACCCACGATTGGCATCATTGGTGCGGTGTTGGGTTTGATGCATGTGATGCAGAATCTCAGCGATCCGAGTAAGTTGGGAGCGGGCATTGCAGTCGCATTTGTCGCAACAATTTATGGTGTTGCCTTTGCAAACTTATTGTTTCTGCCTGTGGCGAACAAGTTGAAATCTATCATCATGGAACAGACTCAATTAAAGGAATTGGTGGTGGATGGTCTGATGGGTATAGCGAATGGCGACAATCCGCGCCAAATCGACATCAAATTGCAAAGTTATCTGGTCTAGTTATGGCGCGTCGAAAAAAACGGATTGAGCATGACAACCATGATCGTTGGTTGATTTCATATGCTGATTTCGTCACCTTATTGTTCGCCTTTTTTGTCGTGATGTATTCAATCTCTTCGGTTAATGAGTCCAAGTACAAAACATTTGGCGATTCGTTAAGCAGCGCATTTTCTAGTCGTCACCCCCCCTCTGAACCTGCCAATATAAATACTGAACAAGAAAAATTACTCAAGTCCTTGGTCGATAAACGTACGGCTAGATTGGGTGAACAGCAACGCAAGATACAAGACAGGATGAATAAATTGGCAATCGATTTCAGGAAGATTATGTCTCCCTTAATCGATCAGCATCTGGTCAATATCAATCCCACTAAGCGCGGGGTTGAAATCGATATTAGCGCAAGTCTGTTGTTTAAAACGGGTGAGGCAGCACTTCAACCCGCTGCACTTGATGTGCTACGCCAAGTATCGACAGTATTGAGTAAAGAAGAATTGCCTGTTGAAGTGCAAGGGCATACGGATGATGTGCCGATTGTGACGACGCAGTTTCCTTCAAATTGGGAGTTATCCTCAGCACGTGCCAGTAGTGTGGTGAGAACCATGATTACGGATGGTGTACCAGAAAGCCGGTTAGTCGTAGTGGGCTTGGCTTCCAATCAGCCGTTGGTGGCAAATGATAGCCCGGAGAATCGAGCTAGGAACCGTAGAGTCAGCATCACCATGCTGGCACCTAATGTTGAACGTGATACGAGTCGTAGTGAGAGTCCGTGAGTGCGAGTGTGAAGTGTTTTTACATGTAGTCGTCACGATTTCATCTGACAGATACTGTCCGAAGTTCGGCCTTTGCAGATGGGCTACCACTCTAGGTTCAAAAAAGTTGGGCGACCGCTTCGGGGCAGCTACTTCGTGAAGTTGACCGAGTACAATGTGCCCCAAAGAGGCATTCACAGGTGTCCTCTAATTCAGCATGAAATTGAAAAAAATTGCCGTCCATCACGTGATTGATAAGCGAAATTGCTGACGCGCGCTTTCCTTACCACATCGTAGATCAAATACAGACCGGATGCGCGGTTTTTCCCCACCATCAACTTTCCTAGGGACGCTTGCATGAGCGAGCATCAGCAAAGAATCAAAGTATTGAGTGCCGGGATATTCAGTTTGATTCTGGTGTTGGGCATCGCGCGTTTTGCCTACACGCCGCTGCTGCCGTTGATGCAACATCAGGCTGGACTGGGTGTCGCTGCTGCGGGTTGGCTGGCCGCGATCAATTACGCGGGTTATTTGAGCGGCGCGATCATTGCCACGCTGATCAGCGACATGGTGTTAAAAGATCACTTGTACCGTATCGGGATGATTGCCGCCATCGTCAGTACCGCGATGATGGGCATGACCACGGATTTTACAATCTGGGCGGTGTCGCGCTTTGTCGCGGGCCTGAGCAGTGCCGCTGGTTTGTTGTTGGGCAGCGGGCTGATCTTGAATTGGCTGATACGCCATAATCATCGCAGCGAATTGGGCATACATTTTTCTGGGATCGGGCTGGGGATCGCCTGTGCAGCGGCGGCGGTACACGCGATGAAGCTATGGCTGACTTGGGATCAGCAATGGTGGGCATTGACCGCGCTGAGTTGCGTGTTGGCGATACCCGCGCTGCGCTGGTTACCGCCGCCGGATCGTAGTGCGGTGACCAAGACGGGACAGAAGATGGAGGATGCGCCGCCCAGTGCGTTTTTCATGTGGCTGTTAATTGCGGCGTATTGTTGCGCAGGCATCGGATATGTCATCAGCGCGACCTTCATCGTCGCCATCGTCGATCATATCCCCGGCATGGAGGGCAATGGCACACTGGTGTTTTTCGTCATCGGCATCACTGCCGCTCCTTCTTGTATCGCGTGGGATTTAATCGCGCGCGGCAGTGGAAAACTGAATGCACTTTTCATGGCCGCAGTTTTGCAAATCGTCGGCATCATGTTGCCAGTTTTCGCGAGCGGGTTGATGCCAGCATTGCTAGGTGCGGTATTGTTCGGCGGCACAGTGATGGGTATCGTGAGTTTGGTGCTGACCATGGCCGGGCAATACTATCCGACCCGTCCCGCCAAGATGATGGGCAAGATGACGCTGTCTTACGGCGTGGCTCAAATCGCTGGCCCTGCGATCACGGGTTGGCTAGGCACGCGCTTGGGCAGCTATGCTGCGGGGCTATATTTGGCCGGGGGTGCGATGGTCGTGGCGGCACTGATTTTCCTGATGCTCGGAGTCGTGGCAAAACGTGACAACACTAATAAATAATTCGCCCTGAGTGCGCAGGCTTGTTATTGTGGCAATCAGGCAAGTGATGTCAAGACTACTAAGTTTCACACGCTGCCGAGTGATCGACCACTGCCCGGTTTAAAGTTGGTCTGCCCGTCAGGGCCGTATAGATTGGCTTGGTTAAACGCGTTGCTTAACACCGCCAAGGATTGTTGGTTGTGGCGCAATTTCATTTGTATCAACTCACCATTGGCTTGATTTAGACGTTGTGATTCTTTTGCTGAGTCGATAATCTTCTGCCACACAATCAATCCTTCCGGGCAGTTCGTTTTTAGCCAAGCGCCAATCGATTCGAGACTTAACGTGGGAATATGCTTTTGCAGCAGCGCGCGGCGGGCTTGCGCGAGGTCGTTCAGACTGATGGCGAGGGTGGTTTTTTGTTCGGATAGTTCTATCAGTTGGCTGGTCAGATTTTCCACCAGCATGGCCTGCTCTTTTTTAAGCAAAGCTACAAAATGATCTAATGCTAGGCTTTCGCTTTTGAAAGCTGCAAGTAATTGAGTAAGCAAAATTTGCGTCAAGAATTACTTCCTGTCATCAATCAAATCGCGAACCGTTTTTATTAAACCCTCGGCAACCACTTCAGAATTGACTTTGAAGCGTCCTTCACTCAATGCCTGCTTGATTTCCGCAACTTTTTTTGCATCTACGATGGGGGTGCTCATCATGCTGCTTTCCAAGCTATTGAGTTGACTCGCCGTTGAACCGATGGTCACATTGGTGCCGCTGGTGGATTGTTTGGAAGAAGTTGAGCTGGTTTTGCCACGAGCAGCGGGGGGTGTGGTGCTGTCTCCAACGGGACTGATAGATGACGGTTTGCCGGGCTTGTTGATCTTCATGGGTTCCTCTCAGATTCAATCTGAATGGTACGAGTGTGGTTGGTTATAGTTTCATTATATCGGTAAAAATCAGTAAAACTTTAGTCTAAATAGCGCGACACGGAGTTAATGCAGAATTGGGGACAAGTTAGGGCGCGACCTCAACAGTTCCGTTTGTACGTGCTATACCATTAACCACCCGATTCAGCCCGATGCGAACTTGTACAGTTTGCCCGTCACTCGCATTTGCCAAAGCAGTGCCTTCATTGCGGATGTTAAATCCATCTCCTTGCGCAAGTAACTGTACGACTTGACCCTGAGTCACTACAAAGGGTGCGCGCAGCATATCTTCCCGAATGACCTGACCTGCGGCGATGCTATAACGCAATACTTTTCCGATTGCCATGTCGGGATCGGTGAGGCCTTCTTTTTGTGACGCGTCGGAGGATTGAACGGTGAAATCCTGTGCCACTAAAGTATGTCCCAGTGGTAATTGTTGTGCGCTTATCAGTAACGGTAGGCGGATTTTTATTTGCACGGGAATAAAAATACTCCAGCCATTTTTTGTCGGGCAACGTACCCCGATAGCAGTCTTGCCTATGAGCTGACTTCCGGGTGGAAGAAAGGCTTCCAAGTTATCGCAAGCGGGCATGGCAATGCGTTGATCGATGTCCTCAATGTTGTATGTAATCGCTCCCGGTAAGGAAGCAATTTGCTGTTCCACAAAAGTTGCCGCGACATTTTTTATTTGCGCATGACTTTGTGTACCAGCCGCCAGCGATACGAATGAAACCAAGCCGCACATCAATAAAACACCAAAAAAAATAAGATTCTTCATGCGGACATTGTGCGGCTTGCAGAGGTTTTTTGGAAGTAAGGAGTAAGCCTGAATTGAGGGATAAATCTGCCGCTTATTCGCGGATAACTTAACCGAGTATGGGCATAGTATGCCTAGCATCTGTAAAGAGGTCGGCGTGATGTTTCTGTGTTTGGATTGGAGTTGGCATGATTAACCGGTTGGATCAGGCTTTGCAGTTTCAGCAGACTGCATTGAGTTTGCGCTCATCCAGACAAGAATTGCTTGCTTCAAATATTTCTAATGCGGATACGCCCAACTATAAAGCAAAAGACATCAATTTTGCCAGTGCGTTGCAAAGTGCACTTGGTGGAGTTACCAAGCAATTGCCAATTGTGCAGACCTCGGCTATGCATTTGGATGGGAATACGGGGAACTCAATTTTAGGGTCGCCTGTGATGTACCGCACGCCAATTCAACCCAGTGCGGACGGGAATACGGTGGATATGGATGTTGAGCGCGCGCAATTTGCCGACAACGCATTGCGTTATGAAGCCAGCGTTAAGTTTGTGAGTGATGAGTTGAAAGAAATACTCACGGCGATTCAAGGTTAGTAGGCGCGTCCTGAATGGCAGGGTTAAGCGCGAAGCAAGGAGGTTAGGGCATGTCTTTATTTAATATATTTAATGTGGCTGGCTCCGCGATGTCAGCACAATCACAACGGTTAAACGTTGTGTCGAGCAATTTGGCCAACGCCGATAGCACCACCAGTGCGAATGGCCAGCCATACCATGCCAAACAAGTTGTTTTCGCCGCCACGCCGATGGGGAATGGTAGTGCGCAGGGCGTAAGAGTTACGGCGGTGGTTGAAGATAATTCCCCGATGAAAATGATTTATGACCCCAAGCACCCGATGGCTAACGAGCAAGGGTATGTGTCTATGCCCAATGTGAATGTTGTGGATGAAATGGTGAATATGATTTCGGCATCACGCGCTTACCAAAATAATGTCGAGGTGATGAACACCTCGAAAACCCTGCTGTTAAAGACGCTGACGATTGGTCAGTAATGCGTGAGGAGAGGTCATGATTAACGCTACCAATAGTACCGATACCGCAGCACTATATGCCTCATTAAATGGCAATACGAGTACCGCCACTACAGCGAATTCAGCAGCGAGTACGCAAGATCGCTTCTTGAAATTATTGGTTACGCAAATGAAGAATCAGGATCCGCTTAATCCGATGGATAACGCGCAAGTGACTTCGCAGATGGCACAACTCAGTACGGTGAGTGGTATCGATAAGTTGAATGTCACGTTGCAGGCATTGAGCGACAACATGACTTCTACGCAATCATTGCAGGCGGCTGGCATGATAGGTCATGGCGTGTTGGTGGCGGGTAAAGGGGTTGATTTGACCAAAGGCGTTGGTTTGGGCGGCGTTGAGTTATCGCAATCAGTGGAAAAGCTGGATATCGCCATCTATGACAAAGCGGGGGGGCTGGTGCGCAACATTCAATTGGGTTCACAACCCGTTGGCATCGTTAACTGGCAATGGGATGGTCGAAACGATGCGGGGGGGGCTGTGGCAGACGACAGTTACACCTTTACAGTGAATGCATCACAAGCTGGCGCGACTGTGGCAGCCACGCCATTGCAATTTGGTTTTGTGAGCAGCGTGACACAAAGCAAGCAGGGAGTTGCGTTAAGTGTGGGTCAGTTGGAAGGCATTGCCATGTCGCAAGTTAAGCAGATTTTTTAAACTGAAGCGGGTGATAAGCAAGACAATTCAGGTCGGCATCTTGTGATGCTATTTTACTAATGCCCGTAAGGGGTACGCCGCCAGACATTCGATTTCTATCCGTGCTGGCGTAAGGAGAATCAATATGAGTTTTCAACAGGGACTGAGCGGTCTTAATTCATCTGCCAAGCAATTGGATACGATAGGCAATAACGTGGCGAACTCTTCAACGGTTGGCTTTAAGCAATCGCAGGCGCAATTCGCCGACATGTATGCAACCTATCTGGCGGGCGGCGGTACATCACGCGTGGGAACGGGCACTCAAGTGGCTTCGGTCGTGCAGCAATTCACGCAGGGGAATATCACCAATACCAGCAACCCTTTGGATATCGCAATCAATGGCAAAGGATTCTTCCGTGTGATCGATCAAAGCGGTGCTGTTTTGTACAGCCGTAACGGACAGTTCCAAGTTGATAAGAATGGTTTTGTTGTCAACAACCAAGGGCATAAAGTGTCCGGGTATATGCCCAATGCGGCAGGTGTCATACTGGCAACCGCTCCTGTGCCATTGCAAATCAATGCGGCGGATCTGCTGCCTAACCAGTCTGCAAATGCAGTGGTCGGGGTCAATTTAAATGCGTTGGCGACGGCTCCTACGACTGCGGTATTCAATCCGATTGATCCGACTTCTTTTAGCAACTCTACTTCTATGACAATCTACGATAGTCTGGGAGCCAGCCATGTGGGGTCGTTATATTTTCAGAGAGTGCCTCTTGCAACGGTCGTTACTGGCACGATTGCAGTTGGGTCAAACAACATGACGGTGGGTTCAACAGCCGGTTTGGTTGCGGGAAATACCGTCACATTGGGTGCTAATACCTATACCATCACTGCCGTGGTAAATGGCACAGCATTGACAGTCAAACCCGCCGCAACCGTTGCCGCCACCGCTGTTCCCGCTACAACGAATGCCGGCTCTCCCAACTGGAATACTTATTTGACCGTAGACGGCGCACCGGTTCCTGCGCTGCCAGCTACCCTGAGTACATTGACGTTCAATACGCTAGGCCAATTGACTTCTCCTATGCCCGTTGTTTCCGCCAGCTTTACACCTGCGGGTGCCACAGCTCAGACGGTTTCTTTCGATTTCTCTCAAACCTCACAATATGGGGGGAAGTTTGGTATCAATACATTAACCCAGGATGGATATGCCTCCGGGCAATTAAGCCGATTTGTCACCAGTGCGGATGGAATGTTGTTGGGGACTTATACCAATGGCCAATCACGTCCGCTGGGTCAATTGGTGTTGGCAAATTTTACTAATCCGCAGGGTTTGCAGGCGATTGGTAACAATGAATGGGTGGAAAGCTCAGCATCCGGCGGGCCACTGGTTGGGGTTCCTGGATCCAGTAGCCTTGGTGTATTGCAGACTTCTGCGGTGGAAGATTCAAATGTGGATTTGACCGCTGAGCTGGTGAGTATGATTACTGCACAGCGTGTCTATCAAGCCAATGCACAAACCATCAAAGCGCAAGATCAAGTTCTGCAAACGCTAGTGAACTTGCGCTAATTTTTTTGGAGTGTGGTGGCACGACACCACAACAGCGGCATCATGCTGACGCACTTCAAAGGTGATAAGGAATGGACAGACTAATCTACACCGCAATGACAGGCGCATCTCATGTGCTGGAGCAACAGGCGACCGTGTCCGAGAATTTGGCGAATGCCAGCACCCCCGGTTTTCGCGCCGCACTGAACACTTTTCGCGCTGTGCCTTTGGCGGGAGAAGGGCTACCGACGCGTACATTCGTGGTTGATTCGACGGCCGGAGCAGATTTTTCCTCAGGCACACTACAGCAAACCGGACGTGCTCTGGATGTGGCTGTGCAAGGACAAGGTTGGATTGCGGTGCAAGGTGCAGATGGTAAAGAAGCCTATACCCGCAATGGTAGCTTTCAGATTACCTCGAATGGTGTCGTGCAAACCCGAAGTGGGATGAATGTGGTTGGGGATGCAGGTCCGATCAGCATTCCCCCCGACACTCAAATCTCGATTGCCAAGGACGGCACGATTTCAACCGTGCCGAGTGGTGGAAGCGCGACCTCTGTGGTGGTCGTGGGGCGACTGAAATTGGTCAACCCGCCCGCCAATCAACTAACGCGCGGTGGTGATGGGCTATTTCGCCTGAACGATGGCTCAACAGCAACGGCAGATGCAACCACGCAAGTGGTATCGGGAAATTTGGAGGGAAGCAATGTGAATACCGTAGAGGCGATGGTGAATATGATTTCATTGGCGCGCAAATTCGATATGCAGATGAAGATGTTGCAAAGTGCGGACGCGAATGCCCAGCATGCGACCTCGATAATGAGTCTGGGCGGTTAGTCGTCATCAATTAAGAGGATAACATCATGATACGTTCTTTATGGATAGCCAAAACGGGCTTGGATGCACAGCAAACCCAGATGGATGTAGTGTCCAATAATTTGGCCAACGTTAGCACTAATGGATTCAAACGGTCACGTGCCGTATTTGAGGATTTGTTGTATCAAACCATACGTCAACCCGGAGCGCAGTCATCGCAGCAAACCCAGGTTCCTTCCGGTTTGCAAATTGGTACAGGCGTGCGACCCGTCGCGGCAGAACGTATCCATTCACAAGGCAATTTGCAGCAAACAGGCAATCAGTTGGATGTGGCGATTCAAGGTGCGGGATTTTTTCAAGTGCTAATGCCGGACGGTACGACTGGGTATAGTCGAGATGGCTCATTTCAAATGGATAGTCAGGGGCAGTTAGTGACTTCCAGTGGTTTCCCCATTCAACCCGCACTCACCATTCCTGCCAATGCAATCAACGTCAGCATCGGTCGGGATGGCTTGGTTTCTGTGACTCAGGCCGGTGTGTCGGCTCCTGTACAAGTCGGAAGTTTGCAAATCGCGACCTTCATCAATCCTGCTGGTTTGCAAAGTCTCGGTGAAAATCTGTATCAGGAAACCGCTTCATCGGGTACGCCTAGTACCAATGTGCCAGGAACTAATGGGAGCGGGTTGTTGAATCAAAATTATGTTGAAACTTCCAACGTCAATGTGGTGGAAGAAATGGTGAATATGATTCAGACGCAACGGGCCTACGAAATCAATTCCAAAGCAATTACGACCTCTGATCAGATGTTGCAAAAATTGACGCAAATGTAATGTGGGCTGGTTATTCAAAACCTGTCCCCGGGGAAATTTAATGTTATTGAAATCAATCTTGGTTGGCTGTTTGTTAAGCATGGTTGCTTGTGCCATGAAGCCACCAACTAGCATTCACCAACCGATGACAGCTAAACCAGTTGAGAGGTTGACCGTTACGCCATCAGATGGGGCGATTTTTCATGCGGGAGTGAATGAACACCCTCTGTTTGAGGACATGCGCGCACGAAATGTCGGCGATATATTGACAATCAATATCGTTGAAAAAACTTCTGCAAACCGCAAGACCAGTAGTGGCGCAAGCACTGCTAACAACATGAATGCCAACTTACCAGCCGTGACATCGGGGCCATTGGCAAGTTTGGTTAAAGCATTTCCGCTATCTAGCAGTAGCAGCAGTAAAACGGCCAACACAGGTGCAGGTGCTGCCAGTGAAGATTTAACCGGAACGATTGCCGTGACGGTGATTGAAGTCTTGGCAAATGGCAATTTGCTAGTTAGCGGTGAGGAGCAAATCTCCTTGAATCAGAGTGACGAATTCATTCGTTTTTCCGGTGTGGTAAAACCCACCTCGATCTCCGGTACGAACACGGTATCGTCGACCCAAGTAGCCGATGCGCACATCGAATACAAGAATGCGGGTGCGATGAATGAAGTGATCAATGATGCGAGATCGTTAGGTTTCTTGGGTCGATTCTTCCAATCCGTCATGCCATTTTAATGCTTGTTATCGGGCGCAAAAAAGCGGAGAAATATATGAAACGATTCTACTGGCTGTTGAGTGCCTTTCTTGTATTGTTTTCGTTTGGTGCGTGTGCTGAGCGTATTAAAGATATGGCGAGCATTCAAGGGGTGCGGGACAACCAGTTGATCGGTTATGGCATCGTGGTGGGGCTTGATGGTAGTGGTGACCAAACCACGCAAACACCTTTTACGGTGCAAAGCGTCATCAGTATGTTGTCGCAAATGGGCGTGAATCTTCCACAGGGAACGGGTTTGCAACTTAAGAATGTTGCGGCTGTGGTGGTGACTGCGACACTGCCGCCCTTTTCCAAACCCGGTCAGGCCATAGATGTCACCACTTCGTCGATTGGTAATGCTAAGAGTCTGCGCGGTGGAACGTTGTTAATGACACCATTAAAGGGCGCAGATGGTCTGGTATATGCAATGGCACAAGGCAATGTGTTGGTCAGTGGGGTAGGGGCTTCTAGTGGTGGCGCTTCAGTTCAGGTCAATCATTTAAGTGTGGGTCGTGTACCCTCTGGCGCATCAGTCGAGCGTTCCGTACCGACGATATTGGGGCAGGGTGATTTCATCAATCTGGAATTAAACACCATGGACTTTACGACCGCTGCGCGCATCGTTGAAGTGATCAATGGGCTAATAGAGCCGGACATTGCATCCGCTTTGGATGGGCGATTGATACAAGTTCGTGCGCCAACGGGTAATGGTCGTGTGGCATTTATTTCCAAGATTGAAAATCTGGATGTTAACCCGGCATTAGGTGTGGCCAAGGTAATTATCAATGCCCGTACCGGATCGGTGGTGATGAACCAGTCAGTGTCATTACAACCTTGCGCGGTGGCACACGGCAACTTAACAGTGGTCATCAATACCGATAGTGCGGTGAGTCAACCCAATGCGCTGGCCAAGGGGAAAACCGTGCAGACTGATAAAACCACCATTGATATCAAGGCGGATAAAGGGGGGCTCGTGCAGCTTAAAAAGGGAGTGTCGTTAAGTGATGTCGTCAAAGCACTGAATTCAATCGGTGCAACACCACAAGATTTGTTGGCGATATTGCAGGCGATGAAGTCGGCAGGTGCGTTACGCGCCGAGTTGGAAATCATCTAAATGGTTGCGCCTTTAGATGTATCGGCAAATCTTGCGTTGGACGGGCAGTCGCTGGCGCAGTTGCGAGTGCAAGCCAAGCAGTCGCCAGAGACAGCACTTAAAGCAGCTGCCCAACAATTTGAATCTGTCTTTCTCAACATGATGTTGAAAAGCATGCGAGATGCCACACCGCAAGATGGCATGTTCGATAGTGAACAAACCAAGATGTTTACCGGTATGTTGGATCAGCAATTTTCGCAAAGCATGGCAAGCCGGGGGGTAGGTTTGGCCGACATCATGGTTAAGCAACTCAGTCGCAGTATGGGCATTCAAGCGAGTGGTGATGCGAGTGCAGCAGTAAATCCCCAGCCTTTGATCAAAGCAATACCTTCTGCTTACAACGAAAAATCTCAGCAGGATTTTGTGAGCCGCATGTCACCACATGCTGTTTCGGCGAGCCAGACAAGTGGCGTTCCGGCTCAGTTGATGTTGGGTCAGGCGGCGTTGGAAAGCGGTTGGGGCAAGCGCGAGATCCGCATGGCAGATGGTAGCAATAGTTACAATTTATTCGGTATCAAAGCGAATGCCAGTTGGCAGGGCAAAGTGGCAGAGGTGATGACCACCGAATATAAAAATGGGGTAGCGCATGCAGAGACTGCGAAATTTCGCGCCTACTCATCCTACGCGGAAGCGTTTCAGGACTATGCCAATTTGATTAGTAATAATCCCCGTTATGCAGATGTGCTGCAACAAAATAATGATGTGACGGGAATGGCACTTGCCATACAGAACGCCGGATACGCGACTGATCCAAAATATGCTGAAAAACTGGTCAAGGTAATGGGGATGTTGCAAAGCGGTGTATGACAGGCGTGGCTCTTATCTCATTGCTTTTATGGCCTAACAACAACTTCTTCTAAAGAGTTTTTTAGTTGTGCCGATAATTAGCCTAGGTTCTTAAAAAGTTGTAGGAAAACAAGATTATGGTAGGCATTTATAACTCGGCATTAAGTGGAATGAACGCTGCTCAGATTGGGCTGGCGACGACAGAACACAACATTGCAAATGCAAACACGCCGGGATTTTCCCGCCAGCAGGTAGTGTTGGGTACTTTGCTTGCGAATGCCTTTGGCGGCGGCTATTTGGGTCAGGGTGTCGATGTCACGAATGTGAAACGAATCTATGATCAATATTTGAACACGCAAGTTTTACAGCAACAAAATCAAGCAAGTTACTTAAGTAGCTACCACAGCGAAATCTCACACATAGATAACCTGTTGTCAGACCCTACTACAGGGGTGTCTGCGGGCATGCAGAATGTGTTCAGCGCGATGAACGCAGTAGCCAATAATCCTGAGTCTGCAGCCGCAAGACAGACTTTTTTAAGCAGTACACAATCACTCGTCAGTCAATTTCAAAGCTTGGATCAGCAATTAACCGATATGGCCAATGGGCTGACTGGAAAGATCGGGAGCAGTTTGCAGTCGGTCAATAGTTATGCACAACAAATTGCCGGATTAAACGGGGTGATTAGGGAGGCGATTGCATCAGGGCAAGGCAAGCAGCCCAATGATCTGCTTGATCAGCGCGACCAATTGATCACTCAATTAAATAAGGAAATCAATGCAACTGTACTGGAGCAAGGTGACGGCACGGTCAGCATCTTTATTGGTAACGGACAGCCCTTGGTAGTAGATAAGCAAGCCATGAAATTGCAGGCAGTGCAATCGGCGAGTGACCCGAGCAAAGTTGACGTTGTATTCAATAACGGTAGAAATTTAATTCCGTTGCAACCAAGTAGTTTGCAGGGTGGCAATCTGGGTGCTTATATTAATTTTCGCGAACAGAGTCTGGAGCCTGCACGCAATGCGCTAGGGCGCATGGCATTGGGGATGGCGACCAGTATTAATCAGCAAAACCAGTTGGGGCAGGATCAAAATGGGGTGCTGGGTGCGAATCTACTCAATGCTGCCGTGCCACTCGTCAATCAAAACCCAAGCAATACGGGAACCGCAGCGGTTTCCGCCTCAATCACCAATGTGTCGGCGTTGACGACCAGTGATTACCAGCTCAAATTTGACGGTAGCAATTACTCGATGCTGCGTTTGTCCGATAACACAGTGACTAATCTTGGCGCGACGCTACCACAAACAATAGATGGATTTACGGTTAGTTTGACAGCGGGTGCAGCGGCTGCAGGAGATAGTTTTCTAATCAAACCCACGGCGGCAGCGGCACGCGATATCGCGCTTTTGACCAGAGATGTCACCAAGGTCGCGGCGGCAGCGCCTATGCGTGCCACTGCGGCTACAGCCAATCTCGGTTCTGCCACTATTAGTAGCGGCTCAGTTAACACCCCACCGCCACCGAATGCCAATTTGCAATCGCCTGTGTCGATTATTTTTACCAGCCCAACCACTTTTAATGTGACCGGTGTCGGAACCGGTAATCCTGTCGGTGTAGCGTTTCCAACTGCATCAGGCGTTATTTCTTATAACGGCTGGACGGTTCAAATATCCGGCTCCCCCGTTGCAGGCGATGTGTTTAATGTTTCATCAAATACCAATGGAGCGGGAGACAATAGAAACGCACTTTTAATGGCCGGGCTACAGACTAAAAATCTGATGTCAAATGGCACGACCAGCTTGTCGGGTTTATATAGCCAGTTGGTGGGTGAGGTGGCGCCTCTACCCATCAGATGTCAGTCGCCAGCCAGGCACAAAATAATATGTTGGCAAAAGCAGTCGCATCGCAGCAATCAGTTTCAGGTGTCAATTTGGATGAAGAGGCCGCGAATTTGTTGCAATATCAGCGAGCCTATCAAGCGTCTGCCAAGGCGATGCAGATAGCCAATTCGATGTTTGATGCATTGTTGGCGATACGTCCATGAGGGAACCTATAATAATTCGTCATTCCCGCGAAAGCGGGAATCCAGCGTTTTTATTAAAAGGGCTTTATCCTTGCTTTGCAAGGGAATTTATTTTCTAAACTGGATTCCCGCTTTCGCGGGAATGACGGAATTTTAATTTATAGAGATGCCCTTAAGAGAGTAGGTGTGAGATGCGTATCAGTTCCAGTACATTATTCGATAGCAACATCGCGGCACTGAATCAGCAACAGTCGCGCCTGTTGCAAACGCAGCAACAAATCGCGAGTGGGCATCGAATATCTACTCCTTCGGATGATCCGATAGCTGCTTCCAGGGCGTTGGATGTGAGTCAGTCGGACACTATGAATACGCAATACACCTCGAATCGCGGTGCGGCGACTCAAACTTTATCGATGGCAGATAGTAGTTTGCAGGGTGTGGTTTCATTGTTGCAAGATGTTAGAACATCGGCAGTGAACGCAGGCAGTGGCTTGCTGGGAAATAGCGAACGCAAAACCATCGCTGCGGATTTTGGTAGAAGATTGCAAGAGTTGGTTGGCTTGGCGAACAGCACCGACGGGCTTGGAAATTATCTTTTTGCAGGTTTTCAAACAAAGTCACAGCCATTTGTCGATACCGCCGCAGGTGTGAGTTATCAGGGCGATGATGGGCAGCGTAACGTTCAGGTGAGTGCTTCGATGCAAATGGCCACTAGCGATTCAGGTGCTGATGTATTCATGCGCATCAAGAATGGCAATGGTACTTTTTCCACACAAGCTGCGCCTGCCAATACCGGAAGCGGAGTGGTGAGCGTGGGTTCAGTCACTAATCCGACTTTAATAACGGGCAACAATTACAGCGTAACCTTTAGCGTGGTTGCAGGTGTAACGACTTATGACGTAAGGAATACCACAACGGCTGCCATGGTCTCTGCCGGTAATACATATGTAAGCGGGCAGGCGGTCAGTTTTGATGGAATGCAAATCGACATCAAAGGGGTTCCCGCTAACGGTGATGCTTACACCGTTGTACCGAGTACAAACGAAAGCGTATTTAAGACAATTGCAGATATGGTGAGTGCATTGAATGCACCAGTAGTCGGAGCAAACCTGTCAAATACGCTGGTGCATGGAATAAAAAACTTGGACAATGCGCTGGAAAAAATCGTGAATACGCGTGCTTCAGTCGGTTTGCGTCTTAATGAAATTGATGCGCAGCAGACCATCGGTGATAACTTGGGTTTACAGTTTAAGAGTACGTTGTCACAACTTCAGGATACCGATTACCATAAGGCTGCCAGTGATCTGGCGCAACAGAATTTGACTTTACAAGCTGCGCAGCAATCGTTCGCAAAAGTTTCAAGTCTGTCTTTATTCAACTACCTGTAGTTTCAATTTAATCTGGCTGGTAGTTCCATTATGTGACTGTCGGCACGAATAAAATGTTCGGTGGCGGATAGCTCGATACGCGTCTACTGATTTATTTTATTACACATTTTTACAGGCGTTACTTCATGTGGACAGATGGCGAGTCATAGCAAGTGTGGCTGACAGTTTGCGCCAGTTGAAGTTTGAATCACTATAAATTACCTCTGATTCGGCTGCGCAAGATTAGTCATCATTGTGCCCAGCCCTTCTTGAATCAGCCTATCTAACAGCGGCGAGAAATAAGGCATAGACAGTGCCAAGACGAAAAATCCAATCGCCAGTGTAATCGGAAAGCCGACCGCAAAGAGGTTGAGTTGCGGCGCGGCGCGAGTCAGTATTCCCAAGGCGATATTTGTTATCAGTAATGCGGCCAATATGGGCAGGGAAATCTGCAAGGCGTAGGCAAAGATACTGCTTCCCCAACTCGCCACGCTATAGAATCCTTGGTTAGACATCATGTTGCCTATGGGTAGCGTTTGAAAACTTTCAGCTAATCCCGATAGCATGTACAAGTGCCCGTTCATGGATAGAAATGCCAATGCGGCAATCATCCCTAACCATTTCGCGACGATGGCAGAGTGATTTGCATTGATTGGATCGTAAAAGCTGGCAAAGCCCAACCCCATTTGTAATCCGGATAGTTCGCCCGCCATTTCTACGGCACTAAAAATCAGACGCATGGTAAAGCCCATTGCAATACCAATGATGATTTGTTGGATCAGGATTAGCAGTCCCTGACCCGAACCGATTGCAACAATGGGCATCACAGATATAGTCGGTGCGATGATGATAGTCAGTATTACCGAGAATCCGATTTTGACGCGTGTTGTGACTTGCTTGTTGCCGAAGATAGGCGAGCTGGCAATCATCGCCAGAATGCGAGCCAGGGGGAACATGAATCCAGCAAGCCATGCGTCAATCTGTGTGCTGGTGATAGTTAGCATCTGATGTTTGAGTAACGCTGAATGCCGCTTTATCCAACCATCCAAGGGATATTGCCAAACAGTCTTTGGATGTAATCGACCATCATATTGATCATCCACGAGCCGGTTAGAATCAACACCATAAAAATCCCCAGCAGCTTGGGAATAAAAGATAGGGTCATTTCATTGATTTGTGTCGCCGCTTGAAAGATGCTCACCACTAGCCCAATGACCAGCGCGGTCAGCAGTAGCGGGGCGGAGATCATCAGCGTCATTTCGATCGCTTGTTGTCCGATAGTGATGACGGCTTCGGGTGTCATGATTTACTCAGGTGTAAAAACTTTGCGCTAATGAACCGATGATCAAATTCCAGCCATCGGCCAGGACAAACAGCATGATCTTGAAGGGCAGAGAAATAATGGCTGGGGATACCATCATCATCCCCATCGACATGAGTACGCTTGCGACCACCATGTCGATGATGAGAAATGGTATAAAAACCACAAACCCAATTTGAAAAGCTGTTTTCAATTCACTTGTGACATATGCCGGAACTAAAATTCTAAGGGGAACTTGATCGGCACTTTGCAGCGGTTCGCTATTGGAGATTTTTACGAATAGTGCCAGGTCAGATTCGCGTGTTTGACGCAGCATGAATGCTTTAAGCGGCACAATACCCTTTTCAATTGCGGGCTGAAATTCAAGTTTGTTTTCGCTGTAGGGTAGATAAGCTTCTGTATAAATCTTATCTAAAACCGGTGACATCACGAAGAAGGTTAAAAATAATGCCAGACCAACTAATACTTGGTTGGGCGGAGATGAGGG
The DNA here is from genome assembly GCA_963695355.1 of uncultured beta proteobacterium. Taxonomy (GTDB): domain Bacteria; phylum Pseudomonadota; class Gammaproteobacteria; order Burkholderiales; family Gallionellaceae; genus Gallionella. The sequence goes on from OY968775.1 coordinate 2,676,795, forward strand.
CGTGCCTATGGCAGAGCGCAGTAGGCTCAGAACGATAATGATGCGGGTGAATCCGGTCATCATCAGCAAGATTGCAGGCAAGAAACTCAGTGAAGTGAGTAGCAATAAAGTTTGCAGGCTCAAGCTGTATGTTTGTCCACCACCCGGAGCGGGCGTGCTGGTTAGTGCAGGTAAGCCAACCTCTGCCAGTGCGCTGTGAGGGGTAGCTAGCCATAGAATGATTAGAGTAACGAGCGCGGTCAGGTTGCGATGCATTATTTTTTCTTGCCCACTGGTTGATGATTAATGACAGATGAAAGTAATTTGGCGAATTTATTTTCTTGTTGAGTGACATCTTGCGAGGAATTTTCAGTACCTTGCATTTCTTGTTTTTCCAGCGTATGCAAGGTGCGAATTTGTCCCGGCCCACCCCGATTACCAGCCAGGTGTCATCCACTTCAACGAGCACGATACGCTCGCGTTGGCCTATCGCCACTCCTCCCAATACTTTGAGCAGATTCCCGGACTTGTGCTGTGTCACATTGATGCGCTTAAGTAACCACGCCACGATTACGATAGCGGCCAAAACTAGCAACAAACTAAAGACGATTTGCACGATGCTGCTTGAAGTCACTGTGGGGGGCGGGGTAAAAGTTGGACGTGACGCTTCAACCGCACCAGCAGTCAACGATGTCACGAGCAGGGCACTTGTAATAAGTCGTTGAACTTTTGAATGCATGCTACTTGTTTAAACGATGCAGACGTTCAGAAGGCGTAATGATGTCGGTCAGACGAATACCCAATTTATCGTTGACGACAACGACCTCTCCCTGAGCAATCAAAAAGCCATTTATTAAAACATCAAGCGGTTCGCCGGCCATACCGGCAAGCTCGACCACTGATCCCTGGGCTAATTGAAGTAGGTGTTTGATAGGCATTTTAGTCCGTCCCAATTCAACAGTTAGATGAACGGGAATATCAAGAATCATATCCAGGTCGTTTGGGGTGGTGGCCGTACTGCTTGCTCCGAATTGTTCAAATGCATGCGGTTTAACATTCGCTGCGGATGCCGCTTGCTCAGCCATGGCTGATCCCCAATCATCAGCCGTGATTGCTGCATCTGAAGTGATCGCTTCGTTTGCCGTAGCTTCGTCAGACATGACTTTCTCCCTCGCTAGTTGAAGTTATTTTTTCTACTTGTAACGCGTATTGATTGTTGAATTCACCAAATTTACATTCCATGATGGGAACGCCGTCAACAGTTGCTGTGATAGTTTTTCCTGTCTCTAGTGAAACGATATCGCCGCTACGCATTTTTAATACTTGATCCAGCGTCACGCTGGCTTGACCTAATGTCGCAACCAATTCAATTTCGGCAGATTGCACTTGCTTGGATAGCAATTGCATCCAACGCTGGTCTTTGGTGGGATGCTCACCTTTCATCGGACTGAACAATAAATCTTTGATCGGCTCAAGCATGGCGTAAGGCATACAAATATGTATGGGACCGCCAATGCCGCCCATTTCTATTTCAAACGTGGTGACGATCACTACCTCATTGGGGGTGGCAATATTGGCAAACTGGGGATTCATTTCAGATCGAATGAATTCAAAACCGAGCGGATAAACAGCTTCCCAGGATTTGCTATACGTATCAAATACCACTTCTAGCAATTTTTGGATAATGCGATGCTCGGTCTGGGTAAATTCACGCCCTTCGACACGAGTATGGAACCGACCGTCACCACCGAACATGTTGTCAACCACCAGAAACACCAGATTGGGATCAAAAATAAACAATCCGGTACCGCGCAGAGGTTTAGCTTGAATTAAATTGAGATTAGTCGGCACATGCAAGTTTCGAACAAACTCTGAGAACTTCACGACGCGCACCGGCCCAACGGAAATCTTCTGGCGTGCGTCTTACTAAATTAAATAATCCGATACGAAATAGTCGGGCAAATCGCTCGTTGATAATCTCCATAGTGGGCATACGCCCACGCACGATACGTTCCTGGGAAGCAAGGTTGTAGGGACGAACCTCACCCGCGTCAGCTTCGGCATTACCCGCATTTTCATCCGCCTCACCCGTGACACCCTTGAGTAGGGAATCAACTTCATCTTGCGAGAGGAAATCGCTCATTTGTAATTATTGAATGATGAAGGAGGTGAAAAGTACTTCATCAATTCCAGTTTTGCTATGTATTGTTTCAGTGGGAGTCGGTGCGGATTCCGCTTGAGTTTCGGTTGCGGCAGCTGCGTGTTTGCTCAAGCCCAATATTTGTTCTATTCGGGACTTGATCTCACTCGCTAACTTATCTTTACCTGCAAGGGTTGCCAGTTCTGATGGTGCCTTGCTTTGCAGCAGCATGTTTACGTGATGAAGAATCTCAGGATTGCTGACTTTTATTTTCTCTTCTAATTCAGGGTTGGTGATTTTGACTGAAATCGCAACCTGTAAGTAACGATCACCTTCTTCATGGATAAGGTTAGCGGTAAACGTCCCTAATGTAACGTACGTTGGTGCTTTTGCTGAGTGTGCTTCTTCTACTGCCACTTCGTCTTTGTTTGGGGCATGGGCGGGCTTCATTAGAAAGTATGCGGCTGCGCCACCGCCAATAAGCACGACCGCTGCGATGATGATGAAGAGCATTTTTTTACTTTTTTGAGCAGGTGGTGCATCGGTTTTTGCAGCTGCGGCTGGTTTGGCTGTTGACATGATAGTTTTTCCTTTAGAGAGTTGGATTATGTGAAAAAAATTGCTGTGATGATGGCTCGATTAAAGACCAAATTACCCATTTGCTTAACCTTTTACTTAAGCAAAGGTATCCAATATTCCATTGTGCCGACGAGTAGGTAAGTGCGGTGTTTGGGTGTTGGTGAATGACTTTGCATTCCCTGTGTTACCGGGTATTTCTGGATGCTTTATGGCGCGGGAATCTTGGTTGGTGTACCCCTCTGCGCCTCGGTCACGCGGCGATTGATCGTTGACTGATGCATTGTTTAGCATGATGCCGTTGTCTGCCAAAATTTCTCTAAGTTTTGGCATTGCATTTTCTATCGCTTCACGCACTGCAATGTGCGGCGAAGAAAATTGAGCCGTAAGCTGGTCGTTTGAAATCTTCAAAGTCACATTCAAAGGTCCTAGGTCAGCTGGATTTAAATGCAATTCGGCGATTTGATTCTGCTGCGTGCACATCCAGACAATCTTTTGCGAAAATTCATTCGACCATTGGTCAGTGCCCAAGGGTGAATTGATAGTTGGAGTTAAGTTGGTTGAGAGGTTATTTGTGGCATTGCCCTGTAATGCGACGGATAAAAGTGTTGTCGTGTTTAGGGCGGCAGCGTTTTGGCTATCTTTGGGTTGCACCATACTGCCGATATTAGCTTCCTTGTTGTGCTGTGGCTCAATCGCAACAGTGGTCAAGGGTGATTCACTTTGAGGTTCGGCTGAAGCAACGGGAATGGCTGCATCTGAATTGTTAAGCGCATCAATTTTTGTTGAGCCGACTGTCGATTTATTCGTTCTGACTTCTTTTACTTCCTTGGTATTTTGATTAACTTCACCGACATATAGAGGACTTTTCATTGCAGATAAGTCTGTCGAAATGCTAATTTGGGGCGCTTCTAATTGTTGGGTTAGGGAGGTTTGATGCAATGGAGCAGTATCGGTCGCTTCACTCGTAATGACTGCCGCATCGGGATTACTGCTAGATGAATACGGATCTGCAATTGATTGTTTTAAGTATCCCTCAGCTTTTGGATTCAATACTCCTTTACCAATCTTATGTGAGTGGCCGCTGCTGCTAACGGTACTTGTAAAAACTTCACTGGGTAGCACGGTTCCGTTATCCTGTGACGACTCCTTTATGTACATATTGCTCTGTGGAATTTGGAGCTGCAGCATGATGGTTGCAAGGGTGTCGGTAGAGTTGTTAACAATGCCTTGTTCTGAAGATTGTTCCGATTTATTTAGATAAGTATTTTTGTCACTGGCAGAAGTAGCAACAGTATCCATTGCAATGGAAATGGTTGTTGGATTTTGAGTGTGCGCTCCTGCTTCTTGAATTTGCTGCGCCAAAAGTGCTGAGAAAGTATCTTCGGGTAAATTACTTTTTTTATGATGAGTCGAGGATGAGATTTGCTTAGTTATACCCAATAATGCTGCAGGCTCGCTTTGAGCAAGCGTGGCATCACTAGCGGGTATGCCTAACGCTGTAAGGAGGTTAGTGTTCATAGTCTGAGCCTTGCTTAGGCGTGTTTTCCTTAGGTAAATCGGTGTTTTGATTTTCCTTGTTGATTTCCTTGTAAGCATGGGTTCTGTTCACATGCTCATCTTGCAACACTTGCTCCGATTTTTTTTCTAGATGTTTTTGAGATTCGAAATGTCGCTGCTGCAAAGTGTCGAATGATTTTAATTTTCGTTGTGTTGCATCAAACTCTCCGCGCCCCAGTTGAGTTGAAACTTTGCTTTGACTGACTTGTTTCAACTGCTGACTTATAGCGTCATCGAGCTTATTGATAAATGCTTGAAAATTTCGCAACTCGGCGGGCTCAATCCCTTTTTTGGTTGATTCCTGCATGCGAGCTTGATAGTCCCTGCGGTATTGCTGCAATACCTCAAGTTTGCTTTGCGCATTTTGTTGTTGCCTGTTGAGTTGCCCAAGTTTTACCGTCGCTGAATCGTTTTGGTGTTTAGCCAGATTGACCAATGGCTGTAACGGAAATAAATTTTTCATATCAATTTCATTATTTATAAATGTTCAAAATTGAAAAATAACGGCAGACAATAATGATTAAAGTGCTGGCTCAAATAGCATGGCTAATTGCCTGATGCTTGATTCATATGGCTCGCGCTCGTGCATGTTCTGTCTTAAAAATTGCTCCATTCTTGGGTAAAGTTCAATGGCTTGATCTAACATTGGATTGCTACCTGCTACATACGCACCCACATTGATTAAATCGCGGTTGTGTTGATATAGCGAATACATCTGTTTGAAGTGCTGTAGCACCAAAGCATGTTCGGGCGTAGCCAATCTGGTCATCACGCGGCTGATGGATGCTTCGATATCAATAGCGGGGTAATGACCTTGCTCAACGAGTCGACGCGACAGCACGATGTGTCCGTCCAAAATGGCGCGCGCACTGTCGGCTATCGGATCTTGCTGATCATCCCCCTCGGTTAATACCGTGTAGAAGGCGGTGATTGAGCCTCCTCCTTCCAGTCCGTTGCCAGCACGTTCAACCAATTGCGGAAGTTTGGCAAAAACAGAAGGTGGATAGCCTTTGGTCGCGGGCGGTTCCCCGACAGCCAGTGCGATTTCACGTTGTGCCATGGCGTATCGGGTTAATGAATCCATAATCAGCAAGACGTTTTTGCCCTGGTCGCGAAAGTATTCGGCTATCGTGGTCGCGTAGGCCGCCCCCTGCAAACGCATTAACGGAGAGGTGTCCGCAGGTGTGGCGACTACGACTGAGCGAGCCATGCCCTCTTTGCCGAGAATATCGTTAATGAATTCTTTAACTTCGCGACCGCGTTCACCGATCAGACCCACCACGGTGATATCCGCGTTGGTATAGCGCGCCATCATTCCCAGCAACACACTTTTACCCACACCGCTCCCGGCAAAAAGTCCCATACGTTGTCCGCGTCCAACCGAAATCAGGCTGTTAATGGAACGAACGCCGACATCAAGCGGCGTATCGATAGAAGCGCGTTTTAAGGGGTTGAAAGGACGGCTTTGAAGTGGTGCTGAGTCTGGGTGTTGCAGCTGACCTAATTCGTCTAGCGGTTTGCCGGCACCGTCCAGCACACGACCCAGCAGCATGTTGCCGACAGGCAGGTGTTTGGCATGATCTGTGGTGCGACGAGACGGTTTGCGTTTTACGCCCAGCGTTAATTCATATGCGGGTTCGATAGGCATCACCAGTGCGCCAGGCAAAAGGCCATACACATTATTTTCCGGCATTAGAAATAGTCTCTCACCAGAAAACCCGACTACTTCGGCTTCCACCACGCGGTTGGGTAAATGAATTGCGCAATTACTTCCTACAGACATTTTTAAGCCGACAGCCTCCATCACCATGCCCGTTACTTTGGTCAGGTGACCGCTGGGCGGCATGGTTATGCAGTCCACCAAAGAGCTTTGCCCCTCGGCCAGAAATTCCTGCCAGCGCAAGCTGTGAGTATTTAGGCCAGCCATGATTTGTCCTGCCCCATTCTGCGCAATATGCTCTTCCAGCGTGCTTCTAAGGTGGCATCAATGTGGGTGTGTGATGTTTCCACGCGGCATCCACCGCGAAGAATTTCGGCATCGGTAAATATCTTCCATCCGGCATGAGAAAGTTGCAGCCCCATGTGGAGGCGGAGTATTTCCGCATCGTCTGGATGTAAGATTAAATGCGCATTTTGATTGATCAGCGGTAAACTGCTGATGGCCGCGCTGACAATTTCCAGAATGACTTCCGGTTTGACCTGTATGGTTTCATGAACCATTTTTTTGGCCACTTCCAGAGACAAGTCAAGCAATGACCTTGAAACATCCTCGTCCAAATGATTGAGTTCCGTTTGCAGACTTTGTAGTAGCTCGTTTATGGTGGATGCTTCATTGCTAGCCTGATGTATGCCAGCCGCATAACCTTCTTGGTAAGCCTCCTGATAAGCTTGTGTCCTGATGTTTTCCACTTCCGTAACCGACGGGAGTGAGGCTTTTTCTTTTGACTCACTCTGGGAATTGGCTTCGGGAGGTGAGTTGAATGATGCCAGTTCCCAGCGTTCAAAAGCGGTCATTTGTTCTTTGTGTATGACGGTGCTAGACATAAGCTTCTTCGCCTTTTCCACCTAAGGCAATCTGACCTTCATCAGATAAGCGTCGCACAATTTTCAGAATATCTTTCTGATTGGTTTCGACTTCACTTAGTTTGACCGGACCTTTCGATTCCAGATCTTCACGCATCATTTCAGCAGCACGCTGCGACATATTTTTGAAGATCTTCTCGCGCAATTCTTCATTTGCTCCCTTGAGCGCGACAATCAGCGATTCGGATTGAACTTCACGAAGAATGAGCTGTATGCCACGATCATCAATTTCCAAAATATTTTCGAAGACAAACATTTTGTCTTCAATTTTTAGCGCCAAGTCCGGGTCGAAGGTGCGTACCGCTTCCATCATTTCAGCTTCTAGGGTATTGCCCATGTAATTGAGTATTTCAGCCGCCGCACCAACGCCACCTTGAAGGCTCTTTTTTCCTACTCCCCCGCCTGATAAAAGCTTGCCCAACACATCATTTAATTCGCGCAATGCAACGGGCTGAATGCTGTCCAGAGTCGTAATTCGCAGTAGGGTGTCATTGCGGGTCCGCTCGTTTAACATTTTAAGAATGCCGGCGGATTGATCGGGTTCTAAATGAACCAAAATGGTGGCAATAATTTGCGGGTGCTCGTTGCATATCATTTCAGCAATGGCACCGGGATCCATCCACTTTAAACTTTCAATCCCGCTGGTATCGCTGTTATTCATGATGCGATCTAATAAACCTGCGGCTTTGTCATCGCCGAGCGCTTGCGTCAGCATGTTCTTGATGTAATCGCTGGAATCCATGCCGATAGTGGTTTTATCGTTCGCAGAGATAAGAAACTCAGTGAAAACCTCGGCAATCTGCTCGCGTCCCAGGTTCTTGATTTTGACCATTGCGGTGCTGATTTTTTGTACTTCTTTGGGCTCGAGGTATTTCAATACGCTGGCGGCTTCATTTTCGCCCAGTGTCATGAGTAATATGGCGCTTCTTTCGATGCCGGTACTCATTCTTTGACCCATTCTTTAATTACGCTGGCAACAATTTTTGGATCTTGCTGGGCGATTTGCCGGGCGGTTTGAAGATTTTGTTCGTACGGTGAGCCGGTTATGGCGTGCTGGGATGCGGCCTCAGCTCCTGTGCCTGATACGCCCGCAGCATTTTGCTGGGGATTACTTTCTTCCGGAGGGGGCACGGGTGTCAGTAGGGTGCGGAATGCAGGTTTGATGATGCCAAGTAAAGTGAATAACAGAACTGCTGCAATCAACAGATATTTGAATACATCTTTGGCCAAGTTAATGACCCATGTCTGTTTCCAAATAGCCACTTCCTCTATGACTTCTTTGTTATCTACAAATGCTGCAACTTGAACATTCAAGCTATCGCCGCGCTTTTGATCAAAGCCCATCGCATCTCTAACCAGATTATCGATTTGTTGTTTTTCGGCATCGCTTAACGGTTTCGTGCTGGTCTTGCCTTTTGCATCGGTCACGACACGATTCCCGTTCACCACCACGGCAACAGAAAGTCGTTTGATCGTACCCACCGGTAATACGGTGTGACTGATGGTTCGATCAACTTCGAAATTAACCGTCGATTCTTTTTGTGTATTGCTTAGTGCGGCACTGCCTGTATTGTTAGGTGAGGGCGTGGTCGCGACGATTGGTGCGGTTGCGGGTACAGGGGGTTGGTTACTCAACGCGCCCGGGATTCCGCCAGTTTGTCCGGTGCTATTGCTGGCTTCACTACTTTGTTGACTGCGTATTGTTTGAGCGGGCGGATTCTGATTGGGTTTATAAACTTCAGAGGTTTGCTCGGTTCGTGAAAAATCAATATCAGCGGATACTCTTGCGCGTACATTATTTGCGCCAAACATGGGCGCGAGTAATGCGTCGATTCTTTCAATATAGCTTTGCTCAATTTGATGCAAATACTTTAATTGGCTTGCGTCCAGTCCTTCATTGTTAATTTCATCTTGGTTGGCACTCAACAAGGTGCCATTTTGATCTACCACTGTCACGCTTTTCGCGGAGAGTTCTGGAACGCTGCTGGAGATCAAATGAACGATTGCGCTGACTTGGGAGGAATCCAATAATCTGCCACCTTGAAGGCTGAGTACCACCGAGGCACTGGGTTTTTGCTGTTCTTTGACGAACACACTGGGTTTGGGAATGGCAAGATGCACGCGCGCGGCTGCTACGGCACCGATGGTCTGCACTGAGCGGGCAAGTTCGCCTTCTAATGCTCGTTGGTAATTGACCTGCTCGGCGAATTGGGTGATGCCGAATTTTTGATTTTCCATCAATTCAAAACCGACATTTCCCCCTTTGGGCAGTCCTTGCGAAGCCAATTTCAATCTGGCCTCGTGTACTTGGTTGGAGGGCACCATCAATGCCCCGCCTCCTTCGGCGAATTTGTAGGGGATATTTAATTGTTGCAGCGACTCGATGATGGCACCCCCGTCCCGATCGGATAAATTGCTATACAGGACACGGTAGTCAGGAGTCTGCCCCCACATCCACAAGCCAGCAATGATTGCGAACAATGCTGCAGTTGCAATCGCAATGCCCATCTTCTGCTGAAGGTTGAGTTGATTAAATCGGTTTGTCGCGTTATTTTCTTGCTCTGCCATGTCGATTCGAGACCGCACCAAAAAGCCACCGGGGCACTGAACGCATTATCAGTAGGGTTATGATTTTTGAAATCATGATTAACGGGAAAATCGTGCATCTGTTCAAGCAATGGCAGTTGGGAGCAATTGGTTATTTTGCTGCTACTTAAATGTGACGCTAGGGCTGGTTGTACTGGCAATGACAAGGAGTTTTAAAATGAATACTTCAGCGGTGGACGGATTGTTAGCGCAAATGCGTGTGGCGGCAGCGGCGGCAGGGCTGCGTGAGCCCAACCCGGTAACTCAGGCAAGCAGTAAAGTAGATTTTTCCAATGTATTGAAAACCTCTTTAGACGGTGTGGCGCAATCTCAAGCCAAGGCAGAAGCTATGCAAAAATCTTTTGTGATGGGTGACGACAGGATTAGTTTAAGTGACACGATGATAGCAATGCAAAAGGCAAATATCAATTTCCAAACCACTGTCCAGGTACGCAATAAGTTTGTTCAGGCTTACAACGATATTATGAACATGCAAGTGTGATTGAGGTTTGTAGCATGTTGATGAGCTTGTTTCCAACTTGGCAAGATAGCTGATTAGGTCACCTTAAAGTTGAAAGTCAGATTAGCTTGGTGATTGGGGATTTTCGTTGCATATGGGTAATGTATCGTTGCAATAAAATAACTGACGAACCCTCTAAGTTTTTGAATTCGCATCCGGCCCGCTTCTTAATAATCCCTGATTTAGAGGTGGCCTGAATCAGATTTTTTACCTCTATCGTCCCCGTAATAGTGCCATGCCCAGGTAATTCTATCTGGCAGTTTTCATATACCTTTCCTGGCACAAGCTCGGTATCTTCTTCCCTGCAAACCAACCCGACACCGCCGCAACTGACATCCATGATGATGAATTCTAGAATGGGCTGATTGTTCGCTGACCCGCTAGGAATGATACAGCGCAGAGGATTGATAATGGGTGTCATTAAGCGAAAATATTCTCGTCGCTGAACACGGAAAAGGTTATTCGGTAACGCTAAATGAAATACAAGATTGCCTTTATATTTTTCAATATTTGCTTGATTGGCAGTGAATTGAACTTTCACTTGCAAATGTGAGCTGATGAATATCAATCGATGACTTTTCGCAACGCATTTATTGATGGAATCATTGGGTCCCAATTCTAGCCACAAACCTCCATCATCAACTGCCAATAGCGTGGTCAAAATGAAATCATTTTCACCATCGTAATAGAGTGCAACACGGTTACCCACTTCCGCAATGTAAAACAACACATACTTGATTTCTTCCGGTGACGAAATGCTGAGCGCGCCATCATGCTCGTTGGATAAAATCTCAATCTTCAGGGGAATATCTTTTTCCATGTTCTTAACGCAATAAAATCCGAATCGTAGAACATGATAACAAATCTATTTATTTTGGTTCTTCGATAATTGCACTGTGATTTTTTCCTCGATGCTGGAGAATTCAGCTTCTCAACCACACCGACACCATCATGAAAGACACAACCCTTTACGAACATCTTCTTGGACTGAAAACGCCTTGGTCGGTGAAGTCTGTTGACCTCTCCTTGACGGATCAGCGCGTCGTGGTTGAAGTTGTTCTCAAGCAAGGTCAAGTATGGGCGGACCCTAGGGACAGTACCAAGCGAGCTCACATCAACGGCTGGACTGAGCGCCAGTGGCGGCATTTGGATACCTGCCAGTTTGAAACCCTCATCAAAGCGCGCGTCCCCCAACTCAAATACAGCGACGGCACCGTCGAAGAATTGGCCGTGCCATGGGCGGAACGCTACAGCCGGGTCACGCTTCTGATGGAAGCCTTTGTGGTTAAGTTGCTGCACGCTTGCCCCACCACCCAAGGCGTTTGCGAACTCACGCGGCTTGCCTGGAGCACCGTCAACGGCATCATGGTGAGTGCTGTAGAGCGAGGCATGCTGCGCCGCTTTGATGACGATGTGCCTCATCTGGGGCTGGATGAGAAGAGCTCCGAGAAGGGACACACCTACGTCAGCATACTGACCGACATCGACCGCTCCCGAGTGCTTGATCTGGTACCTGAGCGAAAATTGGCAGCAGCCAAAAGTCTGCTGGAAACACTCAGCCCGACTCAACGCGCTCAGGTTAGAGCGGTGGCTATGGATATGTGGCCTGCTTTTATGAGCGCAGTACAAACGTGCCTCCCCCAAGCCGACATCGTGCATGACCGGTTTCATGTTTCCAAGTACCTCGGTGAAGCGGTTGATGCGGTGCGCAAACAAGAACACCGCAGCCTGGCTCAAGCCGGTAGCTCGCCGCTGACAGGCAGCAAATGGGCGTGGCTCAAGCGCTATGCCGATGGACGCTCGTCTGAAGCGGTTTCGTTTCGTGCCCTGAATCAGCTTAACCTCAAGACCAGCCGGGCATGGCGTATCAAAGAAACGTTCACTCAATTCTGGTGCTATCACTACACGGGGGCTGCCAAACGTTTCTTTGACGCATGGTCCAATAACGCCATGCGTAGCCGACTGGAGCCGATCAAAAAAGTAGTCAAGATGCTCAGGCGACATCTGACGGGCTTGCTCAACTACGGCGAACACAGAATCAACAACGCCTGCGCTGAAGGATTCAATAGCGCTATCCAACTCATCAAAGCTAACGCCAGAGGATTTCGCAACTTCACCAACTATCGGGCGAGAATTCTGTTTCATTGTGGCAAGTTGGATATGAGTTTAGGTTGATAATAATCACAGTGGATATGACGGTGAACCTTTATTTTTAAACGGGGGAATAAGCGTGTTAGGTTGATGCTCCAAACGGTATAGCCATGCCAGAAGTTCAGCTACTGCCAAATAAAGCTGAGCGGGGATCTCCTGATCAAGTTCAACTTTCATAAGCAACCCGACCAAATCTTCCGATTCATGTACAAAAATTCCATGTTGCTTTGCACGCTCGATAATCGCTTGTGCAATGAGTCCTCGTCCCTTGGCTACAACTTTAGGCGCGCCCTGACTGGTACCATAGGTAAGTGCGATTGCGACTTGTTGTGATGTGAGAGGGGAGGGCGATTTCATAATGATTCAACTAAGGCGGACACCAATTTGATATTGGCATCGGTGAGGGCGTTGCTGAGTTGCGGCAAACTTCGATTTAATTTATCAATCGTTTTTCCGTCAACTGCATGCAGGGTCAGTCGCAATCCGCCGGTAGTAAAAAGTAATCCGGCACTAATATCACCAAGTTGAGGTAAGGTCATCTCGATCTCGGTACTCCACTGCCGCTCATTTTCATTGCCATCATGATGTTCAGGTTCTCCTTGAATCATCCATTGCATATTTTGTTCTGGCCATATTTGCCCTGTCCAAGTCAGCTGGTGGTGATCCAATGTGTGCAGTTGCTGCTGAACCAAGTTAAGTAGTTCTTTCGTCACAGGCAGTGAATTATTTTTGTCAGTCGTGGAAAAATGATCGGGATTGGATTCGGAGGAAGGTGAAAATACACTGTGTAAATTCTCTTGATTTGTATTCCCGTATTCACCGGATTTCAAACTGGTATGTTGCGACAAGAAAGAGCTGCGATTCTTTCCCGTGAGCAGGTTCTGAGGTTCGTCCAGTAGTTGATCGATATTGCGTTTACCCTGCACCCATTGTGCCTGATGGGATTCGTAGAACAACCCGGTTTTGCCAAGTGCTGCACGGAGTTCAGTAGCAAGTAATTTGGCATCCGGCACGGGTTGTTCACTGTGCCAAACTGCCGTGCTGCCAAGTTGGTGCACGGTTTGCATTTCTTCGGGTAACTCAGCAAGGTTGGAAAGTATTCTTGCAGTGGCACTGATTTTTTCCGGGTTCGAAAGTGGATTGGTCGATGGAACCATGTTGAACGTCACTCTGGGGCGGGTTGTCACGACTTCAAGTTTGATGATTTCACCACTTCGGACATTGTTGGGTAGTCGCATCTGGATAGCTTGTCCAGAAATTTTGACATTGAACAATCCTGCGCCGACCTGAGCGAGCACGGTGGCTTGAATTTTAAGACCTGGTGTGAGTTTTAAGGCGAGCTTTGTGGTGTCAGTGGATGTCTCAATCAGGGGCTGGACAGTATTGGATAATGCTTTTAGGCCACTGATTGGATTAGCAGGAAGCATTACTCAGAAATACAAGGAGGTCTGAGCGCCATTTGTTTAATTTGCTATTTATGCACCGTACGCCTGATGCAGGCGATGTTCTTGGCGATTGCTTTGCATGATGTTTTGCAACCGCTTCATCCATGTCTCGGTGTGGTTACGGATTTCCGCATCATCTGCCAATATTTTTTTGATGAGTTGAATCTTGCGTTGTCTGGTCGGTTCATCCAACTTGGCGACTGTATCTGCAGGTTTCATGGAGGCAACCTGAAGCGAGCATTGCTGTTCGAGGGACAGTAGGTTATCCCACTCGCTATTTACAGCCGCATTTCGCATTTGCCCGGTTAGGCTGGCAAGGGATTCGTAATTCTCGATGACATTCAAAGTATTCATAATTTAAACTCTCCCGTAAGCGACCTGAGTGCTGTCCTTAATCTGCGATTTCATTTCCGTTTGAGCCACATTTCTAATACTGTCCCATGCAGATTTCAGGTCAGTGAGGTGGCGTGATACTTCATCTAATATGTCGAGGTCATTTTTCAAGTTGGCTTCAATTAAACGAAAAACCATGTAGTCATATAAAGACGATAAGCCTTGCGCCAATTCACCGCCAACTTCTTTATCCAGACTCGCATGTAAACCTTCGCCTATGATGGCAATCGCTTTGGAAATGGCGGCTCCTTTTGCGGGAATATCCTTGCGCGCCATACCATTTTTGGCATTGGCGATAGCCAACAAAGCTCCCTCGAATAACATTGAAATCAATTTGTGCGGGTCAGCACTGGTGACACCGGATTCTATTCCAACTTTTGCATAGGCATTGATAGCGTTTGTTGCCTTCATGACGTTTCCTTTTAGTTAAGGCTTAGCCGAGTTGACGGGTTAGGTAAGCACTGGTTTGAGCCATGGAACTTAACATGACATTAAGATTGCTATACAGGACGGTATATTGTTTTTGCAGTCGCGTCATACGCGATTCCATTGAAACAATTTGGTCACCCACATTTTTTATGGATTGATTCAGTCCGTTGGTTTTCGTAGCGATTGTGCCGTCAAATGCAAGTGCCGTCGTCGTCATTGCGGAAAATTTGGTTGCATAGCCCGTTGCTGAATTAAACAAATGGGCAACATCATTGAAATCTTTTGCCATCGCACTATTTAGTTTAGTGCTATCCAGTTTTAAAGTCCCTGTGGTTGAAAAACTCAGGCCGACTTCGCCAAGCGTGGTCAAAGTTCCACCGCTCACAGCCGCACTTGCAATGCTGCGCATTTGTGACTGCAAGCCGCGTAATGTGGCATCACCTTCTAATGCGGATTTAGATTTGAATGCGGAAGAGTTTTTCATCGCGCTAAACAAATCGTTATAGGATTTAACAAAGGCAGTGACCGAGTCGTTAACTGCGCTGGTGTCGGTTTCTATCGTCAGGGTGGCTGGCGTAATTGTTTTACTGCTCAGCGTGAGTGTCACACCCTGGATTGCATCGGTCACGGAATTTGAAGACTTGCTGATGGCTATGCCGTTTACTTTGAAGTTGGCATTTTGTGCAGCGACCGTTTGATTCAAATGTTGAACGCCGGCTGGGTCGTTCGCCAGCAATGTGTTGATTGTGCCGTCTCCGCCCGTGGTGGAGATTTTTAAACTATTGCTGATTCCGCTATTGTCTGAAGAAAGGGCAAGCCGGTAAGGGGTACCGCTTCCGTCGTTTACGATACTCGCTGATACGCCCATTTTGGCGGCATTGATTGCGTCGCGTATGCCGCCGAGAGTATTGTTGGTTCCATCTATGGTGATGCTCTTGGTTGCGCTACCATTGGCGGTGAATGTCGCGCCGCTATAACTACCTGCTGCCAGCGTGCCACCGCTGATCGTGCCAAAATCAAAATTGATGGTTGTAGCGATTCCATTACTGATTGCAGTGGTGCTGCTGGTTTGACCTGCCGCAACCAGTTTTTGTGACTGGGCAAGGTTGATGACATCTAGCGTGTAAACACCTGCCACCGCCGAGCTACTAGCAGAGGAAGAAAATACAGATGGATCTGAAGACGTTGCTTTGAATGCTACAAAACTTCCAGAGCTGGGATTGCTGAGGGCTTGAACCGCAGTTTGAAATGCATCAATCTTGCTCTTGATAAGCGATACCGCAGTCAGCTTTGCCTGGTAATCAGTTTGCTTGGTGTTGAGCTTGGCAATGGGTTGCCGCTCAATTGACATCAAGCTGGTCACTATGGCATTAACATCAATGCTTGTCGCCGAGGAAGTGGTGGTTGCCATGGTCTATGTTCTCAAGTTACGCTTTTTGCTTTAGCAGTAAACCTTGCTGGAACTGGTCTATCGACCGGGCAATTGACAGCATTTCCTCAGAGGGTATTTGGCGTATCACATCGCCGGTTTCAGTATCCACCAATTTAACCACGGGTTTTTTGGTGTCGGCATCCACGCTAAATTCGAGATTCTGCTTGGACTGGCGCATGACATCATTAAATTTTCCGACCGCATTACGTAATTGGGTTGCCTGTGGGAAATCAGCAACTTGAGAACCCTCGTTTTTTACCGGTGGTGAAACAGGTGCAGGCCGACCATCGCTGGTGAGCCTATCACTTGAAATTCTGCCCAACTGTGACGCTGGGGATATGCTGCTGATATTTTGGATGAGCATTTTGCCTCTCCTTATCTAAAATCCCAGCCGTTGATACGGCTGGGTTTGATTCACCTTGTTATGCTTAACGTAGCAAGCTCAGCACACTGTTCGGTGTTTGATTTGCTTGCGCCAGCATGGCGGTACCCGCTTGTTGCAAGATGTTATTGCGGGTCATGTTGGTAGTTTCTGCCGCGTAGTCTGTATCCATGATGCGGCTATACTGGGCTGACAAATTCACTGATTGAACCTGCAAATTTGCAACGGCAGAGCCAAGCACCGCCATGTCTGCACCGAAGTTAGCACGCGCTGAAGTGGCAGCAACAATATCTAGATCGGCATTAGCAACGGTTACGCCGGTAGGAGCAGTAAACGCAGTACCCAATCCTGTATAAGTCGTGCCGTTGGAATTATTTACCACTGTTCCCGTAGCGACCACCAAGCCAGCGATACGCGCATTTTCTGCCACCAGCGCGGTGGTTTCTGTACCTGAAGCCGTGCCACCCAGCTGAACAGCGATTTCACGAATACGCTGGGTGTTCTCAATAATTTGGCCGATGTAACCATCGTTAGTTTGTGCTTTTGAAATACCGTCGCTGGCATTACGCGCAGCTTGATTCGCGCCGCGAATCTGGCTATCAAATGCTGTGGCTAACGCCAAGCCTGTCGCGTCATCCTTACCGCTGTTGATACGCAGTCCTGAGGATAAACGTGCCATCGCAGTTTGCAGGTGGATATTTGACTTGTTCAGAGCTTGACCACCGAACAGAGCTGCCATGTTTGTGTTGATGACTTGTGCCATTTTAGTTCTCCTTAAATCAACTTAAATTTCCGGCTTGAATCGCCGTTCACTTTGGTTTGGCTTGCCCTGTGTAGCTGAGCTTGTCAACCGCCGTTATTCCAGTTATCGGTCCGGGTAGGGAAAACTTTAGGCGTATTTCTAAATCTTTTTAGAATGCTGCTTGGAGCTAGGGCAGTTTTTGAATCCAAAATTGGTACATAGAGAAGAATGTGTCGGGATTCTCCTGTTCAAAAATACCCCACTGTTCAAGGTTTGTGGCGGGCAGATCATTGGGGAAGCGCAATTTATAAGCGTGAAGAATGGGTGATTCGATTTCAAACCCCATAAAGCAGAGGTTGTTCTCTTTTAGAAAAGAATGGAGTTCACAAAGCAGCATACGATGTTCCTGAACGTGGAAAAGCAAATCCCGGCAAGTGCTAATACTGAAAAAATCGGGCGAAGATAATGTTTCACCGAAATCGCTATCATCATTAAGCGCAATCAAATGTTGCCGACCTTGTCGAATATCCTCATTAGTCGAGCCATATCTCTGCGCGGCGATATGGTTTCTGATTCGTACGATGTTTTGCCGCGCAAGCTCACTATAAAACCCCAGCTTCATAAATCCGCCAGGATGCAGCAGCGACAGCAACACTTGCCAGCCAGCCCAAGGGTTGGCAAGGTGGTGCAATACCCCGACTGATTCAATCACATCAAAACTTCGCCCCAGTTGCGCTAATTTCAGGAGATCAGCTTGGGCGTAAGAGATAGTAGTCAAACCCAGTTCCTGCGATTTGCGTTTTGCATAAGCCAAACTGCTGAGACTTAAATCAACGGCCAACACCTGTGCCCCTTGGTTTCGTTGTGCGGTTGCTATGGAATGTTGGCCTGTGCCACATCCGGCAATGAGGATATCGATATTACTGTTTTTACTATCACGATTAAAAGTCGCTAATGGAAATTTTTGGCATAAATAGCTGACAATGTTTTTTGCTTTCTTGACACGATTTGTTTTAACCCAGCGTGGATAAGGATTGTGTTCATATTGATCCTGAACCAATAGCGACACTTCATCTTCAATGGGTGTGATGCGTGGAATGGTATCCCGCAGTCTCGATTCCATTTCGGGTTCGGTCACTTGTTGTTTCAATACGGCGTTAACTTCTTCGGGCCACTGCCGCTCAAGTATCTTCTCTGCATGAAGTAGTGAGCCAAGCGGAAAATAAGTTGCTACGGTTATTAGGCTAAGCGCGGGAATCGGAGCCGAGTTTGCCAATGCTGTAATGAGTTCATCACGCAACTTGCTGGCAGTTTGAATTTCACCCTCACTGTGAAAAAACACGTATTCATTGATGAAACATTGACGCGCTAATGCGCTGAAGAACATCAAGGATGATTTACCTTCACCCATTGCATTCGTTTGGTGAGTAGCCGTTTCAAGCAAGGCATGTCGTGCCAGGGTTAGAAAGCGTTCCAGCTTGATGTCACAGAGGGGTGTTGATTCCAGTAGCGTATTCAACAAAGGGTCTGATGAAAGTGTGGCTAGGCCATCTACGTCAAACAGGTCTTGTGCATAAAGTTGTTCAGGCCATGCTGCATTGGCTCGCGTTACACAGTTATGAATGACCGGGTCGAGTTGGACGAAGTGGGCACTCATCAGTGCCAATTCACCGGGCCTGTCCCAGGCCTCAGTTATTGCGCGAGATAAGAGCAGACGAAGCTCGTGGTTGTTTTGGCTGAATCTCATGCGTTTGATGCATGCTACAAATATGTTTTTGCCTGCTTCTGTTTCTTTGATTCGTAGCGAGTGCTTGGCGGTCTCCAAAGCAGCCATGGTTTTGCTTTGTACATTGAGCAGTAACGCAAGGTTGTTCAGAGCCTCAATATAATTCGGTTTGATTTGTATGGCCTGCCCGTAGCTGGACTCAGCTTCATCCAGTCGAACCAAGTCATGCAGAATATTGCCCAGATGAAAATAAGCATTCGCGTACCGGGGATTCAGTTGAATTGATTTTCTGCAATCTGTTTCGGCTTCCGCCAGCTGTCCGCTATCCTTGAGCGTGATGGACAGGTTGTAATAAAGCTCACTGTTTTCCGGTTGAATTTGAATGGCATGCCGATAGCTTTTTTCGGCCTCGCCCAATTTGCCCATATCTTGAAGCACCGCGCCCAGATTGCTGTGAGCTTTGGCATACGTCGGGTTGATTTTAATGGCCATTCGATAGCAGGTTTCAGCTTCGATCAGGTGTCCTCTTTCTTGAAGCACCGAGCCCAGGTTGCAATGCGCGTGCGCATAAATTGGATTGATATGTAATGCGTTGCGGTAGCTTGCCTCAGCCTCGGCCAAACGCCCCAAAGACTGCAGAATAGAACCATAGTTGTAATGTGCCTCAACGTCTTTGGGGGACAGTGTTGTTGCTTTTTGCATTGGCGTAAGGGCTTCTGCACTCCGCCCTAACTGCATCAATGCGGCTCCCCATGCCTTCCAGCCAAACGCGTGTAATGGGTGGTTTTGCGTGAGTGCTTCGGCAAGGGGTGCGGCTTCCGAGTAACGGTCTTGGCTAAAAAGTGTTACCACCCTGTTGATTTCTTCGGGTTTGGGGTTTTTGTTCTTACGCGGGGCGTTCGTTGTTATCGATAGTGCTTCATGAACAGGCTGTGAATCAGGCGTGTTGTTTGATTGTAATGTCTGCGCGCCAGCTTTAATTCGTAACGTTAGTGCTTCAACGTTTTCACCTTCCAAGCCTTGCTGTTTGGCCATTTCCAGAACTTCATTTGCCGTTTCTAATTGGCCCGCTTGGAATAGCGCATCAATATAACTCATCCAGTTTTGTCCCCGCGTCGGGTCAGCATTTATTGTCGTGATGAAATACGGTAAAGCGGCGGCGGGTTGTTTCATCTGTACGGTCAATATCCCCAAGTTGTAATTCGCATCCGGGTGATCGGGATGGATTTGTAGAATCTTATTGTAAAGACTTGCTGCGTCGTGCAATTCGCCAGCCTGATGAAAAGACACGGCTTGCTGGAACACGTGTTCAATTGCCAAAGCGTTGTTTTGTTCGGATTGCGCAGTGTTATTCATGTTTTTAGGGAAATTGATTGAGGTTTCATTTTGGAAAAGGTTTAGCAAAATTACGATTTAAGTTTAAGTCCCATGTTAGGGACTTAATGCTGATATTCCTTTTTCATTGGGCCATGACGACGCGATTCTTCCCAGTATGCTTGGCTTGATACATGGCCTTGTCAGCACGCCCAACGACGGACTCTTGGGACTCTTGAGGCGCACGTTGTGCGACACCGGCACTGAACGTCACCAAGACGCTTTCATTTTTGTACAAAAAGAATTTCTTGGTTAGCTCGCGTTGTAACCGCTCCACGGTCGCCGCCGCCGCTTCCAAATTTGAATCGGGCAGGAGCAGGACAAATTCTTCCCCGCCATAGCGCGCAACGGAATCGCTAGGGCGCAATGCATCTTTAATGACCGTGCTTAAATGGATCAGCGCTTTGTCCCCAGTTTGATGACCCAAGGTATCGTTGAGCCGTTTGAAGTTATCAATATCAAGCAATGCAACGCTTAATAGTGATTGGTGACGATCTGCACGAGAGGACTCAACTTCGAAGGCGGCATCCAAGCCGCGCCGATTCAATGCCCCGGTGAGTTGATCTTCACGAACCAGCTCACTGATTTGCGCGAGTTCTTGTTGTAAGTTATAAATTTCGGTTTCGGCTTGTTGCACTTGTTTTCGTGTACTAACCAGTTCTTCATGCGAGCGCAATGCGGTGGCTTGGATGATGCTGGTGTCTTGCATGATTTCATCAAGCAAGCTACTGAGATCGGAGAGGTTATTGGTTGTGCCGATTTTATGGCTGTAACCTTCAATTTTTTGATGATACTCACCGGTACTTTCAGTAATCTCGCCCAGCTTGTCGATGAAGCTACCCATCAAACTTTTGAGCGTGGATTTCGCATCAGACAAACTCTCTTTGAGCTTTCCTTGATTGATGATGGTGTCTCTTAAGCTTCGTTCGGCATCGGCAATAACGTTCCGGTTAATCGGATTGGCGATAATTTCTTGCAGAGTGGTGACTTGACCATGTAGCCACTCTTCGTCTTCCACCATGCTGCTGACGTTTTCAACCAACAGCCGCAATAGACTGGTTAATCCCTCGTGTATCCTAGTCTGATCATTTCCGCGTATTTCAACTTTGATCCAAAATTGGCGCAGCAACTTGGCAACGATTTGGGCGTGATCAAATGACTTGATGCCCTTCACTTGCACAATAAGATTTTTTACTTCCTGAGCGAACTCTGGCTGCGTGCTACCGATGCTTTCTAGAGATTGCGAGAGCAATTCTGAGAGTTGTTCACCTATATCGTCAGTATGGTTGACTGTGAGTTGGTCGGTGGCATTTTTTGTTAAGTCAGCTAAAACGCTGTTTTCAGGCGTAGCAGAAGGGATGGTTAAGTCGATATCAATCGCATCAGCAGTTTGGGTTTCTGACCAAGAATTAATGAGCGCATATAATTTTTCGTATAAAGATTCAGGATTATTTGCAAATCGTTTGAGAACCGTATCTAGACCTTCCTTTTTGCGGGCGGTGGTGAGACCTTTATGAGGAATTTCTAACTGCCGTAACAAATTGCTTATTAAGGGTGACCACAACTGGATTTTATTTTTTTCTGGCAGAGAAAGCAGTGCTTGGATGTTGATGAAATATTGATCCCAATTTTGATTTTGTATAACTTTTTGCAACGCGACACCAGTAGGTGCGGATTTGGGCGACTGCGCCAAGTGATTGGCAATATCGAGCAAAACTTGTTCTGGACCAAGGGTTTCTTTAGAAGGGATGCCGCTAATTTCGGCGTAAATGTAAGCGTAATTTTCTGGTGTCGGTGACAATCGACGCGACGCAAGCACTCTAAGAGTTTCGCGGACAAGATCAGTTTGGTTGGTATATTGTTTGTTCATGATTGAGCAACTAATAATCTTAGTACCCAATTGTCGAACATCTTGGCGGATGAAGATTTGTAGATTAGTGAGGGATTACCCCCCCATTTCAGTGTTTGGCTTCAACTAAATGGTGTGAAATGGCGTAGTGAACTGCCTCGGCATTATTTTTGAAGCACATTTTTTCCAGCATACGGGCTCGATAAACGCTCACTGTCTTGGGACTCAGTGCCATGAGCTCGGAAATCTCGGTAAGTGAATATCCTGAGGCCATATGACAGAGAGTCTGGTACTCCCTGTTGGATAGAGTTTGGTGCAATATCTCTTGAGACTCTCCCATCAGGTTATTCAGCAGTTGTTCAGCTAATACGGTGCTGATATATTTTTTACCAGTAATAACTTGTTGAACCGCACCAACCAGTTTTTCCGGCGCACTCTGTTTGTTGATGTAACCCATTGCACCCGCTTTTAAGGCACGAACACCATACTGCTCTTCAGGATACATACTCAGGACGATAACTTTGATGGCAGGTTGTTCCAATTTGAGTTGTTTGAGTACGTCCATGCCATGTTTATCTGGCAATGAAATGTCGAGCAAGACCAAATCGAAATGTAGTTCACGCGCAATTTTTATCGCTTGGGCACCCGATTCTGCTTCACCTTTTACCTTGAAATCCGCATTCTCTTCGAGCAGCATCTTCAATCCTTTACGGATCAGCGCATGGTCATCTACAACGAGGATATCAATCATGATGTAGTGCCATCAAACAAGGCTTGCTGCGGAGTTTCTTCTTTAAGCGGGACAAAGATGGCAATTTGCGTTCCGCCACCCAAATTGCTTGCAATTTTAACCGTACCACCGAGGTGTGCGGCTCGCTCATAGATACTTCTAAGTCCAAAAGATAAAGGCTTATTGCGTTCTGCGTCGCTGAATCCTGTTCCGTCGTCCGAAATGATCATTTCAAGATGATCAATCCCTTTAACAATTTCAATTTGAACAAGTTTGGCATTCGCATGCTTATGAATATTATTCAAAATTTCCTGACAAATTCTGAATAAAATAATAGTGTGCGATTCGGGCAGCGTTATCTCTTCCTGAGAACTAATCATAGTGAAAGGGATGTTGCTGCGCTTGCTGAATTCATGAGCTTCGATTTCGATTGCCGCGATAATGCCAAAGCAATCAAGAAATCCCGGACGCAAACTGCTTGCCAGTTGGTTTGCAGCAGAAATTGCCTTATTCACTAAATCTTCAATTGCCTTCTCTTTTTCGATGAGTACCGGGTTTTCAACCGGCAGACGCTGATTCAGCCAAGATAGATCTATTTTGATTGCTGCAAGCAAGCTGCCAATTTCGTTATGAATTTCATGCGAGATGCGCAAACGTTCGTGCTCTCTGGCATCTTGATTATGTGAGGAAAGTGCTTGTAACTGCTGCAAGGCATTGTTGATCTCGATGGACTTTAGCTTATCCTCAGTAATGTCTAGCAGCATTCCTTCCAAGTGCGTTAATTTACCTTGATTCTGCTGAGGTGCAGCACTCAGGCTAACCCATTTTATAACGGTGTCAGAAAGTACCAGTCGCCCCTCCCAATGCAATGTGTTTAGCGTGTTTGCTGATTGTTTGAGTGTTTCCAAAAATGAAGTGAAATCATCCGGATGGATGAGGTTGATAAAATACGATGCATCTCTTTGCAGATCATCACTGCTGACGCTCAGTAAAGTCGAGCAAGCCCCGCTGGCATAAGGGAAAGCAATAGAGCCATTCTCAAGAAATTTTATTTGGCAGGCCATACCCGGCAAACTGGCGATATATCCTTTGAGTTTATCTGCCATTGGTCCGGATATTGGATTGATTGTGCTGTTAGGCATGAGCTTGGGTGCTTCATTATTTTCAACATGGGCATAATAAACGATTGTTGAGTTTCAATGATGCCCCTCATAAATTATTTTGCTGATTAGCAAGAAATTGGGTATATGTATTATTCAGAATATCTCACTCAATTCACTCCGAATTGGTGTCGGTTCGTCTATCGCGTCTAGTGAGCGAGCCCCGATTTTATGGACGGTCAAGTTGATGGTACTTTGCCAACTTGTCAGGAGAGACCATGAAGCGCATACCGCGTCGTATATTCACAGCGGAATTCAGACGTGAAGCAATCAAGTGGGTCACCTGACTTTTATCGGAGCTGGCAAGAAGTTGGACACTGCCACCAAATCGCTACGCACCTGGATGGATCAGCAAGAGCGAGGCAAGCTCAAAGCCAGCCTCGGTGCATCAAAACTCACAGCCGATCAGCAATGTATCCGTGAGCGTGAACGAGAACTGGCCATCGCCGAAATGGAGCGTAACATCTTAAAAATAGGTGAGACGTATACGTCGAACGAGTTCTTCGCGAAGGATAAGCAGTGACTTCAATGACAGCATTTTTTCAATAAATTGTTCCGCTCGCCCTTCGGCTACCCCGTGGCAAGACCACGGGGTATTACGCCTCATGGAAACCTCAATGAGGCGCAAAGGAAGCTGCTGGGACAACTCGCCGATGGAAAGCTTCTTCGGCACGATCAAAACAGAAAGCTTGCATCACTATCGCTTTGAGACTCGCACGCAGGCCAAACAAGTCGTGTTTGAATACATTGAAGTGTTCTACAATCGTACCCGGCAGCATGCAAAGATCGGCAATCAGATTCCAGCTGAATTCGCTAATCAGTGTTACGCCACTGCAGGATAAACCAGATGACTTGCCCGTCCGCTAAATCGAACCCCGCTCAGCTCTTAAAGAGCAAGAAATAAAGCCGTCTACAATCCAGTGTGACCTTGCTACGTAAAAATGTACTTAATAAAAAAGGCAGCCTGATTTGGCTGCCTTTTTTACGCCTGAAGTCGAATCAGTTTTTAATAGCTTCGATTTCAAACACCAGTTTCACGTCATCGCCAACTGCTGGTAAGCCATATTTAACGCCAAAGTCGGAACGCTTGATTTGCGCGCTTGCAGCTGCACCGCATTCATCTTTTTTGCTCATTGGATTTGTGCCGCAATTAAACGCGTCGATGTTCAACGTCACGGGCTTAGTTACGCCTGAGATAGTCAAATTGCCATCCACGCTGGCAGGTGTGTCACCCTTGAAATGCACGGCTGTGGATTTGTAATTGATGGTTGGAAATTCTGCCGCATTGAAAAAATCGGGTGATTTCAAATGGTCGTCACGTTTGGCAAAACCCGTGCTGATTGATGCGGTTTTGATAGTGATTTCGACCGAACCCGATTTTGCCGCACGATCCAACGTCACCTTGCCGCTGGTGTCGTCAAAGCGACCTTGCATAGTTGAAAACCCTAAATGGCTAATGCTGAAATGCGGGTAGGTGTGGGCAGGGTCGATGGTATAGCTATCGGCAGCAAAAGCGGTGAAAGGAAGCGCGATACTAAGAGCAAGTATGGATTTAAGCATGATGACTCCTTGAGGTTGTTTAAAATCAAACAAGTGTTTGAATTGGTAGCATAGCAACCGTGGGTGATGATGTAAAGGACTTACCGAAAAATTATTCGTGGCTATAGCGGCACATCGCCTGCAACGCGCCAAGTCACATACAACGCACCTGCGACAAAAATAAATGCAACGAAAGTGAGCAACAAAATTTGTACGCGGACAGATTGTTTAGGCAAAGGTACCAACCACACAGTTATTGGAATGCCTGCCAATATTGCCAACGCGTACCACGGCAGTTGTGCGCTGAGTACGGCTAGGCAGCCCGTTAATCCAGCAATGAGCGCGATTGGTAGAGTGAACATGCGTCCGGTAGGCAGCGGTTGGTTGCTGATGAATTTAATCGCCAAATGTGCGGCTGCTGCTGACCCCAGTGCGAGACCAAATTGACCGAGTAATGCCGACGCGCCGATTAGTGCCGCACCGCCCGTACCAATACCCAGCGCAGTAGCCGCGCAGGAAACACGCAGGGCCTCTTTTTCCAATAGCTTGTCCATACCCCAAACTAATACCGCGACATAAGCCGCGCAAGCTGTGCCCCATTGCAGCATGATGTTGAGCTCTTGTTGTTGAAGGATGCGTTGTAATGTCCAAACAGCGGCAGCACCGCTCAATGCAACGATCAGCCAGCTGCGCCAAGCTGACAAGAATGAGCCAAACAATAGTCCCAATGCCGCGCTGAATAATCCCAGCCAAATAATTTTCCGCGTGGCGGTAAGCGGCTCAATACCGAAATCGCTAACAAGATAAACAGTCACAGCAAACCCGACGATGATTGCCAGTCCGCTCAAGCGGATGCGCAGAAATAATTCGCTGATAATCAACGCAATTAAAAACGGCGCAAAGCCAGCTTGTACAGCGGGGTGATTGAGTAATTCTTGCATGAGGTATAAGTACTACGCTATCAAAGTGAGCGCGCATTTTAGCACTGTAGCCGCAGCACTTGAAATCGTGAGTGATGAACCCCATCTTGCCAAAACGCGGAAATGTCAGTGGTAAACTGTGCGCCGCTTGTTTAGATATTTGGAGATAAAAGTATGAAACGAATTTTCTTGTTTATCGTGACCAACCTTGCGGTGATGTTGGTCATCAACGTGACGCTGCGTCTGCTCGGCGTAGATCGCATGTTGAACGAAAGCGGCAGCATAAACTTTAGCAACCTTCTGGTGATGTCCATGGTGATTGGTTTCGCGGGCTCGATTATTTCGCTGTTCATGTCCAAGTGGTCGGCCAAACGCATGGTGGGTGCGCAAGTGATTGAGAATCCAGCTGACCCAACCGAGCGTTGGCTGGTAGATACCGTCAAACGCCAAGCCTTATCAGCGGGTATCGGTATGCCCGAAGTGGCAATTTACGAAGCCCCCGATGTGAACGCATTTGCCACAGGCTGGAATCGCAACAACGCTCTGGTGGCGGTGAGTCGCGGCTTGTTGGATAGCATGAGCAAAGACGAAGCCGAAGCGGTACTCGCACATGAGATTAGCCACGTGGCGAATGGCGATATGGTAACCCTCACGCTGATACAAGGCGTGGTCAACACTTTCGTTATTTTCTTCTCCAAGATCATTGGTCATTTTGTCGATCGCGTATTGTTAAAAAATGACGGCCGTAATGGCCCGGGAATTGGTGCTTTTGTCACTGAAATAGCCGCGCAAATGGTGCTAGGCATATTGGCCAGCATCATTGTCATGTGGTTCTCGCGTCATCGTGAATTCCGTGCCGATGCAGGCGGGGCATCATTGGCCGGTCGTGAAAAAATGATCGCCGCATTGGAGCGGTTGAAAATAAATCATGAACAAGCCTCGCTGCCCAAACAAATGGCAGCTTCGGGAATTTCCGGCGGCAGCGCGATGGGTAAATTGTTTATGACCCATCCACCGTTAGATGAACGGATTGCGGCGTTGCGCGCAGCGCGTCAATAGCAAGTTACGAGAAAGAGCCTGCTGATGCAGGCTCTTTTTATTTATTTTAGGGAGTAGTAATAGGCTGCACAGCAACAGGGCTGGAAGAAGCAACAGGAGTGGGTTCGCTATCGGCTTCTTCGTCATACCTCACGCGCGGTGGGTTGCCGTCATAGACTTGGTTGATACGACGTTGAAGGTACGAGTCACGGATAAATTCATATGGATCTAGCATTGCCTCATCCAATACCTTTTCTTGATTGAGCAACTCAGCGCGGTGATTGATTCCTTCGCCGATGTAAATTTGATTGCGTGTTTGCATGTCTTGAATTTGTGTGGTGGGACTGGGAAAAGTGTCGACATAGCGACCAATTCCATCGCGCACACTGCTAGGACCAAGGATAGGCAGCATGAGGTATGCCCCACTGCCTACGCCCCATTTGCCAAGCGTTTGCCCGAAATCTTCATTGTGCTTTTTGAGCGGCCCAATTGAGGCGATATCAATAAGCCCATATATGCCGATGGTTGAATTGACTAGGAAGCGCGTGCCATCCGATGCGGCCTGAAGGAGTTTCAGTTGCAAAATATCGTTGGTGGTGACAACCACATCATCCAAATTTGAAAAGAAATTCGACACCATCATTTTGCCGATGGGGGGCATTATTTTGCTATAGCCTTGCGCGACGGGTTTAACTATAGCTTTATCAATGCTGTTGTTGAATTTGTAAATGCTGCGATTGACTGGTTCGAGCGGGTCGGCTGGATTGCGTGCACCTGCACAACCAGTAAAGAGTAGGGCGGCGAGGAGTAAAAAAATGTGAGTACGATTCATGTTTGTATGACTGCCGAGAGTTTTATATATAAGTGAAGCGGGTTAGCTGAGACGACGTTCGGGCGGGGTTAAATCCCCGGTGTGAAACTTGAATTTTCCTGTTTTACGATCCGCAAAATAATGTTGTAAGGTGAATTTTACGGGGCGAAATGCGAGGGTGTCCCACGGAATATCTTGTTCACTGAACAATGCCACTTCAAGGCTTTCTATGCCGGGTGAGAAATCAAGATTGAGCAATTTGGCGCGGAACAATAGATGCACTTGGTTAATGTAAGGCAGGTTGTACATTGAATACAATTCAACAATGTCCACTTGCGCGTTGGCTTCCTCCAAAGTTTCGCGTGCGGCGGCTTCAGGTGTGGTTTCGCTGTTTTCCATAAAGCCAGCGGGCAGTGTCCACAAGCCATAGCGTGGCTCGATGGCGCGGCGACACAGCAAAACTTTATCTTCCCATACCGGTATCGAGCCGACAATCAGCTTGGGATTTTGGTAATGAATTTCGCCGCATGCGGTGCAAACATGGCGCGTGCGATTGTCATCAGGCGGGATTTTTTGCGTGACAGCTGCGCCGCACAGGCTGCAAAAATTCATGGTGGGAAGCGGATTCACGGCAACTTATTTTTTATTTCATTGGAGACTGGTGGAAAATTTTTATCCAGAACGCGCTGTGCATCATCCCGCAGATTTATCAAACCCATTGCGCCATACCCCTTCACCATGATCACGAGCGCATCGCGTGTAGAAAGCGTGTTGGGATAAAGCGTCAGCACTTCTTTGGCGCGATTTACTGCCGCGATGTGAGCACCACGGCGCAAGTAATAGCTTGCTACATGCACTTCATATTTTGCGAGCGCATTTACCAGATATTGCATTCGTAAAATTGCGTCGGGCGCATATTTACTTTTTGGGAAGCGCGCAATTAAATCTTTGAATGCGACAAATGAATCTTGTGCGGCTTTCGGGTCGCGCTCGGTAGGGTCTTCACCGCTAATCGAGCTAAACATATCGTTATCACCATTAAAGCGCGCCAAGCCTTTTAAGTAATAGGCGTAGTCAACATGCGGATTATTGGGGTACTGTTTGATGAAGCGTTCAGCCGCCGAAATCGAGGCATCGACTTCATTTTTTTTGTAATAAGCATAAGCAATCTCCAGTTGCGCTTGCTGTGCGTAACGACCATACGGGTAGTGAGATTGTAACGATTCAAAAGATCTCACGGCTTCGTCATAACTGCCGTCATCCAGGCTTTTTTGCGCCTCTTTGTACAAATCTTCGACCGAGGCTTTGGCTTCAACGGCAGCCTTTTCTGCAGCTGTGCTGCCGATTGTCTTTGTTCCATTCGTGCCGCATGCAACTAACGTAAGTAGTAAGAATAAGGCTAAACTATGGCGCATGACTGAATCCGAAAAAAATATGCGCGATTATAGCAAAGCCAAGCCACTCAACGCCCAAGAAGTAATGGACGAAGTTGACCTTCTCGCGGAAAGCACTGAATTGGAAACATTGCATTTCGTCGTTCCTGACAAATATGCCGGCTTGCGGCTCGACCAAGCCCTTGCAAAGCTGTTACCGGAATACTCGCGCAGTCGTTTGCAAGAGTGGATTATGCAGCAGCAAGTTAAGCTGGATGGCGAGTTTCCGATTGCCAAACAAAAAGTCTGGGGCGGCGAAACTTTGGAGGTGTGGCCACAGTTGCATTCCTCTGAGCAACCGTATCTGGCGGAAGACATCGCCTTGGATATTGTTTATGAAGACGATGCCTTGATGGTGATTAATAAGCCTGTCGGCTTGGTGGTTCATCCGGGCAGTGGTAACTGGGAAGGCACGCTGCTTAACGCTTTACTGCATTATTCTCTACAGTTGGCGGATGTGCCGCGCGCTGGCATTGTGCATCGGCTGGACAAAGACACTAGCGGCCTGATGGTGGTGGCGAAAACACTCGTTGCCCAAACCGCGCTGGTGCGCCAGTTAGAAGAACGCAGTGTGAAACGCGAATACTTGGCGCTGGTACATGGTGAACTTGCACACGGCGGTATGGTTGATTTGCCGATAGGGCGGCATCCCAGCCAGCGCGTGAAAATGGCGGTGGTGGAGGATGGCAAACCTGCGGTGACGCATTACCAGGTTGAGATGAAGTTTCCCAGCTGCACACTGCTGCGCTGCCGATTGGAAACGGGACGCACGCATCAAATTCGCGTGCATTTATCTCATCTCAAATTTCCCCTAGTCGGCGACAGTATCTACATCAAAGGCGCGCAAAAATGCGTGCCACAGCTACGCACATTACTGAATAGCTTTCCGCGCCAAGCTTTACACGCTACTCGTTTGGCACTCAGTCACCCGATCAGTGGTGAATTGATGGAGTGGCATGTAGCGATGCCGCAAGATATGCAGCAACTCCTACGCGACATTAAGGCAATCTCTGATGAGCCTGCATGACCATTTGATTATTCCCCATTGGCCTGCACCGCCCAATGTACGTGCCTTGCAGACCACGCGAATAGGCGGCTTGAGCCGCACGCCATATGACAGTCTCAATCTCGGTAGCCATGTTGCCGATGCACCGTTGGATGTCGCGCGCAATCGAATGCTGCTCAACACGTTGATGCCAAGCGAACCGATTTGGTTAGAACAAGTACACGGCATTGTGGTAGCGAATGCAGATAACGCGAGTTGCTTGCCACAAGCCGATGCGTGCATTGCTACACACCGTTCGGCGGTGTGTGTGGTGATGACGGCGGATTGTTTGCCGGTGTTGTTATGCGACCAACAAGGCACAGTAGTCGGCGCAGTTCACGCCGGTTGGAAAGGGCTAGCCTCAGGTGTGATAGAAGCCGCCGTGCAAGCCATGAAAGTTCCCGCGAAAAATTTAATGGCATGGTTAGGTCCGGCGATTAGTCAAGATGCTTTTGAAGTCGGTGCAGAAGTTCGCGACGTATTTATTGATGCTGATTTACAGGCGGAAGAAGCATTCGTTGCAGGTCAAAATGGTAAATGGCTGGCTGATATTTATGCGCTGGCCAGCTTAAGGCTTAACGAGTTGGGCATCACACGAATATACGGCGGCGATTACTGCACCTATGAAGATGCAAGAAGATTTTTTTCATATCGTCGTGATGGGGTGACGGGCAGAATGGGGACGTTTATCTGGTTGGCGTAAACAAGTTAATCTACATCGAAAGACTCTGCGGCTAAGCCTGCGCACCACCTTTGCCACATAGTTCGAAGTGCTCGCTCCATACTTGCGGCAACCAGCTGTGGCTGACATTTTGCTGATGTTGCGAATCGTTCTCGTAACCCAGCCCGAATTTTTGATAACTCAATAAGGTTATTTGCCATAAGTAGACCTTTCTCCAAGAAGTCAGTTTCGTTATGGGCAGCAAACGATTGCAAATTAAAATGACCAAGAATTGAAGTCCCTACCCAACTCGCAAATGTCTGTTGAGAAAGAGTTAGGGTGGGTACCCCCATCCATAATGCATTGCAAGTTGTGGTCTCACCGTTATACGGAAAGGTATCCAGACAGATATCTACTTGGTGATGCAGGCTTAAGTAATAATGAGTATTGCCATTGGGGTGAAAAGTAAGCCGGTTTTTCTCGATGCCATTTTGAGCAAACCATTCAAGCAAAATATGGTATTGCTCATCTTTTGGCATTGCCCCTAGCAGCATTTTTGAATTGGGTAAAGCTCGCATGAGTTTCGCCCATAATGTAACAACCGGTTTATTTATTTTGCAGATCCGGTTAAAGCTACCAAAGGTAATATATCCATTAGTTAACGCAGGCAAGTCGTTGACTGGTGGTGCATCCTTGATCGGTAGAAATGCCGAGCTTGCATTCAAACGTACAATTTTCTCTGTGAATATGGAATTAAATCGATTATCGGGAAATAGAAAGCGATCCGCTTGATAATAATCCATTGAATTTAATCCGGTGGTGCAAGGATAAGCTATCCAACTTATTTGAAGTGGAGACGGCTTTCTGGCAAAGGTGAGTATGCGATTATTGGTCATATGACCCGATAAATCATACAAAATATCAATGCTATCTAAACGAATTTTATTCGCGAGTTCATCGTCAGATAGATTTGCGACTGAGTGCCAATATTTGAAATGTAATTTCATTCGTCGCGTAACATCGTCCTCGATCATATTGTTGTAATACGCATGAAGTGACAATCCCGGATATTTCCCCAAGTTAGCCAATACTGATTCAAGAAAAGAGGTGACCGCATGACTACATAGTTCAGCAGACACAAAACCAATCTGTAAGCATCGTTTGGGCTCTTTCGAGTTTTTATGCTTCGACCAATTGGCTTTGAGAGGCTGCTCAAACTGTTCAGCAAAAAAAAGGTGTTCTGCAAACAATGCTTGGGCATTGATATTGTCGTGGTGATTCAGGGCAAAAAGAAAATTACTGTGCGCTCGACTATAATCTGGGCTGATAGCGATTGCCTTCTGGTAACTTTCAATGGCATTTTCTACTTGTCCTAGGTTCAATAATGTTGTACCTAGATTATTGTATGCTTTTGCTGAATTAGGTTGGATAGAAATTGCCTTGCGGTAACTTTCAGCTGAATGAATGTGTTGCCCTAAGCTAGCTTGAGCAATACCTAAATTGAAATAGGCTTCCGAATCATTGTGTAATAGCTTTGTCGCCTTTATTAAGGATGCTAATGCATCTTGAGTTTTCCCTTGCCTGTGCAAACAATTACCTAACAATTTCCAGGCAACTCCTGACTCAGGGGATTGGTTAATGACAAGTCGAACTTGTTTTTCAACTTCAACATATTGTCCTTCATTAAAAAGCGAAATGAGCTGATTAAATTCGTTAAGTAAAGGTAAGTTTCCACGAATATTCTGCTTTTCGAGCGTTGTTAAAACGTTGTTTAAATTATTTAGTGCTTCAACATAATCAGGCTTTAGCACTAATGCTCGACGATAGCTGGTTATAGCATGCTCAAATTGCCCTTCACTTTTGTAGGCCACCCCTAAATTAAAATGAGCAGCAGCATCATTTGGTGACAACTCAGATACTTTTTTAAACGCATACAACGCATTTTTACCCTGCATTTGCAGTGCCCCTCCCAGTAACTGCCACGCAAAAGGCTCATCGGGATTGGTCTCAAGTAGGGTTTTTACCTGGCTTTCCAACTCTGCATAGCGTCTAGAGTTGAAAAGAGTGAGCATTGAATTAAAATCAGGGGTTCGGTTCGCAGTAGCGATTGGGGCGGTGGCGGATTTGCTCAAGGTAGAACTAGATTGCTTAGAACTATTTCTGATTTTATTTTTTTTGCAGCAATGTTTATAATTTCTTCCGCTGCCACAGGGGCAGGGATTGTCTAATCCGAGCTTCATGTTGCTATTCCTGAAATGAAACCATTATAGGGTATATTAACAGCATCAAGTCGTTAGTGATGACACCTGTGTTAGAATGCGCGCCCTTTGAATTTAGCAGGTAGTCCTCATGTCTCGCGCACTCCGTAATATCGCCATTATCGCCCACGTTGACCATGGTAAGACCACCATGGTTGATAAGTTGCTTACTCAGGCAGGTTCATTTTCCGCTCACCAACACGTTGCTGAGCGTGTGATGGATAACAATGATTTGGAAAAAGAGCGAGGCATTACCATTTTGGCGAAGAATTGTGCGGTGGATTACGAAGGTGTGCACATCAATATCGTTGACACACCGGGTCATGCCGACTTTGGCGGAGAAGTGGAGCGCGTGTTGGGTATGGTGGACGGCGTGTTGCTGTTGGTGGATGCGGTTGAAGGACCGATGCCGCAGACACGTTTTGTGACCAAAAAGGCGTTGGCTTTGGGTCTTCGCCCCATTGTTGTCATCAACAAAGTGGATCGTCCAGGCGCACGCTGTGATTGGGTGATCGATCAGACTTTCGACTTGTTCGACAAGCTGGGAGCAAGTGAAGAACAGTTGGACTTCCCTGTTGTTTACGCCTCCGCCTTGAACGGTTATGCGACTTTGGATCTGGATAAACCTAGTCCGGATATGCGCCCTTTGTTTGACACGGTATTGAAGAGTGTTCCCGCTCCTTCCGCTGCAGCGATGGACGAGCCGCTGCAATTGCAGATATCAGCCTTGGAATATTCCAGCTTCGTCGGTCGTATCGGTGTGGGTCGCGTGTTGCGTGGCCGCATCAAGCCCGGTCAGGACGTGATGGTGATGAATGGCGATAAATCCTCTAAGCGCGGTCGTATCAATCAGGTATTGGGTTTTCAGGGTGTGGATCGCTATTTGATGGACGAAGCAAAGGCAGGCGACATCGTGTTGATCAACGGTATTGAAGAGATCGGTATCGGTGTGACCATTGCCGACATCAACAAGCCGGAAGCATTGCCTTTGCCCAAGGTCGATGAGCCGACACTGACCATGAATCTGATGGTGAACACTTCGCCACTGTGCGGACAAGAAGGCAAGTTCATCACCAGCCGCCAGATACGTGACCGCTTGACTAAAGAGTTGTTGGTTAACGTGGCGTTGCGCGTCGAAGAGACTGACAACACCGACGTGTTTTTGTTGGCGGGGCGCGGCGAATTACACCTGACTATCCTGTTGGAAAACATGCGCCGTGAAGGCTTTGAAATGGGAGTGGGCAAGCCGCGTGTGGTGTACCGCGAAATCAACGGCGAGAAATGCGAGCCATTTGAAGTGCTAACCGTTGACGTGGAGGATGCCAATCAAGGTGCTATCATGGAGGAGCTGGGTCGCCGTCGCGGTGATTTGCAAGACATGCAGCCGGATGGTCATGGTCGCGTGCGTTTGGAATACCGTATTCCAGCGCGTGGTCTGATTGGCTTCCAGTCTGAATTTATGACGTTGACACGCGGTACCGGCATCATGGCGCATGTGTTTGATGACTATGCGCCCGTTAAAGCCGATATGCCTGGCCGCCGTAACGGCGTGTTGATTTCCGCCGAACAAGGCGATGCGGTGGCATATGCATTATGGAAATTAGAAGATCGCGGTCGCATGATTGTGGTTCCGGGCGACAAATTGTACGAAGGCATGATCATCGGTATCCATAGTCGTGATAACGATCTAATTGTTAATCCGATCAAGGGCAAGCAATTAACCAACGTGCGCGCTTCTGGCACCGATGAAGCGGTGCGTTTGACCCCGCCAGTTCGCCTGACCTTGGAGTCGGCTGTCGAATTCATCGACGATGATGAGTTGGTCGAGATTACGCCGTTATCGATTCGTGTGCGTAAACGCTATTTGACTGAAAACGAACGTAAGCGTCAGGTTCGCGGACTGTAATCCCCGCTGTCACCGAGTAACACAACGCCGCCCAATGCTATACTGGGCGGCGTTTTTTATGGCCCAAGTTTATGTCTGAGACACTACTGCTAATTGTTGTTGTTTTGCTCGTGGTGCTACTGTGCATCTCGCTCTGGCTGCTTTTTAGAGTGATCGCATTGAATGGTATGCAAGTTGGACAGACTAATGCATTAGAGCGTGCCTTAGAAGAAAAGCACCGCCTGATGTTGGGTGATTTGCATGACGGCTTAATCAGACAAGGTGACCGAATTACCCAAGCAACAATAGATAGTTCGGAGCGTTTGCGTGAGCGCGTCGCACTTGAGCTTGCGCAAACTCGTGATGCAATGCAGAGTTTGCAGCTTGCGCAACGCGATGGATTATCCAACACCCGTGAAGATATATTGAAGCAACTGGCCGGATTGTCATCCGAGCTGCAAGCCAAACAAGAAGCCATGCGCGTCGAAGTGATAGGCAAAACTTTGCAAACTTTGGCGGAGCAGGGCAGGGCAGATCAAGAGGTGATTCAATCAACCATGAAGCGCAGCACCGAGGTGTTGACGCTGACCATTGAAGGTTTAACCAAAAGTACCGACTCTAGGTTGGAGCAAATTTCTGGCAAGGTTGCCGAACGTCTTGACGAAGGTTTCAAAAAAACCAACGAGACCTTTACCAATGTGATGACGCGCCTCGCCACCATAGATGAAGCACAGAAAAAAATCGATGGCTTAACCACCAATATGGTGAGCTTGCAAAACCTGTTGGGCGATAAGCGTTCACGAGGTGCTTTCGGTGAGGTGCAATTGGAAGGTTTGGTGCGAAACATCCTGCCGCCCGATGCGTATGCTTTTCAGGAAAAGCTTTCTAATGGAAATCGCGTGGATTGTTTGCTGATATTGCCGGAGCCAACGGGAAAAGTCCCAGTAGATGCCAAGTTTCCCTTGGAAAACTATCACCGCATGTTGCAGTCAGATTTAGCGGAGTCAGATCGGTTGGTGGCGCGCCGCCAATTCAAAGCCGACATCAAAAAACATATCGACGACATTAGCTCCAAGTATTTAATCCGCAATGAAACTTCGGATGGCGCAGTGATGTTCGTACCCGCTGAGGCGGTATTTGCCGAAATACATGCGTATCACTCCGACTTGGTCGAATTCGCGATGCATCAACATGTCTGGATCGTATCCCCCACCACCCTGATGGCTGTGTTGAACACTGCCCGTGCTGTTATGAAAGATGTACAAATGCGCGAACAAGTCCATATAATTCAAAGCGAGTTAGGTAAGCTAAGCGTTGACTTCAAACGTTTTGATGAGCGCATGAAGCGGCTTGCTGATAATATCCGCAAAGCCAATGAGGAAGCGGGTCAAGTGGAGATTTCCAGCCGAAAGATTAGCGACCACTTTGCAAAAATCGAAGCGGTGGAAATGAATGAGAATTTGGTTCAGGATAGATCGTTGTAGCCGGGTTGATGTAATTGCCATACGCCAAACCAGAATGTTCGGGTAAAATCATCTAAAAAATAATTAGAAATATGGGAGCAATGCAAGGTTTGAATTTATTGCTTGTCGTAAGGAGAGCTTGTGAAGAAGATTATTGTACTTGTTGCATGGGCGGTCTTGCTACTCGGCCTGAGTAACGTGCGCGCTGGCGAGTATGTCAATGGTGCTTACTTGGGTGGTAAAGTGGGCATTAATTATTCCAGTGCGAGTGGTGCGGTTAACGCGTCCAATAAGGGAACGGTTGCATACCTTTTGCAAGGTGCTTACTTGCAAGGAGGTTATATTTTTGAGTCGAAAACATTGGTGTTCAGTGTGGGAGGATATTTCGACTCGAACCCTTCGGATAAACATGATAATGGCGTTACGTATGGCAGCCGTTCGGTAGGGCTGAATGCTAAGGTGGGCTTGCCTTTAGGCTCTTGGATGCCTTATACCATGTTGGGATATGGTTACAGCACGGGGACGAAAGATCTCGGCGCAGTGGCACAAAATAGCTTGAATGCTGGATTTGGTTTGGAGTACAAAATTAATCCACAGTTGAGCTTATTGGGCGAATATAAAGCGGATGGTTTTGGTGGTGGCAATGTAAATACAAAAATCCAGAATAAAACTCTCACATTTGGATTAAATTATTACTTCCAAGCACCGCCTATCGTGGTTGCTCCAGTGGTTGTTGAGGTGGAGGAGGTTGAGACACCAGCACCTGTTGTCGTTCCAGTTCCAGTTGAAGATGCGCCCCCAATTTAGGTACACGCTGTAAGTGGCTTAATAAAATAAAACGGGCTATCAATAGCCCGTTTTTATTGCGGCAACTGGGTAATATTTCAATGGCAAGATGTATTTTTCAGCGTTTTTAGGTATAAATGAAGCTAGCGATTGCACAAATTAATTGCACAGTGGGCGACTTGGCTGGCAATGTCGCCAAAATACTAGGCGAAGTTGAACAGGCCAAGCTACAAGGTGTGCAGCTGTTACTCACTCCCGAATTGGCACTGTGTGGTTATCCGCCTGAAGATTTGTTGTTGCGGAATGGTTTTTATTTAGCTTGCGCACAAGCGTTACTTAATCTTGCGGAGAAAATTTCTGGCATCACTGTGGTGGTGGGGCATCCACATGAGTTAAATGGCAAACGCTACAACGCAGCTTCAGTGTTGCAAGTTGGAAAAATCATTGCAACGTATCTCAAACATGAGCTGCCGAATTATTCTGTTTTCGACGAAGAGCGTTATTTTGAGCATGGAGTTGAGCCTTGTGTGTTCAAAATTGGGGCGATTACTTTTGCCTTGAATATCTGTGCGGATGTTTGGCAGCCAGAATCTGCGCGCCAGGCTAAAGATGCAGGTGCGCAAGTGTTGTTGGCTTTGAACGCCTCCCCCTTTGCTTTGGGCAAACAAGCGGCTCGTTATCAGGCTGTAAAAGCGAGGATAGTCGAAACGGGCATTCCAGTGGTGTACGCCAATATGGTGGGTGGTCAGGATGAGTTGGTTTTTGATGGCGGTTCGTTTGCCATGAATGCCCAAGGGCAATTAGTTGCGCAAGCCCAACGTTTTCAAGAAGAGTTATTACTGCTAGACATCCAAGATGATTTGCAACTCAGTGGAAAAAAAGTTGCCGATTTGAGTGAAGAGGCCGCGATCTACCAAGCTTTGTGTTTGGGGGTTCGCGACTACATCACTAAAAATCGTTTTCCGGGCGTGCTGCTAGGCTTGTCGGGCGGCATTGATTCGGCACTGACATTGGCGGTTGCTGTTGATGCACTGGGTGCAGATAAAGTTCACGCGGTAATGATGCCGTCTCCTTACACGGCGCAAATCAGTTTGGATGATTCGCGTGAAATGATAAGAATTTTAGGTGTGCGCTATGATGAACTCGCTATTCAGTCAACCTTTGAGAGTTTTGTTTCAGTGCTGAGTGAACCCTTCGCGGGTCGTGCTGTCGATACCACCGAAGAAAATTTGCAAGCAAGAATACGCGGTACGTTACTCATGGCGTTGTCGAATAAATTAGGTGCGTTGGTTTTGACGACGGGCAATAAATCTGAAATGACTGTCGGTTACGCCACCTTGTATGGCGACATGGCGGGTGGCTTTGCGGTGTTAAAGGATGTCAGTAAAACGTTGGTATATCGATTGGCGCGTTATCGCAATACTTTAGGGTATGTGATACCGAAACGTATCATTACACGTCCGCCTAGTGCCGAATTGCGGGCTGATCAAACTGATCAAGATAACTTGCCGCCATATGATGTGTTGGATGCCATCATGGCCTGTTATGTCGAACAAAACCTCGCGATCACAGACATTATCGCGCGTGGATTTTCTGAAGCGGATGTGCGCAGAGTCGTGCACCTCATTCATATCAGTGAATATAAACGTCGCCAATCTGCGGTGGGTGTGCGCATCACTGAACGCAGCTATGGTAAGGATTGGCGTTATCCAATCACAGTAAAATACCAAGACATTTTTTGAGGAAATTAGGTAATGAAAAAAATATTCGCGCTAATTGGTTTAACAGTATTGCTATCAGGCTGCGGCGACAAAGTTGATCCACGTGTCGCACAAGAAAAATTACGTCACTCACTAGGCTTTAGTGAGGCGAGAAGAGTGTGTTCACAATGCCATGCCTTGCCTGATCCTGGCCAACATCCTCCGGCTGCATGGCCTAGCGTCGTAGCTCGCATGGAAAGCTATGTCCGTGGCAGCAACAAACGGCCGCCAACAGATGCTGAGAGAGAAGCATTGATTGGGTATTTTCAATCCAATTCGACTTGGAAGTAGTCGATCATCAAGAGAGTAATTTCTAGCAGTCGCAAGCGTGTTGCGATTTCATGCCGGAATTGACGTTCTAGTGTAGTGCTCCGTAATTAACAGAACTAATAATCATGGAGCCTGTCTCATATTTCGGTTATTGAGACAGGAGAATCACAATGCGAGTAGCCCCGACAATCGTGCTGACTTTGGAACAGAAAAAGGAATTGACCAAGCTGTCGCGCTCGAACACCACGAGCGTGAGATTGGCGCGTCGAGCCAAGATTGTTTTGTTGGCATCATCCGGTTACGACAACACGCAGATTGCCGAAGAGTTGGATGTTGGGCGTGTTCAAGTGGGACGCTGGCGCGAACGCTACGCCCGCGACGGTTTGGCCGGGATCGAACAGGACTTGCCGCGCGGTGGGCGCAAGCCCACGGTTGACGCGCAAGAGCTGGTGCGCTTAACCACGCAAACCTTGCCCGACAACGCCCCCCACTGGAGTACGCGCACGATGGCCAAGACAGCTGATGTTGGCACCACGACCGTGCGCAGGATATGGCAGGCGCACGGGCTGAAGCCGCACTTGATCGAGACTTTCACAGTTTCGCGTGATCCGAAGTTCGTCGAGAAGTGGGAGGATGGGGTGGGTTTGTATTTGGGTCCGCCAGAACATGCCTTGGTGCTCTGTTGCGACGAGAAAAGCCAGGTTCAGGCACTCGACCGCACACAGCTCGGACTCCCTTTGAAGAAGGGGCGTGCGGCAACGATGACGCATGACTACAAACGCAACGGCACCACCACGCTATTTGCCGCGCTCAACGTGCTCGATGGGAAAGTCATCGCCCAGTGCCAGCAGCGCCACCGCCATGACGAATGGCTAAAGTTTCTGAAGAAAATTGACCGCGAAACACCCAAGGATAAAACGCTGCACCTGATCGCAGACAACTATGCCACGCACAAGCATCCCAACGTGCAAGAGTGGCTGGAGAAACATCCGCGCTTCAATATGCACTTCACGCCCACTTCGGCGTCGTGGCTGAATATGGTGGAACGGTTCTTCCGCGACATCTCGGAAAATCGCCTGCGTCGCGGAGTATTCCGCAGCGTGCCGGAATTGGTTTCGGCCATTGATGAATACGTCGCACATCACAACAGCAAACCCAAGCCGTTTATCTGGACTGCCAGTGCGCGCGACATCTTGCAAAAGGTCATTCGCGCCAACAGTCGCTTAAGTTCCAAACAGAATGGCGCACTACACTAGCTTCCTAGGTAATGTGGCGGATAGCGTTGTACTTTAACAACCATTAGTGTTTGGCCGTCCCGCAACTTCCGTTTAATTCTAATTGTTAGTATTGCTTTGCGAATCTCATTCCCTTTGTGAGTGAGTTTTGCTACAATGCGCCGCGTTTTGTGATGGGCTTCGAGCCCGTTTTTTATTTGTGGATCAAAAATATGGATGTAGTGAAGCTGGTTGAGACGACGGTAAATGGCTTGGGCTATGAGTTGGTGGATGTCGAACGCTCAGGTCGAGGGTTATTGCGGGTGTTTATTGATAAGCCTGAAGGCATCTCAGTAGATGATTGCCAAGTGGTGAGTAATCAGCTGACTCGGTTATTTTTGGTTGAGAATATTGATTACGATAGGCTGGAAATTTCTTCGCCAGGTTTGGATAGAGCGTTAAAGAAAGTCGCCGACTTTGAAAGGTTTAACGGTGAGCGAGCGCAGATTAAATTGCGTATGCCGAAGGATGGTCGTAAAAATTTTGTAGGTGTGATTAGTGGCGTAAGCGATGGAATTTTGCAGTTGGATGTTGAAGGTAGTGTGGTTGCAATAGAGCTGTCAAATTTGGATAAGGCGCGTTTAGCACCGATTTTTTAATAGTTTTGTTGGCGGAGAAATAGTATGAGTCGTGAAATTTTGTTGTTGGTCGATGCGCTGTCACGTGAAAAAAACGTCGATAAAGAAATCGTATTCGAGTCGTTGGAGTTCGCTTTGGCTTCTGCCACCAAGAAGCAATTTGCTGATGAAGTCGATGTGCGCGTGGAAATTGATCGCAATACTGGCAAGTATGAATCCTTCCGTTGCTGGGAAGTGATGGACGATGAAACGTTTGAAACGCCCGATCTGCATATTAAGTTGGAGGAGGCTAAAAAGCGCAATCCTGACATTAAACTAGGCGAATTTATTGAGGAACCTCTGGAGTCC
Source organism: uncultured beta proteobacterium (assembly GCA_963695355.1). Classification (GTDB taxonomy): domain Bacteria; phylum Pseudomonadota; class Gammaproteobacteria; order Burkholderiales; family Gallionellaceae; genus Gallionella. Next base: position 2,718,621 of record OY968775.1, read on the forward strand.
ATTGATTTCGGGCGCATTGGTGCACAGGCTGCGAAGCAAGTCATTTTTCAAAAGATACGCGATGCTGAACGTGAGCAAGTATTGGCTGACTTTATGGAGCGTGAAGATAGTTTGGTATCGGGTACGGTGAAACGTCTTGAACGTGGCAATGCGATGATTGAGTTTGGTAAAATCGAAGCACTGTTGCCCCGCGACCAAATGATTGCTAAAGAAAATTTGCGCGTCGGTGATCGTGTTAAAGCACATTTGTTGCGTGTGGATCGTAACGCGCGTGGCCCACAAGTGATTTTGTCGCGCACTGCGAATGAATTGTTGGTCAAGTTATTTGAGTTAGAAGTGCCAGAGATCGAAGAGAAATTATTGGAGATTGTCAGCGCTGCACGCGATCCTGGCTCACGCGCTAAAATCGCCGTGGTGTCGCATGATCCGCGTGTTGATCCGATTGGAACGTGCGTTGGCATGCGTGGTTCGCGCGTGCAAGGAGTAACCAACGAGTTGGCGGGTGAGCGTGTCGATATTATTTTGTGGGCGAGTGATCCCGCCACTTATGTCATTAATGCTCTCGCACCCGCTGAAGTAAGCAGCATTGTGGTTGACGAAGAAAAGCACAGCATGGATGTAGTGGTTGAAGAAGAAAATCTGGCGCAAGCGATTGGTCGTGGCGGTCAGAACGTGCGTCTGGCTAGTGAATTGACGGGCTGGGAGCTGAACATCATGACGGTGAATCAGTCCAGCGAAAAACACGAAGAAGAATTCTCCAAAACTCGGTTTATGTTCATCCAAAAATTGGATGTGGATGAAGAAGTCGCTGATATTTTGGTTCAAGAAGGTTTTAACACGCTGGAAGAAGTTGCTTACGTGCCGCTGGAAGAAATGCTGGAGATTGAATCTTTTGACGAAGCGACCGTTGAAGAATTGCGCAGTCGCGCACGCAACGCATTGTTGACAGCAGCGATTGTTAGTGAAGAAAAAGTTGAGCATGGTATTGAAGATTTACTCAAGCTTGAAGGTATGGATGAGCAAACTGCGCGTACCTTGGCGGGTAAGGGCATCACAACCCAAGACGACTTGGCTGACTTGGCTGTGGATGAGCTGGTTGAGCTTTCCGGTATGGATAGCGAACGCGCCAATACATTGATCATGACGGCACGCGCGCCTTGGTTTGCTTGAGTTGGGTTTGCATAAGTTGAATTGTTCACGGACAAGCTCTAAAGGATAGTAATGGGAAAATTGAACGTAGCGCAGTTTGCAACTGAACTGGGATTGCCAGTCGCATTGCTGCTTGAGCAGTTGAAAGCGTCAGGCGTGAGCAAAGAGCAGGAAACAGACTCACTCACCGAAAAAGACAAGGCGCAACTGCTTGCGCATTTGCGTCAAGCGCATGGCGAAGATAAGCCCGCTAAAAAAATTACGCTGATGCGCCGTGAGACGACCGAAATTAAAAAAGCGGATAGCACGGGTCGCGCACGCACTATTCAAGTAGAAGTGCGCAAACGTCGTGTGGTTGCGCCAGCAGGCAGTAGCGAAGCGGTTGCCGAGCCTGTTGAAGTAAAGGTTGCTGTGGCTGCCCCTGCTCCCGTTAAAGTAGTCGATGCGCCTGTCATCAATCAGCAAGAACTTTCTGCGCGTGAACAAGAAGCCTCTGCGCAATCCGAGTTGGCAGCGCGTCAGGCGGCAGAAATTCAAGCTAAGCAAGCACGCAGCAAGCGTAAAGCCACGCCAGCGGTCGTTGAGCCTGTTGTGCCTGTAGTAGTTAAGGCAGAAGTGGCCGCACCTGTTGCCACACCAGCAGTCGAACCAGTGGTAGCCAATTTGGCTGAAGGTACATTACATAAGCCTACGCCCAAGCCTGGTGACAAAGTGATACGTCCAAGCAAAAAGCCCAAGCCGGAAGTGAAGGCTGCCGCAAGTCCTTGGGATGACAAAGGACACAAAAAACGTGCGCCCGTTAAACCGGGAGAAAAAACCGGTGCGTGGTCAACGCCGGTACGTGCACCTCGTCACGATAAACATAGTAAACATGCACCTGTAGAAGCGGCGCATGCATTCTCGTTGCCTACTGAACCCGTGGTGCATGAAGTGGCCGTGCCAGAGACGATAACGGTTGCGGAGTTAGCGCAAAAAATGTCGATTAAGGCATCTGAAATTATTAAAGTCCTGATGAAAATGGGTTCAATGGTCACTATCAACCAAGTGTTGGATCAAGAAACCGCGATGATCGTGGTGGAGGAAATGGGTCACGTTGCCAAGGCCGCCATGTTGGATGACCCTGATGCTTATTTGGATGACAGTGAAGAGCACAAAGATGCGGTATTAGAGCCACGCGCACCCGTTGTGACCGTGATGGGGCACGTCGATCATGGTAAGACTTCCCTTTTGGATTACATTCGTCGTAGTCGTGTCGCATCAGGTGAGGCGGGCGGTATTACACAGCACATTGGTGCATATCATGTTAATACGCCGCGCGGCATGATTACTTTCTTGGATACGCCAGGTCATGAGGCGTTTACTGCGATGCGTGCGCGTGGTGCAAAAGCGACTGATATTGTGATTTTGGTGGTTGCGGCCGATGACGGCGTGATGCCGCAAACCAAAGAAGCGATTGCACATGCGCGTGCCGGCAATGTTCCATTGGTCGTTGCGATTACCAAGGTTGATAAAGCTGATGCAAATATCGAACGCGTTAAACAAGAGCTGGTCGCTGAAGGTGTCGTACCTGAAGATTGGGGCGGTGATGCGATGTTTGTTGAAGTGTCATCAAAGTCTGGTGCGGGCATCGATAAGTTGCTGGAAGGTGTGTTGCTACAGGCTGAAGTGTTGGAGCTGAAAGCGCCGCGTACTAGCCACGCAAAAGGCTTGGTGATTGAAGCGCGTTTGGATAAAGGTAAGGGTTCGGTTGCGACGGTTTTGATTCAATCCGGCACAATGCGTCGCGGTGATGCAGTCCTTGTTGGTTCTGTGTTTGGTCGTGTACGTGCGATGTTGGATGAAAATGGCAAGGCGATTAACGAGGCTGGCCCGTCGATTCCAGTTGAAATTCAAGGCTTGTCTGAAGTCCCGAATGCAGGTGAAGAGTTGATGGTGTTGGCGGATGAAAAACGTGCGCGTGAGATCGCGCTGTTCCGCCAAGGTAAATATCGTGGCGTGAAATTGGCCAAGCAACAAGCTGCCAAGCTGGAAAATATGTTTGATCAAATGGCGGAAGGCGAAGTTCGCACCTTGTCATTGATAGTGAAGTCAGACGTGCAAGGTTCAGCTGAAGCGATTGCTCAATCCTTACAGAAGCTTTCTACCAGCGAAGTTAAGGTGAATTTGATACACGGTGGTGTAGGTGCTATTTCCGAATCCGATGTCAACCTCGCGCTTGCGTCTAAAGCAATTGTAATTGGCTTTAATACACGTGCTGATGCGGCTGCCCGTAAATTGGCTGAATCGGCGGGGGTAGATATACGTTACTACAACATCATCTACGCCATGGTTGATGAAATTAAGGCAGCCTTGTCAGGCATGTTGGCACCAGAAAAACGCGAAAGTATCATGGGCATGGTTGAAGTTCGTCAAGTGTTTACCGTTTCCAAAGTGGGTACGATTGCGGGTTGTATGGTGCTGGAAGGTATCGTCAAACGCGGTGCGAAGATTCGTGTGTTGCGCAACAACGTAGTGATACATGACGGCGAGTTGGATACTTTGAAACGCTTCAAAGATGACGTGAAAGAAGTTAAAAATAACTTCGAGTGCGGATTGTCGATGAAGAATTACAACGATCTTGAAGTGGGCGATAAGTTGGAAGCCTACGAAATTATTGAAGTTGCGCGCGCGTTAACTTAAGGTCAAGCAAGGTCATGGCTAATTTCGCAAGAACGGATCGTGTTGCCCAACAAATGCAGCGCGAGATTGCCGAGTTAGTGCGTCTAAAAATCAATGATCCTCGTGTACGTTTAGTCACTATCACGGGCGTGGAAGTGGCGGGCGATTATTCTCATGCCAAAGTATTCTTCACGCGTCTGGATGGTAAACATGAAGAGGCGCAGCAAGGTTTGGGTCATGCCAGCGGTTTTTTGCGTAAACACCTGGCGGGTAGTATTAAATTGCGCATCATGCCGCAGTTGCACTTTGTGTTTGATTCGTCAGTAGAGCGTGGCAGCCACTTGTCACAACTCATCGACCAGGCTGTTGCCAGCGATAAAAACTTGCCCGAATAGCTGCTATGGCGCGCACCTACCGTCCGCTCAACGGTGTCCTTCTGTTTGATAAACCCCTCGAATTAAGTTCCAACATCGCGCTGCAAAAAGTTCGGCGTTTATTCCAAGCCGAAAAAGCCGGCCATACCGGCACGCTTGATCCGCTTGCAACAGGGCTGCTGCCCATCTGTTTTGGTGAAGCAACTAAATTTTCAGTCGTACTGCTTGATGCAGATAAAACTTATCGTGCTTTAGTAAGATTGGGGCAAACCACTACCACGGCTGATGCCGAAGGCGAATTGATTGCCGAGCACCCAGTCGAATGTAATCTTGCCGATGTCGAAGCCGTGCTGGAAAAGTTTCGCGGTGAGATTCAGCAATTACCCCCCATGCACAGTGCCTTAAAGCACCAAGGAAAGCCGCTCTACTCGTATATCCGCAAAGGCGAAACGATAGAGCGCGAACTGCGCAATGTGGTTATCCACGAATTGCTGCTGCATCGTTTTGAGGGCAATGAGCTGGACATCAGCGTGTGCTGCAGCAAAGGCACGTATATCCGCACCCTGGCCGAAGACATCGGCGCAGCACTGGGCTGTGGCGCACATCTAATCGGCCTGCGTCGTACCGCCATTGCTCATCTTAATTTAGATGATGGCTACACCTTGCAGCAACTCACAGACATGAATGATGAGCAACGTGAATCCTGCCTTTTGTCGCTGGAAACCTTAATGCCTAATATGCCCAAATTGCACTTGGATGCCTTGCAAATTAAACGATTAGCGCAAGGGCAACGCTTAGCTTTGGAGACGGGTTTGTCAGACGGCAAGATAAGTTTAAATGGACCTGATGGTTTTATCGGTACGGGATTGCTTCAAGGTCGCCGCCTTGCACCAGACCGATTGCTATCTAGTGTGGCAAAGCAAGCGGCTACGATTGGGGCAAGTAATAATATTGGGGTTGAGCAATAACCCCAATAAAGGGTAGAATGCGCAACTTTTTTTAGGAGTGTACAACCAATGGCAATTACAGCCGCGCAAAAAGCGCAAATCGTTACGGACTTTCAACGTGTTAAGAACGACACGGGTTCCCCAGAAGTGCAAGTTGCTTTGATTACTGCGCGTATCACTTATCTGACTGAACACTTTAAAGATAATGTTAAAGATCATCATTCCCGCCGTGGTTTGTTGCGTTTGGTAAGTCGTCGCCGTAAATTGCTCGACTACCTTAAAAGCAAAAATGCTGATGGCTATCGTGCCCTGATTCAGCGTTTAGAAATTCGTAAGTAGAATCATGTATTGAGCGGGTCGCTTCGGCGACCCGTTTTTGTTTTGTCATTATGCATAGCGTGACGGCGCGCTGTGTCCTGCAAAGAGCAAAGAGAGGTCTATCTTGAGTCATTTTAAAAAAACAATCGCGTTTGGAAATCATCAGTTAACTATTGAGACCGGCGAAATCGCTCGTCAAGCGAGTGGCGCAGTGGTGATTAGTTTGGACGACACCGTGGTTCTGGTTACCGTTGTAGGCAGGAAAGATGCGAAGCCTGAGCAAGATTTTTTCCCTTTGACGGTTGATTACCAAGAGCGCACTTATGCGGCTGGCAAGATTCCGGGTGGATTCTTTAAGCGCGAAGGTCGTCCTAGCGAAAAAGAAATTCTCACTAGCCGTTTGATTGATCGTCCATTGCGTCCCTTATTTCCAGAAAGCTTTTATAACGAAGTGCAGATCGTTGCGACGGTAATGTCTTCGGATAGCGAAATTGATTCGGATATTATTTCTGTGATTGGTGCATCTGCCGCATTGTCTTTGTCCGGTATTCCGTTTGATGGGCCAATAGGCGCGGCGCGCGTGGGTTATGCAAATGGTCAGTATTTGTTGAACCCGACTGCAACAGAACTTAAAACTTCGCAAATGGATTTGGTGGTGGCAGGTACAGACCGCGCTGTGTTGATGGTTGAGTCTGAAGCGCAACAATTATCGGAAGAAATCATGCTTGGTGCGGTGATGTTTGGTCACGAGCAATTCCAAGTGGTGATTCAAGCCATCAATGAAATGGTGGAAGCCGTCGGTGCACCAGCTTGGGATTGGGTTGCGCCGGCTAAAAATGAAGTTTTGATTGCCAAGATTGCCGCATTGGCAGAAGCATCACTACAACAGGCGTACGCCATCCGCTCCAAGCAGGCACGCACTGTTGCGATTGCAGACATTTACGCTAAAGTTGTTGCCGAAGTATCTGCTGATGCAGAGATGAATCACATTTACGAAATATTCAGTGCGTTGGAAGCCAAGATTGTACGCGGGCAAATTTTGAATGGCAGCCCACGTATTGATGGTCGTGATACACGCACCGTACGCCCTATCACTATCCGCAATGGTGTTTTGCCACGCACCCACGGCTCTTCGTTGTTTACGCGTGGCGAAACTCAAGCGATTGTTGTGGCTACGTTGGGAAGTATCCGCGATTCGCAAAAAATTGATGCACTGCAAGGCGAGTTTTCTGATCGCTTCATGTTGCACTACAACTTTCCTCCGTACTCAACGGGCGAAACAGGTCGCGTGGGTACACCCAAGCGCCGTGAAATCGGCCATGGTCGCTTGGCGAAACGCGCTTTGGTGGCAGTGCTGCCTAGCGAAGAAGAATTTGGTTATGCAATGCGCGTGGTGTCTGAAATTACCGAATCGAACGGCTCCAGTTCAATGGCCTCGGTGTGTGGCGGTTGCCTGTCGTTGATGGATGCAGGGGTGCCTCTTAAAGCGCATGTAGCGGGTATCGCGATGGGTTTGATTAAAGAAGGTAATCGGTTCTCCGTCTTGACAGACATCCTTGGCGATGAAGATCACTTGGGTGATATGGACTTCAAGGTGGCAGGTAGCGAAACAGGCGTGACCGCTTTACAAATGGATATTAAGATTAACGGCATCACCCGCGAAATTATGCAGGCGGCATTAGCGCAAGCACGTGAAGGTCGCATGCACATTCTTGGCCTGATGAAACAAGCTATGCCACAAGGTAGAACTGAGGTTTCTGAGTTCGCGCCGCGTATGATTAAGATGAAAATCAATCCAGATAAAATTCGTGATGTGATTGGTAAGGGTGGCGCGGTGATTCGTGCGATTACCGAAGAAACGGGTACAACAATCGACATTGATGAAGCGGGGGTCATCACCATCTCTTGCATTAGCAGTGAAGCAGGCGAGTCTGCTAAAAAGCGTATCGAAAACATCGTGACTGATGTGGAAGTTGGCAAAGTTTATGAAGGTCCTGTGGTCAAATTGCTCGACTTTGGCGCATTAGTCAATGTATTGCCAGGCAAAGATGGCTTGCTGCATATTTCGCAAATTGCCCATGAGCGCGTTAACAGCGTATCTGATCACCTCAAAGAAGGTCAAATCGTTCGTGTGAAAGTGTTAGAGATGGACGAAAAAGGTCGTATGAAGCTTAGTATGAAGGCATTATTGGCTGCACCTGCTGCGGCAGTCGCTGAGTAGTAAATAAAATGTAGCGGAGTACACGTAAAAAAGCCCCGTCAGTGATGACGGGGCTTTTTTGATTGTAAGCGGATAGCAAGAATTACTTAGCCACTTGTCGTTCGCGAATTTCTTCCAAAGTTTTGCAGTCGATGCAAAGAGTCGCTGTAGGTCTCGCTTCAAGGCGATTGAGACCAATCTCAACCCCGCACTTATCGCAGTAGCCGTATTCGCCCGCGTCAATCTTGGCAAGCATTTCGTTAATTTTTTTAATAAGCTTGCGCTCGCGGTCGCGGTTGCGTAGTTCCAAGCCCATATCAGATTCTTGAGTCGCACGGTCATTGGGGTCGGCAAAGACAGTCGCCTCATCCTGCATAGTATGTACGGTTCGATCAATATCCTTGCCCAATCCATCTTTTATTTCATTCATTATTTGACGGAAATGATCGAGTTGGCTTGGCCCCATGTATTGCTCTCCCTTTTTGGCTTTGTACGGGGCGGCGACCTTGTTTTTTTGTGCAGGCATTGTGTTTCTCCAACGAGATAAAAATAAAAGTCCGCTTTAATACCAGAAAGCGGGTTGGTAGGCAACTAGATTAAGTTTCTACGTGCCTGCCACATCCCCCACAACGCCTCCTCAAAGTGCTTGGCGAAGCGAGGGGCATCAAACAAGGGAGAAATTCTGACCTGCTCCCGCAGATTGGCACGCAGAGTCGCCAGCTTGGGAAAATCAGCGGCAAAGTGAACCGCCTTGGAAATATAGTCATCTTCGTTCCGAGCAATCCAATCGGGCAGTCCTACATTGTGCGCGATACTCGCTGCAGTGCGCGACACGAATCGATCACCCCGTAGAGTTAGAACAGGGATGCCCATCCACAGTGCCTCAGCACTGGTGGTGACTCCAGGATAGGGGAATGGATCTAAGGCAATGTCCACTCGATGATAGGTGGCCAAGTGGTCACTACGTTGTGTGGTGGGCTGCGCCAGTATCAATCTTTCTGCTGCGATGCCATGTGCGGCAAAGCGTTCTAATGTGGATGTGTTAGCACCGGTGTCCCTTAGCTGCTTAGCCTTAAGCAGCAGCTTGGATGTGGGTATTGCCTCAAGAATACGAGCCCAAACTGCGACAGTAGCATCGTTCATCTTCGCCAAGTTGTTAAAGCTGGCGAAGGTGACGTAACCATTGCTCAAGGCGGGCAGCGTATTGACAGTCAAAGTTGTATCGGGATGGGAGAGACAAATGTAGGTCTCAGGTAATCGCCAGATTTGTTCACAGAAATGTTCGGTATCTTCAGCGGGGGTGGCAATAGGGTCACCGATTACGTAATCCATCTCCGCTACCCCTGTCGTGGTTGGTAAGCCCAGCCAAGTCACTTGAACCGGAGCGGGTTTCCAGGCGAATAGCGGGAGGCGATTGTGAGCGGTGTGTCCGGACAGGTCGAGCAGCACATGGATGCCGTCATCGTGTATCAGTTGGGCGGCCGTTTGATCACTGAGCGTGAATATAGGTTTCCAAGAACGGAAGTGTGTCTTGATGCGTGCGGTAAGATCGTCTTCATGTGGTTGGGTGGTGTAGGCAATTAGTTCGATGCGGGCAGGGTCAAGTAATGCCAAGAGGCTTTCGATGAAGTAGCCTACGGAGTGGTGGCGGAGGTCACCTGAGATGATGCCTGTCCGTAATCTGTTGGGTCGGGGACTACACTGCCAATCAACAAACTGAGCGGTGACTTTGCTTGCTGCCGTCTTGCCAAATTCTTTGGCTTCGCTAAGGTATTCAGCGGGACTTTGAGCGGTGTAGTTCATGCAAAGCAGCAGATTATTATGTGCAATGAATAAATCTGGATGGATTTTTAGCGCGTGACGAAAACTCAGCTGTGCTTCACGAAATTGCCCCAAGTCTGCTTGGGTTGAACCCAAGTTAACATGAGCCTCAACAAAGCTGGGTTGCAGAGTTATTGCAATACGATAATTTGCTAACGCTTCATTGTATTGCCGCAAACTTTTTAAGATGTCACCCAGATTGCTATACGCAGTAGCAAATTTTGGATCGCATTCGATTGCACGCCGATAACTTGCAATCGATTTATCTGTTAATCCCACTTCTTTATAACAAAGCCCCAAATTATTCAGTGTCTGAGCATCATCAGGCTGAATGGCTAAAGCCTGATGAAAGCTACTAATAGCATCTTCGAGTTTTCCCAGATCGCGTAACACCACGCCTAAATTACTATGCACTGCCGCATAATCAGGTTGAATTTTAAGCACCTGTCGATAACTCATCATTGCCTGATCAAACTGCCCCAAGTCGCGTAGTGTGACCCCTAAATTATTGTGTGCCTCCGCATAATTGGGCTGCACTTTAATTGCACGACGGTAACTCGCGACCGCTTCATCCAACTGCCCCAGATCACGCAACACCCCACCCAAACCATTATGAGCGGCAGCAAAATCAGGCTTAATCTGCACAGCACGCCGATAGCTGGCTACAGACTCTTCTAATTGCCCCAGCGTAGCGAAAGTAGCACCAAGATTATTGTGTGCCTCGGCAAAGGTGGGCTTGATAGCTAACGCGCGTTGATAGCTTTGCACCGCCTCATCCAATTGCCCTGCATCTTGCAGGGCATTCCCTAGATTCATTTGCACCCCCGCGTCATTGGGCAGCAAGTCGGCAGTCTTTTGAAAGGCCGTCAACCCATCTTTACCCTGCATTTGCAATGACATTGCCAGGAACTTCCATAGCCCGGCTTCATTCGGATAATGCTCTAGCAATCCAGACGCGCGTACTTCCAAGACAGTAAACTGCTGTGAGTTGAGCAACATCCCCAATTGATTGAGTTCGGCAGAGGGAAGGGTGGCGCGCGCAACTTGCTTACTTTCACAGCAATGCTTGAATTTTTTGCCACTGCCACATGGGCAAGGGTCGTTTCGGGAAGGCTTCATGTCGAGTCTATTGTTTGATCAAGCTCTGGAATCGATTAAGGTGGAATGATCGCTATTTTAACAGCCGGTCATGTGCCTGCCACATCCCCCACAACGCCTCCTCAAAGTGCTTGGCAAAGCGAGGGGCATCAAACAAGGGAGAAATTCTGACCTGCTCCCGCAGATTGGCACGCAGAGTCGCCAGCTTGGGCAAATCACCGGCAAAGTGAACGGCCTTCGCCACATACGCCTCCTCGCTCGCGGCAATCCAATCTTGCAAACCCGCCGCCGTCAACAGACTGGCTCCCTGCCTAGCCAACAAAGTCTCGCCCGCCAATGTCAGAGTAGGAACCCCCATCCACAACGCCTCACACGTGGTTGTCCCACCGGGGAAAGGAAACGTATCCAACAAAACATCCACCTCGGCATAAGCCGCAAGATAAGCGGCCCGTGAAACGGGGCCATGCATCGAGACGCGCGCCGGGGAGATACCGTATTGCTGCAAACGCTGCTGTAACTGCGCCACCACAGTGGGATCGTTCAACTGCTTAGACGCTAACCGCAACCGCGCATGGGGGAGTGCAGCCAATATTCGCCCCCAGGTGATTAACACATCGTCGTTTATCTTGGCCAGATTCTGGAGGCACCCAAACGTGACGAAGCCGTTGGTCAAACCCGGTAACGCGGCTACCGGTAAATCCGTATCGGGGGGCGTAAAGCATAAGCGCGTGTCAGGTAGGTACCATATTTGTTCACTGAAGTTGGCACGTTGAGATTCAGGCACCCCCGTTGCATCTGCCAACAAGTAATCCATCCCGGCCACCCCCGTGGACGCGAAGTACCCCAGCCAAGTCACTTGAACCGGAGCGGGTTTCCAGGCGAATAGCGGGAGGCGATTGTGAGCGGTATGTCCGGACAGGTCGAGCAGCACATGGATGCCATCCTCATGAATCAACTGGGCTGCGGCTTGGTCATTGAGGGCGAACACCGACTTCCAGGCACTGAAGTAAGGTTTGATGCGGGCAGTGAGGTCGTCATTGATGGGGTTATTGGTATAGGCGATTAACTCAATCCGGGCTGAATCGAGTTGTGCGAGGAGGCTTTCCAGAAAGTACCCCACCGGGTGACTGTGTAAATCAGCCGAGACAACTCCTACCCGAAGCTTGGGTGGCTGAGGGTTGCATTGCCAAGCGGCATAGCGCGAGGGGGTTTTACCGGCCACATTCTTGCCAAAACGCAGGGCTTCGTCCAGGTAGTCTGCGGGGCTTTGGAGGGTGTAGGTGGCGGCCATGAGTAGGTTGCTGTGGGCTTCGAAGTAATGGGGTTTAATATCGAGTGCGCGTCTATAACTTATCCGGGCCTGGTGGTGTTCGCCAAGAGAGGATAGGGCGATACCCAGGTTGTTGTGCGCTTCGGCAAAGTTGTGATCGATTGTCAGTGCCTTGCGGTAATTTGCAATAGCATCATAGTGCTGATTAGTGGCATATAGCATAAGCCCCCAATTGTTAAGTGCCTCTGTATAATCGGGATTGATTGAAAGTGCACGTTTGTAGCTGGCCGTGGCCTCCCCAAACTTATCGAGGTCATATAAAGCCAACCCCAAATTATTCAGTGTCTGAGCATCATCAGGCTGAATGGCTAAAGCCTGATGAAAGCTACTAATAGCATCTTCGAGTCTTCCCAGATCGCGTAACACCACGCCTAAATTACTATGCACTGCCGCATAATCAGGTTGAATTTTAAGCACCTGTCGATAACTCATCATTGCCTGATCAAACTGCCCCAAGTCGCGTAGTGTGACCCCTAAATTATTGTGTGCCTCCGCATAATTGGGCTGCACTTTAATTGCACGACGGTAACTCGCGACCGCTTCATCCAACTGCCCCAGATCACGCAACACCCCACCCAAACCATTATGAGCGGCAGCAAAATCAGGCTTAATCTGCACAGCACGCCGATAGCTGGCTACAGACTCTTCTAATTGCCCCAGCGTAGCGAAAGTAGCACCAAGATTATTGTGTGCCTCGGCAAAGGTGGGCTTGATAGCTAACGCGCGTTGATAGCTTTGCACCGCCTCATCCAATTGCCCTGCATCTTGCAGGGCATTCCCTAGATTCATTTGCACCCCCGCGTCATTGGGCAGCAAGTCGGCAGTCTTTTGAAAGGCCGTCAACCCATCTTTACCCTGCATTTGCAATGACATTGCCAGGAACTTCCATAGCCCGGCTTCATTCGGATAATGCTCTAGCAATCCAGACGCGCGTACTTCCAAGACAGTAAACTGCTGTGAGTTGAGCAACATCCCCAATTGATTGAGTTCGGCAGAGGGAAGGGTGGCGCGCGCAACTTGCTTACTTTCACAGCAATGCTTGAATTTTTTGCCACTGCCACATGGGCAAGGGTCGTTTCGGCTATTAACGGCGTTCACCATTTTGGATAGTTTGATTTGAGAAATTTTAATCTAGTCAGTGTTTCGTAGAGTTACAGCTCATTAACTGAGTAACAGAAACAGGCTTGGACGCTTGCTTAGCAGTGGGGCGGGCTGTGTTTTCCACTGTGCTATTGATCGTGTCAGGATTTCCTCGCTGGGCAAGGTAATGTCAGTAGCGATGCATAGTCGTGTTTGTGGGTGGCAATTAAGAAGTAGGGCGTTGAAGAGTTTTTCGTTTCGGTATGGAGTTTCGATAAATAGTTGAGTTTGGTTGCGTTTTGATGATTCATTCTCAAGTGCAACAATAGATTTTTTTCTTTCAATTTCTTCGATAGGAAGGTAACCGTGAAAGGCAAAACATTGCCCGTTTAGTCCAGATGCCATGAGTGCCAATAAAATGGAGGAGGGGCCGATTAGTGGTATGACGCGTATGCCTTTTTTGTGCGCCAAATTAACCAGTTCTGCGCCGGGGTCTGCGATGCCTGGGCAGCCGGCTTCGGAAATAATTCCGACATCATGGCCAGCGAGTAGCGGGGCGAGTAGTCCGGTTAATTCAGTTGGTGTAGTGTGTTCGTTCAGGCTTGCCATGTGCAGCGATTGAATAGGCTGTAACGGTTTTAGTGCAGAAAGAAATTGTCGTGCAGTTTTGGGTTGTTCCACCACAAAATGACTGAGTTGCCGTGCGATGTTGATGGTGTGTTGCGGCAACACTTGCTCCGCAGGCGTGTCGCCTAATGTGCAGGGGATGAGGTAGAGCGTTCCAAATGTCATGGCTAAAATAATTTCACGTGTTCGCGGCGTAACATGCCGATCAATAAAATCAGTGGCAGCCCAATCAATGCGTTCGGATCGTCGCCTGTCATTTTGCTCATTAGCGCGATGCCTAAGCCTTCTGATCTAGCACTGCCCGCGCAGTGGTAAGGTTGTTCTTTGAGTAGATACCCTTCAATTTCGGCATCGCTAAGATGATGTAACGTGACAAAATTTTCAGCTACTTCGGTTTGCAAATTGCCCGTATTACTATTCAACAGCGTTAGCGCGGTATAGAAGCAAGTGGTTTTGCCGCGCATGCTTGCTAGTTGCTTTACCGCGTTGTCATGCGTGAGCGGCTTGCCGAGTGGATTTCCATCTAGTAGGGCAACTTGATCCGAGCCGATAATCAGCGCGTTGGAATAATGCGCCGCAACTGCGCGTGCTTTGGCCTCCGCTAACCGTATCGAAGTGGCGCGCGCAGGCTCATTGGGCAAAGGAGTTTCATCGACATCAGGCGCGGCGGTTTCAAACGGAAGCTGAAGACGTTTGAGTAATTCACTGCGATAAATGGATGTGGAGGCAAGAACAAGTAACTGGGAGCTCAAGATAATCCTTAGGTTTTTTGACAGGAAGCAGCGAAAAATATATCATGCGCGCCTCATGCATGCACGACCTTTCATTGATAGCCTAGATTTTGCCAGAAATGGTCAGCAAATGAGCGGTGAATTGCCGATTGTTGGGATGTTGCGATTGACTGATGTGTTGAGCAGTTCACAAGGAATGTTGAGCTATACCGTGCAGGGTGGTGTGGATAGGCAGGAGATTTCGTGGCTGGACGTGAGTGTGGCCGGAATCTGTCAGTTGCGTTGTCAGCGTTGCTTGAGTGACATGGCGTATGAGATTCAGTTGGATGCGCATTTGTTGTTGCGCGATCAGGCAGGTCTGGATGCGCTAAGCGACGACGAAGAAGAGTTTGACAGTGTGTTGGCGGAAGAGCACCTAGACTTGTTGAATTTATTGGAAGAAGAAATTTTGTTGAACTTGCCTTTTGCGCCCAAGCATGAACAGGGTGATTGTCGGGCGACAAATAGCGATAATCCGCCGAAGGATACAACCCATCCTTTCGCGGCTTTAGCAAAATTAAAGAATCATTGAACAGTTTTAATTAAATAGTTTCATCAAGGAGTATTAGCATGGCAGTTCAGCAAAATAAAAAGTCCCCATCCAAGCGCGGTATGCACCGTGCGCATGATTTTTTGACCAGCCCGGCATTGGCGATTGAGCCAACGACAGGTGAAAATCATTTGCGTCACCACATCAGCCCAACTGGCTTTTATCGTGGTAAAAAAGTAGTTAAGACTAAAGCTGACTAAGCTACCAGCTTTGTTGTGCTACGCAGCCGATTTTCTATCGGCTGTTTTCTTTAAGGAGGCCTCTAAAAGTTCAGAGTTCGCCCAAATGCAAGGCGTGGAAAAAATTTCGTCGCGCCACATATTCAAATATGTCAGCAAGAAATTTTTTACACAACGCAGCAGTTGGGATGAAATGTGGGCTTTTAGAGGTTTCCTTTGTTACTTGGGGATCGCTTAGTGGATGTAACCTTAGCCATAGATGCGATGGGTGGCGACCACGGCACGACGGTCACCATTCCAGCCGCAGTTGAATACCTAAAGAAATTTCCCAACGACACGATTGTTTTGGTAGGTCTTGCTGACGCTATCGAAGTAGAGTTGCGCGCTTTAGGTGCGCAAGTTGGCTCGCATTTGCGTATTCATGCCGCCACTGAAGTGGTGGGGATGGATGAATCTCCACAATCTGCATTGCGCGGTAAAAAAGATTCCTCGATGCGCGTTGCGATCAATCTGGTCAAAAGCGGTGAAGCCACTGCCTGTATTAGCGCGGGCAATACCGGTGCGTTAATGGCGACTGCGCGTTATGTGCTGAAAACCATACCCGGCATTGATCGCCCCGCGATTGCATCTTACCTTCCCACGAATAAAGGCCAAGTATGTATGCTTGATCTTGGGGCTAACACCGATTGCACTGCCGAGCACCTGCTGCAATTCGCTTTGATGGGCTCAACCTTGGTCACTGCACTGGAGCATAAGGAAAATCCTACGGTGGGCTTGTTGAACATCGGTAGTGAAGACATCAAAGGCAACGAAGTCGTCAAGCAAGCCGCTGAATTGCTGCAAGCCAGTGATTTGAATTTCTACGGTAACGTGGAAGGCAATGATATTTTTCTCGGCACTACTGACGTAGTGGTATGCGATGGATTTGTCGGCAATGTAGCTTTGAAAACTGCTGAAGGTGTAGCGAAAATGATGGGCGGATTTTTGCGCGAAGAATTTAGTCGAAATATATTCACCAAACTGGGCGCGTTGTTTTCAATATCTGCGCTCAAATCTTTCAAGCATAGACTGGATCATCGTCGTTACAATGGCGCGAGTTTCTTGGGTTTGAAAGGCATCGTAGTCAAGAGTCACGGTTCGGCAGATGCTTACGCGTTTGGTTTTGCAATTGAAACTGCGGCTGAAGAAGCGCGCGGTGGCATGTTGCAACATATCAGCGAGCATATTGAGAAGTGGCATCACCAACGGCAAAACCCTGAGCAAGGAGTGGTGTAATGTATTCTAAAATTATCGGAACAGGCAGCTATCTGCCGGAAAAAACGCTGACCAATTTCGATTTGGAAAAAATGGTCGATACCTCACACGACTGGATCGTATCGCGTAGCGGTATCCATGAGCGGCACGTTGCAGCTGATAATGAACTCACCAGCGATCTTGCCCTGCAAGCCAGTCTCAAGGCCATTTCGGCGGCAGGTATTAGCGCGAATGAAATCGATGTGATTGTTGTTGCGACGACTTCACCAGACCAAATTTTCCCCAGCACGGCCTGCATCCTGCAAGACAAATTAGGCATTAAAAACGGCTCGGCTGCATTTGATATTCAAGCAGTCTGTGGCGGGTTTGTTTACGCGATGAACATCGCTGATTTATATATTCGTGGTGGACAAGCGAAGACGGCGTTAGTGGTTGGCGCGGAAGTGTTGTCGCGCATGTTGGACTGGAATGATCGCACTACCTGCGTGTTGTTTGGCGATGGTGCGGGTGCGGTGGTGTTGCGCGCTTCTGAAACACCCGGCATCGTCGCCTGTAAGTTGCACGCCGATGGTAGTCATCGCGACATGCTCAAGGCCGATGGCAACGTGCGTAACGGTGTGGTGCAAGGCGACCCTTTCATCAAAATGGAAGGTCAGGCCGTATTCAAGTTTGCCGTTAAAGTGTTGAGTGAGGTGGTTGAAGAGGTGCTGGAAGAAAACAATCTTAAAGGCTCGGATATTTCCTGGCTCATTCCGCATCAAGCCAACATTCGCATCATGGAAGCGACGGCTAAAAAATTAGGTTTGAGCATGGATAACGTGGTGGTCACTGTGGCCAAACATGGCAATACCTCGGCTGCTTCAATTCCCTTGGCACTCGACACGGCAGTACGTGATGGTCGCGTGAAAGCGGGACAAAACATTTTGCTCGAAGCGGTGGGCGGTGGATTTACTTGGGGCGCGATACTGATTAGGTGGTAGCTCACCAACTAACGACTAATCCCTAATAACTAACAACTGATTTTTCACATGACTAAATTCGCATTTGTATTTCCCGGTCAAGGCTCGCAATCTCGCGGCATGATGAACGGCTATGCTGGTTTCCCAATGGCGCGCAACACGTTCGCTGAAGCGTCTGACATATTGAAGCAGGACTTGTGGCAATTGGTAGCGGAAGGCAGTGATGCCGACCTCAACGCAACAGTGAATACACAGCCGATTATGTTGACTGCGGGTGTGGCCGTGTGGCGAGCATGGCAATCGCAAAACGGCGCAACGCCAACTATGATGGCAGGACATAGTTTGGGTGAATACACCGCGTTGGTTGCAGCGGGGGCATTAAGTTTTGCAGATGCGTTGCCACTGGTGCGTTATCGTGCGCAATGTATGCAACAAGCTGTTCCTGAAGGCGTGGGCGGCATCGCAGCGATTCTGGGTTTGGACGATGAAGTGGTTCGTGTTGTGTGTGTTGAGGCTGCGCAAGGTGAAGTATTGGAGGCGGTGAATTACAATTCGCCAGGACAAGTGGTGATTGCGGGCAATCGCAGTGCAGTGGAGCGTGGTATGGAGTTGGCTAAAGCCAAAGGTGCGAAGCGAGCCATCATGCTACCGATGAGTGTGCCTTCGCATTGCAGTTTGTTGAAGGGCGCGGCAGAACAGTTGCGTGAATATTTGAAAAATATTGAGGTACAAATACCAACGATTCCTGTTTTGCACAACGCTGATGTCACGGCTCATAATGACGGTGAAGCGATTAAAGATGCGTTGGTACGCCAGCTGTATTCTCCGGTGCGTTGGGTCGAAACCGTTCTGGCATTCGGCAAGCAAGGCATCACGCATAACGTGGAATGCGCGCCGGGCAAGGTGTTGGCAGGGTTGAGCAAGCGCATCGATACCAATCAGCAAGCATTGGCAATCAACGATGGTGAGGCATTGACGGCGGCTTTGGCGGTATTTTTTGAATAAAAATTCTGTCCACCAAAAACACGAAAGGCGCGAAAAAGTTCAACTGCAAAAACAAGATAATTTGAATGTGTAACTTATGTTTTTGCTTGGTTTTATTTCGTGATTTTCGTGTCTTTCGTGGACGAAGGTTTTCATAAGGTATGGACATGACACTACAAGGACAAATTGCATTAGTGACAGGCGCATCGCGCGGCATAGGTCAAGCCATCGCACTGGAGTTGGGCAAGCAAGGCGCAACGGTAATCGGCACGGCGACCAGCGATAAAGGTGCACAGGCGATTAGTGATTATTTAGCTACGGCGGGCATCAAAGGCGCGGGCATGGCACTGAATGTGAATGACACGACACAAACCGAGCAAGTGTTAGGCGAGATTACGAAACAATTTGGCAGCATTGGCATTCTGGTCAACAACGCGGGTATCACCAAAGACAATTTGCTGGCGCGCATGAGTGATGAAGAATGGGATGACGTACTGACGACCAATCTTAAATCCGTATTTCGCATGAGTCGCGCAGTATTGCGCGGCATGATGAAGGCAAGGGCAGGGCGCATCATCAGCATCTCATCGGTGGTGGGTAGCATGGGTAATCCGGGACAGGCGAACTACGCCGCTTCCAAAGCAGGCATGGCTGGCTTTACCAAATCCCTTGCACAAGAAATTGGCAGTCGCAACATTACAGTTAATTGTGTCGCACCCGGATTTATTGATACCGATATGACGCTGGCTTTGGGTGAAGAGCAACGTGCAAAATTGGTTGAGCATGTCCCGTTAAAAAGATTGGGACAGCCTGCTGACATTGCTGCGGCAGTGGCGTTTTTAGCCAGCCCCGGCGCGGCTTACATTACAGGTGTCACACTGCATGTTAATGGTGGTATGTACATGGAATAATTCCAGTTCGTAATAAGAACGATAACTGCGTTGGCTTCACCACAATCTGCTCGCTGTACAAAACGTACTATCTGCGCGATTGTGTCTCGCCGCCTTGTTCCACTTCTTATTGCTTGCTGTAATAGTTTGCTGCCACCACGCTATAATCAATCGCATCACATTCAGGTAATCACAAATGGCTAAGACAAACTACACTTTTGAAAAGCGTCAAAAAGAGCTGGCCAAAAAGCAAAAAAAAGAAGCAAAGTTGTTGAAAAAATCTGCGCCAGTCACGGAGCATGAAGTCGCATCATCTGATTTGCCGCAAGCAGCAATTATTGAAGCAGGTCACTCGTAACACTCTAGCTTAGAACCCTCTCTCTGAAAGGTTTGCCATGAGTACAGCGTCACAGTCTTTCCCGCACAAGCTTGCCCTCGGTGAGGTACTGCAGCTCATGGTGCAAGACGGTATGGTGTCACAAGACGAGGCTGATAAACTCTCTGGCAATCGCAAAGACGCACACATTCATCCCCTAATGGTGATAGCTGAGCAGCAATGGCATAACCAACTTCTCCCGAATAAAATCCTGACTATCGAAGTTGTCAGTGAATGGCTGGCGGGCAAGGTGGGCATGGCGTATTTTCATGTTGACCCACTCAAATTAAACTTCGGCGGCATTGCTAGCCTTGTTTCAAAGTCATATGCTGAACGGCTTAAAATCATGCCGATTAAGGCGGGCGATGGCGAAGTTACGATCGCCACCGCCGAGCCATTTTTTACGGAATGGGTTACGGAACTTGAGCGCGCGCTGAACCTAAAAATTAAATTAGTGTTTGCGAGTCCGCTCGACATCAATCATTACCTGCCGGAAATATACAATCTTGCCAATTCGGTACTTCTCGCAAATAAGGCCAAGTCTGGTCAAGACACGGGTGTGCAAAATTTTGAACAGCTGGTTGAGTTAGGTAAAAATCAGAATCTAGATGCGAACGAGCAGCATATTGTCACTTTGGTTGATTGGTTATTCAAATATGCCTTCGAGCAGCGCGCTAGTGATATCCATCTAGAGCCTCGCCGCGACGTGGGTACCGTGCGCTTTCGTATCGACGGTGTAATGCACCCTGTTTATCAGCTTCCACCGAATGTCACCAATGCTATTACTAATCGCATCAAACTGTTGGGTCGCATGGATATGGTGGAGAAACGCCGACCACAAGACGGGCGCATCAAAACCATTAGTGCGGGTGGTGAAGAAATTGAATTGCGTCTCTCGACCATGCCGACAGCGTTTGGCGAAAAATTGGTGATGCGTATTTTCGACCCGGAAGTTTTGCTGAAAAACTTTACCGACCTCGGATTTTCACGCGATCAAACGACATTGTGGAACAACTGGACGCGACAACCCAATGGTATTGTTTTGGTCACAGGCCCAACAGGTTCAGGCAAAACAACTACGTTGTATTCCACGCTGAAACATGTGTCCACGCCGGAAGTAAATGTGTGCACCATTGAAGACCCAATAGAAATGATCGAGCCTGCATTTAATCAAATGCAAGTACAAAGCAATATCGGGCTGAATTTCGCGGATGGTGTGCGCACCTTATTGCGGCAAGACCCAGACATCATCATGGTCGGTGAGATACGTGATTTGGAGACTGCGGAAATGGCGATACAAGCCGCGCTGACGGGTCATCTAGTATTCTCAACATTGCACACGAATGATTCACCGTCCGCAATCACGCGGCTTATGGAGCTAGGTGTGCCAGCTTATTTAATCAACTCCACCGTGTTGGGTGTAATGGCACAACGTCTGGCTCGCACACTATGCCCGCATTGCAAAGCCAGAGGCGAAATTAGCGATGAGACTTGGCAAGAACTGGTCAGTCCGTGGAAGGCAAACAAACCCGCACAAGTGAACATCCCTACTGGTTGCCTCGAATGCCGTAT
Organism: uncultured beta proteobacterium; assembly: GCA_963695355.1. Classification (GTDB taxonomy): domain Bacteria; phylum Pseudomonadota; class Gammaproteobacteria; order Burkholderiales; family Gallionellaceae; genus Gallionella. The sequence continues at coordinate 2,739,757 of OY968775.1, forward strand.
GACCGGTTATAGAGGGCGAACGGGCATCTATGAAATGTTGCCTATCAGTAACGAGATCAAAAAGCTCGTGACGAAAGATGCTGATCTGGCAAAAATAAAGGTGCTTGCACAACGTGAAGGTATGAAGCCATTACGTTTGAATGGTGCGGAAAAAATCGTTGCGGGATTAACAACAGCTGAAGAGATTATCAAAATCGCACCGCCGTTGGATTGATTTATTGATTGCAAAAAAATCATAATCAATATTCCTAATATTGGTATTACGAGTTTGGTGTAAGTTTCAGGGGAGCTTAAGTTTGGGAGTACTCCGCTTTTTTTTAGCGCTGTCAGTGTTAAATGAGCATGCAGGCAATTTGCTCGGTTTGTCATTGCTTTCAGCAGATTTAGCAGTCCAAGCTTTTTATATGATTTCCGGTTTTTACATGGCTTTGATATTGAACGAAAAATATCAACTGGGAAAAGGAAGCTATTTTGATTTTATTGTGAGTCGATTTTTGCGAATTTTCCCAACCTATTTCGTAGTACTGCTATTAACTATTTTTCTGTCGCTGTTTTCCATACAGGTTTGTGGAAAAAACATTGGGCCAATTACACTATGGTTGCAGAATTGGGTGCAGTTCGATTGGCCAACCCAACTATTTTTGGTCATTTCCCACGTTGGTTTATTCGGACAAGATGCTTACTATTTTATTGGATTAGATCAACTTGGCGGTTTGTATCTTGAACCCAATCTTTGGATAAACCATAATGAATTCTATAAATTTATGTTTGTTCCGCAAGCGTGGTCCTTGAGTCTTGAATTGTGCTTTTATCTACTTGCTCCATTTCTAGTTCGATGTTCCATTCCTACGGTTGCATTAATGATTACGGCAAGCATTGGTGTGCGTTTTATTTTGATGTTGTGGTTTGGTTGGAAAAGTGATCCTTGGGCATACCGTTTTTTCCCTTCCGAACTCTCTTTGTTTTTGTGCGGAATAGCAGCCTATCGGATTTATAGCATCATAAAAATAAGAAAAATGGATACGCAAACCTTATTTGGGTGGTTGACACTTGGCTGTGCTGCTTGTGCCGTTTTGTTAATCAGTCACTCCCCCGGAGGGTTTATTATGTGGAAAAACATTAGTTATTTTGTTGCGATACTTTTGGCGTTGCCATTTTTGTTCAAACTGACTAAGCACTCAAAAATTGATTCTATTATTGGCGAGTTGTCTTACCCAATGTATCTTTGTCATATGCTGGTAATTTGGTTATTTAATTTGATTGAGCTGCCGAATCGAATTATGTCGAATATCGGAGTGCTGTTGGTAACATTGCTGATGTCGATATCTCTGTATTGGTATGTTGATCGCAAAGTAAATATTTATCGACATAAAAAATTCTTTTCATCTGCTCAGATAGCATGAGCACTTTCAAGATAGCTCGTTTTTTCGTATTAACGGAAGCTATGGCTGAGGGGAAAAGGGTTCCAACAGCCACCTAATGATTTCTTCAGGTCGGGCTACCTAACTCCATAAAGCATCAATGTGATGACACGGTCTTAATATAGATTATGGGAATATGATTTTGTTGTGTCTTGTCACTTTGGAATTTTCCCGCATCTTTGGTACAATGCGTCCGCTTTTTTGATTTTTAATTTAAGGGTGGGAGAAACAAATGTCTATTGAACAACGCGTTAAGAAAATCGTTGCGGAGCAACTGGGTGTAAACGAAACTGAAGTTAAGAATGATTCTTCATTCGTCAACGATTTAGGGGCAGATTCTCTGGACACCGTTGAGCTGGTTATGGCATTGGAAGAGGAATTTGAGTGCGAGATTCCTGATGAAGATGCAGAAAAAATCACTAGCGTTCAAGAGGCGATTAACTACGTCCTGGCGCATCAAAAATAATACTCTTCAATAAACGAGCAGTGGCTTGCTCGTCTCACTTCTCGGAGTTAGCTTGTCTAAACGCAGAGTTGTCATAACCGGACTGGGGATCATCTCCCCGGTCGGCATTGGGATTCCCTCGGCTTGGCAGAATATCGTCGCAGGGAAATCGGGCATCACCAACATCACTCACTTTGATGCCAGCGCAATGGCTTCAAAGGTTGCGGGCGAAGTGAAAGATTTTGACGTGACGCAATTTTTGCCTGCAAAAGATGCACGCCGTATGGATCGTTTTATCCATTTTGGTTTGGTTGCGGGTATCGAGGCACTCAAGGATTCCGGTCTGGAAGTGACCGATCAAAACTCAGAACGCATCGGCGTGAATATCGGTTCGGGCATCGGCGGTTTGCCTTTGATTGAGGCGACGCATGATGATTATCTTGCGGGTGGGCCACGCAAAATATCACCGTTCTTTATCCCCGGTAGCATCATCAATATGATTTCAGGCAATCTGTCCGTGATGTTCGGATTGAAAGGTCCGAATCTGGCGATGGTTTCGGCTTGCACCACGGGTACACATTGCATCGGTGAATCCGCACGCATCATTGAATACGGCGATGCTGACGTGATGATTGCGGGTGGTTCTGAAGCAACGGTTAGCGCGTTAGCTGTGGGTGGTTTTTCATCGGCGCGAGCATTGAGCACACGTAACGATGATCCTGCGACAGCCTGCCGTCCTTGGGATAAAGACCGCGATGGTTTTGTCATGGGTGAAGGCGCGGGCGTGATGGTGTTGGAAGAGTACGAACATGCCAAAGCGCGGGGAGCAAAAATCTACGCAGAGTTGGCGGGTTATGGCATGAGCGGTGACGCTTACCATATCACCTCGCCGAACAGCGACGGCCCCAAGCGCAGCATGTTGAACGCCTTGCGTAACGCAGGGCTGAACCCTGATGCAGTTCAGTACGTTAACGCGCACGGCACTTCAACACCGCTGGGTGACAAGAACGAAACGGATGCCATCAAGCTGGCGTTTGGTGATCATGCTTATAAGCTGGCGGTGAATTCCACCAAGTCGATGACGGGTCATCTGTTAGGTGGTGCAGGCGGCATTGAGTCAGTGTTCTGCGCATTGGCGGTGCACCATCAAATTTCACCTCCTACCATCAACATCTTCGAGCAAGACCCAGAGTGCGATTTGGACTATTGCGCCAACACTGCGCGTGATATGAAAATTGATGTGGCGGTGAATAATAACTTTGGCTTTGGCGGGACGAACGGATCGTTGGTGTTTAAGAGGGTTTAACCCTCCTGTTTGTCATTCCCGCGAAGGCGGGAATCCAGCCAAAGTAAAGATCCGCGAAGCAGACAAAGCTATGCTTTGGAACTGACCTAAGGAATGTCGTGCAATCACAGGGAAAGCGTGGAGACTTTTGATTAACTGGATTCCCGCCTTCGCGGGAATGACGAGTGGGTGGATTGCACAATGCTAGTCAATGGAGAACCCGGTAACTTGATTAGCATCCGTGACCGGGGTTTACTCTACGGAGACGGTGTGTTTCGCACCATGCGCGTATCAAACGGTCAGGCACTACACTGGCCGCTGCACTACCAAAAACTCCAGCACGACTGCGCTGCGCTAAGCATAAGCTGCCCGGACTTTGCGCAACTTTCTGCTGAGTTAGAAAACCTTCTGAGCAATCAACTTGACTGCGCAATTAAGCTCATCGTCACGCGTGGCATCTCCACTCGTGGCTACGCGCCATCTACACAAACAACACCGACGCATATTTGGGATGTCGCACCATTACCTGACTATCCTGCTACGTGGACAACACACGGCATCAAAGCGCGCTTATGCCATTTACGCTTGAGTCAGCAACCGCGCTTGGCGGGCATCAAACACCTCAGCCGTTTAGAAAATGTGCTCGCCGCAGGTGAGTGTAGCGATGCAGAAATCGTCGAAGGCTTATTGATGGATGCCGACGGCAACGTCATCGAGGGCGTGCGCAGCAACTTGTTTGCTGTGCTGGATGGTGCGCTGGCAACCCCGTCTTTATTGGGCTGTGGCGTAGCGGGTATTCAGCGTGATCGGGTGATTGCTTGGGCGAAAGCCAATAACTTGCCGTTAGAAATTCGTGCGCTGAATTGGGATGAAGTCATCAATGCCGATGAATTATTTATCGTGAATAGCCTGATAGGCGTGTGGCCGATACGTGAGCTGGAACAAAGTCGTTGGACAGATTTTGTGATGACGCGTCAGGTGCAGCAAGGGTTGAGTGAATGAAGGTAAGCTGACTGGTGTGGCTGGGCGTATTTAAGCGGAGTAACATTGCACATCTGTCCAGTTTGACCATGATAATTTCAGGGAGCTAATGTGAAAACAACTAAATTTCTTTTGGTAATGATTATCAGCCTTGTGGTTGCAGCATGTGGAAGTGGCGGTGGATCACCTAATCCAGCAACCACTGAACTTTCGGGTGTCGCATCCAAAGGTCTTGTTGCAAATGCAAAGATCACTGCTTACAGAATTGGTACAGATGGCCAAAAAGGCATGTCGCTTGGGACGGCCACATCAGATTCCATCGGTGTCTATAAAATCAATTTTGGAACTTACTCCGGTGCAGTTCTGATTGAAGTAACTGGCGGCAACAGGCAAAACCTTACATTTAATGGTTCGCTTGGTACGGTGAAACTCATGGTCACAAAAAATGGTGATGAACGAATTGTACCTTTGTCTAGTATTGCAATAACTGCACTAAGAACCTTGCCTCGTGGAATTAGCGGTAAGGTTTTTAAGTTGACTTCCTCAATGCTCAATCATCGGTGGCGGGCAGCCCGTGAATCAATTGGTTCACCCGACCTCAGAGTTCATGACCTGAGGCACGAGGCGACGAGTAGATTATTTGAAGACAAGGGGCTTAATGTTGTCGAAGCAGTTGCAGTCACCGGACACAAATCACTACAAATGCTCAAGCGTTACGCAAATCTAAACCCTGAGTTACTGGCAAAGAAACTAGGATGATAATTAAGCGGCTTCCAGCATAAAATCGACATGCACAGCATCAAAGGGAAAGATGATTTTTCCGTCGTCGGTTTTATCTAATAGCCCAGCGTTAAGTAAAATGTGTACATCGGTATGTACGCCTTTAATATCGCGCTCCACTCTTCGTGCCACTTCGCGCAAAGCTAATGCCCCTGCACCTGTCATCACCTGCAAGATTGCCCAACGCTTAGGGGCTAAGGTCTGCCAGAGTTCCGCGCTGTTTTCAAAGCTGCGATATGCCCCTTGTGGTTTGCCTGTTTCCAGCGCACGCATAAATCTCGCACTTGCCTCTTCACGGCTAGATACTCCGATTACAACTGTATTCATTTTGGTTGCCTCCATTCATCTACCATTTTCCAGAAATCATTCAATAACGCGGGCATCGTGGAAAATTTGTAGGGTAACTCCGAACTACCCAAGTGGTAGTGATCGCCTTTTCCTGCCTCGTTGTCAAAACGAAATACGCATACATTTTCCGAAATTAACGACAAGCTATATTTGAATTGATGCGAACTTCCCCTAACTGACTTCGGGACTCTCACTACTCGCAATTCAGCAAAGGCATTTATTCCCTGAGCAACTCGTTCATCTAATATTGATCCGGCCACTTTTATCCGTGAATCAAGCGGCATATTTTACGCGTGAGTCTTGGAAGTATTTCTTCACACGCTCGGGTGATTTTTCTAGCGTCTGCATGTGTTCAGTTGCAGCAGCTTTCAGCTTAGCTTTTGTGCGTGCTGGAACCTTGGTGGAGATGGCATGTTTCAAATCCGCATTCAACCGTTCTTCCGGGTTTAACTCCGGGCTGTAGCTGGGCAAGTAAAACAACTCAATCCTATCCTTCCGTTCTGCCACCCACGCCTTGACCACCTTGCTATGATGAACACGCAGGTTGTCCAGTATCAGGAATACTTTCCGGCCTGCGTCCTTAATTAACGCTTCCAGAAATTCGGTGAATCTATCTGCATTGAACGACTCATCGATAATCATCCAGCGTGCCTTACCCTGATTGGTGACCGTCGCAATCATCGACAGTTTGTGACGTGTACCGCCCGGTGCTAAAGTAACCGGTGTTTTCCCCGCCGGTGCATAACTGCGTCCACGCACATCGGTATTCACAATCGCCGTTTCATCACCCCAGTGAATTTCGGCATCTTCGGCTTTTGCGCGTTGCTCAATGACCGGATATTCTTCATCCAGCCACGCTTTCACTTCCTCAGGACGTTGTTCATAGGCTTTCTTGATCGGCTTTTGTGGCGTAAATCCCCAACGTTGCAAATAGTTGCCAACCCCGCGAACTGAGAGCTTGATACCGCACTCACGCTCGATCAATTGCATCACAGCAGCACGACTCCACAGCGCAAATTCCATCTTCAACTGCTCTGGTCGCTTCTCGCAAATAATCTGCTGAATCGTGCGTTCTTGTGCCTCACTCAACATGCGCCCGCTGCCTTCCTTCTTGCCTCGTGCTTCAGGCTTGAGCGCGGATGCTCCCGCCTCCTTGTACAAGTTGATCGCAGCATTAACTGCGCACCAACTGAGTCCACTGTGTTCAACGATTTGCATCACCGGCATTCCCTTGCGGTACGAGCGTATTACTTGCTTGCGCCTTTCGTGAAGTACCTCCCTTGTTTGTTTTCTTGCGTCTTCTTTTTCCATGCGCGATGGGACACATCAATCCCAGTAAAGTTCACGAATAATTCATGCCGAGTCTATAATATATGCGCCTTCATTGTTGTAAATTATTACAACAAATTTAAGTGTTGTCAATCATTACAACATTGAGCGAATAAATTGGTTAATCAGATGTTGCCGCCAGTTGATTAGTGATTAAAAAGGCACATTTGTGCCGATTGTAATTTGACCAGGTAATTCACTTACCCTGCTTAATTTTTAAGCGGGAGCAAACATAAGGTGATTACCATGGTCATGTACGCAAAGATTCGACGGATGTTTTATCGCGAACATCTGAGTATCAGTGAGATTCAACGACGGACAACCCTGTCGCGCAACACCATCAAGAAGTGGTTACAGGAACCAAGCAGTGCGGTTCGCAAGTACCAAAGGGCCAGCAAGATTATCGGCAAGCTCACCCCATTTGAGCCTCGTTTGCCCTTGTCCCTAGAAGCCGATTCACGCCGCCCCAAGCGGGATCGCCGTACTGCGCTGATGCTGTTCGATGAGATTCAACAGGCGGGTTATACCGGCGGCTATTCCATCCTGACTGACTTCGTTCGTAATTGGCGTCAGCACTCCACCTCAGCCATCAGCAAGTCTGCTTTTGTGCCCCTCAAATTCGAACTTGGCGAAGCATTCCAGTTTGACTGGAGCGAGGAATGGCTGGTGATCGGCGGCATCCATCGCAAGATACTGGCCGCACACACTAAGCTGTGCGCCAGCCGTGCATTTTTGCTATCGGCCTACCCAACACAAAGTCACGAGATGTTGTTCGACGCACACACCCGAGCGTTCTCGGTCTTGGGTGGCGTACCAAAGCGCGGTATCTACGACAACATGAAGACCGCCGTGGATAAGGTTTCCAAAGGCAATGGCCGCATCGTCAATTCGCGCTTCTTCGCCATGACCGCGCACTATCTGTTCGACCCCGACTTCTGCAATGTGGCCTCGGGTTGGGAGAAAGGCGTTGTCGAGAAGAATGTTCAGGATGCCCGGCGGAGAATCTGGATCGCGGCCGAAGAACAACGCTTCGGCTCATTCGATGAACTCAACATATGGCTTGAAGCCCGCTGCCGCGCCCTATGGACGGTGATACAGCATCCGGACTATGCCGGCATCACCGTCGCCGATGCGCTTGAACAGGAGCAAATGTATTTGATGCCGATGCCGGCGAAGTTCGATGGCTATGTCGAAGTGCTGGCGCGAGTGTCCAGTACGTGTCTGGTCACGGTGCAACGTAACCGTTACTCCGTTCCCTGCCATTTAGCCAACCAGCAAGTGGCCATCCATCTTTATCCTGACCGGATCGAAATATCCGCAGAGAATGCCATCGTTGCTTGCCATATGCGCCTGCTTGACCGTGATCAAGTCAGCTACGACTGGCAACACTACATTCCATTGATCGAGAGAAAGCCAGGCGCATTACGAAATGGTGCCCCATTCGCCGATATGCCGCTCCCCTTTGCGAAGTTACAGACGGCATTACGACGGCGAGAACGGCAGCAGGGAGACAGAATCATGGCCAAGGTACTCGCTGCTGTCCCTGTTCATGGATTGGAAGCGGTTCTGATGAAACTACTAGCCATTCGACTAGGTTGACAAACAACGCCAACCAAGTCGCTGGTTATGGTCGCGGTCGAACTGGTGCTGGAATCGGATGTGCCTAGCGCTGAACATGCGATGAACGTGCTGACGCGCCTCAATCAATCTCCGCCACCGGAACAGGTGGAAACCAGCCTGAAGCTGGCAGAGGAGCCGCTGGCGGATACCACCCGCTATGACAGCCTGAATGCGCAGGAGGTGTCTCATGTCTGACCTCATCAGCCAACTCAAGGTGCTCAAATTACACGGCATGGCGGACTGTTATACCGAGTTAAAAAGCCAAGGCGCATCCGGCGCAACCGCTTCACTGGCTTCCTCCGAATGGCTACTTCGGCAGTTGCTGGAAGCGGAATCCAATGATCGTGGAATCCGCTCTATCCGCTATCAGATCAACGCTGCGAAGTTCCCGATTCACCGTAATTTGCAGGGCTTTGATTTCAGTCAATCCAAAGTGGATGAGCAGTTGATCGGCAGACTGGCGACCATGGAATTTACCGATGCCGCACAGAATCTTGTACTGGTCGGCGGGACTGGCACGGGCAAGACGCATCTTGCCACTGCGCTTGGCATGTCCGGTATTCAATATCACGGCAAACGAATTCGATTTTATTCCACCGTGGATTTGGTCAATACGTTGGAGCAGGAGAAGGCCGCTGGCAAACAGGGCCGACTGGCAATCAGCTTGATGCAGATGGACTTGGTTATTCTGGATGAGCTGGGCTACTTGCCATTCTCGCAGGCGGGGGGCGCATTGCTGTTTCATTTGCTCTCTAAACTCTACGAACGAACCAGTGTCATCATCACGACCAATCTGACCTTCTCGAAATGGAGCCGCGTGTTCATCGATGCCAAATTGACCACCGCGTTGCTGGATCGACTGACGCATCATTGCCACATCATCGAAACCGGTAATGAGTCGTTCCGCTTCAAGCAAAGTAGTGAGTCAGCCAAGGAGCGCATCAGGTCGCGCGAGAAAGTGAAACGTTCAACTACAACAGAGGAGGTGGAGCCGTTCTAAAACAGACAGGCCGACCGTCATTTAGACAGTCGGCCTGCATCCTTCAAACAACTAAATCAGGAGGTATAAAACCAATCACAGTCTGGTCGACTTATCCACAGCCGCGTAGTACGCTACGCAATCCGTTGCCTGGTCAGAATTCAATCGGCACAGCTGGTCACATTTCTTTCGGTGCCAACAGTTAACAGGGTCAGCATCGCAGTTGTTTTGCAAAAAGCAGACACTTATCGCAGTCTTTGCCATTCACTGCCATCCAGTATTTGACATGATGTATCCCAAACAATACACTACAAAGTGTGAACTTAATTCAAACAACGGAAGTATTTGATGCTTGGTTCGCTGGGTTGAAGGATAAGCGAGCTGCGCGGCATGTGCAGGTGCGTATTGATCGTGCCGAGGATGGTAACTTTGGCGATTGCGAGCCAGTGGGTGAAGGAGTTTCGGAGATGCGAATTCATTACGGGCCGGGGTATCGTGTGTATTTCGTACAGCGTAGCATGGAGATTGTTGTTCTGTTGGCAGGTGGTAATAAGTCTACTCAGTCAAAGGACATCAAAACCGCGCTGGAAATCGCACGGCAACTTTAGGAGTGCAACGTGAAAAAAATTAAATTGAGCAAATGGGATAGTGCTGAACATCTCAAAACAGATGAGGATATGGTGGGCTATCTGGAAGCGTGCTTGGATGAGGCGGGAGATGATGCAGCCTTTATCGCCAAGGCTCTCGGCACAATCGCTCGCGCCAAGGGGATGACGCAGCTCGCCAATGAAACAGGGTTGGGACGCGAGAGTTTATACAAGGCGTTATCGGGTGAAGGTAATCCCAGCTTTGCGACTATCCTCAAAGTGATGTCTGCACTGGGCATTAAATTGCACGCCGAGAAAGCACAAGTGGTGTGAGCTACGCAAAATGCAGCTATCGCAATAGCTTAACAAGAATCAGCAGGGTTTTATCCGCGATAATTCAAGGCGGGTTATGATAGCTTCACATCACTTACAGGAGTCACAACCATGAACTTCACCGTTGAACAAATTGTAGAAAAAGCACTTGCCCTCCCTAGCGAAGCGAGAGCCTTGCTTGCGGATCGTTTGGCTGAAAGTCTTGACCCCTTGGAGGATGGCTATATCCGCCAGCTTTGGGTGACTGAAGCGCGTACTCGCCGTGATGAGGTTAGGAGCGGTTTGGTTAAAACTATACCTGGGCAGGAGGCTTTGGAGCGCGTGCGGGAATCGGTTGCGCGATGAGATTTGAGTTTCACCCTGAGGCACTCGCCGAATATCAGGATGCCGCTCTCTATTACGCGGGATGTCAGGACGGCTTGGAGCTTAGATTTATTGCCGCTGTTGAGCATGTTGTGCAGCAAATTGTTGATGCGCCTGAACGCTGGCTCGTGCTTGAGGAAGATATTCGCCGATGTCTGACTCGTGTCTTTCCTTATGCCGTTCTCTACTCAATTGAAACCGATTACATGCTGATTATCGCTGTCATGCACAGTCATCGTGAGCCGAGGTATTGGCGCAAACGCGTTGCAAATAATGAGCAATAATAATTTTTCACTAACTGACTGTATTAAATCGAACCTTGATTTTGGCGGTAACACCCTCCTCATCGACACCCTTTCCTATTAGCATAATGACCCGTTTTCTCACTTTAATTTTTCTAATCGGTTTGCTATTGGCTGGATACATAGGCTATTACTTATCGCAGCCGTTGCCACTTGCCAGCACGCCATTGGAGTTTTCGCTGCGTCCCGGCAGTAGCGTGAAAAGCACTGCGAAGCAGTTGCAACAAGCGGGGGTAATCGAGCAGGCGGAGGTGTTTGCCTGGCTGGTGCGATTGTCGGGAAAATCTGGAAAAATCAAAGCGGGAAAATACACGCTGACCCATGCGGTAACACCGAGTCAGTTGTTGGATATGTTGACCAAGGGCGAGGTGACTCAAGCGGCGGTGAGCGTGATTGAAGGTTGGACGTTCAAGCAATTTCGCGCTGTGCTGAATGACAATCCAAGTATTACTCACGATACCTTGAACTTAACGGATGAGGAGATTTTGCAGCGCATCGGCGCGACGGAAGCTCAAGCTGAAGGATTGTTCTTCCCGGATACCTATTATTTTTCGGTGGGCAGTAGCGATGTGCCGATTTTCAAACGTGCTTACCAGACCATGCAGCAACGCTTGCAAGAGGCGTGGTTGAACCGTACTCCCGACTTGCCATTGCAAACGCCTTATCAAGCCTTGATACTCGCCTCGATTGTGGAGAAGGAAACCGGCACGGCCAGTGACCGTGACAAGGTGGCTGCGGTGTTTGTGAATAGGCTGCGTAAAGGCATGTTGTTGCAGACTGACCCCACAGTTATATACGGCATGGGCGATAAGTTTGACGGCAATATACGCAAACGCGATTTAGTCACCGATACACCTTACAATACCTATACGCGAGCGGGATTAACGCCCACACCGATTTCGCTGCCAGGGTTGGCATCGTTACAATCGACGCTGCATCCCGCGCAAATAGACGCACTTTATTTTGTGGCGCGTGGTGACGGTAGTTCAGAATTTTCCAGCAACTTGAATGCACATAATAATGCGGTAAATAAGTATCAAAAATGAATAAGTTCATAACTTTTGAAGGTGTCGATGGTGCGGGAAAAAGTACCCATTTGGCTTGGTTCTCCGATGCATTGAGTCAGCGTGGCTTGGATGTGGTGGTGACACGTGAACCGGGAGGAACGGCGCTTGGTGAACAATTGCGCACGATACTGCTCAATCAACCGATGAGTATCGGCACCGAAGCGATGCTCATGTTTGCCGCACGCTTAGAGCACATCGAGCAAGTCATTAAACCCGCATTGCAGGCTGGGAAGTGGGTGATTTCGGATCGTTTTAGTGATGCCAGCTTTGCTTATCAGGGGGGAGGCAGAGGGATGGGTTGGAATAAGCTGACCCAGCTTGAGCAGTGGGTACATGCCGATTTGCAACCTGACCTCACCTTGATTTTTGATGTGCCAGTCGAGGTGGCGCGACAGCGTTTAGCGAACAACGTCACGTTGGATCGATTCGAGCAAGAGCAGAGTGACTTTTTTGAGCGCGTGCGTGCCGGATACCATAAACGTGTGCAGCAAAACCCGCAACGCTACGCTGTGATTGATGCCGCGCAATCGCTGGAGCAAGTGCAGCAGCAACTCGCGAAAATCCTCGCTACGCTATGAGCAATATCTACCCGTGGCAGACAGGTGACTGGTCGCGCTTGCAAGCGTTGCGCCAGCGTTTGCCACATGGTTTGTTATTCAAAGGCGCGAAAGGAATCGGCAAGTTTGAGTTGGCGATGACCTTTGCTAAATCGTTGCTGTGTCAGCAACCCGATGAACATCATTTGGCATGCGGAAACTGTCCTTCTTGTCATTGGTTCGAGCAGGGCGCACATCCTGACTTTCGTTTGCTGCAATCTGAATTGGAAAGTTTAGACGGCGAAGAAACTGAATCTGGCAAAAAACCTAGTAAACAAATTTCCGTGGAGCAAGTGCGCGCATTATCAGATTTTGTTGGCATGTCGGCGCATCAAGGTGGCAGACGTATCGTCGTTATTCATCCTGCTGAAACCATGAATACCAATTCTGCGAATGCACTATTAAAAAGCCTTGAAGAACCGCCCAAAGACTTGTTGTTCATCCTAGTGTCACATAAGCCGCAGCAATTATTACCGACGATTTTAAGTCGCTGCTTGTCCTTTGCATTACCTGCGCCTGATACAGAGAGCGCGATTAAATGGCTAGCTCAACAAGGTGTGAAAGCCCCGGCGGAGGCGTTGGCAGCTTCTGGATTTTCACCGTTGCAAGCTGTGAAATTGGATGAGCAATTGGGTAGCGAAGAGCGCACCAAATTATTGCAAGCCTTGCGTCAGCCAAGTGCACTGGATGTTTTTGTATTGGCCGAAACTTTGCAAAAAACTGAGCAGGTCTTGGTGGTGCAATGGCTACAACAATGGAGTTATGACTTGAGCGCGATAAAGCTGGCAGGCAAGGTACGCTACCATTTGGGAGATGAAGCATTGATTGAAAAGTTGGTAGGACCGATTTCGCCGCTTAGTTTGGCGCGCTTGCAAAAGTTATTGGTGACGGCGAAGCGTGAAGCGCAACACACGCTTAACCCTAAGTTATTCTTTGAATCACTGCTGCTTAACTATTGCCAGCTTATGCAGGAATAACCTCATGTCTTTCGTTGACTCCCATTGCCACATTAACTTCCCCGATCTTGCAGTCAACATCGACGACGTGCTGGCGAAAATGCGCGAGAATGATGTCGTCAGCGCGCTGTGTGTGTCGGTGAATCTCGCAGACTTTCCGCAGGTTTTAGCACTTGCCGAACAACATCCGCACATCTATGCCTCAGTGGGCGTGCATCCCGATTATGAAGATGTGGAAGAGCCCAGGGTTGCGCAGTTGGTTGAATTGGCACAGCATCGCAAAATCATTGCAATCGGTGAAACGGGCTTGGACTATTACCGTTTAACAGGCGACTTGGAATGGCAGCGTGAACGCTTTCGCACTCATATACGTGCATCCATCGCTTGCAAAAAACCGCTCATCATTCACACCCGATCATCGGCAGAAGACACGATACGCATCATGCAGGAAGAAAATGCATACCAAGCAGGCGGCGTGATGCACTGCTTCACTGAAAATTGGGACGTGGCCGAAGCCGCAATCGCCATGGGCTTCTACATCTCATTTTCCGGTATCGTCACGTTTAAAAACGCCAAACAAATTAAAGAAGTCGCGCAGCGCATGCCTACGGAACGCATCTTGATTGAGACCGATTCGCCGTATTTGGCACCGACACCCTATCGCGGCAAACTGAACCAGCCTGCTTATGTGAAGCACGTTGCTGAGGAGATTGCGTTATTACGCGGCATCAGCGTGGACGAAGTAGGGGGGCTCACCACAGAGAATTTTGAGCGATTATTTAAGGTAGGGAAACTAGTACAGTAAATATTTACTGTTATTTTCAGTCAAAATAATTGACAGGAATTTGAATATCCCTATAATGCGCAACTCGTTTTGCGGGAGTAGCTCAGTTGGTAGAGCGCAACCTTGCCAAGGTTGAGGTCGAGAGTTCGAGACTCTTCTCCCGCTCCAAATCTGAGGGAAAGCATATCGCTTTCCCTCACTCATTTCAAACTATTGAAATGTAAAACGGTGCGTTAGCAAATCGGTTATGCCCTGGATTGCAAATCCAGTTAGCCCAGTTCGACTCTGGGACGCACCTCCACACGCCGCCCGGGTGGTGAAATTGGTAGACACAACGGACTTAAAATCCGTCGCAACCGTAAAACGTGCGTACCGGTTCGATTCCGGTTCCGGGCACCAAATCAAATAGTTATAGCGGTTTCGATGGTAGCGTTGCAAACGGCTTAAAATAAAAAGTAAGCAAATAGTAAGCAGCGCGTGAAAATAACTAACTTAAATTAAGGGTGCAAGATGAAACTATTATTTACGTTAGTTATCGCGATTAGTTTAGTGGGTTGCGCAACGCCAGCAGATAGAAGAAAGCAACCGCCTAATATCGACACATCCAGCAAGAAGTCCGCCAAGGAAGTTGCTAGTTGCATTACTGAGAAATGGGAGAATGTCACTTCTTTCGGAAGCGGTAAGCCTATCAACACGAATATAAAATTGAACGGCTATGCAATAATGATTACTGAAACTGCGGCAGCAGGCAACACTAACACTTGGGCTTTGGTTGATGTGTTAGAAAATCAGAGCGAATCTACAACCAAGTATTACAGAGATCGTGGCCCCGGCTTTGGTGACTACGATAAAGCTGTGACAGATTGTCAGTAACTACATTTATTCAATATATCCATGCGCGCGCAGCTGGGCATCCGTCCAGCCCTTCGCACGATATGCTACATAAGACGCACCGTTAGCCTTGGCGGTCATTTGAGGATGTAATAGCTTAGTGCAGCGTGGCTTGAGGCTATCAATACGCGCTTCGGGTAGCTTCCATTTATTAACGTCATCACCAGTGCGCTGAACACCTCGGCACAGGATGCGAGCTGCATCAAGCGATAAGCTCGCATCGGTGGCGATCTGGTCGATCACACGTTCCAACTCAGCAATGCGTTCAATTTTAGTCAATCCGTTCGACATGGCTAATTTGCTCCGATTTTCTACTCCCGCTCACACTTTTATTACACGCACGTAACACACAGGCGCGCCCGCGCGAGGCTGCATTATACTCAAAATGTTAGTGAGTGCTATCAATTAAACCTTTTGGATGTGGCGATGTTCGGAAACGACTAAATTGTATTGATTACAATTTGCTTACTTTGTGCGAACGGCAAAAATAATGATGATGCTTACTATGTGCTTACTGTTTGAGCTGATACTTACCTAACATATTGTAATTAAACAGTAGTTATGATGTATGCAGAGGACTATGTATCCGTTGAGTGGTGCGGATATGAAGCGGAGCGAGGCGGGATGATGCAGGGATAGGGGGCACGAACCCCCAATAGTGCATCAACGCAGCGGGGCGAACCCCTGCCACGTTGACGCACTATGTTACTTTTTTGGACGTAAGTAGCTTATCAACAATATCGGTGGAGCACTCAACAACAGCTTCTTCAAGACCATCTAAAAATGCTTTGCGAAGTGCCGGGCGAAGCTGTCGGTCAAAATCAACCTGGGCATTGATATTAGTTTTTATTTTTGCTAGCTGCTCGTGGGTCAGTTCGAAGCGCATTGTCCCGCCCGGTGGTCGATAGCTCAAATTAAATTTTGGCATGGTGCATCCTCCCTTATGCAGCGAGGCGACGTGCGCCCGCTAATTGTGGGACGTGTTGAGCAATAGCCGCGATGCTTTGAACTTGCCACTCGCTAACAGCGATGCGTTGCTCCATCTCACGACAAGCCACTGGATGCAATTTCTGCACACTAGCGCGCCAAGCGTCAGGGACTACCGCATCAATCGCAGCAGGCAGGGGTATCAACTCAGACCGACGCATCAAAGCCACTACTTGACGGGGCATAGTCCCATCTTGCAGGGTTTTGAGTTGCTTGGCGAGTTCTGATGCGGGCAAAGATGTCATCCAATCAACAATCACGTTGTCATTGATTGCGCTCACCGCGTCGTTCGGCTCAAGCTTCGTTGCGCTGTAAAGCTTTGCGTTGGCTCGGTTGGTGTCGTCGGCTTGCGATTGCACGATCTCAGCGAAGCGTTCCATCTCTTGCTTTAAGCGCAGTCCTTCGACTATCTCCCAATTTTGAATCTTCGCATCACGTCCCGTTTGCGATAAATGTGCATCGTCGAGAATCGCTTGCTTGCCAGAGTTATATCTCACCAAGCAGCTCACCGCGTCAATCACGGGTTGCTGATTAGCTCCGTCGGGGCTGTGTAGAATTGTCACGAGGCCACCAGAGGCAAAACGAAAAACGTCAGCGTGTGCTGATTCGGTGCGAGTGGTGTTTGCTGGCAGGGTGAAAGTTAAATTTAATTTTTGCATGATATTTTTCCTTATAAATTGAATGGTTCGAACGGTTAAAAAGTGCGGGAGGTTCGTTCGTAACGGTGGGGGGATACCTCCATTTTTCGAACCATTTTCATGTTCATAATTTTGCGGCGGCGGCAGGTTATTTCCCTTAGATAAATAGTGCTCCCGCACACCCCTTTTGGGGTGGTGTGCATGGGGTGCGGCACGTGTTGAATAGTGAAGCTCCCGCAACCTCCCGCAACCTCCCGCACCTCCCGCAAAGTTAAACATTTGCAACTCCGATAAATTGCAAACCTGCGGGGGTTAATTTCCACCGTTGCCCATCGTGACGATCAGCTTTTTTGTAATCCTCCGGTGTGATTAGTCCGTCGCGTTGACAGTCGCGCAGCACCGCCAAACACTCCGGTTTGTCCATGCCAGAGGGATAATTTAATTCGCGATGAAGCAAGGCGTGCGCATTTGTCGTGCTGCTTTGTACTGATACGCTCACCCACTCACCGCGACGATAGAATTCATGTATCAATGTCAGTATCGGCGCGCGTTGCGATTGACGCTTGAAAGTGTCCTGTACTTCAAACGCACTCTCAGAGGTCGGCTCGATCACGCATGACGTAATTGAATCACTATCTTCGTCAATGCCGAGTTGCACCACTTGGAGCTTGAAGTCGTGTGTTTGACCGTCGGCAGAATCTTTGCTTTTCGTGTTGCACCACAAACGGCGATTACCCTCACGCCGCACTTCAATCGCTGCATCGAGCGCGCCATGTAAGCTTGAGTGACCCCGTAGCCCTTTGGTCGGGTCTTTCCCTGTATGGTGCAAAAGAATGACAAGTCCACCAATGGCGGCTTGCAAACGTGTCGAAGCGGCGATGATTAAACCCATAGCGCGACTGTCGTTTTCGTCCGCGCCTGAGCTTGCTCTATTTAGCGTGTCGATCACCACAACCTCCGCGCCACCCGCTGCTTTAATCGCATCGATCAACGCATCGATGTCGCCCGATTCCAAAAGGCTGAATGGTTGCGTCAGGTAGCTTATATTCTGCGACGTTGAGCCATGTCGCAGCCTATATGCCGCAACACGTCCAGCAAGCCCGCCTGAACCTTCTAGGCATAGATACAGCACGCTACACGGCGTTGTGCGATAGCCAAACCAAGGGCTGCCTGTTGCAATTTTTTGAGCTAGGTCAAGAACAGCGAAACTTTTTCCGCTACCACTTGCACCATATATCGCAGCCACCCCTGTTTGCGGCAGCACTCCCTTAACGCTCCATTTAATCGGAGGTAATTTTGCCAAATCAGCATCGCTCAGCAATGCGTAACCATTCGCCACAGGGATTGGACGCGCACCTGGCGGCAAATTATCTTTGCCAAGCACTTCAAACGGCATTGCATCGCGTTCGTAACGTGCGACACTCCGAGAAATGGTGGCAACTTCGCTATCATCTAAAGGTGGGACGCACGATTCGTTATTCGCTACAGTCAACGCGGCATAAATTGCGCTTTCTCCGAGGCCATTTTTTCGCATCGAACCCGCGATGCTTAAAAGCGTTGAGTTACGCTGACCGCTGGGTATTTGCAGATCGCCAGTGTCGGTAAGTTGTGGCGATTTTTTTACTGGGAATAAAGTTGGCAGGTCGGGCAACGTATCGACGCACGCACCCTCAACGCTCAGGCACTTGTATTCAACCCCCGCGACACGTCCGAAATAATACGATTGACTCAACACGAACGACTCAGGCGCGAGGATGCCGCCCAATGCACCGTTAAAACGTCCAACAAATTCGCGTCGGGCATCAAGTGAGCAATCATTAGAAAGTGGTGCGAATACCCGCCAGCGTGGCACTTCTGGCGTGTGGCTAGGTGTCGTGACGATGATGCATTTAATGCCTGCTGATGCCAACAGCATTTGTGCAATTTCTGGCGAAACTTGCCCCGCATCGTAGTCGGCTTCAATACCAGATATTGAGGTGACATTCGCATCGTGGCGCAATGATCCCGATGCAGTTTGAAAATTACCGAATGACCCAAGTTTAATAAGCTGACAGGATTGCTTGTTTTGATAAATGGGCGGATTCGCACACGTCGCAATGAACTCGTCCCACGTGTGCCGCTGCGTTGTTGCGGTGGTTGCGTGTAAATCGGCAAAGGTGGTGATGTTCATTGCACACCCCCAACCGTCGTGTGCGCCTGATATGCCAAGGATGCATCCTTCGCGCAGTTGGGAATGCCTCGCCCGCCCAAGCGTTTGAACGCCGCCGCGCAGGTTGCGCACAAAACGTATATTGAATTCAGCTCACGGTTGCGAATACCCGCAAGGCAGCTCGGCATATTAGTTGCGCCAAAATCAATTTCACAATTTCCGCAACGTGTTGCAGATTTTAGAAACGATTCGACAAAATTGACGTTCGCGTCACGTTGCGGTAAATTATTCGAGTGGTCGTTTGGGGTGGACGCTGGCAGGCGTGCCGCCCCTTTTATTTTGGGCGTTGTGGTCATGGCTCACCTCAAACCGCACGTTGAGATGTGGAGTTGCGAACGCGCGATTCCAAATATGCGTCGAGATCGGTCACGTTGTAGCGAACAAGTCGTCCGCACTTTACGTAACGCGGGCCAACGCCTTGGACGCGCCACCCTTCGAGGGTGTTCGGTTTTAAATTGCCTAGGTATTCAGCAGCAAGATTTGTGTCAAAAAGTTGCCTGATTTGATTTGTTTGCATTTAGTTCGCTCCTTTTTTATGAATCTGGAGCGAACTATATATTACCTTATAAAACAAGTAGTTAGGACAAATGCAAAAATGTATTTGTCCTACATAGTGGAGTGTTTTTCGTAAAGTTCATTGAACTGTTTGGATAGCTCTGTGTGTCGGGCGACCGGGCCGAGCTTAACGCGGTAAAGTCGCTTATCCAATCCGTCGAGATTTATCACCGCCAAGCCTGTGCGTTGAAGCTCAGTTTTGATTTCTTCTCGCGAGTATCCGCGCGTTTGTAAGTCTTCAATTTTGTTGTCTACGATGCTACTTTTGAACCGTCGAAGCCCACGCTGACTGGGGGCTAACGGCTTCGCACTTCTGTCGAGTATTGCCGCTAGGAATTTTGAATTTTTGTGTGAAAGCTCCACCCCTTCCTTGAGGTTCCAGAGGATGCGATCAGTCTTGCCATTGTGAAACCACCAGTCAAAAGCATGAACCCATTTCGTGTGTGCATCACTCATGCCGCACCTCGCAACGGAACAACATTTGCACCCGAAGCAATACGCCCTTGCTCGGCTATCCATGCGCCGATCTGTTCGATTTCTTCGTGCATATATTGCAGGTCAATTGTTGGTGTGTAGTGGTCGAGGGTCACGTCGCCCTTGCTGATATGGTTGATTAGCAGCTTCAATTTCCACATTTCAATTTTGAGCTTAATACCGATTGCCATAAATGTCCGGCGAAGATCATGCGCGGTGAGGTGCAAACCGGCCAGCTTGACTACTCCCGCAAGCGTGGTGCGTGCATCCGTTATGAAAGGCTTTTTGCCGCGTCCCATGAACACATAGTCATTGCCTTCAACGCGAGGTCGTTCGGTCAGCATGGTAAGTGCTGAGGTTGGTAATGGTAGAGTGATTGGGTTGTGATTCTTCGGGTTGGGTATATGCCAGTTTTTAGCGTCGAGGTTTACATGATCCCAAGTTAGCTTGGCGGCTTCACTCCAACGGCATCCTGTTAGCATGATGAAGATGATTATGTCCGCGCCTGTTTGGTTGATTGGTAGCAGGGCGGGGGAGGCGCGACGCACTTGCAACATATTCCACACCGAGCCGACCTTATCCAGTGGTATGTATCTAGATTTTGCCTCGTTCTTATTCCACAATTTCTTTTTGCTCAGTGTGGTGACTGGGTTGGCACGTGGATTTTCTCCATCAATGGAAAAGTTGATCAATGCACGAAGCACACGAAAGGCTTGGTTTGCTTGTGATTCGCTTCGCTTGGATATTGATTCGAACCGATTTCGGCACATTTCGGTTGTGATTCCTACAATCGGTTTATCTGCCCAATCGGAGAAATTCGACTTGATGTGCCGTTCAATATCTCGAATGGTTTTGGCGGTCAGCTTGCCGTGTTTGGTTTTTCGGTTCTCGCAATAATCAGCAGACACCTCGCGCAACGTCACAGCGGCTATTTGGGCGCGTTTCTTTTCAACCACAGGGTCAACACCCGCACCTAGCTTTGCCAGCGCAGCCTTGGCTTTCTTGCGCGCTTCGTCACAAGCGACGACACCATGCTTGCCAATAGTGATGCGTCGTGATTTGCCACCGACTCGACCTTGCGCGACATATACGCGCTTGCCCGTCGGTAATATCTTCACGCCGAAGCCTTGGTCTTGGTCGTCCCAATAAAAAACTTGTCCGATTGTAGGGATCGGTAAATTTTCAACCTTCAATTTTGTTAGCTTCATGGCACGCTCCAAAAAAAGTAAGCAAATAGTAAGCAGATTAAATAAAGTTTGCAGCGGTTGCAACGGATTAAATAATACACTAAACCCATATAAAATCAAGGTTTGTAATGTTTACTAAATGGGAATGAAGCTAGATAAAACGCATAACAAAAGGACTTAAAATCCGTCGCAACCGTAAAACGTGCGTACCGGTTCGATTCCGGTTCCGGGCACCAAAGCTAATAAAATAGATGCTTGCAGGCGTTTATCGCCATCCTTAAACATACTCTAATATACCTAAAAAAATACCCCCTTGTCAGGATTAAATCCTGACAAAATCCTGACAAAACTTTCAAGCGGTAGCCAATATCTCTCGCCAATCAACTTTCAATTTTTCCGCTTTGTTGTGAGTACTCATGTCGTAGGGAGATTATTGATTTTTCTTTCTATTTTGTAATATCATCGGCAATATGATGAAACCTCGCGTCGTGCTGGATACCAATATTTTGGTTGCTGGATTGAGCAGCCGTTCGGGTGCATCGTATCAATTGTTGCTGCGCTGCCGAAACAGCGAATTCCGTTTAGTGGCATCTATTCCACTGTGGTTGGAATATGAAGCGGTACTGAAACGTGACGAAATAAGAAAGCTACATGGCTTATCGCGTAAAAAAGTGGATGTGTTTTTGAATGCCTTAGCGTTGTATTGCGATCCTGTGACGTTACATTATTTGTGGCGACCACAACTGAATGATGCAAAAGATGAGATGGTGCTGGAAACAGCGTTAAACGGCTATGCTGAGGCGCTGGTAACATTTAATGCTGCTGACTTTGAGACTGCGGCAAAACGGTTTTCGGTTAGCGTTATTCCGCCGCGTGTATTTCTTGAGAAATTAAAGGAGAATAAAAAATGAGCCAATTTGCCTTACGGATTCCTGATTCGTTGCACGGTTATGCGAAAGAAATTGCGCAGGCAGATAACATCTCGCTTAACCAATTTATCGTCACCGCCGTTGCGGAGAAAATTTCGGCACTCAAAACTGAGGAGTTTTTTCGACAACGTGCAAAACAAGCTAATACCACTCAATTTGACGAGGTATTGGCCAACGTACCACTTAGGACACCATTGATCGGTGATGAATTGTAAGTCGTAGTGACATCATTTCAAGTTACACACTTTTGAAAAAAGTGTCAAATTATATCTTTTAATTCAACAAGATATATGTTTACTTTCGATTTGAAATAGGTATAATCACGGTCAGGAATCAATTTCGGTTCGGAAATCCAGGAGAAAACCGACATCTTGTCGGCGAGCGTGCCAACCCCAGTGATGACACTGGAACGCGCTCAAGCATCACACTCTGGGGGGGTCTGTGCCTAAAATTTCACCTTATGCGGCGTTGCCGATCATTCAAGAATACTTTCCCGGCAAGCTTCGACTAAACGTCACTCAGCTTGCAATCGTCCTTAATCTTCATCAGCAAACAATTCGGAATCGGCTTAGTCAGGGAACATTTCCGATTCCAAGCTACAAAGATAGTGGTCGATTCTTTGATATTCGAGATGTTGCCATTTTTATTGAGTCCAAGAGAAATATAGCTTGCTGTGATAGGCATGTATCTGGAGGATTATTCAATGAATAATCCCAACCCTCCAAAAATGGATAGAGCCACTCAGATCCCATAATGCATTTATATTGCTACGGTCGTATTACATAAAGGCTCATTTTAGAGTTCTGAAATTTCAGCCTTCATAAATTAGTAATGAAAACGTGACATGCTGACTAGTTATATTTACAAATATGAAGCTAGGGGGCGATGTGGGTTGTTGCGTGTTCAGAATAAATCGTACTTTTATTGCCGCGAATATAGGATTGGGGATACTGTCATTATTGTCGATTTTAACGCCTGCTTTTGCCGATCAATTTGACACTGTAAATTACATTGGAAGTGTCGGCGTTAATTTTGACGATAATGTTTTTCGGCTGCCTCCAAGCCTTGACCCGCAAGTCGTTCTGGGAAAGCCAAGCAAGTCAGATTTCACTAACATCGTTTCTTTTGGCTTAAATATCGATAAAAAATATTCTAATCAAGGGCTGGTTTTTAATCTGACTGGGACAAAACTACAATATCGCAACTTTTCCAATCTCGACCATACGAGTTCGTCTTATAAGGGTGCGTGGAATTGGCAAATCAGTTCGAGGTTTAAGGGCGGTTTGAATTTTACCCGTGCTCAGACTTTGAATAATCCTGCCGATACCAAGTTATACACACGCAATCTAAACACTGCTGATAATGCCAACTTGAATGGGAATTGGATGCTGGGTAGCAGATTGTTTATGACATTTGGCGTTACTGACGGCAAGGTAACCAACAGTACGAATTCAATCAATAACTTTGGCTCACACTCCTCAATAAATGAATGGGGGGTTAAGTATGAGCCAGTCGAAGGAAAATCCATTCAATTGATTTCACGCCATTTGAGGTCAGCCAATTCCAATCTGATTCCCAATCCAATCTCGCTTATTGACACGGGGTCAAATGAAAATCAATTTGAGGCAAGGGCTGTTTGGAATATTACGGGGAAATCATTTTTGTCCGCCAACCTAATTGACACAGATCATCGGAATTTTAATTTCACCCAGCGTGATTACAAAGGAACTCAGGGAGGAATTAGTTATAATTTGAGTATGTCCGGTAAGACTTCCATGAATGTTTCTTTGCTAAGAAGTCTGAATACATGGTGGGATGACGCAAGTAGTTACTACGTCGCAGACAACATTTCGATTTCACCGCAATGGCAGATTGATTCGAAAAGCATTACTTATGTGAAGCTAAATTATGGCAACAATGATTACCGTGGCGCTGTGAAGCCGGGAATGCCTATTCGCCATGACGTTTCTCAATCAGTGCTGCTGGGAATAGATTTTATGCCACAACGCGCCCTGACGATTAGCGCTTCAATACAACATAGCAGCCGATCTGTAACCCCAACAACCTATGCCGGGTACAACTTTAGTGACAATACTGCCTCATTGTCCGTGCAAGCAAATTTTTAACGTATTCGTACCCTCCTTAAATACCCAGCATATATCACCAGCAAGTTTCGGCGACAAATTTCATAGTCATCATTCTGTCATCTTGGGTATCTAGAATTCAAATCCATCAAGTGTTCAAAACTTCATTTCTACAGCGGCTTGGTAATAGATTCTCGGATTGTTAAGAGAAGCTGTTACGGACTACTGGGAACAGAAGAATAGGGCTCATTAGCATGTCGACTTCCACAACAGGTAACAGAGGGTTTTATGATGACTAATACTACGAAAATCAATGCTCATTCACGTTTGCTGCTCATAGCAACGTTATCGGTTCTTTCGCTATTGGCGGGTTGCGGTGAGGGAAAGAAGCCTGCTACCCAAGTTGCGGCAAAAGTGGACAAGGATGAAATTACTATTGGGCAGGTGAATAATGTTTTTGCCAAGATGCAGGCCGTCCCAGGCAAGACTGCAACTCAAGTTAAGCACGAGGTGCTCGATAATTTGATTGAACAGCAACTTGCGATGCGCCAAGCCATCAGTAAGAAGCTTGATAGAGATCCTGCAGTAATGCTGGCAGTTGAAGAGGCCAAGCGCAACATACTCGCCAGTGCGTATATGGATAAGATTCGCGCTTCTGTTGCAAAAGTCACAGCAGAAGAAGCAAGTAAATATTATGCGGCGCATCCTGAGTTGTTTGCACAAAGACGCATCTTCAATTTACGTGAACTGGATATTGCTGTTCAACCTGGGTTGGTCGATAGCTTGCGTGATCAGATGGCCAAGGGTTCGACTTTAGAGGCGATTGCAAATGGGCTAAAGAGTAAAAGCATTCCATTCTCCGGTAATGCGAGCACACATGCAGCCGAGGAGACACCATTTGAAATTTTATCAAAGATCAGTGTGCTGAAGGATGGTCAGATGACATTGATTGAGGGAAAGAATGCGTTAACTATTCTTCAAGTTGTTGCTACGCAATCTGCTCCAGTTGATGAAAAAACTGCAACACCCTCTATTTTGCAATACTTGAGCAACAACAAGACCAAAGAAGAAATCGTTAAGGAGCTGAGCTCCCTTAAGAAGGTGGCGAAAATAGAATACTTCGGTGAATTTTTGCCAAGTGCGGAAGCTGCTGCTGAAGCAACTCCTGCTGCTGCAGTGGCTCCAACCAAAGTTGCGGAGCTGTCGCACACACCTGACCTCGCCAAGGCAGTGTCAAAACTAAAATAAGGTGTTGCGAGATAGATTTCGATAAATTTAAGATTGTTGAGCTTTATAAGTTTGGCAATCTTTATTGAGTAACTTGGAAATATTCTTGAGGATTTTCATGCTTTTCAAAGTAATTTTAAGATGGCTTGTGCTGCTGCTTCTGGTGATGTTCGGAGCATTGAGTCATGCAGCTGAGAGCAATGATTATCGGCTTGGTGCAGGAGATACCGTCCGTATAGTGGTCTTTCAAAACCCGGACTTTACAACGGAAGCCCGCATTTCGGAAAGCGGCGTTGTTTCTTACCCATTGATAGGCAAAGTAGAGTTGGGCGGATTGTCGATCACAAGTGCCGAACAAAAAATTGCGGCAATGTTGAAAGAAGGTGGATTCGTCCAGCAACCGCAAGTGAACATTGTATTGGCGCAAATTCGGGGGAGCCAAGTGTCGGTGTTGGGTCAAGTCAATAGACCGGGTCGTTATCCTTTGGAAATATTTAATACGCACGTTTCAGATATGTTGGCCATCGCAGGCGGGATTGCGGGATCCGGTTCTGACAACATCATTCTGGTTGGCACTAGAAATGGACAGAACATTCGTAAGGAGATCGATATCGTCGGGCTATTTTTGGATGAGAAGCGCAAGGAAGATATTTTAGTGGAAGGCGGCGACGTGCTTTACGTGCATCGTGCGCCGATGTTTTACATATATGGGGAAGTGCAGCGCCCTGGGTCGTATCGATTGGAGCGCAATATGACCTTGATGCAGGCGCTTGCTCAAAGTGGCGGCCCAACCCTTAGAGGTACACAGAAAAATATCAAAATATTCCGACGTGCAGCAGATGGCAAGCAAGAGGAGGTATCTCTTGCGCTTACCGAACCAGTAAATGGGGATGACGTTCTCTATGTTCGCGAGAGCCTGTTTTAAGTAGTCAATATTGAAGGTTTTAAAAAATGAACTTTAAGCAGTTTCTTATTATTTTTCAGGCGCGTTACAAAATCGCACTATTTGTGTTGATTGGAACGGTTGCGTTGGTATTGGCAGTTAATATGTTGTTGCCGAATAAATACGTGGCGACAACTTCATTGCTACTTGATGTCAGGTCGCCAGATCCACTTGTGGGTGCGTCCATGGCGGGAATGGCATTACCAAGTTACATGGCGACACAAATCGATATCATAAGCAGTGACCGTGTCGCTCAAAGCGTCGTTAAGCTGCTAAAGCTTGACGAGAATCCGCAAATTAGAGAGCAGTGGCGCAATGCCACTGAAGGCAAAGGGCAGCTGGTCGTTTGGTTGGGGAAATTGCTGGCTCAGAAGCTTGAAGTTAAGCCATCACGTGAGAGTGATGTGATTAATATTTCTTTTTCTGCAGAAGATCCTGTTTTTGCGGCTATGGTTGCTAATGGTTTCGCGCAAGCTTATATCAACACCAATCTTGAGTTAAAGGTAGAGCCAGCTCGGCAGTATGCGCAATGGTTTCAGGTGAAAGCGGCGGGTTTGCGCACTGAGTTAGAAAATGCACAGCAGCGTCTTGCAGAATTTCAAAAGAAGACGGGCATGGTGTCCACTGGCAGCAGAATGCAAAGTGTGGAAAATTCAAAAATAGCCGAACTTTCAGGTCAGCTGGTTTTGACCGAGAGTCAATCAGCCGAAATTCAGAGCAAAAATAAACGTGCCGGTGCAGGTGATACTTTGGTCGATGTAATGCAAAACTCAGTGATACTGGGTCTCAAGGCTGACATCATCAGGCTTGAGGGGAGGCTGCAGGAGGTAAGTCGCAACTTGGGCAAAAATCACCCTCAATATCAGGCGATGGAAAGTCAAATCGCAACACTCAAACAAAAACTGGATGCTGAGACTCAGCAAATTTTAAGCAGCATCAATACCGCAAATCGGGTCAATTTACAAAAAGGCTCGGAGCTAAAAGCGACCATTGAGTCGCATAAGAAAAAAGCGATAGAGGATAGCGGTAAGCGAGATCAGATCACGGTACTTGAGAATGATGTTGAATCAGCTCAAAAAGCCTATGACGTATTGGTGCAGCGTTATACAGAAACCAATCTACAAAGCCAATCCAATCAGACCAACATCTCTGTGCTAAACCCTGCTACCGAGCCGACTGATCGTTCGTCACCAAAAATATTTATGAATCTGCTGATGGCGGTTTTTGGTGGAACCATGCTCGGATCCGGTGCAGTGTTTGTTGTTGAAATGTTTAACCAGCGTGTCAGGACAGCTGAATCACTGCTGATTGCGACGGGATTGCCAGTGTTGGTTGAGTTTACACAGGGCATGGAACCTTCTGCTATTCGACGTTGGTTGAAAAAGTCAGTTAATGCAGTGCTGACAAAGTTCAAGTTTAGGAAAGCTTTAGCAACGGCGTAGTCATAATTAACTAGTGTGCTTATTAAAAAAATTTTGCAGTTCTAAAATATAGCATCGGCGCTAGTTAAAAAATATTAGTAGAGAATGATTGGTTAATTTTTAATTTCGATATGGCTGACAAAAAAATGCAGATGCAATCTGAAAAAATACTATCGGATCGATCGTTAGGTGCGATCTTGGTTGATTCTGGCAAGCTCTCCATTAAAAATGTAGAGCAAATATTGCAATTGCAAAAAGCAGAACACTTACGTTTTGGCGATGCTGGAATTAAGTTGGGACTGTTGTTACCGGTAGATATTCAGTTTGCACTGGCCAATCAATATGATTATCCGTATTTGCTAAAAGATGATGGTGAGGTTTCAGAATCCTTGGTGGCTGCCTACAACCCATTTTGTACGCAAGTTGAGACACTGCGGACATTGCGTAGCCAGTTGATGTTAAGAAGATTCACCGATCAGCCAGACCGTAAAATGTTGTCTATCGTCAGTCCAAGCCGTGGCGAAGGTAGAAGCTTTCTTGCTGCAAATTTGGCTATTGTATTTTCTCAGTTGGGTGAGCGCACATTACTGATTGATGCTGACATGCGTAACCCCAGTCAACACGAACTATTCAAACTGGATAATAGTTTTGGGTTGTCGACTATTCTTGCTGGTCGGGATAATTTGCAGGCAGTCCAACGAATTAATAAATTCGTAGATCTTTCCATATTGACTACCGGTGCGACTCCGCCTAATCCACAGGAGCTCTTGGGTCGCCCAGTATTTACAAATTTACTGAGTGATCTAAACAAAACCTTCGACATCATCCTGATTGATACGCCTCCTGCGGCAGATTTTGCGGATGCAAATATGATTTCTGCTCGTGCCGGCGCAGCAATGGTGGTAGCTCGCAAAAATTTCTCATTGATAGAGTTAGTGCGCCAGCAAACAGAAAGCATGACTCAGTCTGGCATCGAGGTGGTTGGCACAGTATTGAGTGAGTTTTGAGCAGGTATTTGGCGAATAGATGTCATGACGAATACCTCAAGTCTTAATCAGGAACAATTCTGGAAATCTTCGTGGCCCATTTTGCTGGGGCTGCTCGTCTTGTTCATTCCCACCTATAAATCACTAGCGTTTACCTTGTGGTCCAGTGAAGAGTACGCGCATGGTCCTATTATCCTTGCCATCGTGGCATGGTTGATTTGGTTGGGAAGATCAAAGTTGCGCGACGATGGACAGAAGAAAAATACTTTTGCAGGTGGCGTATTGCTGCTATTTGGGCTAATTCTTTACGTTATTGGTCGTTCGCAAGAGATTTATCTTTTTGAAGTGGGTTCACAAATCCCGCTGCTACTTGGTGTCATGCTGCTGGCTTTTGGAGCAAGTGTCACGAAGCATTTCTGGTTTCCCTTGTTGTTTTTGGTATTTCTTATTCCTTTGCCGGGTTTCATAGTTGATACCCTGACCGGCTCGCTTAAACAGCAAGTTTCTATTTTGGCCGAAAATATTTTGTACTGGTTTAATTTTCCAGTAGCCAGGAGCGGTGTCGTCTTGTCTATCGGGCCATACCAGCTGCTGGTGGCTGATGCGTGTTCTGGATTGAATTCGATGTTCAGCCTGAGCGCATTGGGAATGTTTTACGCGTATTTCGTAAAACGTTCGGGCTGGCTTCACAACACTATTTTGCTTGCCAGCATTATTCCCATCGCATTTTTTGCAAATGTACTACGTGTCATTATTTTAGTTTTGATCACTTATTATTTCGGTGATGAAGTAGGGCAGGGTTTTGCCCATGAAATGGCAGGGATAGTTCTTTTCATGGCAGCCCTCAGTTCATTTCTTGTTTTGGACGGAATGATTCATTTCTTACGAACACGTCAGAAGGTTCAGAGAAAATGATACTGGGAGCGAATAAGCAGGCTTTATTTGTCGGAATGTTGATGATGTTTGCATCAACATCAGCCGTATATTTAAAGCCAACAAAAAAAATTGCGGATTCACTTCCTGCGGTCAATCTTGAAAAAATGATTCCCACTCAATTTGGTGAGTGGCATTTAGATTCTGTAAAACTTGAACAGATTATCAGTCCCGAAAGAAAAGTCTTGCTGGCCAAGCTCTACGCACAAACATTGACGCGCTCCTATCTGGATAACCACGGAACTCGCATCATGTTGTCCATTGCTTATGGCGGGGATCAGAGCGATGAGATGCAAGTCCATCGCCCCGAAGTTTGCTATACCGCGCAAGGTTTTGTTGTGGAAAAGGATGTATTGGATACGCTGTTCACTAAATTTGGTTCGTTGCCAATTGAGCGTTTGTATGCTGTTCAAGGGAGTCGAACCGAACCGATTACATACTGGATTACTGTTGGTGATAAAGCTGTTGCACTCAAGGGATTGCAGCAAAAATTGACGCAATTGCGTTATGGACTAACGGGGAAGGTTCCAGATGGAATGTTGGTGCGCGTTTCATCAATCAGTGCTGATGAAAAGGATGCCTACCGCACCCAGGATAGTTTCGTTCAAGAAATGCTTGCCTCGATGAGTCAGGAAGATCGAACTCGTCTTGCTGGGCGCTTTGAAAATTAATTTTGTTGAAGGTTGAATATGGATAGTACACAAAAAATCGCCCTAATCACCGGCATCACGGGCCAAGACGGTGCCTACCTTGCCGAGTTCCTGCTGAAGAAAGGCTACATCGTGCATGGTGTTAAACGCCGTTCATCGCTGTTCAACACAGACCGTATCGATCATCTGTATCAAGACCCCCATGTCAAACAAGCTCACTTCATCTTGCATTATGGCGATCTGACCGACTCCACCAATCTGATACGCATCATCCAGCAAGTCCAGCCCGACGAGATCTACAACCTCGCCGCCATGAGTCATGTCGCAGTTTCATTTGAAACGCCGGAATATACTGCCAATGCCGATGGTATCGGCACCTTGCGTATCCTCGAAGCGATCCGCATTCTCGGCTTGGAAAAGAAAACCCGTTTCTACCAAGCCTCCACCTCCGAGTTATACGGTCTGGTACAAGAAACCCCGCAAAAAGAAACCACCCCGTTCTATCCGCGCAGCCCTTACGCCGTGGCCAAATTGTACGGCTACTGGATCACGGTTAATTACCGCGAGGCATATGGCATCTATGCGTGTAACGGCATCTTGTTCAACCACGAATCCCCGATACGCGGCGAAACCTTCGTCACGCGCAAAATCACCCGTGCTTTGGCGCGCATCAAGCTCGGCCTGCAAAATTGCTTGTACCTAGGCAATATGGACTCCCTGCGTGACTGGGGTCACGCCAAAGATTACGTCGAAATGCAATGGTTGATGTTGCAACAAGACCACGCCGAAGACTTCGTCATCGCCACAGGCGTGCAATACAGCGTACGTGACTTCGTCAGCATTGCCGCCAAAGAACTCGACATCGAAGTACGCTGGGAAGGCACGGGAATTGATGAGAAGGGTTACGACAACGCCACAGGCAAATGCATCGTACAAGTGGATTCCCGTTACTTCCGTCCGACCGAAGTCGAAACCTTATTGGGTGACCCCAGCAAAGCCAAACGAAAGCTCGGCTGGACACCCAAGATCACCTTCCATGAACTGGTGTCAGAAATGGTGCGTGAAGACCTCAAGAGTGCCAAGCGTGATGAGTTGGTCAAGCAGCACGGCTTTGCGGCTTACGACTACAACGAATAAGCCGCAATGGACAAGCAAGCCAAAATCTACGTGGCGGGTCATCGCGGCTTGGTAGGTTCCGCTCTGATGCGCAACCTTGAGTCCAAGGGCTACACCAACCTAGTGACTCGTGCCCATGCTGAACTGGATTTAACTGATCAGGCGGCAGTACATAATTTCATGCAGGCAGAAACGCCGGATTACGTGTTTCTTGCAGCTGCCAAGGTGGGTGGCATTCATGCCAATAACACATACCCTGCCGAATTTATTTACGCAAACCTGGCAATACAGAACAACCTCATTCATGCAGCGTATCAAGTGAATGTGAAACGATTATTGTTCCTCGGTTCGTCATGCATCTATCCGCGCGACTGTCCGCAGCCCATGAAAGAGGAACATTTGCTCACTGGCCTGCTGGAAGCGACCAATCGTCCTTACGCGTTGGCGAAGATTGCCGGAATTGAAATGTGCCATGCCTACAACCGTCAATACGGGACGAAATATCTGGCTGTTATGCCCACTAATTTGTATGGCGCAAATGACAACTACGACCTACAGAATTCCCATGTATTACCAGCACTGCTGCGCAAGACGCACGAGGCTAAGGTTCGCGGCGATACTCAAGTGGTGGTATGGGGAAGCGGAACACCGAAGCGCGAATTCCTCTACAGCGATGACATGACCAATGCCTGTGTCTTTCTGATGGGATTGTCAGATGAAAAATTCAATCTCCTGCTGGGCAGTGACGAATCAGGAATCGGCAATTCAAAATCTCCTCTTGTTAATGTTGGGGCGGGGACGGATGTCAGCATCAAGGAGCTGGCAGAGTTGGTCAAACAAACTGTCGGATTCCAGGGCGAGATCGTGTTTGACTCAACCAAGCCGGACGGCACCATGCGTAAGTTGTTGGATGTAGAGCGGCTGCATGCCATGGGCTGGCAAGCGACTACAAATCTCGCGTCAGGGGTGCAACGAACCTATCGAGATTTTTTAGTTGGCAGCCAAAATGCAAACCATTAACACAGCACACAGCGGCAGCAATCCCCAACCCGGAAAATATTCGGTGGCGGGGATGCCTTTAGTCACTGATAACGTTGGAGTGCCACGCGTTATAGATCGCTTCTACGCATTAGATGGCTTGCGTTTTTTGGCGGTCTTGCTAGTGGCAGCATTTCACTATTGTTTTGTTGCAGGTAGAGATGGTTTTTCTGCGGCATCCATTTATCCAGATGTGACACGTTATATGTATCTGGGAGTAAGTCTATTTTTCATTCTCAGTGGTTTTGTTATTCCCTATTCGGGAAACAATAAATCGTTTAAGACGTTCGTAATTTTGCGTGGAATTAGGCTATATCCGGCATTCTGGTTTTGCATGTTAGTCACTTTTATTGGTGCTACCTTGTTGTTTGCTGATCCACGATTTACTGCAACTTGGAGAGATGTCATCTTTAATACCACGATGCTTCCGGGATTTTTCGGGGTTCGTATGGTAGATGGTGTGTACTGGACATTGCTGGTTGAAATTAAATTCTATATTTTGTTCGGCCTATTTCTATTAGTCAAAAAATGGTTGAAATTCGAATGGTGGCTACTGGCATGGATGGTGGTGTATTCAATCAATCAATACATTATTCCGGTGCCACTTTCACCACTGATTGCGTTTCATGAAAGCCCATTGTTTATGACGGGTATCTTGCTGTACATGATGGTATCTGAGGGAATAAGTCCGAGTAGGCTAATCGCCCTAGTAGCAGCACTCTTCCTAGCTTATGGTTATGAATTATACCAAGCTACTGAAAATGCCAAGAATTTTGGAAGTGCATTTGAAATGAAATATATTTTTCCGGTGGTTCTTTTATTTTGTCTGGGGGTTTGGTTAGCGGCAAAAGTCTCAGTTCCAAAATGGGTTAGAAAATTGGGTGATTTAACTTACCCCTTTTATTTACTTCACGACTATCTTGGATTAATCCTGATCAGTTTGTTTGCCAGCATCTTGAGTCCTATAGGCAGCATCACTTTGGTGTTCATACTAATGATGCTCTTTGCTTATGGCGTAAATTTGTATGTGGAAGTGCCAGCGCAAAAATCTGTCAAAAATTATTTGGGTATGACCCACGGTCGCCGTATTGCAAGTCAGGATGGCGCTTCAAAATGACAGCGGCGAGTAACAAAGTTCTAATAAGCAAGGTGGTGGTGCTTGTCTAAACTTAACAAATTGGCTACTGGGGTTGGCTGGGGTACGGTTTCGGTGGTAACGGTTACTGTATTTCAGCTCGTATTCATGGCCGTTATGGCACGACTATTAGATCCGGTTCACTTTGGATTGGTTGCTGTTGCCAATGTCAGCCTTCGATTCTTTGCGTATTTTGCGCAGATGGG
Organism: uncultured beta proteobacterium; assembly: GCA_963695355.1. Classification (GTDB taxonomy): domain Bacteria; phylum Pseudomonadota; class Gammaproteobacteria; order Burkholderiales; family Gallionellaceae; genus Gallionella. The sequence goes on from OY968775.1 coordinate 2,773,542, forward strand.
CATCGCACCTGCACTCATACAAAAGCCAACGCTCGAAGCAGGTGATATTCGCGCGGCATTGGCTTTGTCATTGGGTATATCCAGTTTTTTTTGTTTGTTAGCGTTAGGCAGCGCAACGTTGATTGAACATTATTTTGAAATGGCTGGGCTTGCTGCAGTCATCCAAGTCTTGGCACTTAATTTTATTATTTCCGGTTTTTCTGCAGTCTCGTTAAGTCTCATGCGACGCAAGGGGGCTTTTAAGGCAATTGCGATCATCGAAATCATTTCGTATTTGGGCGGCTATGGACTCGTTGGGCTCATTGCCGCTAATGCAGGTGCCGGTGTTTGGGCACTGGTCGCAGCGTTCATGGCACAAACCACACTCTCTGCAGTACTCAGTTATGCCGTGATTCGTTACCCGCTGGGGTTGCGCCACACGTCTGCGCAACGCAGCCATTTTCTGCATTACGGTGGAAAGTATTCTGTAATTGGTTTTATTGAATTTCTTAGTTCAAACATTGATGCGTTGTTGGTTGGTAAGTTGCTCGGTGCCTCACCAGCAGGGTTTTACAGCCGTGCCGTCTTGCTTGCCAATTTGCCGGTACAACAGCCCGCGAATGTTTTGACCAACGTGTTGTTTCCCATTATGAGTTCGGTTGGCAATCAGCATGACAAGCAATCAGTCAGTCTGCAATTGAGTATCTTGTTGGTGGGCAGTTATGCGTTTGCTGTTGGAGCGGGAATATACGTTGCCGCACCCGATATTGTTAAGGTATTACTCGGCAATAAATGGTTGGAAACGATCCCCATGCTTCAAGTTCTTGCATGGTCAGTGGGGCCGCTGTACGTTTCTCATGTGGCAGGTGTGACGTTGGATTCCATGAACCAACTTTCCGTCAAACTCAAGATTCAATTCTCGCTGCTAGTGCTAATGGTTATTTTATTCCTGTTGTTTGCCCCATCAGGAAGCGCAACGACCATCGCCATGGTCGTGGTAATAACTGAATGGTTACGGATGATCGTCATGAGTGTCGTGTTGGTGCGTTTGCTGAAAATTTCCGCACAAGAGGCTGGCCTTATAACTGCCTGTGTCGCGATTGTCGCACTGTTTTCTGGAATATCAATTTTTCTGGTTCTTCAAGCTTTAGAAGGAGCTTCAAGTTTCATCCGGCTAAGTGTAGAAATTTTGGCTGGTGCCGTTGGTTTGTTGACCGGGATTTTGGTAGTGCGCCTTCTTGTTGCTCGTCTCGATGCAATTCAATTTTTGGCTGTGCGTGTACCGCGTTTTGCCAAGCTGCTGCTTACACAACTCTAACCAGTAAACATACAAGGATATAAAAATGCGTTGGTTCTATGTGCCAAATGAAAATACCGAAGGGGATCAAATTGGTCCTCGCATGGCTTTTGAAAAGCTGCATCGGGAGGGTGTTTTTTCTGCCTACACAGCCTATTCCTACCTAGTGCGAGGCAAAGCTGCGAACTGCCATCAAGATGCACTAAATGAATTTTTGGAAAGTGCGCGTGCGTTTGCACCAGACGTTATCTTCATACAACATCCTAGCAATGGTTACGCTATGGATAGCGCATGGTTGCAGAAGCTTAAGTCGATTGCTAGCAAGCCAAAGCTTGTGTTATTTGAAGCAGATGCCTACGGTCATTTCATCAAAAGAATGGATGCGACACTCCGCACCGTCATTGCGGCATCCGATATATGTTTTCTTGTTGGCACTGGCAGCTTGGCTGAAATGGCACTTGATGCGGGGGCAAGAAAAGTTCGCTTTGCTCCCCACTCTTATGACAGCCAACGTTATGGCACACCGTGGACACCGACATTTAGTAGACGGCTTGACGCAGTGATGATTGCCAACTTGCCTTGCGTAAAGCGCATCCCTTGGCTTTTTATGCCGGGTGGACGCAGTAGAAAATTAATTGCAAGGTCACTTCATAGTCAGCTGGGCGAGCGCTTTGCAGTGTATGGGGCTGGGCAGGGTTGGGAAGGCGAGTCTTATTGCAAAGGTAAGATTGCTTTTGACCAGCAAGGTGAAGTTATTCGTGATGCATGGATGAGTGTCAACTGGGGGCAATTTGACGAGATACCAATGTATTCATCAGACAGGTTACCTATCAGTCTAGCCTGCGGTGTGCCACATATCACTAACTACCAACCGGGTTATGAGCATGTCTTTGATCGGATACCTGGTTTATTTTTGGTCAAGAGTCCAAATGAGGCACTTGATGTCGCCCTTTATATTCTCAGCCTTAGTGTAGATCGTCGCAATGAGTTGGGATTTCAGGCATCGGAATACGCACGCCATCATTTGGAAGCAACCGTTGTTTATTCCGATATTGTTGCAGTTGTGCATGAGCAGTTGTTTGGGACAACGCTCAGGCTTGCATCAGAAAATTGCAGAGTATGAAATTGCATATCGGTATCGTTGGTTCCATCGCCACCGCAGACATTGGCCATCTCATTCAAAGTAAGACAGCAAAGCTGCCTGTGGGGTACGAGGGTGCGCCGTTACTGGCAACCTTGATTGTTGAACTGCTTCGACAGGGACATCGTGTTTCTGCCTTTACGCTCACGAGCGACATACCGCTAGATGGGGGGGCAGTTGTCGCACGCGGCAATAATTTTTCGTTAAGCTACTGCCCAATGCGACCACGTGCATGGTGGTTCAATGGTCTGCATCTTGGTCGCATTCTTGATCTCTTTGGTTTCGAGCGGGAGCAATTGCGACGGGCTATCTTACAAGCAGCACCCGATGTTGTGCATGCGCATTGGACTTATGAGTTTGCGCTAGCGGCACTACAAACGGGTTTGCCGCATGTGGTGACTTGCCACGATTCGCCTTATAAAGTTGCCAAGTTTTACAGTAAAGAGAAACCCACGCAAAGTATGTACCGCTGGTTGCGCGCACTCATGGCGCGTAAGGTTTTACGTCAGGCTAAGTGTGTGACAGCAGTTTCGCCTTACATGCAAGATGAAGTACAAAGCATGACTCGTATGCCTATAACAGTTGTGCCCAACCCCGTGGATGTATTTGCATTGGATTTGAATAAATCACGCGCAACTCCTTCATCCCCGTGTTTCGCCATGGTGTGTAATGGCTGGCAGTCACGCAAAAATCCACAGCCAGCCATGCAAGCTTTTGCCAAGTTTAGAGCGGGCTATCCAACGGTCGAATTTCATTTATACGGACATGATTTTGGTGCGGGACAAGCCGCTGAAGTTTGGGCTAAGCAACAGGGCATAGCGGCTGGCATGGTGTTTCATGGTGCATTACCTCACAAGCAATTGTTGCAAGCCTTATCCAAGGCGGATTTGCTGCTACATCCGGCCTTGGAGGAATCCTTTGGCATGTCAATCGCCGAGGCAATGGCAATGGGTTTGCCGATAGTAGCAGGCGAGTCCAGTGGAGCCGTGCATTGGGTGGTGGGCGGTGGTGGGGTATTGTGTGATGTACGCCAACAGCAGTCTATCTATGAAGCGATAGAACACATATTGATCCCAGAGAACTATGAGCGATTTTCCCTTGCTGCGAGAGCGCGTATTGAAGCTATGTTTACAGCAAGTGCGGTTGCAGCCGCATACCTGGCGACCTATCAAACCGCAATAGAAAAGGAACATGCCCCATGTTGATGCGAGTGTTCCATGCTGTGCGTTATAGGTTAATCAATGCCATAGGCATAGCAACGCTGCGCCGAAAAGGGGTGCGATTAGGCGAAGGTGTATGTCTGAATAATTTCCCGATTGTTACCTTGGCAAAGAACTCAACAATTGAATTGGGCGAAAAAGTCGTGCTGTGCTCGGAGAGTTACTCAACCGAACTGGGCGTTTCTCGGCCGGTTATTTTGCGTACTTTGCGTTCGGGTGCTCGCATATCCATAGGCAAAAATTCTGGTTTGAGTGGCACAGTGATTTGCGCAGCGGTTGAAGTGGTAATTGGCGCGGAATGTTTGTTCGGTGCGAACGTGACGATTGTGGATACCGATTTTCATGCAATCAAACCTCAAGGGCGGAGATTTAACAATAATCCGGCTGACATCCCCGCATACCCTATCATCATTGCAGACAATGTTTTTGTTGGAGCGGGTGCCTTTATTCTGAAAGGTGTTTCGATAGGCAAAAACAGTGTAGTCGGTGCGGGTGCCGTGGTAACCAAAGACGTGCCGGAAAATGTGGTGGTTGCGGGAAATCCAGCGCGGGTCGTCAAAATAATCGAAAACTAAAAATGAAGTTTTTGATTGTCCCTGTCTACTTTATTGCGGCCATCGCGATTCCGCTAATCTTTACTTTTATGCTTTGGAGTTTGTTTCGTATAACAGGTCAGCGAGATACAAAGTTCTTCTGGGGAGGGTTAATCGGGATATTGGGGGTGATTCCTGTTCTGTCCGATTTGGCACTTGTACGAGGTGAATATGTTAATGGCATTCTGAAAGATATTTGGATTCCGCCGGGAATCATCCGATTTTTTGGTGAGTGGAGTTCTCGGAGTTTAATTTACCTAATTCTTGGATTTGGCTTAATTGTGATTGTCAAAAGTTTGTACAAAAAACAAATCGAAACGAGGGTAGGCAGTTGGCTATTTTTTTCATATATATTGCTTATCGCACCCTCATATTTCAGTGCAGTAGCAGGTACCCGACCAACTTTTAATCATTTTATGCTGTATCAACCCATAATTTTTACGCTCGTGTATTTGGCCAGCCCTTCAAAAGATTGGCTGTGGTATGTCAAGCAATTTAAGCATGTTTTGCTGGCTTACGTTTCGTTGAGTGCAATACTGGGTATGCTTGCGCCAACCTGGTCAACGGCTGCTGCAATGACTTTGATTCCGGGTTTTAATTTTCGTTTGCATGGCATTTTCCAGCACTCCAATAGTTTAGGTATGGCTGCTTTGGTCTATCTGGTGTTAGACATGGCTGATGGCGCTCGCGCAACGATATATCGCAAACTGGCTTGGTTGGTCAGCATTGGAGTGCTCATTGCTACCCAGTCTAAAACAGCTTGGATAGGTGCAATACTGGCTTATTTCATATTTTTTATTTATAAGTTATCTAATCAAAAAAATTCTGATGTCGCGAATTCTACAACGTCATTCACAATGGGTAGCTTTGTCTTGCTGGTAGTAGTTGGAAGTCTTTCGTTACTGTTTGGCGGGGCAGTTAGTGACTGGTTTAGTGGGCTAGATGCGCAAACCTATAACAGCCTGACATCATTAACAGGTCGAACTACCATTTGGAATATCACGATTCGTTCTTGGCAAGACAACCCAATTTTTGGATATGGTCCAGGGTTGTGGGATGTGGATTACCGGCTTAAATACGCACCTCAGTATCGATATATTGCGGGCATGGCGCACAACCAGTTTTTTCAAACGCTGGGTGAGTCAGGTTTACTAGGTGTCTTAGGTCTCTCAATTTATATGGCCACGCTGATTAAAGTTGGGCTGCAACACTTTTCGACAACGCGTGGTGTCTCGTTAGCCTTAGTGGCCGTGTTTCTTGTTAGATCAATTACGGAAACGCCTTTTAATAATCTGGCATTGGACATGATGTTTTTTGCACATTTCATTTTGTTCGTGTTGTTATTAAGCATGGCGGCGAATGCTCAAAGCAAAAACCCCTTAATAGGTATTGAAAAATTATGATGGAGTTCGTGTTTATTTCAGCCTACGTAATAGCTGCGATAGTAATTCCATTGACCTTCATTTTCATGCTCTGGGGAATGTTTCGCATAACAGGGCAGCACAACAAAAGATTTTTTTGGGGAGGTTTGATAGCAATATTGGGGATGATTCCAGTTCTGTCAGATTTGACAATTGCTCGCGGGGAGTACGTTAATGGCATCTTGAAAGATGTTTGGGCTGCTCCAGGAATTATCCAGTTTTTTGGTGAATGGGGTTCACGGGGTTTGATATATCTAATCCTTGGTTATGGGTTGGTCGTGATTGTTAAAAGTTTATACAGCAAGCAGATTGAAATAAGGGTTGGTGGTTGGTTATATTTTTCATATTTGATGCTCATCATTCCTTCATTTATCAGCTCGGTAGCTGGAACCAGACCATTTTTCATCCATTTCATGCTTTATGAACCGCTGATTCTGACGCTGGCCTATTTAGCCCGACCTACAGAGAATTGGTTGTGGTACGTCAAGCAATTTAAGCGCGTCTTGTTAACTTATGTTTCATTAAGCGCGTTCTTGGGTTTGTTGGTTCCAACATGGACAACAGGTGCAGCATTGACTCTGATTCCAGGGTTTAATTTTCGCTTACACGGTATTTTTTCACACTCTAATAGCTTAGGTATGGCTGCATTGGTTTATCTAGTGCTAGACATGGCTGATGAGACTCGCGCTACGGTTTATCGAAAATTGGGCTGGTTTATTAGCATGTGCGTTCTAATTGCTACACAATCGAAAACAGCTTGGGTTGGTGCACTGTTGGCATACACCATATTTTCTATTTACAAAATTTTAGTTCAGAAATCGTCTCGTGTTGGGCAATCTGCAATGCCGTTGGTTATTGGTGGATTTGTGCTGGTTGGTATGGGTGGATTTGTATTGTTATTTGGGAACAGTGTTGGAAATTGGTTTGGCGGATTGGATGCGGAAACTTATAACAGTTTAACTTCTCTGACTGGTCGAACCAATATTTGGAATATAACGATTCGTTCCTGGCTAGAAAACCCGATTTTTGGATATGGTCCAGGTTTGTGGGATATAGAATATCGGCTCAAATATGCACCGCAGTATCTTGATATTGTGGGCATGGCGCACAACCAATTTTTTCAAACGCTGGGCGAGTCGGGAATATTAGGTGTTATTGGACTCGTAATTTATATGATCACGCTCCTTAAGGTTGGACTGCAATACTTTTCAGCAACGCGAGGAGTATCGCTAGCGCTAGTAGTGATATTTCTTACTCGATCTATTTCAGAAACACCCTTCAGAAATTTGGCACTGGACATGATGTTTTTCGCACATTTCATTTTGTTCGTGCTGCTGTTGAGCATGTCTGCAACCGCCCACAATAAAAACTCAACTTTAAAGATGCAAAACTAGAGTCGAGTTTCACATTTATGTCACACCGTCTTGTTAGAGTGGCGTGGGTATTGGCTACTTAGGGGAAATCTTTACCTAAAAAGTCAGAGTGATCTCAAATGGTTGCCTTTTAAAAATCTAAGCTGGAAATTAAAAATGATCTTGTGTGTTAGACGGCTGGTATGAGATTAGCTGTCTTGTTAACCGTTCACAATCGGCGGGAAATAACCCTTTCATGTCTTCAGGCATTGTTTTCAGCGACACTGCCCGCTGGTGTTGAAATGGGTATCTATCTGGCTGATGATGGCAGCAAAGATGGAACTGCTGATGCAGTGAATGCAGCTTATCCAATGGTCACAATACTTCAGGGTGACGGTAATCTTTTTTGGAACGGTGGTATGCGACTTGCCTTTGGCGAGGCACTTAAACATCACTTCGATTACTACCTCTGGCTGAACGACGATACACAGTTGCAGCCTCATGCACTTGAAGCAATGCTGCATACTTCTAAGCTTTTACAAGTCCGACACTCTAAGCCTGCCATTGTGGTTGGGACAACAGTGGATGCCATAAGTGGGGAGCCCACTTATTCAGGTAGAAATTCGCATGGGTGGTTGAGACCATTTTATTTTGACTTGGTCATCGCTGAAAGTGAGCCAGTCGAGTGCGATACGCTGAATGGTAATGTTGTTCTCATTCCTGCGGCGGTTGCAAAAAGAGTAGGTAATTTGGATCCCATATTCAAACATGGTATTGGAGATTTTGATTATGGTTTACGCGCACATTCGGTAGGGTGTTCGGTTTGGGTAAACCCCGGTTCAATTGGTTTTTGCACATGGAATCCTGACAGACATATTCAATCAACTAAATTATCCGAACGACTTAAAGCGGTTGTTCAACCCAAAAAATACCCCTTGAAAGTTTGGTGGATATTTTGTTGGCGTTATGGCGGGCCACTTAAGCTTGTGCATTGGCTGCGCCCTTATCTGAAAGCCATCTTTCCCAGATTTTACGGCGATAAAACCCTATGAAATTGTCTGGCACTTTTTTAAGTGACTTGGCGGTTAGAGCGGTTGGTATGATTCCGACCTTCCTGATGATTTTTGTTCTGTCCTACAGTGTTTCAGTGGGAGCAGAAAAATTGGTCGCGCCAAATCTGGTTGGCCCTACAAAAATTAACAATAGTTTTTTTGGGATGCATATACGATGGGGTGCATCTACTACGCCGTGGCCCTATACGCCAGTTTATTCGTGGCGAGTGATTACAGAAGAAACCGCATGGGAGGGGCTTGAGCCACGCAGAGGCGAATGGCATTTTGAGAAGCTTGACCAGGCTATTAGCCAAGCGGAAATGCATGGCACAGAAGTCTTGTTGACGTTGGGTTATCCGCCGCCGTGGGCAGCACTTGATCCAGAAATGGCAGTAAAAAATATGGGCGCAGCCCAATGTCCAAAAGATATGGCGGATTGGAAAAACTATATTCGAGCTGTTGCCAATCGCTACAAGGGACGCATCAAATTTTATGAGCTGATGAACGAACCGCTGTTTACTGAAACTGATAATGGCGTGCTGGATAAGCGCTATTTCCCGGTGGCAAAAATGGTGGAAATGGCACGAATTGCCAAAGAAGAAATTGGGCAAGTTGACTCTGGTGCCAAGATCGTATCGATGTCTCCCACAGGCGGCACAAATGGTAACAAGCGTATTGATGCCTTTCTCACGGCGGGCGGTGGAAAATATATTGATGTGGTTGGATTTCATTATTACGCTGACACGGCTGAAGACATTCCATCCTTAGTTGCAGAAACTCGAAAAGTGATGAGGCGGCATGGTTTTGAATCTATGCCACTGTGGAACACAGAATCTGGCTTTCTAATTGCTGACCCCAAAACGCCTTCCAGAAAACTAGCACCCGAAGAATCTCCTGCTTATGACATGCGCCAAGGTGCTGCAATGGTTTCGCGGTCTTTAATTTTAGGGGCAGCTGCGGGGCTGGATCGAAATTATTATTATTCGTGGGATATTCCCACGATGTCGCTGACCAGCAACAAAGGCGAGACTATCAACGATTCAGGCTTGGCATATATAACTACCGTGCGATGGTTGAGGATGGCAACCTTAGAGGGATGTCAGTCAGCGAATAATCGACTCTGGATGTGTACCTTGTCCCGCGCAGATAAGCACGCACGCATATTTTGGAATACATTAGGTGAGGCAGAGGTAACCCTGCCGAAGGAGTGGCATGCGGTGGGGTATGAAAATATCAAGGGACTTTACGTTGATCTGGCAGCAGCTAATGCGCTGAAAGTGGATGCCTCGCCAGTGTTAGTTCGTTCTGAAAGACTCGCATGGTCAGCAAATTAATTAAGGAAACACTGATTAACTCCCAACTACGCTACGCTACATTTTCCGTTCGTCCTGAGTGCCGCGTCCGGCGCGGTGTATTGAAGGTGCGAATTCATGACTAATCATCGTATCGATACTGCGCTGGTGCGTTGTTTGGCTGTGCTGCTGATTACCAATTCACATTTCGATGCTTTGTATCCCGATGCCAGAATGGGTACAGGAGGCGCATTAGGCAACACTTTATTTTTTTTACTGTCCGGGTATGGATTGGCGATTAGCTTGAATGTTGGCTCAGCTTCCAAAGAATTTTTTTGGGGCTATTGGCTGCGACGGTTGGCTAAAATTTTTCCAGTGCTGTGGCTGGTTGCATTGACAGCCATTTTCATCAATGGCGAGTGGCATTCAATGTCGGTGGGCGACTGGTTTTTCAAATTGATCTGGCCTATCCAGTATTGGTTCATTAGCGCAATTGCGCTGTTTTACGTTTTGTTTTATTGGTTTGGCAAATTGTCCAAAAAAGCTTTGCTGGTATCGATACTGCTCTTGGGTGTGCCTTATTTTCTGTGTTATTTTTTTCTACTGGATGTAAGTCAGTGGGCGATTGAAGCTAGTTATTTTAAGTGGATTGTGTATTTCCAAATCATGTTGTTCGGCGCATGGTTGAGCAATCAGACGTTTCATTCCAACCCTGTAAGAGATGCGGGTTTGATGATGTTCTGCACACTGGGTTTTTTGGGGATAAAAATTTTGCTGACTGTGTTGAATTTGTGGGAGTGGCAGTTTTTATTGCATGGGATACTTTTCCCGTTTGCGTATTTTACGTTTAGATTTTTGACGGCCCAGGTGGTTATCAATTTCATTCGTTCAGTGGGTTTTTATCCTGTAGCCCTGTTCCTTGCTGGATTAACACTTGAAATTTATTTGGTACAAGTCCCACTTGTCCCAGCTATCGCGAAACAACATTGGATATTCCCGATTGGATTGTTTGCGGCAATCGCTGCAATTCCATTTTTAGCGTTTTCTGCAAACAAAATTACCAATCAGTTGATTTCAATTAAATTTCCTAAAAAATCCTAAGTAATGAAGTTGTAAAAAATGTCAGGCAAGCTAGGGTGTTACTCAAGTCAAGAGCATTGTAAAAAATGCCTATGGAATTTAAAGAATGGATATTCATAAGCATTACGAAGCACAAAATACTGAGCAAAGTATTTCCGAGCAGGATCCCTTTACTTTAGAACGGTATGAGCAATTTAACCGCTTTCTGCCTAAGGGTGCGATTCATGTTCTTGACATAGGTTGCAATACGGGTCGAGGGGGGGAACGACTCAAGGAAATTTCATCAGAGATTACGCTGAGTGGATTGGACTGTGTTCAATCTCGTTTGGACGCACTCCCTTCCTGTTACGCGGGGCGAGTGTATGGCTTGTCCAATAAAATTCCGACACCCGATCAAACTTATGATGCGATTGTGGCGGGTGAATTTCTTGAGCATCTCTATCCATCCGATGTTGATCCCACGCTTTGCGAATGTCAGCGAGTGTTGAAGATTGGCGGGGTGCTGCTGATGACTACACCTAATCCTGGCTATTTGAAAAATTTGTGGGGTGGGGAAACAGTCTTTGGCACTAGCCATCTTACCCAACATCATCACGCTGTTTTGAAACAGCGCCTTTTGATGCATGGCTTTTCGCGGGTGAAAATTTTTGGCTCTGGCAAGATGACTCGTTACATCGGATCGCGCATACCTTTGCTCAATCTTTATGGCAGTTATTTGATTACTGCCATAAAAATTTGAGCAATCTATTCGCTTGTGATTTCACCACATGAAAATCCTACTTAGTGCATTTGCTTTCGCGCCCAATGTGGGTAGCGAGCCTGGTGTAGGTTGGCGTTGGGCGGCTGAATTGGCAAGTCATCATGAGGTGACAGTGGTGACTGATGTGACGCGTCGTGGTCTGGTTGAAGGTGTAACGTTGCCAGATAATGTAAGTGTCGTTTATTTCAGGCCAGGTTGGGTGCGTTCAGTGTCACTCAATTCTTCTACGGCACAGTTGCTATACACCGCTTGGCAGTTTGGCTTACTAAGCTTTGCGCGTCGTTTACACCGTGAGCGCAGTTTTGATCTGGCGATTCATTGTACTTACGGCGTTTTCCGTCACCCCTCTTTTTTGGGTTACCTTGGTATTCCATTTGTGTTTGGTCCAGTGGGCGGTGGTGAAGATGCACCCTGGGCACTCAAGCGATCAATACGTGGACAGGAAAAAATCAAAGAGATTCTTCGTACTTTGCTTAACAAGGTGACGTTGTTCGATCCATTTTTGTGGGCAGCTTATGCCAAAGCCACGCTCATTCTCACCAAGACTGAAGACACTCGCAAGGCGTTGCCTTGGCCATTTCGCCATCGTGCAATTGTGTATCCTGAAATTGGCATAGACGCGCCTTCGGGAATTCAGGCTCGAACTCGACAGCCAGATGAACCGTTGCGCGTTTTGTTTGCGGCCCGCTTATTGGGCTGGAAGGGAGCGCATCTGGCAATACGTGCCGTTGCTCAGGCAATATCAAAAGGCATATCAGTTGAATTTACTTTGTTGGGCAAAGGGCCTTTTGAGTCTGAATTACGCCGAGTCGCAAATGAGTTGGGTGTACAAAATAATATCCGTTGGGTGAATCACATGCCACAGCACGAGCTGTTCGCATTATTTCAAACCATGCACTGTTTTTTATTTCCCAGCCTGCATGATTCCAGCGGCAATGTGGTGTTGGAAGCGCAAGCAAATGGGCTGCCTATTATCTGCCTTGACTTGGGCGAGCCCGCCACTTTGGTGACATCTGAAACCGCTATTGTGGTGGCAACACATGGCCGCAACGAAGAGTCTGTCGTTGTAGGCTTGGCGAATGCGTTATGTGTACTGGCGGGCGATGAAAGCAAGCGTTTGGCAATGGCCAACGCGGCAATTGCTCATGCGAAAAATATGAGTTGGGAGAATCGCGTGAGCGGCGCATTGGCTCTTGTTGAGGAAATTCGGCATGGGCGTTAAATCGTTGTTACTTGCCGCAGGTCGTAGGCTGCAAACAAAATTAAAAGTAATTGCCAGTGGAAAATTGCTATCGCATGGTGACAACTTGCATATCGGTGCGCGAACCAGAATATGGGCACCCAAGCAGGTAATCATCGGCAGCAATGTTTATATCGGCAAAGATGTTCACATCGAAGCCAACTGCGAAATTGGCGACTATTGCCTGGTTGCAAATCGGGTTGCGATTGTTGGTCGGCACGACCACGATTTTTCTGCGATTGGCTTTCCTGTGCGCTTTGCTCCTTGGGTCGGAAGCAATCGTTTTCCTAATCCGCACACGGGAGAAAAGGCAGTCATTGGAAGTGATGTCTGGCTTGGGTATGGGGCGATAGTGCTAACGGGTGTGACGATAGGTCGCGGCAGTATTGTTGCGGCGGGTAGTGTCGTCACCAAAGATGTTCCACCGTATTCAATTGCAGCTGGTGTTCCCGCGAAAATCATCGGGCAGCGATTCTCAGATATTGCTGAAATCAATAAACATGAAGCGGCAATAAAATCCGGGCAGTTCAGTTTTTCTGAACGCGGTTATGACTATTGTGTGATTTCACCTGCAATCCTTAGCGAGGAAAATGACAAGTGAAAAAAGTCGTCATACTTCAGCATAGGTTGTTGCATTACCGTACCAGCTTGTTTGAGCAGTTGCGCAAAGCTTGTTTTGAGCGCGGCATTGATTTGCAACTGGTGCATGGACAAGCCTCGCGGCGCGAATCAATAAAGAAAGATGAAGGTTCATTGTCATGGGCGTGCAAGGTACGCAATGCCTTTCTTGAAATAGGCGAAAAAGATATTGTTTGGCAGCCGTTCCCTGCGGACTTGCGTTACGCAGACCTTGTGGTGGTCATGCAAGAAAGCCGCATTGTGTCTAATTATCCATTGCTGCTTAGCCGCCTGTGGTCATCCAGAAAAGTAGCTTATTGGGGACATGGCGTTAATTTTCAGAGCGATGCGCCAGCAGGATTTCGTGAAAGATGGAAGCGCATCATGCTCAATCGCGTGGACTGGTGGTTTGCTTACACTGGGTTAACGCGAGACATTTTGCTTGCCAATCATTATCCCAAAGAAAAAATTACCGTACTGGATAACGCTATCGACAATGAGCGGTTCATTACGGATTTGACATCGGTTGATTCGGAACAATTGACCAAGCTGCGTGGTGAACTTGATCTCACAGAAAATGGCAAATTAGGCTTGTTTTGCGGCTCTTTGTATCCCGATAAAAAACTAGAATTTTTGATTAAAGCTGCCGATATTATCCACACTAAATTGCCGAATTTTAGACTGGTCATTATTGGTGATGGACCTAGTGCGGTTGAGTTGCAAGCGTTGATAAAAGATAAACCGTGGGCGCATTGGGTTGGGGTGAGAAAAGGCTTGGAGAAAGCGGCTTATTTCAAATTAGCAGATGTTGTGCTCAATCCTGGTCTGGTGGGACTGCATGTGCTGGACGCATTTTGTGCGGGCGCGCCGATGTTCACCACGGATAACGCCAGGCATAGCCCAGAAATTGCCTATTTAGAACATGGCGTGAATGGTTTTATATTAACCGATGATCCAGCGGTCTATGCGGTAGAAGTGGTTGGTCTGTTAAAAGATAAATCGCGTTTTGAATCTTCCCGAAAAGCCGCACAAGATGCCGCAAAAAAATACACCTTGGAACGTATGGTCTCAAATTTTGTGGGAGGTATTGAGAGTTGCCTGAAAGATTCGAGAAAAGACTAGGGAAACGCCGAATAAGTCCGTTCGTGCTGAGTGTTTCCCGTTCGCTCCTTCGATACACCGCGCTACGCGCGGCACTCAGGACGAACGGGAAATGTATCGAAGCATAGTTGAGACTTATTCGGCGTTTCCCTAGTACCTGTTTGCCATGCAATTGAAAGCTTGTTGTAAGAATTACTTGTTAGAGTTATTCGCTCCACTCACTTGCCAATAATTTTTTTAAATAAATATGCGGAAACAAAACGGAATTAAACGATGTGTGGGATTCTAGCAATTATTGGACAGACCTTACCTGTCAGTACCGAATTAGCTAATCAGGCATTGGACACGCTGACTCATCGTGGACCTGATGATAGAGGTGTGTGGAGTGTCGATGGTGCTTGGCTGGGTCACCGCCGCCTGTCCATTATTGATACTAGTCATGCAGGGCATCAGCCTATGGTCGATGAGGCTACGGGTGTTGCGCTGACATTTAACGGTGAACTTTATAACTATATCGAGTTAAAAGTTGAGCTTGAAGCTATGGGTCATAAGTTCCATAGCCACAGCGATACCGAAGTGCTATTGCATGCCTATTTAGCCTGGGGTAAACGTTGCGTTCAACGCTTTAACGGTGATTGGGCATTTTTGATTTGGGATCCACGCACATCGACGGCATTTTTTTCGCGAGATCGCTTTGCCGTCAAACCCCTGTTCTACACCAAAGTCAGAGGCGTGTTGTCGATAGCCTCTGAGCCGAAAGCCTTGTTAGAGCTTTATCCTGAACTCCGCAAGGTGAACGAAAAGACTTTGTTTCGTTTCCTCAAAGAAACTGCTCTGTACGATGGCTCAGATTCTTTTTACGAAGGTATCCATGTTTTACTTCCCGCCCATTCGGCAGAATATAAAAACGATGGGGATGCACTGACCATCGAGCGCTATTGGAATTGGCCGAATGATAAAGAGCCGTTGAGTGGAGATATTCAGGCGCAATTTAATGCGTTGTTTGAGGACGCAGTTCGCTTGCGAACACGCAGTGATGTACAGGTTGGCGTGACGCTGTCGGGTGGAATCGATTCAACTGCAATTATTACCTCGGTAGAAAAGCAGCTAGAGCATGACTCTTTGCGCATGAAGGCATTTACCTCGGTGTACGAGAAGAAATCCGACGGTGTTGAAATCGATGAGCGGAAATGGGCAGCAATAGCAGCGGAAAAATGTGCTCAATTTGATTTGCAAATGGTGAGTGCGCCCGAAAATTTGTGGTTGCAAACACTCAGCAAAATCAATTGGAACATGGATGGCCCCGGCTACTCTCCTGCGGTATTCCCACTGTGGAACATTATGCAAGCAACCTCCCGACAAAAAGTGCTGGTGTTGTTGGAAGGGCAGGGTGCAGATGAATTGCTAGGCGGATATTCTGATTATGCAATTATCGACTTTATCGAACGTTTCCCTCCGTGGTTAAGACAACTAGATTTTTTAACCATCAAGAAAAACATATCAATTTATATACGCACTTTTGGATTGGGATTTTTCCTCAAGCGGTTTTTGCGAAGATTATCTCCACAGCTAAGAGAGTTTAACTTTTATTACTCTGGGGTATTAGGCGTGATGCGCAAAGATTTTATCAATCGCGCAGATGTTAAGTCGAGAGTAGCGTCGGTAATGCACAACGAAAGTTTGCCGCTTGTGGAAAAAGAAATGCGCGTCGATTTTACGTCCAAAGAATTGCCAGGTTTGTTGCAGTATGGCGATTCCATCAGCATGGCGAATGGGGTTGAATCTCGCTTGCCGTTCTTGGATTATCGCCTAGTAAATTTTTGTTCAAAACTGCCGATGGAATGGAAGATCAGGGACGGTGAAACCAAGTATATACTGCGTCAATATCTGCGCCGCAATGGACAGAGTGAAATTGCAGATCGTAAAGATAAAAAAGGTTACCCTACACCCTTGGAAAGTTTCTTCAAAGCGAATAATGGCGCAATGCTGCGTGAGAAGTTGCTTAGCTCGGAATCCAGAATTCGTGCTTATTGTGACCAGAAAAAATTACACAAGTTAATTGACCGTTATGTGGCGGGTAACAGTCAGTCTGAAAATTCCCTTTATCGTTTACTCAGCACTGAATTGTGGTTACGCCAGTGCATACGCGTTTGAGTCACCAGTTTGTTTGCTCACAATATCTCAAAGAGATAATTCACTGATTTTCAGGAATACTCATTTTTTCGAGTAGCATGCTTTAGTCTTCTTTTATCCAATGACTAGTCCGAACGGACTAGTCAGATGTAAATTTCCCATACAAAAAAATTCACATTCAGTCATTACAGTCTGAGTAAGTTGAATTGGCTGTATCCACTAATAAATCCAGCTACGCGAAATAGTCCGTTTGGACTAACTATTTGGCTATTTGCCATACAAAATTTTCACATTCAGTCAGTAGAGTGGCCGCAAATTGTTTGTATCAATTTGCAGCCTCGTCGACTAACTGGAGAACGCCATGCATCCCAAGTTATTTATATCAAAATTGCACCGCTTATTTGGATTGTTGACTTTACTCGTGGTTTCATCGCCGGCGATGGCAGCCAGCACGAACTTGGGTGCTCAAACCGCTCCTTCTATCTTAAGCATTGGGAATGCATTCACTTCTCCGCAGGGACAGTTCTATGACAATTATCTGTTCAGCATCCCGACAGCATCGGCAGACTCAATTACTTCCACAATCAGTTTGGGGAGCGTTTTTGGTATCAATAATCTTGAAACCAGACTCTATAGCGGTACAACTATTAGTGCTGGATTGCCAACTGGGAATTTAATCGCAACAAGCATGATGTTACCTGTTAACGGGATTGGCTTTAACGGCACAGTTGCTGTAATCAATCCCATCACCTTAAGTTCGGGCAGTTACATTCTATCGGTCATGGGGAGTGTGGTGGGTACATCAGGAGGCAGCTATGCGGGAACATTGAATATTTCTCCTGTGCCTGAAATTGCAGAATGGACCATGCTGTTTTTGGGTTTGGGCATGTTGGGATTTGTTGCGGCTCGCCGTAAACGTGACATGACCGTGGATAATGGTGTGAGTGAGTATGACCTAAATCGCGATGGTGCTCATGTCATTGATGCCTTTATTCATGCGCTTTCATGGGATGAAACGCTGTCACGCATCACCAAATGGGCTAGCGCACGTGAGTCGCGTTATGTTTGTATCTGCAATGCCCATTCAGTGGTCACAGTTAGCCAAGATGCAGCGTTCAAGCGGGTGGTAAGCCAGGCAGATATGGCTACGCCGGATGGAATGCCGGTAGCTTGGATGTTACGCAAGCAAGGATTTGTCGGTCAGGAGCGCATCAATGGACCTGATCTGATGTGGAAATACTGCGAGCAGGCGGCACACAGTGGCGAGGTTGTATATTTTTACGGTAGCACCAACGAGACATTGCAGTTGTTATCGACAAAATTGTTGGCGGCTTTTCCAACCCTGCGTATTGGCGGTGTCTATTCGCCACCGTTTCGCCAGGAAAGTGAAGCGGAAGATGAAGCGGTTGTTTCGGCCATTAACGCTTCTGGTGCGGGTGTTGTGTTTGTTGGTTTGGGTTGCCCAAAACAGGAAATGTGGATGGCCGCACATCGTAACCGTATTCACGCTGTGATGATCGGCGTTGGCGCAGCGTTTGATTACCATGCAGGCACAATACAGCGCGCCCCGGTGTGGATGCGGAAAAATGGTTTGGAGTGGTTGCACCGCCTGTGTTCCGAGCCGGGCCGTTTATGGAAGCGATATTTCGTTACCAATACGCTTTTTATTGTTGGAGCGGTCTGGCAATTGCTGAAAAAGTTTTTGGGTAGCACACCGAAAGTTTCTGAGACTGCTTTTCAATAATATTCTAAAGTGGTCAATCAAGTTTCCTTAAAGCAGAGTGCCTAATATTTATGGAAACGCTGATTAAGTCCGTTCGCCCTGAGCCTGTCGAAGGGTCAATAATTTAACTCGTTGAATTATAAGTCCTGCCACTCATGGTTCGACAAGCTCTGATGGGACAACTAGGTTTGACTATTGATCCGGCATCAATAAAGTAGCACGTCATACCCGCGAAGGCGGGTATCCAGTGGCGCGCAAAGCCCGCCGATAGTTGTTTTTCTGGATTCCGGGTCAAGCCCGGAATGACTGCAGTAATACTGTTTATGTGCCGGATCAATAGGCACGATAATACCCGCGCCAAGTTGCCACTTAACCACGAACGGAGGAACTTAATCAGTGTTTCCTTATTTTTACCGTCAGGCCAACGGCGAAATAAATTTCAAATTCTTGTCATATTTGACTGCTACTCTTCCTGAACACTTTAAGTGTTTTAGTCAAACAGCCATGCACGGATGTTAAGCATCTTGAAACAGGTGCTGAGGTGATTTGATTCAAACACGTACACGCAATAACTTCGGAATCCTAAAAAATGATTTTAATTACAGGTGGTGCCGGATATATCGGCTCTCATACTTGCGTTGAGTTGCTTGCGGCAGGGCATGAAGTGGTTGTGGTCGATAATCTTAGCAATAGCCGAATTGAAGCTTTGCAGTGTGTCAAGAAAATTACCGGCAAACACATTCCATTTGTTATTGCGGATTTGAATGACAGGGTCGCGCTGCGAAGAATTTTCTCCACCTATTCGATAGATGCGGTGATACATTTCGCCGGACTAAAAGCAGTGGGTGAGTCGGTAGCCAATCCGCTGCGCTATTATCACAACAATCTCACTGGCAGCATTGCGTTGTTTGAAACGATGGCCGAGTTTGGCGTGAGGCACTTGGTGTTTAGTTCGTCGGCAACAGTTTATGGCGATCCGCATATCGTGCCAATCCAGGAATACTTCCCGCTGTCCGCAACCAATCCCTATGGCCGTTCCAAATTGATGATTGAGGAAATTCTGCAAGACTTGATGTTGTCCGATTCATCGTGGCGCATTGCACTCTTGCGATATTTCAATCCGGTTGGAGCTCATGAAAGCGGTTTGATTGGAGAAGACCCCAATGGCATTCCAAGTAATTTGATGCCCTACGTGAGCCAAGTCGCAGTAGGTAGACTCAAAGAACTTTCTGTATTTGGTAACGACTATCCCACCCACGATGGCACGGGGGTAAGGGACTATATTCACGTGGTGGATTTGGCGGCCGGCCATTTGGCCGCGTTGCAGGCGTTGGGTAGAAATAACACCAAGCTGACGGTGAATCTTGGAACGGGTGTTGGTTATAGTGTGCTGGATATTGTGCGTGCATTTGAGAAAGCAAGTGATCGTGTTGTCCCTTACCGTATTACAGATAGACGGCCTGGCGACATCGCATCTTGCTATGCCGACCCCACGCTGGCTTATGATTTGATGGGCTGGCGTGCCGAGCGTGATATTGAAACGATGTGCCGTGATACATGGCACTGGCAATCGATGAATCCCTACGGATATGTTGCGTCCTGAAGTACCGTCCCGGAAATAAATTTGATAATTGTTGGAGTGAGTAATGAAGAAAATCCGTAAAGCAGTTTTTCCCGTTGCAGGGATGGGAACACGATTTCTCCCCGCTACCAAAGCCAGTCCCAAAGAGATGATGCCGATAGTCGATAAGCCGCTTATCCAGTACGCGGTGGAAGAGGCAATAGAGGCGGGCATCACCGATTTGATTTTTGTAACGGGTCGAAGCAAACGCGCCATTGAAGACCATTTCGATAAAGCATATGAGTTGGAAAATGAACTTGCATTGAAAGGCAAGCTAGAAGTGCTGAAAGTAGTGCAAGGGATTTTGCCCAAGCACGTTAACTGTATTTACATTCGTCAACCTGAAGCACTGGGGCTGGGCCACGCTATCTTGTGCGCGCGTTCAGTCATTGAGAACGAGCCGTTTGCGGTGTTGTTGGCGGATGATTTGCTCGATGGCACGCCATCCGTAATGAAGCAAATGGTGAACACATATGATTACTACCGCTGCTCGGTGCTGGGTGTGGAGGACGTGCCGCCCCAAGACACCAGCCGTTACGGTATTGTGAAATCAAAACCCGTCAGCGAACGCATCGAGCAGATTTCTTCCATCGTGGAAAAGCCCAAACCCGAAGATGCACCGTCAACTTTGGCGGTGGTGGGGCGATACATCCTCACGCCCAGTATTTTCAGGCATCTGGAGCGTGTGCAGCCAGGGGCAAGTGGAGAAATACAGCTGACCGATGGCATCGCATCGCTGATGAGCGAAGAACAAATTTTGGCTTACCGCTATGACGGCGTGCGCTATGACTGCGGTTCAAAGCTGGGCTATCTACAGGCAACGGTTGCATTTGGCCGCAAACATCCTGAGACTGCCGGAGAGTTTAATGCTTATCTGGATAAGCTTTCCGCTGAAAGGCGGTAAGTACGAATTTCAATCAATCCAACTCCAGGTTGGAATTCACTCAGCACATTCACCCACCCAAAAATATTTAGCCCAACTTTGGAGGCCTTTCAAAAGATCGGAAGTGGCTCCGCTTAGTTGGACAGCAATTTTCATTTCTTAGGTGTAGCCATGCCTTGCGGCAAATACCTACGCCGCACCGCGCCCTCGCTTCATACACGTAAATGTAACCGGTCAGCATGTCACGTTTTCATTGCTAAGTTATGAAGGTTGAAATTTCAGAACTCTAAAATAAGCTTTCCTGTAATAAGACTGTAGGAATCTAAACGTATTATCCCTAGTGAAAATAAACTCCCCACAGAGTTGGTTTTCTCCTCACTTAGGGCAATCTTCGGATTGCCCATTTTTTTAAAGCAGCGGGTAACTAACCATGATAAATGAAGAATTTGATGCGTTTAACTCAACAATAGAACTTTTACTTAGAAAAGTATCTCCTGTAAAAAACACAGCAAGTTGCATGGAAGTACTTGAGCTATTTCATCTTGACAATAAAGCAATTGCGTTTCCCATTGTTAATAATGATGAAATACCTGTAGGGATAATCACAAGGTCAGAAATTACGGAATTGTTTAGTCGTTTGTACGCCAAAGAGTTAAGAGGGAAAGATCCCATCTCAACTATCATGAATAACAATCCTGTTATCGTTGATAGAAAATCCAATATTGAAGACGTTGCCAAAATCGTAGTAGATGCCGGCATGCACCATATGGTTAGTGGATTCATCATTGCTGATAACCAACGCTATTTTGGCATGTCTAACGGGCATGACTTATTGAGCGAAGTGACGACCCGTAAACAAAAACACCTTTTCAATCTGGCTCATTTTGATCAGTTAACTGGACTACCCAATCGCACATTGCTATTGGATCGGGTGAACCAGGCTATAGCAGTATCCAATCGATTATCTCGCGGGATATCACTATTATTTATTGACCTGGATCATTTCAAAAATATAAATGACACACTCGGACACTCCATAGGCGATTTGATGCTACAACGGGTTGCGCAACGGTTTTCGACTTGCATACGCAAAGGCGACACCGTGGCACGTTTAGGAGGGGACGAATTTGTGGTTCTGCTCGAAGACCTTAGTGCTGAATTGGGTGAGGCGATAATGCAGACAGAGATCGTTGCTGAGAAAATCAGCTCCGCATTGAGTCAACCGTTCCGACTTTTAGATCATGAATACAGCATTACATCGAGCATCGGCATCACAATTTTTGATCATAAGCAGGAGTCCGCATTTGATTTACTTAAGCAGGCTGACATTGCAATGTATCAATCAAAAAAATCGGGGCGAAATACTTTAAGTTTTTTCGATCCTAAATTTCAAGACAACATTACTGCTCGCGCAACACTGAAAGAAGAGTTACAAAAAGCAATACAAGATCAACAATTCCAATTGCACTACCAAATCCAGGTAGATACAGCTCAAAGGCCATTGGGGGCTGAAGTGTTAATTCGATGGATACATCCGGAACGAGGCATGGTATCGCCCGCTCAATTCATTCCTCTGGCAGAAGAAACCGGACTCATATTGCCAATAGGAGAGTGGGTTCTAAATAAAGCTTGTGCGCAACTTAAAATATGGCAAAAGGATTTAGTTACCAGCCAACTGGTGTTGGCGGTGAACGTAAGTACGAAACAATTCAGGCAGGCAGATTTTGTGACTCAAGTGCAATCTATTGTTCAGCGTCATGCCATTAACCCCAACCTCCTCAAGTTAGAAATAACTGAAAGCATGTTGGTGAAAAATATCGAGGACACCATCGCCACCATGATAGCGTTGAAATCTATTGGTATTCAGTTCTCACTGGATGATTTCGGTACCGGCTATTCATCATTGCAATACCTTAAGCGTTTACCACTTGATCAGCTCAAGATAGACCAGTCGTTCGTAAAAGACATTACTTCCGACAAAAGCGATAAGGCTATAGTTCGTACGATTATCGTCATGGCAAATAGCCTAAAGTTAGATGTCATTGCTGAAGGGGTTGAGACAGATGAGCAAAAGCAAATTCTCCTTAAGAAAGGTTGCTTTCACTTTCAGGGATACCTGTTTAGCAGACCGGTACCGATTGAGAAATTTACAGCACTATTGAAACTGGCCTGACGATACACATTCACAGGCTCAAATTTCAAAAAATCAATCCATAGTTTGCGGTGAAAGTTTTTTCAGCAATTTCAATTTTTACAAAATTTCACTACATTAATAATCCGGAAACATTGATATGTCAGGATACCTACTGAAAAGCACCAGCTACACAGCGATGAGACTTTAATTTTAATAAATATCGCGGATGTTTATAAACAGGGATGGCAAATCTTTTACGAGGTAAACCATGAAAAAAACATATACATTTGTTGCTGAATTTGTCCGTTGGGTTGTATGCGGTATTCTATTTTTGGTTATAGCCATTCCAACAGCCATATCAGTTACTTCATCTATATAGCATCGTCACGCCGAGATAACTACAAACATTTCCGGACACTAGTGGCGTAAACGTTAAAAAACAAACGACCTGCATTTGCAGGTCGTTTGTTTTTCTCTCGGCTGCATTCTATTTTGGTGAAATGACAGCCCCCTGAATGCGTGAACCTTGCGAATTTTTGCGGCGATATGCCGTAAAGCCTAGTAAATCCATACCCACCTACATCATTTACTTATGTGGTTATCCGAAAATCCGAGGTCACTTTTTTCCGCGCCGCCAATTACAGCTTGGCTCATTTTGAAGAACACATCGGTGTTATCCATCACGCCAGTGAACAAAGAAGCACCGCGACCAAATGCCGACAGAGGAATGTCAGTAGCGGTATGAACAGCATTGTCGCCGGGTACTTGACCGGTAATCAGATAACCGGTGCTGATGTTACGCACTGAACCTGTGTTCGGCACATTGGTAGCCGACATGCATTGTGTACCGGGATTGGCATTAGCACCGCAGGTGTGACCATTGAGAGGGAATTGCCGAACAAAAGGCTGTTGGGAATCCTGGCTAGGTTGTGCGTTAGATTGCCAAGTTTCATAACGATCCGCATTGCCCGCATAACCAATCAGCATTTTGCCGGGAACATCGGTAGTGACCGGGTAGCCATCAGCTGCTAAGGTATATTTTGGGAATTTTGCAGCTTGATAGATACCCACGTCAGCCACAGTATGAGTCGTTCCTACCGACGCGCCAATGATTGCTGCACCGGCACACTCATGGTCAGCAGTGACAATGACCAAAGTGTCGGGGTTCAGTTTGGCAAAGTCTTGAGCAACTTTAACGGCGCGATCAAACTCAACAGTTTCCTCGATCCAGCGATCCGAATCCATCAGGTGAGATTGCTTATCAATGGACGCACCTTCTACCATCAAGAAGAAACCATTTGGATTGTTATTCGCCAAAACTTTGATTGCCTTGTCAGCCATTTCGTCCAGCATAGGCTGGTCAGGGAAGCCGTAGTCACTCACTATCGTTGTTGTGCCACGACGACCGTTTATTTTGTCGAAAGCCACGTTCATGTTGGAGTAGCTGAACAGCCCCAGCAATTTGCCCGGAGTGCCTGCGAGATCCATGTCAGTTTTATTTGCAGCGTAGGTAAAGCCAGCAGTTTGGAAATCAGTGATCAAATCACGATTGATGTCGATAGCACCTGACGCTGCTCCCCAGCCTGTGGTTATGTCAGTTGGCAAAACATAGTCGCTACCAGCTGCACGTACCGAGCCGTTACCCGTGTTGGCTTGGTTGGCAGGCAAGGCGGCAGAATTTTTTGGGATAAACCATTTGCGCCCGCCACCCATCAATACCGACAGACCCGTCATGTTGCGATCATCCAGATATTGGTCAACGATGCCCGTGCCGTTACCGCGATTGGAAGTGTGTGCAGCATTAGCGGCAGGGGTCGCATCAAATATGTCGGCAGTGGTGACGATACCGAGATTAGTGCCACGGGTGCGGTGTAAAAATTCAGATATGTACTCAACACGTGGATTGTCGAAAGCATTAGTGGTGTCATCCGGCCACACGCCTTCCTGACCGCTCGCTGCCTTGTTGCCATTCACATAATTCGCCATGCCCGGAGCGGAATCCGTGATGATGGTATCCAGTGAAGAAGTCATCACCATGCCCGTGTAGGGGAAGGTATCCATTGCCAGTTTGCCCTGTGCTTTACCTTGAGCGTAGCCTTTTGCCATGATGCGTGCAGCGGTGCGGTGTGCAGCACCCATACCGTCACCCAACATGAAAATAATGTTTTTAACAGGCTTGCCTTGTGCAGTGATGCCGACTACTTCAAAGTTGCCTGTAGCAGTGGCAATCTGACCATCGCTCTGTGTAGCATTCACGGTTAGCGTGTGCATTCCGGGCATCGTGTTGGAATAAGCGCGTTGTGAAACCACCGCCGTGTTGGCTGGCAGACCAACAACCAAACCAGTGGTAACGATGCTGGTCGTGTTAGCTGCGGGAGCGAGCGGCATACCATCTACCAGAAACTGAAAGCCAGTGATGGTTGTTCCCGCATCAGGGCGCACGGTGGCTTGCAGGTCAAAACGCTGACCCGGTAGAAAGCGTGAAAGGGTTGTGGCATCGACGCTGATGGGGTTGCTGGGTGGTGTCAAACGTGACACGGCGGGTGCAGCGAAACTTGCGCAGGCGGTGCTGCCCAATGCGGCTGCAATCACCGCTTGTATGCACTTGCGTGCAAAAACTGATGTATTCATTGCTGTCTCTCCTTTTTGTTGGAACGTTGTGATTGAAGTGCTGCTTGCTTACGGTGCTGAGGTTGAATCTGCTACAACTTTATTTACTGCAACATCTACTACAATTTATTTGGGCATACCCTCAACTCCTGCCACTTCATTTGGGTTGTTCAAGCGGTGTTGGGACGTTTTGTTTTGAAATTTTTTGGAAAGCGGCGCGTCAAGCAGCAAGCGTACTGTGGAGACGCGACCATCTATTTCTTGCGCAAAGCCGACTTGCAAGATGCCAGTCAATTTGATTAAACCTGGCAGATAAGGAACGAAATGGTTACTGTTGGAATCCAGATGCACATAAACCGCACTCGCTGGCAGGTCATCGGCGAAGCTCTCATCTTCATCACCTAGATTAACGGGCAAGGGAGACAGGATGAATAAACCAGCGGTAGGATTTTCTTCCTTCGCCATATAACCCACCATGCGTACGCGTTTGCCCTTTAATCCGATGAGTTTTTCAGATGGCTCAAGACCACGTGAACCGATAGGTAATTTGAATAATTCACGGAACTTCAAATCCGTTGTGTCAGACGGCGGCTTGGGTAATTCGCCTGCGACGATTACAGAAGGAGTGGCATCTGCTTTGCCAGTTGGGGTCGAAAATTCATGGCTATTGGCTGCGGCAGGAAATATAAATCCAGCAACGGTTAATAAGCCAACAACGCGGAGTCTTTTACAACTAAAAATGATAGACATGGCAATACCTCATAAAATAATTTACACAATCCATATCGGGATTTTTATGGAGTCAATGCTAGCGAGTGCAGTTGACGTTAGTGTGAAGCGTTGGCGAAATGACGTAGCCTTTTCGGCTCAAAATTTATTCGTGTGAATGACATTTAAGGAGTAGTCATCAGAGAAGTTGCATGTACTTTTTGAGGCTATTACCTAACTCGAACCGCAGTGCGGATAAGTAGTATTGCCAGCAGTAACATTGCCCATTGCGGCAGAGTTGGTACATCTAAGTTATCTCCTGCAATAATCGTTGTGGCACTAACTGTCACTTGAATCGCAGCGGAGTTGTTAGCCGAGATAGGGTCGGGGAGATCAGATGCTACGGTTGCGGAAATTGTGGCAGTTGCCGGAGTGTTCCAGATGATTTGCAAGGGTAATGAAGTTTGCGCGCCGCTTGTTAAAGTACCTGCATTACAGGCGATTGTATTTCCAGTTGCCGTGCATCCGGCAGGTACGGATGCCAGACTCGCATTGGCAGGCAGATTGATATTTTCTACTATATGCGTAGCGGTCTGCGGGCCAGCGTTGTTAACGGACAGTGTGTATGTGGATGCTGCTCCACTTGTACTAGTTGCCGCACCAGAAATACCGATGCCGAGATTAGCTGTTGCGGCAGTATTCAAACTCCAGTTGAGGGTGATGTTTCCAGATGCTCCGCCAGCACCATCCACAGCAATTTCATATTCTTTATTGGGTTGAACTTGTAGCAATACGCTGTTGTTGCCAGATGCGATTGAAGTCAACGCACTGACGCTGCTTCCCGTGTAAGTGGCGAGCAGGGTGCTAAACGTGCTGCCGAGCGTATCTACGCTGAGTTGTCCCGCGACCGTGGGCGTAAATCTCCACCATACCGAATGCCCCCCGGCGTTGCCCGCATGTAGCGGCTCGTTGACTTCTTTGGAGGCGAGTAGATTGAAGTCATTCAATGTCCCGTTATTGCCACTTATGGCGACGCGATTGGCAAAAGCATCATTGGCCGGGCGAGCCGCTTCAAGCAAATTCAGTCGCGGTTTGATTATCCCGTTGCGCGTATCGGTAATCATCGTGCCACTGCTGGTCAGGCGTGTTTGAATCTGCGCCAGTGATTCGGAGGGGAAAGTGGAGTGAAGCACTGCAATTGCCCCGGCGACATGCGGAGCGGCTTGTGAAGTTCCACCGTCTGTAATGCCCGCCGCTGTAATGAGCGCGCCAGGTGCCAGCATGGTGAGAAAATTTGCGCTGTCTGAAAAGCAGGTGATTTTATCTGCGGCAGTGATGAAGTCAGTGCAAAGCGTTCCCCATATAGCACCACTGGGAAAACCCTGCGTGCTTAGGTCGCTATCGTAAACTGCCCCGACTGAAAGGATGCCTGGCGTGCAGGCTGGTTTGTTGAGGCCGCTGGTAAATCCGTCGTTACCCGCCGCCGCTACGACCGCGATGCCCGCATTGATTGCGTTGGTCACGGGCGTAGCGAAAGCATTTCCCGTGGAGCAGGGTGTGGTGTTATTTGTTCCGTCACCCAGGCTCATGTTGATTGCGACAATGTTGTAAGCAGATTTATTGAGGATGGCCCAGTTGATCGCCGAGAGGATGTCCGCTGTGAAAGCAGACGTGCCGGAAAAAGCGTTGAGCATTGCAATTCGGCTATCGGGTGCGACACCCAATACCACGGCAGACACATTCGTACCGTGACTACTGTTGGTTGTCCCCGTGCCAAAATTGAGCGAAACGGAAACGTGGCAGCCGACGGGAACGTTGGGTGCAGTGCATGAACCAAACGCGGCGTTGGTATAGTCGATGCCATTATCAATCACCACCACCGTAGTTCCCAATCCTCTTTCTCCGGCACTGGCGACAACAGGCTGATTGATGAGTGGCAGGCTTTGCGTTAGCACAGTGTGCAACGCTGTATTTGGGTAAATTGCTTTTATTTCTGGTCTGAGTGACAAGGTATTCAATGCGGCGAGCGAGTGGAATTTTTTGAAGGATAAGGGCAGGTGACTGTAATCAGTCATCTGTTTAATGTCTGGATTGGATGTCGCCAGATCAACGTTGTCCTTGAGAGTTTTGTAGCGATTGGATTTGTAGGTGAGGATGGCATCGTCATCAAATCGCAAATTACTTTTCTTGCGTAAGGCATCAGAATCTTGCTCGATGGATGATGCGTCGTACTCGATGATTAAATCAACAGGCTGTCCAGACTGGAGCAGATTGACTGCTTCTATGGGTATTGGTGCAGAGTATGAAATGCCGCTTGCCAATACAAAACCCATTGCCGCCATGAGCTTGAAAAATAGAAACGCAGAATCCCTAAACGCGGGAAGTAAATTTTTTTTTCGTTGCAGATTTTGCATGGCGATTATTTCAGTGATGGCCTATATGCGGGCAATAAAATCCCACCAACTTTTGGCGGATAGCGCAAGCTGGATACTCAGTTAAGTCATTAGAAAGTTATCATTTGTATGTGACAATTTAAGGAAATTTTGACGATGGCACATAGCCCTAATGGACTTATTTAACCGGCTTGCGGCTTAAATGTCGGGTGATATATCGGCTACCGATGATTGTCAGCATGGCGGCAAAAAGTGAGAGTGCCTGCCGTCCGCCACCGTTCATAAAATTCATCCACGTAATGGAAAAATAATTTTCTGTAGAAGAGAAGCTGCTTGTCATTAAATCCTGCGCGCTGCCCAAAAGCAGGGGGGGAATGTCAAGTAATTCCACCAATAGCAGGAATGGTAAAGCGAAGCAGATTTGTGCGAATTTTTGTTTCAGTGCGGGTGTCGGCCATGCGGTGACTAAGCTGACTATCAGCAAAAAATGTTGGATTGCGTGTCCGCTTAAAGTGGAACACGAGATGCTGATGCCAGCGGGAATAACTAACTTGCCTGCGACGAAGTATTTGGTTAATAGCGTCGCAGCGATGACTCGCTCTCCGTGGTTTTCACCTATCACCAAGCTTTGCAATTGGTAATCCTGTGCCAACTGGTCTAGTTCCCAGCGATACAGCGGCAGCATAGTTTGGACGTAGGTATTGCCCAAATACAGCGACGCGACGAGCAGCGCGAAATAGGCCAGAACGAACAGCCCTGCTGACCTAAGCAGCGTTGCTTGCGTCATTATTTTTGGTGGTATTGGTTCACCACAAAAAGAACAGTCCGCTCAGCACAACAATCAAGCTGGGGGCAATATAAGCGTGGAGTAAGTTAAACCACTGGCGATTTTCTTGGGCGGCAAAGAACAGCGCAACGATGCGAACTTGGTTGAGGCAATAGACGAGGCATGTGCCTAAAAATATCCCTTTGAATTTATTTCGCCAGGATGTTTGAAACGCCATGATTGCAGCGAGCAACAAAAATACTGTCTCAATTCCCTCGCATCCATTCAGTATGGAAATGGAAACATGCGGAGAAAAAATATGCGAACCGCTGGCAACAGCTTGCTTTTGTCGAGCGATAAAATTGATCAGAGCTGCACTCGGTTGAACGGTGGCAACATCAATGGTGAAATGCTCCACCATGCCGCCCCGATTGGATGAATAGGCATATTGCAGCAAGCAGAAGACAAACAAAAAAATCAGCGCGAATCGTAGTTGCCCATTCGCGCTTTTTTGAGGGTGTTGAGAGTTAAAGGCTGCCACTAACTTGGAAGGAATTTCATTTTCCGAATTGAAGAGAGCCTGTTTTTTTGCGGCGGTTTGCCACGAATCCAATCAAGCCGAATCCAGCCAGCATCATGCTCAAGGTATCGGTTTCAGGTACGGGCGTAATGGAAGCCAATCCCATGAGGCTGGCTTTATCTTTGCCGCTTAATGTGAACGAAGTTTGCAGCTTCATCATTTTCCACGGGCCGCCTACGGTTCGGACCTGCGCCAGTCTTGCTGTCAAAAATGGACAGCAGATTGGGAGTGGCTGAAGGATTGCTGTACGCTCCACCTACAGTCACACCCGCATCAACCCAATTGATGCCGTCCGAGGAAAGTAAAAATTGTTGCGCGCCAGCGGCGTTAGTGGGGTTGAACAAGAAATTGCCACTATTGTTGGTGAAGTTGGCACTCAACTGATTGAATACGGTACTCAAGTTACCCACCGCAGGATTGATGTCTTCCACAACACTGAAGGTGTAGGTCTGCGACTGGGTAGAATTATTTTTGGCGGTGTAATCGTAGTCTATTTCTTGAGATTTACGGCCCAAGGTATTGTTGAGGTTGACCACCGTTCTCCATGGATCAGCCGAAGTTGTGGTGGCGGCTATCGATCCGCTAACGGTCTCCGCGCTATGCCAATTCCAAGAGCCGCCGTTCGCCAAAGCAGTATTGGCTGTCCAAACCCAATAATCAGGGTGAGCAGTCAGGCTGGGTGCGGATGAAGAAAAGATGCCGTTTTGAAAATAGCTGCCCGCTCCGGCTGAAGTGGCGGACTTCATATTGAAGCTGCCGTCCGCATTGAGTGCGACCAGGCTGGTAATGTTCTCGTTCCAGCTTGAAACCGTAGTACCGAGCGCATCGGTTTGGTTAATACTCAAGCTCACATCAAATGCCGCTTGAGCTTGCGCACTTGCCAACAGCAACATTGTTAAAACGGGAATCACGCGCATTGTATTCATATCACTTCTCCAGTATGGAGCCTAGCCACCAAGATGACTGACACTTTACGCCGCAGAAGTTACATGGATGTGATAGGGCAATAGGTCTAAAGGACTATTTTGATCCGACATATCCGTCTTTTATTCAGCGCATTCATCTACCCAAAAATATTCAGCCCATCCCTGAATACCATTCAGAAAGTCCTCCAGGGCAGTTTCAGTTTTTGCAGTTTCCAATTGGAGCGGCTGCTTCAAAAGAAAAGACGGAATAAACAAATCGTCGCACTGTTGTTCTTGCATTTGCTTCCCCTTTATCTAAATTACTAGCTGTAAAATCTAACGAAAGAGTGTTGCAAGAAATTGAAATATTTGTTGCAAATTGATGAATTTTTTGCACCTGGTTTTTGCACTTGGAAAGTTATCGGGATATTCAATGCCCGGCAACATTGCGCGGTAAATCGTTACCAAAAACGCCATTGCCCTGTGTACAGCACCCAAAGCCCAAGTAGGCCATTGGTGGTGGCATGCGCCAGTATTGGTACCCAAAGATTTTTGCTCTTCATATACAGCCAGCCATAAGCAAGCCCTGCAACGATACCGGCAAGCCACAAAGCATGTTCCACACCAAACATCACCGAGCTTATCAATAATGCTCTCAGTCCGACTTGGGCGGGAGATACATCAATAAATCTCGGATGTTTTAACCAGCGCAGCAAAAACGAACGCCAGAATAATTCTTCCATGATCGGCACCACCACAGCAGCACCCAGCAAACGGGGAGCTGCCAATGACCAGTTAATCGTTCCTGCTGCGTTTCTTGGGTCGTAGCCGGCCGAGTGCCCAACACTTATCCACGGGTAATCAAGATTAATCCAAAGTAGGAATACGCCTACACCGACGACGGCACTCCACAACACCTCTTGAAATCGCAAATTGAACTTCCCAAGCTCCTGAAAGCGTTGCCAGAAAAAAGCAAGCATGAGTGCAACACAAGCCACCTTGAATGGATAAATCAGACGCGCATCGAACCGAATAGAGGCAAAATAATTCTTGTTAAGTGCATCTTCCAGTACAAGAAAAGCGATGTACAAGGCGAACGGAAGTGTCCTGAATAACGCGGGGTGTTCGTTAAAATAAGTGCGTAGTGAATACATGCAAGAAATAAAATTTTGTTACGGTTAATTTAACCGGGTGAAAGTCTCCTATCTAATAGGCATGGCGGTCTTTTAGCACGACCAAAATGGTTTTGATGATGATGTAAAGATCAAGTCGCAACGACCAGTTTCTGAGGTAATCCAAATCGTGATCGATGCGCTTTTCCATCTTATCCAGCACCTCGGTTTCGCCCCGGTAGCCATTGATCTGCGCCCAACCTGTGATGCCAGGTTTAACTTTGTGGCGCACCATGTAACCCTTGATCAGCTTGCGATACTCTTCGTTATGCGCCACGGCATGCGGGCGCGGACCAACGATGCTCATGCGGCCTTGCAGCACGTTGATGAATTGCGGCAACTCGTCTAAAGAAGTTTTACGCAGGATTGCGCCGAAAGGGGTGATGCGACGGTCTGACTTTTGTGCCTGCCGGATTTTTTCGCCATCATCACACACGGTCATGGAGCGAAATTTGTAAACGACAATTTCTTTTCCATCCAGGCCATAACGTCGTTGCTTGAATATAACGGACCCAGGGGAACTCATTTTCACACCGATAGCAATCATCAGCATGATGGGGGAAATCAGGCAGAGAATGAGTGTGGATAAAACCATATCGCTGATACGTTTGACGACTCCATTGAAGCCGGTAAAGGGGGATTCACATACTGCAACAACAGGCAGACCGGCTGCGGTACTTAGCCGTCCCTGTATGAGATCAGTCACAAAAATATCCGGCACGAAATAAATCGAGGCGGTGGTGTCGCGTAATTTATCCAGCAATGACAAGATGCGCGGCTGGGTACTCATGGGCAGAGAAAGATATATCAACGGCACTTTATTTTCGTTTACGAATTGTGGGAGGTCGCCAAGCGTACCCAGCAATTTGCATTGAAAATCATGCTGGGTTCGTTCTTTCACCCGATCATCAAAAAAACCTAAAATTTGCGTATTTGAATAAGGGTCTTCTTTTATTCGTTTGGCAAGCTCAACGCTCTGTTCGTTTATGCCGGCAATAATGGCATAGCGTATTTCACCCTGAATTTTCAAAATAGACGGCGCAATCTGGCGTGCCAAAAAATGAGCAGCCACTTGGCTGGTGGGTGCTAGCCATAGCCATATCATTAGAATATCCGCGTCAAAAAACTCAAGGTAACGGCTAGCATAGCCGAAAAAAGCCAACAGCCCGACTTTGACTGCCCAGTCAAAGTAAATGTGACGAATCTTGCTCAACATCGGCATATTGAGCTGGGCTTCTCCGGGAAAGCTAATGGCGAAAATAAGCAGTGAAAGAATCAGATAAGGCGGCGTAAGTTCTGACTCTTTGAACAGAGCCAAGGCAAACAATGAAAATATAATTATCAGCGGATCAAGAAAAGCTTCGACCAAATTTAACAGCCCTGAGCGTTCAATGGTCAGGGAGGTGGTGCGTCGAAATGAGCTGGGTGTTTTAAATTGACTGGACATATTAACCACTTGAGCCTTGCCGAGGTCACCATCTTTCTGCGTCGCAAATCAACGCGTGGGGATATGTGATAGCAAAATCGGCATCATCCTTGAGAATTGTTACGGTTTTGTGAGAATGAATCAGTGCAAGAAGATAATCCGTTGCCGAGGTGTAGTGTTTCAGGTGAGAAAAATGCGTTTAAGAAAAATTATTGAATGCGAACTAATCGGTAAACCGCCTTATCCAAATTTTTAAAGCGCAGTTCATTTATACCGAAATGAATCGATACGGTAGTAGGTTCTGGAGAGTATGGCCCGCTTACTGAATTTGCGCCCAGCAAACTATATGTCCCCGGCGGTAACGCCTGTGTGCGCAATACAATTTCTCCATTGTCTATTCGTACATTAAATCCGCCGTAAGGTTTGGCCAGCGGTTCACCAATAAAAATACCTTCCCCAGGCCATTGCACACTTTTCCAGTAAGCTTCTATCAACGAATTGCCTGCCAAATACCAGTACATCACGAGCGCAGGATTGGGAAATTTGGCCAAATGGTTGCATGGCTCTGTCACCGTGCCGTAACTACCCGTTGCACCCGCTTCAAGCCAACGCAGACTGCTCATTTGGCCGCTATCAGTCAGCTGTCCGCCTAGTGAAGTTAAGTGATCCGCAATTGCCCCTGGGCGGAATTTCAAAGTGTTCAAATAGGGTACGCCTACCAATCCAGTGAAATAAAACAGGACATCAATTTTGTCTTTGATGAAATCAGCTTCCAATAGTTTTACCTCAACCAGATTAGCGGATGCTTGAACCAATGGAGGAAACGTGGACGCACGTACATTACGGGCAACATCAGTGGTGCTAAGCAAATAGCCCGTGCCAAGTGGGTGGCTGCCATCCGCTTCGATTCCCCGATCTATCAAGGATTTTACGTTGGCAAAATTAAGACCGGCCAGTGCCATGGTGGGTCGGATTTTTAGGTTGGTGTAGGGTGCTGAACTGGGAGAATTGTAATAACTGCTGGGCTTGGTTGAGCTGCAATTACTCGAACAATAGGATTTGTTGAAACCGAAGGTAAAAGCTGACGTGATCGACATACAATCGACCCGGTAAGGAGCGGCCCAAGTTAATGCAAAAGCTTGTACGGATGAAGGTGTTTTTCTGTCGATCTGAATTTTTATACGGGAAAATTCACTGTGGCTCATGCTACTCATACCACCTCTGAATCGCACATGTATCATATTCGCTTTGGGAATATTTCGACGGTTTTGGTAATACTCGCCTATTTGGCGACTGAGCGGATCCAGATCATTGACGATGACAGCGAGGTCTTCTGAAACTAAACTGGTTTTGGGTAAATAAAATTGCGGGACCGCTGCATTTGCAAGTGCTGCAAACGAACACAGCAATAGAAACACAAAAATTGACGTGCGCAACATGTTGGTCATAGTTATGAAATTTACGAAAAAAATTTTATAAAGTGTAAAGCGAATGTCATCTGGGTGTGCACATAATGCTTTCACTCGGTGTATTCAGGCTGGATAGTAATCTGGTCAGGTGACATTTTCCATTTCTTAAGTATCCGTTTTGATTTATGGAGTAGAAGCACACAGCTCACTCATTGAAAATAGTCCATTCGGACTACCAATTTATCAGTATTAAAAAATAAAATTGTCACATCCAGCCAGTAGAGTTCAACTTAATTGTATTTAAAATTTGAAGTCTCATTATCTAGGTCGAAAAATATTATGAAACAAAAAATAGTAGTTTTAATACAACACGGCATGGTGGGATTGTCTGCATTGCTTGCCTTTGCGGGTCCGGCAATGGCGACAACATCAGATTTTAAAAGTCAGGCTACTTCGGCCAATGCGAATTTAGGTGAGGGATTTCTTAATCCACAACCGAAGATTTGCGGGAATTGTAAATACAGCATTCCGGAGAAACTTTACTTCCCTGAGACATTCTTTTACGGAACGCCACCTTCGTTTGGCAATGAAAATAAATATTCCATCCCGGAAAAAACCAACTATGGAAATATATCCTTTGTTGGAAGTGCAAGTGTATTCGGCATAAACAATCATGAATCAAGATCGCGTAGCGGGGAGCATGCTACGCTGGTAGCGTTTGTTCAAAAAAGATCCGAGTTGAGTTCAGAGATTTCCAGCCCTGAGTCAATCTTTAAAGATAATGATGACAAACTTAAGTTGAACGATTGGGCTGAAAGCGATCATGATCGGGAAGTCGGCGATGAGTTAGGTCATTCGGAGGATGATTTCAACGTATCTCCTGTCCCTGAAGCTTCTGAATGGACTTTATTGCTAGCAGGTTTTGGTTTGATAGGTTTCATCACCAATCGCCGTAAACGTCAGGAAGACTTAATCGCTGCTTGATTGGTAGTGGTTGGTTGAGACAAGATCTAAATTTATGTTTCACAGGATCAATCGCAGCAAAAATATGATCGCAAAACTCATCTTGAGTGGGGGCTAATTTAACATTAGCCTGCTGTGAGCTTCAACGAGATTAAAAAACCTATCCCAATTATTGCCGCATACCCCATTAAAATAGTCTGTTTAGACTATCGGGAGATGGCTGCACACCACAGCAACTTTAATATTGACTTTGTAGAGTTCTTGTATGGGAGTGCCCATAAGAGTCATTATTCATTTGGCCATTTTTATAGTCCACAACTACTGGAGAAATCTATGAATCAAAAAATATCAACTTTATTGCGTCACGCCGCACTCGGAATATTCGCTTTATCAGCAGTTGCAGGGCAATCTATGGCGGCGAACTTCAACTTGGGTAGCCAGTTGCCGCCTTCTCAACTCTCTATCGGCAATACCTTTGCAAGTGCGGTCGGTGTGTTCCATGACGACTTCCTGTTTAGTATTCCGGTAGCTTCTACGGACTCAATCACCTCCACTATCAGTTTGGGCAATATGTTTGGCATTAGCAATCTCCAGACTAGCCTCCACAGTGGAACGACAATCCCTCTTGGCATGCCAAACGGGACAATGTTGGCAAGCAGCAACCTGTTGTCATTTAGTGGCACTAACTGGACAGCAGCATCCGCTATCATCAATCCAATCACACTGGGGGCTGGCAGCTACATTCTGCATGTGATGGGAAATGTGACCGGAACAGCCGGTGGAAGCTACGCTGGTGTGCTGAATATTTCTGCTGTTCCAGAAGCGGATGAATGGGCATTGATGCTGGCAGGGTTTGGCTTGATTGGATTCATTGCTACTCGTCGTAAAAGCAGCGAAGAACTTGCGCTTGCTTAATTTGGCGCGAGCAGTTTCAATCGTTAAATAATTTTCAAGTACTAAAAATTAAAATCGGCGAAGAAATCTGACTTCGCCGATTTTAGTTTGTGTATGAGTCATCGTAATGGTGACGAAAAATAAATGAAGTTGCCAGAGTTGAATAAATTAAAGCAACTGTCACAAAGCCTTAATCTAAATGACATGAATGATCGTTAACATTGTTCAGTTATTAAAATATTTATCCCGAAAAAATATGAACATTAAGCAATTCATTGCTTGCACTAACGTATTACTTCTTTGTATTGCGATGGGTATCCAATCGGCATGGGCGACGACAGATGATGATCTGGGTTTAATTGAGTCATCTGCACGGGGCGATTTGAGAATATTCAAAATGATGCTTGAGTTCGGTGCCAATCCCAATGCGCTCGACAAAGGGGGCAACAGTGCCATTCTGGTGGCGGCCTATTATTCCCATCGTGACATCGTGCGCCGCTTGATCGAGCTGAATGCCAACGTAAACGTTAAGGGCAGTATCGGCTATACACCGCTCGGTGCGGCTGTCATGCGCCGTGATATTGAAATTGTAAAAATGCTAATCAAAGCAGGTGCGCGTCTTGATGTGCTGGAAGATTCGGGTGGAACGCCTTTGGCCAGCGCGGTGCGATTGCAGCGCGATGAGAACGTCAAAATGCTGCTTGAGGCCGGAGCCGATGTCAATCTGACGAGTGAAAAAGGCGAGACACCTTTGGTATTGGCAGCCCAACTTGGGAGACTCGATTATGTGAATGCCTTGCTTGCCAGAAATGCAGATGTCAATTGGGTCATAGGGGATGGCACCTCTGCGCTGTACTGGGCGATTTATGAAGGCCACGATGATGTTGCACAACGCTTGATACAGGCGAATGCAAATGCCCAAACACCGGTCAATGGCTACACGCCGCTGCATTGGGCAATCGTGATGGATAGAGTCGCGGTAGTGGCGCAATTAACAAAAAATGGCGTGGTGAATTGACCGATGAGTTTAAATAATTTCATGCCGGGTATTGAGATATTGGCAAATTATTCGCACAGAAAAGCATGATAGATTTTATTGAAAAAGGCGGCAGCCTGGAAGGCGAAGATCAAGACAGATTGGTCTCCATCGTCAATAGCTCGTTGAAAGTTTTGACTGAACATCAATTTTTTTCCTGGGCGCAGTGCCAGCTACAGTATCTGATCCCGCATGAAGTTTTAATGTGTGCGATTTGGGTCGGGTCCGATCCCCAACCGAAAACTTATACTTTCTCCAGCACACCCGAATTTAAAAACGAACAATTTGCCGAGCTGTGTAATCCGGAAAACAGTTTGATGATGCAGGTTATTGCGCGGGTGCGCGAATCGGGCAGAGGGTGCATTTTGAGTGCGGAAATTAGCATTGGCGAGTTTGATGAAAAATGGAAGTCGATGTTGCAGCGTCATCAATTGAGTAATTTGGCGGCACACGGTTTATGCGGATCAGACGGGCAGATGAAAAGCTTTTTCTGCTTTTCAAAAGTAAACGGAACGCTTTGCAATCGCTTGCTTTATCTGTTGGAAGTATTGCTACCAATCTTAGATGCCACGTTAGGACGTGTCGTGGCGCGTCAAAGTGCCAAGATCGAAACTGGCAGCTCGGAAACTACCACTTTGGGCGCACGTGAAATTCAGATTATTCATCTCATCAAAGTCGGCAAAACCAATCAAGTGATTGCCGATGAATTATTCATCAGTCCATTGACGGTGAAAAATCATGTGCAAAATATTCTAAAAAAGTTGCAAGCCAAAACGCGGGGTCATGCAGTGAGTCGTGCAATTGACCTGGGCTTGTTGAGGTCCAAATAATCAATAGTGAATTTTCAGGAGCGCAATGATGGTTAACTTAAGGAAACACCGAATAAGTCCAAAACTATGGTTCGATACATTTCCCGTTCGCCCTGAGTGCCGCGCGTGGCGCGGTGTATCGAAGGGTGCAAACGGGAAACACTCACCACGAACGGACTTATTCGGTGTTTCCTTAAAACATATCGTATCGGGATTAGCTTTATTTGTACTTGCCAACTTTGTGCAAGCGGGTGAGCAAGAAATCAGAGAGTCTTTCACTAAGAATTTACCCGAAGTAAAGCTCGGCGCGATTAGCAAATTACCCTATGCCGGGCTTTACCAAGTCATTCTCAACGGCACCAATATTGCCTATACCGATGAAAAAGGCGAGGTGGGATTGTTTGGCAACATGGTCGAACTCAAAAGCAAAATCAGTCTGACAAAATTGGAAAAAGATAAAATCACCGCAGTGGATTTTTCCAAATTACCTTTGGATAAAGCCATTGTCAGGGTCAAAGGAACAGGCGCACGCAAACTGGCGTTATTTTCCGACCCTGAATGTCCGTTCTGCCAGGGGATAGAGAAAGAATTGGAAAGTGTCAATGATGTGACTATCTACACTTTCCTTTTGCCACTCACTGAGCTGCATCCGGATGCACTACGCAAAGCACAATTGATTTGGTGTGCCAAAGACAGGGTCAAGGCTTGGGAGGATATGCTGGTGCGCCAAAAAGAACCCCAGGGTAGCAATACAAACTGCGATACACCGATCAAAGCATTGGCCGAATTTGCAGCCAATAACTTTATCAATGGAACGCCGGGTGTTATTTTCCCCAGTGGAAAAATGCTATTAGGTAATCAACCGCATGAGATTATCGAAGAGAATTTAAGTGCTGGCGTTCACACAAATTAATTACGCTCTGTGTCATCTGCTGTTGGACGTTATTCTGCCGGATTTACCTATATCGGTGTGTTGTTTGCCGTCGCGCTGATGGGTGTCTCACTGGCGTTGATCGCCACCGTTTCATCGCAGCTACAGCAGCGTGAAAAAGAAAAGCAACTGCTGTTTATCGGCAAGCAATTTATGCGAGCCATCGGTTCGTACTATGACAACCCACCGCCGAATCAGATTAAGCAATTTCCCAAGCGGCTGGAAGATTTATTGGAAGATAATCGAACCGCTTATACACAACGCCATCTGCGCAAAATATTTTATGATCCCTTTACTGCCAGAGCGGAATGGGGCTTGGTAAAAGATGCCCAGAACGGCATCATAGGGGTGTATAGCCTGTCCAACATCAAGCCTATCAAGACCGCCAACTTTGATAAAGGCTTTACCCAATTTTCAGACAAAAAGCATTATTCCGAGTGGCGATTTGTGTACACCCAGGGTGCACTGCCAGTCCTAATGGCTAATCAGGGTAATAGCAACCAGCCTGCGCCTCCTCCGGCTGAAGTGATTCCACCCGAATATGTTGCTCCGCCCTTGCAACCGGTTAAGCCCAGCTCGCCTGAAGATGCCAGAAAGCGCCTGTGCGACATGATGCACAGCAATGACTTGCGTACCTGCTTTACCTTGTCGAAAAAATTCGGTGACGCTGCGGGTGCCATTTGTGTCGCTTCAGCAACGGGTCGATATAACGCCTGCCTTAACGGAAAAATGATGTCGCCGCTGGCGGTGCAATACAAATAACACGCTTGCTTTGTAGGAGCGGGCTTGCCCGCGAATAAATTAAGGAAACACCGATTAAGTCAAAATTATGATTCGATATATTTTCCGTTCGCCCTGAGTTGCGCGCCCAGCTCGGCGTATCGAAGGTGCGAACGGAAAACACTCGCCACGAACGGACTTAATCGGTGTTCCCTTAAAGCGCTTCGCAAGCAAGCTTGCTCCTACAGTACGGCTGCTTTTTAGATTGAAATTCACAGCTTGGTTCTTCAAAAATGAGCCGTTCGGACTACCCGTAACTCTCCCTGCATCAATCAATTTTAATACGCCCCGGATATTTTGCCGTTCGGTTGATAGGGGTCGTTAAGCAAAGTAAAAATAAGCCGAACAGCCTATATCAATTGAATGAACGGAACACGCGGTTGCAATAAAAGGTTTGTATCTTGATGTCCAGATTGCACGAGTTGTGAAATCTAAAAGTAAAAGCCACACCCGTTGTGAAGCGGGGCCGGAAAGCCACGGATCTTCTCCCCCACAGGAAGACAGCCGGGTCGCCAAGTAGTAGCAGGAAACCGGCGGATTGGTTGCCTGATTAATACAGCGGCTACGACCCTTAACTGGTTCAAAGCCTTTTTAAATTGATACTCCACTCAGGGAGTGTTATTACTAAGGAGTTTTAATATGAAATTGAATCAAACTATATTGGCTGCTACTTTGGCACTTGCGGTTGCAGGTCCGGCTAGTGCGGCTGTTGTGGACATGAGCACCGGTAGTTCTAATCTGGTGTTGAGCATCTGGGATACCACCACTAGTACAACATATGTTCGTGATCTGGGTATCAACATGTCCAGCTTCATGGCAGGTGTAACCGGCACTTCTGCAGCAACAGTAGTGGCTAATGCTTCTGGTTTCAGCACAGCGCCCATCGTAGCGGATGCAACATTTAATAGCTGGATTACAGGCTTAAATTTGACAACGATATCTTGGAGCATCACTGCTGGTGATACTTTGGGTGCTAAAGGTGGCTTTGGCTTACAAAATTTCTTGTCTACAGTAGGTTCTACTGGTGCTAGTCTTACTACACCTAGCGCTAATATAACTGGCGGTGGAGCTGCGGCACAAACTTCATTTGCTGCTTGGAATACTGTTACAACTAATGCAGGAGGAAATTCTGCAGTTGTTTCGGGTAATCCTGCTGCTAGTAATTGGACTAATAAATGGAACTTTGGTACTAGTGATTTAATCGGCAAATCGATGGACTTTGTATATATGACACCAGGTGCATCTGCAACAGTAGGTAACGGAACGGTGACTAAGTTCAATGGTGGCCTAGGCGGTACTAACTCATCTTGGACATTGGCTAGCAATGGTACTTTGAGCTTTGCTAATGGTGCGCCAGTAGCTGCGGTTCCAGAGCCAGGTGAGTGGGCATTGATGTTGTCCGGTTTCGGTTTGATCGGCTTCATCGCTACCCGTCGTAGAAATAGCAAAAACAACATGATTGTTGCTTAATTTTGCTTGGCATCCCCTGCTTCGCAGCAAAGGCAGGGGGTTGCGAAACAATGAGTAACATCCCAAATTTTTAATTGAAATAATCAATCCCGGAGAAATAACATGAAAATCAAAACACTCGTAGCGGCTTGCGCACTGGCTTTTGCCGGTCAAGCGGCAGCTTTACCTACAACGGCAACACCAGATGTGACTCTGTTCATTTCAGGTTCTTCAGCTGTGCAAACAATGATCGGTCAAGTAGCCAAGAGCATGATGGTTCCGGCTAGCTTGGATGCGTATTTTGACCTTGATGCAGTCAATGGCAACGGTAAAAACTACCGCGCTTATTTTGGTCAGGCTAGTGCGGCAGCAATGGCAGCTTATCCTTCTCTGGTTTCTGCTACGCCTGGCGTAGGCAAGAATATTTTGATTCTTGAAACAGCCAAGGGCGGTTCAATCCAGGGCGTAAATCCAGTGGCGTTGTCAACTCCAGTAAACAGTCTGGCATTTACTGGCTGTGTGGCTGCGGGTACCGATGCTGCTTCAGGTGCACCACTGAGCGCTTGCTCGGGTGTCAATACCACTCGCATCCCCGATGCTGGTATTTCTGACGTTGAACCGGCAACTTTGGAGGCCGCAATTAACATAGGCACTGCAACCGCTCTTTCTACTGCTCAATTGGCTTCGTTGACACAAACACCGATGTTAGGTGTGGTAATGGGAATTGCTGTCACTAACAACCTGACTAATGTTAATAACTTGTCCAAAGCGCAAGTTGCGAGTTTGATGGGTGGTCTTGTGACTGATTTCAGTACAGTTGAACCAACTGCAACTGCAGGTACAACGGTAGTGGTATGCCGTCGTGTTGCCGGTTCCGGTACACAAGCAGCGATCAACGCCAGCATTTTCGGCAATCCTTGCATGTCAGGTGCATTGACTCCAGTAGATCATTTTGCCTCAACTATGACAACTGGCGTTGTTCCATCAACTGGAAATTACATAGTAGTAGAGAATGATTCATCAGGTAAAGTGAAAGGTTGTCTGACAGCAGCTCAAAACGGAAACGTTGTTGGTCAAGCGATTAACCTGTCAACAGGTACGATTGCTACTTATACTGGTGCTGTTCCAGCTGGTTCTGTCGTGTTGACAGCTGGTAGTTACGGTATCGGTGTGTTGGGTGTAGATTCTGGTGTACCTGCTACAGCCAAGTTCGTCTCCATCAATGGTACTG
The DNA here is from genome assembly GCA_963695355.1 of uncultured beta proteobacterium. Lineage (GTDB taxonomy): Bacteria > Pseudomonadota > Gammaproteobacteria > Burkholderiales > Gallionellaceae > Gallionella. The sequence continues at coordinate 2,816,244 of OY968775.1, forward strand.
CACCAACTGTAGCAAATGCTGCAAGCGGTTTGTATGACACCGTAGTGGAAGCAACATTCAACGACCGTGGTTTGGGATTAGCTGTTACTGCTCAAGCAGATGCATACAAGTTGTTCCAAAAGAACGCCGGTGACCCAGCAATCTTGGGTACAGCCGGTACAGCTGGCGCGCCTATCCCAGGTGTAGCTGCATTGTCAGAAAATCTGTGGGCTTCACCAACCTTCAACGCAGCGGCTCCAGTGTTGCGCGTGGGTAACTTTGGCAACACTTGCGCTCCATTGCAATTGCTTCAGTAATTATCTGCATCAGGTAGTTTGGTAGGGGAGACCCCGGCGCAATGCCGGGGTTTTTCTTTGTGCGAGGCATAGTTAATTACGCCGACTTCAGCAATGACGAATTTTTAGAGACCGCTTAAATTTTGGCGGCTGTCACTAATGGCAGAAACAATGTCAAAGGCGTATCCGGTAGCTGAATAAAACCGTGATGTTGGTAGAAAGCAGATGCGTTTATATTCTTGGCATCAACCAGCAGCGCATAAGCCGCTATATCTGAGTGGGATGAACGGTGTAGCGCATCGGCAAGCAGTGCGCCACCAGCCCTTGCCCTTTGAAATTTTTATCTACCGCCAAACGTCCCATTCGTACGGCGGGTATTAAAGGATAGCGAGGTTTTTTTCATAAATTGCCAAAGTAACAGGAATCATTTACTCTTAATCATCCTTTGAAAGGAAATATCATGAGCGAAAAAGTTGAGAACTTGATTTTAGAACACCTAAGAGGTATGCGCGGAAGTCAAGACCGCGTGGAACAAGAGTTGCGTGAAATAAAAAACAGAATAACAAACCTTGAATCGGGTGTGGCAGGAATAAGGAGAGATTCAGCGCACGACAACGATAAAATAGTTCAGCAACAAATCGGACTAGACCACCTAAACGAAAGGATAGAAAAAATAGAAAAGCGTTTAGATATCGCTAACGGATAGTTAAACGAAAGATAAAAAACCCTCCAAAGAGGGTTTTTTATCGTCCACAGTTTTCACAAGAATCCATCCACATTTTGACAAGCTCTGATGAAGCAACTAGGCGAACGGATTCGCAGATAAACAGTGCCGAATCTAAAGTCAAACCACATTGGCTTTTTCATTTAGTCCCTCCTGTAATCCGCATGTAATGAGTCCGTAATGTGAACCATCCATAATCCGAGGTCGGATAGGACGGTGTTGATTGCGGATATGAAAGTAACAAACAAAATTTTATTGCTGTGTGCGGGTCTGATTTTTTTCTGCATCAGCATGGCCGTATCAGCTGAGCCTGGTGCTGCAAAAAAAAATACGTTTACGGTGAATGAATACCAAGTGTCGGGCAATACGATGTTGCCGACAATTCGCGTTGAGACGGCGGTATATCGCTATCTGGGTGAAGATAAAACCATAGACGATGTGGAGCAGGCACGCGTTGCGTTAGAAAATGAATACCACAATGCGGGCTACCTCACTGTGTTGGTTGATATACCGGAGCAAAGCGTCGGTAGCGGTATGGTGCAATTGAAAGTCACCGAAGGCAGTGTCGAAAAAACCCGCGTGGTGGGCTCGCATTATTTTTCGCTGAATAAAATTTTGGCCAAAGTGCCTGAGTTGGCAGTCGGTAATGTGCCGTATTTTCCCGATTTGCAAAAACAGTTAGTGGATGCAAATAGCGTGACTGATTTAAAGGTGACTCCCGTGCTGCGTCCGGGCAATACACCGGGCAAGTTGGAAGCAGAATTGAAAGTGGAAGATCAGTTGCCGTTTCATTCCAGTATCGAATTGAATAATCACGCCAGCCCCAACACCAGTGAATTCCGCCTTGCCGGAATGGTGCGTTACGACAACTTGTGGCAACGCGCGCACAGTCTGTCACTGCAAGTGCAAACGGCACCGCAGAAGTTGAGTGAGGTCAAGGTGTTGTCGGGAACGTATCTGTTACCGATTGCCAATTCGGACAACAAACTTGCCATTTATGCCGTGGTATCACGCAGCAGCGTGGCAGCTTTGGGAGATATGTCGGTACTCGGCAAGGGCAATATTCTCGGTGCGCGTTATGTCATCCCGCTGCGGTCGCGGGAAAATTTATTTCACAGCTTGACACTGGGCGCGGACTACAAACATTTCTTGGATGACACTTTGCTGGCCGGTACCAACACGGGTCACTTGCCTATCAGCTATCTGCCGTTCTCGGCTGCCTACAGTACCAACATGCCGGATGAGTCGGGGATGAATGCCGCGAACGTGACCCTGAACTTTCACTTTCGCGGAATAGGTGATCGCAAGACGGATTGCAGTGGGCAAGTGACCAGTGAATTCGAGTGCAAGCGTTACAACGCCAAACCGGATTATTTTTACCTGCGCGGGGGCATCGAGCGTACACAAAATCTACCCAAAGGCATGGTGCTGTTCGCCAAGCTGGATGGACAGCTTGCCAGTGGTCCGTTGATTAGCAATGAGCAGTTCACGGCGGGTGGTGCGGATAGTGTGCGGGGTTATTACGAATCTGAACAGGCGGGTGATGATGGTGCGCATGCGACGCTGGAATTGCGCGGGATGCAAATGGCAAAAGGAAATTTTAGTGACTTGCGCACGGTAGGGTTTGTGGAAGGTGCGCACCTCCGTGTACGTGAAGCACTGGATGGGCAAACAGCAACATTCAATTTGGCCAGTGCAGGCTTGGGTTTGAGAATGCAAGGCTGGAAAAATTTAACGCTGGGTTTGGATGTGGCAGTGCCGTTGAAGCAAAGCACATTTACTCATGCGAACAAGGTGAAGGTTGGATTCAAGGCAGTGGGAGCGTTTTAAAAACCCAGATTCCCGTTCGCCCTGAGCTTGTCGAAGGGTGAGATTAAGTTCTGCCATTCATGGTTCGACAAGCTCACCACGAACGGTGTGACTTAATCAGTGTTATCTATCTGCGTGGGAATGGCAGTGCGGAAATTAGTTAGGCAGCACAAAATTATTGAAGAGGCAGCAATGAAAAACAGCAAAAGAAAATCAGCAAACGGACAAGTCGGTACGTTCAAACTTCGCAATCATGCGTTGCTCAGTGCGCTTGCCACAGCGGGGTTGATTTCAATTGCTCAAAGTTTTGCAGCTCCCATGCCAACGTTGCCCACACCCTGTGCGGGCGGGCCATGTGGTACTTCACCTATCAACACTCCGTTTGTTCAAGCTGGATCGGCAACTGCCACCACCATTGGTACGGCGATGACTATCAGCCAATCTAAACCCACCGCGATTTTGAACTGGCGGGATTTTAATATTGCAAAAGGTTACAGCGTTGAGTTCAAGCAACCTTCGGTCAATGCCAGCGCACTCAATAAAATTTGGGATACCAGCCCAAGCAATATCAGTGGTTCATTGACTTCGAACGGTCAGCTATATTTAATTAACCACAACGGCATTATTTTTGGTAACGGCGCACAGGTGAATACGGGTGTATTGAGTACCGGTTCATTGATTGCTTCTTCACTGGATATTAGCGATGACCTTTATACGGCTGGTTACTTGACCAATACCAAAATACTCCCCGCGTTCAGTGGGACAAGTGGGTTTGTCAAAGTGGAATCGGGTGCGATGATTAAAGGTCAGCGCGTTATGATGTTCGCGCCGGTGGTGGAGAACGGCGGCAGCATATCCACTCCGGGTGGGCAGACTGTGTTGGCAGCAGGAAACAAAATTTATTTGGAAGCCAGTCAAGACCCAAATTTGCGCGGTGTGCTGGTAGAGGTGGATGTAACCAATCCCGGCGTGGCGGAAGCTACATTGCTGGATCCGATCACCGGAAACCCACTTCTTGATTCAGCGACGGGGAAGCCGCTCATCCAGCATATCGAGGCGGGCACGGTTACCAACTCCGCTGACATCACCGCTGAGCGCGGTAACGTTACTTTGATGGGTTATGCCGTGAATCAACAGGGGCGAATCTCGGCAACCACATCAGTCTCTGAAAATGGCTCAATCAAGTTGTTGGCACGCTACGGGGTTCAAGGCGCGACGCTAGATTCCGCCGACCTCCAGCCTGTCTACAACAACACCGCATCCACTGTCAGCGGCGCGTCTTATGACATTCGCGCGACCCAAACAGGCAAGGTCACGCTGGCAACCGACAGTGTGACTGCTGTGACCCCACAGGAAATTTTTGATACCAAACAAAACAAGTGGCTGCCGGATACGGCGACCAATACTGACGGTCAAGGATTCAAGCCTTCCATCGTCGAGGTAATGGGCAGCACGATCAATATGCAAAGCGGCAGCAAGATTATTGCTCCCGGCGGGAAAGTCACGCTGGCCGCGATTAGTAGCTATGTTCCTTACGTGGCACCGGTAGCTGCCACTGCCACATCCCCCGCAATAGCGGAAGTGCCTGCTAGCGGATTAAATCCATTAGCAACAGTCAATTCTGTTTATCAGGAAATTGCCAAGCCGACCAAAGATGCGCCTAATCTCAGCACCAGTTTTATCAATCCAAAATTCGTTCCCGTGTCCGCCGTCGGTGATACGGCGCGTGTATTCTTGGATAGCGGCAGCAGTATTGATGTTTCGGGAAGTGATGCCAGCGTGTCGGTGGCACGCAATATTTTGACGGTGCAATTACGCGGTAGTCAGTTGCAAGATGCGCCGGTACAGCGAACCAATCGTTCCCTGTGGGGCAGCGATGTGCAAGTTGATATTCGGCAAGGCACGCCCTTGGCAAATTATTCTGGAGAAGAAGCGCAGATCGCACGTACTGTAGCCGAACGTACCAGTGTTGGTGGCGATGTAAAACTAATCTCCACCGGGGATGTGATAACCAAAAGCGGATCAAGTATCAATATATCCGGCGGAAAGATTGATTACACCGGCGCGAATATCAAGACCACTACGCTGTTATCCGACGGGGTTAAATATGACATCGCTAACGCCGCGCCGGACCGTATCTATCAGGGGATTTTCGGCACGTATAAGTTGACCCACAACAAATGGGGTGTCACCGAGACTTTCAATACCATGGCCGGGGGTGATGCACGAGGCAGATGGGATCCGGGCTATGTTGAAGGCAAGTCTGCCGGCAGCTTAACGGTGTTGGCACCGCATGCGGTGGTGAATGGTGATGTGCTTGCCAAGACTGTAGTGGGTAGCTTTCAAAGAGCGGCTTATGTTGACCTAAAAGCCGGTCTTCCTGTCGATACGTTGATTCCGTACAAAAAAACGTGGCAGATGTTGCCGCAGGGCGGGACACTGACCGTGGGTAGCAGTATTGCCACTCCAGACAGCGTCACCAAGATTGTGAACTACATAATCGACAGTAACGTAGCGATTCAAACTGGAGCGGCACAACTCGATACCGCCACCACCGTTTCGTCAGTACTCCCGGCGAGCTTCCTCCAAAATATTATTCTTGATACCGCTATGTTTAGTTCCGGCACCGGGCTAAATCGTCTTGAAGTTTACAGCAACAAAACCGTTTCAGTCGCTGCCGACACAACACTTAAACTTGCCGGGGGTGGAAAGCTTTCTTTGCAGGGAGATACAGTCAACATGCTGGGGGTTATCAACGCGCCTTCCGGTACAGTCAAGTTAGGCACTGCGTTGACAAGTGCATCCATCAATCAGGCACCCGGTGCGCTGAATGTGGGCGCGTTGGGTACGACCAGTTATATCTCGACACGTGGTCAGTGGGTGAACGATTCTGCGCAGTTGGGCGTGCCGGATTTGAGCAAGCCACTGTTGGTCAATGGCGGAAGTATCAGCTTGAATTCCGGCGGTGATTTGAATGTTGCAACCGGAACACGGTTGGACGCATCGGGTGGTGCATGGCTGGATACCGCCAACAAGTTACACGGCGGAAATGGTGGCGCAATTTCCTTGTCGAATGGCGGTGTGAATGCGCTGACGAGCAAAGCATTTCAGGCGAAATTGGACGGACTTGATTTGCGTAGTTATGGCACAGGCGGTGGTAAGGGCGGTGCATTGACAATTAAGGCGGGAAATATTGTGTTGGGAGCACCCAATGGAACTGACGCACTCGTCTTGCCGACGGCATTCTTCCAAAACGGTGGATTTGCCAACTACAACCTGGTTGCACAAGGACTGAAGGGTTTGACCGTGACCGCCGGATCGGTCATCGAACCCAAGGCGCAATCGCTGATCCTTGATAGTACGGCAGCGCTGCAAAAGAGCGGTGCCGACGTAAACATGTTTGCCGAAGTTGGCATGTTGCCCGACTGGCAGCGCGCGCCCACCAGTATTAATCTGGAGCAGAAAAATGGCTCCGAATTGAAAGTTGAAGCGGGCGCAGTCATTAAGGTTGACCCTACCGCGAGCATCACCCTGAGTTCGACGAATCAACTGACCATGCTGGGCACGCTGGATGCCAGTGCCGGTAGCATCAATTTGAATTTAGCTACCGATCCTTCCAGCTACGGTGCAAGCCAGTCAATTTGGCTGGGCAGCCAAAGTAAATTGCTGAGCCGGGGTGCTTTTGTTAAAGCACAGCCCAATACGCAGAATTTGACTCAGGGGCAGGTGCTGGCTGGTGGCAAGATCAATATCAACAGTCTTGGTTATGTAGTCGCTCAGCAAGGTTCTTTGATGGATGTGTCGGGAGCCTCGACCAATATCGATTTGCCGCAACTCGAATCAGGGTCGTTGGTTTACCGTAATCATCATGTCGCCGGAGACGCGGGTTCGATTTCTGTCCAGACCAACGAGGGTGGATTTTTTGACGGGAGTATGAACGCGGGGGTTGAGGCAGCCAGCCAGGCGGCAGCGGGGAAATTTTCACTGACCTTGAACAACAACCCACTGTTTTCTGAACCAACCCTGACTACCTTTCCGAGTATCCCCGCCCAGATACAGGTCACGGCTGGTGGTAATGGCAGCTTCGCCACTCAAGCTGCTTTGATGCCCGGAGATGATGCCAGCGCAGGCAGAGATGCTCTGACAGGAATCGCAGGCAAGTTTTTACTGGATGCCAATGCTTTGAAGAACTCCGGTTTTGATCAGGTCGCACTGAAAAGTCAGAACTCGATTGATTTGGCGGATGGGGCGAATCTTCTTGCGAGGAGCAGTATGGTGCTGGACGCGCCGCAGTTGATTTCGAATGGCAATAGCGACATTACTTCGGCACATGTCACGTTGTCCAACCAGCAGGGGTTGGTTGGCATACCCGTTGTTGCGGGCAGTAATGGGTCGTTAAATGTGACGGGACAACTGGTCGATGTGACGGGTAATGTGGCGGTCTCTGGGGTCAATAAATTGTCGCTCAACAGCAGTGGGGACATCCGTTTGAATGGGGTGCCCGATACAACAGCGTTGACAGGTAGCTTGACTACGCAAGGTGACATCACCCTGAAAGCCGATCAAATTTATCCTACGACTTTGTCGCAATTTAAGCTGTCGGTAGTTGATGGACTGAACAATCCGGCGGGAAAAATTACCGTGTTACCGGGGCAACATGCAGCTAGTCCAGTGTTGTCGGCTGGCGGGCAGTTGACTTTGAGCGCGGCTGAAATTGTGCAAAGCGGTGTTGTAAAAGCACCGTTAGGGTCAATCAATTTCAATGGGAGTCAAAGTGTGAAATTGAATCCCGGAAGTTTGACCTCGGTATCGGCGGATGGACTTATTGTTCCGTTTGGATTGATCGAGGGAGGAAAGGATTGGAAATATGATCTGACCGGTTCAGGCACGCTGGTTTCAATTTCGTCACCACCGCAAAAACAAGTGAAATTTACCGCGCCCAAGATCGACATCCAGGCCGGTGCAACCGTGAATCTTGCAGGGGGGGGAGATCTTTATGCGAATGAATTTTTCGCGGGGAGTGGCGGCTCAGTTAATGTACTTGATCCAAGCAAAGCGCCTGCCAATACTTTCGCCATTATTCCCGGTGTGTCTGGTTTTGCTCCCTACGATCCGCAGTATGCCGGGCAATATGCACAGGCCGGATCCAAAACGACGCTTCAATCGGGTGCCAGCGTTTATTTGGCAGGCGGAAACGGTATCAAAGCCGGTTATTACACGCTCTTGCCCGCGAGTTATGCGCTGCTACCGGGTGCTTATCGCGTAACAGCCGTCGCGGGTTATACCGATAGACAGCCGGATCAAGGCGCGACCACTTTGGTTGACGGCACACAGATCATGGCGGGCAAGTTTGCCACGATAGGCACAGGTATTCAGGATGCGCGTTATTCAGGTTTTGCCGTCACTTCAGGTGCTGTGGTGCGCACGCAGTCGGAATTCCATGACAGCTATGCCAACCAATTTTTTAAGGATCAGGCAACGACCAATGGCACGGCAGTTCCTCGCTTGGCAATTGATGCAGGTCAGTTAATCGTTTCGGCAGTGGGTAATGGGGCGACCTTGGCATTGGATGGAACCCTTAATGCTTTGCCCGGCAAAACAGGGCGCGGTGCCTTAGTGGACTTGAACGGCCCTGGTTTTGATATCGTGAATACCCCCAATACCCTGGGTGCAACAACTGGGCGGGTGCAATTGACCACCAGTTCGCTGAATAAACTGGGTGCTGAAAGTTTACTGATCGGTGGTGTCAGGACACAAACTGTGAAAGGTATGAATATCGCAGTGAGTGCCAGTGAGGTGGTGGTTGATAACGCAGGGGGCGTGTTGACGGGACCTGAAATTATCATGGCGGCAAACAACGCGGTCACCGTCAAGGCCGGTAGCAATATCGAAGCTAAAGGCACGCTTTCCGGACAGGCCAGTGACATTGCAATCGGAGATGCCACCCTGAAGGGAGACGGTGCATTGTTGCGCATTTCCGCTGCACCGCAAGTGTCAGTTGCGCGGACTAATCTGGTCAATACTGCTGCGACACTTACCATCGAAGACGGCGCGACGGTTGGTGCGCAGGATGCCTTGTTGCTGGATTCTTCTTACGCCACCGCCGTTGGTAAAAAAGCTAATCTGAATGGCAAGGCATTAAGTATCGCCGCGCAAAATATCGACATCGGTACTAATCCAACACCTAGCAATACTGCATTGGCTTTGAGTGGTGATTTGTTGGCGCGAGCGCAGACCTTTAAAGACCTCACGCTGCACAGCTATAACGACATCAATTTTTATGGTGAAGGATTTTTGGGCGGACTCGACACCAATCAAAAACATATTCTGAATAATTTAGTGCTGAATACTCGCAGCTTGAATGGCCTAGCTAACAAGGGTCTGACCAATATCATCGACGCAAACAATGTCACGTTGACCAATAACAATGCAGGTGCAAGTACTTCGGCGACAATTGGATACGGCGAGGGAAATTTGAAAATCAATGCCGACCAAATCACCTTGGCGGACGGAAAAAAATCTATTCAAGGATTCAATGCCGTTAGCTTAATTGCAGCAAAACAAATTGTGGGGCAGGGTATGGGGAGTGTGGTAATTACCTCGGGAGAAAGTGTTCCGACCACGCACAATTTGGTGTTACAGGCTGGTCAAGTCACCGCAGCCAATAAAGCCAATCTGACTATCACCGCAAAAGAAAATACTGTCGCAATTGAACCTATGTCAGGCGCAGCAGTAACCGCAGGTGAAGCGTTGAATGCCAAACTGGTTATCGAAGGTAAAAGTATTGCAAATAACGGCAATATCAGCCTGTCTTCGGGCGCAGTGACTTTGCACGCGACAGGTGCGGAAGCGACCGATGGCGTGACGTTGGGTAATAGCTCTAAGACCTCGGCGACAGGAATCAGCAAGACCATTTCCGGGCAAACGGTTTATGCACAGGCGGGTAGCGTATCGCTGGTGGCGGATAACGGCGGGGTCGATATTCAGAGCGGCGCGCTGGTGGATGTTTCGGGTGCAACGGGCGGCGGTGATGCGGGTGTCATCAACATCATAGCAAGCAAAGGCACGGTATCGGTGGCGGGTGAGTTAAAGGGTGCGGCCAATGCGAATTTTGTGCAGGGTTCGTACACCCTGGATGCGATTAATTTAATTGCCGGAAGCACTACCAATGCGCTAACCAAACTGAATGACACGTTAACGAAAGGCGGTTTTACTGAGTTGCGGGACATGCGCGTTCGCACGGGGGATTGGGTCATTGATGCCGATACTTCCGGCACGGTCAGAGCTAAAGCGCAATCTTTCCGCCTGACAGCGGATACGGGATCAATAGCAGTATCGGGCAAGATAGACAGCTCAGGTACACAAGCTGGCAATGTCTTGCTGGCAGCAAAAAACAATCTGACGTTGAACTCAGGCGCGTTACTGGATGCCCATGCAACAGGTACGGGTGAGAAAGGTGGCAAAGTCACACTTGAAGCCGCATCGGGAACAATTGATCTCAATAATCAACCGATAGCCGTGCAGGGCAGTGATGGCACGGGCGGCAGCGTGCAGTTGCGCGCAACACAGCTTGCTACCGTAGGAAGTGCTAGCAACAACGAAGTGGCACTCAATAATACGGGTGGGACAGCGCTCAATGTGAGTTCGGGTGCGAGCGTTACAGTTGAAGCATTTAAGACCTATACCCCACCTGCTTCATTAACTGCGGCGAATGCGGCGACTACCACCGCAATTTACAAAACGGATGCAGAAAATTTCGCCGCGAATGCAGGCACCGTCAAAACGCGCTTGGGTATGTTGAACAACCCGAATCTGCATTTGACACCGGGGGTAGAACTCAACAGTGCGGGTGATTTGACACTTGCAACCAATTGGGATTTATCAACTTGGCGTTTTAATGACGGGAATGGTGGTGTGACTGAACCTGGCATTCTGACACTCAAAGCAGCCGGCAATCTCAACTTTGGCACCAATGTCGCAACACCCGCCGTTACAACTCCGTCTGCCACCACCACACCGGCAACGCTTACCACGCCTGCTTCGCTGACGGATGGGTTTTCTACAATTAACAATGTGATAGGGGTGACCAGTTTGGGCGCATACCCGACAATGACACCAACGACTACTGCATCCTGGTCTTACCGATTGGTGGCAGGTTCGGATTCGAACAGTGCTGATGTGATGGCGGTGAAGAGTACGGTGCCTGCGAATGGTGGAGCACCAACGACAGGTAACGTGGTACTGGTAAGCGGATCAGAATACAAAGGTACCGGATCAGCAAACAAAACGACCAGCTACTATTCGATGGAACAAATACGTACCGGAACAGGCTCAATAGATATTGCAGCAGGAGGCAATTTAGTGATGGGCAACCGGGACTCGGTAATCTACACCGCAGGCCAGCCAGCGCTGGACGTTCCCTCCGCAGTAAGCGGCACCAATAAACATTTCGGTTACAACGGTGGTGACATCAATATCCGGACTAAGGGAGATGTGGTTGGCGCAGCAAGTAACCAACTCATCACCGACTGGCTGTGGCGCCCAGTTCTCAATAGCGCGACAACGCTTTACCAACCGGCGTGGTGGGTCAACATTGGCTCTTTCCGCCAGAATATCGGTGCTTTGGGTGGGGGCAACGTGATTGTGACTGCTGGCGGTAGCATTAACAATTTGTCGGCTGTAGCACCTTCTACCGGTTACGTGGACATTATCAATCCCGCAAGTCCGGTCACCAAGGTGATGGGTGGCGGCAATCTGAAAGTGACCGCTGGAGGCAATATCAACAGTGGCGTGTTTTACGTGGGCAACGGGCAAGGTTCAATCCATGCAGGGGCAAGTCTCGATACTTCGAGGTCGGATAAAAACAACAATTCGATTTACACGGTGCTCGCGTTGGGACAGGGCAATTTCGACGTGCGTGCTGGCGGCGACCTGACGCTGCAAACAGCCCTAAACCCGACATTATTACCCCAGGGGTTTTCCCAAATCCCTCCAACAGCTACTGGGAAAACCCAAAGCTATTTTTTCACTTATGGCGACACGAGCGGCATTGCTTTGTCTAGCCTCAGCGGTAATGTCAATCTTAAAAACGATACGAGCATTTTTTACAGTGCCGCACCGGCGACAGCCACGACAGCCACTGCAGGATTCTTCTACATGAGAACTACGAATACGGATTCCAAGGCGGTATCTGTATATCCTGGGTCGTTGCAGGCAACCGCGTTTGGGGGAGATATCACCAGCAATCTTTTCCCTACATTGTTTCCTTCAACCAAGGGTAATTTGAAATTGGTTGCTGACAGGAATATCTGGATAAACGGATCGATACAGATGTCTGATGCTGCCCCAAGTGGTTTGCAGGCGAACACGACGGCGACTTCAAATATCGCGCTGGTTACTACTGCGAGAGGAATATACAACTCGATACACGCATTAGATACGCAACCGATCATTATCAGTGCGGGTGCCAGCATTGGCAGTACAACGGAGAGCGGTTCATTGATTCTGCCCAAGTCGGCTCAGATACAGGCAGGGAGGGATATTCAAAATCACAATTTCAGCATGCAGAATTTGCAGAGTTCAGATACAACTAGCATCGTCGCAGGGAGGGATATTGTTAATGCCTCGGTTACGGTTTCCGGTCCTGGACAGGTGGTGTTGCAAGCAGGACGCAATGTGGATTTGGGTAACAGCGGTGGAATTACGACAACGGGCAATCTCACCAATTTATTGTTGCCTGAACAGGGTGCGGATATAACGGTGTTGGCCGGGGTCGGGCAAAGCGCGGCGACACAATCTTTCATTGATCGCTATATCAATCCAAGCGCAACCAAAAGTTTTGGTGCCGACCTGATTGCCTACGTCAGTGATCACTGGTCAGATTTGCGTGGTGTGGTTGGTAGCCAAAAGGTGTCAAAAGACATGACTGCAACGCAAGCCTATACATATTTTGCGAAGTTGCCGCAGTCACTTCAAGATGCGTTTGTCGGGAAGACTTACGGTACTGAGTTAGTTTCGTATGTGGAAAAATACGGTGCGCCGAAAAATCTGACCGCTACGCAAGCGTTTGACTATTTTGGTTCGAAGTCGTTGTCGCAGCCGCTACGAGATGCGTTTGCCAAGCAGGTGTTCTTTGGTGAGTTGAGAGAAGCAGGGCGTATCGCTACTAAATCCGGAAATTACACTGCGGGGTATGACGCTATTGCAACACTGTTTCCGTCAGCCAATTACAAGGGCGATTTAAACCTCTATTACAGTCAAATCAAAACAGTGCGTGGTGGCAATATCAATCTCCTGACACCGGGTGGCGGAATCAATGCCGGATTGGCTAATCCACCCGCGACTGGAATCACCAAGACAGCTGCGGAACTGGGTATTGTGACCGTCAAAGGGGGCGATGTGAATGCGTTCGTCAATAATGATTTAACCGTCAATCAGTCGCGTGTATTCACTTTGCAAGGCGGGAATATTTTGATGTGGTCTTCTGCGGGGAATATCGATGCGGGTAAGGGTTCCAAAAGCGTATCGTCCACGCCCCCGCCACTCTTAATTGTCGATCCCAAAACAGGTGCCTTCAATGTTGATGTGACCCAGTCTGTGGTGGGTAGTGGTATTCGAGTATTGCTGGCTAACAAGGATGTTGTTCCTGGAACGGTTGATCTCTATGCACCTACTGGTGAGATCAACGCAGGTGATGCGGGAATCGGAGCAGCGGGCAATATTTTCCTGGGTGCGCCACGTGTGGTCGGCGCAGATAATATCAATTTTGGCGGGACTAGCGCGGGTGTTCCCGTAGCTGCGCCCGCACCGGTAAGTATTACGGGCATAGGCAATATGCAAGATGCTGCCAAGGCTGCCAATGAAGCCACGCAGAGTATGAGTAATGCCAATGATATGGAGAAAATCAAACAAAACCTAGCGAATTTCAAACCCTCATTTTTATCTGTCGAAGTCGTCGGGTTAGGTGACGAGGAAATGGATAAAAATTAATGGCACGCTAACCGTTAACCACTAAACATCCGAAAAAATAAAGTTCAATGAGGTGAGGGGGCAGCATCCATTTGTAACTTGTTTGTAATTTAACTTTGCGAAAATCGTACTATGAAAATATCTAATACAAAGCGTTTTAAAAATCCCTTGCTCATGCTGGCTTCTGTTCTGGCATTTATGCCCGGACTGTCCCATGCGTGGTGGAATGCGGATTGGTCCTCACGCAAAGTCATCACCCTGAGTGTGTCTCAGGAGGGTATTAAAAATATGGTGGCACAAGCCCCAATTCTGGTGCGATTGCATACCGGAAACTTTGATTTTGCCAATGCAAAAAGTGATGGGGGTGATATTCGTTTTGTGGCTGACGATGATAAGACACCGCTTAAATATCACATCGAAAAATACGACGCTATCAACGAAATGGCCATGGCGTGGGTGCAGGTTCCCAAGCTTGTAGGAGGCAAGGCCGCAACCATCTATCTGTACTCTGGTAACGAAAAGGCCAGTGCGGCAGATGATGCTGCAAACACTTACGATACCAACGTGACAGCGGTTTACCATTTTGACGAAAAAGATGGCATGCCGCAGGATTCGACAGCAAACAGTAATCGCGCATCCCAATTTACTGCAAAACTAGATAACTCGGCACTGATCGGCGGCGGCGCAACTTTTGGCGGATCAGATGTAATGACGCTTGCAGCCTCGCCCTCGCTTAATGCGGTTGCCAGTCAGGGAATGACCGTTTCAGCTTGGGTTAAAGTGTCAGCCAGCCAAGCGAATGCAAGCTTATTTCAACAGCTAGATGCGGGGAAGTCTGTTGTTATCGGTATCGAAGCTGGTAAGTTGTATGCAGCCATCAATGGAACAAGTACCCCAAAAACGACAGATTTTTCCGTAGGTGCATGGCATCACGTGGCTCTGACAGCGGGACCGGCTTTGACGCTTTATCTGGATGGGGTGGAAGTCGCTACGACTGCAACCCCGCTGGTGGATTTGCAGGGCAGCATCACGGTTGGTAAAGGGCTTTCAGGCGCGATAGATGAGCTTGAGATTTCCAATGTTGTACGCTCGGCAGAATGGATCAAGTTGGCGGCAAAAGGTCAGGGGCCGGATTCCCAGTTACTGGTTTATGGACAAGATGAAGCACCGGGCAGTGAAGGTGGGAATTCATATTTCGGTACGATTTTGCATTCCGTTACGCTGGATGGTTGGGTGGTGATTGGAATTTTGATGGTGATGGCAGTCATTAGCTGGTTGGTGATGGCACTTAAGGCGATGGTGATCAACAAGGCTGAAAAGGCAAATAAAACCTTTCTGCACGATTACCGTCAACTTGCCATTACAGAAACAGGCAAGTTGGATGCGAACGATACCGATGAGGATGCGGACATCAGCGACTCGCCTTTGTTGACTTCGATGATGGGCAAGCATGACCACTTTCAAGACTCACCGCTGTACCAGATTTACCACACCGGGGTTCAGGAAATCAAACGCCGTTTTGGTAATGCCGAAGTCGGGCAGCAAGTTCTTACCCCACAGGCGATTGTTGCGATTCGAGCCAGTATGGATGCGACACTGGTGCGTGAGAATCAGAAGCTCAACAGCTTGATGGTGTTGTTGACTATCGCCATCAGCGGTGGCCCTTTCTTGGGTTTGCTCGGGACGGTGGTGGGGGTGATGATTACCTTTGCAGCGATTGCGGCAACGGGTGATGTGAACGTGGCGGCGATTGCACCTGGTATTGCGGCGGCATTGGTGGCGACAGTGGCGGGGCTGGGTGTGGCGATACCTGCTTTGTTTGGTTACAACTATATCGGTAGCAAAGCCAAGAACGTGTCGGCGGACATGCACGTGTTCTCAGACGAATTTGTCGGCCGTATCACTGAAGCGTATACGCGCTAATCAGTCATGAAAGTTCAAGCCGAAAACGAACCATATGACGAGATCAATATCACGCCGATGCTGGATTTGGCTTACGTGTTGCTCATCATTTTTATCATTATGACTACCGCTTCCGTGCAGGGTATTAAGGTTAATCTGCCCAAGGCGAGCGCAGCCCCCAGCTTGGCAAAGCCAAAGACCAAAGCAATCACGGTGGCGCAAGACGGCAAGATTTATCTCGATACTTATCCGGTGACGATGGCGGAATTAGAGAAAAGTTTGAAAGCCTATAAAGCTTCCATTCCCGATCTGCCTGTGGTCATCAAAGGCGATGCCAAAGTGCAGTATGAAAAAGTTATCGAGGTGATGGATTTGCTGGGGCGGCTGGATATCACCCATCTGGGATTAGTTACTCAGAAGCTGGTGAAATAGGCTGCACAAATGAAATCGAAAAAGAGTTTACGCAGGCGTTTGCCGCTGCTGTTGGGCGGCGCGTTTTTGCTTATCTTGGTTGTTGGTGTAGTGATTCTGATCAAGAATTTTTTGGAGAATCCAGACAAGCCCAACACGCGGAGAGTGCAGCAAATATCCATTATCAAACCAGCCGAGCCACCTCCCCCCCCTCCGCCGGAAGAGAAGCCGCCTGAAGTTAAAGAAGAGGTGAAGTTGGATGAGCCTCCACCGCCGCAACAGGATGCGCCACCTCCAGGCGCAAACTTGGGGCTGGATGCGGACGGTAAAGGTAATGGAGATTCGTTCGGGTTGGTGGGCAACAAGGGCGGACGCGAGTTAACTATCGGTGGAAACGGTAGTCGGTTTGGCGGTTATCTGGGCGGTTTGCAGAAAAATATTCGGGATGAATTGAGCCGCAATGAAAAATTACGCAAGGGCGAATACAAGGCATTAGTCGCGCTGTGGATAGCAAAAAATGGCAGCGTGGAGAAATTTGAGTTGCTGAGTTCGAGCGGTGAACTGGAAGTGGATGCGGCAATGAAGAAGGTGTTGAGCCTGATCAAGCATTTCGAAGAACCCCCTGCAGATATGCCTCAACCAATTAAGTTGCGCATCAGTTCTCGCTGATGGTTGCTTGGAAATTTTCAGAAACGTATAGGCAGCATTAGGGAAAATTGAGCATGAATATTAAAAACATAATGCCGTTATTTTTTGTATTGGGGATAACGACCCACTCCGTTTATGCAGAAGCACTCCTGGCTGAGGTTGCGCCAACGGTGAATACTGAAGCCGCCGCTTCGTCGGTGAGCCAAGCGGTTACATTAAGCCAAACGGCTAGTGAAACGACAAACGACAAATCTGCGCCTATCAATGCGGTTGTAACTGAGGCACCCATTAAGGCGGATGTGGTTCGTGTGCCCTATATTCCGGAAGTGGTGATGCGGCAAATCAAAGAAGAACTCCGCCAAGAAATTGTAGCGCAGGCCAAGGGTGAGCGTTGGGGCGATCCCGGCTCCTTGCCTGATTGGTTGAACCGTATTTCTTTTGATGGTGATTTGCGTCTGCGTTATCAGCGCGATGGATTTCCTGCGGGAAATGCTTTGCCGGCTTCGTATAACCCAACTGGCTTGAATCAAATTAGTAATACCACAGATACGCATAATTACTTGCGTGTTCAAGCGAAATTGGGCATGAAGGCCAAGGTTAGCGACTCCACGTTTGTTGCTTTTAGATTGAGTACCGGGACAACAACAAATCCCGTTTCAAATAACCAGACGTTGGGAACGGGCTTCAATAAATCGAGCTTGGTGTGGGATAGGGCTTATGTGCAGAGTGCGCCATATGACTGGCTGGCTTTGAGTGGAGGGAAAATGCCTAACCCGTGGCTAGGGAGTGATTTGGTGTGGGATTCTGATGTAAATTTTGAAGGAATTTCGGCGCAATTCAAGCAAAGAGCGACCGAACAATGGAGCGGCTTTTTGACTGCGGGTGCTTTTCCATTTCAGGATATACAACGTTCCGATACGGTTTTCGCCAACTCGAAATGGCTCTATGGTGCCCAGCTAGGCACAAAGTGGACAGCGATGAATGCTTCCACAGCGCAAATTGGCATTGCTTTGTATGATTTCAAGCATGTCGAAGGAATACCCAACGCAACATTGGGCTCGCATTTCCTGGATGGCACGGCTGCGCAAAGTATGCAAAAGGGTAACTCTTTGATGCTTGTCAACGCAGTTGGGGATCCAACAATTTACGGTTTATCTTCAAAATTCAGGGAGCTGAATATCACGGCCAAAATGGATTGGGCAACATTTGATCCCGTGCATGTAATGTTGAGTGGCGACTATGTGAAAAACTTAGGTTTTGACGCATCAGAAATTTCGCAACGCACCGGACAGGCTGCGCTTGTTCCAAAAGTTACGGGTTATCAAGCTGTGTTGGCAGTTGGAAATACGCGTGTCAAACAACGCGGCGATTGGCAAGCCAGTGTTGCCTATAAGTACTTGGAGCGCGATGCGGTTCTGGATGCGCTAACCGATTCTGATTTTCATCTGGGAGGCACGAATGCTAAGGGTTTCATTCTTGGCGCAAGTTATGGCTTGGATAAAGAAACCAACCTCGGTTTGCGTTGGATCAGTACCGATCAGATTGATGGTTCGCCGCTGTCGATAGATACGCTGCAAGTTGATTTGAGTATGCGTTTCTAATGGGGGGAGTGTTGAGATGAAAACCATTTTGTCCGTTAGAACGCTGTTGCAAACGGTAGTTTTAGTATTGTCTGGCATTGTCACCCTCGGTGCGGTCGCTGCTGAAAGCCCCAAGGATAAGCAAGTGCGACGCATGCAGTTGATGTTGAATGCGGCGCAGCAGGAAAAATCTGACCTTAGCACCCAAGTTGAAACCTTGAAAAATAAAGTCAGTGAGCTGGAATCCAAGCGCGCTGCCCTTGAAAAAAAGATGGGTGGGCAAACCAAGCAGTTGACCGATCTGGCAGACAAACAACAGCAGGCTGATTTGCAGGACAAGCAGCAACAGGAAGAGCTATCCAACAAATATCAAGAGTCAGAAAAAAAATTAAAACAGATGGAAGAGCAGTACGCGGCATCCGTTAAAAGCTTGCAGCAAACTCAGCACGAAAAAGAGCAGGAAGCTAAGCGCTTGGATAGCGAAGTTCAAGCTTGCGAAAAGAAAAATTCCCAGCTTTACCTAATCAGTTCCGATCTGATGGATAAATACAAAGCCAAGGGTGTGCTGCAGGCTTTGCGACAAGCAGAACCCTTTACCCAACTTGAGAAAGTGAAGATGGAAAATCTGCTGCAAGAATATCGTGACAAAGCGGATGCCAACTCGATTCCAGTCAGAAACATGGTTGCTCAGGATGCACCGCGCCCTTGATCTTTGTCGTTACGTAAGCCGATAGTTGTGCGACTGTTTCTTGGAATTTTGTTTGGTTTGAGTTTGGCATTGAACGATGTTCAGGCTGACATTTTTGTCTTCACTGATGACAGCGGCACACCTCACTTTAGCGATGTGCAGAATGATGCGCGGTATGAGCTGTTTATCCATGCCGAGCAACCCGATGTGCAAGTCGAGGCGATACAAAAAGCACCACTGATTTATAGCAAAAATCGCGAAATATATTCCCCTGAAATCAAACGAGCCGCGTCGTTCTATCAATTGGATGAAGCACTGCTGCATGCCGTGATATCAGTAGAGTCCGGCTACAACTCCAAAATTGTCTCAAATAAAGGTGCGGTGGGTTTGATGCAGTTGATGCCCGCCACGGCAAGTCGTTACAAAGTCAAAAACGCTTTTGATCCTGCGCAAAATATTCAGGGTGGTGCGCAATATCTGAGCAAACTCATGGTGCTGTTCGATAACAACATTCAATTGGCATTGGCTGCATACAATGCAGGCGAAAATAATGTGCGCAAATATGGTGGACGCATTCCACCCTTCCCTGAAACGATCGCATATGTTCCCAAGGTGATGGATATGTATCAAAAGTACAGACAAGCACTTCGTTAGTGGCATTTTAATTTTGAGGAAAAATATGAACAGTCAGATACAAGAAATTTGGAATCACTTTGAAGAGCTGATTAACAGTGCGAATACCCCAGAGGCACGAATGATCGCCGAAACAGCAAAGCTTCAGGCTAAGCTTATAAATCAACGCCTCGCAACGATTGAACATTTGCTTGAGAAAATACCCAGTAGAAGTTAAGGAAACACCGAATAAGTCCGTTCGTGGTGAGTGCTTCCCGTTTGCACTCTTCGATACACCGCGCCACGCGCGGCACTGATAAAAACAACTAGCCATTCGACTAAGCCAACAAGTTGGCAAGTCGCTGGTTATCAGGGCGAACGGGAAATGTATCGAACCATAGTTTTGGACTGATTCGGTGTTTCCCTAAAAGTATTCTGCCAAGGAAAGTTACGCGTCTTTAACGTGGTTCGTTTAACTCAATTTTATGAAATCCCGATAATTTATTCGGAAACTGTCTCAGTAAGTAAATCGTTATCAATTACACAGATGCCTCAAAGCCACAGCCATTACTCCTGAAATATTACAATTGTGTTTGGTGCCAACCATATTTAGAATCTTTCGGTGTCGATCTACTCGGAGTTCACGGCTATTTTGGGTTGCTGAATTATTTAAGGAATCCGACAGCGTGACTTATACTTAAAAAATTATCCAGGAGTAATTTGAAAATGTTTAAAATCCCGAAAGATGAATATTTAACCAAAGCTAAGCTATTAAGCATGGAAGAGGCCGAACGCGTGTTATCCAGAATGGGTGGAAAAATACCCCGCCGGATAGAAAAGCGGAAAATAACTCAGGAAGAGGCATTGGCAATTCAATTGGAATTGGAAGATGAGCAGCTTCAGGATTGGCGCAAAGTTATGCATGGTCTGAAGAAAAAGCTTGAAAATAAAAATGAATCAGGGAAGGAAGCCAAGACTAACGTTGAAAAAATAGTCGAAGCACCCAAAAACCCCAAGCCTCAAACAAAAGAAAAACCAAAAACAAAAGCGACAAAAAAAGCAAAAGTTGCGGAGAAATAGACGTTGAATATATCAAGCACATCGACCTTAAATTTTGGTGTGCTGATGAATAAGTCAGCTGAGTTTTTCCTATTACCGGACAGAACAGAAGAAGACTTGTACCGTGTAAGTCTTACGCAAGACGGATCACCAATTCTGGCGATGTGAAAACAAGAATACCGTCGCACGGTATTCAAAATCGGTGGGGGTGTCATGCAGGCAAAAATTATTGCTGTTGTGAACCAAAAGGGCGGTGCGGGAAAAACCACTGTTTCGATGCAGCTTGCCGGCACATTGGGGCGGCGTGGCTACAAGACTTTGATGGTGGATGCGGATCCCCAAGGAACTTCATCACGCTGGGCAGCATCTGCCGATGATAATAAGCCATTTCCGGCAACGGTGATCGGGTTAAGTGCCGCGCAGGGGAAATTGCACCGCGAGGTCAAAAAGTTAATCGCCGATTACGATTACATTGTGATTGATGGTTCGCCAGCAGCAGATTCTCCCATTGCCCAAAGTGCCCTGATGATAGCCAATTTGGCACTGGTACCCGTTATTCCTTCGCCACTCGATATCTGGGCTTCGGTTGGCATCAGGAAAGCCATTGAGGATGCGGCTGATCTCAACGAGGATTTGATGTCGAGGCTGGTCGTTAACCAGTGCCAACCCAACACCAGCCTGACAAAAGATATTTTGGATCTGCTCCCTGAGTTTGGCATCGCCGTTGCTGGCAGCCAGCTTCATCAGCGTACGGTTTATCGGCAGTCCGCTGTATTTGGTCAAACTGTCCAAGATTTTGGTGCCAAAGCACTGCCAGCCATTATCGAGGTGGAAATGTTGTGCGACGAAGTGTTGGATCTGTTAAATGGCAAAGGCAGCAAGCGGCGTAGTTAGTCAATCTAAAAGGGAGATACGAAATGAAAAACAGAACTCAGAAATCCGCGTTGAATGAAACGCTCAAAGCCGAAGAAAACAAAGTTATGGCAAAAAAGCCTGCGGCAAAAAGCAATCCTGTAAAAGCAAAGCCCCCAGTAGATAAACCTGCCAAGTCAGCCAAACAGGTGACCAAGGCGACCAGTAAAAGTCAGCCAAAAAAAACACCCGCACCGAAAATGATTCATGACAGCTTCAACATGCCGGAAAATGATTACAAGTTGATAGCGGCACTCAAACAGAAATGCGTCGCGGCCAACATTTCAGTCAAGAAAAGCGAATTGTTGGTTGCCGGCCTCAAGGCATTGTCAGGAATGAGTCAGGCAAATCTTATTAAACTCTTATCCCCGCAAGCACCAAGCAAAAAATAATCTCACAATAGCTGGCTTGGGAGGCTGGTGTCGGAGGCAGGCATGCCCATAGAGCATCACTTTGATCAAAATGCCTTTTGCCTGGAGAATTTCTTCCAAGCTTCGTTGAGAATGATGAGTTGATCTTGATATTGGTGTTTGATCCATCCCCTGATTTGCAGGGTGGATAGAAGCACACTGTTTTTTTGTTGAGACTGAGCATCGATTTCATCCAATTGATGTAGCGATACTGTAAAGTCGTGCAGTGTACCCAGGCAATCTTGAAGTGAAGCCAGATTGGATAAATAGGCGGTGGTCTTGTTTGAATTAAACAGTGAGACAAATGCCTCCGCGCTATAGCGTAATTTTTTGCAGGCGATGCGTAGCTTGTGCAGTTGTTCAGGGTTTGCATTAGCGAGGTGTTTGCCAAATTTGGTTACCCGCTGACAATGTAAACCCAGAATTTTCCGCGCGAACTCTTCAAGAGATAATTTGTTCCCTGCTTGACCAAGCCAATAGTTGCCATACATACCCGCACCCAATCGTAACATCAGGCTTTGATATTCTTTCGAGTGGAATGTGGTTACTGTGGAGGCTTGATGTCGCCCGCGAAGATTTTGACCGATTCTCAATAAACTTGATCCGGCTTGTTTGGAAAGTTGAGGAAGTAGCGGGGGCAGTATGGAAGTTAGCAATACATCCCATTCGCGCAAGCGACCAAGTTCCACGCATCGTTGTGCCACCTCCCCGCGCAACGCGGATAACCCAGTGTCGGTATGGAAAGATTCTGCCATAGATAACATCACGCGCAATCTGCGCAACGCAACGCGGATTTGGTGCAAGCGTTCATCATCAATTTTTTGAGTGCCCCCCGGCAGGTTGGCTTGCAAGTGAAGCAGGCATGACCAGATCAATGTCCGCAAAGCACCCGGTATATCGGGGCATTTACTGATGTCAACCCGGAAGGCTTTGACGGCAGTTTGTTCAGTATGCGAGAACAAGCCATAGCCATATTCTGCTTTGTTAATAGGCTCGACTTCCAAAGGAATGATGTCGAGCAGCACCAATGCCAAGTTAAATAACTGCGCCGGTTCGCCGGATTTAAGTTCGAGTTCCAGTTCGGAAATAACATGACTGTACTGCCCTGACCTGATTTCGCCATCATCCATGCAGAGCTCAATCTCTGCGCCTTTGAAAATCAATGGATAGGTGGTGCGGGTAAAATCCGTTACAAATAGCGGCTTCAACTTTTTGCGTAAAGCACTCGATAAACGCGGGCTGCCACTTGCTTGCAGTGCATTAAAATCGAAAGCCTCCCCGGTTACCGGAGTTTCCCATTCGTTGCGTAAATGTAGCCCGGCGTTTACTTCGCCACCACCTTTCAGGGTTTGCCACCACTGTTTGCCGATGCGGCGCAAACGCAACGCCATAGCATGCCGATGCAGTTG
Source organism: uncultured beta proteobacterium (assembly GCA_963695355.1). Classification (GTDB taxonomy): domain Bacteria; phylum Pseudomonadota; class Gammaproteobacteria; order Burkholderiales; family Gallionellaceae; genus Gallionella. Next base: position 2,839,651 of record OY968775.1, read on the forward strand.
AAAATCGGGCGTGTCATAGTAAACGTTGTACAGTTTGCGACGGGTGCCGAGCGCGGTGGTAAGTTGCTTGAATAAGGGGTGACGTTTGAGCTGATTTAAATGCTCTGGGGAAATACGCAATTTGAGTTCGGTTTCAATCGGCATGTCAGCATCAGCGATCACTGGATGTGAAGCGTCAGTTTATCTGTTTTGTCACTAGGTTGTAACGTGCAATGGTTAGAGTCGGAAGACGAATTGATTTCACTCCCGCTACGGAAGAAACCGAACAAGATGTACCAACCGTTATTGACGAAAAAATATATTGCCGAAAACGTCCTCACCGCGTTGAACAAGCTAAGGGAATCTGCGGTCACCTTTGAGCAAGAATTTTTCCACGAGCTAAATCAAATTCCCGCCGAGTACTCTGTCAGCGCGCGCAATTTGTTACATTATTTGGCATTGCGACAGACGGATATTCGTACCTTGCAACAAGACCTGGCACTGCTGGGCTTGAGTAGATTGGGTCGGACCGAAGCGCACGTTCTGAGCAGTCTGGACGCGGTTCGTCATGCTTGCTGTGCATTGATTGGCAAGAGTGAAATGGTCTGTCAGCCACCTCCACCGGTGAATATCCAGAGCGGTGGGAAGCTCCTTGATAAGCACGCGCTGCAATTGTTGGGGAATCCCGCTGAAAAACATGGTACGCGCATCATGGTAACCATGCCCAGCGAGGCGGCAAGCGATTCGGCTTTGGTGCGTGACTTGCTTAAGGCGGGCATGAATGTCATGCGTATCAATTGTGCCCATGATAATGCGGAAGCATGGCTGGCAATGGTTCAACATCTTCGCGTTGCAGAAAAAGAATTGGGATGTGAGTGCAAAATATATGCGGATTTGGCTGGCCCAAAACTCCGCACCGGAAAATTGAATGCTGTTGGGCGGGTACTCGAAATCAAGGTAAAGCGGGACTTGTTTGGAGAGGTCAGGGAACCCTCTCGTGTGTGGTTGACCCAGGCAGAATTTCAGAAGAAACCAATCATTGAGGTGGATGGTATTTTACCCATACAGGGCAATGTGCTTGAGTTGGCTAAATCGGGCGATTTGTTCGTGGTCAACGATATACGAGGGGCAACACGAAAACTAACCTTGAAAATGCGATACGGTAATGCGTGGCTCGCTCATTGTGAGCGGCACACATTCATTGCCGACGGCGCAAGTTGTAATCTGTACCGTCAGGACAAACTCTTGGCTCAAGGCAAGGTATCGCCTTTACCAGAAATCTTTCAGCCGATAGTGCTTTGCGTGGGCGACCAATTGATACTGACTCGCGACACGCAGATTGGTCGGGCGGCGAAATATGATAAACGGAACCATAAATTACTGAGCCCTCCCTCCATACCCTGTTCACTCAATGAGGCGTTTGACGCAGTGCAACCGGGGCAACCTATCTGGTTTGATGACGGAAAAATTGGCGGTCGCATCCACGCTTGCGATCATGAACGTATTGAGGTGGAAATTACTCACGCTGCACCGCAGGGTAGCAAGCTTGGTTCTGAAAAAGGAATCAACCTGCCGTTAACCGATATAAAAATTCCCGCCCTGACATCTGTCGACATTGAAAATCTGGAAGTTCTGATTCCGCATATTGATATGGTGGGACTATCCTTTGTCAGGACTCCCCAGGATGTGCAATTTTTACATCGATTATTGGATGAGCGGGATGTCAAGCATCTGGGCATCGTACTCAAGATTGAAACCGCACAGGCATTTGAAAATTTGCCCATGATTTTATTTGCCGGCCTGCAACACCCTCCCGTGGGTGTGATGGTTGCGCGGGGTGATCTTGCCGTAGAAGTCGGGTTTGAGCGTCTGTCCGAAGTTCAGGAGGAAATCCTTTGGTTATGCGAGGCCGCCCATATCCCCGTGATTTGGGCGACTCAGGTATTGGAGAGTATGGCCAAAAACGGTCTTCCATCCCGTGCCGAGGTATCCGATGCGGCACTATCGATACGGGCTGAATGCGTCATGCTGAACAAGGGACCGTACATCATCGAAACGGTACGCTTTTTGTCGGGAATTCTTGAGCGTATGAGCGGGCATCGGATCAAGCGTCGTACCATGATGCGGCAATTATCTATCTCCCATATACACGGACATAACCAGTAAATTAATTTCTATCATTCGGCCTAGTCAGAAAACTGAACTTCATCAATCTGTCATCTTCGTTAGCTACCATTGAAGTATTCAATAGGCTATGGCAAGAGACTTCCATGACACGATTCAAAGTGACTAATCCGGCTATTCATTCTCGTTCGAGATTGAAGGGTTTTACCCTGCTTGAATTGTTGGTGGTGATGGTAATCATCGGTCTGTTAGCGGGTTACGTTGGGCAAGTATTTTTCGCAGATAGGTAAATCGGAAGTTAAAGCAACCAAAGCTCAGATTGATGCATTGGGCAAGTCACTGGATCAATATAGATTGGATGTTGGGCACTACCCTAATTCTGAACAAGGGTTGGCGGCACTTTTCACCAAGCCGACCAACGAGGCAAAGTGGGATGGGCCGTATCTCCAGAAAAATCTACCCAGTGATCCTTGGGGTAATCCCTACGTTTATAAGCAGCCCGGTGAGCATGGCGAATATGACCTGTTGTCCTACGGCAAAGATGGGCAAGTTGGCGGGTCAGGTGAAGCCGCTGATATTACAAGTTGGTAGGTGCAGTTATGCAGTTTGAGATTAAGGTGTTGCGAAGTGGTGAAGGAGTCAGCGTACTCCCGATTTCGGCCATGAACGAAAGCGATGCGACGAACATGGCGAAAAGTCAAGGCTACAAAGTCTTGGGTATCAAAACAAGCAGCAGTGTTGCTTTACCCAAATTCAAGAAGTCAGGGAACGGATTTCCTTTGGTGCTGTTCAGTCAGGAGCTACTTGCCTTGTTGGATGCGGGTCTTGGATTGGTAGAGGCATTGGAAACGCTGGCTGAAAAAGAACGCCATAGCGAAGCCAAAAAAGTGTTTGATGCCATCGTCGCGCGTTTGTATGAAGGGCAAACCCTGTCTGTTTCTTTACAGGATTTCCCTGCTGTTTTTCCACCCCTGTTTGTAGCGACTATCCGCACCAGTGAAAAAACAGGAGGATTGAGTGAAGCACTGGGCAGGTTTGTAGCCTATCAATCGCAACTCGATTTTGTGCGCAAAAAAATTATCAGTGCGTCCATCTATCCCGTGTTGCTTATGTTCGTTGGCGGACTGGTGATCGTGTTTTTGATGAGTTATGTCGTGCCGAAATTTTCGGTAATTTATGAAGGAAGCAGCACCAATTTGCCCATTCTTTCGCAGTTGCTCTTGCAATGGGGTGTGCTACTTAAAAACCATGGAATGATGGTTTTGCTGAGTGTGGTGGGGATGTTATCGGCTACGGTATATGGCTTGACCAGGCCAGCCTTGCGCGAGTGGGTGTTAAGCAAATTATGGAATTTTCCGGCAATAGGCGAGCGCATGCATGTTTATCAGTTGGCACGTTTTTACAGGACGTTAGCGATGTTGCTAAAGGGTGGGATACCAGTAGTTACCGCATTGGATATGGTGTCCGGTTTGCTTCAGCCAGTATTGCGCGGAAAGTTGAAGCTTGCCTCATTGGCTATTAGTGAGGGGCAGCTCATATCACGTGCGATGGAAGCGCAGGAACTGACCACGCCCGTTGCGTTGCGAATGCTGCGTGTTGGCGAGCGAACCGGAAACATGGGTGAAATGATGGAGCGTATCGCCGCTTTTTACGATGAAGAAATGGCGCGCTGGCTGGAATGGTTTACGAAATTATTTGAGCCAATTTTGATGGCGTTCATTGGCTTGGTGATCGGTGTCATCGTTATTTTAATGTATATGCCGGTGTTTGATTTGGCGGGGAATATTCAATGAATATCATGACAGTTGATGCACTGCAATTTTGAATACTTCGCCAGAACCAAAGCCAGAACCAAACCTGTCTTGGATTTAAGCAAAGATTTAGTTAGAAGAGCTGTACTTGTGATGAGTTGCAATATATCCAACTAGGCAAAGACCACATAGAATCATGAGCCATTCTGATGGTTCTGGAACCGCTGCGGTAATACCTATTAGTGTTGCAGTTCCGAAGAATCCATAGGTACCAAGTGTTTGGTAGTTTTGATTCGTTACAGCAACAAAATCGTTGTAAGAGCCGCTAGTTCCAATATGTGATTGTAGGTAAGAAGTTAGGTCGAGTGGCTGAAGGTAGAAGCCCGCTAATCCATACTCATCGAGTGACACTCTTCTAGAGTAGTTTGCATAAGTATATTGATTGAGCGTGTTATTCCACAGTGGGCTATAACTATTGGCGGAGATGCTGAAATTTCGTTGGTAACTGGAAGAGAAGATGCGGCCGCTATCTTGGGTTATTAAAGTAGCTTGATTGGGTACGAGCGAGAAGTCTTTTCCTGCGTAGTTGCTAACATCTGTTGTGTTTGCCGTTGTAGTTGCCACTACATTATTGGAAAGTATGGATGTGTTGCTGCTGCAAATATCGGTTATTTGTTGAAAGCTTTGGTTAATCGTCAAGCTTTCAATGAATGACTGGTCAATCAATGTTGAATTATTTATGCCGTCCAATTTGTTGGTCACATGTACGTTGAATTGTAAGGTAAGAGGACTAAAGTTTGTATTTATAGTCGGTTGTTGTGGATTAGTGCTAATGCAGGCTGCTTCCACAGTTATACAACTAACGAGTGCTGCAAAGCCCGCCAAGATTATTTTGAGATTGTGAGTTGCAATGGTCATAATGAATTACCTCACGGTTTTTTAATTGGCATCCAAGGTATGAACGGATGATGCGCTTAATTGAGTAAGTAAAATTTTCAATTTCAAAATTAAACATAACGGAATAGCGTGACAATTTGATTAACTTTTTTATGGTTGTCATAGTCAGAACAGACTAGCAGCCGTGCAGTCCACCTGTTTGTTAGGCATTTTTGAACTCCCTCAGTGCCAAGAATTTTTCTCGCTTTTAATCTCTCAGTAATCTCACTGCTAACGCTCCTTCATCAAATCAACTTGCCTTCATCGAAGCACCAACCTGTATCGGGCTCAGGGCTTTGAAGCTAATAATCTCGCAGATAACCCACGTTGGTTTGTGCTGTGCCCGACAAAATTCAGTGACCACCGCTTTGCGACTCAGCCGCGCAAGCTTGCGCCGACAGATGTCTGCCATGCCTATTTGGCAACATTACTGTCACATACGGGAGTTAATCTTGTTCAGTTGCTCTGCGTTAAAGCTACTGCTTGATAAATCAAACTGCGCCATCAAATAAACCTGCAATTTTTCTATTTCCATTCGGTCTATCCGCACAAATTAACTTCATCAATCTGTCATCTTCAATAGTTACTATTGAAAAATTCAGTGGTAATTTTGTTTTACATGACATTACCAATTGGTAGGGAAGGTTGATGCGTATTGAGATGGTAAATCTGTGGCGAGCCTTGCGATTAACTAAGGCAATTTCCTTTTGGGTATGAAAATTTTATTTGGCAGGAAATATTCAATGAATATCATGACAGTTGAGGCACTCAGAACATCGTTCACGGCAGATGATTTGCGCAAAGCGTACATTGAGGCAAAACGTATCGGGTGCAATGTTACTAAAGTCATTGAAGAGCATTTCGGCCTTGATCCGGGAAATGCCACGGCTGCGATTGCGCACGCGTTTCATTATTCAGTGTTGGATATGTCTGCACTGAATGGCTATGAGCCGGCTTTTGAAATTCTTTCTTTTGCCGATGTAACGCGCCGTGAGTGCATTGTGTTGCGTGATAGTTCGGGGAAACTCGCTATCGCTTTTTGTGATCCATTCAACGCCGAGAATCAGGAGTGGATTGAAGCGCGGACCGGTCTGGTTACTTGGTATCTGACGCACCCATCGGACTTCGCCGCCTACCTCGCGCGTTACGAAGCCGGATTGCGTGCCATGGACAGTATCGTTGCCAATGGACTTGATTTGGCAGCGGAGAGCGGGCAATCGGAATCGCTATCGCTCAAGGGCATTAGTGAAGATACCAGCCCCGTTGTAAAACTGGTTCACTCCACGCTTTATGATGCGCTTAAAGCGGGCGCGAGTGACATTCATTTGGAGTCACATCCAACCGGTTTCCGTATCAAATACCGCATTGACGGTGTGTTGGTTAACGTCAGTGAAATACCCGGCGTGGAAATGGCAGAACAAGTTATTTCCCGTATCAAAGTGATGTCGGAACTGGATATTGCCGAACGACGTGTGCCTCAAGATGGTCGATTCAAAGTGACGATGCAGGGACGTGATGTGGATTTTCGTGTGTCCATCATGCCCTGTAGTTTTGGCGAAGATGCGGTGCTGCGAATCTTGGATCGCCAAAGCCTTTCCGATCAAATGAGCGGCTTGACGCTGGATGTGCTTGGCTTCGATGAGGATAGCATTGCGCGGTTTCGCCGTTTGGCTCAGGAGCCTTATGGCATGGTGTTGGTGACGGGTCCGACCGGCAGCGGAAAAACCAGCACGCTGTATGCCGCGATCAGTGAAATCAATAACGGTGAAGATAAGATTGTCACGATTGAAGACCCGGTGGAATACCATCTGCCGGGGATACTTCAGATTCCTGTGAATGAAAAAAAGGGACTCACCTTTGCGCGCGGTTTGAGATCTATTCTGCGTCACGACCCGGACAAAATCATGGTGGGAGAGATACGTGATTCGGAAACCGCACAAATCGCCGTTCAGTCAGCATTGACCGGACATCTGGTTTTTACCACGGTGCATGCGAATAACGTCTTCGATGTGATCGGGCGTTTTATGCATATGGGGGTTGATCCGTATAGTTTTGTGTCGGCATTAAATGGCATTCTGGCGCAACGCTTGGTGCGCCTGACCTGTACACATTGTGCCGAACCGCAGCAACCACCAGCTGCACTTTTGGCAACCTCCGGCATTCCGCCTGAACAGGCAAAAGAATTTCGTTTTGTGGCAGGGCGAGGTTGTGGCCATTGTCGCGGGACGGGTTTCAAAGGAAGAAAAGCCATTGCTGAAATGCTCCATTTGAATGACGAGATCAGAGAACTCATCGTTGCAAAAGAACCCATCCGTCGTATCAAAGAAGCTGCACGAAATCACGGTACCCGCTATTTGCGCGAAGCGGCACTTGATCTGGTCAAGCGAGGTGAAACAACGTTAAAGGAGATCAACCGTGTTACGTTTGTGGAGTGATCAGGTGCGCATTGCGCTGTGCCCGGATCGGGTGATTACGTTGCACAGTAAAGCTGGGTTACGACCGCGTATTGTCGCCAAACAAATTCACAAATACCACGGAACAGAAGCAGGTTGGCAAGCCGCGTTACCTGTTTTTAAAGCGGTCTTGGAAAATTTTGATTTTAAAAATGCAGAAGCGACTTTGATTATTTCCAATCATTATTCACGTTATCTGCTACTGCCTTGGAATGATGTGTCATTGACCGAAGCAGAGCAGTTTTCTTTGTTACAACATCGTTTTGACGAAGTGTATGGTGAGGCGAGCGCATCTTGGGAATTACGCTTACACACAGGCTCATTCGGCTCTGCATCTCTGGCGAGTGGAATTGACCAGGATTTTTTGACGCAAGTGAAAAGCATCTTTGATACCTCTTCGTTACGACTTAAATCTGTCCAACCGTATTTGATGACTGCTTTTAATGCGTGTCGTAAGCAGCTGGGGAATGAGAAGACGTGGCTGGCCGTGGTAGAAGAAGGCGTGTTTTGTGTCGTCTTAATACATGGTGGGCAATGGCAGAGAATTCGCTCACGTCAGATCGAGAGTGATTGGCTGGAAGAAGTATTGGTCACAATTGAGCGAGAGATCATGCTTGATGAAACGGCAGGCGAGAGTAGCAAGGTGTTGGTTTACGCGCCAGATAGTCGCCTACCCAAGCCTATCAAGCGCGGCACAATGTTGATACATCCGCTTTTCCCAAGCCCGCGAACTCTGCTTTCCCCATTGGATAGGCACAGCTATGCAATGGCTGCGGCAGAGATGTGATGATGCAATCTGTAGATTTGGATTATCTGGCAGACAAGCGTCCCAATTGGTTGGGATTAACGGCATTGGCAATCGGGGCGATAGCCTTGGTGCTAATGGTTGACCATTACCGTGATCTTGATCGGAAAATTTCAGATCAAGAGTTATTGGTCTCAAGATTGCAGGCTGAAAGAAAAAACAGTTTTGCAACGCCCGCATCCGAGCACCGCAATGATGAACAAATTGCACGAGAAACCAAGCAAGCCAATGCGGCAATACTTCAGCTTTCTTTACCGTGGAAGGATTTGTTTGAAGCATTAGAAACAACACGAAAAAATGAAGTAGCCATTCTTGCTATCGAGCCAGATGTTAAAAAGGGCCTAGTCAATATCAGCGCAGAAGCAAAAAAATTGGACAGCATGTTGGACTACGTCGCCAGTTTGCAGAAAGTCGCACTGTTCCATGAAGTCTTGATATTGAATCATCAAGTGCAGGAACAAAACCCCGAGAAACCCATACGTTTTGTTGTTCAGGCCGCGTGGGAGTTGCAGCGGTGAACAGATTAACGTGGCAAGCGGCAAAGTGGGCTAAACATCTCGGTGTGACGGGGCTATCAGGACTCGTGCTGATAGGGATTTCCTTGGTGGGGTTACTCGGACTCATACTTCCCTCCGAAGCCAATTTAAGAGGCTCTACAGAAGAGCTGGTCAATTTGCAAAAGCGTCACAACGCCGATCTTACAAATCCGGTGGCACGTTCGCTGCCGATAGAATCCGGCTTGGACTCGTTTTATAAACGCCTTCCACCTGAGCAAAGTGCGACCAAGCAAATAAAGAAAATTTACAAATTTGCCAGTGGTGAATCACTCCAGTTGACACAGGGGGAATATAAATTCACTCGCGAAAAAGCAGGCCGTCTGGGCGGATACCAAATTATCTTGCCCGTCAAAGGAAGTTATATTCAGGTCAAGAAATTTATTGCGAAAGTGATGAATACCATGCCTATGGTGGCGCTGGATGAAATTAGCTTTAAGCGGGAAACCATTGGTGGTGCCGAGGTGGAAGCCAAAATTCAGTTCACTATTTTTTTGGGTACCGCGTAATGGCACTTACCGTGAATCAGCGGCGTTGGTTGCTGGGAGGAGCTTTGGTGCTTACATTAAGTGCCGTAGCGGCTATTCAAGGTGAAGATGAAACGGATAGCTCACTTGTTCAAGCAGGTAAAGTTAAGGCGCGTCAAAACACGTTGCAAGGTGAAGTGGATGTCGAGCGTACAGAATCAAATAGGTTACTAAAGATGAATCGCCAACGCTTACCGGAAAATGAAAAAAATATGTTCGCAGGCAAGTCTTGGTTTGTTCCACCACCGCCGCCAAAAGCAGAGCTACCTACCGCACCACCGTTGCCTTTTGTTTATATGGGAAAGCTGGCAGAGGAGGGTGAAAAAGTGGTGATTCTTTTGACTAAGCAAAATCGAAGCTACCAAGTGCGTGAAGGTGATGTTCTTGATAACACCTATCGAGTGGATGAAGTGCAGCCACCTGTCATGACGTTGACTTATATACCTCTGAACATTAAACAAACTATCCAAATTGGAGTTGCAAATTGAATTCATTTTCTTTTAGCGGTTATGCGTCACTATTGATAACTATCATGTTGTTGGCTGGCTGTGCGCAACCTGCAGTTAGAGAGTTTGATGAAGGTAAAAAGTTATTGTCAGAAGGTAAAGTTGAGCAAGGTCTGGCACAGATCGATTCAGCGATAAATAAATCTCCCAACAATCCTGAATATCGCTCGTATCTTTTTAAGCAAAGAGAGGAGGCGGTGTATCGAATCATGGAGCAGGCAGATGCCGCACGAAATAACGGTCAATTTGATTTGGCAGTAGAAAACTATAAGCGAGTAATTTCCCTAGATGCAAATAATCCACGAGCGACTGCCGGCCTGGAGGAGGTGCAAGCCGATAGACAACGCATGACACAGTTGGCTGAGGCCGAAGTGTTATTCAACAAAGGCGACAGGGAGGGTGCGCAGTCCAAACTTCGCCCCATTTTAGCTGCGACACCCTCGCTGCCGGCAGCTAAAGCGTTGCAAAAACGTTTGAATGAATTGGATAAGGCTGCAACGGCGACTCCATCAGGGCTCAAGTTGGCACTCAAAAAACCGATTACGTTGGAATTTCAAGATGCCTCAATTAAGTCCGTGTTTGAAGTGATTTCACGGGTGGCAGGATTGAATTTCGTTTTTGATAAGGACATTAAAGCTGATTTAAAAACCACTATATTCGTGAGAAATACCAATATTGAAAATGCGGTCAAACTGCTATTAGTGACCAATCAATTAGAGCAAGAAATGTTGAGTGAAAATTCGATACTTATCTACCCCAACACCCCCGCAAAAAATCATGACTATCAGCAATTAGTAGTAAAGAGTTTTTATCTGGCCAATGCAGATGTCAAAAAGACCTTGGATATGATTAAAACTATCCTGAAAACTAAAGACGTTTTTATCGATGAAAAAATGAATTTGCTGGTCATGCGAGACACCGCCGAAGTAATTCGTATGGCGGAAAATCTGATAGCTGCTCAAGATTTGCCAGAGCCGGAAGTGGTGTTAGAAGTGGAAGTGTTGGAGGTCAACAAAGATGCGGCGACCAATTTAGGATTGCAGTTCCCACAGCAAGTTAGCGCAAGCATTGGTAAAGCAGGAAGCTTGACGCTCAACCAATGGAAGAACCGTAATTCGGATTTGGTTTCTTTGAAAGTAACTGACCCGGCGTTGGCACTCAATTTGAAAAATTTGAATTCTGATACCACTTTGCTGGCCAACCCAAAAATTAGAGTGAAAGATAAGCAGAAAGCTAAGATTCACATTGGACAAAAGTTGCCTGTCCTTACCACGATCGCAACAGCTGGCGTGGGCAGTTCCGAAACCGTCAATTATCTCGATGTGGGATTGAAGTTAGATGTTGAACCGAACATTCGATTGGATGATGAGGTGGATATGAAGGTCGATCTGGAGGTGAGCAGTGTGGTACAGACGATTACCTCCACGACGGGCTCCCAAGTTTACCAACTGGGTACGCGTAACATTTCGACTGAGCTAAGACTCAAAGATGGCGAAACGCAGATTTTTGCAGGCTTGATTCAAAACAACGAAACCTCAGCGGTCAATAAAGTCCCAGGTTTGGGCGAGTTGCCGTTATTAGGTCGAATTTTTTCCAACGATAATCACGATAAATCAAAAACGGAATTGGTTTTGCTTGTTACGCCGCGCATTGTGCGGAACATATCGCGATCTGATGCTACGGTTAGCGAATTCCCTTCCGGTACCGAGAGTGCAATTGGTAGTGTGCCAATGGTGAAACAGCCCGCCACCACAAAATCGGTCGATGTGGGAAATGCTCCGTGATTTATGGGTTTGTTAAAAAACGAACCCGCTTTTTTTATCGCGCGCGGGGTTTTACGCTCATTGAATTGTTGATTACGGTCGCTATCGTAGCAACCTTGTCGAGCATTGCTGTGCCGATGACGGAACTCGTGGTGCAACGAAATAAAGAGCAGGAGCTCAGAACTGCCTTACGGGAAATTCGTGAGGCGATTGATGCTTACAAGCTGGCGGCGGATGCGGGACATATTGAAAAATTGGCTGGACAATCCGGGTATCCCAAATCATTGGAAGAACTAGCGAGTGGCGTGGATGTAAAAGACGATCTGAAAAGGTCGAAAATATATTTTCTGCGCAGAATACCTCGTGACCCATTAGCACGAAATGTTGATACGCCGCCCGAGCAGGCTTGGGGTAAAAGAAGTTACGCCAGCAGACCGGACTCGCCCCGCGAAGGAAATGATGTGTTTGATGTTTACACGCATTCGAGAGACATAGGCATCAATGGCATTCCGTACCGAGAGTGGTAATGAAAAAATCAAATACCGGTTTCACGCTCATTGAATTGTTGGTTGTGATGGCTATCATTGCAACTTTATTGAGCTTGACGATGCCGCGTTATTTCCATAGTGTCGATAAATCAAAAGAGGTTGCGCTGCGGGCAGACTTATCGGGTATGCGTGATGCCATCGATAAATACTTTGGCGACCATGCAAAATACCCGGAGAGTCTTGATGATTTGGTCAACAAAAAATACTTGCGTAATATTCCGCTTGATCCAATAACTGACAGCAACCAAACATGGCTAGCCATCCCTCCCGATGCTTCTGCAGAAGGGAAAGTGTTTAATGTCAAAAGTGGTGCAAAAGGTCTGGCAGCGGATGGGACTTCATACGCCGAATGGTGAGTGATTAAAATACAGACACGATAGCTACGCCAACCAGGCAGATTGAGCTATTTTTTTACTAAGAATATCCACTATGAAAACTATACGAAATAAAAGATTAACCAGGGAAAGTCCATATAAAGGCAAGACGGGATTAAAGCGCGTGTGGGGCGCATTATTTTACTCAATTGCCGGATTGCGGGCCGCAGTCCTCCATGAAGATGCGTTTCGTCAGGAAGCGTTGTTGGCGATTGTACTCATCCCAGCTGCGCTGCTTTGGCATGTCAGTGCAATTGGAAAAGCAATGATGATTGCCAGTGTACTGTTGGTGTTGATTGTTGAGCTGGTCAATTCTGCAATTGAAGCTGCTGTGGATCACACCTCATTAGATCACCACCAGCTTGCTAAGCGTGCCAAAGACATCGGCAGCGCGGCGGTGTTGTTGAGTTTACTAAATGTGATTATCGTTTGGCTGCTCATCTTGTTAGGCTAAGCTTTCCTCTATAATCGGTTCAATGCAATGCCAACGGAGGCTTTGAGCTGCATAAAACTGCTCCGTCCCGTCACAAAACCCTCACAATTTCTTCATTAAATCTTCTTAATGAGGTGACATAGTGTGCGACATGTCACAGCGAATCTACAGTTTTCAACGAATCCAAATTTGGGACGAAACTTGGTGTTTGCGATTTAACCGCGCAAGCGTACATCCTATTATTTGCCAAGCCTTTCGACTGATTAGTCGCCTTGGCGATGGGATTTTTTGGTATGGACTGATGGTATGTTTGTTGATTAAGAACCAGGCGGAGGCATTATTGCCAGTGTTTCACATGATCGCTGCAGGGTTGGTTTGTACCGTTTTGTATAAATGGTTGAAGCATAAAACTCATCGATTACGTCCGTTCAATAGAAACCTTGGAATTAACTGCGGTATTGCACCTCTCGATCAATTTAGCTTTCCATCCGGGCACACGTTGCATGCCGTAGCTTTTAGTATCGTGGCGGCAGCCTACTATCCGGCGTTAGTTTGGCTGTTACTGCCTTTTACAGCGTTAGTGGCAATTTCACGCTTGGTGCTTGGGCTGCATTATCCGAGTGATGTATTGGCAGGAATGGTGATAGGTGCAACCATCTCTTGGCTGTCACTCGGTTTCTGAAGAAAAGATTTTAATGCCCCTGAAGATGGTCAGCTTGCTTTTTGCAAAGCCGCACACAATGCGGTATTACGATCCGATTGACCGTTGAATAACTAATAGTCATTTGTCATGCGCTTCAACCATTTGATAGTAATTTTAATACTGTTTTTTTCCGGCATAGTGTGTGGAGCCTATTTCTTCTCCCAAAGTCTGCCTAGAAGTATTCTCCCTTTCAAACACTGCAAAGATAACTGCTATACAAATGCAGAGATTGCAGGGCTTGTCACGTCAGCGATTATTCTTCAGGCACCATTCCTGTTGCCTAGTGTTGTGCTCGAGTCGGATACATGTCTTGCTGTACGCAATCCTCGACCTGAAGCTAGAATTCATTACGTACTTTTCCCCAAACACGATACCAAGAACATCACTACAATCACGCCAGTTGATACACCTTATGTGTTGGGTTGCTTTGACTTGGCACGTGAATTAGTCACAAAAGACAGGCTTCAGGCTTATAAGCTCTACACCAATGGGCCGGGGCTACAAGAAATTGCCTATCTACATTTTCACCTTGTTGCTCAGTGATGAAAAATTTTGATAGATCGCATGCTTTGAAAAATTCTCCAACCGCGCACAGACATTGTTAATGTCAAGTGAATTCATAATGCGGGTGCGGAAGGTGTGCGGGAAAATGCTTGCTAGGCTTTTACAAGCTTCCATCTGATAGCGTTTGACTTTAAAAACGCCAGCGTCGACTTGGTGAAGGACTTTTCTCCAGCGCGAGTTTCATGATTCCAACAGAACTCGTCCCACTCGGATTCGTTATTTAAATGGAGGCTTGAGATACTGCCCGGCGGAACTGAGTAAAGCAGTCCATGTGGAAAATATTTCTGGTGTTCCATGGTTCACCTCCATTTAAAGGAGACTCATTCAGCATATTCAAATTGCAATGTGAATATACTGTATTACTATTTAAGGAGCAACAAATTTTTAGTCAAATTCAGTCCTTAATACAAAATTTTTCAGGCTAAATTCTTGTCATCATTGGGTCATAAAATCACTATATAACTATCGCCCTATGAAAAAGAAAATCTTGTTTGGAGTGCTGCTCATATTCACTCAGGTGGCTTGGTCTGCTGAGCCTTATCCTGGGTTGGTGGTAGATGTGAATAGAGAGGGAAGTTTATATGCGTTAACCGCAAGTTTCGACAGCCCATTATCCCAATGTGCCGCATACCAATATCTGACCGATTATGAGGCTGCAAAGAAACTTCCCGGTGTGGTCGAATCTATGGCATTTCGTCAGTCCGATAGCAAAGTTAGAGTTGAACGCACCGTAGATGAAAACGTTTTATTTTTTCATGTTCGTTTACATTCGATATTGGAGTACACAGAGAACCCCATGGTTGGCATTTCGTTTGTGCAGCTTTCAGGGGACTCGAAGTTATTTAAAGGCAATTGGCAAATTATTCCGAATAGAAGTGGCAGCACGCTTAAGTTTGAAGGTCTTTGGGAGCCGGACACCCTATTACCTTTGATGGTCATTGACCACTTCGCAAAACACGACCTTGCCGACAGGTTCAGTGCGGTGGCTAGATTGGCCGAAGCACGTTCAGATTTAATCCCGTCCATTTGTTTAAATTGACAAGCGTGCCAGCGCGTTGGTAATCGTCACTCTGGCTTGGAAGGGCTGCTGTTCCAGTCAGGGCGGTTGAATTCATATTTCCACAACAAATCCGTCATAACAGTGAAATATTTACATGCGATTGTGCCCGCATGAAGAACCCTGACTTAGTGGCCTCTTGCGGCTTGTTAAAATCTTATGTCATGGATGTGTCAACATGACAACGCAGCAAGTTCGATCAATATTTCTGTCCGACATCCATTTGGGCACCAAGGCATGTCAAGCCAATCACTTACTTGATTTTTTAAAAGAATACTCATCAGAGCACGTATTTCTGCTGGGCGACATTATTGATTTGTGGTCGATGAGTCGTGGCGGGGTACATTGGTCACCCGCGCAAAATACTTTTGTTCAAAAAATGCTCAGACGCTCGCGGCATGGTGAAAAAGTAATATTCGTTCCCGGAAATCATGATGAAGCGATACGCGAATATGTCGGCACTTCATTTGGTGATGTATTAGTCACACATGAATACATTCATACCGCAGCAGATGGAAGACGATATTTGTTGATACATGGTGATGAATTCGATCAGGTGACGCTTCATCACAAGTGGGTTGCTATCCTAGGCGATATGGCTTACAACTTATTGGTTAGCTTGAACATCTATTTATCCTGGCTGCGCCGAACGTTTAAACGCTCTGGTTATTGGTCATTGGCAGGTTATGCCAAACGTAAAGTTAAGACGGCAGTGAATTTCATTTTCAACTTTGAAGATTCCGTCATCCGCCATGCCCGCGAACTTGGATTGGACGGCGCGATTTGTGGTCACATCCATTGGCCGGCAATCAAGGAGGTTGATGGCCTAACCTATATCAATTGCGGAGACTGGGTGGATAGTTGCACCGCCATCGTTGAGCACTTAGATGGGCGTATGGAGTTGATCCATTGGAATGGCTCGCACCCATCAATCCCTATTCGCAACCCCGAGCAAGTAATTTCCAGTTAACTTAACCACTGACACGCTATGAAAATTCTGTATATCTCAGATGTCTATTTCCCACGAATTAACGGGGTTTCAACCTCAATTGAGACATTCCGTCGTAATCTACGCGAACTGGGACATACAGTCCATTTGGTTGCCCCGGACTATTTAACCCCAAGCGCAAATGAAATAGATGTCCTGCGCGTTCCCGCACGCAACATTCCTTTTGATCCCGAAGATAGACTGATGCAATATGGCTGGGTGATGAAGCGCGTTGATCAGTTACGCGCTGAACAATATGACATCATCCATATTCAGACTCCATTTGTCGCGCACTACCTGGGAATTAAATTGTCACGTTTGCTCGGCATTCCTTGCGTTGAAACTTACCATACATTTTTTGAAGAATATCTGTTTCACTACATTCCGCTTGTACCGAAAAACCTGATGCGAATAATTGCCAAACGTTTCTCTCGTCATCAGGGAAACAGTCTGGATGGCATGGTTGTGCCATCAAATCCCATGTTGAGTGTGTTAAAAAACTATGGCATCACAACACATTCAGAAGTCATTCCGACAGGTATCGAGCCCGCGAGCTTCGTTCTGGGGGATCGTGAAGCGTTCCGTGAAAAATTCGCTATCCCGAAAAATAGGCCAGTTTTATTGTTCGTGGGGCGAGTTGCTCATGAAAAAAACATTGGTTTTTTGTTGAAAGTGTTGGCACGTGTCAGAGTTGCAATACCAGATGTGTTATTTGTTATTGCAGGGGAGGGGCCGGCGCGGCTAAGTTTGGAACAGGAGGTTAAAGAGCGTGGTTTGAGTGATAACGTAATGTTTATCGGCTACTTGGATCGAAATACTGAGTTGAACAGTTGTTATCGTTCCGCAGATATATTTATTTTTTCCTCCAGAACCGAAACGCAAGGTCTGGTTTTGCTAGAAGCAATGGCTCAAGGCGTACCAGTAGTCTCAACCGCAGAATTGGGTACCCGTGATGTTCTCAAGGAAGGACTTGGTGTTTGGATTGCCAAGGAGGAGTTGGAAGACTTCGCTGAAAAAGTTATCAGGATGCTAGGTAACGCTGACGTGCGCGATGAGCTGGGCAAAGCGGGACGAGAATACGCGTTGGGGTGGTCGGCAAGCAAGCAGGCTGAGCGAATGATTGCGTTCTATCAGGCACTTAATAAAGAGTCATTTGGCGGATTACGGTGTGATGGCTACACCGTACCGCGTTCGGAAGTTACGCAAGAAACCGGGTTTACGCTGCAAGCAAAAACGGAAATTCAGAGTGACGACGGATTCCAAACATAACCTGCCCGTCGCGCCAAATGTAATTCACCGTTAACTCACCCAATAAAGCTAGGGTCAGTGACATTGCCTATATTCATACCGACGAGATCGCAAGGTGAACGGATAACTGCTAAATAGCGGTTTGTCGTGGCTTTGCTTGCCTCTTTGAGCTTTTCCGATTTTACTAGGTGAATACCCGCATGGTCACTGTGTAGCCCCTTGTAAAACCACCCTTGACTTATCATACGCATATTGCGTATGATTACCCTATGAAAGCCACCTTCATTGAATTGCCACCTTTCGAGCGACATCGGCAAAATTATTTGAACGATGCAAGCTTTCGTGAACTGCAACAGATGTTGATGATAAACCCTGAAGCAGGCGACGTAATCGAAGGTACAGGTGGATTGCGCAAGGTGCGTCATGCCGATGCAAAGCGCGGCAAAGGCAAACGAGGTGTGCTTCGTATTATTTACTACTGGTGGCAAATTGGAAAACAATGCTGGTTATTCACCGTGTACAACAAAGATGAAATGGATGACCTAACGGCGGCACAACGCAAGATTTTGAAAGACCTGCTCAAGCAGGAATTGGAAGTGAGGAGTACCAAATGAAACGCAATTTGTTTGATGAACTGAAAGAAGGCTTCACAGCACTAGAATCTGCTCGCCAAGGTAAGATTACCTTGCGTCAGCATAATGTGGAGAAGAAACCTGCACCCTCCATTACACCAGCAGAGCTGTTAAGCCTACGGGAAAAGCTACACTTATCCAGAACCGTATTTGCCCGATACCTGCGTATCAATGAACGCACCTTAGAAAACTGGGAACAGGGCAGAGCCAGCCCGAATGCACAAGCCGCTATTTTGATTCGTATGGTTGAGCGGTATCCTGATACGGTAGAGCGGCTGAGTGCGATTTGATTGACGCAATTTAACAGGGGTGGTGGCAGAGACAATGCCGATAAGAAAATAATTCCGCTTATCGTTCACTGTAGCTAAAACGTAGCTGCGTAAAAATACCCCTCGGTATCCATGCGCTTTCTGTAGCTGTTTCAAAAGCATTACGGGTGAGGCAAGACATTGATATAAAATATAAACTTGGTTTATTTCTGATTCTTAAAATCCGTCGCAACCGTAAAACGTGCGTGCCGGTTCGATTTCGGTGCCGGGCACCATCATATAATTTCACACTGCGCTATTTGCTCAATTATGGCAGGCACAATGAGTCAAAAATGCAGCATAATCATCGTACGTTCCGCTAAGTCGAACCCAACTCGGAAAGTATGGGATGCTGTTTGACAGTGCGTAGCTGCCATAGGAGTATCGCACCACCCAAGCGAAACAATCGCAACTGTTTAACCAGAATGCAAGATACAAATGAGCACTCATAGTGCTAGTAGCCCAGCTCACTGTAATGACCCGGTGTTACTTGCCTAATGACAGATGAGAACTGGCTTCAATGAAAATTATCGGAATTTTGAAATGAGCGAGCAACTGAGCAATTCACCTAATCGTATTGAAGATGACGAAATTGACCTGCGCGACATCTGGCGCGTGCTAGTCAAATACAAACGCATGATCTTATCGTCGATATTTATTGCCGCATTGATTGCTGCGGGCATTTCCATGCTGCTACCCAATATCTATCGAGCTGAAATGTTGCTCGCTCCGGTGAAAGACGACAACGCAAAAGGCGGGGGCATGTCCGCTGCACTAGGCGGCTTAGGGGGCTTTGCTTCCTTGGCAGGCATTTCGTTGGGCGGTGGTGGCAACACAGAGGAAAATCTTGCGGTATTGAAATCACGCGAGTTCCTATGGAAATTCGTCCAGGAAAATAAACTCATGCCGATTTTATTTGATGACAAATGGGATGAAGCACAAAAAAAATGGAAAGAAATCGACCCTAAAAAACAGCCCGGACAACTTGATGCCATACGTTTAATTAACGAGAAAGTACTAGAGGTTAACAGCGATAAAAAAACCAACCTGGTCACAATATCCATCGATTGGAAAGACCCCGTGTTAGCTTCTGCCTGGGTAGATCAACTGGTCACGCAACTTAATCAATACCTGAGAGCCGAAGCGATTTCGCGCAGCGAAAATAATCTCAAATACCTGAATGAAGAGCTGGCGCGTACTCAAATTGAAGAGATGCGTAAAGCCCTGTTTGACTTGATTGGGCAGGAGCAAAAAAAGGCGATGGTAGCCCACGCACAAAGGGAATTTGCGTTCCGCGTACTTGATCCTACTGTGGTTCCGGATAAGAAAATTAAACCCAAGCGTGCCATCATCGTTTTTCTGTCAGCGGTATTAGTGGGGTTTGTCGCGATGCTAATAGCCTTTATTAAAGAAGCGACAATCAAACGACGCGAGAAGGAAATGGCAGGACGGTATATGTGATATGCGGTATCGAACTAGGTACAAAAGGGTGAAATAATGAAGACTGATACTGATATCCGCTTTGAGGGCATCCGTGCATTGATGCAAGTCTTGGGGACAGTCGAGGCGGAAAGATTCATCGCTTTGATTAACCGAGAACGTTTTGACTACACCGAGTGGCGCAAAACACAATGGCAAAGCGAAACCGTCGAATCGCTTGCCACCCGTGCGCGCACACTGCGGGAAGTTGGCAAATGTTAAAACGATTCAATCAGCATGTGCTGGAAAATAAAAATCCAGGATAACGCTGTTAAAAGAAGCCGCTCTGAATAAGTATCCGTTCGTCATTTATAAAACTACTGATAAAGCATCCTATGACTACGACAGAAAAACTATATAAAGCGTTGCAAGACTTGCCGGAGCCAGTAATCGCGGAGCTTCTGGATTTTGCAGAGTTTTTGCGCTCAAAGATGCGCAACAGACCTGCGGATTCAAGCGATGAATTATTGGTTGACTTAATGGGCGGATTGGAAAATTCCGTCACTTTTGCGGGTGAATTTCTTTTGATTCAAAAACAGTTGCGTGATGAGTGGCAATAAATATCTGCTGGATACCAATTTTATTCTGGGTATCTTGAAATTCAATTCCCTCGTGCTTGCAGAGTAGCTTCGCGTCAGCTTCATGTTGGCGAGTGTTCATATAGTGCAATTACGCGAATGGAGTTGCTGGGTTTCCACGGCATCACAAGGGAGGAAGCGTCATTTAATTAGACAGAAACTAGATCGCCTTACTTACTTGACTTTGACCGAAAACTTAGAAAATGCAGTGATAGACCTACGTCAGACCCGTAAGATCAAACTGCCAGACGCAATCGTTGCAGCAACGGTATGGCGTTGCCGTGATTAATCTTGACGATGACGAACTTGCAGAGGACATCACCAATGCCTGACAGAAGCAAAACGATTGTCACCAACACCACGTTGTGGCGGCTATAACTTCATCTCAGGACAGCATTGATGAGCACAATCAAACTTTTTGAAACCAAGCAAGTCCGCTCGGTTTGGGATCAAGAGCGTGAAACTTGGTTTTTTAGCATCGTGGACGTGGTTGCCGTCCTGACTGATAGCACTGACGCTACAGCGTATTGGCGGAAGCTGAAACAACGTTTAAAGGCGGATGGAAATGAAACCGTGACAAATTGTCACAGTTTGAAAATGCAGGCTGTAGATGGAAAAATGCGCCTTACCGATGTTGCTGATACCGAACAACTCCTGCGTCTCGTTCAATCTATTCCATCACCCAAAGCCGAACCTTTCAAACAATGGCTTGCCCGTGTCGGCTATGAGCGTATCGAAGAAACCGAAAACCCAGAGCTTGCGTTTGATCGCGCCATGGAGACTTATCTCAAGAAAGGCTATTCCAAGGAGTGGATCAACCAGCGGCTAAAAACTATCGAGGTGCGCAAAGAGTTGACCGATGAATGGGAGAATAGGGGAGTTCAAAAGGGACAAGAATTTGCTATTTTGACTGACGAAATCACCCAAGCATGGAGTGGCTTGACCACTCGACAATACAAGCAAGTCAAAGGACTAAAGAAGGATGGGTTGCGAGATAATATGACCAATCTTGAATTGGTACTGAACATGCTCGCAGAAGCGACTACCACTGAAATTTCACGGGAAAAGCAACCCAAAGGATTGGAACAAAACCGCAAGATTGCCAAACAGGGCGGCACGATAGCTGGCAACACCCGCAAGGAAATTGAAGAGAAAATTGGCAAACCCGTTGTAACCGCAAAAGCGCCAAAGCAACTCAAATAAGTGGTTGACACTCATGCAACCTTACCAATTCGGACAATGTCTTAGTCGTCCACTTTAATTTCATTAGCGTGGCACTGGCAGGGGATGATTGGTGCTGAGGCTTTCAGCCCAAGCCAGAGCAGATTGATGCTCGACGACTTGTCCTGATTCAACACCCGCCATGCCTTCAAGCGTCATGCGCCGACGCTTTTCTTCTTGGTCAACCCAAGCGGACAATGCCTGCTTTACAATCCATCCGCGTGAACGCTCAATACGAACCGCAATTTGGTCAACTTTCTCAGCCAGTGATATTGGGACGTGTGCAGTTAGGATTTTGGTATTCATTTGAGCCTTAGATATTAAATATTCATATTGATGAAGATTGAATTTTGCAAGCGACTATTACGCCAGAGTTGGTAAAGCTTGGGTAGTGCCAAGACATGGTTTCAGCCCAACAGCATAAAAGCCGCATAAAGCTATCAAGTCAATTGCCACCTCCACCATAGCAACCGAGGTAATAACCTCAATAAGGCAAAACACAGCAGAAATTTTGCGCCATCCCGACACATTCAAAGGCTAAATGCCGTGGCAGCGGCTATAATGCGCACGACCTTTAACTTACGAGATAACTTTAAGATAAGCGCTATCTTAACCAGCGATTGAACTGAGCATGATTGAATTCCCATCGCAGCAAAACCCAGCCCGTTTGCAAAAATATCGCCTTACCCATGCAGTGAAAACACTACTGCTTAATCATGTAAGTTCGCATCAAAGCCAAGGGCGTCGAAGTGATTGCGTATGAAGCTGTACCCGAAGCAGAAATCGCGCCCAGTAAGTACGATACTGTGCAGCACAGCGAGGTTGCCTCACCCAGCAAAGAAGTGGCCGAGTTTCAAGGGTTGACTGGTGCGTTATTTGGCGTTGGTTATCGTTATGTCGCGGAAAAATCAGACCAAGAAATTTTGAGTGAAGTGCTAGGTGAGAAATATGCATGACCGTGTGCTGTTGGATTCAAATTTTGTTTTGGATTACTTACTGGGTCGAGCGCGAAAAGCTGGTGTTTGCCGTCTTACCTCAGCTGTCGTTGAACATCGTTGAACTGGCCACGTGGACATGGCCGTGTAACGATAGGTGAAGCTGCTAAATTAACGGGCGTAAGCCGCAACACATTGAAGCAACATTTTCGTGCGCTTGTAGCGCAATGTCATCTCAAGCAACAGGGTGGTGGGCGCGGAGTTTGGTATGAATTACGATGGTTATATTTGCCAGTTTTCCTGGGCAATAGTCGTAATCTAATTGGGAAAGATTAGGCATTAATTGCAATATGTGATTTATTCTTTATCTGATTGAGTGTATGAAAGTAATAATATGAGCAACACACTTATTGGCGGAAAATCAGTAGTTAGAAATGCCGCTCGTAATCTTTTCGGGCAAGGGTTGCCACTTATTGTGGCACTTTATTGCATACCCAAGCTTATTGTTATATTGGGAGCGGAGCGTTTTGGTTTCCTAACTTTAATTTGGGTTGTGGTTGGATACCTAAGTATTTTTGATTTGGGTTTAGGGCAGGCCTTAACCAAGTTGGTTGCAGATCAAATTGGTCGAGGTGAGCATGAAAAAATCCCTCCCCTTTTTTGGACTGCAATGTGGCTAATGTGCGGGCTTGGCATAGTTGGCATGCTGGCAGCTGAAGTTGCGATTCATTATTTTGGTGTAAGTATATTCAACTTATCACCACAATTTCAAAATGAGGCAACTACTGCTTTGGCTATGGCCGCGTTATCTCTACCCTTTGTGATTGTGTCAGCTGGGTCTCGTGGTGTATTAGAGGCACATCAGCGTTTCGATTTAGTTAATTGGGTCAGAATCCCATTAGGCATATTTACCTTCGTTGCACCATTGATAGTAGCTCGTTATCTATCCAACGAGCTTGGGGCAATTGCTATTGTTTTGGTGCTTGGAAGATTTATTTTTTTAGTTTTCACGATGTGGCTCTGTTTTAAAATTATTCCAACACTTCGACAAATAAAAAAAATTCATATCGAGTTACTAAAGCCATTGTTCAGCTTTGGAGGTTGGATGACGGTAGCAAATTTAATTGGGCCCATGATGGTGTATCTGGATCGATTTGTAATTGGATCGATAATTTCAATGACTGCCGTAGCTTATTACGTAACACCTTACGAGATGGTAACTAAGTTGTGGATTTTGCCTGGGGCATTAGTAGGTGTCTTGTTCTCAGCATTTGCTATAAATTTAACTCATCATGTGGGTCATACAGTCAAATTATTTCGCAACGCAATAGATGGTATTTTCCTAATGATGTTGCCGATTACAATGGTGGTGATAGCGTTTTCTCAAGAAGGTCTCACGCTTTGGCTAGGGCAGGATTTTGCCTTACATGCCAATAGAGTTTTTCAGATACTCGCGGTGGGTGTGTTCATCAACAGTATTGGACGAGTGCCATTTGTGTTTATTCAGGCATCGGGTCGCCCGGATATTCCCGCACTTTTGTATTTAGTAGAGTTACCGTTATATTTACTCGGATTGTGGTTCATGCTGCATTATTGGGGTATTGAAGGGACTGCAATCGCTTGGGTGGCGAGAATTGTAATGGATAATTTGGTGCTATTGATTGGTTGTGCGCGGATTGTTCCACCACTAAAGCCAGTAGTGTGGCGAGGAATAATCATGAGCGTAATACCGTGTGCGATGTTTGCTTTAGAAGTTTTGCTGGATGGGTCGAGTCAACGGGTTGTAATAGTTAGTTCTGCATTGTTGATTGCCACGTGGGGAATATATTGGTTTAGCCAACACTTTAGGGGGAAATTGCCGCTTTCAGTGGCAGTAAAAACTGATTAAGGCGTGCTCGCAAGATTTTTTCATTCACGTAATCCGATTTTTAAAATTTATTAAATGGTATTCAATAAATGTCAGTCACAGCCAGCCATCAGCCTCCGTCTTCGTATTATCAACATATTAGAAATGACATTATCAAACACATAACAAGTGGCTCGCATCGTGTGATGGATGTTGGCTGCGCGGCGGGGTTTTTAGGTGAGTACCTAAAGAAAAATGGTTTTGCGAAAGAGGTGGTAGGAATAGAAATTGACTCTCAGGTGGCGAAAGATGCATCTAGTAGAATTGACCGAGTATTTTGCGCGAACTTAAATAGCGTCGGAGTAGATGAATTGCTCTCGAAAGAAGCTGTTGGGAAATTTGATTACATAGTTTGTGCGGATGTATTGGAGCATTTGGTTGACCCTTGGCAATCACTTAAAGAATTAGTTGAATACCTAACACCTGACGGAAAAATTATTATCTCTCTTCCCAATGTACGCCACTGGAGCGTTTGGTTTCCATTGATATTTCGAGGAAAGTGGGTATACAGAGAAAGTGGAATTTTGGATAAAACTCATTTGAGATTTTTCACACAATCGAGCGCATCAAATTTATTAAACAATGGAGGGCTTGAGATTACTGAATGCCAGCAATCTATGGGCGGTTTGTCGCGTCTTTTGAATATATTTACCATGACTTTTTTTAGTGAACTACTCGGATCACAATGTGTTTTTGTTGCAAAAAAGTTAAAGATAGAGTCACAGAAATGAGTTTTCATCTTAGCCTTGTAAGCGATTTCTTATTTGCGACTACAACATCTCAAAACCAAGCATCCTTACATTATTTATGAATGGATCAAATGTTGGGAAACCTTGGGTAAACTTTGGCGACTTTGCACACAATGCATTATTCATCGAAGAAAATGGACAAACGAAAAAATGATAACGGCTTATAATAAAGCTTCATTGGGATCATTGGGGGTTGTGACAGTCACATACAACTCAGCAAATTTTTTTCGACCTTTCCTTACATGCTGCCTTAACCAAACTCATAACGACTTCGAGCTACTCGTTATTGATAATGCATCTGCGGACAATACTTTGGAGGTGTTATCAGAATTAACTGACGCACGCGTTTACCAAATACATAATGAGCAAAACATCGGGTATGCAGCCGCGTGTAATCAAGGTATTAGTTATTTTCTCGACAAAGGGGTAAGCGATATCCTCTTTATCAACAACGATACTGAGTTTACCCCCGATCTGTTTGAGTCACTCCAAATGCTTCGCGTTCGCTATAACGCGGATGCCATAACCCCTCGAGTCAGTTACGCAGAAGACACCAGCATCAATTGGTACGCTGGTGGTCGCTTCACGTTCTGGAAAGGTTTTCAAGGCGAGCATCTAGGTGAAGGTAAGCACTATGACCCTGCGGATAACGAGCCGCGCTGGACACCCGTCGCGTCTGGTTGCTGCGTGATGTTTCCAATTTCCACATTTGAGCGCCTTGGCCTCTTTGATCCCAATTACTTCGTTTACTTCGAGGACACCGATTACTTCGTCCGTATGGCGCAAGCCAAGCTGCGCTTGCTCTACGCACCGGGCGTTGCGATAGCACACAAAATCAGCTTATCCACAGGCGGCTCGCAGTCAGATTTCTCGATTCGCTATTACCAGCGGAATCAAATATATCTATTACGTAAACATTTTGGCTCGGGGACTGTAGCAATACAAGTATTGCTAATAAGTCTAAAAGCCACAGCCCGATTATTGACCTGTCGTGATACGTTTCGCCAATATACTTTGCGCTTATCATCAATCTGTACAGGTTTTCGAATGAGTGTTCGTCCAGCGAACTAACAGCAGGTTGCAATCGCAGCAGTCAGTAATTATGGAAAATTTTATGTTTCCTGTTTACCACATTAACACCATAGTCTCAGTGCTGTTGCTATTCGGGCCAATGATGTTCAAGCGCACACAGTTTTACCTTCGTTCAAACTAATTATATGGTTTACTTTTGGGCATTGGTCACATTTACATTAACGGTAATCGTACTGATAAGATATTCTCTTGGTAAGACGGTAGGTGATGGAAGTATGTTGCTCTCCGGTTTCACTATTTATTGCTTGTTACCTTTTTTTGTTTACGGTGCCAATATATATGAGGATGGTATAGGTGCTTCAACTTGGTCGAATATATTTCAACCTATTTATGATGCAGGCTTACCCATAGTGATTTTTATGTTTTTTTTAGTTATTTGCTTTTTGCTTGGGAAAGTGTTGCCAGTGCCAAATATCTGGGTCAAATTCAATCGCCCGATAAGTATTAAAATACTTAAAGTATCTGCCCTTTTATTGTTGAGTTTATTTCTAATATTTATTTATCGTGCGAAAGATTATTTGTTTGTGGGGTATGCCCTTGACTATGACAGTGCATTAATGGGGCCTATGGCAACAGTCAATTTAATATCTGTGTTAATTTTGCTTAATGTTAAACAGTGGAGACAAAGTAAAGCGGTAGAAATATTTTTTTCAATTTTGCTGGTTGTTAACTCTATTTTTTTGTTATCTATGGGGGGGCGTATGTATGTTTTAGCTCCGCTAATTAGTTTGTTTTTGCAATATATCAATACTAGTGCTCAAAAAATTACATCTCGTTTAAAACTATTTTTTGTTTTTTGTTTTTTTGTTTTAGTGTTGTTATTTGTCGGAACATGGAGGCTGGGTGAGGATGTAAGTTTTACATCAATGTTGATGATTGGCCTTGCAGAGCCATTGTTGACTTCAATATCGATGGCTTTTTTGTACGATTGCGGTCATTTGAATTTATTTGATATTCCATACCAGTTTTTATCTACCATAGTTAACTTTATGCCATCGGGTATATTTCCTTATAAAGGCGACTTTATGTTTGATCTTGATCAAACAGGTAACTGTTTATATTCTCCTTTTGGTGCAGTTCATATCAGTGCAATGTTAATTTTAAATTTTGGCATTCTTGGTGCGTGTATCTTTATCGTTATATTTTCAATGTTCTTGAAATCGCTTCGACTGGTAGATAGGAAGGGATGGTGGTTGTACTATTACTCATGTGGTCTCCTTCCCTTTATGTTTTTTCGTGATGGCTTTCAAGTTTTTAATAAGGCATTAGTTGGTAGTGGTATTTTGATGGCTCTCATAATGCTTTTTCTGGGTAGGCTCAGAGTTAAATAGAGAATGGGTTAATTCAGATGTTGGTGATAGATGGTGTTATTTATTCTCTACAAAAGTATGGTGGCATCAGTGTTTATTTTAGGAGTCTTTTAGATTTTCTTTCTAAGAATCAGGATGCAGTCACACTCCTCCTTGACGAGCCTTTATTGCAAGAGGTTGAGGTGTCAGCTCAAAACATTCTTGCAATTCGTAGTCAGGCACGATTGCTTGAGCGTTATCGGACTTGTTGTGTCCCGAAAAATACTTCGGTTTTTCATTCCAGTTACTACCGGCTGCCAAACCAACTAGACTTAGCAACTGTGGTAACCGTGCATGATTTCGTTTATGAGCGTTATCAACACGGTTTGAGGCAATGGGTACACACAGCACAAAAAAATGCAGCAATTCGCGCGGCACAGGCAGTGATATGCATTTCTGAAGCTACCAAGCAGGACTTGTTGGAGTTTGTTGGAGAAACGCCAGGGCAGACAATTCATGTCATTCACAATGGGGTTTCCGAGATTTTCAGAAAGATGAATTTAGATTCACCACCAAGACCTTATGTTTTGTTTGTTGGGCAACGTGCAGGATATAAAAACTTTAAGCAGTTGCTGGAGGCGATGGACTTTTTGCCCGACTTGGAATTACATTGCGTTGGAGGTGGTGTGATTCACCGAAGTGAGTTAGCGGGTGTTCCTGATTCTGTTGTGGCTCGTGTAAAACATTTAGGGTTTGTGACAGATGACCAATTGAATGTTCTTTACAACTGTGCGGTTTGTCTGGTGTATCCGTCCAGTTATGAAGGGTTTGGTATCCCAGTGGTGGAGGCGATGCGTGCGGGTTGCCCCGTGGTGAGTACCAATTGTAAAGCTGTGCTGGAAGTGGGGCGGGATGCGTTAATTGTCGTACCTGTGAGCGATCCGCGAGTTATGGCGGATGCTATTTTGAAAACGGCATCTTCTGAACGTTCAAGTTTTGTTCAGAAAGGTTTGTCGATAGCGCAAGGTTACTCATGGGAGGCTACACATCGCCAAACATTAGAGGTTTACCGCAGTTTAGGTGAGTAGGGCAAAATGGCAATCAAATGATAAAAATTTCTGTCGTGACTGCTGTTTTTAATAGTAAGCCAACAATTGCTCAGGCAATTGAATCGGTGCTTTCACAATCGTATTCAGCGGTTGAGTCGATTGTGATTGATGGTGCTTCGACTGATGGCACGCTTGTTGTACTTGAGACGTATCGCCCACGTTTGAGTTTGATAGTCAGTGAGCGTGATGAGGGTATTTATGATGCCCTGAACAAGGGACTCAAACATGCCACTGGGGATGTGGTAGGTTTTTTACACGCAGATGATGTTTTTGAAAACAGTGAGGTGCTTGCCAAAGTTGCCGCCGCTTTTCAAGACATGTCAGTTGATGCTGTGTATGGTGATCTAGTGTATGTCCAGCACAGTGATATAGGGCGAGTGATTCGCTATTGGCAAGCAGGGCAATATGATGCCGCTTTACTATCGCGTGGGTGGATGCCGCCTCATCCGACGTTTTACGTTCGTCGTTCGGTGTATGAGCGGCTTGGTGGATTTAACACCCAATATAGAATTGCTGCTGACTACGACACTATTTTGCGCTTTTTAGCTGTGGGGAAAATCCGCGCTGCATACATACCTGCGGTGTTGGTGCGGATGAGAGCAGGCGGCATCAGCAATCGCTCCTTGAAGACCATTCTTCGTAAAACATGGGAAGATTTTGAAGTTGTTCGTCGCAATAATGTAGGCGGTGTAGGTACAATTCTTAAAAAGAACTTTAGTAAGCTGAGCCAGTTTTGGCGGCGCTAATTTCGGCTATTGTGGCTGCGTGTTAGTCAAGTAAACCTAGTGCGCATATCTATAACTACATCGATAAACCTGATTTCACCATGAATGTGTTGGTGGGCACGGTGCATCGGATACTTGGTAAATCAGAAGGCGTGGGTTTCCGGCTACCTTATGCAGTTGGCTATTTAATTGGCAAGGGGTTTGATCTTATTGCCGCTATCACGGGCAAGCGTTTGCCAATTAGCTCAATTCGTATCAAAAAATTCTGCGCTAACACAATGTTCAATACGCGTTTGGCAGAGTCCGGCTTCGTTGCACCCGTTCCGCTTGTAGAGGCACTGGAACGCACTGTGCGCCATGAATTTGTTGAGTCGCATGAACATGAGTCAGTGTTTTATTCGGAGTGAATCTGCTTTGATTGGTGTGTCTGCACTTGAAGCAGTGTAGGGAGTTTCTGAAAAATTAAACAGTAGGCTCCAATTACGAATACAATCTGCGCAGTGCAAATCGTGCCGAATCAGTAGCACCACTAGAGAAACGCTGATTAAGTCCGTTCGCCCTGAGCTTGTCGAAGGGTAGGTGATTTAACTCTTTGAATTATAAGTCCCGCCACTCATGGTTCGACAAGCTCACCACGAACGGCGGGACTTAATCAGCACTTCCCTAGGTTTAAATATGAGTTGCCTGGCACTTGCAATTGTAGTAACGTTTCTACATTGCAACAAAGGGAGTCGATTATGACTATCACCACATTTTCCAGTCGAGAATTCAACCAAGACGCTAGCGGAGCAAAGAAAGCCGCTAAATCCGGCCCTGTGTTCATTACAGATCGAGGTCGTCCTGCGCATGTGCTGCTGACTTTTGAGGAATACCAGAGGGTCACACGCAGTCAAAAGAGCATCGTTGATCTGTTAGCAATGCCTGGCGTTGCAGATATCGATTTTGAGCCACCTCGGTTGAGTGGTGACCTTTACCAGCCAGCGGACTTGTCTTGATGTACTTGCTTGATACCAATATCATTTCGGAGTTGCGCAAAGCAAAAGGCGGTAAGGCGGATAAGAACGTCAAGGCATGGGCGAAGAGCGTTTCGGCAACGAGTATGTTCCTGTCTGTTATCACTGTTTTGGAGTTGGAAACAGGGATGCTCCTGATTGAACGGCGCGACTCAAAGCAAGGGGCAATGCTCCGCACTTGGCTTGATGGTCACGTATTGCCAGCTTTCTCTGGCCGTATTTTAGCGATTGATGTTGCCGTTGCGCAGCGGTGTGCAAAACTCCATGTGCCCAATCCACGCGCGGATCGTGATGCACTAATAGCCGCAACTGCACTGGTTCATGGAATGATGGTTGTAACGCGGAATGTGGCCGATTTCGAGCCTACTGGCGTTGAGATATTCAATCCTTGGTGACTATGCAATGCACGAAGTGCAGCTTCGGGTGCTTGGCGATGGCCATTTATCTTGATTTGCTTGGCAAAACTCCTGAAAGTCCGAAAGGGCAACTTCGAGCCCACAATACGACTCATAAAGTCGCAAGTTAATGAGATAGGGGCCAAAATTGATAACATCCTCTCCTATATTGAAAAAGGTACCGCTACCGATTCAATCACGGTGCGACTAGAAAAACTTGAGCAGGATAAAATTAAGCTCGAAGTTGCGAGGCAGTATTTTTCACTTATGGTGTGAAGCGTTCCATGAGCATGTGTGGCGCAGCACTTTATGCTAGAATATTTCTTACCATGTAAGAGAGGAGTGTTGATATGCAAACCGTTACCGTTTCCGATAAAGGACAAGTCGTTATTCCGGTAGAAATCCGTCGTCGCTTGGGCATCACTCCCGGTTGTCAACTTGATTTCAGTCTTGAGGGTCATGTTATTCACGCTGAAGTGAAGCGCCAAGTTGTTCAAACAAATGCCGATGACGGTTTTGGCATGCTGGTTT
Source organism: uncultured beta proteobacterium (assembly GCA_963695355.1). Classification (GTDB taxonomy): domain Bacteria; phylum Pseudomonadota; class Gammaproteobacteria; order Burkholderiales; family Gallionellaceae; genus Gallionella. The sequence continues at coordinate 2,870,926 of OY968775.1, forward strand.
GTAAGCGACTCGGCAAACGCCGGCTTGCCGATTTTGATGTCGCGCTTGCCATGCGGGAAGCTGAAAAATGATTGCCCTTGACACCAACATTCTGGCGCGTTTTTATGTTGTTGACATCGCTGATCCAGAGGCCGCCAAACAACGTCCAATTGCCCGTCGTCTATTGGCCGAATCACCTCAGGTGTTTGTACCGTTGACTGTGATTCTTGAGCTCGAATGGGTCTTGCGTGCCTTTTATGGTTTTGAGGCCGAGGATTTTGTGCGGGTTGTCAAACATCTTCTTGGGCTCCCCAATGTCAGCGTCGAGCAATGGTCACGTATTGCCGATGCCTTGGCTTGGCACACTGATGGATTGGACTTCGCTGATGCGCTGCATTTACTGGTCAGTAGTCATTGCACGGAATTCATGAGCTTCGATGACCGTCGATTCGCGCGCCGCGCCAAACGTTTGGGGGTCACGCCTATAGTCGTTGTGCCAGCTAAATAAGCGTTCCCGCAGTACAAGTGGCGTGGGGGGTTGCTCCCAGTTTCTGAGTGTTGCCACTTTTACTCCTATTAGTTAGGCGAATTCGTTCTGGCTCAAGACAGTCTTGGCGCGCACTGTCAAATATCGAAAATGTATATCTCATTATTGACATTTTTGTTGATTTGAATAGAATGAGAAGCACTATGCCAGCTCGCCCTCTCCCTTCGGGAGAGGGCAGGGTGAGGGAAGGCTTTGAAATCAGCGCGCCGCACTAAAAGTGTTCCCTCATCCCCACCCTTCTCCCAGTGGGAGAAGGGCTTTCCCGGATTATTGCGGACAGCAGTGCGCCTTCGCGGGTATGACGTGCTACTTTATTGATGCCGGATCAATAGAATTTAACCAAAATAATCCAGTAGAACAGAAGCCTACGTAGGAGCGAGCTTGCTCGCGAAAGTACTTCGCGAGCAAGCTCGCTCCTACGAGAAGAAATTTTCTAATGAACTATTTGGGTTTAAGTGTGATGCCCTACTATGCAAGCCGCTACCGTTGGTGTTTCTCAAGCTTTTGATATTCGTACTTTACTTTGATTAGTTCTTATGTTCAAATTTACTCATCTTATTGAGTAAATTGTATATGACTTATCAGCGCCAACAATTTCAAATACTTTTCAATCGGCTGGCAGAGCCGCATCGCTTCATACAGGTGGTGGCCGGGTCGCGCCAAGTGGGTAAAACCACCTTGGTGCAGCAAGTGTGTGAGGGTATCGGTCTGCCTGTCCAGTTTTCAAGTGCGGATGAACCCACGCTGCGCGGGCAAGAATGGATCGCCCAGCAGTGGGAGATCGCAAGGATAAAGCTTGAAAGTGCGGGGGGGATTCTGGTTCTGGATGAGGTTCAGAAAATCCCCAATTGGTCTGAGGCGGTCAAGCGTTTGTGGGATGAAGATACGCGCAAAAAGGTTGCACTCAAGGTTGTTTTGTTGGGTTCGGCTCCTTTGTTGATTCAGCGCGGCCTTTCCGAAAGTCTCGCCGGGCGGTTTGAGGTATTGCATCTGCCGCACTGGTCTGCTCGCGAGATGAATGAGGCATTCGGGTGGTCTGTACAGCAAAGCATTTTTTATGGTGGTTATCCCGGTGCGGCATCGCTGGTTGGAGATCATGATCGTTGGGTGCGTTATGTGCGCGATTCGTTGATTGAAACCACGCTGTCACGCGATGTGCTGCTCATGTCGCGCGTGGATAAGCCCGCTTTGCTGCGTCGGATGTTTGAATTGGGATGCCGATACTCCGGCCAGATTCTTTCATACACCAAGATGATCGGGCAGTTGCAGGACGCGGGAAATACCACCACGCTGGTGCACTATTTGGAATTGTTAAGCGCAGCTGGAATGTTGACGGGTATTCCAAAGTATGCAGGTGAGGTGGTGCGCAGCCGAGGCTCCAGCCCCAAGTTGCAGGTGCTTGATACGGCTTTATTCTCAGCGATGTCAGGTTATCGTTTTGAGGAGGCTCAGGCAGATCGGGAACATTGGGGGCGGCTTACCGAGTCTGCCGTGGGTGCGCATTTGGCTAATGCAGCGGCAGCCGGTAAGTGTGAATTGTTTTATTGGCGAGAACGCAATCGGGAGGTTGATTTTGTGGTGCGTGCCGGACGCAAGCTGATTTCAATCGAAGTGAAGAGTGGTCGCGCGCAGGATGTGCTGCCGGGTATGCAGGCATTTAATGAAGCATTTAAGCCAGACCGGTTGTTATTGGTGGGTGGTGATGGGATTGGCGTGGATGAGTTTTTGCTAATGCCGGTTGAAAATTGGGTTGATAGGGCATGAGGGGTTGGACACTATCGATTTGGCAGGGTGAAGCTTTGACCTTATTCGGCGTGATAACCAGCGACTTAGCTGTCGCTCTTTGACAGCTTATTGATGCCGAATCAATATAAACCCCCGCCATGTACGCTGGATTGCTTCGGCAAGTCTGATGAAACAACTAGGGAAACACCGAATAAGTCCGTTCGTGGTGAGTGTTTTCCGTTCGCACCTTCGATACACTGCGCTACGCGCGGCACTGATAAAAACAACTAGCCATTCGACTAAGCTAACAAGTTGGCAAGTCGCTGGTTATCAGGACGAACGGAAAATGTATCGAACCATAGTTTTGGACTTATTCGGTGTTTCGCTAGCCATTCATTGGTGACAGCATAATACTTGGCGGTACAGTGGATTGTGTTAAATACGACTTTTAATTATAGCTTTTTAATAAAGTCGCGACTTTTTTGCATTTATTGTATACTTTACGCATGAAGCGTTACCTCGATGATCTTGTCCTGAACGATCTTGCTACCAAAATGGTGGTGTTGATCGGTCCCCGTCAAGTGGGGAAAACCACGTTGAGCAAACAATTGATGCCGTCTTTCAGCACTGCCCAGTATTTGAATTGGGATGTGTTTGCGGATCGTGTGGTGTTGCAGCGGCAGTCGTGGAATCCTCGTGCCGGGTTGCTGGTGATGGATGAGATTCACAAGATGCCGGATTGGAAAGCTTGGCTCAAAGGGGCGGCGGATGGTCGCTCGGCGGGGCAGGCGTTATTAGTGACGGGTAGTGCCCGTATGGAGACCTTTCGCCAAGCGGGTGATTCATTGGCGGGTCGATATTTTGCTTTTAGATTACATCCCATTTCAGTGCGTGAGTGGTGCGAACAGCAGGGGGTTGATCCTGCCACAGCACTCGATCATTTACTGGAGCGAGGGGGATTCCCGGAGCCCTGTTTGGCTGCCAACTCAATGCAGGCTAACCGTTGGCGGGCGCAATATTTCACTGATCTGATCCGCGAGGACGTGTTGGAGTTTTCGCGCTTGCATGAAATCAATACGATGCGGCTGTTTGTCGAGCTGTTGCGCGAACGCGTGGGGTCGCCGTTATCATTGGCCTCGATTGCCCGCGATCTGGCTGTCGCCCCCGCCACCTTAAAACGTTATCTGGATATTTTGCAGGCATTGTTCATCGTCTTTACGGTGCATCCGTGGCATCGCAATGTTGGTCGAGCAATTCTACAAACGCCGAAAATATATTTTTTTGATACGGGTTTGGTGCGTGGCGATCAGGGGGTGCGTTTGGAGAATGCGGTGGCAGGGATGTTGTTGAAGCAGGCGCATTTTTTACAGGACAGTGCGGGTCGGGAAGTAGGGCTGCATTACATCCGCACCAAGGATGGCGCGGAAGTGGATTTCGCATTTAGTGAGGCGGGAGAGCTAAAGCAATTGATTGAATGTAAGTTGGGTGACAATAGGCCTAACCGTGCTTTGGCTCGGTTCAAAGAACAGTTTGCAGGTGTTGACGCTGTGCAGATTGTTTATAACCTGCGGCAGGAAGAATTTCGCAACGGGGTAGCGATCACAGATGCGGCGAATTGGCTTTCACGGTTGGTGGCTTGACGAATATTTTACGCAAGCCAATATTGAAACGCGGGAAAAATTCTTAAGAAGAAAGCGATAAATGCTGATTTTTTTTGTTTCATCGATGACGTGTGTGGTGTTGGTTTTGCTGTTGAGAAAAATGGCTCGTGGTTGGGGGATGTTGGATCATCCCGATGAACGTAAACAACACGCCCACCCAACGCCCACTGTGGGTGGTATTGCGATGTTTGGCGCATTGCTGTTGGCGGTTCAGTTTGGCTTGCAAATGATGCCCTCGCAAGTTGTTTTATTGGCGTGTGCAGGTGCTTTGCTGGCATTGGGTATATACGACGATAAACACAATTTGCCAGTTAATTTTCGGTTAATGACGCAAGTGACGTTGGCGTTGATTGTGATACTGGGAGCGCAAGGTGCGGTGACACATATTGGCTCGGTTTTTGGTATTCAAATCAATTTGGGTTTGCTGGCGATACCGTTAAGTTTGCTTGCATTTGTCGGCGGGATTAACGCGATGAACATGATAGATGGCGCGGATGGTATGGCGGGCAGTATGGCATTTATCACTACCCTAGGCGTGGCCATTTTGTGCAGTATGGGTGCGTTAAATGTGCCGTTAGATTTACCCCTTGCATTGTTGGGTGCATTGGCTGGTTTTCTGATGTTTAACTCCCGCATTTTTGTTAAGCGTGCATGGGTGTTCATGGGTGACGCGGGCAGTATGTGGTTGGGATTGGTGATGGGGTGGTTTATGGCAAAAACCTGTCAACAGGCTAGCGACCCTGGCGTGATTTTTTGGATATTTGGCTTACCGTTGATTGATACACTTGCTGTGATGTTTCGTCGTATGCGCTCGAAAAAATCACCCTTCAAAGCGGATCGTACGCATCTGCATCACGTGTTGGAAATGCGCGGATTTTCGGCGGGACGCGCGGTGCTAGTTGCTGCCTTGGCGCAAGCCGTATTGGTGACGATAGGTGTTACTTTTTATTTGTTACACACGCCTACGATCATTGTGTTGAGTAGTTTTATCGCGTTGTTTGGTTTTTATTATTCCAAGATGCGTCACCGCAAGCGCTAGTGGTGGTTAAGGCGTGGGCTGGTATTCTGGCAGCCAATTTTTCAGCGCAGTTCGAACTTCCTCATCAGGCATAGATGTTATTGCAGACCATTCGAGCAATTTTTTGAGCCATGCTTCATCAGCTAATTGAGCTTTGGCGATGCTTAGCTTGGGATGCGGTGTCGGCAGGGTATGTTCGTTGTCCGCCAATAATTCTTCGTAGAGTTTTTCACCGGGGCGCAATCCGCTAAATTCTATTTTAATGTCTTCCTCAGTCAAGCCGGACAAACGAATTAAATCTTTGGCTAGATCAATAATTTTGACTGGCTGTCCCATGTCCAACACAAAAATTTCGCCACCATGTCCCATTAGCCCCGCCTGTAACACTAATTGTGCGGCTTCGGGAATCGACATGAAGTAGCGGGTTATTTCTGGATCAGTCACGGTGATGGGACCGCCTTGGGCGATTTGTGCACGAAACTTGGGAATGACACTACCCGTACTGCCCAATACGTTGCCGAAGCGCACCATGACAAAGCGTGTGCTGCCGGAGGGTTGTAGTGTTTGGCAGACTAATTCCGCAAGCCGCTTACTTGCGCCCATGACGTTGGTTGGATTCACCGCTTTGTCGGTAGAAATCATCACAAATTTTGCCACGCCATATTGTTGAGCAGCACGTGCAATCGTCCATGTGCCGAGCACATTGTTGCGTATGGCTTGCCAGGCATTGTGTTGTTCCATCATCGGCACATGTTTGTACGCGGCGGCATGGAACAGCGTGGAGGGTTGATGGCGTTGCAACACTTCGGCAACACGCGCCGCGTCGCGCACATCACCGACCAGGCAAACAAAATCGAGACCGGGAAAAGTTGATTTCAGTTCTTGCTCAATGGTGTAAAGGGCGAATTCACTTTGTTCAAACAGCATTAGCTTGGCAGGTGCAAAGCGAGCGATCTGGCGACATAGCTCAGACCCTATTGAGCCGCCTGCTCCCGTTACCATCACCACTTTATTCGTTAAAAACGCATGTAAACCTGCGGTATCCAACACCACCGGGTCACGTCCCAGCAAATCATCCAACTCAATTGCACGCAGTTGAGAAACAGCCACTTTGCCAGTGATTAAATCATCGAATGAAGGGACGGTGAGTGCTTTAACGTTTGCGTCATTGCAAATCTGGATTGCTCGCTTGCGCTGTTGGTGCGAGCTGGAAGGCATGGCGATGATAACTTGCTTAATTGAGAGTCGCTCAACCCATTTTGGCAAGCTGTGCAGGTCGCCCAATACATGAATGCCATTGAGTGTTCTTCCATGGCTTTCGCTGTTGTCATCCAAGAATCCCGCCAATTGCCATCGACTGTTTTTGGCTAATTCTTTGGCAAGGCTCACGGCTGCATCGCCCGCACCCAGTACTAATACCGGTTCGCTGTTTAATCTCATGCCGCCAATCAGTCCTTTTTCTTTCCATAGCCGATAGATAAAACGGCTGCCGCCCATCATTAGCATGAGCAACATAGGGTTGAGTACCAATACTGTTCGGGGTACAACAAAGTTGAATTGCAACATCAAGAACAGTAAAGAAATCCCTGTGGCGGATAACACGACCGCCAAGAAAATTCGACGCAAGTCCGCTGTGCTGGCGTACCGCCATATTCCCTGGTACAGCCTGAATTGCCAAAATACCAGCATTTCCAATGGTACGACCCAAGCCAATGTCTCCAGCATCTCAGCAGAAAAATTGGCGGGAACATCAAAATTGAAGCGCAGTAAATAGGCAAAGCTCCATGCCAAAATCGCGGCAATTGCATCGTGTGCAACGGCGAGAACGGTGCGAAAACTGACTTTTATCATAAGTGAATTGGATGAGTTAATGGCGACTTGGATGTTAGCATACGCCCCGGTTGGAGTGCGTTTCAGCACCTTGGTTCGTTCAGGTAGTTTTACTAATGTTGGTCTCCAATTTATGAATGAATTTCTTGCTGTGTTCAATGTCATCCAGCAATGCGCCGCTTACCCAGAACACATCTTCGACCCGACTGCCCAGTGTGTTGATTTTTGCCCGATGCAAGCGAATGTCATGTTGATCGAAATTCTGTGCAACTTGAGCTAACAATCCGGGCCGGTCACCGGCAATCAGTGAAAGCAGATACATACCTTTATGGTCAGTTTTGATCGTGACTTCGGCACTAATAGGAAAATATTTAAGTTGGCGACTGACCCGACCTGTTGCAGCAAGGGTGATGGGTTTGTCTTGCGTAATTTGCATGGTCAATTCATGTTCGATGTAAGTCATGCTGTCACGATAGGCAGTTTTGCCCCGCACGGCTTCCAATATTTGAAAGCTGTTGATCGCGTAACCATGTTGTGTGGTGTGAATTTTCGCTTCGACGATGGTGTAATTCATGCGCGAAAAGAAGTCACAGATGCGCGCGAATAAACCGCGCTGGTCCGGGCAATAAACCAATACTTGCAAGCCTTCACCTACGCGGCTTAAACGAGATTTTACAATCGGCGTGGTGGTGTTAACTTTGAATGCCAGCAAGCGGGTATGCCAGGCGATTTCTTGAGCCTCGTGATCCATAAAATAATGATCGTCCAATTGCGCCCACATCAGCTGATAGGTATTCTCGGGCAACGCGTATAGGTTCAGGGTGTTGGCGGCATGCTGGCGAATTTCGTTCAGATGATCGGCGGATTTCCCGTCTTTTAAATAACGGCGTGTGAAACGGAACAAATCTTCGATAAGTTTGGCTTTCCAAGCGTTCCAAACTTTTGGGCTTGTGCCACGGATATCGGCTACGGTTAACAGATACAGAGCGATTAGATAGCGCTCATTTTTTATTTTGGTGGCAAAGGCCGCAATGACATCGGGGTCGGACAAATCTTGTTTTTGTGCCGTGGCTGACATACCCAAATGTTGTTCGACCAGCCAAACGACCAATTCAGTATCATCACTACTAAGCTGGTGTTTTTTGCAGAATTCACGCGCATCTTTTTTACCCAATTGCGAATGATCGCCACCGCGTCCTTTTGCAATGTCGTGAAATAATCCGGCGATGTATAACACCTCCGGGCGCGCAAATTCATTCAGTAGCGTGCTGCACAACGGCATTTCGTGTGCGAATTCCGGCACCGCGAAACGGCGCAGGTTGCGCACCACCATAAGAATGTGTTCGTCGACTGTGTAAACATGAAACAAATCATGCTGCATCTGCCCGACGATGCGACCGAAAGCGGGAATGTAGCGACCCAGAATGCCATATTGATTCATGCGTCGCAGTGCGTGCAGCACCCCTTGGGGTTGGCGCAGAATCTCTATGAAGTGCGCTCGGTTTTGCGGGTCACGGCGAAAGGCCGGGTTGATATGTTGCTGTGCACGTCTGAGTGCACGCAGGGTTTTTGCACTCAGATCAATCAGCTCCGGGTGTTGTTCCATGAGCAAAAATAATTCAAAAATGGCTGCGGGGGTTTGTTCAAATAAATCATCGTGGCGAATTTCCAGCAATGAACCGATGACTTTGAAGCGTTCATTTAAAAAATGGTGTGGGGGCGTTTCTTTGAATAAGTGATCACGGAAAGTTTGCAATAAAATAGTATTGTATTGGCTGACCACGCGTCGCGTCTGGTAGTACCGTTGCATCAAGTGTTCGCTGGCGCGTCTATTGTCCGAAGCGGTGATGTGCATTTGTTCGGCAAGGGGTGTTTGAAACTCGAACATTAAGCGGTCTTCACGTCGTTTGGCAAGGTAGTGCAAGCGAATGCGCAAAGTTTGCAGCAAGGTATCGTGCCGTGCAATTTGGCGTGCTTCCGCGAGGCTAATTAAGCCTGCTTGAGCAAGTTCAGACCATTTTGTCCCCAGCCCAGCTGCGCGGCTGATCCACGTGATGGTTTGCAAATCACGCAATCCGCCCGGGCTTTCTTTAAGGTTAGGCTCAAGGTTGAAATCGGCATCGATAAATCGTTTGTGGCGTTGTTGCTGTTCTTGTTGTTTTGCTAGAAAAAATTCGCAAACATTTAAATGCTTTTGTATCGCATGATTCAATTTGTCGAACAACTTCACATTGCCGCAGACTAAACGTGCTTCTAATAAATTGGTTTGTACGGTGATGTCGGTCGATTCGGTCACGCATTGCTCAACAGTACGCATGCTGTGGCCGACTTCCATGCCGATATCCCATAGTTGGCTAATCAGGTCATGTAACTTTTGTTGGAGATCCGCATCAGGTTGCGCATCCAACAGGATCAGCAAATCAATATCAGACTTGGGGTAAAGCTCATTGCGACCGTAACCGCCTACTGCCACCAGTGATATGTAACCTGGCATATTGAGTTGTTGCCAGACCCGCTGTAAATATTGGTCGATGAGGCTGCTATGCGCTTTAAGTAAGCGCGAAGCTGAACCGTGCTGTAAATATTTTTGCTCGAGGTCTAATCGGTCGCTGTGTAAGGATTTACGCAGCGTGATAATCGGGCTAGGCGTTTGGTGGGGGAGGGCAGCCATCGGAAACGGTCAATACCTCAAAGCCAGTATCGGTGACGAGCAGGGTATGTTCGTATTGCGCGGAGAGGCTGTGGTCTTTGGTGACTATTGTCCATCCGTCCCCCAATTGTTTGATGTCTTTTTTACCCGCGTTAATCATAGGCTCAATGGTGAATACCATGCCTGATTCGAGACGCATTCCTGTTTTAGGTTTGCCGTAGTGCAACACTTGAGGCTCTTCATGAAAGCGCGCTCCTATGCCATGCCCGCAAAATTCGCGCACCACGCTATAGCCTAACGGCTCGACAAAACTTTGAATGGCATGGCCGATGTCGCCCAAATACGCACCGGCTTTGACGACACGTATGCCGCGCCACAGTGATTGGTAAGTTATGTCACATAAGCGTTTAGCTTGTATTGAGGGTTCGCCCACAAAGAACATGCGGCTGCTATCGCCGTGATAACCGTCTTTGATGACGGTAATGTCGAGATTAACAATGTCGCCGTTTTTGAGTGCTTTGTCACTCGGAACACCATGGCAGATTTGATGGTTAATCGAAGTGCAAATCGACTTGGGATAGGGATTGTGACCCGATGGTGCGTAATTCAGCGGGGCGGGGATGCCATGTTGTACATTCACGATTAAATCATGGCAAAGTTCATCCAGCTCGTTGGTGGTGACTCCCGCTTTGACATATGGCCCGATGTAATCCAACACTTCGCTGGTCAAGCGCCCTGCGACACGCATTTTTTCGACTTCTTGGGTGGTCTTTATGGAAACGGACATGGTGATAATCTGGTTAAAAACTGGCGCGGAGCATAGCACACGCCAGATGAAGCAGCCGTTGTTATTGTGTAACCAAGACTTTGGTTTCTTCTTTGATAGCAGTGCGAATTTCTACACGACGGTTTTTGGCGCGTCCACTGATGGTTTTGTTATCAGCAACCGGACTATTTGCTGCCTCACCCTTGGCAATGATTCGATCTGCAGCAATTCCCTGTTTAACCAAATAAGCTTTAACGGATTCGGCACGGGCTAAGGAAAGTTTTTCATTATGTTTTACAGTGCCAGTGCTATCGGTATGTCCGATCACATTGATGACAGGCTCAGAGTAGGTTTTGGCGAATTCCACTACGCCATTTAATTGCTGATAGGCAATAATTTTTAGCTTGGCGGAATTGGTTACAAAATTCGTACCCTCAATCATAATGGGTTTATCCGAAAGTAAGGTCTTCCAAATTTCAGGGATGGCTGAAGTAACAGTTGTTTCAATCTTGGGCACTTCGATTTCGGCAATAACAGGAACAGGTGTTGGTCTGCAGCATAAATATTCAGCTATCGCATCAGTTTCTGCTGCGCTCATGCGCTTGGCGAGGATAGGCATTGTCCCGGACATGTCTGTTGTTCTGAGGCCTGTCCTAAAATCATCAAGTTGTTTAATCAGGTACTCTTTGTGTTGACCTCCTATGACAGGGAAAATAGGGTTGTTTTGCGGGCGACCTTGACCATCTTCACCGTGACAGCTGATACAACGATAAATAATGTACAACCTCTTTCCTTTTTCATTTAATTGCGGGATGGGGTCGTAGGCCATCTGGGGTTGACTCGCAAAGTAAGCGGAAATATCAAATGCGTCTTGTTGGCTGGTTACCGTTCCAGCCATGTCAGTCATGATGGGGTCGGATCGTGAGCCAATCCAAAAGTCACGGAGTTCTCGCATGATATAGGGACCCCATTGTCCTGCGAGATTTGGAATCGTTGGCATAATGCTGATACCAGTCTCACCATGGCAGCCTTGGCATAATGTCGATTTTTCTTTGCCTGCGATAGGGTCACCGTTGGAAATTCGCTCGTTTATCTCTAGCGGGGTATCACCGGCAAAAGCGGCGGGAGCTATTATTAAAATGGCTATTACTGCCGATAAAAGATGTATTTTTTTTAGATAAAACAACATATTCCGATTCTCGTGGGGTGACACAACCTGACGCGATTGTTTCTTATATTGCCTTTCGCGTCAATGTTTGGGTGCGCACCTACTAAGAACCAAATCAAAGCCCGGATAAATAATCTGCCACTGCGTCGGTTTCGGCCGCACTCATACGTTTGGCTAGAATAGGCATGGTTCCTGACATGTCAGTCTCCCGCAGACCGACTCTAAAATCATCAAGTTGCTTGATTAAATATGCTTTTTGTTGGCCGCCAATGACGGGAAACATGGGGTTGTTTTGTGGGCGACCCCTGCCGTCTTCACCATGACAGCTGATACAACGGTAGATGATGTACAACCTTTTTCCCCCCTCATTTTTGTGCTGATCAGTTGAAGTCATCTGATTTTGGCTGGCAAAATAAGAAGTTATGTCAAATGCATCTTCATAGCTTGTTACTGTTGCGGCCATATCGGACATGATTGGATCGCTACGTGAACCTATTGAAAAATCCCTAAGTTGACGCATGAGGTATGCCCCCCATTGTCCTGCTAGGCTGGGAACTTCTGGCATGATGCTGACACCAAATTCTCCATGGCAACCTTGGCATAGGGTTGATTTTTCTTTGCCGGCAATGGGGTCGCCGTTAGAGATACGTTCAGAAATTTCTAATGGTGTATTACCTGCAGAGGCGGGACGAGCTATAAGTAGTATCGTTAAGACGGGGATAGTTAGAAAAAATTGTCTAATGGCTGAGGTTTTCATTGGGAGCATAGCGTTAAAGTGATTATTGGTATCGCAAAGCCTCTATCGGATCAAGTTGTGCAGCTTTACGGGCGGGATAATAACCGAAGAAAATGCCTACTGTTGCAGCCACGCTAAATGCCACTAAAATTGAGTTCGCGGACACAATGACAACTGTTCCGGTTAAAGATTCCGTAAGTAGTGCGCCGCCTATGCCTAATAGCAATCCTATCAAGCAACCGAGCACTGAAATGACAATGGCCTCGAGCAAGAATTGCATGAGGATGTCCTTCTGTCGAGCACCTATCGCCATGCGTATGCCGATCTCACGTGTGCGTTCGGTCACGGAAACCAGCATGATGTTCATAATGCCGATACCGCCGACCAGTAATGAGACCGATGCGATTGCGCCGAGCAGCATGGACATCACGCGGGTACTTTCTTCGGCGGAGTCAGCGGCGGCAGTCAAATTGCGTAGCGAGAAATCATTGTCCATACCATCGCGGATGCGGTGGCGTTGGCGGAGTAATTCACTTATTGATTTCTCCACGGCAGGCATCATTTCTTGTGTGGCTGCTTGCACCATAATCATCCGCACCGAACCGGGGAATTGTGTGCCAAACACTTGGCGTTGCGCGGTGGTGAGCGGGATGATGATAGTGTCATCCTGGTCGCGCCCATCCATGCCTTGACCTTTTGCAGCGAGCGTGCCGAGAACAACAAACGGGCTTTGCCGAATGCGGATGGTTTTGCCGACAGGATCCTCATCCCCGAATAAATTTTGCGCGGCGGTTTTACCGATGAGTGCAACGCGTGTGGCAGAGCGCACATCTGAGTTTGTAAACACCGTACCAGAGCTAATCGGCCATGAGCGCGCATCCAAATAACTGGGCGTACTGCCAATGATGGCGGTGTTCCAGTTGTTCGGTCCGTAAACGATTTGCGCGCTGCCGGGATGGATAGGCGCAACGGATTGCACGCCGGGGAGTTCAGCAATCGCCTCGGCATCGCTAGCGGTTAGGGTAGGGCTGCCCCCACCCCCCGAACGCACGCCGCCTGCGGTACTGCTACCCGACAACAGCACGAACAAATTGCTACCCATCGCCGCAATGGTTTGCTTGATGGCGTACTGCGCACCTTGCCCAACCGCCATCATCAGCACCACCGCACCCACGCCAATCACCATGCCGAGCATGGTCAGTAAGGTGCGTAAACGGTTTGCCCCCATGGCACGCCAGGCCTCACCGAGCATAATGAGCATCATGTGACGACTCCTGTAGGTTGCGTGGCTTGGTCACTGACAATTTTTCCGTCAAAAAAACGCACCTGGCGTTTGGCATATTGCGCAATATCAGGTTCATGAGTTACCAGTACGATGGTGATGCCTTCCTGGTTGAGTGCGGCAAACAATTGCATGACCTCTGCGCTGGTGTGGCTGTCGAGGTTGCCCGTCGGTTCATCGGCCAGAATCAAGCTGGGCCGATTGACCAAGGCGCGGGCAATCGCCACGCGTTGTTGCTGCCCGCCGGAAATTTGGTTGGGCAGCGAATTGGCTTTGCTTTCCAGTCCAACTTTGGTGAGCATGTCGAGTGCCCGTTGTTGACGTTCGTGATGTGCCACACCGCAGTAAATTAGCGGCAATGCAACGTTATCCAGCAGCGACATGCGTTGCAGCAGATTGAATCCCTGAAATACAAAGCCGATGGTGCGGTTACGCAACAACGCCAACTCATCTTTGTTTAGATCGGCAACGCTGCGGCCATCCAGCACATAACGACCTTGCGTCGCGCTATCCAAACAGCCGAGGATGTTCATAAAGGTGGACTTACCCGAACCGGATTGCCCCATGATGGCAACGAACTCACCCGTTTCTATCGTGAGTCTAACGTCCTTCAAAGCAGGAAAAAGTCCCGCCGACGTTTGGTAGGATTTATTCAGGTTTTCGACTTGGATAACCGCGTGGCTCATCAGAACATTCTCATCGGCGGTGAGTTACTCGCTTTCGGTTTACTGTCAGCTTTTGCTTCGCCGAGTACCAATTGGTCACCTACCTTGAGCTCTCCACTCACGATTTCGGTATTGCGGCTATCGGTGATACCGAGTGATACATTGATTGGCACTAGCTCGGTATTGCGCAGCACATATACTTTTCCAGAGTAGCCATCGCGTTTTGGCTTTGCGCCATCCCCCGTTTTTTCACCTCCCGCGCGATTGCCGTTTGGTTTTTTAGCGTCGCCATTTTTGCCGTTATCGGCATTGGCAGGCTTAAAACGCAACGCGGCATTCGGCACGATCAACACATCTTTGTGTTCCGCTACAGCGATGTTCACATATGCCGTCATGCCAGGCAGCAAGAGCTGATCAGGGTTATCGACATTGATGACCACATCGTAAGTCACCACGTTGGAAACGGTAGTGGGGTTCAAGCGCACCAGATTCACCACGCCTTTGAAATTCTTATTGGGAAATGCGTCCACGGTGAAACGCACGAGTTGGCCAATTTTGATATTGCCGATGTCGGCTTCGGCAAAGTTTGCATCAATTTGCATCTTGGATAAATCTTGCGCGATTTTGAATAACGTCGGAGTTTGTAAACTCGCTGCAACGGTTTGCCCAACATCCACCGAGCGATCAATCACCACACCGGACACGGGTGAACGTATTACCGTATAAGCGAGGTTGACTCGATCTTTTTCCACGCTGGCTTGCGTCGATTTCAACTGTGCTTCGGCAGATTTTTTGGCTTGCACAGCGGTATCCAGTTCCTGATGTGACACATAATCCTGAGTGAATAAATTACGCAGGCGTGCTTCATTGGCAGTCGCCAGTTCCAGCGTGGCAGTGGCATTTTGCACGTTGGCGAGGCTTTGTTTTTGTTGCGCGGAAAGCAGCGCATCATCAAGCTCTAGCAGCACTTGTCCCTTGCTGACTTTGCTGTTGAAATTGACGTAAAGTTTTTTCACCGTGCCGGAAACTTGCGTTCCCACGCTGATCAAAGACACAGGATTGATTGTGCCGTTAGCCGAAACGGTTTGGCGCAAATCACCTTGCTCAACGGCTTGCAAACGATATTGTTGATCGAGTGGGATTTTGTTGGCTTGTTGGTAAGCGAAATAACCAGCCGTGGTGAATGCCAAACAGGCAATTAACCAAAATATCCAGGAGCGAAATAAATTTTTCATAACGATTTTCTTATTGTGTTGGGTTGTTAGCTGACAAAGTTTTCAGTAAATCCGCATCCAAACCACCCAAGGTTTGGGCGAGTGTTGCACGACTGATATTCCAATTAAACGTGGATTGAATACGTTGCTGACGTGCATTGGCTAAAGCACTTTGCGCCGTTAGCTCATCCAATATGCTGCCCACGCCTGCCTTGTAGCGACCCAGTGCGACCCGTTCGGATTGTTCCGCGCTATTCAGCAAGTCAGCAGTGGTGCGCAAAGATTGCGTTGCGGTGGCGAGGTTTTGATAAGCCATCCAAACATCCAGCGCGACTTGCAAACGCAGTTGCTCAAACTGATTATTCTTGACTTCAACTTGTGCTTCGGCTGCACGCACCCGATAAGTAGGTGCGTAGCCGGAAAAAATTGGCACGCTCAAATTGATGCCCACTGATGAACCGTGTGAATTGAGGCTCGTACTATTGAGTTGGTTGGCAACTGCGGACAAGGAAATGGTTGGTAATCCTGCCGCACGCGCCGCATCCACGCTGGCTTCAGCTGCTTTTACTTGCGCAGCCGCAGCTTGCAAATCGGGGCGATGTTGACGCGCGGTTGCAATCAATGTGTTGACATCGTTCTCGAAATTATTTGGTATTGCTGTCGTGTTCGCAGGTTCTAATGCCACAGGAAAATTAGCGTCCCGCCCCAAGATATTGGCGAGGGTACCTTGCGCATTTTTCAAGCTGCCATAAGCGGTAATTCGGTTCAACGTGGCTTGCGAATAGGCAGTTTGTGCTTGCAGTTTATCGGCGGGTGTTGCGCTACCTGTTTTATAACGTGCCTCGGCAGCGGCTAAACTTTCCTTGGCGGAACGTTCTGATTCGGTTGCGGCATCCAGCGCGGCTTGTGTAGCTTGAGTTTGGTAATACGCTTGTACAGAGGCAAGAAATAACGATTGCACCATATTATCTTGCGTGGCACTCGCAGCCGCGAGTAACTGGCGGGCATTCTCCAAATTGGCTGAACGCGAGCCGAAATCATAGAGCAGGTAAGAAAGTGTTAACCCTACACTGCGCTGATTTGTGCCAGACGTACTGCCTGATAAATTGTGATTGTCAGCGACATTCAATGCCAGACTGGGTAAATAATTGGCTTCACTCACGCCAACCTGCGCGGCTTGCACACGCGAACTCGCCCACACTGCATGGGTTTGCGGATTGTTACATAGCGCGAGATTGACCACTTCCAGAAGATTAAGTGGATCCAGTTGTGTTTCAGATTTTGTATCACAAGGGTCATTCACTGAACCAGGTAAACGCAAGCCGGGTTGATGCGGCAGTATTGCTTCGGTGTTGAATGGATCAGATGCTGCTGCAACACAACCCCAAGCCAATAACGGGGCGCAGAGTGCAGAGCGTATTAAGTTGTAGATCATGATTTTGCCAGACGTGTGGAGTGGTTTGATTATAGAAGATGTGCTTACCAGATGGCATAAACCATGATGAAGCCTGATCCGACCATACTGGTAAGTGCCAGCAGAAAAGACAAATCCGCCGCTTGCTCCAGAAAATGTCCGAAGTGATGAACTTTCACTCGCAGCGCAAAAAAAAGTAATGTTGGGTACACAGAAAAAATAATAGAACTGTTGGTGCGCAGCATGAAACCGAGGTGTAACAAAAGGATTTCATAGACGGGATAATGTGTAGCAAAATGTTGCTGGCTTAACACGAATCGGAGACCATTCAACGATGCAAAATAGAAATGACACGCATAACGAGGTTCGAAGATATATTTCCCGCTGAAGGCATCGGCTGACTCCGCAAGAGCGCAAGCTGATAGAGGTGGGGGTTGGAGCGTGTCAGCATCCCGCGAGATGCGAAAAATGCGCAATCAGTCAGATGTGTGATGGCTTCAATAGAAATCTGCGGATAATGCTTTGCGGGATTGAGATGTAAATGACCAACTAGTTGTTCCGCATAGTATTGAACGTCGTGATGAATTAGGGAAAGTGCACTCACGCCAGCCAACATTACTAGTGTGCCTTTGGCAGCCTCAAATAAAGCGACTACGCGAATTATTCTTGATGAGTCCAAGTTTTGTTCTACGTGAAATTTACGGGGATAAATGTGCTGGTTGCGATAATTTGATTGGGTTTAGTAGGTGATAGTCAGCGTTCTGATTTGCGTTCCGGTGCAGACTGCTGCGGTTGAGGCACATGTCCCTGCTTGACCTGCAGTCATGCTGCCGTTGACGAAAAAGCTTTGCGCGACACCCGTTCCAACGCTGGCAAGTGGGCTTGTTCCGCCTGTCGCGACTGTGTTCAGTGCCAAAGTGTAATTGAGTCCCGTCACCACGCCGACGGTGGCATCGAGCACCATTGTGTAAGGCAAAAATGTGCTGCACGTTACGCCAAAAGTGGTGCTGGCCAATGCGGCAGTGGAGCGGAATGCAGTGTAAGAAAATGCTAGGTTTGTTGGTGGTGTGGTGAGTGTGCAAGTAGCAGGTGCGACGATATTGACAGGGAACGTGCCGTTAGTGAAGGTCACTCGATTTCGACCTCCGCCGCCACCGCCACCAGGGCGGGCAATGGTCATAGTAACGGTGTCGGTATAGTTCCCCAATGGCGCAGTCGCCACTTGTAACGGTGGGATGCAACCGTAGAAGGTGTAAGTGTTGGTAACCGTTGTATTGATTGCCATGACGAACGATGCGGCAATGGTTGGCAGGCGGGTTGTACCCTTCCATGCTGTGGCACACGTCGGTACTGTTGAAACAGAATAATTAAGAAAGCCGGTAAGTTTTTTAGCGCGATTTTGCGTGCCGGTTGGTTGTAATCCGTTGCCAGCGGTTACTTGGTAACTTACGGTCGAAGTGGCACGGCGACCCGCAGCATCTTTAGTGCAAGTGACCGAAAAGGAAGTTGCGGTAACGTTGCTAGCGGTATTAGCAGTGACGTAAGCAGTGGAAAATCCCGGTGAGGTAACACTACAAAATACGGCAGCTTGGCTGACGTGAATAAATAATACCGAAAATAACAAGCCCAGCCATACAACAGTTTTTGCTGGAAATAATTTGGCATTCATCGTGTGATTCCTTTGCAGAGCAGCGAACCTAGGCGGACAATTTCGTCAGGCGATTCGGGTGGAAGCGTGACGTTAAATTTACACAGTTGGCCGTTCCAATTTAGTAGCACCACGTTATTGGGCAACAGTCCTGTGACAAAAGCTTCGCCGCGTCGCGCCACATAAAACTCTTGGGTCTCCCCTTCAATTTTAACTGTCGCGCCAGCAGGGGCAACATCGCCATCATCAAAGATAATTTTCAACAACGCTGCGCGACCACCGCGCACCGGGAAAATAATCTTTACTGCGCTACGCCAGGCAGGCACAGCAGTCTCTTCAATGCTATCGATTTCCGCACTGATTGGCAGGTCGCTAGGGTCAAGCCGGATGGAATTGCTTTGGTAGGGTATCAAGCGCGGAATTAATGCCACGCCACGCGCATTGGTGTGCGTCAACACATTACTGCCCAAGCCGATGCCGATATTTTTATAGCCAGCCACTTCGGTGATGGCATAACTTTGATCGACGCGCTGTGTGGCAAATAAATTTTTGTCAGCGAATACCAAGCCACCACTCGCGCCAAGTCGCAGTGCAGTTTGATTGGGCGAAACACTCACGTCGCCTGTGGTTTTGCCGTAACGTCCTGTGTAGTACAAGCCGCTTTCAGCACGGACTTGACCTTGCTGGTGACCTGCCAAAGCGCGCCAGCCGAGGTTTTCATCATTGTTGGGGTTTTTCAGGGCGGAGACGTAAAAGTCTTGCTTTCCTCCACGACTGTTGGCGGATGAGCTGATGATTTTGTTGTTGCCCAATGGCATGGTAAAAAATACGCCGATAGATGTGCCGTCAATGCCATTGATGGCGCGGCTGGCGGTAAAGCTCAAATTGTTTTGTTCACCGATGCGTGTGGAATAATTGCCCGACACAGTAGTGATGCGCGTGTCGTCATATCGGCTGAGCGTGGCTAAACCCATGCCAAATGAACCGGAGTTTTCCGTTGCGTAATTCCAGTTTCCCGCGAATTGCAAACGTGTTGCAAGGATAGCGGGGTCTTGCCCCAATTGACGAAAATTGCGCGTTGCGCCTTGCGCTTGAACGGACACACTGTTGTGTAAGCCTTCGCGGTCTAAGCCCAACAACCATAATCCGCCTGACTTGCCGGTGCCACTACTCATAGCCAGCGAAGCCTGACCCAGAACTTGTTTAGGCAGGGCAGATACAATGCCCAAACCGGCGGTGCGAGTAGCGCGGGTTACCTCTGCCCGTCCTTCAATCGTGAAGTTATCACTGTAACCATAGCGCCACGTACCGTTGCCAAAATAGGTTTTGTAGTTGTTGCTGGTCAGACTCAAGTCGTGCCGCATTCTGCCTGCTTCCACACTCCAATCGCTCAAGCCCTTGGCCAGCAAATCCGTGCTGGTAAAAAACGATTGTTCGATGACGGTTTCCCGACCCAAAATATCGCGCACCACCATTTTCACATCGCCACTATTTGCCAGCAAAGGGAAGTTGTCGATGGCAAACGGCCCAGTCGGTACGCTGGACACTTGGCGCAGCACATTATTGACATACATCTGCACCGTGGAGGGTGCGGTTGATACACCAGTCAACGCAGGGATCGGTTGGCTAACGAAGCCGGGAGTTAGCGCAAAATTGCTGCCATATTGAATGCCGCCAAAATAAACATTGCGACCCCACATGCCGGTACGTGTTGCACTATCGCCCACTCTAAGCGTGCGATTTTGATTCGGATAATCGCGTGTGAAAGTGGTCTCTAGGCGAACCAAACTTCGTGCCGAAGCAGCGGCGGAACTGTTGGTTAAATTATGCCCGGTCACGCTATTGGTTAACACTCCCCATTCGTTGGAGGCCCCTATTTCGGCCAGCACACCCAAGTCATTGATAGTCGGTGAGTTGCGCAGCACGGTGTTTGAATAATTAAAATCGTAGTTTAAAAACATACTCGGCAACACGGGACTAACAGCCAGTTGCTTGGATTTTTCTTGCACCATTCGTGTTGCGGCGAAGGCTTCCGGGGAAAATAATAATTCGGCGGACTGGCTGGCAAAATCCATTTTTACTTTATATCCCGGCACCGCCGAAAGCGGCCAGTATGCTTGACCGTCAAATTTGTAATCAATGGGCTTTGCGTCGGGAGAGAGTTGTACACGCCACTCTGTGAAAGCATCGAAAGGTGCATACATATTGCCACCGCGCTCCAGCAGCAACCACGTACCGCTCTTTGCACCATTCACTACCACCTCCAGTGGAAGCAGCTTATCCTTGGCTTTGGATACCACAGGCATGTCAGGCGTGATGGGTATGGGTCTCGCAGCAAATGGCGTGATGATAATCGGCATAACCTCAGATTTTTTTTCCTCAGGTGCAGTCTTGCCATTTATTGTTCGAGTAAAGAAGAGTGGCGTAGATTGCAACGCTTTTGGAGTTGAATTTTCCTCTGGGGTCGCATCAATTGCAGGCTCCGTGTTGGGCATCAATTCTGTGTCATATATGCTGAACCCCAGTGCCGAGCTTGCCCATAGACCCAGCAGCAGCGGAATGACGCGCGGGAATGGGAGAACGCCCACGCTTAAACCTTTAATCGGAAACGGTTACATCAAAGACCTGTTTACTTCCATCGTCTAGGCGAACGGCAAGTTTAGCCTTGCCGTTGGCAAGTGCACTGTCGGCTTTGATGTCGAAATTGCGTTTTACGCTTGGTAGGATGTAGCCGCCCGTGTCACGGCTCGCTAACTTTAATCCTTCGGCATTGGCCAGCTCGAAGTCAATAATCTGAGCGTAAGCATTTCCAGTGTTATCGCAGATCGCTTTAATAGTGTCAGCTGCTGATCTTTCGGCTGTGCAATTAAGTACGAATTTAGCCTTGGGAGGAGTAATAAAAACGGGTAGCGAAAACGCAATCGCAATTTGCAATTGCAAGTTGCCACTATTGGGTTTTGCCTCAGGGACTTCGCGCATAATCATACGGTAAGTTAGCTGCTCGGTTTCTGACACAGAACGTAATCGCGCCAATCGCAATACTTGGCGTGACTTGGCGGCAAGCTTGACGATAGGCGGGGAGAGCAATAAATCCTCGGTCAGTACCAAATCATCTTCACCGTTGGCCTTTTGCTTCCAGGAGTATAAGTCGGCTTGCATTACCAGCTCTTCATCGCCTTCGTTGGTGACGGTGACGGCAATCGCTTTATCTTTCGGGGTCATGTAAACGCGCACTGGCGTGACAGAAAATGGCGCGGCTAAAACGGGCAACGCAAGGCTAGTTGCAAGCAAAATTGCCAGTGTTTTTGCTAAGACTTTTTTCATTTTAATGCCCGCTTTCATTGTGTAAATCGTCGAATCTTACCATCCTACCATCAATTCAATATAGTCCCGATTGGCTAACCGTACGATGCGCCACGAAGTTACTGTGCCGCCACCCGCGTAAACATCCAGCGTACCCAGCGATACAGGTTCATCAGAAAGATGAGTAAGAAAACGGTACGAGCCATCTTGCATCGCCGTCCAAGGTAACTTGTTGGTATTCTCTGAGAAAGTTACGACCTTTCCAGTCGTGCATTCAACGGTAACTACTTCACCGAAATTACCGATACGAGAACTGCTGCTACATACTCCGGCATCGGGCATTCCGTAGTTGGATTGCAGATTAATTAGCACTTTGAATTGCGAATTCGCTTGCCCGGCATAACTAGGCCGTACACACAAAACCAGCAGTGCCGCTAGGGAAAAAACTCTAGCGAAAACCGCTGGTTGTGTGGGCGTTTCAGAAGAGACACGCGTATCCAATTGGGTTGTGGCGAGATAACGCAACCCTAAATTACGTGTCGTTGTTAGTAGGCAACAGTAATGGTTTGTACGTTATTTGTCGCCAAAGCATTGGTGCAAGGAACAGTTGTGCAAGCACCACCTTGACCGCTTGCGATTGTGCCACTG
Organism: uncultured beta proteobacterium; assembly: GCA_963695355.1. Classification (GTDB taxonomy): domain Bacteria; phylum Pseudomonadota; class Gammaproteobacteria; order Burkholderiales; family Gallionellaceae; genus Gallionella. Next base: position 2,893,180 of record OY968775.1, read on the forward strand.
ATTGCATAATTTTGAACTACGCCAGTACCGGTACCACCGCCAACTGGAGCTGCGACTGCCAAGCTGTAAGCCAATTGAACGGCATTATCCGTAGCACCGGCAGTAACACCGACCGTATAGGGAATGCCAATAGGGCAGGTCACGGTAAATGGCGTTGCTGCAGTAGCTGCCGTTGGTTGGAACGATGTATAAGTAAAAGCAAGTGGAGCGGGTGTGCTGACTGAGCATAATGGGCTTAATGTAATGTCAACATTAAAATTGGTTGAAACTGTTCCTACGGCTTGGGCAGGAGCAGCCGCCACAAACAAGGTTGCTGCTGCGATGGTTGATGCTGTAAGTTTTTTCAATTGAAGACTTTTCATGTTGTTACTCCCTATAAATTTAAAGTGAAACTACGGTTAAATCTATTATCACCTTGAGCAGCTTGGCTTAGTAAGAGATGGTAATCGTGCGCACAACAGTTACAGAGGCGGCGCATGAAGCTGCGTTGCCGGCGCAATCACCTGCTTGTGCAGCAGGCATATTGCCTGCGATGGTGATGGTGCGGGTGTCAGCTGTTCCGATTGAAGTGGCAGTAGCAGCAGTGCCTGCAGTTGCAGCACCTGCTGTAGCGGATACGGTGTAATTAAGCCCTGCTATCACACCGCCACCCGTACCACCGTCAAATGCAAACGTTGGAGCAGAAAGTCCGCGTGAACATTGGATAGCGATTGTGGCGGGTGTTGCTGTTAATGCGGTGGTTTGAAACGCAGTGTATGGTCCAAAGGTCACAGCAGGCGTACCAAGAGTTGTAATTGTGCAAGCTGCAGCGAGGCTTGCGGTTACATTAAACGGCTGAGGGGCAGTAGAGGCTGCTTGAGCAGATGGTGCAGCGATTGCAAACAAGGCTGCTGCAAGAATGGAAGTCAGAATTTTTTTCATTTGTTACTCCTTGAAGGTTTTCCGTTTACGCACAGAATTGAGGCGTGCTTTGCCCATTCAGCAATAGCCATGCCAACCGCCTGGCTCGTGCATCAAACCTTGTAGAGGTAAGTTATTAGTTCAGCTGTATCAGTAAACCTGCAGGCGCAAGTGGTTTGAGCTTGGCGAATTCCAATAAAGATCATAATTATCAATATATTAAATCCATATATTAAATTCTATTTTCTCTTAAAGCATGGGAGGCTGAATTAAGAATGCTTCAAGAAATACAATGAAAAATTAAAAATTTTATGGCTAAAAATATATTTTTTAAAATTACCCTAAAGTTTTTTTAAATCCTGCCGATACTGACTGTTATGGGTAACTGTTGACGTAATTTGTCATATAACAACTGTTGCGTGGAAATGACGACCTAACCCGCATATTTCCTGGGTGCAGATCGAAGCCGACCGATGCCACCCGCCGGACTTCTGAGTGTTCTGATTCAGGTTCAACAGCACCGAAACCCCATACTTTCCGAACGCAAGGCGCAATTCCCCCTGCCCCCGGCAGAGACAGCGTGCCCGGGAAGCACCTTGTTGGGGTTATCCGAAAGCGAAATAACGCGCGACCTTCAGGAAGGCTTCGCGGTGAACGAATGAGTTGCTGAGGAAGAAGCGGATGCGCCGGGTGTTGCGGATGATGATCGCACCAACCTTCAGCAGCTTGACCCGCAAGGTCTGGGCTTGGGCATTGGCCAGCGTGGTTCCCGCCAAGCCCAAGGTGCGTAGACGTTCCAGCAGGATATACGCCATGGAAGCCAGCAGCAGGCGGAACTGGTTGACCACGAAGCGGTGGCCGGACAGCCGGGTGCCGAACAATCCCAACTGGCATTCCTTGATGCGGTTCTCCATCTCCCCGCGCGCGCAGTAGAGGCGGTCATACAGGTGCTGCGGCTCGCCCGCCAGCGTGGTCAGGATGAAGCGGGGGTTGCTGCCCAATGCCGTGTACTCAGCCTTGGCGATGACGCGGCGCGGATGGTTCCAGGTCTTGGCCGCGTACTCGAAGTGGCCGAAGATGCGCTGCTTCTCCCCGGTTTCGGCAAATGCATCCTCGGCCTGTTGCATCCAATGGGCCGCCATTGCTTTGAGCCGCGCGTTCTTGGCCAGCCCCACCACATAATCCACGCTGTTGCGTTCGCACCAGCGCAGTATCTTGCGGCGGCAGAAACCGGAATCGCCCCGGAAGATGGTGCGCACATCAGACCATGCCGCGCGCAGTTGCTGTGTCAGCCATTTCAGTATCGCGCCCGCATGCTTGGCCGCATCGAGCTTGGAGGGGCGCAGGTAGGACACCAGCAGCTGGTCGCCGCAGAACACGTACAGCGGCAGGTAGCAGTAGTTGTCATAGTAGCCGTGGAAGAAACGCTCTTCCTGATCACCGTGCAGCGGCACATCGCTGGCATCAAAGTCGAGGATCAATTCTTCCGGCAGAGCGGAATGGGAGGCGATGAACTGCCGCACGAACTCGGCCTGAACCTTCCAGGTCAGCGCAGCCGTGGCGCGTTGCTCGAAGCGGCACAGCGTCGGCACCGATGCGGCAACCTCTGTGCGGTCGAGCGCCGTTTGCAACGCGGGATCGACACGGCGGCACCCGTGGTCGTTGAGGTCTTCGTTGCCCTGCACGATCTCGTACACGCGCTGGCGCAGCAGCCCCAGCGTGCTGTGCTCGATCAGTTCCGGATCGCGGTTGTCGGGCAGCAGCGGCGCAATTCGCTCCAGCAATCCCAGCTTGCGGTCGGCCTGGCGCAACAGGAGCAGCCCGGCATCGCCGGTGATGTCGCCCCCATCGAAATTCAGCTCGATACGGCGGCGGGAAACCCCCGGAAAAAGATCGGTGACTGCGGTACAATTTGGCATCAGCGGAACCCCGTTAATTCTGTCTTGAACACCAGTATTAACGCGCCTCACGGCCGTTCTGCTGACCTCCTCTCATGAAATATTCGGGCTAATGATGCAATGGATTTGACGCTTGCTGGACGATATAGCGGAAGACAGTATGGCGAACTCGATAATAGCGATATCAACGACCAAACTTTTGGCGGTTCAAGCCGTTTTTTCGTGATGGATGCAAAATTTAACTATCGTGTCAACAAACAATTCTCGGCTTCTGTGGGTGTGGATAATCTGAATAACGAAAAATATTATGCTTATCATCCCTACACACAACGCACATGGATTGCGCAGATTAAGGGCAATCTGTAACAGGATCGTAAGCAAGTTTGCGGATGCTTGGCGATTGTGGCGGTCTTCCGCTGTTCATCGCCAAGATGGCAAATGGTATTCAATCATTGCAGGAATTTACATCGATGAACACGACGGCTAACACTTTGAATAATGTTATGAAGCGCGGTTGGCCTGGCTACAGCACCGTCTGGCGCTGGCATTTTTATGCCGGGTTGTTTTGCATTCCGTTTGTTTTGATCCTCACTATTACGGGCGCGATTTATTTGTTCAACCCGCAGGTCGAGAATCAACTTACTCAACCATATGAACACCTCACGGTTACTGGTGTACGCGCAACGGCCGAGGCGCAAGTGGCGGCGGCTCTTGCCGCTGTACCGGGTTCTAATCTCAATTCTTACGAGCTACCCGCCACACCCCAATCGGCGGTGCGGGTGTTTGTGGGTAGTGGTGAGAAAAAAATCCGTGTTTATGTTCATCCCGAAACATTGCAGATTCTCAAGCAGGAAGAAGAGGATTGGCGTTTGATGCGCGTGATACATGATTTGCACGGCGAATTGCTGCTGGGTGATCGTGGTTCAAACATGATTGAGTTGGCCACGTCCTAGGCGATTGTGATGTTTATCACAGGGCTGTATTTGTGGTGGCCGAGAGGAAGTGGCAATTTGGCCGGTGTGTTGTATCCGCGTTTGGGTCGCGGCAAGCGGGTGTTCTGGCGTGACATTCATGCGGTGACGGGTTTGTGGATTTCATTTTTTGTTTTGTTTTTGCTGATTTCGGGTTTGCCTTGGGCAAAGTCTTGGGGTGGATTGCTGAAAGAGGTACGCCAAATCGGTGTGACTAAAGTTGTTCAGCAAGATTGGACGACCGGGAGTTCATCCGAGCTGGCCGATAGAAAGCTAATGAATACGCCAGCCGCAAGCATGGCAGATGCTGGTGAACATGCGGAGCATACGAGTTATGCTGAACACAACCACATGGATAGCATGACGAAACCTAAGCGTGACTACAGCGCGCTGGATCGCTTGGTTGCGACGGTGCAGCCGTTGAACTTAGCCGCACCTGTTTCGATTTCACCGCCTTCAAAAAAATCACCCGATTGGACAGCCGCCGCCAAATCACAAAATCGCCCCCTGCGCGCAGACCTTGTGTTGGATGGCGCGACGGGGACAATTAAATCGAGAAAAGATTTCGCGGATCGTCCGCTGCTGGACCGCATCATCGGCTACGGCATTGCCATCCACGAAGGTCAATTATTCGGATGGTTTAATCAAGCCTTGGGTGTCTTCACTGCACTGGGCTTGCTGCTGATGATAGTTAGCTCTGTGGTGTTGTGGTGGCGGCGACGCTCCCCCGGCACGCTGGGTGCGCCCAACCCCTCTCAAGTTGCGCCCAAATTGGCTTATGCATTGATCGGAATCATGGTGGCATTAGGGGTGTTGCTGCCGTTTCTAGGTATCACTATGATCTTGGTTTTGCTGACGGAATGCTGGGTGTTGCGCTATATTCCAGCCACGAGAAATTTTCTTGGTTTGAAGGCGTGTTGAGTGTGGTGCGAAAATTAAAACAAGAGCAGTTAATTGGTTTGGCATTTGTGTTGATACTGCATGGCGCAGGTTTGTATGGCTTGTGGCGTTACAAAATCATACCCACTCCAGACAAGGCTGTTACATTGATGGTAAATTTTATCAATCCACCCGCGCTAGAAAAACCCAAGCCACCCGAACCGCCCAAGCCGCGTCCTGTTGATCCGTCACCTCCCGAGCATATCCATTTGGCGGTAGAAACGCCGGTGGTGTTACCCGATGAACCTGCTGTTTATGTGCCGCCACCACAGCCAGTAGTGGAAGCCCCGCCTCCTGCGCCGCTTCAGATGGAATTGCCATCTCAGCCCGTCACGTTAAGCAGCGAGCTGTCGGTGATCTGTTCGGAACGGGCTGCACCGCATTATCCGATGGCATCGAAACGCATGAACGAACAGGGCAAGACGGTATTGCGCGTGGAGTTAAATGAGGAGGGCACGGTGTCGAACGCGACCATCAAAAAATCTTCCGGCTTTACGCGTCTCGATGAAGCCGCGCTGGCGGCAGTGAAAACCTGGCGTTGCAAACCGCCCGTGCGTAATGGTGCGGCAGTGAGAGCCTCAGCATTGCAAGCGTTTAATTTTAGTTTGTCAGAATGATTTTTATCTAAAGGGAAAAACATGGAAAACGGTTTGGGCTTTGCGCATTTTATTTCGCAAACGGATGCAGTCGGTCTCGGTGTGTTGGCGTTGTTGCTGTTGTTATCGGTGGCGAGTTGGTATCTTATCGTAACTAAATCTTTGGCAAATATAGGCGCGCGCAAACGTGCTGAAGCATTTTTGAAAAAATTCTGGGAAGCAAATTCATTGCAAGACATGCAAGCAACGCTGAGTGCCAGCAGTGACAACAATGCCTTCTCCGATTTGGCACGACAAGCACTTTCGGTAAAGTCTGGCAATCAAAGTGGTGTAGAAAAACTGTTGGCAGCAGGCGGCATGTCGGAGTATTTGACCCGTGTATTGCGCAACGGTATCGATCAGGAATCGACCAAAGTGGAATACGGGCTTACGGTGCTGGCATCGGCAGGCTCAGCGGCTCCCTTCGTTGGATTGTTCGGCACAGTATGGGGTATTTATCACGCGCTGGTGCAAATCGGCATGAGCGGGCAAGGCACGCTGGATAAGGTTGCCGGGCCGGTGGGAGAAGCGTTGATAATGACCGCAGTGGGGCTAGCCGTGGCGATTCCCGCTGTGTTGGCTTACAACTCATTCACCCGCCGCAATCGCATTTGGTTGGCGAAGCTGGATAATTTTGCACATGATTTGTATGCGTTGGTAACGGTTGGCGATAAGAAGATTTGATATGGAGTGCGGCGACACGTCGCCGCGTTATGCGCAGACCAGTCTGCGCACTCCAAAAGTGAACCGATAAGTTGAAAGGATAAATGATGGCATTCGGAAATTTTGATTCACGCCACCACCAAGGCCCAATGGCAGAAATCAACGTCGTACCATTGGTGGATGTGATGCTGGTGTTGCTGGTGGTATTCATTATCACCGCGCCGCTGTTGACCAACGCGGTGAAAATTGATTTGCCCAAAGCATCCAGCAGCATCAACATCACCAAGCCCGATCACATCGAATTCGGTATCCGCGCAAACGGAAATTTCTACTGGAGCGGAGAACAAGTGGATGCAGCATCATTGCCTGCGCGCTTTGCAGCTGAAGCCAAGAAGCAGCCGCAGCCTGAGTTACATATCCGCGCCGATGCACAAGCACGTTATGAGTTGGTGGCGCAGGTGATGGCGAGCGCGGCAAAAGCGGGGGTGACTAGAATTGGTTTTGTAACGGATCCGAGTCGGTAGGTATATCAATGGTAAAAACAAAGGCACGCCGAAGCGTGCCTTTGTTTTTCAGCCGACTAATTACTTACCACTTGTTGCCGTTGTTTTCGCCGTGATCGCTATTGAAGCTAGGGCGATCACCCGTGCGGCGCGGTGTGTTGCTACCACCGCGATTGTTGTTGCCGAAGCTGCGTTCCTGGCTGCGTGGCTGACCTGCAAAGCCGGATGGGCTACGCTCTTGGCGTTGACCACCAAAGCCTTGGCTGCGACCGGGCACATGCAGCGTGTTGCCGTGATTTTGCCCCTGTCCTTGCCAGCCGCCTTCTTTGCGTCCAGTGTGGCTGTGGCGGCTGTCTGGCGCGCTGTGATGGAAGCCTGCCCCACCATTATTTCCATTGCCAGTGAAGGCTGAACTACGATTGCCACCAAAACCGCCTGAGCGACTGTTACCACCGCCGAAGCCACCCGCATTGCTGCGATTGCCACCGAAGCCGCCACCGCTGCCATGACGTGAACCGCCACCATTGCCGCGCGGACGATCTGTTGAAGGACCGGTGCGCAATTTATATTTTGGCTCCAAACCTTCAATGGTGTGCATCTTGATGCTTTGTTCGGTATAGCGTTCGATACGCTTCAGCATTTGTGCGTCACGGTTGGATGCAAATGAAATCGCGATACCGGATGAACCGCCACGACCGGTACGACCAATACGGTGTACATAATCTTCGGCAAACTTGGGCAAATCAAAGTTGATAACGTGTGAAATACCACGCACGTCAAGGCCACGAGCTGCCACGTCAGTTGCCACCAAGATACGTACATTGCCGTTACGCATGTTGAGCAAAGTACGGTTACGTTCGCGCTGGCTCATGTCGCCGTGCAATGCCGCAACCGAATGACCTTGCGCTGAAAGTTGATCTGCCAAACCGTCGGCATCGCGCTTAGTCGCAGTAAAGACAATCGCTTGATTGACTTCGGTGTCCGTCAACAAGTGACTGAGCATTTTGTTTTTGTGAGCCACGTCATCCGCAAACATCATGCGCTGCTCGATATTTTCGTGTTTGTCTTTTGCGGCGGATACGCTGATGCGCTTGGGTGTTTTAAGCAGACGCGAAGCAAGGTTTCCCACTACACCGTCTAGCGTTGCTGAGAACAGTAATGTTTGGCGAGTGTTAGGCGTAGCCGCAGCAATGCGCTCTACATCATCCACAAACCCCATATCCAACATGCGATCCGCTTCATCTAGGATCAGCACTTCAAGACGCGAAAAGTCGATGCGACCACGTTCCAGATGGTCGATCAAACGACCCGGTGTCGCTACCAGAATGTCCACGTGACCGGATAACATGCGGTTTTGCACGGGGTAAGGCATACCGCCCAAGATACTGATGATTTTGAAGCGCATATTTTTGCCATACTTGGTAGCGGCATCGCAAACCTGTTGTGCCAATTCGCGGGTTGGTGTCAACACCAATACACGCGGACCTTTACCGGGCAAGGTTGATGCGGTTGCCAAACGATTCAGTGCAGGCAAAATAAACGCGGCGGTTTTTCCGCTACCGGTTTGTGCCGAAGCCATCAAATCGTTGCCAGCCAAAATTTCAGGGATAGCCTGAGCTTGGATAGGCGTGGCTTCAGTGTAACCACTCTCGGCGATGGCTTTAAGAATGAGTGGGTTTAAGTTTAAGCTTTCAAATGACATGTTGTTTCCTAGTTTTAGATTCAAAGCCAATTCGCGGCGTTAATTTAGAAACAGACCAACATCCAGTTAGAAACATAACCGAATGCCAAAATGAATCAGCATAACGAGCCGCGAACAGCCCTTAGTAAAGCGCGGGTAATTAAAGCTACACGTTGAACGGGTAGAGGTGAACCGGCGCACAAAACATCGTTGCTAACCGGAAAACTCTAGAACCGTAAAACGGAAATCTGGATGAGTTTCTTATGACAGGCGCGGTTAAATTCGCGCGAGAGGTAGGTCAGATAACGATGAACCAATGCCGCTTAACAGCGACAAGGCGCGCATTATACGGATGAAAAAAATAAAAGCTAGCGAAAGATTATTCACGGATTTAAGCCGACTCCTGAGCAGCACTGGAATGTCTTTGGAGAAAAGCACTATTACAGATTGACTGGTAACATCTGCTAAAATTTAAAAGAGTCCTTCAGTATATAATTTGATGCAGCGAAATTAAGGAGTCCATTGGCATCATGATACATCCAGATAAAATAACAGGCCGTCTTGGTAATCGTATGTTCCAAATAGCATTTTTGTTCGCTTTTGCACAGCAAGCAAAATCAGATATATGGTTTCAAGACGAAAAATGGTTTGTTCGAGTTAAGGATCAGGTGCGCAAAGTGTTTTCTGAAGGGATTACGGGAAATATAGACCGTGTATCAATCCATGTTAGGCGAGGTGATTACGTTACAGGGTACAAACATTTTTATTATAACTTGACAGAGACGGACTACTATAAGCTGGCAATTGCGCAGTTCCCGGATGAAAAGTTTTTGGTTTTTTCTGATGACATTGAATGGTGCAAGACTTTCTTTTTAGGAGATAAATTTGAATTTTCAGAGGGAAGGTCTGAGATTGAAGACATGAATCTAATGGCGAGTTGCAAACATAATATTATTGCTAACTCCTCTTTCTCTTGGTGGGGTGCCTGGTTAAATCCAAATCCAAATAAAGTAGTTGTAGGGCCTAAATTATGGGCGAGGGGGTTTGAAGCTAAGATGCCTCCAACTTGGACACTTATATGAACTTGTATCCCCCGCGCTCTTGGCGCGTGGACAGCGCGGATATTGATTTTAAGTTTAGCTCACTGATTTCGTTTTTCTGTGCCGTAATACCCGGCAATCTTGCTGCGGGGATGGGCGCGGAGCGAGCGAAGCAAATTTATTTTTTCACGGAAAAAGCGACTTTTGACGTTGCCAAACAACAAGCAAATATTGATCTTTAAAAAATCCAAATATACCGCCCCCTCATTCCGTGTGAGCGGTATGAAAAATTTAAGGTGCCGGCAGCACATTTGCTGCCAGTTTGCTATCAATCTTAATCAAATCCACTTCGTCACCTAATATATGCACAGCTTCATCCAGTAATACATCTTTGGCATTTTTTTGTGATTTTTCGGCGGCAATTTCGTCATCCAAGCTGCGCTCACTGGCTTGCAAGCCATCATCCCTAGTTGTTTTGTGCTTTGCTTCGGTTGTGCTTACATCAGCATTTTTTTCACGTAGCTTTTCTTTTGCATCTCGTTTTTCTCTTTCTTTTCGGCGTTCATTCAGGTTGAGCGAAATAAGGTTGGTCTTGCGATGTGCTTTGAATTCAGCAATATCTTCTATCAGATATTGAAAATCTTTATTTTTTGCGATGCGTGCATCGTGGCGTGTTTCGAGTAAGGGTAGCAAGTCGGTTAAATTACCTGCAGTTTTGTAATCGGCTGCGTCAATTTTCATCCAAGGCAGTGCATTGTCGAAGCTTGATTCACCGAAATCATCTTCTTCCGAAGCGGTTGGAAAGTTGATGTCTGGTACAACGCCGCGCAATTGCGTTGTGCCACCGTTGATACGGAAAAATTGCGCAATGGTCATTTTCAATTCACCGAATTTTTCCTTGTCGTTGTTGGATACTTCATCTAGGTTGATGACAGTTTGCACAGTCCCCTTGCCAAAACTAGGTTCGCCAATAATCACGGCACGACCATAATCTTGCATCGCGGCGGCAAAAATTTCGGATGCAGATGCCGAACTACGGTTGATTAATACACCGAGCGGACCATCCCAAGCAACACCTGAGTCGGTGTCACTTTGCACGCTGATCTCGCCGTTTGCATTGCGTTGTTGAACAACGGGGCCTTTGTCAATAAACAGCCCCGACATTTCAATTGCTTCGCTCAACGATCCACCCCCATTGTTACGCAGGTCGATGAGGATACTATCCACCTTGTCTTTTTTAAGCTCTTCCAAAACATGCGATACATCGCGTGTGGCACTTCTAAAATCTTTGTCACCTTTGCTGCGCGCTTCAAAATCCATGTAGAAGGCGGGCAATGAAATCACCCCAATTTGATGAGTTACACCCCCGTTTTTTACTTGGATAATAGATTTTTTGACAGCCTGTTCTTCAAGATTTATCTTGTCACGCACCAACGAAATCAATTTATGTTTTCCGTCCAAGCTAACGTTTGCCGGCAAGATATCAAGTACTACTACTGTGCCTTTTGCGCCACGTATCAGACCAACCGTATCGTCGATGCGCCACCCTACAACATCAGTCGGCACGCTATCTTTTCCTTGCCCCACACCCACGATGCGATCACCGATGTTGAGCTTGCCAGATAATAAAGCCGGCCCACCTGCCACCAGTTCGCGGATGGTGGTGTACTCATTCTTTTCCACCAATACCGCGCCGATTCCTTGTAGCGATAATTTCATCGCAATGTCAAAACCCTCAGAGGCTCTAGGCCCAAGATAGTTGGTATGCGGCTCGATGGACATAGCATAAGAATCCATGAAAATCTGGAAAACATCTTCACTTTTATTTTTGTAAATGCGTGCAAGAGATTTGCTGTAACGCTTATCTAACGTCTCACGTATTACAGAGTCTTTTTTGCCAGCCAACTTTAAAAGCAGCCAATCATTTTTAGTACGTTTTCGCCACACATCGCGGATTTCACTCTCAGATTGTGCCCACGATTCTTTGCCGCGCGAGTAGTGGTAACTTTCTTTTTGATTGAAATCAAAACCTGTTTTAAGCAAATCGCGAGCGTAAGCAATGCGTTCAACCATACGACGTTCAAATAGATTAAAAATTGCAAACGGCACTTTCAAATCTTCGTTAAAAATTGCGTCATCAAGCTTACTGCGTGCATTGGAAAAATGATCGATATCATCCTGTGTAAAAAATAATTTTTCCGGATCGAGAGACTTGAGGTAACGATTGAAAATTTGTTCGGACATGGCATTGTCCAAAGGCATGGCTTTGTAGTGATAACGCGTGAGAATGCGCGCGCTGGTGTGGGCGGCTTCCATTTGTTGTGGTTGTGGCAGTAGTAAGGGGGGAGGATCGGATTCCAGCGTGGCAGCTTGTGCCGTGGTGGTGAAAGCCAACAAAATCCCAAATAATTTATTTCTTAACATGCACACACTCCAAAAATTCCAATGAAACACTTAACACTACTTCGCATGCTAACCCAAAATCGAGCCGTGAAGTTAGATGATGCTTCGACGGAATGTTACGACGATAATTCAATTTAACTGTAGGCAAGTGTAGCCAAGCTGCCACCCAGAATGGCGACTGACTTTGCTATAATCCGCGCCCTTATTTATCTGAATGATTCCCATGACTGTTTTGCTGTGGATAGTGACAGCCAGCTTAATTGGTGGCGCGCTGAGTGTGTTGTGCGCCGCGCTGTTTGCCTTGAATGCGCGTACCCATTGGGTTAACGCGCTGGTTAGCTATGCCATTGGCGCATTGCTGGGGGCGGTTTTTCTGGAGATTCTGCCTGAAGCTATCAAGCTCAGTACTAATATAACCGTGCTTAGTGCGACTATTTTGGGTGGAATCTTGCTGTTCTTTACCTTAGAGAAGCTGCTTATCTGGCGGCATTGTCACCACGATCATTGCGAGGCGCATGAGCCTTATGAGGCTCCAATTAGTGAGCATGGCGCGCATGGGCGTAGTGGCAGCATGATTATGGTTGGCGATACCTTCCATAATTTTGTTGATGGCATCATTATCGCAGCTGCATTTATGACAGATATTCAATTGGGTATCGTCACCTCACTGGCGATCATTGCGCATGAGATTCCACAGGAAGTGGGCGACTTTATGATATTGCTGCATTCTGGCTACAGTAAAGCGCAAGCACTGTTGCTGAATCTGGTGTCCAGCTTGGCGACCTTGCTAGGTGGCGTGTTGGCTTATTATGCGCTGCAATCCATGCAAGGTTTTGTGCCTATCCTGTTGGCCTTGGCGGCAGCCAGTATGATCTACGTGGCGGTGGCAGACTTGATTCCCGGTTTGCATAAACGCACCCAATTACGCGACACTGTAGAGCAAGTAGTGTTGATTGCCTTGGGCATATCCTCGATATTTTTCGTTAACCTAGCGGTTGGCGCAACGTAGGGGCGAGCCATGCTCATGAATTGGTTGTTCGCGAGCATGGCTCGCCCCTATAAACTTTGAAAGCCTCACATGAACGCACCGCAAAAAATCCCCCAAGTTGGTTTTGTTTCACTCGGTTGCCCCAAGGCAACGGTGGATTCCGAGCACATTCTGACCCGTTTACGTGCGGAAGGTTATTTGATTTCCAACAGCTATCAGGATTCCGACATCGTAGTGGTGAACACCTGCGGCTTTATCGATAGTGCGGTGGCGGAATCACTGGATGCCATCGGTGAGGCACTGGCGGAAAATGGTAAGGTCATCGTTACAGGTTGCCTAGGTGCCAAGGATGGCGTAGTACAAGCCGCGCATCCCAGTGTGCTGGCGGTAACTGGTCCGCACGCTACCGATGAAGTGATGGCAGCGGTGCATCAACATCTGCCCAAGCCGCATGATCCCTATACTGATTTAGTGCCGCCGCAAGGCATACGCCTCACGCCCAAACATTTCGCCTACCTGAAGATATCCGAAGGCTGCAACCATCGATGCACCTTCTGCATTATTCCGTCGATGCGCGGCGATCTGGTTAGCCGCCCGGTGGGCGATGTGATGCAAGAGGCGCATAATCTAGTCAAGGCCGGCGTGAAAGAATTGCTGGTAATTTCGCAAGACACCAGCGCGTATGGCGTGGACATCAAATATCGCACTGGCTTCTGGGATGGTCGCCCGCTCAAAACGCGCATGACCGAACTGGCGGTTGCGCTGGGCGAGTTGGGCGTATGGGTGCGCCTGCATTACGTGTACCCCTATCCGCATGTGGATGAAGTGATTCCGCTGATGGCACAAGGAAAAATCTTGCCTTACTTGGACATTCCGTTTCAACACGCCAACCAGCGCATCCTCAAGCTGATGAAGCGTCCCGGCAATAGCGATAACGTGTTGGCGCGCATCAAACAATGGCGCGAGATTTGTCCCGACCTCACGCTGCGCAGCACCTTCATCGTCGGCTTCCCCGGCGAGACCGAAGCCGAGTTTGAAGAGCTGCTCGACTTCCTCAAAGAAGCACAGCTGGATCGCGTCGGCGCGTTCAAATATTCACCTGTGGAAGGTGCAGTGGCGAACGAATTGCCCGACCATATCGCACCCGAAATACAGGAAGAAAGATTGGCACGCCTGATGATGTTGCAAGCCGAAATCAGCGAACAACGCCTGCAACGCAAAATCGGCAAAACCCTGCAAGTGCTGGTGGATGAAGTGGACGAGGGCGGTGCAGTGGCACGTAGTGCTGCCGATGCGCCAGATATTGATGGCTCAGTGTTTATCGAAAATGCCGGACACTTGGCGGTGGGTGATAGGGTAGTCGTGAAAATTATTGATTCAGACGAGCATGATTTGTGGGCGGAACTGGTTTAAGCTGGCAACATAATGATTATCCTGACGCAGCCATACTGCAATAACTCGAATATTCTTTTCCAAAATTTGCACTTGGATGCTTTTTGTCGAAACAATAATCTGGAGTTTATAAATCCACATTTGAAGCCTTATCGGGAGATATTTCCGAATTTGGAGAAATGGAATTATTTGGCTCATTCTCAGCATTCAAAATTTCTAAAGCTAAAAAATTTAATAGCCAAAAACTTTGATGGTTCTCGACCACCTGAGGTTGACCGGCAGTGGCTTTTGGCACGCAAAAATTTAACCACGTGGGTAAAGGGCTGGTATTTTCGATCGCATAATGATGTGGTGGAGGCCAGGGATTACTACAAATCATTATTCACCCCTGTTTGCGATGTTGACATTAGGCGTGAAATTGACGCTCAAAAAATGAGAGGTAAAATTCTTTCGGTGCATATCAGGAGAGGCGACTACCGTAGATGGCAGGGTGGAAAGTATTATTTTGAAGATAGCGTCTACTTGGAGTGCATACAAAGAACGCTTGATGTGTCACCCGATATACAAAAAATTATGCTTTTTTCTAATGAATCGATAGACATTGGACGATATAAAAATATAGGTGTTAATGTCGTTTATTCACAAGGTGCTTGGTACGAAGACCAATGGAAAATGGCGCAAAGCGACTTGATTGTAGGGCCGCCAAGCACGTTTTCTTTGTGGGCAAGCTTTGTGGGTAAAGTACCAATTTGGCATGTGGAGGAATCAAAATCAGATGTTAAATTCAAAGTGTCAAATGGCTAAAATTCTCATCACACCCAGTCTATTGTCCAAGCATTAGGCAGCTATATGAGTTTTTAGAATTTAAGTTGACCAATTTTTGTAGGGTAATCACATTGATTGCTATGCCATATTATAGGCGTTGCTGGGGATGATTTAATGCGATTCCATACGTCATTACGAACTAACAATACATGATATCTATACTCGCTAAAATAATATGACCCTAAGCGGCAATAACGACTCATTAAGAACTTATCCTCTACTAGGGCTTTGGAGTGGATTGCCATACCAAAGGGTTCAGTGCTGCCTGTCGTTTCATTACCAGAGTTTGCATAAATTACTAAATACTCTGGATTGGCCTCAATAATAGTTTTGCTGCCTATTTTCCCTAAAGATTGATGGTGATCGATCACTACGCGCGATGCCAACCCCCACCAATCAAAAATTTGTCCCTTAAATCCGTACGCGGCACGCCCAATATCACTTAGGGCTAGAACGTCTTTGCTAGAAGCAACGTTGTTTAAATCGTTAATCATGCCCTGCAAGGCTCTATCTTCTGATTTTTGTAAGTTAGCAATATAAGGTAATAATTTTGAAGCAATGAATGCTTGATTTAAAAAGAATAGAATGAGAAATAACAGTGAGGCTAAGTATTTTTTGTCAAACAGTCTCCATTTAAGCAGACTCCATGCGATATAGCCTGAGCAGAATGGCAAAACGGTTGAATAGAATCTTGTTGCAGGCATCCAGTCACCGCCTGATAGGAGTACAAAGCCCACAGTAGAAGCTGAAAGAATGCCGCCAAGGAATAATGAAGCGTGTTGGTTATTGCCCAACTTAACCTCTTTTTTATAAATATCTTGAATCAATAAGAAGATGGATCCGGGAATAATCCAGTCGATTAGCAGGTTATAACCAATGGAATAATCGAGTCCGGCGAAAAACCTATCCTTTAGGCTTTCACCAATTTTTGCAGAAGCGGAATCTGGCAGAAGTACACCATAGTAATAATAGCCAAATGACTCATAAAAGGTGACCAGTACGGCTAAAATTGTAATGGATAGGATGAGGGTTGCTACATTTTTTTTATAAATCATCCTCCTTGAAAATTCAGCAAGATATAGAACCGCTACGTATCCAAATCCTTCCGGTCGAGAAATGTAGAGGCAAAACATTGATACGGGTATTAGGGCGAAATCATTTTTCTTCCCTTCGCGAGGCAGAACTAACACAGTCAAAAAACAGATTAAGCTAACAAGCCCATTCTCCATACCGTAGTTTGCCCACAATGCAAAACTAAATGGAAGGGACGCAGCTAAACAAACGTAGATGTTAAATTTTGGGACTATTGATGTCCTGGCAAATAGATAGGCGACTGTTGCGATGGAGGCAGAAGATAGGATAAACCCAAACAGTTTCGACCATATTAGAGGGTTGAAGAAGAAGAAACTGGATATTCCTAGTATGAGTGCCCAAAGAAAACTGGAAATTGCTTCGACGTTGGAGCCTTCTCGTATAACTAATGAGCCTGTTTCACTAAAGTTTTTTGAGTAGGCGAAGGTGATATACGCATCATCTATGATGAATGGGTAAAATAATAAAGAATAGATGCCACAAATGGATAGTATTAGCGCACCACAAATTGCGATTTTTAAATTTGGATTTGACCCCATGGTGAGTATCTATTCGCTACAAAAATAACCTTGTTGGAAGGGGTAGCCAAAACTTGCAAAATTATACGTGAAATTAAAGAGAAGTAAGTTTAGTTCAAAAATAGTTTAGCGTTTGAGTGTGCGCTTGTAATTAGATATAGAAAGTTTCCCCCAGCCTTGCTGCGGGGGCTGCGCAGGATAGAATAGGGGACGGAGGAAAGTCGAGTCAAGTCAAGGAAGAACAGCCTCTGCGCATGGCAAATATGCGGATGTTTAAAATTATTTAATTGCCTTAGTGACGCTGGCTTCGACGGGCTTGTTTTTATTATCAGGTTTGCTTGTTTCTGTCGATAAAACTGCCGGTAAAGTTATCTGAGTGATCTCAATCTTCGCTTTCGCCTTCAGTTCATCCAATAGTTTTTTCAAAGACTCTTGCTGTACTTGCTGCTGCAGTTGAGGCTTGATTTGATCTAATGGTGGAATCATTTTTGAACGCGAATCATCGAGCATAATGACATGGTAACCAAATTGAGATTTGACTGGTTCTTCAGTAAATCTTCCTTTTGCCAACTTTGCTACTGCTGCACCGAATTCCGACACCATTGCATGGGGATCGAACCAGCCCAGATCACCGCCCCTAGATTGTGATCCTACGTCTTTGGATTTTGCTTTTGCCAAAGCATCAAAGGCCTTGGGGTTTTTCTGCAGTTGGGCAATGATGCCTTTCGCTTCAGCTTCACCTTCTACCAGAATGTGACGTGCCTTATATTCACTGCCGCCCATCTGAACTTTGACTTTCTCATACTCGGCTTTCACCATATCATCGTTGACAGGATTGCTTTTCAAATAGTCCTGCACGAAAGTATTGGCCAAAATGGATTGTCGAGTCAAATCGATCTGGTCTAATACCTCAGGCTGCTTATCCATGCCTTTTTTGATGGCCTCTTGTGAGATGAGGAGCTGAAGCGACAATTGGTCGATGATCTTTTTACGTATTTCA
The DNA here is from genome assembly GCA_963695355.1 of uncultured beta proteobacterium. GTDB lineage: Bacteria > Pseudomonadota > Gammaproteobacteria > Burkholderiales > Gallionellaceae > Gallionella. Next base: position 2,910,628 of record OY968775.1, read on the forward strand.
GGATTATCCGGTTGCCCTTGGGCGGCACCTTGTTTGGCCAACAACTCAACGCGGCTTTCGCTTATGACGGAGCCATTCACCGTGGCAGCAGTAGTTGTAGCTGCGGCATCTTTCGAGTGATCAGAAGGATTGCATGCGCACAACGCCATCATTGATACTGAGCTGATAATCAAAATGCGTGATTGGAGCAATGGAGGGTACAACTTCATATTTGGATCCTTATGAATGTGAATGAAAAATTAGGAGGCTTGGTAAGCACATGACGGTTTTATACGTGGGGCTATGTTAAGAGGTTATAGACTTTTAGATTCAAAAATTCTCGCTGATACATAAAAGCTGCAGAGTAAAATTATCGACATCAAGTTTTCATTTTTAATTTTCGGAAAACAAAAAAGCCACCCGGAAGTGACTTAAGTGCATATTCTATAGACTCGGCATGAATTATTCGTGAACTTTACTGGGATTGATGTGTCCCATCGCGCATGGAAAAAGAAGACGCAAGAAAACAAACAAGGGAGGTACTTCACGAAAGGCGCAAGCAAGTAATACGCTCGTACCGCAAGGGAATGCCGGTGATGCAAATCGTTGAACACAGTGGACTCAGTTGGTGCGCAGTTAATGCTGCGATCAACTTGTACAAGGAGGCGGGAGCATCCGCGCTCAAGCCTGAAGCACGAGGCAAGAAGGAAGGCAGCGGGCGCATGTTGAGTGAGGCACAAGAACGCACGATTCAGCAGATTATTTGCGAGAAGCGACCAGAGCAGTTGAAGATGGAATTTGCGCTGTGGAGTCGTGCTGCTGTGATGCAATTGATCGAGCGTGAGTGCGGTATCAAGCTCTCAGTTCGCGGGGTTGGCAACTATTTGCAACGTTGGGGATTTACGCCACAAAAGCCGATCAAGAAAGCCTATGAACAACGTCCTGAGGAAGTGAAAGCGTGGCTGGATGAAGAATATCCGGTCATTGAGCAACGCGCAAAAGCCGAAGATGCCGAAATTCACTGGGGTGATGAAACGGCGATTGTGAATACCGATGTGCGTGGACGCAGTTATGCACCGGCGGGGAAAACACCGGTTACTTTAGCACCGGGCGGTACACGTCACAAACTGTCGATGATTGCGACGGTCACCAATCAGGGTAAGGCACGCTGGATGATTATCGATGAGTCGTTCAATGCAGATAGATTCACCGAATTTCTGGAAGCGTTAATTAAGGACGCAGGCCGGAAAGTATTCCTGATACTGGACAACCTGCGTGTTCATCATAGCAAGGTGGTCAAGGCGTGGGTGGCAGAACGGAAGGATAGGATTGAGTTGTTTTACTTGCCCAGCTACAGCCCGGAGTTAAACCCGGAAGAACGGTTGAATGCGGATTTGAAACATGCCATCTCCACCAAGGTTCCAGCACGCACAAAAGCTAAGCTGAAAGCTGCTGCAACTGAACACATGCAGACGCTAGAAAAATCACCCGAGCGTGTGAAGAAATACTTCCAAGACTCACGCGTAAAATATGCCGCTTGATTCACGGATAAAAGTGGCCGGATCAATATTTAATAATTTCTTTGGCTCGCCAATCTGGACGAATCTGGGAACTGGATTGTAACAGTTCCAATCTAACGTTGGTGCGCAAAAAACTACGAATGTGGGCAACTCAAAGCGAGATTATTAATTCCCAATTCTTGCTGTGCTTACAAGAGGCTCTTGCAAAACTCCAAACATGAGTTGAACTTAGGCACAAGAAAGCGGTAGAAGTGGGCTGCCATTGCTGGCAAGATTAAGGTTCTGACGACTCAATCCAAGCCCGAAATGAATAGTACGCAACGTAACGGAATCATGCAACGCTGGCGAGTGGTGCAATAGGAATTGTTGCCGGAATTGAAGAGTGAGTTTGGCGCATTGACACCAAAGTTAGAGAAGGTGATTCACACGTTGGAGTGGGTCAGAACAGATGAATTTGTTGTCACGAGCTGGTGTGGGACAGGGCGCCCACCGCATGATCGCGCCGCATTAGCGAGCGCGTATGTTGCCAAGGCCGTGCTTGGGTTGGCGACCACCACTGGACTGATCGAACGACTGACGGTTGATCGTGCCTTGAAACGCATTTGTGGATTTTCGATGTGGAAGAAATTGCCCGGAAGGCCATTTTCTCTCTGACCTTTGCGGAATTTTCAGCCGACGGACTGGCAGCGCTGGCACATGAAGCATTGGTGAAGGAAGCACTCGGCCCGGTTCTGGTGGGACATATCAGCCGAGACGGCACAGCAATCGAGGGTCGCGAGAAACCGGCACGCAAGGTTAGCGTAGCAGAAGCACCGCTCCCGAAGAAACGCGGTCGGACAAAACAAGGTGAAGAGCGGGAAGCGAAGCTGAGCAAGATCGAACAGCAACAGGGCAAGCCATTGATGGAACTGCTCAAGGAGCTTCCCAAGGTATGTGACTGTGGCACCAAGAGTAACGCACAGGGCTACAAAAACAGTTGGAACGGCTACAAGCTACACTTGGATACGGCGGATTGTGACATCCCGGTCAGTGCGATATTGACGAGTGCTTCGATGCACGACAGCTTGGCAGCGATACCCCTGTCATTGATGAGTGCGCAGCGGGTAACCCACTGCTACGATTTAATGGATGCGGCCTATTGCAGCGAAGTGTTGAGAGCACACAGCAGACGTTTGGGGCATGTACCGCTGATTGACCACAACCCGCGCTGTGGTGAGAAGCCTGAGTTCACGCCGAGTGAAGCGCAGCGCTACAAAGAGCGCAGCCAAGCAGAACGGACGAATGCGCGGTTGAAGGATGATTACGGTGGCCGGCATATCCGGGTTAGAGGACATGCCAAAGTGATGTCACACCTGATGTTCGGGATATTGGCACTGACGGCGGATCAGTTGCTCCGCCTGTTGACGTAGTCGAGACCGGAAACAGAAACGGAAGGAAGTAAATCACACCAAAAACCGGTGTGGCGGGTGGACTCAAACCCAGCAGTGACAAATGATGGCTCAAAGCAATGCGAGCCGATGAAAATAACGAAAAAATGACTCGTGCAACGTCAATGGATCACGTTGGCTGCACTGCACGGGAAGTTTTGCAAGAGGCTAACAAATAAAGCAATTTTTTGTAAATGAGCTTCAAGAAAGCGGTATTTCGTGAGCATCAACTAACGACCCATTGCGGTCCGTGGCGACTGTTAAAAACTGACTATCGGTTTTAAAGTGAGGAGTGTCTTTGTGTGCAGAATGCACTTTCAGTTTATAAGCTTTCTCTTCAACATTTTCTGCAGCGGTCCAATTTCAATGTACTGAAAGCTTAGATGTGATAAGGCGAAAATGGTTAGAGATGCGATCAGCAACAAACTGAACTCTCCAAGCGAGCTGTCCAGCTTACCAATATAGTGAAGAAAAACCCCTATTACCAACGTATGCAACAAGTAAGTGGAGTATGAAATATCACCCAAATATCTCAAAAATCTAAAGGCTTTAAAATTGACATTTCGTAATGTGGGCTCGAAACATAATGCCGATCCAATTAATAGAAATGCAAACAAAGGCCCCATCACATTCTCTCTTACTTGGATAGGGTTCAAGAATAGATGAATATTGATGGATAGGGTGACCGCAAGGACAAGCATGAATATCCCAAGGGCATATAGTAGATGAGGCTTGATGTTTTGCATTCTTGTGTAGGCATAGCCAAGCACGATCCCATAGGCAAACACATACAGCCATTTTGGTGCTATTAAGATCCCAAGAATCCAGTGATTACCTGAGAGAGGCAAAGCAATTAAAGTGAAGATACATGCCCAAAATGGAAACTTACTAAATGTCAGAATGCATAAACCGAGCAAGGCATAAAAAAACATTTCGTAGCTTAAAGTCCAACCGACTGTTAGCAATGGAAAGTATCCAATCCCCGAAGGGTTTTTAGATAATGTGAAAAATAGAGATGAAACCAAGGTGTGCCAGTTCCAACCGGTATATGAAAATTCCTGAGCATATTGTAAAGAAAGTAATGCCATTAGGCCTGTGAAAAACCAATAGGCAGGGACGATTCTGAGTATGCGCCTAGCGAAAAATTCTTTTGCGCTATACATTCTAATCGACAAGGAATAAAACATGATGAAACCACTAGTTACGAAAAATATAGAAACTCCAAAATCTCCAAACCACCCGTAATTTTCCCAGCCATTATTTATTAAAGGGCTGGTAGGGAAAATTTGCATGAAATGGGAAAATACAACCAGCCAAGCTGCGACGGCTCTAAGTATCTGTATGGATATCAGTGGATTCATTGTTTAAAATTACTTCAATATGTCAATCTCAAACCTGACACTTTAAAAAAGTTAGCTTTGTGGCATATTAAGACAAGCAATTACTGCATTTTTCCAATATCAGTTGGGGCACATTGATACGATTCGTTCACACATATTACCTGCAACAAAGCGTGCACTGAATAATTTTGTGACGCAATATAATCAGTTTGTAAAAAAGCTGATTATGGCAGCCTTCGGCAGTCGACCACAAAGCGGTTATAGCAAATGTCAGAAAACAAACCATACAGTTAACTGCTAATGCCAATACTCGCGCATGGCGGAATGCCTTAAAGCGTGCTGGGATCGAAGATTTTCGTTGGCATGATTTACGGCATACATTTTGTAGCTGGCACAGAATGCTTGGGACACCCACGCATGAACTGCAACAGCTTGGCGGATGGAAAACAAGTGTAATGGTGGAACGCTACGCACACCTTGCACCTGACCATCTGTCAAATTCGGCGGATAGGCTCAATTCTGTTTTTGAGGGTTACGATTTAGCTACAGGGGATACAAAATAAAAAAGACCTGCATCGCTGCAGGTCTTTATTTATCTGGCTCCCCGACCTGGACTCGAACCAGGGACCTGCGGATTAACAGTCCGTCGCTCTACCGACTGAGCTATCAGGGAATGAAGAGGTGCGCATCATAGTGATTTTGCTTTGTGTGGTCAACTTGAAATTACGGCTTTAGTCTCAGGTCTATTTCAAAATTTCATTTGTCGATATAATTTTGCTTCAAAAAATTTTCACTTTCCTTGCAGATAAAGAATTCATTACTGGGCGGAACATTCGGTACTCAATAGGCTAGAATGGGATATGGATAAAACGATTTTTGTTAGAACCAGCAAAGGCGAAGATGAGATGCGCAATAAAACGGCGCAACTTTCCGTCGATATTAAGCGTACTTTGCTCATGGTTGATGGCATCTCAACCATACGCGAGATTAGCAAACGTGTTGCGCCCAGTTTGCGTATGACGCTCGGAGAAATATTCAAAGAGCTTCTGAAGGACGGCTACATAGAAGTTCAATATAAAGTTGGCGTGCCTCGTCCTACTGCCAGCATCACGCCAATTAAAATTGCTGCAGTTAAGATGACTATGCCCACTAAAATTTCAATTCCAACGCTCAAACCGGTTGATGACGGCATTAATGAATTGGACTTCGCATCCGAATTTGGCAAGCAATCTTTGCAGCCATCAGCCGTTGAGACAATGGGTGTTGAAGTCGCCGCGCAAAAGCAGGCAGAAGCAGATGCTAAGTATCGTGCAGAAATTAAAGCACGCGTTGAGGCAGAATTTGGTGCGGAAATTAAAGCGCGGGTTGAGGCGGAAATACGCGCTGAAGCCAAACTGCGAGAAGAAGCTGATCTAAAAAAACGCATGCAAGATGAAGCCAGAGCAATTGATGAGGCTCGTGAATTAGCCGAAGAGCGTGCTCGTGTTGAAGCAAAAGCGCGGGCAGAAGCCAAAGCTCGCGCGGAAGCTGAAGCAGTGATTGCGGCGAAAGTCCGTGCTGAAGAAGAGCGTCGGTTAGAAGCACTTGCGCGTGAAGTGGCGGAAGCCAAAAAACGTGCTATAGAAGAAGCCCGATTATTAGCTGAAGCAAAGGCCAAGCAAGAGGCGGAAGCCAAGGCTAGAGCTGAAGCTGAGGCCAAAGAAAAAGCGCGGTTAGAAGCCATTGCTATTGCTGAGGAGAAAGCTCGTATCGAAGCTGAAATTCGTGCCGAGGCAATGGCTAGAATTGAAGCGGAAACGCAAAGAAAAATAGCGGAAGAAAAGCGATTGTTGGCTGAGAAAAAGGCAAGGCAGGAGGCAGAAGCAAAAGCGATTGCAGAAGAAAAGGCTAGAGTTGAAGCAGAAAAGGCTCGCTTAGAAGCAGAAAAAAAAGCACTGGCTGAAGCGAAAGCACGTGCTGAAGCTGAAGCTAAAAAACGCATGGAGGAAAAGTCTCGTGCGCTAGCCGAAGCTCAAACCAAGCAAGAGGCACAAGCAAAAGCACTTGAGGCAGCCAAACTGCGCGTCGAGGCCGAGTTAAAATCTATTGCAGAGGCAAAGCTGCGCGCAGATTTAGAGTCTAAAGCCATTGCTGAAGCTAAAGCGAGGATCGAAGCGGAGCTGCGAGCAGAGGCGCAGGCTCGTGTTGACGAGGAAAATGCGGCTCGCAAAGAGATAGAGCTGGCGGAAAATCAAGAGCGGCTTGCTGCCGAGGCTTTGCAACAGCAAAAAGTCCAATTGGCTGCTGCAGTTCGCGAAAAGTTATTACAGTCGGCCAAAGACGAAGATATTAAACAGCAAGAGCTTCGCTCTGCGCAATTGTTGTCGCAATCCAAACCGGAGGAAAATGTTGCTAAAGTATTGAGCGAGAATGATAAATCAAAGTCCGGTGCTTCTCCAGTCGATCGTTCAACCAGCGCAACTGTGTTGTTTTTTGATATGGTCGGTTACACCAAGCTCTCGGTTAATAAACAAATAGAAGTCAAAGGTCAATTCAATCAACTCGTCTCTGATTGCTTGGCGGAACAAGGTGAGGGCGAGCGAGTTATTCTGGATACGGGCGACGGTGCAGCCATTGGGTTTATGCAGCATCCTGAAGATGCTTTGCAAGTGGCGAGGCAATTTCGCAAGATATTGACTGCTAATCAACACAACGATTATCCAGAACTGAACGTTAGAACCGGGATACACATGGGACCGGTAAATATCGTCAAAGACATGAACGGGCAAAGCAATATGGTGGGTGACGCAATCAATGACGCGCAACGTGTGATGGGGTTTGCGGGCAAAGATCAAATTTTTATATCGCGCGCCTACTATGATTTTATCTCGCGTTTGAGTGATACCTACGCCGATATTTTTCACTACCAAGGTTCACAAAAAGATAAGCATGGGCGCGAGCACCACGTTTATAAACTAATGGATGTGGTTGCTTCCACGTTGGAAAATGACCAGCCTATTGCAAATGGCTCAAGCGATACGGTCAAGTTGGAGCCGTTTAATTTTAATGTGACGGATGAAATTGTGAAAACAATGACTCCGCCAAAGCGTAAGGCTGCTCAGCAATCTAACCAGCAAGAAGTCACCCAGGAAAAGCCACAAGTTGCCGATGCGGCCAAGTTTGTTGAGACGACAGCCAAGCATACTGAAGAGGAGGTTAAAAGCCTGGAAAGTGAGCAGGCCAAGTTGTGGGCAGAAGCTGAGCAGGAAGCAATGGAGATTGCAAAATCAAACTCACTTCGCGTCATCCAACCACAAGAAGAAAAATCGAATGCCAAAAAATATGTGGCTTCGGCACGAGTAAAACGCGAGCCTATTCCTTGGGGGAAGGTGGCCACGGGATTCTTTTTGGTATTGCTGGTTACCTTATTTATTGCGCCTTACGTGTTTCCCACCAGAGGGTTTGTGCCAAAATTTGAAAATTTACTGACCGAGAAATTTCAACAGCCGGTGCATATCGGCAGTTTGGCCGGTCGCCTGTTGCCTACGCCACGCTTGGATTTTATTGACATCTCCATCGGTGAGACAAATCAAATTAAAGCCCAACTTGCGCGCGCTAATTTCTCTGCATTGACGTTGTTGTCTGACCAAAAATCGATTGGCAGCTTAGAGCTAGAAAGCGCGCAAATTGATGGGGCGGCTTTGCAAGATATTTCAACCTGGCTACAAAATGTGGCGGCAGACAAACAATATCCGATTGCGAAAATTTTAATCAATGATAGCAAGCTGGAGGCGAATGGTATTCAATTGTCTGCGGTTGGCGGCGAGTTAAATTTCAATAACACGGGTGATTTCAGTACAGCAAAGTTGTTCGCAAACGGTAATAAACTGACGTTGGATTTGGAGGCTAGCTCTGGCGATAAAACTAAAGTGACTATCTCGGCACACGGCAGTGCATTACCTTTGTTACCTCATTGGATTTTCGACGACTTTAATGCAAAGGGTGAGTTATCCAACAGCGCGTTGGTCATTTCAGAGATAGATAGCCATATTTCGGCAGGTACAATGCACGGTAATGCTCGCCTGGACTGGCATTCTGGCTGGAATGTGGAAGGCGCATTGTCGGCGAAATCAATTGCGACGCAAAACATCAGCGGAACAATTGTTGGTGAGGCTGAAGGTGCTGCGCGATTCCAAATGCACTCGACAAACTTATCTAAACTTGCCGATACCGCAACGATGGATGGCTCTTTGGTGATGAGCCAGGGCGTAATTAACGGTATTGATATTGTTGAAACGGCAACTAGACGCAAGACGGAAAATTTGCCGGGTGGTCGTACTCACTTTGATGAATTGTGGAGCGACTTTTCTTTTGCGAATGATAGTTACGCCTTCCGCCAGCTTAAAGTAAAGGCGGGTGTTATGACGACAAAGGGCACACTTGATATCAATAAGCAGCAATTGTCAGGGCGCATGAGTGTTGATTTGGCTTTACGCACGGACAACATGGGTTTAGTGCTGTTGCAAATTGGCGGTACTACGGATAATCCAACGCTGTGGATGAGTCGTTAAACCAACGCTTTAGCGAGCCGTTCTAGCGCACTTTTGAGATTATCCATCGATGTGGCGAAAGACAGGCGTATATAGCCCTTGCTACCAAATGCCGATCCTGGCACGACCGCCACGCCAGATTCCACCAAAAGATATTCAGACAAGGCGATATCTGTCTCTGCACTGATTGTGCCGCGCTGATGTAACTTTGCAATCACCGAACGCATATCAGGGAAGGCGTAGAACGCTCCGCCAGCCATCAGGCATTTTACGCCGGGCATCTTGTTCAGCTCATTCACCACAAATACGTGACGTTCGCGGAATGCCTTGATCATTGGTGCCAGGCAGTTTTGGTCGCCGTTTAACGCGGCTTCCGCTGCAACTTGTGAGATAGAAGTGGGATTCGAGGTGCTCTGGGATTGCACGTTTTCCATTGCAGTGATGATGTGCTCTGGTCCAGCCGCATAGCCAATACGCCAACCCGTCATAGCATAAGCTTTCGACACACCGTTCAGCACCATGGTGCGCGAATACAAATCAGGGCATGCATCCAAAATGTTGACAAATTTGCCATCGACCAGTGCAATGTGTTCGTACATATCGTCGGTCGCAATAAGGATGTTCGGATGCTTGCGCAGTACCTCGCCCAATGCCTTTAAGTCTTCCAATGTATAGACTGCGCCGGATGGATTGCTCGGACTATTGATGACCACCATTTTAGTTTTCGATGTGATTGCTGCTGTGAGTTGAGCGGGAGTCAGCTTGAAGCCTTGCTGAATGTCCGCCTCCACAATCACCGGCTTGCCTTCTGCAATGATAACGATGTCAGGGTAGGACACCCAATATGGTGCGGTGATGATGACTTCATCTCCAGGGTTAATAACCGCCAAAGCGAGATTGAAGAAACTTTGTTTGCCGCCGCACGAAACCAGAATCTGCTTGGCGGTGTAATCCAGCCCGTTATCGCGTTTGAATTTGGCGATGATGGCGGTCTTCAGGGACGGTGTGCCACCCACTGCGGTGTATTTGGTAAAGCCCTTGTTAATCGCCGCAATTGCGGCATCTTTGATGTGTTGCGGCGTATCGAAATCCGGCTCGCCCGTTCCCAGTCCGATAATATCCTTACCTTCAGCTTTCAATTTTGCCGCACGCGCGGTCACGGCAAGAGTAGGGGAGGGCTTAATGGCTTGTACGCGTTTGGAGAGTTCCAAGATGTTTTCCTTAGGGTCGGTTAGGTGGGGCTTGCGTGTTAAAATTCACTGCTAAATTTTTTGCGAATTATACTCTTGATTAAAACCTTCCCCAATAGCCCTTACCTTCTGCATCAGCCATTTGATCCGGCAGGTGATCAACCGACCGCGATTGCGCAGTTGGTTGAAGGTATCAATGATGGATTGTTATTCCAAACATTGCTTGGTGTAACGGGTTCGGGCAAGACTTTTACGATGGCGAATGTCATTGCCCAGATGGGTCGCCCCGCGATGGTGATGGCTCCCAACAAGACGTTGGCGGCGCAGTTGTATTCTGAGATGCGCGAGTTTTTCCCCGAGAACGCGGTCGAATATTTTGTCTCATATTACGACTACTATCAGCCCGAAGCGTATGTGCCGTCGCGCGATATGTTTATCGAAAAAGATTCCAGTATCAACGAGCAGATAGAGCAAATGCGCCTTTCGGCGACCAAGGCGATGCTGGAACGCGAGGATTGCATCATCGTCGCCACCGTTTCGGCGATTTATGGTATCGGTGATCCAGTTGATTATCACGGCATGATTTTGCATCTGCGCCACAACGAAAAAATGCACCAGCGCGATGTGATCAAACGCCTTATTGATATGCAGTACGAACGCAACGATATTGATTTTTCACGGGGTAAATTCCGCGTGCGTGGCGATGTGATTGACGTGTTTCCGGCAGAAAGCAATGAATTGGCGTTGCGTATTTCTTTGTTTGATGACGAAGTGGAGACCCTCTCGCTGTTTGATCCGCTTACGGGGCATATCCTGCAAAAGGTGGCACGCTATACAGTTTATCCTTCCAGCCATTACGTCACGCCACGTAGCACAGTGTTGAGTGCAATCGAAACCATCAAAGTTGAATTGGCCGAGCGCATCGCTTTCTATCAACGCGAAAATAAACTGGTAGAGGCGCAACGCATTGAGCAACGCACACGGCACGATCTGGAGATGCTTAACGAGATCGGTTTCACCAAGGGTATTGAAAATTATTCGCGTCACTTGTCCGGTCGCCCGGCAGGCGCTCCTCCTCCGACCTTATTGGATTATTTGCCGCCCAATGCACTGATGTTCCTTGATGAAAGTCATGTGATGATTCCGCAAGTCGGTGGCATGTACAAAGGGGATAGAGCGCGCAAGGAAAACTTGGTCAACTACGGATTCCGCCTGCCTTCCGCGATGGACAACCGACCGCTACGTTTCGATGAATTTGAAAAGATCATGCGCCAAAGCGTGTTTGTTTCCGCCACACCATCCGTGTATGAAGCCGAACATGCCGGGCAAGTAGTCGAGCAAGTGGTGCGACCTACTGGCTTGGTCGATCCTGTCATTGAGGTGCGGCCGGCGACTAACCAGGTGGATGACTTGATGTCTGAGATCAATCTGCGCATCAAAGTCGGCGAGCGTGTTCTGGTTACCACGTTGACCAAACGCATGTCGGAAGACCTCACAGATTATTTATCTGAACACGGTGTCAAAGTGCGTTATTTGCACTCGGATATTGAAACGGTGGAGCGTGTGGAAATTATCCGTGATCTGCGTTTAGGCATGTTCGATGTACTAATCGGCATCAACTTGCTGCGTGAAGGTCTGGACATCCCCGAAGTGTCGCTGGTTGCGATATTAGATGCAGATAAAGAAGGCTTCCTCCGCTCCGAGCGTTCTTTAATCCAAACCATAGGTCGCGCTGCACGGCATTTAAACGGCAAAGCCATCCTGTATGGTGACAAAATCACCAACTCAATGCGCCGTGCGATAGATGAAACTGATCGTCGCCGCACCAAGCAAGTTGCGCACAACAAGTTGCACGGTATTACACCGCAAGGTGTGCAAAAACGCATCAAAGATATTATCGACGGCATGTATCAACCCGACGAAGCACGCGACCAATTAAAAGCTGCCCAGACCCAAGCCAAGTATCTGGCGATGAGTGCGAAAGATATTTCCAAAGAAGTGACACGTTTGGAAAAAGAAATGTTTAAAGCCGCGAAAGATTTGGAATTTGAAAAAGCAACGGAGTTGCGAGACCAATTGAAACGATTGCGTGAGAGTGTTTTGTTCTCAACATTGTGAGGAAAAATGGGCGAGTTAATCAATACTGAAAAAACGAAGTGCTTAGTTTCCCTGAAGCAAATTTTAATGTTTGAAATTTTCACTGTGTGACCTTTTTGAGCTTCCCCAGAAAAATAGTCTTCCAATGGTGATGGGGTTGTTATATGACGACCCATTACGACACAGAACACCTCACCGAAGCACAATTTGAAAAAGGTTCGCATGGGTGTGTACCGAAAGCCTCATTGGTATTCGTGGCAAACGCACAATGGATGAGAAGTAACCAATTTGGTTGAGGCAACTGGTTGGCTGATTCGGCATGTTGCCATCGATCTGCGTTTTACCGCAGAGCATTAAGCAGAATGAATTGGTGATAGCACCGAGTCACGTATAATTCACACCGAATACATATCTCAGTTCAACCGCTAGGAGAATTACTTTGGGCAAAATCGCAACACCTGAAACGCTCTTTGCCACTGCGCAACAAACCTTGCTCGCACCCTATTTGATTGATGCGGGACATATAGAAAAATTGTTCGGCAGCATGATGGCGCATAAGCTCGATTACGCGGATTTGTATTTTCAATACAGTCGTGCGGAGAGTTGGTCGCTGGAGGAAGGCATCGTTAAATCGGGTAGCTTCAGCATCGATCAGGGCGTGGGGGTACGTGCGGTGAGTGGTGAAAAAACTGCTTTTGCGTATTCCGATGACATCAGCATGAACGCGCTGGAAAGCGCAGCACAAGCCACGCGTGCGATTGCGCGACAAGGTGGCGAACAGTCTGTGCCGATGCTCAAGCAAGGTTCGCGTCGTGACATTTATTTGCCGCATGATCCAATTGCCAGTTTAAAAGATGCCGATAAAGTCGCACTGTTGGAAAAACTTGAAGGCTATGCGCGTGCGCTTGATCCGCGTGTGGTGCAAGCGATGGCGGGGTTGGCGGGTGAATATGAAGTGGTGATGGTGGCGCGTAGCGATGGTTTAATGAATGCCGATATTCGTCCGCTGGTGCGGCTGTCTATCCAAGTGATTATTGAAAGCAACGGCAAGCGCGAACAAGGTTCGGCGGGCGGCGGCGGTCGTTTTGATTATGGTTATTTTGACGATGCGATGCTGCGTAAATACGCTGCACAAGCCGTTCATCAAGCCGTGGTGAATCTGGACGCGCAGCCTGCTCCAGCAGGCAATATGACCGTAGTGTTAGGCAACGGATGGCCGGGCATCTTATTGCATGAGGCTGTCGGACATGGCTTGGAAGGCGATTTTAATCGCAAGGGCAGCTCGGCATTTTCGGGACGTATCGGCGAACGTGTTGCGGCTGAAGGCGTGACGGTAGTGGATGACGGAACAATCGCCAAACGACGCGGCTCGTTGCAGATGGATGACGAAGGCAACGCCACACAATGCACCACGCTCATCGAAAACGGCATTCTTAAAGGTTATTTGCAAGACAGCTTGAATGCACGGCTGATGGGTGTGCCCGTGACGGGTAATGCACGTCGTGAGTCTTACGCCCACATCCCGATGCCACGCATGACCAACACCTATATGCTTAACGGCAACAAAGACCCGAAAGAGATCATCGCCTCGGTTAAGCATGGTTTATACGCAGTGAATTTTGGCGGCGGACAAGTCGACATTACCAGCGGAAAATTTGTGTTCTCCACTGCGGAAGCCTACATGATCGAAGACGGCAAAATCACTCATCCGGTTAAAGGTGCGACACTGATCGGCAATGGTCCTGATGCACTTACCCGCGTCTCCATGATAGGCAATGATATGGCACTGGATTCCGGTGTCGGTACATGCGGTAAAGAAGGACAGAGCGTGCCTGTTGGCGTGGGGCAGCCGACAGTGCGTATCGATGGACTGACAGTGGGTGGGACGGCGTAGTTAATTAAGTTACAGTTTGAATCGCAGTGACTGTGAGCTAGTAGTAGCGTTTAAGAAGAATAATTTCAACCCAATAAATAATACCCCAAATAAAGTGGAGCAAAAACGCGCTGCCTATAATGAATTGCTTATTGCGACTTAGTTTGCTTGATTTAATGTCATTGATAAGGTTTAGCAGCAGTGAAAAAAATAACAGGTAAGTCGTTATTACCACTTGCCAAATAAAATTAGCATGAAATTTTCGTGCACCTTCCTCGGCAAATAATATCCAAATGCCAAAGCCAACTATAAAATTTACCAGAGCAAATTGAACTAGTTTATTTTTTAATGGATTACCTTTCGATATGATTAAATAAAGTAATGGGAAAAATAGAGATGTAAACGTGGCACTTAGGGGGTTATCTGAGTAATATCGCCATACTTCGAATGGAGCCAGAATAATAGTTGCCTTTCCATCATCATTTGAAATCCTTTCTGCCACGCTGCTGGCGTAATTTAGCTTAAAAATAATATAGTATTCCGCAGCAATGAAAATGATGCCAAATAAATATGGTAACAATTGAACTGGTTTGGTTTTGGCGTAACCTGAAAAATTGTTAATACAGAAAAAAATAAACACAGAGGGTAATAAAGTAAATAGGAAGCTGGGCTTTATTAATGCGTTTATAACTATTAAAAGCGTTACGTAAATCAATAAACGTTTATTGGAATGGTCTGTGTTAGTGAATAGCAGTTCATACGATTGGAAAAAAAGCAGCATGGCAAAAGGCATAACAAAAATAGTCGTTGAGTTGTGCCAAACATTAGGGGTTAATTGCCCCAGATAAAAATGTTGCGAGAAAAAGAAATCCCAACCGGGAAGTGAGGTGACAAACAACATTGCAAACGATAATCCCCAAGCAATTGTCCAATGCGGTTGTATGTTCGTGTACTTGATTATGTAAGAATGATTAAGAAAAAATTTGGCAGTGACAGCTGCACTGACCAGAAATATCGAAGCCCAATAATAAGTCGGGTAACTTTCTGTGAAACCCGATGCCAGAGCGACTAAAAAGTAATATAAAAAATTAGGTGTAAGTCTATCTTGGTGGGTGACAAAAGAATGAGCCATGGAGGCGTGCATCTGAATATCAGTTTTAATTCCGTTGTCAATTATCAGATAAAAATAGACAAAGAAAATTATAAAAATAATTGATGTTGCAATAAAAATGCTCTTTCTTTTGCCAGATAAAAGGAGGATATCTTTGTGTGTTGACTGTTTCATTTGAATTGCAAAATTTTTAAATTTATTCCCCGCGCTCTTGGCGCGAGGCGTAACGCGATTTGTGGGTTTGATCTTAAGCGTAGCTCGTCGGTTTTGTTTTTCTGAGGCGTAATACCCCGTGGTCTTGTCACGGTAGCCGAAGGGCGAGCGGAGCAATTTATTGGGTTGAGAGGGTAGAGGTCTTTACCCTTAAAAGCAATAAGCTTATGTACTCGGTTATAATCCAATGCTATGAAAATCATACGCGGACTCCATTCCCCCGATACCCAGCGTGTTGCCATCACCATCGGTAATTTTGATGGTGTGCATCTTGGGCATCAAGCTTTGCTGAACGAATTACGTTCAGCAGCACAGCTGCGTGGTTTGCAAACAGCCGTGGTGATTTTTGAGCCGCATCCGCGTGAATTTTTTACGCCGCAGCAAGCTCCTGCACGGTTGACCAGCTTGCGCGAGAAATTGGAGCTGTTTGCCTCGCTGAACATTGATCGTGTGTATTTGTGTCGCTTTAACGCCAGCTTTGCGCAAATGAGTGCGGCGCATTTTATGAATGCGCTGTATGAAAAATTGTCGGCAAAATTTATGTTGATTGGTGATGATTTCCGGTTTGGCAGCGGGCGTTCCGGTGATTTTGCGCTGATTGAAAAAATCGGCGCAACGCTGGGCTTTGGAGTGCGAGCCGTGCATACGGTGATGCACGACAGTGTGCGGATTTCCAGCACGGCGGTGCGTGGCGCGCTGGCTGCCGGACAACTGCGCACAGCGCAGCGTTATTTGGGGCGGCATTACAGCATCAGTGGGCGAGTAATGCAGGGCGATCAGCTGGGTCGCAAGCTGGGTTTCCCCACTGCCAACATTCAGTTGAAACATAATCCCGCGCCGTTGACTGGCATTTATGTGGTGCAGGTTCATGCGGAAGGGTTTGGTGTGCTGCAAGGCGTGGCCAGTCTGGGTGTTCGACCTACCGTTAAGGTGCATGACAAGCCAGTGTTAGAAGTGCATCTGTTTGAGTTTTCCCAACAGATTTATGGCAAACATTTGCGTGTGGAATTTTTGCAAAAGCTGCGCGATGAAGAGAAGTATCCCGATTTGGAAACGTTGACGCGACACATCGCGTTGGATGTAGAGAATGCAAAGAAATGGTTCGATCAACATGAGTAATTGGAAGTACTTCGTTCGTCATTCCCGCGTAGGCGGGAATCCAGCTAATAAAAAAATCCACCGCATCGCGGTGACAAAACCAAAAACACCTTTTGAATAAAACCGCTGGATTCCCGCCTACGCGGGAATGATGAAGGTAGAAGTTTTGCCGCATTAGATTAGATTTGATTTGGAATGAAGATGAGTGAAGACAAGAAAAAATATCCGCTAAATTTACCCGACACCACGTTCCCGATGCGCGGTGATATGGCGAAGCGCGAACCGCAAATGCTGGCGCGCTGGCAAGCGCAGCAACGCTATCAAAAAATTCGCGCAGCCAAACAAGGCAAGCCGAAGTTTATTTTGCATGACGGTCCGCCGTATGCGAATGGTGATATTCACATCGGTCACGCGGTGAATAAAATCCTCAAGGACATCATTATCAAGAGCAAAACCTTGAGCGGTTTTGATGCGCCATATGTGCCAGGCTGGGATTGCCACGGCTTGCCGATTGAGCTGATGGTGGAAAAGAAACATGGCAAGGCGATACCCGCTGCCGAATTCCGC
Source organism: uncultured beta proteobacterium (assembly GCA_963695355.1). Lineage (GTDB taxonomy): Bacteria > Pseudomonadota > Gammaproteobacteria > Burkholderiales > Gallionellaceae > Gallionella. Next base: position 2,927,572 of record OY968775.1, read on the forward strand.
CAACTGTGCCGCGACTACGCAAAGGAACAAATCGAGCGACAGAAAAAAGATTTCATTCGGCTCGGTGTGCTGGGTGATTGGGATAAACCTTACCTCACGATGGATTTCAAAACAGAAGCCGACATCATTCGCGCGCTCGGAAAAATCAATGAGAACGGCTATTTGTATCAAGGTTACAAGCCGGTGAATTGGTGTTTGGATTGCCAATCCGCGCTGGCTGAAGCGGAAGTGGAGTATGAGGATAAAACTTCGTCGGCGATTGATGTGGCGTTTGAAGTGGTTGATAAATCACTTCTAGCACAGAAGTGCTTTATCTCTCCAGAGGCTCTCGAAGGTGATGTCAAGGTCTATGCAGTAATTTGGACTACCACGCCTTGGACACTTCCCGCCAATCAAGCTGTGTGTGTAAATCCAGAGTATCTGTACAGCGTTATTCGTACAGAAAAGGGTTTGCTGCTGACGGTTTCAGATCGTGAGTTACGGGCAGAGTTGCTAAATCGCTACGGAGTTGAAGATGGCTCGTGGGAGCAACTGGGCGTTTCTGCGGCAGGTGTTGAACTGGAAGACTTGCTGCTTCAACACCCCTTTATTGATCGACAAGTGCGGATAATCTGTGGCGACCATGTCACGCTGGAAGCCGGTACAGGCTTGGTTCACACTGCGCCTGCGCATGGTCTGGATGATTATTTTGTCGGACAAAAATATAATTTACCTACTGACAGTCCAGTTGCGGACGACGGAAAATTCGTCGCATCCGTGCCATTAGTTGGCGGCTTGTTCGTGTGGAAAGCTAACGATGTGGTGGTTGCTGCGTTGCAGGAGAGTGGTCATTTGCTGTGCTTGAAAAAAATTCAGCATAGCTATCCGCATTGCTGGCGACATAAAACACCAATTATTTTTCGTTCTACTCCACAGTGGTTTATTGGGATGACGCAAAATTCACTCCCCTCGCCCTTTGGGAGAGGGGCTGGGGGTGAGGGAGCTCACGTTGAAAATAACCTCCCTCACCCTAACCCTCTCCCAGGGGGCGAGGGAATTGCGCTGCGTAGCCTAGCGAATAAAGCTGTCGATGACACGCAATTTTTCCCATCGTGGGGTCGCGCTCGCCTTGAGGCAATGATTAAGAATCGTCCCGATTGGTGTGTGTCGCGTCAGCGCAATTGGGGCGTGCCAATGCCGTTCTTCGTGCATAAGGAAACCGGAAAACTGCATCCGAATACACCCGCGCTGTTAGAGCAGGTTGCCATTCTGGTTGAGCAATCCGGCATTGAGGCGTGGTTCAGTCTGGATGCCGCAACATTGCTGGGCAGCGATGCAGGAAATTACAAAAAACTGACTCACACGCTGGACGTGTGGTTTGATTCGGGTGTGACCCACGCCTCGGTTTTGCAGCGTCGAGAAGAATTGCGTTCTCCTGCTGATTTGTATTTGGAAGGCTCGGATCAGCATCGTGGTTGGTTTCAATCATCATTGCTCACTGGCTGTGCGATCAATGGCCGCGCACCTTATAACGCTTTGCTGACACATGGTTTTGTGGTGGATGGCAGCGGACATAAGATGTCGAAGTCCAAAGGCAATGTAATTGCGCCGCAGAAAATTTTCGATACCTTGGGCGCGGATATTTTGCGCTTGTGGACAGCTTCGACTGATTACTCCGGCGAGCTGACGATCTCGGAGGAAATTCTCAAGCGTGTGGTGGAAAGCTATCGCCGTATTCGTAACACATTACGTTTTTTGTTGGCGAACATCGCTGACTTTGATGCAACGCGCGATGCCATGCCTGTCGAACAATGGCTGGAGATAGACCGTTACGCGCTGGCATTAACGCAAAAACTTCAGGATGACGTGCGCGCTGATTACGAGCGTTATGAGTTCCACTCGGCGGTGCAAAGACTGCAAGGTTTTTGCTCGGAAGAGTTGGGCAGCTTCTACCTCGATATTCTGAAAGACCGTCTCTACACTGCGGGCGAAAATTCCAAAGCACGCCGTTCGGCGCAGAACGCGCTGTTTCACATTACTCATGCACTAACCCGATTGATTGCGCCGATCTTGAGTTTTACGGGCGAAGAGGTTTGGGAAGTTTTGAATTTTAATAATACGGAGAGCGTATTTTTAGGTGAGTGGTATGTGCTTCCTGAACATCAGTTAGAAGAGGAAATAATTGAACAGTGGAACTTGATTCGTAGTGATAGGGATTTCGTTAATAAGCAAATAGAAGAATTACGCGCTGAAGGTAAATTAGGCTCGTCATTGCAAGCTGAGTTGCGCATTCGCCGTTTGGGATCAGCTTACGATAGATTGGCTAGGCTTGGCGATGACTTGAGATTTGTTTTCATTACATCAGGCACTTTTCTGCAAATGGCCAGCAATACCCTTGCAGAAGGTGTAGAGGTCGAAACTAGCTCACATGCAAAGTGTGATCGTTGCTGGCATTACCGCGCCGATGTCGGCAGCGATGTTGCGCATCCAACAATTTGTGGTCGATGCGTGAGCAATCTGTTTGGTGATGGCGAGGCGCGCCACTATGCTTAAACGTTGGTTGGGTTTAAGTGCGCTGGTCATCGTGCTCGATCAAATAAGTAAGTTTTGGATCAACGACCGTTTCGTTTATGGCGAAAGTTTTACGGTGCTGAAGGTGTTTGATTTGGTGTTGTGGCATAACACAGGCGCGGCTTTCAGCTTCCTGAATGATGCGGGTGGAATACAGCGTTGGTTGTTTACTTCCATCGCTGTTGCCGCCTCTGCGTGGATTATTTGGTTGTTGCGCAAACATACAGATCGCACGTTGTTCTCTTTTGCCTTGAGTATGATTTTGGGTGGCGCGCTGGGTAATTTGATCGACCGAATTTTATATGGTTACGTGATCGATTTTTTATTATTCCATTGGAATGAACATACTTTCCCCGCATTTAATTTGGCAGATTCGGCAATTACTTGCGGCGCAGCGTTGTTGATTTGGGATAGTTTTACGGAGAAAAAACATGCAACTGTTACTCGCTAACCCGCGCGGATTTTGTGCCGGGGTTGATCGTGCGATTGAAATTGTTGAGCGTGCTTTGACACTGCATGGGGCACCGATTTACGTGCGTCACGAGGTAGTACACAACAAATTTGTGGTGGATGGCTTGCGCGAAAAAGGCGCGGTATTTATCGAGGATTTGGCGGATGTGCCGACTGGCAGCATCTTAATTTTTAGTGCGCATGGTGTGTCGCAAGCTGTCAGGAAAGACGCTGAAGCACGTGGTTTGACGGTGTTTGATGCAACGTGTCCATTGGTGACCAAAGTGCATATTGAAGTGTCGAGGTTGCGCGATCAAAAAAAAGAAATTGTGATGATCGGACATAAAGGACACCCTGAAGTGGAAGGCACAATGGGTCAATCTGAAGGCGGTATGTATCTGGTGGAATCACCTGCGGATGTGCAAAAACTCGAAATCAACGATGAGCAAAATCTGGCATATGTGACGCAGACCACGCTGTCAGTTGATGACGCAAGCAGCATTATCGCTGCGCTCAAGACACGTTTTCCGTTTATCACTGGCCCGAAAAAGGATGACATTTGCTACGCCACGCAAAATCGTCAAGATGCGGTGAAGATGCTGGTTAAGCAATGTGATGTCGTGGTGGTGATTGGTTCGCCAACCAGCTCGAATTCCAATCGTTTGCGCGAAGTCGCTTCTAACGTGGGCTTGCCTGCCTATTTGGTGGATAACGCTGATGAGCTTAACGCGGAATGGTTTGTGGGCAAAAAAATGGTTGGCATCAGTGCCGGTGCATCTGCGCCAGAGGTATTGGTGCAGGGCGTGATTGCGCGCTTAGAACAATTTGGTGGTGCGAAGGTAGTTGAGTTGCAGGGCATCATCGAAAACGTTGTTTTTCCATTACCTAAAACTTTGATACCTATCGTCGCAATATAAAGGTGCAATCTGATTTTTTAATTATCGGTGCGGGTGCAATTGGCCTCACCAGCGCAATAGCCTTGCTGCAAGTGGGTTACAAGGTCACGTTAGTCGAGCGTGGCAATGTTGGGCAAGAAGCTTCTTGGGCGGGTGGTGGAATACTTTCGCCGCTATGTTCTTGGGATTACCGAGAGTCGGTCACGCGACTTGCACATCGCGGCATGGCAATGTTTGCCGAGGCTGCTGAATCACTGCATCAAACCACAGGTGTCGATCCAGAGTATCAGCACAGCGGTATGTTGGTATTGCCGCCGTTTGAAACAGAGCGAGCGCAGCAATGGTGTGAGCAGCATCAATTTCCCGCAAAGCTGGTGGATGTTTCTGATTTCTTACCGTTAGAAAATCAAGCTGGACTGTTATTGCCGGAGGTAGCGCAAGTGCGGAACCCACGTTTGCTATCTGCACTGCGCAAACGTGTTGAGATGCTGGGAGGCATGATACTTGAGCAACATGAAGTGCAAAGTTTTCAGTATGAATCGGGGTGCATCACCGCACTGCAAACCACGCAGGGTAAGGTTTGCGCCGATGCATATGTTGTGACTGCGGGTGCGTGGAGCCGGCAGTTGTTGGGTAAACATGCACTGCACATAGACATTCGTCCGATACGCGGACAGATTTTATTGTTTAAATTTGATGTGCCGCCGTTTCAGCACATTTTGCTCAAAAAAGATTTGTATCTGATTCCGCGCCGCGATGGGCATGTGCTGGTGGGGAGTACCTTGGAAGACGTGGGGTTTGATAAATCGACTACGCTGGAAGCGCGTACCAGTTTGTTACAACGCGTTTATGAAATTTTCCCCGAATGGAAAAAAATTCAGCCCGTTAGACATTGGGCAGGCTTTAGGCCGGGCTCGCCAGATAACATTCCAACAATAGGACGACATCCAAACATCAGTAATCTCTATATCAACAGTGGACACTTTCGCTACGGGGTGACTATGTCGTTAGCCAGTGCGGAATTATTGCTAAATGAAATTACAGGAAGAAAACAGCCGTTTTCTGTGGATGCGTTCCACTGGCGGTAAACTCTGCTTAGGATTCTTTCGGGTCTTTATTCAACCCGTGTTGATGCGCATAATCCCAAAGCTCCAGCCTGTTGGTCAGTTCAAGTTTTGCATAAATTGAGCTGAGATGATTGCGCAAAGTGCTTTCGCTGACGTGCAATTCTTTTGCCACATCGCTACCGGTAGCGCCAGCGCGGGTAGTCACAGCCATGACGATATTGCGTTCTCTGGGTGTGAGGGATTTTATTTTTTTTCGTTCGGGGTCATTCTCAGTCGCCGATTTTTTGCGTGAAAGCTCCAAGATGATACGACCCATTCGGGCTTGATCCATCCACAGTTGGCCTTCATGTACACGCTCGATCGCAGTTAAAATAGTCTCTGCGGAATTTTCTTTTTCAAGCACACCTTTAGCACCTGCAATGACACAGTTGTCATGCAACGTCGCATCACGTGAGCCGGTTAAAACTAAAATTTTGGCTGAGGTAATCGGGGTGAGTTGTGGGATGACATCAATACCTTGTTCTCCACCTAAATCAAGGTCGAGCAAAATGACATCGGGTAATAGCTTGCTTAATTGGCCGGAAGCTTCGGCAAAGCTGGTAAATTTTCCCACCACTTGCATCTTAGGCTTTTGACTATCGATGAGCTTTTCCAAGCCCCACAGCACGCTGCGGTGATCGTCAATGAGCAATACGCGAATAGTTTTAGTAGTCGTATTTATCATAATTACTCCCTAGTGAGTGGTATCGTCACGCGTACCACAGTATAACCTTGCACATCGGTTTCAACCAAGGTCTCACCATTCAGCGTTAACACGCGCTCAGAAATAGATCTTGGTTTGAAGGATTTTAAACTTGCGGGCGAATGGGTTTCGTTGCCAATCTCCAACAATAAATGTGTTTCATTACTTTGAATTGACACGAAAGCATTTTTTGCATTGGTGTGACGTAAAATATTGCTTAGCCCTTCTTTCATAATTTGAAAAGCTGCTTCAGCTAATTGCCCAGCCAAATTTGGATCAACTGCACCGATAACATCTACATGGATGCGGTAGAAGCGTTGCAATCGTTCAGCCTGATTTTTGATGGCAGAGAGCAGAACATCGCCGCGCATCAACGATTTTTCTCGTAAATTATCTTTATAGCTGCGCAAATCTTGGATGGTCATATTCGCCATTTTGACGATTTCGCTGATTTTTTCAGTGAGTATTTTGTTGGTTTTATATTCTCGCGATAGTCCATCTAAGGCGAGGGTTAAGGCGATGTAAGGCTGAATAGTGGTGTCGTGTACGTCCAGTGATATTCGATGCCGCTCATGACCGCTTGCTTCAGCGACAAGATTCTCAATGAGTTGCATGTTTTCTATAACTGCTGAAAGCGCTATAGATACTTGATGTGTAAAGGCTACATCAGTCCGATCAAAATCACTTTTGCCTGTGACCAAATAAACTCTTCCCGATACAACACCTTGTTGGCGATACGGCACTGAGATAAACGACTCGTCATCAAATAAGCTAGACAGCGTAGCGCATTCATCCAAATACCGATTGGTCGACTCTAGGGTGTTGATGTCATACGCGATGTATTTGTTGAAGCTGTGCAAACTACGCGATGCAAGGCTTTCGTAAGCAATGGCGAGTGAGTCAGGTAATGACAACAATACATTTGCAGTGTTCTTAGTAATTTCTTTAGGGGCTTCGGAGTTGTCGAGTTTGCCAAGCTCTCTTACATACATTACTTGCCTGGGTGAATGGCTGGCGCGATCCAATACCAAAATACATCGGCTGCCTCGATAAAATTCCACCAGCCTGCCCAGATTAATTGTGATGGCGTGGTTCACACCAAAGCGCGGATTCCAGTGCGTGCTGATTTCTTGTATCAACGCCAATCTGCGTTTAAGGATAATTCGCCCTCTACCCCAATGCGCAATCATGTATCCAAAAACAACAAACGAAATGGGATGAAGTATGGCTTCCCCCAAGTCATAAGGATTTTTTGATGAGATAACACTCAAGCTTGCAATGGTAAAAAGTACCACTGCTCCAATCGTCACTTTGATTCCTTCTCTAAATCCCCAAGAAAAAGAAGCCACCAAAATAGGAAAGAAAAAGAAGAAAAAGAAAATGCTGTTCGAGCCGCCCGTCAACGCAATTAAACAGCCAAAAAATAACGTGTCTATCCAATGTGCAGCCCGGCTTGAAGCTAGCTCGCTAAATAGTTGCATGTCGTAGGCAAAAACAAAACACGCGCTATAGACACAATATGAAATGAGTAGCATATGAGTGAATTGGCTAGGCAAGCCGGATTCATTCGGGTCAACAAAAAACACCAACAAGCTGGCGCAAGCAAGCACAAATCTCATCCATATCTGTATGAGTAAATCGAGCGAGTCTTCACTTTGCTGTTGGATGTCTTGTGCTTGGCTAAACATGGAATTTGTTACTGGGTTGTGGAGTCAATTTTTGAATAAAGCTTACCTGATTTTCGAATTCACGGAAATGGTACTTGGTTGGAATCAAGGCAGTTATTCAAGGCGTAGAAGTCAATAGTTGGAATGTCCTATTAGTGTTTTGGTTTGTATAGCAGTAATCAACTAGCGGATAAGGAGTTTGGTACTTTGACCGATTAAGCACCAATTCTTAAAATCAACCCACGAAGTAACCTAAAATACAAAGAAGTAACCTAAAATACAAAGAAGTAACCTAAAATAAAAACCGTCCTATCCTAAACCGTACCGTCCTAAACCGTAAAGTGAGCTATCAATTGTTAAATCCGAAACCTCAAGAGCAGCGCAAAGAAGAGCGAGTGCTGGTTGGACATACGGTGAGGGTAACAAATATCCAAGATGTGACTATCCAAGACGTGACTCGAGATATCAGCGCATCGGGCGTTTATTTTTGGCTGGATGCAATGGTAGCGTTGGGCGAGACCATCAGCTTCATTATTGAGTTTGGTCGGCAAGGTGTCAACTTCATCCTCAAGTGCGTAGGCGAAATTGTACGGGTGGAAAACCAGGATGGGAAAGTGGGTGTTGCAGTAAAAATTTCACAATCTGTAATGGAGTCTGTTTAGCAGTCACAGCCTTGGATTGCTAATAATTGTTTGTTCCCGCATTGACGCAGCCGCTCAGGCTGAAATGTCAGCCCAATTCAATATCTTTTTGCTCAAAATTGCCACTGAATCTTTGGTGTAATAAGGAGCTATTGCCTACTAAAATAGGTTGGTATCTCCTTTGAAAATCTAGCCAATCTTCGACATATTGACGCACCAACGGAAAGTTTGTTTGGACGTGAATTGAGAAGTTAGTTTTTTGGCTGGTAGGGAGGGGTAGGCAATGAAAACTCAACACATACTTCAAATACAGGGATGGACTTATCACGGTGCAATTATTTTGGTGGTGCTGGCTTTGACGGTCAGTCTGGCACACGCTGGTGGTGGCTCGTTCATGGTGCAATGTCCAGATCACACAGCCTTGCATCCACTCGTAAATGGGCAGCCTAACCCTGACATCAAATGCCAAGAGATTGCGGGTGGTGATGGTTATGCCACCATGGGTGATGGCAGTCAGATATATTTATTTGGCTTCGGACCACTCTCAGGCATTGATTTGGTAAATCAAGGCAAACCGGGTACGCAATCTGCGTCAGATTTCAATAAGAAATACAACGGTGTCAACCTTCCTTACACAGATGAAGCCAATGGTGGTGTCATTGTGCCTAATGCGCTTTACGATGTAACCAAGCCAGAAAATCGCAATGGCGCAGTAGTTGAACCTGCGGTAATCATGAATATGGGCGTGCTGAACGCACAAGCCCCTGCGCCAATGATGGCGATTAACGAAGATGATGAATTCTTCTTAACCCTCAGCAACGTCGGCATGATTATGCGTCCCGATTTGTTTGAGCAACATACGGTTCACTTCCATGGTTATCCCAATGCATCGTCGTATTTTGATGGTGTGCCCGATGTTTCTGTGGCAATCAACATTGCTGGCAGCATGACGTATTACTACACTGCACCTGACGCAGGAACGTATTTCTGGCATTGCCACATCACCCCGCCTGAGCATATTCAGATGGGTATGGAAGGTAATTTGTTTGTGAATCCACGCCAGAATAAAGTCCCAATTAACTCTAGCCTTTATGCAGCCGCAGCCGCACACCCTTGCGATGCCAAAGATATATTGTGTGCAACACCGTTGCCCGTAAGCAATAACGGAGCCACACAACCAGCAGAGGGTGCGAACTACGTGTTTGATGATGGTGATGGCTCAACTCGTTATGACGTTGGCTACCCGATGATGATGATGGGTTTTGATCCCAACTTCCACTACGCGAGTATGACTTTTAACCCCACAGATTTTTCCGGGATGAAAGACAAGTATTTCATGTTGGAAGGTCGTAGCTACCCCGATACTGTAAATCCCAATTTAATTACTACAACGGATTCTGATGCCTTGAGTCGTCCCTCTCAGCCACATCCAGCGAAGATAACCATAGATAAAACGAATGGCCAAAAGCTTGCCTTGTTACGTCTGGCGAACCTGAGCATCACGGAATTCCATACGCTGACTACCACAGGAATACCGATGCATGTGGTGGGTCAACACGCCAGAATGTTGCGTGATTTGGCCGGGAATAATTTGGATTACTACACTAACTCCGTCACGTTGGGCGGGGGTGAAACTGATGAAGTGATACTTGATGCGACAGATGTACCGAACGGAAAATATTTCCTGTACACCTCAAACCTGGATCACTTGTCGAATGACAATGAAAATTTTGGCGGGATGATGACGGAGATTGTTGTGCAGTAAAAGCAAAGTTGATGTGAATACCTGATGACTCGAACAGTCGTTAGCTAGGGGAGAATGATGATGAATAATACTAACCAATCAATGAATCCAAACCGCTCACTGAAAGCTTTGTTAGCGGGAGCAGTTACCCTGCTTTCACTGTATGCGACGAGCGTACTCGCCGCGGTTCCGGGCATCAGTGCAACCACATTTAATCTCACAGCAAGTGCCGATTACATCACCGCGCCAGATGGCGCGATGATTTATTCCTGGGGCTATGGCTGCAGCCCCGGTTTCTCTCCGTCATTTCTCCCTACTGCGGCTGATTACCCTACTGGAAATTGCCCGTTGATGCAGCTGCCTGGTCGCTACGATGATTGTTCATGAAGGTGAAATTATCACGGTTAATTTAACCAATGCTTTACCCGTGGCAGCGGGTAATACCTCGATGTTGTTCCCCGGTTTTGATGTGGTCGCAACAGGCGGTGTGGCAGGACAACTGACTACTGAAGCTGCAACGGGAATCCCTGTCACTTATACCTTCACTGCCAACAAACCTGGCACATATGGTTATCACAGTGGCACGCGTTCTGATTTGCAGATCGAAATGGGTTTGTATGGTGCGTTGATTGTATTGCCTAGCACTAGCACGGGTTGCACCAAGGGTGATTATGCGCTGTCGGCATCTGCTTATAGTGATACCACTCCTTCTGCGAATCCTACCTGTTATGACCGCGAATACATGATGGAATTAAGTGAGATGGATGTAGGTATTCATCAACAAGTCGAAGCGCAAAAAGATGGTTCGGGTCCTATCTTGGCGACGATGGAACCTTATGTTCCACAATACTTTTGGTACAGCGGACGTTCTTTTCCGGACAGCTTGGATACCCCTTATGCAGCTATTTATCCGCATCAACCTTATAGCTTTGCACCGCAGATACATCCCGGTGAACGTTTGTTAGTGCGCGTGCTGCAACATGGTCGTGTGCAACATCCTATGCATTTTCACGGTAACCATGCACGCATCTTGGCTAGAGACGGCAATTTATTGTTAAGCAAAAATGATCCTGCCATGCTGGCTGGTTCGCAATCATTTACCTTTACTGCCATTCCTGGGCAAACGCTTGATGCGATTTTTACTTGGACAGGTAAAGGTCTGGGTTGGGATATATATAACCATGCGGCGGGTGACGGTTCAACTTGCATTCCCGATGCCAGCGGCTATCACAGCGTCAAAGCTGATCCAAATTATGGCGAATGGTGTGCCGATCATGGTAAAGCTATTCCTATCACGCCACCTGATCCCAGCATCGTGGCGAATGGTCAATTTTACGGCGGTAGTCCCTACCTTGGCTTATCAGGATTAGGTCAGCAAGCATTGCTCGCCCCAGGAGTACTCAAACAAAATCCCGGTGCGGCGTATTGCTATCCTTGGCATTCACATCACGAACGTGAGATCACCACTAACAACGTTTTCCCCGGGGGGTTAATGACGGTGATGTGCGTATTGCCACCGAGTTTGCCTGTTAGCGAGTAATGAATACGAATAAAAACTGTTGGTCTTGAGTCAGCGAAAGTAAGGAGAGGCGTGATGAAATCCCATATCAAACACATAGTGTTTTTACAGGCGGTGGCACTAGCAGCCACATTGTTCGCAGCCGATGTTGCGGTTGCGGCAACGACGGTTAACCTGACGGCACAGCGAAACAGCACGACGCTGCCTGACGGAAAAACAGTGGCGATGTGGGGATATTGCGGCGGCTTGGATATCAACGCTAACAACAGCGGAACCGCTGCTGAAGTTTCTTGTGCAGGTGCGTGGGCAGCTGGCCCAACCATCACTGTTGCAGCGGGTGAATCTCTAACCATCAATCTGACCAATAATTTGCCAACGCCCACTTCGCTTTGGATACAAGGTCAGATCGGCGGCGGGTTAGGGCACCCAGTCATGGTTGACGGTCCCGTGCATAACGCACAGACCACCACCACATTTCCTGGTGTGGGTGTTGGTACGTTTACACCACCTGCGCAAGGGCAACGTGTTAGATCATTCGTGCCAGAAGCGAATGCGAACGGCGGCACACAAAATTACGCTTGGGATAATTTGAAGCCGGGCACTTATCTGTACGCAACGTCAACTCATCCCTCAATTCAACAGCCGATGGGGCTATACGGCGTATTGATTGTCACTGCGCCAGGCGCAACTTATCCGGGTGTTGTTTCTGATGCCGAGACAACCTTGATGTACAGCGAAATTGATCCCGTGCAAAACGCGTCGGTTGATGCGGCGTTGGTTAGTACCGCCGGATGTCCAGCCACAGTTGGTTCATGCGGCGCGGGTGGGGTTGACGAGCAAGCTTATCCACCTGCAGTGAATTACTCACCACGTTACTTCCTGATCAATGGCGTTGCCTTTGATAAAGGTGCGCCGACAAGTTTTGTTTATGCGGTCAACAATGCATATGGCAATGGTAATGTCTTGGTTCGCTTGGTAAATGCGGGATCGAGATCACATATCCCCGCGTTTGTTGGCTTGCCCATGACGCTGTTGGCTGAAGATGGTCATATCGCAAAAGGTAACCCTAAGATACAAAACGAAGTGATGTTGGAAGCGGGTAAAACCAGAGAAGTTTTGGTTAAGCCAACTAACAACGGCAGTGTTTATACGCCTGCGACTTATGCTTTATTTGATCGCCAATTAAGCTTAACCAATAACAACGAAGCGAATGGCGGTATGCAAGGATTCTTGCAAGTTGCGGGTGGGGCTAACGGAGGTGCACTTACAACTTCGGGGGCAGTCGCGATTCCATTTGCCGTAAATGATTCTTACACAATTTCCACAGGTTCTGCTTTTAATAATAACGTAACGAGCAACGACATTTTAATTGGAGGCGGTGTTGCAGCAGTGGTTGGAACAGCGCATGGAACATTAGCCCTAGCGGCTGATGGAAGTTTTACTTATACACCCGATCTTTATTTCGCCGGAATGGACAGCTTTACCTATAACGGTAATGCAGGCACAACCAATACAGCGAAAGTGACAATCAATGTGGCAGATACACCGTTTGCGGGTGCAGATAGTTACAACAGTAAAGTGGCTATGTCACTCAAAATTGCCAGACCCGGTGTGTTGAGCAATGACACCGATGCGGTTGGCTACACACTGCAAGCTAAACCCAATCCGGCTAGCCCGCTTCCAGCTTGGGTGACGTTGAATACAGACGGTTCGATTGTTGCAACGCCACCTGCAGCGGGCACTTATACCTTCACATACATCGCGGTAGCAGACACCCCGGTAGGTATTTTAAGTAGTGTGCCGGCAACAGTGACCTTGAGTTTTCCGGCAGGCTCAGGGCTTAATTTGACGGTGCAAGATACGCAAGACCCCAATCTCACCATCACTGATTACCGCTGGGTGATTGAAGAAGATCCAACATTCAAAAATGACCCGCTTAATCCGTTACAGGCGAATACCTGCACGCCAGCTCAGGCACATTCTGGAATATGTACGCCCCCCCAAAGTCTTGCGACAAATTTCCATAAGAGCTATATGCCAGTGGTGGCCACGGGTTGTACAGGAAACTACAGCTGCGGTGCGGCTCAACCGTCAACTCAACAGTTGCCAACTTCGGTTAGTGATGTTGTGCTTGATCCGAATAAACACTACTACATTTCAGTCTTGCCGGGAGACTCGGCAGATCAGTCGGGTGCGGGTTTTGGACACGCTATGGCAGGTGTTGGAATTGCTCCCGGCCAGTTGCAGGTTACAGCACTGGCAGCACGGAACCCCTTACCTCCTGCACAGTTAAGTATTTTTGTATTCGATGATAGTGGCCCTACCAATGGCGATGCCGATCAGGGAGAGTTGGGCTTGGGTGGATTCAGAGTCGAATTTTCTGACACACGCGGTAGTTCAGGTGACGTGGCTGGTACGATTACCTATGATGCCTTGGCGATGCCACTGACCAACTCATTGATGGATGGCAGTAATTTGGATTGTCCAAAGTTGCCTGGTTCATCTGAAGTGGGTGTGGTTATAACCTGTCCAAATCTGCGCGCGGATGGAACGGTATCACCCTTGGCGGGGATGGCTTTGGTGAAGAACATGATACCGGGGCGTATCGATGTATTTGCGATGCCGAGTGCAGAACGCGTTGCGGCAGGTGAAAAATGGATACAGGTTTCAACACTTGAAGGTACACATGCTAACGATACATTCACTAAGCCGGGTGAGCCTCCCTATTGGCAGGAATTTGGTTCGCCGGGTTTTCACTCCTTTATCGGCTTCGTCAATCCGGATCATGTCAAAGCGGTTAATGATGCGAATGTCGCAGCGGGCGCAACGGGTAAGGTTACAGGTCGTATTACCAGTCTGCACATGGATAGACCACCTTTGGCAAAGTTGAATAATAGTTGCCAGCCAGGTTCGGACGATCCTACTTGCGCACGCGCTGCTTTGTCCTATACCAATTGTTATGTTGCTTTAAATTCTCTTTCAGGCGAGGGTACAAATATTGGAATGTCACAGTGTGACAATGACGGCAACTTTACAATAACAGGCGTACCGAACGGTGATTACACGCTGTTTATTTGGGATGAATGGTTAGATCAAATTAAAGCCATGAAAAATGTGACGGTGGCTTCACAAGTGAATCCGGTTGCAATGGGTGATGTGCCTGTGTTCATTTGGTTTACTCGCCTAGAACAAACGATTTACAGCGACCTTAACCAGAATGGTGTGCGTGATGCGGGCGAACCGGGAATGAGTAATCTTCCTATGACTATTCGCTTCCGCGATGGCACGATTTCTAATCTAGCGTTTACCGATTCAAACGGAACGGCTGAATTCAACGAAGTGTTCCCACTTTTCAATTGGTATGTCGTGGAAGCGGATACCACACGTCTCAAAGGAACAGGTGTGAATGTCACTTACGATGCGGGTGGCAAGACTGACTTGACGGGTACCTATTCAGGCGTGTTGAACTCTACTGAAACAGTATCGTTGCCCAATAATTTGAAAGTTCCCGGTACAAAATATATTGCGGGTACAACCAACCGCATTGATGCGCCTAGTGTCGTGTCTGAAGGGTTCCAAGGTTTCGTTAATCAAACTCAAGTGATTGATTGGGGTAGGACGAATTATGGTGCGACGGAAAATGGCGGCATTACGGGTATGGTTTTCTATGCTCCAACTCGTGGTACAGATGACCCACGTTTGGAAACTCAACTCATGTGGTCGCCTGGTATCCCACGCGTACCAGTTAATTTGTATTTGAAAAAAGCGGATGGTAATTTACAACTGGTTGATACCACCACCAGCAATAGCTGGGACGATGCAGTGGCTCCTGGTTCCCCAACCGAACCTCATTGCCCCGGCAATGATATCAACGACCCTTTCATCGTTTATACATTAGGTTCGGTGAATCAGTTCAAATGCTATGACGGTCAGCATACATTCAACCAAGTACAGCCTGCGGTTTATGATGGGCGTTATCGTTTCCCAAGTGCTGATAAATGCAAGATTTGTACGAGCAATTCAGTAACCAATCCGGATGGCACGATCAAGCAAGTAGCTCAATTGCCAGCTGGAATTTATGTGGTGGAAGTATCACCACCGACTGGTTATGAAATCGTCAAAGAGGAAGATAAAAATATCTATGGCGGTGATGCTTGGGCGGGGCCAGCAGTTCAACAATTCCCTAACGGGTTTGGCAACATATTCATCATGCCTGACCAAGCTACTATCAACAATAATTACAACCCAGTCTATGGACCAGCTACTCCACCCTGTGTAGGTAACGTTCGTAAAGTTCCTGAGTTCCTTAGCCTTGTGCCAGAGGCGCAACAATACACACCGTATGCTGGACAAGATCGCGCGCTTTGTGATCGCAAAGAAGTGGTATTGGGCAACATGACTCAAGCGGTTGCAGATTTCCCATTGTTCACACCTACACCAGTTGCGGCACACTTTACCGGCATGATGTTGAACGATGCCGCTGCCGAGTTTGATCCTTACTCACCTAGCTTCGGTGAAAAAGCTGCTTTGCCAAACGCACCTGTATCAATTCGTGATTACAACGGTGTTGAGATATTGCGTACCTACAATGACAAGTGGGGAACATTTAACGGTCTTGTTCCTTCAACATGGAATGCTAACGCGCCTAACCCTAGTGGTTATGCAGAAAATATGTTGACCAACTGCATGAACGATCCCGGTCCTATCATCGACCGTCGTCCAGGTTCAGCAACTTTTGGCCAATCAATTATTGACCCGATGTATAACCCGATGTTTAGCAACTTCTGCTACACATGGCCGTTTATGCCCGGTACCACAACGTATTTGGATACACCTGTTCTGCCTGTCGCTGCATTTGCGTCTGGTACGACATACAACCCAGTGGATTGCCAATACCCGGATGCCACTCCCGCTATTAGGAGAGTGGACGGGAATGGTACGTTTGGTCCTTACATAGACTTAAACAATCCAAATAAAACTTTGACGATTACCGCGCTAGGTGACGTGGATGTGTTGAATCCGGCTTATCTTGGCCCGACGGCAATGACTACGGCGACTAACCAGCCAAAGATCAAGCGTCATTATGGATTTGGTGCGCAGGGTACACATGGTACGGTAACGTTGGGAGGTAATGCACTCGCAGTTAGCTCATGGAATGACGGTCAGATCGTTGTTACTGTGCCTGCCAATGCGGTGACGGCTCAGCTTGAAATTATGGCTGACAATGGCAAAAAATCAGAGGATGCCATTACCGTAACGATTGAAAATTCAACCAAAGCAGGCTATCGCGCTCCAACCTACGTGAACGCTTCAAGTGTGACTGCAGTCGATCTGTTAGGGCTCGCTCATCCCGTTCAAGATGCGATAGATTCCGCTCAGCCGGGTGATCTCATTATGTTGAATGAGGGGCATTACCCAGAGCTCGTCATCATGTGGAAGCCAGTTCGTTTGCAGGGTGTGGGTGCCGCTGCAGTGGTAATCAACGCGGCCAAATATCCAACGGTCAAGCTTGATAACTGGCGTGCTCGTATCAACCCATTGTTCGGTGTGGATGCTGCGGGCAATGCCTTGCCCGGACTCGCCCAAGTAGATCCATTACCGGGGCAAACAGTTACCGGGGGTTTGGTGCAGTTTGAACCTACTGCACTTTCTACCGAAGAAGGCCCAGGGATTATCGTGCTGGCTAAAGATCCTGCGGCTATAAGTTGCAATAGTGCAACTGTTGCAGCAGGTCTGACATCGCTGGTGAAAGACAGTAACTTTACTTGCGCACCATCTCGTATCGATGGTGTCACGGTTACAGGCGGTGACACGGGTGGCGGTATTTATGTAAATGGTTGGGCACATAATTTGGAGATTTCCAATAACCGTATCTACGGTAACGCAGGCACGGTCAATGGTGGTTTGCGTATTGGTCAAGAAGGTTTGGAAGGCCAGACTACTGGAAACAATGGTGGGTTGGGCTACGATGTGAATATAAACATTCATCACAACGCCATTACTACCAACGGGACGGTGGAAGCCAATGCGGCAATCTTGACACCGGGTGGTGCAGCACCCGGCGGTATCGCAATCTTTGCCGGTAGCGATAACTATCAAGTTAAGAATAACTGGGTGTGCGGCAACTTCAGTTCGGGTGACGGCGGTGGTGTCGCACATATCGGCTTGAGCTTGAACGGCAATATCTCGAACAACAAGATTTTGTTTAACCAAAGCTACAACCAAGGTTCGACAGTCAACGGCGGTGGTTTGGCGATTGAAGGTGAAATTGCTACAGGCACTACGCTAACACTAGGTAGCGGAAATGTAACCGTGGACGCTAACCTGATCATGGGCAACTTTGCTCAGAGTGGTAATGGGGGGGGTGTCGAATTGTTCCAAGTGAATGGCGACGATGTTGCTCAGTCGAACAACGCGAACAATTGGTGGAGAGTTACTTTAACCAACAACATCATTACCAACAACGTGGCTGGCTGGTCGGGTGGCGGTATCTCGATGGCCGACACGGTGCATAGTGTCATTATCAACAATACCGTTGCGTCTAATGACAGCGTGGGGATTGCAGGTACATTGTTCAGCACGATGGTGGGTAATGTAAGTTCTGGGCCATCCACCACTGTGCCTAACCCTGCTGGTATCAGCTCAGAGCTGACCAGTGCAGCTTTACTTGCTGCGATACCTAACAACCAAAAGGCAGCGAACAGAATATCGAAACCGACTTTGACAAATAATGTAGTTTGGCATAATCGTTCGTTCTTCTTTGACATGACTACGGGTGTGACGCGTTTGCTGCCTTCGAATCATTGGAGTGACGCGGTTACTCAAGATGCTCAACATCATGTAATAGGTAGTGAACTTGGGCCACAAGCTACAACAGGGCAATGTGTGAATGGTGCTACTTATTGGGATATAGGCGTAATTGGTGATACCTCGCCAACACCTGGAGTAAATAGACTTGCGCCAACTTATTCGATTTTAAGTAGCACAGTTGGCTATACAGGTTCGAATAATCTCGCAAGCAATCCGGGCTTAGTGAAAGTGTATTGCAACGGTTCACGTGTCCAACCGGGTGCGCAATTCGAACCCGCTACGCCGTTCCTACCTAACTTCCAGATGAATCCGGCAGCGACGTTGGATGAAGCGGGTAATTTTGTGGACTTGCATTTCGGACCGTTGTCGTTGACTGATCCGGCACTGCCAGCTTCCACTACGCCAGTGGGTGACTATCACATTGCGAATGTGGCTTCGTCTGCATACAACGCGGGTACTTCGAACGGAGCACCTAGAACTGATTTTGATGATGACCTCAGACCTCAAGTTAACACTTATGACATTGGTGCAGATGAGCTAGCATTTGTAAAAGTAACGCCTAGTTCGATGAAATTCAGCAATGTACAGGTTGGATCTAGTAGTAGCGCGGTGTTAGTAACGTTGACTAATGTGAGCTCAGTTTCGATGGTCTTCACCAGTTCAACGGTTGCAGGTAACAATGCCAATAACTTTGTGCGAGTTAACCATTGCGTGTCGCCTTTGGTCGCAGGTGCAAGTTGCACGATAGATGTCACATTCACACCGAGTGCAACGGGTAATCGGACTTCGAGCTTGAACGTGCTTATGGGAGGAATGACGCTGTCGATCCCGTTGTCAGGTACGGGCGTTCCACCATCGTCAAGTATCCTACCTTCGCCAGTGGTATTCGCAAATCAGCAGACTGGTACGACTAGTGCGAGCCAAAATGTTGTCTTGAGCAATACGGGTATTGGGCCACTAAGCTTTGCCAGTGCAACGTTAAATGGAGGCAACGCCATTAACTTTGCAATCTTGAGTAACGCTTGCCCACCAGTATTGCAAGTGGGCGAGAATTGCCTAATCAAGGTTACATTTACGCCAAGTGCATCAGGTAATCGCACGACAACATTGAGGGTGATTGATGCGGCGGGCACACATAACGTGTCGTTGTCCGGCAGAGGTATCGCACCATCGGCAACCAGATCGCCCACATCGTTAGCGTTCGGTAATCAGAAAGTAAATACCACCAGCGCAGTTAAGGTTGTGACATTGAGTAATACCGGTATCGGATCGCTAAGCTTCACTAGCGCAACGATTGCGGGTAACAATGCCAACAACTTTGCGGTGCAGAGCAACAATTGCAGTCCAAGCATAGCGGTGGGGGCAAGCTGTATTATCAATGTGACGTTCACGCCTCTTGCTGGAGGGAATGCCAACAAGACTGCTACGCTGAATTTGAGAGATGCGGCGGGTACACAAACAGTCGCTTTAACAGGTACTAGAACACCTTAATCTAAGACGCGTGTGATAGCATTCGCAAATGATTAGCAAGCAAGTTTTGGGTAACAAGATCATGCTGTTCACGGGGTTGCTCGTGAACAGCATTTTTTTTATGGGAACTTTCGCTCAGGCAGCAGAAGTTAAAATTAACGCAGAGTCATCCGTGCCGGTAGCGAAAGCAATTTCACTTGCGAACAATTGGCACGCCCGCGAGGGGATGCGCATTCAACGAAATTGGGGCATTGATATTGTTGGTGTTCGCCCGGTATCGACTGGTTTTATGTTGGCATTCCGTTATCGGATTGTAGATGCGGAAAAAGCCAAGGTGCTCAACGATAAACGTTCAAAAGCTTATTTGATTGATGAGGCGACTGGCAACAGATTGGGTGTGCCGAACATGGAAAATCTGGGTGAGTTGCGGCAGAAGGATGCGCCCGAAATCAATCGTGTTTACTTCATTATGTTTGGCAATCCTGGCAAGCTAGTGAAATCAGGCAGTCATGTCAGCGTGGTGGTTGGAGATTTTCGCGTGGATAATTTAGTGGTTGATTAAAAAATCATCATGTTTAAAAACAAATTTCATGCTGGCATTATCAAAACATTCACAGTACTGGTGGCAATGTCGCTGATGGTTACAATCACGCATGCTGCTGATGTTAAGTCAGCCACGGCGACACTGACCGCAGAGCAAGTGGCTGATAAAAATGCCGCTGCACGCGGGGGTTTAAATGCATGGCTGGCAGTTCAGTCTATGACTATGATGGGAAAAATGGACGCTGGAAAAATCAAACCACCTCCTAAGCAAGGTATGGAAATGTCCAGGCAGGGGATGGAAAAGGGACACCGACCCAAGCCTGTGAAACAAGAAGAAGGTAAGGTTGTGGAGTTGCCTTTTGTATTGGAAATGCAGCGACCACATAAATCGCGTCTTGAAATTGAATTCGCCGGGCAAACGGCGGTGCAAGTTTTTGATGGTACAAAAGGTTGGAAGCTGCGTCCATTCCTTGGGCGTAGAGAAGTAGAGTCCTATTCTCCTGATGAAATGAAGACTGCGATACAGCAGCAAGATATGGAAGGCGTGTTAATTGGCTATGCTGCCAAAAGCACTAAGTTAGCACTGGATAAGATGGAGCAAGTGGAGGGTAAGGACGCATATAAGCTCATCCTGACCATGAAGGATGGCCAGGTAAGGCACGTGTGGGTTGACGCGAAAACTTTCCTTGATGTGAAAATGGATGGGACGCGTACCTTGAATGGCAAGCCGCGCACGGTGGAAACGTATTTTCGCAACTATAAGGCAGTGGATGGATTGCAAATGCCTTACTTGATTGAGACGAGTGTTGAAGGAATTCGAGGCTCGGAAAAAATAAATGTTGAGAAGATTGTGGTTAATGCCAAACTTGACGATACTCGTTTTACTAAACCGGAGTAGCACATTATGAAGCCATTTTTAAAGAATATAGTTCGTGTCGCAACGCTTGTTTTTCTGGGGTTGCCCGTTTATGCACATGAAGATCACGACCATCATGCGATGCAAGATATGGCGACTAAGCAGGAAATCAAATACACCACGGTTAGCTATACGATGCCTTCAACACGGTTAGTGCGTGAAGACGGTAAGACAATTACTTTATCTGAAGAATTAAATGATGGACGTGCTGTGGTGTTGAGTTTTGTTTACACCACGTGTACGGAAATCTGCCCGTTGACCAGCGAGACTTTCTCGAAATTTCAATCAAAATTAGGTAAGAATCGCGACAAGGTACACATGGTTTCTATTTCGATAGACCCTGAACAAGATACTCCTGCCACACTGAAAAAATATGCTAAAAAATACCAAGCAAAATCGCAGTGGAATTTTTATACCGGAACGGTAGCGGCGAGCGTCGAAACGCAAAAAGCGTTTGATGCGTATCGTGGCGATAAAATGAATCATGTGCCGGTCACTTATCTGCGTGCCGCGCCAGATAAGCCTTGGCTGCGTATTGATGGCTTTGTTTCACCTGATGAATTGTTACGTTCCTACCAAGAGTTAATTTCAGGCAAGTAAGCTTCTTTAAATGAAAATTTCTGTACGCAAAATTATTTTCGCGCCACAGATTTTTTTCATTCTGCTTTCGCTTTTCCCCCAATATGCTTTCTCTGATACTGCCAAACTTTCAGCGGGCGAGATGGTTTTTCAACAAGGGAAGTTACCCTCTGGTGTACCGCTAAAAGGTAATCGTGAAGCGGGTGTGATGGTTGAAGGCGAAGCTGCGTCTTGTATCAATTGTCATCGTCGTAGCGGATTGGGTTCGTTTGCAGGACAAATAAAAATCCCCCCCATCATTGGCAAGTATCTGTTTCGTTCAGCAGACGAAACCGCCAGAGACATGGGTGCGCCGCATGTGATGGTGGGTGCGGCGACTGATAAAATTTCCACAGAAAGCTATACCGATGCGACCGTGGCGCGTGCCATACGTGAGGGGGTAGGGCGGGGCGGACGTAAACTCAATTATTTGATGCCACGCTTCAAGATGGACGATGCCACGATGGCTTCGCTGATTACCTATCTCAAAAAATTATCTACCCTGCCTGTACCCGGCGTGACAGACGACACCTTACATTTCGCCACCATCATCACATCCGATGCCGACCCAGTTGCAAAGCAGGGCATGTTGGACGTGGTAAATCATTTTGTAGAGGACAAAAATTCATTCATCCGTGGAGGAAATCGCCCGATGAAAAATGCCAAAGGATTCGAGTATCGCGTGACGCGCAGATGGCAGATGCACGTGTGGGAACTCACTGGATTGCCAAGGACGTGGAATCAGCAGCTGCAAGCCAAGCTCGCCGCAGAGCCAGTATTCGCAATCATCTCAGGGCTGGGTGGGAAAAATTGGCAGCCTATCCATCAGTTTTGTGGACGAGAAAAAATCCCTTGTTTGTTTCCAAATGTCGATGATCCCATAGTCAATGAAAGTGATTTCTATTCGATCTACTATTCAAAAGGCGTGACGCTGGAAGCTCAGTTGATAGCTCATCAACTTCAGAATGGAAAACCGCAGAGTGTGATTCAAATTTATCGGCAAGGTGACATCGGTGAGCAGGGTGCAAAAGAAGCGCAAACCCAATTGGAGTCGCTGAAAATAAAAGTTGTAAATCGTGTATTAAAAGAAAATTTATCGAGTGAAGAATTGGCCGCTGCGATAAAGGATGTTCAAGCAGATGACGTATTACTGATTTGGCTAAGACAAGATGATTTATCGTTATTGCCAGCTGACGTTGCTTCAAGCAAGGCAATTTATATTTCAGGACTGATGGCGGGTTTGGAGAATGCAAAATTGACAGATGCTTGGAAAAGCAAGTTGCACATGGCTTATCCACTAGACTTGCCCGAAGGTCGCAAGGTGCGTATGAATTATCCGCTGGGTTGGTTCAAGGTTAAACATATTCCCGTGGTGGCCGAGCGCGTTCAGTCCGACACCTACCTTGCGCTCGGCATTTTGTCGGAAACATTGATGGGTATGCTGGATAGTTTCGAACGCGATTATCTGGTGGAGCGCATTGAAGACATGTTGAGCCGACGATTGATAACCGGTTACTACCCAAGATTGGGGCTTGCACCCAAACAACGCTTTGCATCTAAAGGTGGCTACCTTGTTCGTTTTGACGCTAGTGAGAACACCAAATTGATAGCTGAAAGTGATTGGATTGTTCCTTAAACCACCGACGATTTACTTGAAACGCAGAAGTCATTGAGCCACTGACCAACGTGATAATCACGCGTGGATTTCCAAAGCAAATTCGGAGTGATTGTGAGCCAGAGTGTTAAATTCAGTCCGGTTCTTGTCTGCTAGCGTTTGTTGCCTGTCACGGCCTATTGTCAACTACTGCAACACCACTTCTCATCATGATGTACAAATTCGCACCGCTAGTTTTCGCACCGCTAACTGCCACCCCTGTCGCACCAGCTAGCGAGCCAGGCAAGACACCCTGCTGAAAAGTGGTTATTGTCGCTGTGCCCACCACCGTAGTTACTACGCCTGCGGGAGTGATTTTACGGATCAGGTAGTTGCCTGCCACGTAGATATTACCGGTTCGATCCGTCGTAATGCCAATTGGGGCAGTAAATGATGTACCCGCGCCAGTCCCATCATTATTACCCACTGTCCCGCCAATCGTGCCAGCAACTGTGCTAACGTCTCCCGCAGTTGTAATTTTACGCACTGTGCCATTAAAAAAGTTACTAGGCTCTTGATCCGTCACATAGACGTTTCCTGAGCTATCGGTAGTAATGCCACGCAGCCCATTAAAACGAGCTGCATTTCCTTTGCCATTTACACCACCACTGCAAATTGTTGGGGTACATGCGATTGGATCTGGCCCCGCTAAAGTGGAGACATCTTTGCTTGAAATGACGATTTTACGCACGGTGAAATTTGTCAGTTCAGTCACATAAAGATTGCCCTTGCCATCGGTGGCAAGGGCAGTAGGGCTGCTAAAACTCGCTGCTGTACCTGTACCATTTGCATAGCCAGCAATACCGTTGCCGGCAAGGGTAGTGACCATGCTGTTGGCAATCATGTCTATGGTGTGGTTGCCTGTATTCGCCACATAGATAGTCACGGCACCTGTTGCATCAGTATCCGTAGCCACACCTTCTGGTGATATAAAAGTAAATGAGCCACTACTTGAACCCAAGGTGGAAACTGCACCCGATGGTGTGATCTTACGGATGATATTGTTGGCTGTATCGGCCACATACATATTTCCTGCGGTGTCAGTGGCAATTTGTCGTATAGGAGTTGAGCCAAAAGTTGCAGTTGTGGCTGTTGGTGAATCAAATTTTCCGTAGGTGTTCGTTATGTTGCCGGCAAATAATTTGAGTTGCCCTGCCGCAGGGGTTGTAACTGGTTTATCCAGACCCGTGCTTTCACCCACCGAATTAACGGCGGTAACGGCGTAGTAGTAAGTGGTATTGGCTGCCAAGCCATTATCGTTAAATGTCACTGTTGCAGTCGCGGGTGTAGAAGTTGAAACTGAGTAGATTTTATTTCCAAGAGTCTGTGCGTTGTTGAACTGCACATTGGTTGAAGTAGCAAAGTAAACGTTGTAATCAGTAGCCCCCGGAACAGCATTCCAGCTAAGAGTAATTTGATTCCCTGTGCTACTCACTGGTGTAACAGTCGGTGCAGTAGGAATAGTCACTACGCTGCCACTGCCCCCCCCACCGCCTCCGCAACTGATTAAACTCGCCACTGCCAGCAGCATCCAAATTCTTGGAATAAATGATTTCATTGCGATTTCTCCTGTAACAGCAAGTCAATAGGCGTTGTTAAAGCATCCTTTAAGGAAACACCGAATAAGTCCGTTCGTGGTGAGTGTTTCCCGTTTGCACCCTTCGATACACCGCGCCACGCGCGGCACTCAGGGCGAACGGGAAATGTATCGAACCATAGTTTTGGACTTATTCGGTGTTTCCTTAATACATTTTTAATGTAGATGAAATCTTGGAGTGAGGCAACCCTTTATTTTTGATGAAATTATAGGTAAACAAGAAAAATGTTCCTTTCTCAATTGCCTGTAAACATGAATGGTCGGACTGGGAATTACTGCTAAATATAATTTTATTTATTGATGTCAGTAAGTTAGAGCAGCGCGTCAAGCTGGAAGGAAAAATGTGAGAAACGACCAACTAGTACAAACCTCCTAAGCAGATCGTGCATGGGTGATTGGTTTAACCTATGAATAAAAGTTAAACCCTTCCATGACAGTGAGTAAGCCCGCTCTTAGTATCTGCTCCAATGCTGAGTAGTCTATTGAGAAACAATTTGACCTTGTTGTCAGTAAACATCAACTAGCTGAATTTTAATATTTTGGCTTTGATAAAACAGATGTGCTATGTGTGAAATGGGGAGTGCGTAATGAATCAATCTAATATCCAACTAAATGTAAACGAATTTTCATTTCACAGATTGTTCATCATTACGTTATCAATGGTGTTTGTCATTGCTTCCGGTTTAGCCACTCGTTCAGCTCATGCTGGTGCAGGTTGGGGTGATAACCTGGATATTTCTGGTGCGCCAATCAAAGTGCCTACCTACTACGCCAATAGCCCATCGGGTTTGAGGGCTGACCCATTGGGTGGCGCGAATCAAATTGATACGGGTACAGCACTACGCAAATTTGTTAATACGCTTCCAAGTGTACCCGGTTTGGCACCCAGCACTAATGCTGGCGTGAACGATCTTGGCCAATATATTCCTGTTGCTGTTCCAGAAAAGTGGCGTGATGGCAACGGTAATTTGACTAACGATGATTACTACGAAATTGCAGTCGTTGATTACACAGAAAGAATGCATAGCGACTTGGCAAAGCCAACTCGATTGCGTGGCTATGTTCAATTATCCACCGCTGCCCATCTCGGTAAGCAAATCCCGCTTTTTTATCCCGATGGCATCACACCTATTCGAAATAATTTGGGCGCACAAGTTTTTGCATATGACAATCCCCACTATTTGGGGCCACTGATCATCACCACCAAAGGGACGGCAGTGCGTATCAAATACACTAACTATCTCCCTGTCGGAGCGGGAGGTGAGCTTTTTATTCCGGTTGATAAGACACTTCCAGGAGCTGGGGTTGGTCCGGATGGTGTGACCATGTTCACTGAGAATCGTGCTGATATTCATTGGCATGGTGGAGATACTCCGTGGATTAGCGATGGCACTCCGCACCAATGGATTGCGCCGGCTGGAGAAGCTGCCGCATATGCAGCTGGCATGGGCAAAGGTGCAAGTGTGAAGAATGTGCCTGATATGCCCGACCCAGGCCCTGGTTCCAATACCCTGTATTTTCCGAACAACATGAGTGGTCGTTTCATGTTCTATCACGACCACACGTCGGGCCTTACCCGTCTTAACGTTTACGCAGGTGTCGCGGCGGGTTATTTGATTAATGACCCAATCGAGCAAGGGCTAACTGTTAAGCCGGTTGGGAAGGTTATCCCTGCGGTACCTGTCGAGCAGATTCCGCTCGTCATCCAAGATAAGACCTTTGTCCCCAAGGACATTGCTCAACAAGATAGCAAATGGGATACGACACATTGGGGTCAAGAAGGTGATCTGTGGTTTCCGCACGTGTACGAAACCAATCAGGATCCCAATTCGCTGGATGGCACAAACCCTGTGGGGCGCTGGGACTGGGGTCCCTGGTTCTGGCCGATATTTCCCGCGCAATATTCCTTGCCGACAGGTATGTATGGTGATGTCACCACCACGCCTGAAGCCTTCATGGATACGCCTGTGGTCAATGGCACGGCTTATCCAACTTTGACTGTTGATCCTAAGGCTTATCGTTTTCGTATTTTGAACGCAGGTAACGACCGCTTTTATAATCTTGGCCTGTATCAGGCTGTGGATAAAAATGGCGTGGTTTGCAACGCTGCCAATACCATGCCAGTAGCAGAAGCATCTGGGGTTGCCTGCACCGAAGTCAAAATGGTTCCTGCTTCCTCCAATCCCGCCACTGGACTATCAACTTATGCCCCTACCTATCCTGGTGAACCAAACAAATACCCCATTGCGGTAACTTGGCCGACTGATGGTCGTACTGGTGGTGTACCTGATCCGGCTACAGCGGGTCCGGATATTATACAAATCGGAAGCGAAGGCGGTTTGTTACCTAATCCAGCGATTATTTCTTCCCAGCCAGTTAGTTATGAGCAGAATCGTCGTAGCATTACGGTGTTGAACATCATAGAAAAGGGACTACTACTGGGCGGCGCAGAACGTGCGGATGTGGTTATTGATTTTTCTCGGTATGCAGGTCAAACGCTGATTCTTTACAATGACTCTCCGGCTCCAGTACCAGCTTTTGATCCGCGTATTGATTACTGGACAGGTGATGGCGATCAAACGGGTGCCGGAGGTGCAGGTAACACGTTGCCAGGATATGGCCCGAATACCCGTACCATCCTGCAAATTAAGGTGGCCAATAAGGTGCCTACAGCATTTTATGACGTTGAATGGCTAACGGTTAACCCGGCAACGTTAACAACACCTTTAGGTGATGCATTGTCCACTGCTTATGGTTTAAGCCAGAGTAATCCGATTATTCCGCAATCTGCTTATAACAAGGCCTTTGGCACAAATGATAAGGATAATCTTTTCCGTATCTCTACCGGTTCACTAGTCCAGCCAACTTTTGATTGGACACCGACAACAAAAGCGGCACAAGTTGTTACTGGGCTAAATTTGGTGGGCGGGGGATCAGGATATTTGTTCGCGCCAATCGTCAATTTTGTAGGCGGGGTTGATCTTAATGTCGTGGGGAATCGAGCTGCATCGGCCATTGCGACTGTTGACCCGATAACTCACAAAGTGACTACGCTTAAGTTGATTGATGCGGGGGCAGGATATACCTCTGCGCCAGCCATTACTTTTACGCCAACCAACGGCGGGATAGGCGCAACGGCAACAGCTAAGACCTCTGCCACAAAATCGCTTCCTATATTGAACAAAGCCATTCAGGAGCTGTTCGATCCGGTTTACGGACGGATGAATGCGACTCTGGGTGTAGAGCTACCCTTTACTAACGCCATTATCCAAACCACGATACCGCTCAATTACATTGATCCTGCAACTGAAACTATAAACGATGACGAAACCCAGATATGGAAAATTACACACAATGGCGTAGATAGCCACCCCGTACATTTCCACTTGGTTAATGTGCAAGTCATTAACCGTATCGGTTGGGATGGAACCGTTAAACCAATTGATGACAACGAAATGGGCTGGAAAGAAACCGTCAGAATGAATCCTTTGGAGGATATTATCGTCGCGGTTAAAGCCAAACGTCCATTGGTTCCATTCGGACTGCCAAAGAGCAGTCGTGCCTTGGATCCTTCCCAGCCACTGGGTTCTACTCTTGGATTCACGCAAGTTGACCCTTTTACCAATAATCCATTGGTTGGTGCCAACATGATCGCAAACAAACTTGTTGATTTTGACAACGAATATGTTTGGCATTGCCATATTTTGGGTCATGAAGAAAATGATTTCATGCGTCCCTTTGTGTTTCATCCGATTGTGGTTGTTCCCGATGCGCCTCGTAACCTGAGTGTTGTTAACGGAACTTTGACCTGGATAGATCCAACACCGGCAAATGGTATTGACGCATTCTTGGTACCTACTTTGGGTAATGTGAAAAACGAGATCTTGTTCCGGGTGAAAAGATCAGTTGATGGCGTGACGTTTGCGGAAGTTGGTACGGCGTTGGCCAATCAGACCAGCTGGAAAGATAACACCTATGTGAATGGTACTAATTACTGGTATCAAGTTGTTGCCAACAACGTTATGGGTGACTCACTGCCGTCAAATATTGCTTCTGTGCTAACTGCTCCAGCAGCACCTAATCTTATCGCGACTAATGTATTGGCACATTCGTTAATAATTAACTGGCAAAATTCCGGTAATCAGACCAGCTATGAAGTTTGGCGCAATGGCGCATTGGTTGCTACTTTAGCAGCTAACGTGTTTACTTATAATGATGTGCTCTTGGCGCAAAATACCACTTACACCTATCAAGTCATTGCTATCAACGCCGCAGGACCCACTGCATCCCTACCGCTTGTTGTGACTACACTTTCGCTTCCTTTGGATCCGACCAATGTGTCAGTAACATCCAGTGCGGGTGCGCAGGGCGCACTTGCCAGCGTGATCTGGGTGGACAATGCCACCAATGAGACTAACTATGCGGTAGCAAGAAAAACCAGTGTCGCGGGTGCATGTACCGCAGCTGGTGTATGGACTACCCTGATCCAAACATTGCCGGCAAATAGCACTAACTATGTTGATGCAACTGCAGCATTCAACGCGACTTACTGTTATCAAGTAACAGCGATCAACGCGGTAGGGCAGAGCGCTTGGGTCATGACACCTACTGCGGTCACTATGCTTGACGGGGTGTTGTCACCTTCTAATTTGATTGCAACGCCAAATGCATTGGGTACACAAATAAACTTGTCTTGGACTGATAACGCTAACAATGAGACTTCCTATCTGGTGGAGGTTTCTACCAATAATGGCCTAACATATAGTGTGTTAACTTCCATTGCTCGAACTGCTGTAGAGACAACTGGTACGGGCACATTGGTAAGTTATCTCCATACTAGTTTAATGATTCCTGCCGTCATACCGGGTGCTAAATATGTCTATAAAGTGACCGCAGTCAATTCAGTTGCCACCACTGCGTCGTTGCCAGCCAGCATCTCGGTAGATTTGTCAGCTCCTGCTGCCTTGGCTGTACCGACCGCGCTGACAACCTCTGTGGATAGTGCTACCTCGGTTGGACTATCGTGGATTGATAATGCTAATAATGAAGCCGGTTATCAAATCGAGGTGTCGGTAAATGGTGTGTGGACCAATCCGCCAATTTTGATTCCCCGTACAAACGCACAAAGAACCGCAATTGGCGGGGTAGTGACCTACAACGCAACAGTGGTGGCTGGTAGCACTTATGTATATCGTATTTCCGCATATGACACCCAATTCGGATTGACTACCTATTCGGCGACTTTGACTTCGGGTAACGTGCCTATATTGGTTCCGGTCTCACCGAGTAATGCGATTGCCTCTTCCAACACTGCTGGAAATCAAGTGGCTTTGACTTGGATAGACAATGCTAACAATGAAAAAACTTACACGATTGAGGTATCGGCTAATGGCGTGTTATACGCTCCGTTGACTACGATTGTACGTTCACCAATTGATAACGCTTCAACTGGTGGGTTAGTGAGCTACACAGATGCGACGCTTGGACTGAATGCACTAATTAATCAATACACCTACCGCATCACTGCACTGAACGGGGTTGGTCCGTCAGTACCGATCACGGTTGTTTCTGATACGCTCCCAATCGCTCCGGCAGCACCGACTGCGATTGCAACCGTAGTGAATAATGCAACGTCGGTTGGAATATCCTGGACGGATAATGCTATTGATGAAACAGGGTACCGGATTGAGGTGTCGGTTAACGGTTTACCGTTTACCACGTTGACTACGATTCCGAGTAGTCCTGCGCAAATACTTGCAACCGGCGGTTTGGTGAGTTACATCGCCAAAGTTGTTACTGGTAATCATTACGTTTACCGAGTATCGGCCTACAAAACAGCAGCAAAATTTACCGTCTATTCTGCGGGTCTGACATCAGGTGATGTAGATGTAACAGTTCCAGCGACACCTGGCAATTTGACCGCAATATCGAATGTTACGGGTACACAGGTTGCGTTGTCGTGGATAGATCAAGCCAACAATGAGAGCAGTTATTTGGTCGACGTATCAACCGATAACGGCCTGACTTACAATCCGCTGCCGCTGACCCCGATCCTACGTACTCCAGCAGAGACCCTTGCGATTGCCGGAGTGGTGAGCTACAACGCGGCGACTGTACCGAATACTAAATATACTTACCGTATCAAAGGTAGCAATATTGTTGGTTTTTCAAATGCCATCACGGTTGTTGCTGACTTGCGTACTCCGCTCGCACCGACTGTACTGACCGCAACGCCAGCAGTGTCTGGTACCACCGTAGCATTGTCATGGATAGACAACGCTACTAACGAGACCGCCTACCTACTGGAAGTATCGACCAATAATGGCGTGACTTTTGGCAATGTCGCTACGATCCCACGAACTGCAACCGAGACAGCTGCGACTTCAGGAGTGGTGAGCTACACTGCAATCACCACCCCAGGTACCAAATACACCTACCGCGTATCTGCGCTGAATGTGACTGGAGCGGCAACAATTACCTCGACCAGCATCACCGTGGTGGCTGACCTGACCCCACCGGCTGCCCCCTTGGCACCAACCGTATTGACTGCCAATGTAGTGAGCAACACCTCGTTGCAACTGAACTGGATCGACAACGCCACTACTGAAACGGGCTACAGCGTTGAAGTCTCGACCAATGGCGGCGCTTACGTAGCACTCGCTCCACTGGCCGCCAACAGCACCGGCTACACCGCAACGGTTGCAGTAGGCAACACCTACAACTTCCAGGTCAGGGCGTTGACCACCACGCTCGGCTCCACCACCTACTCGACCTATGTCGGCCCAGTGGGCATCAACATGGCGGTACCGGCTGCACCGACAGCTCCGTCTGCCGTACCGGCAGCGAATGGCGCAAGCGTCGCCTTGTCTTGGACAGACAATGCGACCAACGAGACCGGCTACCTGGTGGAAGTATCGACCAATGGTGGCCTGACTTATACCACCCTGACCACGATTGCACGTAGCACAGCTGAGACAGCAGCAACAGCAGTGCCAGTTAACTATACAGCTACAACAGTTCCAGGCAACAAATACACCTACCGTGTAACCGCGCTCAATGTGACGGGTGCAGTGACACTGGCCTCGACTAGCATTACTGTGGTGGCTGACCTGACCGCCCCTGCCGCCCCCTTGGCACCGACCGTGCTGACTGCCAATGTAGTGAGCAGCACCTCGTTGCAACTGAACTGGATCGACAACGCCACTACTGAAACGGGTTACAGCGTCGAAGTCTCGACCAATGGCGGCGCCTTTGTCGCACTCGCCCCATTGGCCGCCAACAGCACCGGTTACCTTGCGACCGTGGCAGTGGGTAACACCTACAACTTCAAAGTCGGAGCCCTGACCACGATCCTTGGTTCGACCACCTACTCGAGCTTTGTCGGTCCCGTGACCGTGAACATGGCCGTACCCGCTGCACCGACCGCATTGACGGCAACCCCTGCCGTATCCGGCACCAGCGTCGCCTTGGCATGGACAGACAATGCGACCAACGAGACCGCCTACCTGGTGGAAGTGTCGACCAACAATGGTCTGACCTACACTACTGAAGCATCGTTGGCTGCGAACAGCGTAGGTCACATTGCGATCACCGTACCGGGCAGCAAATACACCTACCGTGTATCTGCACTCAACGTAGTGGGTGCCGTAACCGTTCCATCAACTGTCCTCACCGTGGTGGCCGACCTGACCGCACCGGCCGCACCGTTGGCACCGACTGTGCTGACTGCCAATGTATTGAGCAGCACCTCGTTGCAACTGGGCTGGATCGACAACGCCACCACTGAAACCGCTTATAGCGTCGAAGTCTCGACCAATGGCGGCCCTTACGTGGCACTCGCCCCACTGGCTGCCAACAGCATCGGCTACACTGCGACCGTCGCCGTAGGCAACACCTACAGCTTCAAGGTCAGAGCATTGTCTACCGTACTTGGCTCGACCACCTACTCGACCTATGTGGGCCCAGTGGCTATCAACATGGCCGTACCGGCTGCACCGACTGTGCTGACGGCAACCCCTGCGGTATCGGGTGCGACTGTCGCCTTGTCGTGGACAGATAACGCCACCAACGAGACCGGCTACCTGGTAGAAGTCTCGACCAATGGTGGTTTGACCTACCTCACTGAAGCAACGATGGCTGCAAACAGCGTGAGTCACATTGCGATCACTACACCGGGCAGCAAATACACCTACCGTGTATCTGCACTCAACGTAGTGGGTGCCGTGACCGTTCCATCGACCCCCATCACCGTGGTGGTCGACCTGACCGCACCGACTGTACCGGCTGCACCAACCGCACTCAGCACCAGCGTATTGAGTAACACCTCGCTGCAACTGAGCTGGATCGACAATGCGACCAACGAAACGGCTTACAGCGTCGAAGTCTCAACCAATGGGGGTGCCTTCGTGGCTTTGGCACCGATCTCCCGCACCACTGCTGAGACCGCCGGGAATCTGGGTACCGTGACCACCACCGCAACCGTGGCCGTGGGCAACACCTACAGCTTCCAGGTCAGAGCTTTGGCTACCGTACTCGGCTCGACCACTTACTCGACCTACGTCGGACCAGTAGGCATCAACATGGCGGTACCGGCTGCACCGACAACTCCGTCTGCCGTACCGGCAGCGAATGGCGCGAGCGTCGCCTTGTCATGGACTGATAACGCCACGAATGAGACCGGCTACCTGGTGGAAGTATCGACCAATGGCACGACCTACACCACCCTGGCTACCGTGGCACGTACCGCACTGGAAAGCGCAGCGACTGCCGTGGCCGTGAACTACACCGCGACCAGCACACCGGGCTTGATCAATACCTATCGCATCACTGCGCTGAACACCGTGGGCGCAATAACTGTACCGTCTGCGACCGGCATCACGGTCGCTGCCAACCTGACCCCACCGGCTGCCCCCTTGGCACCAACCGTATTGACTGCCAATGTAGTGAGCAACACCTCGTTGCAACTGAACTGGATCGACAACGCCACTACTGAAACGGGCTACAGCGTTGAAGTCTCGACCAATGGCGGCGCTTACGTGGCACTCGCCCCACTGGCCGCCAACAGCACCGGCTACCTTGCGACCGTGGCAGTGGGTAACACCTACAACTTCCAAGTTAGAGCGTTGACCACCACGCTCGGCTCGACCACCTACTCGACCTATGTCGGTCCAGTGGGCATCAACATGGCGGTACCGGCTGCACCGACAGCTCCGTCTGCCGTACCGGCAGCGAATGGCGCAAGCGTCGCCTTGTCTTGGACCGATAACGCGACCAACGAAACCGGCTACCTGGTGGAAGTATCGACCAATGGCACGACCTACACCACACTGACCACGATTGCACGTACCGCACTGGAGAGCGCAGCAACAGCCGTGGCCGTGAACTACACCGCCACCAGCACACCGGGCTTGATCAATATCTATCGCATTACTGCCGTTAATACCGTGGGTGCCGTGACGATCCCATCGGCTACCGCCCTCAACGTGGCAACCGACCTGACCGCCCCTGCCGCCCCCTTGGCACCGACCGTGCTGACCGCCAATGTAGTGAGCAGCACCTCGTTGCAACTGAACTGGATCGACAACGCCACTACTGAAACGGGTTACAGCGTCGAAGTCTCGACCAATGGCGGCGCCTTTGTCGCACTCGCCCCATTGGCCGCCAACAGCACCGGTTACCTTGCGACCGTGGCAGTGGGTAACACCTACAACTTCAAAGTCGGAGCCCTGACCACGATCCTTGGTTCGACCACCTACTCGAGCTTTGTCGGTCCCGTGACCGTGAACATGGCCGTACCCGCTGCACCGACCGCATTGACGGCAACCCCTGCCGTATCCGGCACCAGCGTCGCCTTGGCATGGACAGACAATGCGACCAACGAGACCGCCTACCTGGTGGAAGTGTCGACCAACAATGGTCTGACCTACACTACTGAAGCATCGTTGGCTGCGAACAGCGTAGGTCACATTGCGATCACCGTACCGGGCAGCAAATACACCTACCGTGTATCTGCACTCAACGTAGTGGGTGCCGTAACCGTTCCATCAACTGTCCTCACCGTGGTGGCCGACCTGACCGCACCGGCCGCACCGTTGGCACCGACTGTGCTGACTGCCAATGTATTGAGCAGCACCTCGTTGCAACTGGGCTGGATCGACAACGCCACCACTGAAACCGCTTATAGCGTCGAAGTCTCGACCAATGGCGGCCCTTACGTGGCACTCGCCCCACTGGCTGCCAACAGCATCGGCTACACTGCGACCGTCGCCGTAGGCAACACCTACAGCTTCAAGGTCAGAGCATTGTCTACCGTACTTGGCTCGACCACCTACTCGACCTATGTGGGCCCAGTGGCTATCAACATGGCCGTACCGGCTGCACCGACTGTGCTGACGGCAACCCCTGCGGTATCGGGTGCGACTGTCGCCTTGTCGTGGACAGATAACGCCACCAACGAGACCGGCTACCTGGTAGAAGTCTCGACCAATGGTGGTTTGACCTACCTCACTGAAGCAACGATGGCTGCAAACAGCGTGAGTCACATTGCGATCACTACACCGGGCAGCAAATACACCTACCGTGTATCTGCACTCAACGTAGTGGGTGCCGTGACCGTTCCATCGACCCCCATCACCGTGGTGGTCGACCTGACCGCACCGACTGTACCGGCTGCACCAACCGCACTCAGCACCAGCGTATTGAGTAACACCTCGCTGCAACTGAGCTGGATCGACAATGCGACCAACGAAACGGCTTACAGCGTCGAAGTCTCAACCAATGGGGGTGCCTTCGTGGCTTTGGCACCGATCTCCCGCACCACTGCTGAGACCGCCGGGAATCTGGGTACCGTGACCACCACCGCAACCGTGGCCGTGGGCAACACCTACAGCTTCCAGGTCAGAGCTTTGGCTACCGTACTCGGCTCGACCACTTACTCGACCTACGTCGGACCAGTAGGCATCAACATGGCGGTACCGGCTGCACCGACAACTCCGTCTGCCGTACCGGCAGCGAATGGCGCGAGCGTCGCCTTGTCATGGACTGATAACGCCACGAATGAGACCGGCTACCTGGTGGAAGTATCGACCAATGGCACGACCTACACCACCCTGGCTACCGTGGCACGTACCGCACTGGAAAGCGCAGCGACTGCCGTGGCCGTGAACTACACCGCGACCAGCACACCGGGCTTGATCAATACCTATCGCATCACTGCGCTGAACACCGTGGGCGCAATAACTGTACCGTCTGCGACCGGCATCACGGTCGCTGCCAACCTGACCCCACCGGCTGCCCCCTTGGCACCAACCGTATTGACTGCCAATGTAGTGAGCAACACCTCGTTGCAACTGAACTGGATCGACAACGCCACTACTGAAACGGGCTACAGCGTTGAAGTCTCGACCAATGGCGGCGCTTACGTGGCACTCGCCCCACTGGCCGCCAACAGCACCGGCTACCTTGCGACCGTGGCAGTGGGTAACACCTACAACTTCCAAGTTAGAGCGTTGACCACCACGCTCGGCTCGACCACCTACTCGACCTATGTCGGTCCAGTGGGCATCAACATGGCGGTACCGGCTGCACCGACAACGCTGACGGCAACCCCTGCGGTATCGGGTGCGACTGTCGCCTTGGCATGGACCGATAACGCCACCAACGAGACCGGCTACCTGGTCGATATCTCGACCGATAACGGTCTGTCTTATGTCAACTACGCGACCATAGTGCGTACTGCAGCCGAGACCACAGCAAGCAATGTAGCTGTGAACTACACCGTGTTCACGGTACCGGGCATCAAGTACCTGTTCCGTGTTGCCGCGATCAATGTGGCGGGTGCCGTGACGGTTCCATCGACCGCCATCACCGCAGTTGCCGATCTGACCGCTCCGGCTGCACCATTGGCACCAACCGCGTTCTCAGCGAATGTTGTGAGCAACACCCTGGCCTTATTGTCCTGGACAGATAACTCCAACATCGAGACCGGCTACAGAATCGAGGTTTCGGTTGACGGTGGCACCACATACAATCAGCTCGCTGCTGTTGTCAGCACGCCTGCACAAAGCTCCGCAGTGGGCGGCAACATGGCCTACTATGCAGTAGTGGCGATCAACAATCGCTACAAATACCGCATCTCGTCATACACAACTGCGCTTGGTTCGACCACTTACTCGACCAACGCCGGCCCGGTGACCGTGGACATGGTGACTCCGGCTGCTCCGACCGTGCTGACTGCGGTACCTTCTGTGACCGGTACGCCAGTGGCCTTGTCGTGGACCGACAACGCCAGCAACGAAACAGGCTATCTGGTTGAAGTCTCGACCAATGGCGGCGTGACCTACAATACGTTGACCACAATCGCTCGTTCCGCCGCAGAGAGTGCTGCCACCAATGTGGTAGTGAACTACTACGCGACCAGCACATTGGGTTCCGTCAACACCTATCGCGTCAGCGCGATCAACCTGACCGGTGCGGTGACGATCTCCTCGATAGCTGCGACCGTGGTTGTCGACTTGAGCGCACCAGTAGCACCGCTAACACCGACCGCTTTGACAGTCAGTGCTGTGAACAACACATCCGCACTGTTGAGCTGGGTAGATAACGCGACCACCGAAACCGGTTACAGCGTCGAAGTATCGACCAATGGCGGTGCATACCTTGCGCTTGCGCCATTGGCTGCCAACACGACGAGCAATGCTGTTACCGTAGCGGTTGGCAACACCTACAGCTTCAAAGTAAGGGCACTGACCACGAACCTCGGTTCGACCACCTATTCAACCTATGTGGGTCCGGTAAGCATCAACATGGTGGTACCGGCCGCACCGACAGTACTGACTGCAACTCCGGCTGTATCGGGTGCGACTGTCGTCTTGTCGTGAACCGACAACGCCACCAACGAGACCGGCTACCTGGTTGAAGTATCGACCGATAACGGCCTGACTTATGCCAACCTGGCCACCATCGCACGCACCGCAGCAGAGAGCACTGCAAGCAATGTGGCAGTGGGTTATACAGCGATCACGACTCCGGGCACGAAGTACACCTACCGCATATCTGCTATCAACTTGACCGGTCAAGTGACGATAGCCTCGACAGCTCTCACCGTGGTTGCCGACCTGACAGCACCGGTTGCTCCATTGGCTCCGACCGTTCTGTCAGCAATTGCATTGACCAGCACAACTGCCCAGTTGAGCTGGATCGACAACGCCACCACTGAAACCGCTTACAGCGTCGAAGTATCGACCAATGCAGGTCCATACGTTGCCCTAGCACCGTTGGCCGCCAACAGCATCGGTTACACCGCGACCGTGGCCGTAGGCAATACCTACCGTTATCAGGTCAGAGCGTTGACCACCAACCTCGGCTCGACTACTTACTCGACCTACGTTGGTCCAGTGGGCGTGAACATGGTGATGCCAGTTGCTCCAACACTGCCATCCGCAACACCTGCTGTTTCGGGTGCCACAGTTGCTTTGTCGTGGACCGATAACGCGACAAACGAAACCGGTTACTTGGTGGAAGTATCGACCAATGGTGGTACAAGCTACACCACCGTGGCTACCGTGGCACGCACCGCCGCCGAGAGCGCAGCAAACGCCGTGGTAGCAAGCTACACCGCGTCCAGCACACCGGGCTTCATCAACACCTATCGGATCTCTGCGCTCAACGGGCCGCTCGCTTCAACAGCTATCACCGTGGCAGTGGATCTGACACCACCTGCAGCACCGCTGGCACCGACAGTCCTGACCGCCAATGTAGTGAGCAGCACCTCGTTGCAACTGAACTGGATCGACAACGCCACTACTGAAACGGGCTACAGCGTTGAAGTCTCGACCAATGGCGGCGCTTACGTGGCACTCGCCCCACTGGCCGCCAACAGCACCGGCTACCTTGCGACCGTGGCAGTGGGTAACACCTACAACTTCCAAGTTAGAGCGTTGACCACCACGCTCGGCTCGACCACCTACTCGACCTATGTCGGTCCAGTGGGCATCAACATGGCGGTACCGGCTGCACCGACAGCTCCGTCTGCCGTACCGGCAGCGAATGGCGCAAGCGTCGCCTTGTCTTGGACCGACAATGCGACCAACGAGACCGGCTACCTGGTGGAAGTATCGACCAATGGCACGACCTACACCACACTGACCACGATTGCACGTACCGCACTGGGGAGCGCAGCAACAGCCGTGGCCGTGAACTACACCGCGACCAGCACACCGGGTGCCATCAACACCTATCGTGTCACAGCGCTTAATGTGATCGGTGCCGTGACGATCTCCTCGACCGCCATCACCGTGGATGCCAACCTGACCGCACCTTTGGCACCTTTGGCACCGACCAGTCTGGCAACGAGCATAACTGGCAATACATCGGTTCAGCTGACTTGGATCGATAACGCCTCCACTGAAACCGGCTACAGCGTCGAAGTCTCGACCAACGGCGGAGCATACGTTTCGCTCGCCCCATTGCCAGCCAACACAATCGCTTATACCGCGACCGTGGCAGCTGGCAACACCTACAGCTATCAAGTCAGGGCACTGACCACGAATCTGGGTTCGACCACTTACTCGACCTACGTCGGTCCGGTGGGTGTGGATATGACGATACCGGTCGCACCGACTGCGCTTATTGCGACACCAACTGTATCGGGTACGAGTGTCGCATTGTCGTGGACTGACAACGCCACCAACGAGACCGGCTACCTGGTTGAGGTCTCGACCAACAATGGTGTGAGCTACACTAGCCTGGCTTCCATAGCGAGAACCGCTGCCGAGATTACATCTGTGGGTGGAGTCGTGGGTTACAACGCAACGGCGATACCTGGCACCAGATACACATATCGTGTTACGGCCACCAAGGCGACGGGAGCAGCACTGATTGCCTCGGCAGCCATTACAGTGACCGCTGACCTGAATGCAACTGCATCGGCCGCACCAACTGCGGTAGCCTCGGCCTTGCTAACTGCTACAACGGTCAGAGTCGAGTGGATGGATAATGCCAACGATGAAACGGGTTACAGGATAGATTCATCAATCGATGGCGGTTTGACTTACAGTGTGGCCTTTGATTGGGGACGTACTCCGGCACAGAGTGTTTCAACTGGAATATTGTTGGGTTATAACCTCACGGTAGTTCCGGGCTATAAGTACTTGTTCCGTGTCTCGACTTACAAGACCCAATATGGTTTGACAACCTATTCGATCGGGGTGCTATCGAACAGTGTGGACGCTACGTTCCCGGCTGCACCTACCGGGTTGCCAGTGGTGATCAATAATGCCGGTACGCAAGCAACCTTGTCATGGACAGATAACGCCATCAACGAGACCGCTTATCAAGTTGATGTCTCGACCGATAACGGTCTGACATACCTGCCGCTTGCTACGATCGCACGTAATGCAACAGAGAGTGCAGCAACTGCCGGGGTGTTGAGTTACAACGCTGTGACCGTGATGGGCATCAAATACAACTATCGCATCACTGCGACCAATGTGGCAGGTTCTTCGATACCGCTCACTTTGATTGCCGACCTGTCGACTCCGGTAGCACCGTCGGCCTTGACAGCCACACCTGATGCAGCGGGTACTACAGTTGCCTTGTCGTGGACCGATAACGCCAGCAACGAGAGCAGTTATCTTGTGGAAGTCTCGACCAATAATGGTCTGACCTACAGCAACTTGACAACGATAGCACGTACGGCTGCAGAAAGTGCAGCGACCGCCGGTGTAATAAATTACAACGCGGCTTCTGTACCAGGCAACAAATACATCTATCGCGTCTCGGCACAGGTGGTGAAAGCCAGCACACTGACATCAACTGCGATCACCGCCGCTGTGAATATCAATCCGACCATACCAGCCGTTCCGACGGCGGTAGCTGCTGGACTAAGCTCCGCTACGTTGGCTAGGGTCGAATGGCTAGATAATGCCAACGATGAATCCGGGTACCTTATTGAGGCATCGATCGATGGTGGCTTAACCTACACTGTCATGGTCAATTGGGGGCGTACGGCAGCACAGAGCGCATCAACTGGTATATTGTTGGGTTATAACTTGACTATAGTTCCAGGCAATATCTACATATTCCGGGTGTCATCATACAAGACACAATATGGTTTGACCGCCAATTCTGCAGGTGTGAATTCTAATAGTGTGGATGTCAAACTTCCTGCTGCACCTACAGTCTTGCCAGTGGTGATTGGAAGTACCGGGACGCAAGTGACCTTGTCGTGGACTGATAACGCCAACAATGAGACGGGATATCTGGTTGAAGTCTCGACCAACGGCGGATTGAGCTACACCAATCTGGCTACCGTAGGGCGTTCCGCAGCCCAGAGTACAGCAACGGCTGGCACAGTGAATTACACTGCGGTTACCGCACCAGGTACTCTTTACACCTATCGCGTTACAGCATTCAACTTGGTGGGTTCATCTGCACCAATTACCCTGTTGGCTGATCTGGTAACGCCTCCAGTACCCCCGGTAGCACCCACCTTGGTTTCTGCGGCTCTGAGTGCGGCGACAACGGCACGTATAGACTGGATGGACAATGCTACTGACGAAACCGGATACAGGATTGAAGCATCGACCAACGGTGGATTGACATACACGGTTGTGTTTGATTGGGGACGTACGGCAGCACAAAGCTTGTCTACCGGCATGTTGGGATATATCGCAAATGTCGTACCGGGTAATACCTACATATTCCGAATCTCGTCATACAAGACCCAATACGGCTTGACTTCTTATTCAACCAGTATGGCCTCTGGTAGTGTAGTTGTACCTTAGCAAGTACGCGGGGAGGGAGGTTTCTGGCATAGTCTGAGAAACAACAAAGTATCAAATATGTCGTCAGTTTTTAATGGAAAGTTGGATCATTCAACTTTGAAGATGAAGCTGGCGACGTTATTTTGTCTGATGTTGGGTCAGAACCTGAGGTTTTAAGTGACGAAGATATTGCTTATTGTGTCGGATAGGGAAATAGAGCAGCTGCAATGAGCCTGCGTTGCCACAAGTTGAAAAAATTGTATGCTATGCATTGACGATCTTGTCACTGTCACATTCACCAGCAAGTCTATTGATCCAAAATCACGCTGTCGTCATCGGTGGGATGAAAGGGGTGCTGCAAACAATCGTCTCAAAAACATCTTGGATGTCAGTCACCCTATCGAGTATTCTTCAAGAAATGCCGCAGATTGAAATTTTAGTCGGTGACTAATTGAATAATTTCACTGAGATTGCAATTGTTCTGTGCATTTATTCACAGGGGCGAAGATATTGACAAATGATTTTAAAGGCATCGGCCATTTCACTATTTGGTTTTTGGTGGGATTTGTGGTTTTTCTGCTGGTAAAACCCAGGGGCAATAAACATCGCTCAGGCTTGACACTGCTTGCATTGTATTCGCCTTTTATTCCCTTTGTTCTGGGTAGTGTCGCGACTATTCCTTACCTGCTATTCGTACTCGGTTTCAATTCGCATGATCAAATAATCAGTGGATCATTCAATTTGTTTTTGCTTTATGGCGTACTAGATCAGCTCGAAATATTCGCAGCGTTGTTCAGTAACTTTGAGATGGATGCCATCGTGATGGCTGGAGCTTATCTTTACCTAGTTGGGTATTACATCGGATTGGTAAAAAGAACACGAGTGCACCATGCCCAATAAACACTTCTACTTTGCCATGGGGGCAAGCAATGGTGTAGTTGTCGTTTATGCGCTACGTAAAGCCAGGCATGGCCTATACCAGAAAGCCAGATGGATGCGCCGTATATATAGATGGGATCGGAATTGGTTCTTGTATTTTCCTTTTTTGATTGCCTTGTTCGGCATTTTCGCACTGACACCGGACATATTCCATGCGTTGCATATTTTGCCGAAGGAAGTAACACGCGGCCCTATATTTAATCTGTTTTATTGTCACTCCTATTTCGAATGGTTAGAAGATGCCAACCCAAGCATGGATAGGTTGTTGAATACAATCGGCTCAATTGTTCTGGCGATCATCGCAATCGGCATCCTGCTGTTTTACATCGCCGAGGCAAAGCGCATAGAGCGGGTTGCCGATAAATCCACTAATAGAGCTGACAAGCATTCATCGAAGTATAAGCAACTTGATAATGTGTAAACAATATGCCTGAACACATGCGCGCACTCATTGCAATTATCCTGATTGCATGGCTGGTATTTGCGCTCACCATGCCGGCAATCACTAATCTTCTGCCGAAGAAGGATTTTGAGCGCTACAGGAACTTATGGATCGCCATTACGCTGATTGCATTTTTGGCACACAATTTTTGGCTATACATTTTTACCTCCGCCATCGTGATACTCATGGCACAACGCAACGAGCCAAACACAGTTGCACTATACCTTGCGCTCTTACTTGCAGTGCCGCCTGTTGCATCCCAGATTTCAGGACTTGGCGTGATCGAGTATTTATTTGAAATAAATCCTGTTCGGTTACTTGAATTGGTTATTCTGCTGCCGACTTTTTTGGTGCTGATGCGCGAAAAAAAATCTCTGTTGTTTGGCAAGTTGTTACCCGACCAACTGCTTGCGTGTTTCATGATTTTCACAATTGTGCTACAACTGCGCGCAACTACGGTGACTGACACCATGCGCTTTGGCTTCTATACTTTTATCGACATATTTCTGCCTTACTATGTGGTGAGCCGATCATTAAAAAGCATAGAGCAGTTCAGGGTAGCCATCACAGGATTGGTGCTCGCAAGTTTGTTGTTGGCCGGTGTGGCAATCTTTGAAACTGCGAAGAGTTGGCTGTTGTACAGTTCAGTTAACGGCGTACTTGGGGCAACAGATGTCTCAATATCCGCTTACTTGCTCAGGGATGGTGTGCTGCGTGCATCAGGTACGACGGGCCAGGCCATCGTGCTCGGCTATGTGATGATGGTCGCGATTGGTTTTTTCTGGTTTATCAGAAATCGCATTACCCATGTCTTGACACAATATTCTTTGCTGGCCATTTTGTCGTGTGGATTATATGTGGCTATCTCGCGCGGCCCCTGGATAGGAATGTTGGTATTTTTCATTTTATTTGTACTGTTTGGTCAGCGACCACTGGAAGGGTTGCTTAAGTTGACTGGGGGTCTCGTGTTGGTCGTTGCGTTGGCTCTGGCGTTACCCGGAGGTGACAAGCTGATTAATCTGTTACCTTTTGTGGGGAATGTTGATAGCGTGAATGTGGAGTATCGCGAGCGACTTGTTGAGAATGGACTTAAAGTTTTGCAAAAAAATCTGTTTTTCGGGTCGGCGACCTACCTAGATACACCTGAGATGCAAAGCATGAGGCAAGGCCAGGGAATTATTGATGTGGTGAACAGTTATTTGGGCATCGCCCTTCTATACGGGCTGTTTGGATTGAGTATGTTCATAGGTTTTTTTGCCAGCATTCTTTGGTGGATAGTTAAAATTTTGCGACGCTTCAAGTCGCGCAAAGAAGAACACTATTTGTTAGGCAAGGTACTGCTTTCTAATCTTGCCGCCATTTTGTTTACCATATACACCGTGAGCAGTATTTCTTTCATTCCGGTACTGTATTGGGTGGTGGCGGGAATGGGGGTGGCTTATGTGCAGCTGTTCAATCCGGCTAAAACATAAAGTGGTTTGGTATGTATGTCGCGCATGTTTGAATCAATATCTATCGAAACAGGAATAATGTAACTATGACTGCAGAAATTCATCCGCTTGCCGATGTGAAGTCGACAAATATTGGAGACGGTACACGCATCTGGCAGTTTTGCGTGGTGTTTGCGGGTGCCAGGATCGGGGACAATTGCAATATTTGTGCGCATGTATTGATCGAAAATGATGTTGTGATAGGTGACAACGTCACGGTCAAAAGCGGCGTGCAACTTTGGGATGGGGTACGGATTGGGGACAACGTTTTCATTGGACCCAATGCCACTTTTACTAACGACTTGTTCCCTCGTTCGAAAATCTACCCCGAGCAATATTTACCAACCA
Organism: uncultured beta proteobacterium; assembly: GCA_963695355.1. GTDB lineage: Bacteria > Pseudomonadota > Gammaproteobacteria > Burkholderiales > Gallionellaceae > Gallionella. Next base: position 2,972,438 of record OY968775.1, read on the forward strand.
TCATCAAAGCCGGTGCCTCGGTAGGCGCGAATGTAACCATCTTGCCCGGTGTGACTGTAAGTGAGGGGGCGATGGTTGGAGCTGGCGCAGTGGTTACACGTTCTGTACCGCCTAATGCTATTGTGGTGGGAAACCCTGCACGTATTGTCGGTTACACCAATACCAAGGCAGAAAAGAATATTGAGCTGCAGCGGTTGAAAGAGGATCGCAAGCCACCGTACTCGGATGTAACGGCAGTGCGTGGTGTAACCATACACAAATTTCCATTGATCCCAGATATTCGTGGCAGCCTTACGGTTGGGGAATTTGAACAGCACATTCCTTTTTTGCCTAAACGTTATTTTATGGTGTTTGATGTGCCCAGCAAAGAAACGCGAGGTGAACATTCCCATCATGTTTGCCACCAGTTTTTAATCTGTTTGCGCGGCATTTGCGCAGTTCTGGTCGATGATGGTGCCAATCGCACCGAAGTTTTGCTGGATTCACCCGACAAAGGCATCTATCTGCCCCCGATGGTATGGGGCGTGCAATACAAGTATTCGCAAGACGCCGTTCTGCTCGTTTTCGCCTCTCATCATTATGATGCGGCCGATTACATCCGAAGCTATTCTGAATTCCTTGAGTTGGTAAAGAGCAGAAATGCACCATGATGAATATTCCTTTTCTTGATTTAAAGGAGGCCTATACCGAATTGCAAGCTGAAATCGATGCCTCTCTCAAGCGTGTCCTCGAATCAGGCTGGTACATTCTTGGCGAGGAAGTGAATGCCTTCGAGTGGGAATACGCAACGTATTGCGAAGCAAAACATTGCGTAGGATTGGCCAATGGTCTGGATGCCTTGCACTTGGCACTACTAGCTTTGGGAGTCGGTGCGGGCGATGAAGTCATCGTGCCGAGCAATACCTATATTGCCACCTGGTTGGCGGTCAGCCAATGCGGTGCAACCCCGATACCTGTCGAGCCGGATAGAAAAACCTACAATATTGATTCGTCGCGAATCGAAGCCGCAATCACGTCACGCACCAAAGTCATCCTGCCCGTCCATCTATACGGACAGCCAGCCGACATGGACCCGATCTTGGCGATTGCGCGCAAACATGGCGTGAAGGTACTTGAAGATGGCGCGCAGGCACACGGGGCACGCTACAAAAGCAAACGCATCGGTGCACATGGCGATGTGGTGGCGTGGAGTTTTTATCCCGGCAAAAATCTGGGTGCATTTGGTGACGGGGGAGCGATCACGACCGACGATGCAGAAATCGCCGAGCATATTCGCGCACTGCGTAATTATGGTTCCAGGGTGAAATACGTGAATGAAGTGCGGGGTTACAACAGCCGTCTTGATCCGATACAGGCTGCTGCATTGCGCGTCAAGCTCAAAGTGCTGGATGCATGGAATGCCAGGCGCACGGTGATCGCTCGACGTTACCACGCTGAATTGGCGGGTAGTCGTGTCATTTTGCCCTATGTACCCGACTGGGCAGAACCCGCATGGCACTTGTATGTGGTGCAACACCCGCAGCGCGATGCCTTGCAAAAGAAATTGGGCGAAGCGGGAATCGGCACGCTGATCCATTACCCCATCCCGCCCCATCTGCAGCAAGCCTATGCGGCGGCGGGCTATCGCAAAGGTCAATTTCCTATCGCCGAGCAGATGGCCGTGCAATTGCTCAGCCTGCCGATGGGACCGCACCTCGCTGAATTTCAGCAGAGCAACGTCACCTCTAACCTTAAGTTGGAAAGTTGAACGTGCGGTTACAAAGGTCAGGATTTTCTAGTTGCCGATGGCTGGCTAAGTTGTTGGTGTCTATTCGGAATCGCATTATTTGTCGGATAAGGTGGCTGAATAAAATCCTATTTAAAATTGGGGCATTAGGTAGCTTATCCAGTTTTCATTGCGGTGACGATGTACGTATATATGTGCCGGTTCGTGTCGGTGGCGGCAAAGGCTCTTTGGATATCGGGGGCGGTGTTTGGCTGGGTTGGGATGCGGCTCCAAAACTAGGTAACGGTACTATCTTGCTGCAACCACGTTCGTCAGAATCAGCAATTACTATTGGGGCATTTACTCAAATAAGTAACAATGTATCTATAGTGGCAATGGGTAAAATTAGTATTGGAGAGCATTGCCTAATTGGTGATATGACACAGATTTTCGATTGCGACTACCATGAGTTAGAGCCAAGTATGCGGGGGGCTGGAGTTGGGCCAATTGAGCCTGTTACTATTGGTAGCAACGTCTGGATTGGTAGTCGTGTACTGATTTTGCGAGGGGTTGAAATCGGCAACAATAGTGTTATTGGTGCAGGGTCTGTAGTTACCAAATCTATTCCAATGAACAGTCTGGCAGTCGGAGTACCCGCCAAGGTTGTTCGCTTACTATGAATACATCCAAAAGAATGAGCTTTGGTCAGATTCTAAAGTCGACTTCATTGTTAGGTTCTGCTTCACTAATAAATGTATTACTTGGTGTTATACGAGTTAAGGTATTAGCGGTTCAACTTGGGCCAGCACTGTTTGGCGTGATGTCGTTGTATTCAAACTTTGTATCAACAATAGGTTCGGTTGCGTCGCTGGGTATAGGTCAGAGTGCAGTGCGAGATATAGCGGAAGCATCGAGTTTGGGGAATGAGCAGGTAGTCGCGAAAAAAATCACCGTGTTACGCCGGGTAGTCTGGGTAACCGGCATTGCTGGCTTTGTTGCAACACTGGTGCTGGCGATACCCGGCAGCAATTGGGTGTTTGGCAATTATGATCACGCATGGGCGATAGCCATGTTGGCTGTGATTGTGCCGCTAACCCAGCTTCAATCCGGGCAGAGTGCGCTGCTGTCCGGGTTGAGGCATATTGGGGATTTGGCTAGGATCAATGTGATAGGAGGTATCCTGAGTACGGTTTTGGCGATTGCGCTGTTGCTGTTGTTTCGCGAGAACGGAGTAGTTTCATTTCTTATTGCCGTGGTAGTCGGTCAATTGGTCGTCAGTTGGTGGTATGCACGTAAAATCAATGTGCAACGAATCGCGGTATCTTGGCGTGAGTGCTTGGACGAGTCTCGCGAGATGGTGCAGCTGGGTCTGGCTATGGTGGTATCGGGTGCCGCACTTACGGTGTCTACGATGGTTATTCTGGTGATTCTTCGCAATCATGATGGAGAGTCAGCAGTCGGGTTGTATCAATCTGCCTTAACCATCAGCAGTATCTATATAGGGTTTATTTTGCAGGGCATGATTGGCGATTATTTTCCTAGGTTGGTCGGAGTTGCCGGGGATAGGCTGCTACGAAATCAGGTAGTGTGTGAGCAGTCAGAGTTGGCTATGTTGTTAGCGGTTCCGGGTTTGGTCGCAGTTCTTGTTTTATCCGGTTTTTTAATAACCTTACTTTACTCAACACGTTTTAACGGTGCATCTGAAATTTTGGGTTGGCTGGTATTGGGTATGCTTGGGCGCATCATCAGTTGGCCACAGGGATTTGTTTTGTTGGCATGTTCTGATAAATCGGCTTTGGTGGCTACTGAATTATTCACGGCTACATTTCACGTAACTATGGTTTGGATAGGAGTGCAATATTTTGGTGCAGTAGGTGCTGGTATGGCATTTGCGGCTCAGTATTGTTTACATGTATTGTTGATTAGTTGGATTGTCAAAGCTCGGCATGGGTTTGTTCTAAGCACAAATACACTCAAAGTCATCCTGTCTGGTCTTTCTTTCGTTCTGATTTCATTCGGTACAACATTTATCCCTGAGCTATACACGCGATATATATGCGGCGCACTGGTGCTGTTGATGGCCATGGCCTGGTCACTGCATGGTCTGACACAACGTATAGGGCGGACGCAAGTTGTTGCAGCGATCCAAAAAGTGGCTGGTAAACTCAGGTTGAATTTTCTTCAGCGAGCGTTATCGCGATTGGCCGGTAAAGTTTGATCGGAACGTGACCATGAACAAAGACCATCACTTAGTCACATTTGCCGTGATCAGCTACAACCAGGAGCTATATATTGCAGAGGCAGTGCAAAGTGCCTTGGCTCAAACCTATAGTCCATTGGAAATAGTTATTTCAGATGACGGTTCGACAGATGCCACCTTTGAGGTCATACAGCAGATTGTTGCAAATTATTCGGGCCCGCATAAAGTGATATTGCAAAAGAACCAGCCGAATCTGGGGTTGGCCGGGAATGTCAACCGAGTATGGGAGCTGTCCTCTGGAGATCTCGTGGTTTTTCAAGGGGGGGACGATATATCACTACCGCAGCGCACCGAAAAACTGGTTACAGAATGGTTATCTCATGATCCACGGCCTGACCTAGTATTTTCTGGCGTAACGTTGATTGATAAAGCGGGTAAGCCGATCGGACAAAGAACGGGGCTGATAACGCACTCTCTTGGGGTTGCCGAGACGGTTACAGGTACCCGACCATTTGTTGCTGGGGGATGCGCGGCCGCGTACGCTAGGCAGCTACATTGTTTCGTGGGGCCATTGAACAATGGTGTGATAGCGGAGGACTTCGTTTATTCCTTTCGTGCCCTGCTGGGTAATGGAGTCGCGGGATTGCCTGATTTGCTGGTCAATTACAGGCAGCATGATCAAAGTATTATCGGGGAATTGCTCCAATCAAAAGCCCAAGGCGTACCGTCAAAAAAATTCTTGCAGGGGCATTTGGCACTCTTGTTTGAATATGAACGGGCAATGAAGGCACATCAAACAAAATCTTTTTACTTGAGATGGCGGCTCGGACGCAGGATTGCATCCACCGAACGCGAGTTAAATATTTTGCAGGCGCGCAACTATGCAAACCTGTCCACGCTGATTTGGTCCATGGTTACATTCCGGCTCAGATTCGCATTGACTCAGCTGAAGCGTATATTGCTGCGGAAGTATTTGGGTGCCGAGAGCGTGCCGAATGTCAGCGATAAGAAATGACGTGATGAGTTACCAAGTTTCAATAAAGTCCCCAATATTTCTGGTCGGCTGCGAACGATCCGGTACGACATTATTACGCTTGATGCTGGATCACCACCCGGATATGGCGTGCAACTTGGAATCCGAGTACATGGTGAGCCTGATTGATGAGCATGGGGTCTATCCGGAAATTAGCGCTTACCGAGAATGGCTGGCTGGCAACCGTGTGTTTCGGCATAGCCGGTTCGAGATTGATGTCACGCTTGACTACGTCGGGTTGTTGAATGATTTTATGCGGCAAAAGTTGTGGCGCGATAACAAGCACTATGTCGGCGCGACCATTCATTGGTCTTTCAACAAGATCAAATACATCTGGCCCAAGGCAAAATACATTTATCTGTATCGTGATGGACGGGATGTGGCAGCATCAATGGTCAATATGGGTTGGGCGGGTAATAGTTTCGTGGCGGCTGACGTGTGGTTGTGTGCTGAAACTGAGTGGAGCGTGTTGCGCAAGGCATTGACGGCAAGCCAATGGATAGAAGTGCAGTACGAGAAACTAATTAGCCATACCAGGGAGCAATTGACTCGCATCTGCGATTTTGTGGGTGTTGAGTATAGTGAGTCGATGTTTGATTACATCCAGAACTCTACTTATGATCAGCCCAATCCGAGGCTGAATTTTCAGTGGAAATATAAAATGAGTCCACGCGAATTGCAATTCGTGGAAAGTAAAATAGGCAGTCAGCTCGTTGCGCGAGGTTACGAGTTGAGCAAGCATCCAGTGATTGAAATTTCCCAATTGCGTGCCAAATATCTTGAATTCCATTCCAACTTTCACAAGTTCCTTTGGCGCTTGAACCGTTATGGTGTGAGGTTGACGTTAAGCGGCGCAATCGCAAGACGCTTGGGAATGCGTGAATGGCAGGCGAAGATCAAAGCCCAGTTCGATAACATTGATGATGCGCATTTGAAGTGATGCAGACAGCAGCCTATCCACATGAAACCGGTACCGATATCTCTGTGATCATGGTTTCTTATAACACGGCCTCATTGCTGCCGGAGGCCATGGCGGCGCTGCACGGTGCGGTCGGCAATTTGGCTGTGCAAACTATCATTGTCGATAACGCCTCCCGTGACGATTCGGTGGCGTTGATACATCGCGAATATGCGGATTGCAGTTTGCTGGAAAACAAAGTCAATGTTGGATTTGGCCGCGCCAACAACCAGGCACTACCGTTGATCGCGGCCCGTTATGTGTTGTTGCTGAACACCGATGCGTTTGTTGCGCCGGATACATTGCACCAGACGGTTGCCTACATGGATGCGCACCCGGAGTGCGGTGCATTGGGGGTCAAGCTGGTTGGCAAAGATGGGGTACTCCAGCCATCTTGCAGGTACTTTCCGACACCTTTGAATATTTTCTTGCGCCGCATCGGCTTGCATCGTTTATTTCCTTGGGTGAGTATGGTGGACGACCTAGAATGGGATCACGCCTCAGCTCGTGCCTGTGACTGGGTACCCGGTTGCTATCTGTTGATACGCCGTGAGGCAGTTGAGCAAGTAGGGCTATTTGATCCAAGATATTTCTTATATTACGAAGAAGTCGATTGGTGTTTCGCAGCAAAGAAAGCGGGCTGGCAGATTCATTACTTCCCCGATACCACAGTGGTTCACATCGGTGGCGAAAGCGCAAAGTCGGACAGTGAAATCACTGCGGGCGGGCATCAGATAGAGGTGCTGCAAATAGAAAGCGAATTATTGTATTTTCGCAAAAACCATGGCTGGGCTGTCGTATTGCTGAATGTGATATTGCATACTTTCGCTGATTTTATAATTCCGTTCAAGCAGCTTATAAAAACAAGAAAGAACCCCGAATGGGCAGCCTATTGTAAGCATGCTGGTTTATATTGGGAGCTGATGCGCAGTACCTCCTTGGGGTTGAACCCGACAAGGTAGTCGTGCTGGCTGTGAACGGCAGAAGTGATCATCAACTAATTGTGAAGTGGGTAAATGAAAATCAGCTCATCGCGTCCTGACTGGTCTAGGGAAGAGAAAGCCATTTTTGTGTGGCATCCATCGCGTTCCTTGCTGGCCAGCATCCGGCAGTATCAGCGGTATACCGCCTCCAATAATATGTTTTTGCGTTTAATTTTGAGGAAATTTTCGGTAGTAAGACATCGGTTCTGGAGCGCGGTGACAGGTGCTGATATTCCGATTAATTCTAAAATTGGGGGGGGGTTATTGCTCCCCCATCCCAATGGAGTCGTGATACATCCGGATGCCGAGATAGGGCCGAATTGTCTGATTTTCCAGCAAGTAACAATCGGGTCTAGGAATGGAAGTGCACCTCCTGTCATTGGTGGTCATGTTGATATTGGTGCCGGTGCAAAATTATTGGGAAGCATAACAATTGGAAATAACGTGGAGATTGGTGCTAATGCGGTTGTCCTTGCCGATGTGCCTGATGATTCTATTGCGGTCGGTGTGCCGGCTGTTGTAAAACCACGGAAGGGTGTTTGACGTGAATTCGAGTTCGATAGTGGGCAATCAGTTTGGTGTTGTGGTGATAGGCCGAAATGAAGGTGAGCGTTTAAAGAGTTGCCTGGCCTCTCTCGTCGGGCAAACGGAACGAGTTGTCTATGTTGATTCCGGTTCGACGGATGGATCGCTTGGTGTTGCCCGGAATTTTGGCGTGTCGGTCATTGAGTTGGATGCATCGGTAAAGTTTACTGCAGCACGCGCCAGGAATGAGGGTGCATTTCGGCTGCGAGATCTATCCCCGGAGATTACCTATATACAATTTGTTGACGGCGATTGCGAAGTGAACAAGGAGTGGTTGGGTCATGCAAGCAATTTTCTGAACCAGCATTCAGCTGCAGTAGTGGTGTGTGGCCGCTTGCGTGAGCGTTACCCCCAGCATTCTATTTATAACTTGATGTGCGATATCGAATGGGATACACCGATAGGTGAAACCAAGGCTTGTGGAGGGATTGCCATGATGCGCATGGATGCGTTTATGGCTGTGGGTGGATTTCGAGCCGACCTGATAGCGGGAGAGGAGCCAGAATTATGTGTGCGCCTTCGTGCCGTGGGTGGGGGGATATATCGCATTGATGCCGAAATGGCTCTGCATGATGCCGCCATCACACAATTCGGCCAATGGTGGAATCGTTCTGTACGCAGTGGTCATGCTTATGCAGAGGGGGTTTATCTGCATGGATTTTCGCCAGAGCGACATTGGGTCAGGGAATCTCGTAGTTCATGGTTTTGGGGCTTGGGTATTCCTGTGCTGATAGCTCTTGCTATGATGGTATGGGGTGTATACGGCTTATTGGGGGCTTTGGTTTATCCGGTTCAAATATTGCGGCTGGCTTTGCGCGACAGAAAATCCTCGCCGGCACCGTGGTGGAGATCGATGTTTCTAGTATTGGGTAAATTTCCTGAGGTGTTGGGCCAGTTGAGTTTTTTCTTTACCCGGCTTCAAGGGAAAACATCACGGTTGATAGAATACAAATAGTGGGCATCGAATACAAAAGCAGATCGGGCAGGCGCAGCCGATCATTGGGCATATATGAGGTAAGAATATGAAGAGTGCCGAATTTGTAGAACGTACAACATGCCTAGGTTGCGGATGCCCAAAGTTTGAGGAATTATCAACCGGTCTGTTTAACGAAAAGCCACTCAGTGATTTTATTGCCAGCGATCCGTGGGGCGAGAACCCGGCACCATACCTGGCACATATGCGCTGGAGTTATGTCCGTTGTGAGGATTGCGGTCTGGCGTTCCACAAGTTCATACTTGCACCTGAATGGAACGAGCGGCGTTTTTCCAAATGGATGACACAAGGCGCGATCAAGGAATTTGAAAAAACATTATGCACTCCAGAGAGCGTGTTTCAGAAAGCAGCACGCAACACATCGCATGTATTGATGCTGGAAAAGCTGACCAGAAGCCTGCGTGGCGATACACCGGTACGCCTGTTGGATTTTGGTTGTGGCTACGGTGAATTCTTGGCTATGTGTGACTTGTACGGCTTTGCCGCATATGGTGTTGATCGATCATCCGCAAAACGTGATCACGGATGTTATGCCAAGATATTTCCTGAGCTTGAAGATGTCAAAGCGGCCAATCTGCCCCAGTTTCATGTGGTGACCCTTTTTGAAGTCCTCGAACATTTGGACGATCCGAAGTCGCTTCTTGAAGCCATCAAGGAATATTTGATGCCGGGTGGCATTTTGGTTCTCGAAACACCGGATTGTTCTGGCGTGGAGAACATTACCAGCATGGATGATTACCGGAAAATCCATCCGCTCGATCATATCAATGGCTTTACTTCGGCAACTATGCGTCAGTTTGCTGAACGACTTGGATTTGTATCAATCAGGAAACCTGCCAGTCACGTGACTACCGACCTGAAGCGCGTTGTCAAAACCGAATTGCGTCAACTGCTCCGTGGTGGTTTGGGCGGGGGTACACAGCAATACTTCAGGAAATTATAGGTTGGCATGTTTTGTGTTCACGATTGCATTTATTTGTATGGCTAATTCAAAAATATGGTATCGCATAATTTTTGAGGAATCCATAACACTGATCTTCACAATAATTCTGTTTTCAAGAGGAGCTTTAATTGGCTGATCAGCGCTTTGTATCTCTTGATGGTTGGCGCGGCATCAGCATTCTATTGGTGCTTGCCACGCATTTGCTTCCACTGGGCCCAAGCGTATTCAGATTTAACGAAACCGCCGGTGTAATGGGCATGGCAATATTCTTTACCTTATCCGGGTTTCTGATAACCAATTTCTTATTGCACAGATCAAGCGTCACGGATTTTCTGATTCGGAGATTCTTCAGAATTATCCCGCTTGCTTGGTTGTATATAGTCATCGCATTGCTGCTTTCAGGTGGCACTCCTAGGGTCTGGTTTGCGCATATATTATTTTATGGTAATTGGCCGCCCATGCAATTTACGCCTGTGACTTCGCACATCTGGAGTTTGTGTGTTGAGATGCAATTCTATGTTGGGATTGCACTGCTAGTGGGATTGTTATCGAAAAGGGCTCTGATATTGATCCCTTTAATATGCTTTGGATTTACTGCATTCAGGTATTTTAACGAAGTTTATGCGGCCATCAATACTTACTATCGTGTTGATGAAATATTGGCTGGTAGCGTACTTGCTCTGGTTTACGACAATAAATTTGGCGAAATTAGAAAATATTTATCTCGTATTAATCCGTTTTTGATTATTCTATTTTTGATGATTTCCAGTCATCCTGACAGCGGCTGGGCTAATTATTGCAGGCCGTATTTAGCCGCCGTATTGGTCGGTACAACGCTGATGAGGAATAACATTATATGCCTCTAAACCATTTTCAGTTTGACCTGAGTATGCGTCAGGCAAGCGTTGAGCAGGCGTAATGGCAATTCAGCTTCCCACTCACGCCGGTTGAACCGATAACAGAACTCATTGAGATATTCTTGCAAATACTTGGACGATACACCGTGATAGGTACCCAGCAAAAACGCCTTGAGGTTGCCGATGGCAATATGCACCCAAGGCAGCCATTCTCCCGCCTTGTCGGGCGGTGTCACCCGTGCGGCATGGTGCTGTGTCTTGCCGATCTCCAACAACGAGATCAGCGCATCACTGCGCACCGCTTGACCGGGCGGAAGGTGGTGTCGCACAAACTTCGCCACCGCCCCCTTCGTCACGGCGGGAACTTGTTGCATGGCGATAAAACCGGCACGCTGATCCCGGTTCTCAACCGCCACCAGCACCGGGGTTTTGCCTTCGGCACCGCGCCCCCGCTTGCCGCTGCGTCGGCCACCCACAAAGGCATCGTCAATCTCGATCAGGTCGTGCAGCCGATAAATACTGTCCCGGTGTCCCATGGCAATGCGTATCTTGCGCAGCATCCGGCTGGCGGTGATCCAGGACACGCCGATTTGTTTGGCCAGTCGCATGGCGGAAATACCGCCCTTGTCCGAGGCGACCAGGTAGACCGCCCAGAACCACTGGGTAAGAGAGAGGTTGGTGGAGTGGAACAATGTCCCCGCCGTGAGCGAGGCTTGGTAGTGGCAATGGGCGCATTCGTAACGGTGGCGCGTGGTGATGGCATAGCCATGATCATGCCCGCATCGCGGGCAACGAAACCCGTCCGGCCAGCGTTGCTGCGCCAGTGCTTGGGCGCAGGCTTCTTCAGTTCCGTACCGTTTCTGCCAGTCCAATACATTCGTTGGCATCGTCTTCATGATTCATTTCCTCGTTTCGTTGAGTACGAAACGTTAGGCAGCTGAAACTGAGAATGATTCATAGGCATGTAACATTATGCTCACCAGATTGCTGGATAACCGCATCCTGATTTATGTCGCAACCGTATCGTTTGCTTTGTATGTAATTCATCCAATATTGACTATAACTTGGCTTGGCGAAGGAGATAAGCTTGTTAAGTATGCCAAACGGCCTTTGTTATTCGCGGTGCTTTTTTTATTGGCTCATCTTTCGACTTATTATTATGAAAAAAAATGTATAGAAATTGGCAGGAAATTATCAACAAGGTTCGTTCAGCTATTATGAGTGTACTAATTTCAATTGGACGCGAATGCTTATGTGCGGGCTAGTTGGCATTGCTTCTGGAAATTCAATAACGAATCGTGATTGGTTGGTTGTTGGTCGCGATGCGATGTTCCATAGAGGTCCAGATGATGCCGGCATATGGTGGTCTGGCGATGGCCGGGTGGGTTTGGCACACCGGCGTTTGTCTATCCTTGATCTTTCCCAGGCTGGTCACCAGCCCATGGTCGATAGTAGCGGGGAATACATCATCGTCTTTAATGGTGAGATATACAACTTTACCGAATTGCGTGATGAGCTTGCCGCTAAGGGGGTGGTGTTCAGGTCTCGTTCAGACACGGAAGTGATTCTTGCCGCCTACCGTGTATGGGGTAAAGAGTGCCTGTCGCGATTAAATGGCATGTTTGCGTTTGCCATTTACGATGAACAGCAGAATACCGTTTTTTTGGCGCGTGATCGTGCAGGAGAGAAGCCGCTCTTTTATCAGCTAAGCAACGGCACGATCCGATTCGCATCGGAACTTAAGGCGTTGTTGGCGGATGAAACTTTGCCGCGCCGTATCAATCCTGAGGCTCTGGATTGTTATCTTGCCATGGGTTATATACCCGCTGAGAGATGCATATTGCAGGGCTTTTCTAAACTTCCACCCGCGCATGCCATGCTGTTCAACTTGCAGAATGGAGAGGCCAGGATTTGGTGCTATTGGCAATTACCCGAGCAGGATTTATTCTGCAATCAAGGCAAGGTTGATGAACATGCACTGCTGGATGAACTTGAGTCTCTGCTGGAAGACTCCGTGCGTCGCCAGATGGTGGCCGATGTGCCTGTAGGCGTGCTGTTGAGCGGCGGTGTGGATTCTAGCTTGGTTACAGCTATGGCAGTCCGACATTCAAACAAAGTGAAGACTTTTACCGCACGCTTTCCGGGACACGGGGAATATGATGAAACCGAGCATGCCCGCCTGATCGCGAGACACTTTTCCACCGATCATGTGGAACTGGAAGTGGAAGCCACCACAGTCGATTTGTTGCCGCGTTTGGCCCGTCAATTTGACGAACCCATGGTTGACTCTTCCATGTTCCCCACCTTTTTGGTGAGCCAATTAGTGCGCCAACATTGTACTGTGGCGTTGGGTGGCGATGGGGGCGATGAGTTGTTCGGCGGATATGGGCGGTATAGTCGTTTATTGTGGATGCAGAATCGGTTGGGGAAAATCCCTCTGCCATTGCGTCAAGTGCTGTCTCTAGCCGCCGAGTGTATGTTGCCGGTTGGAATGAAGGGCCGCAGTTGGTTGCAAGCTCTGGGTACGGATCTGCAGCGTGGTCTGCCGATAATTCCGGGGCATTTTGATGCAACTACGCGCAACCGCTTGATGAGCGGGCATTCCGGTTGGAACGTCGTGGCAGAAAGTGTTTGGTTGGATCGCGTACCGTTGCAGCCGGATATTTTGCAGCGTGCTACCAGCATGGATTTTGCGAATTATTTTGCGGAAGACATTATGGTTAAGGTGGATCGTTCAAGCATGTTGAATTCACTGGAAGTGCGCGCACCGTTGTTGGATCATCGTTTGATTGAATTTGCTTTTGGTAAAGTACCCTCTGATCTGAAAGCAACACAGACCGATAAAAAAATACTGCTCAAGCGTTTGACCTCTCGTTTGTTGCCGCCCGAATTCGACCGGCAGCGCAAACAAGGTTTCGCGATTCCGCTTGCGGAGTGGCTAAGGATAGGGCCGTTCCGCGACATGTTCCACGATGTTCTTTTGGATACTAAAAGTATTTTTGACCAAGCAACAGTGCGTGGCTTACTGCGAGGGCAGAGTCGCGGCAGAAATAATGGCGAACGCCTCTTTGCACTGGTATTGTTTGAAATCTGGAGGCGTGAATATGCGGTATCGCTTTGAGTTGCCTTGTTAAAATTTAAGGCGGGGTGGTCTCATTCGTAACTGTAACTGTTTAAATCCGGGAAAAATCTTTGTGAGTTGCTGATCAGATGAACAAAATAAAATACTTGCTGATTTCGCCGTGCCGCAATGAGGCGGATTTCATGCGACAAACTTTAGATAGCGTGATTGCGCAGACCATACCGCCCGCTTTATGGGTCATTGTGGATGACGGATCAACCGACGACACAGCCAATATCCTGAAGGACTATTCATTCAGGCATGACTGGATAAAAGTGGTCACCCGTCAGGACAGGGGATCCCGTTCTGTCGGTCCTGGTGTGATTGAAGCATTTTATGCCGGTTATGATACGGTCAATATCGATGATTATGATTATCTCTGCAAGCTCGATCTTGATTTGATCTTGTTGCCTGGATATTTCGAGATTTTGTTGCTGCGTATGGAGGAAAACCCCAGGATTGCAACATGCAGCGGAAAAGCCTATATAGAAAAGGATGGTTCTTGGATAAGCGAGCGGCATGGGGATGAAATGTCTATTGGGGCCACCAAATTTTATCGGGTAACCTGTTTTAAGGAGCTGGGTGGTTTTGTCCGGCAGGTGATGTGGGATGGAATAGATTGCCACCGCTGCCGTATGCGTGGTTGGATTGCATGCAGTTGGGGCGATGACCCGCAGTTACGATTCAAACACCTGCGTCCGATGGGATCGAGTCAGCACAACATCTTTGTAGGTCGTATGCGGCATGGCTACGGACAATATTTTATGGGTACGGGTTTGTTGTGGATGCTGGCAACTTTGGTATATCGTGTTCCAGAACGTCCATATCTGATTGGCGGTTTGTGGATATTTTGGGGCTGGTTGAGAAGTGGGCTGCAAGGGTTACCGCGCTATGAAGAGCCTGGTTTCAGACAGTTTTTGCGGCAATATCACTGGCGTGCCCTCTTGGTAGGTAAGAAAAAAGCGATCCAAGAAATTGACAACAGGGGTGCTGCTACTGCTATTTAGCTGGTTCAGTGTTTAACAAAAGAAAGGTGTGTTCAAGTGACTATTGCTGTGATTGGTTTGGGGTATGTCGGATTGCCTTTGGTGATTGAATTTGGCAAACATGAGCGAACGCTTGGTTTTGATGTTTCGGTTGACAAAGTAGAGTCGTGCATTCGAGGGGTAGACCCTTCTCGCGAATTGCCGGATGAAGAAATGCGCACGGCAGTACATGCGGAATATACCACCGACCCGGCCAAGCTGGCTGAAGCTGACTTTATTATCGTGGCAGTGCCTACTCCCGTGGATAATGCGCATCGACCTGATTTCTCGCCGCTGATTGGAGCCAGTTCCAGTGTCGGAAAGTATATGAAGAAAGGGGTTGTCGTGATTTATGAATCCACGGTATATCCCGGTGCTACCGAAGAGGTTTGTGTACCAGTGCTGGAAAAAGAGTCGGGTTTGAAATGGGGGCAGGATTTTTTTATCGGGTATTCACCCGAACGAATCAATCCCGGTGATCGGGAGCATACACTTACCCGCGTTATAAAAGTTGTTGCCGGGGATACGCCGGCAACTCTGGATAAGGTTGCGAAATTGTATGAGCGCATTGTCAAGCCGGGCGTACACCGTACTTCGTCTATCAAGGCGGCTGAAGCAAGCAAGGTGATCGAAAACACACAGCGTGACCTTAATATCGCTTTGATGAATGAGTTGGCGATTATTTTTGACAAAATTGGGATTGATACGCTGGAGGTTTTGGAAGCCGCCGGGTCGAAATGGAACTTTCTAAATTTCAGACCCGGCCTGGTTGGCGGACATTGCATAGGGGTTGATCCGTATTATTTGACTTACAAAGCAGAAACGATGGGCTATCACCCTCAGGTGATTCTCGCCGGGCGGCGTATCAATGACGGCATGGGTAAGTACGTCGCAGAACAGACTGTGAAGCACATTATTCAGGGAGGACGGCAAGTAAAAAGAGCCAGAGTAAATCTGTTGGGACTGACGTTTAAGGAAGATTGTGCAGATATACGCAATACCAAAGTAATGGACATCCTGAATGAGTTAAAGAGCTTTGGTGTTGAGGTTTTTGTGCATGATCCGGTAGCCGATCCGGCAGAAGTATTGCATGAGTACGGTGTGAAACTCGTGCCATGGGATGAGTTGCCGCAAGCTGATGCGCTCATTGTTGCTGTATCTCATGAGGAATATATAAAAATGCCGTTGGAAACCATGGCCAGTAAGGTTGCACAGGGCGGGAGCTTTATCGATGTCAAATCCAAATTCGATCAGTCTGCCATCGAATCAAGTGCATTAAGAGTCTGGCGACTGTAGTGTCCCATCAATCAAAATTCAGATATTCCGTACTCGAATTGAAGAGCGGATGGGAGCAAGTATGACTGTTCGGGTCGCGTATTTTATTAGTCAATATCCCAAGGTGAGCCATAGTTTTATTCGGCGTGAGATACTGGCATTGGAGCGGCTGGGGGTTGAAGTGCTGCGTATTGCTGTGCGTGGATGGGATGAGAAATTGGTTGATGAAGAGGATGCCAAAGAACAAATACGCACCCGGTATGTATTAAAGGATGGCTTGTTACCATTGCTGGCAGCGGTTGTGCGGATGTTGTTGTCTTCACCGCTACGTTTTGGATCTGCATTGAAACTGGCGATCAATATGTCGTTGCGGGCCGAAAAGTCATTGCCCTACCACTTGATCTACCTTGCTGAGGCTTGCAGGATTTTGCCCTGGTTAAAGTCGTACGGTGCGCAACATGTGCATGCTCATTTTGGCACCAATCCGGCAGAGGTGGTGATGCTCGCCCAAGTGCTGGGAGGTCCGCCTTATAGTTTTACCGCGCATGGTCCCGAGGAATTCGATAAACCCTTATTCATTGGCCTACCCGAAAAAATTCGTCGCGCTGCATTTGTTGTTGCAATCAGTTCATTTTGCCGCAGTCAACTCTATCGTTGGGTGGATCAAGCACTGTGGCATAAAGTGCAAGTTGTGCATTGCGGTTTGGAAAGTGCTTTTCATGCGGCCAGCTTGGCTCCGTTGCCGACTGTGCCACGGCTGGTGTGCGTCGGGCGTTTGTGCGAGCAGAAAGGGCAACTGCTTTTAATTGAGGCGGCGCGTGTTTTGGCACAGAGGAAGGTGGCTTTCGAGTTGGTTCTTGCCGGTGATGGTGAGATGCGGGCGGAGGTAGATAATCTGGTTGAGCGATATGGTTTGAAAGATAGGGTGCGTATTACTGGCTGGATTAGTAGCGTGCAAGTGAGGTCTGAGATTCTGGCCGCGCGGGGTATGGTACTCCCAAGTTTCGCCGAAGGTTTGCCGGTGGTCATCATGGAGGCAATGGCTTTACGCCGTCCGGTCTTGACGACGTATGTGGCAGGGATACCCGAACTCGTTCGGCATAGTGAAAACGGTTGGCTATTCCCTGCAGGTTCCATTGAAGAATTAGCGAGTGCAATGGAAGGGTATCTGTCTTTGTCGAATGATGAAGTTGAAAAAATGGGTGAAGCAGCTTATCAGCGTGTGATTGAAAGGCATTCCGTTGATATAGAGGCGGCGAACTTGTTGTCACTCTTTAGGCTTTCTGAAATCAGTACGGTTAACAAATCCACAGCTTGATCTAATATGCGGCCTGGGTTTGTATCGCTAACTTAGAGAGGGGTAAGGATTGATAGAGCAAGCTCAATTCTTGGACAGGCGTGTACATTGCCTATTGGGCTTGCCATTCGATGCGATAGATATGGTTGGAGCAGTGCGACTGGTGCAATCTTCTGCTGTAAATCATCGGCGATGTTTTTTTTCTACGCCCAATCTCAATTTTTTGATTTCATGCCAAAAGGATGTGGCGTTCCGTGACTCGGTGTTTCATAGTGACCTGAGTGTGCCGGATGGCATGCCATTGATCTGGCTTTCTCGCTTGCTGAAGATTCCTTTGCGTGAGCGTGTGGCGGGGTCAGGGATGTTCGATGCTTTGCGGGCAGATGCGAGCCATCAAATGAAGGTATTCTTTTTCGGTGGCCCTGCAGGTGCGGCAGAGGCGGCTTGCCAGAAGCTGAATGCGACTGTCAGCGGTACAAGTTGTGTGGGCTACGAGTCGCCCGGTTTCGGTTCTGTGGAGCAGATGAGTACGGATGAAATCATCACACATATCAATGCAAGCGGGGCGGATTTTCTGGTAGTGGCGCTGCCCGCCAAGAAGGGTGGCGTCTGGATAGAACTCAACCTTGCCCGGATTAACGTCCCAGTGGTGAGCAATCTGGGTGCCGTGGTGAATTTTGTTGCCGGGTCCGTTAGGCGCGCGCCAAGATGGATGCAGAGACACGGTTTGGAGTGGTTATGGCGCATTAAGGAAGAGCCGCAGTTATGGAGGCGCTATTTATTTGATGGGATAGCGTTACTAAGGTTGCTTATCACTTGCGTGTTGCCCTATGCATGGTTTTTGCGCCAGCATCAGCCGTCATTTACTGACGTGTCTCGTGCTGCTGTTTCGATTGATATGCACTCAGGGTGCGTATTGTTGAAATTACAGGGGGCATGGATTTCCGACAATCTGGACCCACTGCGCGCTGCGTTCAAGTCAGCTGTCAAAGATCAGATGGATGTGCAACTTGATATGGCGGATGTGAGCTATGTGGATAGTGCATTCATAGGATTATTAATGCTCTTGCATGTGCACCAGCAGCAAGCTGGCAAGCGACTTGCCATTGTGTCAGTTGCGAATTCTGTTCGGCGAATTTTCAAATGGAGTTACGCCGATTTTTTGTTGGTTGGTGACGATTCATCCGGAAGCTGACCAATGGATCGCCGGGAATTCATCCAGTTATCCGCCGCAGCGCTTGCGGCTCCTTCGTTTGCTTACAGCGACGTTTCGGGCATGCCAAAGTTACCTGTTGGCATGAACCTGGCTGGCATCGCCGATTGGGAGCCAGGATTTCCGTTCCGCAATCTGATGTGGGGAGCTCGACTGTGGATGACGCGCAATGTTGATGGCACTGGCAAATTCGACACCGCAGCGATAGAGCGAATACAGCTAGACGAGAACGGCTATCCGCTGGAGCTGCCGATGAGTCTTGAAGGTTTGGATCAACCACAAGCGGTTTTCACTCTGCTTCCTAACGTGTGCACACCGGGCCGATATGTGTTGCGCTATGACGGTGAAGGTGATTTTGAAGGGGTGCTGAAAACCAAGGTCGTGGAAAAGTCGGAAGGGCGGGTGGTGCTTGAAATGCTGAATGCAGGCAATGATCCTAATAATCCCAGCCCGGATTATGAGGGATTGTGCATTACTCGATCCAAGCGGGGCAATCATGTGCGGAATATGCGCATCGTGGCTCTGGCGGATGAGCATGTTGATCTGGCCATTGATCCGTTCCTGCCTGCATTCCTGGATTTTTGTCGACCTTTTCATGTATTGCGCTTCATGGATTGGATGGTTACCAACGGTTCTCTTGAAAAGGAATGGAAGCTTCGCAAGAAACGCTCTTTCTACACCATGGTGGGGGTAGGTGGGGATGCTGACAAATTCTGGGGCGATAGCGTCAAGCCCAGCCAGTTTCTGCTTTCTGGTGGCGTGGCAATCGAAATTTGCATCGAGTTGTGTAACCGTTTGGGAATCGATGCCTGGTTCAATGTGCCGCACCGGGCGACGGATGATTACATTGAGCAATTTTCCCGTTTGGTCAGGGATAAGCTGGATCCGCGTTTAAAAGTGTATTGCGAATATTCCAATGAGGTATGGAATTGGGGGTTCATCCAATCAAACTGGATGTTGAGCAGTGAGATCGCTGCAGCCCCACTTGAGGCAGAAGGGCTGAACCCGTGGGTGGATAAGGCGAAGCATAAGGGTGGGGCACACCCCGAACGTATCGGCGTGTTATTTAGCCGTTGTTTTGCCATCTGGGAACGTGTTTTTTCCGGGGCGGAGCGTCGGCGTCTGGTGCGCGTTTGTGCAGTGCAACATGCTTGGTTGGATACCGCACACCGATCCTTAAAGTATTGCATGGAACACGGTGGGGCCGATGCGCTGGCGCCTGCGGGATATTTCGGCCCGGGTCAGAGCGAATACGCAAACTGGAAATTACGTGGTGCAAGCTTGACGGCAGACGAGGTGACCGCGGATGTGAAAGTTGCATTTGCCCGCGATACGACAAAATGGACGCGGGATATGGCAGTACTGGCAAGATCATACAAGGTGGATGTGCTGGTATACGAAGGTGGTCAAGGTCTGCAGCCGGAGGGGCAGCAGGAATTGTCCTATATGCCGGCACTTGCGGCAGCGCAGAGACATCCGGGCATGTACGATCTTTACATGCAGAATTTTCAGCTCCATCTGGACATCGGCTGTAAGTTATTTTGTGCTTTTTCCAGTATAGGCAGACAGGGTACGCGTTACGGTTCGTGGGGGCAGGCTGCCTATTACGGTCAGCCGTTAAGCGAGGCACCGAAATTGAGTGCGGTGCTCGATGCAAATAGTGCGCGAGTCAAAAAATGATCGGTACGGAATTGGAATAACGGCAGATCAGGGGCATCATTGCAAAACATGCCTATGAATCATTCTCAGTTTCAGCTGCCTAACGTTTCGTACTCAACGAAACGAGGAAATGAATCATGAAGACGATGCCAACGAATGTATTGGACTGGCAGAAACGGTACGGAACTGAAGAAGCCTGCGCCCAAGCACTGGCGCAGCAACGCTGGCCGGACGGGTTTCGTTGCCCGCGATGCGGGCATGATCATGGCTATGCCATCACCACGCGCCACCGTTACGAATGCGCCCATTGCCACTACCAAGCCTCGCTCACGGCGGGGACATTGTTCCACTCCACCAACCTCTCTCTTACCCAGTGGTTCTGGGCGGTCTACCTGGTCGCCTCGGACAAGGGCGGTATTTCCGCCATGCGACTGGCCAAACAAATCGGCGTGTCCTGGATCACCGCCAGCCGGATGCTGCGCAAGATACGCATTGCCATGGGACACCGGGACAGTATTTATCGGCTGCACGACCTGATCGAGATTGACGATGCCTTTGTGGGTGGCCGACGCAGCGGCAAGCGGGGGCGCGGTGCCGAAGGCAAAACCCCGGTGCTGGTGGCGGTTGAGAACCGGGATCAGCGTGCCGGTTTTATCGCCATGCAACAAGTTCCCGCCGTGACGAAGGGGGCGGTGGCGAAGTTTGTGCGACACCACCTTCCGCCCGGTCAAGCGGTGCGCAGTGATGCGCTGATCTCGTTGTTGGAGATCGGCAAGACACAGCACCATGCCGCACGGGTGACACCGCCCGACAAGGCGGGAGAATGGCTGCCTTGGGTGCATATTGCCATCGGCAACCTCAAGGCGTTTTTGCTGGGTACCTATCACGGTGTATCGTCCAAGTATTTGCAAGAATATCTCAATGAGTTCTGTTATCGGTTCAACCGGCGTGAGTGGGAAGCTGAATTGCCATTACGCCTGCTCAACGCTTGCCTGACGCATACTCAGGTCAAACTGAAAATGGTTTAGAGGCATATTGCAAAATGAGCGAATCAGGTCAGGGGATCATGAAAATATTGGTAGCAGGCGGCGCGGGTTATATTGGTTCGCACATGGTGCGTATGCTGGATGAACTCGGCCATGTGGTCGTGACATTTGATGATTTGTCGGCAGGCTTTCTCGATGCGGTATTGGGCGGTGAATTCGTGTACGGTAGCCTGCATGATAAGACGGCACTGAGCTCATTGTTTGGAGCGCATCAGTTTGATGCGGTGGTGCATTTTGCCGGGTCGATTGCAGTAGGTGAATCGGTGCGCGATCCGGCCAAGTATTATCAGAATAATCTGGCCGGCACGTTGAACCTGTTGGATGTGATGCGGGCGTATAGCGTGAATAAGCTAGTTTTTTCTTCCACGGCAGCGATTTTTGGGGCACCGCAGTATGTACCGATAGATGAGGCGCATCCGCAAGCACCGATCAATCCTTATGGCATGACCAAGTGGGTGACGGAACAGATTTTGCGTGACTACGATGTTGCTTATGGATTGCGATCAGTAGTGTTGCGTTATTTCAATGCAGCGGGTGCGGCACCTGATGGGGTGTTGGGAGAGCGGCATAATCCGGAGACGCATTTGATTCCGCTGGCGTTGCGCGCGGCCAAGGGTGAGCTGCCGGAGTTGACGGTGTTCGGCACGGATTATGATACGCCGGATGACACCTGCATCCGTGATTACATCCATATCGTTGATCTGTGCGAGGCGCATGTGCTGGCGTTGCAGCATTTGATTGCGGGCGGTGAGAGTCGCGCTTACAACTTGGGGAACGGGCAAGGCTATTCGGTAAAGGAAGTGATCAAAGTCGCCGAGAAAGTTACAGGCATTCTGGTGCCGGTGAAATATGGTCCCCGTCGTGCGGGTGATCCTCCGCGCTTGGTGGCTGATGCTTCTCGGATTCACAAGGATTGGGGATGGTCGCCAAAGTATGGTGCGCTGGAGACGATCATTGAGCATGCTTGGAAGTGGGAAACCCATCCTAAGCGTACAGGTTAACTATCAATCGTATGGTTTAAACCACGCTGAGTAGTACAAACCTCCCGCGTGCATGGCTTATTCCTGATAGGTTTTTCCTATTCACAAAAGTTGACTAATGCCATGACAACTCCTTCATACAAAACTACTATCCAAATGTGAAAAATTGCTTTTAACTTTTTCGTAATGTAAATGTGAGAGAGTGGCTATTTTAGAATAGGGTTTCGATTATTGATCCGGCACATAAACAGTATTACTGCCGTCATTCCGGGATTGACTCGGAATCCAGAAAAACAAATATCGGCGCGCCTTGCGCGCCACTGGATACCCGCCTTCGCGGGTATGACGTGCTACTTTATTGATGCCGGATCAATAGTGAAGTACCCTCAAAGCTATTTGCAGGAATTGAATGTGTTGAAATTGAGGTTGATATGAATATTGAAGCTTCTATGGGTTTGCTCAGGCAGAATAGCTCTAGTTTGGCGATGTTTCAACGTATGTTGGATGCGCTGTTAATTTTGTTGACCATGATATTGGCAGCTTGGCTTCGTAATGTCGATTTGACACCAGACTATATGCTTGCTGTGTCGATTTCAGTCCTGTTTTTTTTGTTGTTTGCTGAAGCGAAAGGTCTATATCGGTCTTGGCGGACTAGAAGCCAGATTGATGAGATCGTCAACGTGGTGTTGGTATGGTTTTCGGTAGTCATCAGTTTGATTTTACTGGCTTATGCCTCTAAAACTTCCTCATTGTATTCACGTTTTTTGATTGGCAGTTGGGCACTTATGGTGCCTTGTGCCATGGTGAGTTTTAGAATCGGGTACCGAAGCTTGTTGCGCTTAAATAGAACAGAGGGTCGGAATACTCGAACTGTGGCCTTTGCAGGGTGTGGTTCGGCAGCAAAAAAAATGGCTGAACATATCAGTAAAATGCCATGGATGGGGTTGCGGGTGGTGGGGGTATTTGATGATCGTTCTCCAGAACGCCTTGAATTGAATGAAGTGCCGCTGAGGGGAAATTTATCAAGTTTAGTCGAGCAGGCTCGTTGTGGAAAAATCGACATCATTTACGTAACATTGCCTATGCATGCGGAACAGCGCATTTTGCAATTGATGGGTCAATTGTCCGACACCACCGCTTCGGTTTTTCTGGTGCCGAATCTTTTTGTGTTCGATCAGTTCAAAGCAAAATGGTCAACGATTGAAGGGATGCCAGTTGTGAGTGTTTTTGAAAGCCCTTTCTTCGGGATAGAAGGGGCGTTGAAAAGACTGCAGGATGTTGTGTTGGGTGGACTGATTCTATTGTTTGTTTTACCGCTAATGGTGGTGATTGCGCTGGGTATCAAGTTTACTTCGTCGGGGCCGATATTGTTCAAACAACGTCGCTATGGTTTGAAGGGCGAGATTGTTGAAGTATGGAAGTTTCGCAGCATGACAGTGTGTGAGGATGGGGAACGTGTCGTTCAAGCCCAAATCAATGATGTCAGAGTAACGCCTTTGGGCGCATTACTACGACGTACATCATTGGATGAGCTTCCTCAATTCATCAATGTCTTGCAAGGTCAAATGTCGATTGTCGGTCCGCGTCCCCATGCGGTGGCACACAATGAGGAGTATCGACGTTTGATACACGGCTATATGTTACGTCATAAGGTTAAACCCGGCATTACGGGTTGGGCTCAGGTAAATGGCTGGCGTGGTGAGACCGATACCTTGGATAAGATGAAAAATAGGGTTGATTTTGATTTGGCCTATGTGCGTAACTGGTCGATGTGGTTAGATTTAAAAATTATATTGTTGACGATTATTAAGGGATTTGTTGGGAAGAGTGTGTATTAGAGAATTGGTGGATTGATGTGGTAGTATCTAAGCGAAATTGTCATCTAGGCAATTAAATGAAATTTCAGGTTTGGGGGTATATGTGTTTATACAAAAATACTTTAGTAAATGGGTTTTTGCACTTGGTTTGATAACTTTGTCAGGTTTAGCGCAAGCCCAGTTTGTAGCAGGTATGAACAAACAACAATTGATTGTGGAAACCACCTCGCAACTTAACATGGGTATCGGTATAGCAGTTGTAGCCAGGCAAGCAATCGACGCAGGTTTAAACCCCGCATTAGTGACGGAAGCATTGATTAAGGCAGGTCAAGACGGGGTTGTTGTTGTTAAGGTTATGATAGCGATTGATTCGGCTGCTGCTGAGTCAATTACAGCTGCTGCTGTTACAGCCTCGCTTGGTCAGGTTGGGGCGATAACTAGTGCTGCCATTGCAGCGGCACCTCAGCTCAGTAAATCGATTGTATTGGCTGTGTTGATTGTGCCTGGGGTTAATCCAGCTGATGTGGTTTCTGCATCCGCGTCTGGTAAATCATCGGCAATTAATAATAATGCTCGTAAGGTGAATATCGAGACCCCTCACTCGGGTGGGCGAGGGGCAGTCAGTCCCTCGTGATGACTCGGATGGTATAATTTTCGCCGGACACGATCCGGCGATTTTTTTAAATCGCGGAGGAAAAATGAATAATGCTTTTCTGTTTGATAAGGGGCTACTCGCACTGATGTGCTGGTTGGTCGTTGGAACGGCGCATGCAGTGGCCAATGAAACTGTCGCCCCCGTTTTACATTTTGGTGATCTGTCCGTTTATCCAGGCTTGGTTTTTGAGTTAAAGCACGACAGCAATATTGCTAGAGAGTCTGACAAGAATAAAATTTCCTCTGTCGTTTCCGTTTTAAGTCCTTCAGTGATGCTGCAAGCTGAAAAAGATGTTTATGCCTATTCTTTTAATTATATTGCCGACATTGGTCAATACAGTAAAAGCTCAACAGATAACTATGTGGATCAGTCATTTCTGGGTAAGGCTGAGATTGGATTGTCAACGCGGGCAACACTCAACATAAAGCCTGAATATTTTATCAAGCATGATGATCGGGGTTCTACTTACGCAATTACTTCGGAGCCAAACAAGTGGATTTCCAGGGGCGTGAGCGGCTCGTTAGCTTACGGTGCGGAGGAAGCTCGTGGCAAAGTGCTATTCGAGGCTGGTCATACAGATCAGCAATATCAAAACAACCGCACTTTGACTAGGGATTACGATAAAACGCTGATTGATTTGGGCAGTACTTTCTACTTGCGTGTCCAGCCCAAGACCTGGGTATTAGCACAAGCCAAGCAAAAAAATATTTCTTATAAGTCAGCCACATTTTCTTCTCTATTTCAGCCCGCTTTGAGTAGCAGTGAACAGCGCGTCATGGTAGGTCTGAAATGGGAAGCCACGGCGCAGTCAAGTGGTGAAATAAAGATTGGCCAATTGCAGAAAAAATTTGATTCCGCTACTTATTCAACGAGTAGAAGTGTCAGCTGGGCGGGTCTAGTCAGTTGGACTCCTTTGAGTTTTGTGAATGTGAATTTATTCTCATCCAAAGAGGCAAATGAAACAACTTTGCAAGGGTCGAGTGCGATTTTACTGAGTAACACGGGTGCAGATGTCGCTTATACTTTGAATGACCGCGTGTCACTGCATGCTAGCGGTTATCAACTCAAAGAGGTCTTTCTGGGGTCGAGTCGTGCCGACACTACAGACAACTTTAGCATGAAGGCGGAATACAAGTTCCGCCCCTGGTTGGTAGGAAGTGCTGAATATTCAAATAGCGCAAAAACTTCTAATACTGCAGGGAACGCATACAAGCGAGATATCTTGACGCTTGGTGTGCATTCGTTACTTTGAAGCAAATGAATGTGCCGCTTTTAATTGTTGTGCGTTATGATGTTCGGCATTGAATAATGCCAAATTTTCGTTGTTTATGCCTTTGCCTATGATGGGTTCAATGTTGTTCCGCATGCTTGTTTTTTGTGAGCTGTTTTTTTTAGCTTCCTTGGCTATTGCAGAAGATGCGGGCATGTCAAATTACAAGCTAGGTAGTGGAGATACGATTAGCATCATTGTTTACGATGAAAAGGAGTTAAGCATTGAGAAAACGCGATTAAGTGATGCGGGGACAATTTCCCTTCCTATGCTTGGCGAGATCAAGGTGTTGGGTTTAACCGTTTCTGAGCTTGAGTTACAAGTGGTTCGAGGTCTGAAGCAATATTTAGTCAATCCCAAAGTCACCGTTTCAATTGAGGTATACCGGGATTTTTTCGTCAATGGGCAAGTCTATAAACCAGGGAGTTTCCCCTATCAACCTGGGTTGACTGTCCTGAAAGCAGTAGCAATCGCTGGCGGCTTTAAGGATCGCGCCTCTAAAACACATGTCGCAATTATTAAAGATGGCGATGAGAAACATACTCCTATCAAAGCGGATCTGGGTACGTTGGTGATGCCGGGAGACATAATTACTGTTGAAGAAAGTTTTTTTTGATGACCACCAAAGCCTTGCTGAAGGATGAAGACAATAGCGGAGAAGAGTTGAATCTTTTTGATTATTGGCTATTGGTACGCAAGTATAGTGTGCGAATTTTAGGATTGGCTTTCGTCGTTACCCTGCTGGTGGCACTAGTAGTTTTTCAAATAACGCCCGTGTATCGTTCAAGTGCTTTGTTGTTGATTGAAAATTCCAAAAGCAAGACTTTATCCTTGGCCGATCTTTACGACATTCAAGGTAGTGCAGGTCAGGAAGCGTTTAATTCTCAAGTTCAAATCTTAAAGTCGCGTCCTATTGCAGAGTTGGTTGTCAAAAAACTGGCTTTGAATACTCATTCGGCTTTTAATACGCCCCAAACCTCAGATTGGTTGGCGTTGGTGTTCGGGAAAACGCCGGAACCCCAAGGAACACCGGCTGAGATTGAAGCTCAGAAATTTAAAAGTACTTTAGAAGTGTTTTCCAGTAACTTGACGATAGAGCCACTCCTGCAAAGTCAAATTGTCAAAATCAGTTTTGATTCGACTGATAAGGAGCTGGCAGCACAGGTAGCGAATGCAGTCGCAGAAACCTATATTGAAAATGATCTTGAAGCGCGCGCACAGATGACTCAGCGTGCCAATATGTGGCTGACAGAGCGCATGGAGGGTTTGCGCAAGACCTTGGGTCAATCTGAGGCCGCTTTGCAACAATACCGCGAACAGGAAAATATCATCGACAGTAAGGGGGTTGTATTGAGTGGCTCCGGCAAGCAGCTGGAGGAAATATCGACCAATTTGATTGCGGCTCGGCAACGTTTGGCTGAAGTGGAAGGTGTTTATAATCAGGTAAAGGATATACATGAGGATTCGTTTGAATCAATGGAGTCACTACCATCCGTATTGAAGAATGCTGCAGTTCGTCAAACCAGAGAAGTTGAATCAAGTGCGGCACTAAAATTGAACGAGTTGCAGAGTCGATATACCGCTATGCACCCCAAAGTGATAGCGGCGCAATCGGAATTAAGCTCAGCACATGAGGCGGTCAATCGAGAAGTGAAAGCGGTGGTGAAGGGAATTACCAAGGAGTATGAGTTGGCCAAAGCCAACGTGGCAGCTAATGCGCGGGCATTGAGTCAGGTCAAGGGTGATATCCAGAACTTAACGCGCAAGGAGTTTAAGCTCAGCGTCCTGATGCGAGAGGTAGAAAGTAATAAACAGTTATATGATTTGTTTGTTAGCCGTTCTAAAGAAACCGATGTTGCTTCTAACTTGCAGTCTACAGCAGGTCGAATTATTGACCCGGCGGTGGTTGAAGCGGCTCCGATTAAA
The DNA here is from genome assembly GCA_963695355.1 of uncultured beta proteobacterium. Classification (GTDB taxonomy): domain Bacteria; phylum Pseudomonadota; class Gammaproteobacteria; order Burkholderiales; family Gallionellaceae; genus Gallionella. Next base: position 2,999,980 of record OY968775.1, read on the forward strand.
CCCAAAAAGTTGAAAACTATAGGGGCCGCATTGTTGATGAGTTTGCTGATGGGAATAGTATTAGTTTTTATAGCAGATTATTTGGATAACACGTTACATTCTGTTGCGGATGTTGAGCGACGTTTGAAGGTTGAAGTATTGGGTGCTTTGCCGATGTTTGTAGATGATCTCGGCAAATCAGATGGTTCCTTGCGTAAATTCCGCGAAGACCAGAATTCTCAATTTGCTGAAGCTATCAGGACACTCCGTACGGCTGTTTTACTATCAGCTGTTGATGAGCCGCATCGTGTTGTGATAGTTACTTCCACATTGCCCGGAGAAGGTAAAAGTACCGTGTCGGTCAATTTAGCCTTCGCGTTGGGCCAAATGAAAAAGGTACTGTTGATTGAAGGCGATTTGCGCAGGCCTAGCATGGCAACTGCTATGGTGGGAATGGAGGGTGTACGAGGACTCGTTGATTATTTGGCTGATGGAGTCAATCTAAAAAGCTGTATTCATAATACAGAAAGTTCTAATGTTTTTGTGATGCCTGCTGGCAAACGTTTTAATGCACCGCTTGAGTTGTTGTCTTCACAACGTTTTGGCGAAACCATTGCAAAAGTCAAGGAGTTATTCGATGTTGTGATTATCGACTGTCCACCGCTTAAACCGGTAAGCGATTCATTAGTAATTTCGCGCTATGCAAATGCAGTTCTTTATGTAGTCAAAGCTGAATTCACTCCGCATCAATTAGCCAGTGTGGCCATCGAACGTCTTCTTAATATTCAAGCTCCTTTGCTGGGTGTCGTATTGAATCAGGTCGATGGCAGCAAGGCAGATCGATATGGGCAATATGAGTATGTGTATGGACAAGAACCAAAGTCTTCGACCAAGACCTTTCTAGGGATTAAGGTTTAATAACAACTTAACCCATGCCGTCCCTAGCAAAAAGATCGCTACTCTGGCTCTCTGTTGTACTGTTGTTTTTTATTTTATTTTCTGCATTTCGTTTGGGCTTGGCAGATTTATATTCACTAGACGCAAGGCGCACCATGAAGCGCTGGAATTTGGTTGAACAATTACCGGAAATCTTGCAGTTGGAGTCTGTTGAGCAGGATTTAGCCATGGCAAGAATTTTTGCAAATGATAATCCGGATGTTCACGAAGACATCGCCCGTTTGAGTTTGGTACGCGCTCAGTTCCCTAATGTTGTTGCTGAAGATAAAAACGCACAACTCCAACATGCAATGACCGAGATACGTATTGCCATCGCGTTACGTCCTGTCTCGCCCTATAGTTGGGCAATTTTATTAATGATCAAACGCGAATTAAATGAATTCGATGATGAGTTTCGTCACGCCTTGCATCGAGCTGTTGAGCTTGAACCTTGGGAACCCGAATTATTAACCTCTCTAGCGGATGTCGGTTTGAGTGCGTGGCCTAAATTACCTGCCGTTGAACAAGCCATGATTCAACAAGTTTTCGTGCGCGGTATGCAGCGACAGAGCAATCTGATGCAGGGTGTCGTTCAGACACATCGATACGAGTGTTCTATTAGGATGGCGAGTGATAAACAGCAGGCTGAATGTCAGTGATGAATTTCCAGTCTAATTATGAGCAGCGTTTGTTTCATGGTTTGTTGGCACTATTGGTGTGGTTGCCACTCCCTCTAGCAAGCAATCGCCCTTGGGCTGAAGCACTGTTTGAGATTTGGGTGGTGTTGCTGGTATTGTTGTGGCTAGTTGCTTGGCAGCGTAAAGCAGTGGAGTCGGGAACAGTGATTGAGGGGGCTAAACCGATTTTGTGGTTATTTGCCCTATGGTTATTTTATTTGGCCTTAACCCTATTTCCACTACCCCTTTCATTGCGGTTGATATTATCGCCGGAGAGTGCAGGGATGTATCAGTCGGCTGGCGTGAATGGTTGGGTCTCGCTCTCGGTACACCCTTACGCAGGTTTTTTATTCTTGATGAAAAGTGCCGGTTATACGCTGTTGTTCATACTCATCCTGTTGTTGGTCAATAGTAAACGACGACTGGTGATGCTTGCTTATACGCTCGTGTTAAGTGGGTTGTTTCAGGCTTTCTATGGCAGCATGATGACTTTGTCCGCAGTGGAGTATGGTTTCTTCATCAAGAAGGAGGCGTATCTGGGATTTGCCACGGGGACATTTGTGAATCGCAATCATTTGGCTGGATACTTAGAAATGATCCTGGCGATTGGTATTGGATTGATGATGGCATCGGCATCAAGTAGAACTCAAAATCGAAGTTTGCGACAACGTTTACATAATTTGATTAAGGTGTTGTTGAGTCAAAAATTACTGTTACGTTTGATGCTGGCGATGATGGTGATTGCTTTGGTTTTAACCCGTTCGCGTATGGGAAACACCGCATTCTTTTCTAGCATGCTGGTGGCAGGTTTGATGTTTTTATTGATTTTGCGTGTGCAGTCTGGATCGTTTGGTGAGATTTTTTCACGACCTGAGACGCGCGGTACAGTGATTTTACTTTCCAGTTTGATGTTAATTGATTTGTTTATTGTCGGAGCTTGGTTCGGAGTGGAAAAGGTTGTTGCGCGTATTGAGCAAAGCTCAGCTATTCACGATGCAGATCGCATAGAAGTCAGCCTCAATGCAATCAAGTTATGGCAAGACTACCCGCTGGTAGGTTCGGGTGGGGGAAGCTTTCATACGGTCTATCCGCGCTATCGACCTGCTACGATAGGGGCATTCTTTGATCATGTCCATGAAGATTATTTGGAGATTGCCGCAGATACTGGTTTAGTTGGGTTGGGCTTGATGGGATTGATGGTGTTGTTGAGCTTTGTCGTGGCACTGCTCGCACTGAAACGTCGGCGAAACCCGTTAATGAGGGGAATGGCCTTCGCTTCTGTGATGGGTATTATCTCATTGTTGATTCATAGTACAGTCGATTTCAATCTGCAAATTCCAGCCAACTCAGCTACTTTTATGGTAATACTGGCTTTAGGATGGATTGTGTTGAATCTAGGAAAAGTTGCGGAAGTCAAGCATGAAATCACATGAGGGTAATGCGGGAGCGCAACCTCTGAAACAAATCAAACTCCGAGTGCTATTCATCTGCATGGGAAATATTTGTCGCTCGCCAACTGCCGAAGCAATGTTTAGGAGCAAAGCAGTCAAAGCTGGCATCGCCCCTTTTTTGCTAATCGATTCTGCCGGAACCCATGATTATCATGCGGGTGTGGCGGCCGATCCCAGTGCTCAACTCGCTGCAAAAAAACGTGGCTACGATCTGTCCGCGTTGTGTGCTCGTCAAGTCAGTCGTTACGATCTTGAGATATTTGATTATATCTTGGCGATGGACATCAATAATTTAACCGTACTGCATCAACTGGGAGGAGCTGATTTATGGCAAAAGCCGAAGTTGATGATGTCATTTAGCAATTTGTATAAAGGAAAGGAAGTGCCAGACCCTTATCGAGGTGGAATGGAAGGATTTGATTTGGTGCTGGATATGCTGGAAAGTGCAACGGATGGATTGTTACGAGTCGTGAAACAAGAATTGCAACAGAGTGACGATAGGAGATGATTCGTGCATCGCGTTTTTTTTTAGCTGTTTCGCTATTACTGATTTCCGCTGGTGTGATTAGCGCAGGCGTAGCCGATTTTTCTGCTGGACTATTAAGCAAAATCAGAACTAAATGGGGAGATAATGCGGTCGAGAGATTGCAAAATTGGCGTGCCGTAGAGCAACAAGAGATTGCAAACCAAGCTAAAGCGCAAGCTGGGTTGAGCATGAATGAATTGCAAATCTTCAATAAGTTTTGGAATAAGGTTCCATACCTCAGCGATCAAGAGCATTGGGGCATTGCAGACTATTGGGCCACACCTGTTGAGGCGCTGGCTTCAAATGGTGCAGATTGCGAAGATTATTCGATTGCTAAATACTTCAGCTTAAAAGCACTCGGAGTGCCACCAGAAAAATTGCGCATCACCTATGTTCGCGCACTGAAGAAAAATGAAGCGCATATGGTATTAGCCTATTACCCTACTCCAGATGCAGATCCCTACATCCTAGATAATCTCAGAGATGATCTGAGTCATGCGACAGAGCGCGACGATCTGGAGCCTGTGTACAGTTTTAATGACGACGACTTATGGGCCACTGGTGCAGCTTCATTCAAAGGAAAGTCGAGTCAGATAAGGTTATGGAGCGAGTTGTTAAACAAAATGGAAAAAGAAAGTCGGATGTAGCTGGGTAACGGTCATGACATTATTCAAGCAATTATATTTGGCAACTGCCATCGCTTTTTTGGTGATACTCGCTACGACCGAGACTATCTTTATTCGCAACGCTCATAAGTACCTTCAGGAGCAGTTGGCTTCTCATGCACAAGATGCTGCAACGTCATTGGGTTTGGTGTTGCCAGCGTCAATGGCTGAGAACGATTTGGTCCGTATTGAAGTGACCGTCAATGCGCTTTTTGATCGTGGCTATTACCAATCCATACGAGTGGTAGATATTAATGGCGAGACTCTGGTGCTGAAAACGTTCCAAGATAATTCAATGGATGCGCCGCAGTGGTTTGTGAAAGCGTTGCCGCTGCAGGCTCCCTCCGCTGAATCACTAATCAGTAAGGGGTGGAAGCAACTGGGGCGGGTTGTTATTACCAGCCATCCCAATTTCGCTTATAAGCAGTTGTGGAGGACGCTGCAGGAGGCATCAATGAACTTAGCCATTTTATATATGCTGTCCATGATGGCCTTGCATAGTTTTTTGACTAGAATACTCAAACCATTGCACGCAATCGAAAAAGTTGCTAATGCTCTCAGTAGCCGAGATTTCCAGACGATTAAGTCGATTCCCCGAGTGCGCGAATTGCGTAACGTGGTGAATGCGATCAACTCTATGTCTATTATGTTACGTAAGATTGTAGAGTTTGAAGTGAGTCAGGCGGTGCATTTCCGTGATGAATCCAGCAAGGATGCGTTGACTGGCTTGGAGAATCGACGTGGCTTTGAGGCGTATTTGGGGTCACTGCTTGATGGTGGACAGAATCTAAATTCTGGTGTCATGTACATGTTTCAAATAATCGATTTTCAGGGGTACAACATTCGCCACAACTTTCAACAGGGTGACGCACTCCTTAAGGAAATATCAGACGCGTTACGCTCGGTCTCGCCTGAAAAGGATTTTTTGCGGTCTCGTCTTAACGGCGCGACCTTTGCCGTTATGGTGCCGAATATTTCGCGTGAAGAAGCATTAAAACTTGGTAATAGCTTCAGCGAAGCACTAAATGGAATCGTAGGCGCGCTCCAAGACGATCCGCCGTTAAGTATAGGTTGTGGCGGGGTTTATTTCTTGAATCAGACCGTCACAATATCTGCTTTGCTCGGACAATCTGATATGGCGATGAATCGGACACCTTGCATAAGAGGATGTCAATTCGCATTGCAAAATCTGTCGGATGACGATCAGAATAAAGGCTCGCTGTATTGGAAACATCTGATTAAGGATGCTATATCAGCGCAACGTATTACATTGCTTTCTCAGACCGTGATGAATATCGGTAAGGATGAGATATTGCAAGTAGAGGTATTAGCACGATTGAAGAATCAACATGGCAAGTTAGTGTCCGCCAATCAATTTATTCCTATGGCTAACCGACATCGACTGACCCCTGCTTTGGATTTGGCTATCTTGAAGCAATTGTTCAAGAAAATGTCGAGCGGGATAATTGCGGATGCCGAAGTGGCTATCAATCTATCTGTTTTCTCCCTCGACGATTCGAAGTTGTTGGATTGGTTGACCAATGCAATGAAGCTTGACACGGTATTATCCCGGCGATTGGTGTTTGAATTTACTGAATTTGGGTTGGTGCAAAATAAAGTTGGAGTGGAAAAATTCGTGGCTATGATACGAAGTCTCGGCGCAAACTTTGCTGTGGATAATTTTGGATTGCACCAAAATGCGTTTGAGTATTTGCAACGATTGAAGCCGCACTACGTCAAGTTGAGCCCTGCATATATTCGTGATTTGGAAGTAAATGAGCCGCATCAATTTTTTATATCGTCAGTAGTGATAATCACACGTCCTTTACAAATCCGAGTGATTGCTCTGGGAGTTGAAGATATCAAGATGTTAAAGCTATTAAGTAGCTTGGGTGTGGATGGATACCAAGGCTTTGTGACGGGGAAAATGTCCGAGTTAGGCGGAACGCTATAGAAACTCTAATTTACAATCGTAAGGTTTAAATCACCTGCTTTAGCTGGTGGTGGTTCGTCTTTTTGGCAGTACAAATGTCCTATGAGTTGAATTTATATGGAATAGGGATTTACTACGTGAAAAGGTCGTCATCTGCCATGACAACCCCTAGTTAAGATTTTATTATAAATTTCGAATGGAAGAGGGGCTGGAGCCATAGACTGGACGGTAAAGCTGGCTAGCAAAAACTAATTTTTTGAACATTTTAATGAAATCCTTATTACAAACGGAGATTGCCAAGATGAAGCTGAAGGGGATTTTTTTGTGCAGCATGCTGATTGGTGTGAATCAAGCCCAGTCTGAAGTTTTAACTGAATTAAAATCGGATAAAGAAAAATTAAGTTACGGAATTGGTGTGAGTGTCGCAAAAAATTTAAAGAAACAAGCCACTGACGTTGATTTAGACTTATTAATTCAAGGTTTGAAAGGCGGAATTTCAGGAGAAAAGCTATTGTTGTCGGAAAAGGAATTGCAGAAAGTGATGAATAAATTCCAGGGTGAAGTACGTCAAAACGCTTTGTTAAGTAAGCGTCTCGCGTTGGAAGATAATAAGAAAAAAGGTGAAGTATTTTTGGCTGAGAATAAGACCAAAGCGGGTGTTGTGGTTCTTCCGAGTGGAGTGCAGTATAAAGTTCTTAAAGTTGGAAATGGAAAAAAACCGATTGATTCGGATGTGGTACAAGTTTATTACCGTGGCACGCTTCTTGATGGGACAGAGTTCGATGCGACTGAACCAGAACATCCAGTTGATTTAAAGGCTTCATCACTGATTGCAGGCTGGAAAGAAGCGTTGAGATTGATGCCTATAGGTTCCAAGTGGCAAATTGTGATTCCCTCGCAGCTAGCATATGGAGAACGTGGGGTGGGGACAGACATTGGTCCAAATGAAACGTTGGTGTTTGAGGTGGAATTGCTTGCGATTAAATAAGTTGAATTTATAAAACGAATATCTTTTGTGTAGTCCAACTACAATTTACCAACTGTGTTTTCATTGAATGAGGCTGATCATGAGGCTGATATGGATTGTAATGCTTAGTTTCGTGTTTCTGGTCAAGGATGTAAGTGCTGAGGAGGCAGTCGTAATTGATGCAGATGCAATCGGTGAGCAGCAGAACACTCCCGCTGATGTAAATCTGCCTTCGCAAATGGATACAAGTACACTTTCTCAGGACGAGGCCAATAGAGACCGCATTCTCAAAGGCGGCAAAATAAGTGTTAGGCAAAAAACTGCGATTGTTAAATCGCAAATCTCAGATAGCAATAAGCAACAAGGAGAAGTTTTTCTTGCAGAGAATAAAGTCAAGCAAGGTGTTATCAGCTTGCCAAGTGGCCTTCAGTATAAGATTTTGCGGCCAGGGTCAGGAAAAGTTCCAACCGAAAGTAGCGTGGTAGCGTGTCGTGTTCGGGGTAAGCTGATCGATGGGACCGTATTTGATCAATCTGATTTGAAGAAACCCATTGTAGTAAGTGTATCGGGATTTTTGCCGGGCTTGAAGGAGGCAGTCAAGTTGATGTCAGTCGGGGCACAATGGCAAATTGTTATTCCGCCGCAGCTTGCCTATGGTGAGTTAGGCAATCGAGGTGTAGGTTCTAATGCGGTGCTGATTTACGATATTGAGATAGTTAGCATCAAATAACTCAATAAACCGATAGAGTAGGTTGCTTTTGGTTATCTCATCAATCTATAGGTCTGATGAATATGAAGTCAGTGAAACAGAATGCGCGACAGTTTATTGTTTACGTAGCGGCGACAATTGGATTGTTTGTTGCGCCGCCCGCGCAAAGCATGATGGTGTATCAGCACACTCCAACTCCTGTATCAAGCGCAAGCTTGGTGCATTCAAACGCGGTGATTAACCCTGAGGGTAGCGACCAAGACGTTACCGCGTACGATAATTTCACCTTGAAAAAGTCTGCCAACATTACCAGTGTGGCATGGCGCGGTGCTTCAGCCGATAATGGCTTGGTCGGTTTTACCATTAAGATTTATGCCTCGAATGCTAACCCGGCAGCTCAGCCAAATATCGCTGAACCCTTGGCCGAAATAACCGTGACAGGCAGTGCAGGCGAGAAGTCTGTTGGTAATAACTTGTCTGACTATCACACGGAATTTGGCAAGCCGTTCGAGCTGGTTGCAGGTGTTCAATACTGGATATCTATCGTCTCCAACAGAAATAATCTCTCTCCGTGGGGGTGGGCGAATGGGACGGGTGGTGATGGTAAATCCATTCAGTCATACGCCGAATTTAAAGTGCTGCCTGCGCCATCGGATCGAGCATTCTCCTTAAATGATGGCCGTGCGCACGGGCGTAGACGTTGAGCAACTGCCAAGCAAATGTGAGCAATATCATTTCAATTTTCCTCAATCCATAGACAGAAATGATGCGTAAAGCGATTTATTTTTTGTTAAGCATCTGTGTAGGTTTTTCCACGTCTCTTATTGCGCAGGCTGATGAACTATCTTCACTTACCGAACTGGCGCAAGGACGACGTATCTACCTAGATGGCATACTTCCTTCAGGTACGCCATTGACGGGCGTGCGTTTTGGCAACGCTGTGGTTTCAGGTGGAGAAGCCGCTTGTGTTAATTGTCATCGTCGTAGCGGTATGGGTTCGGTTGAAGGTGATATTCAAATAGCCCCGATTACTGGCAATTTTTTATTTGCACCGAATGGTGAGCAGCATCTGGCCACCATGGATCCGCGCATTAGCAAACGTTTCAATCAAACACATGAACCCTATACAGATGAGTCTTTAGCCCAAAGCATCATGCACGGCAAGAACAACAGTGGACGTGAAATGAGTGTGCTGATGCCGCGTTATAATTTGAGCGAATTCGAGTTAAAAGCATTGACGGTTTACCTGAAGCAACTCTCTACGCAATGGTCATCCGGGGTTACCGAAGATAGCATTCGCTTTGCGATGGTGATTACGCCTGATGTTGAGCCGGAACGGCGCAAGGCATTGATAGACATGATGCGCATCGCTTTTAATCAAAAAAACGGCAGTACCATGACTGCCAAGCGATCAGGCGGCAAGCGGCAACATATGGTTTCAGCCGCTGAGATGGTGCTGGGTACAGAGCGCAACTGGCAGTTGGATATATGGGAGCTGCAAGGCGCACCAGAGAGTTGGGGCGAACAGCTGGCTACGCACTATCGTAGCCAACCCGTGTTCGCCCTGGTTTCTGGTTTATCCAACTCAACTTGGCAACCTGTACATGATTTCTGTGAGAGCCAACAAGTCCCCTGCTGGTTTCCCAGTGTGGTGTTGCCTGTTACCACAGAGACCCCGTATTCACTGTATTTCTCGCGTGGCGTGGTGTTAGAAGCAGAAGTGTTAGCACGACATTTATTGAATCAAAAATCTCCGCCACGGCATTTGGTTCAAATCTATCGTGATGACGACGCGGGACGTGCAGCTTCTCAAGCATTAACCCATGCGCTGGCGGGGTCAACCATCGCAATAGAGAGTCGCGTTTTACACACCGATATAGCTGCTGCTGATGCCTTGCAGTTGGCGTTGAGCGGAATTAAAAGCAAGGATGCCGTGATGTATTGGTTGCGTCCAAATGAGATCGCCACTTTAGAAAAAATTAAACCTGTCGCGGGTGCTAGTTATTATTTTTCCGTTGAACTGGGGCAAGCTGATCACACTCTCCTTCCCAATGACTGGAAGATACGTGCGCAATTTGTGTACCCCTACGAATTACCCGAAAAGCGTGAAGCCAACTTGGCTTATTTCCGTGCCTGGTTGAATATCCGCAAGCTGCCGTTGGTCGATGAGGCGATGCAATCCGAAGCCTTTTTTGCATTAAATTTTTTGACCGATACGCTTTCAGAAATGTTGAATAATCTGTACCGAGATTATTTGATTGAACGTGCAGAAAGCATGATCAATAAACGTGAAGGCGGTAAAGCCGAACAAGAAAACAGAGATCGTGTTGCCTTGGGTCGAGCGGGAGACTTGGTTAGAAAGCATGGCGAAATGACGGTTGAAGCAGGGCAACGGGTACAAATTTCGGGTCAAGCAAATAGTGCTAGTAATAGTCAAGGTACAACGATATATCCGCATTTGAGTTTAGGTAGAGGACAACGCTTTGCTTCGAAAGGCGGTTACATCGTGCGGTTTGCAGATGGAAATAGCGACAAGCTGATCGCAGAGTCAGATTGGATTGTGCCTTAAGATTATCAGGCTGTTTGTCAGACTTTACATACATTTCGCTAGAAGTTTGGTAAGCTTGGCAGTGGCTTTAAATAGGTGCTCTGGGGTTATTGGAACACACAATTTTTGTTAGGTGGCGTGCTTAAAAACATCATGAAAAAAGCAAACTCCTTTGCATCTTATGCAAATTTTTTTCGTTCAACTACTAAGCAGTCAGGCTTTACTTTGCTTGAATTGTTGGTGGTGATGGTCATCATCGGTCTGCTCGCAGGCTATGTGGGGCCTAAGTATTTCTCTCAAATTGGCAAGTCAGAAGTGAAAGCGACTCATGCACAAATTGATGCCTTGGGCAAAGCGCTTGATCAATTTCGTTTGGATGTGGGGCGTTACCCCAGTAGCGAAGAAGGTTTGGCAGGATTGATGACGCGCCCAACTAATCTGACTAAATGGGATGGCCCGTACTTAACTAAAAATGTCCCGCTAGACCCGTGGGGAAATGCTTATATCTATAAGTTTCCAGGCGAACACGGCGAGTATGATCTGCTTTCAAATGGTAAGGATGGGCAGCCTGGCGGAGAAGGCGAGGCTGCCGATATTACCAATTGGTAATCGTATAAATGGTGGTGCATACCACTCAATCGCAAGGTTTGATACGGAGTGCTTATGCAGTTTGAGGTAAAAGTATTGCGCGGTAACGAAGGACTCACGTCGTTGATGTTGGAAGCGTTGAATGCCAATGAAGCTGCGGCTCAGGCTCAGGCTCAGGGCTATTCGGTGATCGCCACCAAAGCCAAGCAACAATGGTCGCCTTTTAATTTCTCACAGATAAATAAATTTCCGTTGGTGTTATTCAGCCAAGAGTTAGTCGCGTTGTTGCAGGCAGGTCTATCGCTAATTGAAGTGTTGGAAACACTGGCGGAAAAAGAAGAGCAAGCTGAAGTTAAAAAAACGTTGCGTCAAATCATTGCCCATCTTTATGAGGGCCACAACTTGTCTTATGCATTGGAGCAGTCGCCCAATGACTTTCCCTCGCTGTATGTGGCAACGGTGCGTTCAAGTGAGAAGACGGGCACTTTGCCGGAAGTATTGTCGCGCTATGTGGTGTATCAATCGCAAATGGAAGGGATCAAAAGAAAGGTTATTACCTCATCAATTTATCCGGTTTTGCTAGCCGTTGTGGGTGCGTTGGTCGTGTTGTTTTTGATGTTGTTTGTTGTGCCTAGCTTCAGCCATATCTACGAAGATATGGGAGGGGATTTGCCACTGATGTCGCGCTTGCTGATGCGTTGGGGACAGTTTCTCGATGCAAACAAGAAAATTATTTTGATCGGTATCGTAGTGGTATTTGGCGGACTTTTTTTCGCGATGATTCAACCCGCAAGCAAGGTATGGCTGAAGAAAAAGATGTGGGACTTTCCCGCTATAGGTAAGCGTTTGAATCTGTACCAGATGGCGCGTTTCTATCGTTCGCTAGGCATGTTGTTGCAAGGTGGCATGCCCATACTGGTGGCACTCAAGTTGGTATCCGGTTTGCTGCAAGAATCAATGCGCGATCAGCTAACGCTTGCGGCACAAAAAATTCAAGAAGGAGGCTCCATTTCCCAATCGATGGAGAAATATGGCTTAGTCACGCCTTTGGCGTTGCGATTACTGCGGGTGGGTGAGCGCACCGGTCAGATGGGGGAGATGATGGAACGCATTGCCGCTTTTTATGAAGAAGAAACGGTGCGCTGGGTCGAGCGGTTCGTTAAATTATTCGAACCGCTGCTGATGATCTTTGTCGGGTTGCTGGTGGGTGTGATTGTGGTGCTGATGTATTTCCCTATTTTTGAACTGGCAGGGAGTATTAAATGAATCTGCCTCAATCCAGCTCCTCAACTCCATTATTTTCGCCACAACAAGTCCGTGAAGCGCGTGCCATTGCCGTGCAGACCAAACGCAGCGTTACCGAAGTGTTAGAAGATCAGGCAGGCTTGGAGGCAAAAATTTTTGTGAATGCGTTGGGCAGTTTGTTTCACTACCCAGTGTTTACAATGGACGGATTAAATAACCTAACCCCCGCTTTTGATGCACTGCCTTTTTCTGAAGCTGTTGAGCGCAATTGCATTGCATTAAGAGATGAGAATGATGAACTCATTGTGATGATGAGCGATCCGTTTAATGTTGGCTTGCAGACTAGCTTAGAGCAACGTATCTCTACTACATTTACTTGGGGTTTAGCGCATCGTGCCGATGTGTCAGCCTATTTGGCACATCACGAGAAATCATTGCATGCGATGGACAGCATGCAAGATGTTGGCGATAAAACCGCCTCTGCTGATGGTCAAGCCGTAGAAGATTTATCTTTCAAAACCATCAGCGAAGAGGTGAGCCTCATCGTTAAGCTGGTGCACTCCACGGTCTATGACGCATTAAAGGCGGAGGCCAGTGACATACATTTGGAGGCAACGCCATCGGGCTTGGCGATTAAATATCGGATTGATGGCGTGTTGGTTGCTGTAAGTGCAATGGACGGCGTGGAAATGGCCGAACAGGTTATCTCACGCATCAAAGTGATTTCTGGTTTGGATATTACCGAGCGGCGTACGCCTCAGGATGGCCGCTTCAAAGTTTCGATGCAGCGTCATGAAGTAGATTTGCGCGTATCAATCATGCCTAGTGTGTTCGGCGAATGTGCGGTATTGCGTATTTTGGATAAACGCGCATTGTCCGATCAGATGAAAGGGCTGCGCCTCGATCATCTTGGTTTTGACCCTAAGTCGATTGCATTTATTCGCCGTCTTTCTAACGAACCCTACGGTATGGTGTTAGTAACCGGTCCGACTGGTAGTGGCAAGACCACCACGTTATATGCCGCGATTACCGAGATTAATCACGGTCGCGACAAAATTATTACCATCGAAGATCCTGTGGAATACCAGTTGCCCGGCGTGTTGCAAATACCGGTGAATGAAAAAAAGGGACTCACATTTGAGCGCGGTTTGCGTTCGATTTTGCGCCACGATCCAGACAAAATTATGGTGGGTGAAATTCGTGATGCGGAGACCGCGCAGATTGCGGTGCAGTCGGCGCTGACAGGTCATTTAGTATTTACCACAGTGCATGCCAATAATGTATTTGATGTGATTGGACGCTTCATGCACATGGGTGTTGACCCGTATAGTTTTGTCTCCGCGTTGAATGGCATTGTGGCACAGCGTTTGGTGCGGGTGAACTGCACGCAATGTGTTGCGGATGAGCACCCGGAACCCGCATTGATTGCCGAGTCAGGCATTTCTCTAGCGGATGCGCGGAAGATCAAATTCCGTGCAGGAAGCGGCTGTGGGCATTGTCGTGGCTCAGGCTTCAAAGGGCGCAAAGCGATTGCTGAAGTGCTTTATCTAAACGATGAAATTCGTGAACTCATTATTGGTAGGCAGCCCGTTCGCTTGATCCGCGAGGCCGCAAGTCGAAACGGCACGCGCTTTTTGCGCGATGGTGCGATGGATTTAGTGATACAAGGTGAATCAACATTGGAGGAAATCAACCGTGTCACTTTCGTTGCGTGATGAATTGCGTGTGGTACTGAGTCGCGATCAGGTGAAACTGGTGCGCATCGGACGGCAGCTCACTCTGCAAGGAATATCCTCGCACGTGATAGAAAAGAAATCGATGCCCTACACTGCGGATGCAGATTCTTCGTGGAGCAATGCTGTTAAAACACTCGCAGTGGCTTTGTCGGAATTACCCAGCAAACTAGCGTTTGCCAGCGTCATACTTTCCAATCACTTTGTGCGATATGCAATGGTTGCGGCCAGCCAAACGTTAAGCAATGAAGCAGAAGAGCTTGCCTACGCCAAACATGTTTTTAGTCAGCTATACGGCACGAGTGCCGAGGCGAGTGAGATTAGGCTGCATCAAGGTTCATCGGGTGCGGCACAACTTGCCAGTGCCGTGGATGGCCAATTATTACAAGACGTGCGTGCAGTCTTTTCTGCGGCTAATGTAAAGCTGAAATCGGTGCAGCCCCAATTGATGACGGCCTACAATAATTGCCAATCACATATCCCAAAACAAGATGCATGGTTTGCCATTTTTGAGCAAGGCAGCTTGTGTTTAGGCTTGGTACAACAAGGCCAATGGCGTAGTTTGCGCGCCATTAAAGTGGGTGCAGATTGGTTAGAAAAATTGCCAGAATTGTTGGATAGAGAAACGTATTTGAGTGAAGTGGATACGCTCGCAGATGAGATTTTCTTATGGGCACCTGAGTATTGGAAAACGGCATTGCCCAAAAGCTCGAAATGGAAAATACACAAACTACAACCGGCGATTCGCGCCAGTTTTGCGGCGGATTACGATGAACGTTTTGCGTTGGCAATGCTATGAGTGAATTGCGTCTTGATTATCAACCCAACACAGCCTTCCCTTTGCTAGGTGCAGTTTTGCTGGCGATAGCCACCGCGAGTTTGATGTTGTTGGGAACACATTATTCGAAATTAAATGAGCGTGTGGCGAGTGCAGACGCTAAGTTTTCGCATAGTCAAAATAACGTCAAAAAAAGTAATTCATCTTCGCCAGCTTCAACCGAGTTGGCTCAAGAAGTTAGCAATGCAAACGAAGTGTTGCATCAACTGAGTGTGCCGTGGGAGGCTTTGTTTCAAGCGGTGGAAGCTTCGGGCGGTGGCAAAGTCACGTTGTTGGCATTAGAGCCTGATGTTGAAAAACATCAAGTTAAAATCAACGGTGAGACGAAAAATTTTAAGTCTCTGACCAATTACATTACGCAGCTTCAAGCTCAGCCAGTGTTTGGCTCGGTGTATTTGCAAACCCATCAAGTGCAACAACAAGATCCAGATAAACCTGTGCGTTTTTCGCTGCTGGCAACGTGGCGGGAAAAACCATGAAGCTCAATTTAACTTCAGAAATGCGTCGCACTATGCGCCACTGGTTGCCGCTGCTAGGATGGCCTGGCATGTTGGCGATGGGCTTGCTAGCGATTTGCTTTGCGTTTTATTTGGCGAGTATACGTCCATTGCAAACTCGTTTGGATGTGGTGCAACATAGTGCAGATGCAGCACGAGCCAACATCGTGAATGCAAGTGCAACGACACATCGCGGGGGCGATACGCCGACCGAGCAGCTTGTTGAGTTCTATCATTTTTTTCCAGCCGAAAAAGATTCACCCGTGTGGTTGGATAAATTAGTTAAGGTGGCAGAAAAAAATGGTCTGAGCTTAAATGAGGGTGAGTACAAAGTGACTCAGGATAAGGTCGGGCAGTTGATGCGTTATAAAATCATGCTGCCCGTGCAAGGAAAATATCCGCAGATACGAAAATTCCTTGCCTCATTGCCATCAGAAATTCCTGTAGTTGCGTTGGAGAATGTGCAATTCGAGCGCAAAAACATTGTTGATGCGGACGTTCAAGCCAAAATTAAATTGGTGCTTTATCTGGTGCAGTCCTCATGAAATTGAGCCGATTACATTGGGCGGGCATCGTCGCAGTGACGGCGGCATTAGTGATTTTGGCACCTTCTGACAAGGATGCGGATATTGCCAAAGTGGCAAGACCCGCCAAGCAATCTCCGATGCGTGCATCATCACCTTCTGCCACTGAAAAAAAATCGCGCACAACGGAAGTAGGGCGTGTGGAGTTAGAGCGGTTGGCCGGCTTGGAATCTCAGCAGGCAAATAAAAAGAAAGTGGGGGATGCGTTTAATATTACTTCTTGGTATGTACCCCCCCCCGAACCCCGTGTGACTGCTAAGCCTGTTGAAATTGCACCGCCCCCCCCGCCAGCACCCACTGCACCGCCGCTACCATTCACTTATTTGGGGCGGTATGGCGACACTGAGACGCGAACGATTATTCTTTCAAAAGGTGACCGTGTTTATACCGTTACCGTGGGTGATGTCATTGAGAATACTTACCGCGTTGAAAAATCAGCGATGGGGATGGTTAATTTGACCTATCTACCTTTAAATATCGAGCAGTCTTTACGCACCGGCGAAACACTATAAATATCATGGCATATAAATTTAATTTCAGAGGGTTTGGCGCTATGTTAAAACTTGAATCGAAGCACAAGCGCAACGTCCTGATGACGTTGCTCGCTGTGGCAGTATTGGCGGGATGTGCAGGGCAACGATTGCGCAACAGCGGCATGTCGCTGGTTGAGGAAGGACATGTCGAAGAAGGTCTCGCCAAGTTAGAGCAAGCCAGTAAAGCCGAGCCGGATAATTTGTCTTACCGTGCAGATTTTTTGCGCAGCAAAGGTCAGGTGAGCAATCGCCTGTTGACCACGGCATCGGGCGAGCGAGCTGTTGGGCACTTGGATGCAGCGCAAGCCATCTATGAGCGTGTGTTAAAAATCGATCCGGATAATCAGGCTGCTACTGCCGCGCTAGAATCACTGGCGATGGATAGGCGGCACGATGCCATGATAGTAGAAGCGCGTAGCGCATTTGCCAAGGGTGACATGGAAGCGGCCCGCACGGCACTGAAACCCGTCATGTTGGAGAACCCCAAGCAAGGCCAAGCGATGTTGTTGCAAAGGCAAATTGACGAACAAGAAACCAAAGTGCAGATGGCAGAGCCTTCTTTGAAGGGGAAATTTAAGAAGCCAGTCAGCCTGCAATTCCGCGATGCCAATGTGAAGATGGTATTTGAAGCATTGTCGCGCACCAGTGGCATCAATGTGTTATTGGACAAGGATGTAAAAGCAGATATTAAAACCTCTATTTTTGTTAAGGACGTGTCGGTTGAAGATGCGATTGACCTGATTCTGCTGCAAAGCCAGCTAGGGAAAAAAATTCTCAATGACAACACGGTGTATATCTATCCGAATACACCCGCCAAGGTTAAAGATTTTCAAGACCTCAAGATCCGCAGCTTCCATTTGACCAATGCTGATCCCAAGCAGATGTTGACCATGATTAAAACGCTGTTAAAAACCAAGGATATTTTCGTTCACGAGAAGACTAATTCTTTGGTGATGCGAGACACGCCGGATGCAATTCACTTGGCAGAAAAATTGATTGCCGACCAAGATATTGCTGATCCTGAAGTGATGTTGGAAGTGGAGATACTTGAAATTAGTCGCTCACGTTTAAGCGAGTTGGGTATTAAATTTCCAAGCAAAGTTTCTTTTAGTCCCCTTTTGAATTTGATTCCTGGGGGGGTCGATTCAACAGGGAAGCCAATCGACACAACAGGTCTCATTTTAAATAACTTAAAGAAAATAAATGGTGCCAACATCGGCGTGAGTCCGACACCTTCTATTACGTTAAATGCGATGCTGCAAGACAGTGACTCGAATATTTTGTCCAGTCCGCGTTTGCGTGTTCGCAATCGTGAGAAGGCTAAGATTATGATAGGTGAACGTGTGCCGATGATTACTAATTCGGTTACACCGGTTAGCACCGGATCACCTGTGGTAACCGGCACGGTCACTTATCAGGATGTGGGTTTGAAATTGGAAGTGGAGCCGGAAATACATTTGGACAATGAGGTGTCGATCAAGATTGGGCTGGAAGTCAGTTCTCTAGGGCTGGCAGTAAACAATAGCTCCGGATCACAAGTATTTAGAGTGGGGACACGCAATACCTCAACCGTGTTGCGTTTACGTGATGGTGAAACGCAGATTTTGGGTGGACTGATTACCGATGAAGATAAAAGCACTGTTGATAAAGTGCCTGCACTGGGACAGATGCCGTTGCTAGGTCATTTGTTCTCCAGTGATAACGGCAATAAAATTAAAACGGAAATTGTATTGTCCATCACGCCGCATATTGTCGGCAACTTTAAGTTGCCCGATGCGCGTGAGATGGAATATTGGTCAGGCACCGAAGCTGAGTTGCGCAGTAGCCCGATGGATTTGCGCCCATTTGGTGCGGCTTCACTTAGCAGCAGTGGCGCGACCCCTTCAGCCGCGCCAGCACCGCGTACCCCAGTACCTGCAAACGCACTTGTACCCCGCACACCATTAGTCGCTGTGCAACGCGGTACGGCAGTCGATACGCCACCCTCAGTCGCGCCATCGTCAGTAACCGTATTGTCATGGCAAGGTCCTAGTCAAGCCAAGGTCGGCGATAAAATTATGGTGTCGCTCAACACACAATCGACGCTGGGACTGAAGGCAATCAATTTTAAAGTGGGATTTGATTCAGCGGTGTTACAGGCGATTGACGTGATTGAAGGCGACGCGTTAAAGCGCAATAACACACCATCCAATATGACCAAAAACATCGATCAAGCGGGCGGTGAAGTTTCAGTTGATCTGTTAGGCACGGGCGCAAATGCCGCCGCGAGTGTTGCAACGCTGATGTTTGAAGTAATAGCCCCTGCGCCTGAGACATCGGTTCGAATCAATGCGATTACGACTTCAGGCGTTTCCGGCGCAACCTCTTCACCCGTTGCTCCGGGGCCTTATGTCATCACGCTTGCGCAATGACCCATGTAAAACAAAAGGGCTTCACCCTAATTGAGTTAATCATGACGGTGGCAATCATAGGCTTGCTGGCGATGGTGACGCTGCCGCTGGCTGAGCTGTCTGTGCAGCATAGCAAGGAGCAAGAGCTACGTTTGGCATTGCGCGAAATTCGCGTTGCAATCGATGCCTATAAACAAGCGGTGGATGACGGACATATCATTCGCTCGGCGGGGAAATCCGCTTATCCTGAATCGCTGCAAGTTTTGGCGGATGGGGTTTCTGATGTTAAAGACCCCAGTAGTAAAAACAAAATGTATTTCCTCAGACGAATTCCACGTGACCCGATGGCAACCGATTCTAATAATTCCAACCAAGATAGCTGGGGAAAGCGTAGTTATCAAAGCAGTGCCGACGATCCACAGGAAGGCGATGATGTTTATGACGTGTACTCCTTATCAAGCAGCACCGGATTGAATGGTGTTCCGTACAAGAATTGGTAAGTGACGAACTCATGCATAAGCACTTAAAACGCGGCTTTACCCTGATTGAATTGCTGGTGGTGATGGCGATCATTGGCACATTGCTGACCATTGCTGTACCGCGTTATTTTCACAGCGTGGAAAAATCCAAAGAGGCTGTGCTGCACCAAAATCTTGCTTTGACCCGGCAAGTGCTGGATAAATATTTTAGTGATAATGGAAAATATCCCGATAGTTTGGATGACTTAGTCAGTAAGAAATATTTGCGCAGTTTGCCTTATGATCCCATCACTGAAAGCACGACGACTTGGTCGATTGTCGGCTCAGATAATCCCGAAAAAGGCACTGTGTTTGATATTAAAAGTGGCGCGCCCGGACAGGGGTTGGATGGCACGGAGTATAAGGATTGGTGATGGGGGTTTTATCGGGCAAAAAAAGTCGAAATAAACTTATGCCACCTCACAATTTGGGCGGCTTTACTTTTCTGGGTTTGATGACGGTTATCGCGATAATGGGCGTTGCATTATTGGCGGTGGGTGAGGTTTGGCATACTGCACAGCGACGTGAAAAAGAACAATCATTGCTGTTCGTTGGTGATCAATTTCGTAATGCTATCCGTGCATATTACCTTCACGCTCCCGCTGCTAACAAGCAACAGCCTTACCCCACCAGCTTGGAAGATTTGCTCAAAGACCCGCGTTATCCCTCCACACAGCGTTATCTTAGGCAACTGTATCTGGATCCGATTCGAGGTAGTGCTGAATGGGGCTTGTTAAAAAAAGGGAATGGTATTTACGGTGTGTACAGTTTGTCGGAAGAAACCCCGATCAAGCAAAGCAATTTTAAGTTGGCCGATAAAGACTTGGAAAACAAGTCGAAATACTCGGAATGGTTTTTCATGTATGTGCCGACACCGTCTGCCAATAAGCCTATCGAGAAGCCGTGAAAAGCTGCGATATTTTCTGTAATGTCATCGACAACTACGGCGACATTGGCGTGTGCTGGCGATTGGCAAAACAATTTTCACGGGAGCACCATCTCAATGTGCGACTTTGGATAGATGATTTATGCAGTTTTGCCAAGCTGTGTCCTGAAGTCGATATTGCATTAGATAAGCAAAGTTGCAGCGGTGTGGAAGTCTGTTTATGGCGCAAGGACTTTCCGGAAGTGCAACCTGCACTTATCGTGATTGAAGCATTCGCCTGTCAGTTGCCGTCAAACTATGTTGAAGCAATGCTGCACGTTGAACCTCAGCCAGTTTGGATTAACCTCGAATACCTTTCCGCAGAAAACTGGATACAGGGCTGCCACGCACTACCTTCGCCGCATCCTAGTTTGCCACTCACCAAGTATTATTTTTTCCCGGGATTTACCGATAAGGCGGGTGGTCTGTTGATTGAGAAAAACTTATTGGCGCGACGAGATGCATTTCAAAGCGATGTTGAGCAACAACGAATATTCTGGGAATCCCTCGGCGTAGAGATGCCATCAAATGATACCTTCAAAGTTTCGCTGTTTACTTATGAGAACGCTGCAGTGACTGATCTGTTTGAGGTATGGGCGGCTAGCCCGCAACCCTTGATGTGCTTAGTTCCAGAAGGTCGAATCTTGCCACAAATTAGCACTTACTTTGAAGATGTTACACCTGTCGTGGGCAGTGAATATGTACGAGGCAATTTACGCTTGCATGTGTTGCCTTTTGTATCGCAAGGCAATTACGATTTACTTTTGTGGGCTTGTGATGTGAATTTTGTCCGTGGCGAGGATTCATTCGTGCGCGCACAGTGGGCGGGACGACCATTTATATGGCAAATTTACCCGCAACAGGATGAAGTTCACCATGCAAAGTTAGATGCATTTTTGAATTTATACACTGTGCAATTGAGCAAGTCTGCACAGTTGGTCATAAGAGATTTATGCACGGCTTGGAATAAAGAAACCAATGTGGGACAGTTTTGGCCTGCATTCATCCGCGCGCAAGACGAGCTAAACTCCCATTCAAAAATTTGGGCGAATGTGTTGTCAAAAAACAATCTGGCGTTGAATCTACTGGATTTTTGCCAGAATGTCGGTAGAATCCGCGCCTTCGAAAATGAAAGATAGTTAAGATGAAAATAGCTCAAGAACTACGCGCAGGTAATGTCATTATGGTTGGCACCGAGCCAATGGTTATTCTGAAGGCAGAATATAGCCGTTCAGGTCGTAACGGCTCTGTGGTTAAAATGAAAATGAAGAACCTGTTGACTGACTCTGCGCAAGAAACTGTTTACCGTGCAGATGACAAGTTTGAACAAATCATGTTGGATCGTAAAGAAGTAACGTACTCCTACTTTTCTGACCCGATGTATGTATTCATGGATGCCGATTACAACCAATACGAAATCGAAGTTGAAAGTATGGGTGATGCAATCAATTACATCGAAGATGGTATGCCTTGCGAAGTGGTGTTCTACAACGATAAAGCTATCTCGGTTGAGTTGCCAAATACGATTGTCCGTGAAGTTGTTTATACTGAACCAGCGGTTCGTGGCGATACTTCAGGTAAGGTTATGAAGCCAGCTAAAATCAACGGCGGGTTTGAGTTGCCAGTCGCTGCATTTGTTGAAATTGGCGACAAGATCGAAATTGATACACGCACGGGCGAATACAAACGTCGCGCTTAACTAAAGCTGTTGATGCAAAGCAAAGGCCAGCCTTAGGTTGGCCTTTTGCATTTTCTTAATTAAAAATATCGACCTAGCAATTTTCTTATGACTAAATTTGTTACGCCTAAAAGCTTAAAACATACTCACAAATTCGACGAGGGTAATCCCCTCGCAGAAAAGAATACTTTACGCGTTGCGACTTTGACGGCAGTGATGATGGTAGTCGAAATTGCAGGGGGCTGGTATTACAACTCAATGGCGCTGTTGGCAGATGGTTGGCATATGAGTTCGCATACTGTTGCGTTAGGTCTGTCGGTGTTAGCGTATTTCTTGGCCAGAAAATATGCACACGATCATCGCTTTTCATTTGGTACGTGGAAGATTGAAGTGTTGGGTGG
Organism: uncultured beta proteobacterium; assembly: GCA_963695355.1. Classification (GTDB taxonomy): domain Bacteria; phylum Pseudomonadota; class Gammaproteobacteria; order Burkholderiales; family Gallionellaceae; genus Gallionella. Next base: position 3,022,301 of record OY968775.1, read on the forward strand.
CTATACCAGTGCGATTTTTTTGGTCATGGTGGCAGGCCTGATGATATTCCAATCCATTGCGCGGTTGATTTCACCGAGTCCCATTTCTTATGATCAAGCCATTGCGATTGCAATCGTAGGGTTGCTGGTGAATTTAGTTTCCGCATGGATGCTTAAGGGGGACAATCACCATCATGATCATGGCCATGAACATCATCGACATGCACATCATGATCATCACCATGACTTAAATTTGCGTTCAGCTTATTTGCACGTACTGGCAGATGCGGCGACTTCGGTATTGGCTATCATCGCTTTGTTTGCGGGAAAATTTTGGGCAGTTAGCTGGCTAGATCCAGTGATGGGTTTGGTAGGCGCGGTCTTGGTTACTGTGTGGGCTTATGGATTGCTGCGTGATACCGGACGAGTGCTGCTAGATGTTGAAATGACCGCGCCTGTTGTGGCAGAAATCCGAGAAGCCATTGCGGGTTCACCAATCAAAGCAGAACTTTGCGATTTACATGTGTGGCGAGTAGGGAAAGGAAAATATGCGTGCATCCTCAGCCTTGCAGTGGTGGAATCAGTGTCTCCAGAGTATTTCAAAGAGCAGATTGAGATACATGAAGAGTTAGTCCATATCACAATTGAAATCAATCAAGTTGCAACATCGTAGGGAGCAATTAGTTAGCTGGCAAGTTGAGAAACCAACTAGTTAATAAAACTTATTCGCTGAGAAAGCAGTGCATTGGTTTTTTCCACAATCCCACCACGTTTTAGCATGGCAAAATGTTCAGCTTCATCGCGTGCTGTAATCTTTGCCAAATAAGTAATATTTCTGTCTATTGATTCTAAATAAAAATTTCGTTCTATACCTAGGTTCGCTTTGAAGTGCAGTGTTAGCTTGGTATATAGGCCACCCAAATCAAGATCCAATTTCTTTTGTACGGTGGTATAAAAGTATTGCGTCTTGCATAGCAAGTCGTGCATATTTTTGTAGTCACCGAAATTCGCTTCCTTGAATTCCAAATACAAAAACAACAGTTTTTCAAGATAAGTTCGATCCGCCATTTGACCTGTTAAATCTGCCGTAGAGACGATTTGGGCAAGTAACTTAGTGCGTTCGTCAGGAAAATTAATCTCAGAAACTTTTAAAGCCGAGTTGGTAATTAACATCATGTATTTCAATGGCGTTGCAAAACTCACTGGAAAATGTTGGTCGGCGATATATTCCCGCATAAACTCAATGCTACGGTCTACATGGCTTGCCATGTACTGTGCGCCTGTTCCCGTCTCATCATCCAGTAGTTGAGCGTAACCTACATCATGCATCAATGCGGCCATGATAACCATGGTTATTTCATCATCTGTTAGCTGAACGCCAGATAGATGTACGCCATGCATCAACCGCACAACGCAGGTGAACACATCTAGCGTGTGGTGTAGGTCGTGATACAGTGTTTGAACTTCTTGGAAGCCTAGGTAATCGCCACGAAATAAACGCACTACGTCGTCGTAGGTGGTTTTTGCGAAATAGTAGTCGTAGTGGGGGCTGATGCGCTGAATAATTTCACAAGCATTGTGCCAAACTTCAATCGAATTATGATTTACGAATAGTTTTGCTAAATCTTCGTTTGGCAAATTAGGTTGCATACTTTAGATACGATTTTTTATATTTATAGGTCGAATGGTACGATATTTTATTGCAAAGACCTAATTTTGAAATATAAATTTCTTGCTGCAACAGGTTTAACTCCTAGCTTTAAAATCAAGTATCAGTACAAACCTCCCGACTGCACACAACTTTCACCCATAGTTTTCACCTATGAATAAAAGTTGTTCGCTGCAATGACACTGTCCATTCGTCCATCTATTATTCGGCTGTGCCAAAAATAATTATACCAATAAACTTTGTTAGCACATGCGTGGGGTGGTTGAGTCAGGTGGTCACGCGATGAAGTGAAGCAGACGTTGGAAGTAGGGCAGGTTGCAACGAGTTGACTTGCCAAGCGTCACATTCAAACAATCGAAATATGAATTAAAAATTGATAGGTGATGAAATGACCCAGCAAATAAACAATTCTTACGGTAGTTGGCGAAGTCGAGAACTTAGTCGCGAATCAGTTGCAGCCCAGATGGTCAACAGGTCAATTCCTATCGTACATTCACGTTTTTTTGAATTGCGCAGATTCGTAGTTGTTTGCATCATTGGCGCTTGCTTTGCCATGACACTTTCTTATTTTTTGACACGAGAAATTATCGCGCGTGATGCAGAGCTGACTAGCCAATTTGTCGCGAATATCGCCTCAGGGCATGGTCAGCAAGTCGAGTTGGTGAAGATACTGGATGAACGCACTGACCTAATTAATCTCGGTATTGGTACTTCTGTCGCGCAAGCGGTGCGGAATCAGTTTTACGATCACTTGAATTTTTTACCGGATATGCAACGTGCCAACGTTTATGCCGTAGACCGCAAAATAATTTGGTCGTCTAATCCGGATCTTATTGGAAAAATAGACGAAAGCAATAATGAGTTGGCGCAGGTGATTAGCACCCGTGAAATGTTTTCTACCGATTATCTGAGTCAAGCTAACCATAACGAAATTGAGCAAAGATTATCACAGGCTGTTGGTGTGAATTCCCAACAATTTTTTGTTGAAGACTTTATTCCCTTATTCGATGAAAGTGGCGGGGTGCTTGCTGTGGTGGATATTTACAAAGAATCACAGAGCCTGCTTGCTACCATTCATCATGGACATTTGCTGATCTGGTTAAGCACGATATTTACAGTGGCTTTTTTGTATTTCGCCAAATTTTGGACAAACCGACGTATCCAGAAAGTGGGCAAAGTTGAACAATTGTTTCAGGCAGAAACGCAACGCAGCCTTGGTGAAAAGGGGGTTGTCATGTCATATGATTTTCGCAAGTCGCACAAGTTAATTCTTGCCAGTGCACAGTTAGGCCGCATGAGACGCGAGGGGTAGCTATCTAATTTCCGGGGGGAAATACGCGCTTGCTTCGGCAAGCGCGTTCTTTTTTGGTGACTATATTTCTTGCAGTGGATAGTTTTGAGGAGTTGTAAATTGGGTGAGTATTGAACACTTCAAAAAATTGCTTATATGCATTTCCACCATGAAACCCTATAGGAGAGGGTATCAGGCGAGATTTTTTAATGCTAAACTTCAAATCGCTGCATCGTGCAGTAACCACAGAGAGGAAATTTAAATGAACCGTAAAGAACTGATAGACGCACTTTCAACTAAAACAGGCAGCACCAAAGCTGATGCTGAGCGTAACGTTGCAGCGTTGCTTGAAATCATCACAGCCACATTAAAGAAAGGCGACAACATTGCGTTAGTTGGCTTCGGTACATTTGAAGTACGCAAACGTGCTGCACGTATTGGCCGTAATCCAGCAACAGGCGCCGAACTGAAAATCAAAGCTTCAAAAGTGCCAGCATTCAAAGCAGGCGCACCACTCAAGGCAGCAGTAAACGGCACCAAGAAGTAATCATTCAAAACGCAACCACCAAGATACTTGGTGGTTGTGCTTTTCTCAGTCAGGCTAGTCAGTCAGCCAATTCAAAGAGCTGAAGCAAAAAAATATCATAGGCATTTACTGCCAACATACAAAATCACTTTTGTCACGAGCCCTGTTGGCGCCGAAAGAAATGTGACCAGCTGTGCCGATTGAATTCTGACCAGGCAACGGATTGCGTAGCGTACTACGCGGCTGTGGATAAGTCGACCAGACTGTGATTGGTTTTATACCTCCTGATTTAGTTGTTTGAAGGATGCAGGCCGACTTGTTGCCGCCAGTTGATTAGTGATTAAAAAGGCACATTTGTGCCGATTGTAATTTGACCAGGTAATTCACTTACCCTGCTTAATTTTTAAGCGGGAGCAAACATAAGGTGATTACCATGGTCATGTACGCAAAGATTCGACGGATGTTTTATCGCGAACATCTGAGTATCAGTGAGATTCAACGACGGACAACCCTGTCGCGCAACACCATCAAGAAGTGGTTACAGGAACCAAGCAGTGCGGTTCGCAAGTACCAAAGGGCCAGCAAGATTATCGGCAAGCTCACCCCATTTGAGCCTCGTTTGCCCTTGTCCCTAGAAGCCGATTCACGCCGCCCCAAGCGGGATCGCCGTACTGCGCTGATGCTGTTCGATGAGATTCAACAGGCGGGTTATACCGGCGGCTATTCCATCCTGACTGACTTCGTTCGTAATTGGCGTCAGCACTCCACCTCAGCCATCAGCAAGTCTGCTTTTGTGCCCCTCAAATTCGAACTTGGCGAAGCATTCCAGTTCATGCCTATGAATCATTCTCAGTTTCAGCTGCCTAACGTTTCGTACTCAACGAAACGAGGAAATGAATCATGAAGACGATGCCAACGAATGTATTGGACTGGCAGAAACGGTACGGAACTGAAGAAGCCTGCGCCCAAGCACTGGCGCAGCAACGCTGGCCGGACGGGTTTCGTTGCCCGCGATGCGGGCATGATCATGGCTATGCCATCACCACGCGCCACCGTTACGAATGCGCCCATTGCCACTACCAAGCCTCGCTCACGGCGGGGACATTGTTCCACTCCACCAACCTCTCTCTTACCCAGTGGTTCTGGGCGGTCTACCTGGTCGCCTCGGACAAGGGCGGTATTTCCGCCATGCGACTGGCCAAACAAATCGGCGTGTCCTGGATCACCGCCAGCCGGATGCTGCGCAAGATACGCATTGCCATGGGACACCGGGACAGTATTTATCGGCTGCACGACCTGATCGAGATTGACGATGCCTTTGTGGGTGGCCGACGCAGCGGCAAGCGGGGGCGCGGTGCCGAAGGCAAAACCCCGGTGCTGGTGGCGGTTGAGAACCGGGATCAGCGTGCCGGTTTTATCGCCATGCAACAAGTTCCCGCCGTGACGAAGGGGGCGGTGGCGAAGTTTGTGCGACACCACCTTCCGCCCGGTCAAGCGGTGCGCAGTGATGCGCTGATCTCGTTGTTGGAGATCGGCAAGACACAGCACCATGCCGCACGGGTGACACCGCCCGACAAGGCGGGAGAATGGCTGCCTTGGGTGCATATTGCCATCGGCAACCTCAAGGCGTTTTTGCTGGGTACCTATCGCGGTGTATCGTCCAAGTATTTGCAAGAATATCTCAATGAGTTCTGTTATCGGTTCAACCGGCGTGAGTGGGAAGCTGAATTGCCATTACGCCTGCTCAACGCTTGCCTGACGCATACTCAGGTCAAACTGAAAATGGTTTAGAGGCATATAATCCATTAGCCGATTTTAGGCTGAAATGGCAGCACGGGCGGATCGCCGGCATTCGCCCATAGCCCGTCAAACCAAGCCCTTCGTCGTCGCGAAACTGCGAGCAGCAACTGGTTTTGTTTTGAATCGCGATTCCAGAATGCGCCCACCGCCAGCACCTGCTGGTGCAGCGTGGCCAGCGTGGGCTGAATTTTTGCGCGCATCACCGCTTGGCGGAATGTGCTCATCAGGTTGTAAGCCAGCATGGCAAAACCCAGTGCCGCTTCCGTGGCGTAGAAGCTGTTCAGGTTGAAACTGTCCAGCCCGAAGTCGTTCTTCAACTCCTTGATGCGGTTCTCGCAGTCCGCCCGCCCCCGGTAGCCGCGCCATATTTCCACTGCGGGCAGGCTCAGGCTGGTGACCATCGCACCATAGCGCCAGCCTTGAATGTCCGGGTCATCGGCAAACAAAGAGAGCGTTTTGCCCGGTGCGTTTTTGCGTTTGATCGACTGGCGCACCACCACGATGCGCCTTGCCGTATCCCAGCTGTTGGTCCGATAGGTGATCTCCGCCAGCTCCAATCCCGTCTCCAGCGCAAACCAGCGGGCTTCGCGGATGATGGCTTGCTGCAAGCTTTGGGTCAGGCGCGCGCTGATGATGTAGTTGATGTTCTTTCCTTCGAGCAGCTTGAAGACCGCCTGATCGTAAAAGCCGCTATCCGCTCGCAGCAAACCGACCGTTTTGTCGCCCAGGTGATGCAAGGTGGATTCGATGAATTGCAGCACGTTGTTGGCGCTGTTGGCATCGCCCGGACGCAGCCAGAAGTTGGCGACCATGCGCGCTTCCGCCACGAAGGCCAGCAGCGGGTGGTGCGATGGCCGCCCGCGCTTGTTCGGGTTGTAGCCGCGCGCCGCGCCTTGTTGTTCGCCGTGGCGGGTGATGACGGTGGAGTCCATGTCCACGGTGAGGCTGGGCAAGGTGCAGACCGCGTCGAAGAACCAGCGATAGACGCTGGCCTGCACCCGCTCGTGACGCATCATGTCGAAGCGCCCGAACAGGCGCACGATGGCTTTGTGTCCGGCGACGCGAGTCCAGCCAAACAGGCGCGTCAAGGTGCTGTCCAGCCGGGTGATGTCGAGGTGGGTGAAGCGGCATGCGCCGCACCAGATCGAGACCAGTAGCTGCTCGATGAGTTGGACGGGCGGATAGCCGCGATTGGAGCCCGGCTCGGGCAAATCCCACCGCGATGCCGCCGCGCGAAAACCCATGCTGTCCAGCATGCGCTTCATCAGCGCCATACCGCCCCACGCGCTGACTTCGCGCGAGGTGAATTTGATCTCGAAAGGGGCTGCCGTCTCCGATGATTGCGCCATATATTCGCCTATCTATCTGCCTAGAAATGATTTTCTCTAATGGATTCCATTGGGAATCGGGTAAACCTCGACCCGCTCAGAATACTTCAATTCGGCTAATGGATTATCTGGGTTTAACCCAACGTCTGGGTACACGCCAAGGGAAAGCCGCTTTTCTTTACCCTCAAAACGATATTTGAATCGCCACCACTTGCCCCCACTGGGGGCAACTTCAATATACAACCCACCACCATCAGCCAACTTGCGCGGCTTTTCAGTAGGCTTTGCATTACGGATTGCGGTATCAGATAGTGGCATGGGGGCAACTCCTTTTTGGGTTGGTGCAGTTGCCCCGAATGTTGCCCCCTGTTGCCCCCGATTGTCAATGGATTTATATGGACGATGATGGAAGGTAAACCAAAGAAAAAGCCCGATAGACGCGGGCTTTGAGGATGTTACTGGATGTCGCTGTACTACTTAATGGTGGAGACGGCGGGAATTGAACCCGCGTCCGCAAGTCCTCTACAGGCAGTTCTACATACTTAGCCATGTTATTTAATTTGATCCCGTACACGCCAACCGGCGGGCTGGTAAAGGACGAGTCACCTTATTTTTAGCTTCAAGCAAAGTGACCCTGCCTGACACGATTTCATGTTTTTACCTCACTCATCTCCATCTTGTCCCCAGCAACATCTCCTGAGGATAAACGATTTCGAGCCACTCCATGAACAGCGTGGTGTGAGGTCTAGCTGACTAAGCAGCTAAAGCGTAGTTTTCGTCGTTTGCGACTAGTTTTTTCCAGCTGATTTACGAGGTTGCGGGTCCTCGGTATGCCCTACACTGCTTTGTAACCCACGTCGAAGCCAAATCGTCCCCTTGTGGTTTTGCTACTGTGATACGGAGTGGATTGTATCACGCGCAATCAGAGGTTAAGGTAAGTGAGAAGTTCCATCGGGTGGTTCACACTGCCATGTGCTTGCCAATTTTGCACGGATACATCGTCGCTGACATAGCCGTAGTTGGCGATGATGCCGCGCATGCTGGTGGCATTGGCGGCTTCCATATCGCGCTTGTCATCACCCAAATACAGGCATTGCTCAGGCGCGAGCTTAATGAGCTTGCAGGCGGCCAATATCGGCTCTGGATGCGGCTTGGCGCGGATGCAAGTGTCGCCACTAATCAGGCAGGCAGCGCGTTGTGCATAACCCAATGCTTCCATTAACAGCACGGTGAAACGATGCGGTTTGTTGGTGACAATACCCCATTTGATATTGCGCTGTTCTAACTCGGTGACAAGTTCCGCCATGCCAGCAAAAAGTCTGGTATTGACACAAATGTTATGTGTGTAGTGATCGAGAAAAATTTCGCGCAAGGCTTGGAAAATTGGCGAATCAGGCGTGACGTTCATGCCTACTTTAAGCAAACCTATCGAGCCGTGTGAGGCTTGCGGGCGCAGCACTCCCAAAGGAAGCGGGGGTAGATTTTTTGTGGCGCGCACGTGGTTAAGCGCGGCGGCCAAGTCGGGTGCAGTGTCGGCGAACGTGCCGTCCAGGTCGAACAGGACAGCTTTAATCACTCGTTATCCTTACGGCACGCAATCATGTAATTCGCATCCGTATCTTTGCCTAACGAATAGGCTTTGCTGAGGGGGTTGTAACTCATGCCGATCAGGTCATATACATTTAACCCCGCGTTGCGGCAAGATTGCGCCAGTTCGGATGGCTTGAGGAATTTGGCGTAATCGTGTGTGCCGCGCGGCAGCATGTTGAGGATGTATTCCGCGCCGATGATGGCGAGCAGATATGACTTGGGGTTGCGGTTGAGCGTGGAGAAAAACACCCAGCCGCCGAGTTTCACCAGCTTGGCGCAAGCGGCGATTACGCTATCGGGATTGGGTACGTGTTCCAGCATTTCCAAGCACGTCACCACATCGTAATGCGCGGGCTGTTCGATGGCTAAGTCTTCCACGGCGATCTTGCGGTAATCGACTTGCTTACTGGTTTCCAATAAATGCAGTTTGGCAACTTGCAGGGCTTTATCGGATAGGTCGATTCCCGTTACCAGTGTACCCAAGCCTGCCATGCTTTCTGACAAGATGCCGCCGCCGCACCCCACATCCAACACGGTTTTACCAGCCAATGCTGCATACTGGTTGATGTAATTCAAACGTAGTGGGTTAATGTCGTGCAGCGGCTTGAATTCGCTGTGCGGATCCCACCATTTGTGCGCGAGTTGGGAGAATTTTTCGATTTCGATGGGGTCGGCGTTGCTCATGGGACGGCATTCATTAAACGAGGGGAGACTTTAACAAAACTTAACGAGCATGCCAAATAATGATGAGCAGTTCTGGCGGTTTGGGTTGGCCAAATCAAATTAAATTAAATGTACAGCATTATTTGGGTTGGTTGTTATGCCAGTTTTGTAAGGTTGCAGTAAGGTTTTACGATTAGTATTCAACCCCAAAAGAACAAACCATACGTTGATACAAACTATTGACCGTCTAACCGTCGTGCCACGAAATTTCAAATAACTATGGAGCATCGCGCTATGAAAAATAAAATGTTGTTTGTTGTGGCAACTGTGTTATGCATGCTGTGGCTGAGTGGTTGCGGCGGGGGGGGGCAATTCTAGCGGTGCTGTTCCTATAAGTGCCACAACAACCGCCACAGCACAAAGCTTAACGGTGGGAAGGGTCATGCCCAGCTTTACGCCATTCAAGGTCAGCGGTGGCGCATTGCCTTATACTTACAGCTACACAGGCATATTGCCTGCGGGGTTGAGTTTCAATACCAGTACCGGTGCCGTAACAGGTACGCCAAGCGCAACCTATCCAACTGCGAGCTTGGTCTTTTCAGTCAAGGATGCCAATAATGTCACGGCAAGCACGACCAGCACCGTGCTCTTTACTGTGGGTGCAGCTTCAACCACTATTACTGCCACCTCAACCACCACTGCACAGAGCCTCACGGCTGGCACGGCAATGGCCAGCTTCTCGCCATTAACGCCCAGTGGCGGTGCCTTGCCTTATACCTACAGCTATACAGGCATACTGCCAGCCGGTTTAAGCTTTAGCACCACTACGGGTGCGGTGACAGGTACGCCTGCCGTTACCTATGCAACAGCGAACCTGGTTTTCTCGGTCAAAGATGCCAATGGTGTTGCGGCAAGCGCAACCAGTACCGTGAGTTTTACAGTAGTTTCCGCGCCTGTTGCCGCGACTGATCAGGCCGCGTTTGACGCAGGACTCGTCGCATACACGGCCAAGGATTATGCGGGTGCGGCGGCCAAATTCGATGCAATGATCCTTACATATCCAGCCAGCAGCCTTCTTCATACCGCGTATTTCTATCTGGGGAAAAGTCTCTACCATCTGAACGATCCTGCCGGGGCAATCGCAAAATTCGACATTGTGTTGACGACTTATCCATCGAGTGCATTTGCCGATGATTCGCTGCTGTGGAAGGGCAAGAGCATACAAAAGCAAGCCAGCGTCAAACTCTTGGCAGGAGATGCGGTCGGCGCATCGACCCTGTTTGGAACAGCCAGAACAACGTATCAACTGGTGATTAGTTCCTATCCAACCACCACCTTGGTTCCGGATTGCAATTACCAGATCGCCTTGACTTATTATGACGAGAAAAACCACGTAACAGCTATTCCATTGTTTCAGACCATTCTTACTACCTATCCGACATCCACCATAGCCGATGGCGCACAGTATCACTTGGCACGTTCGACCCATGCGCTTGCGCTGGCAGCTACGCCGAACTATACCTTTGCGATGGCACGTACCGAATATGCCAAGGTGATAACAAGCTATCCGGCCAGCATTTGGATAGACAATGCCCAGTACCATATCGGTAAGGCTTACTACGATGAACTCAACTACATAACTGCGATTGCGGAATTCAACAAGGTACTTGCGAATTACCCGGCCTCAACCATCTTAGATGCAGCGCAGTACTACAAAGCACGCTCGATCCATGCGCTTGCGTTGGCAGCTACGCCGGGTTATACCTTTACAATGGCACGTACTGAATATGCCAAGGTGATAACAAGCTATCCGGCCAGCATCTTTGTCGATAATGCCCAATACCATATTGGCAAGGCTTTCTACGACGAATTGAGCTATGCATTAGCGATCATGGAATTTAACACGGCGCTGACAAATTACCCCTCATCATCAATCGGCGACGGAGTTCAGTATTACAAGGCACGCTCGATCCACGCGCTTACTATAACCACCCCGCCGATCTATAGTTTTCAGCAAGCACGCGACGAATACGCCAAACTGATAACAAAATATCCAGCTAGCATCTTTGTCGACAATGCAGCATACCATTCGGCATTAACCTATCATGACTCAACACAATGTACGCTTGAGCTCGCTGCATTGCAGGCGTTTATTTCGAAGTATCCAACCAGTACATTTGTTGCAACAGCCAACACGCACATCAGCGATCTTATTCTTGTTTCACCCGTGACGCATAAGACTTGTATTTGATGGCTACCAACAGTTCCAGCGACGCTCGGCGTGGCATATATCTTTTGGTGCTCGCCATTATGGTGTTGCTGCCTATAAGCGTGACCGCTTATAAACTCTACGTCCTTGATTACCCTTTGGCGGGACTGATTCCGGCACCAAGTTATGATGTTGAAGTTAGCATGCAGGTTGACGGGCATGGCGAAGATATCAATATTCACACTTATCTCCCGAAAACCGATTCGCGCCAATCAGTCGATAACGAAAATAATTCTTCCGGTGTTTTTACCACAGATATCAAATCTGACCCGCTTAATCGCGAGGCATTCTGGAAAGCCGAAAATGTCCGGGGGCAGCAAGGTATTCTTTATGCATTTTCAGTGCATGCACGCCATGTGCGGTTTAACATTCCCGCTGATCTGGCTATACCGGAAGCATACCCCGCCGTGCTGGCTTCTTATCTGGTGGCCGAACCGGGCATACAAAAGGACGATCCGCAAATCGAAGCCGCGTTGCGCCGTATCATCCCTGAGGAAAAACCGACTATTTTGGAAGCAGTAACCCGTATCCACCGCCACTTGCAGGATAATTTGGCTAACCGAAATTTTTCTGGTTACACCGACGCACTGACAGCTCTCAAGCTCGGCGAAGCCAGCTGCAATGGGAAAAGCCGGTTGTTCGTTGCGTTTGCGCGCAAGCTGAATATCCCGGCTCGCTTGGTGGGCGGCCTGATCATGCATCAGGGCAGCAAGCGCACCACTCACCAGTGGGTTGAAGTCTATATCAATGGACACTGGGTTCCATTCGATACTATCAATGACCATTTCGCAGAGATACCTGCCAACTTTTTGACACTCTATTACGGTGATCTGGTGCTGTTCAAGCACACATCCAACGTCAATTTCCAGTACCAATTCAACGTGACTAAAAAATTGATCCCTCAGCGAGATGCGCAGACCGCGCTGAGTCAGTCGAATTTGAACGTCACCAATTTTTATGCGTTCTTCGAGCGTGTCGGTATTTCTCAAAATCTGCTCAAGATACTGCTGATGCTACCACTCGGCGCACTAGTGACTGTGGTGTTTCGCAATGTGATTGGTTTTGAGACCTTCGGCACGTTTCTTCCGGCTCTGATTGCTTCGGCAGCCCGTGATACTGGATCACTGTGGGGGGTGATCGGTTTTCTTTCAATCATACTGGTATCGGCTGTGGTGCGCAGGGCACTCGACTGGCTGCAATTGCTGCATTCGCCCAAGATGGCCATCATGTTAACAACGGTCGTAATCGTGATGATGGCGATCACAGTGGGCGGTGTGCAACTTGGCTTGTTCCAGCTTGCCCATATGACCCTGTTCCCAATCGCGATACTGGCCATCACTGCCGAGCGTGTTGCACTGATGGAAGCCGAGCAGGGCGCATTGAAAGTCGCGCGCATCACCTTCATGACGCTGATCGTGATCGCCGCCTGTTACGCGGTGATGGAGTCGTTGTTCATGCAAAGCTTGATACTCGCGTTCCCGGAGTTGCTGCTGGTAGTAATCGCGTTGAACTTGTGGCTGGGCAAGTGGATAGGCATACGGGTATTTGAGTTTGTACGCTTCCGCCGCCTGATTCTGGATGCAGCCAAATGAAATCATTGAGTAGATTTTTAGCTCGCTGGGAAGGAGCGCGTGCGCGTGCGGCAACAGTGCTGTCGATGAACCGGCGCAATCTCCATTACATCTACACGCGCAACCAGCGCAAGCATTTCCCGTTGGCGGACGACAAACTTCTGGCAAAGGAGGTTCTTGTTGCGGCGGGCGTGCGCATGCCGGAAACCTATCGTACCTACAGCTACTTTTATGAGCTAGGCAAGCTGGAGAGCGATCTCGATGTCTACCATGATTTCGTCATCAAGCCAGCCCAAGGCAGCGGCGGCAACGGCATCATAGTGATCGTGGGGCGTAGTGGTCGTGACTGGCTGGGTATCAGCGGCAAGATATACACGCTGTACGATCTGCAAAAACATATCTCGGACATTATCTTCGGTATATTTTCTTTTGACTTGGGTGATAGTGCCATCATTGAAAGCCGAATTGTCCAGGATGCCGAAATGCAGGAGCTGAGTCCGCTTGGGCTTGCTGATGTGCGCGTTATCATGTGCGACGACCGTCCAGTCATGTCAATGACGCGCATACCGACCCGGCAATCTGACGGCAAGGCAAACCTACACCAAGGCGCGCTCGGAGTCGCCATCGATATCGCCAGCGGTAGTACCACACACGGACGATTTTTGGGTGAGCCTATAGACAAGCATCCTGACAGCGGCATCCATCTGATTGGACGGACATTGCCGTATTGGCCTGAAATTATAGAGCTTGCACAATTGGCGGCGCGGGCAGTGCCGCTCAAATATCTGGGCGTGGATATTTCGATTTCACCCGATGGTCCGCAACTGCTTGAAATAAATGTGCGCCCCGGCCTGGAGATACAGAACGTGAACGAGCGCGGTATGTTGTTAATACTACAGGCCATGACTGTGAAGGGAAGTAGCAATGGCGAATAGCGGTTCAAGATGGATGCGGTTGTTCCGCGAAAGTTTTGTACCCGTAATTATTGTGATTTTGGGTCTGTTTTTAACCCAGATAATCCATTAGCCGATTTTAGGCTGAAATGGCAGCACGGGCGGATCGCCGGCATTCGCCCATAGCCCGTCAAACCAAGCCCTTCGTCGTCGCGAAACTGCGAGCAGCAACTGGTTTTGTTTTGAATCGCGATTCCAGAATGCGCCCACCGCCAGCACCTGCTGGTGCAGCGTGGCCAGCGTGGGCTGAATTTTTGCGCGCATCACCGCTTGGCGGAATGTGCTCATCAGGTTGTAAGCCAGCATGGCAAAACCCAGTGCCGCTTCCGTGGCGTAGAAGCTGTTCAGGTTGAAACTGTCCAGCCCGAAGTCGTTCTTCAACTCCTTGATGCGGTTCTCGCAGTCCGCCCGCCCCCGGTAGCCGCGCCATATTTCCACTGCGGGCAGGCTCAGGCTGGTGACCATCGCACCATAGCGCCAGCCTTGAATGTCCGGGTCATCGGCAAACAAAGAGAGCGTTTTGCCCGGTGCGTTTTTGCGTTTGATCGACTGGCGCACCACCACGATGCGCCTTGCCGTATCCCAGCTGTTGGTCCGATAGGTGATCTCCGCCAGCTCCAATCCCGTCTCCAGCGCAAACCAGCGGGCTTCGCGGATGATGGCTTGCTGCAAGCTTTGGGTCAGGCGCGCGCTGATGATGTAGTTGATGTTCTTTCCTTCGAGCAGCTTGAAGACCGCCTGATCGTAAAAGCCGCTATCCGCTCGCAGCAGACCGACCGTTTTGTCGCCCAGGTGATGCAAGGTGGATTCGATGAATTGCAGCACGTTGTTGGCGCTGTTGGCATCGCTCGGACGCAGCCAGAAGTTGGCGACCATGCGCGCTTCCGCCACGAAGGCCAGCAGCGGGTGGTGCGATGGCCGCCCGCGCTTGTTCGGGTTGTAGCCGCGCGCCGCGCCTTGTTGTTCGCCGTGGCGGGTGATGACGGTGGAGTCCATGTCCACGGTGAGGCTGGGCAAGGTGCAGACCGCGTCGAAGAACCAGCGATAGACGCTGGCCTGCACCCGCTCGTGACGCATCATGTCGAAGCGCCCGAACAGGCGCACGATGGCTTTGTGTCCGGCGACGCGAGTCCAGCCAAACAGGCGCGTCAAGGTGCTGTCCAGCCGGGTGATGTCGAGGTGGGTGAAGCGGCATGCGCCGCACCAGATCGAGACCAGTAGCTGCTCGATGAGTTGGACGGGCGGATAGCCGCGATTGGAGCCCGGCTCGGGCAAATCCCACCGCGATGCCGCCGCGCGAAAACCCATGCTGTCCAGCATGCGCTTCATCAGCGCCATACCGCCCCACGCGCTGACTTCGCGCGAGGTGAATTTGATCTCGAAAGGGGCTGCCGTCTCCGATGATTGCGCCATATATTCGCCTATCTATCTGCCTAGAAATGATTTTCTCTAATGGATTCCATTGGGAATCGGGTAAACCTCGACCCGCTCAGAATACTTCAATTCGGCTAATGGATTATCTGGGTTTAACACTGCAGTACGCATACGACCCAATTATGAACAAGCATGGTTCAATCTCGGTGTTGTTTACGGCAATACCGAGCGCGACAAGGAGTCGATAGATGCCTACCGGAAAGCATTAAGCATCCGACCCGATTACCCACAAGCTCAGCTTAATCTCGCGGTGCGTTACGCTAAACGCAAAGAATATGAAGAGGCGATTCGGCTTTATCGGGCAATTTTGGCACGTGATGAGTCCTATTCTGTGGCTTGGTTTGATCTTGGCAGTGCTTACATAAGAAATCGTCAACCTGCCGAGGCGGTGGCGGCCTTGCGCAAAGCCGAAGCGCTTGATCCGAGCAACACTAAAACGTTGCGATTCCTCGGGCGTGCGCTGCTGATGGACAAGAAGGACGGCGAGGCAGTACAGGTTCTGGAGAATGCCGTTGCTGCTGACCCTGCCGACGCGCGTCTGCGGCTTGAGATTGCGCGTGCCTTACGACAGAATGGCCGTGCGGACGACGCTAGCGCCGAACTGGCAAAGGCAAGACAGTTGGACCCCACTCTGCGTGGGGTCGAAGGCGATTTACAGAAATTCGATGATCAATGAGCAGTTAACTTTTTAATCAACCGAGAAAGGCCACACTTAAAAATGAGCTATATAAAAATTATATTGTCCACTATCGCTATGACCATGACTACTATTGCGTCTGCGGCTACTGCGCCCAAAACCGAACAGGGTGGCATCGCATGGAACATTTCGACCGGGTTGGGTTATGACAGCAATGCCTATCAGGCACCGCGTTCTTCTTATATCGATTATGCCGCGCTTCCGCTCGGATTGAACCCGACTGTAGTTCCACAAAAGAAATCCGGAATATTTGTTCCATTTGAAATAAACCCAGATAATCCATTAGCCGAATTGAAGTATTCTGAGCGGGTCGAGGTTTACCCGATTCCCAATGGAATCCATTAGAGAAAATCATTTCTAGGCAGATAGATAGGCGAATATATGGCGCAATCATCGGAGACGGCAGCCCCTTTCGAGATCAAATTCACCTCGCGCGAAGTCAGCGCGTGGGGCGGTATGGCGCTGATGAAGCGCATGCTGGACAGCATGGGTTTTCGCGCGGCGGCATCGCGGTGGGATTTGCCCGAGCCGGGCTCCAATCGCGGCTATCCGCCCGTCCAACTCATCGAGCAGCTACTGGTCTCGATCTGGTGCGGCGCATGCCGCTTCACCCACCTCGACATCACCCGGCTGGACAGCACCTTGACGCGCCTGTTTGGCTGGACTCGCGTCGCCGGACACAAAGCCATCGTGCGCCTGTTCGGGCGCTTCGACATGATGCGTCACGAGCGGGTGCAGGCCAGCGTCTATCGCTGGTTCTTCGACGCGGTCTGCACCTTGCCCAGCCTCACCGTGGACATGGACTCCACCGTCATCACCCGCCACGGCGAACAACAAGGCGCGGCGCGCGGCTACAACCCGAACAAGCGCGGGCGGCCATCGCACCACCCGCTGCTGGCCTTCGTGGCGGAAGCGCGCATGGTCGCCAACTTCTGGCTGCGTCCGGGCGATGCCAACAGCGCCAACAACGTGCTGCAATTCATCGAATCCACCTTGCATCACCTGGGCGACAAAACGGTCGGTCTGCTGCGAGCGGATAGCGGCTTTTACGATCAGGCGGTCTTCAAGCTGCTCGAAGGAAAGAACATCAACTACATCATCAGCGCGCGCCTGACCCAAAGCTTGCAGCAAGCCATCATCCGCGAAGCCCGCTGGTTTGCGCTGGAGACGGGATTGGAGCTGGCGGAGATCACCTATCGGACCAACAGCTGGGATACGGCAAGGCGCATCGTGGTGGTGCGCCAGTCGATCAAACGCAAAAACGCACCGGGCAAAACGCTCTCTTTGTTTGCCGATGACCCGGACATTCAAGGCTGGCGCTATGGTGCGATGGTCACCAGCCTGAGCCTGCCCGCAGTGGAAATATGGCGCGGCTACCGGGGGCGGGCGGACTGCGAGAACCGCATCAAGGAGTTGAAGAACGACTTCGGGCTGGACAGTTTCAACCTGAACAGCTTCTACGCCACGGAAGCGGCACTGGGTTTTGCCATGCTGGCTTACAACCTGATGAGCACATTCCGCCAAGCGGTGATGCGCGCAAAAATTCAGCCCACGCTGGCCACGCTGCACCAGCAGGTGCTGGCGGTGGGCGCATTCTGGAATCGCGATTCAAAACAAAACCAGTTGCTGCTCGCAGTTTCGCGATGACGAAGGGCTTGGTTTGACGGGCTATGGGCGAATGCCGGCGATCCGCCCGTGCTGCCATTTCAGCCTAAAATCGGCTAATGGATTATCTGGGTTAATTGTGACTGTGAGAGGTAAATTTTGGCTTGTTGAAAACTTGAATTTTTGTTATTTCCAAAGCAATACACCTCACAAACATTCGCATAATGTATAAGGAATCAAACGCAAATACTTGATTTAGCTTGATTTTGTCGAATTGTTAAAGAGCAGTGTAGCGGGTGAAACCATACCAAGTTTGTGCATGTTCATCATTTTCTGAACTCCTGTCAAAGTGATTAAGTGATTCATTCTGTCTTGCGTTCCTGCTTTTGCATCCGTTTTAAGGCACTGCCGCGCGTTCCAATCAGATACAAATACGGGTAGGCGACTTCCCAATAGCCGTTATCCAGCAAACGCCCTTTTAAGCGACCCTCGCACAGCAAAAAGCGTATCCGCCGAGGGCTGACCTGCCAATCCTTCGCCACGAACGACACAGGCAAGAACTGAGTAGGGCGGTTGGATGGCATTTCATCCATCTGCAAACGCCTTTGTTGTCCTGATGCAGTCCGCAGGCTCAGGGTGTTATCCACGCGCACCCCCTTTCAGTTTCTGCTTGGCGATGGCTTCCAGCGGTGCAGGGAAGGGCAGCACGACCGCCAAATCGGGAAGACGTTGCCTTTTAGTGAAGTCAGCGCGCCACAGTCTAGCCATGCTAAAAACCTGCTCGATATGTTCCAAGCTGGACGCATCAAACCAGCGACCATTCGGAGCAATCAGCTTGTCAGCATCAACTGTCCAGCCTTCCCATGCTTTGCCAGGCAGTGAATAGCCGGTGAGGATGCGCAGCATCTTGAACGCCAGCCACGGAATCCTTGCCCCGCCTGTTTCCCAGTTCTGAATGGTGCGCTGAGTGACATCGAGCAACGCGGCAGCCTGTTTGCGGGTTAAATCGGCACGGTTTCGCATATCGCGGAAGTCCTGCGGATCTACCCAGCGTAGAGAACTTTTACGGCGGCTCATAGCAGCCTCCCCGTCAGCAACTTGGCGGGTGGATATATCCACCATTTCTTGGTCAGCGGGTGTTTCCGTGCGCCGATGATGCGCCCTGCTTGACAGTATTTCTGCAACTGCCGAATGGATACCCCTGTGGTGTACGAGAAGGAAGCCAAGCTCACCCCTTCTTGCTGGTGTTTAACGGCGAGCAGGGTACTCATGCGGCACCTCCCATGCGTTCCAGCTTGCCCCTGACAATCTCCAAACAGCGGATTGCGTTCTGCACTTCGGGTTCGTGGGCTTCGTAGCTTTCCGACAGGGAGTCGATTTGCTCCAAGAGCGCAAAAGACACGTGACGGCGTTGGGCTTCGCTAAGTTCTAGGTCATGCCGTTGCGCGGGACGCGCTGAAGCGCTAACCGCTTGACGGCTGACCTTGGATAACGGCAAAACCCCTGCGCGCCCCGTTGGGGCTTGCTGGCTTGCAGGAAAGCGGTTGCCTGACGTTCCGTCAGTTTCCTGATGAGACAGTGGCAGATTCGCAGACAGCCCATGCGGGCTAGTGCCAACGTCAAAAGCGGGTTCGGCGGCAGAATTGGAAATTTCGGCAGTACAAACGGGTTGGTTACTCATGGCAGCCTCCGAAGCGTAGCGCAGGCAGGCAAGCCAAAGGTGGAACAGTTATCGGGTAAATTCGCGCAAAAATACCTAGAAAAAAGCCTTTAGAATCAAGGTCAGTCCC
Organism: uncultured beta proteobacterium; assembly: GCA_963695355.1. Taxonomy (GTDB): domain Bacteria; phylum Pseudomonadota; class Gammaproteobacteria; order Burkholderiales; family Gallionellaceae; genus Gallionella. Next base: position 3,041,466 of record OY968775.1, read on the forward strand.
ACGGTGGACTAAATGTACGGTATTACTATAGACTCGGCATGAATTATTCGTGAACTTTACTGGGATTGATGTGTCCCATCGCGCATGGAAAAAGAAGACGCAAGAAAACAAACAAGGGAGGTACTTCACGAAAGGCGCAAGCAAGTAATACGCTCGTACCGCAAGGGAATGCCGGTGATGCAAATCGTTGAACACAGTGGACTCAGTTGGTGCGCAGTTAATGCTGCGATCAACTTGTACAAGGAGGCGGGAGCATCCGCGCTCAAGCCTGAAGCACGAGGCAAGAAGGAAGGCAGCGGGCGCATGTTGAGTGAGGCACAAGAACGCACGATTCAGCAGATTATTTGCGAGAAGCGACCAGAGCAGTTGAAGATGGAATTTGCGCTGTGGAGTCGTGCTGCTGTGATGCAATTGATCGAGCGTGAGTGCGGTATCAAGCTCTCAGTTCGCGGGGTTGGCAACTATTTGCAACGTTGGGGATTTACGCCACAAAAGCCGATCAAGAAAGCCTATGAACAACGTCCTGAGGAAGTGAAAGCGTGGCTGGATGAAGAATATCCGGTCATTGAGCAACGCGCAAAAGCCGAAGATGCCGAAATTCACTGGGGTGATGAAACGGCGATTGTGAATACCGATGTGCGTGGACGCAGTTATGCACCGGCGGGGAAAACACCGGTTACTTTAGCACCGGGCGGTACACGTCACAAACTGTCGATGATTGCGACGGTCACCAATCAGGGTAAGGCACGCTGGATGATTATCGATGAGTCGTTCAATGCAGATAGATTCACCGAATTTCTGGAAGCGTTAATTAAGGACGCAGGCCGGAAAGTATTCCTGATACTGGACAACCTGCGTGTTCATCATAGCAAGGTGGTCAAGGCGTGGGTGGCAGAACGGAAGGATAGGATTGAGTTGTTTTACTTGCCCAGCTACAGCCCGGAGTTAAACTCGGAAGAACGGTTGAATGCGGATTTGAAACATGCCATCTCCACCAAGGTTCCAGCACGCACAAAAGCTAAGCTGAAAGCTGCTGCAACTGAACACATGCAGACGCTAGAAAAATCACCCGAGCGTGTGAAGAAATACTTCCAAGACTCACGCGTAAAATATGCCGCTTGATTCACGGATAAAAGTGGCCGGATCAATAACGAGACCAGTGGACAGAAAAAAACCCTTGCCGACGGAGGGCAAGGGAAAGCAGCGGGGAGCGGCTTTTAGAGAAATCATTTACGCAGCCGCAGCAGCACGAACGCTGGGAATGACTTTGAGCGAAAGACGACCGAGACAAAGATTGTCAAAGCGGTCGATAAAATAGCTTTCAGAATCAATCTCATAGAAGCCGACCGCAAAAGCAGGCTGACGTTCTTTAGTCGTGCCGAGATCAATAGAGATGCGCACGGGGAAGGGTTCGGGTGCGCCGTTTCGGTCAACTAAGCCGTGGACGTAAGCGGATTGGGATACTTTGGTGAAGGGTTCAAAAACCTTAGAACCTTCTTTACCGGAAGGTTTGATGTGCTGTTCGCCAGTGGCAGTAGATTTGATTTCGATTTTCATGGTATGCCCTTTTCTAGTGGTTGGTTGAGAATGTGTCTTAAAATAAGACTGGCGAAGGATAGTCTTATAAAAAGACTATTGTCAAGGATTTTATGAGGGGTAAACTATAAAAACCTAGGAGGGTTGATTTATGAAAATCAGAGAACGCTTGCTGGAATGCAAGGTAAAGACAGGGATAAAATCGGATTACGCGCTGGCTGAAGCACTCACAGTGCGTCGACAAGTGATTAACGAGCTGATGAGCGGGAAAAGAAAACCAGACGCTTATTTAGCGGTTAAAATGGCGGAGGTGCTGGGGGTGCATCCGCTGATGCTGTTAGCCGAGTTTGAAATCGAAACTGCCAAGACGGTCGAACGACGGGCGTTCTGGGAAAATTTCGGGCAGCGTATCAAGAGCGGTCTGGTGGCGATGCTGGTTTTAATCTGTTCCGCTTTTTGGTTGCCCGAGCAAAGAGCGGCGGCAGCCGATCCTGATACGCATAATGTATATTATGTTAAATAGAATTCGCGCCCTGTTCCGCGCTCTATCCCTTGCCCTGTCCTGACGGGAGACACATGGTTTGAAACATCGGGACACTTGATTTGAAACTTTGGGACACTTGGTTTGAAACATTTCAGACCATGTAGTTTTAACCTGTAAAAACCATTTTCACTAAGCGAAAATCCAAGGAATGGAAATTACACCCTAGAAATTGCATTTTGAATGGCTGTACGTAACACCTCATCAATTTGCTGCCTAAGTTCATCAGGAAAGCCCTGTTCCTCATTCGGAAAGAATGGTCGCGCAGGAATATCACCCCATAAATTAGGGAATTCAGACTTAGTGCCGCCAAATTGCTGCATGGCGGCATACGGGAAAATTGAGCTCACTACTACGCTGGTTTCATCTACAGCCCATGAGATATTATGGGACAGATCACCCGTTTCGATCAGCGGCTTTTTCCCCGCCAAATAATTCAATCCAGCTTTGTTTAATGATCCGTCCTTATTCTTAGAAATCTTCCCCTCGTTCTTTTGTTTGCGCCGCAGTACAGCTTGCAGAGTCGCATCCGTATTAGCTGCCCAAGGATTACCGTAAGGGTCTTCACTTAGCTGGAAACGTTGCTTGGTAAACTCTTCTACAACCTCGCCTATAGATTCAAGCGCACCGCGTGGGTTATCGCCTAAAGCAATCAGACGGTTAAACGCATCGACCACGCCAGAATCAGTTATTTCAATTTTTATCATATCGTACTATCCTACACGTATAGGTGGACTCGCTTTGGGCGTAATGGTCGGGGAAATTAGACATCGGCTCCCACCTGCTTATTTATTACCTCCGTGCGGCACTTTGGCCGTGGGTTGAGGTTATCCCCATGTGTGCCATGTTGCGGGCGCATTCGGGGCTATGGCACACTTCTCGACCCGATTGCATTGCCCACCTATGCGGAGACGAATCCACCCGATTTACAGTGATTCATTTCCGTTGCGTAATAGCCGCCTTCATCCGCGCGTTATCAGCCTCAAGGAATTTAATGCGTGCACGCACCTGTTCGTCCGTTAGCATCTCCAGTGAACCGCGCGTCGCGCCCTCTTTTGCTGCCTTACGTGACGCTAAGGCCTTTGCAAACTCTTGAGGAGAAACTACCACCGATGAAAATTCCTCAGCAAACTCAACCACTCCGGTTAAATCCTCAGAAAAATAGATAACTCCAGCTGATTGGTTCATATTTATCCTTGGATTCTGCTTTGAGAGAGAATGACACCGCCAATATCGCCCAACACGCCGGAAACAGTAGCAAAACCGATAATTCGATGATTTATCCCAGCAGCTGGTGCGGCTGTTACCGCACGGCCAGTGGCATCCGTCGTTAATGGGTCACCACGGGAAATAACGCCGCCATAGATGACATCAGCAATACCGCTAGCGATCATGTCGCATCGTTCGCCAATGGCAGCGGGTATATCAGTTGATATGCCGACGATTGCATCGGAAACGGCAGCGGCTACCAAAACGTTACCATCTACCGTGCCATATTTGAGAATTGTAAAAGCTGGGATAGCTGCCTCTGCCTTGTAACTGCGGGCTAAAATGATATTTGACATGTTTTACTCCTTTGGGTTGTTGAAATTATTCGAAAATCTTTACCGCTTGACGCTTGATTTAACAGTGATTGCATTGGTAACAAGTAATCCAAGAGGGGCTTGGGATAACACATGACTATGCACTCACCATATTGATATTAACGGCGTGACCATTGGCACTTGCTTGATTTAACAACGGGATGATTTCATTCACCATTGTGTTGTAGCTCATGATCGCCTTATCGGGATTATCTTTCGCGCCGATGACGGTGAGATTAATTTGCTGGGTACCGGGAGCGGCTACTGCTGGGGCGGGTGGAGGGTTATTTTGTGATGAAGGGCCTGAATAATTGGGTGAAGGAATGCTCGGCATGTTGCCACTACCGACCGAAGGGACTGATCCGCCTCCTCCAAAATCCGTATTCGTTGCAGCATATTGAGTAGCGACTTCCGCTGCCATCAATCCGGCGGGGATTAGACCCCAAGGGAATCCGCCTCCATTACGAAATGACTGGATTACTGCATCCGGGCCATTAATCAAAATATTTGCCCGCGAAAGGGCTTTATTCCCCTCAAACATCGCGCGGCTGTGATGAGCTAAGCCTGCAGTCATTGCTGCACCATGCTTCATCGCATTAGCCAAGTCATATTCTCTTAAATAATCAGTAAATTGTTGCCCTTCACTTTCAGCTTCCCTTTTGGCTTTAGCGTCTGCGACTACTAATGCTTGGATGTCTGCACGGCGTTTGATTTCCAGATCGGTTAGTTTTTGGTTCAGGGATTTTTCGGCGAGCAGCTTGTCTTCATTGATAAGTGCCTGTAGCTTGGCTTCATCCATACCGCCCTTGCGAAGAGCGGTAATTTTCTCGGCAGAATGGATGACACTTAAATCATGATCACCTTGGGCAGCGCGTTTTTTTAGCGCAGTTTGCTCATTGATTGCAGCCGTTTCAAGGCTGGCACGGCTATGCTGATAGCCAGCTTCATTTTGTAATGTCCACGTACCACGTGCCTGTGCAATTGCCCGTAATGCGGCAGCATCGGCTTGCTGTACTTGTCGCACACTGTTACCGCCCGCTACCTCTATCGCCAATAAGGCTTGTTGATTATTCAACTGTTCAACCTGAAATTTACTTGCGGTCGTGGCATCCAGTTGCACTACTTCACGTTCGGTTTGGATAATCCGTGCGATCACGGCCTGCTCATACTGCTCTTGATTGGCTAAGCTGCCATGATGCTTGGCGATTTCGCGATCACGCTCACGCGCCATCCGATCCAGATCACGAGACTCTTTAGCGCGAACCAACGCCTCACCCTTGAGATCAGCCATCTGTGCAACGGCGAGAATTTCCTCATATTTGCCGCGTTCGGCGGCGATTTCAGCGGTCTGATCAGCCTTAGGCTTATGTGCCCCTTTGTCTGCAAATTTAGCATCAATCTCTGCTAGCTTTTGTTTGTGTTGTAGCGATACGGCTTCAATCTCAGCCGCTTTGCCTTTATGAATGATGAGCTGCTCGGTATACAACTGCTCAATCTTTTTTATTTCAAGTTTTTTTTGTTCTGCATCAGTAGCATACATTGATGCCCACGCATCACCGCCTCGCTTTATTTCATGCTGTAACTTCGCATCAATTACTTTGTATTCTGCGATGAGTTTCTGTGAGTTTTCGCTCAAAGTTTTTAAATCTTTTTCACCGTAAGAAAGCCAAACTTGGGGGATTTCATGCGCCAGAACTTCTTTTTCTCGCTGCAAGATATAAACAGCATCCGTTTGGCGCATATCGAGCATGGCAGCTTTGGCTTTTTCAACTGAACTTTCTGCCTCATCACCCCATTTTGTCCAGGCATAAGCACCTGCCGCAACGGCTGCTGTCACGCCAGCAGTAGCCAAAGCCACAGGTGACAGCCCTTGTGCGATGATAGACAGCGTGCTGGGAATGCGTGAAGTATTACCGGACATCAACTCGCGCCCCAACACCATGAATTCCTGTTGAGCACGCTGAGTCGCAAACGCGGTTTTATTGGCTGCCCCACTAGCCATCGAGCCAAAATTATTAGCGGCCTCGGTCGTCGCTTTTATTTCCTGCTGAATCTTGGCATAGGCAGAATCAACTTTCCCAAGGTCTTTATCGGCAATACTGCCAGACTTGGCCGCATTATCCAGTGCCTTAAAGTCAGCCTCTAACTGACGCAACTTTGCACTCAGCGGATCGTAACGATCAAGCAGTCTATTAACGCTACCAGAGGTCTCTGTCAGCGTGTAGTTCTGTGCTTTCATCGCCTCTTCAATACCCGAATACCCACTCGCCATTTTGGCTGCTGAACTGGCTAGATTATCAGTAGCAATTTTGAGAGCGGCGAGTTCGTCACGCGAAGTCCTTGCCATTTCCGGCAAGGAACCTGAACCATCTATCTTGATACCTAAAGTTAGGGGCTCACTCATGTTATTTTAAGCTATCGAATTGAGAATACTCATCTTTAGCCGCCCGCATAACCTGATCGTTCGTAATTCTTGCGCCATTGAGCAGCGTCCAATCATGGGAATGAGTCCTACCAAGCCCATCAAATGGGGGAAGCATGAACATGGGAATGTTGATTTCACCCGCACCAGGAATAACAAAACCACGCTTATCATAATTAAGCGATGCCTTATTTAGAGCCAATAAACGCAGGTGCAGCACCTTAATTTGCTGAGCCAGATTAATGTATTGAGTCGCTACCTTTTCGGCCTCACCCATGAAGTAGCGGTGCGATACATCGTCCGATTTTGATTTGATTTCAGCGAGTGCATTTTTCGCCTCAACAAGTTTTTGGTTAAGACCGGACAAGGTTGCTTTCGCATTCGCAATCAGCGGTTCGGCTTTATTTTTTGCGGCTGCTACGGTATTTTTGTCTTGGTCGATCAAGCTATCAAGTTCCTTGAGATCGCCTTCAGTAGCATTACCCATCGCAATATCCGCCATAATGCTGTGGCGTTCCGTTTGACGATTAACTGCTTGCGGAATAGCTGAAGTAGTGTCTTCAATGAATTTATTTTGTGTGTTGATTACCTTCTGAATGTCGGTGATCACGGACTGTGCCTGTGCGATCCGACGATGATGTTCCGTCACATCTTCAGCGCGGATGCTTGTCATGCATGCTGGCAGGTCAACAGTCTGCAATCGGCTAATTTCTGAGTTGAGCATTTTTTGGTCAATCTCAGCCTGGTTATATTCTTGTTGCGCTTGCTCAAGCTTAGCCGTCAAGCGTTGTCGTTTTTCATCGTATTCTGGCTCTTCAGAAATTTGCCCGATGTTGTCTGTCAACTCTCTGATAACAATTCTTAGCTTGGCTTGCTTTTCAAAACTTGCACTTAACGCACTTGTTTTATCTGCGATTAGCTGGTTAATTTCACCCTTACGATTAATGGACTCCTCCATTTTTAAGAGCATATCGTGTGAGGCAGTTCCCACTTGATGGCTGGTTTTTTTGGGCATATTTGAATTCATATTATTTCCTCTTTAGTTGGTTGTGAATCGTGGTTTCAGCACGTGTAGCGGCTTCGGTAAAAGACATGCCAGGGCATTCGTTCTGATAGTCAGTCGCCAGCATGTGTATTTGTGTATTAGCATTGTCGGGTGACAACCTAGGAATGGCTTGTGTGGCGCTAGGGGCTTTAATTTCGTAGCCTTCGGCAAAACTCAATCCGTTACTGCGCTCAGGATATTTGGGTGCTAAGGCAGGGGGAATTTCGTGCCAAAGCCCGATATACCGTAAGTAATAGGCACTAGGCATGGGGTTGCCCGGCGCACTGGGTGCAAAAAAGCACGGGGAAGCGTACTTGTAGCGCCCTGCTTTAATCATGAACTGGTAATGATCTGATACCGTTACTTGCGCATAGAGCGCATCGTCTTGAACAAACAGGGCATCAACCTCACCATGATCAACGATGTTGTATTGCGGTTCCTTAAATAGTAAAGGGGCGCATAGTCTGGCTTTACTGTAACCAGCAGCGATATATTCCAAGTCATGCCTATCAAAAGTCAGCACCGATCCGCCCATACTGGTGTGCGCACCTGTTCGGAAAATTTGAAATAATTTATTACGTCGGTAGTTCATCATATTTAGTCGCTTCAAGCAGTTGCGCCAGAATCGTGCGTATCGTTCTTTCGGTCAGCTGGTACTTTCGTGCCAGCTGATTTTGTGACAGACCTGCTGCATGATCAGCCGCAATCAGCGCGTTGCGTTTCGCGATAAGCTGTTTGACGGCGCGTGGCACTTCCACATACAGCCCGCCAAATTCATCGGCAAGTTGTTGCGCGCCCTCACTGCCTAACAACAGGGTTAAAGCGTGCTCAGGACTCAGTGTGCCGGGGATATACAGGCGAGTTCCGCCATATTGTCCAACCAAAAGCATGGCGATTTCTTCACCCGCAAGCTCTTTAATTTCACTGAACACCCCTGGATAACCTTCATGCCTAGCCCGTTCTAAAGCAAAACTTCGCATTACTCGCCCTCTTCGGTATGTCTAGGGTGAATTATTTCCGCGTAAAGGGGGCAAGGTAAGCGGGAAGCATTTCCGCTCTAATGTTTGGGAGTTGTGCAGGTTAAAAAGAATTTTCAACCTGTAAAAAAGGAAAGCCCCCTTGCGGGGGTATGGTGAGGGCGTGGCGTGGTTAAGATTTACTTTGCAACTCTTGTTCGGCTTGGATTCTTTCCCATCCCCACTTATTGCTAATATGCTTGTGCATCAGCTCGTTGCGGTCTTTTACGTCGATGACTACATCACGCAATAACCGAAACAGTCCAGATAAATCCTCGCGCCGTAACGTGACGGTGGCGCGCTGGACTTCATTGCCATACGCGCTAGTTAAGTCTTGAACAGTATTGAGCGTGCAAACCATTTTCTCCAACGCAGAGCATTGATCTTCAAACGCTTCATCCGCGTTAAAGTTCGGGTTAAAGGCAGCGGGTTTCCAGTCCAGCGGCAAGGTTTGGGCATTCATGCTGCACCCCCTACCACCAAATGCACACGGGCTTTACAGCTGGTTTGCTCCTGCATGGATTCGAGTTCGCAGCCCTGCTTAACAGTGAGCGCGCCCGTCATGGTTAAGGCCTGAATCAGGCCGTGGATATAGCCGCCGCTCCACTGGCTTACCTCTGCATCGGTAATGCGTGCCGACACAAAGCGCATCGCGCGTTGCTGGATGGGGGTTGGGGTAGTTTGATTCATGGCAATTCTCCTGTAACGGTTTATATTTACCGCTTCTCCGAGACCAACCGGGGAGGCGGAACTGTGCAGGTTGGTCTACCGGGTTACAGGAACCGGCGCATCCGAAGATGCCCCACACAGCCCGCCAAAACTTGGCTTGCCATGTTGACGGACGTAAAAAAACCGCTTTGGGGGCGGTTGTCCGCCTGTAAACATCGAGAGACCAATCTCGGTCACGTTTTTTGCGTGACGGGTGCACTGTGCCTGAAGTGATTTTTTACGTCAAGCGATTTTTGTTATACTGCCAATGCGTAGTCGGTGCCTGGACGTGGGAACAGGGCGGTTCAACTTGCCGCGTATATCGGTTCGACCCCGATCCGACTGCGTATTGCGTGCGGTGTCTGCACTACAATTTCAGCAATACTACCCACGTTTTGGTATACTGATCTTGTGTAGCAGATGCGGTTCGTTTCGGACGACTAGTTTGAGGGGTGCGAAAGCGCAGCATCAGACCCCGCAGCTACACAGCCGCTTACGAGTGTACCCCGATGGGCAAGGGGGTGTCGTGCCGAAAGGCAACCGCTGATGTTGGTTCGAGTCCAACCCTCGCAAGCGACTTTCTCCATAACTTGTAATTCCAGCTTGCTCCCACCCCTAAAAAATCCCCGCCAAGCGTTTTATAAATCTTTATAAAGTGGGCTTTCCGCTTGGATGAGCTCAACCTACCTCAGGTTGCTTGAACGGCTTAAATCACGTTTAATTGGTTTGCGGGTTTCCTTGGAACTGTGCGGCGAATTCAGCAATAATTATTTTTTGAATAGCCAATTGAGCAACGCGACAAAAGCGAATGCGAATATCAGGAAAAAAACATATTCCAGCCAAGGCAACCATTTGATGAACAAAGCAACGATCAGCAGCAACACCACACTGCCTACAGCCAGTGCAACACCTGTCAAGTAACCGCGAGCGAGTATTTTAATCATTTGGTCACAATAAAGAGCCGCGTGTACGGTGTCAAATAACTTGCGCTTTGTTACACTCTGGCTGGGCGGTTGTTTCCAATGGGAATGGTTGAGTGCATTAAAGTGTCCGCATTACCCGGTTCGAATCCGGCACCGCCCTACCCTTGTTTATTCTGGCTTTTTCTTGAAATTTTGCAGCGAGCCAATGATCTTGCGGGCTTTCTCGCCTGAGCAAAAGCTTAAATCAGACACACCATGATGATGTTCTAGCCAACGGCGCAACCCATCAGGATCATGCTCGCCCTTCCAACTATCCCACATAGCTGTGATTTTACTGCGCTGTGCGTAACTTGATGCCCATGCGGCACGACCGGGTTGCATGGCGGCTTCATGGCGCGCGGTAGAGATAAATCCCAACCGGGCAAATTCGTCCATGACTAGCGCAAAGCCCGCTAGTGTCAGATCAGTAGATGAAGACACACCTGCCACGCGCCGCAACAGGGTGCGATAATCTGCATCGCTTATGTTTAGTCGTTTGCGCGCGATTTGCACTTGCTTGATGCAGGAAGCGGATAACGTGGTGCTGCGCACAGTTGTCACAGCTAAAGCCTTTCCAGCATGCTTAGGGTTTGGTAATTTACTTCGCCAAACTCGCGTTTAGCATGAACGAAAGCGCGAGTCAGCGTGCGCAAGCCACCAACCCCTTTGGATTTTTTTATGCACCATTCGCGGGCGGATTTTCCACCAATACCGTATGCGGACATTATCGAATCCACGTCTTCATCTGGCACGCCCTTGATTTCCACGCGGGAGGCTTCCATACGGCTGGATAGCTGGCCATGTTTGCCGCCTGCTACGCGGCGGTATATTTCGCCGTTGCTTAAGAATGCGATGCCGAATAGCTTGCGGTCGGTGAAATAGCGCAGGCCGTTCAGTACACGAATGCCGTGCAGTTTATTGGCATCGCCGATATGTTGCGCTTCGTCCACGATCAACAGACCGCCTCGCCCTGCGGTTCGCTCTTCGACCATACTCTTAATGGCAAAGTCATCATCCTTGCGCCCGCCGCTTTCGCGGTCAGGATGCACTTCATCTGCGATGAGTTGCAGCACGCTTTTTAGCGATAAGGAAAACTCGCTTAAGGTGATGAGCCACACTGGGCAGCCGAAGCCTTCACGCTTGCGATATTGAGCTAGATAGGGCTGTATTGCTTGTGTTTTTCCAGTGCCAGGCGGCGCAGAAATTTCCATCAGTTCGCACAGTTCACGTGCCTGCTCGAAGCTGCTCCATATCTTGCGCGATACGGCGGTTTCAACAAAGGTAGGCACGGAAGACTTAGCGGCGGCACGTTCATTGTCTAATTGGACAAACCATGCATTCAACCTATTTTCCAATTCATCGGCCACACTCAATTGCCCAACATAGCGACTCTCACTACGTAAGGAAATGGGATTTTCTAACCAGGTACGCAGGCGCTCCTCGGACGAACCGTAGTCCGCCCCTCCAATTCGGTACAACTCTGCTTCGGTAACTATTCTATGCAGGCTGTAACCTTGTACCAATTCATCGGCAATACGATCAGCGATTGGCTTACAGCGATTTCTTATTTCATCACATGAATTCACTTTAGTATCTTGCATGGCGTTCCTTTCGTAGTTATTCCGTCCCGAAACGCTTCATGCGTTCGGCTTCTCGCTCTTCTCTGATGCGCTGATATTTCTCGACTTCTGACTCGCTTAGGTTATTTGGCTGGGGCGGTTTTCCCTTGCCCACGGTTTGGCCTGTTGCAGGGTCATAGAACAAGCCGGGCGATAGCTCTTTGAGTTTGGGCAATTCTGGCTGGATTGCTGGAGTAGATGGTTTTTCGATTACGACAGACTGGATAGATAGTGACGCTGCGGGTGTAGGTAAACCCAATGGTACGGCCTGTTTAATAGCTTTGAAGGCGGCTATGCGTGGCTTTTTGAAGTCTGCTTTGTTGATGCAATGCTGAGTAGCGGCTACCTTGCTCCCTACCATTCCGATACGTTGGGCTTCGCATATCATGCGCATACCGTTATAGACCAGTACAGGAATATCGGGATCCTCTGGATTAAAATAAACATTGTATTTTTTGGTTCTAGCAGATGGCGGCAAATCGGCTAATTTTTCCGACCAGTAACGCATCTCGCCATAGCCTTCAAACTTGAATCGAATGCTTGCATCCTTGTTGTTTAACGTAAGGATTTTTTGATCTAGGCACATTAAGTGCTTATCTTCAGCAGTTGGGCGCGGCCACTCTTTATGTGGTTCGGCTTGCATCAGTTCTTCATAGAGCTGAGCAGGCATTTTGCCACTCATGCCTTGTCCTCTATGCATGTGCGAAGTATTAAATTCCTCTATTATCTCTGCGAGTTTGGCGGCATAAATTTCAATAGAAATAGCTTTACTTCGATCAAAGTCTTCAGGCTTAGAAACGGTATCTTTACCACAATATGCGCCTTGAAATTCGGGAGTTTTGTCCACGTGGTTAGCGGTGAAAGGCCACCACGCTTCTACGGGTTTTTCTTGCCCGCGACCGGGGCGTGACCAATCTACCTTTATCCCCATACGTGTGAGCGCACCGATAGGTTCATCATCTTTAATTTTATTGCGGTAGCGAGTATTTTGCCCACCTGTTACTCGCTTGCCCGCATACTCCATTCCATTGTCTATCAATACTCTTTGGGGCTTGATATTTACGCGCTCAAGTGCCGAATGAAATGCTGCAAGGGTGAGATTTTGTGAAGGGTTAATTCCTATGCGTACGCCTATCACCATACGTGTACGCATTTCTATTATCACCACAATAAATGGGCGGCTGATTGTGTCATCTGGCCAGCGACAAAATACGTCTGCGCGCCGCCCATCTGACACCCATGTACCGTGCAATGCGTAGGTAGTAAAGTCGCGCTCTGCGGCCGGAAAAGTTGCGTCAAACGCCTCATTACCTTTGCGCCCTAACAACCATTGCGGCGCGGGTATGTTGTTCAATCGACGAGTGATAGTTTTATCGGAAGGAAATTTCCAGGCACGCGCCTTGCCAATTTTTTTCGCTTCTTTAATGATGACCTTTGCAGCAGTTTCGGAAGTATTGAGGTAATTGGCTTTTATCCACTCCCATGCCTCGACTGTAAATTCAGCTTCTTTGGTGCGACCTTTATATTTGGGTAATAGCAATGCCGCCCATAGCTGGCGGGGCTGTCCGCTCACCGCTTCGCGGGCACGTCGTAAAGTGCTTTCGTCAACTTCATATTTTTCACTGATATGGGAGGCGGCGCGGCCTTTACTTTCGCCATCTGTGCGCAGCTCTTCAAACGCTATAACCGCCGAGCATAAATTATCTGCACGGGCTTTTGATTTGAGTGGGGCTTGTCGATAAGCTACATACAGGGCATCGGTATCAATCGCAACGGGTGCAGAAGTGACAATAGGAAAGTCGGCAAGCGGATCGCTGACTGGATCAGGCTGTTGCTCAGCCCAATAACGCACCTGTGCAGCTTCTGGTAGCGAGCTAAGTGGAATAGACCATCCGTCCGCGCCTTTTGTTGCGCCTGAATATTTCCCGACTGTACAATTGTGGCGAATGGTGCGAGGCGATAACCCAGCAAGCTGCACGGCATCGTCTGTTGTTAACAATATGGTTGTGGGTGTAAGCACGAAATCAGCTTTCGATTATTACGCCGTCTTTAATACCTAGTAATACTGCGATCTTGTGCCCTTTCCCCCGTGTAGCACAATTGCAACCGCTCAAAACTTGGCTTACTGTAGCTTTGTCGAAACCGTTTAACCTCGCCCAACTTGCTATGCTTATGCCCTTGCGGATAAATTCGTTGCGCACTTCTTGAGACGTGCGTATTGTTCGCGTTTCCATAATCAAACACTCCGTGACAGATCCAAACGGAGCTAATCATAGTGTCCAATTGGAGCTATGTAAAGAGGTTTTATTTTATGAGTATCGGTGCAAGGATTGCGGAAGAAAGAAAGCGACTAGGATTTACTCAGGCTGCTTTCGCAGAAAAAATGGGGGTTTCATTAAGCTCACAGAAACGTTATGAGACTGGCACCAGAATGCCCGGCATGGATTATGTATTTGCTGCCTCAGGGTTAGGGGTCGATGCAAACTATATTGCATCTGCAACACGCGAAGCCTCTGAACAAGTAGATTTCTTTAAGGGTTTTGATGGCAGGCTAGCTGTAATGCTTGCCTTTAATATTTTGGAGTTGGATATTGATAATTTCCTTGAGGCCGCAAGTTCGCTTGCCGAAGTGCCTGGCTCATTAGAAGCAAAGGCTAGGCTAATTGATGCGTTAATTGCAAGTAGCCCCCCTTTAAAAAATAGGATGAAAGCTAAAAAGGGAAATATTGCTCATCCCAAAATCACCCAAAGTTAAGAAAGACGCGAGTTAGATTGTAGGATTTCTTGGTTGCCCCATTGCCGCGTTAAATATTTTGGCAGAACTCGTGCGTAACTTCTTAAGTTCTATATTTGGCGGTGCTTACGTTGATGCGGCAATAATTTTCCCAGATTGCCGCGACATTGCCGCATTGCCGCTAAAATCTGGTGCGGCAATTAGCGTAGTTTTCTTCTTGAGGTTTTCTATTATTACCAGTAGCTGCTGGGGATTGCGTGAATTTCTAAATCTTTCAAACCAAGTGTCTCTTGTTGAAACCTTGCCGTGCGCTTGGGTTGTTTTTGCTTAACTTTCGTGTAAATCCTTCAAACCCAAAATATCAGACCAATCCCGCTAAGTCCCGCGTAGTTCATGCTCTTCCCGCTTATTTTGTGGTTTTTCCATTTACTTCAAACCATGTGTCCCCCGTAAGCGGTGTTCAAAACTTTGGGGACAAAGTTTTCACAAGTTGGGGACATTATTCAGAACTTTGGGGACAATTCAAAAATATATTCACAACTATGGGGATAATTCAGAAATATCAAGAAAAACATAGTTCTGAAAATTTGGGAAAATTATCAATTTTTGGGGGCAAAGGATTCATAACTCTAGAAACAACTCAAAAAAAGTTCACAACTATGGGTACTTTTCAGAAAAATGTTCGAAACTATGGGGACAATTCAAAAATGTCGTAACCCCAATAAAATCAAAAACTGGAGAAATGAAATTTATAGCCAAGTAAAGGAAAGTTTAACTACCCCACTTTAGTTCATCTGCGAGCAAATATATAAATAACTAACTAGTGATATATATATCAATATGTTAATAATTATTTATAAAGTAATTTATAGTATTTGTTTGGACGAGATTTTGTGATGTTGGTTCTAACGATATTTTAAAATGTTGCTGAAACTGATTAATTGAAAGATTGCTTCCTATTATTCTTACTCATCACTTTAGGGGACCTCTAATAATTGATTTTCCACATGCGAGAAACGATGCATGAGTAATATATTTTGCAACTTGCAAATATTTGCAATTTTTTGAGGCAATTCTGATCATTATCGTTTGGTTTCAAACGCAATTCACCCGCTTTACTCGATTACGGGCACAACTATCCTCTCACGTCTGGTTAACTGCACCAGACGCATCATGTTGTATACTAAATTCATCATTCCGATTTTGACTTTTGCACGCAGCAGCCCAATCGTGCGCACCCAGTGTCCACCCATTTGCGCCTGTGCACCAAAGACGTGTTCCACACGTGATCTGACCTTGGACTTTTCGTGGTTGTCGGCCTTTTGTTCTTCGCTAAGCGGATGACCGCGACTGCCTTTCTCGCAAATTCGACTGGTGATGTTTTGTTGCGCCAAATTGGCTTCACGCTCTTCTGAGCGGTATGCGCTGTCAGCATAGACAGTGCGTTTGTCGCCATTGGCATCCGCTTCTTTGTCCAGCAAGTCGTCAATAGCTTGACTGTCATGCACCGCCGCATTTGTGACGGTGTAGCTCTGGATCAGTTTATGCGCTTGATCAGCGTTGATATGGTTCTTGTAGCCGTAGTAGGTTTCGTTGTTCTTCTTTGTCCAGCGGGCCTCTGTATCTTTCTGCGACAACTTGTTTTCGTTTTCCTCTTTGCACCATTCAATGGGTATCGCACCTTCCTTGATGAGTGCGTTCTCTTCTCGTGTGTTGCGTTGTCTGGGTACTTCGACAAAGGTGGCATCGATCATTTGTCCCGCACGCGCAACATAGCCGCGTTGTGACAGTTGCTCATGGAATCGGTTGAATAGCCCCTCTATCAGTTTCTGTTCTTTCAGTAGCTCACGAAACAGCCAGACAGTTTTAGCATCGGGCACTTTATCTTCCAGTTGCAGTCCCAGAAAGCGCATGAAGGAGAGGCGATCCCGGATCTGATATTCGATACGGTCGTCGGATAGGTTGTGAAGTTGTTGCAGCACCAGTATCTTGAACATCAGTACAACGTCTGTCGGCTTCGCTCCCGCGTTGCTCTTGCGCGCTTTGTCATGAATTCGGTTCAAGTCAGTACGGAAGGCTTCCCAGTCGATCTGCTCATTCAAACCAACCAGTGGGTCACCCATCTTGGTCAGTTTGTAAGTCCGTTCCGTAATATCAAAAAATCCAGGTTGCCTTTTATGTTTCACACTGCACGCTCATACCTTAAAATGACTTCTACGTATAACGCGATACCCAGCTAGTTCGTGTACTGTCGCCAACGATATCAGGCAAATTAAATGTGTCACCATGAAATAGACATCGATAAACTGACGGAAGATGAATTGATCAATTTGAACAATCGAATCGTTGCGCGCCTCAAATTCATGCAACAGTACCGTGCTCATTCTAAAATGCTCGAGTTCAGCATTGGAGACCGTGTTTCATTCCAGCCAGAAGGCCATTCGGAACTGAATGGGATGTTGACACGTTATAACAAAAAAACAGTCACTGTTATTACGGACAGCGGGCAGCAATGGAACGTTGCGCCAAGCTTTTTACGTAAGACAGATGCCGCATTCACTACTACTGCAAATTCCACTATAGACTCGGCATGAATTATTCGTGAACTTTACTGGGATTGATGTGTCCCATCGCGCATGGAAAAAGAAGACGCAAGAAAACAAACAAGGGAGGTACTTCACGAAAGGCGCAAGCAAGTAATACGCTCGTACCGCAAGGGAATGCCGGTGATGCAAATCGTTGAACACAGTGGACTCAGTTGGTGCGCAGTTAATGCTGCGATCAACTTGTACAAGGAGGCGGGAGCATCCGCGCTCAAGCCTGAAGCACGAGGCAAGAAGGAAGGCAGCGGGCGCATGTTGAGTGAGGCACAAGAACGCACGATTCAGCAGATTATTTGCGAGAAGCGACCAGAGCAGTTGAAGATGGAATTTGCGCTGTGGAGTCGTGCTGCTGTGATGCAATTGATCGAGCGTGAGTGCGGTATCAAGCTCTCAGTTCGCGGGGTTGGCAACTATTTGCAACGTTGGGGATTTACGCCACAAAAGCCGATCAAGAAAGCCTATGAACAACGTCCTGAGGAAGTGAAAGCGTGGCTGGATGAAGAATATCCGGTCATTGAGCAACGCGCAAAAGCCGAAGATGCCGAAATTCACTGGGGTGATGAAACGGCGATTGTGAATACCGATGTGCGTGGACGCAGTTATGCACCGGCGGGGAAAACACCGGTTACTTTAGCACCGGGCGGTACACGTCACAAACTGTCGATGATTGCGACGGTCACCAATCAGGGTAAGGCACGCTGGATGATTATCGATGAGTCGTTCAATGCAGATAGATTCACCGAATTTCTGGAAGCGTTAATTAAGGACGCAGGCCGGAAAGTATTCCTGATACTGGACAACCTGCGTGTTCATCATAGCAAGGTGGTCAAGGCGTGGGTGGCAGAACGGAAGGATAGGATTGAGTTGTTTTACTTGCCCAGCTACAGCCCGGAGTTAAACCCGGAAGAACGGTTGAATGCGGATTTGAAACATGCCATCTCCACCAAGGTTCCAGCACGCACAAAAGCTAAGCTGAAAGCTGCTGCAACTGAACACATGCAGACGCTAGAAAAATCACCCGAGCGTGTGAAGAAATACTTCCAAGACTCACGCGTAAAATATGCCGCTTGATTCACGGATAAAAGTGGCCGGATCAATAGGTTGACAAACAACGCCAACCAAGTCGCTGGTTATGGTCGCGGTCGAACTGGTGCTGGAATCGGATGTGCCTAGCGCTGAACATGCGATGAACGTGCTGACGCGCCTCAATCAATCTCCGCCACCGGAACAGGTGGAAACCAGCCTGAAGCTGGCAGAGGAGCCGCTGGCGGATACCACCCGCTATGACAGCCTGAATGCGCAGGAGGTGTCTCATGTCTGACCTCATCAGCCAACTCAAGGTGCTCAAATTACACGGCATGGCGGACTGTTATACCGAGTTAAAAAGCCAAGGCGCATCCGGCGCAACCGCTTCACTGGCTTCCTCCGAATGGCTACTTCGGCAGTTGCTGGAAGCGGAATCCAATGATCGTGGAATCCGCTCTATCCGCTATCAGATCAACGCTGCGAAGTTCCCGATTCACCGTAATTTGCAGGGCTTTGATTTCAGTCAATCCAAAGTGGATGAGCAGTTGATCGGCAGACTGGCGACCATGGAATTTACCGATGCCGCACAGAATCTTGTACTGGTCGGCGGGACTGGCACGGGCAAGACGCATCTTGCCACTGCGCTTGGCATGTCCGGTATTCAATATCACGGCAAACGAATTCGATTTTATTCCACCGTGGATTTGGTCAATACGTTGGAGCAGGAGAAGGCCGCTGGCAAACAGGGCCGACTGGCAATCAGCTTGATGCAGATGGACTTGGTTATTCTGGATGAGCTGGGCTACTTGCCATTCTCGCAGGCGGGGGGCGCATTGCTGTTTCATTTGCTCTCTAAACTCTACGAACGAACCAGTGTCATCATCACGACCAATCTGACCTTCTCGAAATGGAGCCGCGTGTTCATCGATGCCAAATTGACCACCGCGTTGCTGGATCGACTGACGCATCATTGCCACATCATCGAAACCGGTAATGAGTCGTTCCGCTTCAAGCAAAGTAGTGAGTCAGCCAAGGAGCGCATCAGGTCGCGCGAGAAAGTGAAACGTTCAACTACAACAGAGGAGGTGGAGCCGTTCTAAAACAGACAGGCCGACCGTCATTTAGACAGTCGGCCTGCATCCTTCAAACAACTAAATCAGGAGGTATAAAACCAATCACAGTCTGGTCGACTTATCCACAGCCGCGTAGTACGCTACGCAATCCGTTGCCTGGTCAGAATTCAATCGGCACAGCTGGTCACATTTCTTTCGGTGCCAACAGTCACGTCGGGTCTGCTTCTTCTTGGTGGCGTATTCCAGTTCGGAGAAACTTGTTTGCATCGTGTTGTCTTCGGGCTGTTGTGAATGGTGTGATTTTATCTGCTGCGGTGTTTCTCTTGGAAATAAATCAGCGTTTCCTTAGCTCACCGATTTCGTTTTTCTGTGCCGTAATACCCGACAGTCTGCGGGGATGGACAAGGGGCGAGCGAAGTAAATTTATTATGAAATTTCTGAAACGAGAAAAGTTTCCGGAATGCGGTGGTGTTCAAAACTCAAATTAAACATCACATCAGTGTGACCGGGCTTTATTTGATCCCAAGTAAATCGCCATTCCCAATTACCAGTCGGTAACCCAGGATAATTCATGCGACAAGTTTCGGGTAAACCTAATACGTCTTGCATTGGATAAATGACGGTATTTGCAGTCGAGTCAGAAATTGCGCGCATCATGTCCCATTGGATGTTCTGACCATCACTACTAAGGTAATGATGTACGAAGGATTTTTGATGAGCTGAAAGCGAGTTCCACCAACCCACTGATGTGTCATTGTCATGTGTGCCGGTATAGGCAACGGTATTCGGAATGTAATGATGTGGTAAAAAATGATTGCTTTCGTCTTCACCAAAGGCAAATTGCAAAATTCGCATGCCAGGCAGTTGAAATTTATCACGAAGTTCAATGACATCGGGAGTAATCATACCCAGGTCTTCGGCAATAATCGGCAATTTTGGGAAGGTGTTTTCAAATGCTTTGAACAGCTTTTCGCCTGGTCCAGGCATCCATTTACCATGAATTGCATTCGGTGCGCCGGCTGAAACTTCCCAATAAGATACAAAACCTCTAAAGTGATCTATTCTAACTAAATCAGCAAATTGAAGAGCTTTCTTCAAGCGATACATCCACCATTTGTAACCGGTTTTCTCATGAGCTTCCCAGCGATACAGTGGATTTCCCCAAAGCTGCCCCGTCTCGCTAAAGTAATCTGGTGGTACACCAGCCACGACTAATGGCTGGCCATTTTCATTTAACTCAAAAAGTTCTTGATGCGCCCAAACATCTGCGCTCTGCAAAGCCACAAAAATAGGAACGTCGCCGATGATAAGAATGCCATTCTTATTGGCATAGCTTTTCAAATTTGACCATTGACGGGCAAAACTCCATTGGCAAAACTTCCAAAAAGCGATTTCTTCATCGCAGCTAATTTCCACATTGCGGAGAGATTGTGGCTCTCTGCGAACAAGGTCATGCGACCAGTGGCTCCATTCACGCCCCTCTTCTTGATTGGCTACGGTCATAAATAGTGCATAATCGTGCAGCCATTCATTCTCTAATTTACAAAATTCTTCATAGGCTTGGCGCAAGCTTTTGTCTGAATTGGAAAAAAACCGCTTTGCGGCGCGGCGCAGTCGCGCTATACGGAAAGGTTTAGTCAGCTCGTAATTTGTGCGATCTGTATTAAATTCCGGGAGCGGGTTTAAGTCATCATGGGCAAGCCAGCCCTGTTCAGCCAGTTCAACTAAGTCAATCAACAAAACGCTGCCCGCAAAAGCCGAGCTACTCATGTACGGGGAATTGCCCGGACCAATTTCGCCCAGCGGCAAAACCTGCCAATAGGTTTGCCCCGCCGCTTTTAACCAATCCACAAATTTGTACGCATCGGCACCAAAATCACCAGAGCCAAATGGACCAGGCAGCGAGGTGGGATGCAGCAATATGCCGCTAGCGCGTTGTGTGATCATTTTTGCTTGAACCGGTAAGACGTGAATTGATGAAATGACAGTTAATCTGTTGCGCGCCGCATCGCACCGCTTACTTCGGTATTTATACTACCTAGGCTGATGGGTTTGGACAGGTTAGTTGGAGGTACTAATTTCAATAAACGATATAGTTCGGTGAGATTATGACGGTACAACCTATCGAAACTGGCGACTGAATTTGATGCATTGTAGTCACCAAACCACCAGAACCAATCTGAGCTTTCGCATGAACACAATTGCTCCTCGGCAGCAGCCTGTTCTGAAGAACTCAATCTTCCCTTTGACATTACGCTGTCATAACTTAATTTTGCGGCACAAAGCAAATCCCAAGCAAGATTTTTATCTTTAGATCCTATCCATGTTGAGAAATCGCCATAAACCCAACTGCCCGCCACAATATTTGGCAATGTTTTAGGATGAGTTTCCGTACAAACTTTTAGGTGGCGACTATACGTAGTAGTTCTGATTGTCGTATGCGTTTCAAGTTTGGCGTAAAGCTGGTCAAGAAAATAAAAACCATTGTAAGGATAGTATTCCCAAGCATTTTCGCCATCTAAAATCACACTTACAATCGGTGTTTGGTCTTCTGGTGCATGGTGTGCAATAGCTGAAATTTGCTCGACAAAATGGTTGGCCGCATCACTGCCATGCCATTGTGAATACTCAAAACCAATCAAATCAGACAGTCGATCATCGCGGAAAAAGCAACTTAAACCCTTGGCACTATCGGATAAACGATAGGGACGATACAGATATTCAGAGCGGTCGGGTAAACCTTGCTGCATTTTATTGATGCTATTTACTAACACGCCCTCCCCACTCGCTGCCCAGCTGCAGCCCTCTTCAGCCATGACATTCAGCGTGTCATTTGAAATAGATCCCTCCGCTGGCCACATCCCCGTAGGTTCGCTACCAAAGCGAACAGCATGGCTTTTTTTGGCCTTGCGTATATGTGCTGCGACACGCGCTTTACCCCCTGCATAGATAGGAGATTCCGGCATCGGTGCGTTAGGCATGGCTTCTTTGGCACTTGCAAAATCAATCAATAAAGGCACCAGGGGATGATAATGCGGAGTTGCGGAAATCTCGATTTGACCAGATTTAGCCAGCTTGCGATAACGTGGAATGATTTCTGAAATTAGCTCACCAATGAGGTCGAGTAACTGCTTGCGATCAGCATAACTAAAGCCTTCCGCCTTGCTTAGCAAGCGCGCGACTAAGGCATGTTCGCGCCGCACACTTTCCCCGCACCAAGCTAGGTGATACCAAGTAATCAAATCTGCCATGAATTGATCTGACAAATAGGACAAAGCCGCTTCGCCATCTACCCGCAAACGATTGAACATATCTGACAAGCGTTTGTACGCTGGGTAAGGCTCAATCATCTTATTGTGATGACTTAGAAAGCAAGCATTCAATATACGTTGTCTTTGTTCGGTGTTGAGTGCTATGCCGTCTGCATGCCCCAGTAAACGCAACAATGGATCGCGAAATTGTCCACTTGCAAATTGGTCAACATAGTCTTCCAATTGATCGAGCAATATTGGCACAAAATTCATCACCACATGGACTTTTGGATGCCGCTCAAGGTGATATGCCATATCAGAATAATCTTTAATGGCGTGTAAATACGTCCAAGGCAACACAAACTCGCCGGTGGAATAATCGCGGTAATCTGGCTGATGCATATGCCAGAGAAATACAAGATCAACTGATTTTTTCATGGTTACAGATATGCCGCGATATATTGTTTTGCCAAAATGTGCTTGATTTAACGCGTGCCGTGGTTGAATTGACCCAGCATTTCAGCAGTAATCAAAGTAATACCATTTTCACTGACGTGAAAACGTTTCTGATCTTCTACCCTATTTATACCTACTACTAACCCATCGGGAATTTTACAGCCCTTGTCCACGATAACGCGCTTTAAAGTCACATAGCGACCCACATCTACGTTAGGCAGCAGTACCGAATCTTCAATGATGGAATAACTATTCACGCGAACGTCTGAAAACAACAACGAGTGTTTGACGGTTGAGCCGCTAACTATGCAGCCGCCTGAAACCAGCGAGTCGATTGCCATTCCGCGACGATCAGGTTCATCAAATACAAATTTAGCGGGAGGCAATTGTTCTTGATGGGTCCAAATTGGCCATTCTTGGTCGTACATATTCAAATCAGGCACGACTTTGGTCAACTCCATGCTGGCTTCCCAATAGGAATCAATTGTCCCAACATCTCGCCAATATGGAACTTCGTCACTACCCATGCCGACACAACTTTGCTCGAAACTCTGCGCAAAAACGCGGTATTTCGCTACCATATGGGGAATCAAATCTTTGCCGAAATCGTGACTGGATTTGGGGTCATCTGCATCACGAATCAACTGCTCATACAAAAACTGGCTGTTAAAAATATATATTCCCATGCTAGCCAATGATTTTTCCGGGTTGCCTGGGATAGAGGGCGGATTGGACGGTTTTTCAACAAACTCAACCACACGAGAATTTGCATCTACACCCATCACACCAAACGCAGTCGCTTCCGCAACGGGCACTTCCAAGCAAGCCACTGTCATGTCCGCTTTGCTTTCCACGTGGAAGGCCAACAATTTGCCGTAGTCCATCTTGTAAACGTGATCGCCAGCCAGAATCAGCACAAAATCCGGATTTGATGCGCGCACGATATCCAGATTTTGAAACACCGCATCAGCAGTTCCTTGATACCAGTGTTCCTCGCTGATGCGCTGCTGAGCAGGAAGCAAATCAACAAATTCGCCAAACTGACCATTCAAGAAAGACCATCCGCGTTGAATATGCTGAATCAAACTGTGCGATTTATACTGCGTCGCCACACCGATGCGGCGGATACCGGAATTGACACAATTGGATAACACGAAATCAATGATGCGGAACTTGCCACCAAACGGCACAGCAGGCTTGGCACGCCAATCGGTGAGTTGATGCAAACGGCTGCCACGACCCCCTGCCAGAACCATTGCGTAGGTATTTTTAGTCAGTCGGCTAACGAAACGAGGAGCTATTTCACCGGCGGATGCTTGGTATTTTTTTTGCAGATAACTCAATTCTGAATTCATTTCGCTCTCCTCATTTAGCTTATATAGTCTCGCCATTATCGTTTACAATCGCCCTACTAGACAAGAAAAAAAGGGTGGGTGTAAATTGAAAACACAGATTGAATTGTTGGTGCAAGCACGTCTCTACGACCCTTTTGGCCTACTCGGCTTGCATCAAGATGGCTCACAGTGGATCGTTCGCGTTTACCAGCCTTCAGCGACACAAGTCGAGTTGCTCAATAAAACCGGCAGTGAGCCGTTCAAGAAAGTTCATCCTAACGGCGTATACGAATGGCGCAGTACAGAAAAGCCAACTAGTCCTTACCGTCTGCGCATTAGCGAAGGATTGGCAACTCGTGAAATGTTCGACCCCTATCAATTTCCTGCCAACATCTCTCAACAAGATTTATTTTTATTCAGCGAAGGCAAGCTACATCAGGGCTATCGTATGCTTGGCTCGCACGCCGTTGAAATCGACGGCGTAAAAGGTATTCGTTTTGCTGTGTGGGCACCCAATGCCGAACGTGTCAGTGTAATTGGTGAGTTCAATCAGTGGGATGGCCGCCTCAATCCCATGCGTTTACACGGCTCTAGCGGCGTATGGGAATTATTTTTACCAGAGCTTAAACAGCATGCGCTGTACCGCTATGAAATTCGCAATCGCGAAACGGGTGATTTGCTGACAAAAACCGACCCATATGCGCAGGGCTACGAATTGCGTCCGGGCACCGCAGCACTGACTTCACCCACCCATGAACACCACTGGCAAGATGATGCCTGGATGAAACAGCGCGGCGAATGGGATTGGCTGCACGGCGCGATTAACATTTACGAAATTCATGCCGGCTCATGGAAGCGCCATCCCGATGGTCGCTTTTACAGCTATCGCGAATTGGCTACCGACCTTGTTCCATATGTTAAAGGAATGGGCTATACGCACATTGAGCTGATGCCGATCACCGAACATCCGCTGGATGAATCGTGGGGATATCAATGTTCTGGGTATTTTGCCGCGACCAGTCGCTTGGGCTCTGCGGATGAGTTACGTCTTTTAATCGACACCTGCCATCAAGCAGACATAGGCGTGATTCTGGATTGGGTTCCCGCCCACTTTCCGCAAGACAGTTGGGCGTTAGCCCACTTTGATGGAACGGCATTGTACGAACATGCCGACCCGCGTTTGGGCTTTCATCAAGACTGGGGTACGCATATCTTCAACTTCGGACGCAATGAAGTTAAGAGCTTTTTGATGTCCAGTGCACATTATTGGTTGTCTGAATTCCATTTTGATGGATTGCGTGTGGATGCGGTTGCTTCAATGTTGTATCTCGATTACTCGCGTAAAGCGGGCGAGTGGATACCCAATAAATACGGTGGCCGCGAGAATCTCGAAGCGGTCGATTTTCTGCGTGAAATGAACATCATGGCGCATGATCAATTTCCCGGCGCGCTCACTTTTGCCGAAGAATCGACTGCATGGCCCGGTGTGTCGCGCCCTGTTTATCTGGGTGGGTTGGGATTTTCCATCAAATGGAACATGGGCTGGATGAACGACACACTGAGTTATTTCCAGAACGATCCCGTGCATCGCCGCTATCACCATAATGAGCTTACTTTCTCGCAAATATACGCCTATAGCGAAAATTTCGTAATGCCCTTTTCGCATGATGAAGTGGTGCATGGCAAGGGTTCATTGCTCTCTAAAATGCCGGGAGACGCATGGCAAAAATTTGCCAATTTGCGTTTGTTGCTAACCTACCAAATGACTAGTCCCGGCAAAAAACTCAACTTCATGGGCAACGAAATCGCGCAAGGTCGTGAGTGGCAATCCAAGTGGGAGTTGGAGTGGTGGCAATTGGGTGAGGCGTTTCATCGCGGCATGCAAAATTTAGCGCATGACCTGAATCAGCTTTATCGCAAACTCACCGCGCTGCACGATTTAGATTTTCAGCATGAGGGTTTCTCGTGGATAGATTGCAACGATGCGCAAAAATCTGTGTTGTCCTATCAGCGCAAAGCACGTGATGGTTCCATTGCCATCGTAGCGTTGAATCTCACTCCCGTGCCTCGTAATCACTACCGTATAGGCTTGCCATCACAAAGCCTATATCGCGAAGTATTAAACAGTGATTCGGAATTCTACGCCGGTAGTAACATCGGCAATGCAGGCTTGATACAAGCTGAACCGATTCCTTGGATGGGTCTGCCCTACTCTGCTGAAATTTCTTTACCGCCATTGGCGGGAATCATTCTGGTAGCGGGATAACTTGTTGCAATCGAATTAATTCAATCATCATGTCAAAACTCACTCAATCTGCCGCTTGGCAAGCACTCAATGCCCATTATGCAATTGTAAAAACGCAACACATGCGCCAGATGTTTCAAGATGATCCGGCGCGTGTGGATAAATTTTCCTTACAACTGGATGACTTGTTTTTCGACTTTTCCAAAAATCGCATCAATGCTGAAACCATTCGATTGTTAGTTGCGCTAGCTGAACAAGCTGGCCTGTCTACTCATATTGAGCAAATGTTTACAGGTAAGAAAATCAATTCCACGGAACAACGTGCCGCGCTGCACACCGCGTTACGCAACCGTTCAGCCCAAGCGGTTTATGTTGATGATAAGGACGTGATGCCTGATATATACCGCGTGTTGGGATTGATGCGCCGATTTTCTGATGCTGTGCGCAATGGACAACATGTTGGACATACAGGTAAAGCGATACGCGATATCGTTAACATCGGCATAGGCGGTTCAGACCTTGGTCCGCTAATGGTATGTGAGGCACTCAAGTCATATGCCAGTTCTCAACTAAACGTACATTTTGTATCCAACATAGATAGTGCGCATTTGAGTGAAACACTCAAAAAATTAGACGCGCAAACCACCCTGTTTATCGTCAGCTCAAAAACCTTCACCACTCAGGAAACTTTGACCAATGCGCGATCGGCCCGTGACTGGTTGGCTGGGCGGTTGGGTGATGAACTATCCGTGGCAAAACATTTTGCAGCTGTCTCTACCAACCTTGAGGCTACATCAAAATTCGGTATCAATCCTGACAACGTATTCGAATTTTGGGATTGGGTCGGCGGGCGTTACTCACTATGGTCAGCGATTGGCTTACCCATAGCACTATATGTGGGCATGGATAAATTTGAGGCATTATTGGATGGCGCGCATGCGATGGATAACCATTTTCGCGGCGCGCCACTCGACAAAAACATACCCGTGCTGATGGGCTTACTCGGTATTTGGTACGGCAACTTTTTCGGCGTGGGTTCTAACGCCGTATTTCCGTATTGCCAATACCTGCATCGTTTCCCGGCTTATCTGCAACAACTGGATATGGAGAGTAATGGCAAGGGAACAGATCGAGAAGGTCATGCCGTGGATTACGACACTGGCATCACGGTGTGGGGGGAACCTGGCACCAATGGACAACATGCTTTTTACCAATTGATCCACCAAGGCACACGCATGATACCGGCGGATTTTCTTGCACCACGGCATAGCCAAGCTCCGCTCGGCGAACATCACGCCATTTTGCTTGCCAACTGTTTTGCCCAAACCGAAGCACTGATGGTGGGCAAAACTTCGGCAGAAGCGCGTGCTGAATTAGTTGCTCAAGGTATGCAAGGCGCAGCTCTGGAAGCACTGCTCCCGCACAAGGTATTTGCTGGCAACAAACCTACCAACACCCTACTGTTTGATAAGCTAGATGCGCATACATTAGGCAAGTTGATTGCACTGTATGAGCACAAAGTATTCGTGCAAAGCGTGGTGTGGAATATCAATCCGTTCGATCAATGGGGTGTGGAATTGGGCAAACAATTGGCAGGGAAAATCTTGCCTGAATTGTTGAACAACACACCCGCAGCCTCACCGCACGATGCCTCAACCAGCGGACTTATTCGGCATTACCAGCAGCGTTCCTAAACTTCATGCTGCCTGATGCGATAGCTACTGCGGAAAATCACCTGCGCGATATTTTGACGTTGGCGATTCAGCACAACGATACGCACGCTGCTTTAGTCGTATTCGACACCTGCTCAGATCTCGCTATCACGCTCACTGCAGCCTATCGACGCTGCCTGCCAACCGCTATATTTATTGACTTTGATGCAGTCACACCTGAAGCGATTTTTGCGGAATTTGCCAAACTTGCCCATTCAGATTTGGTGGTACTCATTCAATCTACTAACTTTCGCCTCGAAGCGTTTCGCATCCGCGTAGAGCTTTTTAAAAGATCATTTAAGGTGATTGAACATCCACATCTTGGCCGTATGCAAAGTGAGCAGGCTGACTATTACATTGATTCACTGGCCTACGATCCAGCGTATTTCCGTGGTGTGGGTAACGCGCTTAAAGCGCGCATTGATCGAGCAAATTTTGGTTCAATTGATAGCGGCGGTGAACGCTTGGTATTTGGTTCACCCTTTGAATCCGCCAAACTAAACGTCGGCGACTATAGTGAGATGAGCAATGTGGGCGGGCAATTTCCTATCGGTGAAGTATTCACAGAAGCGCAAGATTTGGAAGCTGTGAACGGACGTGTGCGAATTTTTGCTTTTGGTGACACCTCGTTCTCCACCAACAAGCCAGATACCCCTATCACACTCGTCATCAGCAAGGGCCGAGTTACTGATGCGATCAACTCCACACCGGAGTTTGACCAAGTACTCGCCAATATCCGCGCTGACGAAGGTGAAGTGTGGTTACGCGAACTTGGCTTTGGACTAAATCGGGCTTTTACACCAAATAAAATAGTCAGGGACATTGGCACATATGAGCGCATGTGTGGGATTCATTTGTCACTTGGCGCCAAACACGGCATTTATAACAAAGCCAATATTCGGCGCGCAACAGCAAGGCATCATGTAGATGTGTTTGCCATCACTGAATTCGTTAGACTGGACGATGATGTCGTCTTTTGCAGTGGCGCATGGCAAACTGGTTTACAGCCACACGCCTGACACAAAAATTAACTACTCCGAATATACCGGCAGTTGGTATTTGAATGAGTCGATAATTTAAGAGCAGCTTATTTAGTTTTTGGAGAGACCCGATATGAATACCAAAGAGCTTCGTGACGAAACCCGATTCACTATGAGCCAAAAGCCTAAGGGCATGCTGTTTTTACACGTTCGGGGCGGATGTCTGCCAATTCTTTCTATACGGGACATTTCGCAAGCCGGGATAAGCATATTGATTGATTACGAGGTTAGCAAAGGCGATCACGTCGATATTGAATACAAAGATCGTGATAACGAAGTCAAAGTATCGGGTATTGTTGTTTGGCGGAAACAAGTTGAAAACACCCCGAACGAACCCGAAGGCATCTCTAAAAACCTATTGGGTATCAGTATGTTTAACCCAAATATCTTGCTGAGCTTCATGTTGATTGAGTAAAACTAATAGCTGCGCTATTTATACCGAAATAACAGGTTTTGGTTGTTCCAAAACTTTCAAGTAAACCTCACGGTAAGCCTCCGCGCTCGTCGCCCAACTGAAATCTTTCGCCATGCAATTTTTGCACAAGGCTTGCCATTTGAGTTTGTCATGATAAAGACTCACGGCGCGTTGTATTGTGTCGAATAAATTTTGCGCGGTCATGCCGCTGAACGAAAAGCCGCTTGCCATGCGAGCCTTGAGTGTTGCGTTGGTGCAGTCCACCACTGAATCTGCAAGCCCACCGGTAGCATGCACGATAGGTGGTGTGCCATAACGCTGACTATACATTTGATTCAGTCCGCATGGCTCAAAACGGGATGGCATCACAAACATATCCGCCCCTGCTTCAATGAGGTGTGAAAGTGGCTCGCTGTACCCGATATGCGCCGCAATCTGGTTCGGATACTTGTGTGATAAATCCACGGCAGCTTGTTGCAGTGCTGCATCGCCACTCCCCAGCATTGCCAGCTGCACGGGCAATGCCGCAAGCTGAGGAGCAATCTCCAGCAGTAAATCCAAGCCCTTTTGATGGGTAAAACGGCTAATCACACCAAGTAACGGCACGGCAGGGTCAACCTTTAATCGCATTCGGTATTGCAGCAATGCTTTGTCCGCCACTTTACCGGACAGGTCGCGTATATGGTAAGTTTTCCCCAGCAGCTTATCTGTTGCAGGGTTCCACTCCTCGGTGTCAATACCATTAAGAATGCCAGTAAGGTCGTCACTGCGTGTCGTCAATAAGCCTTGCATACCAAAGCCTAGCTCTTCCTGCTGAATTTCCTTGGCATAAGTTGGACTGACGGTAGTGATGTGATTCGTGTAATAAAGCCCGGCCTTCAAAAACGATAAGCTGCCGTAAAATTCCGCTCCGCCAATGTCGAAACACGATGCCGGCAAATGCAAATCCGCTACTGTTTGCGCAGGGAATATCCCCTGAAATGCCAGATTATGAACCGTCATGATGCTCGGCACCGCACTGGCCGCAAACTTTAAATAGGCGGGGGTAAGTCCCGTCTGCCAATCATTGCAATGCACCAAATCAGGATGCCAGTCGAGCGGAGATTCATCACTACCCAGCACCGCACCTATTTTAGAAAGCAATCCAAAACGTAACGCGTTATCTGGCCAATCTTGTCCCTGTTCATTTTGATAAGGCCCTCCTTCACGTTGATATAAACGGGGGCAATCCACCACCAATAATGGCAAGTCATTCGCCATTTTCCCCGACAATAATCGTGTACTGGGAAAGCCGGGTAAATTATCAAAAGTAGCTAGCACGTCGAATTCGCCCAGCTTAGCCATCACTTGTAGATAGCCCGGTATCAGTACCCGCACATCGACCCCGATAGCCCGCAACGCAGCGGGTAACGCACCGCTAACATCCGCCAGACCACCGGTCTTAATTAAAGGGACGACTTCTGAAGTTGCAAATAAAACTTTCAATTCGGCCATTTCAAATTTCCTGATGGACCCTACAGCCCGTAAACAAGATTAAAAGTAAAATTGTGGGAAAGACATTGCTTGAATTACATCCAGCGCATCATACCCATTTCAAATCGACGCGTAAGCATGTCTTGATGGGGATAAGCACGCACCCGATATTCTAATTTACCGCATAGCTCCGGTTGCACTTCTAAAGCAAAAATATGTTCACCGGAAGCGGCCGTTGTGCCAGTGGGTACAAAAGGATAGTGCTTGGTATTTTGCAATTTTTCGCGTTTGGTAGCCAAGCCCAGCAACATTTCGACTATCACATCATTCGGTGTCAACCCCTTCAACTGAACAGCCACTTCAAAGCGTAGCGTATCACCAAAGTTGATTTCAGCTTTAGGGTCATCCAATCGACGTATCGCTACACCAGTCCATGCACTGTGTATCCGCGCTTTCCATTTTGCAACCAAACGTGAGTTTTCAAAATCATTTTGCTTATACAAACGATGCTGTTGGCTGGCGGGCAAATAACATTTTGCCAGATACTCACCCACCATACGTTTCGAGTTAAAGCGTGGCATGATGGTTGCCATCGAGCGTTTGGACATCCTCACCCAATTGGGTGAAAAGCCCATTTTGCCGTGATCGTAATACAGTGGGATTACCTGATCTTGCAGCAATTCATACAGCGTAGTGGTTTCTTCACGCGTGCGTATTTCTTCACTGAGGGACTCTGAAACAGGCTTGATTGCCCAACCGTTTTCACCGTCATAGCTTTCGCCCCACCAACCGTCCAACACTGACAAATTGATGGTGCCATTCATGCCTGCTTTCATGCCGGAGGTTCCGCTGGCCTCTAGCGGGAACAACGGGTTGTTCAACCAGACATCAACCCCTGCAACCAATTTACGCGCCAAAGCCAAGTCATAGCCTTCGACGATTAACACCTTGCCGATAAACTCCGACATCTTGGAGATTTGTGTGATGCGGCGAATCAAATCTTGACCGGGAATGTCAGCCGGATGCGCTTTACCGGCAAAGATAAATAGGGCGGGACGCTCCGGGTTGTTAATAATCTCACGCAACCAATCCAAATCACCAAATAGCATGGTGGCTCGTTTATAAGTGGCGAAACGGCGAGCGAAACCTATCGTCAAAATGTTCGGATTTTCCGGATTGACATATTTAAGCAAGCGATCCAAATGCGCTTCAGAACCATGGTTACGGAAATGCTGGGAACTAATGCGGTCTCGTACCATGTTCAACATTTTTGACTTGAGTGACTGACGCACGCTCCAATACAAGTGGTCTGGAATCGCGTCGACCTGTTGCCAGAACGGCACATCATTCATCCGTGCATTCCAGTCCGTACCCAGATGGCGCTCTAACACCTCGATCCATTCGCTTGCCAAAAAGGTCGGCGCATGAACGCCATTGGTAATGTAACTCATGGGGTTTTCATCTGGCTCGATTTCCGGCCACATCGCACCGCAAATCACTGACGAGACATCGCCATGAATGCGTGACACGCCATTACTGAAACGTGAGCCACGTATTGCCAAAGCGGTCATATTAAAGTCAGCACTACCGTTATTACGCCCCAAAGCAATGAAGTCTTCACGGGTTAAATTCAACTCTGGATAGTATTTGTCGAAATAATCCGACATCATTTCCTGAGTGAAGTGATCGTGGCCTGCCGGAACAGGTGTGTGTGTGGTAAAAATCGTATTGGCAGCGATATTTTCCAAAGCGGCAGCAAAATCCAATTTGTCACCGTTGATTTTTTGACGGATACGTTCCAGCAATAAAAATGCCGCATGGCCTTCATTGATGTGCCACACCGTTGGCTTCAAACCCAACACTTGTAAAGCACGCACGCCACCTATTCCTAAAACAATTTCCTGCTCGATACGCATTACCTTATCGCCGCCATATAAACGGTGCGTGATGTCTCTGTCGTGCCGATTGTTGTTGGATAAATCGGTGTCCAATAAATACAAGGTGATGTGGCCAATTCTGGCTTGCCAGATTTTTATGTTCAACTTTCGTCCCGGGAAATCTACCCAAGTGTAAGCCTCCGAACCATCCGCCAGCTTGGCGGGTGTGATAGGTAAATCATCAAAATCGGAATCCGTGTTGCTCGCAATTTGATTGCCATCACCGTCTATGGTTTGATGAAAATAGCCCTGACGATATAACAAGCCCATGCCGATAAAGGGCAAGCGCAAATCACTGGCCGCTTTGCAATGATCGCCCGCCAAAATGCCCAGCCCACCGGAATAAATCGGGAAACTTTCATGAAAACCAAATTCCGCACAAAAATACGCAATCAGGTCATCTTTACGCAGCCAATCCGCGCCGCCTGCTGGCGAACGATGATCGTGATAGGTGTCATATGCCGCGAGGACGCGATTGAAATTACCAATGAACACTTGGTCTTCAGCGGCATCCAGTAGACGTTG
Source organism: uncultured beta proteobacterium (assembly GCA_963695355.1). Lineage (GTDB taxonomy): Bacteria > Pseudomonadota > Gammaproteobacteria > Burkholderiales > Gallionellaceae > Gallionella. The sequence goes on from OY968775.1 coordinate 3,074,722, forward strand.
CTGGTCAACACGCTTTAAAAATGCCTTAGGACTTTGTCCAGTGGCTTTCCACAAGCCAGGATGCAAACGTGCAAACAATGCACGAGTGGGTCTATCCCAGCTATACCAAAGGTTATTGGCCAACTCTTCCAAACGCGCTAAACGCGCTGGAATTTTAGGGCGGACTTGCAAGATATAAGCAGTACTGTTTTCCATGTCTGCAATACTCATCAATGGTTAGGACATAGCTCCTGAACGAAAATTATAGCGCATCACCCTCAATTAAACTGGCTTGTTTAGTCACGTGCAGCAAACAACGCCGCGCCATACAAGGCCGCTTTATCATTCAAAATTACTTTCACGGGCATCGCTTCCAGCAGCGGACGCATCCGCCCTTTGTTGAAAAAAGCCTTTAAGAAAATTCCATTTTGCAAACGCGATAAAATTTTTGGCGCAATGCCACCGCCCAAATACACCCCGCCACGGCTCATCATTTTGAGTGCCATGTTGCCTGCCTCTGATCCATACAATTGCAAAAACCAATCCAGAGTTTCAACGCACAACTCATCGCGCTCCGCCATGGCCGCATTGGCAATCGCCGCAGCCACATCACCCTTTCCCATTTCTTCATTCAGCCAAGCTGGCACAACGGCATGATGGTAATGACACATAAATTCATGCAGCGCGACGATGCCCATGCCCGACACAACGCGCTCCCAACTCACATGTTCATAACGCTGTTGTAAATACTTGAGCAACGCAAATTCGCGGTCGTCGCTGGCGGTAAAGCTGGTGTGTCCGCCTTCTGTGGCAAACGGTTGATGCGCATGACCATCCCAAAACAAACCCGCCTCACCCAAACCCGTGCCAGCCGCGATCACCGCTGCGTTGCCTACCGCGTCGGCTGCGCCTTCGTGCAAAGTCAATAAATCCAAAGCTCCCAGCGCAGGTAAGCCACACGCCGTCGCTTCCAAATCATTGAGCAACACACACCGCGCAAAACCAAATTGGCGTTGCAACGCATCGGCATCAATACGCCAAGGCAAATTGGTGGTCTGCACCACCCTGCCCTGCACCGGCCCGGCAATGCCAAAGCCCGCGCGGCTAGGGATGTCCGAGCCACTCAAAAAATCGGCAACCAATTCATCAAAGATCGGATAGTTTTGGCTGGGATAACTCACCTCGCGCAGCGTATTTAACTGCGTGCCGTTAACCTCGATGATGGCAAGGCGCGTTTTTGTCCCGCCGATGTCGCCGCTTAACACTGTGTTTTTTGTTTGCATGTTTGCCACCGATTATTTAATCCGCTTAGCGGCTGCCAAATAAACCGCACTATCTTCACGTTTACCCACCGCCACCACAATGACAGTGATTGTTTCATCCACCACTTGATAAACCAATCGGTAACCTGCTGCTCGCAACTTGATTTTGTAACAATCTGGCAATGCCGTAAGGCGTGCAGAATCAACGCGGGGTTGCGATAATCGCTCAATCAGCTTCTTTTTGAATTGTTCACGAATCGGGCTATCCAGCTTCTTCCACTCCTTGAGCGCGGAAGTTTTGAATTCCAGCTTATAGCTCATCCAATGTAACCTTCACCGTGGCTTCGGCTTGCCTAGACTTAAACAAACGCACCAACGCTTGATCGTCCAACTCATCCATCATCGCCTCAAAAGCTGCCACAGGAACAAGATACGCAGCAGGTCGGTTATGGTTGAGCACCGCAACCGCAAACCCCTCTGCGCGCTCAATAATCGCTGACGGATTTTTTTTCAACTCACTAATACTCACCGACGTATTGGCATATAGCTGTTCCATCACACCCTCCAAATAAGACCTAAATAAAGAGCCATATTACAGGACGTTTCGGCGTATTGCGATGGCTGTTTCAACGTGTGAAAAATGCCACCCGTCTTTTCATCGCACTTCCCAATCTTCAACCTCACCTTGCACCACCACAAACAGTGGATGCGGCTCAGGCTGTTTCACCCCGGCGATGCGCTGCCACGCGGCAACATCCCGCACTGCCAGCTTGGTGCGCAAATGTGCCAACTCATAATTTAATTGTCCGCTGGTCGCGGCAATGTGTAAGCCCTCTGCACACTTTCCAATCTTACTGTCATCAAAGCGATAGCCGCGCCGTGTCGCCTCATGCTGCACCTCGCGCAGATATGCCGCAATCGCGCCTTGTGCATCAGTCTGATTATAAAATCGCGTCAACTGCGGATGATGGCGATAACCCTTGGTCAAACCCGCCAGCACCTTCTGCGCCAACAACCCTTCGCGCCACAACGCCACCAAACCCTTGGCATCGAGATAGCTTGGATGGAGTGACCATAGCCTCATCGCATCCCCTCCGCCACGATGCAATCAAACAAAGTGGCGAGCGGAACATCAAGGGCAGTGCGAATGATGGGCATTATTTTTTAAGCAATTTCTTTCGTGTAACGGGTGGCAAATAATTTTCCCCGCTCACCACCTTCTTGCCTGTTTTGCCTTCCAACTCTTGCCGCGCCTTTTTGGCGATGCCACCGCCTGTTTTAGCAGCCGCTTTATTTTCTGGCATCCCCGTCGCATCCACACTCTCCGCAATCTGGCGCGTGGATAATTCTGCCAGCGCGGTAAAAATCAGTTCCGCCTCATTCATGTGATCGCGCAAGTTCTGCGTCTGCAAACCTTTCATATTCTTGTGCGCTTTGACATCCACTTCCGCCCATTCCTGATGAATGATGTTGGTGAGAATCGCGTACTCTTCGCCTTCCTTGATGTCGTGTTTTTTCCAGTAATCGGTCAACTTGTTGCGTGTCTCCTGCCCTGTCATGCGCTGCTGTATCCACTTCTCGCTACGCCCGTGTTTCTGCCAAGTTTCACGCGCGCGCTCCAACGAACGCGCGGGGTCAGCCAGCTCCTGCATCCGCTCATAACCCACCTTCGCCAGCCACAGCTTAATCGGCTCGGCTTTGGGGCTGGGAACAGACTGCACTAATCGCAGCAACGTCTCGGCGGTGGCGACATCAGTGAGGTAATTCTTACCGTCAGCGGCAGGTAATTTCAGTCGGTGACAATTTGTCACCGACTGACTGCCTTCCTTATCCAGCCGCTCTTTCAGCTTGTTCCAATACTTGCGCGCCGTCTGATAATCGGACTGTTGAGTCAACACCTGAATTATGTCGATGACTGAAAAAAACCACGTCTCGGTGGACTCGTCATACACGCGGCGAATTTCGTGGTTCTCAAATAATGCGGGCTGAGGATTCATGCTCCAAGCTCCTATGGGCTAAACAACCATCGCATGGTAGAGAACGTTCGTTCTGATGTCAATTGAGCATCTCCTCACCGCACTTCCCAATCATCATCCTCGCCCTTCGCGCCACAACGCCACCAAGCCCTTGGCATCGAGATAGCGCGGATGGAGTGACCATAGCCTCATACGGCTGAACTCCTTCTATTTGTATGACAATACTTTTTTGTTGGGCAATTTTTGCAGCCTAACCTTGTTTCGACACTTTTGATTCCTCACCGCGCTAAAATGACTGCCCCATCAGCCTGTCGCCAAACTTTCAGGGTCACCTCATGATTGAAAAACGTTTAGTAAACATCGAAACAAAAATCACCTTTCAGGAAGATCTGATCGAGGAACTGAACAAAACGGTTTATCAGCAGCAACAAAAGCTCGATCGCCTTGAAGCCATTTGCACCACGCTCGCAAAGCACATTCAATCGCTGGCCGAAGCAGGAAATGAAGGCAAGGCGGCGAACGAAAGACCTCCGCATTACTAGCGTGCAGTCCCGCCGCCAAAATCACCACTCACATCGAACGACAGAAACGGAAAAGCCTTGCAGCGATGCGAGGCTTTTGCATGGACTATATTCGTGGTCTGCCACTGAATTATTTATACATAGCAAAAGCAATCTGGCTAAAGGACGATTCATGAAAAGCGTGCAATCGCACAATAACAACGCGCAAGTGCTTATCTTCGCGCAGCATTCGTAAGGCGAGTGCTGCATCTCCCCGTGCAACACGCCCCAGTATTCGCTCCCGCCATAATAGATTTATCTCGAAGAACGGTTTTTCTCCAATGCGTGCCGTTAGTTCGTCGCCTTCCGCCAAAGCGTGCCAGACATGATGCAGCTCGAAAAGAGCCAAGCCTTGAATCAATCCAGCGAATACTAGGCTCTCTCCTGTTCGACAGAAAGCAGCTGCCCAAGTATTTATTTGCTCATGTAACGACTGGCCTGCTGGGACAGGCTCATCATCACGAATAAATACATTGAAATTCGGGCGGAAAGTTGACTTGGCGACTCCCGTCGTACTGACGGTAATAACAAGCAGCTTATTGCCCGGCAAAAAACCTTCAGAGAAACCCATTTCCATGCGCACACCATTTGTCCGATGGTTTCGCGCACGCAGAATAGTTGGCGGAGGAAAATATCGCCCATTGGCGACAGCACGTCGCTGTAATTCTGCGTAGTGTTTATAAAACCTGTCGCGTTGCTCGTTAAACTTTTTCCACGTACCGTAACGCGGACAAGCGCGTGCCGTTAATGCTTGCGTGAAATCCAGAATAACTTCATCAGCATCATTGAGGGCTGCCTCTCCTCCGAACAAAGTGAAAAAATCCTCGTCGACTTCGTAATGAAGAGAAAGCACAACTTCGCCAAGTTCTTGCAGCATATTTCGCAAACGCTTAAGCGGGGGTGGAACGGCTTCAATAAATAGCGGCATTCCTTTTACGCCCGTCAGGCGGTGCATAGCTTTACGACTTGACTTGCGTCCGCCACGGTTGCGTTGAAATGTCCATTGAAAAGGAAATGCAAAAGGGCCAACTAGCCCACATGTTGATGCCCCCAATGTCGTATTTTCATAATCACTCATCAATATGCACCGACTGATTCGAGTAGTCCACCGCACCATAAACCCTGTGCCATTCCGTAAGAATTCTTTTCTGACTGATGGAGTCGCTGATGCGCTTACCACGTGACACAACGAAATCCTCGCCGCGCTTCAACCATCGGTTGTCGTGTTTGTATAAAGTTGAAGAACAACTAAGGCAATGAATTACTTCATACACCATGAGCAACTTCATGGTGGTGTTCTCGATAAACGAAGGTATTGGAAAATGATTGTGGCTGTCGGGTTCAAAGCCATCTGTCGATGCGTAAAAACCAACAACCTCCATATCGAACAACTTAGCGACTGAGCGAGCCTTTTCGATATTGGCTTCAATGCCGATCCAACGATCTTCAAATTCATTTCGACGCTGAGTTTTCGAGCAAGGCAACGCGGCATACAACGCACCTTCCGCTTTGCTGCCCAGCAAAAAACCAAAGACCTCCAGCGGAAAAACATTCCAAGCATGTTTCCCAACCTTAACGGGCACTTCTCTGGAAATGGTCAACATAGCTCTGCTTTTATGATTACTCTTTGAATGCCCAGTTGAGAAGTGCCACAAATCCGAATGCGAAGAGTAGAAAGAAAACGTACATCAACCAAGGCAACCATTCGACCAGCACAGCGATAATAACCAGCAATATCGCACCAACAACAACCAAGGCTACCCCAGTCATGTAGCCACGAATCAGTATTTTAATCATCTATGAATCCAATCCCGGCAGGCTTTGAAGATGCAGACAATGCATACGCAAATGACCACCTCTTCATCACACATGTAAATAAACCGCCAACGCTAGGCGATCCCAAGGATTATCGCTTGCTTGCAGTGCAACAATTTCAGTCGTGAGTTGCTGCACACCGCTATCCAATAAATGGCTTACGCTGGCATTGTCTAACCGTGGCACATAGCCCAACTTATGCCCTTTCCATTCAACTCGCACAGCGCGATTATCAAACCTGTTGTCCGCTTCGCGTATCAAAGTCAGGGTGTCACCAACTTGCATCAATGACCAAAGTTTTTCACCTTGGTGGTATTGGAATCCAGCCAAAGCAGAGCGTTGTAATTCAATACGGCGTGATGATGCCGCCTGTGCCAATACAGGTGCAGCAACCGCAACACCGCCGCACAAACCGATTAAGCGTGAAATGAATGATCGTCTGTCCATAATAGAATCCTCGAGTCTCAATAACACATAGAGTACACAGGACAGTGGCTCAAATAACGAGCCTGAGGAGAAAATAATTTAGGGCTGATAAAGCGCAGCTAATTTTTTGGCTTCGTCCGCAAGCAAGTTGCGCAAGCTGGCTGGGGCTTCGACTTCGACATGCGCACCGTGACGCAAGATGTCCATGAGCAACTCGCGCTCATCCGAATACGGCACGTGCAGCCGATAGCTACCATCGACCAGATGCTCGCCGCGCTGCTCACGATGCCAACATTCGGACTCTACCCAGCGCGTGCGTTCTGCCGAAAAATGCAGCACCGCCCAGTCTTTTAAGCCGCCCGAAAAAATCCCGTAAGAGCCGGAAAAATGCGCGTTCAATTGCGCCTCGCTCATCTCCAATGCAGCCTCATCCAACAGCGTTGCGGCACGCAAAGTATCCAGCGAGAAACTGCGCAGTGCCCCGCGCAAATGGCAGTACGCATCCAAATACCAATTGTCGCGGTAATGCACCAATCGTTGCGGCGACACCACACGCACTTGCACCTCATCACGTCCGCGATTCCATGCCGTGAGTTGCAATTGCTGGCGGGCTAACACAGCTTGCGCAACCACCCCAAAAAACTGCGTATCCATCTTGCGTTTGGCGCTGGACAATAAACGCACGCGTGCCGCGATCTCATCGGTGCTATGCCCTGATGCGGTTAACAACTCAGACAAGCGGGCTTGCAAGGGTGCAACGTGCGCGAGCAACAAACTCGGCTCCAAATCCGCCAATAATTTTTGTGCCGCTAACAAGGCATACAACTCGGTGGCGGAAAACCACAAGCCCGGCAACTCGTAAATTGGGCCGCTACTCGCTTCACTGGAAAAACGATAGCCACCTGCCGCTCTATCCCACTCGATAGGCGCGTGCAAACGGTCGCGCAGATACTCGATGTCGCGTTTGAACGTCGCGCGCGACACTTCCAACTCAGCCAAAAAACTTTCCAACGACACTACGCACCGCTCACGCAGCAATTGGTCGATTCGATAAAAACGTTCGGTACGATTCATTTTTTAGGGTGTGGATGCGCGTCAAGAATGAATCGGTTGCGCCGCCACGCCCTAAGCAGCGGGGTCGTTCTCTTCCAACACGATGCTGATGTATTCGGCAATCGCCTGTTCGTTGTCGAGGTGTTCGGTAATGTCGAATTCTGGCAGCTCGGCAATTTTGATTTTTTTGGTCATGGTTCGCTCTTCAAACTTTGCAATCGAACACGCCAATAATTTGGCCGCCTTCTTTGATGGGCCACTGCCACGATCACTAGGGTGTCTGCCTCAATCGCGTAGAAAAGATTGTATGGAAAATGGCGCAATACCTTCTTGCGTATCCCTGCTCGTATGACCTGAGCCGCCAGCGGCAAATCGACTATTTCAGCCACGCCTTTATGTACTGCAGTGATGAACGACAAACCCACACCCGCCGCTTCGCTCTCGTAATACCGCGCAGCTTCCCGAAACTCCTCATCCGCCTCGGATAAAAACTCGACCTTCACGATAATTCAGAAATGGCACGGCGAAAAATCTCGTCCGCAGGAATGCCCTGCACCTTGCCTGCACGGTAACCTTCAAGGCGACGCTCTGCCTCATCCAACCACAAGCGCTCCACTTCAGAAGGCGTTGGCTCATCCAAACTCAATAACAACTTACCAGCCAACAATGCCCTGTCTTCAATGTCCAGCGCCATCGTTTCCTTTGCCAACGCTTCGATGTTCGGGTTCATGTTTGCTCCTTGGTTATCAACAATTGACGGGGGGGATTTTAGCATTACACCGTTGTGCAAAATACATCGCGCTTGCGCATCGCTCTTATTCGACGCAATAACGATTGCGCCCCACAAAAACTCAACAAGTCACCCGGTACTAAAGTCTTTCGGTATCGTAAATTCCTCAAAAAATGCCAATAAGGAAAATCAGTTATAGCGGAAACACTTCCGGCTTACTTGGATAAATACCAGTGTACATAATGCTGCCACCAACCAAACTACACAGGAGTCAGTAAACAATGAGCAAACCAAAAAAAACTAAAGTGCCATCTTATCTGAACGTTGATCTACGCATAAACCTCAACGATATGCTGCCACTCCTTAAACGCTCGATTAAGCGGTTAATGAAAATCGCCTTGATCTTGCTTGTTTGCCAACCACTTGCACGACCAGATCACACGTCTCTCCCAACTCAATCATGTTCAATTGCGCGCAAAATTCAACACCAGCAACCGTCGCAAAATTTCTTCGTCGCTCATTTCCGGTGTGTAGTCTGTCCAGCCGTAGGCCGCTGCGACGGCGGCATCCAGTTCGGCGTGTGCGTTGGCGAGCCAAGCGGGACGGGCGTTGTAGAGGTTGGTCAGGGTGCGATTTTTCAAGTCAGCTTCGTAAGACAAAACGATTTTCTCGTTCGTCCCCTCTCCCTTTGGGGGAGGGTTAGGGTGGGGGCGAAGTTTGGCGATTGGGCGCAATGGATAGCCTGCTTGTTCTTCTTCGGCGGTGCGCAGCCAGTCCGTCCATTCGGGTGGGTTGAGCCAGTTGTCGCGCAGTTGGTTGAGGTGTTGTGCGGCGGTGGCGATTGCGGCGATTGCCGAGTGCTCCCTGATGGAACTACTAGCCATTCGACTAAGCCCGCTAGCGGGCAAGTCGCTGGTTATCACCCCTAGCCCCTCTCCCGAAGGGCGAGGGGAATGTGCTTCCCTCTCCATTTGGGAGAGGGACTGAGGGTGAGGGAGCACAGTATCCGCAGGTGTCATCCCTTCAGGAAACGGGAAGGTTTCAAAGCACGATTGCGCGTTGTATGTTGGGTCGTTGCCTACGCCGTGCATGGAGGCATTCGCCAGTGACCAGACTTCGTGGATGCGCGAAGAGAGTATGCCGAAGGTTGCATCATCCTCACGCGCAATCGCAAACAAACGACTGTCCGGCAACACGCTCACATCCAGCCACACAAACATCCGATGCTTGGCGACGCGCGGCGTGACGATGTAGCGTTTGAGCGGCGCAAGTGCGTTACGCAGAGCGGGTCTTGAGCGCTCGTGCAACCACCATTTAGCATCTTTGCGTTTCGATTTAACTTCACTCAAGACATGAGCAAAGGGTATTTCGTATAAGGCGGATTCTTGTTCGGTGCGCTCTGCACCGAAGTCGATAATCCAAGTATCGGAGGGGCGGCTGGTTATGTCTTGCCCATTCGCCCAAGGGCGCAGCACATCACTGTTTGGTTTGCCGTTCGGATTAGGTTGTTTGAGCCATTGCCGCGCCAGCTCGCCTGCAATATCAAAATCTCCGTATTTTTTCGTGCCTTCAAAAGCCGCGCCCGTATTGGCTTGCAGAGGCATGGCTTGCGTGAGGTTTAGCCCATCGCCTGCGGTGAGGTCGGCGTGGATGGTGGCGACGGGAGTGCCGTTGAGCATGACTGCTCCCTCACCCTCAGTCCCTCTCCCGATGGGAGAGGGAAGCACATTCCCCTCGCCCTTCGGGAGAGGGGTTAGGGGTGAGGGAGGAAAGCCAAAACACACCAGCGACACTCGCACTGCGGCCCCTTCGTTAATCCATTCTTCATCGCTCCACGCGTTGAAAATTTTGCTGGTGTCGCAAATGCGCGCCAACACTTTTTGATTCGAGCCTTTGCGCAAAGATTGTGTGGCAACCAATCCGGCACGCTGGCAGTTGCCCGCTACGATATGCGCACGGGCTTTTTCAAACCAGTACGTCACCAAGTCTGCGCCGCCTGGCACACGTCCCTCATATACAGCGCGCAGCGTTTGCACATAATCTTCGCCTAGCTCGCGTAACATTTTGCTGCCACCCAGGAACGGCGGGTTGCCGATGATGGCATCACAGGTAGGCCATTGCGCTTCGGCTTTGGAGTGCGCAGTCTCGACTGCGCGATGCAGCGACGCGTCGCTGCACTCCAAAATAGCATCCCGATTTTCAATATGGTCGAGCGATTGGAGGATAGGATTTTTGCGTATCGGATAACCGTTTTTGAGCATCCATTGAATTTCGCCTATCCACACGGTGACGCGTGCAAGCTCGGCGGCGTAAGGGTTAAGCTCGATGCCGAGTACGTTGGCGGGGGAGCATTCGATGGTGATTTGGCGTTGCAGCCCCAGCACTTCTGCTTCAAGGTTGGCTTTGTGTTCGAGGTCTTTTAAGGCACGCAGGGCGAGATATAAAAAGTTGCCGCTGCCGCACGCGGGGTCAAGTACGCGAAAGGCTTTGAGGCGTTCGATGTAAGAAATGAAGGCGGCTTTGGCTTCGGGGAGGGCATTTTTTGAGCCTTTGCCACCCGCTTCGTAGCGTGCCATTGCGTCAGCGATGATGTGCTTGGCGGCTTGCCATTCCGCCGTGAGCGGCTCGACGATTACAGGTTGGATGATGCGCAATATGGATTGTTGATCGGTGTAGTGCGCGCCGAGTTGTGAGCGTTTTTTCGGGTCGAGTCCGCGCTCGAACAGCGTGCCGAATATGGAGGGCTCGATGCCGCTCCAATCCAATTTGGCGGCTTCATATAGGATTTTTATTTCAGCACTGTCGAGCGGTAGCACTTCAATTTCTTCAAACAATCCGCCGTTAAACCAATGGATGTCTTCCAGCGCGAAGTCGCCGCCTTTGCGCATGGCGTTGAATAATTCTTGCAGACGCGAGGTGAGTTTGGCGGGGTCGGTTTGACTCTTGTCTAGCAGCCGCTCGAACAATTTACCCGGTAGCAATTCGGCATCTTCGGCGAACAAACAAAACAAACATTGATTCAGAAAATGCGCCACCGATTGCGGGGCGTGTCCTCTGGCATTCAACGATTGCGCCAGCTGCGCGAACTTGCCCGCTGCCGCCTCGGTGATTTGGGTGATGGTGCGTTGCGGATGAAATTTGTTCGGGTCGGTAAACAGCCAGCGCAGTTTTTCGAGGTTAGCTTGTTCGCCAAGGTCAGCCAGCGCAATGGTGTGAACCTCAGAAGGCGCGTTGGTAAAGTGCGTGTGTATCTGAATGATTTGCGTATCGCACACCACCAGCAACGGCGGGTTGTCCAACGCCAGCGCGTAAGTCATCAATTGCTTGAGCGCGGCATCCAGATTGCGGTCTGGCGCTTTATATTCGATAGCGAAATAGCCGCGCTTCCACACGTCCGCCCAACCATGTTTGCTGCCCGTTTTGGCAACACCGCGTTCAAAACAATACGTATCGGCACTGGCAGGCGTAGGCGTTGCCGCACCGACCAGCGCGCACAAATCTGCGAAATGCGCTTGGTAACTTTGCCGCTCGTTAAGAGTGCTGCCTTGCCATTTTTGAGTGAATTGTTGCGGGGTCATGCTGCCGTTCCCTGATTGAATTGCCGCATTATAGCGAGGTTGCTTAAAACAATTCGCTACGGTGCTATTGTTAGTAGCATGACCATATTGGTTCGTGACAACAGCCAAGCCACCGCACGGCAAATGCTTTACTGACGTGCTAAAGTGCCACGGATGAAGGGAGCTCGCCCGATGATGCCTGCACCAACCTTATCCGAAAATATCTCACTTGATTTGTTGCACCAGCAACGCTTGGTGGAAGCACTGCTCGCACCCGGATATTTTTCGGGTACACCCAAACTTGAAGAGACGCACATCTCTTGGGTGTTGCTGACTGGACGTGATGCCTACAAGATCAAAAAATCGGTTGATCTGGGCTTTCTCGATTTTTCTACCTTGGCACTGCGCCGTTTTTATTGCGATGAGGAGTTGCGTCTGAATCGTCGTTTTGCGCCTGAACTCTATCTTGATGTGATTGCGATTGGCGGCAGTGTTGAGCAGCCAGTATTGGGTGGCGAACCTATCCTCGAATACGCGGTACACATGCGGCGTTTCGCGCAATCCCGCATCATGGATCGCTTGTTGGCGCGAGACTTAATCACTCCTGAGCATATCGACAAACTGGCTGAGATAATTGCCAATTTTCATTCCTCATTGCCCCCCGCCGCAGCTGATTCCAGCCATTGTGATATCGCTACGATCCATGCCGCCGTCTTCGAAAATTTTACGCACTTGCCGTCTTTGCTAAACACGCCAGATGATCTGGACATGCTGAAATTGGTGCGCCTCGCCAGTGAAGCAGCGTTCACCCGTTGTGCACCGTTGCTTCGACTACGTGCGGCGACAGGCCGGGTGCGCGAGTGCCATGGCGATCTGCATCTCGGCAACATTGCGGTGCTGAATGATATGCCCACGCCTTTTGACTGCATCGAATTCAGCGCTGCGTTGCGCTGGATCGATGTGATCAGCGAGATCAGCTTCACTGTGATGGATCTGTTACAGCGCGGTCAGCCGACATTGGCTTGGCGTTTGCTCAACGGGTATTTGGAGCGCAGCGGCGATTATCAAGGCTGTGGCGTGTTGCGCTTTTATCTGGCGTATCGTGCCATGGTGCGCGCTAAGATCGCCGCCATCAGGGGACATCAACTCAGCGTTGCCAAAGCGCTACATGAACTAAAACAATGCCGCAGCTATCTGGGTTTGGCGCATGAATGCCTGACCCGCCACCGCGCTGCGATCATCGTCACGCATGGGTTGCCCGGTTGTGGCAAGAGCAGCTTTGCGCAACTTGCTTTGGAGAAATTGGGGGCGATCCGCATTCGCTCGGATATAGAACGCAAGCGGCTGTTCGGTCTGCCGCCACTGGCGGACAGCAAGGTTCTTACAGATGTGGACATCTACAGCCAGGAGGCCACCCGCCGCACTTACGCACGGTTGCTGGTATTGGCACGTGAGGTGATTGCGGCGGGATTGACGGTTATTGTCGATGCTGCCTTCCTGCTGTATGCCGAACGTGAAAATTTTCGGGTGCTGGCAACAGAGTTGGCTGTGCCATTTGTTATCGCAAGCTTGCAAACGGACGCGACATTGCTGGCGGAACGCTTGGTACTACGCCAACAACAAGGCAACGATGCTTCTGAAGCGGATGTGTCGGTAATGCAAAAACTGCAACACATTCAGGAGCCGTTGCGCGAGGCAGAGCAACCTTATGCGGTGATTTTTGTTAACAACGGTGACATTGATGCGCTATCGAACGCAACAGCGGCTTGGGATGCAATCAAAAAGTTGGTGGGCTGAGAATAATTCTACCGCACAGATTTGTACTGTAGTTTTGAAAAGATACCGTCCGGTATCGGTTAACATTTCGCTCTGACACTTTTGGAAGTTTTAAAATTATGGATGTGGCAAGTTTGTTGTTTCTGCTGTTGATAGCCGTGTTGGGCTGGTTTTGGTTCGATAGTCTGCGTGCGCTAGAGGTTGCCCGGCAAAAGGGTAAACAGATGTGCAGTGCGGCGAATGTGCAATTTCTCGACGATACCGTCGCGCGTGTCTCATTACAGCTGGTGCGCGATCAATCCGGGCGCAGGGTTTTGCGCCGCACTTATCGTTTTGAATTTAGCGATACGGGCAACTCTCGTCTTGAAGGTCAAATTGTGTTGCTGGGCAGCCGCATTGATTCGGTGATGATGGAGCCGTATCAAATTTTGCCTGAGATAAGTTAATGAAGGTCTGATTAAGTCCGAAAACCATGGTTCGATACATTTTCCGTTCGTCCTGAGTGCCGCGCTTGCGCGGTGTATCGAAAGAGCGAACGGAAAATACTCACCACGAACGGACTTAATCAGACCTTCCCTAACTCGGCTTGCGAATATGATGCCCGACAAAGGATAATCCGCCCTTCTCTATTGCTACCTCTTTACGTTTTAATTCATCTCTACGCTGCTTCGCTTGCGTAGCCAAACCACCGAATTGCCTAATCCTTTTTTTACTACTTAAATACTCATGCTGCCATCCATAGAACTACGCCTTGCCACTGAACTTGCCGCAAAACCGATTCAAATTTCCGCTGCCGTTGCCCTACTTGATGAGGGTGCTACCGTTCCGTTCATTTCCCGTTACCGTAAAGAAGCAACGGGCGGATTGGACGATACGCAACTACGCATGTTGGAAGAACGCTTGCGCTATTTGCGTGAACTAGAAGAGCGACGCACCACGATCATCACCTCGATCAATGAGCAGAACAAGATGACACCGGAACTGTTAGATGCCATCAGCCATGCCGAAGACAAAACACGGCTAGAAGATTTGTACCTGCCGTACAAACCCAAACGCCGCACCAAAGCGCAGATTGCGCTGGAAGTCGGACTGTTACCGCTGGCAGACGCATTGCTGAATGACCCTCAGCTCAATCCTGAAGAAGAAGCCGGAAAATATCTCAAGCCTGCTTTTACCTCCGAGCAGGGCGATAACCCCGGCGTGCCCGACACCAAGGCGGCATTGGATGGTGCGCGCTTTATCTTGATGGATCGTTTCGCCGAGGATGCCGAGTTGTTGCAGGGTCTGCGCGAGTATTTGCAAACGCACGGCGTGGTTGAAGCCAAGGTGATCGAAGGCAAAGAAGAAGCCGCCGCGAAGTATGCCGATTATTTTAATTATGACGAGGCGATCAGCGCTATTCCTTCGCACCGCGCGTTGGCACTGTTTCGCGGTCGTCGTGAAGAATTGCTGAATGTGACGTTACGTCTCGATAGTGAAGCGGAAAAACCCAAATGGGATGCGCCGCACAACCCTTGCGAAATGCGCATCGCCAAGCGTTTTGGCATCACCAATCAAAATCGCCCTGCCGACAAATGGCTGGCGGACACGGTGCGCTGGACGTGGCGGGTAAAGAGTTTTATGCATTTGGAAAGTGAGCTGATGGGTACGCTGCGCGAACGCGCCGAGACTGAAGCTATTAAAGTGTTCGCACGCAATCTGAAAGATTTGCTACTTGCCGCGCCAGCCGGGATGCACGCGACGATGGGTTTAGACCCCGGCATGCGCACCGGGGTGAAGGTTGCGGTGGTAGATGCCACGGGCAAAGTGTTGGACACGGCGGTTATCTACCCGCATCAACCAAAAAATGATTGGAATGGCTCGCTGCATACGCTTGCAAAATTGGCCGAGAAACATAGTGTGACACTGATCTCCATCGGTAACGGCACCGCCTCACGTGAGACCGACAAGCTGGCGCAAGACTTAATCGCTCTGCGACCTGAGTTGAAGATGACCAAGATCGTGGTTTCAGAAGCGGGCGCATCGGTGTATTCCGCCTCGGAGTTTGCCTCACGCGAACTGCCCGACATGGACGTGACGCTGCGCGGTGCGGTGTCCATCGCACGCCGCCTGCAAGACCCGCTGGCAGAACTGGTGAAAATCGACCCAAAGTCCATCGGTGTGGGACAGTATCAGCATGATGTGGGGCAATTCCAATTGGCACGTTCGTTAGATGCCGTGGTTGAGGACTGCGTGAACGCGGTGGGAGTGGATGTGAATACCGCTTCCGCGCCTTTGTTGGCGCGTGTATCAGGCCTCTCCAGCAGTGTGGCACAAAGCATCGTGGCGTATCGCGATACACACGGTATGTTTGCTTCACGTGCTGCGTTGAAAGACGTGCCGCGCTTGGGCGACAAAACATTTGTTCAAGCGGCGGGGTTTTTGCGCGTCATGGGCGGCGACAATCCGCTCGATGCTTCGGCAGTGCATCCCGAGTCCTACCCGCTGGTGAAAAAAATTCTCGCCGACATTCAGAAGAACATCAAAGAAGTCATCGGTGATGGCAAACTACTTAAATCGCTTAACCCCGGCAAATATGCCGATGAACAATTCGGTGTACCCACCATCAGCGATATTTTGAGCGAACTGGAAAAACCGGGACGCGACCCGCGCCCCGAATTCACCACCGCCACGTTCCGCGAAGGTGTCGAGGATATGACAGACCTCAAGCCGGACATGATCCTCGAAGGAGTGGTCACCAATGTTGCCGCGTTTGGAGCATTCGTGGACATCGGGGTGCATCAGGATGGGCTGGTGCACATTTCGGCCCTATCCAATAGTTTTGTCAAAGACCCGCACACCATCGTCAAGGCAGGACAAGTAGTGAAAGTAAAAGTGCTGGAGGTGGATGAAAAGCGCAAGCGTATTGCGCTGACCATGCGGTTAACCGACACTGCCGCTGAAGCAAACAAAGTAGCCGTGCCACGTGATCGCCCCACGGATGCAAAACGCTTAACACAGCACAAACGACAGGAAATGAAACAGCCAGCGCAAGCTGGCGTGATGGCAGCAGCGTTTGCTAAGCTCAGGGGATAATCTTCAAGATGTTTTTTGGGTAACGCGGCATAATTGCAGCATAGAAAAATTATCCATTAGCTCGTCATTCCCGCGCAGGCGGGAATCCAGTTAGTTGAAATATCCACGCGCAGCGGGACACAACTAAGATTTTGTTCCGCTTCGCGGGTCTTTTTTCTTGCTGGATTCCCGCCTGCGCGGGAATGACACAGTTTTAGCCTAATGGATTGTACGGATTAAATATCTACACTTGGTATTAAACTAAAAAAACATGTCATCCAACACGATTGACCCATCCATTCACGGCAACATAAGCCCTAAAGCTTGGTATCAGAACGTGCGCACTTCGTCTGGTTTTGTAGATGATGTAGCGCAAGCCGCTGTGGTTGATGAACTGGATGTGTTGTGGCATCAGTTGGTGGAATTCAAAACTCGACGCAATCAATTTTTAGGGCATAGCTTACTTAACCCGGATGTGCCGAAAGGCTTGTATCTTTGGGGCGGCGTGGGACGCGGCAAGACCTTTTTGATGGATGCGTTTTATGCTTGCCTGCCCTATCGGCGCAAACGCCGCATTCACTTCCACAATTTTATGGCCGAAGTGCATCACGAGATGAAATTGCTCGCCCATGAAAATGATCCGCTGATTGCGCTGGCCAACAACATTGAAAAATCTACTCGCCTGCTTTGTCTGGATGAATTTCACGTCGATGACATTGCCGACGCAATGATTTTGGGAAGGCTTATCACCGCATTGTTTGAACGCGGTGTGGTGTTGATAACCACTTCCAATTCTTCACCAGACGAGTTGTATCTGCACGGCTTGCAACGGCAGAATTTTTTACCCGCAATTGCCCTGCTCAAGCGTGAATTGAAGGTATTGCACATGGATAACGGCAAAGACTATCGTACCGAGACCATGCCGCGTGAGCCTTTATTCATCGTGCCTGCCAACGAGGAGAGCGAAGCGACGATGGACAGATTATTTGAAAAAATTGCAGCTGGCGCAATCGCAAGTGCACAATCCATCGAACTAAACGGGCGTAAATTTTCAGTGAAAAAATCTGCGCGAAATGCAGTGTGGTTCGATTTCGCAGAACTGTGCGGCGGCGCACATGCGCAGGAAGATTACTTGCAAATCGCGCATCACTTTCCAACGGTATTTTTGTCGCAGATCCCGCGTTTGACAGCAGATCATGCAGCAGAAGCACGACGCTTCACTTGGCTGATTGATGTGCTATATGACAACAATGTCAGACTAGTCGCTTCATCCGAAGTTACGCCCGATGAGATTGATGCCGAAGGTTTGATGTCCAATGAATTTTCTCGCACCACCAGTCGGCTGACCGAAATGCAGACACGGCGATACTTACAACTACCTCACCATTCTCAGGGGGTGAAGTTGTAGGCACTTTGTAAACGGGCGGTATCTGAAATAGTGAATAATTGAATTCAGGGTGAAATTTTTAACTGTCAATCACTCTGATACTTTTTTAATACTACGCGACAATTACAGATTGGAAACTTTACCAAGGGAGCAATAGTGTAAAAAATTGCGTGTATTTCAACGACCCTGAATAATTCCTTTTATGCTTCCCATCTTGATTCAAGTTTTACCTTTGGCCTAGTTATGAGTATTTTGAAAAAACGCTATCGTGAGCATTGAAACCCATAAAATGTACAAAAATATTCCGTAGCACTTCGGTACACTTTTTAGTCCCATCGGTCATCTTTAACCTGAACAACGCCATTTTCAATTCTTAATGGAAAAATGTAAGTTGATTCATATGCTGGCGCAGATAAAGCTTCCCCGGTTTTAATCGAGAAGCGCGCACCATGTCTCGGGCAGATGATTTCATCATTCTCGACGCAGCCGCCAGTGAGTTGTCCGCCGTCATGGGTGCACACATCTTCAATCGCATAATAACCACCGACCAGTTTGAATACAGCGATGCGGGTGCCGTCAATTTCAACGTGTATGGGATGCCCTGAAAAAATATCTGCAACGTTGCCAACATCAACCCACGCGCTCAAATTACCACCACTTCGATATCGGGTTCGATGGTGCGCGCCAGATTGCCAATTGCAGAAAGTGTTCCAGCAAGCGAGCTTGGGCAACTACCACATGCACCGAAATAACGGATGGTCAGCACATTGCCTTCCAACCCGACAATTTGCAGATCGCCACCATCCCCCATCAATGCGGGGCGTACTTGTTCATCCAGTAGTGCGCGGATTGCGGCAAGCCGGGGTTCATCCTCGTATTCGGCATCAACTTGAACTTCGGGTTTTTGTGCCGCCTCAGCTTCCCGGATGGGCATGGCGATTTCACGTACCAGCTTGGGCCAGTCTGCCTCTCCGTCTTGAGTAACGGTAATCCACTTGTCCATGTAATAAACGTTGGTCACATGTGGAATGGCAAATAATTGTGAGGCAAGCGGGTCGGCACTCGCCGATTCCGCATCGGCAAACGAACGCGCCGTACCCCAAGTCAATCTATCCTTCAACACGAACTTAACCGCGTTGGGATTCGGCGTATCTTCAATGTCAGAAATTCTAGGCATCTTTACTCTCCACCGGATCATCGGCAAAAGGATCGCCGATGTGTTCTGTTGAGACCTCTAATTCTGCATTGAGTGCGGCATGCAAGGTATGCCAAGGCAAGATCGCACATTTGACACGCGAGGGTAAATCTTTCACGCCTACAAATACCTTCAGTTTCCCCAACTGATTTTCCTGCTGGTCGGCATCCAATGTACCCGTCACCATGCCGCGAAATTCTGTCACCAACGTTTCGGCATTCGCTAAGGATTTCCCTTTGACTGCACCCGTCATCATCGACGCGGATGCTTTGCAAATTGCACAGCCATCGCCTTCAAAAGCGATGGTGTCGATTTTGTCTTCCAACACGTTCACGGTCAGCTTGATGTGGTCACCGCACAGCGGGTTATGCCCCTCGGCATGACGATTCGCCGCGAGCAATGAACCAAAATTCCTCGGCTTGCGGTTATGGTCGAGTATGACCTCCTGATACAACTGGCGCATATCACTCATGCAAACATCTCCTGCACTTTTTTGATCCCGGCGATGAGTTTGTCAATTTCTTGCTTGGTGTTGTAAAACGCAAACGAAGCGCGTGCCGTAGCGGGAACATTGAAACGTTGCATCACGGGCTGCGCACAATGGTGACCCGTGCGGATTGCAATGCCTTGATCATTCAAAATCGTTCCCACATCATGCGGGTGAACGCCTTTAATTTCGAATGAAAGCACGGCTGCTTTGTTCTTTGCTGTGCCGATGATACGCACACCGGCAATAGTTGAAATTTGCTGGGTTGCGTAGTCGAGCAACTCCTTCTCATAAGCCTCAATGTTGGAGAGACCGATGTTGGTCAAGTAATCAATCGCCGCCCCCAAGGCGATAGCAGCCATGATAGGGGGCGTACCAGCCTCGAATTTATACGGGATAACATTGTAGGTAGTCTTTTCGTATGTAACAGAAAGGATCATATCGCCGCCACCTTGGTAGGGCTGCATTTTTTCCAGCATTTTCGCTTTGCCATACAACACGCCAATGCCGGTCGGACCGCACAGTTTATGTCCTGAAAAAGCGTAAAAATCACACCCCAAATCTTGCACGTCTATGGTTTGATGCGGTGCTGCTTGTGCGCCATCCAGCAACACCGGCACGCCATGCTTATGCGCAAATGCCACCATAGATTTGACGGGATTGATCGTACCCAATGCGTTGGATACATGCATCAACGCGACAAACTTAGTCTTGGCATTGAATAGTGCTTCGTACTCATTTATCAGCAGCTCGCCCGCATCATTCATCGGAATGATACGCAACATCGCACCTTTTTCTTGCGCCAACATCTGCCACGGAACGATATTGGAATGATGCTCAAGGGCAGAGATAATAATCTCGTCACCCTTGTTGATGAACGCGCGTCCATAGCCATGCATCACCAGATTGATCGCATCGGTTGTGCCACGGGTGAAAATAATTTCACGCGATTCCTTGGCGTTGAGGAAATGCTGCACTTTAACGCGCGCCGCCTCAAACTCCTTGGTTGCCAGCTCACTCAAGTAATGCACCGCGCGATGGATATTGGCATGTTCCTGAGACTGGTAGCGCGTGATGGTGTCGATTACCGATTGCGGCATCTGGCTGCTCGCCGCGTTGTCTAAGTACACGAGCGGCTTGCCCGAAACTTGCAAATTTAGAATCGGAAAGTCTGCACGAATACGCTCAACATCGAAGTGTGTGGCACTCATAATTTCGCCTCGCGCTCAAACAACGTTTTGCTTAAGGCAGCCACCAAAGCAGGCACAGGAATTTTTTCGATGATTTCAGCGGCGAACGCATGAGTGAGCAGATTGCGTGCATCGGCCTCAGTTAAACCTCGGCTGGTCAGGAAAAATAACGCATCGAGATCAATCTGCCCAACCGTCGCACCGTGCTTGCAGCTCACATCATCGTTGAAAATTTCCAATTGTGGCTGGGTATCAATGCGCGCTTTGCCAGACAGCAACAAGTTACGGCTGCTTTGCGCAGAG
Organism: uncultured beta proteobacterium; assembly: GCA_963695355.1. GTDB lineage: Bacteria > Pseudomonadota > Gammaproteobacteria > Burkholderiales > Gallionellaceae > Gallionella. The sequence continues at coordinate 3,095,472 of OY968775.1, forward strand.
TCCGTTCCTGCCGCGTGCTTATGAACCACAATTTTGCCGCTAAACACCGCTTGAGCTGCATCATCGGCAATACATTTATGCAATTGCACACTCTTGCCGCCAGGAGCGGTGTGATCAATCAGCGTATGCGTATCAGCAACCTGCCGACCCGCAATTAAAGCCAAACCGTTGAGGTGCATTTCAACGCCCTCACCTTGCTGGGTGACGTGCAAGTTGTAGCGCGATAAGCGCGCACCGAATGCCAGTGAAATAGAAGTATAAACACTGCCCTTGGCTAATTTCACGGCACATTGCCCCACATGAAATGCAGTTTTTTCTTCGCGTTGCAGATGGACATGTTGTAACTGCGCATCTTGCTGCAACACGATTTCCGTGACTGCATCGGTCAAATATACCGCACCTTCCAGTGACACATAATCTTGAATCAACACGGCACGGCTATTGGCTTCTAACACAATTAAGCTGCGTGGATAAATCGCCGAAGGTGTGTCTCGCTTGGTCGCCACGTACAACAAATGAATTGGCGTTGCTACTTCGTTGGTGACATGTATCCATGCACCATCTTCAAAAAAATGCGTGTTCAACGCGGCAAATGCGTCTTGTTGATAAGGAACATGTTGACCGAGATGCACCTCTACTTGCGCATCGCCAAAGCATTCCAGCAATGATTTAACGGTGAGTCCTGCTCCAACTTTACTCAAATCGGAAAGTTCGGCGGCATAACATCCATCGACAAAAACCAGTCGTATGGTATCGGCAATACAATGCAGTTCAATATCACTCAAAGACAATTTCGCAAAAGTCTCAACAGGTTTGAATTGATGCTGAAACAGCGCAGACAAATCGGTAAAACGCCAGTCATCATGCGCTGATGACGGGAAATTCAATGCTTCGGCACACCCCTTCGCTTCGCGGCGAATGTTTGCCAGCCAGCCATTCGATTTAACTGGCTTGCCAAGTAATAGCTGCTCAAAACATTGGGCTTGGGTGAGGCTCATGCTGCCGCCCTGAGCCAGTCGTAACCACGCGCTTCCAGCTCTAATGCCAAGTCCTTACCGCCCGTTTTTACGATGCGCCCCCCATCCATCACATGCACAAAATCCGGCACGATGTAATTCAGCAAACGTTGATAGTGCGTGACCATCACCACGGCATTGTTTGCCGAAAGCAGGCTGTTCACGCCCTGCGCCACAATGCGCAATGCGTCAATATCAAGACCCGAATCGGTCTCGTCCAGTATTGCCAGCTTAGGTTCAAGTACCGCCATTTGCAGTATCTCGTTGCGTTTTTTCTCGCCGCCCGAAAAGCCTTCATTCACGCTACGCGAAAGAAAACTGGGATCCATCTCAACCACTTTGATTTTGTCTTGAATGAAATCTTCAAACTCCAGAGGGTCGAGTTCTTCAAGCCCACGCTCGGTTTGCAGCGTGTTGTAAGCCAAGCGCAGCAACGTGCTGTTAGACACACCAGGAATTTCAACAGGGTATTGAAACGCTAAAAATAGCCCCGCTCTGGCACGCTCTTCTGGCTCTAACTCAAACAGATTCTTGCCGCCAAAATTCGCTTCTCCCGCAGTAATGTTGTAATCAGGATGACCCGCCAATACTTTTGACAGTGTGCTTTTACCCGAACCATTGATTCCCATGATGGCATGCACTTCACCAGCACAAATAGTTAAATTCACGCCCTTCAAAATCTCTACGCCAGCCACTTCAGCTTTAAGATTTTTAACTTCCAACAACACCTGACTATCCTTGTAAATCACCCTACGCTCCCTTCAAGTTTCAAGCCGAGCAACTTGGTTGCTTCGACCGCAAATTCCATCGGCAAATGCACGAACACGTCCTTGCAGAAGCCGTTAATAATCATTGAAATCGCCTCTTCCGAGCCGATGCCGCGTTGTGCAAAAAAGAACATTTGATCTTCGCCTATCTTTGAAGTCGATGCTTCGTGCTCAACTTTAGCCGTGGTGTTCAACACCTCAATGGTCGGGAAAGTATTGGCGATACATTGATCGCCAATCAACATCGAATCGCACTGCGAATAATTTCTTGCGCCCGTTGCACGACTTCCCATTTTGACCAAGCCGCGATAGCTGTTGTTAGAACGCCCCGCAGAAATCCCCTTGGCAATGATTTTGCTTTTGGTGTTTTTGCCGACATGTATCATCTTCGTTCCGGTGTCAGCCTGTTGCAGATGATTGGTCAAGGCGACGGAATAAAACTCACCCACTGAATTGTCGCCAAGCAGCACACAGCTGGGATATTTCCAAGTAATGGCCGAACCCGTTTCCACCTGCGTCCAGGAAATTTTAGAGTTAACACCCTTGCACAAACCGCGCTTAGTCACGAAATTGAAGATGCCACCTTTGCCGTTTTCGTCGCCCGCATACCAGTTTTGCACGGTGGAATACTTGATGTCGGCATTGTCCAACGCGACCAATTCCACCACGGCAGCATGCAGCTGGTTGGTGTCAAATTGCGGTGCGGTGCAGCCCTCCAAATAACAAACAGAGCTGCCCTCTTCCGCAATAATCAGCGTGCGCTCAAACTGCCCCGAACCTTCCGTGTTGATTCTGAAATAGGTTGATAAATCCATCGGGCATTTCGTCCCTTTGGGGATGAAGCAAAATGATCCATCCGTAAATACTGCCGAATTCAAAGAAGCGTAATAATTGTCGCTGGCAGGTACGACGCTACCCAGATACTGCTTAACTAGCTCTGGATACTCACGCACTGCTTCGGAAAACGAACAGAAGATAATACCGATTTCTGCCAGCTTGGCTTTGTAAGTAGTGGTGACAGACACGCTGTCAAAGATCACATCCACCGCCACACCTGTCATCAGTTTCTGCTCATGCAACGGCACGCCGAGCTTCTCAAAAGTGCGGCGTAATTCGGGATCAACTTCGTCTAGGCTGGCCAATTGCTTCTTCGGTTTGGGTTGCGCGAAATAAATAATGTCCTGAAAATCAATTTTCGGATATGTCACGTTCGCCCAAGTTGGCTCAGTCAAAGTAAGCCAATGGCGATAAGCCGACAAGCGAAATTCCAGCAGCCATTCTGGCTCTTCCTTTTTTCTAGAAATCAGGCGAATCACATCTTCGTTCAAACCTTTCGGCACAACTTCCGTTTCGATGTCCGTGACAAAACCATGCTTGTAGGGCTGGTTAACTAAATTATTTAATACCGCACTCATCGCTTACTCCTAAACCGCAAAGCTCTCACCACAACCGCATTCATTTTTTGCTTTGGGGTTATTAAATTTGAAGAATGAATTCAAGCCTTCCTGTACATACGCCAACTCAGTTCCTTCGAGATAAGGCAGGCTGCCGGTATCAACCAACACTTTTGCGCCGAAGCTCTCGAACACCGTTTCGGTCGGTAGCACTTCATTTGCCATACCAAAGGTGTAGCGCAGTCCGCTGCATCCAGCTTGTTTAACGCCGAGCCGCAAGCCAATAGAGTCGCCACTCTTGGCGACCTGCTTGAGGATGTGTTTTGCTGCGGCTTCAGTTAATGTAATTGCCATGACTCTCTCCAATTGTTTACTAAGGACGCATCGCGTGCATGTGTATGACTTGCGGCTTAGGCTCAACCATTTCAGCAAGCTTCACTTTTTCCAGCGTACCCAAAATAATTTTATTGATGCCCTGCCAATTGCCTCGCGTTGAACAAACTGCTTCTCTCGAGCAAGAAGTTGCATCACTACTACATTCTGTAATTGATATCGGCCCATCCATTGCGTTGATGATTTCTGCAATAGAAATATCGTTAGATGGACGCGCTAAGGTATAACCACCCTTTGCTCCCAATAGGGAAACTACCAAGTTTTGTCGCGCTAACATTTTGAGAATTTTACTCACAGTTGCGACGGAAATGCCCAAGCTCTCAGCAATCTCACTTGCACTATGTACATCCTTGTCATGCGCCATAAGCGTCATGATTTGGCTACCATAATCTGCTAACTTACTCAAACGCAACATAAATTTTTCCTCAATTTAATATAGGACAATATTAGTACGATTTTATTCTAAACGCAATACTCAGTCGATGAAATTGGGCTATACCTGCACAGTTGTCAAACATGAAAAATGAATAACAAGCGAAACGATTGGATGCCGTTTCCACCTCTAATTTTTCGGAGATTTTGTTCAAAATCAAGCTGAAAGTCTTATGTCATAAGACTTTCAATGGGCTGTAAATCTACGGAAAAGTTTTAGCCAAAAAACTTTCCGCAAACTCAATAGCGGCAAGAAATTTTAGACTTTAATACACGCCGTTAGTGAGCGGCTAGCTCCTCCATTGCTTTCGCTTGGCGAGCATTGAAATCACGTCGCCCCGATAGCAATTCGGACACGACACCTTGGCTGCCGAGTTCGGGCAGATCAATCTGGCGCAAGTTATCGACTTCCCCTAGGTAACTCAAAGTTACGGCTTCTGTTGCGGTTGGGCATTTTGTCTTTGGCTTCGTACTCGGCAAACAACTCGCCGGGATAGTCTGTCAACCGAGCGAGTGGAACACCACCCGTATCCAGTGCAGCATCTAATGCTTCATCAACCAGTTGAGCATATTCTCTGGCATTGGGTGCGGCTTGCAGCAGCTGTGCAACATGGGCGGCAGTCGGTAGCAAAGGCCATCGACTGTTAATGTCCAAATGCGCCGGCGTACCAGAGTCCAACGCCTGCACATATTCCGGCAAAGAGAATCATGTAATACGGCCAAGTAGATTTCTTTTCTGCAAAGGGGTCAACCAGAGAACGATGTGCGCCAGCAGGCAAGCTCGCCAAGCCAGTGAGCGATGTGCCAAACGGGATGTTAATCTTGGCGCGCGCATTGATTGCCCAACCATTCGCATCCAGAATTGGCGCAAGGTTGCGATTCTTTAATTTAAACCACGCCAAGATCATCGCCGGACCCGAAATCATCAACATCAAACCAATCAACGCCAGCGGCATTTGCCACGCTTTCAGGCTCAACACCCCGCCAACTACCGCAGCTAAAATTCCACCGATTGCACCTATCGCCAAACCAATCGCGGCAAAAATACCAGCGAATTTACCCACATCAAATGGCGGCTTTGGTGCTGCAGGAGCAGGAGCGGCAATGGCAGTGCCATGCTCAGTAGCTGCGCTGGCTAACTTGCCATCCACCGCGTCCGACTTAGAAGCAGCAAACTTTTGTAGTTGATCGCTAATCATCTTACTCAGCTTTTTGTATGGCGACCAAAACGCCTGACGGATGCTGATTGGATGATCGATGATGCGCACGATATTGGCATTCCAATCTTGACCCTGACGGTCATAGAACACGCCGTTACGCCCCACCATCAGGAAGTCTGCATCGCCCGCCGTAAAGGCTGCGGCGATGGTTAATTTTTCTTTGCCTTCATTACGGGTGCATTCACAATACACCAAGCACACACCACTTGAATTGGCAAAGCCAGCGTGTTTGCCCACGTCATCAACTTTCACGCACAGTTCGCAACTACGTCCATCCAAAAACAAGGTGCCCACTTGGAAAATCGCTTTGGCTTTGCCAGTGTAAAAATTGCGGAACGACACAAAGTTATTGACCAGGCTGAACAGATCACGGTTGTAGCGCAATAATTTTTCAACTGAACGTATGGCTTGCACCTCCTCCTCAACACCCTTATCTTTGGTGATGAGCGCATTAACATCCAGCTGGTGATCGCTCGCCAAAATCGCGTTCACTCGATCATTGCCCAACTGCTCAACACTATTGGCTGGCTTAGCCCCTTGCCAAGCGGCGAATGCAGAGAACTTCTCACACAGCGCATTCCACTCTGCCGAAGTTAACTCATTCTTCTTGCCCAACACCGGCACAACGATTTGATTTTGCAAGGCAGCCATTTTCGCGTGCCATGTCGGATTGATCCCCTCCGCCAAAGGCAAAGGTTTGTTCGCTTCTATCGTTGCCAATGGAAAATTCGCAATTTCTTCGCTGCTGGCAGACAGACTTTTACCCGCAAACTCGGAATAATCGCCTGCTGAGCGGCTTAACGGCTCAGCGGCGCGCGCATCGTATGCGGCTAAATGGCAACGCGTAAAATAGTCTTCAACCTTATCTTTTACCGCGTTAAATGCGTCCGCAGCGGCAGCGGTGCTGTCACCCAAGAACAGAATCGCGTTATCGCCCGTACCCTTTGCGTGCCATTCCGAATAGGCAGCCAATTCAGCAAAAAACTTGTCACTGATATCTTGATTGATGCCCATCTCACCGCTTAAATCAGCCACTGAGCCTAAACATGTCATGGCATTTTCAACTGTATTGCGCAAATTCTCATTGGGGATTTGCTTCGCCGTGACCACGCCATCACCATTGAATTCTAATGCGACAACGATTTTTTCAATGTCATCCATGTCAGCCAAGGAAATTTCTGTGGCATTAGGCTTAGCCAAGCTTTTGAGGATATGACGCGCGGAAGCCAGTATATGTTTGCCTTCCGCGATGCTATCGTTGATGTCACTCAAGGCTAATTTGTCTGAGCCTTGCACCAACAAATCTGGATTCTTTAACAACCCACCTGCCCAATCAATCGCCGCCAATACTTCGTTGGCGCGCACATATTTATCAGCGTCACTATCTATCATGTCCAACGTCTTGGTATCGAATTCAACGCCACGCGTAGGACAACTCAAAGCCACCCAGAGCTTTTGGTCTAACTCTTTCAGAGCTAATAAATCTGCTCCGTTATCGAGTTGAACCTGATCGAACCCGCCTGCGCGGAAAAAATTCCAAGTATGTGCAGTAGTCATGTTTGCCCCAATAGTTGAATAGTTGTTAGTTGAATGAAAATCTAATTTGGCCTGAGATTATACAGGGCTACCCGCTAGTTTTCGTGATACTCCAAAGTGAAAATCGCTTGCTCGTCCTGACCTAAATGCTGCGCCAGATAAGGCATCACTTCTTGCAGCACACCATGCAACAGCCACGGTGGATTGAGGATAAACATGCCGCTGCCATACATACCAAAACCATCCGCACTCTGACCTTGCACACTGAGTGCGACATTGAGCCAACTCTTTACGGGCAGTTGCTTAAGCTGTTCTGGCAATTGCCTCGCTTCGGCACGTTGCAACTGCGGATACCAAACTGCATACACGCCATTAGCGAAGCGCTTTAAACCCTCATTGAGCGCGCTCACCACCCGTTGATAATCCTGCTTGTCTTCGTAAGGCGGATCAATCAATACCAACGCACGACGCGGTGGCGGTGGCAACAAAGCCTTGAGCGCGCCAAAGCCATCCGCAGTTTGCATCAACACTTGCGAGCTATGCCCTGCAAAATTCTCATGCAGGAGCTCGCTGTCGGTGGGATGCAATTCAAACAAACGCAGCTTGTCTTGCTCGCGCAACAATTCCAGCGCAACTAACGGTGAGCCTGGATATAACTTCATCTCGCCATCCGTATTGATATGCTTAACCAGTGCCACATAATCTGCCAAGGGTGCAGGCAAATCATCACGATCCCACAAGCGTGCGATGCCACTTTCATATTCGGCATTCTGAGTGGCATAGCCGCTATCCAGTGCATAGCAACCCGCGCCAGCATGGGTGTCGATGTACCAGAATGGTTTATCTTTCTGCAACAAATAGCGCAGCAACTGCGCCTCAATGAAGTGTTTCAGCACATCGGCATGATTACCTGCGTGGAAGGCGTGGCGGTAACTCAGCATGAATTTAACAAGGAGAAATTAGTCAGAACCCGATTGTGCCACGCGGCATCGTGGGTAACAAAGTCGTTAATTGCGTGAATCGACTTGTTTTTGCGTGTATAGCTGGCACAATCAACTTGTTTTGCATCAACTCATAACGCACGTTTAACTCGTCACTCATGGAAATCTACGCAAAAATTTTTAGCAACGATGTTTTATGGATGAGCAATTATCTGTTTGGATTTATTTTGCTGTATGCCGCGCGGACTGCGCCGTGGCGAGACCTCTGGCATAACCAACCGCAGTTTAGTGCGTTGATAGGCTTGGCATTGTGGTTAAGCGCGCTATGGCTATTTCCCGTCGGGGTACGCGAAGGATTGAAATTGCATCCCATCGGTGCAACGTTATGCTTCCTGATGTTTGGTTGGCAAATCGCCGCCCTAGTTTTAAGCGTCATCCTGCTCGTTTCGTTGCAACACAATGGGACAAATTTAATCGCAATAGGCAACATCGGCCTGCTGATGGTTATCCTGCCTATCCTAGTCAGCAAGCTGGTGCTAAGGATTTTTTACCGATACGGCAAACCCAACTATTTCGCCTTTGTATTATGGAACGGTTACTTTTGCGGCGCACTCTCCATGCTGGTTGTCGCACTGGTAAATGGCTGGATCATCATGACGTACGGCAGCTATAGTCGCTTCACGATGGAAAACGTGTACTTTAATTACATTCCAATTATCTGCACAGCCGAATTCGCCTTAACCGGTGCGTTTATTTCAGGGTTTGCTGCTTTTTTACCCGATACAGTTGCGCACTTTAACCCTGACGTTTACTACGCCAAAAAGCCGCCGGATTAAAAGCTGAACTTACGGTTTCAAACGATACAAACGTTTGGACAAGGTTAGTCCTTTTATGTTGTCAAACCGATCACCCATCGCCCCGTCCAATTTTTGCAATCGCGCCTCCGGGTGTGGATGTGTTTTGAAGAGCAGCACTACGCTGTCATTATCTGCGGCGTAATGACCGATTTTCTGCAACACACCGGGCAGTCCAAACGCATCGTAGCCCGCGCGCGCAGTCAAGACGACGGCGATGCGATCCGCTTCAAATTCGGCATCTTGATCGAGCGAACGCGCCGTAATTTCCGCACCACTGCCAATCAATTTTTGTACCTTGTCGTTATTACTGACTTGCTTGGCAAGTGCTTGGCTACCTATGTCCAGCAGACGACTTTTCTGCAAAATTTTCAAGTGATGTTTGCTAATTACATGACCGATTTCATGTGCCAATACTCCCGCTAATTCGGCTTCGTTTTGCAACAACGCATACAGTCCACGCGTTACGAATATATAACCGCCCGGTGCGGCGAAGGCGTTCACATCGGTTGATTCAATCACGCCGAAATGCCACGGTAAATCGGGACGTTCGCTTTGATTCGCGACCCAGCGACCCACGCGATTCACGTATTGCTGCAAACCCGCATCATTCACCAAAGGTGCAGCCCCCAGCAGATTGCCCGCGATTTGACGACCAATAGCAATTTCGTCATTTTGCGAAGTTTTGCCTAACGCATCCACAAGATTGCTCACGCGCTCTTTGACCTGATCGGGCAATTGTTCTTTAAGTTTGTCGCGTAATTGCTGCCCAAAATCCAACGCGGATGAAGTAGTAAATGCGCCACACATTAACAATGCGAATAGGCCACGGAATAATGATTTCATTTCGCGCCCTCCTGCAAATAATCCATGGTTCGCGCTTTGAGTTTTCCTTGTGCGGCGAATTGCTGTGCTTGCGCTGAACTCACGCTGTATGACTCAGCAAGGATAAGTTGTTCGGCATTAAATTGCGCAGCCTTTAGTTCTTCTTCGCTCAGTCCGCGTATGCCGGTTGTCGCCACCACTTTACCAGTGCCAGCCCGTCCAGAAGCCAATGCCAATAAGCCGCCCGCGTTATCCATCGCCTTGCCTGAACCCGCTTTGCGTATACTCAACATGCGCACCCAGCCGTTTCCTTTGGTGCTTTTTACATTTAACCAACCGCCGTCTTTACTGAGAATTTCGACCTTGTCACCACTCACTAATGAACCCATTGTTTTCGCATCACGAAATGGTTCGGCCTTGATGTCATCTGCTTTTAGCGCGCTGCCGTTTTCTGTGGCAGCGGCTACTGCTTTGGCTTTAGCGGCGATTGCAGGTGCAGCGAGCAACCCTAGCAAAAATAGCCCTATTCCTATATTTTTCATTTTGCGTTTTCCTCTTGTTTCGTTTTATGCCACGCTACCAGTGCCTCGGCAAAGAACACTCGCCAACTTTCCTTGGCATCTTCACCACCTTTAACAACGCCCTGATACACAAACCAGCTCGCCGCATTTTCCGTGTCTTTCAAATATCTGCCCAGCAACGCTGGCAATGCTGCGATGGCGATTTCCGCATCCTGCGCAAAGCGAAGTTGGGCTATGCTGTCCTGCGTCGTAGTTGATACCCACGACACGACATAAGTTTTTTCAAACAAACCCCACAGACCTTTTTGCCCGCCGCTCAATACCTCGACACTTTTCACTTCTTTGCTGCATGTTTCCAAACCGTAGCGTACCTCCTCCATTGCCATCTCAATCGGCAAACTGCTCTCTAATCGTATCAATAGCAGGGTCGCTTGCAGCTCTCCAGCTTGATTCATGGAAGTGCGCACGCTATTTTTTTCCAACGCTTTCCCTGTGGCAGAGGAATACATTCGCGCAAATCCAAAGAAGGTCAACGCAAATGAAATAGGTCCGGTCAGGTTGATATAGGTGGTGCTGAAATTGATACTGGCGTAAGAAATACCAATCAAAATAAATTGCGACGCGCCAAACCAGAGATCCACTTTGCCCATGCTAAAGCCACGATAAAATCCCCACGCCGTCACCCAGATAAGTGCCAGTGCCAGCAACAAGTAAGGAATGTGCGCATCGGGGAAGCGCAGGTAATCGTCATGCTTAAAGTTGTCGATTGCCGTGGCGAGGATTTCTACGCCTGGGTGCATCTGGGTCATTGGTGTGGGTTTAATGTCAAACAGACTCGGCGCAGTTGAACCGATGATGATGATTTTTCCTGCGAACTCATCAGCAGGACGACGCTTTTCTTTGCTGCTTAAATCCTGATACACATCCGAAAAGCTCACGTAATGATAAGTAAATGGTTCGCCGCGCCAATTCAGCAACACGCGTTGCGCTTCGGGTGAAGGCCAGCCCAAAGTTTTGCCAATACTCGCTGGCAAGGAAGGCAGCTTCCAGCCGTAATCCTCGCTATATACCAAGTATTGCCGCGCCACTGCATCATCATCGGGATAGATATTGTGCAGCCCTAACCGTCCGCTATTCAACGCCGATTGAAAATGCGGCAACACCATCGCCACCGTGGCATCTTGCTGTACGCCCTGAGAGCCTTGTTCCGCGCCGGGAATCATAGAAACTTTAACTTGGCTTAACGAATCGCTGGAAGGATCGAGCCGCAACATCGGGAAAAACGTGTTGTTGGTTTTGGCAATCGCCGCGTCGAAATACGCATCACTATCGGCGTTGTAAAGATCGGCATCGCTGAACAGAATATCGAACACAATCGCCTTCGGATTTTGCTTTTCAACCTGCTCGACAAATTCGCCCAACACCTGACGCGGCCACGGCCAGCGACCGTATTCCTTCGCCATTGCGGCGAGACTCGCCTCGTTAATGTCCACGATGACAATGTCAGGATCAGGCTTGGGCTTCACGATGCGATAGTGCAACATCGTGTCAAACGCCGCTTGACGCACCTCTGCCGTGAAATGAAAAAATGAGTTGTCCGCCACAGCGAAAATCGTAAACAGCCCGGCAAGGTAAAGATAAAACGTATTCTTCCAATAGCGCGCAAGCAGCACGGCTAGGGCTGCGCAGCTGCGTTTCCAAGTGCTGATGATGAGGACAATAAGTTTCAAACCTTTTCCCCATCGCTACGACACGCCACCAGCAAATCAGCCCAACCCTGCGCCCCAAGCTTTTCCAAGGTGCGCATATTGGTTTCGTAAATCGCCTCCGCTTCAGGAAAAGCCGCCACTGCCCTATCAATGCTATCTTCGCGCAACAAATGCAAAGTCGGATAAGGCGAACGGTTGGTTGCATTGGTCACATCGTCTATGCCAGTTCCGGCAAACTGATATTGGGGATGAAAGCTCGCCACTTGCAACACCCCGCCATAACCCAATTCCTCCACCGCCGCATCGGCGATTTCCAGAAAATCGTTGTAATCCAAAAAGTCGCCCAACACTTGCGGATGTATCAATAGCGTGGTCTCCACCTGTTCCGGCACGGCATCCGCCAACAGGTGCAACTCTTCACATAACGTCGCGAACAATGCCTCCGTATCCATTGCATCGCTAACCACATAGCGCACCTGATTCTTCACTTGCACCGCTTTGGCAAATGGACACAGGTTTAAGCCAATCACCGCTCTATCTACCCATGCACGGGTTTCAGCAATAACTTGTTGGGGATTTAACGACATGACGATAACGCTTGAGTTACTGCAAAAGGAGCAGAATTATACCTGCGCGAACACGCTTTCTATCAACCGTACTTCAACAACACTGTCGTCATGTAGAACGACCAAATTTATGGGCGACAGCTAATCAACACCTCATTACGCCGTATGAAAGGCAGTGTCCACGGCGGATTATATCGGGCGAGCTTGGCGGTTGAGGTGGCTTCCAGTTGATGCGATTTCATCCATTCCAGCAAGGCATCCGTTTTTTCTTTCACCTTTTCTTCACTTGCAAAACCGGAGAAGGTGATAACGGCTTTTTTCTGTGCTTCAATCTCGCGTAGCGATACCCGCGTATCTTTTGGGTAGGGCAAAGTATTCATCGTGTAAGCAGCAGGCATGACGAAATACACTCGCCACGTGTCGCCAAAGTGTTCTACGGTGACGGGTCGGGTCATCGCAATTTTTTCGGAACTCGTTTCAACACTCATGGGTGAGGTGATGGCCACTTTATCTTCATCGACGCGAATTCGGCTTTTGTTATTGCCAAAGATGTAACTGGCAATTAGCTTAAATCCGGCACGGGACGCTTCATCAAGTGTTCCATGCACAAAGGTCTCTGCAACAATAATCGGTTCATATTGCCTTAATTCAAACTCGCCCGATTTTTCGAGGGTAGTAAATTTTGGTTCTTCGGTAGCCATAACATAATGTTTAAATCAAATTGGGTGACGAATAATATAACAGCTAATTTGGAGTGAGTAGCCATGTCTATGCATTGAGGAAGCGGTGATATGTCTGATCAATCCAAATTTTATTGGCACATTGATTGCCAACTGAAATTAAATACAATGCCCCCATGAGATTTGACGTTGATCTGCATCGCTACACCATCAAGCTGCCCAATCGCTTGGCAGATGGCGGCGTGTTGGAAATGAGCGTGGTTGATTCCGGTGCGCACGATGCGGAGTAGACCATGGTGTTCATCCACGGTTTGGGCGGACGCGCAGCCTACTGGGAACATCAGCTGGAACATTTTCAAGCAAGCTCCTGGATCTGCGCGGACACGGCTACAGCGATGCCCCGACAGAGGCAGAAGGCGCGCGTTATGATGCAGCCGAACTGGCAGGTGACATCGTGGCTGCGCTGGAGGTATTGCACGTGCAGCAACGCTTTGTTCTGGTTTGTCACTCGTTTGGCGGTGCGTTGTCTTCGTTGTTTTTGCATCAATTTCCTGGGCGTGTTTCCGCGCTGGTGGTGATTTCTTCTGCCGTGCGTTTCAAATTGCGCTGGGCAGGAAGAAAGAAAGCTTTAGCGACATTGACTTTCGGTTAACAGCCGAAGCCAGAGACTACAGAGAATCTCAGGCTATTCGAGCACAACGCTCATCACATAAAGCAAACAACGATGTGCGCAATGAGTTTCCAATAGGGCTATAAGGGAATCATTGCCCGCCTAAAGCCGCCAATTCCGCCTCACTAAACCCCGCTGCTTTGCGTGCCGCCAAGTTAAACGGCCCGCGCAATACAGGTGCGGCATATTGTGTGGCAAGTTGGCGATAGGTGGCGATAGGCTCCAAGCCACGCTGTTGGCAAAGGTAGGCGTACCAACGGTTGCCGACCAAGACGTGACCGATTTCATCACGCAAAATGATGTCCATAATTTCCGCAGCAGCCATGTCGCCCGCTTGGGCAAGCTTGGCTCGCACTTGCGGCGAGGCATCCAGTCCTCGCGCTTCCATGGTTCGCGGCACTAAAGCGATACGCGCCAGAATATCGTGCTTAGTTTTATCCGCCATTTCCCACAAGCTGTTGTGCGCGGGAAAGTCACCGTACTGATAGCCCAAGCTTTGCAGATGTTCCACCAATAGCGAGAAATGGAGAGCCTCTTCTCCCGCCACCATCAGCCAATCGGTGTAGTACGCGCGCGGCATATTGGGGAAACGCCATAGCGCATCCAGCGCTAAGTTGATGGCGTTGAACTCGATATGCGCCATGGCGTGAATCAACGTGGCACGCCCTTCCGCTGTCACCATCGAGCGGTGTTTTAGCAGACGCGGGGCAACCAGCTCCGGTTTGCTTGGGCGACCGGGGATGACTTGTTGTGAGCTTAATTTTGCAGTGGCTTCCAACTCGATTGCATCTGACAGTTTCGCCAATTCACGCACATCTTGCGCTTTGCGCTTGGGGTCACATTCTGCAAGATTATGGAGCGCAGCTAGTCGGAGCTCGGTTGGTATGCTGCTTTCGTTCAATATGGAAGAATTCATCCCAGATTATCCATTAGGAAATTTCTCTCTGTAGGAGCGAGCTTGCTCGCGAAGCACTTTCGCGAGCAAGCTCGCTCCTACAGGGATTTCGCTCTAATGGACAATTCAAGTTCATGGATTGGATAATTTTTTTCTAATCCAACTTGGATTTCGTCTGCAATCAAGAACGGCAAACACTAAGGCCACATCGTCATCGACGCGGTAGTACACCGCAAATGGAAATCTTTTGGAAAGCAGTCGGTGATAGCCAAATACGACGCGATGAATGCCTGCAAAATAGCCTAGTGAGTCAATGTCAGAGTAAAGCGTGTCGAGAAAATATGTGCCGAGACCATCAGCTTGTGATTCGTAAAATCGATAACCTTCTTCAAGATCATCTTCTGCAACACTGAGGATTTGCACCCTCACAAAACGTTTTTCTTGATTCTTTCCTTGGCTTCTTCCCAGCTTGATACCGTTAATTTTCTTGCATTCAAAGCGGCTTCTCGGTCACTCAGGACAGCCTCATGCCAAGCTGGCGATTCTAATTTTTTTTCGTTAACTGACATGTCTGCCCAAAGCGTTTCCATCAAATTTAGTTTTTGGGTGAATGAAAGCTCTGCAATGGGGAAGTCTAATCTGTTCATCACATTTCCTCTCAAGTAACGATGTACTTTTCCGAATAATATCGCGTTTCAACAGTCAAGTCTTTGGCGATCACTCAACCGCTTCCTTATTCAACAACGCCTTCAACTTCGCCAACTTATCCATGCCCTCATTTTTGGTTACCACCTGCACCGCCTCGGCATGCCCCCCCGCATAGGTTAATTCCGCCTCTGGCATTTCTTCCAAGAAGCGACTTGGCTCGCAGGCAAACCAATCTTTGCCTCGTTTGCGGCGATTGCAGTAACTGATCTGCAAGCTGCGTTCGGCGCGGGTGATGCCAACGTACATGAGGCGGCGTTCTTCCTCTATTTGTTTTTCATCACTGTCGCGGAACGGCAGGATGTCTTCTTCCGCGCCAATGATGAACACGTGTGGGAATTCCAACCCTTTAGCGGCATGCAAGGTGGATAGCGATACGGCATCCTGTTCTTTGTCCTTCCCTTCCAGCATGTTGATGAGCGCGATGGTCTGCACCATTTCCTTCAACGATTTTTCATCGGCTTCGGCTTTGCGTTTGAGCCAACCGATAAAGTCCTCTACGTTCTTCCACTTCACTTCCGCCTGACGAGATTCTTGGGTGTCGTATAACCAAGCTTCGTAATTGATGGCGCGCAAGATTTCATCGAGTAATTCTGCGCACGGATCTTTGTCAGAACGCTCTTGAATGCGGTTGATGAAGTTGCAAAAAGTCATCAAATCTTCGTATTGATGCGCTGACAATAGTTGCTGAACGGATGGCTCGAAAGCCGCTTCAAATAAACTGATCTGGCGCGACCCCGCATGGCTGCCGAGCTTTTCTAGCGTGGCATTTCCGATGCCGCGCTTGGGTGTAGTAATGGCGCGAATGAAGGCAGGATCATCGTCCGAATTTACAATCAGGCGTAGGTAAGAAATGATGTCTTTGATTTCGGCACGATCAAAAAACGAGGTGCCACCACTGACGGTGTAAGGCACATGTTGCGCACGCAATTGCTCTTCAAAGGCGCGCGACAAATGATTGCTGCGATACAAAATCGCGTAGTCAGCATACTTGGTGCGATGCTCAAACTTATGTGCCATCAGCTTCATCACCACGCTTTCCGCCTCGTTCTCATCATCGCGGGCGGCGTAAACACGGATAGTGTCACCGATGCCGTGGTCACTCCACAGCTTCTTCTCGAACACCTTGGTATTGTGATTGATGAGGTGATTCGCCACCTTAAGAATGCGCTGCGAGGAACGATAATTCTGCTCCAATTTGATGACGCGTAAATTGCTGTGGTCGTTACGCAGGTTGTGCAAATTTTCAATACTCGCACCACGCCAGGCGTAAATCGCCTGATCATCGTCGCCCACCGCTGTGAACGCAGCACGCTCCCCCGCCAATAATTTGGTCAGTTGATACTGGCAATCATTGGTGTCCTGATACTCGTCGATAAGCAGATAGTGAATCTTCAGTTGCCAGCGTAACAAGGCTTCGGAATGCTGTTTGAATAACACCACAGGCAAATGAATCAGATCATCAAAATCCACGGCCTGATAAGCCCGCAGCGTTTCCTGATAACGCGTATAAATTCGCGCATGAATTTTCGTCTCATCATTGTCAGCGTTTTCCATCGCTAAATCAGGCGTGATGAAAGATGATTTCCAATTTGATATTTGTGTCTGTAGCTCGCGTATCTCCTGCTTGTCGCCCGCGTTGGTCAGCTCGCTGAAGATCTTCCACGTATCGCTGGAATCAAAAATGGAAAACTGTTTTTTGTAACCGAGCAAGTTTGCTTCCGCACGCAAAATGTTCATGCCCAAGGAATGAAAGGTACTTACCATCAACCCTTTGGTGTTTTTACCTTGCAGCAAAGCACCAACACGTTCACGCATCTCATTCGCCGCTTTATTGGTAAAGGTGATCGCCGCAATGTTGCGCGCCAAATAGCCACGCTCCTCCAACAGATAGGCGATTTTGTGCGTGATGACGCGCGTCTTGCCACTACCTGCTCCAGCCAATACCAACAACGGGCCGTCGAGATAAGTTGCCGCTTCACGCTGCACGGAATTGAGTTTGCTTAACATTCAGAACGACAAAAATTAGGTGAGTTTACGTGAGGTAGCGCAACAACTAGCTATTGAGGAATAGAACTGGAAATTTTTTGACCTTGAAGAGTAATACCGCAAAAATCAACAACCCAAGCAAAGTAAGGCATAGACCCGTTTTAACATATGGCGGAAAATATCGTAACGAAATAACATTTACTCCTGGCTCAGCGATAACCGCACTTAGACCCCCATCCACCATTAACATATCAACATCCTTACCGTTCACTGTTGCGCTCCATCCTTCGTCAAATGGAAAACTAAAGAATACTAACTGCTTAATTTTCGTATTGATTTCTCCATCAATATGATTATTTGAGAAACTGCTGATATGCAGACTACTTGCTTTGAGCTTGTCTGTGTCAGCACCTATTTCTATTGCCAATTCATCCGTATCTGTTGAAAAAACCGGGATTTCGTCAAGAGAAATTTTCCTCATGGCCGCTACATCCGGGGCTAGCATATCTGGAATCATAATTGCCTTAAGCAGTGCTACACGTTTACGTGTGCTATTCAGCTTATTAAAATCACTTTGCGTAATGTAGGTGTCATAAGCCACACCCATAGGTATAGAAAATTTGGATTTCAATACCGTTACATCCCCGAACCTTCCGAGTTCAGAATAGCTGCTTCTCAGCACGGGGTATGATTCCCAATCACCCTTGAATAGGAAGTATTGAATGCCAGTTAACACTTGCAACAGCGGGGTAGATTTTACTCCATCCGTCCATCTGGTTTGATCCTCGTTTTTGGAATCCAGTACATCACAAATACTTAAAAAATTAATGTAATTGATCTGGTTGAAAGAGGAGTAAGAGCTACTGCCAAAATAATGCTGCACCTTGGAATCATTAAAGCTGGTGTGCATCGCTGGGGTAGACCAATAATTCTTTTCAATCCTGAAAAAACCGTTGTCTTGACGTTTAATAAAATTAATTGCTTCGTTAGAATAATCGTTATATCCAACTTTTTTAGTTAATTCTGATGCAGATAAAACATCACGTTTGTTGACTGTGTACTGAGCAAAACTGACCGCTTCAAGGGCAACTATCGCTATCATTAAAAAGGGTAAATATTGCCTGAACCTATTAAACGAGAATAAGGTTAAGCTGAAGGCTAGCATCATTAAAAATACCGTGACTTTATTCTGAATTTCATTATCGATTACGAACCTCAAACCAAAGTCATTACGGGTATTTATCTGATATGGGAAATGCAGCGAAACAAGAAGCACAGACAAACTAATACCTAAAACATATAAATTAACCTTGCTACCTTTGATGATTTTATCTAGTGCTATTGCAGAAAACAGAACAAAAACTATAGCGGCATACAAAGAGAAATCTCTGAAGTAATCTCCTTGAAATAGCCAAAATCCACTCCGGAACCATGGAAAGATTTCGACGAAAATAAAAATTCCGAGTAAAGCCCCATACACCATCCTCTGTCTAACTTTCAAAAAAATGAATAACTGCGGGATTAAAAATAAAGTGATTAAACCGCAATAACTCAAAGGAGCGTCTGGATAATTACTCCACCCCGTGTAAGCACTACCATTCCCCAGTAAATCATTGGAAAATGTACGCATGAGCAATGATAATAAATAACTGCCACTTCCCAACTGAAACACAGGGGTGGAAAACAGACTATTGACGTGCGAAGCCTCACCAGACACTCTTGGGCTGGCAAACATTTGCATTAAATTGGGTAGAGAAAATACAGTGCTAATGGAAATGCCTATCGCACCCAATATCACCATTTTTACAAGCAATTTTGTAAGTTGTTTGCCACTTTCCTGCTTATCCCCCAGCACCCTAAATATCACATAGAGCAACAGAAAAATACTGCAAGTGTATAGACTAAAAATGTTATAGGCTGCAATGAGTGCCACCGTGACCGGGAATAACCACCATTTTTGCTCTGAGTACAACATTTCAAAAGATAACAAAAGCAATGCCACGTACAAGCCCAATGTAGAAAAAATATACCATCCACTTCCGATAATCATAAATCCTGAAAATGCGTAAAGTAGCCCACCCATATATGCAGCATAAGCATCCACCTTTAATTTTTTCAAAAAACAAAAAAATAATAAGCCACTGCAAATAATCTTGAACATCTCCACCCAGACAATGCCAACCGATAAGCGACCATTACCAAGCAGGTATAGTGGATAGGTGGTGGGATCACTCAGACTAAATGGAAATACGTTTTGTCCTAGCCCTTGCTCAAAAGACCATCCGGGCAACTCACCTCGCCAAAGCGTTTCCGCAATGTTGATAAAAGTGGGATAAAAAGTGTTTAGTGTATCGCTACCAATATCTTTAAATAGATAGACCGCGTCCCCGATAACAAATTTCCAAAAAACGGTCAGGCACAACAGCGCGAGCATGCCGAACATAACCGATATTTCTTTTTTGAAAATATAACTGGGCTCTTTCTCTAATAATCTTTGATTACTCATATCTTACGAGCTCACCCGGACTGGCAAGCCAACGTTTTCAATACGTTCAGCAAATGTCTGCAAGTGTGTTTCAGACAAGGCTGACAACCGTGGTGCTTCTTTCTGTAACGAAGGACGCGCCAAACTGTAGAGCAATACGCCTTGTGGTCTGTGCCCGCTTTTCAACAGGGAAGCGACAAATTCAAGATAGTCATTTTCGTCTTGTTGTGAAGGCGGCTTACCATCCAGCGAAAACCAACAGGTTTGCAACCAGGTCGGGCAATTGGCGATGGAGGCAATGAGATTGTCGCGCACTTTATTCATGTTGGTGTGCGTGTCATTGGTACGCCGTAGCCCTTCTGCACTGGCACGATCCAGCTTGAACCACACTTCGCCGTTAAGTTGTGCGAGGTTGCGTACACCCAGTTGTACCATGCTGCGAAACATCAAACTGCCATTGGTAATCAATACCGTTTTCAGGCTATCTGGTAGACACATGTCACGGCGCACACGCGCAATGATTTCGGTTACTTTATAAAATTCCGCCGCACTGGTTGGCTCGCCATTGCCCGACAAGGCAATATCATGGATGTGCCGCATCTCTTGTGGCACACGGGATTGCATAAATTTACCGTGTAGCAATTCTTCCAAAAAAAATTGCAACTCTTTTTCCAATATAGCCAAATCGATTGGTGGTGCCGTGCCGCGCGTGAGCTCTGGCACTTGGCAGTAGATACAACGCCAGTTGCAGGCGTTGTTGGGGTTGAGGTTGATTCCCAGCGATACGCCGCCTGCACGGCGTGAAATGACAGGGTAAACGTAGCGCAGGCTTGCGCTATCGCGGTCATGGTTGGTGGTATTGAGCGTATCGATACTCATTATTATTTTGTCAGCGACAAAAACTTCGCAGGGTCAACTGGCTTGCCCAAGCGACGCACTTCAAAATGAAGCTTGACTTGATCGGCATCGGTGCTGCCCATCGCGGCAATTTTTTGACCGCGCGTGACACTTTGCCCTTCCTTGACCAAAATTTTATCGTTATGCGCATAAGCACTTAGGTAAGTGGCATTGTGTTTGATGATGATGAGCTTGCCATAACCGCGCAGCCCGCTACCGCTGTACACTACTTTGCCCGCAGCACTAGCGAAAACGGGCTGTCCCAATTTACCGGCGATGTCGATGCCTTTACGATTCGTCGATTCAGAAAAATGGGTAATCAACTTGCCTTGTGTCGGCATGCTCCAATCCAACGCGGGTTCTTCTTTTTCATCGTCCGCATTATCTTCGGGTTTAGCTTTTTCAACTTCTTTTACCACCGATGCAGAGGTGTTGTCGTTCGGCACGACCGCAGTTGGTGCAGGATTGGGTAGTGAGATCGTTTCAGGGTGCGGGGCTTGCTGAATTTTATCAATCAGAGCCATTGCCGCTGTACTGTAGGGATATTTAACCAGCTTGGGTTGATCTTTAATCGGTGGCTCAGTCGGTTTTTTTTCAACGCCTACACTAGCAACAGACGGTACAGATTTATTGGGAAACAGCCGTATGGTTTGACCGATAGAGATGGCACTGGGATTTTGTATGCCGTTTAATTCAGCCAACTCGCGGTAACCAAAGCCATAATTGAAGGCGATGCTATAAAGCGTATCGCCCTTTTGCACGACATATACTTCAGGTCGCCACTCGTTGTTACGCTTAGTTTTTTTTGCAGCCGGTGATTCTGCTGCTGGGGAAGTTTTAGCCGCTACGCTAGGTTTGCTGGTAGGTGAGTTATTCGTAATGGACGCACAGCCAGCCATGATGATCGCCATCAAGAGCCAACTGCAAAGTTGCATCAGCTTCATGTTTTTCCTGAAAGTAATGGGACGAATTTCACCGCTTCCAATTTTGATTCGCGGAACCCCTGAACATCGCGTTCAATCAAATGCAACCATTGTTCATCAATGCCGATGGGCAATGCCATTCTGCCGCCTACGGCAAGTTGCTCACGAAGTGCCAGCGACAACATCGGCGCTGAAGCTGCCATGATGATGCCATCGAACGGCGCAGATTCCGGCAAACCCGCACTACCATCTGCATAACGCACATTGACGTTGCGTATTTTCAAATCCCGCAAGGTTTTTCTGGCACGCTCATACAAAGGTTTAATGCGCTCCATGCTATAAACTTCGGGAAATACTTGCGCCAACACGGCTGCCTGATAGCCGCAGCCCGTGCCGATTTCCAGCACTCGCTTGAGCGGCCCCGCAGCAAGCAACACCTCAATCATCCGCGCCACAATATACGGTTGAGAAATGGTTTGGTTAAAATTGATGGGCAACGATACATCATCATAAGCGCGGCTCGCCAAAGCCTCATCAACGAACAAGTGACGCGGTACTTCATACATCGCTGTCAACACGGCTTCGTTCTTGATTCCCTGTTCACGCAGACGTTCAATCATACGCATCCGAGTGCGCGGTGAAGTCATACCGATGCCGTGTGCTTTATTATTCATGTTTTATCCAACTGCGAACTGCGTCAATTTGATTGTACTGCGTGAGGTCGATTTGCAGGGGGGTGATTGATACCTGTTGCTGTGACACCGCATCAAAATCTGTGCCCTCTCCCGCATCTTGCGCCTTACCTGCCGCACCTACCCAATAAACGGTTTCGCCGTGAGGATTTAGCGCCTTAATTACCGGCTCAGCTTTATGTCGTCTACCAAGGCGGGTAACGACTGTGCCTTGTAATTTTTCGTAAGATATATCAGGTACGTTGACGTTTAGCAGCCAAGGTTGAGCATGGGTTTGTTGAGAAAACTTTTGCACTAACTCAACCGCCACTTTTGCGGCAGTTTCATAATGATTAAATTCTTTACCCACCAACGACAACGCAATGGCCGGAATACCCAACAAAAATCCTTCCGTTGCCGCCGCGACTGTGCCCGAATAAATGGTGTCATCGCCCATGTTTGCGCCCGCATTGATGCCGGACACAACCATGTCGGGCTGCTGATCCAACATACCTGTCACTGCCAGATGAACACAGTCTGTCGGCGTGCCATTCACGTAATAAAATCCATTCGTGGCTTTGCGCAATTTGAGCGGTCTATCCAAGGTAAGCGAATTACTTGCACCGCTGCGATCACGTTCTGGCGCAACCACCACGACTTCGGCAATTTTTGATAAATGTTTCGCCAGGCACACCAAACCAGGTGCGAAATAGCCATCGTCATTACTGATGAGAATACGCATTTGTTGCTAACCTTCCAAAGGTGCGTTGCGCACTTCCGGCAAAAAAATCAAACCTATCACAAACGCTATTGCCAATAGCCCCACTGGATACCATAAACCCGACAACGCATCGCCAGCTTTTACACTCAACACGGTAATCATAAACGGCGACATGCCGCCTATCCAGCCTGCACTGAGATTATGCGGCAACGCCACTGCGGTGTAACGAGTTCGCGCTGGAAATAATTCAGCCAGCGTTGCGGTTTGTGGTCCCGTAATGAGTCCAACCGCCACCAATAAAACAATCAACAGTAAAAATATCATCACGCGATTGGTTTGTTGTGGGTCAGCGTGTTCTGTCCAACCTGCGGACTTTAATGTCTCAGTAAGTTGTTTTGCTTCAAACCCTGTTACTTCACTATCAACGATGCGCACTAATGTGGTGTTGGGTAACTGCGCTGGATGCAGGCTGTAGGTCACGCCCAGCTTGGCAAGCATCTCCTGGTTGCGCTCACAATCGTTGCTAGTTTTAGTGAACGGATCATAGTGGCAATCGTCACCATATAACGCCACAGGGACTTCGCGATTAAATCGCTCCAAGGTGGGGTTGCCGTAGTGCATGATGCCCTTGAACACGGGGAAAATCGCCAAACAACCGAGCAGCAAGCCCGCCAACAATATTGGTCTGCGCCCTACTCTATCCGACAACCAGCCGAAGAAAATCGTCAGTGGAAATAACAACAGCGTACTTAACATCACCAAGGTTGAAGCTAGCTGCGGGTCTAGCCTCACCACATTCTTGAGATACACATTCACATACACCTGCGAGGAAAAAAACAGCAGCGAACCGCCTGCTGAAACACAGGTGAACAGTAATAACATGCGACCCAGTGTTTGGGGGTTAGACAAACATTCGCGCAACGGGGCTTTAGCCAAGGCATGTTTTTCAAGCAAATGAACAAACACAGGCGATTCATACATATTGATACGGCTCTTCAGTGAAATCGCCAGCAACACGATAGACAGCAAAAACGGTACGCGCCATCCCCAAGCCTGAAAATCTTCCGCACTCAAATTCGATTGCAGCAGCACCACTTGCAAAGTCGAAACCAGCACGCCCAATGGTCCCATCAATTGCAACACGCTGGTATAAAAACCGCGCTTGTTGGCGGGCGCATGTTCAGTCAAATATACCGCCGCCCCACCGATCTCGCCCCCTACCGAAAAGCCCTGCAACAGGCGCAGCAGCAATAGTAACGCGGGAGCTAGCATTCCCACTTGGGCATAAGTTGGCAATAATCCAACGAAAAATGTGGATAGCCCCATCAGCACGATAGTAACAATGAAGATTGGACGACGACCATATTTATCGCCCAATGAACCAAACAAAGCCGCCCCCAAAGGACGCACTAACATTCCGACACCAAATGTAGCTAAACTAGCCAGCAGTGCTGCAACTGGATTCTCTTGAGGAAAAAATAACGTGCTGAAATAAGTTGCAAGCGAAGCAAAAGTAAGGAAATCGTACCACTCTAAAAAAGTGCCGAAGCACGCGGCAATAACAACTTTACGTTGAATAATGTGCGACGTTAGTGGTAGGTTTTGATCAGGCATCTAAGTGTGAAGCAAACCGTCAACCGTCAAAATGATTGCTGAACAAATTGGTCGGGGCGAGAGGATTCGAACCTCCGACCACGTGCACCCCATGCACGTACGCTACCAGGCTGCGCTACGCCCCGAAGCCTCGAATTATAGCAGAGCGTACGGTGCAAAAACGAGCACCAAGGAAAAAAGTTATGATGTAATGGACTTTACAAGGTGAGCTTCTTCCAAAACTCCCCGTGTCATGCAGCCCATGTGATCCATTGACGTTGCCTATTGATCCGGCACGAATTGAACTTGATAACCGTTCGTGCTGAGCCTGTCGAAGCACAAGAATCCATTCACATTTCGATAAGCTCAATGCGAACGGATTTGCGGATAAACAGTACCGAATCTACAGGTCATTTTTTCGTTATTTTCATCGGCTCGCATTGCTTTGAGCCATCATTTGTCACTGCTGGGTTTGAGTCCACCCGCCACACCGGTTTTTGGTGTGATTTACTTCCTTCCGTTTCTGTTTCCGGTCTCGACTACGTCAACAGGCGGAGCAACTGATCCGCCGTCAGTGCCAATATCCCGAACATCAGGTGTGACATCACTTTGGCATGTCCTCTAACCCGGATATGCCGGCCACCGTAATCATCCTTCAACCGCGCATTCGTCCGTTCTGCTTGGCTGCGCTCTTTGTAGCGCTGCGCTTCACTCGGCGTGAACTCAGGCTTCTCACCACAGCGCGGGTTGTGGTCAATCAGCGGTACATGCCCCAAACGTCTGCTGTGTGCTCTCAACACTTCGCTGCAATAGGCCGCATCCATTAAATCGTAGCAGTGGGTTACCCGCTGCGCACTCATCAATGACAGGGGTATCGCTGCCAAGCTGTCGTGCATCGAAGCACTCGTCAATATCGCACTGACCGGGATGTCACAATCCGCCGTATCCAAGTGTAGCTTGTAGCCGTTCCAACTGTTTTTGTAGCCCTGTGCGTTACTCTTGGTGCCACAGTCACATACCTTGGGAAGCTCCTTGAGCAGTTCCATCAATGGCTTGCCCTGTTGCTGTTCGATCTTGCTCAGCTTCGCTTCCCGCTCTTCACCTTGTTTTGTCCGACCGCGTTTCTTCGGGAGCGGTGCTTCTGCTACGCTAACCTTGCGTGCCGGTTTCTCGCGACCCTCGATTGCTGTGCCGTCTCGGCTGATATGTCCCACCAGAACCGGGCCGAGTGCTTCCTTCACCAATGCTTCATGTGCCAGCGCTGCCAGTCCGTCGGCTGAAAATTCCGCAAAGGTCAGAGAGAAAATGGCCTTCCGGGCAATTTCTTCCACATCGAAAATCCACAAATGCGTTTCAAGGCACGATCAACCGTCAGTCGTTCGATCAGTCCAGTGGTGGTCGCCAACCCAAGCACGGCCTTGGCAACATACGCGCTCGCTAATGCGGCGCGATCATGCGGTGGGCGCCCCGTCCCACACCAGCTCGTGACAACAAATTCATCTGTTCTGACCCACTCCAACGTGTGAATCACCTTCTCTAACTTTGGTGTCAATGCGCCAAACTCACTCTTCAATTCCGGCAACAATTCCTATTGCACCACTCGCCAGCGTTGCATGATTCCGTTACGTTGCGTACTATTCATTTCGGGCTTGGATTGAGTCGTCAGAACCTTAATCTTGCCAGCAATGGCAGCCCACTTCTACCGCTTTCTTGTGCCTAAGTTCAACTCATGTTTGGAGTTTTGCAAGAGCCTTAAGGTAGAATTTTAACCAATGCGCAGTTCAACGTAAGGACTTTTAAGATGATAATCACAAAAAAATTGATCATGGGATTTTTGTTAATGCTAATAACGCCAATTGCCACGGCAGAAATTTTTGATAGCCTGTACGTTGCCACAGATATAGGGCGCAGCAAGTTTTCTGGCGCTTGTAACGGGATAACTCCAACATACACAAAGTGTAAAGACTACGACTTTAGCAGTCGAACTTCTTTGGGGTTGTTGGTCGCCGATTTTACCAATGCAGAGCTTGGATACTTCAGCTCAGGAAAGACTACCAAAAGTGGAAACAATATTCACAATGAGATTGATAGTGTGGAGTGGCAGCTTTCTGGCATTAGATATTTCCCTGTCGGGGATGGTCGTTTGAACAGTTTTGTGCGAGTTGGAGTTGTGCATTGGGAGGTCGCAGAAGCGAAAATGGCTGTTCACTTAAACACATCTGGTAATAGTATATTGTTGGGAGTGGGTGGGAAATTTTTTATAACTAAAAGTATTGCGCTTCGCGCTCAACTTGAAACACATAAGGTTGGGAGCTCTGCGAATTCGTGGAATGGTAATATTTTATTTATGGGGACGGGTTTGACTTACCAATTCTATTGATTTTCAAAGGCACCCTTAAGCTTCCTTGTCATTATAATAAAGTTAAAAATTAAGTGCCCCCGGCGGAGCCGGGGGGTTTATTTCTGTTAGCCCAAACATGAAGCACCCTTACAGTTAACGGGTCGCAAAATAAGCAGCAGTGCAGAGAAGTTTTGCTTAGTGCTTATCCAACCGCACCAATCTATTTTTTCCGTTCAATCGACACTAACGAAATAACGCCAAGTCCAACGGCAAACCAAAGTGTAGCTAAACGAATTATGACAGTTGCTGCAACGGCTTGTGGTTGAGCGACATGGTTCAGAATGAGCAATGAAATCATGGTGGCTTCCGTTCCACCAAGACCGCCCGGCAAGAAGCTAATTGCGCCAACCAACATGGAAAAAGCATAAATGAACAAAGCAACCTGAATTAACATGTCAGTGCCGAGCGTATGCATGATGAAGTAAAAAGCCAAGCCTTCCGCTCCCCACGCCACTAACCCTAATGCAATGCCAAGCAGCAACACGGGAAATCTAAAGCAACGCCCGGAATGCAGCACAATCTCAATGCCGTGAGCTACCAGCTCTCCCACACGACCAGGCAACTTCTGCCGCGCAAACGATTCCAGCATTTTTAGCCATCGAATTTTTTGGAGTATCACTAACACTACCAAAATCAATCCTGCCAAAATCGCCACGATTACCTGCACTTGTGGATATACCCACAATCCGATGGAAACGAGCAACAGCATACTGATGAGATTGGAGAAATGCTCAGAGAAAAAGGCTGCGAGGCTTTCTGGATACGTCACACCGTGATGCTTAAGAAACACGCTGCGAATGGCTTCGCCTGCTTTTCCTGGAAGGATGGTCAGGCCAAATCCCGCGATATAAATACGCAAACTCTCCCGAAATGAAATTTGATGTCCAAGCAGCCCAAGAAATTTTTGCCAACGTACAAAACGTAATCCGTAATTCACCAGCGAAAGTGTAAGGGCGATGAGTATGCCAATAAAGCCAACGCGGAAGATAGCCTCAACTACCTCACGCCAACCACCCCATATAGAGAACAGCAAATAGCCAACTGCACTTAACAACACAATCAGCAACATTGCTCGGAAACGCCATCCGCTCAGAACTGAGTGAGTCATGCAATCAACAATATCGTAGCCAGCAACCATGCTCCCACTACAATGAACAAATGAGGGTCACGCACCAGATCATGGGAAGGATCTCCACCACGACTTTGATGATGCAGCAGGTAAATATAGCGAAACACCCCGTACATAACAAAAGGTACGGTGTAGATTAGATTGGCAGTACCGTGAATGCGCATCGTGTCGGCGTTCATGGTGTACAGGCTGTAACTCATAATCAACCCGGCAGCAGTTACACCTATCATTTTATCCAACAACACGGGGCTGTAATGCTCCAGCACTTTACGATGCGACGCTTTATCATTGGTCAGCGCAATAATTTCCGCACGGCGTTTGGTAAAACCGAGAAACAGCGTCACCATCAGTCCACACAACAGCAGCCACTGCGATGGCGGAATACCAATCCCCAGCGTACCGGCAAGGATACGTAGCATGAAACCTGTGGCGATAATAAATACATCCAGAATCACGACATGCTTTAGGCGGAGTGAATAAGCAATGTTCATCAACGCATAACCAAAAAAGATAACCAGTACCGTCGTAGATACGCTGTATGCCAAACCCAAGCCTGTTACACCCAATAAAACAGCAAGCACAAGTGCCGCAGGGACAGACACCAATCCGGCAGCCAATGGGCGGTTACATTTCTTTGGATGCTGTTTATCTTGTTCGATATCCACAATGTCATTGAACGTGTAAATCGCACTGGAAAGCAAGCAGAACGCAGCAAATACCGTCGCCGCGTTGACAACCAGATTAGCATCACTCCAAGCGTGGCCAAATAGCAGACCGGTAAATACGAAAACATTTTTCACCCACTGGTAGGGGCGCATCAGGCGTATTAGATCGAGCAGTTTTTTCATCTTATTGCTAACTAAATTTTCGATAATAGGCAAAGTCGGCGAGCGAGAGTAATTCTCTGTCCCCCTTACTGTCACCGTACGCATACACGGTGTAGCCATCTTTACTACCTAACAATACTTCAAGTCGTTTGACCTTTTCGGTACCGTGGCAATTTTTTCCGGCCAATTTCCCAGTGACAAGGCCATCCTTTTGTATATCCAAATGTGTAGCAATCACATCATCAAAACCTGCTTTGATTGCCCAAGGTCGCAGGTAAAGCTCTAACGAGGCACTGATAACAACACAACGGTGTCCCTGCCCCTTGTGCCACCCAAAGCGTTGTATGGCCTCGTGGCGAAGTAGTTTTGGCACAGTAACCTCGGCAAATTGCTCAGCTTTTTTTTGCAAATCGGCGAGACTCATGCCTGACAAAAAACGATTAAGAACACGCTCCTTGGCGATGTCATTGCGTATCATACCTAGTACATAGCCTATTAGTGTTGGCGCAAGAACGAATAGGTTACGAATAAATACAGCCCATCCAACAACATGAAGTAAAAATGGAAACAACGTATCGCGCTGCGTCAGCGTACCGTCAAAATCGAATGCTGCGATGATGAGTTTGTCCGCTTCCCCCCCGTTCATAACTTCATCCGTTTGAAAATTGGTTCCGGGATATGTTTAATGATTAGCATGATATAACGCCAGAACCACGGAAGATAAACTACATCTACTGATTTTCTTAACGAACCTACAATACGCTCGCCTATCGATTGCGGTGAAGCAACTAAAAATAATCCGGGCAAACCATACGTCATCGCGGTATCCACAAAGCCAGGTTTGATGGTGATGACCCGCACGCCACTAGGACACAGACGGTTGCGTAATCCTTGTAAATACAAGCTGAACGCACCTTTCGCAGCACCATACACATAGTTGCTTTGCCTGCCACGATCACCCGCCACCGAAGAAATACCGATAATGAAACCACGCTGCAAGGACTCAAAATAATTTGCACAGATGCCAAGGATAGAAACTGCACCCGTAAAATTAACAGCTATGACTTTTTCACCCACGCTGAAATCTCTCGCCGAAATTTGGTCGCCGAGATAACCGCAAGCCAACACCACACCGGAAAGATTTGGCATCACGGGAATAACGGACTTGAAGAATGCCTCATGCGTCTCCGTTGCTTCCGCATCAAAAAATCCAAAATGCACTTCAACCCCAAAGCGCAATCGTAGGTCAGCTGAGATGCGCCGCAATTCGTCTTCGTCTCGTGAAGCCAAGTACAAGGCATCACCTCGTGCGGCGAACGCCACAGCCGTGGCTCGTGCAATGGCTGAGGTGGCACCCAATACCAGGACCGCGTCACTCATCTTGCATTCTCATTTATTCGCAAACGCCGCGATAGACTGGAACTGAATTTATTTTCAGAATCGATTTGCTGTTTGATCTTGAGCCATTCGTCATAACGCGGATACATAGCACGAAATGAATTGGCAGAAAGACGCGCATCTTTGGCAAGATACACCCGCCCTCCATAGCGAAGAACGATTTCGTCAAGTTCTTTTAACAACACGAATAACCCTTCGTCACGAATCGGCAAGTCCAGTGCGAGTGTGTAACCTGCCATCGGGAAAGAAAGCAATCCCCTACCCTCCGCGCCCAATCGTTTTAACACTGCAAGAAAAGACGGGCGGCGACTATCGGATAATTTTTGCAATAACGCTCTGATACCGTCGAATGCGTTGCTATCAGGAATGACGCATTGGTATTGAACAAAACCACGCTTGCCATACATGCGGTTCCACTGGCCAATTGCATCCAGCGGATAAAAATAAGAGTCGTAGTCGCTTAAAGATGGCTTGCGTTTTCCGCCCTCTCGTTGGTAATACAATGCATTGAACGCAGAGATACTCAAGGAATTTAGCATCCAAGAAGGGAAGTCAAATGGGATGGCACGTTCACTTTTTGCTTTGCTCGCGAGCTGGGAAATGCTTGGCAATTCACCCTTCATCGCGTGGTGTCCGCACATCACCACACCTCTTCCCAACCCCGCTCCGCCAGCCATGCTATCTATCCATGCCACGGTATAACGATCATCTATCGTTGCGTCTTGCATCAGTTGAAACATCTGCTCCAAATTTCCAGCGGCATGGTGACGAACTTGCATAAATGAACTTTGTATCGGTATCAGTTTGAGTGACACTTCGCCGATAACGCCAGTTAATCCCATGCCACCTACCGTTGCCCAAAATAATTCCACATTTTCTGTTGGTGAACATTTTGCACGACTGCCATCAGCCAAGATAAGCTCGATATTAAGAACATGCTCACCGAAAGAGCCCTCGTGGTGATGATTCTTTCCATGCACATCCGCTGCTACACAACCCCCCAACGAAACAAATTTTGTGCCGGGCGTAACGGGTAGGAACCAGCCCCTGGGGACAATCACCTCCAAAATTCCTGCCAAGGTTATACCTGCCTCGGCGCGTAAAATTCCCTGCTCTACATCCAACTCAAGCAAGCGATTCACACGCTCGGTCAATAGCACTCGGCCATTTTCATTTAGTGCGGCATCTCCATAGCTGCGCCCTTGACCTCTGGAAATTTGGCTGGGGGCATTGGAAACCAAATCGACGTATCGCTCTGGGCGTTCCAATTCACAGGAATACACCGGATAACGACCCCAGCTGGAAAGATTGGTAATGAGCGAAGGCATATATAAGCTTTGCAAAAAAATGGGAAATTAACTACGGTCTCTCAAAGCTTACACTGGAAGGTGAATATCTAATCCCACCATGTGACGTTAACAAATTTTCCAAGGCGAACGAATTTTCATAAGTGGGAGAAATTGCGTACAAATCATATCGACGGCGCGCAAGATCATAGCTACCCAAACCCAAAAATTTCCTTAAAGAAATTCTGGATGAATTTTCTTTCAAAAATGGAACCAAGAATACCTTGTAATTTGCAGACTGAATGTATGAGATTAAAACTTTACATTGATTTTCCCAAGTTTTATTCTCGTACACACGATCAGGTAAGGCTTGTTTCAATAAATTGAGCTGGCAGTGCCCTACGATCAGATTGTAATCTTCTTCCCTTAAGTCTGAATTAGTAATTGGATTATGCGCGTATTTAGGCGTATTCAATCCCCAACTATCGTGGGTTAACCAGTTACTATAATAGGCTAACCGACCAGCCTCCGTTACCAGCATCTTTCCTTCCAAACCACTTAATTCGCGAGAGATATAGTATGTATTTTCATCGGCAGAATCCAAAATATCCTTTATGTTAGGAATAGTTGTTGGTATTGAAAGCAAAGCAGATACGAAAGCGAATACCACCAAAGGAATTGATTTGATTTCGTAGGAAAACAGCAACATTGATCCGAAAAATATCGGTGCTAAAAAACGATTTCCAATGTTTTGCTCCAGTTGCATGACCGAGTAAAACAAGCAGGGCAGAGCAAAATAAATAAATAATCGTTTTGAGTAAACTCCACGATCTTGAACAAAAAATATCGTCAACAATGCCGGTATCAAGGCTATAGCAACTGCCTTCAAAGATTGAATCCAAAATACAAATAAATCTCTGTGCCCTGAAGCTTTGACTAGAAATGGAAGTGGCAACCATTCCGAAAAATACCAAGATCGCCATAAAAAATAAACTACTCCAGGAATTAGAAGGTGAGTTGCAAACTCTAGCATTTCTTTTTTACGCGATACTTTTTCTTGAACTGTTAAAAATCTGAATAACACTAGTCCCGCGCCCCAAACCACTCCATCTGGCCTTATCAGGCAAAGTATCAAGATCGAGAAATAGAGGCCGGATTTTTTATTCAATGCCAAGTAAAGGCACCAACAATAAACCGCTGAAAAAAATATCGTACTAAAACCAAGTAGTGAGGAATATAAATATGCGGTGGTAAGCAGACCCATCACCATCGTAAATTTTGCCTTCCCGGATTTCACCAGCGTAATCAAAATCATTACGCCTACAAAATTCAGTAGCAAGCTTGAAGAAAACTCAGGGAGCCCTATTCGTTTGAACGCAGCGATACACAACATCCAAAGAAAATCTGTTGCGCCTTCGATTGGTGTACCCGCACCACCATAGGTAATCACACCATCACCAGCTAGGTTTTTTGCATACTCATACAGGATGACCGCATCTTCGGCAGGTGTTGCAAATTGATACGCTAATATAAAGAGCGGTAGCAGTATCAGCCCGATAATAGCCAAGTAAAAGCGATTAGTCATTTTTGTAAGTGTGCGGAGTCAGATTGTGTCAACAGGCAAGTTCTCTGAATTATGCGGTAGATTCTTGGCTACTGACGCAATATCAGTTCGCCAAATCAAATTACCCAATCAGGTACTCTTCAAAATTAAGCGTTGACTCCACATTTAAGACCGAGCGGTTATTTATGCTCGCGAAATAATAATCACGCCAAGAGTAATTACACCCATACCGATGAGCTTGGTTGGGTTAAATGCTTCACCCAACAAATACCAAGCCGCGACTGCATTCACCACATACGCCATGGACAACATCGGAAAGGCAATGCTAACCGGCACGCGCGACAATGCCAATATCCAGATCACCACGCTCAGCGCGTAACAAAACAGCGCGGCGACAATGTGCCATTCTGTTGCCAGTTTCCAGCCTATTGGCACAATGTTTTCCATACTGAAATCGAAATAGCCGATGGCATTGGTTCCTGCCTTCATCAATATCTGTGCGGTGGCGTTGAGCATCACGCCCGTAAAAATTAACGCAAAGCTAATCAGGTTCATAATTTTTTCACCACGATATTTTGTGAGTCTTGAAAGATTATTTGCATAGCCAAGCCCAGTTGTTGCATTCGCGGAAAATCATGTACACGGATGATGGCATAGGCTTCTGTTTGTGCTGCCCACACTGGTGCGAATTCCTCCACAGTCGGTATCCAACGTTGCGGTTCTTGCCCTAAACCAAACCCCATTTCATCTTGATACTGCACCAAAGTAAAAGTACGTTTCAAATAAAACGGTAAAGTTTGCTCATAATCCATTACGGAATAAAACGGCACACCAGCTTTGAGTTGTGGCGCAATCGCTGCGGCAATATGTTTGGCGGAACGCTCGCTCGCCAGCACGTTGTATCCCGACAGACCGATTTGCGCAAATAACAGCGAGCTGAATGCGAGTGTTGCGATGGCAATCATTTTTTGCTCACGACGCAATAGCCACATACTGCCCAGCAATCCAGCCAACAACACCAGAGATGACACTACCAGCCAGCTGGTGTATTGCGGATACAGCTCTTTTTGTAACGGTGTATCGGCGAGTTTCCCCACGTTCAATGCAAGCACAAGTAATGCAACCACAAACAAAATAACGGGTGCAATTTGTTTAAGTAAAGTTTGTGCAGACATCTCAGCAATACGTTTGCCCATCAGCAATGCCAACGCGGGAAATATCGGCAACAAGTAGGATGGCAATTTGGAACCAGACACGGTAAAGAACAGGTAGATGAAAACTGTCCAAATCAACAGGAAACGTGCCGGGTTGAATACCTTGGACAGCGATACGTTATCACGCCATGTTCGCCACAAAGTATCCAGCATCAACAACGTCCACGGCAACATACCCGACAGTAATATCGGAATGAAGTAATACCAAGGTTGATAGCGACCATGCTGCTTGGTGGTAAAACGCGTGTAGTGTTCGTAGATAAAAAACTTGTCGAAGAATTCTGGGTTGGCTTTCATCACAAAATAAAACCACGGCGCGGTGATGAGGAAAAAAACTGCCAAGCCTGATAACCATTGCATACGTTTCAGCACCGAAAAATCCCGTTGTGCAATGCAGTAAATGAATATCGCTGTGCCTGGCAGAATGATTCCCATTAAGCCTTTACTTAATACAGCGAGTGCCATTCCAGCCCAAGCAAGTAACATCCAGTTACGCTGGGTCTTTGCTTCGCTTTCACCTTGGGCAATCAGAAAAGAGAGTATTCCCAGCGAAATGAAAAACGTTACGCCCATGTCCAGCGTGTTGACGTGTCCGATCAGCACATACAACAAGCTGCTGCCCAATAGCATGGCGGAATAGGCAGCCGCTTCCCGCCCGAACAAACGCATCCCGGCAAACCACACCAAAACAATTCCGAAGAAGCCCGTCAGTCCGACCCACAAGCGCGAAGTCCACTGGTGTTCGCCAAACACCTCATATGCGACCGCAGTTGCCCAGTATTGCAGCGGCGGTTTTTCAAAATACTTGATGTCATTCAGGCGCGGTGTCGTCCAATCTCCGCTCGCCACCATCTCGCGCGGAATCTCGGCGTAGCGACCTTCGTCGGGCTTAATCAGGATGCGGTATTCGAGATTGGAAAACCAGATCACCGCGATGGCGATGATCAAATACCACCATTGTCTGGTTGAAATTTGATTCATTACTTTTTCTCTGACCATGCAGCTCGTAGTTCACGTGCATCTCGGAAAATTCTTTCCAGTTGTGCAGCGTCACTCGCCGACAGTGCCGCGCTGATCCGATTTAATTCGGTAATGTAGGCATTCAATTCTTTCAGCAATGCTTCACGGTTCGCCAAGCAGATGTCGCGCCACATTTCCGGTGAGCTGGCAGCGATGCGGGTGAAATCACGAAAGCCACTGGCGGCAAAAGATAGCAGCTGGTCTCGATTATCACGTTGCGCCAAATCATGCACTAATGCGAACGAAAGCAGATGCGGCAAATGACTCACCGCTGCGAAGATTTCATCGTGTTGAGCGGGCGTTAATTCACTCACCACAGCACCACATAATTCCCAAGCCTGGCGCACACGCGCTATGGCATCGGTACTATTTTCTGGCAGCGGCGTAAGCACCACTTTCTTACCCACATACAAATCGGCACGCGCCGCCGCCGCGCCACTCTGCTCTGCTCCCGCAATAGGATGCGCGGGAACGAATTGCGCCGCCTTAGAGCCGAGTTGAACGTACACCTCGCGCACCACGTCACCCTTAGTACTCCCGCCATCGGTGATGAGTGTGTGTGATCCAAGATGCGGTGCAATACGCGCCATCAGCTCCGCCATTTGACCAACAGGCGTTGCCAACAAAATAAAATCTGCATCGCACACTTCTGCCGCAATGTCTTGCCCGATGCGGTCAATGATGGCAAGTTGTTGCGCTTGTTGCAGCGTCTCTAAGCTACGTCCAAAGCCCACCACTTCACCGACTGCATTGGCTTTACGCAATGCCAATGCAAACGACCCCCCGATGAGTCCAACGCCGAAAATTACGATTTTTTTGAAGTGTGGAGTTGACTCCATATCAAGCTGATCACTCATTACGCAGGTTGTTAATACGCTGCTGAACTTCGTCCAAGTCAGCAACAGGTCGTTTAGCAAAACGCAGAGAGGTCAATAATTTCAACGCCTGCGCCGCGCTCCCCGATGCTGATTGATTTGTATTTGACGCTGCCACAGCGGGCAACAAAGTCAAATACGCTCGACCAAAAGGCGTAAAAGAAAGTGGCTCAAGCGGGTGAATATGCCCACTCGCATCAATTTCAACTTCAATAGTTTGTAACATGCGGCACTCCTTTCACATGACTATATCGACAGACTTACTTTGCCAAAGCAACGGGATAATTAGGATGCTGCGGATTCGCAATTAAAATCTGCTGGCGCGGGTCAACTATCAAATCCATCGCCTCCATCGGGATAACCCCCAATAACGATTCATCACCCAACACAACGGCTTCAGTAACGTAGCTGCGATTACCAAACCTAATCTCGATAGGCGCAATTTTAGGTACTTTGCGTTGATGTCCATCCGCCAAGGTGACCACCTGCTGGCTCACCTCACTAATGTCAAAACCGAGTTGCAAAGCCACCTCTTCCGAAACGCACATAAATGTTGCCCCCGTATCCACTAGGGCGCAGACCTCTACGCTTTGACGGTTAAAGAGATTGGTTAATTTAAGTGGCGCATAAGTTAATCGCATGACTTTCTCCTTGTATGAGTAGGCATTTTAATCCTACTAAACTAAGACGTTTTAATACCAATCGCATACAGCACTTCAACATCCAACCAAATGCCTTCTGTTGTAGCAAGCGACTGAATTTCTGCCAAGTGTTCTGCTTTGAATTTTTCTAGTTGTTGCTGAGACAGTTGATTGACCAACGCTCTAAAGCCCGCGTACCAAATCAAGTCCCACCATTCATTTGCGCTATTCAAGTAATAACCAACATTCTTTCGCTGAACTTTAATCTCGCTGAGACTTGCAGCTTGAAACAACGCGCTTAATTTTTCTTCTGTCGAAATCCGCTTCCACGCGAGAGGTGGTCTCTCAATGCCGAATTGTGCAATGCGTTGAAAAAATAAATCGATCAACGGCAAAAATGCGTTGTCGTAAAAGCAGGTAACGGCAATCTTTCCGCCAGCCTTCACTTTGCTGACAATATGCTTCAACTGCCCTTCCATATCTTCCACAAAGAAAATTCCGAAGGCACACGTCGCCACATTGAACGCATTATCCGAGAAGGATAATTGCTGCATATCCATCTCAACAAAATCCACATTATGGATAGTAGCAAGCTCGGCTTTGGCACGCGCCTGTTGGAGCATGCCCCCTGAAAAATCAATGCCTGTTACATGCCCATAAGGAAGATGCTGCGCCAGTAGCAGCGCATTACTGCCTGTCCCCGTCGCCACATCAAGCAACGTTTCATCGCCGTGTAAACTCAAATAGTCGGCGAGATGTTTCGCGCTATCCGCAAAGTATCGCAACGCATGGTTGTCGTAACCACTGGCGACGGTGTTGAACGTCACCTGAATCATCACCTTGCGCTCTTGCTCGTTCATGTCGAACCTACAGCGTGCGTCCAATCGCCTTCGCAATGCCACCCAGCGTTCCCATCAGAGTTTTTAATTCCTGTGGAGTCAACGCCTGATCGGCATCGCACCATGCTTCACAAGGATTCGGGTGCATTTCGACCAACAATCCGTCCGCGCCTGCTGCAATCGCCGCTTGCGATAACGCCGCCACCATCCATGCCTTACCACCCGCATGTGATGGATCCACAATCACCGGCAAGTGTGTTTCTTTTTTCAATACAGGAATCGCGGTGACATCCAACACATTGCGATAGTAAGTCTCGAATGTACGGATGCCGCGCTCGCAGAAGATAATGTTGTGGTTGCCCCCTGCCGCGATGTATTCCGCCGCCATCAGCCACTCCGAGATTGTTGCGGACATACCACGCTTCAAAATCACTGGCTTGTTAATACGCCCGACTTCTTTGAGCAAGTCGAAATTCTGCATGTTGCGCGTGCCGATTTGAATCACATCGACATCATGCTCAAGGAATAGATCCAGCTGGCGCGCATCCATCAATTCGGTGACGATGGGCAACTTGTATTGGCTCGCTGCCTTGCGGAACATATCCAAGCCTTCCGCGCCCTTGCCTTGGAAAGTATAAGGACTAGTGCGGGGTTTGAATGCTCCACCTCGCATCAAACGGCAGCCTGCTTCGTTGACAAACTTGGCGGATAAGTCCATTTGTTCTTGGGTTTCTACTGAGCAAGGCCCCGCAATAATTTGAATCTGATTGCCGCCCAGCGACACGCCGCTGATATCCACCACGGTATTTTGTTTGTGCGATTCACGCGAGACTATTTTGTATTGTTTGGCGATATGCATTGCCGATTCCACACCCGGTAGCGGTGTGAACATTTCTTCAGTCAATGGACGTTCATCGCCGATTGCGCCAATGACGGTGCGTTCGATACCGCGCGAGATATTTGCCTGCAATCCCGCTGTTTCCAAGCGTTTGACCACCGCGCCGATTTGCTCATCCGTTACATCTTTTCCCATTACGATAATCATGCTGCTTCTCCAATGATCTGCTGCAAGGCAGACAAAAATTTTTCATTCTCAACTTCTAAACCAATACTCACGCGCAAATAATCGGGCATCGCATAATTGGCTATCGGACGCACGATCACGCCCAATTCCAACAAACGATGATACACGCGCATCGCATCTGCAATTTTGAAACTCACAAAATTTCCAAAGGACGGAATGTAGTCCAATTCCAATTTGCGCAAACCATCGGTGATCTGCACCATGCCGCGCTGATTCAACTCAAATGTTTGCCGCACAAAATCGTCATCCTGCAACGCCGCCACTGCTGCCGCTTGTGCCACGCTGTTGACATTAAACGGTTGACGCACACGATTGAGCATGTCCATCACTTGCGCACTGCCCAAGGCATATCCCACGCGCAACGAGGCCAAACCATAAGCCTTGGAGAAGGTGCGCGAGATAATCAGATTAGGAAATTCTTTCAGCCCCCGTAAAGGGGACGCCGCTGGGTGCCCGATGCCTTCGGCATCACCCTTGCGCAGCCAAGCAACGCTGTCATAACGATTTTCTACAGGCAGATATTCGTTATAAGCCTCATCCAGCACCACCAAAATGTTTTGCGGTAACGCACGCAAAAATGCTAGTAGCGCATCACCCGATAAAAATGTCCCTGTTGGATTATTCGGATTAGCAACGAAAATTATTTTTGCATTGTTTTTCACGGCAGAAGCCCGCATCGCGTCCAAATCATGACCAAAATCTTTTGCTGCAACGCTGATGCCGATTGCGCCTACCGCTTGCGTTGCCAGCGGATACACGGCAAAAGCATGATCCGAATAAACGGCTTTATCGCCCACTGTCAAAAAAGCACGTGCCGCTAATTCCAATAAATCGTTAGAGCCGTTGCCTAAAAAAACCTGATTGAGCGCTACGCCGTAACGCTGCACCAGTGCGTCTTTCAAAGCAAAGCCATTGCCGTCAGGATACAAACTAATGTCATCCAACGCCGCACGCGCCGCCGCAATCGCCTTGGTACTCGCCCCCAAGGGATTCTCATTGGAAGCCAATTTCACGATACCCGTGATACCCAGTTCACGCTCTAGTTCTGAGATAGGCTTGCCGGGCTGGTATGGCGCAATGGCGCGAATGTATTGAGGTGCTAGTTCAGAATAGTTCATAGTGAAAATTTGAGTAGATGTGCCGCACTAAACGGCAACAGGATAAGAGCCTAAAACCTTTACGAAAGCAGAAGCCTGCTTTAGCTCATTCAGTGCGGCAGCCACTTTCGCGTTGGTTTGATGACCTTCGATGTCAACGTAGAACACGTATTCCCACATACCTGCTCGGCTCGGACGTGATTCTAGTTTGGTGAGGCTCACATTATTGTTGGCGAACGGTGTGAGCAAATCATGCACCGCACCGGGACGATTTGTCGTTGCCATCACCAGCGAAGTTTTATCGCGACCTGATGGCGCGACTTCCTGATTGCCAATCACCAAAAAGCGCGTGGTGTTGCGTGGATCATCCTCGATGCTATGCGCCCAAATATCCAAGCCAAACAACACGGCTGCTTGCTCGCCAGCAATGGCTGCTTTGGCGGGATCATTCGCGGCAAGTTGCGCGCCTTCCGCGTTACTCGAAACAGGAATACGTGCAATGTGCGGAAAGTTTACATTCAGCCAATTTTGGCACTGAGCGAGTGCTTGAGGATGCGCAACCACCTCGCGGATACGCCCGTCAAATAACGCGCCCGGTTTGATTAACAAGCAATGGTGAATAGGCAACGACACTTCACCGCAAATTTTTAATTGGCTGCTCGGCAATAAATCCAGCGTGCGACCCACCGCGCCTTCGGTGGAATTTTCCACTGGCACAACGCCAAAATTTACTCTGCCTGATTCCACTCCACGAAACACTTCATCGATTGAGGTCACGGCAAATCGCTCTGCCGCCTGACCAAAGCGTTTGATAGCGGCTTCCTCGGTGTATGTACCCATCGGACCGAGATATGCAACCGACATTTTCGCTTCCAACGCGCGGCATTGCGACATCACTTCAGTGAATAACTGCGTCACCGCAGCATTGCTCAAAGGTCCGTTATTATTGGCTTGCAGACGAAGTAACACTTGCGCTTCACGCTCCGGGCGCAACACTGTGCCATCTTCTTTGAGATGTCCGATCTGTTGCGCCAATCCCGCGCGTTGATTAACTAGCTGCAATAGCTGGTCATCCAAGCCATCAATCTGCTCACGCAACTTTTTTAATTGCTCACTCATTATCTATTTACACTACTTCAGGAAAGGGTAAGTCGCGAACCATCAACACGCCTGGAATAGCAGCCAACTGCGCAATCAGCGCAGCAGGTGTTTGGCTGTCGGTATCCACCAAGGTATAGGCCATTTCACCGCGTGATTTATTCATCATGTTGTGAATGTTGATGCCTGCCGCAGCCAGCGTGGTTGAAATTTGCCCCAACATATTCGGCACGTTGCTATTCGCAATCGCAATGCGGAATGCCGATTCGCGTGGCATGACCAAGGTAGGGAAATTCACCGTATTCGTGATGTTGCCATGCTTCAAATACTCACGCACTTGATCGACCACCATCACCGCGCAATTCTCTTCCGCCTCTTCAGTCGATGCGCCGAGATGGGGCAGCGTCACAACATTTGGCTGACCTTGCAATTTTTGTGCAGGAAAATCGCACACATAACTGAGCAAATGTTTGCTCTGTAAACTCGCCAACACCGCATCCGTATCCACGATGGCATCGCGAGAAAAATTAAGCAGCACACTGCCTGGCTTCATCGCTTGCACACGCTGCGCGTTAATCAAACCGCGCGTTGCATCCAGCAAAGGCACATGCAGCGTGACGAAATCACTATGCTTGAGCAGTTCTTCAACGCTATGCGCCTTTTTCACTTGTGCAGATAAGCTCCACGCGGCATCGACAGTGATCTCCGGATCATAGCCGTACACGCTCATACCCAAGCCTAGCGCCGTGTCCGCAACCAGACGACCAATCGCACCCAAACCGATAATGCCCAAAGTACGGCCACGCAACTCTATGCCCGCATAATTCTTTTTACCCTCTTCAACTAGCTTATGCAGCGCAGCATCATCACCTTGCAAGCCTGCGGTAAAGTTGAGCGCAGGCACAATGTTGCGTGCCGCCAACAACATACCCAAAATCACTAGCTCTTTCACTGCATTGGCATTGGCACCTGCAGCATTGAACACCGGTATACCGCGCTCACTCATTTTCTTTACCGGCACATTATTCGTTCCCGCACCCGCACGCGCAATGGCTTTGACGCTGGAAGGAATTACCATGTCATGCATCACTTGCGAGCGCACCAAAATTGCGTCAGGTTCAGCAATGTCATTGCCGACCTGATAGGCATTAGCGGGGAAACGTTTCAGCCCTTGAGCAGAAATTTTATTCAGCGTGAGAATGCGGTAGGGAGTGGCCATTTTTTATCCGTTCTGCCTATCAATTTCTCTTTGCAAATTCAGCCATGAACTCAACCAACGCTTGCACACCCGCTAAAGGCATCGCATTGTAAATTGAAGCTCGCATACCACCCACCGAGCGGTGTCCCTTGAGTTGCAACAGGCCACGCGAATCAGCTTGCTTTACAAAGTCGCCATCTAAATTCGCGTCCTTCAAAGTAAATGGCACGTTCATACGCGAACGATTCGTTTTCGCTACGGGGCAGTTATAAAAACCGTTGCTGCTATCGATTGCCGCATAGAGTAGATTTGCTTTGGCGATATTGTTTGCTTCCATTGCCG
This sequence comes from uncultured beta proteobacterium, assembly GCA_963695355.1. Lineage (GTDB taxonomy): Bacteria > Pseudomonadota > Gammaproteobacteria > Burkholderiales > Gallionellaceae > Gallionella. Next base: position 3,137,888 of record OY968775.1, read on the forward strand.
ATATACCACCATTGCGTTTCAACATTTGGAATACCAATCCTGCAACATAGATACCAAATGTCGGTGGCGTGTTGTACATCGAATCATTTTCCGCGTGCGTCTTGTAATCGAGCATGGTGGGGGTTCCCGCAACCACTTGTCCGATTAAATCATCACGCACGATGACGATGGTTAAACCTGCTGGCCCGATATTTTTTTGCGCACCTGCATAAATCAAACCTAACTTAGAGACATCAATCTTGCGCGACAAAATGTTAGAAGACATGTCAGCCACCAACGGTACATCACCACAATTAGGTAACCAATCAAACTCCACACCACCTATCGTCTCGTTAGGTGTGATGTGCAAATACGCGGCATTGGCATCGCATTTCCAAGTCGCAAAATCCGGCACGTATGAAAAGTTTTTATCAGCGCTATCCGCAACCACATTCACCTTGCCAAATTTCTTGGCTTCGCTGATGGCTTTTTTCGACCACTCTCCGGTGTTCAAATAATCGGCTGAAGTTTTGCCACGCAGCAGATTCATCGGAACCATGGCGAATTGTTGACTCGCTCCGCCTTGCAGAAACAGCACTTTGTAATTGGCAGGGATGCCCATCAACTCGCGCAAGTCGGCTTCGGCTTGTGCCTGAATGCCCATATACTCCTTGCCGCGATGTGACATTTCCATCACCGACATGCCGCTGCCATGCCAGTCGAGCATTTCTGCCTGCGCTTGTTGCAACACTTCCTTAGGCAACACTGCCGGTCCTGCGCTGAAGTTATAAATCGTCATGCTGTCTTACTCCAAGTTTTTTAAAGATATCGAGAACAATGAAGGGCTACTCTTCCGCCTCTTCTTCCGGCTCAGCGATGCGACTCAATCCTGCTAATTTTTCGCCCTTTTCCATATTCATCAACGTCACGCCTTGTGCCGTGCGACCCATCTCTCGAATCTCTTTCACACGCGTACGAATCAACACACCACTCGTGCCAATCAACATAATTTCGTCATCGGCATTGACCAATGTTGCGGCAACCACTGTGCCGTTACGCGCAGAAGTCTTAATCGCGATCATGCCTTGCGTACCACGTCCGTGGCGGGTGTATTCAGCGATAGGGCTGCGTTTACCGAAACCATTTTCGGTTGCGGTCAACACGCTTTGCTGTTCGTTTTCTGCGACCAATAATGAAATAACACTTTGCTTCGCTGCCAACTTCATACCTCGTACACCGCGCGATGCACGACCGGTTGCGCGCACATCGTTTTCATCAAAGCGCACTGCTTTTCCACTATTGGAGAACAACATTACATCATGCTTGCCATCGGTGATTGCAACGCCAATCAAGAAATCGCCTTCATCTAGGTTGATGGCAATGATGCCGCGCTTCATCGGACGTGAGAAATCAATCAATGAAGTTTTCTTCACCGTGCCATTAGAGGTAGCGAAGAATACAAATTTATCTTCAACAAATTCCGCTACTGGCAAAATCGCGTTAATTTTTTCGCCGTTTTCCAGTTGCAACAAATTCACAATCGGCTTGCCACGCGAGATGCGGCTGCCTTGCGGGACTTCATAAACTTTGAGCCAATGTACCCGACCTAAATTAGAAAAGCACAGAATGAAATTGTGCGTATTGGCGATAAACAAGTTGTCGATGAAATCGTCTTCTTTAGTCGCTGTTGCTTGCTTGCCGCGACCACCGCGTTTTTGTGCCCGATATTCTTCGAGCTTTTGCGCCTTCATATAGCCGCCATGCGATAACGTCACCACTACATCTTCCGGTGCGATGAGGTCTTCCATGCTCATATCTTGTGTGTGTGTAATGATTTCGCTGCGACGCTTGTCACCGAACTGCGCTTTCACTGCGACCAACTCATCGTGGATGATTTGCGTCACACGCGCTGGTTTTGCCAAAATGTCCAGCAAGTCAGTAATCTTGTCCATCACTTCACGATATTCGCCAACGATCTTGTCTTGCTCCAACCCGGTCAAACGCTGCAAACGCAATTCCAAAATCGCTTGCGCTTGCGCATCGGACAAATGATAGCCACGATCTTTGCCTGATCCAGTCAAACCAAATTCTGGCATGAGACCATCCGGGCGCGATGCATCACTCACCCGACTCAACATGTCTTCTACCAATGAAGAACGCCATGCGCGCGCCATCAAATCGCGCTTAGCATCGGCAGGACTTGCGGCCGCTTTAATCAGCGCGACAATATCATCCACGTTAGACAACGCCACCGCCAAGCCTTCCAACACATGGCCGCGTTCACGCGCTTTGCGTAATTCAAATACGGTGCGACGCGTCACCACCTCACGGCGATGACGCAAGAACGCGTCAATCACCTGCTTGAGGTTAAGCAATTTTGGCTGACCATCAATGATGGCAACCATGTTGATACCAAAGCTGTCTTGTAATTGGGTATCTTTGTACAGCTTGTTCAGAATCACATCGGCATTTTCGCCACGCTTTAATTCGATGACAGCGCGCATACCAGACTTATCTGATTCGTCGCGAATTTCGGAAATGCCTTCCAGACGTTTTTCGCGCACCAACTCGCCGACCTTAATCAGCAAATTGGCCTTGTTCACTTGGTACGGCAGCTCGTCAATGATGATGGCCTGGCGCGTGCCGCCCTTATCTATATCTTCAAAGTGCGTGCGACCACGCATCACCACCCGACCACGCCCGGTGCGATAGCCTTCTTTTACGCCAGCCAAGCCGTAGATAAAACCAGCGGTCGGAAAATCCGGTGCGGGAATAATCTCAATCAGTTGCTCAATATCCATGTCAGGATTGGCAAGCAACGCCAAACACGCATCGACCACTTCATTCAAATTGTGTGGTGGAATGTTGGTCGCCATACCCACCGCAATACCGGATGAGCCATTCACTAATAAATTCGGGAAGCGTGCGGGAAATACTAATGGCTCATGCTCAGAGCCATCATAGTTCGGCCCAAGTTGACGGTTTCCTTATCCAAATCAGCCAGCAACTCATGGGCGATTCTCGACATACGGATTTCGGTATAACGCATCGCCGCCGCATTGTCACCATCCACTGAACCGAAGTTACCTTGCCCATCCACCAACGTATAGCGCAACGAAAATGGCTGCGCCATCCGAACGATGGTGTCATATACAGCCGTGTCACCGTGCGGATGATATTTACCGATCACGTCACCAACGATACGCGCCGATTTCTTGTAAGCGCGATTCCAATCGTTGGACAACTCGTGCATCGCGAACAACACGCGGCGGTGAACAGGCTTTAAACCATCGCGCACATCGGGCAAGGCACGCCCAACAATAACGCTCATCGCATAGTCCAAATAGGACTTGCGCATTTCTTCTTCAAGACTGACAGGAATAGTTTCTTTGGCGAATTGATCCATGGTTTTGTATAGTTATTGAGGCTTAAAAACAGTCCGCGAGTTTACCACAGCCGAGCTACCCCAAACCAGCCTGTGCCAACAACCCTCACCCATTTATTGGTTATTGCTTAATCAAAGCATTGTTGGACGAGACAGCGGAGGTTACCTTTTCATGTGTCCAAAGCGAAACGTAATCCGCCTATCGAACGAACACTCAAGAGATTTGGTTACGCCCCACATAAAACAAGCAGATAAAAGCATACTGCTGTGGCACATTGAACGCATAACCAAGCTGTCACGCCGGTCGCTGACTTGAATGGTGCGGCGATATCGAAAAGATGAAAAGATGTCGAAATGACAAGCCTTACAAACACATATCCGTATGCCCACTTCCGCATACGAGGTCTAACTGATCTCAAAATGGATGCACCACACCTTGTCCAGCATTGTTATCAAGAAGTTGCGGGGCAAGTCGTCAATACGCCCAACTCATGCCCGCCATGATCTGACTACCAACAAAATCATAGCGCAAATCGGTGGTTTGCTGCGCCTTGTAAACAAGTTCAGTCCATAGCGATGAATTTTTGGTCTGCTCTAGTTCTGCCTTGAATTTCAGATCATTCCCGCTATAGTTTTTCGCTCCTTTACCCGCAACGTCAAAGGCGAAACCATTCGGATAATCACGTCCCCAATGATGGAGTGCCAACCTCGCCTTGATGCTTCCCTGCTCGTAAAGCAGACGCACGCCGAATTTATTTTCCTTGTAGTCGTTGTAGCCCACATAGGCATCGGTACGCTGTGAGTGATCATAGTCCAGATAAAGCAGCCACTCGGATGACATACGGTCGCGCAAGGTGGCTCCGACAGTGTTGTACGTATACAGCAGCAACGGGCTGGCACTTTTATATGCGCCCGTCGCATCATGCGAATGCCGATAAGAATAATCCCGTACCGAATGATCCAGAGACAGATCCAGCTTGATCTGGGAAGCCACGGGCAGGCTGACATCACCACCCAACTTGTAGTAGGTATGGTCGAGTTGCGACACGACGACCGGATCCTCATAGTCATAACGAACATATTGTCCGTTAATGCCAAAATCGATCTTGCCTGCTCTGTGTTTGTATTTTGCTTCGCCTCCCAAGGTCATAAAGCTGTAGCGATTTGAAATGTTCGCCCCGCTTAGTGTGGTGGTTTTTTCAAGTCCAGAATCATGATCTACGTAAACTTGCTTGTGCTTCCCAATCAACCCACCGACGTAGAGCGTATTTTCTAATTTACCTTCACGAGCTAGGACAAACTCAGAACCCGCGTGGAGTCGCACATTGTAATCATTGGCTTTTCTAAGTTCAGCCTTGGGGTAAAGACTTCCGGTCGCGCTCAGCGAGCCGACCAACCGGGTATCCTGGTCACGGCTCTTGGCCGTTTCCGCCTTTATCCCA